>NZ_CM145484.1:447500-3957385 GCF_055521515.1 Sphingomonas sp. BL-S-28
TCCCGCCGACGAAAAACCCGGACAACTAGCCTTCCTCGATTTCTATCTCGAGGAGCATGTTGCCCGTCTATGTTGGCGACCTCAGCGGCGGAGAACCGTGTGTTCCGCTGCGGTGAGAGGCCCTCTAAGACCCACCTCTGATTCGGTCAACACACCTTTTTCAAAAAAACGTCTTTTTTCTAAATTTTGGCAGATTTCCGAGGGTTTCAGGGCATGCTCGCTTTGGGTCGGATTCCGCCCTCGGCGAATCGGCTCGCCGAGAGGGACGGTTTTCTGCGCTTTCACCCGATTCACATGCCTGGAACGAGATGCCAGGCCTTCACGATGCTGAACATGCTGGTGGCGATCAGCACCAACGACACTGCGAACAGCAACACGCGTGGTGCCACGCGCTTGGCAAGGTAGGCTCCGAATGGAGCCGCGATCACGCCGCCGACGATCATGCCCACCGTCGCGACGCTGAATGCCGCAACTCCCAATGTGGCGATGAACGAGATCGAGATCGACAGCGACAGCAGGAACTCAGCCGTGTTGACTGTGCCGATCACCTTCACGGGGTCTCCGCCCTGCACCAGCAGGTTCGAGGTGACGACCGGCCCCCAGCCGCCACCACCGGCGGCATCGAGGAAGCCGCCCACAGTTGCCAGCGGGCGAGTCATGCGCGGATCCTCGAAGCGCGGCCGTCTCATGCGGATCGCCTTCACCAGCAGATAGAAGCCGATCCCGGTGAGGTAGAGCATGATGTAGGGTCGAGCGACCGAGCCATCGATGTTCGACAGCACGTAAGCGCCGAGAACGCCGCCCGCCACGCCGAAGGGGACCAGTCGCTTGAACAGGCCCCAATCGACGTTGCGGTGGAGGATGTGACTCGCGCCCGATGCGCCGGTCGTGAAGATTTCGACGAGGTGCGTGCTCGCAGATGCCGCCGCCGGCGCCATCCCGAGCACGCTGACCAACATCGTCTGGGAAATCACCCCGAAGGCCATGCCCAGGGCACCATCGATGACTTGCGCGGCAAATCCGACGATGACGAAAGGCAGGAAATCGTCGAGGCCGATTCCGAGATCGAACATGAGGTTGTCCTCCCTGTTCCGTGAATGGGATCAGAAGTTGTAACGGATCGTGCCACCCCAGGTGCGCGGGTCACCCGGAAGGCCGGCGATCAGGCCGGTGTTGCCCGGGCCGACGAACAGCTGATCCATGTAGTTCTGATCGAAGGCATTACGTACCCAGCCATAGATATCGAAGCCGCTCTCCGTCCGGAAGCCCAGGCGGAAGTTCGACAGGCTGTAGCCGTCGATCCAGGTATAAGCCGAAGGCGAAGGGTTGGACGAGAAGTTCGAGCGATAGCTGCCGTCGTAGCCGAAGTAGACCTCACCCTCCTGCTTCAGCAGGGTGACCGGGGTATTCGCCTCGAAGCCGAACGAGAACGTCCACTTCGACACGCCCGGCAGGCGCTGGCCGGAGATATCGCAGTTGGCCGGGCTCAGCGCACCCGGCGTTCCAGCGGCGCCGGGGACCTGGGTGCCGGTGACGACCGTGCCGCCCGAGAGTTCCGGCGGACACGGCGCATCGGTGAACTTGCGGTAGGTCGCGTCGGTATAGGCGCCGTTGACGTAAGCGTTGAAGCGTTCGCTCGGGCGGACCGAGAAGTCCCACTCCACGCCTTGCGAGCGCACTTCCTGCGCATTGGCGAGGTAGCCACGCAGCACGCCGTACTGGCCGTTGGTGACGTTAGCCTGATAGTTGCCGATGTCGGAACGGAAGATCGACAGGTTGAAGGTCGCGCGGCGATCCCAGAACTGGGTCTTGATGCCCGCCTCGTAGTTGTGGACCGATTCCGGCTTCACCGTCTGCGCCGCAAGGATCGGGTTGTTCTGCGCATCGACCGGCACGCCGTTCTGGTTGATGCCGCCCGACTTGAAACTCTTTGCATACGTCGCATAGACGAGAATGTCCGGCGTGACCTTGTAGCTGACGTTGAAGTCGTAGCTGAAGTTCCAGTCGCTGAACTCAGGCGAGATTTCCTGCGGCGTATAGATCGCCAGCTGCGCAGTCTGGGTTGCCGTGTAGGACGCCTGCCCCAGCAGCAGTTCGTTACCCTGCCCGTCGAACACGCGGCGCTGGTAGTAGCCGTCCTTCTTGTCGTAGTTCAGGCGCACGCCCGGTTGCACGGTCAGTTCCGGCGTGATGTGCCAGCTGAGCTGCCCGAACAGCGCGGCGCTGGTGTTCTTCAGATATTGCGTATTGTAGGCGACCAGTCCGTTGAGCACTGCAGGGTTGCAGGCCAGCTGGTTCGCCGCGCTGGGGCCGCAGCCCGAAGATCCCGGCGGGACTTGCGCGACGGTGCCCGGATTGATGTTCCAGCGGCTGGCCGCCGCGCCCTGCGATTCGGTGCCCTGCGTATCGATCCGCTGGTAGAAGCCGAAGGCGCCGACCACGAAATCGAAGTGTTTGCCGCTGTAGTTGTAGCGCAGTTCCTGCGTGTACTGGTCCTGCTGCGACGGGTTCTGCGACAGCGCGACGATCGGCAGGCCGGTAAAGTCGCGGTCGTTCGACGGGTTCCAGTCCCAGAAGCGCCAGGCCGAGATTGAGGTCAGCGTGCCCGGGCCCACATCCCACTTCACGCGCACCGAGGCGCCACCGATCTTGTTCTTCGCCTTGAGCGGCGTGTCGAGGTCGGTCAGGCGATCGTAGGGGTTGGTGCTGGGCGGCGCATAGCCAAGCGCGGCAGCGAGCGCCGGATACTGGCGGTTGGCGGCGCGCTGGGTGGGGCCGTAACCGACATAGACCGAGCCGCAGCAATTGGCGTCCTGCGTGGAATAGTCACCGGCAAAAGTGATCGCCAGATCCTCCGTGGGCTTCCACAGCACCTGCCCGCGCAGGCCGATATTGTCCTGACTCTGGATCCACTGGTTGGTGGTCACGTTGTAGATGGTGCCACGCCGATCGGTGGTGGAAGCCGCGATGCGGACCGCCACATTATCCGTGAGCGGGCCCGAAACGGCGACTTTGGCCTGCTTGAAGTTGTAATTGCCGACCGACACCTCGGCCTTGCCTTCGAAATCGAAGGTTGGCTGATTGGTGGTGATGTTGATCGCGCCGGCCGTGGTGTTCTTGCCGTAGAGCGTACCCTGCGGGCCGCGCAGCACTTCGATCTGGGCAACGTCGAGGAAGTCGAACGTGGCCGAGGCGACACGCGAGTTGTAGACGTCGTCGATATAGATGCCGACGCCCTGCTCGATACCGTCGTTGGTGAGGCCGAACGGCACGCCGAGGCCGCGGATGTTCACGGCGGTGTTGCGCGGGTTCGACGAATAGAACTGCAGCGTGGGCGTCAGCTGCTGAAGCCGGCCGACGTTGAAGGCCCCCGTGGAATCAAGGTGTTCGCCGCCCACGACCGAGATCGCCAGCGGCACTTCCTGGCTCGATTCCTGACGGCGGCGCGCAGTGACGAGAATCTCGCCGCCGCGGTCATGGGCGCCGGTGCCGACCGAGGTGGGCGATTCCTGTTCGGCGTCGGCCGTGGCAGCAACGGGTGCCGGCGCTTCTTCCGCGAGGGCCGGCGTTGCAGCCAGCAGCAGCGTGAACGAAAGGCAGGCGAGCGGAAGCGGAGCCGGAAGCGGCCCGCGGATGTGTCTTCTCATGAAGTCCCCCTTGAATATGTCGCGGTGCGAATGGTCGCTATTCGAGGGCCTCACATCCGGTGGTCCGGTCTGCTTGGCGGCAGTCGGTTATGGGCAATCGGTTATTGGTTTTGGTCAGAATCCGGTGTCGATGCGCGCGCTTAGGAAGCGAAGCGCTTTCGTTCGGTGATGTCGAGCTGGACCAGCTTTCCATCGTGGACTGTCATCTGGATGACGCCGTAGCGCATCCTGTCGAGAGCATCGGCGACGACCTGAAGCGGGGCCGCCTTGGAGTTCGAGCCCTCGGAGTCCCTGGAAAGGTGAAGTCCCGATCGCTGGGTATCCGTTGACGGTTGAGCCATTGCGAATCTTCCTCCGAGTGCGGCGCTTTGCACCGCCTGAGGTACTGATATTCTCAACCTAAAAAGTTGACAATACCCCTATCCGAAAGTTTCTCGCATTCGCGGCAAAACAAAATCTATTTACGCTGAAGCGATGGCTTGGCGTCCGATACGATCCAAAAGGGGTAGAGGTGGGCAAAGAAGCCGGCGGCCCACGCGTTGAAATCCAACGAAAACTGCTGAAATCTGCCAAAAAACGGTGACCGCGAATGGCCGCCGAAGCGCGGTCAGGCGGCTTCGTCTTCTGCCTGCGCGGGAACCGGATCGATCCGGTCTGACAGGCGGATGCCGTCCAACAGATCGGCAGTGCGATCACGCACTTCCAACATCAGGGCCCGGGTGCGGCAATCGCCTTCTTCCAGGCAATTCTTGCACTTCTCGTGTGCGAAGCGGCTGGCGCAGGGCACTAGCGCCAGCGATCCGCGCATGATGCGGATCAGGTCGCCATAGGTGATGTCGACCGGGGCCACCGCCAGCCAATATCCGCCATCCTTGCCGCGCTGGGAGTCAACGATGCCGAAGCGTGTCAGCTCGGACAGGATCGTGGTCAGGAACTTGGCGGGGATGTTCTGGGCTTCCGCGATCTGCGCCAGTTGGATGGGACCTTGCCCGTAGTGATCGGCAAGGTGCTGCATGGCGCGGATGGCATAGCGGGTTTTCTGCGAAAGCACGCGACTGTCATGCCTCAACGCGTGAGCCCCTTGCAAGCGGGCGAAAGGGACGATTCGCACTTTGTCAGCCATTGCGGTTGGGAATTCGGTGGAAACATTTTGCCCGCGCGGATCAGGCGATCCTCGCGGGCAAAATTGCAATGGATTGTGGTTGCGATTCAGATGCGGCGGGCGGCGCGGAAAGACAGGGTTCCCACCGCGATCATCGCCGCCAATGTCAGCACTTGCGCGACCAGGAACGGCGGCTCGGTGCCCGAAGGGGCCAGTGCATGCAGCGGCGGGATCTTCAGGAAAGCCTGCGTCACGAAAGCCAGCAGGTTGAGGTAAAGCGCTATGCTGGCCGCCACCGCATACGTCGCGGCCGCCCTGCCCCGCAGCTTGCGCCCGTAATAGGCGGCGAAGGCCACTGCCAGCACCGGGGTGGAGACGACGCCGGTGATGAAGGCCGGCGTCGCTCCATGAAAGGGAAACAGGAAGCCGGTCAGCGTCGTCGCCGCCGTGGTGATCAGGAACAGGCCGGAGAGCCCGGCGATGCTGTAGCGTCCGGCAGCGAAGGCCAGCATGACCACGATCCCGCTCGCAATCGCCACCAGGCTGATCGCGACGTGGAGCGCAGTGAACTGCGCGAGCGTGAGGCCTAATATAGTGGTGGAAGGGATCATGGCACGCTCTCCTCAGTTGGCCATGACCGCGCCGTAACGCGCAGCGGGCTTGGCAAGCGACAGGTTGGGGCGCAGCGCGGTGCGCGCGGCGATATAGGCTTCATACTGCGCCATGTCGGGCAAGGCGGGGATCGTCACGGTCTCGCCCATATCCAGCCCGGTCAATGCGGCATCGACCATGTCGTCCGCCTCCATGACCATGTGCGCGGGCAGCGCGGCCATCTTCTCCTCGGTCCAGATCGCGGTGCGGGTGATCCCCGGCAGCACCGCCTGCACGCGCACGCCCTTGGGCCCGAGTTCGGCAGCCAGCGCCTCGCTGAAGGCGAGGACATAGGCCTTGGTTGCGGGATAGACCGCCGTGAACGCCTCCGGCATCAGCGCGGTGACCGAAGTAACGTTGATGATCGTCCCGATTTCGCCGTGTCCTGGGCCCCGCTCCGCCAGCCGCGGCGCGATCGCCGAGGACAGCCGGGTGACGGCGCGGATATTGAGGTCGATCATGCCCGACAGGTAATCGGCATCGGCCTCCAGGATCGTGCCTTCGTTGGCGATGCCGGCATTGTTGACGAGGCCGACGATCGCCGCGTCATCGCGCAGCCGTTGTTCCACGTGCAACAGGTCTTCCGCCTTGGCGAGATCGGCGCCGATCACTTCGACCGAGACGCCGGTTTCAGCCTCCAGCCGGGCGGCCAGATCGGCGAGCTTGTCCTTGCGGCGGGCAACCAGGATCAGGTCGTGCCCACGGCGGGCGAGGCGATCGGCATAGAGCGCACCGATACCGTCGGACGCGCCGGTGACGAGGTAAGTCTTGGCGTTCATCACATTACTCCTTTTCGAAAGGAGCCCGGCGATCATCACTGCCGCCGGGCGTCCGGGGTTCAGTTGCGGATGAAGTCGAGAAGATCGGCGTTGAAACGGTCGGCCTCGGTCTGGGTAAGTCCGTGGCTGCTGCCCTCGTATACCTTGAGAACGGCCTGCTTGACGATCTTCACCGTTTCCAGCGCGGCGGCACCGATCGGCACGATCTGGTCGTCGTCACCATGGAGCACCAGCGTCGGCACATCGAACTTCGCCAGATCGGCGTGGAAGTCGCTTTCGGAGAAGGCCCGGATCGAATCGAGCTGGCCCTTCAGGCCGCCCATCATCCCCTGCCGCCAGAACTCGCGCCGCACGCCTTCGGAGACCGTCGCCCCATCGCGGTTATAGCCGTAGAAGGGAAGCGTGAGATCGTAGAAGAACTGGCTGCGATCCTGATACGTCCCCTTACGGATCGCATCGAAGGCGGAAATCGGCAGGCCGCCGGGATTGGCCTCGGTCTTCAGCATCAACGGCGGCACCGCACCGATCAGCGCCACCTTGGCGACGCGCGCCGTGCCGTGGCGGCCGATGTAGCGGGTGACTTCGCCGCCACCGGTCGAGTGGCCGACCAGAATGACGTCGCGCAAGTCCAGCGTCTCGATCAGCTCGGCCAGATCGTCGGCATACTGATCCATGGTGTTGTCGTTCCAGACCTGGTCCGAACGGCCATGGCTGCGGCGGTCGTGGGCGATGGTGCGAAAGCCCCGATCGGCGAAGAACGCCATCTGCACGTCCCAGGCATCCGCAGACAGCGGCCAGCCGTGCGAGAAGACGATGGGCTGGGCGTCCTTGTTACCCCAGTCCTTGAAGAAGATGCGGGTTCCGTCCCTGGTGGTGATCGTGCTCATCGTCTGCGTCCTGCTTCCCTGAAGAGCGCCCTTTGCGCGCCCTCCTTGCCTTGGATGAAACAAGAGATACGCTCCCCGCCCGAGGCCCAGGATTGTCGCAAACGACATTGAGCAGGCCGATTCCGACATTCGGCTGGGACGGAGTGCGTGTGACGATGAATCCGGCAACTGCAATGCAGTCAGTTTCAGGTGGGCGCGAAGTGGGTCTGATGCTTTACCGGGGCTGCCAGATGGCCATGGTCCACGGCATTACCGACCTGTTCGCCATCGCCTCGCACTTCTCGACCCGAAACGGCGGCCCGGCCCTGCGCGTCAGCCACTGGGAACGGGGTGAGGACGGCGTGTTCCGCCGCTGCCACGACACCGCTCCCGATGAACCGGGTGAGCCATCCGTGCTGATCGTCCCCGGCCGCCTCACCGGCCCCGCCGACCGCGACGAGGCCGCACCCTACGCCCGCTGGCTGCTGGACCGCCACGCGCGCGGCACCACCCTCGCCTCGACCTGCGGCGGCGCCTTTATCCTTGCCGCCACCGGGCTGCTGGATGGACGCCCGGCGACCACGCACTGGCTTTTCGCCCGCGAATTGCAGGAACGCTTTCCCGAAGTGCTGGTCGATGCCGACCGCATCGTGATCGAGGATGGCGACCTGATCACCGCCGGCGGGTTGATGGCCTGGACCGACCTTGGCCTTCGGCTCGTCGACCGCCTGCTGGGCCCCACCGTCACGATCGAGACGGCCAAGTTCCTGCTGATCGATCCCGCCGGGCGCGAACAGCGCCACTATTCCAGCTTCGCCCCCCGCCTTACCCACGGCGACGAGGCGATCCTGAAAGTCCAGCACTGGCTGCAATCGCGCGCCAGCCGGGCGACCAGCCTTGCGGAGATGTCGCAGCAGGCCGGGCTGGAAGAACGCACGCTGCAACGCCGCTTCAAGAGCGCCACCGGCATGAAGCCGATCGAATACGTGCAGCACCTGAGAATCGGCAAGGCGCGGGAACTGCTGGAATTCACCCGCCGTCCGATCGACCAGATCGCCTGGACCGTGGGTTACGAGGATGCCACCGCATTCCGCCGCACCTTCCACCGCATCCTGGGCCTGACGCCGGGAGACTACCGCGCGCGCTTCCACAGCGGCGCGGATCTGGCCGTGGCCGCGTGAATAGCCGATGATTGGGGAGAAATGGCGCACCTGTTCGAACACAGTTCGAACGGATCTTGAATGAGGGGAGCCATTTCCGGAGGAAATGGCGCACCCGACAGGATTCGAACCTGTGGCCTCTGCCTTCGGAGGGCAGCGCTCTATCCAGCTGAGCTACGGGTGCAGTGCCGGGGCGACTAGCAGAGCATCGCCGGCGTTGCCAGAGACAAATGTGGCTATCGCCCGACAGTCCACGGGAAAATATGCGCCGGATGCCGAGTTAGTAAATTCGCAATAGGCTTTCGGCTATCGAATCGGACATGGACGCGACGGGTTTCACCTCGGACGAAAGCTGGGCGGAGGCTGGGGCCGCCCCTAGCGATTATGACGCCGGCGATTATGATGCGCGTGACTATGGCGCCGATAACTATGGCACCCCCGATTATGTCGCTTCCTGGCCGCAACCCGCTGAGGAGCCTGCCCCTGCAGCACTGGGCGCCATCGCCATGAAATGGGCAGCACTCCACCAGGCAGGGCAAGTCGTCGCCGCCATCGCCGGGGCCGATGACCAAAGCCCCAGCCTTGAAGCACGCGCTTTCCCGGCCATCATGCGCGAAGCGGGCGGATGGCGGTGCAAGCTGGCCGAACAGGGCATCGACGATCTGACCGCAATCATGGAGCCCGGTCTCTGCGCCCTGCTCTCCGCGCTCGATCGCGGGGCCGATCCGCGTGCCGCCGCGCGTTCGCTGTGGGAGGAATTCGTCGCCGCGCGCGATGCCATGGTCGCGCTTGCGCCGCCCGACGCCCTGAACCTGATGATACCGCCACGCCAATCGACTTGAAAGTTCTTGCTATGTTCCTATGATGGGGCATGGCCGACGTCGATTCCCCCCTTTCGCCGATTACCGCAGCCGACGTAACGCGCGGTGTCGGGCGCCTGTTCGCCCGCAACGATATCTGGTGCCTGACGGAAATGCCCCTGCGCTGCGGCCGGCGGGCGGACCTGATGGGCGTGGACGCCAAGGGCCATGTCATCATCGTCGAGATCAAGGTGAGCCGCGCCGATCTGCTGGGTGACGGCAAGTGGACGGACTATCTGGATTATTGCGACCGGTACTACTGGGCCCTGCCCCCCTCGCTGGACCGCGCACCGCTGGAAACCGAACTGTTCCTGCCCGAACGCTGCGGCGTGATCGTGGCCGACGGCTACGATGCCGAGATTCTGCGGCCCGCCCCGCTCCACCAACTGGCCGCCGCGCGCCGCAAGGTGGAGACGGAGCGCCTTGCCCGCGCGGCGCTGCGCCGGCTGGTGACGCTGGGCGATCCGCAAACCCTGCAATGGGGTGCAGAGGGGTAACGCCGGGATTGCGACGGCTCGCCCGCGGTGCCTTCCGATTCCCCCGACACGTAATTTTCTTGCGTTTTCCCCAGCCACACCCTAAATGCACGCCAAGCAACCGGCGCGTGGGGTCCATTTTCCCGCCGCAATCCGAGAGCAGCGTGAGGTTTCCGGCGTCAACGCCTGAACCGGCCCGGACGAGCGGTTGCCCCTGAACCAGCTTCCTTCTTCACGCAGGGTCGCCCGAAACGACACCTAGCTCCGCGCGCCTTTTCCTATCCGCGCGCCCGGGCTGCTTGTGAAAGTGACTTATGTCCTATTTCTCCGAACTTGGTCTGGCCGAGCCGATTCTCCGTGCGCTCTCCGCCAAGGGCTACACCGATCCCTCGCCGATTCAGCGTCAGGCCATTCCGGCACTGCTGGAAGGTCGCGACATTCTGGGCATTGCCCAGACCGGCACCGGCAAGACCGCCGCATTCTCGCTGCCTTCGCTGCACCGCCTCGCCAACGATCCCAAGCCGCGCCAGAACGCCGGCTGCCGCATGCTGGTGCTGTCGCCGACGCGCGAACTGGCTGCGCAGATCGCCGAGAACATGCGCGGCTATGCCAAGTTCCTCAATCTCTCCGTCCAGTGCGTGTTCGGCGGGGTGCCCGCCGGCAAGCAGGCCCGTGCTCTTGAGCGTGGCACCGACATCCTGGTCGCCACGCCCGGCCGCCTGCTCGACCTGATCGACAGCCGCGCGCTGACGCTGCGCCATGTCGAGATCTTCGTGCTCGACGAGGCCGACCAGATGATGGACCTGGGCTTCATCCAGCCGCTGAAGCGCGTGGCCGCGCTGCTGCCCAAGACGCGCCAGAGCCTGTTCTTCTCGGCCACGATGCCGCAGGCGATCGCCGAGCTGGGCAAGCAGTTCATCAACAACCCGGTCAAGGTCGAAGTCGCTCCGCAGTCGACCACGGCCGAGCGTGTCGAACAGTACGCCACCTTCATCAACCAGGCTGAAAAGCAGGCGCTGCTGACGCTCAGCCTGCGCGCCGGTCTGGCCGAAGACGCTGCCGAGAAGGCAGAACATGGCGCCATCGACCGCGCGCTGGTGTTCACCCGCACCAAGCACGGTGCAGACCGTGTCGTCCGCCACCTCGTCGCCGCCGGCATCCCCGCCGCCGCGATTCACGGCAACAAGAGCCAGGCCCAGCGCACCGCCGCGCTGGGCGGGTTCCGCCAGGGCACCATCCGCATCCTGGTGGCGACCGACATCGCCGCGCGCGGCATTGACGTGAGCGGCGTCAGCCACGTGTACAACTTCGAAATCCCGAACGTGGCCGAGCAGTACGTCCACCGCATCGGCCGCACCGCGCGCGCCGGCGCGGACGGCGTGGCGATCAGCTACGTCGCGCCGGACGAGAAGCCCTACATCCGCGATATCGAGAAGCTGACCCGCGTAAAGCTGGCCGCGCTCGGCCTGCCGGAAGATTTCCAAAAGCAGGCTTCGCGCCTTCCCGCGCCTTCGCGCAGCGCCCCGGCCGCACCGCAGGGCAACGGCCGCAATAGCGGTCAGGGCAAGCGCGGCGGCAATGGCGGCGGCAACCGCAGCCAGCAGCCGCGCGGCGAGCGTCGTGACGGCGATAGTCGCCGCGATGGTCAGCGCCATGATGGGCAGCGTAACGACGGTCACCGTAACGACGGTCACCGTAACGATGGGCGCCGCGACGACCGCCGTCGTGACGATCGTCCGCGTCAGGACGCGCCGCGTGGTGATCGTGGTGGCGAGGAGCAGGGTGAGCGCAAGCGCAGCTTCCGTCCGCGCGGCGCCAAGGGCGTGGGCGCGCACAAGGGCGCCGTCCGCCGCACCGGCTAAAAATAATGCCGGAGCATTCCTCCGGTTTCCCTCTTTGCGCGGGACTCGCAGTGCTTTAGGCACGCCTTCGTGAGCCCGCGCAACCGCACGATCCTGATTGCCTCTGCCGCCCTGGCGGCAGGGGCAATCGTGCTTTCGGGCCCCGGTATCGGCCAGATCGGCGCGCTGGCCGTGCTCGATCCCGCCGCCGACGCCGCACAGGCCCAGCAGGACATGATCGCCGCGCGGCGCGAGGGCGAGATGACCCGCCTTCGCGCGGAAGCGCTGGAGAAAAAGGCCCGCGACGTCAGCGAACAGACGGAAAAGACCGCGCGCGAAGCCGCCGCCGTCGCTGCGCGCATCCAGGAGACCGAAGCCGGCATCGCCGCGCAGCAGGCCAGATTGCGCCTGATCGCCTCGCAGCGCACGGCGCTGCGCCAGCGGCTGGCGGTGCGACAGGCCCCGCTCGCGCGGCTGACCGGTTCGCTGCAGTTGCTGAGCCGGCGCCCGCCGATTCTGGCCATGTTGCGGCCCGGTTCGGTGCAGGATGCGGTCTATCTGCGCGCGCTGCTCGATACCATGCTGCCGCAAGTCCAGCGGCGCACTGCCGGACTGCGGGCGGAAATCGAACGCGGCCGGGCGCTGGAAACGCAGGCGCTGGCCGCCCGCGCCGATCTGACCGCGACCGAAAACCAGATGCGCGAACGGCGTAGCCAGCTCGCCGTGCTGGAAACCCGCCAGCGGCTGGCCAGCCGCCAGGCCACTGGCATTGCCGCCCGCGAGGCGGAACACGCGCTGGCGCTGGCCGAAACCGCGCGAGACCTTGGCGATCTGGTGGACGAGATGGGCCGGCAAGGTGCGCTGCGCGATCAGCTTTCCGCCCTGCCCGGGCCGATAATGCGGCCCGACCGGCCCGAGGATGCCCGTATTATCGAGGCGTCCCGGTTCGATGCCCCGCCCGAGGGGCTTTCCAGTTACATGCTGCCGGTAACCGGCCGCGTCGTCACCGGCTTTGGCGAAGTGCTGCCGGGCCAGTCACCATCGCGCGGGCTGTCGCTGGCGACGCGTGCCCATGCCCAGATCGTCGCTCCCGCGCCGGGACGGGTAGCCTATGCCGGTTCCTACAGCGGCTTCGGCCGCATTGTGATCATCGAGCACGACGGCGGCTGGACCTCGCTGGTGACCGGGCTTTCGCTGCTGGACGTTGCGGTGGGCGACACTATCGTCGCCGGATCGCCGCTGGGCGAAACCGGCCCCGGCGATCCGCGCGTGCAGGTGGAGCTTCGCCATGCCGGCGTCCCCGTCAATCCGCTGCAATATGTCCGCTCGCTGTAAGCATGACGCGCTGGCAATTGCCGTCCCGCCCCGGTACTATGCGCTGGTGATTGGCCTTCGCAGCATGATGGTCAAAAATACCCCCGGTGCCGCTAGTGCCCGGGGCCGAACGCGATACACGAGAGGCGACCCAGCCCGATGAAGTTTGGCTCTACCAAGTTCGTTTCGATTATCCGCGCGACTCTGCTGGTTTCCGCCGTCGCCGTACTGCCCGCCGCGACCTCCGGCCTGGCCGCCGTCGACAGCGATGCCGGGCGCGAATTCCAGAAGCTTTTCACCATCTACCAGCTGGTCAAGGCCAACTACGTCGATCCGGTCGATGACAATAAGCTGCTGAAGGGCGCGATCGACGGCATGCTGGCCAGCCTGGACCCGCATTCCAACTATCTCGACGGCCCCGCCAAGCAGCGGCTGGAAACGATGATCGACGGCAATTACACCGGCCTTGGCCTTTCCGTGGTGGAAGACGACGGCGCCGTGAAGGTCGTTTCGCCGTTCAAGGGCAGCCCCGCCGAAAAGGCCGGGATCAAGGCGGGCGACTACATCACCCATCTGGACGGCGTGCTCTATTATGAGCGCGACCTGGACGAGGCGGTGGACAAGATGCGCGGGCCGGCCGGCACCTCCATCCGCCTGACGATCTTCCGCCAGGGCCGCGACCAGCCGTTCGACGTCACCGTCACGCGCGGCGTGATCGAGCTGGAACCGGTGACTTGGGAACTGAAGGACGACGTCGGCGTCATCTCGGTCAACGAATTCTCGCGCGATGTCGGCAACTTCGTGAACAAGGGCATTGCCGACCTGAAGCTGCAGGCCGCCAAGAAGGGCACCAAGCTGGACGGGCTGGTGCTGGACCTGCGTTCGAATCCGGGCGGTTCGCTGGATGAGGCCGTGGCCCTGTCCGACCTGTTCGTCGATCACGGCACGATCGTTTCGCAGCGCGGCCGCATCGCCAGCGAAAACCAGTATTACCGCGCCGAAACCGTGTTCAAGGGCGATGTCGTCAAGGGCATGCCGCTGGTCGTGCTGGTCGACGCCGGTTCCGCATCGGCCTCCGAAATCGTCGCCGGCGCGCTGCAGGATCTGCACCGCGCCGTGATCATGGGCGATCGCACTTTCGGCAAGGGCTCGGTCCAGTCGTACATCCCGCTCGACAAGGAGAGCGCGATCAAGATCACGACGGCGCGCTACTTCACGCCCTCCGGCCATTCGGTGCAGGAAGGCGGCATCGTGCCCGATATCAAGGTGCCGCAGCTGTCCGATCCCGATGCCCGCGCCCGCTCCGAGCGCGCCGTGCGCGAATCCGACTTGCGCAGCCACCTGATCAACGAGGCGGCGCTGGACGACAAGGAACTGGAAAAGGACAAGGCCGACGATCCGCGCTTCAAGGTCAGCGCGGAGGATCTGAAGAAGCGGGGCGTCACCGACTTCCAGCTCAGCTACGCGATCGACACGCTGCGCCGCACCGCCGGCAAGCCCGCGCTCGCCACGGCCGCCACGCCGGCCGTACCGGGCAAGAACTGAAGGCTTCCGCAATGACCGTCCCCGTTGCCGCATCCTTGCGCGCCGCCCGCCTGCTTGCGCTGGCTATTCCCGTGATCGCATTGGGCGGCGCCTATATCAGCCAGTACGGCTTTGGCCTGCACCCTTGCGAAATGTGCTGGTGGCAGCGGTATGGCCAGATGTTCGCGCTGCCGTTTGCGGCGCTGGCCTTCTTCTGGCGCCCGGTGCGCCCGCTGGTGGCAGTGGCGGCGCTGGGCATCCTCAGTTCCGGGCTGATCGGCGGCTATCACGCCGGCGTGGAATACGGCTGGTGGGAAGGCTTTACCGCCTGCACCGCCAGCCCCTTTGCCGCCGGCACCGATCCGATGGCGGCGATCATGGCCGCGCCGCTGATCCGCTGCGACGTCGCCCCCTGGACGCTGGGCGGCGTATCGCTGGCGGGCTTCAACTTCCTGCTTTCCACCTTGGGCGCGCTGGCGATCTTCGGCCTGATCGGCCGCAGCAATCCTTCCGCTTCCACCATCAAGGGCCTGACGTCATGACATCCTCCAGGGCCGAGCGCATGATCCGGGTCGATCAGGCCGGCGAATATGGCGCCGTGCAGATCTATGCCGGGCAAATGGCGGTCATGGGCGCCCGCGCGCCGCTCTCCACCGAGATCGCCGGCATGGCCGAGCAGGAGGCCGAGCATAAGGCCCGGTTCGACCGGATGATCGCCGAACGGGGCGTGCGCCCCACCCTGCTCCAGCCGGTCTGGTCGGTGGCCGGTTATGCGCTGGGCGCCGCCACAGCGCTGATCGGGCCGGAAGCGGCGATGGCCTGCACCGCGGCGATCGAGACCGAGATCGACCGCCACTACACCGAACAGCTTGAGGAACTGGGCAACGACGATCCCGAACTGGGCGACGTGATCCGCCAGTTCCGCGACGAGGAACGCGAACACCGGGATGCCGCGCTGGCCGCCGGGGCCGAACGTGCACCGGCCTATCCGCTGCTGTTCAACGCCATCCGCATGGGCTGCCGCGTGGCTATCAAGCTTTCGGAAAGAATCTGAATTTCAGGCGTTATATTGATCCGACCGGCCGTTTGCCTTGTGGCCAGGGGCTGTGCTTAAGCTACCATTCAAGCGGTGCGCGCCCTATCATCCGCCGTGCGACGTATTATCGACTGGAGCAATTCCGATGACGCCCCTCAAGACCACTGCTGCTGCGATCGCCATTATGGGCTTAGGTCTCACCGGGGGCCTGACCGGGTGGGCGCCGTCCGCCGCCGCACAGGAAGATCAGCCCGCTTCCAGCGGGGGTGAAAAGGTCAACCAGCTGATCATCTACGGTGACGATCCCTGCCCCCAATCCTCGGACGCAGAGATCACCGTGTGCGCGCGCAAGGCCGAATCGGAGCGCTATCGCATCCCCGAGCCCCTGCGCGGCATCGATTCGCCCACCTCGCAGGCATGGAACAACAAGGTCCAGGCCTATGAGACGGTTGGCGCTTTCGGCAATCTCAGTTGTTCGCCCGTGGGCCCCGGCGGCGCATCGGGCTGCACCCAGAAGCTGATCAACCAGGCCTATTCGGAACGCGCCAACGGTTCGGAAGTCCGCTTCGGCGAACTGATCGCTGCCGAGCGTGAGAAGCGCCTGTCGACGATCGACGCCGATGCCGCCGCACAGCAGAAGCGTGTGGAAGAGGCGGAAAAGGCCTACTTCGAACAACAGAAGCGTCAGGCTGCAGAGCAGGATGCGGCCGAAAACGCTGCCGGAAAGACCGACGCGCCGCTGCCGCAGCCAAAGTAAGCACCCAACAAGCAGGGTACCAAGACACAAAAAAGGGCCGGAGGATCGTTCCTCCGGCCCTTTTTGCATAGCTGGGCTTTCTTCGCGCGATTTAGCTCAGCGCGATATCCGGCGCGTCTTCCTGCTTCATGCCGACGAGGTGATAGCCCGAATCGACATGATGGACTTCGCCGGTAACGCCCGAAGACAGGTCCGAGAGGAAATAGAGGCCCGAACCGCCGACATCCTCGATCGTGGTGTTGCGGCGCAGCGGCGAGTTCAGCTCGTTCCACTTCAGGATATAGCGGAAATCGCCGATGCCGCTGGCAGCCAGCGTCTTGATCGGGCCGGCCGAAATCGCGTTCACGCGGATGTTCTGCGGGCCAAGATCGTTGGCGAGATACTTCACCGAGGTTTCGAGAGCGGCCTTGGCAACGCCCATGACATTGTAGTGCGGCACGACCTTTTCGGCGCCGTAGTACGTCAGCGTCAGGATCGATCCGCCCTCACGCATCATCGGTTCCGCCCGCTTGGCGACGGCGACCAGGCTGTAGGCCGAGATGTTCATCGTCATCAGGAAGTTGTCGAGGCTGGTATCGACATATTTGCCGCGCAGCTCGTTCTTGTCCGAAAAGCCGATGGCGTGGACGACGAAGTCGATGGTTTCCCAGCGCGCCTTCAGCGTTTCGAACGCCCCGTCCAGCGCCGCCATATCGGAAACGTCGCAATCGATGAGGAAATCGCTGCCCAGGCTTTCCGCCAGCGGCTTCACGCGCTTGGCCAGCGCTTCGCCCTGATAGGAGAAGGCCAGTTCCGCGCCGTGTTCGTGCAGCTTCTTCGCGATGCCCCAGGCCAGGGACTTGTCATTGGCAAGGCCCATGATCAGGCCACGTTTACCCTGCATCAGACCGGTCATTCTCGTTCTTCCTGTGCTTCGTTGTTCTCGGCGGCCCTGTTCAGGATTCCGCCGTTGCCGCCTTTTCGCCCCGCGAGCATCTCCTGCTCCTCGGGACTGACGGTAAGGGCCGCATTGAGTTCGGCGCCCGCAACCATCCCTAGTCCGACAAACCAGAAAAAGAAAAGCGCGATCATCACTCCGGCAAGGCTTCCGTAAGTCAGATCGTAAGCGATGAAATTGCGCAACACTCTGGGCAGGGCCAAAGCGGTGGCGAGCCACCACGTCGTCACCAATACAGCCCCCGGCCATTTGGGGAAGCCCTTCCCTTGGTATCGGGAGGGCGTGAGCATGTAAAACAGCGTATAAAGTGAACCGAACAGCGTTCCCGCCGTCACCACCCGCGACATCGCCAGCTGATAATTGAACCGGCCGAGGCGGGGGAACAGTTCCAGCAGAACGTCCACGATCAGCGAGAGGAACACTTGCGAGGACAGCGAAAGCAGCATCAGCAACACCGCGCCGAAGATCAGCCCGCCCGATACCAGCCGGTTGCGCCAGAACGCGCGTCTCTTCGTGATGCCATAGGAGCGATAGAGAATGTCGCGGATGGTTTCCACCAGACTGGTCGCGGTCCACACGCCCAGCAGCCCGCCGATCCAGAGCAGCCAGCCATGGCGCGCCCGCACCGCGTCGTGCGCGACCGGGGCCAGTTCCTCCTGCACCCGCAGCGGCAGGGCCTGAAGCAGCGCATTGATCGACTGATCGAGCTGCCCCTGCTCACCCACTGCCGAATAGATCGCGGCCACTGCAATGCAGAATGGAAACAGCGCCACGATCGTCATGTAGGCCAGATTGCCGGCGTGGATGAAGCCGTCTTCCCAGGTTCCTTCGATCACCCGGCGGACAATCACGAACGGCCGCGCGGTCAGGTTGGGACGCGGAATACGCGGCCCACGCCCTTCGCGCCAGAGCAAGGCTGCCCGCCGTCGCGCCTCAGGCGTCATCGGGGGCGTCGTCGGAGGCTCGACTTGCACCGAGCCGACATAGGCATTCCAGCCGGGTTATTCAAATCCGGTAAGGATTTGCTGGACCGCTGCCCAATCTTACACGAGGTTGGCGAGCAGTTCCCGAGCGCGATCGCAGTCGAGCGCCATCTGCGCCTTGAGGGCATCGATGGAATCGAACTTCGCCTCGCCGCGCAGATAGTGGTGGAAGGCCACTTCGATTTCCTGGTCGTAGAGATCGCCGGAAAAATCGAAGAAATGCGGCTCCAGCAGCTCCTTGGGCGGATCGAACGTCGGGCGAATGCCCATGTTCGCCGCGCCGATCACCGTGCGGCCGCCGGGCAGATGGCCGGTAATCGCATAGATGCCGTAACGCGGGCGCAAGTAGTGCGCCATGTCGAGATTGGCGGTGGGGAAGCCGATCACCCGGCCGCGCTTGTCACCATGCTGGACATGGCCGCGAATGGCGAAAGGCCGCGTCAGCAAACGCGCGGCGGTTTCGCAATCGCCGGCCTGCAGCGCCTCGCGGATACGGCTGGAACTGACCGGCAGGCCATTATCCAACACCGCGCCCACCGCGCGCGATTCGATGCCGAACCGGCCGCCCACCTCCTTGAGCACGCAAGGGTTGCCGCTGCGCGCCTTGCCGAAAGTGAAATCGTCGCCGGTGACGACCCCGGCCACGCCCAGTTGCCCGGCCAGAATCTGCTCGATCCACTGATCGGCATGCATGCCGGCCATCGCGCCATCGAAATGGAACACCAACATGGCATCCGCGCCGGCTTCGCCGAACAGTTCCTGCCGCTGATCCAGCGTGGTCAGGCGGAACGGCTGCGCGTTGGGCTGGAAATGGCGGACGGGATGCGGATCGAACGTGGCGACGATCGCCTTGCGCCCTTCGGCGCGGGCCCAGCGGATCGCCTCGCCGACAACAGCCTGATGGCCGAGGTGGAATCCGTCGAAATTGCCCAGCGCCAGCACGGCGCCGCGCATGTCTTCGGGAAAGGGCTCACGGTTGTCGAGGCGAATCATGTCGGTTCGGGCCTATAGGTCGCGCACGAGCGTCACGAAAGCATAGGCGGGGCGTTCGCCGTCCGCCGCATGCTCTTCGCGGGCAGTCTCGTACCATTCGCTGCCGGGCCGGGGCATGAAAGTATCACCTTCATAGTCCCCATGAATCTCGGTCAGTTCGATGCGGGTCGCAATGCCTCCGAAGAGGCCGTAGATTTCCGCCCCGCCGATCACCGCGATCTCACCTTGACCGGCAAGATCCAGCGCTTCGTCCACCCTGTGAGCGACTTCGGCGCCTTCGGCCTGCCATGCTTCATCGCGGGTCAGCACGATGTGGCGGCGGCCGGGCAGCGGCGCGGGGAAACTGTCGAACGTCTTGCGGCCCATGATCATGGGCCTTCCCATCGTCAACGCCTTGAACCGCTTGAGGTCGGCCGGCAGGCGCCAGGGCAAGGCCCCGTCGCGCCCGATCGTGCCGTTTTCGGCGCGTGCGTAGATAAGGAAGATATCCTGCGCCAAGTCGCCGGTCAGTCCTGCCCGAAAGAGAGGCGCGTCACGTGCCCCATCTTGCGACCGGGGCGAGCCGCGGCCTTGCCGTAAAGGTGGAGGTGATTGGCCGGATCGGCAAGGATCGTCGACCAGTCATGCGCCTGATCGCCGATCAGGTTGCGCATTTCCACCGCATCGGCGGCGAGTTCCGTGCTGCCAAGCGGCAGCCCGCAGATCGCGCGCACGTGATTTTCGAACTGCGAGGTGACGGCGCCCTCGATCGTCCAGTGCCCCGAATTGTGCACGCGCGGCGCCATCTCGTTGAACACGGGGCCATTGTCGGTCGCAAAGAATTCCAGCGTGAGCACGCCGACGTAATCGAGCGCCTCGGCCACTTTCGCCGCCAGCGCGCGCGCGGCGGGAACCTGTTCGAGAATCGCGGACGACGCCGGGACGGTGCTGAGCGACAGGATACCGCTTTCGTGCACGTTCTCGGCCGAATCGAAATAGCGGATGTCGCCATCGATGCCGCGGCACAGAATCACCGAGAATTCGGCGAAGAAGGTGACGAAACCTTCGTAGATCAGCGCCTGCGCCGGAAGGTCGAGCCCTTCGGCATCTTCCGGCTTCATGATCCGCCACTGGCCCTTGCCGTCATAGCCGTCGCGCCGGGTCTTGAGGATGCCGGGCGTGCCGATCTCGGCAATCGCGGCGGCCAGATCCTCGGCCGTATCGACCGGGAAGAACGGCGCGGGGGTGCCGCCCAGTTCGGTGACGAAGCGCTTCTCGTTCAGCCGGTCCTGCGCGGTTTCCAGCGCGCGGGCGTGGGCCAGCAGCGGCACATCGCCCAGCGCCGCCAGCGGGGCGACGGGCACGTTCTCGAACTCGTAAGTGACGACGGCGCAGTCGGCGGCGAACTTCGCCATCGCCTCGGCATCGTCCCAGGCGGCGCAGGTGAACGCGGCGCTGACTTCGGCGGCGATCGAATCGGCCTCCGGCGCGTAGATGTGGCAGCGATAGCCAAGCTGCGCTGCCGCCATCGCGATCATCCGGCCAAGCTGGCCTCCACCAAGAATGCCGATGGTTTCGCCGGGGGGAATCATGACGCCGTTACTCGATATATCAGGAAGGACGGACTGCCACGCTTTCGGTCTGCGCGGCACGGAAAGCCTTGAGCCGCTGCGCCAGCGCCTCATCGGTGGTGGCCAGGATCGCGGCGGCCAGCAGGCCGGCATTGGCCGCGCCCGCTTCGCCGATAGCCAGCGTGCCGACCGGGATGCCGGCCGGCATCTGCACGATCGAGAGCAGGCTGTCCTGCCCCGAAAGCGCCTTGGACTGCACCGGCACGCCCAGCACCGGCAGATGCGTCAGCGCGGCGACCATGCCCGGCAGATGCGCAGCGCCGCCGGCGCCGGCGATCACCACCTTGAAGCCTTCGTCCGCTGCGCCCTTGGCGAAGTCCACCATACGCTCGGGCGTGCGGTGGGCGGAGACGATGCGGGCGTCGTAGGCGACGCCCAGCTTGTCCAGCATCTCGGCGGCCTTGCCCATGGTCGGCCAGTCGGACTGGCTGCCCATGATGATGGCGACCGGGACAGGTGCGGTCATCTCAGCGCTCCGAGAGATAGTAGCGATCGACCACCGCCAGATCGCCCGACAGTTCGTAGACGATCGGCTGGCCGGTCGGGATTTCCAGACCGGTGATCTCGTCGTCCGAAATGTTCGAAAGGTGCTTCACCAGCGCGCGCAGCGAATTGCCGTGCGCGGACACGAGCACGTCGGCGCCCGCCTTCAGGTGCGGCACGATCGAGCCCTGATAGTAAGGCAGGACGCGCGCGATGGTGTCCTTCAGGCTTTCGGTCTGCGGCACGGCGATCCCGGCGTAACGCGCGTCGGTCGAAAGATCGAACTCGCTGCCCTTCTCCAGCACCGGCGGCGGCGTGTCGAAGCTGCGGCGCCAGATCTTCACCTGATCCTCGCCATGCTTGGCAGCGGTCTCCGCCTTGTTCAGGCCGGTGAGGCCGCCATAGTGACGCTCGTTCAGGCGCCAGTCCTTGGTCTCGGGAATCCACAGCAGGCCGGCAGCTTCCAGCGCCAGATGCAGCGTGCGGATCGCGCGGGTCTGCAGCGAGGTGAAAGCGACGGTGGGCGCAATGCCCTTTTCCTTGAGCAGCGTGCCGGCGGCGCGGGCCTCTTCCTCACCCAGCGGGGTCAGGTCGACATCCCACCAGCCGGTGAAGCGGTTTTCAAGGTTCCATTGGCTCTGGCCGTGGCGGACGAGGATCAGGCGAGGCAAGGCATACTCCCGGGCTCATCGGCGCTCCGGCGGGGAACGCCTCTTGGCAGACTGAACGATATGTCTGGGCGCAGCCCCTAGCTTTCCGGCGTCGATTTGGAAAGAGCGCCCGATTCGATTTCGCCTCCATTCGCAGCGTCTTTTTCACTGGCAGGCGTATCGGCAGTTTCCGATTCGGAAGTCACGCCAGCCGGGTCCTGCATCGCGGCATCGAAAGCGCGTGCCTGCACCTTGCGGCGGCGAAGATTTTCGCGAAGCTTGGCGGCAAGCCTTTCCTCGCGGGATTGCTGGGGCTGCGTCATGGCGAATGCGTCTTTCCGAGGCCGTTCTGTCCCCCGCGGAATGGCCTTCCGAAAAAGAATGCGCAAGCACCGCTTGACAATTGCTTCGGTCACGGACATTAGCGCGCCCCTGCCCCGGGTCGCCGTGGGCAAGCGCTGAAGCGCTGGCTGAAAGGCCTTCGGATCAGGCGCTGCTGTAGCTCAGTGGTAGAGCGCGTCATTGGTAATGACGAGGTCGGGAGTTCAATCCTCCCCAGCAGCACCATTCCCCTCCCCTTACATATTTGGAATGTGTGCCTTGTGAGGCGGATTCGCGCCTGCGGATCGTATACTGTTGCCCGATTGCTGCAGTAGGGCAAAGTCACAAAACTGCCATTCCAGCAGCACAAAACTGTCATCGAACATACCTAGAGGCGGCCCCAATTCCTCGAAGCAACAGGGGTTTGCCTCTAATGACGTCCTCCATGCGCCTCCTTGCGGGGCTGCTCGCCTCTGCCTCATTCGCCACGATCGCCCAGGCAGGCGAAATCTCCGGCAGCGTTCATGACGAAACCGGCGCACGCCCCTTGCAGTCCGCATCGGTGCGCATCGTCGAGCTCAATCGCTCCGTCGAGACCGACCGCGCCGGCCAGTTCATTTTCGGCGACGTGCCCGCCGGTGCCTACACGCTGGAAGCCCGCTACGTCGGTGCGGAAGTCACGACCCATTCGGTGACGGTGCCGGCAACCGGCCGCATCGCGGGGGACTTCAATCTCCCGGCCGTCGGCGGCGGTGACATCCTCGTGGTCGGCCAATCGGCAAACCTGTCGAGCGCGCTGTCGCGCCAGAAGGCGGCAGACGGTGTGGTCTCGGTGCTGACGCGCGACGCGGTGGGCCAGTTCCCCGACCAGAACGTCGCCGAATCGCTGCGCCGCCTGCCCGGCATCAACATCCTGAACGACCAAGGCGAAGGCCGCTTCGTGGCGGTGCGCGGGCTTGACCCGAACCTCAATTCCACCTCGCTCAACGGCGTGCGCCTGCCCGCGCCGGAATCGGACGTGCGCCAGGTCGCGCTCGACGTGGTTTCTTCCGACACCATCGAATCGATCGAAGTGAAGAAGTCCTTCACCCCGGACATGGACGGCGACTTCATCGGCGCCTCGATCGAGATCAAGACCACCAGCGCGTTCGACAGCAAGAAGGACCGCTATTCGGTCAGCGCCGAAGGCAGCTGGAACGACTATTCGGGCAAAGTCACACCGAAGGGCTCGTTCGACTTCTCGCAGCATCTGGGCGACAATTTCGGCATCGCCGGCTCGGTCAGCTACTACAAGCGCAAGTTCGAGACCGACAACGTCGAAGCGTCCGACTGGACGACCGACGAGAACGGCAACGCCTGGGTCCAGAGCCTGGAATACCGCGACTACGACGTGGAGCGCACCCGCATCAACGCCGCGCTCTCGCTCGACTGGCGCGCCTCGGACACGACTTCGGCTTATATCCGCGGCAACTGGGCACAGTTCGACGATCACGAATATCGCCGCCGCACCACGTTCGATTTCAGCGATTTCGAGGATGACGGCCCCAGCTCGGTAAGCGGCGGCACCGCCTCGTTCGATACCGAGGATAACGACCTCACGATCGAGCGTGACCTCAAGGACCGCTTCGAACGCCAGCGCATCCGCTCGGTCGCCATCGGCAGCGACACCGACACCGGCGTGTGGAAGTTCAACTGGCAGGGCAGCTATGCCAAGTCGACCGAGAAGGAGACCTTCTCGCTCGATCCCAATCGCTTCGCCGCCGATTTCGAGGATGGCTCGGGCGTCGTCATCGATGTCGACAATGCGAACACATACTTCCCGGCCTACTCGATCGCCAGCGGCGGCGCTTCGGTGAACGACGCTTCGGCCTACGAATTCGACCGTCTCGAACTGACCACCCTGTCGAACAGCCAGGACGAGGAATGGGCCGCCAAGGCCGACCTCGCCCGCACTTTCGCTGGCGACAATGGCGATTTCACCATTCAGGGCGGCGTCAAGGCGCGCTGGCGCAAGAAGTCCTACGACTTCAACATGAGCCGGTTCGACGGTTATGACGGCGACTACACGCTGGCGGACGTACTGGGCAAGCAGACCTACCGCCTGCTCGACATGGGCCCGGTCGCCAGCAAGACCGGCTCGGCCGACTTCTACCTCGCCAATCAGGACGGTTTCGAATTCAACGAGACCGACAGCCTGATCGACAGTTCCACCAGCGACTATTCGGTGCGTGAGGACATCACTGCCGGCTACCTGCTGGGCCGGTGGGATTCCGCCACCCTGCGCGTGATCGGCGGCGTCCGCGTCGAGCGCACCTACAACAAGATGGAAGGCAACCTCGTCGCCGTCAGCGAAGAGGAAGTGGATGGCGACGACGTGACCATCGTCGACGTCTCGCCGGTCGCCTACCAGCGCCACTACACCAACTGGCTGCCCAGCCTGACCCTGCGCTGGAACCCGCAGAGCAACCTGATCGCGCGCGCTGCCGGCTACAAGACGGTGGTCCGCCCCAAGCTGGCCGATCTCGCGCCGCGCTACAGCATCAACGAAGATGGCGAGGCCGAATTCGGCAACCCCTACCTCAAGCCCTATCAGGCATGGAACTTCGACGCGGGCTTCGACTACTACTTCGCCGGCAATGGCGCGGTGTCGGTCAACGGTTTCTACAAGTCGATCAAGGACTACACCTACAACGCCTTCTCCAGCGATGAGGGCACGTTCAACGGTGTAGACTACACCGAACTGCGCATTCCGGAGAACGGCGATACCGCGACGGTCGTCGGGCTGGAGGCAAGCTACAGCCAGGCATTCACCATGCTGCCCGCTCCGTTCGACGGCCTGCTGACGCAGCTGAATTATACCTATACCTATACCCGCGGCACCGTGTTCGACGACGACGGGGTCGCCCGCCGCATCTCGCTGC
This sequence comes from Sphingomonas sp. BL-S-28, assembly GCF_055521515.1. Classification (NCBI taxonomy): domain Bacteria; kingdom Pseudomonadati; phylum Pseudomonadota; class Alphaproteobacteria; order Sphingomonadales; family Sphingomonadaceae; genus Sphingomonas; species Sphingomonas sp. BL-S-28. The sequence continues at coordinate 472,412 of NZ_CM145484.1, forward strand.
CGCAATCGTCGAAGAATACCTTCAACGTGGTGCTGGGTTACGAGAAGGGCCCGATCAGCCTGCGCGCCGCCGGCACCTTCCGCGACAAGTTTCTGGACGAAATCGGCGGCGCGGCCGATGAGGACCGCATCGTCAACCAGCACTTCCAGCTGGACCTTTCGGCCAAGTTCAAGGTCAGCGAAAATGTGCGCCTTTTCGCGGACTGGGTGAACGTGAACAACGCCAAGTTCTACGCCTATCAGAACTACGCGGGCGACAAGCGCCTGCTGCAGTACGAGGAATACGGCCCGACCGTGAAGTTCGGCGCGAAGGTGACCTTCTGATGAAGGCTGCCTTCACGAACATCGCCTATGCCGTGAGGCTGGGCCAGGGAACGGGGTTGGGAGCATTGCTCCCGGCCCTCATGCTATCCGGCTGCGCGACCACCGCCACGGCGCCCGCCCCGCGCCTTCCCGCGATCGATGTACCCGCCGCAGGTGAGACCCAACCCGTCGGCACCGCCAATGCCGATGCCGCCGACGATCCGGCGATCTGGCGCAATGCCGGCAATCCGGCCGCCAGTCTGGTACTCGGCACCGACAAGAAGGCCGGGCTCTATGTCTACGGGCTCGACGGCAAGGTGCGCGACTATGCGGCGGCAGGCGCGCTCAACAACGTGGACTTGCGCGAAGTGCGCCGTGCGGGCGGGACGACCATCCTGGTCGGCGCCAGCGATCGCACCGACCGGGCCGAACCACGCATCGCGCTGTTCACGCTCGACGGCGCCACCGGCAAACTGACCGCGCTGGGCGCGGAGACGTTCCTGCCCGCCGGCCACGCTCCGGCAGAGGCTTATGGCTTCTGCATGGGCGGCGCGCTGGCGCAAGGCGAACTGGCCCGCGCCTATGTCGTGCTGAAGGACGGATCGGTGGCCGAAAGCCGGCTGATCGAACGCGACGGGCGAATCGTGCCCGACTATGTGCGCCTCGTGAAGTTCGCCACGCAGTCAGAAGGGTGCGTGGTCGACGATGCCGGCAAAGTGCTGTTCGTCGCCGAGGAGGACGTGGGCATCTGGAAAGTGCCGCTGGCCGGCGACAAGCTGGTTGCCGAAGCATTCGCCCGCGTGGGTGAGCAGGACGGCCTCGTCGCCGATGTAGAGGGCCTTGCAGTCGCCCGCGAAGATGGCGGCCGCGCCTGGCTGGTCGCGTCGAGTCAGGGCGACAGCGCCTATGCCGTGTTCGACCTCGGCACCGGCAAGCCCGCCGGCCGCTTCCGCATCAATGGCGGCACCATCGGCGGCACCAGCGAAACCGACGGCATCGAGATCGCGCTGGGCGACTTCGGCCCGACCTATCCCGATGGTCTGATGGTCGCACAGGACGGCGATAACGCCCCCCATGCGCAGAACTTCAAGCTGGTCTCCTGGCGCGCGATTCGCACGGCACTGGGGCTCGATTGATCGTGGCCGCCCGCGATCTCCCGCAGGTGACGTCGCGGGCGCCACGCTGTAAACGGCAGACATGGTGAGGGAAGCGAATCACATGAATCGGGCCATTGCCGCCGCGCTGCTGGCGCTGGCTGTCATGCCCGGCGCTGCCCATGCCGACGTGCTGGAAATCGGCAACGGCGACTATCGCTGGGTTGCCGGTGGATCTGCCCATCAGGCGGTCGATCCCGCCGCACTCAATGCGCCTGACGATGGCATCCCGCCCGCCGAAGTGGGCGCGGATACGCTGGCACCGCAATCGATCACCGACGCGCTAGACGCGGCAGGGCCGACGCGCTGGCGCATCCGCGTGGCCGAACTGGCCGCCAAGTACGACATCAGCCCCAGCCTGCTGGAAGCGGTGGTGTGGCAGGAAAGCCGGTGGAACGAACTGGCCGTCTCACCCGTGGGCGCGCGCGGCCTTGCCCAGTTGATGCCCGGCACTGCCGCGCAGATGGGCGTGAATCCCGGCGATCCGATGGCCAACCTGGAAGGCGGCGCCCGGTATCTGCGGATGCAGCTCGATGCCTTCGGCGGCGATATTGAGAAGGCACTGGCCGCCTACAATGCAGGGCCGGGCCGCGTGACTCGGGCTGGCGGCGTGCCCAATATCCGCGAAACGCAGGCCTATGTCGCGGCGATCATGTCGCGATTGACGGACCCGGTTCGCCAGTAAAGGCGCCCCTCATCGGGGCGCCCTTTACCTTCAGCCCAGCAGCTTGGCCGCAATCTTGCGCACTTCGTCGCCCATGTCGGGACGGTCGAGCGCGATGGCGAGCGTCGCTTCCACGAAGCCCACTTTGGAACCGCAGTCGAAGCGCCGACCGGCAAACGTGACGGCATGGAACGGCTGGACGCCGATCAGCTTCGCCATCGAATCGGTCAGCTGAATCTCTCCGCCGGCGCCCTTGCCCTGGTTGGCGAGCAGATCCATCACTTCCGGCTGGAGGATGTAGCGGCCAGAGACGATCTTGTTGGAGGGCGCATCCTCCACCTTCGGCTTTTCGACCAGGCCCTTCACCTCGGTCAGCGCGCCATTGCTTTCGCCCGGGGCGATCACGCCGTAGCTGGACACTTCCTCGCGCGGCACTTCCAGCACCGAGACGAGATTGCCGCCCACTTCGTTATAGGCCTCCACCATCTGCGCCATGCAGCCGGGCGAACCGTACATCAGCTCATCCGGCAGGAAGATCGCGAAAGGCTCGTCACCGATCACCGCGCGCGCACACCAGACCGCATGACCAAGGCCCAGCGGCACCTGTTGGCGCACGGTCACCAGATTGCCCGGCTGGATTCGCGTGGGGTCCAGCGCGTCGAGCGACTTGCCCCGCGCGGACATCGTCGCTTCCAGTTCGTAGGCGGTGTCGAAATGCTCGACGATCGCGGTCTTGCCGCGCCCGGTGACGAAGACGAATTCCTCGATCCCCGCCTCGCGCGCCTCATCGACGGCATACTGGATCAGCGGGCGGTCAACGACCGGCAGCAGCTCCTTGGGAATCGCCTTGGTGGCGGGAAGGAAGCGGGTTCCGAGCCCGGCAACGGGAAACACGGCTTTGCGGACGGGTTTTTTGAACTGAGGCGCAGACATAGTTAATGGTCTGACTCCATTTAGTTACAGTGCTGTTAAAGCCGCTTCGCAGGTGCAGCGCAACAGTCCATCCGTCTTTCTCCGAGCCGTGCTTGCTGCGCGGCCAAATCCCGTTAAAGAGCGGGCAATGGACAAGATCATCATCGAAGGCGGCAAGCGCCTTTCCGGCACCATTCCCGTTTCCGGCGCAAAGAACGCGGCGTTGACGCTGCTGCCTTGCGCGATGCTCACCGAAGAGCCGCTGACGCTGCGCAATTTGCCGCGTCTGGCGGATATCGACGGGTTCCAGCATCTGATGAATCAGTTCGGCATCTCGACGATGATCGCCGGCAGCCGTCCGGAAGATTTCGGCCGCGTGATGACGCTGCAGGCCACGCGCATCACCAGCTCGGTCGCGCCCTACGATCTGGTCCGCAAGATGCGCGCCTCGATCCTCGTTCTCGGCCCGATGCTGGCGCGCATGGGCGAGGCGACAGTGTCGCTGCCCGGCGGCTGCGCCATCGGCAACCGCCCGATCGACCTGCACCTGAAGGCGCTTGAGGCGCTCGGCGCGCAGATCGAGATGGCTGCCGGCTACGTCCGCGCCGTCGCGCCCGACGGCGGCCTGCCCGGCGGCCGCTATTCCTTCCCGGTGGTCTCGGTCGGCGCGACCGAGAACGCGCTGATGGCCGCGGTGCTCTGCACCGGCACCTCCACGCTGCACAACGCTGCGCGTGAGCCGGAGATCGTCGACCTTTGCAACCTGCTGGTCGCCATGGGCGCACAGATCGAGGGCATCGGCACCTCTGACATCACCATCCACGGCGTGCCGCGCCTGCACGGCGCCACCTACATGGTGATGCCCGATCGTATCGAAGCCGGCTCTTACGCTTGCGCAGCCGCCATCACCGGCGGCGAAGTGACGCTGAAGGGTGCCAAGATCGAGGATATGGAAGCCACCGTGCAGGCCCTGCGCGATGCCGGCGTCCATGTTGAGCAGAATACCGAGGGGCTGCACGTCGCGGCCAACGGCGCGCTCAAGCCGGTCACGATCTCGACCGCACCCTACCCCGGTTTCGCGACCGACATGCAGGCCCAGCTGATGGCCCTGCTCTGCCGCGCCGAAGGCTCCAGCGTGCTGACCGAGACGATCTTCGAGAACCGCTACATGCACGTCCCCGAACTCAACCGCATGGGCGCGCATATCGAGACCAAGGGCCGCACCGCCGTGGTTCACGGCGTGCAGAAGCTGACCGGTGCCGAAGTCATGGCAACCGACCTGCGCGCCTCGATGAGCCTGGTCATCGCCGGCCTTGCCGCCGAGGGCGAGACGCAGGTCCACCGCCTCTATCACCTCGATCGCGGGTATGAGCGGCTTGAGGAAAAGCTGGCTCTGGTCGGCGCGCAGATCGAACGCGTCGGCGGCGACTAGAGCAGTTTCCGATCCAATTGCATTGGATCGACTGCTCTAAGTTTATGGTTTTTCGCATTTTCCGAGTCATCAGGTGATTCCACCTGATTTGAAAATGCTTTAGGCAACCGCGCCCGAAGTCCTGCGTTGCTTCACGTGGAACATTGCACCCCGCTCCACCGGGCGGGGTTGCTGCCACCGAGAGGAGCAGGATCGATGGGACTGATCAAGTTGGCCGTTGCCGGTGCTGCCGGCTATGCACTCTACAAATATGCGACGCGGGACCAGGAAGAGCCATTGGCCGCGACCGCCGGCAATGGCGCAGCGTGCCCGCCCGTGCGTGATGCGGGGCCGGAAAACATGCAATCCAAGCCGAAACGCTGGTCGAAGACCGACGAGGCGATCGATGAAAGCTTCCCGGCCAGCGATCCGCCATCGACTTATTGAGCACGCTGCTTGCGAATCACGAAGGGCGGCAACCTTGCGGTTGTCGCCCTTTCGCGTGTCCTTTCACTCAGCCAAGCAGATGACGGGCGGCGCGATCCAGCAGCGATTCGTCGTCGCTGACTTCGCCCAGCAGCACCACATTGCCGTCCTCATCGCGCCGGGCGATGAGCACGGTGAATTCGGCATCGCCGGCCATTTCACTCAGCGACTTGGGCGCCAAACCGCGTAGCCCGCGCTTCATGCGGTCACGCCGGGTTTCGGCCACCGGCGCGCTGTCGCTCTCTTCGCGCTTCAGGCGGCGCTCTTCGCGGACCACGGCCTTGATGCCGCCGGGCTCTGCGGCAAGGAATGGCGTCAGAGCGCCACGGTCGAGACCGAGACGCTGCGCGTGGGCAATCACCCCGGCAAATTCGGTAAGGCGGGTCTTGTCGTAATCGGCGCCGAAAACCAGCTTCACCAACGGCACCAGCGGCGCGCGTTCCTGCACTTTCAGGCCGGCGTCTTCGAGCAGTTCGGCAAGTTCTGCCGGAGCCTCGGCCGCGGCCAGCACGAAATCGTAGGCCCGGCCGATCGCCGCGTAGAGTGCCTGACGGGATCGATCCTCGCAGCCCATCGCCGCCTGCGCCAGTTCGCGGGCGGAGGCGAGCCAATCGGCCAGTTCCATGTCGGCGGTGAGTTCGAGAATGTCCGATTCATCGAAGCGCGATTCGCCGAACGGCAGCGAATCGGTTTCCAGCGCCATGAACTCGTCGAGCGCGAGGGCATCGTCGATCGGTGAATCCAGCGATACTTCAACCGGACCATCGGCCCAGCCGCCCAGCGGCGGCAGGTCGCGCTGCAAAGGCGAGCGCACGGCCAGCGCATCGTCCACCTGCCGCATCAGCGCATCGGTGCTGGCCTGATCGGCCAGTTCCTTCCAGTTGATCACGCCGTAGATCCAGTCGATCCGCGATCCGTCATGCGAGAACGGCAGCAGGATGCCGCGATAGAGCACGGTAGCGCCGCGCACATTGACGAATTCGGCCTCGAAGCCGATCGGCGCCTCGTTCGCGAGAATCTGCATGTAATGGTCGGTAATGCGCGACAGCAGCGAACGGCTGGGCACTTGGCCCAGGCTCCCGATCTGGCCCTGCGTGCCGCATTCGGCGGCAAGCGCCGTCCCCAGCCAGGCGATCTTGGGATCGTCCAGCCCGGCGGAGAAATCCAGCAGCACGCTGTAGGGGCCGAAATCGGGATAGTCGTCAGGGCGAAGGTCCGCGATTACCGGGAACTGGCGATCGCCCAGCAGGCTGGCCCAGAAGTTGTAGGCGCGCACTTGCATGCGCCGCTCATCGCCCATCACGGCTGTGGCGCGCGTTTCGTACCCGCCATCTGCCTCTGGCACGTCATAGCTGCTGTCCAGTCCGTCCGAGGTGGCGAACTCCCCACGCAACGTATCCATCGTCGGAATACCCCATTTCCAGTGGGGCCGATTGTGCGCTGTCGTGGTGAATCAATGTTTAAGGCGCGGCAGGAATTGCCGCGCTGCGGGACTTTACGCAGTCTGCGCGGTCAGCGCGGCCGCAACACGCCCTCCCCCGGCCGTGGCATCGGCGCCAGGTAGCGCAGCACCAGGAACGAGACGAACAGCACCGCCGCCCCGCCATGCATCGCGAACGGAATCCCCTTCCAATCCGCCACCGAGCCCCAGGTCCACGCCCCCATCGCCATGCCGCCGAACGTCACCGCCTGATAGATCGACAGGCAGCGCCCCAGCACTTCGTCGGGCGATCGCATCTGCACGGCGGTGTTGATGGTGGTGAGAATCAGAACCCAGCTGACGCCGGCCAGGAAGGCGGCAGGCATGACGGCGGGCAGGCTGTGGCCGACGGCGGCGATCAGCAGAGCCGCGATATAGAGCGCCGATCCCAGCATCAGGATGCCTTCCAGCCCCAGCTTGCGGCGAATCGGCCCGATCGAGGGCGCCGCCAGGATCGATCCGATCCCGAACAGCCCCAGCATGATCCCGTAATCGACCTCTTCGCCGTGAATCGAATCGTGCACCAGCCCCGGCAGCAGCGACTGGAACGTCGCGAGGCAGAAACCCAGCGCGAAGCCGCGAATCAGGATACGCCGCAGCGGCACCGATCGGGCGCAGAACGCGATGCCCGCGCCCACGGCGGGCAGGATCGGGCGCGCGTTGATCGCCCGCGGCTCCGGCTTCCACCACAGCAGCACGCCGATCAGGCCGATGTAGCTGATCGCGTTGATCGCAAAGGCGAAGGCCGGATTCCAGATCGAGATCAACAGCCCGCCCAGCGCTGGCCCGATCGAACGCGCGATGTTGAACGAGATCGAATTGAGCGCGATCGCCTGCGGCAGTTGATCGGGATCGACCTGTTGGCGCACGGAGGCCTGCCATGCCGGCGAATTGAGTGCGGTGCCGGTGCCCACGCCCAGCGTGAAGGCCAGCAGCAGGAATGGCGTGATCCACCCCGCGTAAGTCAGCACCGCCAGTAGGGCTGAGACGGTCAGCATCCCCACTTGCGAAATCAGCATGACCTGGCGCCGGTCGTAATTGTCCGCGATCGCGCCGGCGAATACGCCCAGCAGCATGATCGGCACGGTGGCCGACGCCTGCACCAGCGCGACCAGTTGGTGCGACGGCGTCAGTTCGGTCATCAGCCATGCCGCGCCCACGCTCTGAAGCGTCGAACCGAGGTTCGAGAACAAGTTCGCGATCCAGATCGCGCGAAACACGGGATAGCGGAAGGGAGAGAACGTCCCATGCGCGGGCGGCTGCACCAGCCCGGCGGTGGCGACTTCGACGGCCTCCTCGACCAGTTCCTCGACGATATCGTGCTGTTTGGTCACGCCTTCAGGGGTAGGCGCGCGGCCGAGGTGCAGCAAGGGCGGCTAGAGCAGATATCGCATCCGGATTTCGAGTTGCACTGCATCCGCCCCCACGACGAAGGCCGCCTTGTCGAAACTGGGAGGGCCGAAACGCACCGGCGCATCGCGCGAAAAGCCGTATCCCTCTCGCGGGATCGCCAGCGCGGTATCCAGCCGGCCATTGGCGTTCTCGTCATGAATCAGGGAAATGGCATAGCGCCCTTCCGGCATAGCGCCGAAATCGAGCCGACTGAGCCCCGCCGCCGGAACCGTCAGCTTGCGCGCTTGCGGGTCGTCCTTGCAGTCGGGAAAGGCGCGGGGGTTTGCCGTTAGGCAGGCCAGTACATTCCCCTTGGACGAGCGCAGGCCGGTGACGGTTGCCGTCACGACCGATTGCGGCGCCGAAGCGCCGCAGAGCAGCCCGATGCAGGCGGTCAGGGCTGCGAGATGCCGCGATCGGTGCCGCACAGATGATCCCAAAACCGGAAGTAGAGCCCGTAGTTGCATCGATAGATCTCATGGTGGCGATGGTGGTGGCTGGCGGTGATCAGCCAATGGCCCAGCCGCGATTCGACAAGGCGGCGCGGAAACATCTCCCAACCCATGTGATTGGCGATTCCCATCACCGTCATGATCGTCAGCACCAGCCCCAGCATGGCGACGTGAATCGGCACCGCGAAGACCAGCGCCGGGATCACAATGGCCCCGGTCACCGCCTCCAGCGGATGAAAGCTCATCGCCGCCCACGCGGTGGGCGGGCGGCTGGCGTGGTGGACGCCGTGCATGATCCGGAACACCTTGGGCCGATGCATCCAGCGGTGGGTCCAGTAGAACCAGGTATCGTGCAGGAACAGGTAAAGCAGCAGCGATAGCGGCATCCACCAGAGCGGGTAGGCCGATGGATTCGTGTAGATCCGCGTCCAGCCGTGCGCCTGCCAGCCCCATGCGACGATGCCGGCGGGAATGCCATAGATCGCGCTGGAGGCCAGCGACCAGCCGATCTCCGCCCGAATCTGCCTGTCCAGCCCGCTATAGAGCCCCGGCCGAACCCGCGCGGTGATCCACGCGAACAGGCCCGACGTACCGAGATAGCGCAGCCCAACGATCGCCGTCATCGCAGCGGCGGAAGTGCAAAGCGCCCAAAGGCCGGGACCGGAAATCGCTGGCATCGGCATGGGTTATGCGCGTCGGATGGGATCGTGGCCAGAGGGAAGCACGATGGCCGGATTGGATGCGGTGGACGCACAAAAGCCCGAAATCACTCCGTCGCCCTCGCGAAGGCGGGGGCCCCGCTTTTTCGATAGGCGGCGGAAAGGGAGCGGGGTCCCCGCCTGCGCGGGGACGACGAGGTTTGTTTTTGAAATCTCGTGGTTGGGGCCGACCGGCACTGGTTTTTTGACACAACCGACCAGCGCCGCCTTTATCCCGACCGGTGATAGGGATGCCCCGCCAGAATCGCGGTGGCGCGCCAGAGCTGCTCAGCCAGCATCGCGCGCACCATCAGGTGCGGCCAGGTCATGCGGCCAAAACAGAGCAAGTGATCGGCATTCGCGCGCGCCTCGTCCCCATGCCCGTCTGCCGCACCGATAAGGAAGCGGCATTCGCGCACGCCTTCGTCGCGCCAGCGGCCGAGCAGTTCGGCGAATTCCTCCGAACTCATCAGCTTGCCGCGTTCGTCCAGCAGCACTTCACGATAGGGAGTCTGCACGGGCGGCGGCACTTTGCCGCCCAGATCCGGCAGTTCGGTATGTTTGAAAGGCCAGGTCAGGCGCTTGGCATAGCGATCGAGCAGCTCAGCCTCTGGCGAGCGGGCGATCTTGCCACGGGCGATGATGTGGAGAAGCATCTCTCCTCATCGCCCCCCGGTGCCGGGTGCGCAAGCCCTCAGGAGTTGCAGGCTCCGAAGCGCGCGGGCCCCGGTGGCGCGGAGCAGGCGCGCCATTGCCGGTTCAGAATCCCGGCCACCGTCGCGGCCGGGTCATCCCTTCAGCGTTCTATCGACCTCAGGCAGCGCCCGAGGGACCGTCGAAGCCCCACATACGCTCGAGGTTGTAGAAGCTGCGCACTTCCGGGCGGAAGAGGTGGACGACTACGCCGCCGGCATCAACCAGCACCCAGTCGGCCGCCGGCAGACCTTCGACGCGCGCGTGGCCGAAACCGCCCTGTTTCAGTCGTTCGCCAAGTTTCTGTGCCATCGCCGCCACCTGGCGGGTCGAACGGCCCGACGCGATCACCATGTATTCGGCGATGCTCGATTTGCCTTCGAGGTCGATGGTGACAATGTCCTGCGCCTGATCGTCGTCGAGGCTTTGCAGGACGAGGGCCAATTGCGGGTCGTCAGACTCGACCATGGCCGGGGGCGTGGCGCCGGTTTGATCCGGCTGTATCTGTGCCTGTGGCATCTAGAGGGTTACTGCTCCTTTCTCACGATCGCATCAGGCCGGGTGCGGAACACCCTGCCCGTTGCAATCTCACTTTTTGATATGCGGACGTGCGAGAGAAAGGCGATTGCCCGCTCACGCTGCATGTCCGGGGATGCGGTGGTACGTGACACCATCTCGAATGGAGTCTGCACGCGAAAGTCGATCCATCGACTTCCGGGCCCACTCCGGATCGGCCTGGCGGATTGCCGTGGCCGACCGCGCATCGGGGTCGAATCGCAATGTCACCAGCGCAGGTGCGCTCCACCTTTCCGGACTGCGAAGACTGGACTGGGACCTCCGGAATCTCCCCAGCCAGGCCATCGCGGGGCTCGCGAAGGCATCGCCATCATACCCCGGACGGGCAATTACCGCAATCGGCATGAGTCGCGCGATGTCGCGCCAGTCTTTCCAGCGGTGGAATTGGGCCAGATTATCGGCCCCCATCAACCACACGAAGCGCCTTCGCGGATAGCGCCGAACCAGCGCGCGCAGCGTCTCCACGGTATAACGCGTGCCCAGTTCGCGCTCGATCGCGGTCACCCGGATTCGCGCACGCCGCGCCTGCCGTTTCGCCGAATCCACCCGCGCGGCCAGCGGCGCCATGCCCGCTTTGGGCTTGAGCGGGTTGCCCGGGGACACCAGCCACCAGGCTTCATCCAGCCCCAGCGCATCGATCGCAAACAGGGTGATGCGCCGATGGCCGCCATGGGCCGGGTTGAAGCTGCCGCCCAGCAGCCCGGTGACCGGGCCTTTGCGTCCGCCGACATGTCGCATGGAAAGATTCGCCAGGGACGAGCTTGTCAGGGCCGGGCCTGCCCGGTCCCGCGCACCAGCCACTTGTAAGTGGTCAGCCCTTCCAGCGCGACCGGACCGCGCGCATGCAGGCGCCCGGTGGCGATGCCGATTTCCGCACCCAGCCCGAATTCGCCGCCATCGGCGAACTGGCTGGAGGCATTGACCATGACGATGGCGCTGTCGACTTCGCTCAGGAACCGTTCGACCGCCGCCGGATCCTCGCTGACGATCACGTCGGTATGGTGCGACGAATGCGCAGCGATGTGGTCGAGCGCGGCATCGAGCCCGTCCACCACCGCCACGGACAGTACCGCATCGAGATACTCGGTATCCCAATCCTCTGCAGTCGCAGGCAGGATGCGCGGATCGAGCGCTTGCGCACGGGCATCGCCGCGCAGTTCGCAGCCGGTATCGAGCAAGGCGCGGACGATTTCACCCGAGGCGGCGAACTGCGTATCGAGCAGCAGCGTCTCCATCGATCCGCAAATGCCGGTGCGGCGCATCTTGGCATTGACGGCAAGACGCACCGCCATATCCGGATCGGCAGCGGCATGGATATACGTGTGGCAGATGCCGTCGAGATGGGCGAGCACGGGCACCCGCGCATCGGCCTGAACCCGCGCCACAAGGCTCTTGCCGCCGCGCGGCACGATCATGTCGATCAGGCCGGCCGCGGTCAGCATCGCCCCCACTGCCGCGCGATCCTGCGTCGGCATCAGCTGGATCGCCGCTTCGGGCACGCCGGCCTGGGCAAGCCCCGCGACCATCGCCGCCATGATTGCACGATTGGAATGCAGCGCCTCGCTGCCGCCGCGCAGCAATGCCGCATTGCCCGAGCGCAGGCAGAGCGCCGCCGCATCGGCGGTCACATTGGGGCGGCTTTCGTAGATGATGCCGATCAGCCCGATCGGAATGCGCACGCGCGAAAGCTGCAGGCCATTGGGCCGTTCGCTCGTCGAAATCACTTCGCCAACCGGATCGGGCAGACCCGCCACTTGCTCCACCGCATCGGCGATTCCGGCCAGCCGGTCGGAATCCAGCCGCAGACGGTCGAGCAGAGCGCCGCTGAGCCCCTTGGCCTCGCCTGCCGCGATGTCCTGTGCATTGGCCGCGAGAATCTCTGGCTCCGCCTTGCGCAGTTCGGCAGCGGCGGCGCGCAAGGCTTCGGCCTTTTGCGCATCGCTCATCTTCGCCAGTTCGCGCTGGGCGGCACGGCCGGCCTTCGCAAGTCGGGCCACAAGCGCCTCGGGCGTCTCGACAGCCGCCTCGGGGGCAAGAATAGTCTGCTCGGTCATAGCCGCCGCCTAGCATTGTTGCGCGATGCTGTCACCGATCAGGCGAAACGAACGCAAGTCTCCTTCTCGATGCAAGTCATGCAACTGTTGCTTTGCCGTCATTCTTGACCGGATGGCCGGATTCGTCCAAACTTTCGTATGAATTCAGCCGGTTGAACGCGCGAATCGCGCCATTTTCCGGCCAACGGTTCGTCGCAAATGCGCAACCGTTGCCTCGGTTCATCGCAATGATGGTCCGACTCGTCCCGTTTTTGCAACCAATCGGGGCGAGTCGATTCGCCTTTGCCCCCCTCCCCTGCTACCCGGCCGCCGGGGTTAGGAAATAAGAATTCTAAGCGGGGTCGTTTTGAAGTTCATATCTGCCGGGGCGCTTAAATCGCGTCTCCAGGCGGCCTTTCCTGAACGCGAGTTCATCATGCGCTCGCAGGGGCAAGTCCGCTTCATCCGCATTTCGTCGCGAATGCAGAAAGTGGCTGCCGGCACTTGCGCCGCGCTGCTGGGCGCATGGTGCGTATCGATGGGCGCTGTCGCCGTGTCGCAGCTCAGCTCCACCAGCGAGCATGCCTTGCTGCGCCTGCGCGAAGCCAAAGTCGCCACCGCCGAAAGCCGCGTGCAGCAGTATCGCAACAATCTTGACGGCACCGTGGACGATCTGGCCCGCCGCCAGAAATTCATCGAAACCATGGTCGAAGCGCATATCGGCGAGCTTCCGGAGGACCAGAAGGCTGACGAAACCGTCACCGACAGTTCGGCCGAAACCGCCGAAACGGTGAAAAAGGTCAGCCTGGCGGTTCCTGAAGCGGGCAAGCTGGCCGGTATCGAGGCGCAGCAGCTGGCCTTCGTCGAACGCCTGACCCGCTATGCGGATCGCCGCGCGGCCGCCACGGCCGACACCATCCGCAAGCTGGGCCTCAACCCCAACGCCATGGCCAATGCGCGCGGCGGCGAAGGTGGTCCGCTGGAAAAGCTGGCAACTGCCGCCGACGGCTCGATCGATCCGCGCTTCCAGCGTCTGGGCCAGAGCCTTGCCCGCATGGACGCGCTGGAGAACGGCCTGGCGTCGATCCCGCAGGTCCAGCCCGCCCACGTCGCTTACGTCTCTTCCAGCTTCGGTTATCGCGCCGACCCCTTCACCGGTGGCGCCGCGTTCCACGCCGGGCTCGATTTCCCCGGCCCGATGGGCTCCCCGATCTATGCCGCCGCCAAGGGCCGCGTGACTTTCGTCGGTCAGCGCCAGGGCTACGGCAACTGCGTGGAGATCAGCCACGGCAACGGATTGATGACCCGTTACGGCCATCTCTCCGGCTTCAACGTCCGCCCCGGCCAACTCGTCGACGGCGGAACCCGTATCGCCGCAATGGGCTCGACCGGCCGGTCGACTGGCCCGCATCTCCATTTCGAGGTGCGCATCAACAACCGGCCCATGAATCCGCGCACATTCCTCGAGGCCGCCCATAATGTTCAGCAAGAAGCCCGATAACGCCATGGCCAAGACTTTTTCGACCGCTACCGCCCGCACCGGCTCCACGAGCTTTTCGGTGCTTGGCGCGGACACTGCCATCACCGGCAACATCGAAGCCTCCGTCGACCTTCACGTCGAAGGCCGCGTAACCGGGGACATCGCCTGCAAATCGCTTATCCAGGGTGACGCCAGCGAGATTGCCGGCGGCATCACTGCCGAATCCGTGCGCATCGCCGGGACGGTGCGTGGCACGATCTCTGCCCGCGAAGTCGTGATCCTGCGCACCGCGCGGATCGAGGGCGACGTGGCCTATGACGCGCTCACCATCGAGCAGGGCGCCCGCCTTGAAGGCCGCCTGAATCCGAACGGCGGCCAAACCCCGCCGGCGATCGCCCAGCTTACCGACGAGAGCACGCTGGAACCGGCCGAGTAATTTCGGACACACGTTCCGCACAAACAAAAAGCCCCGCGACGATGCTTCGTCGCGGGGCTTTTTGTATTCGTCTGCAGAGACGGGGTGAGGATTACTCGCCCTGTTCTCCCGCCGCCTCGGCAGCGCGCTTGGCCTGGAGCCATGCGGCGACTTCGGCTTCCTGCGCGGCTTCCGAAGCGGCGCGCGAAGCGGCTTCACGCTCGGCACGCAGTTCTTCGATCAGCGCTTCGCGATCGTCGACCAGGCGCTCATCGTTCTGGCCGTCGTCTTCGATGCCTGCCTTCTTGGCGGCCTTGAAGACGATGAAGTCCAGCTCACGCTGCGAGCAGAGACCCAGCGTGACCGGGTCCTTCGGCGTGATGTTGGCGATGTTCCAGTGCGAACGGTCGCGGATCGCGGCGATGGTATTGCGGGTCGTACCGATCAGCTTGCCGATCTGCGCGTCCGAAACCTCGGGGTGATTGCGCAGGATCCAGGCGATGCCGTCCGGCTTGTCCTGACGCTTCGAGACCGGCGTGTAGCGCGGGCCCTTGGTGCGGTTGGAGGTGATCGGGATCTTGTGCATGCGGAGCTTGTACTCCGGGTTTGCCTGACCCTTCTCGATCTCTTCCATCGTCAGTTCGCCCGAACGCACGGGATCGCGTCCGGTATACTTGCTGGATGCCAGATCGTCGGCCATCGCCTGCACTTCGAGCATGTGCAGACCGCAGAACTCTGCAATCTGCTCGAACGTCAGCGCGGTAGTGTCGACCAGCCACGAGGCGGTCGCGTGCGGCATCAGCGGAGTGGGCTGGCTCATGTCTCTATCTCCGGCGGAAACAATAAGGGCCGCCCCTTTGCGGAGCGGCCGTTCGGGCCTGATTTAGGCAAACTTTGCGGATTCGGCAAGCACAAGCCTTGATTTTGGCAATTCGATCGCACGTGAATTTGAAACGACTTGGCAAAACCATCCGAACCGGGGAGTCAGGATTTACGCAAATGCCTCATGAAAATGCGCCGCCACGCATTTTCAGAAACTCTCCTTTCCTCGAATACCGCTTCAGATCTCCAGCACGATCTTGCCGACATGATCGCCCGCTTCCATCCGCGCATGGGCGGCGGCCGCCTCTGCCAGCGGGAAACGCGCATCCATCACCGGGCGCAGTTCGCCGTCCTCCACCAAGGGCCAGGCATTGGCGAGGATCTCCTGCGCCAGCAGCCCCTTGAAGGCATCCGAACGCGGCCGCAGCGTCGATCCGGTAAGCGTGTAGCGACGGGTCATGACCACGGCCATGTTGACCTCCGCCTTCACCCCGCCTTGCACGGCAATCGTCACGTGCCGGCCGTCGGGCGCCATGCACTTGAGGTTACGCGCCACATAATCGCCGCCGACCATGTCCAGCACGATATCGACGCCCTTGCCTTCGGTGATCCGGGCCACTTCCTCCACGAAATCGCTGGCCTTGTAGTCGATGGCATGGGCCGCGCCGATCTCCAGCGCCCGCGCGCACTTTTCAGCCGAGCCGCACGTGACGATCACCGTCAGGCCGAAATGCCTGCCCAGCATCGCCGCCATCGTGCCAATGCCGCTGGTGCCGCCGTGGACCAGCATCGTCTCGCCATCGCGGGCGTAGCCACGCTCGAACACATTGTGCCAGACGGTGAACAGCGTTTCCGGCAGCGCCGCCGCCTCGTCCAGCCCCAGCCCCTCGGGCACCGGCAGGCAGTGCGCGGCCTTGGCCAGACAGTATTCGGCATAGCCCCCGCCGCTGACCAGCGCGCAGATCGGCTGGCCCGGTAGGAATTCGGTCACGCCCTGCCCCAGCGCGGCGACCCGGCCGGAAATTTCCAGCCCGGGAATCGGCGATGCGCCGGGCGGCGGCGGGTACTTCCCCTGACGCTGCACCACATCGGGACGGTTAACCCCGGCGAATGCCACCTTGACCAGCACTTCGCCCGGTCCCGGCTCCGGAATCGGCTGCGTAACGGGCTTCAGAACATCAGGACCACCCGGCGCTTCAAAGCCGATCGCGGTCATCTGTTTAACTTGGTTAACTAACATAGGCGTCCTGTTGCCACAGACCCACTATGGTTGGGAACATAATTTCAGGCCATTGACAGCAAGCATCTACCGTCCGATGCTGCATTGCAATGGACGACGACGATCGACCGCGGCGGCGGTCGCCCGAGGTAGAACTCGGAGCCGCCAGCCTTCTCGCCAGCGAAAGCCTGGAGCGCTATTCGTTGGATGAACTCGACGCACGCGTCGTTCTTCTGGAAGCCGAAATCGAACGCATCCGCGCGCATCGCCGCGCTTCGCAGGCCCACATGCTGGCTGCGGATGCCCTGTTCAAGCCCCGAAACCCGGGGCCCACGTCATGACCGGGGTGAGGTTGCAACCGATCTTGCGGAAGGCACCTCGCAACCGTCCTGAACGTGCCTATATGAATCTCGAAACCCGATTTCCTCCAAAGCTCCCCCTCAAGGAGAGTCCCACTCCCACATGAAAGTTTCCTAGATGCCCAGCTTCGCGCAAAGCCTAGAAAAGACCTTACATGCAGCGCTCTCGCACGCTTCGGAGCGCAGCCACGAGTACGCCACGCTAGAGCACCTGCTGCTCGCCCTGATCGACGATCCGGACGCGGCACAGGTCATGCAGGCATGTGGCGTGGATCTTGGCGACCTCGGTGACGTGGTGCGCCAGTATCTCGACCAGGAATACCAGTCGCTGAAGACCGAGGAAAAGGGCGATCCCGCCCCCACCGCCGGCTTCCAGCGCGTGATCCAGCGCGCGATCCTGCACGTCCAGTCCTCGGGCAAGGACACCGTGACCGGCGCCAACGTGCTGGTCGCCCTGTTCTCCGAGCGTGATTCCTACGCCGTCTATTTCCTGCAGCAGCAGGACATGAGCCGCCTCGACGCCGTCAGCTACATCAGCCACGGCATCGGCAAGGGTGGCAAGCGGGTGGACGAGCGCAGCCCCAAGGGCAGCGAGGAACAAGCCCCCACGCCCGAGGAAAAGGCCGAGACCAAGAGCGCCAACAAGAAGGATTCCGCGCTCGACCAGTTCACCGTCAATCTCAATGAGAAGGCGCTGCTGGGCAAAGTGGATCCGCTGATCGGCCGCGGCCCCGAAGTGGACCGCACGATCCAGATCCTCTGCCGCCGTTCGAAGAACAACCCGCTCTATGTGGGCGATCCCGGCGTCGGCAAGACCGCCATCGCCGAAGGTCTCGCCCGCAAGATCGTCGAAGGCGAAGTGCCCGAGGTTCTGGCCGAAGCGGTGATCTATTCGCTCGACATGGGCAGCCTGCTGGCCGGCACGCGTTATCGCGGCGATTTCGAGGAACGCCTGAAGCAGGTCGTCTCCGAACTGGAGAAGATGCCGCACGCGATCCTGTTCATCGACGAGATCCACACGGTGATCGGTGCCGGCGCCACCAGCGGCGGCGCGATGGATGCCTCGAACCTGCTCAAGCCCGCACTATCGGGCGGCACGATCCGCTGCATCGGTTCGACCACCTACAAGGAGTTCCGCAACCACTTCGAGAAGGACCGTGCCCTGCTGCGCCGGTTCCAGAAGATCGACGTGAACGAACCCACCGTGGAAGACACGATCAAGATCCTGCGGGGCCTACGCACCGCCTTCGAGGAACACCACAAGGTCAAGTACACGCCGGACGCGATCAAGACCGCGGTCGAGCTTTCGGCGCGCTACATCAATGACCGCAAGCTGCCCGACAAGGCGATCGACGTGATCGACGAAGTGGGCGCGATGCAGATGCTGGTGCCCCCCAGCCGCCGCAAGAAGACGATCACCGCGCGCGAGATCGAGCAGGTGATCGCGACGATGGCGCGTATCCCGCCCAAGTCGGTCAGCTCGGACGACAAGAAGGCGCTCGAGAATCTCGAACGCGATCTGAAGCGCGTGGTCTTCGGTCAGGACAAGGCCATCGAGGTGCTCTCCACCGCGATGAAGCTCAGCCGCGCGGGCCTGCGCGATCCGGACAAGCCGATCGGCTCGTTCCTGTTCTCCGGCCCCACCGGCGTCGGCAAGACCGAAGTCGCCAAGCAGCTGGCCCAGATCATGGGCATCCCGATCCAGCGCTTCGACATGTCCGAATATATGGAGCGTCACTCGGTCAGCCGTCTGATCGGTGCCCCTCCGGGCTATGTCGGCTTCGATCAGGGCGGTTTGCTCACCGATGCTGTGGACCAGCAGCCGCACTGCGTGCTCCTTCTCGACGAAATCGAAAAGGCGCACCCGGATCTGTTCAACATCCTCCTGCAGGTGATGGACAACGGCAAGCTGACCGACCACCACGGCAAGACCGTGGACTTCCGTAACGTGGTCCTGATCATGACCACCAACGCGGGCGCGTCGGACATGGCCAAGCAGGGCATCGGTTTCGGTGACACGTCCAAGGCGGATGCCGGCGACGAGGCGGTGAAGCAGATGTTCAGCCCCGAGTTCCGCAACCGTCTCGATGCCATCGTGCCCTTCGCCTATCTGGCCAAGGAAACGATCAGCCGGGTGGTGGACAAGTTCATCCTGCAGCTGGAACTCCAGCTGGCCGACCAGAACGTCCACATCCAGTTCGATTCGGACGCGCGCGAATGGCTGGGCCATCGCGGTTACGACAAGCTCTACGGGGCGCGGCCAATGGCTCGTGTCATCCAGGAGAAGGTCAAGCAGCCGCTGGCAGAGGAACTGCTGTTCGGCAAGCTTGCCATCGGCGGCGAGGTCCACGTCTCGGTCAAGGAGGATGCGCTCAGCTTCGAACTGACGCCCGCCGCGCCGAAGGTGGTGAAGGCCAAGAAGAAGGCCCCTGCGAAGAAGACGGCCAAGAAGCCCGGCAACCAGCCGGAAGCCAATGCCGACGACTGAGCAGACCTGATCTGACTCAATACGAAATGGGGTGGGAACCGCGCGGTTTCCGCCCCATTTTCCTTTCATGGCCCACGATTTCGCCTGGATCAGACCCGAACCCCACGGCATCCACGTCGTCCCCGCCGACTGCTGGATCGACCCTGCGCATCCGGTCCCCCGCGCACTGGTGACTCACGGCCATTCCGATCACGCACGCGGCGGCCATGGCGAGACGGTGGCCACGCCCGAGACTCTGGCGATCATGGAATTGCGCTACGCCACCCGCGAAGGCGCGGTGCCGGTGGCCTATGGCGAGACGCTAAGCCTGCCAGGCGGCGTTTCCGCCACGTTCGTTCCGGCCGGGCACGTACTGGGATCGGCGCAGATCGTGCTGGAGCATGCGGGTGAGCGCGTCGTGGTCACCGGCGATTTCAAGCGCCGGCCCGATCCGACCTGCCTGCCTTTCGAAGTCGTGCCCTGCGATGTGCTGGTGACCGAGGCGACTTTCGCGCTCCCCGTGTTCCGCCATCCCCCCGTTGAGTACGAGATTGCCAAGCTGCTTTCGGCGCTGTCCGCCAATCCCGAACGCTGCGTTCTGGTGGGTGCCTATGCGCTTGGCAAGGCGCAGCGCCTGATTGCCGAACTGCGCCGCGCGGGACATCGGGAGCCGATCTATCTGCACGGCGCGATGGAGGCCATGTGCCGGCTTTACGAACGGTTCGGCGTCGATCTGGGCGACTTGCGGCTGGTGAGTGACGTCAAGACGCCAGAGCTTGCCGGGCGGATCGTGATCGCCCCGCCCTCCGCGCTAAACGACCGCTGGAGTCGCCGCCTGCCCGATCCGATCACCGCCATGGCCTCCGGCTGGATGGGCGTGCGGCAGCGGGCACGACAGCGGATGGTGGAACTGCCGCTGATCATCTCCGACCACGCCGATTGGGACGAACTCACGCAGACCATCTCCGAAGTGAATCCCGGCGAGACCTGGATCACCCACGGCCGCGAGGATGCGATGCTGCGCTGGTGCGAGCTGAATCAGCGCAGGGCGCGAGCGCTGGCGCTGGTCGGCTATGAAGACGAGGACGATTGAGGTGCGCAAAATGTCCCCGCGCGCAACCATCGTCGCCCCCGCGAAGGCGGGGGCCCCGCTTCCTCTTTCCCACGCCGTAAGAAAAGCGGGGTCCCCGCCTTCGCGGGGACGACGAGGTTTTGATTCGTCAGGTCGATTTGATTCATCAGGTCAATTGGACCGCGCTATCCCATGAAGCGCTTTGCCGCCCTGCTCGACGCGCTGGTCTATACGCGCAGCCGCAATGCGAAGCTGAAGCTGCTGGCGGACTATCTGCGGGACACGCCCGATCCCGATCGCGGCTGGGCGCTGGCGGCGCTGACCGATGGGCTCGACTTTCCAGCCGTGAAAAGTTCGACGATACGCAACCTGATGACCGAGCGCGTCGATCCGGTGCTCTGGTCGCTCAGCCGCGATTACGTGGGCGATACGGCGGAAACCGCCAGCCTGCTCTGGCCCGGCCCCGCTATCGCCGAAGACCCGCCAACGGTCAGCGAGGCAGTCGATGCGCTGTCCCACATGACTCGCGCCAATGTCATGACCGAACTGCCGCGCCTGCTCGACCGGCTCGATGCCGAGGAACGCTATGCCCTGCTCAAGCTGGCGACCGGCGCCATGCGCATCGGCATTTCCGCCCGGCTGGCCAAGACCGCCTTCGGACAGGCCTTCGACGTGGCGGTGGAAGATGTGGAGGAGCACTGGCACGGCCAGCAACCGCCCTATCTCGCCTTGTTCGACTGGGCCGCGCGCGGAGCCGAGGCGCCTTCTTCCGAAGACCTGCCGCTGTTCCGCCCCTTCATGCTGGCGCATCCGCTGGAGGCGGCCGAACTCAATCTTTCCGACTATGCCGCCGAATGGAAGTGGGACGGCATCCGCGTGCAGGTGGTGCGGGTGAAAGGCGAGACACGCGTCTATTCGCGATCGGGTGACGATATCTCGGGCAGCTTTCCGGAGATCGCCGAAGCGCTGCATGTCGATGCCGTGCTGGATGGCGAATTGCTGGTGCGCGGATCGCATCAGGGGCGTGAGGAAGGCGGCGCCGCCAGCTTCAACGCCCTGCAGCAGCGCCTTGGCCGCAAGACCGTCTCGAAGAAAATGCTGGCCGAATACCCGGCCTTCGTGCGCCTTTACGATGTGCTGATTCTGGAGGGCGAGGACCTGCGCGCCCTGCCCTGGAGCGAACGCCGCGCCCGGCTGGAAGCGCTGATCGCCCGACTCGATCCCGAGCATTTCGACCTCAGCATGGTGATTCCCGCCGCCGATTTCGCCGAACTCGCCGAGATCCGGGAGAAGGCGCGCGAGGATGCGATCGAGGGAGTCATGCTCAAGCGGCGCGACAGCCCTTATGTCGCCGGGCGTAAGACCGGCCTTTGGTACAAATGGAAGCGCGATCCGCTGCTGATCGACTGCGTGCTGATGTATGCCCAGCGCGGCAGCGGCAAGCGATCCTCGTTCTATTCGGACTACACCTTCGGCTGCTGGGACGGCGATCCCGATGACCTGACGAACGGGGGCGCCGAACTGCTGCCCGTGGGCAAGGCGTACTTCGGATTCACCGACGAGGAACTGAAATGGCTGGACCGCCATGTGCGGAGCCACACGGTGAATCGCTTCGGCCCGGTGCGCGAAACCGACAAGTCGCTGGTGCTGGAAGTCGCTTTCGATTCGGTCCACCTCAGCAAGCGCCACAAGTCCGGCCTTGCCATGCGCTTCCCCCGCATCCACCGCATCCGCGCCGACAAGCCGGCGCATGAGGCCGATCGCATCGAAACCTTGCGCGCCTTGGTTCGCGATTGATCGGGATCAAGTTCCACGTGGAACCGATCGATTATCCCGTCAGCATGACCACCTGCGTGCCGGAGAGATTAGCCCCGTGACCACCGAAACCGCCCAATCCCCGCATGACCAGATCGGCGGCGCTCCCGTGTTCGAAGCCATCGCCAACCGCTTCTATGATCTGATGGAGCAGGACCCGGCCTATGCCGAACTGCGCGCCATGCATGCGGATGACCTGGAACCGATGCGAAAAAGCCTGCCGCGCTTCCTGGCCGGTTGGGCCGGCGGCCCGCGCGACTGGTTTGAGGCCAATCCCGGCAAATGCATGATGAGCCTGCACAAGCACTTTCCCATCGACCGCCAGACCGCCGCGCAATGGGCCGATGCGATGACTCGCGCCATCGCCGATGTCGCGCCGCAGCCCGCCAATATCGCGCAGGCCATGACCGACGTGCTGGCCCGCATGGCCCGCGGAATGGGTCGCTAAAGCGGAATCCGCTCGCTATCGTCGCGATGTGAACCGGCTCGATCGTCCCCGCCGCTTGCTGGCCACCGCCCTTGCCGGTCTCGCCGGATACGTCGATGCGGTAGGGTTCCTGTCTGCCGACCGCTATTTCGTCTCGTTCATGTCGGGCAATACCACCCGGCTGGCGACAGAATTGATCGCCGATACGCCCCGCGCGGCGACGCCGGCACTGCTGATCCTTGGTTTCGTTCTGGGTGTGGCGCTGGGCCATATCGTTGCCGAAAGCACCGGCGTATGGCGCAAGCCTGCCGTGCTGGGGCTGGTAACCGCCTTGCTCGCCATCGGCTCCATCCTTGCGCTCGCCGGGCATTCGGCGGCGATGATGGCCATGCTGGTGCTGGCGATGGGCGCACTCAACACCGCGCTGCGTCAGGGCGAAGCGCCGGTCGCGCTGACTTATCTGACCGGCGCGCTGGTGCGGATCGGCCAGGGGCTTGGCGGGCTCGTCACCGGACGGCGCGAACCGGGGCTCACTTCGTTCATCGGCTTGTGGCTGGCGCTCGCCTTCGGCGCCTCATTCGGGGCGATGCTGTTCCTTGCCTACGGACCGGCCTGCTTGCTGCTGGCCGTGGCCTGCGGTCTGGCGGTGACCTTCGCCGGTTACCGCATCGCCCGGATTACAGCGCAATGACTACAGCGCGATAGAGAACTGCTTCTCTCGCGAAGTTGCGCCGCGCAACAAGGCGATGCGCGATGGCGCCAGTTCCAGCGCCGCCGCCAGAATCGCGCGCACCGCTTCGTTCGCCTTGCCGTCTTCGGGCTTGGCGCGGACTTTCACCTGAAGCCGGCCCTCGACGATCTCCAATGCTTCCACTTTGGCGCCGGGAGTCACGCGCACGGCCAATCGCTGTTCGGAATCGATCAGTGCCCGCACCGCTTCTGCGGATGGAAGCGCCAGCTTCGGCTTGGCCATCAGGGAATAAAACCAAGCGCTTCGGCATGCTGGCGGCCGCGTTCGACATAGGCCTGCACGCCCGCCTGATTGCCGGCCATCGTCGCGTCATCCAGATCGCGCAGATACTTGGCCGGGCGCCCCATCCACAGCTGCCGCGCGCCGATGCGCTTGCCGGTCAGTTGCGCGCCGGCGGCCAGCATCCCGTCGGATTCGATATAGCTGCCGTCCATGACGATGGCGCCAAGTCCCACGAAAGCGCGATCCTCCAGCGTGCAGCCATGGACCATCGCCATATGCCCGATCAGCACATCCTCACCGATCAGCGTGGGATAGCCTTCGGGGCGGGAGGGTTTGGGACTGTCGCAGTGAATCACCGAGCCATCCTGCACATTGGTCCGCGCGCCGATCACCACCCGGTTCACATCGGCGCGGATCACGCAGTTGTACCAGATGCTGGCATCCGGCCCGATCTCGACATCGCCGATGATGCGGCAACCCGGCGCAATGAAGGCGCTGGAATGGATGCGCGGCGCCTTGCCGTTGAAGGCGGCCACGGTCACGTCGGTGCGATTCATTGTCTCTCCCCGCGCTATCAGTCCAGCTGCCCAGCCCAATCGTCGCGGGCGATCGAATAGACGATCGTGTGCCGCAGCGGAGGCTCGAAACGCGGATCGTCGTAATCGAGTTCCTCGCGCCGGCGCATGCCCAGCCGGCGCATCAGGCCCCAGCTTGCCTCGTTCTCGATCACGGTGATCGCGAAGATCTCCGCCGCGCCGAACACGCCGAACCCGGCGTCGAGCGAGGCGATCGCCGCTTCCTTCGCATAGCCCTTGCCATGGGCATCGCTGCGCATGCGCCAGCCGATCTCGAACTCGCCGGGGAACGAGGCCCCCGGCGCGTCGATTTTCTTGAGACCGCAAAAGCCCAGCATCTCGCCGGAAAGATCGCCGCCGTCGGCCTTGCGCTCGACGATCCAAAAGGTGTGGCCGTAGCTCTCGTGAAAGCCGATCATGCGGGCTTCGGACTGGGCCAGCCGCTCCGCGTCCATCACCCCGCCCAGCCAACGCATGACGTCCGGATTGTTGGTCACTTCGGCAAAACGCGCCATGTCGCCGAGCTGCCAATTGCGCAGTACCAGTCGGTCGGTTTCCAGTCTGAAGTCCGTCATGACGTCACTTCTGCAACAGGCGCGCGGCGTGGACGGCGTGGTACGTCAGCACGCCCGAGCAACCCGCGCGCTTGAAGGCCAACAGCGTTTCCAGCACCATCGCATCGCGGTCCGCCGCGCCGGCCGCCACTGCCGCCTCGATCATCGCGTATTCGCCAGAGACCTGATAGGCGAAGACGGGAACCTCGAAGGTTTCCTTCACCCGGCGCACGATATCGAGATAGGGCAGGCCCGGCTTGACCATGACGCTGTCCGCACCCTCGGCCAGATCCATCTCGACCTCGCGCAGCGCTTCCTCGCTGTTGGCGGGGTCCATCTGGTAGGTCTTCTTGTCGCCCTTCAGCAGCCCGCGCGTGTTCACCGCATCGCGGAACGGGCCGTAGAAGGCCGAGGCATACTTGGCGGCATAGCTCATGATCTGGACGTTGACGAAGCCCTCGTCCTCCAGCGCATCGCGGATCGCGCCGATGCGGCCGTCCATCATGTCCGACGGGGCGATGATGTCCGCCCCGGCGCGGGCCTGATTCAGCGACTGGCCGACCAGCACCTCGATCGTCTCGTCATTGAGGACATAGCCGTCCGGCCCCAACAGGCCGTCCTGACCATGGTTGGTATAGGGATCGAGCGCCACGTCGGTCAGCAGGCCGATGCGGTCGCCCAGTTCCGCGCGAATGGCGCGGAGGGCACGGCACATCAGGTTGTCGGGATTGAGCGCTTCGGCGCCGTCGTCGCTGCGGCGTTCGGGTTGGGTATCGGGGAACAGGGCAAGACAGGGGATGCCCAGATCGGCCGCTTCCTTCGCACGCTCCACCAGAAGGTCCACCGACCAGCGCGAGACGCCCGGCAGCGAGGGAATCGGCTGCTCCACGCCCTCTCCCTCGGTCACGAAGACCGGCCAGATCAGATCGGCGGGGGTCAGCACCGTCTCGCGGTACATGGCGCGGCTCCAGGCCGTGGCGCGCGCGCGGCGCAGGCGGGTGTGGGGATAGGTTCCGGTCATGGCCGGAGTGATTGCCGGAAAAGGACTGGCGGTTCAATGTGGCGGACTGTCCAAGGCCGCAAGACCGCTTGCGCGGTGCGCATACCCGCAAATTATCGCCGAAGATTCAGAGCGTGTTCGGCTCCAGCCGGTCGATCTCGCGCGCCGCCCCCATCGGCTTGGCCATCGCCGGCGCGACCGAGCCCAGCGCCTCGCCCGGCTGCACGGTGAGCAGGGCCTTCATCCGCGCATCGAAGGCGTTCTTTTCCTTGCCGTCGATCCGCGGTGCCGAAACGAAGCGCAGGCCGGCCGGGTTGATCGTCTGCCCGCCGCGATAGGCCTCGAAATGGAGATGCGGCCCGGTCGAGAGGCCGGAGGAGCCGACATAGCCGATCACCTGCCCGGCGCGGACGCGGCTGCCGGCGGAAACCGCGATGCGGCTCATGTGGCCATAACCGGTGCCCAGCCCGCCGCCGTGTTCGATCCGTACGTAGTTGCCGTGGCCGCCGTGCCGGCCGGAGAAGCTCACCACGCCATCGGCCACCGCGTAGATCGGCGAGCCGTAGGCCGCGCCGAAATCGATGCCGGCGTGCATACGCACATAGCCCAAAATCGGATGGCGCCGCATTCCGTAGGGAGAGGTCATGTGTCCGGCCACCGGCATCCCGGCGGCCGTGCTGGTCGATTCCGACAGGCCACCGGCGGCGACCATCTCGCCATCCTGCCCCCAGCGCAGCAGCTGGACGCGCGGTTTGCCCTCATGTTCGAGGCCCGCATAGAGCAGGTTGCCGACCTGCCGCTCGCCCTTGGCCGATCGCTTGTAGCTGACGACGATATCGAACGCGTCGTTGGCGCGAATATCGCTTTCAAGGCTGACGTATTTGTCGATGGCCTGAAGATAGGCCTGGATCGCCGCGATCGGCGCGCCGGCATTGCGGGCGGAACGATAGAGACTGGACCCGACGGTGCCGCGAATGCGCAGCGGCGTCTCGTCGACGTGAATCGGATGGCGCACCAGCGAAAGCCCGCTGCCGCCACGCTGGATCGACAGATCCATGTCGAATCGCGCGCGGAAGTTCATCGCGCTCAGCGCCCTTGGCGCCCCCGGTGCCGGACGAGCGCCGAGAGTGACGTCGAACTGGGTTCCCGGCTCGATCTGGTCGAGCGGAACCGCCTGCCCGACCAGCGCGCCGATCCGCGTGGCGTCATCGTCGCCCACGCCGACGCGTTCCAACATACGCGCGAAGCTGTCGCCCTGCCCCAACGTCGCCACCAGTTCCACGCTCGGCCGCTCGGGCACGCTGCCCAGCGGCCGGACCAGCGGGCTGGCGCCCATGTGGCGCCCGGCGTCGGCCCCCAGCCCCAGCGGGGTGATCGTCTGGCTGCGGAATTCGTCCCGCTCGCGCGCGGCCAGCGGCGTGGTCGCCGCCTCCACCATCGCGAAATCGGGCCAGAAGGCGAAGGCCGCCACGGACAGGCCCAGCATGGTCGCCATGCCGCGCAGCCAGCGACGGCTGCCGATGTCACAGGCAAGGTCCGGCGCGATCTCGACGCGATCGCACCAGTGTTCGATATCGCGTTTCCAGCCCTCTATCCGATGCGACAGGCGCTGCTTGGCCGGTGTCGTCGGTGCGGCTGGGGCAGGAGATCCAGGCGTGGCGGAAGCCGGAACGACTTGCGCGTGCGAAAGTGCGGCAGCGTAACCGCGCCCCTCGCCCGTCGCGATCTCCCCGCCATGTTCAAGTACCTTGAACAAATGCCCGTCCTTCTTGCGAAGCCCCAGTTGCAAAGTCGTGCCGCATGCCCCTGCCGGGATCGCGGGCGGCTCTAAAAATCATGACCCGAAAGGGGCCCTTGGGCACATGTCCTGCCCGCTTAAGGTTAATTGCTACCTAACGCTGTGGATTTCTGACCCGTTTTTCGGCGAGCCGAGTCTTGCGGGCGTTCGGGTGGGGTGCCAAATCTAGGGGGTAATGTTTCACAAGCCGCATGCCTCGTCGCGAAACGACGCTCCCAGCGGGGTCAAGGCGGTGCTCGGCCCGACGAACACCGGCAAGACCCACCTCGCCATAGAGCGGCTCTGCGCGCATTCCAGCGGCGCCATCGGCTTCCCCCTGCGCCTGCTGGCACGCGAGGTCTATGACCGCGTCTGCAAGATCAAGGGCGAGAACAATGTCGCCCTGATCACCGGCGAGGAACGGATCGAGCCGAAGAACGCGCGCTATCTACTGTGCACGGCAGAGGCGATGCCGGTCACCGACCGCAGCCTGGCCTTTGTCGCCATCGACGAGGCACAACTAGCCGCCGATCGCGAACGCGGCCACGTCTTTACCGACCGCCTGCTGCACGCCCGTGGGCGCGAGGAGACGATGATCCTCGGCTCCTCGACCATAGAGCCGCTGGTCAAGGCGCTGGTTCCCGGCGTCGAGGTGATCTCGCGCCCGCGCTTTTCCACGCTCTCGCACGTCGGTGCCAAAAAGCTCAGCCGGATTCCCCCGCGCAGCGCGATCGTCGCCTTCTCTACCGAGCAGGTCTACGCCATCGCCGAAATGCTGCGCCGTTTTCGCGGTGGTGCCGCCGTGGTTATGGGCGCGCTCAGCCCGCAGACGCGCAACGCCCAGGTCGCGCTCTACCAATCGGGCGAGGTCGACTATCTGGTCGCCACCGATGCCATCGGCATGGGCCTCAACCTCGATGTCCAGCATGTCGCCTTCGCCGGGCTGTCCAAGTATGACGGCCGCCGCCATCGCCGCCTGACCACTGCGGAAATGGCGCAGATCGCCGGACGCGCGGGTCGCCACCAAACCGATGGCACCTTCGGCACGCTGACCGGATCGGGCGGCCACGATTCCGAATTCGAATCCGAAGAAATCTACGCGATCGAGGAACATCGCTTCCCGCCGTTGACCAAGCTGTTCTGGCGCGAACCCGAACCGCGCTTCGACAGTCTGGCCACGCTGATCGCCGATCTGGAAGCGCCGCCCGAACGCCCCGAACTCGCCCCCGCGCCGGAAGCCATAGATCTGGCGGTGCTGAAGCGGCTGGCCGAAGATCCCGACGTTGGCGGCAACGTGCGCGGCCATGCGCAAGTCGCCCGGTTCTGGGAGGTCTGCCGCCTGCCCGATTTCCGCCAGCAAGGTTCGGAAACGCACGCGCGCTTCGTCGCCCGGTTGTGGCAGGACCTGCGACACGGCGAACTGGGTGCGGACTACATGGCGCAACAGATCGCCCAGTTGGACCGCACCGGCGGCGATATCGACACCCTGCAGGGGCGGATTGCCGCAATCCGTTCCTGGGCCTATATCGCCCAGCGCCCCGACTGGGTGCTTGCCCGCGATGAGATGGCGGCGCGTGCCCGGGCGGTTGAGGCGCGCCTTTCCGACGCGCTTCATGGCAAGCTTACCGAACGTTTCATCAACCGCAGGACTGCCGTGCTCATGAAGAAACTCGGCCCCGACGCCGGACTGCTTTCGGTCCGCCTCGAAGACGAGGAAGTGCTGGTGGAAGGCGAGCACATCGGCTCGCTGCGCGGTTTCGGCTTTCAGGTCGATCCCGGCGCGCGGCTGACCGACCGCAAGCTGCTGCTGGCCGCGGCCGAGCGCCACTTGCCCGCCCTGCTGCAAAAGCGCGCCGATGCACTGGCCGCCGCGATTCACGAAGGCACCGCCGCGATCACGCTGGAAGCCGGCGATCTGCGGTGGGAGGGTGAGAAGATCGCCACGCTTTCCGCCGGCCGATCGCTGCTGGCGCCGGTGCTGGCACCTGATCGCGTGCTCGATGCCATCCCTGCCCCTTCACGCAAGGCGCTGGTCGCCGCGCTGGAGGCCTGGCTGATCGCCGCGCTGGAACCGCTCGCGCCACTGGGCAAGCTGGATGAGGCGAGCCGATCGGAAGAGGCCGGGCCGGACTTGCGCGCGCTGCTGATCACGCTGGTCGAATGCGGCGGCATTTCCGCGCGCGAGGATTCCCGCGTGGATCGGCTCGACAAGAACCGCCGCACCATGCTGGCCAAGCTGGGCGTCCGCGTGGGTGCGCTCGATCTCTTCGTGCCCTCCATGCTGCGCCCCGGGCCGATCGCGCTGTGGCGCCAGCTCGCACGGATTGCCGGCAAACCACAGGGCGGCGAGCCCGATGCCGCGATGCCGCCGGCGATGGACGCCGCCAAACGCCACCGCGCGCCCGGCTATCGCAATCTCGGCAAGCAGCTGATCCGGCTGGACATGGCCGAAAAGCTGCTGCGCGAGGCGCATGAAGCGCGCGGCTCCGGCCCCGCTTCGCGCGATTTCGCGCTCGATCCGGCCCGCGCCGTCTCGATGGGACTCACCACCTCCAGCTATGCCCGGCTGCTGCGTCTGGCCGGATTCCAGCCGGTAATGCCGCGCCCGCTAGCCGAGGAAGCGCACGGGCCGCCGGCCCCGGTGCGCTGGCGCTGGCGTCCGCCACGGCGGCAGGCCGAGGAAAC
The DNA here is from genome assembly GCF_055521515.1 of Sphingomonas sp. BL-S-28. Taxonomy (NCBI): domain Bacteria; kingdom Pseudomonadati; phylum Pseudomonadota; class Alphaproteobacteria; order Sphingomonadales; family Sphingomonadaceae; genus Sphingomonas; species Sphingomonas sp. BL-S-28. Next base: position 502,305 of record NZ_CM145484.1, read on the forward strand.
CCGCCCCCAGCCCGTCCGCAAGGACAGCGCCTTCGCGGCGCTGGGCGAACTGATCTCACGCTGATGGGCGCGGCGGGCACAGGAACGGAGGCGGCGGTTTGAGGATCGACAAGCTGCTCTGGTTCCTGCGCCTCACCAAGACCCGGCCGCTTGCCCAGACCATGGCCGAATCCGGGCATGTGCGAATCAACGGCAAGCGAGTCGAACGCGCACACCAGAAGGTCGTCTGCGGCGATGTCCTGACTTTGCCGACAGCGCAGGGTGCAAGGGTGATAGAAATCCTATCCCTTCCGGACCGTCGCGGCCCTGCCCCGGAGGCGCAGGCCTGCTATAGAGTGCTTGACGCAGGCCCCGCTGATCCCATAGCAGCGGCCAACCGCAACGAAGCCGTCTAAGAGGAATACGCCGCCATGACCTATGTCGTCACCGATAACTGCATCCGGTGCAAGTACATGGATTGCGTCGAAGTCTGTCCGGTGGACTGCTTCTACGAAGGCGAGAACATGCTGGTGATCAATCCCAGCGAGTGCATCGACTGCGGCGTCTGCGAACCGGAATGCCCGGCCGAAGCCATCCTGCCCGATACCGAAAGCGGTCTTGAGCAGTGGCTGGAACTCAACGCCAAGTACTCTGCCGAGTGGCCGAACCTGACCACCAAGAAGGACGCGCCGGCCGACGCCGACGAAATGCGCGGCGAAGAAGGCAAGTTCGAAAAATATTTCTCGCCCGAACCCGGCGAAGGCGACTGAGCCTTTCCAAAGGCGCCTGAGGGGGCAAGCGGTTTCCCCCTAGGCAGAGGGACTTGCTGAGCAAATGGGTGCCGCGGCGCGAACGTTGCGCGCGGTACCTGTTAATTATACGCACGCCTCTGGTAATTTTATCACATCGGTGCTATATAATCCCGCGACTGCCCGGGCTCCCCGCCCGTTTTGGCAGGCATTTTCATTGCGAGGCAGGGTTCGAAAGCAGACGGTTGGGAGAGTTATCTGACCGGGCGGCGGAGGCGTTTGTCTCCATTGTCGCACCTCCCGGGTTTCTCCCATGCCGTAGGTAAGGCAACGAACCTGCAGGTGAAAGGACGATAAATGGCAACCAAGGCCGATGCCTTCGATGTTGGAGATTACGTCGTTTATCCCAAGCACGGCGTGGGCCGTGTGATCGAGCTCCAGAAGCAGGAAATTGCCGGGATGCAGCTCGAACTCTACGTGCTCCGTTTTGAGAAGGAACGCATGACTCTGCGCGTTCCGATGAACAAAGTGGAAGCCATCGGGATGCGCAAGCTGTCTTCGGACAAGACTCTGCGCGAAGCACTCGACACGCTCAAGGGTAAACCCAAGGTCAAGCGCACCATGTGGTCGCGTCGCGCCCAGGAATACGAAGCGAAGATCAACTCGGGCGACCTCGTATCGATCGCCGAAGTGACGCGCGACCTGTTCCGTGCCGATGACCAGCCCGAACAGAGCTATTCCGAACGCCAGATCTTCGAGGCCGCTTCGTCGCGCCTCGCCCGTGAGCTGGCGGCGATGGAAAAGACCGACGAGCAGGGCGCACTCAAGAAGATCCTTACGATCCTCAACGAATACGCCCCGAAGTATTACGAGAGCGCCGAAGCCGTTTGATCGGCAGCGCAATCGTGCAAGGCAAAGGGCCGCTCTCGCAAGGGAGCGGCCCTTTCCTTTTGCCTATCCCCAGCTTGCCTGCGCCCATTCATTGTTTCGACAGATCCGGCGTGACAGTTTCGCGCCCGATATGATCCGGCACGCCCACCTCATCGCCCTGCCCCTAGGCCTTCTTGCCCTGAGCGGCTGCATCAGCACCGTGGGCAAAGTGGTGACCGCGCCGGTGCGCATCGCCAGTTCGGCCGTGGACATGGCCACCACCAGCCAGTCCGAAGCCGACGAAAAGCGCGGCCGCCAGATGCGGGAACGGGATGAAAAGCTGGGCAAGCTGCAGCGCCAGTACCAGCGCCACCTGAAGGACTGCGATCGCGGCGACCGCGATGCCTGCACCAAGGCGCGCGACGACTACGCCGACATTCAGGACCTCAACCCCGGCGCGGCCCCCCCGCCGCGCTGAGTCGTGGCTCTACCCTTTAAGCTGCCGCCCTGCGCAGGCGGTCATTGATCGCCGCGCCAATCCCGCCTTCGGGAACAGGTGCCACAGCGATGCGAGGAAACGCCGCCTCAGCCCCCTGGTGGAGCAAGGCATAGAGCCGCGATGCGGCTTCCACGAGGTCGCCAGACGACGATAGCGAGGCATTCCCGGCGATCTCACCGAATCCGATATGAAACTCGTCTGCCTCGGCCTCGACGGCCCCCAGACGCACCGGCTTGCCGGGGGCGTAATGGCTGGCAAGCTGGCCAGGTGCTTCGATCGCCTGTGACGTCACGGCGTCCGGATCGGTGCCGAGAATCTCGCGAATCCAAGCGTCCGGGATCGGCCCTGGACGCAGAACTTGCCAGCGGCCATCCTGCCGCAGCGCCACGATCGTCGATTCCAGCCCGGCCTCGCAGGCGCCGCCATCGACGATGGCATCGATCCCCTCACCCAACGATGCCGCGACATGGTCCGCCGTGGTCGGGCTGACGCCGCCGCTGCGATTGGCGGAAGGTGCTGCCAGTGGAAGACCTGCCTGCGCGATCACCTCACGCATCACCGGATGGGCCGGGCAGCGCAGCGCCACCGTGGGCAGGCCGGCGGTGACGGCGGGGGCGATGTCCGCGCCGTCTTCCAGCGGAAGCACCATGGTCAAGGCACCCGGCCAGAACGCATCGGCCAGCGCCAGTGCGCGCTCGTCGAAACGGGCAATGCGGCGGGCGGAATCGAGATCGGCGACATGGACGATCAGCGGGTTGAAACTCGGCCGTCCTTTGGCGCGGTAGATCGCCGCGACGGATTCATCGCGATCCGCGCGGGCGGCAAGACCGTAGACCGTTTCGGTGGGAACGGCGACGAGACCGTTCTCGCGCAGCAGCTCCGCCGCGCGGGCAAGGCCGGCGGAATCGGCGGCAAGGCGTTCGGGTCGACTGGTGCGCTCCATGCCCTGCCGCTATAGCGCACCGCGAGGAAAGCCAAGGAAAACCGCGAAAATGACCTTCAATCCCCCCAGCACCGATCAGGTTCTGGCCCTGCGCGTAAACGCCGGGCTCGACGCGCTTGCCGAAACCGAGCGTTTCGCCGCTGCCAGCCCCGATGTGGTTGAGGCCGTGGTCGAGGGTGCGGGACAGTTCGCGGCAGGCGAATGGGCGCCGCTGAACCGCAAGGGGGATAGCGAAGGCGCGCGCATCGTCGATGGCAAAGTGGTGCTGCCCGATGGCTTCGCGCAGGCCTATGCGGACTTCGTCGAAGCCGGATGGAATTCGATTTCCGCACCCGAAGACTTCGGCGGACAAGGCCTGCCGCAGTCGCTCGCCGTGGCCGTGCTCGAATGCATGGGCACCGCCAACATGGCGTTCTCGCTGCTGCCGATGCTGACCGTGGGCGCGATCGAGGCGCTGATCCATCACGGCAGTGCGGCGCAGCAGGCGACTTACCTCACCAAGATCGTCAGCGGCGAATGGTCCGGCACGATGAATCTTACCGAGCCGCAAGCCGGATCCGACGTCGGCGCGCTGCGCAGCACGGCCCTGCCGATCACCGAGGGTCCGCACGCCGGCAAATACCGCATCGCCGGGCAGAAGATCTTCATCACCTGGGGTGAGCACGATCTGGCCGAGAATATCGTCCACCTCGTGTTGGCGCGTACGCCCGGTGCCCCTGCAGGCTCGCGCGGAATTTCGCTGTTCCTCGTTCCGAAGTTCCACGTGGAACCAGACGGCTCGCTCGGCGCGCGTAACGATCTCAAGGTCGTCAGCCTCGAACACAAGCTGGGCATCCACGCCTCGCCCACGTGCGTGATGAGCTATGGCGACAACGGCGAATGCATAGGCGAACTGGTCGGCGCGGAGAACGAAGGCCTGCGCTGCATGTTCACGATGATGAACAACGCCCGCATCAACGTCGGCGCGCAAGGCGTGCAGATCGCCGAGCGAGCGATGCAGCAGGCCATGGCCTATGCCAACGACCGCCTGCAGTCCGCCCGCGCCGGATCGTCCGACAAGAACCCTGTCGCCATCGTCGAGCATCCCGACGTGCGCCGCACCCTGCTGCGTATGCGCGCGCTGACCGAGGGCGGCCGCGCGCTGCTCTATTACGCCACCGGACAGCTCGACCGCGGCGGCATGGGTGATGGCGCCGCCCAGCGCGCCGAACTGCTGGTGCCGCTGGTGAAGGCCTGGTGCACCGACATGGGCGTGGAAGTGGCCAGCCTGGGCATTCAGGTCCACGGCGGCATGGGCTTCATCGAGGAGACCGGCGCCGCGCAGCATTACCGCGACGCGCGCATCGCCCCGATCTACGAAGGCACCAACGGCATTCAGGCCGCCGACCTCGTGACTCGCAAGCTGAGCATGGAACAGGGCGACGTGCTCTTCGCGCTGATCGACGAGATCGCCAGCGAAGGCTCCGCCCCGCTGCGTGACCTCGCGATGGGCTGCAAGGCGATGGGCGAACGCTTCCTGGCCGGATCTCTGAACGACCGCCTTGCCGCCAGCGTGCCCTTCCTGGAAGCCTGCGCGGTGGCCGTCGCCGGATGGCAGCTGGAACGGCAAGTGGCCGCCCTGCCCTCGCTCGACCTCTCCGGCACCTTCGCCAAGCGCAAGGCCGTGGTCGCGCGCTATTTCGCCGACCATATCGTGCCCGAAGCCATGGGCGCACTCGCACAGGCCGGCAAGGGTGCCGCCCTGCTCTACGACCTCACCAGCGAGGAACTGACCGCGTGACCGAAAAGATCGAAGTCCTTACCCGTATCGCCGCCGCTCTCGAACGACTGGCCCCTCCCCCGGCCGCTCAGGTCGACTGGCTGGCGCATCCGGCCTACGTCTGGACCGGAACCGAAGCCCGCTCGGTAGCCACGCTGGAGGCCCCGAAGCTGGACATGCTGCGCGGCATCGACACGCAGAAGGAACGCGTGGTCACCAATGTCGAGCGCCTCGCCGCCGGCCATGCCGCGCATGACATGCTGCTCTGGGGTTCGCGCGGCATGGGCAAGTCCGCGGTGATCCGCGCCTCGATCCGCGCGGCGCAGGACCTTCATCCGGGCCGCATCGCCCTCGTCCAGGTGGCACAGGAAGCGCTCCACGGCGTCACCGCGCTGTTCACGCTGCTGGGCAAGGTGGACCGCCAGTTCCTCGTCTACATCGACGATCTCGGCTTCGAGGAAGGCGACGGCACCGGCCCGCGCCTGCTGCGCTCATGGCTGGAAGGCGGCGTGGAAGCGCGTCCGGCCAATGTGCGCCTTGCGGTGACCTCCAACCGCCGCGCCATCGTCGGCCGCGCCATGAGCGAGCAGGACGATCCCATCAATCCGCGCGACGTGATCGACGATCGCCTCGCGCTGGCGGATCGCTTCGGCCTCTCGATCGGCTATCACAACTGCGATCAGCCTTCGTACCTCGCGATCATCCACGGCTATGCCGAACAATACGGGCTGGCGTTCGAGGAGAGCGATGCCCTCGAATGGTCACGCCGCCGCGGTGCCCGCTCGGGCCGCGTGGCCTGGCAATATGTCACCGAACTGGCGGGACGCGCCGGCAAAGTCCTCTAACGAAAAAGGCAGGGGGTTATCGCCCCCTGCCCTTCGGTAAGTCTCAAATTCGGCTGCCGATCAGGGCAGCAGTTTGTCCGGCTCCTGCTTGAAGCCGGCGACGGTCTCCGCGCTGGGAACGGTCGGATCCTTCAGTTCCGTCTGCGGCTTCATGTGCTCCGCCACCACCGGCTTGATGTCCGCAGAGGGCTTCGCGCCGGGCGCATGGACGCGCCAGATCATGCCGGAAGTATCGTCGCTGACCAGCAGGCTGCCGGTCTTGTCGAAGGCCAGCCAGGTCGGGCGACCACGGGTGTGCGATGCATCCTTCAGGAAGGCCGTCAGCACCGGCACCGGCTTCACGTTCTGCGGATTGCCGTGTTCGTCGAAGGGCACGAACACCACGTCGTAGCCCACCGCCGGGCGACGGTTCCACGAACCGTGACGGGCAACGAAAGCACCGTTGGCGAACTTGTCACCCATAGTGATGCCGCCATGCGCGAAGACCATGCCCAGCACGGCCGCATGGGCGCCCATCGCGTATTCGGGCTTGCGGGTATATTCCAGCATGTACGTTTCCATGGGCCACTGGACGCGGTCATCGAACGTCGTCTTCCAGTAGATCCACGGCCAGCCATACTGCGCGCCGACGGGAACGTTGGTCAGATAGTCGGGCACCAGATCGGGGCCGAGCATGTCACGCTCCTGCACCGTGGCCCAGAGCTCGCCAGTGGAGGGATTCCAACCCATGCCGTTGGGATTGCGCATGCCCGCCGCAAACTGGCGGCGGCGCCCGGTGGCAACGTCGATTTCCCAGATCGCCGCGCGGCCCGCTTCGGCTTCCATGCCATTGTCGGCGATATTGGAGGACGAACCGACCGCGACATAGAGGTGCTGGCCATCGTCGCTCAGCAGCAGGTTGCGCATCCAGTGATTGCCGCCCGCAGGCAGGTCCATCATCTTGCGCAGCGGCTTGCCGACCAGCTTGGTCTCACCGGGCTGGAACGCGAATTCCAGCACCGCATCGTGGTTGGCGATGTAGAGCTTGCCGTCGCGATAGGCCATGCCGGAGGGCGAGTGCATGTCCTCGGTCCGGAAGTCAGAGCGAGTCTCTGCCTTGCCGTCGCCGTCTGCATCGCGCAGCAGCACGATCTTGTTCGGCGAAGGCACATCGGCGCCGACGCGGCTGAACATCCAGCCCATCACGATTCCGGTAATGCCGCTGGGCTTGTTGCCCGGCGGTGCATTGGTTTCGGCCACCAGCACGTCGCCATTGGGCAGCGTCAGCATGGTGCGCGGATGGTCCAGACCTTCGGCGAAGCGATTGACGGCAAAGCCCTGCGCCGCCGTGGGCGCCTCGCCCTGCGCCCAGCCTACCGTCTTCACCAGCTTCACGCTGGGAATGGTCTGCGGGTCAGCCTCGACCAGCTTGGGGTCCTTGCCCGTCGTCGCATCGAGCGGCAGGTCGGACGTGTTGGAATACTGCGCCCAGGCAATCACCCCGACAATGGCGAGGATGATCAGCAGCAGGACGACGGCGACTTTGATGAGTATCGAGCGCATGGCGCATTGGATAAGCCCGAGGCGGCTAGGCGGCAACAACGACTTGGAGTAACGGCTTTCGCATGTACGACTTCGCACCCAAGGGCGACACGCCCAAGCCCGAACTTTATGGTGAGCTTGTCGAGGCCGCGCAGGCGCTGATCGCCGGCGAGCCCGATCCGGTCGCCAACATGTCCAACCTGGCGGCGCTGCTGTGGCAGTATCTGCCCGACCTCAACTGGTCCGGATTCTATCGCAATGTCGAAGACGAACTGGTGCTGGGCCCGTTCATCGGCAAGCCGGCCTGTATCCGCATTCCCTTTGGCCAGGGCGTTTGCGGCACTGCAGCGCAGAGCGGCGAGTCTCAGGTCGTGCCTGACGTCCATGCCTTCCCCGGCCACATTGCCTGCGACGCGGCGAGCCGTTCGGAACTGGTGGTGCCAGTGCTGCGCGACGGCAAGGTGATCGCGGTGATCGACCTCGACAGCCCCCTGCCCGGCCGTTTCGACAATGAAGACGCAGCGGGAATCGAGCGCCTCGCGGCAGCCATTGCCGCGTCGATCTGACGCCCTGGGGATCTTACCTGGATCAATGAAAAAGGCGCAGAGGGTAATCGCCCCCTGCGCCTTTCTTATTCTTGGTTACGGCTTTTCCCGAACCGCCAGCCGCGCAGTTGGACTTCCCTTAGATCGAGCCGCCGGTGAGACGCTGGCAGACCAGATCGAGCTGATCCAGCGTGGCGTAGCGGATCGTCACCGTGCCGGACTTCGGATCCGTGTCGGCGCTGATCTTCACCGGCATCCCCAGAAACTCCTCAAGGTGATTCTGCACGGCGGCAATATCAGCGTCTTCCGTTGCGCTGCGCGCCGTGCGGGCCCGACGCGGCGCGACATCGCCGCGCAGCTTCTTGCGCACCAGCTTTTCGACATCGCGAACCGACATCTGCTTGCCGATCGCGGCTTCGGCGATTTCTTCGGCATCGTCGCAGCCGATCAGCGCGCGGGCATGGCCCATCGACAGGCTGCCGTTCTCCACTTTGGCGATGACGCCGTCCGGAAGCGCGAGCAGGCGCTGGAAGTTCGCGATATGGCTGCGGCTCTTGTCGACCATGCGGGCGATCTCGGCCTGAGTCATGCCCTCGAACTCGGCAAGGCGGTTGTACGCCCGCGCCTCTTCGATGGGATTGAGATCCTCACGCTGAAGGTTCTCGATCAGCGCCAATGCCATCACCTCACGCTCGGTAAGGTCGCGTACCAGTGCCGGGATCTCGTGAAGCTGCGCCTTCTGCGCCGCGCGCCAGCGACGTTCGCCGGCCACCAGTTGATAGCCGCCGCTGCTCATCGGGCGAACGATGATGGGCTGAATCACCCCGCGATGCGCGATCGAGGCGGCCAGTTCCTCCAACGCCTCCTCGTCGAAGATACGACGCGGCTGATCCGGGTGCGGCGTGATGTCGGAAATGGCCAGCACGGCCAGACCACCACCACCGCGCAGCGGAGTGACGTTGCCCTCTCCCCCGGCCGGCAGCGGCTCCTCACGCCGGGTCTCACCGAGCAGTGCGCCCAGACCACGGCCGAGGCCCTTCGGCTTCTGCTTGGGGGCTAGGGGCTTGTCGGCTTGGGGTACGCTGATGCGGACAATCGATTCGTCGCTCATGCCGCTTTCCTCTTCTCGGGCAGTCGGGTGATTAGTTCGCGCGCCAGCGCCATGTAGGCACGGCTGCCCGCACAGGCGTGATCGTAGATCAGCGCCGGCACGCCGTGGCTGGGCGCTTCGGAAAGGCGCACGTTGCGCGGAATGGTCGTTTCGAAGACGAGCTGGCCCAGGCACGATCGCACGTCTTCGGAAACCTGGTCGGTGAGCCGGTTGCGGCGATCGAACATGGTGAGTGCAATGCCGATGATGCCCAGATCGGGATTGAAGCGCTGCTGTACGCGCTCCACCGTCTGCAACAGCTGGCTCAGCCCTTCCAGCGCGAAGAACTCGCATTGCAGCGGCACCAGCAAGGTATCGGCGGCGGTCAGCGCATTGAGCGTCAGCAGGCCCAGCGAGGGCGGGCAATCGATCAGGCAGACGTCGTAGCCGAAATCGCCGCGCAGCGCGCTGCGCAGGCGATGGGCGCGATCGTCGACGCTGACCAGCTCCACTTCGGCACCCGAAAGGTCCACGGTGGCGGGCAGCAGATCGAGGCCGGGAATGCGGGTGGGCATCACGCAATCGACCACCGGCACGCGATCGACCAGCACATCGTAGGAGGAACTGTCGCGCTCGGTGGCGGCAATGCCGATCCCGGTCGAGGCATTGCCCTGCGGGTCCAGGTCGATCAGCAGCGTTTTCCAGCCGGTGGCGGCAAGCGCGGTCGCGATGTTGATCGCGGTCGTGGTCTTTCCGACACCGCCCTTCTGGTTGGCAATCGCGATACGGATCACTTGGTCTTACCCTTCCCGCCGGCCAGCGTGCCGACAATGATGCCCGCTTGCGGATCCGTCAGGGACTGTTCCACGTGGAACACATGCCGCCACTTGCGAAGGTCATCCAATTCTTGCTGTGCAGACCGCCCTTTGGGCAACAGCCAGACCGTGTCGCTTGTGGAAAAACGCGAGGATAAAGTGAGCAGTTTTTCCAGCGGCGCAAAAGCGCGCGCAGAAATCACGCGCGCCTCACGTGTTTCTACCAGTTCCAGACGCTGGCCAAGCACCCTCGCCTTGTCGAGGCCCATCGCCATGCGCGCACGGTCGAGCCACTCGATTCGCCGCGCGCGCGATTCGACCATCAGCACTTCGCACTCAGGCCGAAGCGCCGCGATCACCAGACCGGGAAAGCCGGCGCCCGTGCCAAGGTCGATCCAAGGTGAGGATGTTCCACGTGGAACATGCGGAAGGAGCTGGGCGCTGTCGACGATGTGGCGCAGCCAGACCTGATCGAGGCTCGCCGCCGAAACCAGATTCTGCCGGGTATTCTCCTCCGCCAGCATGCGGACGAGAATCTCCAGCCGCTCTTCCGCAGCCTGGTCGTATTCGGGCAGAGCGCGCAGCCAGTCGCGCGCTTCGTCTTCAGTGGAAATCACGCTGCTTCCTTGCGGGCATGGACTAGCAGCGCCGCCAGCGCCGCCGGGGTGATGCCGGGAATGCGACCCGCCGCCGCCAGAGTCTCCGGCCGGGCCTTGGTCAGTCGCTCGACCATCTCGCGCGAGAGGCCGGGCGTTTCGGCATAAGGGAAATCTTCGGGCAAGGGCATGGCCTCGCTCGCGCGCAGTTCGCGCAGTTCACGCTCCTGCCGATCGAGGTACGGCGCATAGGCCGCGTCCTCCGCTAGTTCTTCGGCCAGATCGGCGTCGGCCAGATGCGCGCTGGCGATCCAGGGCGAGAGACCGGTAAGGTCGACACCACCAAATCGCAGCCATTCGCGGATCGGCAATCGACCGGCATCGGGACGAACCGGCAGTCCGGCCTGCGCCATCTCGACCGAGGCCACCGGCGTGTCGAACGCCGCTTCCAGTTCCGCGCGCGCTTCCAGACGCCGCGCGAACCACTCGCGCCGCGCAGCGCCAACCGCCCCTGCTTGGATTGCGAGCGGGGTGAGTCGGGTGGAGGCATTGTTGGCGCGCAGGCGCAGACGATACTCGGCGCGGGCGGTGAGCATGCGATAGGGCTCGCTCACGCCATGCAGCGTGAGGTCGTCGATCATCACCGCCATGTAGCTGGTGGCGCGATCGAGTGCCGCCGGCTCGCGACCCAAGACCGTCGCCGCCGCATGCATCCCGGCAACGAGGCCTTGGGCCGCCGCCTCCTCGTAACCGGTGGTGCCGTTGATCTGGCCCGCGCAATAGAGTCCGGCGATCTCGCGAAGTTCCAGACTCGTCCGCAAGGCGCGCGGATCGATGTGATCGTATTCGACCGCATAGCCGGGCACGACCATCTCGACTCGCTCCAGCCCTTCCATCGTCCGCAGCATTGCCAGCTGGACGTCGGCCGGCAGTGAGGTGCTCACGCCGTTAGGATAGACGAGCGGATTGTCGAGGCCTTCCGGCTCCAGGAAGATCTGATGTCCGTCCCGGTCGGCAAAGCGGTGAATCTTGTCTTCGATCGACGGGCAATAGCGCGGACCCTGCGCCCCGATCGCGCCGGTGAACAGCGGAGAGCGATGGAGATTCTCGCGAATCACGTCATGCGTGCGCGGGTTGGTACGGGTGATCGCACAGAAGACCTGCGGCACTTCACGGCGCTGGCCCATGGCCGACATCGTCCAGGGTTCGCCGTCGGTCGGTTGCTCGCCGAGGCGGGCCCAATCGATGGTGCGACCATCCAGACGCGGCGGCGTCCCTGTTTTGAGTCGTGCCATCGGCAGCGTTGCATCGCGCAATTGCGCAGCAAGCTTTTGCGCAGAGCTTTCGCCGATGCGACCACCGACCATGCGCTCCTCACCGCGGAACAGGGTGCCGCCAAGGAAGGTGCCGGTGCAGAGCACGACCGCCCGCGCATCGAGGCGGGCGCCGTCGGCCAGGTCGAGTCCGACCACCCTGCCCTGCTCGATGACCAGCGCCGAAGCCTCGCCAGCGACGAGAGTCAGATCGCCCTGCTCTTTCAGCAACCGATGGATCGCCGCCTTGAACAGCTTGCGGTCCGCCTGAACCCGCGGCCCCTGAACGGCGCTGCCCTTCGACCGGTTGAGCATCCGGTAATGGATAGCCGCCGCATCGGCAGCGCGGGCGATGAGTCCGTCACAGGCATCGACCTCGCGCACGAGGTGCCCTTTGCCCAAACCGCCGATGGCGGGATTGCAGCTCATGGCGCCCACGGCGTCGAGGTCGAAGCTGACAAGCGCGACGCGCGCGCCCATGCGCGCGGCAACGGAAGCCGCCTCGCAGCCGGCATGGCCGCCGCCGATCACGATCACGTCGAAGGAATGCATTCGCCGCGCTTACTCGAAACTGTGAATCGCGTCAAAGGTGTGTTCCACGTGGAACACCCTTTATGGCATCAGTTACTTGCCGATGCAGAAGCGTCCGAACAGAGCGTCCAACATATCCTCTGTCGTGGCGCGCCCGATCAGGGCATCGAACGCCACGCGTGCCAGTCGCAGCGCTTCGGCAACCAGCAAGGGATCACGCTCATGCCCCGCCGACGCGATGGCATGTTCGGCCTGAGCAACGAGGGCATGCTGGCGCGCATTGAGTGCGGCCTCCCCGGGCTTCGGCATGGCATCGCGAGCGGTCTCGATCAGGCTGGCGCGAAGCTGGTTCAACCCTTCTCCGGTTACCGCCGACACGCGATGGCGGGGATCGCGCTTCTGTTCCACGTGGAACACATCCGCCTGCGCCGCGATCTCCCAGGCCCCGTCAGGCCCTTCCCCTTCCGGCCCCAGCCAGAGGACAAGGTCAGCTCGATCCAGCGCATCGCGCGCACGGGCAATGCCGATCGCCTCGATCACATCGCCGGTTTCGTCGCGCAGCCCGGCGGTGTCGCCGAACAGGAACGGCACGCCGCCGATCGACACCGCCCGCGTCAGCACGTCACGCGTCGTCCCGGCAAGCGGCGAGGTGATCGCCGCTTCATCTTCGACCAAGGCATTGAACAGCGTGCTCTTCCCGGCATTGGGCGGACCGGCCAGTACCACGCGATAGCCCTCGCGCAGCGCTTCGGCGCGGGGACGCGAAAGCCATTCGGCAAGCTCATCGCGCAGCGCGGCCAGCCGAGCATGAAAGTCTGCCGGCAAGTCGGCCACGTCATCTTCATCGCCGAAGTCGAGCACGGCCTCGACCGAAGCGGACGCCGTCAGCACCCGTTCGCGCCACTGTTCGACCTGACGCGAGAAGGCCCCGCCCGCCATGGCAAGAGCAGAGCGACGCTGCAATTCGGTCTCGGCCGAAAGCAGGTCCGCCAGCCCCTCGGCCTCGGCCAAATCGATCCGGCCATTGGCAAAGGCGCGACGGGTGAATTCGCCGGGAGTTGCGCGGCGCAACTTCGGCAGACGGGCCAATTCCGCCTCAACCGCGGCCACAACCGCCCGTCCGCCATGTAGATGGAATTCGGCCAGATCCTCGCCCGTCGCCGTCGCCGGGCCGGGGAACCAGAGAACCAGCGCCTGATCGAGCACCGCGCCCGCGCCATCGCGCAACAAGCGGTAGCGCGCCTGACGCGGCGCGGGCAGCGATGCGGTGAGAGCGATGAGCGCGGCGCCGGCATCGGGCCCGCTCACGCGAACGATGGCAATGGCGGCAGGCGGTGCCCCGCTGGACAGGGCGAAGATCGTATCGGAACGCATCGGGTCAGACATGGCCCTCGCCTAGCCTGACCGGGTCGGCACGTGAAGGCTCAGTTGTCCTTGCCGGGCTTGCCCTGCGGATTGAGCACGCCGCTCAGCGCCATGGCGGCACCGCTTTCCATCAGCTGCTGGAACAGCTTGAGTCCGAATTCACCCATCGGCGCGACCTGCTTGCTCATTTCCTGAAGCTGATCGAAGCTGCCGACACCCTTCATCGCTTTGCTGAGGGCATCCACGTAGACCTCGTTGGCCTTGGTGACATCGGGCAGGCCAAGGAAGCGCCGGGCCTCTTCGGGCGAGCATTCGACCTCGACATTGACCTTCATTGCGGCCTCCCTCTTGGAATTTCTGCATCATAGCTGGCACAGGGCGTTGGCAAAGTCCATCACCCGTGCCTAACTCGCCCAAACGGCCTGCAGGAGAGTCCCCCATGACCACCAACACCGAAATCCCCACCCTCGATCACGACGGCACGATCCCCGCTTATGTGGCGCGGCCGGAAGGCACGCCGCGCGGCGCGATCATCGTCCAGCAGGAAATCTTCGGCGTCGATACCGGCATCCGCAACAAGGCCGATTCCTGGGCCGCGCGCGGTTATCTTGCCGTCGCGCCCGATACGTTCTGGCGCCAGAAGCCCGGCATCGAACTGAGCCCTTACGTGGATGCGGAATTCCAGGCCGCCGTCGGCCACATGATGGCGCACGATTTCGATCTGGGCATGCGCGATCTGGAAGCGGTGATTCACTGGATCCGCCGCGAAGAAGGCGTTGCCAAGGTTGGCCTCGTCGGCTTCTGCATGGGCGGACGCATCGCCTACATGGTGGCCGCCCGCACCGACATCGATGCATCGGTCGGCTACTACGGCGTGATGATCGACCAGATGCTGAATGAAAAGCACGCGATCGCCCGCCCGCTGATGCTGCATATTCCCACCGCCGACCACTTCGTCGATGCCGCCGCGCAGAAGGCGATTCACGACGGGCTGGACGATCACCCGCGCGTCACCCTCTGGGACTACGAAGGGCTGGACCACGGTTTCGCCGCCGAGATCGGCGCCCGCCGTGACGAGGCCGGCGCGGAACTCGCCGACGGACGAACCGAGGCGTTCTTCGCGGAGCATATCGGCTAAGCTGCGATGACCATAGCCCCGCGCTACGCCGTCCCGCTGGTGGTCGTGACTCTCACGGCCGCCTGCTGGTTCCTTCCGTTGTGGCGCTGGGCCTTGTGGCTCATGGTGCCGGTCCTGCTGCTGACCCTCTGGGACTTCGTGCAGGGCCGCCACGCGTTGAGACGCAACTACCCTCTGATTGCCCGCGTCCGCTGGCTGTTCGAAGACCTGCGCCCTTACTTGCGCGCCTATATCGTCGAGGGCGATCGCGAAGGCCGTCCCTTCACCGTGGAAGAGCGCAGCCTGGTCTATGCCCGTGCCAAGGGCGAGATCGATTCCCACCCGATGGGTACCGAACTGGACGTCTATTCGGACGAGTACGAATGGCTGGGCCATTCGATCGCGCCGAACGAGAAGGCGCCGAAAGATTGGCGCGTAAAGATCGGCGGCAGCGAATGCAGCAAGCCCTACGAAAGCGCCCTGCTCAACATTTCCGCCATGAGCTTCGGCTCGCTCTCGGCCAATGCCATCGA
This sequence comes from Sphingomonas sp. BL-S-28, assembly GCF_055521515.1. Lineage (NCBI taxonomy): Bacteria > Pseudomonadati > Pseudomonadota > Alphaproteobacteria > Sphingomonadales > Sphingomonadaceae > Sphingomonas > Sphingomonas sp. BL-S-28. Next base: position 517,375 of record NZ_CM145484.1, read on the forward strand.
AGCGCTGAACAAGGGCGCGGCGATGGGCGGCTTCGCGCATGACACCGGCGAAGGATCGATCAGCCCCTATCACCGCACTTATGGCGGCGATCTGATCTGGGAACTCGGCAGTGGCTATTTCGGCTGCCGCCATCCGGATGGCAGCTTCGATCCCGAACTCTTCGCCGAACAGGCGCGGAGCGATCAGGTGAAGATGGTGGAGATCAAGCTGAGCCAGGGCGCCAAACCCGGCCACGGCGGTGTCCTGCCCGGCCCCAAAGTGACGAAAGAGATTGCCGAAACGCGCAAGGTGGAAGTGGGCAAGGACTGCCTCTCCCCCGCCGCGCATTCGGCCTTCTCCACGCCGATCGAGCTGCTCGAATGGATCGTGCAATTGCGCGAACTGTCCGGCGGCAAGCCGGCCGGCATGAAACTCTGCGTCGGCCAGCCGCATGAGATCATGGCCATCGTGAAGGCCATGATCGAAACCGGAATCACCCCGGACTTCATCGTCGTGGATGGTGCCGAGGGAGGCACTGGCGCGGCACCGCAGGAATTGACCGACAATGTCGGCATGCCACTGCGCGAAGGGCTGATGCTGGTGCGCAATGCCCTTGTCGGCGCGAACCTGAAGGACCGCATTCGTCTTGGTGCATCGGGTAAGATTCACTCCGGAGCCGGCATGGCCCGTGCTTTCGCGCTCGGGGCCGACTGGTGCAATGCCGCGCGTGCCTTCATGTTCTCCCTCGGCTGCGTGCAATCGATGAAATGCCACACCGGCGAATGCCCGACCGGCGTCGCCACCCAGTCGTTCTGGCGCCAGCGCGGACTGGTGGTGGAAGACAAGGCCGAACGCGTCGCCCGCTTCCAGAAGGAAACGCTGAAGGCCCTGCGCGAGATCGTCGTCTCGATGGGCTATGACAGCCCCTGGGAGCTTACCCAGCATGACATGTACCAGCGGATAGACAGTGCCAAGGCCGGCCCGCTGGACGAAGTCTATCGCTTCCTCAAACCCGGCGAGCTGCTCGCCGATCCCGACTCCACGCCCTATGCGCGTGCGTGGAAAGTTGCGCGGGCGGACACCTTCCGCCGCGTGTTCTGAAGGACCGAATGCCATGACCACCGGATACCGGATGATCGCCCGTCGCCACGGCGGCCCCGAAGTGATCGAGCGGGAGGACTTCACCGTCCCCTCCCCCGGCCCGGGCGAACTGGTGATCGAGACCGAGGCTGTCGGCCTCAACTTCATCGACACGTACTATCGCAAGGGCCTCTATCCCGATCCCCTGCCCATCAGCCTCGGCTCCGAAAGCGTCGGCCGCATCGTCGCGCTGGGCGAAGGCGTTTCAGGATTCGGCATCGGCGACCGCGTGGGCACCACCAGTGCCGGCGGCGCTTATGCCACGCACCGGCTGCTCAAGGCGGACAAGGCCATGCGCATCCCGGATGGCATCGCACCGGAAATTGCCGCCGCCGTCATGCTCAAGGGCCTGACCGCCTGCTATCTGGCCGAGGACACCTTCCCGGCTGCGGCCGGCCATGTCGCGCTGGTCCATTCGGCGGCAGGGGGAGTCGGCTCTCTGCTGGTGCCCTGGCTGCTCGACAAGGGCGTCACGGTGATCGCCCATTCCGGCTCTGCGGAGAAGGCCGCGCAGGTTCCGGGCGAACATTCGCTGTTCTGCGATTTCAAGGATTTGCCAGAACAGCTTCGCCAGATCACGGGTGGCGCAATGTGCCACGTCGCCTACGACGGCGTCGGCGCGGATTCGTGGAACGCCTCGATCGCCTCTCTGCGACGGCGCGGGCTGATGGTGACCTATGGCAATTCCTCCGGTCCGGTTCCTGCCCTGCCCCCGCTCGACCTCATGCGGGCCGGCTCGCTCTATCTCACGCGCCCGACTCTGGCGGATTATGTCGTTACGCCGGAAGAACTCGCAGTAAGCGCCAAGAAGCTGTTCGACCGGATCGCCAGCGGAGTCCTCTCTCCGAAGATCGGACAGACTTTCCGGCTTGAGGATGCAGCTGAGGCCCATCGCGCCCTCGAATCTCGCGCCACTACGGGCTCGACGGTTCTGGTTCCCTAAAGAGCGGCAGGGCCTCCAAGGCACTAATTTGCCTGCGATTGCCCACACTTCCATCGTCATCCCCGCGAAGGCGGGGATCCCGCTACTTTCGCACCGCATCTCAAGCAAAGCGGGGTCCCTGCCTTCGCGGGGACGACGGGATTGATGCCGGCGAGATTAAGCAGCCCAAAAGGCGTTGATCATAGCAACCAAAGAAAAAGGGCCCGGAAGCGTGCTGCTTCCGGGCCCTTTTCTGTTTCGCTCACATCAGGGTGATGATGCCCAGCTGCGGATCGACCCAGCCTTCGTAGATCATCTTCACCGCCACGTAGAGGATCACCGCAAGGCCGATCCAGGCGATCCAGCGATAACGCTCGATATACCGGGCGATAAAATTCGCTGCGACACCCATCAGGGCCACCGCGAAGATCAGACCAACGATCAGAATCCCCGGATGATCACGCGCGGCGCCGGCCACGCCGAGGACATTGTCGATCGACATCGAAATGTCTGCGACGGCCACCGAAAGCGCCGCACCGGCAAAGCTCTTGGCGGGCTTCACGCCGGAATGCTCGTCCCCCTCGATCTCGGGCGAGCCCGGCGAGTGATCGCCGCCCCGAATCTCGCGGTACATCTTCCATGCCACCCAGAGCAGCAGCAGGCCGCCCGCGAAGACGAGGCCAACGATGCCCAGCAGCCAGGTCACCACCAGCGCGAAGGCGATGCGCAGAACCAGCGCCGCGATCACGCCGATGGCGATCACCTTCTTGCGCTGATCGGCGGGAAGCCCCGCCGCCAGCGCGCCGACGACAATGGCGTTATCGCCCGCCAGCACCACGTCGATCATCAGGACCTGGAGGAACGCCGACATGGCTGCCGGCGATCCCAGGTTCGAGAAGTCGTTGACGATGTGCTGCCAGATCTCCGCCGGCCCACCCATGGACGCGGTGGCGACAAGCGTATCGAGAATGCTCAAGCCCCCGAGCCCCTCTTACTGATTCATCGTCGCGAAGAAGTCCTCGTTGGTCTTCGAGTCCTTCATCTTGTCGAGCAGGAACTCCATCGCGTCGACCGTGCCCATCTGCATGAGGATACGGCGCAGGACCCACATCTTGGTGAGCTGATCCTTCGGAACCAGCAGCTCTTCCTTGCGGGTGCCGGACTTGCCGACATCCAGCGCCGGGAAGATGCGCTTGTCCGCGACCTTGCGGTCAAGGACGATTTCCGAGTTACCGGTGCCCTTGAACTCTTCGAAGATCACTTCGTCCATGCGGCTGCCGGTATCGATCAGGGCCGTGGCGATGATGGAGAGCGAACCGCCCTCCTCGATGTTGCGCGCGGCGCCGAAGAAGCGCTTGGGGCGCTGCAGGGCGTTGGCATCCACACCGCCGGTCAGCACCTTGCCCGAGCTGGGCACAACGGTGTTGTAGGCGCGGCCAAGGCGAGTGATCGAGTCCAGCAGGATGACGACGTCGCGCTTGTGCTCGACCAGGCGCTTGGCCTTCTCGATCACCATTTCAGCGACCTGGACGTGGCGCTGGGCCGGCTCGTCGAAGGTGGAGGAAATGACCTCGCCCTTCACCGAACGCTGCATGTCGGTGACTTCTTCCGGACGCTCGTCGACGAGCAGCACGAGGAGGAAGACTTCCGGATGGTTGTCGGTGATGGCCTTGGCCATGTTCTGCAGCAGCACGGTCTTACCGGTGCGCGGCGGCGCCACGATCAGGGCGCGCTGGCCCTTGCCCTGCGGCGAAATGAGATCGATCACGCGGGCCGACTTGTCCTTGACCGTGGGGTCCAGGCTGTCGAGCTTCAGGCGCTGATCGGGATAGAGCGGCGTCAGGTTGTCGAAGTTGACGCGGTGGCGAACCACGTCCGGATCGTCGAAGTTGACGCTGATAAGCTTGGTGATGGCGAAGTAACGCTCACCGTCCTTAGGCGCGCGAATCTCGCCTTCCACGGTGTCACCCGTGCGCAGGCCCCATTTGCGGACCTGATTGGGCGAGACGTAGATGTCGTCCGGACCGGCAAGGTAGTTCGCCTCGGGGCTGCGCAGGAAGCCGAAGCCGTCCGGCAGCACTTCGATGGTGCCCTGTCCGATGATTTCCTCACCGTCCTCGGCCACTTCCTTGAGAATGGCGAACATCAGGTCCTGGCGGCGGAGCGTCGAGGCGCCTTCTACGCCGAGTTCCTCCGCCATTTCGACCAAATCGGCCGACGATTTCTTTTTGAGTTCTTTGAGATGCATTTTTTCTGGTTTCCGAATGGAAATTTCTTGGGAGTCGGCCGGCGGATCGGATGGGCTTGGGGAAAGCGGATCCGGGCAGGAGAATGGGCTCGCCGCCCTGTGCCGGGACAAGGCTCAGATAGGGATTCCGCGGCCTTCGGTCAACGCGCGATCCACAAGCCGGACTCAGCCTGCGCCCAAACGATGACTCCAACGATCTCCAAACGGTCGGGGCCGATCAGAACGGCTTGACGACCACCAGGATGACGATGACCACGGCGGCAAGCCCCGGAATCTCGTTCAGCAGGCGCAGCTGCTTGCCGGTCAGCGTGCGTTCGCCCTTGGCCAGCTTCTTCGCATAGCCGACCAGCCAGCCGTGATAACCGGAAAGACCCAGCACGAACAACAGCTTGGCATGCAGCCAGCCCTGGCTCCAGGCGTCGATCGAGAAGGCCGTGGCGATCCCGAAGATCCACACCATGATCAGTGAGGGCGTGAGGATGATCTTGCGCAGCTTCGCTTCGCGATCGATCCAGCGCGCGGCTTCCGCCGAACCCGGCTCCGCTTCCTGATGATAGACGAAATAGCGCGGGAGCATGAACAGCCCGGCCATCCAGAAGATCACGAAAATGACGTGTCCGGCCTTGAGCCAGAGATAGAGCATCGAAAGCGTTTCCTGCATCGGCGCACGCAGACTCGTTGGAGCGGCAAGGCGCCCCTCCTGCACGCTGAGCCCGCGCGGTTCAAGGTGATTCCTCGGTTGAGACAGGCGGTTGTTGTCCTCCCCGTGCCGGGGAGGACAGGAATCACCGCGACCAGCCCCGCACGATGCGCAGCAGCGCCTCGACATGTTCGATCGGCGTGAACTGGCCGATTCCGTGCCCCAGATTGAACACATGCGGCCGGTCGGCAAAGGCATCGAGCACGCGCCGCGCCCCGGATTCGAGTTCCGCACCGCCCGAAAGCAGCAGCAGCGGATCGAGATTCCCCTGCACCGGCATGCCCTGTGGCAATTCGCGCGCGGCCCATAGGGGGTCTATCGTCTCATCGATTCCGACCGCGTCCACCCCGGTCTCGCGGGCGTAAGCGGGTAATTTTTCGCCTGATCCCTTGGGGAAGCCGATGATCGGAGTCTCCGGATGGCGCGCCTTCACTGCCGAAACGATGGCGGCATTGGGCGCGATCACCCATTGTTCGAACTGTGCGGGCGAAAGCGAGCCTGCCCATGAATCGAACAACTGCACGGCCTCAGCCCCGGCCTGAATCTGGCCACTGAGATATTCGACAGTCACCCCCCCGATAGCCTGAATGATCTCCGCAAACGCCTCAGGGTCGCGATAGGCCATGGCCCGGGTCTCATGCTGGTCCCGGCTACCCTCGCCCGCACACATGTACGTAGCGACCGTCCAGGGGCTTCCTGCGAAGCCAAGCATGGTCTTGTCGACATCGAGTGCCCCGCGAACCTTGCGCACCGTCTCGTAGATCGGAGTCAGGCGTTCCGGCACGGCGGTGAGTCCGCTGAGCGCGCTGTCGACCAAACGCGGAGTCAGTTTCGGGCCTTCGCCGACGAGGAACTGTAGGTCCTGCCCCATCGCGTAAGGCACGATGAGAATGTCGGAAAACAGGATCGCGCCGTCGAATCCGAAACGCCGGATCGGCTGAATCGTAATCTCGGCCGCGGCGTCGGTATCGTAGACCAGCGCAAGGAATCCGCCCTTTTCGGCACGCAGCGCGCGATATTCGGGAAGGTACCGTCCCGCTTGGCGCATGAGCCAGATCGGGCGCTTGCTCGTGTTCGTTTTGCGCAGGGTGTCGAGAAGAAGGCCAGGCATCGAGATTCAGGTCCAGTCCAAAAAAATAAGATTCTTAAAAGGATGATAGAGTCTGTTGGCCCTGTGGATATCGGGGACGATTGAACCCTGCCCGATTTATCCCGGGCTGAACAGGTTCAAGAGTCAGCTGCGACTCTCCGAAGAGTCTGAGTCAAAGACTCTTTATCCCGGTTACCCACAGGGTGTGGGCGGGATTTGAATCTTGTTTAAGACTCATCCGATTGAATCGGTTCAACGGGGAGGAAAACGGCTTCCCGAGTTGTCACCGTATCCATCCCGTGGTTTATGCCGGGACATATCCACAGCACCCCTGTGGAACCCCCTGAAAACCCCGGAAAAGGCCGATATGGCGCGATTTCACCTCCATCTTCTCTCCGATTCAACCGGCGAAACGCTGGAGATGATCGCCAAGGCCGCGCTCGCCCAGTTCGACGATTCCGACGTGTTGCGGCACTTCTGGCCGATGGTGCGTTCGCAGCAGCATCTGGACCGGATCATGGGCGAGATCGCCGCCAATCCGGGCCTCGTGTTTTTCACCTTGGTGAACGAGGAAACGCGCGGGCGGCTGGAAGAACGCTGCCAGCAACTCGGTCTGCCGGCGATCGCTGTGCTGGATGGGGTGACCGATGCGCTGGAAGCGCTGCTGGGGCAGGAAGCCAAGGGCCGTCCGGGCCGTCAGCATCGGCTGGACGATGCCTACTTCGCGCGCGTCGATGCGATTCAGTTCACCATCGCCCATGACGACGGCATCGCCTGGGAGGATTGGGAAGAGGCCGATATCGTGCTGGCGGGCGTGTCGCGCACCAGCAAGACGCCGACTTCGATCTATCTCGCCAATCGCGGCTACAAGGTGGCGAACATTCCCATCGTCGTGGAAAGCCCGCCGCCCTCGATCCTGTTCGGGCTGAAGCGGCCGATGGTGGTGGGCCTCACCACCGCGCCGGACCGGTTGATTCAGATCCGCCGCAACCGCCTGCTCTCGCTCAGCCAATCGCCCGATACCGACTATGTGAAGACCGATAGGGTGGAAGACGAGCTGAAATATGCGCGGCGCATGTTCGCGGACAATTCGTGGCCGGTGATCGACGTGACGCGCCGCTCGATCGAGGAAACCGCGGCGGCCATCATCAACCTCTACAACGAACGCAAGGCCTCCGGACCGCAGGAAACCGAGGGCGGGCCGGTTTGAACTGCCCATTTGAATTGTTTGAATCTCAGGAATTTCCGATGATCGTACTCGCCTCCCAAAGCGCCTCGCGCCGCGCCATGCTTGAAGCTGCCGCGATTCCGTTCCGCGCCCAGCCCGCGCATGTCGACGAGCGCGGCATCGAAGCCGGGCTTGCCGGCGCCGCGCCCGCGACGATTGCGCTGGAGCTGGCGAAAGCCAAGGCGCTGGCGGTTTCGGCCGAAGCGCCGGGCGAACTCGTGCTGGGCAGTGACTCGCTGGTGGAATGTGGCGGACACCGGTTCGACAAACCGGGCAGCCGGGAAGCGGCGGCCGAGCATCTGCGCTTCTTTTCGGGCAAGGTGATGAATCTGCACAGCGCCGCGGCACTGGCGCGCGATGGCGAAATCGTCTGGGCGGAAGACGCCGTGGCGTCGCTGCATGTGATCGCCATGTCGGACGCGTTCATCGACCACTACCTTGATGCCGAGTGGCCCGAAGTGGCTGGCTGCGTGGGCGTTTTCCGGATCGAGGCGCGCGGCGTGCAACTGTTCGAGGCGGTCGAGGGGGACTATTTCACCATCCTCGGCATGCCGCTGTTGAAAGTGCAGGCGGCGCTGCGCCGTCTGGGAGAGATCGAGCAATGAGTCAGCCTTATGCTGAAGTGATCGGCGATCCGATCGCCCAGTCCAAATCTCCGGTGATTCACGGGTACTGGCTGGAAAAGCTGGGAATCGAGGGGCGCTATGACCGCCACCTGGTGTCCGTCGATGGCCTTGCCGACTATCTCGCCACGCGGCGCGGCGATCCGGACTGGCGCGGCTGCAATGTGACGATGCCGCACAAGTTGGCGATTCTGCCGCTGATGGACCGGCTGGACCCACTGGCCGAAAAGATCGGCGCGGTAAACACGGTCGTGCGCGAAGCGGACGGCACACTCACCGGTTACAACACCGATGCCCCGGGATTCCTCGAACCGCTGGAATCGCGGCTGGCCGAGACTCACCTGTTTCGCATGGCGCGCGTGCTGGGCACCGGCGGCGCAGCGCGGGCGATCGTCGCGGCTTTGGCCGAGCGCGGTTTCGTGATCGTGCTGGCGGGCCGCGATCCCGCCAAGGCGCAGGCGATGCTGGGCGAACTGACCGCGCAGAACGATCACCACGCGATTCACCTCGGCCACTTTGCCGATCCCACCGATTTCGCCTTCGATGATCGCGAGCAGTGCTTCGACGTGGTCATCAACGCCAGCCCACTCGGCATGACCGGGCAAGAGGCACTCGCTTTCGATTTCAGCCATGCCCCGCCGAAAAGCGTGGTCTACGATATCGTCACCAGCCCGCGCGATACCACCTTCCTGCAAGCGGCACGGGCGGCCGGGTTCGAGACTGTGGATGGACTCGCCATGCTGATCGGTCAGGCCGACCATGCCTTCCGCCGCTTCTTCGGCGCAGTGCCGCCGCGCGATGCCGCAAGCGACGCTGAACTGCGCGCGCGGCTGGAGGCATGACCGAGCCCGCGAAAGCCCCCAAAATAGGGCCGAAAATCCTGGGCCTCACCGGCTCGATCGGCATGGGCAAGTCCACCGTTGCGGCGATGCTGCGCGATCTGGGGGTGCCGGTGTTCGATGCCGACGCTGCCGTCCACCAGTTGCAAGGCCCGGGCGGCGCATTGCTGGGCGAGATCGAGGCGGCGTTTCCCGGCACCACCGGGGAGAGCGGCGTCGACCGCGCAAAACTGGGCGCGGTGGTCTTCGGGAATCGTGAGGCGCTGGGGCGACTCGAATCGATCGTCCATCCGGCCGTCGGCGCCATGCGGCGGGCATTTCTAAGGGATAATGCCGATGCGCCGCTGGTGGTCTTCGATATTCCCCTGCTCTACGAAAAAGGGGGACATGAGGGTCTCTACGGAGTGGCCGTAGTCTCCGCTCCTGCAGAGGTGCAGCGCCAGCGGGTGCTGACCCGGCCGGGCATGACCACGGAAAAATTCGAACAGATTCTGGCGCTTCAGGTGCCTGACGCGGAAAAGCGTCGGCGGGCCGACTTCGTCATCGATACCGGAACGTCGCTCGCAGAGACCCGCACCGAGGTGGAGCGCATCGTGGCTGCGTTGGGGCGGCAGGAATAATCCGCGCCAAGCCCTTGCGAACCCGCCCCGGCAGGCAGATATGAGATTAGATGCGAGAGATCATATTCGATACCGAAACCACGGGATTCGACCCTAAGACCGGGGACCGAATGGTCGAAATCGGCTGCATCGAAATGGTCAACCGGGTGCTGACCGGTCGCAGCTACCACGCCTATTTCAACCCCGAACGCCCGATGCCGGCAGAGGCAGAGGCCGTGCACGGCCTGTCCGACGCCTTTCTGGCCGACAAGCCGCTATTCGCTGCCGGCGCGCAGGATTTCCTCGATTTCATCGAGGACAGCCCGATGGTCGCGCACAATGCGGGGTTCGACTTCAACTTCATCAATCATGAACTGGGCCTGCTGGGTCTGGCCCCGGTCGACAAGTCGCGCATGGTCGATACCGTGGCGCTGGCCAAGGTGCGCCATCCGGGCGCCAAGCTTTCGCTCGACGCGCTCTGCACGCGTTACGGAATTGATCGAAGTCATCGTACCAAGCACGGCGCGCTTCTAGACGCCGAACTGCTGGCGCAGGTCTATGTGGAACTGCGCGGCGGCCGTCAGATCGGGCTCGAACTGATGGCCGACGCAACCGAGATCGTGGTGGAAATGAAAGTCCTTACCCGAAAGGACCGACCGTTCCGCCAGCCGCGTCCCCACGCGGCCACCGAAGCGGAACTCGCCATTCATGCCGAGTTCCTCAAGTCGGTCGATACCCCGCTCTGGGGTGACTGATACAATAGCAGAGGAGTATTCGCTCATGGACATCCGCGTCTCCGGTCACCAGGTCGAAACCGGTGAGGCCCTGCAGGTTCACACCAGCGAGCGACTGACGGTGATCATAGACAAGTACTTCAACCGCGCGTTGTCGTCACATGTCACGTTCGGACGTGCGCCTGCCGGTGCTTTCCGCTGCGATATCATCATGCATGTGATGCAGAACCTCGTGCTCAAGGCCACCGGGATGGCGCAGGACGCCCATCTCGCACTCGATCAGGCGTCGGAGAAGATCGACAAGCAGTTGCGGCGCTACAAGCGTCGATTGAAGGATCGGCACGAACAGACCGCCCATGCCCTCGCCACCGAGGAAGCCGCCTACACCATCTTCGAAGAACCGCAGGTCGAGGTGGACGACGAACTGGATGCCGATGCTCCGGTGGTCATTGCGGAGACGCGTGTGGACGTTCCCGAAGCCACGGTTTCCGATGCGGTGATGATGCTGGACTTGCGCAATACCACTGCGCTCCTGTTCAAAAACGCTGGCACTGGCCGGCATAATATGGTTTACCGCCGCGGCGACGGTTCGATTGGCTGGGTCGAACCGCACTGACGCCGACAGCAGCGTCTTGCGGCGCCTGCACTTCTGATCGGAGGAGAGTAAGCAGCCCCCGGACCTACCGGGGGTTGCGAGCGTTTAGGCATTGGCAACCGATCTGAGACCAGAACCAGAAAACGAAATGAGCAGTCTTTTCAATCTTCTGCCCGATGCTGTCACCACAGCCAGCGCGGATACCAAGGCATCCATTCTGGAGCGCCTCGCCGGCATTTTCACCGAAGTCTACGGGCTCGATCGGGACGTCGTGCTTGCGCGCGTGCTTGATCGCGAAGCGCTGGGCAGCACCGGATTCGGCCGGCGCATCGCGATTCCCCATGCGCGCCTTTCCGGTCTTTCGCGCCCGGTGGCCGCCTTCATCCGGCTCGATTCGCCGGTTGAATTCGATTCCGCCGATGGCCAGCCGATCGATATCGTCTTCGGTCTGCTATCGCCCGAAGGCGCCGGCGCCACCCATCTCCACGCCCTGGCGGCAATCTCGCGCATGATGCGCGACGAACGCATGCACGAGGCCTTGATCGAGGCGCCCGGCGCAGAGGCGCTCTACAGCTTGCTCAGCAACGTTATCGACCGCGATGCAGCCTGACATGTCGGGTGCCGGCCCGGGTGCCGGCCCCGGTGCTGGTGGCGCCGACACCAGCGGCGCCGCCTTGCATTGGCGCGCGCTCGAAAGCCTCTACGCCTCCGCACCGATCAACGGCATGTTCGCCTCCCGCCTGGACATTCCCGGCGAGGGGCTGGCGCGGATCACCTTCGATGTCGATCCCGCGTGTTTCCATGCTGCCGGTGCCGCCCACGGCACGATCTATTTCAAGATGCTGGACGACGCCGCCTTCTACGCGGCTAACACGCTGGTCACCGATCGCTTTCTGCTGACGACATCGTTCAACCTCCTGCTCAGCAAGCCGATCAAGGGTGGCACCATCGTTGCCGAGGGCCGCTGGGTCAGCGGCCGGCGCCGCGTGCTGGTCGCGGAATCGCGTCTGGTGGACGAGGATGGCGACGAAGTGGGCCGGGGCACCGGCACCTTCATGCGATCGCGGATCGCGCTTTCGGGCTTGCCCGGCTACGCTGGAACCGCTTGACGATGGACGCGCGCCTACCCGCGCATCTGGAGGTCAGCGCCCTCATCCGCGCCGCCGAAACCGCAGGCGGGTTTGGGATGGTTATACAAAAAGGTGAACGCGACGCCGGCACGATCCTTGTCGTGCTGCTCGAAAACGGGCGCGACGGACGGGCCTACGAACGCATGCCGCAGATCGACGGCAGCCGCGCCTGGACCTGTTCGAAACGCGAAGAATCGGCGGATCCGCACGCCTTTTCAGACTACGTCCAACGACGGGGCCGGCAGGACCCCGATCTCTGGGTGATCGAACTGGACACCGCAAGACCCGAACGGCTCATCGGCATTGGAGGATAAACGCGGTTGACTTGCACGCCCTGCAAGTTAATGGCCCCTTCACACACGCGCAGGCGGTCGGGCAGCAATAAGGCATGCTCGACTAGCACGCAGACGGGGGATCGTCGGCAGATCGTGTGAATGTAACGTCCTAAATGGACGATGCGTTCCCATCTGCGTCGGACTGGTTCACCGCCTTTGAACAAGAGTAAATGCGAAGCAAAGTTCAGTGGGCGAGCATGGTCGCGCTTGCCGCTACGGTTATGACCGCTCTTTTCGGCGCACAGGGTTCGGGCGCCGCTGCCAGCCAGCCGGTTCTGGTTGCAGCAAAATCGAACACCGAGACGGCATTCGTTTCCACGCCGGTCGTCCAGTCCCTCCCCGCCGACGGGGCAGCTGCGACGGACAATCAGGCTGACGATGCCCAGAACGATCCGCAGGAAGCCGCTTCCCTTGCGCAGCTGGTTGCCATGCAGCCCAGCGCCGGTTCGGTTGACCGCGAGATGCGTTGCCTTGCCGGCGCCATCTATTTCGAAGCCCGCGGCGAAACACAGGAAGGCCAGCTTGCGGTTGGCCGCGTGATCATCAATCGCGCCGAATCCGGCCGCTTCCCCGCCAGCTATTGCGGCGTGGTCTATCAGCCAGGCCAGTTCTCCTTCGTGCAGGGCAAGCACATGCCCAGCATCCGCGAAGCCTCGGCCGACTGGCACGAAGCTCTTGCCATCGCTCGCATCGCGGTGGAGGAAACCTGGAAGAGCGAGGCGGAAGACGCCCTCTACTTCCACGCCAAGCGCGTCTCGCCCAAGTGGCGCCTGACCAGGATCGCCCAGGTCGACGATCACATCTTCTATCGCTGAGCTTCAGAAGCGGGCGTTCGCCCCCGCTTCCGCTTCGCCAAAAAGAATGGGGTCCGAAGCAGCTAGCTTCGGACCCCATTCTCGTATGTCTGCCTGCGGCGGCGATCAGTCGCGCAGCTGCACCCAGACCGGCGTGTGGTCGCTGGCCTTCTCACGCCCGCGATAGGCCTTGTCGACGCCGCAAGTCTCCAGCCGGTCGGCCAGTTCGGGTGACAGCAGGGCATGATCGATGCGGAAGCCGTGATCGCGCTGCCAGGCGCCGGCCTGATAGTCCCAGAAGGTCCAGACGCCGCCGCGCGGGTTGTGCGTGGCGATCGCGTCGGTCCAGCCGTCGCCCAGCAGGCGGAAATAGGCATCGCGCGATTCCGGCTGCATCAGCGCATCGGCGGCCATCGCGGGCGGGGACCAGACATCCTGATCGGTGGGAATAACGTTGTAGTCGCCAGTGACGATCGCCGGCACTTCTTCGGCCCGGATCGCGGCCATGCGTTGGCGCAGGCGGTTCATCCAGCGCAGCTTGTAATCGAACTTGGGGCCGGGCACCGGATTGCCATTCGGCAGATAGATGCACACGACCCGCATGCCGAAGACATCGGCTTCCAGATAGCGCGAATGCTCATCCTCGGGCTCGCCTTCCAGACCACGCTGGATTTCGACCGGCTTCACTCCGTCGGCCAGGATGGCGACGCCGTTGAAGCCCTTCTGGCCATGCCAGATGCCCTGATAGCCGATCTTCTCGAATTCCTCGATCGGGAACCCTTCGTCCTGGCTCTTGATCTCCTGCAGGCAGGCGACCGAGGGGCGGGTTTCCTCCAGCCATTCGAGCAGGCGGGGCAGGCGCGCCTTGACCCCGTTGATGTTGAACGTGGCGATCTTTTTCATACGGAGAAGCTGGATCCGCACCCGCAGCCGGCGGCGGCATTGGGATTTTCCACGCGGAAGGCGGCGCCGCCCAGCGATTCGACGTAATCGACCACGCAGCCGCTGACGAGATCGAGGCTCACCGAATCGACCACCAGACGCACGCCATCGGTTTCGGCCACGGAATCGTCGGATTCAGGCGCGTCGGCCAGGCCGAACTTGTACTGGAAGCCCGAACAGCCGCCGCCTTCCACCGATAGGCGAAGGATCGCGGGCTTGCCCTGCTTGTCGGCAATGGCGGCGACACGCGCCGCAGCCGAAGGGCTGAGTGTAACGGTTTGGTCCATGCCTGCGATGTAGGCTTCGCAGGCCCGCGCGGCAAGGTGAGAGCGCGGCGGGAAATGACGGCCTGCCGCCCTTCCCGCCATCAGGTTCAGGCCATCTGGATATAGTCGCGCATCGCGGCGGCTTCGGATTCCACTTTGTCGATGCGGTACTTCACCAGATCGCCGATCGACACGAAGCCGACCATCCGGCCCTGTTCCACCACCGGCAGGTGACGGATGCGGCGACGGGTCATCAGCGCCAGCGCGCTGAGCACCGGAGTGGAGGGTTCCACCGTCACCGCCGGAGAGGTCATCACATCGGCCACCGATTTTCGCAGCATCTCCGGGCCGTGCTCATGCAGGCGGTAGATCACATCGCGTTCGGAAAAGATGCCGACCAGTTCGTCACCATCCATGATCGGCAGGGCACCGATCCGGCGTTCGGCGAGAATCCCGGCCGCGTCACCCACGGCGGTATCGATCTGGCAGGTCTGCACGGGCCCACGGCCCTCGATAATGCGCGCAATCGTCATCGTCGCTCTTCTCCCCTCGTCGGCCCCTCTGCCCCTCTGTCTGGCGGTCAGATCCGCGTCTTCGCGGTTTGGAAAGGGAGAATACCATAGCGCGAGGCCCCCCGCCACTTCGTCGGATTGCGGATGGCGCGGGAATCGGATCCGGCGAAAGCCGCTCTTGCGGGATTTCCTTGCGACGCAGCGGGCAAAGGCCCAAATGGGGCGCATGTTCCCGCGTTCGCCCCTCGAAGATCCGGAAAAGGCCGCCCATGCCTGGGCGCGTTATCGCCGGATCATGGCCTATATGATGACGGTCACGGTCGGCCTGGTGCTGGCCTCGGTGATCCTGCTCTATCGGTCCAACGGGATGGTTTCGATTCATTTCTACATCGCCACCGCCCTGGGAGTCGGCTTCACGATGTTGCTGACTTCGGCGCTGATGGGGCTGGCGTTCTTGTCCAGCGGCACCGGGCACGACGAATCGATCGTCGATCCTTTCGAAGACGACTGGAAGGGAAAGTAGGCCGCCAAAGTAGGCCGCTCTGGCCTGCTCAACCCGCTTTGGGGCGAAGCCGGAACTCCTCGACGGGCTCACCGCCGATCAGGTGCTGCTGGATGATCTTTTCCAGCACATCCTCGGTGCAGGAATGATACCAGACGCCATCGGGCCAGACGACCGCCACGGGTCCGGCAAAGCAGATGCGCAGGCAATCCGCCTTGGTGCGGGCGACGCCGCCGCCATTTTCGCGCCTCGGGCCATCCAGCCCAAGCTGTTTCAGCCGCTTCTTCAGGTACTTCCATGCCGCGGCGCCCTTTTCGGGGGAGCAGCATTCGCCCTTCTGCGGTTCCGCGCAGATGAAGATGTGGCGCTGGATGGAATCGCCGCCGGCCTTGGCCAGCGCCTCGCCGGCCTGTTCGATCTCGCGCGCCGATGCGGTCATGCGCGCAGCATCCACTGGGCGGCGCGGGCGCGATAGCTTTCGGGCAGTTCGGCCGGGCCCTGGGGGCCGACCATGACGATCACCGTGCGGGCGAAGACCACCGGCTTGCCGTCCTGCGTGACCACTTGCACCAGTTGCTGGCTGCTGCGGCCGAGGTGTTCGACGGCGCCGTGCAGCGTCAGGGTATCGGGATAATGCGTCTCGCCCAGGTATTCGATCGAGATGCTGGCCACCATCGTCGCCAACCCGCGAAACTCGTCCTGCTCGCTGGCGGCGCGGTAGAAGCGCACGCGCGCGTCTTCCAGCATGCCGGCAATGGCGACGTTGTTGATGTGGTGGTTGAGATCGAGGTCGCTGAATCGCGGTTCGATGTCACAGGAAAACGGGTAGCGCGCGGGATCGAGCAGCGCGGGATCGGGTCTTGGCATGGCCTTGAGTTAGGAAGCCGCAGGCCCGAGGTCCAGTGCGAACTCCGGCGCGAACAGGCCGATCAGATCTTCTTGCCGACGATGCGGGCGATTTCCGCCGCAACAAGGCGCTCGACCATCGGCGGCAGGTTCTTGTCCAGCCATTCGGCCAATGCCGGACGCAGCAGTTCGCGGGTCAGCCCTTCCAGCGAGGTTTCGCCCGAGCGGACGATCTGCGGCGGCACGCCGGGTTCGGACAGCATGGCAAGGGCAGCCAGCGATTCGCGCATCGAATCGCGGGCGCCATCGTCCAGCAATGCCGGCTCGTCACCGGTCAGCACCACATCGTCATCCAGTTCGGCGGCTTCGGGCAGTTCGAGCACGTCATCTTCGAACACCACGGTGCGCACCGGCTCTCCGGCGCGGCGCTGGCGTTCGGAGCGGGCAGCGGCGCGGTTGTCACGCGCGATCACCTGCTTGATCGACTGGAGGATCTCCTCGACCGAAGGTTCGCCGTTCTGCCGCATTGCAACTTGCCCCATAATCCGTCCCCGGATCCTATAGCGGAATCCGGGATTGACGCGCGCCCCCCATCTTTCTCCGAATCACGGTTAAGAGATGGTTACTCCCCGCGAATTTCGCCATCCTGCACCGGCGTGTCAACGGTGCGGGTAGACTTCGCCACAGGATCCGGATCGTTGTCCCAGTCGAAGATCTTGCCCTTCACCCGGTCGTAATTGACCTGCGGATCGTAGAGCACGCCGCCGTCCAGATTCAGGTCGCGCGCTTCGGCACGGCCCATCGCGGCCAGCAGCGTGAAGCCGGCGACATAGGCGTTGCGCTGGGCAGTCACCAGATCAACCTGCGCGTTCAGCAGTTCCTGTTCGGCGTTCAGGATGTCCAGAATCGTGCGGTTGCCCACCGAGTTCTCCGCCCGCACGCCCTCAAGGCTGAGCGAGGCGGCATCGACGGCGGTCTTCGAAGACACGATCAGGTCGTTGGAGGCGATCCAGGCAGTATAGGCAGAGCGTACTTGCGCGATCACGCTGCGTTCGGTGGCGATTTCCTGCTCCAGCGTGGCCGAAGCGGTCGCCTGCGCCTGACGGCGCTGTGCGGCGGGAAGGCCGCCCTGGAACAGCGGGATCGAGACTGAGGCTCCGGCCGTCACCGTATGGTTGTGCTCATAGCCGGTGACCCGCGTGTCCGCGGAACCGAGGTAATCGGTATAACCGCCATTCGTGAACAGGCTGACGCGCGGCAGGCGGCCGGCGCCGGCCACATCGATGTCCTTTTCCGAAGCCTTGCTGCGCTGGCGCGCGGCCAAGACGTCGGGATTGGCATCCAGCGCGACGGTGGTCGCCTCTTCCGGGCTGGCCGGAAGGTTCGGCAGCGGCGGCGGCGTTTCGAGGCTTTCGGGCGCCTTGCCGACGAAACGGATATAGGTTTCGCGCGCGGCGGCCAGGGTCGCCTCGGCACTGCGCAGATCGCCCGTCGCCACGGCAAGGCGCGACTGCGACTGGGCCACGTCCGTTCGAGTCAGTTCGCCGATCTGGAAACGGTCGCTGGTGGCCTGAAGGTTGACCTTCAGCACGGCGACGTTCTTCTGGTTCAGCCCGACGATCGCCTCTGCCCGGATCACGTCCATGTAGGCGCCGACCACTTGCGAGAACAGCGAGCTTTCCGAACCGCGCAGCGAGGCCTGACCGGCTTCGACGCGGATCTTGGCGGCGGCCACGCTGTTGCGCACGGCACCGCCCGAATAGATCGGCACGCCCAGATCGACGCCGGCCGAAAGGATTCTGGTGGGTTGGAGGTCGCCAGCGGCGCCGGAATCCACGTATTTGGTGAAGGAGCTGTCGGCCGCCAGATTGGGCAGACCCGATGCACGTGCGATCGGCACGCCCTCATCGGTGGCGCGCTGTTGCGCACGCGCCGCCTCCAGCGTGGGATTGGTCTGATAGGCCAGGACCAGCGCCTCGCGGAGGGTATCGGCCAGCGCCGGTGCGCTGGCCGTTGCCAGTATCAGACATCCCCCCGTGAGAAGCCCGGCACGCAGCGCGAACCGGGCCATGCTCAGAAGCTCCAGCGTTTGGGAGCAGCGAGCTCCGGCAGAACCGGAATCCCCATTTCGGCCAGCGGCAGCAGCGCCAGCGTGCCGGCGGTCTTGCGGCCGGTGGCCAGACGCGGAACGTTGCGCACGACAAGGCCGGTGACCACGCGGCCACCTTCGGCCAGCGTCGCGGTCAGCGCGGCGGGCAGTTCCTCGATCGCGCCGTCGATGACGAGCAGCGTGTGGGCGCCATTGGCAACGTCCTTGGCGGCAGCGGGATCGACGACGTCAAGCGAGCCGACCAGCGGACGCAGCAGCGCGGCAAGGTAGCCATTGGCGTCACCCACCAGCAGGGCCTTGTCGTCCTTGGTCGGCGCGGCTTCGGCCAGCGCGCGGCCATAGAACAGCGGAGCGGCGAGTTGACGGCCGTTCTCCAGCGCGATCGCGCGGTCGATATAGGCGGCATCGCGCATACCGGCGGGCACGAAATCCTCACGGGCGACGCCAGCCATGGCTTCGAGCACCCAGGGTTCGTTCACGCCGCTGGTGCGCAGCTGGCTGACGATCATGGCTTGGCGGGCAACCGCGGCAGCGGACCGATCCTCGGTCAAGGTCATTTTGGTCCCATTCCTCATGCTGTTGCGGGCAAGAATGGGGCGTTACGCGCCTCCACCCCCCGCAAAGACGGACTAGATGGCGGCCTTACTAGGCCAAGCCGCGAATGAGGCCAAGCCATTTGCAATACCTTGGTCGATCTATCGCGACGTTTGGACGATGGCACAGGCACTTGGAAAGAGCACTTGCGATTTTTGACCGCAATCGCACCGAAAATGCGCTTCCTTGGTATGCGAACGGGCCTTAAGCCCGTTCGAAAGCGGCACCGGCCCACTCCCCCACCCGACCTCCCATCAGGATACACTTGTGGGAGGTCGGGTGGGGGAGTGGGCCGGTGCCGCAAAATGCGCGCTTGCGCGCATTTTCAAAGAGGCTCAAGGAGCCCGCAAAATCACGTGAACCGACAGGAAACCGGGAGCGCTCTTTCCATGGCCGAAATGGTGACGATCCGCGAAGACGACCTCATTGAGAGTGTTGCCGACGCCCTCCAGTACATCAGCTACTTCCACCCGATGGACTACATCCGCGCGCTGGGCGACGCCTATGAGGCGGAGCAAGGCCCCGCCGCCAAGGACGCCATCGCCCAGATTCTGACCAACAGCCGCATGTGCGCGGAAGGGCATCGCCCGATCTGCCAGGACACCGGCATCGTCAACGTCTTCATCGAATGGGGCCAGAACTGTCGCCTCGAATCCGAGAAGTCGCTGCAGGAAGTGGTCGATGAAGGCGTGCGCCGCGCCTACAACAATGCCGAGAACAAGCTGCGCGCCTCGGTGCTGGCCGACCCCGCCTTCACGCGCCGCAACACCAAGGACAACACGCCTTCGGTGCTCTCGGTCAGCATGGTCCCCGGATCGAAGGTTTCGGTGGACGTTGCGGCCAAGGGCGGCGGCTCGGAAAACAAGTCGAAGTTCAAGATGATGAATCCCAGCGATTCCATCGTCGACTGGGTGATCGAGATGCTGCCCCAGATGGGTGCCGGCTGGTGCCCGCCGGGCATGCTGGGCATCGGCATCGGCGGCACCGCCGAGCACTGCGTCAAGCTTGCCAAGCAGAGCCTGATGGAGCCGATCGACATGGCCCAGCTGAAGCAGCGCGGCCCCCAGAACGATATCGAGGCGCTGCGCATCGAGATCTTCGACAAGGTGAATGCTCTCGGCATCGGCGCGCAGGGCCTTGGCGGCCTGGCCACCATCCTCGACGTCAAGATCATGGACTGGCCGTGCCATGCCGCCGGCAAGCCGGTCGCCATGATTCCGAACTGCGCCGCCACCCGCCACGCGCACTTCACGCTGGACGGTTCGGGCCCGAGCTTCTTGGAAACGCCGAACCTCGACGATTGGCCGAAGGTGGAATGGGCCCCCGATGCCGGCGCCATCCGCGTCGACCTCGACACCCTCACCCCCGAAATTGTCCAGAGCTGGAAGCAGGGCGACCGCCTGCTGCTCAACGGCAAGATGCTCACCGGCCGCGATGCAGCGCACAAGCGCATCTCCGACATGCTGGCCAAGGGCGAGGAGCTGCCGGTCGATTTCAAGGGCCGCGTGATCTACTACGTCGGCCCGGTCGATCCGGTGCGTGAGGAAGTCGTCGGCCCCGCCGGCCCGACCACCGCGACGCGCATGGACAAGTTCTCGGACACCATGCTCGATCTCGGCCTGCTCGCCAGCATCGGCAAGTCGGAACGCGGCCCGGCCGCCACCGAGTCCATCGCCAAGCACAAGTCGGCCTATCTCATGGCCGTTGGCGGCGCCGCCTACCTCGTCGCCCGCGCGATCAAGGAAGCCAAGGTCGTCGGCTTCGCGGACCTCGGCATGGAGGCGATCTACGAATTCACCGTCAAGGACATGCCGGTGACCGTGGCGGTCGATTCCGAGGGCAAGAACGTCCACCAGCTCGCCCCGCTGGTGTGGAAGGAAAAGATCGCCAAGGAGCATCTGCTTCCGGCGTGATCCTTTTGCGGGATTTGGAAATGACGAAGGGGCCGATCTCAAGGCAAGATCGGCCCCTTTGTTTTGTGATTTGGAAGATCCTCCCCCCTCGGGGGAGGTGGCAGCGCGAAGCGCTGACGGAGGGGGCTTTCGGCAGCGCTGCGCTATTCCCCCTCCACCACCCTGCGGGCGGTCCCCCTCCCCCGGTGGGGAGGAGCTAAGAGGTCAAACCGTAAAGCTCTCACCGCAGCCGCACGAGCCCTTGGCATTCGGGTTCGCGAACACGAATCCGGCTGTGAAGTCGTCTTCCACCCAATCCATGGTACTGCCGATCAGATAGAGCACCGAGGCGCCGTCGATGTAGAACAGGCCGCCGGGAGTCTCGATCTTCTCGTCGAAGGGCTTCTCTTCGCTCACATAGTCCACCGAATAGGCCAGCCCCGAGCAGCCCCGGCGCGGGGTGGAGAGGCGCACGCCGATGGTGCCTTCGGGCGCCTCGCCCATCAGCTTGGCGATGCGCGCTTCGGCATTGGGCGTGAGGATCACGGCAGCCGGGCGCTGGCGTGCAGGCTTGGCTTCAGTGGTGGTGGTCATAGCTTCTTTTCCCAGAACAGCGCGGTGCCCGCCTGCGGGTCCAGCGCATAGTCGCCGTAGCCGAGCGAGGCGTAGAGGCCCTTGGCCGTGTCATTGCCGCTCAGCACTTCGAGAGTGATCTTGCAGGCGCCGCGCGTGCGGGCCTCTGCCTCTACCGCCAGCATCAGCGCCCGGCCCACGCCTTTGCCGCGTGCCTCGGGCAGCACGGCCATGTCGTGGATGTTCACCAGCGGGCGCGCGGCGAATGTCGAGAATCCGGTGATGCAGTTCGCCAAACCAAGCGGCTCGTCACCGGCGAAGGCCAGCAGCGAGAATGCGCCAGAGTGCGCGGCAAGGCCGGGCACCAGCCGCTCGCGCACATCGTCCGACAGCGGCTTACCCCCACCCATCGGATCGCGCGCATAGCTGTCCAGCAGCGCGACCACGCGCGCGGCATCGGCCGCGTCGGCATAGTCCGCAAGACGTACAGCGATCTTGGCGGTAACGGTAGGGGCAAGCGTCGCCATCAGAGCATGCCCAGTTCGAGCTTCGCCTCGTCGGACATCTTGGCCATGTCCCATGGCGGATCCCAGACGAGGTTGACCTCGGCATCGCGCACGCCGGGCACGGCGGACACGCGCATCTCGACTTCGCCGGGCATCGATTCGGCCACCGGGCAATGCGGCGTGGTCAGCGTCATCGTCACCGCGACCGAAGCCTCGGGCGAGACTTCGACGCCGTAGATCAGGCCGAGGTCGTAGATGTTCACCGGAATCTCGGGATCGAAGATTTCCTTCAGCGCGTCGATCACGCCGTCGTAGATCGATCCGCCGGGCTGGCCGGGATCGATACCCTGCGGCTTTTCGGCAAGGAAGCCGTCGAGATAGTCGCGCTTCCGTTCAGCCGGGGGAACCGGCACGTCTTCCACCCGCGCGCGGGGAGCGGGCGTTACCGAGTCGACTTCCTCGACCGTGAATGTGGGCTTCTGGTCACTCATCCAAAAATTCTCCGGGTGCGCTCGATACCCTTCATGAGCGCCTCGATATCGCTGTCGTCGCTGTAGATGCCGAAGCTGGCGCGGGCCGTGGCGGGAACGCCAAGGTGGTCCATCAGCGGCTGTGCACAGTGGTGGCCGGCACGGATCGCGACGCCCTCTTCATCCAATATGGTGCCGAGGTCGTGCGGATGCACCCCGTCCATCGCGAAAGAAACGATGCCGACGGAATCCGCCGGGCCGAACAGGGTCACGTCGTTGCGCTTGCCTAGTTCGGCGCGCAGGCGGGCGGCCAGATCGCGCTCATGGCGCTCGGCACGGTCAAGGCCCTGCGCGGTCAACCAGTCGATGGCGGCGGCAAGGCCAAGGGCCTCGACGATCATCGGCGTGCCGGCCTCGAAACGCTGCGGTGCCGGGGCGTAGGTGGTCTTCTCGAAGGTGACGCGGTCGATCATCGAACCACCGCCCTGCCACGGCGGCATGGCATCGAGCAGCGCCTTCTTCGCCCAAAGCGCGCCGATCCCGGTGGGGCCGTAGAGCTTGTGCGCGGAGAAGACGTAGAAATCGCATTGCATCGCCGCCACGTCGAGGGCGATGCGCGGCGCCGCCTGGCAGCCGTCGATCAGCAGCTTCGCGCCGACGGCATGGGCCAGCTTGGCCGCATGTTCCACGTGGAGCACTGAGCCGAGCACGTTGGAAACATGCGCAAAGGCCACCAGCTTGTGCGCGGGGGTGAGGATGCGTTCGGCTGCTTCCAGGTCGATCCGGCCGTCTTCGGTCAGCGGGCAGACGTCGATCTCCACGCCGGTGCGGTCACGCAGCAGTTGCCACGGCACGATGTTGGAGTGATGCTCCAGCACCGAAAGCAGGATGCGGTCGCCCGCCTTGAGGTTTTGCACGCCCCAGGTCTGCGCGACGAGGTTGATCGCCTCGGTCGCGCCGCGGGTGAAGACGATCTCATCCTCGTGCCCGCCCAGGAACGCGGCGACCTTGCGGCGCGCCGCCTCGAACGCCAGCGTCATCTCTGCAGAGCGGGCATAGACGCCGCGATGCACGGTCGCATAATCGCGGCCCAGCGCATTGACGGTGGCGTCGATCACGGCCTGCGGCTTCTGCGCGGTCGCACCGGTGTCGAGGTAGTGCCAGTTGCCGGCAAGTCCGGGGAACTGGTCCTTCAGGACGAGCGTATCGGTACTCACAGAATCGCCTCCAGACGGGCAATCGCGGCTTCGTTCAGCATGTCTTCGCCCGGCGCGCCGGTGAAGGCTTCGGCGACGAAGGCCTGCAGCATCAGCCGCTTGGCTTCGGGCGGCGTGAGGCCGCGGCTCATCAGGTAGAACAACCCGTTGGCGTCGAGTTCGCCCACCGCGCAGCCATGTGCCGCCTTGACGTCATCGGCGTAGATTTCCAGTTCCGGCCGGGCATTGGCGGTTGCCGTGCGGTCCAGCAGCATGGCGCGGACCGACTGTTCGGCATCGGTGCCGTCCGCCCCGCGCTCGACGCCGATGCAGCCGAGGTAGGAGCCGACCGCATGGCCCGCCAGCACGGTGCGCACGATCTGGCTGGAGGTTGCGTCCTTTTCGGCGTGGACCACCTTGGTCACCACTTCCAGCGTCTCGCTGCCACTGGCGAGCTGCGCCGCGCCCAGCGTGAAGTCCGCGCCTTCGGCCAGCCGCACGTCCACCGCCACGCGGCCATAGGCCGGACCGGCGGAGAGCACGCGCAAGTCGAACTTGGCGCGGGCACCCAGAGTGATCACCAGATGGCGCGCCACCGCTGCAGTGCCGTCCTCGACGATCTGCAGCGATTCCTCGGCATCGGCAGCCACCACGATCTCTTCATGCGCGATCGGCCAGAGGCCCGCCAGCGCGTCGAAATCGGAATAGCGGAAGTCCTCATCCTTGCGGGTGGGAAGCGTCAGGGTGTCAGTCATTGGCCGCGCTCCCAAGGAAAGCGCCGGGGAGACCGGCCAGCCAGCGTTCGCCGCCCATGGCATGGGCATCGATGGAGAATTCCCGCGGATTCCGGGCGGAGCGGGCAATGGCCGAGGCGGCTTCCGCCTCGGAACCATAGACGCCGACCAGTTCGCCGTTCTCCATGGCGGGATCGTTATCGTGCCAGAGGAAGTAGGCCTGGCTCATGCGACGACGGCCTCGTAGCCCTCTTCCTCAAGCTGGAGCGCGAGTTCGGGGCCGCCCGACTTGACGATCCGGCCGGCAGCCAGAACGTGCACGAAGTCCGGCTTCACATAGTCCAGCAGGCGCTGGTAGTGGGTGATCAGCAGCACGGCCTTGTCGGGCGCGCGCATGATCGAATTGATGCCCTCACCGCAGATGCGCAGCGCGTCGATGTCGAGGCCGGAGTCGGTCTCGTCCAGAATCGCCAGCTTGGGATCGAGGATGCCCATCTGCACCATCTCGGCGCGCTTCTTTTCGCCGCCGGAGAATCCGACGTTCACCGGGCGCTTCAGCATGTCCATGTCCATGCGCAGCAGGCCCGCCTTTTCGCGGGCGAGCTTCAGGAATTCGCCGCCCGAAAGCGGTTCCTCGCCCCGGCCCTTGCGCTGGGCATTGGCCGCTTCGCGCAGGAACTGGACGAAGGAGACGCCGGGAATCTCGACCGGGTACTGGAAGCCCAGGAACAGGCCGGCGGCCGCACGCTCATGCGGTTCCAGTTCGAGCAGGTCCTGACCCAGGAAATCCACCGAGCCGCCGGTCACTTCGTAGCCCGGACGGCCGCCGAGCGTGTAGCCCAGCGTCGACTTGCCCGCGCCGTTCGGCCCCATGATCGCGTGAATCTCGCCCGGATTGATCGTCAGCGAGAGACCCTTGAGAATCGGCTTGTCGGCAACATTGGCCTGAAGGTTATCGATCTTGAGCATGGTCATCCTTCGGCACCTTCATCAAAGCGAGGTGCGGCAGTGGTCCCGGCCTTCCGACGCGCGGAGCGCTTGTCGAACGGCACGTTGAGTTCGGTGGTGATCTCGCGCACGACGCTCTCGATGCGGTCGAGCACTTCATCCTCGGAGAAGCGCAGCACGCGGATGCCCACTTCGATCAGCTTGCGATCCTGCAGCTCGTTGACGTCCGGGTTCGAGTCTTCGGGGCTGAGTTGCACGACGATCCAGCGCGACGGGCACGCGAAATCGACGATGGTCGAGCCGACCACCGACTGGCGGGTGAACTTCACGCCGCCCAGCTTCGAGCCGGACAGTTCCGCCCAGAGCGCCTTCTGCGCCTCGCTGGGGTTGCGGCGCATTTCCTTGGCCCGCTCCTTGAGCGTTTCGAGGCGTGCACCGGTCACGTTGAAGCTGGCCTTGGCGTCCGCCTTCGGCGCGGCGTCCTTGCTGATGCCGAGGGTCTTACGGGCGGCGGTCATGGATTCGTCCTTCGTGTCTTTTGTCTTTGTCCCCTTGAGCGCGATTCAGGGTCCAACTGACCTTGGACATCGCACTCACGGGAGAGAGGGGAGCGAGAATGGCGGATGTCACCCCACCGAGCCTTCAAGGCTGATGCCCAGCAGCTTCTGCGCTTCGACGGCGAATTCCATCGGCAACTGCTGCAGCACTTCCTTGGCGAAGCCGTTGACGATCAGCGCCACCGCCTGCTCGGTATCGAGCCCGCGCTGCATGGCGTAGAACATCTGGTCGTCGCTGATCTTGCTGGTGGTCGCCTCGTGCTCGATCTGGGCGCTGGGGTTGCGCACTTCGATATAGGGTACGGTGTGGGCGCCGCATTCCTTGCCCAGCAGCAGCGAATCGCACTGGGTGAAGTTGCGCACGCCCTCGGCATTGGCGGCCACGCGGACAAGGCCGCGATAGGTGTTGTTCGACTTGCCGGCCGAAATACCCTTGGAGATGATCGTCGAACGGCTGCCCTTGCCGTTGTGGATCATCTTGGTGCCGGTATCGGCCTGCTGGTAATTGTTGGTGACGGCCACCGAGTAGAACTCGCCCACCGAATCCTCGCCATTGAGGACGCAACTGGGATACTTCCAGGTGATGGCAGAGCCAGTTTCCACCTGAGTCCACGAGATCTTCGAGCGGGCGCCCTGGCACAACCCGCGCTTGGTCACGAAGTTGTAGATGCCGCCCTTGCCATTGGCGTCACCGGGATACCAGTTCTGCACGGTGGAGTACTTGATCTCGGCATCTTCCAGCGCGACCAGTTCGACCACTGCGGCGTGAAGCTGGTTCTCATCGCGCATCGGCGCGGTGCAGCCTTCGAGGTACGAGACGTAGCTGCCCTTTTCCGCAATGATCAGGGTGCGTTCGAACTGGCCGGTATTCTCCGCGTTGATGCGGAAATAGGTGCTCAGCTCCATCGGACAGCGGACGCCCTCGGGAATGTAGACGAAGGTGCCGTCGGAGAAGACCGCGCAGTTCAGGGCCGCGAAGTAGTTGTCCTGCACGGGCACGACCTTGCCGAGCCACTTCTTCACCAGTTCCGGGTATTCGCGGATCGCCTCGGAGATCGAGCGGAAGATCACGCCCGCCTGCTCCAGCTCCTTGCGGAAGGTCGTGGCAACGGAGACCGAATCGAACACCGCATCCACCGCGATCTTGCGGGAGCCCTCGACGCCGGCGAGCACTTTCTGCTCCTCCAGCGGAATGCCCAGCTTCTCGTAGACGCGCAGGATCTCGGGATCGACCTCGTCCAGGCTGTTCAGGGTGGGCTTCTTCTTGGGTGCGGCCCAGTAATAGGCGTCCTGATAGTCGATCGGCGGCACGTTCAGCTTCGCCCAGTCCGGCATCGGCATGTCCAGCCAGCGGCGATAGGCCTTCAGGCGCCATTCCAGCATCCACTCCGGCTCTTCCTTCTTGGCCGAGATGAAGCGGACGGTGTCTTCGGACAGGCCCTTGGGGCCATATTCCTGCTCGATATCGGCAACCCAGCCGTGCTCGTACTCCGCCACGCGGGCCGCAGCCTCACGCGCGGCCTGATCGCGCAGTTCGGGCGCCTCAGCACCGATTGCGGGAGCGGTTTCTTCGGTCATTCAAACTTCCTCGACGAGCTGGGTCAGGGCCACTTGCGCCAGAGCGCCGCGCAGCGCCGCATTCACCTGGGGCCAGTGCGGGCGCACATGGCAGCCACCCTCGATCTGGCATTCGGACTTTCCGGGTTCCAGACAGGCGGTAAGGGCGATGGGCCCTTCGACTGCCTCGACGATATCCGCAACCGAAATCGTTTCGGGGCGCCGGGCAAGCTTCAGCCCACCACCTACGCCCCGCGATGAAATCAACAGGCCGGCGGCGGTCAGCTTGCTCACCAGTTTCTGCACGGTGGGCGCGGGTAGCCGGGTTTCCTCGGCCAGTTGCGCTGCCGAGACTCGCCCATGCTTCGAATCACCCGCAACCAGCGGGCATCCGCCGCAGTGCCGGGCGGCAGCAGACATGATGACGACGGCATAATCCGCCATGCTCGATAGACGCATCGGTAAGGCTTTCGGGACCCGCAGCTAAAGTGGATCAATTTCTTCCGATTTTCCACCTAGTGCAGGAGGGGCGCGGTTTCAATGGAGTTTCAACAGGATTTGCGGCGTTCACCGGTTAACGCTGTTGCAACCCTCTCCATATCCGAGGAAAAATAACCCGAAATTAAGCAAAAAAAGGCGGCCCCCAGCGAACTGGGAACCGCCCTTAAGGTAATAAAGAACTCGTGCGCATCCCGCTACGAGCCCTTCGGGTCGCAAATCCCGTGTAGGCAAGGGGCCGGGCGATTTATTGTATAATTGCGACACGGCGTGTCGCAGATCGCACTGTCATCCGCGATTCCGTCGCTTCGCGGCCGTCCGGGCCCACATTCAGGGCAGGTAAAGAAGCGTTTGAGCCACGCGCCGTACCCGTTTATGCGCGCGAACGTGATTTATTCGCTACTGCGCCCCGCCCTGTTCCGACTCGATGCCGAATCGGCCCACGGTCTCGCCCTTGCCGGCCTGAAGCTGGCCGGTTCCACGCGTGCGCCGGCCTTCCCGGCCAGTCTTGCCACGCAAGTCGCCGGAATCGCCTTCCCCAATCCGGTGGGCATGGCGGCCGGCTTCGACAAGGATGGCGAAGTGCCCGATGCCTTGCTGGGGCTGGGCTTCGGTTTCGCGGAAGTGGGTTCGATCACCCCCCTGCCCCAGTCCGGCAATCCCAAGCCGCGCCTGTTCCGGCTGGTGGAGGACCGTGCGGTGATCAACCGCATGGGATTCAACAACAAGGGCGCCGAAATCGCCTTCGCCTGCCTGTCCGCACGGCGCGATCGTCCGGGCGTGCTGGGCATCAATATCGGCGCGAACAAGGATTCGACCGACCGGGTGGCCGATTACGCCACGATGGCGCGGATGATGGCGCCGCTGGCGACGTATCTTGCCGTCAATATCTCCAGCCCCAACACGCCGGGTCTGCGCGCGCTGCAGGACGAATCGGCGCTGACCGGCCTGCTGGACGCGGTGATCGCCGCGCGTGACGAGGCTTGCGGTGACGATGTTGGCGGCGGGGGGCGCCGCCCGCCGGTGTTTCTGAAGGTCGCGCCCGATCTGGAGCCGGCCGATATCGATGCCATTGCCCGAATCGCCATCGACCGCCGGCTGGGCGCGTTGATCGTCTCCAACACCACAATCTCCCGCCCTGCCCTTGCGTCGGCGCACGCGGGCGAGACCGGCGGGCTTTCGGGCGCGCCGCTGAAGGATCTGGCGCTGCAGCGCCTGCGCGATTTCCGCAAGGCCACCGGCGGCGCGATTCCGCTGGTGGGCGTGGGTGGCATCGCCAAGGCGGAAGATGCCTGGGCGCGCATCCGCGCCGGGGCCAGCCTGGTGCAGGTCTATAGCGCCATGGTCTATGAGGGGCCGGGGATTGCCAAGGCGATCTGCATGGGCTTGGAATCGTTGATGAAACGCGATGGATTCAGCTCCATCGCCGAAGCCGTGGGCAGCGAGTAGCGCCGCAATCGCGGTTTTTCCCCGCCCGATCTGGTCATTGGCCGCGCTTGTCGCAACCCGCGCGCGCGCCTAGACGTTGACCAAACGACAAATTCCGACATTTCATTGAGAGGACCCCGGTCAACATGGATCTTGTTGACTTCGACAACAGCACGAACTTCGTTTCGCTGTTCCTGAAGCGCGCCGATGCCATCGGCGAAACGCCGATGCTCTGGGCCAAGCGCGATGGCGCCTGGCAGCCGATCACCTGGGCCGAAGTGGCGCGCCGCGTCTGCCTGATGGCCTCTGCGCTGCGGCGGATGGGCCTGCACGATGGCGACCGCGTGCTGATCGTCTCCGAAAACCGCCCCGAATGGTGCATCGCCGATCTGGCGATCATGGCCGCGGGCTGCGTGACGGTGCCGACCTACACCACCAACACCACGCGCGATCACATCCACATTCTGGAAAACTCCGGCGCCAATGCGGCCATCGTCTCCTCCGCCAAGCTGGGCAAGACGCTGCTGCCGGCGATCGTCCAGACCGACCTGTGCCGCCATGTGATCGGCATGGAGCCGATGCCGCCGCTGCAGGGCGGCACCTTCGAACTGCACGACTGGAATGGCCTGTTCGAAGGCGATCCGGTGGCCGCGCGCGCCGAAGTGGAGGCCCGCCTCGTCAACTTCACGCGCGAGGATCTGGCCTGCATCATCTACACCAGCGGCACCGGCGGCGCCCCGCGCGGCGTGCGTCAGCACCACGGCATGTTGCTGACCAACGTGGCCGGCGCGGCGCAGATCGTCATGGACGATTTCGGGCTGGACCAGAGCGAGATCTTCCTCTCGTTCCTGCCGCTCAGCCACGCCTATGAACATACCGGCGGCCAGTTCCTGCCGATCGGCTGCGGCGGGCAGATCTACTATTCCGAAGGGCTGGACAAGCTGGCCGCCAATATCGAGGAAGTGCGGCCGACCATCATGGTCGTCGTGCCGCGCCTGTTCGAAGTACTGCGCACGCGCATCATGAAGCAGATCGAAAAGCAGGGCGCCGTCGCCTCGCGCCTGATGGACATGGCCACGGGCCTGGGCGAACGCCGCCAGCGCGGGCGCTGGCGCTTTGGCGACAAGGCGATGAACCTGCTGCTGGAACACACCCTGCGGCCCAAGGTGCGGGCCAAGTTCGGCGGCCGGATCAAGGCGCTGGTATCGGGCGGCGCGCCGCTCAATCCCGAGATCGGCGTGTTCTTCGATTCGATGGGGCTGACCCTGCTGCAAGGCTATGGCCAGACCGAGGCCGGCCCGATCATCAGTTGCAATCGCCCGGCTGCGGGCATCGACCATGCCACCGTCGGCCCGCCGCTGCGCGGGGTGGACCTGAAGATCGCCGATGATGGCGAGATTCTGGTGCGCGGCGAACTGGTGATGGGCGGCTATTGGCAGAACGACGCGGCCAGCCGCGCGGTGCTGATCGGCGGCTGGCTGCACACCGGCGACATCGGCCACATCGACAGCCGCGGCCGCATCAAGATCACCGACCGCAAGAAGGACATGATCGTCAACGACAAGGGCGACAATGTCTCTCCGCAGAAGGTGGAATCGATGCTGACGCTGCAGCCGGAGATCGCGCAGGCCATGGTCTATGGCGACCGCCGGCCCTACATCGTCGGCCTGATCGTGCCCGATGCCGACTGGGCGCTGGAATGGGCGAAGGCGAACGACGAGAAGTTCGATTTCAAGGCGCTGCAGCGCCTGCCTGCCTTCCGCGCGGAAATCCGAGGCGCGATCGACCGCGTCAACACCGACCTTTCGGTGATCGAGAAGGTGCGCCAGTACGCTTTCGCGGACGAGCCGTTCTCGATCGAGAACGAGGAAATGACGCCCAGCCTGAAGATCCGCCGGCACAAGCTGAAAGAACGCTACGCCGATCGGCTGGACGCGCTCTACCGGAACTGAGGGGGCGCGGCGGCGCCCAATCCTTCGACATACCGTTCGTCGTCCCCGCCTTCGCGGGGGCGACGGAGTTTAGGGTCGAGCAATTGGCCGGTTGAGGCCGTTGGTACCTGCGGACAGGCTCAGGGCACCAGCGTCGTGAACAGATAGGTCGCGAAGATCACCAGATGCACCATGCCCTGCACCAGCGTGGTGCGTCCGGTGCTGAGTGTCATCGTCGCCACCAGCAGGGTAAGCCCCAGCAGCACGGTCGACTTGGCCGAGAGGCCGAGTTCCAGGTCGAGCCCCATCGCCATGGAAGCGATGGCGACGGCCGGAATCGTGAGCCCGATCGTGGCCAGCGCCGATCCGATGGCGAGGTTGAGGCTGGTCTGCACCCGGTTGGCGCGCGCAGCAGACAGCGCGGCAAGGCTTTCGGGCGCCAGCACCAGCGCGGCGATGATGATGCCCACCAGCGCGGGCGGCGCGCCCATCGCCGCCACGCCCGCCTCGATGGAAGGCGACAGGGCCTTGGCCAGCAGCACCACGGCGATCAGCGCCACCGGTAGCATTGTCGCGGCAGCGGCGGCCTTGGCGGTGGGCACCGTTTCGTGCGGGGCCTGGTCTTTATCGGGGTAGAGGAAGTGGTCGCGGTGCCAGATGGTCTGGGCGACGACGAACGTGCCGTAGAGCATCAGCGCATCCAGCGCGACGAAGATCAATTGGTTGTCGTTGTAGAACGGCCCGACGCTGCTGGTGGTATAGTTCGGCATCACCAGCGTCAGCACCGAGAGCGTGGCCAGGATCGCCAGGCCGTGATTCACGCCGGACTGGGTATAGCCCTGCTCGTGATGCCGCCCGCCGCCGAGCAGCAGGCAGACGCCGACGATGCCGTTCATCGTGATCATCACCGCGGCAATCACGGTATCGCGCGCCAGCGACTGCGCACCTGCCCCTTCGCTGAGCATGATCGAGACGATCAGCGATGTTTCGATCACCGTCACCGCGAAGGCCAGAATCAGCGTGCCGAACGGTTCCCCCACGCGGTGGGCGATCACTTCGGCGTGATAGACTGCCGCCATTACCGCCCCGCCCAGCGCCACGGCGACCGTCGCGGTCAGGACGATGCCGGAAGGCTTGCCGATCAGGATCGCCGCCAGCGCCAGCAACGGCACCGCGATCGACCAGGGCGAAAGCCCGAAGGTGGGGAATCGAGGGGCGGCGGATGGGGCGGCGCTCATCGGCACACTATAGGCAAAATTGCCGGTTCGGCCAGTTGGATAGGGCCTGACCCTAGGGTTGTCTTCCTTCCGCTTGCCGTGCCTGCAACCGGAACCGTTGTTGTTCCTGTTCGGCAAGGCCGGGAACGTGCAGGGCCTTGCGCAGGGAATCCGAAATGAGTGCCTTGTCGTAAGGCTCCTGAGTCACCGGCTCACCTTGCGGGAGTTTGAACTGGGTGCCGAGCACCTGTGGTCGGCCAATTCTTTGGAGATACCTGTCGAGGCTGGCCGATGCGATCCACACGGCGGCCGGCTTATCTCTCGCCACCGCGATCGTCGCCAGAACGTGGGCCTTGAGGATGTCATCGGCGCTGTCGCCGTGCTGGAACACGAAAGCGGCATGATAGAAATCTTCGCCGCTTTGGAGAGCATCGGAATCGAGCAATTCCTGCGTACGGGCGCGCCGCCGACCATCTGCTGCGCCAACTTGCGACCAGTCGATCTTTTCCGCCTTGCGGTCGTTCTGGTCGGCTTCGAAGATGGCGGTCATTTCCGCATTGGTCGAACGCGAGACGAAACGCGCATAATTACGCCCCTGATCCCAAGGACCGAGCGTTCCGGTTTCGGCCGCAGCCCGGACGAAATCGAACGGTTCGAAGTCTTCGTAGGTGACGCGCAGATGGGTGGCGTCGATGCGGTGCAGCCGGAACACGTCGGGCCGTGAATGCGGTGCCGGATCGTCGAAACTGAGTTCGACGTCCCCTTTATCCGCGCGAATGCTCTTGGCGGGTCGGCGTACAGCGGGGCCCCGGATGCTGGAGAAGTTTTCTCCATCGGTCTCGAAGTGTTCGGGCCGTTCCCATGTCGCCGTGGGCGCTTTGGCGTCTTGCGAGATTTGCAGGCGGAAGATGGTGGTGTCGCCTGCCTTCATGTCCCAGGTGCCTGCCATGGTATCCGGCATATCCGGAACCGGCACGGATGCGGTGGCGGCAATGGCGAACGCAAGAGGCTGAATCATGGGCAGAATGCTGCCATGGCGGCCCAGCGTCGGCAACGGCAGCCGGCGCGCGCGGGGCGGATTTATGCTTTTTAACCGCCCCAAAGAAAACGCGCCGGATGTTGCCACCCGGCGCGCTCCCCCCGCTGGAATGCGTGGTTTCCCGTTTTTGTGTTGCGACCCGGCGGGCTCCGGTCAGGTATGGGGTTCAGGCATGGGCTGTCAGGCGGCTTCCTTCTCGATCCATTCGGGAAAGAAGATGGGTTCGCGATTGGACCAGCCGGGCGCGGTGGCGGCGGCTTCGCTGATCGAATGGAGCAGCAGCTTGCGGCGGTCCGGATGGATCTGCGGCAGCGCCGCCGCGCCGCAGAAGGCGCCGGGCAGCCACGGACGCACCCAGGCGCCCAGCAGACGCTCGTAGAGGAAGCGGAAAGCCGGGAACGAGGAAATGCGTTCCTGCGAAAGGTCGAAGGCCGCCATGCGCAGCAGCTTGCCCATGAACGCGTCGAGATCGTCGAAGCCGGCTTCATCGGGGTGCATGCCGCGCAGCGCCGGAATCTCGGCATAGGCGGCGTATTGCTTGCGGATGGAGGCTATTTCGGTGGCGTTGCGGCCCCAGAGCTTGAACGCATCCTGCCGATCCAGCCCGACATCCAGGCTGCGCCGGATATAGCGCTGTTCGCATCCGGTGAAGCTGGCGAATTCCCGCAACTCGCTGATCGTGACTGTGGCCGTGCCGGTGTAGGTCATGATGCTGGCTCCCGTGATCCGGAAGGCCGATCCCTTCCTCACGAGAGCCATTTTCCGCCTTCGCGGATTACAATCAGCTTAAGCGTGCAAACGCTTGCTTACGGTTGCACGCGGAAGCATTTGGAAAGGAAATCGTTAACCATTAGATCAGGCCGGCAAGCGGGCTTGAAGGGTCCGCATAGCGCCTTTGGCCCATGCGTCCGGCAAGATATGCGTCGCGTCCGGCCATCACGGCGAGCTTCATTGCGCGGGCCATGCGAATCGGATCTTTCGCTTCGGCGATGGCGGTATTCATCAGCACGCCGTCGCAGCCCAGCTCCATCGCCACGGCCGCTTCGGATGCGGTGCCGACTCCGGCATCGACCAGCACCGGCACTTTCGCGCCTTCGACGATCAGGCGCACGGTCACCTTGTTCTGGATGCCCAGCCCCGAACCGATCGGTGCGCCCAGCGGCATCACCGCCACGGCGCCGCATTCCTCAAGCTGCTTGGCCGCGATCGGATCGTCCACGCAGTAGACCATCGGCAGGAAGCCTTCCTTCGCCAGAATTTCAGTGGCCTTCAGCGTCTCGCGCATGTCGGGATAGAGCGTGCGTGTCTCGCCCAGCACTTCCAGCTTCACCAGATCCCAGCCGCCCGCCTCGCGCGCCAGGCGCAGGGTGCGGATCGCGTCGTCGGCAGTGAAGCAGCCGGCAGTGTTGGGCAGATAGGTGATCTTCTTCGGATCGATATAGTCGGTCAGCATCGGCGCCTTGGGGTCCGACACATTGACGCGGCGCACCGCCACGGTGACGATTTCCGCGCCCGAGGCTGCCACTGCCGCCGCGTTCTGCTCGAAATCCTTGTACTTGCCGGTGCCCACGATCAGGCGCGAGGTGAAAGTGCGGCCGGCGACGGTCCAGGTATCGTTCGAAGCAGCGGTGGTATCGGTCAAGGTGCGCATCCTTTCGGGGGAGCGGGAGTCAGAGGTTTCGAAAAAGCGAGGCCGGGCGTCAGCCGCCGCCGACGAAGTGGACGATCTCCAGCACGTCGCCGTCCGCCAGCACGACATCGCCCAGCGTCGAGCGCGGGGCGATCTCGCCATTGTGCTCGACCGCGACCTTCTTCGGGTCCAGCCCGATGTCGGCGACTAGGTCGGCAATGCTGGAGCCGGGCGCGATGCGGCGCGGCTCGCCGTTGACGGTTAGGGAGATGTCTGCAGCCATGAGGCGCAGATAGCGCCGGGAACGGATTTGGAAAGTGCCGATTGGCAACTCTCAATGCGCGTGGCGCATGTTCCGGATGTGCGCGAAGGCCACCAGCGCGACGCCAATGATCGTCAATATGGACTCGGCACTGCCATGGCCCACGGCAACCGCGGTCGCCATCAGCGCAAGGCCGAGGCCGCCGATCACCAGCGGAGCGACGCGCCCATGACGGGCGACGCCGAAACCGAGCGAGATCACCCCGACGATGACCGCAAGCACCAGGCCGACCCGGTGAATCTCTGGCGAGAGCAGAAATTTGCCGCCCACGATGTCACCGCCGAGGCCCAGGAAGCCGACCAGCACGACGCCGAGAACGCAATGCACCGCGCACAGGCCGCTGAGTAAGATACCGGCCCGGTCCATCCGGTTTCGAATCGCTGTCAGGGTGCTCCGCATGGCGTTCATGTATGTGATGTTGTAACATCATGCAAGAGGTGGCTGATGCGAAATTCGCGGAAGAGCGAATTTCGGTTCGGCACCGGCCCACTCCCCCACCCGACCACCCACGAGTGTATTCTGATGGGTGGTCGGCCCCCTCAGCAAAAAGGTCCCCCGGACCTTTTTGTGTTCTTCGGGACGGGAGCGGGCTGGTGCCGAACGATCCGAAACGCAAGTTTCGGATCACATATTAAGGTTAGCCTTGCGCAATTCGTCGCAAGATCGCAGGGACATGGGCCATGAGAAATGCTGACGGTCGCCCGCTGCTCGGAACTTCCGACGATATCGTTCCCATGGTGCGCTGGCTCTTCTTCGTTGCCGCGCTGGTCGTGATGATCGTGGCGGTGGGCGGTATCACCCGCCTGACCGAATCCGGCCTGTCGATCACCGAATGGAAGCCGATCACCGGCGCCATCCCGCCGCTGACGCAGGCGCAGTGGCAGGCGGAGTTCGACCACTACAAGCAGATCCCGCAATATATCGACGTCAACGGCCCGGCCGGCATGACGCTGGGGCAGTACAAGTTCATCTACTTCTGGGAATGGGTCCACCGCCTGCTGGCGCGCCTGATCGGGCTGGCCTTCGCGCTGCCGCTGGCGTGGTTCTGGTTCAAGCGCACGATCCCGCTGGGCTACAAGCCGCGCCTGCTGGCACTGCTGGCGCTGGGCGGGCTGCAGGGCGTGGTCGGCTGGTGGATGGTGTCCTCCGGCCTCACCGCCGAAGCGGCCGATCGGGTGAGCCACTTCCGCCTTGCCGCGCACCTGCTGGTGGCGCTGACGACCTTGGGCGGGCTGGTCTGGACCGCGCTCGATCTGCGTGAACTGGCGCGCGGGCAGGCCCCTGCCCGCATGACCCGCTTTGGCGCGCTGGCGCTGGCGATGCTGTTCTTCCAGCTGTTCATGGGCGCGATGGTGGCCGGCCTGCGCGCGGGCTATGTCGCCGGCGCCGGCTGGTTCAGTCTGGACGCCTGGCCGTTGATGCAGGGCACCTTCTTCCCCGATGGCGTGGAATGGGCGGGCGGCGCGCTGCATGCCCTCGTCAACGATCCGTACCTCACCCACTTCGTCCACCGCTGGTGGGCCTGGGCCGTGGTCGCGGTGCTAATCGTCATGGCGCGCCGGCTTAAGGCGATGCGCCTGCGCAAGATTTCGGTGGCGATCCACTGCGCCTTCGGGATTCAGGTGATCCTGGGCATTTGCACGGTCTGGTCCGGCGTGGCGCTGTGGCTGGCGGTGGCGCACCAGCTCTGCGGGGCGCTGCTGGTAGCGGCGACGGCCTGGGGCGCACACGGCCTAGGCCGGCGCGATCAGGTCGGGCTGGGGATGTGAGCGAAGAGGCTGTCTCGATCGGTGCGCTGATCTGGAGCCCGTTTCCCGATCAGGACAGCGCCCTTACGGCGATTCACGCCCTGCTGGACGAAGGCCTCGCCGCCTGCGGCAATCTCATGCCGGGCATGACCTCGGTCTTCGTCTGGAACGGAGCGAGGGACACCGCGCAGGAACTGGGCCTGCTGGTAAAGACCAATGCCGCCCTGCTCGATGCCGCCGTCGCGCGGTTGGCGGAGCTGCATCCTTATGACGAGCCGGCCGTGATCGGCTGGCGCTGCGATACCGGCGCGCCGGGCACGCTGGCTTGGCTGGCCAGTATCGGAACGGACTGATCCTTCCTTTCCTCGTCATCCCCGCGAAGGCGGGGATTCCGCTTCTTTTGCGCCGCCGCTAAGAAGAACAAGCGGGGCCCCCGCCTTCGCGGGGGCGACGGAATGGTTTGACTAGGTCCGCTCCAACGCCTCAAAATCCAGAGCGGTATTATTTTACCTCTCTGGAATACCGCGGTCTGCTTGACTTGCGTGCCCTTTTCGACGATTTGGCCGCCTTCCCGCGCTGCCGGAGATTCGCCACAAGCGATTCCCTTGGGCCGCGCAACGAACATTAGGGATAGACCAGCCATGAAGGCGCTTACGAAGGTCACCCGGTCGATCAAGCCGGCCGAGGTGGAAAAGAAGTGGCATCTGATCGATGCCGAAGGTCTGGTGGTTGGCCGTCTCGCGGTCGTCATCGCTGACCTCCTGCGCGGCAAGCACAAGCCGAGCTTCACCCCGCACGTTGACTGCGGCGACCACGTCGTCGTGATCAACGCCGAAAAGGTGAAGTTCACCGGCAACAAGCTGAAGCAGCAGACCTACTACAAGCACACCGGCTACGCCGGCGGCATCAAGGAAGTGACCGCGGACAAGGTTCTCGCCGGTCGTTTCCCCGAGCGCGTGCTTGAAAAGGCTGTTGAGCGCATGATCCCGCGCGGCCCGCTCGGCCGTGACCAGATGCGTGCCCTGCACCTCTACGCCGGCACCGAGCACCCGCACGGTGGCACCCAGCCCGAAGCGCTCGACGTCGCTTCCATGAACCGCAAGAACAAGGTTGGCGCGTAATGTCTGATACCGAAACCGTTCAGAGCCTGTCCGACCTCAAGGACCTCGGCGAAGTCGCTGTGGCCGATTCGGCTGAAACGATCGCTCCGGTCGTCTCGAACGCTCCGCTCCGCGCCCAGGAAATCGACGCCCAGGGCCGTGCCTATGCCACCGGCCGTCGTAAGGACGCCGTTGCCCGCGTGTGGGTCAAGCCCGGCACCGGCAAGGTGATCATCAACGGTCGCGACCAGGAAGTGTACTTTGCACGTCCGACCCTGCGCCTCGTGATCAACCAGACCTTCCAGGTTGCTGGTCGTGACGGCCAGTACGACGTGATCGCCACCGTCAAGGGCGGCGGTCTCTCGGGTCAAGCCGGCGCTGTGAAGCACGGCATTGCCCAGGCCCTGTCGAAGTACGAGCCCGCCCTGCGCGCCGCCGTCAAGGCAGCCGGCTTCCTCACCCGCGACAGCCGCGTGGTCGAGCGTAAGAAGTACGGCCGCGCCAAGGCACGCCGCAGCTTCCAGTTCTCGAAGCGTTAATCCGCTTTTTCGAGAGCTTCGGCTTTACGAAAAGGGGTCGCGGGAAACCGCGGCCCTTTTTTGTTGCGTGGCGTTGGCGAAGTGCTGGGCCTCCCATCCTTCGACAAGCTCAGGATGAGCGGGGGTGGGGATTTGAGGTGGTCGGTATCCGAGGTGGTGGGGATCAGAGATCGTTCCACCCATGGCATCCGGCACCGCCCTTCCCACCCGCTCAGCCTGAGCCTGTCGAAGGCCCAGCCGCCGCGCACCCGGTGGCATGAAAAAGGGCGCCGCCCGAAAGCGACGCCCCTTCCCTTTCTGAAGTCCGCTCAGCCTTGCGGCAGGGCATAGGCGACCAGATAGTCGCCCGTCTTGGTGCCCAGCCCGCCGTGACCGCCAGCGGCGATCAGCACGTATTGCTTGCCGTCCACCGCATAGGTCATCGGCGTGGCATTGCCGCCGGCCGGCAGGCCGACCTGCCACAGCACCTTGCCGGTCCGCACATCCACCGCGCGGAACATCTGGTCCGCCGTGGCGCCGATGAAGTCCAGCCCGCCCGCCGTCATCATGTTGCCGCCGATGTTGAAGATGCCGGTGGGCAGCGGCAGGTTGGTATGCGTGCCGCCAGGGCCGGTGGCGCGGGTGTCACCGATGGGGCGCTGCCAGACGATCTTGTGAGTCACCAGATCGATCGCGGTCAGCGTGCCCCATGGCGGCGGGTTGCAGGGCACGCCCAGCGGATTGAGCCAGGGGTGGACCATGCCGACGTAAGGCGTGCCGTATTGCGGGGCGAGTCCCGGGCCAATCTTCGGTTCGTTGCCTGCACCGTTCCACGGCGGCACCGCGCCCGACTTCTCGTAGGGCCCGCGCGGCTTCATCGTGATCATGAAGGGGATGTAGTTCGAATTGGCGATCAGCAGCTTGCGCTGCGGATCGATGGTGGCGCCGTGCCAGTCGATCACGCCGTCGAAGGCGGGATAGACGATGGTCTGCTTCAGCTGCGGCGGGGTGAACTGCCCTTCGTAGTGCGCCTGCCGGAACTGGATGCGGCATAGCATCTGGTCGATCGGGGTCGCGCCCCAGAGATGGTTCTCGACCAGATCGGCGGG
The DNA here is from genome assembly GCF_055521515.1 of Sphingomonas sp. BL-S-28. NCBI lineage: Bacteria > Pseudomonadati > Pseudomonadota > Alphaproteobacteria > Sphingomonadales > Sphingomonadaceae > Sphingomonas > Sphingomonas sp. BL-S-28. The sequence continues at coordinate 557,077 of NZ_CM145484.1, forward strand.
CGTCAGCGAGGGCATGCCGACCGGATAGGGCTGGGTCTTCGCCAGAGTCTCACCCGGCACGCCGTCCTGCGGCACCGCCTTCTCGATGGTCTTCACCACCGGCTGGCCGGTACGCCGGTCCAGCACGAAGAACTCGCCGCGCTTGGTGGACTGGACAAGCGCGGGCACCAGCTTGCCGTTCACCGGCAGGTCCACCATCGACGGGCCGACCGGCAGGTCCATGTCCCAAACGTCGTGATGCACGGTCTGGAAGTGCCAGCGCGGCTGCCCGGTGGTGATGTCCAGCGCGACGACGGAGCTGGAATAGGCATCGTCGAACGGACGGCGACCGCCGCCGAAATAGTCCGGCGTGGCATTGCCCAGCGGAAGGTAGACCATGTTGAGGTCCGGATCGGCGGTATAGACGCCCCAGGCATTGGGAGTGCCGCGCGTCAGCTCGGTCTTGTCGTCGGGATGGATCACCTGATCGGGATGGCCGACGTCCCAGGCCCAGACGATCTGCCCGGTGATGGGATCGAAGGCACGCACCGCGCCCGAAGGCTCGTTGCGGGATTGGTTGTCGAAGACCCAGCCGCCCAGAATCATCCGGTCATGAATTACCAGCGGGGGCGAGGTGACGAAGTGGAAGCCCGCCGGCACATGGCCGAGGTATTGGGTCAGGCTGATGAAGCCATGCTCGCCGAAATCCTCGCAAGGCTTGCCGGTCTCGGCATTGAGGGCGACGATACGGGCATCGAGCACCGGCGCGAGGATGCGGGTGGGGCAGACGCTGCTCTTGCCCTCCGGCGCCTTGTAGAAGGCGACGCCGCGGCAGGCGAGGTAGACGTCGGCGTCGGTATTGGCCTTGGGATCGAACTTCCATTTCACTTTGCCGGTGCGTGCGTCCAGCGCCTCCACCCAGGAATGGCCGGTGCAGACGTAGAGCGTGTCGCCCACCTTGATCGGGGTGACTTCGAAGTTGAACTCGTGCCCCGCGTCGGTGCCGCCCACATCCTCGCCCGGACGCATGTGGTCGCCGGTCTCGGCGGTCCAGGCCACTTTCAGGTTCTGGACGTTGCCCGTGTTGATCTGGGTGAGCGGGGAGAAACGGTCGCCCTTGGCCGTGCGGCCGTAATACCACCAGTCCTCGGCGGGGACCGAAGTGTCGATCTGCCCGGCGAAGATGCGGTTGCCGGCATCGCCGGAAACGCCCACCGGATGCGCGAAGCCGACGATCAGCACCACGATGGAAAGCGCGCAGGCCAGTGCCGGGGCGGTCGCGGCGTGGCGGGCCAGCGCGCGGCGGTCGTCGGCGGCCACGATTCCGCGCCGGACCCAGGGCAGCAGCAGCCAGAGCCCCAGCACCGTCGGCGCGACAAGGCGTGGTTCCAGCCCCCATCCATTCAGGCCGACTTCGTAAAGCGCCCAGATCACCGTTCCCACCAGCAGCGCCGCGTAGAGCCACAGCGCCTCGGGTCTTCGTCGCAGAGCCAGCACGCCGGTCGCGATCAGCGCAAGCCCGGCAACGAGGTAATAGAACGACCCGGAAAACGAAACGAGCCAGACGCCGCCGACGGCGAATACGGCGCCGACGGCAAGCAGCAGCACGCCCGTGAACCACGGGCGGCGGCGCGATAGGGGGGAAAGTGTCAAAGTGTTTCTCCTTTGCCATCCTCGACAATTCACCGCCCGCCGCATGGTTTCCTCGAAACGGCGCAAATCACGGGAACAGGGCGAAATTCCTGCCCGGCACGGCCATCGTTCGATGCCGGATACCTTGTCATAGCAAGGTATCTTGCCGTGCCATGTATTTTCTAAAACAAGGTACCTTGCGTTACACGGTAGCTGGCTATATACAGTGTTCATCCGCAGGAGATGATTCGATGTCCGAAATCGAAATCCAGTTGAAGAAAGGGGTGCTGGGGCTCTGTGTCCTGGCGCTGCTTTCGCGGGGAGACAGCTACGCTTACGAGATCGCCAGCCGCATGGCCGACGCGGTCGACATGGGCGAAGGCACAATCTACCCGCTGATGCGCCGGATGCAGAGCGATGGCCTGGTAGTGACCTACCTTGAAGAATCGCCCTCCGGTCCGCCGCGCAAGTATTACCGCATCACCGAGACCGGCCGTTCGCGGCTGGCCGAACAGGTTGCCGAATGGCGCGGCTTCACGGCTGCCGTCGATGGCCTAATCGAAGGCGCGGCAGAGCCGGTGCAGGCTGCTTCTGGGGCGGCTTCGGCACCTGTAGAGGAAGGGGAGCAGAGCGATGAAGCGTAATGAATTCATCCGCCGCCTGAAGGCCGGCCTCAAGGGCCTGCCGCAGGACGTGATCGACGACATCGTCGCCGATTACGAGGAACACTTCGAAGCCGGTGCCGCCGAAGGGCGCGGTGAGGAAGAAGTCGCCAACGCCCTTGGCAATCCCGCAAGGCTGGCGCGCGAACTGCGCTTCGAAGCCGGCTTCAAGAACTGGGAGAGCGGCCGCTCGCCGTCTTCCGCCTGGGGCGCGATCCTGGCCTTCATGGGCCTGGCCACTATCGACATCCTGATCCTGCTGCCGATCGTGCTGCCGGTTCTGGGCGTGATGTTCGGCCTGTTCGTGGCCACGCTGGTGATGTTCTTCGTCGGCGGCTTCATCCTGATCGCGGGGCCGTTCAGCGGCTTTCCGGGCGGGATACTGGTGGCGATCCTTGGCGGATTGGGCGTGATGAGCGCCTCGGTCGCCTTCGGCGCGCTGCTGACGCTGATCAGCATCTGGATCATCAATGCCCTCATGTGGTTCGGCCGCCTGCACTACCGCGTGATCGAACCCGCCATCCATCCCGAAGACTGAAGCGCACGAGAGAAAGGAACCAAGTGATGTTCAGGAAACTGCTCATCGTATTCGCCAGCGGCGTGATCCTCTCGATCGTCGCCATCGGTGCCGCCTGGGTGATCGGCGGGGACAAGTTCCGCAAGGACATGGAAGACCATGGCGGCTGGAACTTCTCCTTCGACGACGAGGATCAGGACCAGGGCCCGGACATGAGCCGCAACTTCGCGCTGCAGCCGGGCACCCGCCTTGCCATGGACATCCCGGTCCAACTGGTCTTCACCAAGGGCGACAAGTCCGAAATGGTCGTCACCGGCCCGCAGAAGGTGGTCGACCGCCTGACCTGGGAGAATGGCCGCCTCGGCATTGCCGGCAACGCCAACATCCACAGGGGCCTGAAGGTGCGCATCACCGCGCCGCAGATCGAAAGCTTCGATTTCGACGCGCCGGGCGACGTGACGCTGACCGGGCTCGATCAGGACAGCCTGACGCTGAAGGCCGATGGCGCGATCAACCTCGACGCCTCGGGCAAGGTCCGCAAGCTGGACGTCCACACCGAAGGCGCCAGCAACCTCAACCTCGGCGAACTGGAAGCGCAGGACGCCAAGGTGAATGTCGAAGGCGTGGGCAGCGTGACGATCGGCGCCACCGGCGACGTCTCGGTCAGCATCAACGGCATCGGCTCGGTGAAGCTGGTCCGCAAGCCCGCCCACCTGACTCAGGAGATCAACGGGCTGGGCAAGATCGACCACGCCTACCAGTAATCGAGGTCTCCGAGGGAGGAGAAAACCGCTTCCGACATCCCCCCGCCCGGAAGCGGTTGATACGAGAAAGGGCCGCAGCATCTTCGCGATGCTGCGGCCCTTTCTCGTATGTTTAGGTGTCGTTCAGTGCCGTTTCGGTGCCGGCCCGGAAAACGAGATGCCATCACCTCTTCTAGCCTCCCGCTCAGCCTGAGCTTGTCGAAGGCCCTTGCGGCAAGGCGCGTGATATCCATCCTTCGACAAGCTCAGGATGAGCGGGCTTGGGAGGGGGCCGGCGGAGGGAAAGAGATCCGGCGCAAACCCGATCAGTGCACTGGCGGATCGACCGGCGGAACCGCGCCGACCGGGGCCACCGGCTCACCCGGTTCGCGCGGCGGCAGGGCGTTTTCGGGCACCTCGTCGATCTGCATCGCCGCCGTCGGCACATGTTCCAGATTCCGTGCGACGACGCGAATCGCGTCACCAGTGATGGTGATCTCGTTGAAGCTGGGCGGGGTCGAACGGATCCGCTTGGACAGGGTGCCGGCGCCGATCATCCGCAGTGGCCCGGCAGGAGTCTCGCTCGTCAGGTCGAAAGCGTCGTGAATGTGGCCGGAAAGCACGGCCATGACCTTGCGGCCCGCCAGGATCTCCATCGTCCGCGTGCCGTTGATCGTCAGCAGCTTGTTGTCGCGCGCACGGCGCTCGATCAGCGGATGATGCGCGGCAACCAGCACGCGCGTGCCGGCCGGAAGCGCATCGATCGCGGCGAGAGTCTCGCGCAGCGCATGGCCGGTCACCCAGCCGTTCGACCAGGGAAACCGTTGCCACTGCGCGCGCGTGGTGGTGCGCAGCGGCACGATGGCCAGGCCCGGCAGATCCAGCTGCGCTTCCACCTGCCGCTCGATCGCCTTGAACCGGCGATAGGGATCGAAGAACCGCTGGTAGAGGTTGAAATAGGGAATGTCGTGGTTGCCGACTTCGACCGTAACCGGGACGTTCAGCCCCTTGATCCAGGCGCAGGCGGCATCGAATTCGGGATGGCGGGCGCGCATCGTCAGGTCGCCGGTGATGGCGACGGCATCGGGCTTTTCGCGGGCGATGCAGTCCTTGGCCCAGGCGATCGCCTCGGGATCTTCAAGGCCGAAGTGCACATCGCTCAGGTGAAACAGCTTCAACGAGCGAAATGGGGCGGAAGTCTCAAGGTTCATGCGATGTTGTCACCAGATCGACCTCAAGGATCGCGGGATGGAAGTGCTCTTCCGTGCCCCCTTCGAACGGCTCGCCATCGATCAGCAGGCCCATCGGCTCGCCATCGGGGCAGACCAGCCGCAGGCGCGCATGGGTGCCCAATGGATCGTGCGGACCATCGCGGAAATCGCGATTGATCAGGGCAATGCCCTGCCCGGCGAAATCGCCCAGCGTTTCAGCATAATAGCCGTTCGCTTCAAGTCCGGTTGCATTCGGGGTCACGGTGATGGCGGCATAGCCGTCCTCGCGCCCGCAGTCGACCTCGGCACAGACGACTTTCGGGCCGTTCATGGACCAGGCGATCGCTTCCTTGGTGGAAGCAACGAATTCCAGCACGTTTGCCGCGCGCATCGCCTCGCGCACTTCGTTCCAGATCGTGCCGGGGCCGGCCAGGACGCCGGTCAGCGCAATGCCGTGGCGGGTGGCGATCACTTCCGGGCGGGTGGTGGGCAGGCGATCGGGCGCAAGCCGGGCAATCACTTCGGGTGCGGGAACATCGCCATGCAGCCGCTTGGCCAGCATGTTCATGGTGCCGCCGGGCAGGACCAGCACCGGCCCGTCCCAGCCGCTGACGTTTTCGATCACCGAATGGACGGTGCCATCCCCGCCGAACACGACCAGCAAGCCGACTTCGGACGCCGTAAGTGTCTCGGGATCGGGCGGGGATTCGTCGGGAAAGCGGATCGTGCGGTCGGGCATGAAGCCGATGGCAGTAAGCGCGGCAAGCACTTCGGCGACGGCGGCATCGTCATTGCTGCCGCTGGCCGCGTTGCAGACCAGCCAGCTGCGGCGGGAAGAGGCGGGATTTCCAGTCATGCCCCCAAAACCGGCAAGATAGGGGCTGGTTCCCTATCTGGCCGGGTCATGCCCGGCCCGAAAAGATCAGCCAGGCCGCCAGCGCGTTGAGTCCCGAATAGCAGGCATAGATCCAGGCCCATCCGGCAGACCCGGCGGCGGTCATGATCATCGCGCCGAGCAACATGGCGAATTCCACGATCAGGCTGAGCCGTCCGCCCAGCGGCTGCACCAGCCAGGCCATGCTTCCAAGCATCGGGTGCCCGGATTCGAGCACTGCCTTGTGCGCTGCAAAGTTAACGACGCCAAGGAAGAAGACGAAGACAAGTCCCATAGCCGGTATCGATTGTACATGCCCCGGCCCGTTCTTGCCAGTGCGTGCCGAATCAAAGTCTTGGGCGATTCGTCTTCAGCTCTGAAACGGCAAGTCATTCGTCGAACCGGAATGTCGTTCGTCCGCTGCCCTGCCCTTTCGTCGACATGCGGGCCGCTGCGGTCGAGGTCCGCGTGAATCGCTGCCGGGTGCGGTGCACAAGAAACTCACCGGGCCGATGCAGGACCCCCCGCCGCCGGCCCATCAAGGAGGAAGTACGATGATCAAGACCACTTCGATTGCAGCCGCTGCTGCCGCCCTCGTTCTCACCGGCCTGAGCTTCTCGGTAGCCGCCCCGGCCAATGCCAAGGACGTCACCGTCACCTATTCCGACCTCGACCTGACCAGTGTCGAAGGCCAGAAGAAGCTCGACAACCGGCTCGATGCCGCCGCCCGCGAAGTCTGCGGCTACAACGATGCGACCACCGGTTCGCGCCTGCGCAGCCCCGAAACGGTCGCATGCTACGACAAGGCCCGCGCCCAGTTCAGCGCCCATGTCGCTGCCGCCGTCGAACGCGCCAATGCCCGCTCCCGCGTTGCCACGAACTGAGCGCTCCCGTGCTCGCGGTAACGCCCAAGAGGTCCCTAAAAAATAATCGGATGAAAGACTGGCGGGTCCCCTAGCGGCCCGCCATTTTTTTTACCGACGGCAGATAGGTGCGCCCGATCCGCAGCGCTTCGCCATCGGCGGTTTCCACCGACCATACGCCCAGCCCTTCATGCCTCAGGCCCGACACATGATCGCGGCGCAGGATGCAACTGCGATGGATGCGGATGAAGTTCTCCGGATCCAGGCGCTGTTCCAGGCTGGTGATGGTTTGCAGCAGCAGATAGCTGGCTCCGCCCACATGCAGGCGCACATAGTCGCGCTCCGCATCGATCCGTTCGACATCGGCGGCCGGCACGCGCACCAGTTCCGAACGGTGCGGCACCCAGAATTCTTCCAGCCACTTGCCCGTCGGCAAGGTGCGTTCGCCGCGCCGCGCGCCGACGCGCGAGATCGCCCGTTCCAGACGTTCGGGCGCTACCGGCTTCAGCACATAGTCCACCGCGTCGAGGTCAAACGCTTCCACCGCGAACTCGTCGTGCGCGGTGACGAAGATCACCGCCGGTGCTTCCGGCAGCCCGCCCAGCCGCCGCGCGACCGTCAAGCCATCGGTTTCGGGCATGGTCAGGTCCAGCAGCACCAGATCGGGCGTCAGCGCCTCGATCAGTCGCAGTGCGGCCTCACCATCGCTGGCCGTGCCGATCACCGAGATCGAATCGATCCGGGCGCAGATCACCTGCATGCGCTCCACCGCCAGCGGCTCGTCGTCGACGATCAGCGCGCGCAAAGGCGCGTTTTCCAAAGTCTGCACGGGTTCAGGCACGAGAAAACTCCAGCGGCCCCGCGGCCGGTGGGCCCGAGTGGGACCCAAAGTTCAAGGGTAGGCGCAGGACCGTGGCGAAACCGCCCTCCTCGCGCCGGCCGAAACTGATTTCCGCCGCCGCGCCATAGCGCGCGCGTAGCCGATCGCGCACATTGCCCAGCCCGATGCCGAAGCCCTGCACGCCCTTGACCTTGCCGCCGGGGCCATCGTCGCTGACGGAGATTTCCAGCCTGTCGCCCACGGCGTGCGCGCGGATGGCGATCGTCACCGGCCGCTGGGTGGCGGCCACGGCGTACTTCACCGAATTCTCGACAAGGGGCTGCAGGATCATGCCGGGCACCATCGCATCGGAAACGGCATCGTCAATATCAATCGTCGTAACCAGGCGATTTGGGAAACGAACGGCCTCGATCTCGAAATAGAGTTTCTGAAGTTCGATCTCATCGACAAGCTTCAGGTCACTTGTGGGATCGCCGGACAGGGTGCGCCGATAGAAAGTCGACAGCGTTTGAATCATCGTTTCTGCATCGTCCTGCTTCCCCGTCATCACCAGCGCCGAAAGCGAGTTGAGCGTATTGAACAGGAAGTGCGGATTGACCTGATAGCGCAGCGAACGCAGTTCGGCGGCAGCGGCGGCACGGCGATATTCGCCCTCGCGCCGTTCGGCCGCGCGCGCTTCCTCCGCCTTGGCGAGCGCGAAGTAGAGCGCCGCCCAGGCCAGCACGAGGAAGTAGCGGGTGAAGGCATAGTCCACCACGGAGGTCCAGCGCGCATATTGCTCGCCCAGCGCCTTGTTGGTGTGGATGGTGATCGAATGGGCGCTGTTGTCGCTGGTGACGCTGGGCACGGGCGCTGACGGCGCCGACGCTTCGTCTGAGGGCGAGCCGGGCGCCGGTGGGGCTGGCGGGGCCGGTGGCTGCGTCACGGCGGTGGGCAGGTCGACCATGATGTTGCCTGCCTCATCGCGGGTGATCTTCACTTTGCCGGACTTGACCGCCTCCGCCTCATCCTCGTTCCCATAGGCCTGCGTCATCTCCATGTCGGAGAACACGGTCTCGTTGATCACGCTGAGCAGCAGGGCCAGCGGCAGCGCACCGATCAGCACGATCGTCAGTCGCACGCCGCCGGACTTGCGCTCCAGCATCTGCAGCAGCGGCCAGACGGCGGCCATCACCAGCATGGACAGGATGCAGATCGTCAGCCGGCGCGAAAAGATCGGCCAGATGAAGTCATAGCCCATCACCGCGCCGCGCAAGGTGGCGACAAGGAAATAGCAGGCCCAGAGAGCGGCTAGCGATAGCAGAACGACCCGCGCAGGCACGCGCGGCTGATTGGCGACTTCCGACATGGTCTGCCGGGATAGCGCGAAAATTGCCTTTTGCGCCAGTTCGCAAATCGGATCGGAATCGACCTTCGTCGAAAGTTACTCAGTGCCGGGCGCGCCGGGCATCTTCAGGCCCGATCAGGGCTTGCGCAATGCCGCGATGCAGGCGGCGCGGTCAACGTCCTGTCCGTCCGAAGCGCGACGCGCATCGACGTAGGTCGCCACCGGCTCCTTCGATCCGTTGGCCGGATAGAGATAGATGTCCAGCAGGCAGGCGGTGCCGGTAAACTGCAGCTTGCGCGCGTCCCCTTCCCACACGTCGAGTCGGGGCTCGCCGAAGCTGCGGACCAGTTGCGCGCGGTCGGCGCCGATCACGCCGGCCACGCCTGGAATCGCCTGAAGCGTGGGCGCGCGCGATACGTGGCTGGGCTGGCGCACGTCGGAAAGTTTGCCCGGTTTGTGCGGCGCCCGGCTGGGCGTGGGCGTGCTGGCCACGGTGCCGCCGCCGCAAGCGGCCAGCAGCAAGGCCAGGGCGCAGGCCGCGATCGGGCCTCTCAGGCTACGGCGGGAAATCTGGTGAAGAGGGGCTGCGATCGCACGGGTTTGGGTCATGATCGGGCCCGGCATCGCCCGCTCGCTTCGCCGTGTCAACCGCCGCGGCGCTTGCGAAGCGGCCGGCCGCGCGCTAGTCGCGGTCTGACTTCCCCGTACATCATCAGACCACCAAGGATTTCGACCGCATGGCCCAGCCTACCGTGCCGCCTACCCTCGATGTCATCGCCATCGGCAATGCCATCATCGACGTTATCGCCAACTGCCAGGATTCGCTGATCGATGAGCTTGGCCTGTCGCGCGGCGGCATGATGCTGATCGACGCAGATCAGGCGACGAGCCTTTACGAAGCCATGGGCCCCGCGCGAGAGATTTCGGGCGGTTCGGCCGCCAACACGCTGGCCGGCCTCGCCGCGCTGGGCGCCAAGTGCGCGTTCATCGGCCAGGTCGCCGACGATCAGCTGGGCGAAGTCTTCACCCACGACATCCGCGCCGGTGGCATCGATTTCGACGTGCCCGCCCGTGCCGGCACGCCGACCGCGCGCTGCCTGATCTTCGTGACGCCGGACGGCCAGCGCACGATGAACACCTTCCTCGGCGCCTCGCAGCACCTGCCCGCCGAAGCGCTGGACGAAAGCGCCATCGCCAGTGCCGCCGTGCTCTACCTCGAAGGCTACCTCTGGGATCCCGAGGAACCGCGCGCCGCAATGCGCAAGGCGATCGAGGCGGCCCGCGCCGCCGGCCGCAAGATCGCCTTCACCCCTTCCGAATGCTTCGTGATCGACCGTCACGGCGCGGACTTCCGCGACCTGATCGACAACGGCATGATCGACGTGCTGTTCTGCAACGAGCACGAGATGGCCGCCCTCGTCGGCCATGACGATTTCGAGAAGGGCGTTGCCGAACTCGCACCGAAGATCCCGGTGCTGGTCGTTACCCGTGGCTCGGCCGGCGCTGTCGCGCTGTCGGAAGGCCAGCGGGTGGAGATCGGCGCGGAGCCGATCGACCGCGTGGTCGACACCACCGGCGCGGGCGACCTCTTCGCCGCCGGCTTCCTGTTCGGCCACGTGCGCGGCAAGAGCCTTGAGCAGTGCCTCAAGCTTGGCGCCATCTGCGCTTGCGAAGTGATCTCGCACTACGGCGCCCGCCCTGAGGCGGACCTCAAGACGCTGACTGCCGAAGTCGTCGGCTGACGTCACGACGTCGCCGCGTTTATGAAGGTTTCTTGACGCGGCGCATTCTCCGGGAGAGGCTGGGATTTCGTTCCCCCTCTCCCGCGAGGCCGCATGGCGCATACGATTCCTGCCCTGATCGACTTCGAGGCAAGCTGCCTGCCCGAGCATGGGCAGTCCTACCCCATCGAAGTCGCCATCGCCCGCACCGACGGTGAAAGCCGGGCCTGGCTGATCCGCCCGCTGGACACCTGGAAGTACTGGGACTGGTCCGACGAGGCGGAGGCGCTTCACGGCATTAGCCGCGCCATGTTGGAATGCGATGGGCTTCCCGCCGCGCAAGTCCTTGCCGAAATGGCTGAATTCGTTGGCGACTGCGCGGTCTATTCCGACGCCGAGCTTGATGAATACTGGCTGGAAGTGTTGTGCCAGAGCCTTGGCGCGCGCCCGCCATTCCCGATCCGCTATCTGGGCGAATGGATGATGTCGCGCGGCTATACCCGCCCGCAAGTCGTTGCCGCGCTGGAAGAGGCGAAGACCCTACTGCCCAAGGAACACCTCGCGCGGGAGGATGCCAAGCGGCTCGCCATGGTCGTGCGCTTGCTGATGGAAAGCGAAGTGGCGTGACCTTACGCGATGCGACGCTGGTGCGGATCCACGTCCCGGTTGCCGCCGAAACGCTGGCGGCCATGCTGGCAGGCGACGGCGCAGCGGCGGAGCGCGATCCCGCGCTGGCGGCGATTCTTGGCGTGATCCGCGAGGACAATCCGCTGGGGGATTTCGGGCTCTACAAGGGCGTGTTCGAACTGAGCCCCGGCTGGGAAGGCTTCCAGCCCGGCGCCGATGCGCGGCCGGCATTGGGGGAATCGGGCCAAGTGACGCTTTCGCCGACGGTCGTGGTGGCTGTCCACGCGCCTTGTGCCTCGGACGATGCCGGATTCGTCGAAGCGGTGGAGCGGATCATGGCGATCCACCCATGGGAAGTGCCGGTGATCGAGATCGCGCCCGTGCGGATGGCCGTGCGCTAAGAGGTTCAACCCCAAGCCCAGTTATCCCGTCGTCCCCGCGAAGGCGGGGACCCCGCTTTTCTTTGCAGGCGTACCGAGAAGGCAGCGGGACCCCCGCCTTCGCGGGGGCGACGAGTGAAGAGGGTGGAGGGCGTTCCCTCGACAGGCTTGGTCAGAATCCGGTCGGCTGGGCCAACGGAACCTGCTGCGGCATCGTTTGCGGCAGAACCTGCTGCTGCGGCAGTGACTGCCCGCCGCCTTGCGCCGCCTGGAACCGAGCGAGGCATTCGTTCTTGCGCTGCTCGCGCGCGTCGGAATAGCTCTGCGCGGTCTGGCCCGGCAGTGCGCAATCGCGGTCCGGCCGGATCGGATGCTTGGCGCGGCAGCCTTCCTCGGTGGCGAAAAGGTCGTCGGCGCAATCCTCGAACGCCGCGACGTCGGCATCGTGCTGCGCGCGGCAGCTGGCGGTCCAGCGCTCCTTGTAGGAAAGCTCAGCGAAATTCAGGCAGTCCTGATATTCCAGCTGGGCCGATTCCTGCCGCTGCTTCGCTTCGGCCTCGGCACGCGCGGCGGCCTTTTGGCGCGATTGCTCGGCATCGCGCTCAACGGCGACGCGGGCTTCCTCGCGCGCGGCCTGCCGGGGCAGGACCACGCCGTAGTACCAGCCCACGCCCGATCCCGCGATCAGCGCAGCCGCCGCCAGCGAGAGCTTGAGAACGGTATCGACCCGGCTTGCCATAGGATTACGCGCTGGCGCCCTTTTCACGCGCCACTTCGCGCCAGCCGATGTCGCGGCGGCAGAAGCCGGTGGGGAACTGGATCGCGTCGACGGCGGCATAGGCCTTGGCCTGCGCTTCCGTCACCGAAGCGCCGCGTGCGGTCACGTTGAGCACGCGGCCACCGCTGGCGACCAGCGCGCCGTCTTTCAGGGTAGTGCCGGCGTGGAAGACCTTGGCGCCCAGCGCATCGGCCTTGTCGATACCGGCGATCGCACCGCCCTTGGCAGGCGTGCCCGGATAGCCGTCCGCTGCCATCACCACGGTCAGCGCCGTATCCGGGCTGAACTTGGGCGGCTGGATCGCGGCAAGGCGATTGTCGGCGCAGGCGTGGAGCAGTTCGACGAGGTCCGATTCAAGGCGCATCATCATCACCTGGCACTCCGGATCCCCGAAGCGGCAGTTGTATTCGATGAGCTTCGGGCCCTGCGCGGTGAGCATCACGCCCAGGAACAGCACGCCCGAATAGGGAATGCCTTCGTTTTCCAGCGTGCGGACGGTCGGCGCGATGATGCGTTCCAGCACTTCGGCTTCCAGCGCAGGCGTCAGCACTGGAGCGGGGCTGTAGGCGCCCATGCCGCCGGTATTGGGGCCGGTATCGCCGTCGCCCACGCGCTTGTGGTCCTGCGCGGAGGCGAAGGGGACGATGGTGGAACCGTCGGTCAGCGCGAAGAAGCTGGCTTCCTCACCCTCCATGAATTCCTCGATCACGGCCTCGGCGCCGGCTTCACCGAAGCGGCCGGAGAAGATTTCGCGCACCGCTTCCTCGGCCTCGTCCATGGTCATGGCCACGGTCACGCCCTTGCCGGCGGCAAGGCCATCGGCCTTGATGACCACCGGCGCGCCGAACTTGGCGAGCGCGGCCATGGCGGCCGCCTCGCTGGAAACGCGCTCGTACCCGGCGGTGGGGATGCCGGCGCGTTCGCACAGGTCCTTGGTGAAACCCTTGGATCCTTCCAGCTGGGCCGGCTTCTGGTTCGGGCCGAACACCGAAAAGCCCTCTGCGCGCAGGGCATCGCCCAGGCCGTCGACCAGCGGCGCCTCGGGCCCGATCACGATCAGGCCGATCACATTCGCCTCGCAGAAGGCGATGACCGCCGCATGATCGGTGACATCCAGGTCGATGCAGCTTGCCACTTCGGCAATGCCCGGATTACCGGGGGCGGCCCAGAGCGTCTGGCAGAGCGGGGATTGCGCTAGCTTCCAGGCCAGCGCATGTTCGCGGCCGCCAGAGCCCAGAAGAAGGATATTCATTGCCCGTGCCTTTCGATGACGACGAATTCGATGATGGTCGTTCCGGTGGGCTGGTAGCGAAGCAAGCGGCCGGGGACAACGCCGCGCCGCTTTCGATCAGCGAGATTTCGAATCTGCTGAAACGCACGGTGGAAGATCGCTTCGGCTTCGTGCGCCTGCGGGGCGAGCTTTCGGGCGTGAAGCGGGCGGCATCGGGCCACGTCTATTGCGCGCTGAAAGACGACAAGGCGGTGATCGACGGCGTCATGTGGCGAGGCGGCGCCCAGCGGCTGGCGTTCCGGCCAGAAGACGGCGTCGAGGTCATCGCCACCGGCAAGCTGACGACGTTCCCCGGCCGCTCGAAATACCAGATCGTCATCGAAACGATGGAGATCGCCGGCGAAGGCGCATTGCTGGCGCTGCTGGAAAAGCTGCGCGCGCGGCTGGCGGAAGAGGGGCTGTTCGCGCCCGAGCGAAAGCGCGCCCTGCCTTTCCTGCCGCAAGTGATCGGCGTCGTGACGTCACCCACCGGCGCGGTGATCCGCGACATTCTCCACCGTCTGGCGGACCGCTTCCCCAGCCGTGTGCTGGTCTGGCCGGTGCTGGTGCAGGGCGAAGGTGCCGCGCAGCAAGTAGCCAATGCCGTGCGCGGATTCTCGGCGATCCAGCCCGGCGGTCCGGTGCCGCGCCCCGATCTGGTGATCGTCGCGCGCGGCGGCGGCTCGATCGAGGATTTGTGGTCGTTCAACGAGGAAGTCGTCGTTCGTGCCGTGGCCGAATCGTCGATCCCGGTGATCTCGGCCGTAGGCCACGAGACCGACACCACGCTTTGCGACTATGCGGCCGACCGCCGTGCGCCGACGCCGACCGCCGCTGCCGAAATGGCGGTGCCGGTGCGGGCGGAACTGGCCGCGACGCTGGACGAACTCGCTTACCGGAAGCGCCGCTGCGCGCTCCGCCCGGTCACGCTGGGGCGCGAGCGGCTGGAAGCGCGCGTGCAGCGCCTGCCCAAGCCCGAGGCGATTCTCGCCGCCAAGGCGCAGAAGCTGGACGAACTTTCCGAACGCCTGCGTCGCGGCCTGCGCGATGAAGCCGGTGCCAAGCGCGAGCAATTGCATCGCGTTGCCGGAAAGCTCTCGCTCCCGCTGCTGCGCCACCGCGTGCAGGTATCCGGCGAGCGGGTCGAGCGCGCGGGTCTGCATCCGCGCCTGCTGCAGCGCCGCTGGGCGATGGCCCGCGACGCACTGGCGCCGACGGCCCGCGTGCTGCCCCAACTCAATCCCGACAAGCCGCTGGAGCGCGGTTTTGCCCGCGTAACCGCGCTGGACGGGCGGACGCTGACCAGCCGCGACACGGCGGCGCAGGAGTCGGCGCTGATGCTGCGGTTCCGCGACGGCATGCTGCAGGTGGCCACGGATGGCGGAACAGTCACCCCCGGTTCAGGCGGCACAGGTTCTATTGCCCCGACCCCGCCTGTATCGGCCCCGGCCGAAGCGACAGGTTCGGTCGAGGGTGCGGCCCCGAAGCGTGCGGTGCGCCAAAAACCTGAAGAACCTCGGCAGGGTGATTTGTTTTGACCAGCGCGACCTGCTAGGATTTGCCCATGCTGATGTCTTCCGCCGATCGTCCCGCCAAGCTTCAATATGGCCCCAATGGATTTCGCGTCCTGAGTGGCGGCCACTTCGTGCTCTGCGCCGTTTCGGGCGAGAAGATTCCGCTTGAGGAACTGCGGTACTGGAGCGTCGAGCTTCAGGAGCCCTACGCCTCCGCAGAGATCGCCACCCGGCGCCTGCTCGGGAAGGCATGACTCGTCTGAAAGTATCGCTCATCGCCGGCGGGGTGCTTGCCGTTGCCGGTCTGGTCGTTCTGGTGGGGGCTTCTCCCGCTGCGACGGTGGCGGTCACCAGTCCTTCCGGCATTACTTATGCCGGTGAAGTGACGCAGGGCGGCTGGATCCGCGGGAAGGTTCCGCAAGGCACCCGCGCGCTTACCTTGGATGGAGAGCCGGTGAAGATCGCGGCGGACGGCGCATGGTTCGCCGCCTTCGATCGTGACGCCAAGCCGGGCGAGACGCTGATCGCCACGCTGGCCGATGGCCGCAAGGTCTCCCAGACCGTCGCCATCGCGCCGCGCGCCTGGCAGATCGAGAACATCAATATCCCCCGCAAGCCGGGCGGGCCGACGGCGGAATTCATGAAGATCCGCCAGCCGGAGCTGGACCGGATCAATGCCGCCCGCAACCTGCAGACCGATGCGCAGGGCTGGCGCCAGCATTTCATCTGGCCGGCCAAGGGCCGCATTTCCGGCCGTTTCGGATCGCAGCGCGTCTATCAGGGCGAACCGGCGGCCTACCATTCCGGCATGGACATCGCCACCGGCACCAGCGGCACGCCTTTCGTGGCGCCGGCCGATGGCGTGGTGATTCTGGCGGCGGAAAAGCCCTTCTCGCTGGAAGGAAACCTGCTGATGATCGATCACGGCATGGGGCTGAACAGCGCGTTCCTGCATTGCTCGCAATTGCTGGTGAAGGAAGGCGATCACGTGAAGCAGGGGCAGGTTATCGGCCGCATCGGCATGACCGGGCGCGCCACCGGTCCGCACCTGCACTGGTCGATCAAGTGGAACGATGCCCGGCTCGATCCGATCCTGTTCACCGGACCGCCAAACTGATTCCGTGCTGATCCTGCACTGACTCTTCCGGGATAAATGCGCGAAGCGGCTTGCAGCCCGCGTGAGATTCCCTATCCCGCTCCTCGTGCGCCGCACCATAGCCCTTTTCGCGCTGCTGGCGCTCCTGCCGCTGACCTGGGCACGCTCCACGCCGCCTGCGAAGCTGAAGCGACTGGAACTGAACTTCGAGACGCTGCCCCTGCCCTCACCCGAGCGGCTGACCGCGCAGCTGGGAGTCTTCCATCTGGAGCAGGTCTGGCACCTGCACAGTCGCACCCATCGCTTCGGCAGCTATTCCGCGCTGCTGATGCGGCCGGACGGGCAGATGCTGGCCTTGAGCGATTCGGGGAACTTCCTACGCTTTCGGGCGCCTGGCGAATCGCAGAGGCATAGCAAGCTTGGCAAGCTTCCCCTGTCCGATGGCGATGCGAAGGAAGACCGCGATGTCGAATCGGCGACGGAGGACGGCAACGGTACGATCTGGCTGGGGCTGGAAGGCAAGAACGCGATCTTCCGGTTGAACCCGGCGTTTCACGTGGAACGCCGCGTGCAGCCCGAATCAATGCGCGACTGGGGCGTGAACACTGGCCCCGAAGCCATGACCCGCCTTGCCGATGGCCGTTTCGTGCTGCTACGTGAAGGCTTCGCGGGTTGGAGCGATCATCTCCATCCGGCGGTTACCTTTGCCGGCGATCCCACCGAGAATCCCGACGGCCAGCGCTTCATCTTCGATGGCCCCGCCGGATTCAGCCCCACCGACATGGCGCAAATGCCCGATGGCCGGCTGCTGATACTGATGCGTCGTCTGATCTGGCCGATGCCCCAGCGATTCGCCGGGCGCATCGCCATCGGTGATCCCGCGACGATTCGGCCCGGTCAGCCCTGGCGGGTCACCGAAGTGGCGCGGCTGTCGTCAGACCTGCCGATCGACAATTTCGAAGGGCTGGCCATCGTCCCACGACAGGATGGGCGGCTGACGGTCTGGCTGATCTCGGACGACAACTACTCGCCGCTCCAGCGCACGCTGCTCTGGAAGATGAGCGTCGATCCCCGCGAACTTCCCTGAATTCAAGGGTCCACCCGGTTGAGTCCCGGCATTAGCCACTGATCTGCGGACGATGAACATGCGAAAAGGCGCGCAAGGCACAATGCCCGCACGCCCTTGCCGCATGTCCTGAAAGATCACGCTTCCCGAAGGAAGCGTGGGAGAATCAGGCGGCCAGCTTCTTCTTCAGCTCGCGCTTCACCTTGAGCGCGCGCGTGGAGAGGCTGGTGTCCGAGGACTTCAGCAGCCAGTTGTCGAGGCCACCGTTGTGCTCGACCGAGCGCAGACCGTGGGTCGAAACGCGGAACTTGAAGCTACGCTCCAGGCCGTCCGACAGAAGCGTGACGTTCTGCAGGTTGGGAAGGAAGACGCGCTTGGTCTTGTTGTTGGCGTGGCTGACGTTGCAGCCGACCTGGCGGCCCTTGCCGGTCAGTTCGCAGATGCGGGACATGTCTAACTCTCGCTCGAAAAAATCTGTTGCCGTTAATACGGGAAGGCGCGCCCTTAGCGATTCCCCCCGCGATGGTCAAGTTGCACACAGCTTTTTCAGCCGCTAGCGCTTGGGAATGACTCGATGGCCGCTTCCCCCATACATGCAACTCGCCCTCGCGCAAGCGCGGGAAGCCGCGGACTCGGGCGAAGTGCCCATCGGCGCGGTGGTGGTGAAGGACGGCGCGGTGATCGCCACCGGGCGCAATGGCCCGCGCGAGCGTCACGATCCCACCAGCCACGCCGAGATCGAGGCGATTCGGGCTGCAGCTGCGATTCTGGGCAACGAGCGACTCGAAGGCTGCGAGCTTTGGGTGACGCTGGAACCTTGCGCGATGTGCGCGGGCGCCATCTCCCACGCCCGCATCGCGCGGCTCTATTATGGCGCGTCGGACCCCAAGGGCGGCGCGGTGGAGCATGGCGCACGCGTGTTCGAACACGACCAGTGCCTGCACCGGCCGGAAGTCTATTCGGGAATCGGGGAAGCCGAGGCTGCGGAGATGCTCCGCAGCTTCTTCCGGGAACGCCGCTGAGACCGCTTCAAAGCGGCGTGAAGTCCAGCCCGATATCCGCCGCCGGCGCGCTCTGGGTCAGGCGGCCGACCGAGACGTAAGTCACGCCCGATCCGGCAATCGCGCCGATGGTGGAGAGGTTCACCCCGCCCGAGGCCTCGGTAGGCACGCGGCCGGCGACGAGGGCGACGGCTTCGCGCAGCCTGTCCGGGCCCATGTTGTCGAGCAGCAGGTGATGGGCGCCCGCCGCGATGGCGGGTTCGATCTGGTCGAGATGATCAACCTCGCAGATGATCTGGGCGACGCCTGCGGCCTTGGCGCGGGCCACGGCGGGGCCGACGCCGCCGGCGACGAGGACGTGGTTGTCCTTGATCATCGCCGCGTCCCACAGGCCCATGCGGTGGTTCTGCGCGCCGCCCATGCGGGTGGCATACTTTTCGAGGTGGCGCAGGCCGGGAATCGTCTTGCGCGTATCCAGCAGGATCGCGTCATTGCCATTGGGCCCATCCATGGCGTCGACGTATTCGCGCGTCATCGTCGCGATGCCGGACAGATGCTGCACGGTGTTGAGCGCCGAACGCTCGCCTGTCAGCATGGCGCGGGCGTTGCCGGTCAGCCGCATCAGCTTGGCGCCGGGTTCGACGCGGGCGCCCTCCTCGACCAGAATCTCGATCTCCATGGCGGGATCGAGCGTACGGAAAAAGGCGGCGGCGATCGGCAGGCCCGCGACGGTGATCGCATCGCGCGAATCCATTACACCGGAAAAGCGCGCATCCGCGTCGATCACGCTTTCGGAGGTGACGTCATGCCCTCCCCCCGGAAGGCCCACGCCGAGATCTTCGGCCAGGGTTGCATCGACAAAGGCGGACAGGTCGAAACCGGGGATCGCGAAAGTGCTCATGGGCGCGGTCTTTCGCGCGTTCGCGTGGAAATGTCGAGATTCAGCGAGAGGCCCAGTTGTCGAGGCTTAATCGTTATCCTTGTGCGCCTCTCGAAAGAGCTGCCATTCCTCGACCACGCGGCCATCCGGCAGGTGGCAATAGCCGGTCTGACCCTGCGGTCCGCTGCGGATCTCGCTTTTGCCGCCGCTGTCTACGCAATACTTGGAGGCCGGATTGGCCATGCCGATGGACGGGCTCTGCGGCTGCGGCGATTGCTCGGCCGGCGCGGAAGCGCAGGCGCCCAGCAGTATCGACATGCTCAAGATCGCGATTTTCATGAGTTCTCGTTCTCCGGACATGAAAAAGGGGCCGGATTGCGCATCCGGCCCCCTGTCATCGCATATCGGCGCGATCCGCGCGATCAGTGCGCGGCCTGCACCTGTTCGGTGGTCACCGGCGTGATCTTGATTTCCACGCGGCGGTTCTTGGCGCGGCCTTCCTCGGTCGCATTGTCCGCGACCGGGTAGTTCTTGCCCATGCCCTGCGTCTGGATGCGTGCGGAAGAGACGCCCTGCATCATCAGGTAGCGAGCCACCGAATCGGCACGGCGCTTCGAAAGGTCGAGGTTGAACGCATCCGATCCGACCGAATCGGTGTGGCCGTAAACGTCGATCAGGCTGTTGGGATACTGCTTCATCGAATCGGCCACCTTGTTCAGCGACTGCTGGAAGGAAGGGCTGATCTCGGTGGAGTTGAAGGCGAAAGTCACGTCCGGCAGGTTTACCAGGATGCCATCGCCTTCCTGGGTGACGTCGATGCCCGAACCGGCGGTGGTTTCCTTCAGCTCGCGGATCTGCTTGTCCATCTGGCTGCCGACCACGGTGCCGGCCACGCCGCCGATGCCGGCGCCGACGATACGCGCCGTGCTGCCGCCGATCACGCTGCCCAGCAGATAGCCAAGGCCGGCGCCGCCGGCCGCGCCGATCGCGGTGCGGGAGGCCTTCTTTTGACCAGTGTTGGGATCGGTGACGCAGCCCGATACGGCGACGAGCGAAACGGCGGCGGCAACGGATACAAGCAGGCGTGATTTCATCATGAGTTTGCCCTTCCTCTGCGAATTACTACCGGCGACTGTGTGCAGTCGTGATCATGAATAGCATATGCACCATGGCGGAGGAACGAACGCAAAGCTCAGGTGTTCCCCTCCATTCAGGCACTTGGAATAATCCGGGTGGATATGGCGGGCCGATGTTTCGCGACTGTGATCGAATGCTGCATTTGCAACATCCGCTTCGCAGCGCCGCTGAATTCTGCTAGCGCGGGTTCATTGTGACGCCCTTTCCCTGGACCGACCTCCTCATCATCGCCGGCCTGATCCTGATCAACGGCCTGTTCTCCATGTCCGAGCTGGCCATCGTGTCGGCGCGTGCCGCGCGGCTGAAGATCTCCGCCGACAAGGGCAGCAAGGCGGCGCAGACCGCGCTGGACCTTGCGGCAGACCCCGGCAAGTTCCTCTCCACCGTGCAGATCGGCATCACCCTGATCGGCATCATCGCCGGCGCCTATTCGGGCGCCAGCCTTGAACAGCCGGTGTCCGAACGGCTGGAAGCCTGGGGCGTCTCGCCCCGCTTCTCGCACGAAAGCGCCTTCACGCTGGTGATCATCGTGACGACTTACGCCAGCCTGGTGGTCGGCGAACTGGTGCCCAAGCAGCTTGCCCTGCGCGCCGCCGAATCGGTGGCGCTGATCATGGCGCAGCCGATGGTCTGGCTGTCCAAGGCGATGGCGCCGATCGTCTGGGTGCTGGACCGGTCCTCGGGCCTGATCCTGCGCCTGATTGGCGTGCGGCGCGGCGGCGAGGAGCAGATCACCGCCGAAGAACTGCAGATGATCTTTGCCGAGGCCACGCGTTCGGGCGTGATCGAGGAGGAAGAGCGCGCGATCATGACGGGCGTCATGCGGCTGGCAGACCGGCCGGTGCGCGAACTGATGACGCCGCGCAACCAGATCGACTGGATCGACATCGACGCGGACGTGGAAACGCTGCGCGCCAAGATCGAGGCCTCTCCGCACTCGCTGTTGCCCGTGGCGCGCGAGAGTTCGCCGGATACGGTGCTGGGCATTCTGAAGCTGCGCGAGGTTCTGGCCGCATTCGTCGCCGGGCGGCCGGTGGAGATCGCCGCGCTGATGAAGAAGGCGGAAGTCATCCCCGACCAGCTCGACGCCATGGATGCGCTGCGCAAGCTGCAGCAGGCCGAAGTGCCGATGGCGGTGGTTCATGACGAGTACGGCCATCTGGAAGGCGTGGTCACCACGTCCGACATGCTGGCGGCGCTGGCGGGCACCTTCGTCAGCCATCAGGACGAGGGCGATGCGCCTTACGTGACCGAGCGCGAGGACGGATCGCTGCTGGTCTCCGGCTCGATGCCGGCAGACGCCTTGGCCGACCGGTTGGGCCTGACGCTCAGCGACGACCGCGAATTCGCGACGGTTGCCGGTTATGTGCTGGCCGTGCTCAAGAAGGTCCCGCGCGAGGGCGAGCATTTCAGCGATCAGGGCTGGCGTTTCGAGGTTGTCGATATGGACGGCCTGAAGATCGACAAGCTGCTCGTGTCGCGGATCGAAGTGGACACGAGCGACGATGGCGTTTCCGGCGAGGGGTGAGCGCGGCGCCCCGGAAAACGCTCCCCACTCGTAACCTAACCATTGCTCGTCATCCCCGCGTAGGCGGGGATCCCGCTTTTCTTCGCGGCACAGCGGGAGGTCGCAAAAAGGAAGCAAGGCCCCCGCCTGCGCGAGGGCGACGATGTAAATGGCGGACAGGCCTGGTTCGCGGCCCCGCCTCGGCTCCCCAAACAAAAAAAGAGCCGGTGGCGGTCGTCCCGCCCCGGCTCTTTTTGTGCGCTTTGAAAGAAGCTCAGCCGCCGATGGCGGTCTGGGCGTTCTGGCCGTCGCCTTCGGGGGCGGCGAGGATCGCGCGGGTCACCTGACCCTTGGCAACCGTGTAGGTGCCCGGATCACCCACGGTGGAGCGGATCGCCGGATCGGCCGGGCCGGCCAGGTTCAGCGTCGACTTCTCGATATCGCTGCGGGCCTGCGGGCCGCCGAACAGCGCGTCGAGCGTCTGCTGCTGCACCGAATCGTCGCTGGGGCGCGGCTGGCCCTGCTTCGGCGGGGTGAGCGCGAAGTCGGGCGGCACCACCAGCGGCGTCTGGCGCTGGACGGCGAATTCGTCGGGACGGGCGTGATTGAACAGGCCAGTGCTTCCGCAGCCGGAGACGAGCGCCGCACCGGCGGCGACGAGGATCAGGGCTCCGGTCTTCTTCATGGGCATCAACTCAAATCTCCGGGGCGGCATCAGCCGTGTCGTGTCCGCCGTTCGTGTCCGGCTTGTCGCGCGAAAGCAGTGAACGGGCAAGGATAATCAGGACGCCGATGGTGATGGCGGCATCGGCGATGTTGAAAACGAGGAAGGGGCGGAATTCGCCAAAGTGCAAGTCGGCATAATCAATGACATAGCCGTTGCCTGCACGATCGCGGATATTGCCCAGCGCGCCGCCGAGAACCAGCGCAAGCGCGGCGATTTCGGGCAGCTTGCGTTCACGCAGCAGCCAGACCAGCACGAAAATCGCGATCAGGCCGGTCATGGCGACCAGCGCCCAGCGGCCCTCGGGCGAACCGGCGGTGAACAGGCCCAGCGAAACGCCGTAGTTTTCCGTCCAGCGGAAATTGAAGATCGGCAGGATCTCGATCACCCGCTCGGCCGCGGGGATGGTCTTGAGATTGGCGACCATCCACAGCTTCACCGCCTGGTCGACCACGAAGACCGCAGCCGCGATGAGCAGCCCGATCAAGCGGTTGCGCCACACGTTCATGCAGGGGTCTCCATCTGGCCGACCACATCGTCGCAGCGGTCGCAAAGGTCGCCGTCTTCCGAAACTTCGGGAAGGTGGCGCCAGCAGCGGCCGCACTTGTGGTCGGTGGACGGGGTGACAGTCACCCCATCGCCCTGCCCGCGCGTCACTGTCGCGGTGATGAACAGTTCGGCCAGATCGCCCTCGGGCGCGGAAGCCGGCACCGTCACGGTGGCGGCGAGGCTGGAGCCGACGATCTTTTCGCGGCGCAGCGGCTCGATGGCCTCCGTCACCTTCACGCGCAGGGCGCGCAGATCCGCCCAGCGTGCGGCATCGGCCTCCACGGCCGGAACGTCCGGCCATTCGAGCAGGTGCACGCTCTGGCTGCCGGGGAAGCGGCTCTGCCAGACTTCCTCGGCCGTGAAGACGGTGACCGGCGCGGCATAGCGGACCAGCGCGTGGAACAGCGTGTCCAGCACGGTGCGATAGGCGCGACGCTTCGGATCCGAAGGCGCATCGCAGTAGAGGCAGTCTTTGCGGATATCGAAGAAGAAGGCCGAGAGGTCTTCGTTGCAGAAATCCAGCAGGGTGCGGACGTAAGTGTTGAAGTCGAAGTCCGCGACGGCCTTGCGCAGCGTGGCATCGACGCCTGCCAGCAGCGAGAGCACGTAGCGTTCCAGCTCGGGCATGTCCGAAATCGGCAGCTTCTCGTCATCCGAGAACCTGTCAAGCGCGCCGAGCAGGTAGCGCATGGTGTTGCGCAGCTTGCGGTACTGGTCGGCCACGCCCTTCAGGATCTCGTCGCCGATGCGGTGATCCTCGGTATAGTCGACCGAGAGCGCCCAGAGGCGGATGATGTCGGCGCCGTTGGTTTCCATCACCTTGATCGGGCTGATGGTGTTGCCCAGCGACTTCGACATCTTGAAGCCCTTGGCATCCATCGTGAAGCCGTGGGTCAGCACCGCCTTGTACGGCGCATGGCCGCGCGTGGCGCAGCTCTCGAGCAGCGAGGACTGGAACCAGCCGCGATGCTGGTCGCTACCTTCAAGGTAGAGATCGGCGGTGGGGCCGACATGATCCTCGGCCGGCACCAGTTCGGGCCAGCGGCCGGATTCGAGCACGAAAGCGTGGGTCGAGCCGGAATCGAACCAGACGTCGAGAATGTCTACGACGCGCTCGTAGTCATCGGCGCTGTACTTGGTGCCGAGGTATTCCTGCGCGCGCGCGTCCGACCAGGCATCGACGCCGATCTCGCGGATGGCGGCGATGATGCGGGCGTTCACTTCGGCATCGACGAGGTATTCGCCGCTCTTGCGATCGACGAACAGCGTGATCGGCACGCCCCAGGCGCGCTGGCGCGAAAGCACCCAGTCCGGGCGGCCTTCGACCATGGCACCGATGCGGTTGCGGCCCTTTTCGGGGACGAAGCGCGTTTCGGCGATGGCGTCCAGCGCGGCTTCGCGCAGCGTCGGCGAGGCTTCGGCGGTTTCGTCCATCGGATCGATGGCGCCGCCTTCCCCTTCCCAGCGGCGTTCGGCGCGGGTCTTGGAGGGCAGATGGCCCAGAACCTTGTCCATCGGCACGAACCACTGCGGGGTGCAGCGGAAGATCACCTTGGCCTTCGAACGCCACGAGTGCGGGTAGGAGTGCTTGTAGTCGGCCGAAGCCGCCAGCAGCGCGCCAGCCTCGCGCAGGTCCGAGCAGATCGGGCCGTCGGGGGCGTTGAACTTCGGGTTGATGACCGAGCCCTGGCCGCCCAGCCAGCCCCAGTCCTCACGGTACTTGCCATCTGCCTCGACCACGAACTTAGGGCCGATGCCGTTCGCCTTGCAGAGCAGGAAGTCGTCCTCGCCATGGTCGGGCGCCATGTGGACGAGGCCGGTGCCGCTCTCGGTGGTGACGAAATCGCCCGCGAGCAGCGGACGCGGCTCGGCGAAGAAGCCGCCCAGCGCGTGCATCGGGTGGCGGGCCTTGGTGCCGGCAAGGTCGGCGCCGCGATAGGTGCCCAGCGCATATTCGGAAAGGTCGGCTTCGCCGGTCACGCTTTCGGCAACCGGGCCGAGGCCGCTGCGCGTGAAGAAGGCTTCCAGCAGCGGCACCGCGATCAGGAAGCGGCGGCCGTCATGCGCGCGGTAGTGGTGGTATTCCACCTCGGGCCCATAGGCGAGCGCCTGGTTGGTCGGGATCGTCCACGGCGTGGTCGTCCAGATCACAGCGTGAGCGCCGACCAGTTCCTCGATCGGCGATTCGGTGATCTCGAAAGCCACGTCGATCTGGGTCGAGACGATGTCCTCGTACTCGACTTCGGCTTCGGCCAGCGCCGTCTTTTCGACCGGGCTCCACATCACCGGCTTGGCGCCGCGATAGAGCATGTCGTGCTCCGCGAACTTCAGCAGTTCGGTGACGATGGTGGCTTCGGCCTGGAAGTCCATGGTGAGGTACGGCTTGTTCCAGTCACCGTTGACGCCAAGGCGCTTCAGCTGCTCGCGCTGCACGTTCACCCAGTTCTGGGCATAGGCGCGGCATTCGGCGCGAAATTCCTCAGCGGGAACCTCGTCCTTATTCTTCTTCTTCTTGCGGTATTCTTCCTCGACCTTCCACTCGATGGGCAACCCGTGGCAGTCCCAGCCGGGGACGTAGGGTGCGTTCTTGCCCAGCAGGGTCTGGGTGCGCACGACCATGTCCTTCAGGATGTGGTTCAGGGCGTGGCCGATGTGCATGTCGCCATTCGCATAGGGCGGGCCGTCATGCAGCACGAACTTTTCGCGGCCCGCGCGGGCCTCGCGCGTCTTGGCGTAAATGTCCTGTTCCTGCCAGCGCGCCAGAATACCCGGCTCCTTCTGGGGGAGCCCGGCCTTCATGGGGAAATCGGTCTTCGGCAGGAAGACGGTGCTGCGATAGTCACGCTGTTCGGTCATAACCGCTGCGCACTAGAGCAAATGCGCGGCGGTTGGAAGACGCGGCGAAAGGATGATGCGGGGGGAAGATGCAGGCAGGAGAACTGCCTGCATCCCCTCACCTGCCCGTTTACTGCACGCCCAGGAACGGCACCGGGCCCCCGCCGCTGTAAGTGGGCAGCTTGCCGTCCCACTTTTCGACCGCGCGCATCCGCACGATCTCCGGGTTGGTGCGGATCGCTTCCGCTTCCACCTGGATCGCCTTGGCGTCACCCTCTGCCTTGGCGACGCGGGCGTCGGCATCGGCCTTTGCTGTGGCGACATTGGCTTGCGCGGCCAGTGCCGCCTGCTCGTTGGCGATCTTGGCGTTGATCTGTTCCAGCACCTTGTCCGGCACGCCGATGTTGCCCGCCCAGTAGACCTGCTCCACTTCCAGCCCCACCGGCGCGAAAAACGCCTGCACCCGGCGCTGCGCCGTCTCGATCAGCTCGGCCTTGTGGTCGCCGTAAATCTGCTCGACCCCCAGCTGCGCCGCGCGTTCGACGATGGCGTTGCGGATCGCGTTGCGCAGCGGCCCGGCGATGATCTGGTCCATGTCCGTGCGATAGCGCTGGAACAGGATCGGCGCGCGCGCGGGATCGACGTGATAGCTTACCGCCACGTCGGCCTTGAGCGAGAGGCCGTTCTTGTCCTGAAAGATGAAACTTTCATCGGTCGGGCTCTGCTCGGTCGAATTGCCGGTCCAGGTGTAAGTGCGTGTGAAAACCGGATATTCGTAGATGTGCGTGCCGGGAGGGGCCAGGTACCAGCCCACGCCCAGCGCATCGGGCGAAACGCCGCCGGCGATGTTGTTCACGCGAATGCCGACGTTGCCCGGCTGTACCCGCGCCATGCTGGACGTCAGCAGCAGGCCCACCGCGATCACGCCCACCACCAAGCCGCCCCGCCCGGCAAGACTGCGCACCGCGCGGCCCATTCCGTTCAACGGGCGCGATCCCTGATCACTGTCCAAATAACCCATCCTCGTTCTCCATGCGGGAAGAACCGCTCCCCTGTCGTCGTCGATCGACGGCGGCGTGCAGGGCGTTCGGGCTGAGGATCTGGAGCCAGCCGCCAGGGCGCACCTTGTCGGTGCGGCGCCCGGGCGACGGCGATCGTTTGTCGGGTGGGTTCGGGTCGACGGATGCGCGGTCGCCCAAAGGGCGATGCGCGCAGGCGAGGACGACGAAAGCAACAGCCAAAAATCGCTGCGTGCAGTTCCTTGCGCGTTTGCGCAAACTGCACTGGACCTAAAGCTCAAGCCGTAACGCCGCTACACCTGCTCCTTTGAAAATTTCCGTTTCGACAGAGAGGAATCTAGCGGTTCCGTAGCGGCGCGCAAGCAAATCCGGAGTGTCCATGTTGCATTCGGCGCAACTTGAGGTGCGCTTTCAACGAGGCCATGCTTCGAGCTGGCAGCCGCGATCCGGGGTGAAAGTGGCGGTCTGGCTGGCGAGCAGCGGCACGCTGGCTTTCACGGTGCGGGCCTGCGCGTCTTCCGAAAGCATCAGCAGGCCGGTGGTGCGGCCAAGGTTCACCACCTTGAGGTCGGCCTTGCACGCACCCAGCTCCCGCCCGGCGACGAACCGGCAGGTGCAGCCGGACTGCGCGGCGTAGGAGGTGCCGATCAGCGCCTGCTGGCGCAGGCCGGACCAGGCGAAGGCCAGCGCGATCGCCAGCGCAAGTGCCGCCAGCAGCACGATGTTTCGCACCCACGGGCTTGGCTGCCGATCCCTTGGCCTGCTGTCCCCCATCCTTTCGGTTCCCGCTGTTGCCATCCGTTCGCGCCTCGCACATCACACCCGCGTCATGCCGGTGCGCCGCCTTCCCCATATCCTTGCCCTTCTTGCGGTGCCAGCCCTGGTGCTGCCACTTTGGGGCTGTGGAAAGTCCGCGCCGGACGGCCCTCCCCCGCCGAGTGCGGAGGCGCAGGCCGCGATCAAGGACAATGGCGGCGCCGTGCACGATGCCTTCGGCCGCGCCATCGACGGGCTGTTCGAAGAGGCCGAAGTCGGCCGCACCGAAGCATTGGTGGTGATGAAACGCGGCTCGGTGATCGCGGAGCGCTACGGCGATGGCATCAAGCCCGAAACCCGCCTGCAGGGCTGGGGTATGGGCCAGTGCGTGACCGCGCTGATGATCGGCCAACTGGTCAGCGACGGGCGCCTGCGGCTGGACGAATCGGCACCGGTTCCCGAATGGCAGCGCCCCGGCGACCCGCGCGGGGAGATCACGCTGCGCCAGCTGTTGCAGATGCGATCGGGCCTGCGCCATTCCGAAGCCGGCGGTGAGCCGGCGGACGGCGTTTCGGGCCAGTCCGACCGGATGCGGATGCTGTTCCTCGACGGGCGCGACGATATGGCCGCTTATGCCGAGGCGCAGCCGCTGGAGGCCCCGGCCGGCGCGGTATTCGAAAACAGCGCGGCGACGCCGGTGATTCTTGCCGACCTTGCCGCCCGCGTGCTCTCGCCCGATGCGACGCCGGACCGCCGCCGCATCGCCGTGAGCGAATATCTGAAGAATCGCGTGCTGCTGCCGCTGGGCATGCAATCCACGCTGGTCGGCTATGACGGCAAGGGGACGATGGTGGGCTCCGCCATGGTCCATGCCTCGGCGCGTGACTGGGCGTTGCTGGGCGAATTCCTGCGCCACACCGGAACGGTCGGCGGTGCGCAAGTGCTGCCGCGCCGCTGGGTGCAGTTCATGCTGGCGCCCTCCCCCCGCAACGCTGCCTATGGCGCCGGCGTCTGGCTCAACCGCGCAAAGGCCAGCGAGCAGGCGATCCTGTTCCCCGGGCAGGCACCGTCCAACGCCTTCGCCTGCCTTGGCGAACAGGGCCAGTATGTGATCGGATCGCCCGACCAGCTGCTTACCGTGGTGCGTCTGGGCGAAAGCACCCACGCGCAGGAAGGCGAGCTGCACGATCGCATGGGCAAGCTGCTGGCCCTGTTCCCCGGCGGGGTCTGATCAGTCCAGCGCCACGCGAATCGGTGGCAGGATGTCCTTGCCGGCCGGGCCCACTTCGTCGACCAGCCCTTCCGGATCGGGGTGAATCAGGATTTCCAGATCGGGGAACACGGCATGGAGCCGCTCCTCTATCGCGTCCATCACCTTGTGCGCTTCCCGCACGGTCATCCGGGCATCGACCCAGACGTGGAACTGCACGAAGTCCTTGTTGCCCGAAGTCCGCGTGCGCAGGTCGTGCACGCCGGTGATGTCCGGGTTCAGGGCCAGCACTTCCAGAAAGCGCTGCTTCTTTTCGGCGGGCCACTCGTGGTCCATCAACTGGTCGAGTACCGCCTGTGAGGCGCCCCATGCCCCCCAGCCCAGCCAGCCGGCGATGACCAAGCCGAACAGTGCATCGGCCCCGCCAAAACCGGCGTAATATTCCAGCACCAGCGCAACGATCACCGCAACGTTCAGCAGCAGGTCGGACTGGTAGTGGACGCTGTCGGTATGGATGGCGATGCTGCCGGTGCGGCGGATCACATGGCGCTGCCAGCCCACCAGCGCGAGCGTGACCGCGATCGCCACGGCCGAGACGATGATGCCGCCTTGCGCATCCTGCACGCGGCTACCGGTGAAGAACTGCTCGATCGCGCGGCTGGCGATGCCGATGGCGGAGATCGAGATCAGCACGATCTGGAACAGCGCGGCGATCGCTTCCGCCTTGCCGTGGCCGAAACGGTGCTTGTCGTCCGCCGGCTGCGCGGCGATCCATACGCCCAGCAGCGTTGCCAGACTGGCGACGAGGTCCAGCGTGGTATCGGCCAGACTGCCCAGCATCGCGGTGGAGCCGGTCGTCCAGGCCGCCCAGCCTTTCAGCAGCAGCAGGAACACTGCCGTGCCGATGCTGGCCATCGCGGCGCTGCGGGTCAGGAAGGCGTGGTCGCTCATGCCGGAACCGTCACGGGTAGAGCAGCGAGCTGGTCCAGCCCGAATCGCCCAGCACGAAGCGGCGGCGTTCGTGCAGGCGGTAGGGCCGGTCCTGCCAGAATTCGATGGCGGAAGGGACGACGCGATATCCGGTCCAGTGCTTCGGCCGTTCGACCTCGCCGCCCTCGAAGCGGTCCTTCACCTCTTCGTAGCGGGACAGGAAAGTCTCGCGGCTTTCGAGCGGGGCGGACTGGTCGGAGGCGACGGCACCCAGCTGCGAATCACGCGCGCGCGAATGGAAATAGGCATCCGCTTCGGCATCGGTGACGGGCGAAAGCACGCCCTCGATGCGGATCTGGCGGCGCAGGCTCTTCCAGTGGAACAGCAGCGCGACATGGGGGTTCGCCGCGATTTCCTGCCCCTTGCGGCTGTGGCCATTGGTGTAGAACACGAAGCCCTCCGGGCCGTAGTCCTTCAGCAGCACCATGCGCACCGAAGGCACGCCGTCCGCCGTCGCCGTCGCCAGTGCCATGGCGTTCGAATCATTGGGCTCAGTCTTGCGCGCCTCGTCGTACCAGGTCTGGAACAGCGCGATGGGATCGCCATGGGGGATGACTTCGCGCGCCTGTTCAGCTTCCATATTCGCTTCCTGAATTGATGCGGGCCTCCCATGGCGATGGCGGCCGGCACAGTCTACACGCTCACCCGGAAGGAATCCCGGGCCGCGACGTCCTTACCTGCGTAGCATCGGGCCTGCCTTGACCCGTGGCAAATCCGGTTGGGGCGAAAGGACATGCGTGCCGCCATAACTCCGGTGTATGAACTAGGAAAGCTTCGCTTGCCGAGCGGCGCGCGCGATCCTAGCTAGGGCACATGGCAGCAGACCCTTATTCCACCCTTGGCGTATCGCGTACGGCCAGCGAGAAGGAAATCAAATCCGCCTATCGCAAGCTGGCGAAGGAACTTCACCCCGATACCAACAAGGACAATCCGAAGGCGGCCGACCGCTTTTCCGAAGTGACCTCCGCTTACGACCTGCTTTCCGACAAGGACAAGCGGGCCAAGTTCGATCGCGGTGAGATCGATGCGGATGGCAACCCGATGGGCTTTGGCGGTTTCGGCGGCGGCGCGGGCGGCGGTTTTGGCGGCGGCGGCTTCGGCGGCGCCGGTCAGCGCGGCTTTTCGGGCGGCTTCGGCGGGAACGACGGGATCGACCTGGAAGACCTGTTCGGCGGCATCTTCGGCGGCGGGCAGCAGCGCGCGGGCGGTTTCGGCGGAATGGGGGGCGGTGCCGGCATGGGTGGCCGCTCCCGCGCGGCGGCGCGTGGCGCCAACGTTTCCTACCGCCTTTCGGTGCCGCTGCTGGATGCGGCCGAACTCAATCCGCAGCGCATCACCCTGTCCGACGGCAAGACGATCGACCTCAAGCTCCCGACTGGGCTGGAGGACGGCACCCAGATGCGCCTTACCGGCAAGGGTGAGCAGGGACCGGGCGGTGCCGGCGATGCCATCATCACCATCCAGATTCAGCCGCACGCCTTCTTCCGCCGCGATGGCGACGATCTCCGTCTCGATCTGCCGGTGACGCTGGACGAGGCGCTGCACGGTGCCAAGGTCAAGACGCCGACGCCTTCGGGCGCGGTGATGCTGTCGATTCCGGCGGGCGCGAGTTCGGGCAAGGTCATGCGCCTGAAGGGGCGCGGCATGACGCGCAAGGACGCCACGCGCGGCGACTTGCTGATCAGCCTTGAAGTCACTCTGCCGGAAAACGACGCCGATCTGCTCAAGCGGCTCGAGGGCTGGAAGGACAGCCGCGACGTGCGCGGCAAGCTGGGGGTTTGAAGGCGGCCGATAGGTAAGGCCCGCTAAAGAAAACACCAACAAGACCCTCGTCGCCCTCGCGTAGGCGGGGATCCCGCTTTTTCTTTGCCATGCGCGCAAGAAAAGCGGGGCCCCCGCCTACGCGAGGGCGACGAATTGGGTGAGCAAGGTCCTGTTAGGTGTGCATGTAGGGAACGGGGGAGAACTATCCCCTCGTCACACCTTTTTACTCGTCCGCAATCGCCGGTGTAGTCCCGTCGATCCAACCGCCGCCGACCACGCGGTCGCCGGAATAGATCACCGCTGCCTGACCCGGTGCCACGCCGTATTCGGGCTCGGCAAAGCGGATCATCGTCTCGGCGCCTTCGCCGAACGGCCCGTCCAGCACGATCGGCACGGGCTTCGCCAGCGAGCGCACCTTGGCCGTCAGCGGGCCTGCCGGAAGCGGACCGATGCGGTTGGTTTCGATCACGCGCGCGGCCGAAACGCCCAGCAGCCGGCGCGGGCCGACCACCACACGGCGGCCTTCCGCCTCGATTCGCGTGACATAGAGCGGTTCGGGCTGGCCGCCGATCTCGATCCCGCGGCGCTGGCCGACGGTATAGTGGATGATGCCGCGATGGGTGCCCAGTTCCTCGCCGGTCAGGGCGTGGACGATGGGGCCGGGGGCGTTGCCTTCGGGGCGCACTTTGGTGACGACCTTGGCATAATCGCCATCGGGCACGAAGCAGATGTCCTGGCTGTCCGGCTTGGCGGCGTTGCGCAGGCCAGCGGCTTCGGCCAGGCGGCGCGTCTCGGTCTTGGGCAGACCGCCCAGCGGGAAGCGCAGGAAATCGAGCTGGGCTTCGGTGGTGCCGTAAAGGAAATAGCTCTGGTCGCGCGCCGGATCGGTGGCGCGGTGCAGTTCGGCTCCGGCCGGCCCCATCACGCGGCGCACGTAGTGGCCGGTGGCCAGGCAGTCGGCGCCCAGATCGCGCGCCATCGTCAGCAGGTCGGTGAACTTCGGCCCCATGTTGCAGCGAATGCAGGGGATCGGCGTGCGGCCGGCCATGTAGTCGTCGGCAAAGCGATCGACCACTTCCTCGCGGAACTGGCTCTCGTGATCGAAGACGTAGTGGGCAATGCCCAGGCTGTCCGCCACGGCGCGCGCGTCGCGAATGTCGTCGCCGGCGCAGCACGCGCCCTTGCGACCAGTGGCGGCACCATAATCGTAAAGCTGGAGTGTCACGCCGATGGTTTCGGCGCCCGTCGCGGCGGCCAGCGCGGCGACGACGGAACTGTCGACGCCACCGGACATGGCGACGACGATGCGCCGGGCGTTAACGGGCGCGGGGAGCTGGAACAGGTCGGCGGGGTCGATGCCGGCCACCAGTCCGGAAAGGTCGGAAAGGGCGGTCATGCGCGCGCCCATACAGGGAAAGGCGCAAAAATCCTAGCTTTCTCGTAGATCCGGTTCGATGGCATCGGAATGCTCAGAGTCCGTTTGAAAATTCGCTGAAGGCGAATTTTTGCGGCACCGGCCCGCTCCCCCACCCGACTGCCCACGAAGTGTACCCTGTTGGGCGGTCGGGTGGGAGAGAGGGCCGGTGCCGCGCCGAAAATGCCCTTGGCATTTTCCAAACGAAATCCTCACGACGGTTAATCAAGGTGAAGGACAGGTAAACGCGGCCTTTACCGTCCTTTGACCAACCCTGTCGTAAGGACGGGGCATGAACATCGCTTTTGAACATGAAACCTGCAAAGCGGGGCATGCGTCAGGTCGCGACGGCGAGGAGTTCATCCCGGAGTTCGCACCGATCGACTGGTTTGCCTTGCGCTCGCGATTCTTTGCCGCGCATGACCTAGGTGTGACTCTTGCGGAGAATTCACCACCTGTGCGCCTGCATCGACGCGGCAGTTTCGCTGGCCCGGCGGCCGATGCGTTACACGCGTATGACGAGGGGGTACGAAGTGTTAACCCAAATGATTTAACCATTCGCAAGTCTACGACAGTCAATTTCGCTTCCGTCGCCGGCGGACGCAACACCGGCGCACGAGGGTGATGATGATCGAAAACCAGAAGATTCGTCCCGCGCAGGTGATCGGGCCGCTTGGCGAGCCCTTGACGCTGGATAGCCTGCCGCCGCCGTCGACCACGCGCTGGGTTGTGCGCCGCAAAGCCGAAGTCGTGGCCGCCGTGAACGGCGGGCTGCTGACGATCGACGAAGTGTGCGAACGTTACAAGCTGACGCTGGAAGAGTTCGCCTCATGGCAGCGTGCG
Organism: Sphingomonas sp. BL-S-28; assembly: GCF_055521515.1. Taxonomy (NCBI): domain Bacteria; kingdom Pseudomonadati; phylum Pseudomonadota; class Alphaproteobacteria; order Sphingomonadales; family Sphingomonadaceae; genus Sphingomonas; species Sphingomonas sp. BL-S-28. The sequence goes on from NZ_CM145484.1 coordinate 590,807, forward strand.
GTCGATCGTTCGGGCATGCAAGGCCTGCGGGTGACCCGCATCCAGCACTACCGCGATCTTTACGAGCGTCAGCAGAAGTACTGATCGGTTTTTTAACAGGGCTTGCAAGAGCCCGGCAGACGGCGGCGACCCCCGGTTCGCCGCCGTTTTGCGTTTTATTCCGGGGTTTCAATAAATTCATCGGCGCAAAGGCCCAGCAACATCGCGCTCGACGCTGGTCGATCAAGGATTGCTGCAGGCCGACAGTAGATTGCCACCGATCTGCCGCAGGTATATGTCGTTTCGGGTGTTTTTTACCGCCGTGAAGGCGGCGCGTGTCTTTGTGCGCGTGCTGTAGGTGGCGGCATGAACCGGTGCGGCCATGGGGGCCGGCAGGGTCATGACTAGGGGGCAATCGCAGGATTTGCGGTGAAGATGAACTACGACAGCAGAATTGACGCCAGGGAGAACAATCACGTGGCCATGTCCGGCAGCCCGCTGGAGGGTGACGTCGATCAGGATCGCAAGTCGCGCAAATGGCTCTGGATAATCATCGCCGCCGCCCTGGTTGTGGTGGCGATCTGGTTCTTCGTCCATAGCGGCAACGCGGACGACAAGGCCAAGGATGCCGATGTCCAGACCCCGGCGGTCACCGTCGTGGTGCCGGGCCGCACTTCGGTGCAGGGCGAGATTTCCGCCACCGGTTCGCTGGCCGCGCGCCGCGACATGCCCGTCGGCTCGGTGGGTGAGGGCGGACAGGTGCGCGCCGTCATGGTCGAACCGGGCGACTGGGTTTCGCAGGGCCAGGTTCTGGCGGTGGTAGACCGTTCGGTGCAGAATCAGCAGCAGGCCAGCCAGTCCGCGCAGATTTCGGTCTCGCAAGCGGATGCACGTTTGGCGCAGGCCAATCTGGACCGCGCGCTCAAGCTGGTCGATCGCGGCTTCATCTCCGCGGCGGACATCGATCGGCTGACGGCCACCCGCGATGCCGCCATGGCGCAAGTCAAAGTGGCGCGTGCGCAGCTTGGTCAGCTTCAGGCACAAGCGGCGCGGCTCAACATTCTTGCTCCGGCATCCGGCCTCGTGCTCCAGCGCAATGTCGAAATGGGGCAGGTCGTCGGCGGCGGCAGTTCCGTGCTGTTCCGCCTCGCCAAGGACGGTGAGATGGAATTGCTGGCCCAGCTGAGCGAGGACGATCTGGCGCGCGTCAGCGTCGGGGCGGAAGCCAAGGTCGTGCCGGTCGGGTCGAACCAGACCTTCATCGGCCATGTCTGGCAGATTTCGCCGATGATCGATGCCACCAACCGCCAGGGCGTGGCGCGCATCCTGTTGGCCTACAACCCGGCACTGCGGCCGGGCGGCTTTGCCAGCACGACGATCGGCAGCGGCACCGTCGATGCGCCGGTCCTTCCGGAATCGGCGATCCAGAACGACGACAAGGGGCCGTTCGTCTATGTCGTCGACAGCAAGAACAAGGTTCACCGCCGCACCGTCCAGACCGGTCTCGTCACCGCGCGCGGCATCGTCGTGAAGTCGGGCCTGCAGGGCGACGAAAAGATCGTCCTGCGCGCCGGCGGTTTCCTCAACGATGGCGACACGGTGAAACCCCGCGTCGTCACCGTTGCGAAGCCCGATTGATACGGACACCCCAGCGATGAGCCTTCGCAACATCTCGGCCTGGTCGATCCGCAATCCGATCATTCCGATCGTTTTCTTCATCGGCGTGATGGTCGCCGGCGTGGTTTCGTTCATGCGCATGGACGTGAACAACATGCCGGATATCGAATTTCCCGGCGTCCACATCTCGGTCTCGCAACCGGGTGCGGCGCCAACGGAAATCGAAACGCAGATCACCCAGAAGGTAGAGGCCGCGGCCCGTTCGGTGCCCGGCGTCGAGGAAATCCAGTCGATCGCATCGGAAGGCAATTCCTCCACCTTCGTGATGTTCTCGATCGGTACCAATCCCGATGTCGCCACCAACCAGGTGAAGAACGCGGTCGACCAGATCCGCAGCGATCTGCCCGACGGCATTCTGGAACCGCAGGTGATCAAGGTGGAAGCGGGCGGCGATTCGCTCGGCTACTTCGCGGTCAGCGCCGATGACATGACGATCGAGCAGCTCAGCTGGTTCGTCGACGATACGATTTCCAAGCAGTTGCTGGCGATCGACGGCATGGCCTCGGTCGAGCGTAACGGCGGTGTCGATCGCGAAATCCGCGTGGTCGTCGATCCCGAACGGATGATCGCGCTGGGCGTCAGCGCCAGCGCGGTCAACAACGTGTTGCGCCAGGTCAATACCGACGCTGCGGGCGGTCAGGCGGAAATCGCCGGGTCGCGCCAGTCGGTCCGCGTGTTGGGCAACGCCGAGACCGCCTACGACCTTTCGCAGACGCGCATCAATCTGGGCGGTGGCCGGCAGGTCAAGCTGTCCGACATCGCGCAAGTCTATGACGGCTATTCCGAACGCACGCGCATCGCCAAGCTTCATGGCCGCGAAGTGGTGACCTTCGGCTTCCAGCGCGCACTCGGCGCCTCGGACGTCGCCGTCTACGACGCGGCGATGAAGTCGCTGGACAAGATCCGCAAGGAAAACCCCAACGTCCACATCACCCGCCTGTTCTCGGACGTGGACTACACCAAAGGGCAGTACACCAGTTCGATGGAGGCGCTGGTCGAAGGGGCGGTGCTGGCCATCGTCATCGTCTACCTGTTCCTGCGCGACTGGCGCGCGACGCTGATCTCGGCGATCGCGATCCCGCTTTCGGCGATCCCGACCTTCTGGTTCATGGACCTGCTGGGCTTTACCCTGAACTTTCTCTCGCTGCTGGCGCTCAGCCTCGTGGCCGGCGTGCTCGTCGATGACGCCATCGTCGAGATCGAGAATATCGTGCGCCATATGCGCATGGGCAAATCGGCCTATCAGGCCTCTATCGACGCGGCGGACGAAATCGGCCTCGCGGTCGTCGCCACCACTTTCTCGATCGTCGCGGTGTTCTTGCCGGTGGGCATGATGCCGGGCATTCCGGGGCAGTTCTTCAAGGCGTTCGGCCTCACTGTCGTGGCGGCGGTGCTGATGAGCCTTGCGGTCGCGCGCCTGATCACGCCGATGGTCGCGGCCTACTTCCTCAAAGCCCACGGCCATGCGGAACATGGCGGCGGCAAGGCCATGGACCTGTACATGAAGGTCCTTGCCTGGACGCTGGACAGCACGGAAGCGCATCGCCGCAAGGCGGCGCTGGTCAAGGCGCAAGGCCGCTGGTGGTTCTATCCCTTCGCCGCGATTGCCCTGCTGGCGCTTTTCGCTGCCGGAATCGGTTTGGCCATTGCGATCTTCATGGCCGCCAAGATGGGCTTCGAGAAAGTCGGGCTGGACAAGGCCGCGCTCGTTCTGGCCGCGGTGGTCGCACCGCTGGGTGTTCCCGCCGGCATCTTCGTGCTCGGCTGGCTCCTGCGCCTGTTCGCCCAAACCGTTGGCAGCTTTGGCGCTTGGTATCGCTACTTCACCGACCGCATCATCGCGCGGATGCACGATCACCGCTTCTTCGCGTTCTGCGCGGGCATCTACGCACTGGTGGTGACCTTCGCACTGCTGGCAGGCCTGCCCTCGCAGTTCCAGCCGAACACCAACAACGACACCAGCCAGGTCAATATCGAGATGGTGCCCGGCACCACGATCGAGCAGACCGAGCAGGTGGCGGCCAAGGTGGCGGCGCTGATCGAGGCGCAGCCCGAGGTGGAACGCGTGCTGGTGGCTTCCCGTGAGGGCAAGGGTTCGCTCTACCTCGCGCTCAAGCCCGCGAAGGAACGCAAGGCGACCAGCATCGAGTTCGAACGCCGACTGGCTCCGCAGCTTCAGGACATTCCCGATGCGCGCGTAACCTTCGCCACCCAATCGGGCGGCACCGGCAGCGGCCGTGACATCTCGGTCATGCTGTCAGGCAGCGATTCCGTGCTGCTGAAGAAGACTGCGCAGACGCTGGCGGACCAGATGCGCACGGTTCCGGGCGTCGTCGCTCCGCGTATCGCGGCCGACCTGCAGCGCCCCGAACTGGTGATCGTGCCGCGCGTCGATCTGGCCGCGCAGCTTGGCGTCACCACGCAAGCGCTCAGCCAGACGATCCGTATCGCCACGCTGGGTGAGATCGACCAGAACGCGGCCAAGTTCTCGCTGTCGGACCGTCAGGTACCGATCCGCGTGATCCTTGCCCGCACCTCGCGCCGCGATTTCTCGACGATCGAGAACCTGCCCGTCACCACTGCCAGCGGCGGCTCGGTACCGCTGAAGCGCGTTGCCGAAATCCGCTTCGGCGCCGGCCCCACGCAGATCCAGCGCTACAACCAGTCGCGCCGCATCTTCGTCGGTGCCGACTTGGGCGAAGGGCAGGTCAAGGGCCCGATCATGGAGCAGATCCAGAAGCTGCCGATCATGAAGAACCTGCCCACCGGCGTCTCGAACGAGGCGGTGGGTGAGGACAAGTGGCAGGCGGAAATGGTGACCAGCTTCATCGTCGCGGTCATCAGCGGCATCTTCCTGGTCTTCGCGGTGCTGGTGCTGCTCTATCGCCGCTTCGTCTCGCCGCTGGTCAACATGGCCTCGCTGCTGCTGGCGCCGCTGGGTGGCCTGCTGGCGCTGGTGGTGGTCGGCCAGCCGGTTTCCATGCCGGTCTACATCGGCATCCTGATGCTGCTGGGTATCGTCGCCAAGAACTCGATCCTGCTGATCGATTTCGCGATCGAGGAAATGGAGAAGGGCGTCGACAAGCTTTCCGCGATCATGGACGCCGGGCACAAGCGTGCGCAGCCGATCGTCATGACCACGGTCGCGATGACCGCGGGCATGGTGCCCACGGCGATCTCGCTTTCGGGCGACGCCGCCTGGCGCGCGCCGATGGGCATTACCGTGATCGGCGGCCTGCTGCTTTCGACGATGCTGACGCTGGTGATCGTGCCGGCTGCCTTCAGCCTTGCCGATGGCTTCGAAAAGCGCATCGGCCCCTGGCTGCGCCGCAAGCTGCTCACCTACGAGCCGCATCACGCGCACGATTCGGGCCATGCGCATGGACCGGAAGGCTTGCCGCAACCGATCGCGGCGGAATGAGATGCGGAAGGAACCTTGCCGCCACCCGTGCGTAACGTCTTGGTGGTAAGGCAAGATCTGCTCGGGTCCGTTGGGCCAAAGGCGGACAGGGCGCGGCAGATGCGCATGTTCGCGACGGGGCTGCTGCTGTTCATGGCGGCAGCCTTTGTCGTGTTGAAGCATCTGCTGGCAATCCATCCCGAATGGAGCCTGCCGCTGGGCTACGCCATTTCCTTCACCGAAGCGGCGATGGTCGGCGGATTGGCGGACTGGTTCGCGGTCACCGCGCTGTTCCGCCATCCGCTGGGCCTGCCGATCCCGCACACCGCGATCATTCCGGAGAACAAGGATCGCATCGCCGATTCGATGGCGACCTTCCTGCGCGACAATTTCCTGACACCGCAGGTCGTTGCGCGGCGGCTCAACGGCTTCAACATCGCCGCCAGCCTAGGCGGCTTTCTGGCCGATCCCCGGCGCGAGGAGCAATCGCGCATTCGCGCTGGTGCCGCCCAACTGGTGGGCGACATTCTTGAATCGCTCGATCCCGAAGAGATGGGCGGCATGGTCAAGGCGGGCCTGCGTCGCCAGATCGAGAAGATCGACGCCGCGCCGCTGCTGGGCCAGATGCTGGAAAACGCGATTGCCGAAGGACGGCACCGGCCACTGCTGGAAAGCGTGCTGCGCAAGGTCGGTGAGGCGATCGAAGCCAACGAGCCGATGATCCGCGAGATGATCCACCAGCGCGCCAATTCGATCATGCGCTGGACCGGGCTGGACGAGCGGCTGGCCAACGGCGTGCTCGATGGCGCCTATCGCCTGCTGGCCGAAGTGATCGTCCAGCCCGATCATCCGCTGCGCGGCAAAGTGGATGAGGCGCTGGCCAAGCTGGCGCACGACTTGCGACACAGTCCGGAGACGCAGCTGCGGGTGGAGCGGATCAAGGCCGACCTTCTCGCCAACCCGGCGATGGGCGCCTGGATCGACGGGATGTGGGAACGCACCCGCTCCGGCTTGCTCAAGGCCGTGCGCAATCCCGACAAAGCGCTTTCCGGCGCTTTGGGGGAGAGTCTTTCCCAGCTTGGCCAGTCACTTGGCGAAGATCGCCGCTTGCAGTACATGGTCAATCGCTTCGCCCGCCGTACGCTTGTCGGCGTGGCGTCGCGTTATGGGGGTGAGATTGTGCGGCTGGTTTCGGAAACTGTAAAACGCTGGGATGCGCGGACCGTGACGGACCGCATCGAAGGCGCGGTGGGGCGCGATCTCCAGTTCATCCGCATCAACGGCACGCTGGTCGGCGGCCTGTTCGGCCTCTGCATCCACGGTGTGGACCAGCTGTTGTGAGCGAAGGCCCATTCCTCCGGACCGAGCGCTTCGAACTCTGGAAGCCCGCTGCGGACGATCTGGACGGCCTGTGCCGGCTGATCGCGGATGAGGATACGCGCCGCTATCTGGGGCCGGCTTCGGCCGACCCGATGGAACAGTTCAACCGGCTGGGCCGCAATGCCGGCAGCTGGTCGCTATACGGCTACGGCACGCTCTATGTCCGCCGGCCGGGGGAACCCGACCTGCTGGGCAACTGCGGCGTGTTCCACAGCTGGCGCGGCTTCGGCAAGGGCATGGACGATACGCCTGAGGCGGGCTGGATCGTCCGCAAGGATTGCTGGGGGCAGGGGCTGGCGCAGGAAGTCATGCGCACCGCACTTGCCTGGTTCGACCAGACCCACGGCCCGCGCCGTGTTGCCTGCATGATCGATGAAGGCAATGCGGCGTCCGAACGCGTGGCCAATGCGCTGGGCTTCGTGCGTTACGGCCGCCATGAGCCAGAGGACGGCCGGGTCAGCGGCATCAACCTGTTCGAGCGGCTTCCGGCCAGCGGGGGCTGAATGCCCGTCCGATCCCGCCCGAGCCAATAGCCGACCGTGGCGGGCAGGGGCCCCGGCCGACGCACGTGATGGCGGGCAGGGCCGATCCCGCTCTAAAGCACCCAGTGAATGGTCGTGACGAAGTATGATGCCACCGGACGACCCTGCGCATCCAGCGCGGGTGTGAAGGCGGAATGTTCGATGAAGACCTTGCAGGCGATCTGCTCGAACTTGGGGTTGCTGTAGGACCGCTGGATGGCGCAGTCTTTCGGTCGGCCCTCGGCATCCACAAGCACGCGCATATTGATTAGGCCCTGCTTGCCCATGAACGCCAAATCCTGCGGATACCGGTTCTGCAGATAGCTGACGGTCGCGGTCGACGGCTTGACCTTGCGAGAGAGCGCGGCCTGCTCTGCCGGATCCAGTCCCCACTTTTGCACCATGTCATCGGTACACTTGCGCAGCGCGGCGAAAGGCTGGTCGAGAGGGCCGGTGTCCAGGGTGAGCTTGCGGACGCCCCAGAATACCGTGATCTTGCCGATCTTCCGCTCGGTTTCCGCGGTGACTTTCGGCGGCTCGTCGCTACCCGGCTCTCGAACGCCGAGGCTGGAGGTGACGAACAGCGCGGGGATGCCTTTGCCATATTCGCCGTGTCGGGCGTGGTCGTCGATCGATTCCGGTTGCCGGTCGCCATAGGCAAGCTCCAGGCCGGTATCATGGACGCTGCCGCGCAGTTCCTTGCCGATGAGCACGAGCTGATAGGAATCGCCCGGCGCGAACTTCTCGAACCGCATGATGAAAGGCGATTCGCTGCTTCCGAAGCCACGCGCCAGCGAACAGCTGTTGTCCGCCCAATCGACGGTCCACGGCGTGACCGGGTGCAGTTCCAGCTTGAGTTCGGCGGCCGTCGCAACCTGGGCCCCCAGGCATGACAATGCGATCGCAGTGAAAGCGATATTCCTCACGAAGTTCCCCGCCTTTTCGCGCCCCCGGCGCGCCCCGGACGCCCCGACACAGCCGTGGTCGAAGCGCCTCTTTTCCGGGTTCTCCCTATAACGCCGCGGAGGCAAACGAAAACCCCGGCCGTTTCCGGCCGGGGCTGCGTTTGTCAGATTTTCACGGACGATCAGAGCTTGCCGGTGAGTTCCGGAACGGCGCTGAACAGGTCCGCCACCAGCCCGACGTCGGCGACCTGGAAGATCGGGGCGTCTTCGTCCTTGTTGATGGCGATGATGGTCTTGGAGTCCTTCATGCCCGCAAGGTGCTGGATCGCACCCGAGATGCCGACCGCGATGTAGACTTCGGGAGCCACGATCTTGCCGGTCTGCCCAACCTGGTAGTCGTTGGGCACATAACCCGCGTCCACCGCAGCGCGCGAGGCGCCGACGGCAGCGCCGAGCTTGTCGGCGAGCGGCATGATGACCTGCTCGAAGGTTTCCGAGTCCTTCAGCGCACGGCCGCCCGAGACGATCACCTTGGCGCTGGTCAGTTCCGGACGTTCCGACTTCGCGAGTTCGGCACCCACGAAGCTGGAGAGGCCCGCGTCACCGGCACCGGCGACGTCTTCGATGGCAGCCGAACCACCCTCGGCAGCGGCCTTCTCGAAGGCGGTGCCGCGCACGGTGATCACCAGCTTGGCATCGCTCGATTCGACGGTGGCGATGGCGTTGCCGGCGTAGATCGGACGCGTGAAGGTCTTCTCGCCCTCCACCGAGAGGATGTCCGACAGCTGCATCACGTCGAGCAGCGCGGCCACGCGCGGGGCGACGTTCTTGCCCGTGGTGGTGGCGGGCGCCAGGAACGCGTCGTGGTGGCCCATCAGCTCCACGATCAGCGGCGCGACGTTCTCGGCCAGGGCGTGTTCGTAGGCGGCGTTGTCGGCCACGTGGACCTTGGCGACGCCGGCGATCTTCGCGGCGGCTTCGGCAGCGGCGCGGCAGCCCGAGCCGGCGACCAGCAGGTGAACTTCACCCAGCTTGGCGGCGGCGGTGACGGTGTGGAGCGTTGCGTCCTTGACCAACGCGTTGTCGTGTTCGACCCAAACGAGCGTCTTCATCAGGCGACTCCCAGTTCCTTGAGCTTTGCAACCAGCGCATCGACGTCGGCAACCTTGACGCCTGCGACGCGAACCGGCGGCTCCGAGACCTTCAGGGTCTTGAGGCGCGGGGCGATGTCGACGCCGTAATCGGCGGCAGTCTTCACATCGAGCTGCTTCTTCTTCGCCTTCATGATGTTCGGCAGCGAAGCGTAGCGCGGCTCGTTGAGGCGCAGGTCGGTGGTGACGATCGCGGGCAGAGCCAGCTTCACGGTCTCCAGACCGCCATCGACTTCGCGGGTCACGGCAACGTGATCGCCGTCGATCTCGACCTTGCTGGCGAAAGTGCCCTGCGGGCGGCCGAGCAGCGCGGCGAGCATCTGGCCGGTCTGGTTCGAATCGTCGTCGATCGCCTGCTTGCCGAGGATCACGAGGCCGGGATTCTCTTCGGCGACGATCGCCTTGAGGATCTTGGCGACGGCCAGCGGCTCAACCTCGGCATCGGTTTCGATCAGGATCGCGCGATCGGCACCCATGGCGAGTGCGGTGCGCAGCGTATCCTGCGCCTTGGCCGGGCCGACCGAGACGGCGACGATCTCTTCAGCCTTGCCCGCTTCCTTGATGCGGATGGCTTCTTCGACCGCGATCTCGTCGAACGGGTTCATGCTCATCTTGACGTTGGCCAGGTCAACACCCGTGCCATCCGCCTTCACGCGCGGCTTTACGTTATAGTCGATCACCCGCTTTACGGGCACGAGGATCTTCATCTGATCGGGTCCTCTCAGTTTCAGGCGCGGCGTATTTAGCCGCTCGATTAAATCCACTCAAGGCCCGCCTAATAGGCAATTGACGTATACGTCAAGCCCCGCTGGCGGCGAGATGAGCCCGTGGTGGGTTCACGGCGAGTGCCATATCGCAAATCCGCGAAAATGCGCATCGCCCCGGCAGAAACCGGCGGGCCAGAATTACTATGACGCCGGAAAGGCCGGCTTCATGCGAACTTGATATGCAAACGGCGGGGGTCCGGAAGACCCCCGCCGCTGCATTATCCGTTACGGGATCGTGTGCGATCCAAGAGACGGCCCCCTATCAGGCGGCGACGTTCTTGACCTCGGCCACGATCTTCTTGGCGGCATCGCCCAGGTCGTTGGCGGGGACGATCGGCAGGCCGGAATTGGCCAGGATGTCCTTGCCCTGCTGGACGTTGGTGCCTTCGAGGCGAACGACGAGCGGAACCGAGAGGTTCACTTCCTTCGCGGCGGCAACGATGCCGTCGGCGATGACGTCGCACTTCATGATGCCGCCGAAGATGTTGACCAGGATGCCCTTCACGTTCGGATCGCGCAGAATGATCTTGAACGCCGCGGTCACCTTTTCCTTGGTGGCGCCGCCGCCAACGTCAAGGAAGTTGGCCGGGAACGAACCGTTGAGCTTGATGATGTCCATCGTCGCCATGGCGAGGCCGGCACCGTTGACCATGCAGCCGATGTCGCCATCGAGCTTGATGTAGGCCAGGTCGTACTTCGAAGCTTCGACTTCCGCCGGATCTTCTTCGGTCTCGTCGCGCAGGGCCTGCACGTCGGGGTGACGGTAGAGGGCGTTCGAATCGAAGCTCATCTTGGTGTCGAGGACGAGCAGGTTGCCATCCTTGGTTTCGACAAGCGGGTTGATTTCGAGCATGTCGCAGTCAAGCGCGACGAAGGCTTCGTACAACTGCTTGGCGATCTTCTGCGCCTGCTTGTTGAGGTCGCCGGTCAGCTTCAGAGCGTAGGCAACGGCGCGGCCGTGGTGGGCCTGGAAGCCGGCGGCGGTGTCGATGGTGACGGTGGTGATCTTCTCGGGGGTGTTGTGGGCAACATCCTCGATGTCCATGCCGCCTTCGGTCGACACGATCATGGCGACGCGGCTGGTGGCGCGGTCGACGACCATCGACAGGTAGTATTCCTCGGCGATGTCGACGCCGTCGGTCACGTAGAGGCGGTTCACCTGCTTGCCGGCTTCACCGGTCTGCACGGTGACGAGCGTGTTGCCGAGCATTTCCTTGGCGAAAGCTTCGACTTCCTCAACCGACTTGGCGAGGCGCACGCCGCCCTTGGCGTCGGCTGGCAGTTCCTTGAACTTGCCCTTGCCGCGCCCACCGGCGTGGATCTGGGCCTTCACGACGTAGAGCGGCCCGGGGAGCTGCTTCGCGGCGGCAACCGCTTCCTCGACGGTGAGGGCGGGGATGCCGGCGGGGATGCCGACGCCGAACTTCGCAAGCAGTTCCTTTGCCTGGTATTCGTGAATGTTCATCGCTGAAATCGCTTTCTGCTGGAGTGTCCGTGGAAAGGCTTGTCCAAAAGCACGGGGGGCCCCGAACTTGATCCGGGCCGCATAAGCACATCCCTGCGCGCTTGAAAAGTCCCGTTCCCTCGCGCAAGGACGCGCACGCGGCCTGTGCATTCGCGCACGGTGCCGCCACGAACCATCCGCATCGAAGCCCCGGGCTTGCACATGATCGACCGCGACAGACTCGAAGCTATCGTCCGCGAGGCAGGACGTATCGCCCTTGCCGGTTGGCCGGGCGACGGCCATGTGCTTGATCATTGGGAGAAAGTGCCGGGCAGTCCGGTCTGCACGCTGGACCTGGCGGTGGACGAATTCCTGCGCCGTGAACTCGGCGCGCTGCTGCCTTCCGCTGGCTGGCTATCCGAAGAAACCGCCGATTCGCACCACCGCACCGCACACGAACTGGTGTGGCTGGTCGATCCGATCGACGGGACACGCGATTTTATCGCCGGGCGGCCGGGCTGGGCGATCTCGGTCGCGCTGGTGAACACGCGGCGGCCCTTGCTGGGCTATCTCTATGCCCCGGCCCGCGCACGCGATGCCGGCGGCGAGTTCTGGCACGCCGAAGCGGGCAAGGGGGCATGGCGTAACGGCACCCGGCTCAATGCCAGCCACCGCGAGACGCTGCCCGGAGCGCGAGTCCCCGCGAAGAAGCTGGCGGCCGAAGATTCGGACTTGGTGCTGGTAGACCAGCCCAATTCGATTGCGCTCCGCATGGCGATGGTCGGCGCCGACGAGGCGGACATCGTCGCCACCCTGCGCTGGGGCTACGAATGGGATATCGCCGCGGCCGGGCTAATCGCGCGCGAGGCCGGGGCGGAAGTGACCGACGCTTTCGGCAAGCCGCTCAATTATAACAAGCACGATCCCCGCGCTTTCGGTGTGCTCTGCACGTCACGCGCGATTCACGGCGCGGCGGTGGCGCGTCTGGCGGAACGGGCCGAGCGGTTCTCGGCCGGGCCGAAGGACTGAACGACGCGCCTGAATCGAAGGGGCGCCGCATCTGAAAACACCCTCAGCCGTCATCCCCGCGAAGGCGGGTATCCCGCTTTCTTGGCCAGCGTCGCAGAAAAGTAGCGGGCCCCAGCTTGCGCTGGGGCGACGGTTTGTAAGAAATCGTTTCCGCTTGAAGCGTCAGTGCACAAACCGTGCGATCACGTCGCGGTAGGAGCGGCTGACCTTCACTTGCGCGCCCGAATCGAGCACCAGGAAGCATTCGCCGTTGGTATGCGGCTTCACCTGACGGACCTGATTGAGGTTGACGATGGTGGAGCGGTGCACGCGCTGGAACACGCGAGGATCCAGCCGGCGTTCGAGGTCCTTCATCGTCTCGCGCAGGATCAGCGAGTTGTCGGCAGTGCGGATGCACATGTAGTCGCCGGCAGCCTCGATATGCTCGATCGAATCGACGTCGATCCGGAAGATCTGGCCGCGATCCTTGATGTTGATGAGCTTTTCGTAGCGGTCCGCGTTGGGGTCGCTCTCTTCCGGCATCGAATCCACCGCGTCCGGCGCGACTTCGGCCAGCACGGTCTTGAGCTTTTCCGCCTCGTCGGACGAGCGCTTTTCGGCAATGCGCTGGCGCACGCGGGCGAGCGTGTCGTCCAGCTTCGCCTCGTCCACCGGCTTCATCAGGTAGTTCACGGCATTGGCCTCGAACGCACGAACCGCGTGTTCCTGATAGGCGGTGACGAAGACGAACAGCGGCGGTTCGATCTCCATTACGCCCTTCACCACCGAGAAGCCGTCGAAGCCGGGCATCTGGATGTCGAGGAACACGAGGTCGGGCTTCTCGGTCTTGATCTTGCGGATCGCCTCGCGCCCGTTCGAACAGGTGTCGATGATTTCGACGTCCGGGTACTTCTCCAGACGAATCTGAAGGCCCTGGATCGCGAGTTTCTCGTCATCGACGAGGATGGTGCGGATGGTCATGTGTCACTTGTCTCCGGCCTCGCAACGCGCGGGGGCCAAAATTGTTTCATCGCCCGACGAGAACGGGCTGCCGCTGCGGTTCTTCGATGTCCTCGGGGGAGGGTTGGCGCTCCGCGGGAAGCTCGATCAGCACGGCAAAGCCGCCTTCGACAGGCTCCACCGTTTCGAAGCGGTGATGCTCGCCGTAGGCCTGGCTGAGGCGGTCGCGGATGTTCGAAAGGCCGACGCCGGTGGATACCGGCTCCCCTCCATCATAGGTCATGCCCGACAACCTGTTGTCGGTAGTCGGAGTTTGCAAGCCCGGTCCGGTGTCCGAGACGGTGATGCGAAGCATCGGCCCGACGAGTTGCGTGGCAACGGTGATTTCGGCGCCCGACTCCTGCGGCGCGACGGCATATTTGATGGCGTTTTCGACCAGCGGCTGCAGCAGCAGCGAGGGCAGCAGGCAGGTTTCGGTGGCCGGATCGATCGCGAAAGTGGTGCGCAGTCGTTCCTCGAATCGCATCAGTTCGATGTCGAGATAGAGCTTCAGCGTATCCACCTCGGTCGCCACCGTGACGCGCGCGGAAGGCTTGTTGATCAGCGTGTAGCGCAGGAACGAGGACAGGCGGCTGAGCATGGCGTTGGCCGGCTCGGTCTGCTTCAGCAGCACCAGCGTGGAGATCGAGTTCAGCGTGTTGAACAGGAAGTGCGGGTTCAGCTGATAGCGCAGCATCGCCAGCTGCGCCTGCGTTGCCTGGTTCTCCAGTTGAATCAGCTGATCGTTCTGTTCTTCCACCTGCAGGTAGAAATTGATCGCGTAATAGAGCGCCGACCATGCCCCTAGCAGCGTGGCGTCGTAATAGAACACGCCGATGAACAGCTGCGTGAAGCTGGTGTCGCTGTCCGCGCGGTAGAGCGAGATCACCCAGGCATCGATGAACGCGTGCAATGCCACCGCAATCGGCAGGATCAGCGCGGTCATGCCCCAGGTGACGATCGGCCGCTTGGTGATCAGCAGGCGATAGACGACCGACAGCACCAGCGAGATCGAGAAGCCGGTGATCGTGGCGATCAGCACCAGCACCAGATTCGACAGCGGCTGGTCGTTGGCCAGCGCCGACATCGTGCGCAGCAACATCGCACCGCCCCAGCCCGCGAACTGCAGGCGCCAGAAGGCCTTGTCCTTGTCGGCGAAGAAGGGGATCGGTTGGATCGGCAGAACGCGCATGGGGCTATCTAGACGAAAATCGCACGGGGCGGCAAATCCGGGGCGCTACGCAGGTGGCCCCGGGCGATTTCCCGATGGGTATCAAGGATATGGATCCTTTGGCCCATCCGCCGCAGCCCGTCAGGCCCCGCTTGCTTCGGAAATTGCCTGCGACAGCTGATCGAAGCCCACCGCGCCGGAGATCAGGCGGTCGCCGACAACCCAGCTGGGCGTGCCGCTGAAGCCGAGTCGGCCGGCGACATCCAGATTGCGGGACAGTTCCTGCGCCACAACCTGACTGGCCGCCACCTTGTGGGCGCGGTCCATGTCCAGACCGGCTTCTTTCGCGGCAGCCTCGATCGCCTGCGGATCGACCTGGCCGGCGGAGAACATGGCATCGTGGAACTTCGCGTACTTGCCCTGCTCTGCGGCGGCGAGGGCCATGCGCGCCGCGTCCGGGCTGTGCGGGCTGATGATCGGCAGTTCGCGCACGACGATGCGCAAGTTCGGGTTCTTGGCCAGAAGCTGCGCCACGTCGGGCAGGCTGCGGCGGCAATAGCCGCAGGCATAGTCGGTGAATTCCACCAGGGTGACCGCGCCGTTGGGATTGCCGAGTACGGCGCCGGGGAAGGGCGTTTCCACGCTCTGCTTCACGCCGGCCAGTTGCGCCTTGGCCTGCTTGCGCTGCAGGGCGTCCATCGCCTCGGTCAGCACTTCGGGATTGGTGACGAGATAGTCGTGAATCACGCGGCCGGCGATCACCGGCCCGCCGAACCAGACGCCTGCGCCCACAAGAGCGATGCCTGCCACGGTCGCCGCGATCTTCGTTCCAAGTGCCATTATTGTCGTCATTCCCGTAATCTGGAGGTCCCGCCTTTAACGGCGCTTCTTGTTGCGTTCCAGTGTGGCGCGCGCTTCCATCTCGATGTCCTGCGCGCGCAGCCAGTCCGGCGTGCCCTGCTTCAGCCCCGCCTCGGCGGCCTGCGCATTCATCAGCGCGGCATCCATCTGGCCGGACAGCGATTGCTGCTCCGCACTGGCAAGGCGCGCGCGCGGCATGTCGCCATTGGCGGCGTAGATCGTGCCCAGCTGATACCAGGTGAACGGATTCTCACGGTCGCGCGCGGCGGCGTTCTTCAGCACCGTCTCGGCTTCCTTGAAGTGTTGCGGGTCTTCGGTCGCGATCAGCGCGTGGCCGAACAGCGTGGCGATCAGCGGCTGGTATCCGGTAAGTTCGGTGGCCTTGCGCAAGGGCACGAGCGCTTCGTTGGGCTGGCCCGATTCGAGCAGGATCTGCCCCTTCAGCTCCAGGAAATAGGGATCGTCGGGATCGGTCATCAGCAGCGCGTCTGCCTCTGCGGTGGCGCGGTCCATTTCCGATTGGCGGTGCCAGGCATAGGCGCGGGCATAGTGCGCCGGCACTGAATTGTCGGTCTGCGGATAGAGGCGGAAGACGTCGCGCGGCTCGGCCAGATAGCCGAATAGCTTGGCTTTCATTCGCACGTAACGGGCCTGAATCTTGGGATCGTCAGGCTTCAGCCAGGCGGGATCCTTCTCATAGGTATCCTGCAAGGTCTGGATGCGATCGCCGGTCAGCGGGTGCGTGGAATAGAACTGGTCGCCGTCCTGCGGGCGATAGCCGTAGCGGAATTCCAGATTCTGCAGCTTCTGGAAGAATTCCAGCGATCCGCGCCCGCTGATCCCGGCGGCCGAGAGATACTGCGCGCCGGCGGCATCGGCGGAGGCTTCCTGCGTGCGGGTATAGGCCAGGAACTTGCCCATGGCGGCCTGCTGGCCGGCCATGATCACGCCCATCGCGGCCTCGGCGCCGCCTGCCGCCGCCGCCGCCGCGCCGAGCAGCAGGGAGAGCAGCGAGATGTTGGTGGCGCTCTGCGCGCCCTGATTCAGCACTGCGTGGCCGCCGGTCACGTGGCCCAGTTCGTGCGCGATCACGCCCTGCACTTGTGCGGCGGAATCGGCCTCGTTGATCAGGCCCGAATTGACGTAGACCGCCTGCCCGCCGGCAACGAAGGCATTGACCGAGGGATCGTTCACCAGAACGATGTCGACATGCGATGGATCCAGCCCGGCGGCGACGATCAGCGGGCGGGCCATGTCCTTCAGCAGGGCCTCGGTCTCCGCATCGCGCAGGATCGACTGGGCTGCGGCGGGCGTGGCCGACCAGCCGAGCAGCGCAACCACACTCAGGATTACTGTGGCAAAACGCGCGAAGGACATGGGGACTGTTGGGACCTCTCGCGCTGAACCGGGGCTGAAGCGCCGTGTGAAGGGGCGAAGCCTAGCGTTCGAGCCGGGGCTGGCAAGATGGCAAAAAGAAACTCGATCGAGATGCTTGGGTGCAACGCCCCCTAGGGCCGATTCGCCACCAGCCACACGCGCACCGCGCCGGCGAGGCCGGGCGGGACTTCCGCCTCCAGTCGCTCGGCATCGATTCGGGCGACCAGCGCGTTCACCGGTACGCCCGCTTCGGCGGCGGCGACGCGCAGCATGTCCCAGAATACCGGCTCAAGACTGATCGAGGTCTTGTGCCCGGCGATCTCGACCGAACGCTTGATGGGTGGGTGATAGAGTGACGTCACGCGGCCAGCCTAGGCGTGGTTCCGCCCGGTTTGAAGCTGGTTCTGCTGCTGGGCGTTATACTTGCGCCACTGACCTCGTCGTCCCCGCGAAGGCGGGGACCCCGCTTGTTCTTCTCCGCCCGCAAAAAAGCGGGACCCCCCGCCTTCGCGGGGGCGACGAAGAAAGAGCGGCAGGGTATCCTCAGCGATCGGATAATCCGGATCGCCCATAAGAAAAGGCGGCCCTGAGGCCGCCTCTTCCCTCCTCTCCAAACCGTGAAGGCCGGACCGTCTTTTCGCGGTTCCTGGCCGGTTTGAAACTCTGTCGGCCGAAGCCCTGCTTAGTTGGCGGAGGCCATGCGATCGCCCTGCATGTAGGGGATCGGGTTGACCGCTTCGCCGTCGACGCGGACTTCGTAGTGGAGGTGCGGGCCGGTCGAATTGCCGGTGGTGCCGACATAGCCGATCACGTCGCCCTTGTGGACCATCTGGCCCTCGGCAACGTTCAGGCGCGACATGTGGCCGTAACGGGTTTCAAGGTCGCCGCCATGTTCGAGTTCGACGAACAGGCCGTAACCGCCGAACCACGAAGCCTTGCCGACGACGCCGTCAGCGGTTGCGTAGATCGGGGTGCCGACGGGGGCGGCCAGATCGATGCCCTTGTGGGCGCGGCGGCCGCCGAAAATCGGGTGTTCGCGCATGCCGAAGCTGCTGGTGAGCTTCAGGCCTTCAAGCGGGGTGCGCGAGGGGATGTTGACGCCGGAAAGACGGGCGGTGCCGGGGATGGCGGGCTTCGCCTTGGCCGCGGCAAGGCCGGTTTCCTCGAAATTCTGCCAGGAGCTGAACAGGGTGCGGAACTGTTCGTCCTCACCGCCGCTGGCCGACTGGTTGGCGGCCTGGGCGGTGCGCAGCGGGGCCGAAATGTCGGCGGCGGCTGCGGCGCTGTTGGCCATGGCGGGGTGGGCTGCCAGCGAAAGACCCGCGACTGCGACCGTAGCCGACACCGTGCGGAACTTGGCAATGAGTTTCGTTACGACCACTCGCAATACCTTGTTATCCGCCGGAATCCCGAGAGATTCGACGCTTGTCTTTAGCGACCGGCACGCCAAGCGGCGCACCGTTAACCCTAGTTATGTGAGATGGTCGGAACCCCCCGCCGTCTCGCGAGGTGGAGTTATGCCGATCAGTTCCTAACAGACAACCCCAAGGTAGAAATCCCGCGATAAACCGGCAGCGAGGCGCGCCGAGTCGTTGAACGGCGGCTTAACGGCACCACGAAAATGGCGGGAAACCAGGGTTTTCCAAAGCTCGCTCGGTTCACCGTTCATCGCTTCGGCGCATGCGGCGAAATGGGTTGAGCCGAAACGAACGTGGCGGATTTCATCGTCAAGGATTCTTTCGAGGATGCGCGCGCCGCGCTCGTCACCCGAACTTCGCACCCGCTCCAGCATGGCCGGCGTCACGTCCAGTCCGCGCGCTTCCAGCACCATCGGCACCACGGCGAGGCGCGCGGTAACGTCGTGGCGCGTCTCGTGCGCAGCGTCCCAGAGGCCGCTGTGCGCGGGCAGGGCGCCGTAGTGCCCACCCAGTGCGCGCATATGCCGGTCGATCAGCGCGAAGTGCAGCGCTTCATCGGCGGCGACCGAGAGGAAATCGCTGACGAATCCTTTGTTCATCTGCGCACCGAATCGCCCCGCCATGTCGAGCGCAAGGTCGATGGCAACGAATTCGATATGGGCGATCGCATGCCAGAGCGCGAGCCGGCCGCGTTCCGAACCGCCCTTGCCGCGCTTGGGCATGCGGTTCGGCGGCAGCAGTTCAGGCGCGGCCGGCCGACCCGGTTCCTCGGGCATTTCCACATCGAAGGCATAGGCGAGGCGGCCCAGCCGCCAGTCGCGTGCCACCTTGCGGGTAGCCATGATTTTGGCGCGGGGGTCGGATTCGAGCAGCACCTCGCGGATCGCGGCGGCAACACTGGGCATTGGAGACTGCACGATCAGAGCGCCTTGGCGGCCTCCAGCACGTGTGCAGCGTGGTCCTTGACCTTCACCTTGTCCCACACGCGGGCGATCTTGCCATCGGGGCCGATCAGGTAGGTGGTGCGGACCATGCCCATATAGGTGCGGCCGTAGTTCTGCTTCTCGGTCCAGATGCCGAGCGCGTCGGACAGGCCGCCTTCCTCGGCATCGCTGGCGAGCGGGGCCTTGAGGTCATGCTTGGCGATGAAGTTCTGGTGCTTCTTCGCCGAATCCTTGCTGACGCCCAGCAGGGCAACGCCGGCTGCGTCGAACTCACCCTTCAGGGCCGAGAAATCGAGGTTTTCGGTGGTGCAGCCGGGGGTGTTGTCCTTGGGGTAGAAGAACACGACCAGCTTCCGGCCCGCGAAGTCCGAAGCCTTCACGCTGCCGCCTTCGGGCGTTTCCATCGCGATATCGGGGAACGGGTCTCCGGCTGCAGGACGGGTGCTCATCAAGTGGTCTCCAGTGTTTCGCCGAAAGTCTCGCTCCAGCTCGCGGCGACATACGCGCGGGCCCGGGCGAGGGCAGATTCAAGCTCTTGCCATGCGCCATAGCCGCAGGCGCGTTCCAGCGCCATGCAGGAGGGCTTGCCCGGCACCTGGGTATCGGGCGCGAAGAGGCGGCCGGCCACCAGCAGGCGCGTCATGACGTCATGCGCCTCCACCAGCGTGGCCGGCAGCAACCCGTCCGCCACCAGCAATTGCAGCGCCGCGCCCAGATCGGGATCGAGGCCGAGCCCACTGCGCAGCTGCGTGAAGTGGACAAGGAATTCGAGGTCCACCAGTCCGCCGCGCATCAGCTTCACATCCAGCGGGCCCTTGGCGGGTTTGTGCCCGGCCATCTTGGCGCGCATTTCCAGCACGTCCGCGCGCAGCTTGTCCGCATCGCGCGGCGCGGCGAGCACGCTGTGAATCACGTCGCCAAGGTCGGCGCGCGCCTTGGCCGAGCCGTAAAGCGCGCGGGCGCGGCAGAGCGCCATGTGTTCCCAGGTCCAGGCCTGTTCCTGCTGATAGCGTGCAAAGCTGTCGAGGCTGGCGGCAGGCGGGCCCTGCTCGCCAGAGGGCCGAAGGCGGGTATCGACTTCGTAGAGCGCGCCTTCGGCCGTCGGCACCGATAGCGCGGCGGTCACGCGCTGCGAGACGCGGTTGTAATAGAGCGTTGCCCCCAGCGGCCGCCGCCCATCCGATTCGCCCGCGAAATCGCCGGTGAACAGGTAGATCAGATCGAGGTCGGAGGCATGGGTGAGCACGCCGCCGCCCATGCGGCCAAGGCCGAGCACCACCAGTTCGCTGCCCGGCACCACGCCGTGGACGGCGCGGAATTCCTCCAGCGCGGCGTCGGTCAGCACCACCAGCGCGGCTTCGGCAATGCGGGCGAGGGCATGGCCGATGTCGAGCGGATCGTTGGCGCCCTCGATCAGTTGCACGCCCAGCGCAAAACGCCGGTCGCCCACCTTGCGGCGCACGGTGCCCAGCTTCTGTTCGTAGTCGGCACCGGGCTCGAACTGGGTGAATTCGGCGACCAGCTCGTCCACCGATCCGGGCAGGTCGAAGGCGCTGGCATCGATCAGCGGGTCCAGCAGATCGGCGCGCCGGGCCAGCGCGTCGGCCAGCGTGGGCGCAAGGCTGAGGATGCGCGCCAGCCGTTCCAGCAGCGCCGGGCGGGCTTCCAGCAGGCGGAACAGGTTGATGGCGGAGGGCAGGTTGTTCAGCAGCTTTTCGAAGCGGGCGAAGGCGCGCTCCGGCTCCGGCGCGGCGGCCAGCGCGGCGAACAGATCGGCGCGCACGGCGGCGAAGGCGGCGCGCGCCGCGTCCGAACGCAGCGCGCGCATCCCGCCGGAAAGCCAGCCTTCGACGCGGTGGGCCATCGCCTCGGCATCGGCAATGCCAAGCCCGGCCAGTTCGTCGCGCAAGTCGTCCTGCGCGGGCATGGCGACTTGCGTTGTGGGGCCGAGCGGGGTGTTGGCCATGACCAGCGCGTCATAGCGTTCGCCCACGGCATCGGTGATCGTGCGGAGTTCGCTGAGCAGGGCCTCGCCATCGGGCAACCCGTCAAGCTTGGCCACGGCTTCCAGCGCTTCGGGCCGCATCGGCAGGGCGTGGGTCTGCTGGTCCTGCACCATCTGCAGGCGGTGTTCGATGGTGCGCAGGCGGTCGTAGCTTTCGCCCAGCAGGCGCGCATCCTCGGCCGGCACCAGCCCGGCTTCGGCCAGCGCGTCCAGCGTGGCGCGGGTGCCGCGCAGGCGCAGCGCGGGGTTGCGGCCGCCGTGAATGAGTTGGTGGGTCTGGGCGTAGAACTCCACCTCGCGAATGCCGCCGCGCCCTTTCTTCAGGTCGAAGCCGGGGCCGACGGTGGCGCTGCCGCGCGTATTGGCGCGAATCTGCGCGGTGAGGCGGCCGATCTCGGCAATGGCGCCGAAATCCAGGCTCTTGCGCCAGACGAAGGGGCGGATCGCGGCCAGAAACGCCTCGCCCGCGGCGACATCGCCCGAACAGGCGCGGGCGCGGATGAAGGCGGCGCGCTCCCACGCCAGCGCGGACGATTCATAATGACTCAGCGCCCCGTTGATCGAAATCGCCAGCGGGCTGACCTCGGAGGCCGGGCGCAGGCGCAAGTCGATGCGGAAGACGTAGCCGTGGTCGGTGACTTTGCCGAGCGTCTCCACCACCGCGCGGGCCACGCGCTGGGCGGCCTCGCCCGGTTCGTCCCGCTCTCGCCGGGGGAGCAGTTCGGGATCGAACAGCAGGATCGGATCGATATCCGAACTGTAGTTGAGTTCGCCCGCGCCATGCTTGCCGAGTGCGAGGGCGAGGAAACCGGCAGGCTCCGCATCGGGCACGCGGCGGCGGATACCCTCGGCAATGGCGCCATCGAGCGCGCGGTCGGCCAGTGCGGAAAGCTCGCCGGTGACGCGCAGCAGCGGGAAGGCCCCGGCAAGGTCGCCGATGCCGAGGGCGAGGGCCATTGCCTGCTTCTCGCGGCGCAGCGCGATGCCGACATCGTCGATGCCGCTGCCGGCGGTGCGGGCGAAAGCTAGCGCGTCCTCGCCCTTGCCCTCTGCCAGCAGCCCGGCAAGGTCCGGATGCCGGTCCAGCAGCGAGGCGAGGTAAGGGGCATGGGCACGCGCGCGTTCGATCGCGCCGGTCCAATCGGCTTGCAGTTCGGCATCCATGCCGGGGTTCCTGCCCAAGCGGGAGCCTGAGGGCAAGCGTGTCGGTTGGCGCGGCGTATTCCGAACTTAGCATCTCGTCGCCCCCGCGAAGGCGGGGGGCCCGCCTTTCTTGAGCCATGCCGCGGGCGTTGAAAGACAAGCGGGATCCCCGCCTTCGCGGGGATGACGGGGTTTATTGAAGGATATGCCGTGCCTTCGCTCCGCCTTGTGCCCACCGCCTGCCTCTGGCACGAGGCCGGTCATCCAAAAGTACAACAGGCCCGATGCAGTCGAGGTCTGAAAACAGGATCGCCCAGACAATGAAACGCACCGCCGCCCTGCTTGCCTCTGTCGCCCTGTGCTTCGGCACGGCCGTCATCGCCGCGCCCAAGTTGCCGAAGGGCACCGCCCTGCCGCCGCCGCCGATGACCGCGCAGCCGGCGCCGCAGCTTTCGGTCGACAACATGAAGACGCTGGTGAAGACGCTGTCCTCGGACGATTTCGAAGGCCGCGCACCCAGCACGAGCGCAGAGCTCAAGGTGCTCGACACCATCATCGCATCGTTCAAGAAGGCAGGCCTCCAGCCGGGCAACAAGGGCCAGTGGCTGCAGGACGTGCCGACGGTGGAGATCACCGGCAGCAACCATTCCGCGCTGACGGTGACGGGCAGCAAGACGCCGCTCTCGTTCAAGTTCGGTGACGACTATGTGGCCGCCAGCTACCGCGTGACGCCCAAGACGCAGGTGAAGGACAGCGAACTGGTCTTCGTCGGCTACGGCATCAATGCGCCGGAACTGGGTTGGAACGACTATGCCGGGATCGACATGCACGGGAAGACCGCGGTCATCCTGGTCAACGATGCCGACTATGACGCCGCCACCGAGGAAGGCCCGTTCAAGGGCCGCCGCATGACCTATTACGGCCGCTGGACCTACAAGTTCGAGGAAGCCGCGCGCCAGGGTGCCACCGCTGCGCTGATCGTGCATGACACTTTCCCCGCCGCCTACGGCTGGAACGTTGTCAATTCCAGCTGGACCGGCGCGCAGTACCGCGTGGCGACGCCGAACGACGACATGGACCAGACCGCCGCCAATGGCTGGATTCAGAAGTCGGTGGTCGAATCGATCCTGAAGGCTTCAGGCAAGGACCTTGTTGCGCTGTCGGCTGCTGCCAAGCAGAAGGGTTTCAAGCCGGTGCCGCTGGGCCTGAAGGTCAGCCTGGGCTTCGACAATGCGATCCGCCGCTCCACCTCGCACAACGTCGTCGGCGTGCTGCCGGGCAAGGTGCGCCCGGATGAATACGTGCTCTATTCGGCGCACTGGGACCACCTTGGCCACTGCACGCCGGACAAGACCGGCGACGGCATCTGCAACGGCGCGGTGGACAATGCCACCGGCGTCGCCGCGCTGGCCGCAATTGCCGAGGCCAATGCCAAGGCTGGCCCGGCTGCGCGCAGCCAGGTCTTCGTGGCGGTGACGTTGGAGGAATCGGGCCTGCTCGGTTCGGAATATTACGCCGCCAACCCGATCTACCCGCTCGACCACACCGTGGGCGGGGTCAACATGGATGCGCTGCTGCCGGGTAGTCGCACGCGCTCCTATGCCATGACCGGGGGTGACAAGTCCGACCTCACTTCGATCTTCCGCGACGAACTGGCGGACGAGGGCCTGAGCGAAGTGCCCGAGGAGCACACCGAGCGCGGCTATTACTATCGTTCCGACCACTTCTCGATGGCGAAGCGCGGCGTGCCGATGTTCGATCTGGCCGCCAGCACCGACTGGGTTGAGGGCGGCAAGGCTGCAGGCGACGCGGCCAGCGAGGATTACAACTCGAACCGCTACCACGGGCCCAAGGATGAATACTCCGAGGCGTGGAACTGGGACGGCATTGCCCAGACGGCGGGGCTCTACTATCGGCTCGGCCGCACGCTCGCCGATTCGGACTTCTGGCCGAACTGGCACGAAACCGACGAATTCCGCGCGATCCGCGACAAGGCTTGCGCCGCGGCTCAAGGAGGCTGCCACAAGTGACTTTCGCCCTTCCCCCCGAGTGGCATCCGCAGGACTGGATCTGGATCGGCTTCCCGCATGACCCGGTGGAATGGCCGGGCTTTCTGGAAGCCGCACAGGTGCAGATGGCCGAGTTCGCCTCGGCCGTGGCCGAATCGGGGCAGGAAGTGCGCCTGATCGTGCGGGACGAGGCCAACCGTGCGCGCGCGGCCTCGCTCGTCTCGTCCAAGGTCTCGCTGGAAGTGCGCCGCTATGGCGACGTCTGGCTGCGCGATACCGGGCCGCTGGTCTGTGCCGACGGTGCGGGCGCGCTCAAGGCCATGCGCTTCGGCTTCAACGGCTGGGGCGGCAAGTACCTGATGGATGGGGACCAGGAAATCGGCGCCGAACTGGCGCAGGATGCCGGGCTGGAGGTGGAAACCTCGGACTGGATTCTGGAAGGCGGCGCGCTGGATGGCGACGGCACCGGGCTGGTTGCCACCACCGAGCAGTGCCTGCTCAACCCCAATCGTAATCCGCACCTGAGCCGCGGCGATCTGGAAATGCGCCTGAAGCGCGATCTGGGCTACGACCGCGTGCTGTGGCTGGGCGACGGCCTGATCAACGATCATACCGACGGCCATGTCGACAACCTTGCGCGCTTCGTGGCGCCCAATGTGTTGGCCCTGCCGCGCGCGACCGGCCCGAACGATCCCAACGCCGCGATCTACGCCGATGCCAAGGCCCGGGCCGAGGCAATGGGCGTGACCGTGCGCGAAGTGCCCTCGCCGGGCCGGGTTGAGTCTGACGGCCGGATCGAGCCGGCCAGCTACATGAATTTCGCGATCACTTCCAAGCTGGTGGTCGTGCCGATCTACGGCACCGAGCATGACGCGGACGGCATTGCCGCCATCGCAGAACTGTTCCCCGATCGCGATACCGTGGGCGTCATGGCCGATGCGGTGCTGGCCGGTGGTGGTTCGTTCCACTGCTCCAGCCAGCAGATGCCTTCCAGAGCATGATGGTGTCTGTCTGAACTACCCTTCGTCATTGCGAGCGTAGCGAAGCAATCCAGAGCGGCGCGGGATCGCCCCTAGATTGTTTCGCTACGCTCGCAATGACGATTCAGGGTGAAGTCTTCCGCTTCAAGCGACACATAGCGGGTTCACGCCTTTAACCGATTGGCAACCGGGCAGGCGCATGATCGCTTTCATGGCCCGCATTCTCGCTCTTGCGCCCGTCGCCCGCTCCACCGTTCAGGTAGAGATCCTGCGCGTCACCATCGTGTGCGGCTGCGCACTGGCGCTGATTCTCGCCAAGGCTCCGCTGCCCTTCTGAGGCGCTGGAAGTGTGCTCCAGGCACACAATCCTCCCGGTTTTCCTCGTCGTTTCAGAACGTTTTGGCGCGCCCGTTTGCGTCTTATCGTTTCTGCTGCACTGCACATCGTGTCTGCTGCAGTGCAGCAATGAAATGTCACGTTCGGTCGATGCAAACGAAATCATAGCCTCCCAGTTTAAGCGCTCACGCGATTTGAACTGGAGATACGCCATGCAACCCACGACCGAAGCCGAGCGGGCCCGTCTTCGCCAATCGCTCGTCGGGAATTTTCTGCTATTGCTGTTCGGCCTGGGCGTGCTGGGCTTTCTCGTTGCCGTCGACAGGGCCGAATGGTTCACCCTGCGGCCGGTTTCGGGAACCTCGGTCGCGCTGTCCAATGCCGCGACCGTCAAGACCGATGGCAAGGCGGCCGTCGTGGAGGATTCCGCCAAGCGATGATCGTTACCCCTTCGCTGCAACCCCTCCAGATCCTGCGAGAGATCTGGAAGCCGATTACCGTGCTGTTCGTCTGGGACGTCGTGGTCACGGTGACGTACTTCATGCTGCCGTTCCACGCGCCCAACCTGCCGGTTACGCTGTTCGGTTCGGCGCTGGCGCTGTTCCTGGGCTTTCGCAGCAACTCCGCCTACCAGCGCTGGTGGGAAGGGCGCGGGCTGTGGGGGCTGATGATCAATGCCAGCCGCAACATCGCCCGTGCCGCGCGCAATTTCATGCCCGATCCGGAAGCCACCGAGCTGAAGCGCCGCGTGGTGCTGCGCCAGATCGCCTACGTCAACGCGCTGCGCTGCCAGCTGCGCCGGATCAAGCCGGACGAGGAAGTGCGGCGCATGCTGTCGCGCGGCGATGCCGACGAATCGCTGGAGCGGGTGAACATCGCCAACGGCATTCTCGACGATACCGGCCGCCGTATAGATGAGGCGCGGCGCAAGGGCTGGATCGACACCATCCAGCAGACGCAGATGGAAGCCGTGTTGGTGGACATCGCCAATGCGCAGGGAGGCATGGAACGGCTGAAGAACACGCCGCTGCCCTATCAGTATCGCTTCTTCCCCACCGTCTTCACCCACATGTTCTGCATCCTGCTGCCGATCGGCCTGGTGGAGACGCTGGGCGTGGCGACGCCGCTGGGCTCGACCCTGGCGGGAATCATGTTCCTGGCGGTGCTGGCGATCGGTGACGATCTGGTCGATCCTTTCGCCAACTCGGTTCACGACTTGCCGCTCAACGCCATGTGCCGCACCATCGAGATCGACCTGCTCCAGTCCATCGGCGAGGAAGCACCGCCGCCGATCGTGCAGGACAAGCACGGCATCCTGTGGTGATTCTGGACAAAGCGCTCTAGGAGCGGTCCATGGCCAAAATAGACCGTCTTGAACGCATGGACACCCGCCGTGCCGACCTCGAAATCGAATACCGCGCCGCGCTGATCGAGGCGCTGCGGGTGACGGCGGCGGGGCAGTGGGGCCTGTTCGGCCACAACAAGGACAAACAGGCCCGCGCCAAGGCCGCGCCTTTGGTGGACGGCCTTACCGAACTGGCCGACGAGATCGACCAGTTGCGCGATCAGCTGGATATGGAGCCTTTCGCGCTCCACGCCGAATTCCTTGCGGCTCGCGGGCCGGTGCAATCGCATGCGGTGGGTGAGCCCAAGCAGGCGCAGGCTTGGCTGGATCGGCTGGCGCAGGAAGGCTAGTCCTTGGTGCGATAGCACGAAGGAGCCGTGATGCGTCTCTCCAAGGATCGCCAGACCGCCCGCGCCACTGTGCGGCTGGGCAAATGGGTGGAACTCGACGCCCGCACCGACTTCAGCCCGCCGGGGCTGGTGGCCGTGGGCATATTGGTCTCGGGCATTCTGCTGAGCACCAGCGTTCTGGTGGCGGCGGCCGGAAGGGCCAAAGCGCGGCGGATTCAGGCGCGCGGGGATCGCAGCCTTCCGCGTTGACTGGGTTTCGGGCGGGGATTTCGCGCCCAGCCCAGCCCAGCCCAGCCCAGCCCAGCCCAGCCCAGTCAAGCCCAGTCCAGTCAAGCCCAGTCCAGCCAAGCCTAGCCAGCTCAATTCAACCCAACGTACCCCGACCTAATCAAATAACCCCGTCATCCCCGCGAAGGCGGGGATCCCGCTTCTTTCTTTTTTAGCACGCGGAGACGCGGAGACGCGGAGACGCGGAGACGCGGAGACGCAGAGGGATCGTGCTGCCGCCGACACTTCTGCGTCTCCGCGTGAACCAAAATAAGCGGGGCCCCCGCCTTCGCGGGGGCGACGAGTTTTTGATTGCGGAGCTTGTGCGCCGATGTTGCGCGCAGCCGGCCGCCCCGCCCGCCGGTTACTCCGGCGTGGCGAACCAGATCACGTGCTTCGGCCCCTTGCCGTTGCTGCGCGAGGCGACCTTCACTTCATCCACCTTGAACCCGGCGCGTTCCAGACGGCGGGTGAAAGCGGGATCGGCACCGGCGGACCACACCGCCAGCACGCCGTCCGGCGTCAGCGCATTGCGCGCCGCACGCAGGCCGGCCTTCGAGTAAATGACGTTGTTATCCTCGCGCACCAGCCCATCGGGGCCGTTGTCGACATCGAGCAGGATCGCATCGTAGGCGGCGCGCGATCCGTCGATCACATGCGCCACATCGCCCATCACCAGATTGACGCGGGGATTTTCGAGGCAACCCTGCGCCAGATCGGCCATCGGCCCGCGCGCCCATTCGATGATCTCGGGCACCAGTTCGACGACCGTGATCTTCGAATCCTCAGGCAGGGTGCGCAGCGCGGCGCGCAGGGTGAAGCCCATGCCATAGCCGCCGATCAGGAAGTGCGGGCGCTTGGTCACGCCCTTCACGCGGTCGAAGGCCATCGTCGCGAGGGCTTCCTCGCTGCCCCACTTGCGCGTGGACATCAGCTCGTTGTGCCCCAGCACGATCATGTAATCCTGATCGTGCTTGTAAAGCTCAAGCTTCTCCCCGTCAGGGATCCACGCGGTGTCGATAAGCTCGCGCTTGATCATGCTGATGTCTTTCCGGGATGACGCAAGTGAATGATGGGATAGGCGCGGCCGTCGGCGTCGCGTTCGGACCGGCCGGTGCGCAGGAAACCGCGCGATTCGTAAAAGGGCAGGGCGTTGTCGGCCTGCTCGTTGGCATCGACGCGGGCCTGCGGCTCCAGCGCCAGCGCATGGGCGACCAGCGCCGAGCCGAAGCCCCGCCCGTGGACCGCCGGATCGACGAACAGCGCCTCTATCGATCCATCGACGAAGACCATGAAGCCTTGCGCCGTGCCGCCCGCATCCTCGGCGATCCACAAGGGAACCGCCGGGAGCATCGCTTCGACCTGCCCGGCGATCTCGACCTTGTGCTCTGCCGACAGGAAGCCGTGCGTGGCGTCCACCGCCGCGCGCCAGATGGCAAAGGCGCGCGGGGCGTCGTCGGGGGAGCCGGGCCTGATCACCGGAGCCGAGCCATCAGCGCAGATCGGGCGCGGTGGATTCGGCCTTGAGCATGGCGATGGCTTCGTCGAGCGTCATGACCTTCTGGTGCTCTGCGCCCAGCGTGCGGATGGCGACGGTGCCTTCCTCAGCCTCGCGCTTGCCGACCACCACCAGATGCGGAACCTTCTTCAGCGAATGGTCGCGCACCTTGTAGTTGATCTTCTCATTGCGCAGGTCGGTTTCCACGCGCACGCCGGCCGCCTTCAGCTTCTGCGACACTTCCTGCGCATAGCTGTCGGCATCGGAGACGATCGTGGTCACCACGGCCTGAACCGGGGCGAGCCAGACCGGCAGCTTGCCGGCGAAGTGCTCGATCAGGATGCCGATGAAGCGCTCGTAGGAACCGAAGATCGCGCGGTGCAGCATGACCGGTCGGTGCTTCTCGCCGTCCTCGCCGATGTAGTGCGCGTCGAGGCGTTCGGGCAGCATGCGGTCGGACTGGATCGTGCCGACCTGCCAGGTGCGGCCGATCGCGTCGGTCAGATGCCATTCCAGCTTGGGCGCATAGAACGCGCCTTCGCCGGGCAGTTCTTCCCAGCCGTATTCTTCGGTGGCCAGGCCCGCGCGCACGACGGCGTCGCGCAGTTCGGCCTCTGCCTTGTCCCACTGTTCTTCGGTGCCGATGCGGTTGTCCGGACGCAGCGCCAGCTTGATCGAGTAGGTGAAGCCGAAGTCCTTGTAGACGCGGTCCGCCATCTCGCAGAAGGCCTGCACTTCGCCGACGATCTGGTCTTCGCGGCAGAAGATGTGGCCGTCGTCCTGCGTGAACTGGCGCACGCGCATCAGCCCGTGCAGCGCGCCGTGCGGCTCGTTGCGGTGGCAGCAGCCGTTTTCGACGATACGCAGCGGCAGATCGCGGTAGGACTTGATGCCCTGCTTGAAGATCAGCACGTGCGCCGGGCAGTTCATCGGCTTCAAGGCCATCCACTGCGCGTCGTTCGAGATGATCGGGCCGTCATCCTCGGTATTCGGCACTTCGTCGGGGATGACGAACATGTTCTCGCGGTACTTGCCCCAGTGGCCGGAGGCTTCCCACTGCCGCGCGTCCATGACTTGCGGCGTCTTCACTTCCTTGCAGTCGGCCTGGCTGATCGCGCGGCGCATGTAATCCTCAAGAGCGCGATAGATCACGTAGCCCTTGGGGTGCCAGAATACCGAACCGTGCGCTTCGGCCTGGAGGTGGAACAGGTCCATCTCGTTGCCCAGCTTGCGGTGGTCGCGCTTGGCGGCTTCCTCAAGGCGCGTCAGGTGCGCGGCAAGCTGCTTCTTGTTCAGCCAGCCGGTGCCGTAGATGCGCGAAAGCATCGCGTTCTTCTGGTCGCCGCGCCAATAGGCGCCCGAAACGCGCGTCAGCTTGAAGGCCGCCGGGTCCAGCTTGCCGGTGGAGGGCAAGTGCGGGCCGCGGCACATGTCCAGCCAGTCCTCACCCGACCAGTAGACGGTCAGCGGCTCGTCGCCCGGAAGTTCGGCGGCCCATTCGGCCTTGAAGTTCTCACCCTGCTGCTTCCAGCGGCTGATCAGCTGTTCGCGGTCCCACACCTCACGGCGCAACGGCTTGTCGGCGGCGATGATCTTACGCATCTCCGCCTCGATGGCGGGCAGGTCTTCGTCGGTGAACGGCCCGCGCTCCGGATTCGGGGCGAAGTCGTAATAGAAACCGTCACCCGTAGACGGGCCGAAGGTGATCTGCGTGCCGGGGAACAGCGCCTGCACCGCTTCGGCCAGCACGTGGGCATAGTCGTGACGGGCAAGGTCCAGCGCCTCTTCCTCGTCCCGACTGGTGACGAGCGCGAGGTTGGCATCGCCGGTGAAGGGGCGGCTGAGGTCCACCAACTCACCGTCGATCTTCGCGGCAAGCGCGGCCTTGGCAAGGCCGGGGCCGATGGCGGCGGCAACGTCGGCCGGCGTGGAGCCTTCGGGCATTTCGCGAACCGAACCGTCGGGCAGGCTGATCTTGAACATTTCTGACATCGAACTTGTCTTTCCGGTTTCCGGCTGCGTGCCAGATTTTCTGGCCCAATGGCACAGGCACGCGCGCGGGTGAAGCTTTTGCGCCTTAGAAATTCGCTCGATCCGGAAGAGTGACGCCGCTCGCCCGAACCCCGGGCGACGGTGGCTGCCTGCTTAGGCCACAACCAACCGTCCCCGGGAGCGCCGGGTGGTAGTAGTAGTGGTCGTGTTGCGCAGCTGCGTCATCGCCCGCCGATGTAGCGATCCCGCGCGGAAATGTCACCCCGGATCGACGGGTCGATCTGGAAAGCAGGCACGTCATTTTGTAAAGTGTGCTTGTCAAAGATCGGGCGATGAAGTAAAGCGTGCTTGTCATCGAGGCGATGGCGTTTGCATGGAGTCGTTCTGATGAAGGGGCCTGCATCTTCGTACTGGGCCAGTTTCACGCCCGCCCAGCGGCGGCATAATCGCCGTTCGCTGATGGCGCTGGGCGTCTACGCACTGGTGTTGCCGCCGATCGTCTGGTTGCGCGTTCATGCGGACATCTATCCGCTGCAGCAGCCCTGGGTGGCGTTGCTCTCGCTGGTGCCGGCGCTGCCGCTGATCGCGATCTTCGCCAATTTCGCGCGCTACTTGTCCGAAGAGAACGACGAGTACGTGCGCATGATGGTGGTGCGCCAGATCCTGGTGGCGACCACGGTGGCGATGTGCTGTGCGGTGGTCTGGGGCTTTCTCAGCGAACTGGGCGGGATAGCGCCCATCGCCAATTACTGGATCGCGGTGGTCTGGGTGGTGACGCAGAGCACTTGCGGCACGATCCAGCGCCTGCGCAACCGGGGGGAATGACGATGAGCGCGAACGCACCATTGGCCCCCACCACACGCCGTGGCATCACCGGCAGCCCGGTGTTCTGGGGGCTGGCCTTCTTTGCGGTCATGGCGATCATCGCCGGACTGCAGATCGCGGGCGTGATCGGCGCTTCCGGCAGTCTGGCGCTGATGCTGGCGGCGGGGCCGGTGATGATCGTGCCGATGATGCGCTCCGCCAACCGTCTTGCGCGGGAGAATGGCTGCGGCAGTCCGGCAGTGCGGCGCTTCAACACGCGCATGGGCGTGAGTTCGGCCGGCTATGTCGTGGCACTGGGGCTGGGCATCTGGTGCTGGCAGCAGTTCCATCCGGGAACGGCAGTCGCCGTGATGCTGGCGCTGGTGGTCGTCGTGCCGATCTTCGGCATGATCTGGGCCACCGCGCGCTATCTGCGTGAGGAAACCGACGAGTATCTGCGCCAGCGCGCCGCCATCGCCTCTCTCTACGGACTGGGCGCGGTTCTGGCGCTGGGCTCGCTCTGGGGTTTTCTGGAGACCTTCCGGCTGGTACCGCACATTCCCGGCTGGGCGGTGGTGCCGGTCTGGGCCATCGGCATGGGGATCGGCCAGTTGCGAATGCGTGCGGGGGAACGATGAAGAACCGCCTCAAGGTCCTGCGGGCCGAGCGCGGCTGGAGCCAGCAGGACCTCGCCGAGCGGCTGGAGGTCAGCCGCCAGAGCGTCAATGCGATCGAGACGGGGCGCTACGATCCCTCCCTGCCACTGGCCTTCCGCATTGCCGAGGTTTTCGACCTTGCGATCGAGGGCATTTTTCAGAAGGATTGAGGGCCGATGCGGGCGAAGGCGGGGCTGGCGATTGGGCTGATCGTGCTGGTAATTCTGGGCGTGCTGCATGAAAGCGGCGCCGGAAGCCGGGGGGCTGCGGGGGCAGGGCGCCCGCCTGGCACCATCCTCATCCGGGTGATCGCTCCGGCTCTGTTCTAGCGCTTTTAGTGAATCGTGACGCGGCGCCGCCGCCACGCCAGCCGTTCCAGCGCCGCCACCAGCACCCAGCCCGCCGCCATGCAGACGAAAGGCATGACCGGGTAGTGGAAGCGGGACTGGCCGGAGAAGACAAGACAGATCGCAGTCGGATATAGCGCCAGGCCGTATGGCAGCAGCCACCAGCCGGCCCAGCGGATCCGGTCATGCACCCGCCGCACGGTCATCACCACGAAGGCCAGCGCGAAGGCGAGCATCAGCAGCCCGTAATAGACCTGATTGCCCCAGCGCACCGCCCGGAAAAGGCTTTCGAAGCGCGCATAGCCGGGCGTGCCTGCCTGATAGGC
Organism: Sphingomonas sp. BL-S-28; assembly: GCF_055521515.1. Classification (NCBI taxonomy): domain Bacteria; kingdom Pseudomonadati; phylum Pseudomonadota; class Alphaproteobacteria; order Sphingomonadales; family Sphingomonadaceae; genus Sphingomonas; species Sphingomonas sp. BL-S-28. Next base: position 623,867 of record NZ_CM145484.1, read on the forward strand.
CCATTCCGCTTCGCCATCGGGCAGCCACAGGCGGATGAACTTTTTGGGCGCGAGTGCCAGGAACTTGTCCGGATGCGCGGTGATCCACGCCATGGCCAGTTCGCGGGCCTGCGCGTCGCGGGCCACTTCGTCCAGATCCTTGCGCGCCATCAGCGCTTTGACCACGGGCGCGTCGGGCGAATAGTCGCCGCTGGCGCTGTCGTGATTGCCGGTCAGCAGCGTGTAGCCGCCATTGGTGGAAACGGCGACCCACTCCCCCAGTTCCACCCGGTTGCGCACCGACCACGGCAGCACCACCAGCATGGCGACGGCCACGACCACCAGCCCATCGACCAGCAGACGCGGCAGGCGCTTGCCCATCGGCTTCATTCGCAGCCAGTCGATCGCAAACAGCAGCGGCACCACGACGAGAGTCTGCGCCTTCACCAGCGTCGCGAAGCCGAAGATCAGCCCGGCGCCCACCAGCTGCCAGCGATTTTCGCGCGCCACCACGGCCCAGCACCCGGCCATCAGCAGCAGGGTATAGAACACTTCCGTCAGCGCCAGCGGTACATAGCCGATGGCATTGGGATAGATTGCCAGCAGCAGCAGCCCCAGCCGCGCCGCGCCCTCGCTGCCGAACAGCCGGCGGCCCAGCATCAGCGTCAGCAGGCCAATCAGCAGCGCGGAGATGAGGTTGAACACCCCCAGCGTTACCGGAGAAGTACCGAACTGGGTGAAGGCGAAGCCCAGCGCGATCGGCCAGCCCGGCGGCCAGAACGCGGTCGCCGCGCCGGCATCGTTCAGATAGCCCTTGCCCGCCGCGATGTCTGCGGCGCGCAGAAAGTACCATTCGGCATCGGATGTGGGCGCCACGTCGATGAACAGAACCGCCACGCGCAGCGCGAAATAGAGCGCCCAGATCGCGAGCAGCACCGAACGTTCGGTGGCGAACCATTCCAGCCGCAAGGCCAGCCGGCTGGGCCGGGTCGGAAAATCGAGAATCTGCGCGGACATAGTGCGACGGGATCCTGAAGCGGACGCTTTAATATCGCCTTACGCGGTTCTGAGCACGGGGGGCAACAGTCAGAAGATCGATCTGGCAAAGGGGCCGCGTGACATACACCCCTTCTAAGCACCTAAAACCTTGTCATCCCCGCGAAGGCGGGGATCCCGCTTGTCTCTTGCGTGCGTGGCGAAAGGCAAGCGGGGCCCCCGCCTTCGCGGGGGCGACGAGGATTATTGCGATTGCGTTCTGCCGGGGCGGATCATGCAAGGCGTTCCAATTCGCCCCATCTTTCCAGCCTCACGCGCACCGCACCCCTTGCCGTGCCCGGGCGGCGCCCCCACAATCGCGGGCATGACCGAAATCCGTTTCCACGCAATGCCCGACGGGCGCCAGATCGCCCACCGCTTCACGCCCGGCATGGGGCCCACCATCGTTTTCCTGCCCGGCTACATGTCCGACATGGCGGGCAGCAAGGCGACTGCCCTGTTCGACATGGCAGTCGCCAGCGGCCGCGCCTGCATGCTGCTGGACTATTCGGGCTGCGGCGAAAGCTCCGGCCAGTTCGCGGACGGTACGCTCAGCCGCTGGCGCGACGAAGTGATCGCGCTGGTGGAGGCGGCGAACTTGCGCGACGTGGTACTGGTGGGATCGTCGATGGGCGGCTGGCTGATGCTGCTGGTGGCGGACAAGCTGGGGGACCGGGTCAAGGGCATGGTCGGCGTGGCCGCCGCGCCGGACTTCACCGAATGGGGCATCGCCCAGATGGACAAGAACGTCCTGGCCGATGGCGAAACGATCTGGGAAGACAATCCCTACGGCCCCGAACCCACCCCCACGCACCCCGGATTCTGGGCTGACGGGCAGGCCAACCTCATGCTGGAAAAGCCGATTCCCTTCGACGGCCCGGTGCGCCTGCTCCACGGCCAGCGCGATGACGATGTGCCCTGGGAAATCTCCGTGCGGCTGGCGGAAAAGCTGCGTTCATCCGAGGTGCAGGTGACTCTGATCAAGGACGGCGATCACCGCCTTTCGCGCGAGTCCGACGTCCACCAGCTGCTGCGCAGCGTGGCCGAACTGGTCCTTTCCCGCGCGCCGGCGGCCTGACCCGGAGACCCATCCTTCATGCCCGTCCTGCTTCCCCTCATGATGATGCAAGCCAATCTCGATCCGGCCGGCATCCGCAGCCCTTACGCCTCGGCCCTCCCGCGCGAGATCGTCGAGAAGAAGGAAGAGGAAGCGCGCAAGCGCCGTGCCGAACAGGCGGCGCAGGCGGCCGGCCCCGCCGTTCCCGAATCGAACACCGGCTGCATGCTCGCGGTAGAATCCGATCCCGAGCATTCGGCTGAAATCGCCCGCCAGGCGATGAGCGAGGCGCAAGGCCGGGTGCGCGTGCGCGCCGGGCTGTGCCTGGGCGTCGCGCTGTCGGAACTGGACCGCTGGGACGAGGCGCGCACCGCCTTCATCCAGGCGCGCGATGCCGCCGATATCGAAGATCACCCCAGCCGCGCGCGACTGGGGGCGATGGCCGGCAATGCGGCGCTGGCCGGCGGCAAGCCGGGCGAGGCGCTGTCGATCCTCGCCCCGGCCACCGCCGATGCCAAAGTGGCCGAGGACAAGGACCTTCTCGCCTCCATCTGGCTGGACCGCGCCCGCGCGCTCGTCGCGCTGGGCCAGCCGGACGAAGCAAGCGCAGCGCTCGGCGAGGCGCGCACCGCCGATCCTGCCAATGCGCAGGCCTGGCTGCTGTCGGCCACGCTCTCGCGCCGCCAGAGCAAGCTGATCGAGGCGCAGGCCCAGATCGAACAGGCCAGCCAATTGGCGCCGCAGGACGCCGACATAGGACTGGAAGCGGGCGTGATCGCCGTCCTCGCCGGGCGTGACGAAGCAGCCCGCCGAAGCTGGAATTCGGTGATCGCGACCAGCCCCGACAGTCCGCAGGCTGCCACCGCCAAGGGCTACATCGCCCAGCTCGGTTCCGAATCCAAGGCACCCCCCACAAAGGCCAAATGATGTTCCCACTCTCCGTTCTCGATCTCGTCCCCGTCCGTCAGGGCGGCACCGTTTCCGAAGCGCTGGCGATCACCGCCCGCACCGCGCAGGCCGCCGAAAGGGCGGGCTACAAGCGCTTCTGGGTCGCCGAACACCACGGCATGGACGGGATCGCGGGCGGGGCCACTTCGGTCGTGCTCGCGCATATCGGCGCGGCCACCTCCACCATCCGCATCGGCGCGGGCGGCATCATGCTGCCCAATCACAACCCTTACGTGATCGCCGAGCAGTTCGGTACGCTGGCGGCGCTGTTCCCCGGCCGGATCGACCTTGGCCTCGGCCGTGCTGCGGGCGCCGACGGGCGGCTGGCGAATGCCCTGCGCAAGGACATCGTCGGCGCGGCGGAGCACTTTCCGCAGGACGTCGTGGAACTGCAGGCGCGCTTTGCCGGGCACGCGGTGGGCGGCGTGTCCGCGCCGCAGGCCGAAGGCGCCGAGGTGGAAATGTGGGTGCTGGGCTCCAGCCTGTTCGGCGCGCACCTCGCCGCCACGCTGGGCATGCCCTATGCCTTCGCCTCGCACTTCGCGCCGGCCATGCTGAATCAGGCGGCGCAGATCTATCGCGAGCGGTTCCAGCCCGGAAAGTTCCTCGACAAGCCGCACTTCATGGCGGCGATCAACGTGGTGGCGGCCGATACCGATGAGGAGGCACGTTATCTGGGCTCCTCGATCGACCAGAGCTTCGTTGCGCTGCGCACCGGCACGCCGGGCCGCCTGCCGCCGCCGATCCGCGACTATCGCGATTCGCTGCCCGGCGCGGCGCGGGCGATGCTGGAGGAAGTGCGCTCGGTCAGCGCCATCGGCACCCCGGCGCGGGTGCGGGATGAGATACTGGCCTTCCAGCAACGTACGCAGGCAGACGAACTGATCGTCTCCGGCGCGATCTTCGATCCCGATGCGCAAGTGCGATCGCTGGAACTGGCGATGGAAGCCGTGGAAGCGACGGCGCAGGTCTGAACTGATGCGGGGATGAAGCGGGTTGGCCCCGCCTCATCCCGCTCCCATCAAAACGGCTCGTTCAAGCGGGCCAGCGCGCCTTCCAGCAGGGCGGCATGTTCCTGCGGCGGGCGATGCTCCATTTGCAGGCGGCCGATGCCGATGCTGCTTTCGATGACGTCACGACAGCGCTCGAAGCGGCGCTCCTCATAAGCGGCAAGGCCTTCGCCAACCGTATCGGCTTTGGCCAGTTCCTCCGCCAGTACGATGGCGCTTTCCACCGCCATGCCCGCGCCGGAGGCGAGGTGCGGCGTGGTTGCGTGGACCGCGTCGCCCACCAGAACCACCCGCCCGCTCGACCACGGACGCGGCTGCAGTGCGGCGGCGAGCGGGCGGTAGTTGATCCAGTCCTCGCGCGTCATCGTGTCGCGGATCCAGCCAGCATTGCCGCCGAACGGGGCGAGCAGGCCTTTCAGCGTGGTGTAGAGTTCCTCCTCGTCCATGAAGCTTTCGCGCTCCTCATGCCGGGTCAGCATCCACATGTAGACGTTGTCCGGGCTGCAGGCGGTGATCCCGCAAGGATTGTCCAGCCCCAGGAAAAACTCGCTTTCGGTCAGGCCGGGCGGCTTGCGGATCGAGATGCGCCAGCAGCCCTGCCCGGTCGGCTGCGGCGGAGCCATGTGCGGGAAGGCCAGTTCGCGCACGGCCGAAAACACGCTGTCGGCGCCGATCACCAGATCGTAGCGGCCGGTGGAACCATCGGAAAAGGTAACGTCCACGCCGCGATCGTCGCTGTCCAGCGCAGTGACGGTCAGCCCAAGGCGCACCGGAATATCCAGCGCCTTCACCCGCGTCTGCATGATCCGGTGCAGCACCGGGCGCATGATCCCGCCGGTGGCGGGCAGGCCTTCCTCGATCACCGGCTCGTCCAGAACGTGCATCAGGGTGCCGTCATAGCGGTAGAGCCGCGTCTTGTTGGTGATGGCGCCGGCCTGCTTGATCTCGTCCAGCAGGCCAAGCCGGCGATAGGCGCGCAAGGTGGGCCCGGTGATGGTTATGCCGGCGCCATAGACCCGCCATTCCGGATCGAGGTCGATCAGGTCCACCCTGACGCCGCGCTCCGCAAGGCTGATGGCCGTGGCCATGCCGCCGATCCCCCCGCCCACGACAAGTGCCGTGGCGATGCTGCTGATGCTCTCCCGTGTCATGTCCTTGAGGACTAACGAGCCGGCGCCCTGAGACAAATCCGTACTGTGGATGCCTGACTATCGATACAATCGGTGTGACGCGGGGCGCCGGCTTGAGTAGCCCGAATGCAAGAAAACAGCATTTGGGAGGAAGATCGTGCGTAAAGGGCTTCTGGAATCCGCCTGCCTGTCTGCCATCGCACTGGCGACACCGGCCATGGCTCAAGACAGCACGCAGGCTCCGCAGAGCAGTTCCGACACCGCTACCGAAAACACCGGCGGTATCGGCGACATCATCGTTACCGCCCAGCGCCGTTCGGAATCGGCGCAGCGCGCGGGCATCGCCATCGATGCGGTGGGCAGCGATCGCCTGATCCAGTCGGGCATCAATCAGGCCGATGCGCTGAACAAGGTGGTTCCGGCGCTGACCGTCACCAACGGCGGCGGGTCCAATACCTCGATCTTCCTGCGCGGCGTCGGCAACGTCACCAATTCCAGCTACAACGACCCGGCCGTGACGCCCAGCTATGACGGCGTGGTGCTGGGCCGCGCGGCCGGCGCGTTCGGTGCGGCCTTCTACGATCTGGCCCGTGTCGAAGTGCTGAAGGGCCCACAGGGCATCCTCTATGGCCGCAATGCTACCGGCGGCGCGGTGAACATCATCCCGAACCGGCCCGAACTGGGCCAGAACAAGGGCGGCTTCACGCTTTCGGTCGGCAATTACGATGCCGTGAACGTCGAAGGCTTCGCCAACCTTGCCATCGGCCAGAACGCCGCGCTGCGCGTCGCCGCCACGCGTCAGTACCATGATGGCTACAACAAGGACGACAGCGACGATCTCGACCGTGCCGGCCTGCGCGCGCAGATCCTCTGGGAACCGACCGACACGCTGAGCGTGCGCGTGGGCGGCGACTATACGCATGTCGGCGGCGTCGGCGCGGGCGGCAGTTACATCGGATCGTTCACGCCGGGGCCGACCGGCTTCACTTTCACCGAATCCGGGCTGGGCAAGTCCGAAGGTTTCAACACCGATGCCGCCAATGCCTTCCGCCAGACCTCGCTCGGCGCGCCCGGCTTCGGCTTCCTCAATGCGATGAACCAGCAGCAGAAGACCGACAATACCTATTGGGGCGTCAATGCCGAAGTCACGCTGGATACCGGCATCGGCACGCTGACGGTGCTGCCCGCCTACCGCGAGGCCGATGCCACCAGCTTCTTCTACGGCCCGGCGTTCAACACCGCCTTTACCGACGAGCATGACCGGCAGGCGAGCCTGGAAACCCGTCTGGCGGGCAAAGTCGGCATGTTCGACTACGTCGTCGGCGGCTTCTATTTCAACGAGAAGATCCAGAACACCGGCGAATACAATCAGGAATTCGTGCTGCCGATCCAGCACTATACCCACAAGACCGAATCCTACGCCGCCTTCGGCCAGCTGACCGCGCATCTGACCGACCAATTCCGCCTGATCGGGGGCCTGCGCTACACGCACGATCACAAGTCGATCGACGGCATCATCAACAACTTCATCGTCTATTGCGGCGGCTTGCCGCCGACGACGCCGCCCGCCTCGTTCGCGGCAGGCTGCGCCGCGCCGGGGGCGCTGCCGCACTTCCCGAACTTCACTTCCACCGGCGATACGGTGAACTGGCTGATTTCGAACGGCTTCATTGCCGCGAACAGCACCGATGAACCCAATGCCCAGTTCTACAACCTGACCAATGGCGTGGGGATCATCCAGAAGACCTATTATCCGGTGGTGGAATCCGGCAATTTCAGCCGCGTCACCTGGAAGGCCGGGGCCGAATACGATCTGGCGCCGGATTCGCTGCTATATGCCACCGCCGAGAGTGGCTACCGCGCTGGCGGCTTCCAGCTTTCCGAGGGCAATCCCAGCTACAAGCCGGAATTCATCACCGCCTACACGATCGGATCGAAGAACCGCTTCTTCAACAACAAGATCCAGCTCAACGTCGAGGCGTTCTACTGGAAGTACAAGGACCAGCAGATCAACTACTTCACCGTCTCTCCGGATTCGGTGCTGATCAACACGATCGACAATGCGGGCAAGGCGGACATCAAGGGCTTCGATGTCGATTTCATGGCCAAGCCGATGCACAACACCACGCTATCGGCCAAGGTCCAGTACCTCGATACCGAATACAAGGAACTGACGCTCACCACCGCATCGCCGCGCAACAACATCAATTGCCCGTCCAGCCAGACCGGCAGCTACCTCAGCGACGGCGTCACCCCGATCCTGGCCTTCGACTGCTCGGGCCGTCCGCTGCTCTATTCGCCGAAGTGGACGGTGAATCTGGGCGTGGAGCAGATCGTGCCGCTCAGCGACAAGTACGAGCTGGTCGGCGGGGTCAACACCTCTTGGCGGTCCTCCCAATATGGCGCGTTCGAGTATCTCGATTTCGAGAAGATCCGTTCGTACTGGCTGACCGAAGCCAATCTGGCGGTGCGCCTGTCGGACGGCGGCCTCTCCATCGGCGGCTTCATCCAGAATATCGAGAACAAGCGCCGGATCGCGACGCCGCAATCCTCGCCCATCGGCTTCGCGGTGGCGCGCTATACCGCGCCGCGTACCTACGGCCTGCGTCTCTCGGCGGAATTCTGACGGCATGGGGATGCTGCAGGACCGTCGCAGAGTGCTGGGGTGGCTGGGCGCGACGACCGCACTCGTCGCGCTTTCGGGGCCGGGCAGGGCGCTTGCCCGCCCGGCTCCCCCTCCAAACCGGCCGAACATCGTCTACATCATGGCCGACGACCTCGGCTATGCGGACCTTTCCGCCACCGGCTCACACGCGATCCGCACGCCCGCGATCGACAGCCTCGGCCGCGATGGAATCCGGCTGACGCAGGGCTATGCCAGCACGCCGATCTGCTCGCCCACGCGCACGGCGCTGCTGACCGGCTGCTATGCCCAGCGCTTCGCCATCGGTATCGAGGAACCGCTCGGCCCCGGCGCTCCGCCGCATATCGGCGTGCCGCTGGACCGGCCGACCATAGCCTCGGTCCTGCGCGATCAGGGCTATCACACCAAGCTGATCGGCAAGTGGCATCTGGGCGAACCGCCCGAGCATGGCCCGCTCCAGCACGGCTACGACGAGTTCCTTGGCGTGGTCGAAGGCGCGGCGGACTATTTCCGGCATCACATGGTGATGGGCGGCAGGGATGTGGGCATCGGCCTCGCGCAGAACAACGCGCCCGAACAGCGTGAAGGCTATCTCACCGACCTGTTCGGGGACGAGGCGGTCCGGACTATCGAGAGCGCGGGCGACAAGCCGTTCTTCCTCTCGCTCCACTTCAACGCCCCGCACTGGCCCTGGGAAGGGCGCGAGGATGCGGCGATGGCCAAGACCTTGCCCAACTCCTTCCATTTCGAGGGCGGCAACCTCGCCAAGTACAAGGAAATGGTGGAGGCGATGGACCAGAACGTTGCCAAGGTGCTGGCGGCGCTGGAACGCACCGGCAAGGCGCAGAACACCATCGTCGTCTTCACCAGCGACAACGGCGGCGAGCGGTTCTCGGAGACATGGCCCTTCATCGGCCACAAGGGCGAAGTACTGGAAGGCGGCATCCGCGTGCCGATCCTGATGCGCTGGCCGGGCCATATCGCGCCGGGCACGCTTTCCGATCAGGTCATGGCCTCGATGGATTTCCTGCCGACGTTCCTGACGATGGTGGGCGGCAATGTCGCCAAGGCGGGCAAGTTCGATGGCGTGGACCTCTCACCGCAACTGACCGGCAAGGCCGCATCGGTGCCGCGCACGCTGTTCTGGCGCTTCAAGGCGAACGAGCAGGCGGCGGTGCGGCAGGGTGACTGGAAATACGTGAAGATTGGCGGGAAGGAGCATCTCTACAACCTGGCCGAAGACGAACACGAACGTGCCGAGCGCGCCGCCGCCGAACCCGCGAAGCTGGCCGAATTGAAGGGCCTGTGGGACGGCTGGAACGCCCAGATGCTGCCCTACCGCGTCGACGGATATTCCGAGGACGTGCGCAAGGCTTACGCAGACAGATATTAGGGAGATCGATGTGAAAGTGCTCGTTACCGGAGCCGGCGGCTTCGTCGGCCGGCAACTCGTCCATGGCCTGCTCGATGCCGGGCATGACGTCGTCGGGCTGGACAGCCATGCCGGGGGCATTCCCTCCGGTGCGCGTGCGGTGGAGGGCGATCTGGGCGCGGCCTCGGTCCGGGCCGAGGCGCTGGGGAAGGGCTGCGACGCGCTGGTCCATCTCGCCACCGTCCCCGGCGGCGCGGCGGAAGCCGATCCGGTGGCCTCGCGCCGGATCAACGTGGATGCCATGTACGACCTACTGCTGGAAGCGAGCGGGCTCACGCCGGGCCTGCGCGTCGCCTATGCCAGCTCCATCGCGGTCTACGGCGATCCGCTGCCCGCCAAGGTGGACGATGCTACTCCGCTTTCGCCGAAAATGATCTACGGCGGGCACAAGGCGATGATGGAACATGCCGTGGCCATGTTCTCCAATCGCGGGCTGATCGACGGGGTGACGGTGCGCCTGCCCGGCATTCTCGCGCGGCCGAAAGGGCCATCGGGCATGAAATCCGCCTTCATGTCGAACCTGTTCCACGCGCTGAAGGCGGGGGAGGCGTTCGCGTGTCCCGTCTCGGCTGCGGGCACGATCTGGGCGGAATCGCTGGAATGTGTGGTCCGCAACTTCGTCCATGCCCTGACGCTCGACACCGCGCTGCTGCCGCCGACCCGCGCGGTGACTTTGCCCGCGCTGCGCGTGACGATGGGCGATCTGGCGGCAGAGATCGCGCGACAGTGCGGCGTCTCGGCCGATCTGGTCAGCTATGAGCCCGATGCCGCGCTGGAGGCGGCCTTTGCCGCGCAGCCTCCGCTATCCACTCCGGCGGCGGAAAAGGCGGGTTTTGCGCACGACGGCGATCTTGCTATGCTCGTCGAAAGTGCCCTGCGAACCCTTTCGTAAGGAGCGCGCGGGAGATGGCAATGCGGTTCGGTCGGCTCGATCTCAATCTTCTGGTGGCGCTGGATGCGCTGCTGACCGAGCGCAGCGTGTCGCTGGCAGCGGACAAGCTGTGCCTCTCGCAATCGGCTACATCCAGCGCGCTGGGGCGCCTGCGCGAATACTTCGGCGACGAACTGCTGGTGGTGAAGGGCCGCCACATGATCCTCACCGCCCGGGCCGAGGAACTGATCGAACCGGTGCGCGCGGTGCTGGAGCAGATCCGCTCCACCATCACCGTCGCGCCGCCGTTCGATCCCGCCACGGCGGAACGCCAGATCCGCATCATGGCCTCCGACTATTCGACGCAGGTCCTGCTGGCCGAAGCCATCGCCGAAATTTCGCGCGAGGCCCCCGGCATCCGCTTCGAAATCCAGCCGATGCACGAAACCCCGGTCGAGTCCCTCGAACGCGGGTACATCGACCTGCTGCTGACCATCGACTACGCCATCTCCACCGACCACCCCAGCCAGATCCTGTTCGAGGATGACTACGTGGTGCTCGGCTGGGAGGGGAACCCGGCGCTGGCCGGGCCGATGACGCGGGAGCTGTACTTCGAACTCGGCCACGTCACCGCGCGCTTTGGCAAAGCCCGCGTGCCCGCGTTCGACGACTGGTTCATGCGGCGGCAGAAGCAACAGCGCCGGGTGGAAGTAGTGGCGCCCAGTTTCCTCTCGATCGTCGGCCTGGTGATGCACAGCAACCGCATCGCCACCGTCCACCGCCGCATGGCCGAGATCTTCGTGCGCGACCTGCCGCTGGTCATGCGCGAGATGCCCTTCAGCTTCCCGCCGATCCGCGAGGCGATCCAGTGGCACATCTCCAACACCAACGACGCCGGGCTGCGCTGGGTGGTGGAGAAGCTGGAAGCGGTGGCCCGGCGCAGCGGCAGCACCGGCAACGTCGTGCCCATCGAGCAAGGCCAGCGCGAGGATAACGAGCGCGAGCGGATCGAATATGCGTTCCGGATGAACAACAAGCCGCTTTGACGGCCCACTTCAGCTAACCCCCACTCGTCATCCCCGCGAAGGCTGGGATCCCGCTTATCTTGCGGCATACGAGAGGTCGCAGAAGCAAGCGGGGCCCCCGCCTTCGCGAGGGCGACGGAGTGATTTGGGCAGAGGTCGATCGAGTGGGGCCGGCCCGAGATGCAGCGGAGGGCGAGTTAGTCGAACGCCCCGTCGCGCCCATGCTCCCGATCATACCGCTCGCGCGCCTCGTGAATCGCGTCCGAGCGGGCGTTGATCCAGTCGATCATCCCGCGCGCCTTGGCAAACAGGTCCTCGCCTAGCCCTGATAGCCGATAGGCAACCTTGGGGGGCACGTCTGCGCTGACGCTGCGCAGCACGAAGCCGTCGCGCTCCAGCGCACGCAGTTTCAGCGTCAGCACCCGCTGCGAAATCGCCTGCTCGGACGATAGCTGCGCGACCACGCGCTTGAGGTCGGCATGGCGCATTTCGCCCTCACCCAGCACCAGCAGGATCAGCGTGGTCCAGCGGTCCCCCAGCATGGCCATGACCGCGCGGGCAGGCGCCTCGCGCTCGTGGCCGTAACGGGCCATTTCATTGGCTAGAGCGCACAGCCCCGGCAGGTCCAGCGGATCCACGAACTACCCCGCAAAGGGCACAAAAAAGTGCCGTCTTCCATCCATCGGGGGGCACTTTATGCCCGGATCAAACAAGGTCAATTCCGGGAGAGAGAGATGGTCGCCGACGCGACGAGAATGGATGGCAAAGTTGCCGTGATCACCGGCGGTGCCGGTGGGATCGGCGGCGCCACGGCCCGGCTGCTCACCGCACGCGGGGCGAAGGTCGTGATTGCCGACATCGCTCTGTCGGCTGCCGAGGAACTGGCCGCGACGCTGCCCGATGCCATCGCGGTGCACCTCGATCTGGAGCAGGAAGCCTCGATCGAAGCGATGATCGCGCAGACCATCGATCATTTCGGCCAGCTCGATGTGCTGCACAACAATGCCGCGCTTCTTGGCCCCGATATCGCGCGCAATGACGGCGATGTGGAGCACATGGCCACTGCGCTTTGGGACCGGACTTACGCGGTCAACGTGCGCGGCACGATGATCGCCTGCCGCACTGCCCTGCCGCACTTGCGGACAAGCGGCGGCAACATCGTCAACACCGTCAGCAATCTGGCGCTGCAGGGCCACATGATTCAGGCGGCCTATTCCTCGTCCAAGGCGGGGGTGATCCAGATGACCCGCGCCATCGCCGCCAGCCACGGCATTCACGGCGTGCGCTGCAACGCCGTCGCCCCCGGCATGACGATGACCCCGGCGCTGCGCGAGGCTTTCCCGCCCGTGCTGCGTCAGGCGGTGGAGGACGAAACCCTGCGCGACCGCCTCGGCGCGCCGGAGGACATTGCCGAGGCAGTGGCCTTCCTCGCTTCCGACGCGGCACGCAACATCACGGGCCAAGTGCTCGTCGCCGATGGCGGCTGCGCCAGCCACGTTCCCGGAATCGCACGGTTCCGGGCCTTCTTTTCGGGAGAGCATGCATGAGCCAATACGACGTGGTCGTCATGGGCGGGGGGCACAACGGCCTTGTCGCCGCCGCCTACATGGCCAAGGCGGGCAAGAAGGTGATCGTGCTGGAGCGCAAGCCCCACTACGGCGGCGGCGTTTCCACGCGCGAACTGATCCGGCCCGGCTTCTGGCATGATGAGCATTCCAACGTGCACATCATGATTCAGGGCAACCCGATGCTGCGCGAGGACGAGCTGGGCCTGTTCGGCAAGTTCGGGCTGGAATACATCTATCCCGAACTGCCGCACGCCTCGATCTGGGAAGACGGGACGATGGTGCGTTCCTGGCGCGATCTGGACCGTACTTGCGAGGAAATCGCCGCCTTCTCGCCCAAGGACGCAGAAGCCTATCGCAAGTTCGCCAGCGCATCGATGGCGGCGCTGCCGATGTTCATGTCCGGCCTCTATGCGCCGCCGTTCCCGATGGGTGCCTTCGTGGCGATGATGGACCAGTCCGACGAAGGACGCTTCCTGCTCGATGTCATGCAGCGCTCGGCGCTCGACGTGGTGAACCAGTATTTCGAAAGCGACCTCTTGCGCATCCACATCGTGCGCATGGTCACCGAAAACCTGCAGATGCCCGACGAACTCGGCACCGGCATGGGCGCCTTCCTGATGCCGGGGATCATCCATGCTTATGGCTGTTCGATGCCCAAGGGCGGCTCCGGCCAGCTTTCCCAAGCGCTGGTCCGCGCCATCGAGCATTTCGGCGGCGAAGTGCGCTGCAATGCCGAAGTGCGCCGGGTGATCGTTTCGGGCGGGAAAGCGACGGGCCTCGAACTGGTGGATGGCGAGACCTTCACCGCGAAAGACGGTGTGATCGGCGCGATCCACCCGCATGTCCTGCGCAAGTTCGTGGCCGAAACGCCCGAGCCGGTGCTCCAGCGCGCGGAGCGGGTCACCCAGTCCACCTTCTCGATCAACCTCACGCACCTGACCCTGAAGGAGCGGCTGTGCCTGAAGGTCGGCAATGAAACCAATGCCATGATGACCGAGCTGATGGACTTCTACACCATGCGCGACATGCTGCTGGAGTACGACAAGCTGCGGCGCGGCGAAGTGTCCGAACGGCTGATCGCGGGCGGGGACAATACGATCTTCGATCCCAGCCGGGCCCCCGAAGGCGCGGGCGTGTTCTACGGCGTGAACTTTGCGCCCTACGATCTCTGGCCCGGCGGCCCGGCGTCTTGGGACGAACGCAAGGAGGAGATCGCCGGCAAGGCCCTGGCGCAGTACCGCAAGTTCTACGCGAACCTCGATGACGACAACATCACCGGGCGCCTGATCCGTTCCCCCGTCGATCACGAGCGGGACAGCCCGGCCAGCTTCCTAAAGGGCGATATCCACGGCTGCGCGCCGTTCTTCTACCAGTCGGTCGGGCATCGGCCGACGCCGGACCTTGGATCGTATCGGGTACCGCAGATCGACGGGCTCTACCTCGTCGGGCCGTTCATGCATCCCGGCGGCGGCGTGTTCGGCGCGGGCCGGGCAACGGCGATCCAGATGATGGACGACCTCGATATCGAATTCGACAAAGTCTGTGGGGAGCGCGTGTGATGGCGGAGACGAAGAAGGCCCCCGTGATGCGCATCCTCGACGCGCAGGACAAGGAACTGATGGCGGTGCGCCGGATCGAGCGGGACGGCGACAATCTGGTCATTCGCGGCAAGATCTTCGGCGCGATGCCGATGGTGGCGAAAGTGACGCCGGAAGAAGCGCGCGCGGCGCTGAAGCTGCTGGATGCGCGGACGATCCTGTTCATCGTCAGCCTGCTGTTCCGCAAGGCAAAGTAGGGCGGGAGTCACCCACCCTCCTTCGTCATTGCGAGCCCGCGAAGCGGGAGAAGCAATCCAGAGCCGCACAAGCCGCCTTTGGATTGCCGCGCGCCCTTCGGCCGCTCGCAATGACGAGGAAGAACGGCGGGGCCAATCAAAGCGATCCGGCCCCGCAGGCAATCACTCCATGAACCAGCCGTGCGAGGCGATCAGCGATTGGCCGGTCAGCGCATTGGTTTCGAACCCTGCGAAGAACAGCGCCACTTCGGCAATGTCTTCCACGGTGGTGAACTCGCCGTCCACGGTCTGGCCCAGCATGACCTTGCTCACCACTTCCTCTTCGGAAATGCCCAGCTCCTTGGCCTGTTCGGGGATCTGCTTGTCCACCAGCGGCGTGCGCACGAAGCCGGGGCAGATCACATTGCTGCGCACGCCCTTCTTGCCGCCCTCCTTGGCGATCACGCGGCTGAGGCCGAGCAACCCGTGCTTGGCGGTGACATAGGCCGACTTGAGCGGGCTGGCTTCTTTCGAGTGGACCGATCCCATGAAGATGATCGATCCCGACTTCTGCGCATACATATGCGGCAGCACCGCCTTGGAGGTGAGGAAGGCGCCGTCGAGGTGGATCGCCAGCATCTTCTTCCAGTCGGAAAAGGCGAACTGCTCCACCGGGTTGACGATCTGGATACCGGCGTTGGAGACGAGGACGTCCACCGTGCCCCAGGCCTCGACCACTTTGGCGACGCCGGCATTCACCTGATCCTCGCTGGTCACGTCCATGGCGACGGCGATCGCGTCGGTGCCGTACTTGGCCTTGATGTCGTCCGCAGCTTTTTGCGCGGCGTCCAGATTGAGGTCGGCGATCGCCACTTTGCCGCCTTCGGATGCGTACTTGTGGGCAATCGCATTGCCGATTCCGCTGGCGGCGCCGGTGACGATGCAGGACTTGTCCTTCAGCTTCATTGACCTCTTCTCCTTGATTTTGTCTGCCGGGGCCGCACCCTCGGCCTTGTGTTCAGTGTCCGTTGACGGGACGGTCGGCCGCGAGGTCGAACGTCATGATCTCGTCGGGCTTCAGGTGGCGCCCGGTCCAGTCCGGCTTGTCCAGCGACCAGCGGGCGTCGGCCTTGCCGGCCTCCCAGTGCTCGGTAACCGTCATCCGTGAAAATTCGTAGTCTTTCGACATGGTTTCATAGCCGCGCGGTCGGTTGATCAGGTGCATCACCGCCACCGCGCCGGCCGGGCGACAGCCGAGCAGGTGGTGCAGATCGGGATCGTCGCGCAGGTCCTCCGGCAGCTTGCGGTAGAGGCGCTGGGCGGCGGCGCGCATCTTCTGGAGCTGTTTGGACAGGTCCGTGTTCATGCGCGTGCGGCTGGAATAGCGGATGTCCTTCTCCCGCTGGGCGATATCCGCCATCGTCTTGGGCATGACCCCGCGCGAGGGGAACAGGTCCACCTGGAACACCGTCA
The DNA here is from genome assembly GCF_055521515.1 of Sphingomonas sp. BL-S-28. Taxonomy (NCBI): domain Bacteria; kingdom Pseudomonadati; phylum Pseudomonadota; class Alphaproteobacteria; order Sphingomonadales; family Sphingomonadaceae; genus Sphingomonas; species Sphingomonas sp. BL-S-28. The sequence goes on from NZ_CM145484.1 coordinate 639,813, forward strand.
TCTCGCAGGGGCTGCGGTTGTCGAGCACGTATTGCAGCGGGGTGTTGGAGACCAGGCCGCCATCCCAGTACCACTCGCCGTCGATCTCCACCGGCGGGAAACCGGGGGGCAGGGCGCCGCTGGCCATCACATGCTCGGGCCCGATTTCGCGCTCGCTCTGGTTGTCGAAGTAGGCGAAGTTGCCGGTCATCATGTTGACCGCGCCGACCGAGAAGCGGGTTTCGCCGTGGTTGATCCGGTCGAAATCGACCAGATCGAGCAGGGTCTGGCGCAGCGGCGTGGTGTCGTAGAAGCTGAGGCGGCCGATATCGTTCGGCCATTCGGGCAGCGGTGTCGGGATGCGCGGGGTGAAGAAGCCGGGAATGCCGAAAGCGGCGGCCCATGCGGACGAGGTTTCGTTGAAGGCGCGGCGGGCGAAGCCGTTGCCGACGTCCAGCTTGTAGAGCAGTTCGTGGCTCACGCCCTCCCAGAAGGCGCGCAATTGCCTGATCCGCTCTCCCGGTGCGTTGCCTGCGATGATCGCGGCATTGATCGCGCCGATGGAGATGCCCGCCACCCAGTCCGGCGCGTGGCCGGCCTCGCTCAAGGCTTCGAAGACCCCGGCCTGATAGGCCCCCAGCGCCCCGCCTCCCTGCAATACGAGAACCGACTGGTGATCGCCCAGGTCGTCGCCCAAATCTTTCGGAGAAACGGTGGTCTTGCTGGCATTCATGGGCAGGGTCCTGCGCATGGGGATGTTGCGGTGCAACAAGTGGACCCGCACGCAGTTCCTTTCAAGCGGGAAAAAACTTACGCCGCCACTTCGGTCAGGCTCCCCTCGCTCGCCGCTTCCAGTAGACGCCTTTCCAGCGCCTTGATGCGGCTCGTCGAGGTCAGCTTCTCGCCCAGCAGGTCGGTCACATAGAACGTATCCGCCGCGCGTTCGCCATAAGTGTCGATGTGCGCGGAATGGACCATCAGCTTGCTCTCGAACAGGGCGTGGGCCAGCCGGTTGAGCAGCGCCGGACGATCGCGGGCGTTGACTTCCACCACGGTCAGGCGGTTCGAGGCCTTGTTGTCCACCAGCACGCGCGGGCGCACGTCGAAAGCATCGGCGCGCGGGCGGGCATCGGGCTTGGCGACCAGCTGCGGCAGGATCTTGATGCGGTTGGCCAGCGCATTTTCGATCGAGGCGCTGAGGCGGGCGAGCTGCGTATCCTCGCTGAACGGGCGGCCGAGGGGGTCCTGAATCAGGAAGTTGTCGACCGCGCGGCCGGTGCGCGTGGTGTGGATGCGCGCGTCGATGATGTTGCCGCCGGCCAGATGGATGCCCCCGGCGATGCGGTAGAACAGACCCGGATGGTCCGATGCGATCACCGTCACCAGCGTCGCCCCGCGCGCCGGGTAGTATTCGCTGAGGATCGACAGCGGCTCGTTCCGCGATGCGCTGAACTGGGCGAGGTTGCGGGCGATCACGTCGTCCGGCTCGGCGATCCAGTAGGCATCGGCGAACTGGCTGCCCAGTTCCTCGATCAGCGCTTCGTTGGCGGGATCGCGGGCGATGACCATCGCCTTCTTCGCCGCCACGCGCTTCTCGCGCCCGAATTCCACGTGGCCGAGGCGCAGGCGTTCCTCTGCTGCGCCGTAAAGCTCGCTGATCAGCTGGCGCTTCCACGAATTCCACGTACCCGGCCCCACCGCGCGGATATCGACGATGGTGAGCAGGGTCAGCTGGCGCAGGCGGTCCACCGATTGCACCACCGCCACGAAATCGCTGATGGTTTTCGCGTCCGAGAGGTCACGCTTGAACGCGGTGGCGGAGAGCAGCAGGTGGCGCAGCACCAGCCAGGAGACCAGTTCCGTCTCCTCCTCATCCAGCCCGAAGCGCGGGCAGAGCTTCAGCGCGATCTCCGCCCCGAGTTCGGAATGGTCCCCGCCGCGGCCCTTGGCGATGTCGTGCAGCAAGACCGCCGCATAGAGCGCCCGGCGTGAGCGGACCTTGTGGATGATTTCGTGGCTGAGCGGATGGTCCTGCTTCAGCTCGCCCTTCTCGATGCGTGAGAGCAGGCCGATAGCGCGGATCGTGTGTTCGTCCACCGTGTAGTGGTGGTACATGTCGAACTGCATCTGCGCGTTCACACGGCCGAATTCGGTGACGAAGCGGCCGAACACGCCGGCTTCGTTGAACGAACGCAGCGCCACTTCTGGATTGTTGCGGCTGGTGAGCAGTTCCATGAACAGCTCGTTCGCGCGCGGATCGCGGCGCACCTCCTCACGGATCAGCGCGGCATCGCGGGAAACCAGGCGCATGGTCTCGGGGTGAATCTCCAGCCCCTCACGGTCCGCCAGCACGAAAATCTCGATCAGGCGCACCGGATCGGCTTCGAACCAGGTGTCCGACGGGGCCATGATCCGGCCGCCGAATACCTTGTAGCCTTTCAGCACGCGCGGACGGGCACGGAAACCCGCCAGCAACCCGCGCGGCTGCTTCTTGGCGATCTGCTCGTCCAGCTGGGCCAGGAATACGCCGGTCAGGGTGCCGACCATCTTCGCCTGCAGGAAGAACATCTGCATGAACCGCTCGACCGCGCTTTTGCCGGGGCGGTCGGCATAGTTCATCCGCATCGCCACTTCGCGCTGCAGGTCGAATGTCAGCCGGTCCTCGGCACGGCGGGTGATCGTGTGGAGGTGGCATCGCACCGCCCAGAAGAAGTTCTCCGCCCGGCGGAACGCGCGGTATTCCTTGTGCGTCAGCAGGCCCACGTCCACCAGTTCGCTGGGATCGCGCACCTTGTGGATGTACTTGCCGATCCAGTAGAGCGTGTGCAGGTCGCGCAGGCCGCCCTTGCCTTCCTTCACATTGGGTTCGACCACATAGCGGCTGTCGCCCATGCGCTTGTGGCGTTCCTCGCGCTCGGCCAGCTTTTCGACTACGAACTGCCGCTCGGTCCCGGCGACGACATCCTTCCAGAAGCGGCTGCGCACTTCCTCGTAGAGATGCTGGTCGCCCCAGACATAGCGGCCTTCCAGCATGGCGGTGCGGATCGTCAGGTCGGACCGGCTCATGCGCACCATTTCGTCCGCAGAGCGGCTGGAATGGCCGATTTTCAGGCCCAGATCCCAAAGGAAATAGAGCATCGCCTCGATGATCTGCTCGCACCAGGCGGTCTGCTTGATCGGGGTGACGAAGGCCAGATCCACGTCCGAATGCGGCGCCATCTCGCCCCGGCCATAGCCGCCGACGGCGATGATCGTCAGGCGTTCGCCGGTGGACCGGTTCATCGCCGGGTAGACGTGGGTGGAGACGTGATCGTGAATCACGCGCAGCAGCTGATCCACCAGATAGGCCTGCGCCTCGGCCACTTCGTGCCCGGCGGAAGGCTTTTCGACCAGGCGGCGCGCGATCTCCGCCCGTCCGTCCTCCAGCGCGCCGCGCAGCAGCTCGACGATTTGCTTGCGGCCCTTGGCGGCGCTTTCGGCGGCGACAACGGCTTCTATGGCCTCGACCAGCGCGCGGCGGTCGATCACGGAACGGGGCGAAGGGATGCGGATCACGCTCATGTCAGGCGGTATCTAATCCTTCGCAGGCCGCAGGGAAAGGCGCGCGGATGCGCTGCCTGCGTTGATTTTGCCCGCAAGTTCCTAAAACGAGCCTACCATCGCCCCCAAGGCTATGCCAGAAGGCCGGCAATGCATCCCTCGCGCCGCCCCGGCGCGCAGGACCACATGGATACGAGGTCGAACCACTTGTCCCTCACAGCACTTGCCGCAAGCGCGGCCGCACAGGCGCATGAGCCGATCTACTGGGCCAATCTGGGCCTGAAGAACTATCTGTTCCGGATCGGCAGTTTCGAACTGCGCTGGTACTCGCTGGCCTATCTGGCCGGGATCGTGCTGGGCTACTGGCACCTCACCCGCATGATCAAGGCGCCCGGCGCTCCGCTGGCACAGCGCCATGCGGACGATCTGTTCTTCTACTGCACGCTGGGCATCATCCTGGGCGGGCGCCTGGGTTACGCCACGTTCTACACCGGCGGAGACACCGGCATTCCCAGCCTCTGGACCGATCCCAAGGCGCTGCTGTCGCTCTGGCATGGCGGCATGAGCTTCCACGGCGGGCTGATCGGCGTGCTGTTGGCACTGGCCTGGGTGTCGTGGCGCAACAAGCTCGATTTCCTGCGGGTGGCGGACTACATCGCGGTCTGCGTGCCGTTCGGCATGATGTTCGGCCGCCTCGCCAACTTCGTGAACGGCGAACTGTGGGGCCGCGTGGTCGCCAATCCGAATCTGCCCTGGGCGATGGTCTTCCCCGATGCCGGCCCGCTGCCGCGCCACCCCAGCCAGCTTTACGAAGCCGGGCTGGAAGGGCTGGCGATGGCCGTGATCATGCTCACGCTGTTCTGGAAGACGCGCGCGCGTTTCCGCCCCGGCATGCTGGTCGGCGTGTTCACCACCGGCATTGCCGCCGCGCGCTTCACCGTGGAATTCTTCCGGGAACCCGATGCGCAGCTGCAGGATTTCGCCATGCGCACCGGCCTTTCGATGGGCCAGTGGCTGACGATCCCGCTCTTCGTGCTGGGCCTGATGTTGATCGCGCGTTCGCTGGTGCGCCCGGCGCTCGCCACCGGCCGCCCGCTTCCGGCGTGATTCACCGATGACCGAGGGCCGTTCCGAGCCGCTGACGGATATCTTCAGGCGGCTGATCCAGAGCTACGGCCCGATTTCGCTGCTGCACTACATGGGCGAGTCCAACGCACGCTATTACGCGGGCAAGGACCCGCTCGGCAGCGCGGGCGACTTCATCACCGCGCCGGAAATCAGCCAGATGTTCGGTGAGATGATCGGCCTCTGGCTGGCCGACATGTGGAGCCGCGCGGGCAGCCCCAAAGTCCACTACGTCGAACTCGGGCCCGGCCGCGGCACTCTGGCGCGCGATGCGCTGCGCACGATGGCGCGCTTCGGCCTGACGCCGGATGTCCACTTCGTCGAAGGCTCCACCGCGCTGCGCGCCCTTCAGCGTGAGGCGGTGCCGCAAGTGCAGTTCCACGACGATCTCGGCACCCTGCCGACCGATGCGCCGCTGCTGGTGGTGGGCAACGAATTCCTCGACGCACTGCCGGTGCGGCAATTGGTGAAAGCTGAAAGCGGCTGGCGCGAACGCATGGTCGATTGGGCGGAGGATCGCTTCCGCCCCGTCGCCGGCGACAAGCCGATGGATGCCGCCGTGCCGGACGAATGGCAGGACGCGGCCGAAGGCACGATCCTCGAAACCTGCCCCGGCGCAGCCGCGGCCGTGCAGGAACTGGGCTATCGACTGGCCGCGCAAGGCGGCGCAGCCCTGCTGATCGACTATGGTTTCGTCACAAGGCAGACCGGATCGACGCTGCAGGCGCTGCGCGAACACACGAAGGTCGATCCTTTCACGATGCCGGGTGAGGCAGACCTGACCTGCCTCGTCGACTTCGCCACCGCCGCCGAAGTGGCGCAGGCGAGCGGGGCCAGGTGGCTGGGCACGACCACCCAAGGCGCTTTCCTGCGCGCACTGGGCATTGCGGCGCGCGCCGAACGGCTCGCCGCTTCAGCGCCGCAGCAGGCTGAGGGCATCGCGACGGCCCTGGACCGTCTGGTTGCCGACGAACAGATGGGGGCGCTATTCAAGGTGATGGCACTGGCCGGACCGGATTGGCCGGAAGGGGCAGGATTCTAACTGCATAGGGGGCACCGTGCACGACAAGGCGAAAGGCGTAACCGCAAGGGATCTGAAGGGGCCGGACCGGCTCGAACGCGTGCTGGGGCTGCTCTCGTTGGCGATGCTGGCGGTGATCCTGATCGCCATCGCGCGCGGCATGGCCGAATGGGCGCGCATTCCCGGCATCGTGTGGTTCCATCTGGCAACAATGCTGACCGCGCTGGCACTGACGCCGGTTCTGCTCTGGCGGCGGCGCGGCGATGGGCGGCACCGCGTGCTGGGCTATGTCTGGAGCGCGGCGATGATGGCCACCGCGATCGACAGCCTGTTCATTCGCGGCAAGAATGGCGAATTCAGCGTGATCCACGTGCTCTCCGCTTTCGTGATCGTGATGGTGCCGGTGCTGGTACTCTCGGCCCGCAGCCACCGCGTCGCCCGACACCGCCGCACCGTGCGCGGGCTGATCATCGGCGCGCTGCTGGTCGCCGGGTTCTTCACGTTCCCCTTCGGCCGCTTGCTGGGCCGCTGGCTGTTCGGAGTCTGAGAGCCGGGAGCGCGCAGGCAAATTCAGCTACGGAATGGAGTGTGAGTATCGGAGATTCCAATCCGACCTGCCTCCCGGATGTGCCGCCGTTGCAGGCATGAAAGAAGAATTCACGCAGAGGCGCGGAGGCGCAGAGAGGTCGCTCCTGCGGCAAAGCCGCTCTCTCTGATCTTGCGGTTTCCGCCAGGTTGAAGGGAGAAAGTGACCTGCCGCGCGATCGTGTCCCGGGAGGTGGTGTAGCTGAGGGTTGAGGTGGTCACCGTGATTTTCGGATAGGTTTGGGTTGCGAAACTCGAACCTGACGGAAGGAATCACGATGACCGATCCGATGATGCACCTGCGTTCGCTGGTAGAGAAGACCCCGGACGCGGATATTCTACGCGAGATGATCTCGTTTGCCGCCGAGCGGCTGATGGAGATGGAAGTCGGCAACCTGACTGGCGCTGGCTACGGCGAGAAGTCTCCCGACCGGCTTGTTCAGCGCAACGGGCACCGCGAGCGCGACTGGCAGACGCGGGCCGGCACTGTCGAGCTGCGGATCCCAAAGTTGCGCAAAGGCAGCTACTTTCCCGTTTTCCTCGAACCACGTCGGATGGCGGAGCGGGCGCTGACTGCGGTGATCCAGGAGGCCTACATCCAGGGCATTTCCACCCGCTCAGTGGACGATCTGGTCAAAGCGCTTGGCATGGACGGCATCTCCAAGAGCCAAGTGAGCCGCCTATGTGAGGAGCTCGACGAGCGCGTGCATACCTTCCTGGACCGCCCGATCGAAGGGGATTGGCCGTACCTTTGGATCGACGCAACCTACGTGAAGGTTCGGCAGAATGGGCGGATCGTCTCGGTGGCGGTGATCGTCGCGGTAGGCGTGAACAGCGACGGTCGCCGCGAAGTGCTGGGCATGGACATCGGCGCCTCGGAAGCCGAGCCTTTCTGGACCGCCTTCCTGCGCAAGTTGACGCGCCGAGGACTGCGCGGCGTCAAGCTGGTCATCTCCGACGCGCACGAAGGCATCAAGGCAGCCGTCTCCAAACTGCTCTGTGCCACGTGGCAGCGCTGCCGGGTTCACTTCATGCGCAATGCGCTGGCTCATGCCGGTAAAAGCGGCCGCAGGGTTGTCTCCGCCTTCATCGCCACCGCCTTCGCTCAGGAAACACCCGAGGCCGCCAGCCAGCAATGGCGTGCCGTGGCCGATCAGGTGCGACCCAAACTGCCCAAACTGGCAAACCTGATGGATGAAGCCGAACCCGATGTGCTGGCCTACATGACCTTCCCGCGCGAGCATCGCGCCAAATTACACAGCACAAACCCCATCGAGCGCCTCAACGGCGAAATCAAACGCCGCACGGATGTCGTCGGCATCTTCCCCAATGAGGCTGCCATCACCCGACTCATCGGCGCTATCCTCATGGAACAGTCAGACGAATGGGCCGTCCAGCGTGCCCGCTATATGACCCTTGAAACCATGGCGCCGGTCAGCGACAATCCAATCACCATGCTCTCAGCAGTCCCAGGAGCATGAACGGCCCAGACGGATGCCGAAATGCGCGGCGCCTCGGCTTCAGCTACACCACGCCCCGGGACACAGTCTGCCGCGCTTTGCGCTTACGCGTTTCTGCGTGCGTTAAAATCCTATCGTCATCCCAGCGGAAGCTGGGATCGCCATCGGCCTCGCGCGATTGTGAGACCGATCCCAGCTTTCGCTGGGATGACGTCGGTTGAAAGCGTCCGCTCACACGACTTTACAGCGAATTGCGGCCGTTCCGGACACGCCGACGTTGCGGACATGGGCAACCCGTCAGTTCTTGCTACGTCGATAGAACGTCCCCCAAGCTGCTATCGACCAGATAAGCCCAGTGGGCAGGAGTCCGCGTGTGACATAAAACCAAGGCACCACCTCAGAGCAAGGCCTTGGATCTTCAGGGCTGTCGCACGGGAAACTAAGAAGATTTACCGAAACCCACAACAGGCAGAGCCAAGCTACACACGCAGCGGTGAGCAGGACAAATCCGATTATCGCGAGGCGTCTTTTGGGTGTCATTTTCCCCTCTTCCATGCCCCGCCTTGATGTCACGGAGCACTTGGACTGCTGGATGCGCGCGCTTCCCTCGACGTCTAGGTCATCCGAGATGCTGAGCGGCATTCCTAAAAGCGGAATGGCGCATTTTCAGGGTTTTAATCTGATACCTGCCGTTTCGACACGCCAACATAGTGGTCATTTCAATTTGGATGGTGGCCAGTCGATGACTTGCCAGCCATCCTTGTTGATTGCAAAATAGGTGCTGTATCGTAGCCACTTGCCGCTCACGTTTTGCGCCCAGCGACATTCAAACTCCGTCGGCTCCTCCGGAAAGCCTTCACACTTCAATGGACGGACATCCGCCGGAGAAATCGGGCTTTTTGTCTGCTTCGCAAGTGCTTCTGACAGCTCTCCGGCAGTCGGCATAGGCTCTTTGGCGGCTGCAGCCGAGCTAACCATCAACGTAAGAGCGGCAAAAAGACAATGTGACTTCATGGCAGGACGCTATGATACTTTGATTGGGCACACAATGTCCGCTCCCCCCGACATTTCTGCCGTTCAGCGCGCCTTGGAACTTCCTGATAGCCGACAATGCGGCCTAATTTCCGCGCGGCCTAATGTCCGCGTAATTGTCCGGCTGCCCAGGCGGCGGCGTCGGCCACCGCCGGGTCGGGATCGTCCCGCAAGCCTTCAACCGTGCCCAGCAGCGCCGCCGATCCGCTGTTCCCCGCCGCATAGAGGCAATTGCGGACGAAGCGGTTGCGGCCGATGCGCTTGATGGGGGAGCCGGAGAACAGCTTGCGAAAGCCCGCATCGTCCAGCGTCAGCAGGTCAGCCAGTTCCGGCACGGTCAGCTCGGCGCGCGGGAGGAAGGCCTTGATGGTGTTCGCGGTCTCGGCAAACTTGTTCCACGGACAGACGGCCAGGCAATCGTCGCAGCCATAGATGCGGTTGCCCAGTGCGGTGCGGAATTCCTCCGGAATCGGCCCCTTGTGCTCGATCGTCAGGTAACTGACGCAGCGCCGGGCATCGAGGCGGTAGGGCGCCGGGAAAGCGGCGGTGGGGCAGGCATCCTGACAGGCGCGGCACGATCCGCAGCGGTCGCGGCCCGGCGCGGAGAGCGGCAGGTCCAGCGTCGTGTAGATCTCGCCCAGAAACAGCCACGATCCATGCTCGCGGCTGACCACGTTGGTGTGCTTGCCCTGCCAGCCCAGGCCGGCGGCGGCGGCCAGCGGTTTCTCCATGACCGGGGCGGTATCGGTAAAGACTTTCACTCCGACGTCGCCGAGGCCGCGCTTGCGCGCTTCCTCCACCAGCCAGCGGGCTAGGTGTTTCAGCGCCTTCTTGACCACGTCGTGATAGTCGGCGCCTTGCGAATAGACCGAGATGCGGCCCACTTCGGGCACTTCGGCAAGGCGCAAGGGATCGGCGGCGGGGGCATAGCTCATGCCCAGCGCGATCACCCGCTGCGCCTCGGGCCAGAGCCCTTGGGGCGAGCGGCGATGGTGCGCGCGGTCGGCCATCCACGCCATCGAACCCTGCATCCCCTCCGCCAGCCACGAATCGAGCCGCGCGGCGCGATCGGCATCCTCTTCGGCGGACGCGATTCCGAAGGCGCAGAAGCCCAATGCGCGGGCCCGCGCTTCCAGTTCTCGTGTCAGATCACTTAGAGGGTTATTAACCAAGCTTGCGGATGCTCCGGTTCACGTCATGACGGTAGGTGGGCCCAATGAACATCGCACTAGGAGATTGGCCCGTGGCCAGCAATGAGGGAGCCGATTCGGCGAAGGTCGATCAGCGTCCTCTTGCGATCGAGGCGCGCGGGCTGGTCAAGCGGTTCGACGGGTTCACGGCGGTGGACGGTGTGGACCTTCAGGTGCCGGTAGGTGCCGTCTACGGCATTCTAGGTCCCAATGGTGCCGGCAAGACCACGACCTTGCGGATGCTGCTGGGAATCATCGATCCGGACGAGGGAAGTCGCCGGATTCTGGGCGCGGAGCGGCCGCACGATGTGGCCCACGCCATCGGCTACCTGCCCGAAGAGCGCGGCCTCTACCCGGCGATGAAGGCCACCGAAGCCATCGCCTTTCTGGGATCGCTGCGCGGTCTGCCGCTGAAGGAAGGGCGCAAACGCGCGCACGAACTCCTTGAACGGCACGGCCTCGGCTATGCGGCGGACCGGCAGATTCGCCAGCTTTCCAAGGGGATGGCGCAGCAGGTGCAGATTCTGGGGACCTTGGTCCACCGCCCGCGACTGGTGATCTTTGACGAGCCGTTTTCCGGGCTTGATGCGCTGAACCAGGGCAAGCTGGAGCGCATGATGCGCGGCTTGGCGGAAGAGGGGACGACGGTGATCTTCTCCACCCACGTCATCGCCCACGCCGAACGCCTCTGCGACGATGTGGCGATCATCGCCGGCGGAAAAGTGCCGTTTGCGGGCCCCGTCGACGTGGCCCGGGACCGCATCCGCCCGCAAGTCCGGCTGGAAACCCGCGCCGCCGATGGCCCATGGCGCGCCGCGCTGCCCGCCGATTTGCGGCGGGAAGGGGCGTTCTGGAATTTCTCGCTGCCCGAAACCGGGGTGGAGCCGTTGCTGCGCGCACTGATCGAGGGCGATGCGGGCATTCTCTCGCTCTCGATCGAGCGCGCGGGGCTGCACGATGCCTTCGTTGCCATCGCCGGTGAGGCGGCCGCCAAGGCGCTGGAAGAAAGCCCGGAACAGGAGCAGGGTCGATGAGCGAACATGTCCGACCCGGCCGTCTTTCGGTCCTCGCCGCCGCCTGGGTGGTGGCCCGGCGCGATTTCACGGCGATCCTGTTCAGCCGCAGCTTCTTCTTCTTCCTGCTGGGCCCGCTGTTTCCGGTGATCGTCGGCGGACTCGCCGGCAGCGTCGGTGCGCGAGTCCAGGCGAGCGCGGAGCAGCCGGCGCTTGGCGTGGCCATGCAGGCGGCCGATATCGATGCGCTGACGACGGCGCGGGCGCGGCTGACTCCCGCCTTGGGGGACGCGGTGCCGAACCTGATCGTCCTGAAGAAGCTTGCCCCCGGCCAGACGTTCGATGCCGATGCGGCATTGGCGGCGAAGAAGGGCAATGTCGCCGCCGTCCTCACCGGCAGCGTGGCGGCGCCGGTCCTGACCGGCCCCGAAGGGCTGATCGGCAACTGGCGCGGCCCGGTTTCGCTGCTGGCGGTACAGGCTCGTTCCAGCCATGTGATCGCCTATCCCGAGATTGCGCTGAAGCCGGTGGCCAGCAGTTCGGCAGGCGAACGCCGCGGACGCCTGACCACCGCGCAGAGCGCGCAGATGATGCTGTTCCTGCTGACGATGATGCTGGCGGGCATGGTGCTGTCCAACCTGGTCGAGGAAAAGGGCAACAAGATCATCGAAGTGCTGGCGGCCGCGATTCCGATGGATTCGGTGTTTCTGGGCAAGCTTTTCGCGATGCTGGGGGTCTCGCTGGTGGGCATCGGCACCTGGGCGACGGTGGGATCGGTGGTGTTCTTCTTCGGCGGATCGGCGCTGCCGCATCTGGCCGAGCCCGCCGTGGGCTGGCCGCTGCTGATCGCGCTGGGCGTCGTCTACTTCGCGATGGCCTATCTGCTGCTCGGCTCGGTGTTCCTCTCCATCGGATCGATGGCGACCACCGTGCGCGAGGTGCAGACCCTGTCGATGCCGGTGACCATGCTGCAGCTGATGGTGTTCTTCTTCGCCAGCTTCGCGATGACCCAGCCCGGCAGCATGGTGGAGACTGCCGCGATGATCTTCCCGTTCAGTTCGCCCTTCGCGATGCTGGCGCGCGCGGCGCAGGATCCGGCGATCATGCCCCACCTGATCGCGATCGGCTGGCAGGCGGCATGGGTGCTGCTGCTGGTGCGCATCGGCGCGCGGCTGTTCCGTTCGCGGGTAATGAAGTCCGGCCCGGCCAAGGGGCCGAAGCGGCGTTCGGCAAAGCGCGCGTGGTCGCGGCGTGTAACCGTGGGTGAAGCCGCAGCGAATTGAAAGGCATGAGAAGGAGAGGACCTTCGATGCCGTTTCTATCGACACGCCGTGAAATCCTGGGCTGGCTGGGCGCCGGCGCCGCCATGCCGGTGCTGGCCGCCTGCGACAGCGGCACTGCCCAGGCGAAGACTTATCCGGTCAGCCACACCGCGGCAGAGTGGCGCAAGCTGCTGACGCCGGCGCAGTTCCACATCCTGCGGGAAGCCGGCACCGAACGCTCCTATTCCTCGCCGCTTAATGACGAGCATCGCAAAGGCACGTTCGTCTGCGCGGCGGACGGGAATCCGCTGTTTTCCTCCACTGCCAAGTTCGACAGCCACACCGGCTGGCCCAGCTTCACGAAGCCGCTGCCCGGCGCGGTGGAAACCTCTACTGACTATCTGATCGGCGTGTCGCGGACGGAAGTGCACTGCGCGCGCTGCGGCGGGCATCTGGGCCATGTCTTCGACGACGGGCCGCCGCCCACCGGCAAGCGCTATTGCATGAACGGCGCGGCGATGACGTTCAAATCGGGCTGACGCGCCCCGGAAAGGCCGTCTCCCGGACGGGCCCCTGTCAGGCGCCGGTCAATCGTCGGACGGAACCGAATCGCTGCCTTTCATGCGGGAAGTTCTTAGTGCCAATTGCTCAAGGCTCAGCAGTTGGGCGAAGACCAGCCCATAGTCGGGATGCTGGCGCCAGCAGACAGTGGCGTCGAAGGCGGGTAGTTCGCTGGCGGAAAGCCGCAGCTTCTGGCCGATCGCAAGCATCTGCGCAGTCTCGATCCCTGCGCCCTGCCGTGAAAGATCGCGGATCGTGGCGGGATGCTCCTCGCCATTGACGGCGATCCGTGCGGGGTGGTCCACCCTCAGCCGCACCCCGCGCTTGGGGAAAGGGCCGGCCTCGGTAATGAACCGCATGAGGTCCACCGGGCCGGCGAAGCGGAATCCGGCCTCTCCTTCGCGTTCCCACACACGTTCGAGCGGGAAGCTTTCGCCGGTGGTGATTTCCAGCGCGAAGCCTTCGCCGGGGGGCAGTTCATGGAACAGTTTCAGCCGGACGCCGGTTTCGGAAACGTCGCGCACGATGCACAGGAATTCGCGGCCCGTTCCGATCAGCTTGGCCTGCCGCAACAACAGCGCAAAGCGCGGTTGCACCCGCTGGTCGGCCAGTCGGTCGGTCCGGGCGGCGTCAAGCGGGTCCGGTGAAGCGGGCCCGGAATCATGCCCCGAATCAGGCGATGTTTCATGGGGAAGGCGATCGGGATTGGTCATATCCTGGGGGCACCCTGGTCGATTGCCGGGAATGGGGCCGGCGATCCTGCTCGATTCGGTCCGCAAAGAGGCTCTGCGTCAGGCAGCGGCCCTCATCCGGCGCAAGGCCGGGCGGAAGGGAAATCTCAGACGCGCTAAACGGGCACGCGATCAGGATAGCGATTCGCGGGTTACCGAAGTGTAAAGGGGATTCCCGAAGGGAGGCTGGTGCGGGCGGCGGGACTCGAACCCGCACGATCACAGATCAAGGGATTTTAAGTCCCCTGCGTCTACCATTCCGCCACGCCCGCACGACATGCCGGAAGCACGTCTCAAAAGCCGTGGGCGATCTGGCAGATCGCAGCGGGTCCGGCAACAGGCCATCGACACGGGGCCGTTGATTACCGTTGGCGTGATTACCCTTCGCAAGTGGCGGGGCAGGGGGCGGCAACGAGTTTGCCGGAAACAACAAGTCCGCCGGAAACCTGCGGCCTCCGGCGCGATGACTTGTGCTTGCGGTTTAGCGGCCTCGGCTCAATGCACGTTCAGGCGAACGCGCATCTCCTTGCCGGGCTTGAAATAGGGGACGCGCTTTTCAGGCACTTCCACGCTTTCGCCGGTGCGGGGATTGCGGCCCTTGCGGCTGTCGCGATGGCGCGTGGAGAAGGCACCGAAGCCGCGCAGTTCGACTCGGCCACCATCGGCAAGCCGCTGGGCGATCTCATCGAAGAACGTGTCCACGGCCCGTTCCACGTCTTCCGTGCGCAGTTCGGGATTTTCCTTGGACAGGGCTTGCAGCAGTTCGGATCTGATCATCTCGCACCTTTCCATAGAGGCAATCAGGACGTCCCCAGGCGAAAACATCCTCAGGCGAAAAAATCCTCAGCCCAAGCGCGAATCACAATATTTCGCGTGACTTGGATCCCTCTGGTGCAGAAAATGCCATTGCCGGGGCTTTCGCGCAATGCTCCTACCGGATGAGGGGGTTTTGCCCTTCCGGGAGGGGGTATGCAGGCCCGCAACTGCGGTTCCGCGTACCTTTCGCCCATTTACAGCGCGAATTTGCCCGTTAACGTCGCCTCTTTTGGCGCCACGGGTCGGCGTGAACAAAGCACAAGAGGACGCATGAAGGATATCGGAACCTGGAACGAGGGGGACTGGGTCGGCGCCATCGGCGCGATCCTGCTGTTCGCCATATTGGCGATCGGCGGCGTCATCGCCTCGCGCAAGAGCCAGGAAGTGGTTGGCCACCCGCGCGGTCTGTTCGTGCTGTTCTACACGGAAATGTGGGAACGCTTCTCGTACTACGGGATGCGCGCCCTGCTCATCCTCTATCTCACCAAACATTGGCTGTTTGATGACGGCAAGGCGAACCTGATCTACGGCGCCTACACCAGCCTCGTCTACATCACGCCGGTTCTCGGCGGCTATCTGGCGGACCGCTACCTCGGCCAGCGCAAGGCCGTGCTGTTCGGCGGCGTGCTGCTGGCCTTCGGCCACGTGCTGATGGCGTTCGAGGGCACCGGCGGGCAAAGCGATCCCACGATCAACGTGTTCTGGCTCGCCCTGGCCTTCATCATCGTCGGCTCCGGCTTCCTGAAGGCGAACATCTCGGTGATCGTCGGCCAGCTCTACAAGCTCACCGATGAGCGCCGCGACGGTGCCTATTCGCTGTTCTACATGGGCATCAACACCGGCGCCGCGCTGGGCACGATCCTGGTCGGCTATCTGGGCGAGACGATCGGTTGGGGCTATGGCTTCGGTCTGGCCGGCATCGGCATGGTGCTGGGCCTGATCATCTTCATGGTCGGCAAGCCCGCGCTGAACGGCCGCGGCGAACCGCCGGCGCCGCTGGCAAAGAAGCGCGAATGGACGCTCTATGTGATCGGCACGGCCTCCGTCGCGGTGCTCTGGGCGCTGATCCAGTTCCAGGCCGTTGTCGGCACGCTGCTGCTGCTCTCGGCGGTGGCGCTACTCGGCTACCTGCTGATCGAAGCGTTCCGCATGCCCAAGGAACCGCGTGAGCGCATCTTCGCGATCATCTTCCTGCTGGCCTTCCAGCCGATCTTCTGGGGGCTGTTCGAACAGGCCGGCGGTTCGCTCTCGCTGTTCACCGATCGCTTCGTGGAGCGCGGCGGCGTACCGACGTCGCTGTTCCAGGCGGTCAACCCGATCTTCATCGTCACGTTCGCGCCGATCCTGGCGTGGCTGTGGCGTTCGCTCGGCCGCAAGCAGGTGGAGCCTTCGGCACCGGCCAAGTTCGGTTTCGGCCTCGTGCTCGTCGGCCTCGGCTTCGTGTCGCTGGTCTGGGGTGATGCCGTTGCGGGTCAGGGCGCCAAGGTCGGCGTGTTCTTCATCTTCCTGATCTACTGGTTCCACACGCTGGGTGAGCTTTGCCTCTCGCCGGTGGGCCTCAGCGCGATGAACCGCCTTGCCCCCCGCCACCTTGCCAGCTTCATCATGGGCGCGTGGTTCTTCGCCACCGCCGGCGGCAACTTCGTGGCCGGCATGATCGGCCAGGCGACCGGCGGCGAGCACGGCGCGATGACGCGTGAGGGCACCGTGGCGATCTATGGCACCATCGGCTGGTGGGTCGTGGGCATCGGCGTTGCCGTCATCCTCGTCGCCCGACTGGTGAAGCGCTGGATGCACGTCGATACGCTGAAGGACATCGAACTGGAGGGATCCTCCGAGTTCGGGCTGGAGGCGCAGGAAGCCGGCATCCACCCAACGCTCAAGCCGAACTGACACCTTCTCACCGGCCCGGAAACCATGGTTTCCGGGCCGGTTTCACGAATACGCTTCAAAACAGGGGAATCCACATGACCAAAACGCCGGGATTGCGGCGCTGGACGTCGCTGCTCGTGCTGGGCACCGCACTCGCGCTGAGCGCCAACAGCGCCGACGCCAAAAAGCAGGACAAGAAGCCGGCGCCCATCGTCGCCGATCCTTATCCCTCCACCTACAAGGCCTATCCGGGCACGCCCACCGCGCTGGTCGGCGCAACCGTCTATGATGGGCGCGGGGGGCGGATCGACAACGGCGTGGTGCTGTTCAAGGACGGCAAGCTGGTTGCTATCGGCGCTGCCGGCATGGCGATTCCGGACGGCTACACACGGATCGACGGCACCGGCAAGTTCGTCACTCCGGGCGTGATCGATATCCACTCACACCTCGGCGTCTATCCCTCGCCCTCGGTCGATGCGCTGTCGGACGGCAACGAGATGACCAGCCCGACCACGCCCGACGTCTGGGCCGAACACTCGGTCTGGCCGCAGGATCCCGGCTTCACGCGCGCGCTGGCCAATGGCGGCGTGACCACGCTGGAAATCCTGCCCGGATCCGGCAACCTGATGGGCGGGCGCACCGTCACGCTGAAGAACGTGCCCAGCATCACCGTGCAGGGCATGAAGTTCCCCGGCGCGCCCTATTCGCTGAAGATGGCCTGCGGCGAAAATCCCAAGCGCGTCTACGGCAGCAAGGGGCAGAAGCCCTCCACTCGCATGGGCAACTTCTCCGTGGACCGTCAGGCCTGGATCGATGCGCGCCAGTACATGGACGGCGATCATTCGGAGCGTGATCTGGGCAAGGACACGCTGGAAGGCGTGCTGAAGGGCGAGATCCTCGTCCAGAACCACTGCTACCGCGCGGACGAGATGGCGCAGGTGATCGATATGGCCAAGGAGATGGGCTACAAGGTCACCGCCTTCCACCACGCGGTCGAAGCCTACAAGATTGCCGATGTCCTGCGTGAAAACGACATCTGCGCGGCAGTCTGGGCGGACTGGTACGGCTTCAAGATGGAAGCCTATGACGCCATTCCCGAGAACGCAGCGCTGCTCGCCAATGCGGGCACCTGCGTGGTGATCCACTCGGATGACGAGAACGGCATCCAGCGCCTGAATCAGGAAGCTGCCAAGGCACAGGCCGACGGCCGCCGCATCGGCATCGACATTCCCGATGCCAAGGTGGTCGGCTGGTTCACCTACAACGCTGCCAAGGCCATGGGCATCGGCGAGAAGACCGGCAGCCTTGAAACCGGCAAGATGGCCGACGTGGTGCTGTGGAACGGCAATCCGCTCTCGGTCTATTCGCGCCCGGAGAAGGTGTGGATCGACGGCGCGCTGATGTTCGATGCGATGGACCCCAAGCGCCGCCCGGTGAGCGATTTCGAGCTTGGGCAGGCCGGTGAAGGAGACGTGAAATGAGCCGCCGCGCCATTATCGCCGCGGCACTCGCGGCTGCTGCTTTCGCCCCACCTGCATTCGCGCAGGATTTCGCCATCACCAATGCCACTGTGGCCATCGGTGACGGCTCCGCGCCGATCGAGCACGGCACTGTCGTCGTGCGCGGCGGCAAGGTCGTTGCGGCCGGGGCCGGCGTGGCCGTGCCCGCGGGCGTCCAGCCCATCGACGGCACCGGCAAGTGGGTAACGCCGGGCCTGTTCGCGGCGGTGACCGATTTGGGCCTGCTCGATGTCGAAGGCGTTGCCAACAGCAACGATACCGAAGCCGAGGATTCGCCGTTCAACGCCGCGCTGGATGTCAGCCCGGCGGTCAATCCGAACAGCGAGCATATCGCCATCAGCCGCGAAGGCGGTGTCACCCGCGCCAGCGTCTCGCCCTACAACGGTCATTCGATCTTTGCCGGGCAGGGCGCGGTGATCGACCTTGGCGCCGATCCCAACGCGGTAACCAAGGCGCGCGCCTTCCAGTTCGTCGAACTGGGTGAGGCGGGCGCGAAGCTCGCCGGCGGCAGCCGCGTGGCGGCGCATGTGGCCTTGCGCAACGCCCTGCGTGAGGCGCGCGATGTGGCCGCTTCGCCGAACGCCGCACGCAGCCCCGATGCGCTGCTGACCCGTGCGGATGCCGTGGCGCTGGCGCAAGTGATCGACGGTCGCCAGCCGCTCTACGTCGGCGTCGAGCGTGCCTCCGACATCCGCAGCGTGCTGGCGCTCAAGACCGAGTTCCCCAAGCTCGATCTCGTGCTGGTCGGTGCGACCGAGGGCTGGCTGGTCGCTGCCGATATCGCTGCCGCCAAGGTGCCGGTAATCACGATGCCGCTGCGCGACCTGCCTTCGGCGTTCGAGGCGCTGGCGGCCACGCAGTCCAATGTCGGGCGCATGAAGAAGGCGGGCGTGAAGGTCGCCATCGGCATGTTCAACACCTCCAACCAGCCGCGCTATGCCCCGCAGGAAGCGGGCAACCTTGTCGCTCTCGCCAAGCTGCCCGGCGCAGCGGGGCTGACCTGGGGTGAGGCTTTTGCGGCGATCACCTCGGTCCCCGCCGAGATCAGCGGCATGGGCGGAAAAGCCGGCGTGCTGGCTCCCGGCGCCGTGGGCGACGTGGTGATCTGGGACGGCGATCCGCTCGAACTGTCTTCGGCCCCGACCGAGGTGTTCATCGATGGCGTCAAGCAGCCGCTCGACAACCATCAAAGCCGCCTGAAGCAGCGCTACAAGAGCCTTGATCGGACTTATCTGCCCAAGGCCTTCGACTGGTAAAATCGTACGGGCAGGGCGCCCTTCAGCGGCATCCTGCCCGTATCGGCACGCAAGCCCTACCAAAACCATTTCGTCATCCCCGCGAAGGCGGGGATCCCGCTTTTTCTTGCGCGCTTGGCAAAGGGAAGCGGGACCCCCGCCTTCGCGGGGGCGACGGAGTTTGGTTGGCGACGTTGACCATTGTGGGGCGGCGCCAACCCAACCCGAACATTTTCTCCCATTTCGCCTTCCCTCTCCCCGCTCCCCCGGCCATGAAGCTCCGCATGAGCACATGGCAATTCTGGGTCGATCGTGGTGGCACCTTTACCGACGTGGTGGCGCGCGCGCCCGATGGGCGGTTCGAGCGACTGAAGCTGCTCTCCGAAGATCCCGGCCGCTATGACGACGCCGCTGTGGAGGCGATGCGGCGGCTGACCGGCACGGCGGCGGGAGACCTTCCCGAAGCCGAACTGCGCCTGGGCACCACCGTCGCCACCAATGCCCTGCTCGAGGGCAAGGGCGAGCCGGTGCTGCTGGCGATCACGCGTGGCTTCGGCGATGCGCTGAAGATCGGCACGCAGGAACGGCCCGACATTTTCGCGCGCCACATCGTTCTGCCCGATCCGCTCAATTCCGCCGTGCTGGAAATCGACGAGCGTGTCGGCGCCGATGGCACGGTCCACCGCCCGCTCGATCTGGGCGCGGCGCGTGCGGGCCTGCAACGGCACTTCGATGCGGGCCTGCGCGCCGTGGCCGTGGTGCTGATGCATGGCTATCGTCACACGGCGCATGAGGCGGCGCTGGCCGATCTCGCGCGGGAGATCGGCTTCACGCAAGTCTCCGTGAGCCACGAGGTCGCCCCGCTGATCAAGCTGATCGCGCGCGGCGATACTACCGTGGTGGATGCGAACCTTTCGCCGGTGCTGGCCCGCTATGTCGCCGGGCTGGAGGCGGGGCTGGGGCCCAAGGTTTCCGCGCTCTACATGCAGTCGAGCGGCGGGCTCACCACGGGCGATGCCTTCGCGGGCAAGGACGCGATCCTGTCCGGCCCGGCCGGCGGCATTGTCGGCATGGCGGCCATCGCCAAGGAAGCCGGGTTCGATCACGTGCTGGGCTTCGACATGGGCGGCACTTCCACCGACGTGTCGCACTATGCCGGCGCCTATGAGCGCGACAGCGAGACGCGCGTGGCGGGCGCCCGCGTGCGCGTGCCGATGATGCGGATCGAGACGGTAGCGGCGGGCGGCGGATCGATCTGCCGCTTCGACGGTGCGCGCTTCCTCGTTGGGCCGGAGAGCGCCGGCGCGGTGCCCGGCCCGGCCTGCTACCGCCGTGGCGGCCCGCTGGCAGTGACCGACTGCAACTTGCTGCTCGGCAAGCTGCGACCCGAGCATTTCCCGCATGTCTTCGGCCCCGAAGGCAACGAACCGCTCGATCTTGCCGCGGCCGAGGCACGGATGGACGAAGTCTTGGCCGAAGTCCGCGCCGCTACGGGGCGCGAACTGACGCGCGAACAGGCGGCGGAAGGTTTTCTGGAAATCGCCGTCGCCAACATGGCCAATGCGATCAAGACCGTCTCGCTGCGGCGCGGCCACGACATGACCCGCGCGGCGCTGGTGACGTTCGGCGGCGCGGGCGGCCAGCACGCCTGCAAGGTGGCCGATGCGCTGGGTGTGACGAGCGTGCTGTGCCACCCGCTGGCCTCGGTGCTTTCGGCCTATGGCATGGGCCTCGCGGACCGGCGGATGCTGCGCCAGCGCACTTTGGCGCTGTCGCTGGAGGGTGACGCCATGACCTCACTCGACGCCGCTGTTGCGACTCTCGGCGATGAGGCACGGGCGGCGCTGGCTGCGCAGGGCATCGCCCCGGAGGAGATCGCCATCGAGGCGGCGCTGGCCGTGCGCCCCAAGGGCAGTGACAATGCCATCGAAGTGCCGGTCGGCCCGCTCGATGCCATGCGGGAGGCATTCCGCGCCGGCTGGCACCAGCGCTTCGGCTTCGGCGCGGGCGAGCAGTTGATCGGCGAAACGCTGCGGGTGGAGGCGGTCCACGCCGGTCATTCCGGTGGCGGCGCGACGCTGGTTCTTCCCGCAGAGTCGTCGCCCGCGGCCGAACAGGTCGATCTCTGGACGCAGGGCGCACACCACCGCGTGCCGCTCTATCTGCGTGAGGGACTGGCGGAGGGCTTTACGGCCGATGGCCCACTGCTGGTGGTGGATGACGTTTCCACCACCGTCGTCGAGCCGGGCTGGCGGGTGCGCGTCGATTATGTCGGCAACCTCATTCTGACGCGCGATGCACCGCAGCAGGTGCAGGCCGATCTCTCCACCGAATGCGATCCGGTGCGCCTCGAAATCATGGGCGCGCTGTTCATGGCGATTGCCGAGGAAATGGGCGCCGCGCTCCAGCACTCCGCCAGTTCGGTGAACATCCGCGAGCGGCTGGACTTCTCCTGCGCGCTGTTCGACCGCGAGGGCAATCTCGTCGCCAATGCGCCGCATATGCCGGTGCATCTGGGCTCGATGGGGCAGAGCGTGCGCACGATCCTTCAGCGGCGCGGGGATGCGAAGGACGGCCGGGGCATCCTGCCCGGCGACGCCTATGTCCTCAACGCGCCTTACGATGGCGGCACCCATCTGCCCGACATTACCGTGGTCATGCCCGTCTTTATCGAGGGCGAGACGGTTCCGGCTTGGTTCGTCGCCGCGCGCGGGCACCATGCTGATATCGGCGGGATCAGCCCCGGCTCGATGCCGCCGGGTTCGCGTTCGCTGGGTGAGGAAGGCGTGCTGATCGACAACGTGTTGCTGGTCGATCGGGGTACGCTTCAGGAAGCACCGCTGCGCGAACTGCTCGCCTCCGGCCCGCACCCCTCGCGCGCGATCGAGCAGAACCTTGCCGACTTGCGCGCCCAGCTCGCCGCCTGCCAGCGCGGCGCCTCCGAACTGCGGCGCGTTGCGAGAGAGCAGGGGCGCGAGGTGGTGGACGCCTATATGGCCCATGCTCAGGCCCATGCCGAACAGGCCGTCCGCGCGCTGATCGAGCGGCTTCAGGAGGGCAGTTTCCGCGTACCGATGGACAACGGCGCCGAGATCGCCGTCTCGGTCACCATAGACCGCACCGCGGGCGGGGCGACGATCGACTTCGCCGGCACCAGCGCCCAGCTTCCCGACAATTTCAATGCTCCGCTGCCAGTGGTGCGCGCGGCGGTGCTCTATGTCGTGCGCACGCTGATCGACGATGCGGTGCCGATGAACGAGGGGTGCCTCAGGCCGATCACCTTGCGGGTGCCGGAAGGCTCGATGCTCTATCCCAGGGCCCCGGCCGCCGTCGTCGCGGGCAATGTCGAGACGAGTCAGGCGATCACCGATGCGCTGTTCGGCGCGCTGGGCGCCATGGCCGCTGCTCAGGGGACGATGAACAACTTCACTTTCGGCAATGCCCGCTATCAGTATTACGAGACGATCTCGGGCGGTTCGGGCGCGGGGCCGGATTTCGACGGCACGCCGGTGGTACAGACCCACATGACCAACAGCCGCCTCACCGATCCCGAAGTGCTGGAAACGGGCTATCCGGTGCTGCTTGAGGAGTTCTCGATCCGGCGCGGATCGGGCGGTTCGGGCGCGCACAAGGGCGGCGATGGCGCCACCCGGCGCGTGCGGTTTTTGGAGCCGATGCAGGCAGGCATCCTCTCGCAGCGGCGCAAGACTTCGCCTTTCGGCCTTTCGGGCGGCGCGGATGGAGAGCCGGGGCGGAACCGAATCGAGCGGTTGGATGGCTCGGTCGAGGAACTGGGCGCGACGGCTACGGCGCAGTTGGAACCGGGGGATGTGTTTGTGATCGAGACGCCGGGCGGTGGGGGATTCGGGCGGGAGCAGTAACGCCGGGCCTCACCTCACCAATCCAATCTCGTCATCCCCGCGAAGGCGGGGATCCCGCTTGTTCTTTCAGGCCGCGCACAAGGAAAGCGGGGCCCCCGCCTTCGCGGGGGCGACGGAATTCGTTCGGAAAAGTAGTGTGTCAGTTCAGGCCTTCACATCCGCCCATTCCGGATGTCGCTTGAACGCCGCGGCGACGTAGCTGCACGAAGGGCCGATCCTGAAGTGGTTTTCCCGCGCATCGGCGACCATCGCCTCCACCAGCCGCGCGGCCACGCCGCGTCCGCCGATCACGGGCGGCACCAGAGTATGCTCGGCATAGCGAACACCGCCGCGTTCCGCCCATACAAGGCGCCCGGTGGCATCGCTGTCGGCCACGTGGGCGACGTACTCGCCGGAATTTCCGTTTTCATGCGCAGTGATAGTCACGCCGACCATATGTGGAGGCTCCCGAAAAGGTATGCTTGACGGCCAGTGCGTCCGCTTTAGGGCATATGGCCATGAAGTTCCTTTCCGACAACGCCGCACGGGTCCACCCGAGGGTCTGGGATGCCATGAAGGCTGCCGACGAGCCCGATTCGCCTTACGATGGCGACGGTCTCAGCAAGGCGCTGGACGCGCGCTTTTCCGCGCTGTTCGGGCGTGACTGCGCGGCGCTCTGGGTGGCGACGGGCACGGCGGCGAACTGTCTGGCGCTTTCGGCCATGGTCGAGCCACACGGCGCGGTGATCTGCCACCGTGAGGCGCATATCGAGATGGACGAGGGCGGCGCCCCCGGTTTCTATCTTCACGGCGCCAAGCTGCTGCTGGCCGATGGCGAAAGCGCGAAGATCACGCCCGATGCGATCGCCCGCGTGATCGACCCGATCCGGGACGGCGTGCATCAGGTGCAGCCGCACGCCGTCTCGATCACGCAGGCCAGCGAATATGGCTGCGTCTATCGGCCCGAGGAACTGGCCGCGCTCTGCGCCTTCGTGAAAGGCAAGGGGCTGGGTCTGCATATGGACGGCGCGCGCTTCGGCAATGCCGTGGCGTTCCTTGGCGGTAGCGCGACGGATGCGGCGCTGGGCGTCGATGCGCTGAGCTTCGGCATGGTCAAGAACGGGGCGATGAGCGCCGAGGCCATTGTCTTCTTCGATCCGGCGATGGCGGACAAGGTCCGCTTCCGCCGCAAGCGCGCGGGGCATCTGCAATCGAAGGGCCGCTATCTGGCCGCGCAGATTCTGGCGATGCTGGAAGGTGACCTCTGGCTGGGCAATGCGCGCGCGGCCAATGCCGCCGCCGCCGAAATCGCGGGCTCTGCGGGGGATCGCTTGCTGCACCCGGTCGAAGCGAACGAGATTTTCCTCACTTCCACCACTGCCGAACGTGCGGCGCTGCGGGCGCAGGGCTTCGAGTTCTATGACTGGGGCGACGATGCCGCGCGCCTCGTCACCGCATGGGATGCCCGCGAAGAGCACGTTTCCGCGCTCGCCCGCGCGATCGCCGCGCTGTGAGCGCGGCCGATACCGCGCCGAGTTTCCTCAAGCCGGCGGTCGCGTTGCCGTTCCTGCTGGTGGCACTGATCTGGGGATCGACCTGGTTCGTCATCACCGGGCAGATCAGTGTGGTGCCGGCCAGCTGGTCGGTGGCGTGGCGCTTTGCGCTGGCGACGCCGGCGATGTTCCTTGTGGCGATTGCCATGCGCAAGAGCCTGAAGCTGGGCAAAGCCGGGCAATTGCTGGCTTTCGCGGTCGGCGTCACCCAGTTCTGCGGCAATTACAACTTCGTCTATCGGGCGGAGATGCATCTGACATCGGGCATCGTCGCGGTCATGATCGGGCTGCTGTTGGTGCCCAATGCGATCCTGGCGCGGGTGCTGCTGAAGCAGCCGATCACCTTGCGCTTTGCCATCGGCAGCCTGATCGCGATTGGCGGTCTGGCGCTGCTGTTGCTGCACGAAGCGCACGAGGCGCCGCTGGGCGGCAAAGTGGTGCTGGGCACCGTCTTTGCGCTGATCGCGATGATGTGCGCCTCGGTGTCGAACGTGATTCAGGCCAATGATACGGGCAAGGCGCTGCCGATGGTGAGCCTGCTGGCCTGGGCGATGCTCTATGGCACGATCTGCGATGTGCTTCTGGCGCTGGTCTTCGCCGGCCCGCCGGTGATCCCGCATGAGGCGAGCTACTGGATGGGCACGGCCTACCTTGCCATACTCGGTTCGGTGGTGACTTTTCCGCTCTATTACACGCTGATCCGCCAGCTTGGGGCGGGCAAGGCGGCTTATAACGGCGTGGCGGTGATCGTGATCGCCATGTTCATCTCGACGCTGTTCGAAGGCTACCGCTGGTCGCCGCTGGCGATTGCTGGTGCGGGGCTGGCCACGGTAGGCCTGGTGGTGGCGCTGATGTCGCGCAGCCCCTCGCGGTAAGTCGCGAAGCGCGGTTTCCAGCCGAGTACCTGCCGTGCCTTGCCGCTCGCGACGCGGCGGTTCTCCGCATAGAACGCCCGCGGCATCGGCGAGAGCTCAGCTTCCTCCAGACTCTGCAGCGGGGGCAGCGGCGCGCCGGTGAGGCGGCAGGCTTCCTCCACCACCAAGTTCTGCGCGCAGGGCAGGTCGTCGGCAAGGTTGTAGGCTCCCGCCGGGCCTGCAAGTCCCGCAATCACGCCCGAGGCGATGTCCGCCACATGCACGCGGCTGAACACCTGTCCCGGCAGGTCGATGCGATGCGCGCGGCCTTCGCGCACGCGGTCGAGCATGGAGCGGCCGGGGCCGTAGATGCCGGGCAGCCGATAGACCCGCGCGCCCAGCGAGAGCCATTCGCGGTCCGCCTCTGCCCGCGCGGTGCGGCGGCCCGTGCCGATGGGGGCGCTCTCGTCCACCCACGCGCCGCCGGTATCGCCATAGACACCAGTGGAGGAAAGGTAGGACAGCGCGTTGCCTCTCAGCGCGTCGCCATAACGGTCCAGCACCGGATCGAGCGCTTCGCCGCGCCCTTCATTGCCCGGCGGGACTGAGGACAGCACATGATCGGCATCGGCCAGCGCGAGGCGCACATTGCCCTCATCCTCGAACGAAAGCGTGCCGTCGCGGCCGGTGGAGATCACTTCCCAGCCCATGCGGGACAGCCGCTCGGCCACCACGCCAGCGGTATAGCCAAGGCCGAAGATGAACAGGCGCGGCGCCATCGCTTTCGCTTTCTCTCAAAAATCGCTGCGAATTCGTAGCGGCACGGCTGGCAATCGCAAGGCGGGGGGCTTAACTCGAAGCCTATGGACATCGTCAGCAACGCCGCCCAGCCCGACGCCGCGCCCGTAATCACGGCCCCGCCCGTGATCCACCGCGAGGATTATCGGCCGCCCGAATGGCTGGTGCCGCAGATCGCGCTGGACTTCCGTCTGGGCATCGACGCCACGCATGTCACCGCGAAACTCTCGGTAACGCGCAATCCGGCCGGCGAGAGCAGCCCGACGCTGCGCCTAAACGGCGACCAGATCGCCCCGCTCGCCGTGCGTGTTGATGGCGAGGCGGTGAACAACTGGCGGCTGGATGGGCCCGACCTGCTGGTGGAGCTTTCGGGCGACGCGCATGAGGTCGAAGTCGAAACGGCGATGAACCCGGCCGGCAACAGCCAGCTGATGGGCCTTTACGCCTCGAACGGCATGCTCTGCACCCAGTGCGAGGCCGAGGGCTTCCGCCGCATCACGTTCTTCCCCGACCGCCCCGATGTGCTTTCGACGTATTCGGTGCACATGGCGGGCGACAAGGCGCAGTTCCCGATCCTGCTCTCCAACGGCAACTGCACCGCCACGGGCGAGAATGCCGACGGCACGCACTGGGCCGAATGGCACGATCCCTGGCCCAAGCCGAGCTACCTCTTCGCGCTGGTGGCAGGCGATCTGGTGGCCAACCATGCCCAGTTCACCACGCGCTCGGGCCGCAAGGTCGATCTCAACATCTGGGTCCGCGCGGGCGACGAACAGCGCACGCAGCACGCGATGGATTCGCTGATTCACTCGATGAAGTGGGATGAAGAAGCCTTCGGGCGCGAGTACGATCTCGACTTGTTCAACGTCGTCGCCGTGTCGGACTTCAACATGGGCGCGATGGAGAACAAGGGCCTCAACGTCTTCAACACCCGCTACGTCCTTGCCGACCCGGAAACCGCGACCGATGCCGATTATGACGGGATCGAGAGCGTGATCGGCCACGAATACTTCCACAATTGGTCGGGCAACCGCGTGACCTGCCGCGACTGGTTCCAGCTTTCGCTGAAGGAAGGCTTTACCGTCCTGCGCGACCAGCTGTTCAGCGCCGACATGGGCAGCGAGCCGGTCAAGCGGATCGAGGATGTGCGCACCTTGCGCGGCGGCCAGTTCCCCGAGGATTCGGGGCCGCTCGCCCATCCGATCCGCCCGGATTCCTATCAGGAAATCAGCAATTTCTACACGGCGACCGTCTACAACAAGGGCGCCGAGGTGATCCGCATGATGCGGACCATGGCGGGCACCGAACGCTTCCGTCAGGGCACGGACCTCTACTTCGACCGCCACGACGGCGAGGCGGCGACCTGCGAGGACTTCGTCAAGGCCATCGAGCAGGGCGCCGGGCTGGACCTCACGCAGTTCCGCCTCTGGTATTCGCAGGCGGGCACGCCGCAAGTCTCGGTTTCGCTCACCCACGAAGGCGATGTGGCGACGCTGACCCTGGCGCAGACCGTGCCGGCCACGCCCGGCCAGCCGGACAAGCAGCCGATGCCGATCCCGCTGCGCATCGCGCTCTATGACCGCGATACCGGCACCCACGCGGGCGAGCGGCTGATCGTGCTCGACAAGGCGCGGGACAGCTTCACGTTCGAAGGCTTCGCGCGCCTGCCGGTGCTGTCGATCAATCGCGGCTTCTCGGCCCCCGTCGCCATCGAGTTCGAGCGCGATGCCGAGGATCTGGTGTTCCTCGCCGCGCGCGACGACGATCCCTTTGCCCGCTACGAGGCGATGCAGAGCCTGGTCGTTCAGCACCTAGTCGCGGCGGTGGGCGGCGGACTTGCCGATGCCGATCGCGCCGCCGGCCGCGCCGCCATCGGCAAGGCTTTCGCCGCGATTGCCGCCGACGAGGCGCTCGACGACCTGATGCGCGGCGAACTCATGCGCTTGCCGACCGTCGCCTATCTGGCCGAGCAGGTGCTCGTCGCCGATCCTTACGCGATCCATGAGGAGCGTGAGGCGCTGAAGCAGTGGCTGGGCGGCGAATTGGCCGATGAACTGAAGGCTCTGCACGACCGCGTTTCCGCCGTGCCTTACGGCCGCGATGCCGCTGCGCGCGGCGCCCGCAAGACCAAGGCGCAGGCACTGGGCCTGATCGCCTCGGGCGATGCCGTCGAAGGCGCGGCGCGCGCCATCGCCCAGTACCGCGCGGCGGACAACATGACCGATCGCGAATCCGCGCTCACCGTGCTGTGCCATCTCGAAGGGCCCGAGCGGGCCGAAGCGCTGGCCGACTTCCACCAGCGCTATCAGGGCAATGCTCTGGTGATCGACAAGTGGTTCAAGCTGCAGGCCAGCAGTTTCCACCCGCAGGTGCTCGATCATGTCCGGGCGCTGGCCGAGCATCCCGATTTCACCCTGCACAATCCCAACCGCGTACGCGCACTGTTCATGTCGCTGGCGCTCAACGCCAAGGGTTTCCACGATGCCAGCGGTGAGGGCTATCGCCTGATCGGCGACCTGATCCGCCGCCTCGATCCGATCAACCCGCAGACCACCGCGCGCTTCGTGCCGCACCTTGGTCGCTGGCGGCGGATCGAGCCGGTGCGCGCCGAGATGATGCGCGCCGAACTGGAGCAGACCATGGCACAGGGCGAACTCTCGCGCGACGTGCGCGAACAGGTGAGCAAGAGCCTTGGCTGATTCGATGGCTGTGAGCACAGTGGAGGTCAACCGCGCCGGGGTGCTGGGCGATATCCCCCACGGTTTTCTCGGCCGTATCGGCGGGGTTAGCACGGGGGCCGTGTCCGGCCTCAACGTCGGCCTCGGTTCGGGCGACGATCCGGCCGCGATTGCCGAGAATCGCCGCCGCGCGGTCAAGGCTGTGCTGCCCGGCGGGCGGCTGGCCAGCGTCTACCAGATCCACTCGGCCGATTGCGTGACCGTGGGAGACGACGTGTGGAGCGATGCCGAGCGGCCCCATGCCGACGCGCTCGTCACCGATCGACCCGGCGTGGTGCTGGGCGTGCTGACCGCGGACTGCGCGCCGGTGCTGCTGGCCGACCGCGAGGCCGGCGTGATCGGCGCGGCGCACGCAGGCTGGAAGGGCGCGGTGGCCGGTGTCACTGATCGCACCATCGCCGCGATGATATCGCTGGGTGCCGAGCCATCGCGGATCGTTGCGGCGGTCGGCCCCTGCATCGCCGCCGTTTCGTACGAGGTGGACGCAGGATTTCATGACCGCTTCATGGCGCAGTCGGCAGGCAACGGGCGGTTCTTCGTGCCCGGCAGGCCGGAGCACTGGCAGTTCGATCTGGAAGCCTATGTCGCCGCGCGGCTTGAAGCGGCCGGAATTGCCGGGGTGGAACGCCTCGGGCTCGATACTTACGCGCAGCCGGAACGATTCTATTCGTTCCGCCGCGCCACCCATCGGGCAGAGGCGAATTACGGCCGCCAGTTCTCATTGATTGCCAATCCTTGACGGGTTTCCTGATCGCCGGGGGGATTGATTAACCCCGGCGGCATGTCTTGCGGATCGCCCCCGCGTTCCCCATCGTCCGGTCTTGTCCCAGTCTTGCCCCGGTTTGCGCGGTAGTGCCTTATTGCTTGAATTTGCTGGCACCGCCCGCGCCATCGTCCTGCCAAAAAGGCGGTTGGCACACCGGATTTTCGTGTATATCAGCCCGATAGGTCGGTATTCGGTCCGGGGCAGACACAGTGGTGTGTTCGGATCGGGCGACCCTTAACGGGGTATACCAGGCTAAAATAACAAGTGGTCAGGATCTGGGCTCGCCTCCGGATTGCACCGGGGCGGGTTGTCGATAAAAACAAGTCAATAACTGTAGGGCAAGGGCAAACATGGCTGAGGCAGACGGCGTGCGCCGGCGCGATTTCATCAATATCGCCGCAGTAAGCGCTGCGGGAGTTGCAGGCGTCGGGGTGGTCGTTCCGCTCGTCAGCCAGATGTCCGCTTCGGCAGACGTGCTTGCCGCAAGCTCGACGGAGGTCGACATATCCTCGATCCAGCCCGGTCAGGCGATCAAGGCGATCTTCCGCAAGCAGCCGGTCTTCGTCCGCAACCTGACCCCGCACGAGATCGAGGAAGCCAACAAGGTTGACGTTTCCAGCCTGCGCGATCCGCAGACGCTTGAGGAACGGACCAAGGAAGGCAAGACCAATTGGCTGATCACCATGGGTGTCTGCACCCATCTGGGCTGCGTGCCGCTGGGCGCCGGCGAAGGTGAGCCGCGCGGCGAGTTCGGCGGATATTTCTGCCCTTGCCACGGATCTGCCTACGATACCGCCGCCCGTATCCGTAAGGGCCCCGCGCCCAAGAACCTAGAGGTTCCGGAATACGAATTCTCCAGTGACACGGTCGTCAAGATCGGCTGAGGCGAAGCGAGAGGATAAAGAAAATGAGCTTTCCCTGGGCCAAGGAATACAAGCCGAGCCACCCTTTCATGCAGTGGATGGATGAAAAGCTTCCCATCCCGCGCCTCGTCTACAACGCCGTCGGCGGCGGTTACGAGGTGCCGCGCAATCTGAACTATTTCTGGAATTTCGGCTTCCTCGCAGGGCTTTGCCTGATCCTCCAGATCGTCACCGGCGTGGTCATGGCCATGCACTATGCGGCCAACACCGCCGTGGCGTTCGACACCATCGAACAGACCGTGCGCGACGTGAACTGGGGCTGGCTGATGCGTTATGCGCACGCCAACGGTGCCTCTGCCTTCTTCGTCGTCATCTACATCCACATTTTCCGCGGCTTCTTCTACGGCTCGTACAAGGCCCCGCGTGAGATGGTGTGGCTGCTGGGCGTCGTGATCTTCCTGCTGATGATGGCCACCGCCTTCATGGGCTATGTGCTGCCTTGGGGCCAGATGAGCTTCTGGGGCGCCAAGGTCATCACCGGCCTGTTCAGTGCGATCCCGTTTGTCGGCGAGCCGCTGCAGCAGTGGCTGCTGGGCGGCTTCGCGCCGGACAATGCCGCGCTCAACCGCTTCTTCTCGCTGCACTTCCTGCTGCCCTTCGTGATCCTGGGCGTGGTGATCCTGCATATCTGGGCGCTGCACATCCCCGGTTCGTCGAACCCGACCGGCGTGGAAGTGAAGAGCCAGAGCGACACCGTTCCGTTCTACCCCTACTACGTCGCCAAGGACGGCTGGGCGATCGGCGTCTTCGCCATCCTGTTCTGCGCAGTGGTGTTCTTCTTCCCGAACAACCTCGGCCACCCGGACAACTACATCCCGGCTAACCCGATGAGCACGCCCGCGCACATCGTGCCCGAATGGTACTTCTGGCCGTTCTACGCGATCCTGCGCGCCTTCACGCAGAACTTCTTCTTCATCCCGGCCAAGCTGATGGGCGTGATGGCGATGTTCGGCGCGATCCTGGTGTGGTTCTTCCTGCCCTGGCTGGACAAGTCGCCGGTGCGTTCGGGCGCCTATCGCCCGCTCTACCGCAAGTTCTTCTGGGTTCTCGTGCTGGACATGCTGGTGCTGTTCTACTGCGGCGGCGCCCCGGCTGAAGAACCCTACGTGATGATCAGCCAGCTCGCGGCGCTCTACTACTTCGCGCACTTCCTGATCATCGTTCCGATCGTCTCGGCCATCGAGAAGCCGGATCCGCTGCCCTTCTCCATCACCGAGGCTGTCCTCGGCGCGGATGAAGAAGCCAAACTCGCTCCCGCCGCCGCGCTGGAAGCTTGATCAACAGCTGGTACGAAAGACGAAAGACATGGCACGCATTCTCTCGATCCTCGTCGGGCTGTTCTTCACGGTCGCTTTGGCGTGGTCCTTCGGCGTAGGCTTCTACACCTGGGCTACCGAACCGGCCGCGCCCACCGCCGAGCATGAATTCCACATCGGGCCGGAGGAATATCACTTCGCCAGTGACGGTCCGTTCGGCAAGTTCGACCGCCAGCAGCTGCAGCGCGGCTTCCAGGTCTACAAGGAAGTCTGCTCGGTTTGCCACGCGATCCGCCACGTCGCCTTCCGCGACCTCGCTGCGCTGGGCTACAGCCAGCCTGAAGTGAAGGCGATCGCCAAGGGCTTCCAGGTGCCGGTCTTCAACCCGGCCACTGGCGAAGTGGCAACGCGCGAAGGCGCCGCGACCGACTACTTCCCGCCGGTGGTCTACGCCGGACAGGGCACGCCGCCGGACCTCTCGCTGATCACCAAGGCGCGTCACGAAGGCCCGCAGTATGTGCGGTCGCTGCTGACCGGCTATCGCGATCAGCCGGCGGAACTGCTGCGCCAGTTCCCGGACGCGAAGGTGCCCGATGGCCTGCACTTCAACCCGTACTTCGCGAACCTCAACATCGCGATGCCGCCGCCGCTGACCGCTGACGGGCAGGTGACGTATTCAGATGGCACCAAGGCGACCAAGGAACAGATGGCCACCGACGTTGCCGCCTTCCTTGTCTGGACCGCCGAACCGAAGCTGGAAAAGCGTAAGCAGACCGGCTGGGCCGTGCTGGGCTTCCTGCTCTTCGCCACGGTGCTGGGCTACATGTCCTACCGGAACATCTGGGCCGGCAAGAAGCACTAAGGCCGGCCATAGCGCCGAATTCGAAGACCCCGCCATCCCTCCGGATGGCGGGGTCTTTCGTTTGTCGCCCACAGCGGCTAGGTCCCACGTCCATGACACTCGACGAGATCAAGGCGATCGTCCGCACCGTTCCGGACTTCCCCAAGCCGGGCATCCTGTTCCGCGACGTGACCACGCTGATCGGCAACGGCCCTGGTTTCAACGCCGCCGTCGCCCTGATGGCCGAACGTGCCGCCGCCGTCGGCGCTGAGGCGATCGCCGGGATCGAAGCGCGCGGCTTCATCTTCGGTGCCGCGATCGCATCCCGCCTGGGCCTCGGCTTTGTGGCAGTGCGCAAGCCTGGCAAACTGCCGGTACCGGTAATCGCGATCGATTATGCGCTGGAATATGGCACCGACACCTTGGAGGTAGACCCAGACGCTGTGAGCGAGGGGCAGCACGTAGTGTTGGTGGACGACCTTCTGGCGACCGGGGGCACTGCGTTGGCCGCCGTAGAACTCCTTCGCCGCGCCGGCGCACGCGTGGACCATGCGCTGTTCGCGATCGATCTGTTCGAACTGGGCGGGGCCGAACGCCTAAGAACTGCGGGCGTCGCGGCGGATGGCCTGCTGTCGTTCGAAGGCCACTGACAGCCTCCACAAGAATTTTAACAAGAGAACCGTTGACGAGCCGCCGCTTCTCATGGCAAGCGCCTGCCTCTGGCGGCGCAAGCCCCATCGGCAGGTTCCGAGCGGGCGGGTATAGCTTAGTGGTAAAGCTCCAGCCTTCCAAGCTGGCTATGCGGGTTCGATTCCCGCTACCCGCTCCAACTGCCCTCTCAGGACCTCTCAAAAGGTCCCGTAAACGGCTGTTTTCCGCCGTTTTTTGCTGATATAATGTCCGGGCAGTTCCGGATATGTTCCATGCAATCTCAGTCAGATTTGGCACAGAGGATGGTCCTGCAGTCGTTCAAAGCTGTTGGAGGTCCACCCATATGTATGGAGAATCGCGCAGGCCTGGCCTGACCGCGCAGGCTGTCGCCCACGCTCAACCCCGGAGCAAACCATACAAGCTGTCCGACCGGGATGGTCTGTATCTGCTGATTAAGCCGACCGGCGCGCGCTATTGGCGCATGAACTATCATTTCCACAAAAAGCAGAAGACGGCCTCGTTCGGACGATATCCGGAAGTCGGTCTCGCAGAGGCTCGGGAGCGGCTTCTTGCAGCGCGACGCTTGCTCAAGGACGGCATCGATCCGAACCGGCAGGCGAAACTCAAAAAAATCGAGGAATCGGTCGCGGCCGCCAACACGTTCAAGGCAGTCGCGGAGGAATGGTTGGAGAAAGTCCGGCTCGAGGAGAGGTCGCCAAAATCGATCAAAAAATACGAGTGGCAACTCAGCCTTGTGATGCCCGATCTGGGCGGATGTCCGATTTCGGAGATCACTGCGCAGGAGGTGCTTCTCGCGCTCAGGAAGATCGAACGGACGCGCAAATTCTACACCGCCGTCAACACCCGGGCCCTGTGCAGTCAGATATTTCGGTTTGCCATTGTTACGGCCAGGGCAGAACGCGACGTCTGCGCCGATCTGCGCGGCGCTCTTGTAACGCCCAAGGTCACACATCGGGCCGCCATCACCACGCCTAAGGAGGTCGGGGCCCTGATGCGCGCGATCGAAGGATACGACGGCGCGCAACTGACTACAATCGCGCTCCGTCTTGCAGCACATCTTTTCGCGCGTCCGGGTGAATTGCGCCATGCGGAATGGACGGAAATCGACCTGGATCGATGCGTCTGGACCATCCCCGAACACAAAATGAAGATGCGGCGGCCGCATTCGGTACCTCTATCCCGTCAGGCCATCGGAATCATAAGCGAGATCGAACATGGTCCGAATTTCAGTCGCTACCTGTTTCCTTCGGTCCGCTCGACGAAACGGCCGATGTCGGACATGACAATCAACAGCGCCCTGCGGCGTCTGGGCTATGGCCCCGAAGACATGTCCGCTCACGGTTTCAGGGCAATGGCCGCGACGCTTTTGAACGAGATGGGCATCTGGAATCCTGACGCGATCGAGAGGCAGCTTGCGCACGTCGAAGCAAGCGCTGTGCGGCGGGCATACACGCGCGGCCAGCACTGGGATGAGCGCGTCCGGATGATGCAGCATTGGTCGGATTATCTGGACATGCTCGGCGGCGGCGCGGAGATAATTCGCCCTGATTTCGGCCGTCGAGGCCCGGTTTTGACTGTCGTTTGAGACAAGTCCAACCGGCGGAGCCAGGAAATGATGAACATACAAAGTATCAGAAACGCAGGCGATCATGGATCAGTGTTGAGGCTGATCGAGCAGTTGCGGGGAGTCCAGGAAGGTAGCGATGCGGGAAATTTGCTTGAGGCGATGGTGGCGGTGGTTGAGGGTTATGAGTTGGAGGACTGCTCGGCTCGGTTGATCGATTCCCGCGAACGCCGACTAACGCACCAATTTTGCGGGCGGCATCGAATCACCGCAGAATGGTGATTAAGACCGCTTGAGCGCCCGAGCGATGCGAACTTCGTGCTTTCGAGTAGAAATTGAATTTAGGGTCGCGGTCTCTCGATCATTTGCGCGATTTCGAGGAATAGCCGCAGTGAAGCGTCGCTGCGGCGCGCATTTCCTCCGGTGCGAGACAGGGCATTCACGCGCCTCCGACCGTCGAGGCATATTTCTACTCGAAAGCACGAAGATCTGAGCTAATCGCCTTTGATAGCCGGATTCTGCCATCGCGCGCTCGATGGCCTTGGTGATGTCTTGGCCTCCAGTACCGAGAAGTTGGCCTTGACCAGTCCGAGGATCTTCTCGATCGCGGCGGCCGTGAATGGCGCGCGGGCGGCATTCTGCTTCGGACGGTAGCCATAGCCCTTGAGTAAGAAGGCGCGTCAACGGCGGTCCGCCGCATTCCGGCCGTGGTCGAAGGAAATACCGCCCATGGAAGGGACGTCCTCCATGCGGATGTGCACGGCTCGTCGCGAATCATTTCCCGAAGCTTCTCAAGCTCGGCAATCCAAAGAAAATCCGCCTTGTCCTGCACGGCGGCATCGGGAATGCGCGAGTTGCCCACGATGCCCGGTCTTGCTTGGGACGAAGTTCCTTACCGATCTGGAGCAGGGACTTGCCAGCAAAAGGAACCTTCCAACCGCGCGAGGTGAAGGTCTGCTGCCAGTTCAAGAATATGGTCCGTATGCACTGCTAAGTCGCAAAGTTAGGCCCCGAAAGTGCTTGGTTGCGCTTCAGGATCGATTTCAGGCCTTTTCCGAGCGTTAGCGTTTGAGAGAGTGGATCTTGCTACCGAAAACACGATCCCAGAAAATGGCCGAGATCGAGAAGTTGCCGCCCTCATCGACATAATGATGGCGCATGTGATGACGCTTGATCGCTTGGGCAAGCTTGCCCTGCATCGGCCATTGATGCGCGGCGTAGTGGACCACGTCGTAGATCACATAACCGACCATGAAGCCCAGGAACAGCCAGGTCCCGGGCATGCCGAACAGCAGCGCGAAGATGCCCCAGACTATGGCCGCGATCGGTACGCTGGCGGAGAATGGCATGAGGCTGCGCAGAGGGTCGTTAGGGGCATCGTGATGGTTGCCGTGCATCAGGAACACGAACGTCCGTAGCATCGGCACTTCGGTTTCCCAATGGAACAGGTAGCGGTGCATGGCATATTCGAATAGCGACCACACCAGCAGACCGGCCAGAACAAGGGACACTCCTGCAAGGGGGCCAACGGCGCCCCACCCTGCCCATGCGATGGCAGGCAGGAGCATAGCCCAGACCACCGCGAAAGTGCGCGGAGAGATCAACGTAAACCGTTCGAGCTTCTCGCTCTTGAACAAGCGGATACGTTGCGGACTAGGTTCTAGTGATGGCATTGCGTCCAATCTCGAACAGTAGGTGCCATGGACTGTCAAGCCATTAGTACCATCATGATGTTGACAGCCTAAGCGTGTTGCATCGAGGTCGCGCCATCAATTCCAGTTCCGGCTGAGAGAATTCCGGTGAATCGTGCTTTTAGTGAGGGCGGGAGCGCATTGATGCATCGTCACAGAGCTATGCATATGCGGGGGTCGTGCTTTTGGTAGGAGCCGCGTTCAAGCTGGACCGTGGGCTCCTAGCACGGATGTCAAAACCGCGTGATGCAGTCCCGCGGGGGTGAGATCGGCTTGTCGATTTTCGCCCGGCATGACTTGTCCACCTCCATCAAGGCGCATCATCACATAAGGTGTGTGCCGGTCCCCACCCGCCGCGGTGGCGTTTGGAATGCTGGGGCGATGGTCGCCGAAGAACACCAGCAAGGCCGGTCGCCCGAGCGCCCCGAGCCGTTCGACAAGCGTGGTCAGCATCGCATCGCTGTTGCGTACGAGGCGCATGTAGCTCTGCTTCAGATCGCCATGGGGTTGCCCGTCCGGCGCCCAGGGGCCGTGATTCTCGATCGTGACGGCATAGATCAGGCGCGGCTCCGCGGCTTTCGAAGCGAGCAAGACGATCTCGTCCGCCATCGCTGCGTCGGTCACGTAGCGGCCTTCTCCGGGGCCGGGAGGGGCAAAGCGGTCCTCGCCAACCAGGTCGTCGAAACCGGCCGCAGGCATAATTCGGTCGCGGCCATAGAAGCGCATGTCATGCGGGTGGACGAACAGGCTGCGCCAGTTCGCGCCTTCAGCTTTCAGCCGTGCCGGCAAGGCATAGGAAGCCTCGCCCAGCGCAGTGAGAAACGGATCATAGCGGCGGAAGCCCAGCGCCTCCTCGTCCAGACCGAACAGTACGCCATATTCGGTGCGCATTGTATAAGCGCCGAAGCCGCTGACCCTAAGCCGGCCCCATTGGAAGGCCCCTGTCCGCGCTGCCGTCAGGCCAGGTAGGGCCAGCGCGGGATCGGCGAAAAGTTCGACAGGATCAGCGAAGCTTTCGCATTGTATGACCACGACTATCTCGGGCGCGTCGGCAACTGGCGAGCGCGTCTCGCCAGCGCAGGGCGAAGGGTCGCAGCTTTCGCGCCAGCGCAGCCAATAGAGCAGCAGCACCGGCAGCAACCCGTGGCGAAGGACATCGGTATGAGCATCGGGCACGCGAGCAAGGCACCGGATCGGCGCGGACCGCACGGAAAGCGCTAGAGCAGTAAGGCTCAAGGCCAGAATGCCGAGCCCGATCAGGTGCAGTTGCAACGCCGGCACGAAGAGCCAGGCCAGCAGCGCGAAAAGAACAAGCGCTACCAGTCCGGCGACTATCCGCTGCCAGATTGCGACAGCGGAAAGATAAAACTGTGGATGGCGAAATATCGCCCCGATGAGCGCGAGGTCCGAAAAAAGCAACGGTTCGCCGAGCATGGCATGCTTGGCATTCGAGGCCACGGCCAGTAGCGCCAGGAGGCCAAGGGCTAGTCCTGCGGATACTGCCAGATTGCCGCAAGCGGCCAGGAACAGGCCGAACAGGGCCGTCATAATCCACATCAGCAGCCACGATCCTGCCGTGCTGCGCGGCAAAGGCATTGGAAAATTGGCGTTTCGCGGGCGCACCAACCCGTCGAGCAGAAGCGCGCCGATCAATAAGGCCACGAATGTCAGTCCGTCGATCGTCACTGTCCTGCCGCGCTATCCAGACCTTGCACCCTGCCCCGTTCGAGCCTGTTTCAGCGGGCGGGACCGCGCTCATAGCGAGCGGCTCCAAGGCTGTCATCCCGCGTCTACGTCTGACGGATGTGAAGCTGCAGATCATGGGTGGACTTGCCGCGTTTCGCGAGGCGGACTAACGGCTTGGATCCAAGGCCTGTCACATCGTGTCGGTGCAAAGCCGGGGCGCTATGCGTCTTTCCGGAAAGTGACTTAGTGGAGCGTTTTTCTGAGGATGCCTGACCTTCCCGCCGGAACCGGAAAACGTACCGTATTGATGCTTCAGGGCCTGATGGGCCCGCTGTTCCGCCGTCTTGGCCAGGGGCTGATGGATGCCGGGCATACGGTCCACAAGGTCAACTTCAACGGCGGCGACCGGCTGTTCTGGCGCCTGCCCAACGGCATCGACTACCGCGGATCGTTGGAGGAATGGCCGCTGGAGTTCGAGGCGCTGGTCTGCGAGCGCAGCATCACCGATGTGACGCTCTTCGGCGATTGCCGGGATTATCATCGGCCTGCAATCGAGGTTTGCCGCCGGCTCGGCATTCCGGTCCATGTCTTCGAGGAAGGCTATGTCCGCCCGGACTGGGTCACGCTGGAACTTGGCGGTGTCAACGGCCACTCCTCGTTGCCGCGCGACCCCGTCTGGTACCGCGAGACGGCCGCCGCCCTGCCCCCGGTGCCGCCGCATGCGCAAGTCCCCGCGTCGTTCCGTCGCCGCGCGGCCGAGGGTCTGCTTTACAATGCCGCCGACGTACTGACACGCTGGTACTATCCGCACTGGAGCAACCACCGCCCCTGGCACCCGGCTGTCGAGGCGGTAGGCTGGTTCCGCAAGCTGCGCCGGCGCCAGGAGCGCGAGGCTTACAGTGGGGAGTTGCTGGCAGAACTCGAAGCATCGGGCGCGCCGTACTTCCTGTTCCCGCTGCAACTCGATTCCGATGCGCAGATACGCCTGCACTCGCCCTTCACCGGCATCGGCCCGGCCTTGCAGAAGATCGTGAAGTCTTTCGCCAAACATGCGCCGGCGGACACGCGCCTAGTGGTCAAGGAACATCCGCTCGATAACGGCGTACGCGACTGGCAACAGGAAACCGCCGACATGGCCGCGCGCTTCGGTGTCGCCGACCGGGTCGACTACCTACCCTGGGGCGATATCGTCCCCGTTGCCCGGCAGGCACGCGGCATGGTCACGGTGAACAGCACCAGCGGGACGCTGGGCTTGGCCATGGGCGTGCCGGTGGTGGCGCTGGGCCACGCGGTCTACGACATTCCGGACATCACCAACCAGAACGGTCTCGACGCCTTCTGGCAGAACCCGGTCGCGCCTGATGCCGAGACCTTCGCAGCTTTCCGCCGCGTGCTGGTGGAACGCTGCCTGATCCCCGGCGGTTTCTTCTCGGAAGAAGCGATCGCCAAAGTTGTGCGTCACGCTGTGGCCCGCTTCGAGGGCAAAGCGTTGCTGCCGGAATGAGATGAGGGGGCTCACTGATTGGCGCTGCCGAGGCAATTGCTACTCGAAAGCACGAATTTCCGCAGATAGGAAAAAATTCGGTTTTTGAGGGAGCGCTCGAGGCGTCGAAATGCGGAATTTCGGGCGACCTACAATGCGGCTGCGCCCCGAAAATTTCTGGCGACGCTCATAATTCGTGCTTTCGAGTAGGAATTGCATTTCCGGGTTGGAAGGGCGTCTCAGGCCTGATTGCCTGACCGCGCTCTATCTCGCTGACGCTCAACCGAGCCGCCTGCGGCGTCTCGTCGGCATAGCCGTAACGATCGCATGACGCGTTCCGTCCCGCCTTGAGCGGGCCGGGCGGAACGCTGTCCGCGTCCCGTCAGCGGTCTCCGCGCCTTTGGCGCGTCGGCGTGTGCCTCGGCTCCAGGGTGACGGGGGGCGTCACGGCCCCTTAGCCCCGCCATGGCGAGCCGCAACCTGGGCGATGCCCAGGTCCTCCATTTCATTTCGGCCTTTCGGGTGCACCCCGCCATTTCAGGCGAGGCTTTTGGTCCGCTCCTGCCGCCCCCCGCCACCCCGGCGCCGGTCAATGGCGGTTGAGGAAAGGAACAGGAGAAATGGAAAGGACCAATCGTCAGAGCCTCTATGGAGAGGTCACGTCTCGCATC
The DNA here is from genome assembly GCF_055521515.1 of Sphingomonas sp. BL-S-28. Taxonomy (NCBI): domain Bacteria; kingdom Pseudomonadati; phylum Pseudomonadota; class Alphaproteobacteria; order Sphingomonadales; family Sphingomonadaceae; genus Sphingomonas; species Sphingomonas sp. BL-S-28. The sequence continues at coordinate 680,111 of NZ_CM145484.1, forward strand.
ATTGCCGAGCTTGAAGAGGGCAGGCTGCCTTGGGTGCAGCCTTGGGATAGTGCGCGGTGTCCATGCTTGATGCCGCACAATGCGGTTTCCGGAAGAGTGTACTCGGGGATCAACATTCTGATCCTGTGGTGCGAGGCGGTGGAACGCCGCTTCGCGTCACAGCGCTGGCTGACCTACAAGCAGGCCCTGGCCGCAGGCGGTCATGTCCGGCGCGGCGAGAAGGGCACGGTCATCTGTTATGCAGATCGCTTCACCCCAAAGGCCGAGACCGAGCAGGCGCGGTGCGAGGATCGCGAGGCGCGGACGGTTGCTTTCCTGAAGCGCTTTGTCGTGTTCAACCTTGATCAGATCGAAGGGCTACCGGAGCAGTATGCGGAGGAACCGGCGGTGCCCGATCCGGTCATGGCGATTGCCGAGGTGGATCGGCTGATTGCCGCTACCGGGGCTGACTTCCGGATCGGCGGCGACGAGGCGTATTATTCACCCAAGCAGGACTATGTGCAGGTGCCCCCTCAGGCGGTTTTCCATGAGCCGGTGAACTGGTTCCGGACGGCCCTTCATGAACTTGGTCACTGGGCTGGCGGCAGGGCGCGTTTGAACCGCGATCAGACCGGCAAGTACGGTTCGGCATCGTACGCCAAGGAAGAGCTGATTGCCGAAATGACGTCGGCCTTTGCCTGTGCATCGCTCGGCATCCAGCCCACGGTGCGGCACAGCGATTACATCGGTTCATGGCTCGAAGTGCTGCGCGCCGACGAGAAGGCGATCTTCCGGGCGGCCAGCGCTGCCAGCAAGGCAGCCGATTACCTCCTCGCCTTCGGGGAGGAAGCAGCATGAGGTGGTATCTCTATCGGCTGGAGCAGCGCATCCACGAGGCGTTCCTGCGTAATGCTTTCCCCGAGTACGAGCAGCCCGAACTGCGACGATTGGCGCGCGCGATCTACTCGCTTCCGTACCTGCCCAATCGGGCCTTCTGCCTCTGGCGGTTCGAAGGTCTTCGCTATGAGCAGATCGCCGAGCAGATGGGCATCAGTGTTCGCCGGGTGGAGAAAGAGCTTGGCTGCGCAATGGGCATGATCGTGCGCTCGCGGGATCGGCAAGAGCGCAAGGGCTGGTAAGGAACCGGGGCGCGTCCGCTGCAGCGGACGCGCCCCGGCCCTGTTTGCGGGCGCGAGGAGTGTTCAGGTTTGCGGCGGGAAATCGTCGACGAGGTACGAGATGGGACTATTCATCCATTCGGTCACGGCGCTCTCGCGCCAACCGCAGCAGCGCTCGGCGATGCGAACCTGCCTTGGGAACGTCCCGGACTGGATCTTGCGGTAGAGGGTCGCGCGGGAAAGGCCCGTGCGTTCGAGAACGATATTCAGGCGCAGAAAACGATCATGGGGCATTATGGTCATGTGGCGTGTCCTCCGATTTCATGAGGTGGACTGGCCGGCCATGAGCAAGATTGGGGCAACGCGAGCGGGGCGCAAGTACCTGAAAATGTAGGGGGGCACGAAGTGTACCCTAAGTGTACTCTAAGGGGCGCTATGTGCACCCAATCGACACCAAAAAGAGTCTCACCGCCGGAGGCGCGCGACCGGTGGCCGCGTCCCAAGCCGTCTCAAAGCACGGGTTGGGAGCGAATCACTGTCCTCGCAGGCACGCGAATCGCGCCAGAACTCAGCGGCGATCACGCCGCTTTGCTTAGCGGAATCTCAGCGCCACAGTGGTGTAATCAGGATTTCGCCGCCCGCTGCCGCTGTCGCGACCGTGTGTGGCCGGTCACCTGGCAAACATGCGCCAGCAGCGCGGCAACCAGCGCCCGAACCTCGTCGGGAGTGAAGCCGCCATCGTCGGGATGCTGGCCGTCCATCAGGTTGCGACGGTTCCATTTCCAGTAGGGCGCCAGCACTTGCATCAGTCTTGCCGTCTCCGCGCAATCGTAGCCGAACGCGGTGACGTTGGCGTAGGCCAGCGACCGGTCGACATGCAGGCTGACGTACCGCGCGCACCAACTGTCCGGAAAGCCCACATCGAGCAGATGCGAGGACAGTGCGAGTTGCGCGACGATGCCGGTCGAATAGAGAAAGTCCGGCCAGTCGAACGGCGCTTCGGGAGACAGCATGGCCGCGAACTGTTCGGCCCGTTTGTAACGGTCACGGCTGAGGCTGCGGCCCTGCTTGGTGCGCAGCAACCGCACCGGTTCGGCATCGTAGATTTTCCAGAGCGCGGCGAGCGCGGAATTCTCATCGGGCAAGGAGTTGAGCGCCGCAGAGTCAGCGGCGATTTCATCGGGTGAAGCAGCAGGAACTTGAACGTCCATTGGCACCTCCGGTCCGCATCAAGGCGGGTTGGCGGAAGGCTTCGGGACAACTTGCGGACCAGTCCCGAACTCCCGCACGCTAACGCGCGGGAGCCGCCGGAGCTGGTAACATGTCAGTAACATGCGCCGCCGCCTTTAACCCGAAGGCTTGGACATACGCGACGGCACCCCGGAAAACCGAGTTTTCCGAGCTGGATTTACTGACGGGATTACCAGTCCCGGCGCTGCCCTTTGCGCAGCGCCTTGGCAGGATAACAGACGGGAATCCTTACGCCAAGGCCGTGCAAAACGAGGGTGAGCGCCGCCCGCTCAGCCCTCAATCGAACGGTTTCGCCGTTCGTCTTCGGCGGCAGCATCGTCGGCGAAGGCCCGCACGCCGCGCCGCCGCCACAGCGTCAGCGCCTGCTCGCGATCTTCGCCGCGCAATCTGGCCGCCGCCTCGACGAGCAGACCGAGGATCACCGCGCGGTCATCCCCGGTCAGCTCGACCAGTTCGGCTTTGACGACGAGCCCGCCGAGCTCAATGAGCTGGCGGGTGCGTTCGCGCCGCTTCACTTGCCACGCGCGGGCATCATGCCGCGCCCGGCTCGCCAAGTGGCAATTGCGCGCTGCCTGGCTCCGCCGCAGCGCTGCGCGGCTCGCTGCCAGTTCCTGCGCGAGCCCCTTTGCCGTTCCCTGAAAAGAACGCGGCGCCGCGCCCCTGCCACGCCTCCCTTCTGGCCGCGTCCGTCGTGGTCGCAGCATCAAGCAGGGCACCCGCCAGCATCTCGGCGGAAAGGGCATCGGCTCCTGTCGCGTTCACCAGTTCTCCGAGCTGGCTGGTCTTGCGCGTTTTAAGTTGCCGCGCCTTGTCGGTAAGCACTTTGAGTTCGGCGTCATAGTCACGCGGTTTGCGCATCGTCCGTCCTTTCTTTGATCGAGGCGGACGGTTCAGCTATCGGGAGTCTCAGCGCCGAACAATAGCGTGAAATGTTCTGGGAGTTCGCGTTCCCGAGTGCGATGAAATCGTTCGAGGGCGCGCTTATACGTCGTGCCGACGTGCTGCTTGAAGTGTAAATGGATGGCCGTCATGGCGATCTACCACTTCTCGGCCAAAGTCATTTCGCGCGCTACCGGCTCCTCGGCGGTGGCCGCCGCCGCCTATCGCTCCGCCTCGCGGCTGCACGATGAGCGGCTGGGGCGCGATCACGACTTTTCGAACAAGGCCGGTGTCGTCCACTCGGAGATCCTGCTCCCCGAGAACGCGCCCGAGGAGTGGCACAACCGAGAGCGCCTGTGGAACGATGTCGAGGCGGCCGAGAAGCGCAAGGACGCGCAGCTCTGCCGTGAGGCCGAGTTCGCCATTCCCCGCGAGCTCGATCAGGCCGAAGGCATTCGCTTGGCGCGCGATTTCGTAAGCCGTGAATTCGTGGCACGCGGCATGGTCGCCGATCTCAATGTACATTGGGATATCGGCGAGGACGGACAGCCCAAGCCGCATGCCCATGTGATGCTCGGCATGCGCGAAGTGACCGAGCAAGGTTTCGGTCCCAAGGTGCGCGACTGGAACCGGACTGAACTGCTCACCCATTGGCGCGAGGCCTGGGCGACCCACGTCAACCAGCGATTGGCCGAACTCGATATCGATGCGCGGATCGATCACCGCTCGCTGGAAGCCCAGGGCATCGAGCTGGAGCCGCAGCACAAGATCGGTCCCGCTGCCTCGCGGATGGCGGGACAGGGGCTGGAGAGCGAGCGGCTCGAGGAGCATCACGCGATTGCCCGCGCCAACGGCGAGAAGATCCTCGCCAATCCAGGAATCGCGCTCGATGCCATCACCCGCCAACAGGCGACCTTCACCACCCGCGACCTCGCCAAGTTCGTGCACCGGCACAGCGACGGCAAGGAGCAGTTCGATCAGGTCTTGGGGGCGGTAAGATCCTCGCCCGAGTTGATCGCACTGGGCAAGGATGGGCGCAGCGAGGACCGCTTCACCTCGCGCTCGATGATCGAGACCGAGAAGCGGCTTGAGAAAGCCACCGCCAAGCTCGATGCGGAGCGGCGGCATGGCGTCAGTCGGGCCATGCAGGAAAAGGCATTGGCGCGGGCCGAGGCGAGGAGCCTTTTTCTCTCGGGGGAGCAGCGCGGCGCGTTGGAGCATGTGACCAATAGCAGGGGCCTCTCTTCGGTGATCGGCTATGCCGGCACCGGCAAGAGCGCGATGCTCGGCGTTGCCCATGATGCCTGGCACTCGGCGGGTTACGAAGTGCGCGGTGCGGCGCTGTCCGGGATCGCCGCCGAAAACCTGGAAAGCGGCTCGGGGATTGCAAGCCGCACGATCGCCAGCATGGAGCGGCAATGGGCGCAGGATCGCGAGCTGCTGACCGACCGCTCGGTACTCGTCATCGACGAGGCCGGGATGGTCGGCACCCGGCAGATGGAGCGGGTGCTTTCCGAGGCCGAGAAGCGCGGCGCCAAGGTCGTGCTGGTCGGCGATCCCGAGCAGTTGCAGGCGATCGAGGCCGGTGCCGCGTTTCGCAGCATTGCCGAGCGCCATGGCAGCGTCGAGATCATGCAGGTGCGCCGGCAGAGCGAGGAGTGGCAGCGGGAGGCCACACGCGATTTGGCCACCGGGCGGACCGGCGAGGCGGTGCTAGCCTATGAGGAAGCCGGGCATGTCCATGTCGCGCCGACCCGTGAAGCCGCGCGGGAGGCGCTGGTCGGGCAGTGGGATCGCGATCGGCAGCTCGATCCTCAGGTCAGCCGGATTATCCTCACCCACACCAATGACGAAGTGGGCGAGTTGAATACGGCGGCGCGCGGAAAGATGCGCGAGGCGAGAGAACTGGGTGAGGATGTGGCGCTCAAGGTCGAGCGGGGTGAGCGCGCCTTTGCCGTGGGCGACCGCGTCATGTTCTTCCGCAACGAGCGCAGCATGGGGGTTAAGAACGGATCGCTCGGCACCCTGCGCAGCGTTTCGCCCTTCAGCATGGCGGTCATGCTCGATGATGGCCGCTCTGTGGCCTTCGACCTCAAAGACTATGCCGATGTGGATCACGGCTATGCCGCAACGATCCACAAGGCGCAGGGCATGACGGTGGACCGGGTGCAGGTGCTCGCGACGCCGGGGCTCGATCGGCACGGTGCCTATGTGGCGCTGTCACGCCACCGCGCCCAGGTCGATCTCCACTATGGGAAAGATGACTTTGCCGACCGCTCCAAGCTGGTGCGGGCGCTGAGCCGGGATCGTTCGAAGGATATGGCATCCGATTATGGTCCTGCCTTCGAATTGAAGCGCGAGCCGCAAGCTGAGGTCGTCATCAAGCGCGATCCCTTTGCCGGGCTCAGGCTCAAGGCACCGACAATTGCCGCGCCGCCGAAGCCGCTCGAGGTGGCGGTGCAGCGCTATGGGCGCGCAGCGCAGGATATCCTGCGCATGCAGGCGATGGGGCTCAATCCCATCGGCATACAGAACCAGGCGATGGAGCGGGCGGCGAGCGATCTCGACCAGGTGCGCGACCATGGCGCGCGTGATCTCCATGCGGCGATCCGCAAGGACCCCGATCTCGCCGATGAGGCGGGCAAGGGCCAGACCAAGCGCGCGATCCAGGCGATGATGGCCGAGCGAGAAATTCGGATTGACGGCGACTTGCGTGCCGACCGGTTCGTCAACGAGTTCCAGACCCAAACACGGCTACTTATGCGCATGCGGAAGATCGGCGACGAACTCGGCGAGGAGCGGGTGGAAGCGCGAATCGATCAGCTCGCCAAGAGCCTCCACCGCGACCCCGAACTCGAGTCGCGGCTCCGAAACAGGGCTCGCGAACTGGGGTTGAAACCATCCGGGAAAGAAACGGTGTCGCACCAGATCCGGGAATGGCTCGACCGCTCGCGCGACCGTGGGCTTGGGATAAGCTGATCGGATGAGCGAAATCCACACCCCCCACGAGCTTGATCCTGCCGCTGCGTTCGAGGCCATGGGCCATCGCCTGGCAGGACTTACCGCCGCCATCGACGGCCTCGCCATCAAATTTCAGGAGATGCATGCCCGCGATTACAGTCCCGAACTGGCGAAGATCGAAGAGCGCTTCGAGGCCGTGCGCGGCGTAGTCGAGAAGCTCAACCATCATCCCGCCATGGCCCTGACGCCCGACAAGATCGCCGGGCAAATCAAGGAGGCAGGCAGGGAGGGGCGTCTGGCCGATCAGCAGGCGTGGGAGCGGGCAAGGCGCGATCTTTGCGTCGCCGTTACGTCTATCGACAGCGTCGCCACTAAGGCGCGCGCAGGGCAGAAGCAGAAAAAGCGGGACACTGTCGTTGCTGGTGTAATGCTCGTAGTTGGGCTCTTCCTGGGAGGCGTAGGTCGGGACACCATTCCCTGGATGGGGCCCGTGAGGTGGCATTGGCCGGAAGATCGGGCGGCGGCGATCTTGGGGCGCGATAAATGGGCCGCCGGTGAGCGGCTTTTAGAGGTGGCCGACCTTGAGAGGTGGCAGAAGGTGAACGCAGCCATCGGGTGGGTTGAGGGCCCCAGCACAGAAACCGGAAAGTCTGCTGACGGAAAGGCGGATTGCAAAAAACGCAGTCCGTTGCAGGGCCGTCGTCGTCACGCGTCGCAATAACTGAAGCTGAGTCGATTTGGCTCAATCGGCCAATTTTCTGACGTGGCAGAGTTACTGGATGCGACGGGTTACGAACTACTACCCCATTCCTCACGGAAGCAAAGGGTGCCAGGGACGTTCCAAATCTGTTCTCAAAAAACCCTTAGGCCAGACTTCGGATAACCATGAAAACCGTCGATTAGCGTTACAACGTCCCTGCCATCATGTGCTGAAGGGGAACCATCCGAACATAGCACGCATCGCGCCGCATACCCCGCCACCTTGTTGAACCGGCGCTCGGCTGGAACCATTCAACTTTATGATCGCCGCCGCGCGAAATGGCGCTTGCACAAATCGAATCAATGAGCTTGTGGGAATCTCTGGATAATCATGCCACCTATTGGACAAAGCCCTTAGAAAATTTTGCATGGGCGAACAGGTTTAATTAAGGCCTTCGCACCTCTTCAAACGCGAGTTATGATGAACAGCTCCACGACGATCGTTCCTGTCGTTCTGTCCGGCGGATCCGGTACTCGACTCTGGCCCGTATCGAGGCCTGAACGCCCTAAGCAGTTGCTTCCGCTGACGGCAAAGGAAACCATGCTCCAACTGACCGTAGGACGCACCGCCAGTTACACCTGCGGAGCTGTAAAGCGGCCGATACTAGTCGCTAATGCCGCGCATGCCGACATCATAGACGGGCAACTCGGCGCCTCCGCCGTCGAAGACTATCTTTTAGTGTTGGAGCCCGTTGGCCGCAATACGGCGCCCGCCATCGCCTTAGCTGCGCTGGAAGCGGATCCCGGCGATGCGCTGCTGGTTATGCCGAGCGACCATATTATTGCCGACCTCACCGCCTTCCACGCTGCGATCACTCGCGCGCTGCCGCTGGTGGCCGAAGGCTGGCTCGTTACGTTCGGCATCACGCCGGACAGCGCCGAAACAGGATACGGCTACATCAAGATGGGCGCGACTTGCGCCGATCTGGTGCATAAGGTCGCCCGCTTCGTCGAGAAGCCTGATGCTGCCCGCGCTGCTGAAATGCTCGCGGAGGGAAACCACGCCTGGAACGCCGGCATCTTCCTGTTCCGTGCTGACACCTATCTGGGGGCGCTCGCCAGGCATCAGCCCGAAATGCTGAACGCCGTCCGCGCTTCGTTGGCGGGAGCGGAGCGGAACGGTAAGCGCGTCTCCCCTGATGTCCGGGCCTTTGGGGACTGCCCTTCGGAATCGGTAGACTATGCTATTATGGAGCATGAAGACCGGGTTGCTTGCGTGCCTGTAGACATGGGCTGGTCGGACGTCGGCAGTTGGGATTCACTGCATGCTGTCAGTGACAAGGATGCCGACGGCAATGCGGTTCGCGGAAAGGCCCTCGCGCTTGGCGCGTCCAACTGTCTCGTACATACGGACGGCCCGCGCGTTACGCTGGTTGATATCGACGATTTGATTGTGGTCGTCTCGCAGGGTGAGGTTATGATTATGCGCCGAGGAGAATCTCAGAAAGTCCGCTCTGTGACAGAAGCGCTTAAGAACAGGGATCTGCAGCTTTCGGAATGAGCCTCCACTGACTTCGATAGTCGAGGATCGCAAACGATCGTTCTGTCGCCAAAGCGGTCCATCCGAAAGTTCGACGAAGCCGCTGAAATGTGGGAGCTTTGATTTCGAGGCGCATGCGCCGGCAATGGCGTTTCCCTCTGCCTGGAAAAACGTATCGCTAGAATTGGCCCCGGCCCTCAAAATCGCGCAGAACCCTAGTCACTTAGAAAAAAGCTTGAGGCCGTCCATAATAAACAATTCGGGTGCCTCTGTGTATGACTAAATGCAGAATTTCGCTCAACTCGCTGATTCTGGTGATGCATTTGCCTCCCCAAGCGTCGATAAAATGGCTCTTGCTGATTCTTTCCAGTCGGTACTCGGCGGCGTCACGACGATCCGTCCTGTTTGGACATCGCTGATCCAAGTCCCTATGCATTCGGCAAGTTGTTCCGGTTTGGCATCAGCGGGGAAATAGCGGACGCCAAGGTCCTTGTGTTGATGGAAGATCGGCAAGTCGCGCGCCAGCACGGGCTTCCGATGGCCAAGTGCCTCGATTAGCGGCAAACCAAAGCCTTCCGCGTGCGAGGCGATGATCATCCCTTGGCAAGCCTGGTAAATTCGCTCCAATTCGCTGTCTCCGACATCGTCGAACCACAGAAGCTTACCACCAAATTCGGCATGGCCAAGGATGCGCGTGCGCAGGTCAGCCACGTGCCAGCCCATTCGCCCCACCAGAACCAGACGCTCTTCACTTCCCTGTCGCCACAATTCGCTGAACGCCGCGAGAATATCAGAATGACCTTTTCGTGGTTCGAGCGTCCCAACCATCAGGGTGTAGGTATGCGTCATGTCGAAGCGCGCGGGCTCTGGAGTATCTTCGCTTTCCCCATAAGCGATAGATTCCCTTATATTGTGGCCCATCGGCACAACGAGTGTTCGATATACTCCAGGCAAGTTGAATCCTGCCTTTAGCGTGCATTCAAGCTCTTGCTTCGTCTGTTGTGAAACGCACAGGAAGCCATCGGCAATTCCGGCGATAACCTCAAGCCAAGCCTTGAAGCGGATCACGTTGTTCGCAGAAAACCATTCTGGTCGTTGTACCGGCAAGAGATCGTGGATTAAGAACCACAATGCGCCTCCGTCCTGACGGAAGCGAGCAAGTTGCCGGCGGTGCCTTCGCACGGCGTCAAGCGAGAAGTCTAATCCCAGAAAGACGTCGCCGGGCCGAGCTGTGATCTCTCCGCTCTTTTGTGCAATAGCTTCCGGCCAAGATATGATATGGTATGCGGTTCGGCGGAACGCTGAAACGAACTGCACGTCCCATTCGTCCGACGCCTGCTCGATTAATGCCAATGCCAGTGCACGCACCACGCGCTGGATACCGGTTCCTGCATCGTCCTTGCTGATTACAGCCAAGTCTATGTAAAGCCGGCGAGGCACCTTTGGTGTCTCGCCGGCATTCAGCTTTGCACGAATGGGTCGACCACGTTGCCGCTGGACGCGCCAAGCGCGAATTCCGCGGCCTGACAGCGCCTGATCGATCCGATACGGCAACAGATCGATAAATGGACGCAAGGCGATACCGCTCATGTTGAACTCCGCGCTTACTGCGCGATTACGGCAGCGGTCGTCGCTACGGGTAGGACGGTCGAGAAGACTGCATTCAGGAATTTCTGGAAATCAGCCAACGGCGCATTGGAAACGTAAAGCACATCCTTATTGCGGATTGGAAAGCTCTGCGCGATAAAAAAGGTTGAAGGTGCCTTCATATCAATACGATAGATCACCGGCACCTTGCCGTCCGGGGTGAGCTTTGCCGTTGCGCGATCTGCAGGAGAAAGAGCTGCAGGATCCTCCAATCGGAAAATGAACACGCCCTTCACGTCAGCGCGAGAGTCTTGGAGACCTGCGACCCGGCCCATAGCCTGTGCAAGAGTCAGCCCGGTGGCCTCGAACGGCAGTTCTTCATTTCTGCCGACAGCGCCAAGGGCTGTGAAACTGAAGGGTTGGAACAGCACTGTCATGACATCGTCAGGTTCCAGGCGGACGTTCTGCCGGGGGTCGCGGATCACCGTTTCCAGTGGTAATGATGCCACTTTCGTGTCGCGGGTGATTTGGATGGTCATCTTACCCACAGGTTGCTTCACGCCGCCCGCGGCGGCAAGGACATCGAGAACCCGCTCCCCCCGCGCCGAGAGCGGGATTCGTGCGCTGACAGCGACATCCCCTACGACGGTTACATTGGCTGCGGCGTTCCGAACCAAGCGAACAATAGCTTGGGGTTGGTGGGCCTTTCCAACCAGCCGAGCCGCAATGTCCTTAGCGATTTGCTGCGGAGTCCGTCCTGCCGCCTGAATTCGTCCCACAAACGGCACCACAATTTGGCCGTCACTATCCACCATCTGTTCCGGCAGCGTGGTTCCGCGGGAAATCGTACCGGAAGACGATTGCGAAGACGATTGCGAAGACGGTTGCGAGGCAATTTGCGCCCCTCCTCCCGCTACGCCGAATAGTGCGGCCGGCGGGGCTTCCCAAATCGCGACGTCAAGCACATCTCCCTTACCGACTACTGAGCCCGTTGGTCTGCCCTCGCCAAGGCTTTCAGAGAACAGTGCTTGCCGGTTGCTGGCCAAAATATCGCGTGCGACGGCATCTGTGACGTCGATCACCTTGATGTCAGACCCAGCGATTGATTGGTCGGTTGCTCGGCTAACGCTGCGCGTTGATGGTCCGGAAGCCGGCACGACCGCACAGGCGGAAAGGGACAGGGCAAAACCTGCAGTAGCCATGAGGCGGCCCGAAATGGTGGATACGTTAATCATGACTTCTGCCCAATTTTTGCAAACTTTGTAGTAAGCCGGCGAGCGGGCTCGGACCTATGCCGCAAGCGCAAGCGCGGATCAAGGCAGCTTCCGATGACATGGGGGCATATCGCTAGGCTTGCGGAACTGTCCACACTGGACGGGAATAATTCTGGAGGCTAGGTGGCTTGCGCTTGCACTTGCTCACAGTTGGCGCGGCATCCTGATGCGGGTTGAGGTATTATGCATGTGTATGCGCTTGCCTAAATAGAAAGTGCGAATCGTGCATATAGTACCTGGCATCCTTGGCCAAAAATGCGGAATAAAGAAATAGTTTATGACTGACATAAAGAAATTTCGACCCTTGCTTTTGGTTACGGTTGTCATTCCAACTTTATTGGCTGTGCTGTATTTCGGAATTTTTGCTTCCGATGTTTATATTTCCGAATCTAGATTTATCGTCCGCAGTCCGGATAAGCCGGCGACCACTGGTTTAGGCGTCCTGCTTAAGAGTACCGGTTTCGCAAACGCCGGGGACGAAATTTACGCAGCACACGATTTTGTTCTTTCCCGTGATGCGCTCCAGGCGCTGAACCGGAAGGGCGCCTTCGTGCGCGCGTACACAGCCCCGTCTGTTTCGTTCTTCGATCGTTTTGCGCCCGCTGGGATACGGAATACCTTCGAGGATCTGTACAAGTATTATGGGAACAAAGTAGAGGTCCAGCAGGACACAACTTCGTCGATTGTCACGCTGACTGTTCGAGCCTACACACCCCAGGACGCGCAGCGCTTCAACGAGCAATTGCTGGAAATGGCTGAAGCGACAGTCAATAAGCTCAATGAACGCGGGCGGCAGGACTTAATCCATTTTGCGGAACGTGAGGTCGCCGATGCGAAGAGCAAGTCGCAAACTGCAGCGCTAGCGCTTTCGGCTTACCGTAACGAGGCAGGGGTCCTTGACCCGGAGAAGCAGGCCACGGTTCAGATCCAGATGGTCTCCAAACTTCAAGACGAATTGATTGCCACTCGTACGCAGTTGCGTGAACTCCGAGCATTCGCGCCCCAAAACCCTCAAGTCGATGTCCTGCAGACGCGTGCCGATGGCATCGCCTCGGAGATAAATGAGCAACTTGGAGTTGTTGCTGGAGGCAGCAAATCACTTTCTACCCGGGCAGCTCGTTACCAACGTCTATGGCTGGAGAGCCAGTTCGCCGATAAGCAACTCGCCAGTTCAATGGCCTCCCTTGAGGACGCTCGCAATGAGGCTCGTCGGAAGCAAGCCTATGTCGAACGGATTGTCCAGCCAAACGAACCTGACGATGCGCTTGAGCCGCGCCGACTCCGCGGCATCTTCTCGACGTTCATCTTGGGACTTGCGGCGTGGGGCATCATCAGCATGTTGCTTGCGGGAATGCTTGAGCATCGGGATTAGTGATGAAATCCTCACCATTCAGCATGATGCGCCAAAGCGCTGAAATTCAGGGGCGAGTCATACATGCATTGCTTATGCGTGAAATCCTGACTCGCTACGGCCGTCATAATATTGGTTTTCTTTGGTTATTTGTCGAGCCAATGCTCTTCACGACCGGTGTGACACTTCTGTGGACTCTGACAAAGTCGGTTCACGGCTCGAATCTCCCGATCGTGGCGTTTGCACTTACTGGATATTCAAGTGTCCTCTTGTGGCGCAATATGCCAGCGCGGTGCATCGGGGCAATCCAGCCAAATCTGTCATTAATGTATCACCGAAATGTGCGCGTGATAGATGTCTTCTTGGCTCGACTCCTGCTTGAGGCCGGCGGTGCTTCCATTTCCCTGGTGTCACTTAGCCTATTCTACATTTATATTGGCTGGCTTGAGCCACCGGTGGACGTACTTACTGTGGTCAAAGGTTGGGTGATGATTGCCTGGTTCGGCGCCAGCCTTGCTATGTTGCTCGGCTGTCTAGCGGAGAAGCATGAGGTCATCGAACGCCTATGGCATCCGATATCATATCTAGCGTTCCCCCTTTCCGGCGCGGCCTTCATGGTTGACGCGTTGCCCCAATCGGCGCAGCGCTACATTCTCTATGTGCCGATGGTGAACGGCGTCGAAATGGTCCGCGAAGGGTTTTTTGGAGACCAGGTCAAGGTTCACTACGATTTCGTTTACATGCTGAGCTGTTGCGTCGCGTTGAGCCTATTAGCGCTGACCCAGGCGGCGGCCGTCAATCGCGAGATCACACCTGAATGATCAACGTTGAACATGTTCACAAAGTATATCCCACGCGGTCAGGCGATCGAGTGGTGCTTAATGATATCTCCTTCTCGCTCGCGCGGGGCGAGAAGTTGGGCATTCTCGGTCGCAATGGCGCTGGCAAATCGACGCTGATCCGGCTTGTCAGTGGAGCGGAGCGTCCAACGTCCGGCATTATAACGCAAGAGATGTCGGTCTCATGGCCACTTGCTTTTGGTGGGGCGTTTCAAGGCACTCTCACGGGCCTCGACAATATTCGCTTCATTAGCCGCATCTATCGACAGGACTATCGCCGGAATATAGATTTCGTTGCGGACTTCACCGAACTGGGTATCTACCTTCGGGAGCCAGTACGCTCTTATTCACAAGGCATGAGAGCTCGTCTCGCATTCGCCATTTCGATGATTATTGAATTCGATTGCTATCTGATCGATGAAATAACGGCGGTCGGTGATGCCCGTTTTCACGAAAGATGCGAGACGGAGCTTTTTCAAAAGCGCGGCGATCGCGCTATGCTAATCATTTCACATGACGTCAATTACGTCCGGCAGCATTGCCAAAGGTTTGCCGTTCTAAATGACGGAAATTTGATCTTCTATGATGATTTTGATCAGGCCTATCACGCGCACAGTCAGAATTTACTTTTACATAGCTAGTAATAGTTAGATTGAGCGTACTTAAATGCATGGAGTTTTTGATGAATAAGACGGCACTGATCACCGGTGTAACTGGACAGGACGGTAGCTATCTTTCTGAGCTCCTTCTGGAAAAGGGGTACCAGGTTCATGGCATGATCCGGCGATCGAGCACAGTAAACACGTGGCGCATCGATCATTTGCTTGGCGAAGAATACGAAGACCGCTTTTCGCTACATTATGGCGATTTGTCGGACGCAAATTCTCTTCGTCGACTGATTGACCTTACCCAGCCGGATGAAATTTATAATCTGGCTGCGCAGAGCCATGTTCGCGTTAGTTTCGACCAACCCGAATATACGTGCGATGCTACCGGAACAGGCGTCCTGCGTTTGCTCGAGGCGATCCGGGCTTCGACCCAATACGCGCCTCGTGCCGTTCGTTTCTACCAAGCGGGATCGAGTGAAATGTTCGGTTCGGCTAAGCCTCCGCAAAGCGAGGAAACGCGGTTTGAGCCGCGCAGCCCATATGCCTGCGCCAAGGTCTACGCTCACTACCAGACGGTGAATTACCGTGAGAGTTATGGCATGTTTGCCAGCAATGGCATCCTGTTCAATCACGAAAGTCCACGGCGCGGAGAGACTTTCGTCACGCGCAAAATTACTCTGGCTGCGGCCCGCATCAAGCTGGGTCTTCAGAGCAGACTGCTTCTCGGTAATCTCGATGCCAAGCGCGACTGGGGCTTTGCGGGCGACTACGTCGAGGCAATGTGGCGAATGCTCCAGCACGATAGTCCGGGTGACTTTGTCGTGGCGACTAATCACGCGATCTCAATCCGCGAGTTCTTGGCATTGGCGTTCGAACCTCTGGAACTTGACTGGCAGGAGTTCGTCGAAATCGACGAACGCTTCTATCGTCCCGCCGAGGTTGACTACTTGTTAGGAGACTACAGCAGGACGCAAGCCGCGCTGGGGTGGAGCCCTACGCATGATGTCGCATCGCTTGCTAGGATGATGGTCGAAAGCGACCTTCAGCTAGCCAAACGTGAGAAGTATCATCGCAATTTCGACGAGCTCGAGGCACGGATTGCCCGATAAGCCAGGCCTTCTCGTCACCGGTGCTTCGGGTTTCGTCGGTCGTCACGTAATCGAATTGGGTCAGGCGAGGTTCGACATTGTCGCCACTGGGCGTGGTCAGCGACCTGAGTGGCTGCCCTCTGGTGTTGGTTGGTGCGGGGTGAATCTGCTGGATCGCGCCTCGGTAGCTAGGCTGCCGAGCGATCTGCCATATGTGTTGCACTTGGCTAGCGAGACAGTTCCGTCGAAGTTCTCAACGTACGACCCCCTTCTGGATTCAGTCGAGATGACGTTGAACCTGTGCAACCACCTTCGATCAGGGCGTCTCTTGCACGTAAGCTCATGTTTGGTTTACGCCGCAAGCAGCCGACCGTTAAATGAGGAGGCGCCGGTCGATCCCCGCGGTCGTTATGGTTTGGCGAAGGCCTTGTCGGAAGCTGCCGTTGCTCGGGCATCCTCCTTAAGGGGTATAGAGGGGGTGATCGCCAGGCCGTTTAATCACATCGGAGCGGGGATGCAGCAGGATTTGGCAATCCCGTCGATCGTGCGTCGGATTCGTGCAGCGGCGGATGGCGACACCATCGTAATGTCCGGACTCGACAGCGTCCGCGATTTCCTCGACGTGAGCGACATTGTTGAAGCTTATTTTACGCTGCTCGAAGTGGATGCACTAGCGGGCACTACTTTCAACGTCGCAAGCGGCAAAGCCACTAGCATTGCTGACATCGTGCACGCGGTTGCCAAAGTGCTCAATAAGTCGATTGGCGATGTAATTTTCACTGACAGTGTTAATTCAGGAGACGATGCTTCAATCATCGTTGGCGATGCGAGTAAGTTGCGCCGGATGACCAATTGGGCGCCGCAAATAGATCTAGAGGAAAGCCTGCGCAGGCTGGTAAAATGACTTGCCTCATGCCAAATTTTTTCAAAGAGAAACCTGGTGAAGGTTGATTAGCGACCGCTGGGAAGAGTGATGAAAATTCAGGAGATCTGACTCATGAAGCTCGTTCCTTCGAGGGTGCCATTCGCTCAGTGCGCAGTCAACTCGCGCACTGAACTGCCATTGACCGATCCCCCGAAACTGCGTTCTTCTATGATTCAAAGGCGAGCCGTGGCTTGTCTCGTCTTCTGTGATTGAAGCGGAGCGGGATTATCTGTCTCTCGCTCTGTTAGGCATGCCCGCGGATTGTTCTGATATATTTCGTTTTGTTACGGTCGTTGACCGAATGCGGCTATGCTTGGCATGATGTTATTGCGGCTGAAAGAGTCGAAGCGGTCGAGCAAAGTCTTAAGAGCGGCAGCAGCGCTGGATCAATAGACTCGCGGCACGAGTGGCTATACGAATAGCGGAAGCGACCATCAACGCTTGGGGGCAAAAGCAATGAAAGACACCGCGAAACCGTTTCCGATCGCACCTATTGATCTTCCTGCTGATTTTGATCGGAACTCGGTTAGCTGGTGGCATAGCGTCGAACTTCCCGATGGTACCTATACGAACGGCGCCAAGGATGCTGCGTTGATGAGCGCAGAGGCTGGAATCTTGTTCAACAGCCTTGACCTTGCCGGCAAGTCCTTCATCGATATCGGCGCATGGAATGGCGGCTTTACCATTGAGGCCATGAAGCGCGGGGCTGGACGCGTAGTTGCGCTGGATCGTTATCATACCCCTATTATCGAGGATGAGTTCAAGGCGCTTTCGACCGTCAGTCACGTGATAGCGCAATGGGGTAAGCCCGTAGAGCTATATGCCTGCAATCTCAATCATCCACGCCTCGACATGGCTGCACTTGGACAATTTGACGTGGTGCTCTTCTCCGGCGTTTTCTACCATTTGCTCGACCCGTTGGCGGTGACTCGCGAGGTCGCCAATTTGGCGCGGGAAACACTGATCGTAGAAACGTGGGTCGACAACATGGACGAAGACCGTCCAAGCATGATCTTCTACCCGCGAGGCGAGGTCAACAACGATGGCTCGAACTGGTGGGGCCCGAACACGGCGTTCATGGTGGAATATCTCGAGGTGCTAGGTTTTTCCCGCGTGGATGTTCAGTACGTACCTGAAAATCATCGCGCCGTTTTTCACGCTCACCGCAATGTAGCGGGTCAATATCTCCGGCCCGACATTACCCCAACGGAACTGTCTCTTTACGACTGAATTCAGCCATTTCGTTCTCGTGAGCGATGTGGAAAGGCTGCATGGCACGACAGGAACGAGCAGCGTTTCTTTGCCTTCGGCCGTTTCGTGTTTCGTAAGTGGCGATGGATGGCTTTCCTAACCATGGCTTGATGATCTTTGTGCAATGCATTCGGATGCGGATCAGCCGCCTGAGCTCATTCCGGCATCGGGAATAGAGAAGGCGGTGGCGCCAAGGCGGGTTGATCGACGATGGCCACTGCGGAAAAACTTGTCATACACCTGCCTCTTAGGGTGCATGGTGAACTGACACGGGCGACGGGTACGTCCACCGTGTCAGTTCAGTCCATGTTTATAATATGGTCTAAGCCGCTCGTCCTGAGCCCATTGGCTTTCAATAGACCGCCGCGAAAACTCAATTTGGATGAACGGCATCTCGGATCCAAACAATAGACATCCAGCGCCGCATGTTAAATCAGTTTTCAATGGCGATTGCCGTGAGACGAAAACGGTCGGTCCGAGAAGGTCGCAGGATTGATGCGATCTTCGCCCTTCTCTCATTCGCGCACTTCAATGCCTCGATCGGTGCATTCCCTAAGGTTGCAATGCGAGATCGACCGTTCACAGCCGAATGGCGGCCTCATTTAGAGGCGTCACACTATCACCAATTCTCCATTTTTATACGAACACCGTTTAATTTCAGCGTGCCCTTGAACGGCGGATTTTCTCCCAAAAAAATCCTGAATTCATGGAGCGCCCCGTGGGTGTCGTTAGCGAACTTGAGCTCGATCGGACCCGATCGCAACGCATCACCACCTTCCTGTCCGATCAACTCCCTTCTGAAATCTGTCGAAGCCATATCGCGGCCAATATCCAGGGTTATGGGGCCTTCTAGACCACCCAAACCGAGCCCTACGGCATCCAAATAGAACTCAGCGATAAACTGTCCTTTTGACAACGGCACGTAGGGACCAAAAACCCAACATCCGGCGCCGTGAGAAAAATCTGTTTCCAGAGCCCATTGGCGTCCAATATTAAATGTCGAGGATAGTTCGCTCGGCGCGTAATCGCATGCAGTTCCGATGTCTGGGGTCCATGAAATAGGCGCGAGCTTCTCTAGAACAAGCTCTATTTCAAAGCAGCCTGGCTGCCCCATGTGAGGCATAAGCGTATAATCATAACCTTGGTCGTTATCGCACATATGGCGGATGCGGTAGCCGTTGACCGGCAATGCCGATTCAATGTCGGACAGCAGCGTTGCCGGAGTAAAAAACCGCTTATGGTCCTGGTTGAACCTCGACGGCATAATCTCACGACGTTCGAAAAGATCTCTGTGCGGAACAACTACGACGGCGAACCCGCCCACTTTCAAGACCCGAAACCAATCCTGCAGAGCTGCAACATGGTCCTGAATGTGCTCGAAGCAGTGACTGCTGTATACGGCATCTTGGCTTTCGTCGGCGAAAGGCAGCGTAATGCCATCATATCCAGGATAGTTGAGGTCTACGCCTATAGCTTGAGGGACAATGGGTTGGCCATCCCCGCCATGACCGGCGAAGCCGACATCGAGGATGTGTTCACCAGCTAAATATTTGTCAAAAAAACCACTTTCCACCTTGTCCTTGTAGGACTTCTGGCTCTCCAGCCCTACCTTGCGTTCTAAACTCAGCATTAAAATATCCCCTGGGCCTCAAGACCGCTCAGGACGCGGTGGCATGCGAGCCTAAATGCGACTTCGCCGTCACCTCCCGAACATGGCCCAGGTTAGCCCGTCCGATAGATGTATTTCAAGCGCGTGAGTGCCGATGTACTTAGCTGGCGTTCGTTGCAAATTTCGCGATCCCGGCGGTCTGCCCAGTTGGCAAATTCGGACAAGCTTGCCCATCCCATGGGCGAAATATCCAAACGTCATGCATTTCCAGAGGCAGGGGTCGGGAATGGCGGAATACGCCCAAAATGCCGTTGATTTCGCGTTCCAAGCCATGCTAACCGAAAGAAATCTATGCTCCTAGGGAAATGGCGCGCCAAGCTTGGATGCAGAACATAGGTGCGGTGCTCACCGGAAGGTTTATTAGAAGTTTTGTAATAATATCGTCATGCCGAAATCCGGTAATTTAGAGGATGCTGACGGTGATTTCAGTTTTTGACTTGCTTGATTTCCATGACACTGTTTTTGTGAATAAAGCTTATGAAATTATGCTTCAGCGAAAGGCCGAGCCGTCGGGCATGGCTTACTATGTGGGGCGCCTTCGTAAGGGCTATTCCAAAATATCCCTTTTAGACCAACTAAGCAAAGGCTCGGAAGCGAACCCGGCCTGGTCGAAAGTAGCTGGCCTCCAAGAAAAGTTAGACGACTATCGGGCTCGACGCGGTTCACTGCGCGGCCTGTGGTTACGCCGCTACGATCCCGAGTTCGGCATGGCGCCACGGTTGCGTACTGCACGGGCGCTCGAGAACGCTGTCGCTAGAGGACGTCAAGATGTGCTTGCCGCGTGCAACCAGCTTAGCGCCGACGCAGAAGTTTTGCGCGGGCTTGTTTACACGTTGATGGAAGCGCGGTCTGTCGATGTGGGCTCTAATGTCCAGCAGGATGAACCAGTACGTGTCTTCCGCGCCCGCAACGTCGAAGAAGTGCGGGAATTTGATTTGCCTGTAATCGGGCGTAGAGTCTTGGGCGCACTGAGCGTTTAGGCGATCCGGAGTTTTCATGCGCATCGTGGTGGATTTACAAGGCGCCCAGACGGGTAGCCGGTTTCGTGGCATTGGAAATTATACTTTGTCGTTAGTTAAGGCGATGATCCGTCGTTCGCCGAACGACGAGTTCATCCTCCTGCTCAATGGCATGCTCAGCGACACAATCGAGCCCCTTCGCCATCAGTTCAATGGAATCTTGCCGCAGGCGAATATCCGCGTTTGGTACGCGCCAGCTTCGATCGAATATTACGACCAGCCATTGCGCAACCGTCGAACAATCGCGGAAATTATGCGCGAGCATTATATTCGATCATTACAACCCGATGTGGTACTGGTATCTAGCCTGTTCGAAGGTCTGGGTGACGATGCAGTCGTCACTGTCAACAAGTTTGTAGCTGAAGCGCCGGTCGCTTGCATCTTCTATGACCTGACCCCGCTCATCCTTCCAGATCAGCATTTTAAAACCGTTCCTCGCTACCGCAATTGGTATCGAGATCGCCTCGACAATGTACAGCGCAGCGATTTGTTGCTCGCCATTTCCGAAAGCAGCCAAGGCGAAGCTATCGATGAACTGAACTTCCCCAAGGAGCAGACGGTCAACATCTTTGGCGCACATGACCCTGCGTATTCTTTTAAGGATTACAGCCCCATAGCGCGTGCGGAAGTCCGCAGGCGCCTTGGTATTGAAAAGTCATTTATCCTTTATAATGGGGGACTTGACTTCAACAAGAATCTGAAGTCGCTGGTCGAAGCGCTTGCCACTTTGCCGATAGAGATGCGGGATCGCTACCAGTTCGTCTGTGTCGGGAAACGGCACCCGGGCGAAATTGATCGGATCATGTCTTTTGCGAAGGACCCGGCAACTCGAAAAATGATCACGATCATGGGTTACGTTTCCCAAGAAGACTTGATCGATCTCTACAATTGCTGCGATCTTTTCGTATTCCCGTCTTTGCGCGAAGGCTTTGGGTTGCCTGCGCTTGAGGCGATGGCCTGTGGCGCACCAACCATTGCATCAAATCAAACCAGCTTGCCCGAGGTGGTGGACAATCGCGAAGCGTTGTTTGACCCAAATTCCCCCGAAGCCATCGGCGCTAAGATCGCGCAAGTCCTTGAAGATCCGGATTTGCAGGCAAGCCTTCGGCAATCCGGTCTCCGCCGAGCTGCGGAATTAACGTGGGATCGGTGCGCCGATGCAGCGTTGACTGCACTACGGGCTTTGGCGCCGCGACCGAAGATCGATCCGGCAGGTATGTCCACAGTGACAAAGACTGGGATTTTCAGACCGATCGAGAAGAAGATTCTCGCGCAAAAGCTTGATCATCACGGCGATTTCTTGCTGGCACTACCAGCGCTTGCAAAGCTGCGGGCGCGTTATCCGGACGCGAGGCTGGATGTCCTGGTCGGAAGCTGGAACCGCGAAGCCGCCGAAGCGAGCGGGCTTTTCAACACGATTTATACATTGGATTATTTCAAGTCCAAATCATCAGTTCGCGCCAGCATCGCACTAGAATCCATTGAGGCCTTGCGGCTTGAAATGCCGTATTACGATTATGCGATCGACCTTAGGCGCCAGTCTGATACTCGTTTTATTCTATTTGGACTTAACGCGAGTCAGTATTTTGGTTACAAAACAGGCGTGGATGACGCCGATAGTTTGCTGACTAATCCGCTGGCTATTCATCCTGACTTTTCGGGTGTTCGCAGCCTGTTTGACGAGACACACACGTGCGAGCAAATGCTACGCATTGTGGATGCCCTTCCGTTCGACTCGAATGATTACATCCGTCTGCCGGCGATGGGAGAGAAGAAACCCGTACGTCCGGGATCGATTGCGATTTTCCCTGTTGTGGGCAACGATGCCCGGCAATGGCCGTCTGAGCGCTTCGCCGCGCTCGTGAGGGAGTTGGCCAAAGACGCTACGATTTCGAGTATCAACATCTATGCCGGAAGGCGTGACGAATTGAACGATTTTGCGTTCAAGGACGATCCTAAGGTGCATATTCAATGTGGCCTCTCGTTTCCTGAACTGTTCACGTCGCTCTCGAGCAACGAGATATGCATCGGTAACAATTCGTTCGGCGTACATCTCGCAAGCTTCGTTGGGTGCCGGACGATCGGTATTTACAGTGGGCATGAGCTGCCTCAGCAATGGGGGCCGGCTTTCAATAATGCCAAGGCGATCACCGTCGATGCACCGTGCTCGCCCTGCCATCTTCCGGATCGTGCCAGTTGCCAGTTCGACGTATTTTGCCTCGACAATATCTCGGTTCAATCGGTATTCAATTTGGTGAAAGCTGAATTGCGCGGTGACGCGCCCTCAGAACAATACACGAAAATTCGTGACTACAATCCGGCAACCGCGATTAAGCCTCTGATCGACCATATTAACCGAAGCCGCTTCAGGGGAGAGATCGTCGATCTAGCAGCCGAAGATAAGGTCAGCCTTGCGGCCTCGATCACCGTGAATTTTCCTGATCGCGCGCGCGACACACGTGTTCTTTACGTCGATCTGAGCAGCTTCGTTCCCGGCAACCGCACGTTCAATGCAAAGTCTGATCGCGAAGTGAGGTTAGCACGGGCTTTAATCGAGCGATTGAAGCGGGAGAGTGGAGCGCGCTACGACGTCGTAGGAATCGCCAGTGGGCAACACGATCATGAATTTTATACTGCTGATCTGGACTCACTGACCGATATTTTTGGATCAGACCGCAACGATAAGGTCGTTCGGCCCATGGCCGGGGATATATATATCGGGATCGACGCATATACGCATCGCAATGGTGCCCTGTGGAGCCTACTGCTCTCATGGCGGCAAACCGGTGTAAAAGTCGCATTTGTGATCCCAGACTCTATTCTAGATGAATTGCCCCAACATGATGCCGTAGATGTTGATGTTGATGTCACGGGGATTGCACACAAGTTTATGGTCGAGGCGGCTCAGTTCGATATGCTGCTCACTTCGTCAGAAGCTCGGTGCCGGGTGCTTGAGAAATGGGCCGATCTCCATAAGCCGCCTCGGCTGCGATCGCTTGAGATCAAAGTTATCCCCGAGATGGTCACGGTAACGTCGGATAATAGGGAGCTGCGGAATTTTGGAAGAGACGATGGCGACTCACTTGTTTCTGTGATTGCGTCGGACAAAATCTCGAATTCTAAATAGACGCCGCGAAATATAGAATCAGATTTTAGGATTAGGATACCAGATGTCGGAATCTACGGGTAGTTTTTCCTTCGCTCGAGAAATTCGAACGACGCTGACCGCTTTGCAAACGTGCTTTACAGATGACTATCTGCGAAGCGTCGAAGAAGCTGCAACATTGCTCGCTGACGCATTGAAGTCCGGCGGCAAATTGCTGATTATGGGAAATGGCGGCTCTGCTGCCGACGCTCAGCACATCGCGGCAGAACTGATCGGACGCTATAAGATTGAGCGTCGTGGGCTTCCCGCTATCGCGCTGACGACCGACAGCTCTATTCTTACTGCATGGAGCAACGATTACAGCTACGAAACGGTGTTCAGCCGACAGGTTGAATCCTTGGCAGGACCGAGCGATGTCGTCTGGGGTATTTCGACCTCGGGCAACTCAGGAAATGTGGTGCGGGCCTTCGAAAGCGCAAAATTGATGGGCGTGAAAACGCTAGGAATGCTCGGTCGTGACGGCGGCAAGTTAGCGCCTCTGAGCGATATCGCCATAGTGGTGCCGCTTGCTGCGACCGATCAGATCCAAACTGCCCATCTACTCACTTATCACACGCTGTGTGCCTATCTCGATGAGGTTTTCGCTTCCGATGCGTGAACAAATCAGCCAGTTGCGCGTGCTGATTGTCGGCGACGTAATGCTTGACGAATATTGGTTCGGTGATGTCCATCGTATCTCTCCCGAGGCACCCGTGCCGATCGTCAAGATCGCGCGCTCGGACGAACGCCCCGGTGGAGCGGCCAACGTCGCACGTAACATCGTAGCATTTGGAGCACAGGCGACCTTGTTGTCCGTGGTAGGCGCTGATGCGACCGCAACCCGATTGCGAGCGGTCCTCGACGCAAACAGCATTCGGCATGAGCTGCAAGTCGATCCAGAAATTAGGACGACTTCTAAGCTACGTATCATCGGGCACCAGCAACAGATGCTTCGCGTTGATTTCGAAGATGTGCCATCAGAAGACGTGCTGCATACAAAAAGGGCTGCCTTCGCCAAGTTACTCCCAGATTCCGACATCGTCATCTTTTCAGACTATCAAAAAGGTGCGCTGGGCAAGATCGAGGATCTAATTGCACTGGTGCGCGCTGCCGGTAAGATGATCTTTATCGATCCCAAGGGCGCCGATTATGCCCGTTATTCCGGGGCGACGGTAATCACGCCCAACCGCGGTGAACTCGCTCAGGCGGTGGGCCCTTGGTCTTCGCCGGAAGCGATGGATGCAAAGGCCGAAAAACTTCGCACTGATTTGGGACTGGACGCTCTGCTGCTTACGATGAGCGAACAGGGAATGAAAATGTTCTTACCGGGTGCGGTGATCAATCGGCCAGCCCAGGCTCAGGAAGTCTTTGATGTGTCGGGGGCCGGAGATACCGTCATTGCTGCGATCGCAATTATGATCGGGATCGGAGCAAACTGGAGAGAGGCGGTAGAATTCGCAAATGCAGCCGCCGGAGTGGTTGTCAGCAAGCTCGGCACTTCTGTCGCTACATTTGACGAAGTCGAACCGCTGCTCGTTTCGACCAAGGGCTGATGAAAATGTCATACCGGGATAAGATTGTTGAGCGTCAGAATCTTGTGGCGCGGCTCGCATACGCCCCGCGTCCCTTGGTTTTCACAAACGGGGTCTTCGATCTGCTTCATCCCGGGCATGTCGAGTACCTAACAACCGCTAGAACCCTTGGTGCGGCGTTGATTGTCGGGCTGAATTCTGATGTTTCCTCTCGGCTGTTAGGCAAGGGTGATGATCGCCCAATCAACCCCGAGCATGATCGCGCACTGATGTTAGCGGCGCTTGAATCGGTTTCACTTGTCGTTTTGTTCGATGAACCGAATCCATTGAAATTATTGAATATTATTAGACCTGACATTTACGTGAAGGGGGGGGACTACGATGTGGCGAGCCTCGCGGAAACGGCTATGGTCCAGACATGGGGGGGGCAGGCAACAGCGATTGATTTCTTGCCGGGGTATTCATCTACGCGACTTGTAGAGCGTATACGTATGTCGGGGTCTGCGAAATGAGGCGCGCGCTTTTGCTGGACCGTGATGGCGTAATCAATGTTGATCACGGCTATGTGATCCGTCCCGATCAGTTCGATGTCATCCCGGGGGTATTTGAGGCGCTTCGAAAGGTCCAAGCGCTCGGCTACGCGTTGATTGTAGTGACCAACCAGTCGGGCATTGCGCGTGGATTTTTCAGTGCTGCGGATTACGCGCTGATGGAAGAACATATGCGGCAGATATTCGCGGCTGAGGGTATCACGTTTACCGCTATATATCATTGCCCACATCACCCAGACGGATCGTGTGAATGTCGCAAACCCATGCCAGGTATGATTTTACGCGCCGCGATGGAGCATGATTTGGATCTCGCACGCTCAGTGTTGATTGGCGATAAAGAAAGTGACATCGGCGCCGCTATTGCCGCCGGCGTCGGACACTCATATCTCATTAGTGAAGCGGGTGACGGAAATACTTCATTAGCTCAGATCGTGGGAAGCGCCGACTTTGCATCTTGCTCTGGTGCGGCACTCCCAGGAACCGATTGAATGGTAGGGTGCAGTCGATCATGCGCCGGTTCCCCAGAAGCTATGACCCAATGCGATGAAGCGAGATTTGTGATGTCTGAAGCGATTCGTGATTTGATCCGCGGCGTACAAGAGAGCACCGGCGGCCCTGAATTGGGGCAAGCTTTGGAATGCAAGCTGTGTAATGGCACTGCCTCTCATTTTGGCGCGGTTGACTTTAATAAATCGTGCAACGGCTATCCTCTCGTGCGATCTAATATTGCTGTACACTATTATAGATGTAGCTCGTGTGAGCTAATTTTCACCGATTTCTTCGATGATTGGTCTTCAGGTGATTTTTCGACTCTAGTATATAATGATGATTATATCAAAGTCGATCCTGACTATGCTGGGATGCGCGCCGAAGCGACTGCCAGAATGATGGACAAACTTCTCGAAAAAGGGAAGGGTATGCTGTCGTTACTTGACTTTGGTAGTGGTGAAGGAGTTTTTGCCGAACAAATGCGATCATATGGTTTTTCGGAGGTCGCAAGTTACGACCCTTATTCGAATCCCATAAAGCCGGCCAAGAAGTACGACATAGTGACGGCGTTTGAAGTTATTGAGCATAGTACAAGTCCGTTGGATACGTTTAATTCACTATTGAGTTATACTAATGAGGGTGGTTTTGTCTTTGTAGGGCAAAGCATGCAGCCTCAAAATATTGAAGAAATAGGTGTCGATTGGTGGTATGTTGCGCCTCGCAATGGCCATGTCACATTCTATAGCCATCAGACAATGCACGACTTCGCTAAACGAGAAGGGCTGATCTATCGTAGCTTGGGCGGAGATTTTGTTCTGCACCGAGGCGCCGTTTCGCCGGTAGCTGCGCGCATCTTGGCGGACATGCCTGACGAAATTCGAACACTCGAGCTTAAGGCACCAGCCAGTGAGCACTCCGCTAGTGGAGAATGGCACGGCCTTGAAAACCATAATGGAAAAACTTATCGATGGACTCGCTATCATCATATTGAATTCGGTATATTTGACTTACCAAATGGTGGATTGTTTGTAAAAATACCCTGCCTAATGGCTATCGATGATGATTTTGCGGCCAATTGCTCGTTAAGGGTCGGTGAGGCATATGTTGCCCTCAAGCTGCGAGATGGATATCTAGCTGCATTCGTGAGCTCTGCTTTGTTAACCAGCGTTACGGATGTAAGAATTTCGTTGATCACGCCAGTTACTGTTTCACCTCAGTCACGCGGCCTCAATCAAGACGATCGCAGCATCGGTCTCGCAATTGAGGTCTAACTGGAGCAGATTGCGATCAATCTGTATCAATCCGCAAGAGCCGAACTGATCGGCGCATTCGGCGGGTCGAAAGATGTCGACGAGCTTGCTGAGAAGCACAAATCTATAGGAAGCGGATTTCCATCCGTGCCAGCCTCCTCCACCAGTAGGGATTATAGATCACAAAAACGCCATCGAGGGGGCCGTGTCGATTCATAGCGGTCTAAATCGCGCTAAATAAGATTTCGAGCGAGACTGATAATTCGTCATGGAGTCGCTGAACTTGATCTATCAGCGCGCAAGCGCATCGCCCCATAGTTTGTGCCGGGATAGGGCCTTTCGACAATTCGACCAGCACCTTGCGCTGCGCGTCGGTTAACGGCGGACGGAGTCTAAGAGGACGTCTCAGCTAACGGCCGGGCAGCGATAGACCAAATGCGGATATGCTTGCTCAGCGAAAAGGCCTCGGTTCTGAATTAGTTCCTCCTCGACTGCTTGAAAGGCGCCCAAACAATCGAAGACGAGCGGATCATCGAAGACTAGGTAGGCTCCCATCACAGAATGCTCCGCACTGTAGTTGATCGAAAACTTCACCGAATCGTAAATGTCGCAATCTATGTGAGAGAGGAAGAATCTCCTCTCGTCAGGCGGAATTTGGCTCACTGTGTCTTGAAATAGGCCCTTTAGTATGACGAGATTGTCCAGCCCCTGCCGATCGCGGGCCTCAACCAATTCGTCATAGCTAGCCCCAGCGAAACCGCCTGGTACATGCATGTCCAGTTCGGAGTTACAGCTCTCGGGCATGCCTTCAAATGTATCGAGAGCATAGACCTTTCGGCTTGATCCCAATCGCTTGAGCAGGGCGGCCATCATGAGAGAAGTACCTCCTCGGTACGCACCAAACTCGATGATGTTACCGTTGATCTCCGAATACTTCAGCAGCAGGAACAGATTCAGCAGATGGTTCGGATGCGATATGCTGCGGCTCTCGGCGGCCTCCTGCGCGGCAATCCAATCTGGATCCCGCAAGATCGCCTGCGCAGCTCCGGACGCGATGTAGGTTCCGCGCCGGTAGCCCGCTTGGATGTTCCGGCCTTTAACAAATCCCGGATTTGTCATGGCAGGCTCAGTCTGTAGGAAATGGAGCTCATGTAGATGGGGTGATAACAACTTCGTCGCGGCGAACTCATCCTCGGTCATGCGATACAGGTCGACGCGATCGAGTCGGAAAGAGGAAGATTCATTGGTCGTATAAACGACGACTTCGAAATTATCGGCGCCGTCCAAAACATGGAACCATAATGCATCGTCGATTGCTTGGACCACTTGGCTAGCCAGGGTATGTTTTCCAGCATCCTGGGTGAAGTGGATCTCGAAAGATCCTGTGATTTCCCCGTGCAGCTCGACCACGTAAAAGCCCGCGGGAAGACGAATGTATGGACCAAAACAGACCGTAGAGCGCGGAGGTTCGCCGTCGAACTCGAACCGAATCTTTTTTCCGGCTGGGCCATTCACGCGGGGATCGTAAAGAATGGTGGAGTCAATCGTGAAGACGTTGTCACTGGAAGTTTTATCCAGCTGAAATCGCTCAATCTTCTGTGCTGTGTACATGATTGTTTCCCCGGCTAATCACATCAATGCTAGTCACTAGAATATTGGGATCCTCACCGCTCGCCGATCAATTCGTAGGCCGTGTGCTGCAGGACAATGGAGGAGCATTGGGGATCAAGTCGTCCTGATCCTGTTGTGAGTTGTGCCTCTTCGATTTAGAAGTGACAATATGGGAAATTTGCCGGCAGAACTCCTAACTGCGCAAGATCACTCATTCCGAGCATCCCTCGGCCTTGTGGCATTTAGAATCCCGCCAAATTTTCCGTGACAGCTCTGCGACTTGCGCAACCCAAGCGACGCCCGTCAGCCAAACGCCTTTATGGCCGAGTCTATTTTGTCGAGGAGATTCTATTACGAAGCGTTTGTTTGTCTTTTATCAAAATGGAAAGGCGATCCGCTAACATCGTTCGGATTCGAGAAATCCCCCCAGGCCCACGACTAATTTTTGATAATATATTCATGAAATCGCGGCGCACGGTAGTGCAGTCATCAAGGTCCCTGTAGATATCCCAGAAACCCTCGACTCCCAGTACTGCGGGCATGTTGAACACCCCGTGATAGCCGAAGCTCTCCCGAGGGTTTCCCCTCCGCTCTACCGCGAACGCGTCCGCTAGAACAGGCGAGGCGAAACGCATTCCCTTTTCTTCAAGCCATTTACGATTGATCCGACCAACAGCAATATCCTCGGGATGGGATGCCTCAAATTCTGGATCCCGGCATGCCTCCATCAAACGGCGGCTGCGGAGCGAAAATCCGCCATTTCCCACGTTGTAACCGTCCTGAAAATGTGGCCAAACCGCGCCAATGTAGTCGTATTCAAGGAACTCGGGGCGCCAGCGGCCCGCGTTGACCACGTGACCATCCCACTGTGCGATCAGGCAGTGACTGGTTTCGATCCTATCGACCAAGCCGGAGAGAAGGAGGTCGGAGTAAGCCGCCACTGACGTGAGTTTATGGATCGGTACGACACGAATCTCCGGATGCTCAGGTTGAATTTCCGCGTCGGTAAACAGCAGACAGTCGGCAAACGCGATCTGATCCAAGCAACATTCCAGCGACCGCAAAGTGGCCTTGACGTTGATCGACGTCGCCGCACATAAGGTAACCTGGGGCAGAGAAATTCGATGGGGCAGCATAACTTCCTGATAAACGGCCATTCCTAAAACTCTATAGTCGCGGCACGAATTGTTCGCTGAAGGGGCTAAGTTGCGAGTGATGGAATGGATCCACGATACGATCCGTGCCCCAGAGGGATTTCAGATGGGCCAGTTCTCCCGCAAGGCGCGCCGCGCCGACCGGGTCGCGGTCAAGGCCGCGCGAAACCGATTCATGGTGGATCAACCGCGCACGCGGCTCATAGAGCGAATGCCATCCTTGGCGGTTCAAGCGCATGCACAAGTCGACGTCGTTGAACGCCACCGCAAAATTGCGTTCATCGAAACCGCCCACTGCCATGAATCGTTCTCGCGACACAACGAGGCAGGCCGCTGTCACCGCAGAGACGAACTGCGGAAGGGCATGGCGGCGGAAGTAGCCTTCTTCGTCGGGGCGCAGTAGCCGGTGCGCGTGTGCGGCACCTCCGCCGACGCCCAGTACGACCCCTGAATGCTGAATCCGGCCATCGGGATAGAGCAACTGCGCCCCCACCGCCCCGACGTTTTCGCGCAGCGCCTGCTCGACCATGATCGTCAGCCAGTGGGGCTCAAGCATCTCCACGTCATTGTTGAGAAGGCAGAGCATGTCTCCGTCCGCCTGCGCAGCCGCATGGTTGTTGATGGCCGAAAAGTTGAAAGCGCCGGGGAATTTTAGGACCCTGCAGGTTTCGCTCTCGATCCCTGCAAGAAACGCCAGAGTGCCTCGGTCGTCGCTGCCGTTGTCGACGATCAGGATCTCGATGTCGGGATATTCGGTCGCTTGCAGGCCGCTCAGACATGTCCGCAGCAGATCGAGCCCGTTTCGCGTGGGGATAATGACGCTGACTTTGGGCAGTTGCCGAGTTGCAGGCATCTCAGGTGCTGCCGGCACGCGGGGCAGCGGCCTCGAACGCCGGTGGTGGAGAACACGAGGGATATGGAAGGGTGCCTTGGGACCAAGCCCCTGCGCGACGAGCGCCTGCGCCCAATCGGCATCGGAAACACTTGCCAGACACTCCCGGGAGGTCTGAACCGCGCAGGCGCCTGTCAGGAAATCGAAATGCCGGAAGAGTTCGCCGTTCCAGTCGGGTTTGAAATGGGGCGCGGTGCGCTGGTCGGCTTGGTCGATCAGATCGTCGTCAGCATAGACGATCTTCCCCCCCGTTTTCGCAATTGCGCTCCGATAGACCTCAGCCGCTCGCGGGGCGAGTACGTCCCCTGCGGCCATGGGCATGAGCCAGGGCTTATCGCTCCAGTCGATATGGTCCGCAGCGTGCTTAATGGAAAAGCCGCCAGGGCCTCCGATTAGGAGGTAGGACAGGCCTTCTGAAGCGAGGCTTTCCAACGTTTGCGCCAACCTCGTTTCCCCGCGACCGGCATCCACCAAGGCGATTATCGGCTGCGATCCGGGGGCGGCGTAGTCGCCATGGTCGACATACGGGCGGGCTTCCTGCCGCTCGATCCACAGGCGATACGCTCTTGGCGATTTCCCGAGGAGCGGAGCCATCTGGCTGCGGGCCCGCAGCTTCTTGCCGAGCAACCGCCAGCGCAAAGCGGTCATGTAGGGGCGGGGCGCGCTGTGCACCGCCTCCAAATGCATCAACAGCAGCGTCCAGAAGTTTGAAAATTTACTCAAAGCTCTTCCGGCCTAATCGATTGCGGTTCGGACGATAAAGCGTTGGAGAGTAAGAACAAGGCCAAAGCGCGCGGATCGAAGCCTTTCCGGAACGGTGCGCAAACCGGGCGCCTCAGATTTCCCGAAGGATTCCGCGCAGAAAGCGGCCATAATCCGACTTGACGAGCGTGCCGATGACCCCTTCTGCCCGCCATCGATGAAGCCCCGACGAAAGGCGATCTCGTTCGGGCCGGTGATATTGAACACCTGCCGTTTTTCGAGAATGCGCACATATTCTGTGGCATCGAGCATGCTGTCCGGAGCGCCGGTATCGAGCCAGGCATAGCCACGCCCCATCGTCTCGATCGCCAAATCTCAGCGTTCGACATAGGCGCGGTTGATTTCGCTGTCCGGCGACGAAGTCCGCGCCGATGACCTAAGCATGCGCTAGCGCTCGAGGCGGGGGCTGTTCGGAATATTCGAACATCATGCCCCATTTCGATCGATCCGCCAGAAAGGTCTGGAAGGCAAGCGGATCGCGCGGGGTGGAAATGATCAGGACCTCGCGGATGTCCGTCAGCATCAGGTGCTGAGCGGATAACAGTTCACCTGCCGTCGTAGATCGACATCAGCTGCTTGGAGGTCGTTAGTGTCGTCAGAAAGAACCGGGAGCCGCTGCCGCCTGCCAGAACGATGCCCTTCACATGCCTCGTCCCTTTTGCAGCTTTTCGGCTAGCAGGCGGGAAACCACGGTTTCCAGCGCCCCGTGCCAATCGGGCAGGATCACGCCGTGGGCGCGCGCGATCTCCCCGCAATCGAGCCGCGAGTTTGCCGGGCGAAGGGCTGCCGTGGGATAGTCGGCCGTGGTGATAGGCCTGACGGCCGCGCATGCTCCACCATAGGCAGCCGAGGTCGCGAACACGGCCTGCGCGAAATCGGCCCAGCTGGCCTCGCCGCGTGCAGTCATATGGAATACGCCGCGGAGGCCTGCGTCGTAGCTACCAACAAGGTTATCCGATACCATAAGGATACCATCTGCGATATCCAGCGCGCTGGTAGGATTACCCAATTGATCGGCAACGACGGAGATCTCGTCCCGATCCCCTGCGAGGCGAAGCATGGTCTTCACGAAGTTGCCGCCGAAAGGGCTGTAGACCCAAGCCACGCGCAGGACCACACTGTTCTCGGGCCAGCCTGCCAATATGGACTGCTCCCCCGCCAGCTTGGATGCGCCATAGACGCCGGTCGGCCCGGTCGGGTCCGCCTCCACGTATGGACGATCCAAACGACCGTCGAAGACGTAGTCAGTCGAGAGATGGACAAGTGGCACGCCGAGCACTTTCGCTGCCTGCGCCACCGCACCCGCCCCCGCGCCGTTCACAGCGTGGGCGAGGGCGCTTTCGCTTTCCGCCTTGTCGACCGCGGTATAGGCGGCGGCCGAAACCACCACGTCCGGTGCGGCAGCTTCGATTGCCCGCAGGACCGATGTGGGATCGACAAGGTCTAGTTCCGGCCGACCCAGCGCGATCACCTCGTGCCCGGCCGCGGTTCCGCGCTCGTACAGCGCGGTAGCGACCTGCCCGGACTTGCCGGTGACGACGATTTTCATCTGGGTCTCAAGCGGGGGCCCTGACGGAAAGGCCGAGCCGCTCGCCATCGTAGCGCTCGCGCAGCGGGCCCCACCACCAGTCGTTCTCGAGATACCAGCGAACGGTCTTCTCGATGCCGGTGTCGAAGGTTTCGCGCGCGCGCCAGCCCAGTTCGTCCTCCAGCTTGGTCGCGTCGATGGCGTACCGCGCATCGTGGCCCGGACGGTCGGTGACGAACTCGATCAGGCTTTCGCGCGGAGTTTCGCCCGGTACCAGCCCATCGAGAACTGCGCAGATGCGGCGTACCACGTCGATGTTGCGGCGTTCGTTGCGGCCGCCGACATTGTAGGTCTCGCCGATCCGGCCCTTCTCGATGATGGTGTCGAGCGCGCGGGCATGATCGTCGACGAAAAGCCAGTCGCGCACGTTCTCGCCCTTGCCGTAGACTGGCAAGGGGCGCCCGGCGAGCGCGTTGAGGATGGTCAGGGGGATCAGCTTTTCGGGGAAGTGGTACGGCCCGTAATTGTTCGAGCAGTTAGAGACCACCACCGGCAGCCCGTAAGTCCGCTCCCACGCCTTGGCGAGATGGTCGGATGCTGCCTTGGAGGCTGAGTAGGGCGAACTGGGATCGTAGGGTGTCGTCTCCTCGAAGAAACCTTCATCGCCCAGCGAGCCATAGACTTCGTCGGTCGAGACATGGAGGAAGCGGAAAGCCGCCTTTGCCTCTGCAGCAAGGCCGTTCCAGTAGCCGCGCGCGGCTTCGAGCAGGGTGAAAGTGCCGACCACATTGGTATGGATGAAGTCGGACGCGCCGGTGATCGAGCGATCAACGTGGCTTTCGGCCGCCAGATGCATCACGCGATTTGGACGGAAGCTGGCGATCGCGGAGTCCAGGGCCGCACGGTTGCAGATGTTAGCCTTAAGAAAGTGGTGGTTGCTGCTACCCTCAACCTCGCGTAGCGATGCCTCGCAACCCGCGTATGTTAGAGCATCTATGGTCAGGACGTCGTAGCCCTTCTTCAGAACGAGGTAGCGGACAAGGGCTGATCCTATAAAGCCGGCACCGCCAGTGACGATTACACGCATGGATTATTCGCTTCCATTGATCCCTGGCCAGGTGAAATAGGCAGGAAGGTCAGCCAGGAGCGGTTGCTTGCGATCCTTGTTTGAAAGGGTTGCGGGTCGGGCAATGTCCGGCCAATCGATCCCGATCACCGGATCATCCCAAGCGATGCCCTTGTCGCACTCGGCATTGTAGTAGTCGGTGACTTTGTAGCAGATGACTGTATTGGGCTCGAGTGAGCAAAACCCGTGGGCGAATCCCGGAGGCACCCACAGCTGTTTACCGTTCTCCGAGGAGAGCGTTTCGCCTACCCACTGCCCGTAAGTAGGTGAGCCGTGGCGAATGTCCACGGCCACATCGAACAGCGCCCCCGCGGTGCATCTCACCAACTTGCCTTGGGCACGAGGCTCGGATTGGAAGTGCAAACCACGAACGGTGCCGGGGAGCACGCTAAGCGACTCATTATCCTGCACAAAGACCTGGTCTGCCGACACGCCAGCGAACATGTCCGAGCGGAATACCTCGGCGAAATAGCCGCGTTCGTCGCCGATGCGGCGGGGGGTGAGCAGCCTCACGCCGTCAATCAAATAGGCATCTATCTCCATACCCAGACATTAGAATGCGTTAGCCGCAATTTCAAAGAGGGAGAATCCGAGGGCGGTAGGACGGATTGACGGACACCTTCGCGTACGACACGCCGCTCAGAACGAGAGGGTGGTGTACAGAGAAGGCTGATGCGCTTTCCGCCATCTGTTAGGTTGCGTTTACGCCGATAAAATTTCTGTAATCCCTCTGATTTTCCTGGACACGGCTGCCCTCGTTTGGACAGGGGCTGAAATTTGGCGGCTACACGGCTGCTACATACGGGGGTATTGTTGCAATGATCGTCCAACAGACGGCGCGAGTGCGTCGCTGGTCCTTTGTGCTCGGTTCGAGCATCGCTGCCATGGCCGCTGCATCGGCAACGCCGGCCTGGGCGCAGTGCAGTCCCGACCCGACGGTCGCGGATGGCATCACCAACTGCACCGGCACCGATACCGACGGCCTGCGCGTCACCACGGACGGCAGCATGGTGCAGGTTGCTCCCTCGGCCAGCATTTCCGGCGCGGGCGGTGCGGCGATCACCGTCGACATTGCTCCGTTTCCCGCGACCTACCGTGCGCGCACGGCCGCGATTACTGTGGACGGCAGCGTGGATGGTGGCACCCAGAGCGGTATTTCGGTCCTGTCCGGATCGGTGCCGGCGAACAGCTACGACTACTACGGCACCAAAGCCGAGGTGACGGTGGAGGCAGGCGCTACGGTGACGGGCGCCACTGGCATTACCGCCGGTCGTTCGACGACGAACAGCTATGCGCCCGCTCTCGTCAGCATCACCAATGCCGGCACGATTTCGGGAACGAGCGGTGTCGCTCTGCAAGCGACCGATCCGGCACGCGGCGCTTTCGATGTCATCGAGAACCAGCAGGGCGGCACGATCGGCGCGATCGTCGGCACGATCGGCACTCTGAACAATGCCGGCGTAATCGACGGCGGCGCGCTCAGCGCCATCGATCAGACCACCATCTACAACAACACTCCCTATCCCACCGGGTGGACCAACAGCGGCACGATCCGCTCCGCCTCCACGGCAGCGACGATCGCCAATCTTTCCACGCCGTTCAATCCGCTGACTAACAGCGGCACCATCGCCAACGCCGGAACCGGCGCTGCCGTTCAGAGCACAGGCGCGCTGGAGATCGACAACCTCGCCGGGGGAACCATCTCCACTGCAGGCAGCACGGCGATTTCGGCAGGATCGCTGACGCTGACCAACAGCGGCACGATCGTCGGTGATATCGTGACCCAACCTGCCTACGGCTACTATACCCACACCGAGATTGATTCCACGCAGGGCACGATCGCGGGCAACGTCTCGCTCGGCAGCGGCGACGATCTCGTCTACGGCCTCTATGATGGCACCGAGACGCTGGTGACCGGGATCACCGGCACGCTGGACGCGGGTCTTGGCACCAATTACCTCGTCCTCAAGACCGCCGCGGATCTGACCATCTCCACCGCGATCGCGCTGCCCACCGGGTTCCAGCGTTTGCAGTTTGCTACCAAAGCAGACACCACCCTCACGCTTGCCGAGGGGTTCGTCGCCCCCGGAATGATCGTGATGGATGAAAGCAGCACCGTCGTGAACGAAGCTGCAATCACGACCCAGGGGCAGGCCTTCGCCACGGGCGGCGCCTCAAGCCTGACCAACACCGGCTCTATCCATGCGACCGGCACCGCAAACTATTATGCCGTAGCGACGGGATTCGACAGCATACTGAACAACAGCGGGACGATCACCTCTGACGGAGGCGGTGTGAATGCATTCGGCGACGTCATCAATTCGGGCATGATCGTGGCCGCCGGAACCGCGGTTTACATGTCCGGCGAAGCACTGACCAACAGCGGCACGATCCGCTCGACCAGCGGTGTCGGCGTCGAGTTGAACGGCAACACATACTACACCGCCACCAACAGCGGCACGATCGAAGGCGCAACTTACGGTGCGGTGATCGGCTATGTCCTGAACAACAGCGGCACCATCTCCACCAGCGCCACCGGCACCGCAGTGGGCCTCAGCAACTACGGCGTGCTGAACAATCTGGCGGGCGGGGTGATCGAAGGCGGCGCCTGGGCGATCACCGGAAAGGATCCCTACGGGTCGACCAGCACGTACAATGCCAGAGTCTTCAATGCGGGCACGATCAACGGGGACGTGACCTTCGTCTCCCCGCGTGACAGCGGTTATTACAGCAATACCAACATCTACGTCGCGCTCACCGGCGGTGTCCTCAACGGCAACCTGACACTGGGCAAGGGCGATACGCTGGTGACCGACTTGGTCAACACCGGCACGGGCCAGTTCGCCGGCATCAACGGCACGGTGACCACCACCGGCGGTCTGCTACGCTACCGCGTCTCAGGCGAGGCAAGCGCGGTGATCGGCGCCGTCGGCACCTTCGCCACGGCCGGCTACGAACTGGTTGGTGGCGCAAAGCTGACGCTGACCGCAGACGCCCCGCAAACCCTGCCGCTGATCCTTGCCGGCACCGGCACGGTGGACCTGACCGCCGATATCCAGACCACCAACCAAACCGCCCTGAGCGTGGTTTGGGCGGCAAGGCCCGAAAGCTCGACGATCGTCAATCCGGACGCGCTGACGGTCGTCAACCACGGCACGATTTCGGGAACAATCAACGATTACTGGGGCGGCGGTTTCGGGGTCGTGAGCCTCAGCACGAACGACACGCTGCAGAACGACGGCACGATCAACGCCGCCTTCACCGCGACCAACGGCGGAACCTCGTACAATGCCGCCGTCACTTACGGCAGCACACTGGTCAACAACGGACGCATCACGCTGGACGGCAGCTACGGCGCCTACAACGTCAATACCGTGGTGAACACGGGCACGATCGAGCAGACCGGCCCGGGCGCTTCCTACGGCATTTACAACGCCTACAACGTGACCAACAGCGGTACGATCCGGTCCGCCAACAGCGCGATATCGGGCGGCTATGGCACCACGGTCGTCAATTCCGGCACGATCGCCAGCACCGCATCCACCGCGATCACGTCGGCCACGCAAATCACCAATCTGGCCGGCGGCACGATCTCGGGCGGCGACGGAGTGGCGATCTCCATGGACACCGGAGCGGTGACCAATGCGGGCTCCATCATCGGCGATGTCAATCTCGGCTACTGGAGCGGCCAAGGCAGTGCCTACTACGCCAATGGCGGGACACTGACCGGCAACCTGACGTTGGGCAGCGGCAATGACCTGTTCCTCCAGAGCGGAACCGAAGCCGGCGTAAGCGGCACGATCGACGCGGGCCTTGGCCGCGACACTTACGGTATCGCGCTGACCAGCAGCGGCTCGGTCGCCGTCGGCGCCGCGCCCGTAACCGGCTTCGAAGACGCGATGGTCGCGGCGCTGGGCGCCGATACTGTGGCCACCGTCACCGGCCTCGATGCCGCCTACACCGATCTCCACGCTGCCGGCGACGGCACCGTCGTCAACGCGATGAACCTCTCCGGCGCATTGATCCTGGGCAGCGATGCCTATACCGGACAGGCCTATATCCTGGGCCAGACGCTCGGCACGCTCGTCAACGACGGGTCCGTGGCGGGCGGGGTGAGCGGTTCCGTGGCCCGTCTGGTCAACACCGGCATGATCGGATCGGCAGAGCTTGCTGATACCCCCATCATGGTCTGGAACTGGGGCGATATTGCCTTCGAAAACAGCGGCACCGTAACCGCAAGCCAGACCGAAGGCGCTTATTCGTCGCTGGCCGGTTACGCCATCGACATCGCCAATAGCGGCACGATCGCAGGCGGCTTCCAGGCTTATGCGGTTGCCTCGCAGGAAGGCACGCCGGGCACGATCAGCGTAACCAACAGCGGCACGATCGCCAATGAAGGTGCCGGCGCGGCCCTGCAAATGATGGGGGGATCGACCGATGTCAGCGCGCCCGCCACTCTGGCGCTCACCAACAGCGGCATCATCAGCGCGAACGGAGAGGGCGCGGTCGCGGTCGGCCTCGGCCTTGCCGTTCCCGACTACGGCTTCATCCCCACTCCGCCGCAGGGCGCGGTAACCGCCTCGATCGTCAACGTGGAAGGCGGGACGATCACGGCTTCGGGCACAGACGCCATTGCGATCCAGTCGCAGGGCACCACGTTCAACCTCGAAAACCACGGCCGCATCGAGGCAAGCGGCGAGGGCGCGCTGGCCATTCTGGCGACCGATGCCTTCCCCGCCACGCTCCGCAACTCGGGCACGATCGTGGGCGGCGTGGTGCTGGGCGGCGGTAACGACCTCGTCGACAACAGCGGCACGATGGGCTCCATCGACCTGGGCGCCGGTGACGACCTTCTGCGGCTTTCGGGTGGCACTTTCGCAGGCGCGGTCTATGGTGGCGAAGGTAGCGACAGCATCGAAATCGCCGGCGGCCAGGCTGCGTTCTCGACGATTTCCGACTTTGAAGCCCTGCGCATGAGCACCGGCCTCGCCACCGTGAGCGGCAGCGCCTCGTTCGACAGCATGGCGCTCACCGGCGGACGCCTGATCGGGCTGGCAGGCTCGACGATCACGGCGTCGACGATCACCGTGGGACAGGGGGCAACCTTCGGTTCCGCGGGCACCGTCAACGGCAACATCACCGTCGCCGGTACGCTGAGCCCCGGCGCCTCGCCCGGCACGATGACGGTCAACGGTAACGTTGCGCTGGCCGGTACTTCGGTCTCGGTCTTCGAGATCACGCCCACGGTTTCGGACAAGCTTATCGTCAACGGCACTCTCTCGATCGCCAAGGGCGCCACACTTCAGATCGACGCCACCGGGATCGTGAATCCCGGCCAGTCGTTCGATCTGATCGACGCGCAGAGCATCACCGGCAGCTTCACGAACATCGTCCGGTCGGGTTCGATTTTTGGTGTTCTTGTCCAGAACGGCGATAGGATTTCGCTGTTCGGCGAATTCATGAACGATCCGTCCTTCACGCCGCAGGTCCAGGGCTCGATCGACTACGTGAACGGCCTCATGGCAAGCGGCAAGGCTTCGAATGCGTTCATGGCAGCGGTTCCGGGGCTGATGGCCAATTCTAGCACCTCCAACCAGACCATCTTCGCGCAGCTGACGCCGGAAGCCTATGCCTCCGCCGGCCAGATCGCCGTGGAACACGGGCTGGAACTGGCGGACGTCGGCCGCAGCGATGCCTTCGCCTCGTGCCGCGACACACCGGGAGCGTTCACGTTCGCAAGCGCGCTCGGCAATACGCGTAGGCTTGACGGTGGCTCGCAAGGCGCAACTCGCGCGCGGATCAACGGTTACGGCTTCCTCGGCGGGATTGGCTGGGGCAGCAGCGACTGGTCGATCGGCGGCTTTGTGGGCTATCTCAACAGCCGCCAGACGCTGTCCTCGCTGGGCGCCAGGACCGAGGTCGACGGTGTGGTCGCTGGCGTCCATGGCCGCTGGAGCAACGGCAAGCTCGGCATCAAGGCGACGCTGGCCTACGATGGCGGCAATGCCGATACCCGGCGCAACTTGCTCGGCGCTTCGACGAAGGGCTCCTATGACCTGACGGGCTGGACCGGCGACCTCAGCCTCACGTATGCGGTTCCGCTCAACCGTGGCTGGACGGTGCAGCCAACCCTGGGTGTGACCGCAATCCGCACGACCCGCGATCAGACGGCAGAGGCAGGCGATAGCCCCTACGTCCTCGAAGTGGCACGCGAACGCGACCACGCTGTCTTCGTCGACGGCGGCCTCACCTTCAAGGGCGGCATGCAGGACGGCGCGGCCTTGCGTCCCTACCTAACGGTCGGGATGCGCTATCAGGTGGACGGCCGCGCTCCCTTAGCGCTCGCCGCTCTCGGCGGCGGAGACTTCGGCCTTGCCGCGACAGGCGTCTCGCGTGCCCCCGTCCTCGCCACAGCAACCTTGGGTGCGGATTTTGCCGTGAACTCAAGTCTGACGCTGTTCGGCGCGGTGAGCGGCGAAGCCGGTGACGCCGACCAGCGTGCCGGCGCGCAAGTGGGCCTCCGTCTGGCTTTCTGATGAAAGAGGCCGGGCCCGGTTTTTATCGGGCCCGGCCGTTTCGCTCCTCTTGGCGAATTTGAGATGCGCAAAGAAGATAAGGTGCCGAATCGGGCAACTGCGTAGCGAATCACCTTGAGATATTATGCGCTCGAGAATCGAACCAAATTAGATTTCCCTTGACTGGGGTATAAAAAATGGACCGATTTCAGTAAATTTTGACACTGTTTGCCTATTTATAAGTGTTTGATTAAAAAGTTATATTCCCGCTACCCGCTCCAGCCGCCTTTCCCGGACATTCTCCGATTTAATTTTCCGGCAGTGGTGTGGCGGTGACGACCATGCGGCCGAGGAATACGGGCTTGTCCTTTCCGATCACGGCCGAAGCTTCTATCCGCTGCGTTGTGCGCGCCGGCGTATATGTGTTCGGGGCGACGCCATAAGCAAGTGAGGATGTGGCGGCGATTGCGGCGATGGCGGGCACAAGGCGGATCATGGGACACCCCCTTCAAGAACTTTCGAGGCTGTCCTTTTGATCGAACGGTGTCGCAGCACTTTGTCCCATCGGCATCAATTTGTCGGCAAGTGTGCCGACTGCGCGACGGTGGCGAGACTGCTTCTCACTTTCGGAATCGTGCCCATATTCAATTACAATGTTTCCGATGGTGAGAAGGCGGAATTTCGAAATCTGTGGCGCGTTGTGCTGGCACGTCCTCGCAAAGCCCCCGGCACGCTTTACGATAGCGAATAATCATGTAAGCGTCGGCCCCTCGCGAACGGGTGGAGGATCGAGTGGAAACGCAGGAAAGCGCGCTGCAGCCGTTGCGCATCGGTGATCGGGTGCCGCGCTTCGTGGCGCGGAGCACGCAGGGGGCGTTCGATCTTGAGGACTATCGCGGGCACTGGCTGATCTTGTTTTCGCATCCGGCCGATTTCACGCCGGTCTGCACCAGCGAGGTCCTTGCTTTCGCACGGGCTGCTCCAGAGTTTGGTGCGCTGGATTGCCGCCTGGTAGGGCTTTCTGTCGACAGCCTCTATTCGCACCTCGCGTGGATACGCCTGATCCGTGACACGACCGGTGTCGCCATCGACTTTCCCATTATCGAAGACCCGACGATGGAGATCGCGCGCGGGTTTGGCATGGTTGGAGCCGACGCGCGCGATAGTGCCACGGTACGGATGACCTATTTCATCGATCCCGAAGGCGTGTTGCAGGCCCTGAACAGCTATCCGTTGACGGTCGGCCGTTCGATTCCGGAAATGCTGCGGTTGTTGACGGCGCTCCAGCAGGTGCGCGGCGGCGAGGGGCTTGCTCCGGCCGACTGGCAGGTGGGTGACGACCTGCTCCGCGCGCCGGAGGATACGGCGGCGGCGGCGCTTGCCACATCCGAACCTGCGGCGTGGTTCTACGCGCCGGTGGGCAGGGGCCGCTGAGATGGAGCAGGACGACCTCGACGCGACTGCCGAGCTGCTGCGCGCACTGGCGCATCCGTTGCGGCTGCAGATCCTCCACGCGGTGCGCGCTGCCGAGCTTTCGGTGGGCGAGATCGAGGATGTGACCGGGATCGGGCAGCCCGGGCTCTCGCAGCAACTTGCGGTACTGCGCAAGGCTGAGCTGGTGGCATCGCAGCGGACCGGCAAGCAGGTGTTCTACCGCGTCGATGCCGATCGGATGCGGGAATTGAGCGCGTTTCTGGACGGCATGGCGCAAGGCGGCGCAGCGTCGGCCCCCGCGCCGGTTGAGCCGACGGGGACGACCAAGGGCG
The DNA here is from genome assembly GCF_055521515.1 of Sphingomonas sp. BL-S-28. Lineage (NCBI taxonomy): Bacteria > Pseudomonadati > Pseudomonadota > Alphaproteobacteria > Sphingomonadales > Sphingomonadaceae > Sphingomonas > Sphingomonas sp. BL-S-28. Next base: position 722,470 of record NZ_CM145484.1, read on the forward strand.
GCGCCGCCGGTTTTGCGCGGGTGCTGCGCTGACGGCTCAGGCCAGCGCGGCAATCTCCAACCGCTCGTTGCAGAGGGCTAGCGGGGCCTGACGGTGGGAGACCAGAAGCAGGCCGGTGCCGGTCCGCTTCAGCCATCCATCCAGGCTTTCCACCAAGGCGGCTTCGGTTCGCGCGTCCAGCCCTTCGCTGGGCTCATCGAGCAATAGCCACGGCCGCCCGGCCAGCAGGGCGCGGGCCAGTGAAAGGCGCTTACGCTCTCCGCCGGAGAACGTGCCGCCGGCTTCGCCCAGCGGCGTATCCAGGCCCAGTTCGCTGGTGGCTATGCGCTCTCTGAGTTGGGCCACGTCCAGCGCGTCCCACATCTCCGCTTCGGTCAGGCCCTTGCGCGCAAGGCGGAGGTTGTCTGCTACCGTGCCGATCAGCATGGGGGCGTCCTGTGCGGACAAGGCGAATTGCGCCTGCAGGTGGCGGGCGGGGCATAGGTCGGGCGGGGTGCCGTCGATTGCCAGCGGGGTTACGGGTTCCTGCATGCCGGCAAGTGCCAGCAGCACGCGGGTCTTGCCGGAGCCGGACGGTCCGGTGATTGCCACGCGGGCGCCGGGTGCGAATTGGCGGGCGCCCAGCGTCACCGTTGCCGCGCGGGTCGCAGTTTCGAAGGGGGCAAGCGTGGGGTCGAGCGCATCCAGCGCGGCGATCCGGCGCAGGCCGGCATTCAGCGCGGCGCGGCGCAGCAGGCTGCGGGCGAAGCCGCCCATGGCCTCCACCGCCGACGCGGTCGCCAGCATGGCGAGTGCGACGATGGGGGCGCTCGCTTGTGCCAGCAGCAGCACGCCTGCCATGGCGGCGGCGCCGTAAAGAGTCAGCAACCCGCCCTGCAGCGCCTCGGCGCGGAACAGGCGGGACCGCGCGCTGTCGAGCCGTTCGGCGATGGGTTCCAATTCTTCCAGTGCCACGTCGGCCAGCCCGTAGGCGGCGATCTCGGCGCGCGAGGCGGCGAGTTCGATGTAGTGGCGGCGCAAATCGCCCAGCGCTTCGGCGGCGTCCTCGGCAGGTTTGCGGGTGAGCGCTAGCGAGACGCGGCCGAACAGCATGGGGAGCGCGGCGAGCAGCGCCGCGAGGAACAGCAGCGCAGGAATGCCCGCCAGCAGGGCGGCGAGCAGGCTGACGGCCGCCGAGGCCAGCGCTGCATGGCGGGCGGGTTCGCGGATCACGAGGTCTTCCAGCGCGCCCACATCGTCGATCAGGCGGTTGCTCGCCTCGCCCGGCGACGTGTCCTGTACACGGCGGCTGTCCTGCGCGGCGAGTTTGTCGAACAGCGATCCACGCAAGTCCGCCATGCTTTCCAGCGCGACTTTGTGCGACAGCAGTCGCTCGCCGTAACGCGCCAGCGTGCGGACGATCGCGAGTAGGCGGATCAGCGCGCTGGGGATCAGGTAGTTGAACGCGGCGACGGCCACGGTTCCGGCCGCTCCGGCCAGCGCCGCGCCGGTCAGGAACCAGCCGGACACGCCCAGCAGGCCGATTGCCGCCACGGCCGCGAAGATCGCGCAGAGGCTGGCGAACAGCAGGCGCCCGCGCGCGAGCCCGGCAATGGTGAGCGGATTGGTGTGGGGCACGCTCACAGGGCGATCTCCTGCCTTGCGGCGCCGGCCAGCGCGGGATCGTGGGTGGCGACGAGAATGGAGCGCGATTGCGAGAGTTGTTGCAGCAACGCGATCACGGCGGCGGCGGATTCGGCATCGAGATCGGCCGTTGGCTCATCGCAGAGCATCAGCGGACGGCCGGAGAGAATGGCCCGGGCAAGCCCGACGCGGCGACGCTCGCCGCCCGACAGGTCGGATCCGGCGTGGTCGATGGTCATGTCCAGTCCTCCGCGCCGGGCAAGCAGGGGGGCGAGGCCGACTTGCTCGGCCACGGCGAGGATCTCTGCGGGGCTCGCCTGAGGGGCGGCGAGCGCGAGGTTGCGGCCCAGCGTGCCGGTGACGAGCAGCGGGCGCTGGGCGGCCCATGCCACCGCTTCGCTTGGAAGGAGGTTGCCATCGGTGCCGGTGATGCGGCCGGTGGCGGGCGTCAGTTGCCCCGCGATCGCGGCGAGGGTGCTGGTCTTGCCGCTGCCGGTCGGGCCGGTCAGCGCAACGAGATCGTGCCGGGCCAGCGCGAAAGTCAGCGGCCCCACGGCGATGCCGGGGAAGGCGAGGCTGAGATTGTCGACGCGCAGACCGTTGAAGTCGCCGGCGGGCGCTGTGGCGGGGCGCTCGGGCGCTTCGGCGTAAGGCGCCAAAGCGGCTTCGGCGGCTTCGCCCAGCTGCTTCTCGTGATAGGCGGCGGCAAGGCGGCGCATCGGCAGGTAGAATTCGGGCGCCATGGCCAGCACGAAGAAGGCGGGAACCAGTGTCAGTTTCTCCGGTGCGGCGAACGGCAGCAGGGCGAGCAGCGAGAAGCCGCAGTAGACTGCGACAAGGGCGATCGAGAGGGCCGCGAAGAACTCCAGCACCGCATTGGACAGGAAGGCTGCGCGCAGCACGGCCACGGTGCGCTGTGCGACTTGCCGGGTTGCCTCGCGCACTTGCTGCGATATCCGTGCTTCGGCACCGTAGTGGCGGATCAGCGGCAGGTGGGTCACGCGGTCGACAAACAGGCCGGACAAGGCGGACAGCGCGGCCAGTTGGCGTTCGGAGGCGCGGCGGGCGGCGGTGCCGGCCAGGATCGAGCCGAGCACGAAGGGCAGCAGCGTCGCCAGCATGATCGCGGCCGCCACCCAGCTGGCCGGCGCGACCACGGCGGCGACCACCAGCGGGCCGATCACGGCGTTCAGGCGGATGGGGGAAAACCTGACATCGCGATTCTCGATCGCCGTGTTATGGTCGATGGCAAGTGTGGTGCTTTCCCCGGTGCTTAGCGGACCCGGAAGCGGTTCGCCGAGGAGGGCCGACCACAATCGGCGGCGTCGTTCACGGCCCTTGGCCTGCGCGGTGCCGACGGCCAGCCGATCGACGGCGAAAGCCGCGCCGGCACGCAGGGTCGCCCCGCCAATCATCAGTGCGGCGGGCAGCAACAGGGGGCCGGGTCCGGATGCGGGCGCGGCAATCGGCCCAGTCGCGTGTCCGGCTACCAGCCCAACACCACTGGCCAATCCCCAGGAGAGGACGGCTGCGCCGGCGATGTCGGCCAGCCACGGCACGGTTGTTTTGACATAGATCAAATTACGTAAACCATGTAAGTATTGTTTGACAGCCCAAGTGGCTAAGCCTAACGCGACCCTACGAAACCAACCTGTTCGAGGCAACCGATTACCGCCTCGCCAGAGTGCTCAAAAGGCAGGATTCGACATGATCGATATGGCAGTGGTTGAACTCACCCGGTTGCAGTTCGCCCTTACGGCGCTGTACCATTTTCTCTTCGTTCCCCTGACACTCGGCCTTTCCTTCATTCTCGTAATTATGGAAAGTGTCTATGTGATAACCGATCGTCCCATCTGGCGGGACGTGACGCGGTTCTGGGGCAAGCTTTTCGGCATCAACTTCGTCCTTGGCGTGGCCACCGGCCTCACCATGGAGTTCGAGTTCGGCATGAACTGGGCCTATTACTCGCACTACGTGGGCGACATTTTCGGCGCGCCGCTGGCGATCGAGGGCCTGATGGCCTTCTTCCTGGAAGCGACCTTCGTGGGCCTGATGTTCTTCGGCTGGGACCGGCTTTCCAAGCGCGGTCACCTGCTGACGACGATCATGGTCGCGCTCGGTTCGAACCTTTCGGCGCTGTGGATTCTCGTCGCCAACGGCTGGATGCAGCATCCTACTGGGGCGGTGTTCAATCCCGAAACGATGCGCATGGAAGTTTCCAACTTCAAGGACGTGATCTTCAATCCGGTCGCGCAGGCGAAGTTCGTGCATACGGTCAGTGCAGGCTATGTCTGCGCCAGCCTCTTCGTGCTGGGCGTCTCGTGCTACTACCTGCTGCGCGGGCGTCATCTGGAACTGGCGAAGCGCAGCTTCACCGTGGCCGCGGCTTTCGGGCTTGCCTCCTCGCTCTCGGTCGTCGTGCTGGGGGATGAGAGCGGTTACGCGGTTTCGGACAACCAGAAGATGAAGATGGCCGCGATGGAGGCCATGTGGGAAACCGAGAAGGCGCCGGCCGGTCTCGACCTGTTCGGTCTGCCGTCGAACGAAGCGCATGAGACTACGCACGAGATCAAGATCCCCTATGTGCTGGGCCTGATCGCGACGCGCAGCCTTTCGGGCGAAGTCACCGGCATCATCCCGCTGGTGGAACGCGCCGACCAGCGCATCCGCAATGGCGTGCTGGCCTATGACGCGGTGGAGAAGCTGAAGGTCAATCCCACCGACCTTGCCGCGCGTGAGGCTTGGGAGCGTAACAAGGACGACCTTGGCTATGCCCTGCTGCTGAAGCGCTTCGTCGCCGATCCGCGCACTGCGAATGACGAAACGATCCTGAAGGCGGCCTGGACCACGGTTCCCAATGTGCCCGCGCTGTTCTGGATGTTCCGCGTGATGGCGGGGTTGGGCTTCTTCTTCATCGCCTTCTTCGCGACGGCCTTTGCCTTCTCGGTCCGGCGACGGTTCGATCGCAAGTGGTTCCTGCGCAGCGCCGTGCTGGTGATGCCGCTGCCGTGGATCGCGATCGAGGTGGGCTGGCTGGTTGCCGAGCTGGGCCGTCAGCCCTGGGCGGTGGACGGCGTGCTGCCGACCTTCCTGGGCGCGTCCAGCCTGACGGTGCCGCAGATCTGGTCGACCATCTTCGGCTTCACGGCACTCTACGGCATCATGGCGGTGATCGAGGTCAAGCTGATGCTGGCGACGATCCGCAAGGGCCCTGAGGTCTACGAGGGCTATGACGGCGAGCCGACGCCGGAGCGGGCGCCCGCCACCACTTTCACCGCCATCCCGGCCGAATAAGACGGAGGAAACGATGTCCATTCCCTTCGACTATGAAACGATGCGGCTGATCTGGTGGACGCTGATGGGCGTGCTGCTGATCGGCTTCGCCCTGACCGACGGTTTCGACCTCGGCTCGGCCGCGCTGCTGCCCTTCGTGGGGCGCACCGATGCGGAGCGCCGCATGGTCATCAACGCCATCGGCCCCACCTGGGAAGGCAACCAGGTGTGGTTCATCCTGGGCGGCGGCGCGATCTTCGCGGCCTGGCCCTTCGTCTACGCGGTGAGCTTCTCCGGCTTCTACATCGCGATGTTTCTGGTGCTGTCCGCCTTCATCCTGCGGCCGGTGGGCTTCAAGTACCGTTCGAAGCGGCCCGACGCCGCCTGGCGCTCGCGCTGGGACTGGGCGCTGTTCGTCGGCGGCTTCGTGCCTTCGCTGGTGTTCGGCGTGGCGATCGGCAACGTGCTGCTGGGCGTGCCCTTCCGGCTCGATAGCGACCTGCGCAGCTTCTACGAGGGCACCTTGCTGGGCCTGTTCACACCGTTCGCATTGCTCTGCGGGGTGGTGTCGGTGGCGATGATCGTGCTGCACGGCGCGGGCTGGCTGACGCTGAAGCTGGAAGATGGCCCGGCGCGCGACCGTGCGCAGAGCTATGGTCAGATCGCGGCACTGGTGGCCTTCGTGCTCTATGCCGTGGGCGGTCTGTGGCTGGCAAAAGGCGATATCGGCTATCAATTGGCCGGCACTGTCGATCCGCTGGGCGCGTCGAACCCGCGTCTTGCCGAAACCGCGCAGGTCGGCGGTGCATGGCTGGCGAATTACGGCGCGCATCCGTGGATGGTGCTGGCCCCGCTGCTGGGTCTGGCCGGTCCGCTGGTTGCCTTGTTCGGCATTCGCGGACGCAAGGATGTGATGGTCTTTGCCGGATCGTCGATGGCGAACCTGGGCATCATCGCCTCGGTCGGGCTGTCGATGTTCCCCTTCATCCTGCCCAGCTCGATCGATCCGCGCTCCAGCCTGCTGGTGTGGAACGCATCGTCCAGCCACACGACGCTGTTCATCATGCTCTTGGTGACGGTGATTCTGCTGCCGATCGTGCTGCTCTACACCGCCTGGGCCTACAAGGTGATGTTCGGCCGCGTGACCGAGCGCGAAGTGGGCATGAACCCCGACTTCTATTGAGGAGCCGACTATGTGGTACTTTTCCTGGATCCTCGGCGTCGGCCTGGCTGTCGGCTTCGGCATCATCAACGGCGTGTGGCATGAGTTCCACACCGATCCGAACGACGAGAAGACGGTCCTCGATTGACGTCATGACGGCGGCGGCGCTCCCACACGGAGCGCCGCCGTTTTCCTATGCGACGCGCCAGCCCATCCACGCGCCCAGCCTTGGGGCGATGCGCTTGAGACTCCATTCCGCCAGCACCGCAAGGCCGAGTGAAATGCCGAACAACGGCATCAGCACGGCCAGCAGCAGCACCAGCAAGACAAGCGCCCAGCTATGTCGCAGCGGCGCGAAAGTCGCCGGCGCGCCCAGCATGGCGTCGGGTCGCCGTCGCCACCACAGCACCACGCTGGACAGGCAGAGCGTGACCAGCCCGAGCAGCACCGCCAGATTGATGAGCTGATTGGCAAGCCCCCACCATGCCCCCTCATGAATGGCGACGCCGTAGCCGACCGCGCGGTCGACCCAGTGGCGCTGGCCGAAGCGCTCGATCCCTACCAAGGTGCCGTCGCCCGCGACCTCGGCACTGTCGCGCATGGGGCGGTTTTCGGCCTGACTGCGGACCTGCCACGGCGCCCCCGCCGAAGTGGGCGGGCTGACTTCGACCGGATGCGCGAAGCCAAGGCCGCCCGCCCGCGCCACCACCGCGTCAAACGCAGCGGGGCTGGTGGGCAGGTGGCGCATGGTCATGCCGTGATGCTCGGCATGTTCAGACATCATCGCCCGCATTCCGGCATCGGCCATCATCCGCTGATGCGCGTCGGTCGAGGAACCGGCGGACCAGTCCTGCCGCCCGGCGGCCGTGCCGGTCAGGGTGCGGACCTGCCCGAAGTAGCTCCCCCAGGCATTGGCCCAGGGCAGGCCCGTGGCGATCAGGAACAGCGCGCCGAGCGAGATCCACAGGCCGGTGACGGCATGGATATCGCGCCAGAACAGCGAGCGCCCCCGGAACAGGCGCGGATAGAGCACACCCGCCAGCCCGCTCAGCTTGCGCGGCCACCAGAGGAACAGGCCGGTCAGCAGCATCACCACGGTCCAGCAGGCCGCCGTCTCGACCAGCGCCGAGCCGTAATTGCCCGAAAGCAATTCGCCGTGGAGGCGGAAGACCACGCGCATGAAGCGGCCTTCCTCGGGCGCTTGGTAGAGCACCGCGCCGGTCTCGGGATGGACCCAGACGCGCGTGTCCGTCGCGCCCTTGCCAACCAGCACTTCGACGGCATCGGCGCGGGAGCGGGGCAGGACGTACTTGTGCAGCATCGATCCCGGCACCGCCGCCACCGCCTGCGCGGCGATGCGGTCCGGCGAGAGGCGCGGGGCCTGCCCGCCCGCAACATTGCGGTAGGGGGCGTAGAGCGCCTGTTCGATCTGCGGCTTGAACAGGTAGAGCCCGCCGGTGACCGAGAGCCACAGCACGAAGGGCACGCAGAACAGCCCGGCGTAGAAGTGCCAGCGCCAGACCGCGCGATACCAGCGCTCTTTACGCATCTCGGTCGCCATCACATCCTCCATCCCGCTTCGACAAGGAAGCTGCGCTGCGGGTAGGGGTGGTAGACCCAGGCCCGATCGTTGGTCAGGTTGTCGACCCCGGCGCTGAGGCGGAGCTGTTCGGTCACGTCCCAGCTGACCTTGGCGTCGAGCGCGAAGAGTTCGGACGTGTAGCCGTAAGTGTCGCCGCGCTGGAGGCCGAACAGATCGGTGTTCGGGCGGCTGGCATAACGCACGCCCAGCGAGAGCAGCACGGGCGGGATCACGCGGTATCGCAGGTTGCCGTTGAGCCGCCAGCGGGGGATGCGCGGGAACTGCACGCCTTCCGCCGCAGGGGCGGAGTCGTTGCGCAGGGTCACCGAATCGATCCACGCGGCATTGGCGTCGATGTCGAGGCCGGGCAGCACCGCGCGCGCTTCGGCGATCAGTTCGAAGCCGTACTGGCGCGTCAGGTCGATGTTCTTGAAGCTGGAGGTGGTCACGCCGTTCTGGTTGAAGCCGGTGAAGCTGAAGATCGTGTTCTTCACGCGCTGCCAGAACGCCGATCCGGTCAGCTTCACTTTGCCGAATTGATGCGCGAGCAACAGGTTGGCGTCGGTCGACCGTTCGGGCTTCAGGTTCGGATCGAAACTGTCGGGATTGAAGCTGCCGTTGCCGTTGAGGCTGCCCTGGAACAGCTCACCCACGGTGGGGAAGCGGGTGGCTTTGGCAAGGCTAAGTTGCAGGCGCGTCGCCCCGTCGATCGCCCATTCGGCAGAGGTCTTGGGCTGGAACGCCGTGGCATGGCGGCTGGCGTAGCGGTTGAACACTGGCTGGCCGGATGTGTCGAGCCGGCCCAGCCCGCCGTCGAAGGCGCGCCAGTCCTCGAACCGCGTGCCCAGCGTCAGCGTCACTGCCTCGATCGGCACGCGCAGTTCGGCCCACGCGGCAAGGTTGCGGGTCTTGCCGAAAGTCTCGGTCGAGAAGGCCTTGCCGGCGTCGCTGCGCCAGTTGGCCAGGGTGTAGTTGATCTGGTCGGTCTTGTAGAGATTGCCGCTGAGGCCCCCGGCCAGCGCTGCCCCACCCAGATCGGCCGTGAGCGCGAGGTCGCCGGTATACCAGTAGGTCGGGCCTTGGCGGGCGAGCGTGCCTGCACCGTTGCTCTGCCCGGCCACGTAACCCTTCGAGGTGAAGCCGTCCGAGCGCAGGATCTGGTAGGTCGAGACATTCAGGTCGAGCGTCAGCGCATCGGATACCGGGGCTGAGACTTTGGCGCCCGCCAACAGTTCGTCGCGGATCGTGCGCGACCAGTTGGCGCCGCTGGCGGTGTATTTCTGCCCGCCGATCGAGACGGGACCCTCGCAGACCGGGCCGCCGGCGGCATCGCGCAAGTAGCAGTCCGGCGCGGTCTCATTGTCCAGATTGTGCCAATAGGCCAGCAGCACTTCCCCGGTCACGCCCGAGGCGCCGTCGTAGCCGAGGCGCAGCTTGGCCTGATCCTGGGTGATCTCGGCCGGGCTCTGTGCGGCGAAGATCGGATTGGTGGCGGTGCCGGGCGCCCCGGCCATGTGCTGTTTGGGGTCGACCACCGCGCCGGTCACGGCGGTGGCGGCGGCCGTGCTGGTCGACGGGGTGAGGCCGTAGAACATCATCGGCTGGCCGGTGTTGCGGAAATGGCGGCCGGACAGGCGCAGCGACCAGGGGCCGTCCTTCTGGCGAAAGCCCATGCCCGCTTCGCCGGACCAGCCCCAATAGGTGTCATGCGTGCCGTACTGGTCGTAAGGCTGGGCAAGACCCTGCACGGTGGCGAAAGCCTCGGTCCGTTTGGGCGATCGGGTGGTGATATTGACCACACCGCCCATCGAATTGCCCGCATAGCGGGCCGAATAAGGGCCGTAGACGACATCGAACTGTTCGACCTCGCCCGGCCCGACGACGCCCCACTTGGGGGCGTAGGCGAACGAGTTGCCGAGGAAGTTGGACACGGTGAAGCCGTCCACCATCACCAGCGTCCGGGCGCTCTGGGTCGAATGGGTACCGCGAAAGCCGGGCACGCCGTTGGAATCGCCGGCGAATCGTTTGCGCACGAAGAAATCGGGCGCGTATTTCATCAGATCCTCGACGTTCTGGGCATTCACGCCCTGGAACTGTTCGTCGCCAAGGCTGACCGAAAGGCCGCGCGCGTCGAGGCTGATCGGCGCATCGCGCTGACCGACGACGAGGATGGAGTCGGTTGGGGGGGCGGGTTCCTCCGCAAAGGCGGGGGCAGAGATAAGGGCAAGCGGTGCCGCGCTGAGCGCGAGCAGGATACGGGTCATCGGAAAATCACCTGATCGGCACGCGCGCGAGCAAGCGTCTACGTGCACTCAAGCCGGAAGGATCGCGCGCGAAGGCGCGGCGATGGCAGGGATCAGGCTTGGGCGGGTGGTCCGCGCAAGGGCGGCCGGATTTGCGCGCGGATGACGCGCAGGGCCAGTGGTTCGCGCAGGATTACGGCCACGAAGACGAAAGCCAGCGCGGCGGCCAGCAGTACCGGCAGTTCGGCGTCGACCATCGCCGCCGAATGCGACGAGAAGGCGCAAGGGTGGTCCATCGTCTTGCCGGCGTTTTCGCTGGCATGGCCGTCGCGCGTCGGCAGGGCGATCGTCACTTTGCTGCCGGGCGTCGAGCCGGAGCACAGTTCGACCGTCAGCGTGCTGCCTTGCGTGGTGGGCATGTAGCCGGCGGGGACCACGGCCTTGAGGCACAGCGCCAGCGCCAGCAGCAGAGCCGCCAGTTCGGGACGCGCCCGAAAGAAGTGCCGAAGTGTGCCCACGCCGGCGTGCCTAGCCGGAAAAGCCGCCGCCGTCATCGGCCAAGTTCAACCGTGGAGGCGATCCGTTGCGGCGTGTCGCCGGGCTTGCGGCGCGACCATGAAGCAGGCGCCGCGTGCAGAGGGCAGAAGGGCGATTTCAAGTTGGTGCCGCTCTGCGATGGCGCGGCACAGTGCCAGCCCTAGTCCGGCGCCGTCCTGCGATCCGGGCTCGCTGCCGCGCGCGAACTTGTCGAAAATCCGTTCCCGCTCGGCTACCGGAACGCCCGGGCCGTCGTCGCAGACGGTAAGGCAGGGGCCGGGCTTCAGGCGCAGTTCCACGGTGCCGCCGGCCGGCACGAACTTGAACGCATTGTCCAGCAAGTTGGTGATCAGCCGGGTCAGTTGCATTTCCTCCCCCTCGACCACCACGCCGGGGGTGATATCCAGCTTCAGGGTATGGCCCGATTCCTCGGCGCTGTCGGCATAGAGTTCGCCCAGCCGATCGGCGAGCGCGCTGAGGTCCACGGGGCAGAGCCCGTGCCGATCGCCGCGCCGCGCCTGGCTGGCGGCAATGTCGAGCAGCGATTCCAGCATCCGCACGATGCGGCGGATTTCTTGCCGCGCGTCGGCGATCCGCGCGGCGGTCTCGGCGTCGGGCGTGGCCGAAAGCGCTTTCATCAGCCGGTTGTCGAGATGCATCAGCGGCGTGCGCATCTCGTGCGCAAGCTGGTCGGTGGTTTCGCGCTGGGCCCCGGCCAGCCGGCGCAGGCGGGCGAGCGCATCGGCGGAATGGCGGGTCAGCTCGTCGATCTCGTCGCGGTCGTGCGATCCCTTTTCCAGCACGACCAGGGCATCGTCGTCCGGGTGACGGAAGGCGGCATTGATCCGTCCGATCCGCGTGCCCAGCCGGAAGACGGCCAGCCAACCCGCCAGCGCCACTGCCATCGTCGCCAGCAGCCCTCCGGCCACGTAGACCATGGCGACCTGACGGCGCAGCGGGCCGATGTCGCGGTCCTCGTGTGCGACCACCAGTTTCAGGTCAGGGGCCAGCACGGACACGCGCGCATGTGCAAGCCCCCCACCGGGCGCGGGGATTTCACTGCCTGTAATCGCGCCGCCGTGAAGATCGGGCCAGACGTCAAAGTCGCCGGCAATGCGGCGATTGGCTGCGTCGGCCAGCATGTAGTGGGCGATATGGTCATCGCGCGGCTGGATCGCCAGGCGGTCTTCGATCCGCCGGGCCAGTTCATCGCGTCCGCCGCTCGAATAGATGTCGATCATGCCGGCAAGATCGACATCGACGGCGCGTTCCAGCGCCGTGCGGCTGGTGTTGCGGATCGTCGTATCGGTCAGCAGCCAAAGGCAGCCGGTGATGACGGCAGCGATGGCGATCGCCCAGAGCACCAGCTGCGCGAAGATCGAACGGCGAATGCCCAGCAGCCGCGTCATGGCGGTCAGCGCCCGCCGTCGAGCAGGCGGTATCCCGAACCCCAGATGGTTTCGAGGGCCGGGCTGTCGAACCCATCTTCCAGCTTGCGGCGCAGGCGCCCGATATTAACGTCCACCACGTTGGTCTGGGGATCGAAGTTCATCTTCCACACGTCGCGCAGCAGCATCTCGCGCGTCAGGACTTCGCCGGCGTTTTCCATGAAATAGCGGAAAAGCTCGAATTCCTTGGGGCTGAGCGCCAGGTGGCGGTTGTCGCGAAAGGCGGTGCGGGCTTTCACGTGGCACTCGAAGGCGCCGTAGAGGATCACCGCGCTGTGCTCCCGCCCCGAAGCGCGGCGATGCAGCGCGCGCAGGCGGGCGAGCAGTTCCTCTGCCTCGAAAGGCTTGGCCAGATAGTCGTCGGCGCCGCCGTCCAGACCTTCCGCACGGTCCGAAGTGCGGCCCAGCGCGGAGAGCATGAGCACGGGTGTCCCCACGCCCGATTCCCGCAACCGTTCCACGATGGTCAACCCGTCCAGGTCAGGCAGCATGCGATCGAGGATGATGACGTCGAACCGATTGACGCCGGCGCGCATCAGCCCGTCCTGGCCGTTCGCGGCCCAGGTGAGCGCAAGGCCGGCGCTCTCGGCGACTTCCGCCACCTGCGCGGCGGCGCGCGTATCGTCCTCTATGTAGAGAATGCGGAGCGCGCTCATGCCGGCGTGCGGCTCCACCCTGCGGCGCTTCGTGCTCGTTCGGTCATGCAGTGGCCCCATGCTGGACGGGGCGGAAAAACCCCCGTCCAGATAGGCATTGGCGGACAGGATATCCGCTGACAATACTTGTTAGGGCCTGTACTTGTTAGGGTCTTCTGGGCGCCCGTCAGTGCTGCGCCGAAGTGGCGACGGGAGCCGCTGCCGAGGCGTCCTGCGGCAGGCCGCCAAGTTCGCTGACCAGCTTGGTATAGGCATCGAGATAGGCGAGCACGATGATCTGGCCGATCTGCGTGTTCTGATACCCGCCGCCGCCGGCCGAACCGAAGGTGCCGCCGAAGAAGCCGCCGCCCGAACCGCCGAAGCTGACGTCCGACTTGCGGGCATAGCCCTCCGTCAGCGCCTCTTCCACCGTGGTGCGGGAGTTGACGATCGAGAGCGTGACGTTCGCCTCGCCCTTCTTGATGTTCAGGCCGCCGGCAATCGAGCCGACGCCGCGGCCCAGCAGGCCGCCGACGCCGCCCAGCATCGCGCCCAGGCCACCGCCGCCCGAATTGTTGTTGGTGGAGACGATATCCGGCTGCAGGAAGTAGTCCGCCGCCTTGATCTGCCCCTTGCCGACGTTCGATCCGCGCTGCAGTTCACCCTGTTCGGCCAGCGCGCGCTCCATGGCGCTGTTCTGCAGCGAACGGCCCCGGTTGACGAGCGTGAAGCAGTGCGATTGCTGCACGAAGACGCGCAGGATCGCTTCCGGGCTGCCCAGGCTGAGTTCGCGCCACCACTGGTTGTCCGGTTCGATGATGGCGACGGTGCCGAGATTCTTGCGGCAGACCGGGATCTGCTGGGTGCCCTTGTCCTGCAACTTGCGGGCTGAGGATTTGTCTTCCGCGAAGGCCGAAGACGAACTTGCCAGAACGGCAAGCGCGGCGAGCGCGCTGGCGATCTTCTTCATCGTGCTGGTCCCTTTGTTGCGCCGCACGCGGGGGCGTGACGGCTTTCCCAAACGCGGGGACCATAAATACGAAATATTACGGCACAAGTGCCTATCTTACTGAGATTTATCCTTATGCGGCCGCTTCGGTGCAATCCATTGCAAATCGTCAGGGCGCGACCGCCATGTTGTCGATCAGACGCGCCTTGCCGATCCGCGCGGCGACGAGCAGCCGCATCGGGCGGTCCGAACGCGCGTCCAGCGGGACGAGGCTGTCGGCATCGCGCAGTTCGGCATAGTCCACCGACAGGAATCCGCCGGTGATCACCGCCTGTTCCAGCGCGCCGATGGCGGCGGCAACCGGCTTGCCCGCTTCGATCGCGGCGATCGCCGCTTTCATCGCGGTGGGCAGAGTGACGGCGGCGGCGCGTTCCTCGGCCGTCAGATAGGCATTGCGCGAGGAGCGGGCGACGCCGTCCGCCTCGCGCACGGTTTCCACGCCGATGATCGCATCGACATGGGGGCGGGTGAGATCGAGGTCGCGCGCCATGCGGCGGATTACCGCCAGTTGCTGCCAATCCTTCTCCCCGAACAGCGCCACATCGGGCAGCACCTGATGGAACAGCTTGCAGACCACGGTGGCGACGCCGTCGAAATGGCCGGGGCGCGAGGCGCCGCACAGTCCGTCGGACACGCCGGTGACCGAGATATTGGTGGCAAAGCCCTGCGGATACATCGCGTCCACGGTTGGCGCCCAGACCAGCGCCACGCCTTCGGGTTCCAGCAGCTTGCAATCGCGTTCAAGCTGGCGCGGATAAGCGTCCAGATCCTCGTTCGCGCCGAACTGCAGCGGGTTCACGAAGATCGAAACCACCACGTGATCCGCCCGCTTGCGCGCTTCGCGCACGAGTGTCAGGTGACCTTCATGAAGCGCGCCCATGGTGGGAACCAGGGCCACGGTCCCGGTCTGGCGAAGGGTCACGATGGCACTGCGCAGTGGATCAAGGCTGTGGACGGTTTGCATTGGGGGTGGCTGCTCCGTTAGGATGGACTTGACCGGTCCTCGCGCCAGCCCTTAGCGCCGGCGCGCCCCGGGCGGCAAGAAGCGGTTGAGAATTCGCCTGCCGGGCAGGGCCGGCGGTAACAGGGAAAGCTAGGGTCCGTGACAGCGCATCGCATCGTTTTCGCCAATGAAAAGGGCGGCACCGGCAAGTCCACCACGGCCGTCCACGTCGCCATCGCGCTTGCCTATCAAGGCGCCAAAGTGGCCGCGATCGACCTCGATCCGCGCCAGCGCACGCTCTACCGCTATCTGGAAAACCGCATCGAGACGGAGCGCCAGCGCGAAATCGCGCTGCCGGGCGCCCGCTTTGCGGTCTACGATGGCGACGATATCGGGGAACTGGACGATCTGGCCGAGCAGATCGCCGACGGCTACGATTTCCTGGTGTTCGACACCCCGGGGCGCGACGATCAGTTCGCCCGCCACGTGGCCGCCACCGCCGATACGCTGGTGACGCCGCTGAACGACAGCTTCGTGGACTTCGACCTGATCGGCCAGGTGGAGAACGAAACCTTCCGCGTGAAGAAGCTGTCTTTCTATGCCGAACTCATGTGGGAAACCCGCAAGAAGCGCGGGTTGAAGACCATCAACGAAGGCCGCCGCGAACTCGACTGGGTGGTGGTGCGCAACCGTGTCCAGCACGTCGAGGCGAAGAACATGCGCCGTCTGGAAGGCGCGCTGAAGGAACTGTCGAAGCGCGTGGGCTTCCGGATTTCGCCGGGCCTGTCCGAACGCGTTATCTTCCGTGAGCTGTTCCCTTCCGGCCTGACGCTGCTCGACAAGGGGCATCTGGGCGAACTGGGCACCAGCCATCTGGTCGCGCGGCAGGAACTGCGCGGGCTGGTGGCGGGGCTCAACCTGCCGATGCCCGAACGGCGCGAGCCGCAGCTCGAACTCTCGGACGAAGGCTGAAGCCCCCGCGATGAAGCTCATCTGGCTGATCGTGCTGGGCTGCATCGCCTGGAAACTGGCAACCGGCCGCTGGCCGTGGAACCATCTGGGCTATGACTGGCCGGCATCGAAGTCGCGCAGCAAGGCGACCGGCTTTGCGCAGATCCATGAGCAGGCACAGGCCCGTGCGCTGCTGGGCGTGCCGGAAGGCGCCAGCCGTGAGGCCATTCTGGAAGCGCATCGCAAGCGCCTGATCGCGATTCATCCTGATCGTGGCGGCTCGAACGAGAAAGTCCACGAGGCCAATGCCGCGCGCGATCTGCTGCTGGACCAGATCGATAGCGGCGCGCGGGCCTGAGGGCCGCGATGCCCCAAAACCACCACCATTTCGATCCGACGATCCTGCGCGAATACGACATTCGCGGGGTCGTCGGGGGAAACCTGAATGCGGGTGATGCCCATGCCATCGGGCGGGGCTTCGCCGCTATCCTGCGCCGTGAACTCACCGGGCAGGGGCGTCCGAAGATCGTCGTTGGCCGAGACGGTAGAACAAGCTCGCCGATGCTGGAAGCGGCCTTGGTGGAGGGCCTGCTGGCCGGCGGCGCAGACGTGGTGCGCATCGGCTTGTCGAGCAGCCCGATGCTGTACTACGCCGAAGCCTCAGCCGAAGACGTGCAGGGCGGCATTCAGATAACTGGCAGCCACAATCCCGCCGATCAGAATGGCTTCAAGATGGTAGCGCAGGCTCGGCCCTTTTACGGGGCGGCGATCCAGCGGCTTGGCGAAATCGCGGCAGCCGGGGATTGGGGCGCCGAAGCGGCCGATGGCGGGTGGATCGAAGATCGCAGCGTTGTCGATGCCTATGTCGCCGGGATGCTGCCCGCCCTCGACGGCTTGCCCGCCGACCGGCTGGCGCAGCTGCGCATCGGCTGGGATGCCGGGAACGGCGCGGCCGGCCCCGTGCTGGAACGGCTCACTTCCAAGCTGCCTGGCGAACATCATCTGCTCTTCACCGAAGTGGATGGGACGTTTCCGAACCATCATCCGGACCCGAGCGAGGACGCCAATCTGGCAGACTTGCGCGCCCTCGTCGCGGCGAAGAACCTCGATTTCGGAGTTGCCTTCGATGGCGATGCGGACCGGATCGGCGTGGTCGACGGGGCCGGGCGGGCACTGGCGGGCGATCAGCTGCTGGCGATCTATGCCGAGGATCTGCTGCGCCGCCATCCAGGGGCGCAAGTCATTGCCGATGTGAAGGCATCGCGCGTGCTGTTCGATACGGTGGCCCGGCTGGGCGGCGTGCCGGACATGTGGAAGACCGGCCATGCGCTGATCAAGGCCAGAATGAAGGAAACCGGCGCGCTGCTGGCGGGCGAGATGACCGGGCACATGTTCTTTGCCGATGACTACTACGGCTTCGACGATGCCTTCTACGCGGCGCTGCGCCTGATCGCCGCGACCTTGCGGCTCGATCGCAGCGTGGCCGATCTGCACGATGCCATGCCGCGCGCGATCTCCACGCCCGAACTGCGGTTCAAGGTGGCCGAAGAGCGCAAGTTCGCCGCCGTGGAGGAAGTGCACGGACGGCTGGCGGCGGCGGGCGCCGATGTCGTCGCGGTGGACGGGGTGCGTGTCACTACGCCTGACGGCTGGTGGCTGCTGCGGGCGTCCAACACGCAAGCGATGCTGACCGCGCGAGCGGAGAGCGAGACGGCAGAAGGGCTGGAGCGGCTGCTGCGGGAAATCGATGCGCAACTCGCGGCATCGGGACTGACCCGCTAGGGCAGAATCACGATCGCGAGGCCAACGGCTGCTGCGCTGGAGACCAGCGGCAGCGCCGCGGCCTTGCCGTTCTGCCAACCCGCCAGCCGTATCGTCACGCCGGCCTTGACCAGCGTGTTCAGCGCCACCGGCACCGCCAGCACCAGCCCGGCGGTGCGCCCGTCCAGCGACTGTCCGGCCAGTCCGCCCATGGTGATGATCGCGGAATCGACGTCCACCGTGCCGGACACTGCCAGCACCAGGGCCAGCCCGCGCTCCCCGAAATTGGCCAGCACCCAAATCGAAGCGACCGTCAGCACCATGACCAGCCCGGCCAGCATCAGCGCCGGCCCGATGTCGAACGGGTTGCGCATCGCCAGTTCGTGGCCGGGATTGGGCGTGGCCGCCGCGCGGCTGCGGCGCAGATACCAGCCGGCGGCCGCGATGCCGACCACCAGACCGGGCGCGATCAGCCGCGTCAGCGTGGGCAGCGCCACGGGCGCCAGCAGCGCGGTCAGCACGAAGACGCGCAGGAACATGATGACCGAGGCGAAGGCGATGGCGGCGCGAAACACCGCGCGCGGCTCTTCGCCCTGCTTCATCCGGCTGGCCAGCGAAGCGATGACGGCGGTGGAGGATACCAGCGATCCGGCGGCGGCGGTGGCGATGATCCCGCGCCGGGTGCCCAGCATGCGCGTGGCGAAATAGGCGGCGAACGAAAAGCCGGAGATCAGCACCACCACCAGCCAGAGCTGGCGGGGGTTCCACGCGCCGTAAGGGCCGAAGGGCTGATCGGGCAGCAGCGGCAGGATCACCAGCGCAATCAGCGCATAGCGGGCGATCGACAGCACCTCGCGCTGGCTGAGCCGGTCGATCCAGCCGTGGAGCTGCTCGCGCAGCGCCAGCAGCAGCACCATGGTCACGGCGATGGCGGTTCCGGTAACCCGCTCTCCCAGTCCGACCAGAAAGCCGCTGGCGACGGTCAGCAGGGCGACCAGTCCGCTGGTGCCGCTGGCCGTCTCGTTCAGGCGGCTATCGCGCACGTAGCCGATCAGCACCAGCACGCCGACCGCGCCCACCAGAACGGTGGCGGGGCCGGGGGCGATGTGAAACAGCACGCCGGCAATGCCGCCGCCCAGTCCGATCAGGGCGAATGTGCGGACCCCGGCGAAGCGCGTGCCGGAAGCGCGGTCGCGCTGGGCCCAGCCGCGCTGGATGCCGACGAGCAAGCCCAGCGCAAGGCTGACGGCCACTTTGGCGAGGTCTGACAGCTCGAGATCGATCGGCATGGGCCCTCGCGCCGGTGGCTGGGCCTGCATCGTGACCGGCCATGCGGCGAAGCGCAAGCCGGACGTTCTTGCAGCAGAAGGCTTTTCTCTCCACCTATCAGCCATGGCGGCGCGCAAACCCCGAGATACGGACCCGAAGCTTCCTCCCGAAATTGCCGACTGGTTCGCCGGGCGGGGCTGGCGGGTTCGCCGTCACCAGCGGGACATGCTGGCGGCATCGGACCGGGGCAAGCACGCCCTGCTGGTGGCCGATACCGGCGCGGGCAAGACGCTGGCGGGCTTTTTGCCGACGCTGGCGGATTTCTGTCCCTCGCGGCAGGCGGGCGGCGAAGCGCCGGAGGGGCTGCACACGCTCTACGTCTCGCCGCTCAAGGCCCTGGCGCACGACGTGCAGCGCAACCTGCTGACCCCGGTCGAGGAAATGGGCCTGCCGATCCGGATCGAGACACGCAGCGGCGATACGCCCTCCGATCGCAAGGCACGCCAGCGGGCCCGGCCGCCGCATGTGCTGCTGACGACGCCCGAATCGCTCTCACTGCTGCTGACCTATCCCGAGGCGCCGACGCTGTTCGCCGGCCTGAAGCGCGTGGTGATCGATGAAATCCACGCCTTCGCCACCGGCAAGCGCGGCGATCTGCTGGCGCTGTCACTGGCGCGGCTGCAGGCACTCAGCCCCGGACTACAGCGTGCGGGGCTCTCGGCGACGCTGGCCGACCCCGATGCCTTTCGCGGCTGGCTGGCACCGTGGGGAGAGATCGACGCGGTGGAACTGGTGGAGGGCGAACCCGGCGCCGAGCCCGAAGTCTCGATCCTGCTGCCGCAAGAGGAACGCATCCCGTGGAGCGGCCATGCGGCGACATGGGCGATCCCGCAACTGATCGACCAGATCAAGGCGCACCGCACCACGCTGATCTTCACCAACACGCGCTTTCTGGCCGAATATATTTTTCAGGAGCTTTGGGACGCGAACGAGGACAATCTGCCGATCGGCATCCACCACGGCTCGCTCTCCAAGGAGGCGCGGCGCAAGGTGGAAGGGGCAATGGCGGAAGGGCGGCTCAGGGCCCTCGTATGTACCGCCAGCCTCGATCTAGGTGTCGACTGGGGTGATATCGATCTGGTGGTGCAGATGGGCGCACCCAAGGGCTCCTCGCGCCTGCTCCAGCGCATCGGGCGCGCCAATCACCGGCTCGACCAGCCGAGCAAGGCCATGCTGGTGCCGGGCAACCGTTTCGAATTTCTGGAAGCCTTCGCGGCCCAGGAAGCCGTGCGCGAGGGGCAGCGCGATGGCGAGCCGTTCCGGCCCGGCGGGCTGGACGTGCTGGCCCAGCACGTGATGGGCACGGCCTGTGCCGGACCTTTCCGCGAAGAGGCGGTGCTGGCCGAAGTGCGCTCGTCCGCCGCCTATGCCTGGGTGGATGCGGCGATCTTCGCCCGCGTGCTCGATTTCGTGGCCACGGGCGGTTACGCGCTTCGCTCCTACGACCGCTTCCGCCGCATCGTGCGCGAGAAGGACGGGCAGGGCGGCTGGCAGTGGCGGCTGACCCATCCCGAACACGCGGCGCGGCATCGGTTGAACGCCGGGATCATCGTCGATGCCGAGATGCTGGAAGTGCGCTTCCGCAACGGCCGCTCGCTGGGCAAGGTGGAGGAAGGCTTCGGTGCCAGCCTGAAGCCGGGCGATACTTTCCGCTTTGCCGGCATGGATCTGGAAGTGGAAGCGCTGCGCGAACTGGAGCTGATCGTGCGCGCCGCGAAGCGGTCGGCGACGATCCCCAGCTACATGGGCCAGCGGATGCCGATCTCTACCCATCTGGCGGAGCGGGTGCGTGCCATGCTGTGCGATCAGGCCGGCTGGGCGCGCTTTCCCGACGATGTGCGCGAATGGCTGGAGGTGCAGGACTGGCGATCGCACTTGCCCGCGCCGGGCCGGCTGCTGGTCGAAAGCTTCCCGCACCACGGCGCCGCTTACACGACCTACTACACGTTCGAGGGTTGGCCCGCGAATCAGTCGCTGGGGATGCTGATCACCCGGCGGATGGAAGACCGGGGGCTGGGGCCGCTGGGCTTCGTCGCCACCGACTACGCGCTGGTGGTCTGGGGACTGAAGCCGGTGGAGGATCCCGCCGCCTTGCTCTCCCCCGATATCCTGACTCACGAATTCGTCGATTGGGTGCAGCAATCGTACTTGCTGCGCCGGGCCTTCCGCGAAGTGGCCGTGATTTCGGGGCTGGTGGAGCGGCAGCAGCCGGGAACGCGAAAGTCCGGCCGGCAAGTGACCTTTTCCACCGACCTCATTTATGACGTCCTGCGCAAGTACGAGCCTGATCACCTCCTGATCGAGGCGGCCTGGGCCGACGCCCGCGCGCGGATGACCGATGTGGCGCGCGTGGCCGATGTGCTGGACCGCGCGGCCAGCGAGATCGATCATGTCAGGCTGGACCGGATCAGCCCGCTTTCGGTGCCCGCACTGTCGATGATCGGCCGCGAATCGCTGCCTTCCGGCGCGGCGGACGAAGATCTGCTGGTGGAGGCGGAGAGCCTCGCCTCGCTGGCGATGCGGGTCGATCTGCCCAGCGAGGACTGAGAGCCCGTTTGAAAAATGCCGCTAGGGCATTTTGAGGCGGCACCAGCCCTCTCCCCCACCCTTCCACCCGCAGGATACTACCGTTGGGTGGAAGGGTGGGGGAGAGGGCTGGTGCCGCAAAAATTCGCGTTCCGCGAATTTTCAAACGCAATCCGAGGTCGGCCTGCCCTATCGGTCGAAGGCGCCGAAGCGGTCGTTGTCCACGAAGCCGAAGTTGGTCACGCCGGAAGCCTTGATCGTCTGCAGCACTTCGGCGGTGCGGGCATAGGCAGCATTCGCATCGGGGCGGAAGCGCAGTTCGGGTTCGGCCGGCATCCGCGTCGTGCTGTAGAGCAGCGTGGCAAGTTCGCCCTTCTCCACCCTATCGCCGTTCCAGCGGATCGTGCCATCGGCACCGATCGTGATCGTATTCTGCAGCGGTTGCACGGTATGTTCGGTCGTGCCCGTGGGCAGATCGACCTGGATCGACTGCGTGGCGACGGGGATGGTGATCACGAACATGATCAGCAGCACCAGCATGACGTCGATCAGCGGCGTGGTGTTGATCGCGGCGATCGGGGATTCGCGGGAAACGGCCTCTCCAGTGGTCATGGGCAAGTCCTCTCTTCAGGGATCTTTTTCCGCACTGGCATGAAATGTAACCCGAATTTCGCAGTGTTCCAATAGGGCATCGCGAAGCGGGATAGGTGGCTTCTGGCCTGGACAAAGAAAAAGGGGCGGATTTCTCCGCCCCTTCCTTGATCCGGTAGGATCGTTCCGTTGTCCGGCTTACTTGCCGAAGTCGCGGAACTGCTCGTTGCCGACGAAGCCGAACTTGGTCACGTTCGCAGCCTTGATGAGCTGGAGAACCTGAGCCGACAGCTCGTAGCTGGCCTGCGCTTCCGGCTGGTACTGCAGTTCGGGCTCGACCTTGTAGGTCAGCGACTGCGCCAGCAGGTTCTGCAGGGTGTTCTGGTCGACCTGGTTGCCGTTCCAGAGGATCTTCGCATCCGAGGTGAGCACGATCTTGTTCTTGATCGGGTCCACCGGCGGCGGCGTGTTCGTCGGAGGGGTTGCAACCGGGAGGTCGATGTCGATCGAGTTGGTCGCAACCGGGATGGTGATGATGAACATGATGAGGAGAACGAGCATGACGTCGATCAACGGCGTCGTGTTCATTTCCATCATCGGCGCGCCATCGTCCTTGCCGCCTGACATTGCCATGGAATGTTACTCCTTCTCGAACGTCAAGCGTTCGGGTCAACCGGGTTGGAGATGAATCCAACCGTCGGGTAACCCGCAATCTGGACGTTGTAGATCGCGCCGGCCACGCAACGCCACGGGGCGTTCACGTCACCGCGGATGTGAACCTGCGGAACCAGATCCGGGTTGTCCCGAAGGGCTTCCGGACCGCCTGCACGCTTCACGATTGCATCGAGACGCTTGAAGGCCTGGTCGTACAGTTCCTTCGAGGTCACCGGCGTGATGTTGTTGAAGTAGACGCGGCATTCACCGTTGCGCGAAGCGCCCTGGTAGCCGGGTTCACCCGCACTGCGACCCGAATCGTCGGTGGTCGTAACCGAGAGGAGGAGGTTTTCGACCTTGTCCTTCGATTCTTCCGACTTGATGACCGGGATCTTCAGCTTTTCGACCGTCTGGATCGCGACCGGGACCGCGATCAGGAAGATGATCAGAAGCACCAGCATGACGTCAACGAGCGGCGTCGTGTTGATGTCGGACATCGGTGTTTCGGCACCGCCTCCGCCCGAGGATATCGCCATAGTCTTATCCTAATCCTTGCGTTGCCCTGGGGAGGCGACGGTCCTGCTTGCAAAGCGCCGCCTTTGATCCCCTGTGGAAAGCGCCGCCGTCATCCGGCGACGCATTTCCGTGCAGCTTACGGCTTGGCCGGAGCAGCAGCCGGCTTGGCGGGAGCAGCGGCAGGCTTCACCGGAGCAGCAGCGACGGTGGGCTTGATGGCGCCCTTCGAGTTGATGTTCGCCAGCAGGTCGGCCGAGAAGCCGGTCAGCAGTTCGGCGATGCGCTTGTTGCGGCTCTGCAGGTAGTTGTAGGCGAGAACGGCGGGAACGGCGACGATCAGACCGAGCGCGGTCATGATCAGCGATTCACCGACGGGGCCGGCAACCTTGTCGATCGAAGCCGAACCGGCGATGCCGATGGCGATCAGGGCGCGATAGATGCCGACGACGGTACCGAACAGACCGATGAACGGTGCGGTTGCGCCGACGGTGGCGAGGAACGGCAGGCCCGAAGCCAGGCGAGCGTTGATCGAAGCTTCCGAACGCGCGAGCGAAGCGTGCATCCAGTCGTGGGCTTCAAGGGTGTCGGTCATCTTGGCGTGCTGGTCTTCGGCGGCGATGCCGTCGTCGACGAGCTGGCGCCATGCGCTGTTCTTTTCGAGCTTGGCCGAACCTTCACGAAGGGTCGGGGCCTTCCAAAACGAAGAGCGGACGGCACCGAACTGGCGCATGATCTTGGCCTGTTCGAACCACTTGGTGAACAGGATGTAGAACGAGCCGAACGACATGATGCCCATGATGATCACGGTGGCGTACGAAATGAAACCACCGGCCTGGAGAGCTTCCACGAAACCGAACTTGTTCTGCGGCGCGGCTTCGCCAGCGGCGGCAAGGATGTCAACGATAAGCATGCGATTTACCTCTCAAGAAGAATGCAGGATTTGGCCAGATCCATCGATCGGGTTCCGGCCAGGCCGTCAAATTAACTGAGCTTGTAGACGATCGTCGTGGCGAACGAGCCGCTGGTCGGGTTGCCCGCATCGTCGAGAGCGGGGTTGAAACGACCGAAACGGTTCATGCCTTCACAAGCTGCCGAGTCGAGATCCGGGCTGCCGCTGGAGCTGGTAACGGAGCAGCTGGCAACACGACCATCGGGACCCACCGAAACCCGGACGCCGACGCGGCCTTCACGCTCTTCGCGCAGGGCCTTGGCCGGATATTCCTGGTTGAAACGGCTGGTCCAACCGCCCTTGACCGACGCGCCACGCGCCTTCGAGGGGGCCGGCGGGGCCGGAGGTGCCGGCGGAGCGGCGGCCGGAGCCGGAATCGGAACCGCAGGAATCGGAACCGGCGGCGGCGTGGTGACGGTGGTCACCGGCGGCGGGGCCGGTGCGATATTGATAGGCGGCGGCGGCGCCACGATCGGCGGCGGCGGCGTATCCTGCTTGGGAGGCGGCGGCGGTGGCTCTTCCTCCTTCGGTTTCTCTTCCTTGATGTCGACTGTGGTCACCTTGTTGATGACTTTTTTCGCGGCTTCGTAGGCCAGACCCGTGACGAGTGCATAGCCTACAAAGACGTGAATCAGCGCGACAATGACAAGCGCGGTAATCTTGTTACCGCTCATTTGCTGGTCAGCGTAAGCCATTCAAACGCATCACTCCATTACCAAGCCCTGGACCCAACCCGGGTGCGGACAAGCCCAAAGGCGCCCATGGCCCTCTCCCAAGGGGAAAGGTCCATGACGAAACTCTAAATTACCCACCCTGACGGCTGTCAGTTTGCCTATCCGTAAACAACGAAACGGGTTGGCGAACCGTGGGGCATTTTTGTGTTTTTGCCCCGTTTTGCCGATTTCATTAGCGACACCGTTGCCCCTGTGCAACGCCTTATCGGCAATCGCACCGTTAACACTTGATTCAGGGGTGTTAAGTTCCAAGCGCGGTGGGGGTGTTTGTGCTGCCAGGCACAAGCCGCTAAGGCCAGACCCCGCGTTTCCCGGAGAGTTTAGACAATGCCTGCGAATCTGCCCCGTCTCGTCCTGAACCTGGCATGCGCCTCTTTGGCCGTGCAAGTCCTTCCGGCATCGGCGCAGGCACAGGCGCCGCAGGCCGACACGCCCATGCTGCGCGAGGCCAGTTTTGCCGACCTTGCAACACTGTCCGAATCGGCGGGAATCGTCGTGCGCGCCACCGTGCGCAAGATGGCCCGGGTTGAGGACGAGCGCGCGCCGGGGTTGACGCCCGGGATGGGCCGTTTCTACGTCAATGCCGAGACACGCGCGCTGCTGACCGGCTCGGCACCGATCGGCGAATCCTTCGCCTATCTGGTGGACCTTCCGCTTGATGCCCGCGGCAAGCCGCCGGCATTGAAGAAGGTGGACGTGCTGCTGTTCGCGCGTGCCGTTCCTGGGCGGCCCGGGGAACTGCAGTTGGTGACGCCGACGGCGCAGCAGCTGTGGAGCGAACCGGCTGAGGCCCGCCTGCGCGGCATCCTGAAGGCGCTGGTCTCGCCCGATGCACCGGCGCGAATCACCGGCGTGCGCGAGATGCTGTTCGTGCCGGGCAACCTGGCCGGACAGGGCGAAACGCAGATTTTCCTGAATACCCACAACGGCTCTGCCGCCTCGATCACCGTGGTCCATCAGCCGGGCGCGGCGCCGGCGTGGGGAGTGTCGTTCTCTGAACTGGTCGCCAACACCGGCCACCCGCCCCAGCCAGAGACGCTGGAGTGGTATCGTCTGGCTTGCTTCCTGCCGGCGAATCCACCGGCCCGGGCCAATGTGTCCGAGGGAATGGAGGCGATGCGCCAGGCCGCGGCGGACTATCGCATGGTGCTGAACCAGCTTGGACCCTGCACGCGCAATCTGGACAAGCGCTGAGGGCAGGTAATTTTCGCGCCGCCATTGCCTCGATTACATGCGAAGGTACTGGAATTTCCCGGTGGGCTCGCTTAGGGCGCGCTCGCGAAAGGGAACTCCATGGTTGAACCGCTGAATATTGCGCTAGCCGGTCTCGGCACGGTCGGGGCGGGCGTTGTCCGTCTGATCGAGACCAATGCCGAACTGATTGCCCGGCGCGCGCGCCGCCCCATCCGGATCGCCGCCGTCAGCGCGCGCGATCGCACCAAGGACCGCGGGGTCGACCTTTCCCGTTACGACTGGGTGGACGATACCGCGGCTCTGGCCGCGCGGCCCGATGTCGACGTGGTGGTGGAGATGGTCGGCGGATCGGACGGTCCGGCGCTGGCGCTGGCGCGCAATGCCATCGCGCAGGGCAAGGGGCTGGTCACCGCCAACAAGGCGATGATCGCGCACCACGGGCTGGAACTGGCCTCCGCCGCCGAAGCGGCCGGCGTAGCGCTGAAGTTCGAGGCGGCCGTCGCCGGCGGCATCCCGGTGATCAAGGGGCTGAGCGAAGGCGCCGCCGCCAATGCGATAGAGCGCGTCTACGGCATCCTGAACGGCACCTGCAATTACATACTCTCCACCATGGAGGACACCGGCCGCGATTTCGGCGACGTGCTCGCCGAGGCGCAGCGCATGGGCTATGCCGAGGCCGATCCCACTTTCGACATCGAGGGGATCGACGCCGGGCACAAGCTCTCGATCCTGGCGGCCATCGCCTTCGGTTCGCGGCTGCGCTTCGATACGGTGGAGACCACCGGCATCTCGCGCGTGAAGGCGGCCGATATCGAGCAGGCCCGTTCGCTGGGTTATGTGATCCGCCTGATCGGCATGAGCGAGATCGACCGCGCCGATGGCACCGCGCGGCTGTTCCAGCGCGTGCATCCGCATCTGGTGCCGTTCGACCATCCGCTGGCCCATGTAGACGGCGCCACCAATGCGGTCGTGGCCGAAGGCAACTTCATGGGCCGCCTGCTGTTCCAGGGCGCCGGCGCCGGTGATGGCCCGACCGCGAGCGCGGTGGTGGCCGATATCATCGATATCGCGCGCGGCGAGAAGGGGGCTGCCTTCTCGATGCCGGCGGGGGAACTGGAAGCGATGGAGCCGGCGGCGACCGGCCACCGCCGCAGCCGCAGCTATATCCGCTTCACGGTGCCGGACCGCCCGGGTGTGCTGGCCGATATCACAGCCGCCATGCGCGATGCCGGGGTTTCGATCGCCAGCATGATCCAGAAGGGCGACGCCGGGCAGGAGGGCGAGGTGATCCTGGCCATCGTCACCCATGAAGGGCCCGAATCGGCCGTTCGCGAGGCGGTGCGCGTTCTGGAAGGCTCCGACAGTCTGACCGCCGCGCCGTTGGTGATGCAGATCATCGAACGGTAAGAGTTTTGTCCGGGCTCGCGCCCGGGCGAAACAGGCATCCGCCTGTTTCGGCGGCACCAGCCCGCTCCCCCACCCGACCTCCCCTACGGGGTAGGATCTGGGAGGTCGGGTGGGGGAGCGGGCTGGTGCCGCAAGCTCGTCACGGATGTGACGAGCGCACCCAACAAACATCAATCAATGCGCGCGCAACTCGCCTTTCGCCACACGGTCTGCGTCCGAACCGGCCGGGGCCTCGGGGATCTGTGACAGGTCGATGATAAGCGGCTGTGCGGGCGGGCAGGGCGGGATGAAGCAGCCCTTCGCCACCGACACGCCGCCGATGTTCTTTTCGAAATTGGGCGGGCGGAGGCGGCCGTCGTCGGTGCCGGCCTTGCCCGTGGGGTCGCTGTCGGCCGAGGAATCGACGCGAAACTGATCCTCATCCGGCGCGCAGACGACGATTTCGCCCGGGCGCCCCTGCCTTACGCAAGTGCGGTGGGAGGTATCGGGTACGATGCGTCCGGCGGACATCATTCTTTCCGCCATGGCCCGATCCGCATCGGACACCGATCCGCCGCTCTGCGCGGTGGTCTGCCCAGAGGCGGACGCGGCGGAAGCATCCTGCGCAAATGCAACTTCGGGCGCCAGCAAAGGCGCGGCTACGGAATGGAAGATCGCGATTGCGAACAGCGCACGCCACGTTCTCGACAATTGGTATTCCTCTGTCTAAGCCCCCAGCCCGAACCTTATTCCCTCCACGCCTTAATGCGGAGTGATCATGCCCGAAGCAAGTAAAGTCCTCGATCGCGTTCTTGTTCTGGAGATGGTCCGCGTAACCGAGGCGGCAGCCATCGCAGCCTCCGAACTGGTTGGGCGCGGGGACGAGAAAGCGGCCGATCATGCCGCGGTCGAAGCGATGCGCAAAGCGTTCGACACGCTTTATATGGACGGCACCGTAGTGATCGGCGAGGGCGAGCGCGACGAGGCGCCGATGCTGTTCATCGGCGAGAAGGTGGGCGGCGCCCCCGATCGCGGCCCGAAGATCGATATCGCGCTCGATCCGCTGGAGGGCACCACGATCACCGCGAAGGCCGGCCCCAACGCACTGGCGGTGCTGGCGGCGGCGGAAGAGGGCGGCCTGCTCAATGCGCCCGACGTCTACATGGAAAAGCTGGCCGTCGGCCCCGGCTATCCCGAAGACATTATCGACCTGACCAAGAGCCCGACCGAAAACGTCAAGGCGGTGGCCGCGGCCAAGGGCGTGAAGCCCGAGGAAATCATCGTCTGCGTGCTCGATCGTCCGCGCCATGCCGAACTGATCGCCGAACTGCGCGCCATCGGTTGCGGCGTCGTGCTGATCGGTGACGGCGACGTGGCCGGCGTGATCGCGGTGACCGACGAGAATACCACGATCGACATGTACATGGGTTCGGGCGGCGCGCCGGAAGGCGTGTTGGCGGCGGCGGCACTGCGCTGCGTCGGCGGCCAGATCCAGGGCCGCCTGCTGTTCCGCAACGATGACGAGCGCGCCCGCGCCCGCAAGTGGGGGATCGAGGATCTCGACAAGATCTACAAGCTGCGCGACCTGGCCAAGGGCGATTGCATCTTCGCGGCCACCGGCGTGACCGACGGTTCGCTGCTTCAGGGCGTGAAGCGCCTGAAGGGCGGCAAGATGACGACCGAGAGCGTGGTGATGCGCGCCAGTTCCGGCACGGTGCGCTGGATCAAGGGCGAACATCGCGTTCGCGGCTGAATTTCAGGTGCTTACCTGCTAAAAGGCCGGTCCGGAGGATGCTTCGGGCCGGCCTTTTGCCGTTCTTGTGCCTTCCCATTCTGGGGCGAGTCACGGTGACGGGGCCATGCTTTCTGTTGCAATCCGATGACTCATGAGTAGAGGCGGGCGCGTTCCGCCACCCATCAACCACACAGCCGTCTCGGGGATTCGCCATGAAGATCATGTCCGGCAACAGCAACCTTCCGCTCGCGCGGGCCATCGCGGGCTATCTGGAGCTGCCGCTGACCGATGCCGCGGTACGCCGCTTCGCCGACGAGGAAATCTTCGTCGAAATCCACGAGAACGTGCGCGGTGAGGACGTCTTCGTCGTCCAGCCGACCAGCTATCCGGTCAACGACAACCTGATGGAGCTGCTGATCTGCATCGACGCGCTGCGTCGTGCTTCGGCCAAGCGCATCACCGCCGTGATCCCCTACTTCGGTTACGCCCGCCAGGACCGCAAGCCTGGCCCGCGCACGCCGATCTCGGCCAAGCTGGTGGCCAACCTGCTGACCGAGGCCGGCGCCGACCGCGTTCTCTCGGTCGACCTGCACGCCGGCCAGATCCAGGGCTTCTTCGATATCCCCACCGACAACCTGTTTGCAGCGCCGGTCATGGCTGCCGACATCCAGGCGCGTTACGGCGACCAGTCGCTGATGGTGGTTTCGCCCGACGTCGGCGGCGTGGTGCGTGCCCGTGCGCTGGCCAAGCGCCTCGACAACGCGCCGCTCGCCATCGTCGACAAGCGCCGTGACAAGCCCGGCCAGTCGGAAGTGATGAACATCATCGGTGACGTGAAGGGCCGCGCCTGCATCCTGATCGACGACATCATCGATTCCGGCGGCACCCTGTGCAACGCCGCGCAGGCGCTGATGGACGAAGGCGCCACCAGCGTTACCGCCTACATCACCCACGGTGTGCTTTCGGGCGCGGCGGTTTCGCGCGTCACCAACTCGGCGCTGAAGGAACTGGTGATCACCGATTCGATTCAGGCGACCGACGATGCCAAGGCTTCGGACAAGATCCGCATCCTGACGATCGCGCCGCTGATCGGCGAGGCGATCCGCCGCATCGCGGACGAAAGCTCGGTCTCCAGCCTGTTCGACTGAGCGGGTCGGACGTCTTAGAACAGTTTGCGACCCGACTGCGTCGGATCGACTGCTCTAAGTTTTTGGTTTGGCGCATTTTCCGAGTCATCAGGTGATTCCACCTGATTAGAAAATGCTCTAGTCCGCGAGTTTCGAAAGGGCCGGTGCCGCGAGGTGCCGGCCCTTTTCGTTTATTCGCGCTCTATTCCCAGGGCCTGATCTGCCCCGGCTGCAGGCGGTTCAGCGCTTCCAGCCGGCGGGCCTGTCGCGATTCCAGCGCCAGCGTCAGGATCGGCAGTGGCCGCTTCACGAACTGGCTGGGCGACATGCCGAACAGTTCGGTGAACTCATGGATCAGGTGGCTCTCGTCGTAATAGCGCAGGGCGATCTCGTCCGCCTCGTCGCTGTCGGCCACGCCGCGCAGATAGCTGGCCATGTCCAGCGCGCGGGCGCGGCGCAGCACTTGCTTGGGCGGCATGCCGAAATCGCGGTTCACCACACGCTCCAGCGTGCGGCGGTCCACCCCGCATTCGCGCGCGGCATCGCTGACCGTCATCGACGGGTCGCGGTAGCTGATCGCCTCAAACCGGACGGTGACCGGATCGGGTGGCGGGCAACCCATCTGTTCGATCCGGTTGCGAAACGCCTGTTCCAGATGTTGCAGCCACTCTTCTACTGGCGCGCCGGGTTCCAGCATGGCCAGGAACCGTTCGGATGGCATCGCCACCGCGCTGGTGCTGACCAGCCGGTCCACGAAATCGCCCACGCGCGGGCCCTGCATCGCGGTACACGCGCCGGGGCGCAGCGCCAGGCCGACGCTGGTGAAGCTGCCCGTTACCGACACCGGCATCCGGCGCGACTGCGGGCCGAAGAACAGCGCCGAATGGCATAGCCGCCGATGGCCGTCCGCCGTTTCCGCCGACCAGCTTCCCTCGGTCTGGATGCGCAGCATCGCGGTATCGTTGAACAGCCCGCACGACAGCGTGTAGTCCGCCGGCGCGCTTACCCGCGTCACGTAAAGCCGCGCGATCCACGGCGCGAGATCGGCCGCCGGCGCGCGATTGTACGAAAGCGGCTGGCCGTCCCTTGTATATCCCTGTTCCGGCGCGATCGCCGGATCGATAGCCGGGAGTTTTCTTCGCAGCATGCCCCTACTCTTGCAGAAGAGAAGATATGCCCCCCGACACGGGGATAGGATGGCGCGCATTCTGTCGCAATGTGAGAAAAACACATAAGGGTTCCGCTCAGGGTCAATTTTCTGCCAGCCTTGGGATTTTTTGGGCGGTGCTTGACCTGTCGCCATCGATGCAGGCAGGAGATCGCCCATGAAACTCGATCAGGATATCGCCTTCGCCCTGCGACTCGCCGATGCGGCGGGAGAGGCGATCAGGCCGCACTTCCGGTCCGGCCTCACGGCCGTGCGCAAGCCGGACGCGTCGCCCGTCACCATTGCCGATCAGGCGGCGGAGGAGGCCATGCGGCGTATCCTCAAGGCCGAAGTCCCGCGCGATGGCATCATTGGCGAGGAGTTCGGAACGGAGGAGGGCACTTCCGGGCGGACCTGGGTGCTCGATCCGATCGACGGCACCGTCTCCTTCATCGCCGGGCGGCCGATCTTCGGCACGCTGATCGCGCTGCTGGTCGATGGCTGGCCGGTGTTGGGGGTGATCGACCAGCCGATCCTGGGCGAGCGCTGGGTGGGGGCCAGCGGCATGGCGACGACCTTCAATGGCAAGGAAGTGCGCACGCGCCCCTGCCGCGAACTGGCCGATGCGATGCTGGCGACCACCGGCCCGCAATACTTCGACGATCATGAAGGCGAACACTTCATGTCGCTGGCGGCCAAGACCGACCACAAGCGCATGATGATGGGCGGCGACTGCTATAACTATGGCTTGCTCGCCTCCGGCCAGATCGACCTCGTGTGCGAGGCGGGGCTGAAGCTGCACGACTGGGCGGCGCTGGTGCCCATCGTCGAAGGCGCCGGCGGCACGATGTGCGACTGGAATGGCGAACCGCTTCACGCGCAGTCCGAAGGCCATGTCCTTGCGATCGGCGATCCAGCGCGTCTGGAAGACGTGGTCGAGGCGATGGCCTGCGATCACTGAGCGCCCACTAGCATTGACGGAGTCGCCGGTGCGCAGGGTCAGCCTCTTCGTTTATGGCACACTGCAGCCCCATGCGGGAACGCGCATGGGGGAATGGATAGCGGCACGGCTGGAAAGCGCGCAGCCCGCGCGCGTGCCGGGGCGTATCCGCGCGGTGAAGGGCGGCAACGGCTGGTTCCCGGCGCTGGTCCCCGCACGATCCGGTGCGCGGGTGCAGGGAACGCTCTGCCGGCTGGCCTTGAAACCGGGCGATCTAGCCCGGCTGGACCGTTACGAGGGGCGCGAATATCGGCGCGTCAGCCTGCCGGTGCGTACCGCCACGGGCGGCAGCGCGCGGGCGCAGGTCTATTGCTGGCGCGTGGCCCTGCCCGATGCGGCGCCGGTGATCCGCGACGGCAACTATCTCGGCTGGCTGGAACGGACCGGGCGGCAGGCTTTTACCACTCTGCGCAACGGCGCGTGAGGAGGCGGACATGGCGATCAAGACGGCAATCGTGACGGGCGGCGGCGCGGGTATCGGGCGTGGGCTGGTCATGCACTTCGCGGCGCTGGGCTGGCGTGTCGCCGCGATCGATCTCGACGGAGAGGCGCTGGACGAACTGGCGGTACTGTTGCCGGGGAACCGCTTCCTGCCGATCACCTGCGACGCCGGCAGCGAACCGGCGGTGCGCGCGGCCTTCACCCGGATCGGGGAATGGACCGATGCCGTGCACCTGCTGGTCAACAATGCCGGGATCGCCAATCCGAACGGCGGCCCGCTGGAAGACCTGACGCTGGAAAGCTGGCAGCGCTGGATCGATTCCAGTCTTACCGCGGCTTTCCTCTGCACGCGCGAGGCGCTGAGCCTCCTGCGCGCGGCCGCGCCGGCCAGCGTGGTCCACATCGCATCGACCCGCGCCTTGCAGTCGGAGCCGGACTCTTATGCCTATGCTGCCTCGAAGGGCGGGCTCTGCGCACTGACTCATGCCATGGCCATCGGGCTGGGGCCGGAGATCCGCGTCAATGCCGTATTGCCGGGCTGGATCGAGACCGGACCCTGGCAGAAAGCCGCCAAGCGCCGCGAGCCGGAATATTCGGATGCGGATCTTGCCCAGCATCCGGTCGGCCGCGTCGGCGTGGTGGAGGACATTGCCGCCACCGTCGAATGGCTGGCGGGCGAGGGAGGCGGCTTCGTCACCGGTCAGCAGATCGTCGTTGATGGCGGCATGACCCGCAAGATGATCTACGCCTGATTGCGGGCTGCCGCCCGAATGCGGCACCGGCCCACGCCCCCACCCGACCTCCCACAGTGTACCCTTGATGGGAGCTCGGGTGGGGGCGTGGGCCGGTGCCGCAAGCCTTCGACGGATGGCGAAGGCGCACTCGGCAAATGACTCGCTTGCGTTCCTGCCATTCTCCCACTAAAGGCGCCCCCTTCAATCGACACGGTTGAGTCTCCGTCAGGAGATTCGCGGGTCGGCCTGGCGAAAAGGGCTGCCATGGCTGACCGGACGTGTCCCTGTGAAAGGAAACGAAATGCCCAAGCTGAAGACCAAGAGCGGTGTGAAGAAGCGCTTCAAGCTCACCGCCACCGGCAAGGTGAAGCACGGCGTTGCCGGCAAGCGTCACCGCCTGATGAGCCACAACGGTAAGTACATCCGCCAGAATCGCGGCACCGAAGTCATTTCCGACGCCGATGCCAAGACGATCAAGAAGTGGGCGCCCTACGGGCTCAACTGAGGAGTACTGACCTATGAGCCGTATCAAGAGGGGCGTAACCACCCGCGCCAAGCACAAGCGTATTCTGGACCAGGCCAAGGGTTACCGCGGCCGTCGTAAGAACACGATCCGCGTTGCCCGCCAGGCCGTCGAAAAGGCCGGCCAGTACGCGTACCGCGACCGCAAGATCAAGAAGCGGACCTTCCGCGCCCTGTGGATCCAGCGTATCAACGCTGCCGTCCGCGCTGAAGGCCTGACCTATTCGCAGTTCATGCACGGCATCAAGCTTGCCGGCATCGAAC
Organism: Sphingomonas sp. BL-S-28; assembly: GCF_055521515.1. Taxonomy (NCBI): domain Bacteria; kingdom Pseudomonadati; phylum Pseudomonadota; class Alphaproteobacteria; order Sphingomonadales; family Sphingomonadaceae; genus Sphingomonas; species Sphingomonas sp. BL-S-28. Next base: position 756,486 of record NZ_CM145484.1, read on the forward strand.
TCGATCGCAAGGCGATGGCCGACCTCGCCATGAACGAGGGTTCGGTGTTCTCGACCGTGATCGCGCAGGCGAAGGCCGCGCTGCCGGCGTAAGCCAGCAATCGCGATCAGCGACAACAGTTACGGGGCGCGGGTGTTACGGCACTCGCGCCCCTAATTGTTTCAGGCTGATGGCTTCGGCGTGATCGTTTCGGTCCATCCGTTTTGACCCAATCGTTTCGGCCGAATTGTTTTGCGCGCCCGTGCAAGTCCCGGTACGCTTCAAGCGAAGGGGGCGTGGCGGCGCCAAGAGAAAACAGGGAATGACAGCCAGGCGGGTAATCATCCAGTACTGCCCGGTTCCTCCGGGCCTAGAACGCTATGTCTCGACCTTGTTTTACTGCGAAGTGGAGATCGGAGACGACGAACGTCTGCACGATGTCCTGTGCCCCGATTGGGCGACTTTGCGTTTTCACTACGGCGCGCCGATCGTTGCCAGCATGCGTTCGGGCAGCCGGATCGACGGTTGCCGCTTTTCGGTAGGCGGACCGCGTTCGCAGGAAGTGTCGTTTTCGATGGGGCAGGCCCGGCAATGGGGTTTGCGCCTCTCGCCACTGGGCTGGGCGGCGCTGACGGACGTGCCGGCGGACCGCTATGCAGACAGGCTTGTCGACGGAGAGCAGGACGATGCCTTCGCCCGCTTTCGCCCGCTGTACGAACTTCTCGCCGATGAGCAGGTATCGCCCGGCGTTCACCTCGATCGGCTGGTAACCTTCCTGGGCGGTATTCACCCGCGCCCGGTTCCGCACGAAGTGCTGATCGGGGCGATCGGCCGCGCGCTGGTCGATCCTGAACTGCGCACCGCTGCCGATCTGGCCGCCGCCGTCGGCGCGCATCCGCGCATGGTGGAGCGGGTATGCCGCGCCGCCTTCGGTTTTTCGCCCAAGCTTCTGTTACGCCGCCAGCGCTTCCTGCGCAGCGTCGAGCAATTCACGCTTTCGCCCAGCCTCAAATGGGTGGCGGCGATGGATGAGGCCTATCACGACCAGGCCCAGTTCGTGCGCGACTTCCGCGCGTTCATGGGCATGACGCCGCGTGAATATGCCGCACTGGAAAAGCCCCTGACCGAAACGCTGCTGCGCGAACGGGCCCGCCTTGCCCGCCATGCCGCCTCGGCACGTCTTGCGACGGGATAGGGCTGCTGCCGCACGAAAATGCCCATTCGGGCATTTTCCAAACAGACGCGCGCCGTTGCGATTCTTGCCCGGTCCCCTTAAGGACCGCGCTTCCAGATATCAGCAACAGTCAGGCAGACACCAGTGGACTACGCAGCAACCGGCCAGGAGGCGCTCTCGCGGATTGCGGAAGCATCCGATCTCGAAACGCTGGAGGCCCTGCGTGTCGAGTTTCTGGGCAAGCAGGGATCGATCTCCGGCCTGCTGAAGACGCTGGGCAAGCTCGATCCCGAAGAGCGCAAGGTCGAAGGCCCCAAGATCCACACCTTGCGCGAAAGTGTGAGCGAGGCGCTCACCGCCCGCAAGGACGCGCTGGAGACGGCGGCACTGAACGCCCGCCTCGCCGCCGAGACGATCGACCTCTCGCTGCCCGCGCCCGAAGCGCCGCGCGGCACCGTCCACCCGATCTCGCAAGTGATGGACGAGATTGCCGAGATCTTCGCCGACCTTGGCTTCTCGGTCGCCACCGGGCCGGAGATCGAGGACGACTGGCACAACTTCACCGCGCTCAACATGCCGGAAAGCCACCCCGCGCGCGCGATGCACGACACGTTCTATTTCCCGGACCGTGACGCGAAGAACCGCGAGATGCTGCTGCGCACGCACACCTCGCCGGTGCAGATGCGCACGATGCTGGCGCAGGGTGCGCCGCTGCGCATCATCGCGCCGGGCCGCGTCTATCGCTCTGACAGCGACGCCACCCACACGCCGATGTTCCACCAGGTCGAAGGTCTGGTGATCGACAAGAACGTCCACCTCGGCCACCTGAAGTGGACGCTGGAGACCTTCCTGAAGGCGTTCTTCGAGCGTGAGGACATCGTCCTGCGTCTGCGTCCCAGCTACTTCCCCTTCACCGAGCCTTCGGTGGAAGCGGACATCGGCTTCACCCTGATCGACGGCAAGCGCGTGATCGGCGGCGATCCGTCGAAGGGCGAGGGCGGCTGGATGGAAGTGCTCGGCTCGGGCATGGTCAACCGCCGCGTCATCGAATTCGCCGGGCTCGATCCCGATGAATGGCAGGGTTTCGCCTTCGGCATCGGCATCGATCGCCTTGCCATGCTGAAGTACGGCATGGACGACTTGCGCGCCTTCTTCGACGGCGATGTCCGCTGGCTCTCCCACTACGGTTTCTCCGCCCTCGATGTGCCGACCCTTTCGGGCGGCGTTGGCACTCCGGCTTGAGCGCGGGAAGGATTTAGAAAATGAAGTTCTCGCTTTCCTGGCTCAAGCAGTACCTTGAGACCGACTCCTCGCTTGAGGATATTGCCCTGAAGCTCAACGCCATCGGTCTTGAGGTCGAAGGCATCGAGGATCCCGCCGCCAAGCTGGCCGGTTTTCGCGTGGCCAAGGTGCTGACCGCGGACAAGCATCCGCAGGCGGACAAATTGCAGGTCCTCACCGTGGATACGGGTGAAGGCGTGCTCCAGGTCGTCTGCGGCGCGCCGAATGCGCGCGCGGGTCTTGTCGGCGTGCTCGGCCTTCCCGGCGCGACCGTGCCCGCCAACGGCATGGTGCTGAAGGTCGCGGCCGTGCGCGGCGTCGAATCGAACGGCATGATGTGCTCCACGCGCGAGCTGGAGCTGGGCGAAGATCACGACGGCATCATTGAACTGCCTGAAGACGCACCGGTCGGCACGCCTTTCGCGGATTATCACGGCGCCGATCCGGTGATCGAGGTGGCCATCACCCCCAACCGCCCGGACTGCATGGGCGTCTACGGCATCGCGCGCGATCTCGCCGCCGTCGGCATCGGCACGCTGAAGCCGATCGAGGCGCTGGATATCGCCGGCAGCTTCCCCTGCCCGGTGGACGTGCGCACCGACGATGCCGAGGGTTGCCCTGCATTCTATGGCCGCGTGATCAAGGGCGTGAAGAACGGCCCCTCGCCGCAGTGGCTGCAGGATCGCCTGAAGGCGGCCGGTCAGCGTCCGATCTCGGCGCTGGTCGATGCCACCAACTACCTGATGCTGGCCTATGGTCGCCCGGCCCACGCCTATGACCTTGCCAAGCTGAACGGCGCCGTCGTCGCACGCCGCGCCAAGGACGGCGAGACGGTCGTCGCGCTGAACGAAAAGACCTACACGCTCGACGCCGAGATGACGGTGATCGCCGACGATTCGGGCGTGCACGATATTGCCGGCATCATGGGCGGCGAGCATTCGGGCTGCGGCGACGAGACCACCGACGTCCTGCTCGAAATCGCCTACTTCGATCCCGAGCGCATCGCCAAGACGGGCCGCAAGCTCAATCTCACCTCGGACGCGCGCAGCCGTTTCGAGCGCGGGATCGATCCGAACTTCCTCGATACCGGCCTCGACCACCTGACCAAGTTGATCCAGACGCTGTGCGGCGGTGAGGCTTCGCAGGCGGTGCGCAGCGGTGCGGCCCCGGCCACGCCAAAGATCGTCCACTTCGATCCGGCGCTGACCGAGAAGCTGGGCGGCGTGGCGATCGACCCGGGCGAGCAGCAGCGCATCCTTGAGAGCCTTGGCTTCGCGGTCGTCGCGCAGGAAGCCGGTTTCGATAAGGCTTGGGCCGTCACCGTTCCCGGTTGGCGTCCCGATGTGGACGGCGCGCCCGACATCGTTGAGGAAGTCGTCCGCATCCACGGTCTCGACAAGGTCACCAGCGTCGCCCTGCCGCGTGCTGACGGCGTCGCTCGTCCGACCGCCACGCCGACGCAGGCACTGGAACGCCGCGTTCGCCGCGCCGCTGCCGCGCGCGGGCTGCACGAGGCGGTCACATGGTCGTTCCTGCCCTCGGCCGAAGCCGATGCCTTCGCCGAAGGTAACGGGGCTCTCTGGACGCTGGCCAACCCGATCAGCGAGGACATGAAGGTCATGCGGCCCTCGCTGCTGCCGGGCCTGTTGATGGCGGCCAAGCGCAACCTCGATCGCGGCGCCTCGTCGCTGCGCCTGTTCGAACTGGGCCGTCGCTATCTGCGCGGCGAGGGCGGTGCGAGCGACGAGCGTCTGGCGCTGGGCTTCGTGCTGGCCGGTGAGAAGGTCTCGCGCGGCTGGGCGACCGGCAAGGCGACTGCGTTCGACGCTTATGACGCCAAGGCCGAAGTGACCGCGCTGCTGGCCGAAGCCGGTGCCCCGGTCGAAAAGCTGCAGGTCATGGGTGAGGCTGGTTCGCAGTTCCACCCCGGCCAGTCGGCCACGCTGCGCCTTGGGCCCAAGAACGTGCTGGCGCGCTTCGGCATGCTGCACCCGGCGGTCGCCAAGCAGTTCGACCTCGAAGGCCCGGTGGCGATTGCCGAGATCTATCTCGATGCCATCCCCGGCAAGAAGGGTGCCGCCACTTTCGCCCGTACCCGCTACGCGCCCCCGGCGCTGCAGGCGGTGACGCGCGACTATGCGTTCCTGGTGCCTGCGGAACTGCCCGCGGGCGATCTCGTCCGCATGGTTGCGGGTGCGGACAAGGCGAACATCGTCTCGGCCCGCCTCTTCGACGATTTCCGTGGGGCCGGCGTGCCGGAAGGGCAGAAGTCGCTCGCGCTTGAAGTCACTCTCCAGCCGCTCGAAAAGAGCTACAAGGAGGAGGATCTCAAGGCGATCAGCGACAAGGTGACCGCCGCCGCCGCCAAGCTTGGGGCCGTGCTGCGCGGTTGATCGGGCGGCTGAAGAAGCTGCTGAGGAAAAGGGAAGATCGCCGGTGACTGATAGGAAATTCGTGACCATCACCGCCGGCGATCTTACCGCGCGCATCGCCACGCACGGGGCCGAGCTGTGGTCGCTGACCGACCGCACCGGCCGCGAATACATGACCGATGCCGATCCGGCGTTCTGGACCGGCCATGCGCCGATCCTGTTCCCGATCGTCGGCGGGCTCAATGGCGATCGCTACCGGCTGGACGGGCAGGACTACGAACTGCCCCGCCACGGCTTCGCCCGCCATTCGGCCTTCGAAGTGGTCGAGCAGGAAGAGGGTGCGGTTCGCCTGCGCCTGCGCGACAGCGAGGGCACGCGGAAAGTCTATCCCTTCGCCTTCGTGCTCGATCTGGTGTTTCGCATCGAGGGCGCGACGCTGCATGTGGCGGCGGAAGTCTCCAACCCCGGCGATGCACCGATGCCGTTCAGCCTGGGCTATCACCCCGCCTTCGCCTGGCCGCTGCCCGGCGGCGCACCCAAGGCGGAACACACCATCGCATTCGAACAGGCCGAACCCCAGCCGATCCGTCGGATCGACCCGGCCACCGGCCTTGTCCTGCCGGAGCCGGTGCCGACGCTGGTGGAAGGCCATCTCTATCGCCCCGATGCCGCGGACTTCGTCGAGGACGCGGTGATCTGGGACCACCTTTCCAGCCGCGCGCTGACTTTCGGCGCGCCCGGCGGCGGCCAGCTTGCCGTGGCCTTCCCCGACATGCCGATGCTGGGCATCTGGCAGAAGCCGGGCGCCAATTACCTCTGCATCGAACCCTGGCAGGGCCATGCCGACCCGCTGGGCTATTCCGGCGACTTCCGCGCCAAGCCGGGCATGCTCTCGCTGGCCCCCGGTGCCAGCCGCCGCTTCCGCATGGACGTGACCGTCCTGACTGCTGATTGAAGGAGAACCCCATGAAAACCGCACTCGTAACCGGCGCCACCTCCGGTATCGGCGAAGCCTGTGCCCGCGCGTTCGTGGCGGCAGGCTGGCGCGTGATCGGCACCGGCCGCCGGGCCGAACGTCTGGATGCCCTGAAGGCCGAACTGGGCGCGGACAAGTTCCACAGCGCCGTGTTCGACGTGCGGGATGAAGCCGCGCGCGATGCCGCGCTGGCGGCGCTCCCGGCCGAGTTCGCCGGCATCGACTGTCTCGTCAACAATGCCGGCCTCGCGCTCGGCACCGAGCCGGCGCAGAGCGCCTCGCTCGATGCGTGGAAGACGATGATCGACACCAACGTTACCGCGCTGGTTTCGCTGACCCACAAGCTGTTGCCTGCGCTGGTGGAGCGCAAGGCCGCGATCGTGAACCTGTCCTCGGTGGCGGCGACTTATCCCTACACCGGCGGCAACGTCTACGGCGGTACCAAGGCTTTCGTGCACCAGTTCTCGCTGGGCTTGCGTTCGGACCTTGCCGGGACGGGTGTGCGCGTCACCTCGATCGAGCCGGGCATGGTGGAAACCGAATTCACGTTGGTCCGCACCGGCGGCAACCAGCAGGCTTCGGATACGCTCTATGGCGGTGCGAACCCGATGACGGCTGAGGATATCGCCGGAACCGTGCTGTGGGTGGCCACGCTGCCGCCGCACCTCAACATCAACACGCTGGAGCTGATGCCGGTTAGCCAGTCTTTCGCCGGCTTCCAGGTCGCGCGGAACGGCTGAGGCTTAAACACTCACACCAATTCTCGTCATCCCCGCGAAGGCGGGGATCCCGCTTGTTCTTGCGAGGTAGCGCGAAGGAAGCGGGGCCCCCGCCTTTGGGGGGGGGGCGACGGAGTGTTTTGGTGCGGGGCGGTTTGGTCCAACCAAGTTTGGCTCTAGACTCCAAACGAAAAACGGGGGCTTCCGGATGTCCGGAAGCCCCCGTTTCTATGTCAGCGCTCCGATCGGGATCAGCCGGTGATCCCCGCCGCCGCCAGCACCGCCAGCGTCAGCACGTCCGGGGCGATCGCGGTCATCGGCACGATCTGCACCGGCTTTTCGGCACCGATCAACATCGGCCCGATCGAGGTCGTCCCGCCGATTTCCTTGAGCAACTTGGCCGAGATATTGGCCGATTGCAGACCCGGCATGATCAGCACGTTGGCAGGCGCCGAAAGGCGGCTGAACGGATAGAGCTTCATGATCTTCGGGTTCAGCGCGGCGTCGGGGGCCATTTCGCCCTCGTACTCGAAGTCCGGCTTTTCCTCGTCAAGGATGCGGATCGCCTCGCGCGTCTGCTCCAGCCACTTGCCCGACGGGTTGCCGAAAGTGGAGTAGCTGAGGAAGGCCACGCGCGGCTCATGGCCCAGGCGGCGCGCGACGGCGGCGGTTTCCTTGGCAATCACGGCAAGCTGCTCGGCAGTCGGACGCTCGTTGATCGTTGTGTCGGCCATGAACACGGTGTGGTTCTTGCCAACCAGCATGTGGATGCCGAAAGCCAGCTTGCCCTCGGCCGGGTCCAGCACGCGGCGCACTTCCTTGATGGTCTGCGCGAAGGGCCGGGTCATGCCGGTGATCATGGCATCGCCCACGCCCAGCTTGAGCAGGCCGGAGGCGAAGATGTTGCGATCGGTATTGACCATGCGCTGCACGTCGCGCTGCAGGAAGCCGCGGCGCTTCAGGCGTTCGTAGACCATCTCCACCATCGGGCCGACATGGTCGGACACCATCGAGTTCTCGATATGGAAGCTTTCCGGATCGGGCACGCCCAGTTCGGCCATCTTGTCGAGGATGACCTGCGTGCGGCCCACCAGGATCGGTTCGCCATAGCCGAAGTCGCGGTACTGGATCGCCGCGCGCAGCACGACTTCGTTGTCGGCCTCTGCAAAGATCATGCGCTTGGGATTGGCACGGACCTGCTCGTAGACGCGGGTGAGCACCGAAGTGGTCGGATTCAGGCGCGCCTTCAGCTGATCGCGATAGGCTTCGAAGTCCTCGATCGGGCGGCCGGCAACGCCGGAATCCATCGCCGCCTTGGCAACCGCCATCGACACCACTTCCATCAGGCGCGGATCGAACGGCGCCGGGATGATGTAGTCGCGGCCGAACTGCTGCGCTTCACCGTAAGCAGCCGCAACGTCTTCGTGCACCTGCTCGCGCGCCAGTTCGGCGATGGCCTTGGCAGCGGCGATCTTCATCTCTTCGTTGATCGCGGTGGCCGAAACGTCCAGCGCGCCGCGGAAGATGAAGGGGAAGCCCAGCACGTTGTTGACCTGGTTCGGATAGTCCGAACGGCCGGTGGCGACGATCGCGTCGGGCCGTACCGCCTTGGCTTCGGGCGGGGTGATTTCCGGATCGGGGTTGGCCATCGCGAAGATGATCGGTTCCGGCGCCATGTCCTTCACCATGTCCGGCGTCAGTGCACCCTTGGCCGAAAGGCCCAGGAACACGTCCGCGCCGACGAGCGCTTCGGTCAGCGTGCGCTTGTCGGTCTTTACCGCGTGGGCGGACTTGAACTGGTCCACCTTCTCGCGGCCCGGATAGATCACGCCGCGCGTGTCGCAGACCAGCACGTTCTCATGCTTGACGCCGATCGACTTGATCAGCGCGGTGCAGGCCAGCGCCGATGCGCCGGCGCCGTTCACCACCACCTTGATCTCATCCAGCTTGCGGCCGGTGATGAGGCAGGCGTTGATCAGGCCAGCGGCGGCGATGATCGCGGTGCCGTGCTGGTCGTCATGCATGACCGGGATGTTCATCCGTTCACGCAGGGCCTGCTCGATGATGAAGCATTCGGGCGCCTTGATATCCTCAAGGTTGATGCCGCCGAAGCTGGGTTCCATCATGGCGATGGCCTCGATCAGCGCGTCGGTATCCTCGCTGGCGAGTTCGATGTCGATGGAATCGACGTCGGCAAAGCGCTTGAAGAGCACGGCCTTGCCCTCCATCACCGGCTTGGATGCCAGTGCGCCAAGGTTGCCCATGCCCAGGATCGCGGTGCCGTTGGAGATCACGGCGACCAGATTGCCCTTGGCGGTATAATCATAGGCGGTGGCGGGATCGTCGGCGATCGCCTGGACCGGAACGGCCACACCCGGGGAGTAGGCAAGCGAGAGGTCGCGTTGCGTGGCCATCGGCTTTGACGCAACAATCTCGATCTTACCGGGGCGCATGGTGCTGTGATAGAACAGCGCCTCGCGCTCGGTGAACTGGATCTTGGGCTTCTCGGACAAGCGTTTTCTCCCGGATATGGCAGGGGCCCTATCGAATGTTTGCACGACGCGATAGGGGAAAGGCGCGTGCGCGCCGCTTCACAAGAGCCGGGCCCGGGCGCTAACGCTCTCCCCCATGAGCAGCACTTCCGAAACCGCCGGCGTTACCCCGATGATGGCGCAGTACCTTGCCTTGCGCGAGGTGGCGGGCGACTGCCTGCTGTTCTATCGAATGGGCGATTTCTTCGAATTGTTCTTCGACGATGCGAAAACCGCAAGCCAGGTTCTCGACATTGCACTCACCACGCGTGGGGAGCACGGCGGCAAGCCGATTCCGATGTGCGGCGTGCCCGTCCATGCGGCGGAGGGTTATCTTGCCCGGCTGATCAAGGCAGGCTGCCGCGTGGCGATTGCCGAACAGACCGAAACGCCAGCCGAAGCCAAGAAGCGCGGCGGTTCCAAGGCTTTGGTCCGGCGCGATATCGTCCGCTTCGTCACCGCCGGCACGCTGACCGAGGAAGCGCTGCTGGAACCGCGCCGCGCCAACGTGCTGGCGGCGGCCTGCGATCTGCGCGGCGTGGTCGGCATCGCCGCTTGCGACATCTCCACCGGGCGCATGGAACTGGAAGAGTGCCCGCCCGACCGGCTGGGCGCGGCGCTGGCGCGGCTGGGCGCGCGCGAACTGGTGGTGCCGGAGGGCTGGGAACTGGCGCCCGACGGCGCGATTGCCCGTTCGCCTCACGAATTCTCCTCCGATGGTGGCGACGAGCGGCTGAAGCTGGTGCACGGCGTCGCCACTCTGGACGGCTTCGGCACGTTCACGCGGGCCATGCTGGCGGCGGCGGGCGGGCTGATCGCCTATCTCGACCATGTCGGACGCGGCAAGCTGCCGCTGCTGCTGCCGCCCGAAGCGCGTGCCGGCGACGCGGCGCTGGCAATGGACGAGGCGACGCGCGCCAGCCTGGAAATCCTTGAGTCTTCGCAAGGCGGCCGCAAGGGCAGTCTGGTCGAGGCAATCGATCGCTGCGTCACCGGTGCCGGTGCCCGCCAGCTGGCCGAAGACCTCTCCGCGCCGCTGACCGATCGCCACGCGATTGCCGAGCGGCTGGAACTGGTCGAATGGCTGCATGACGATCACCTGCTGCGTGAGGATATGCGCGCGGCGCTGCGGGCGCTGCCGGATATCGGCCGCGCGCTGGGCCGCGTGGTGGCAGGGCGCGGCAGCCCGCGTGACCTTGGACAGCTTCGCGACGGCCTTTCCGGCGCGCGGCGCATCGGCGACCGGCTGGCGCAGATGGACAGCCTGCCGATTTTGCTCGACCGGCTGATGCCCGAACTGGGCGGACATGCGGGGCTGGTCGATCACTTCGCGCAGGCGCTGGTGGAAACGCCGCCGACCGAGCGCGGGCAGGGCGGCTATATCGCCAGCGGCTATGACGCCGGGCTGGACGAGCTGCGCGTCACGTCGGGCAATGCGCGCCGTGCGATCGCCGCGCTGGAAGCGAAGTACCGCGAGGAAACCGGCGTTGCCGCGCTGAAGATCAAGCACAACAACGTGCTTGGCTACTTCATCGAAGTGCCGCAGCGCCATGCCGACAAGTTGCTGGAGCCGGACAGCGGCTTCTCGCACCGCCAGACCATGGCCGGCGCGATGCGCTTCAACGCGCTGGCGCTGCATGAGGAGGCGAGCCGTATCACCGAGGCTGGCGCCCATGCGCTCGCCGCCGAGGAAGCGCATTTCGAGGAACTGGTGGCCGAAGCCGTGGCCGCCCGCCACGCCATCGCCCGCACCGCCGCCGCGCTCGCCCGTTTCGACGTTGCCGCCGGGCAGGCCGAGCGCGCGGCCGAAGGCGGCTGGACCCGGCCCGAAGTGGTCGACGGCCTCTCGCTCGATATCGAGGGCGGCCGCCACCCGGTGGTCGAGGCCGCGCTGAAGGTTCAGGGCGAACGCTTCGTCGCCAACGACTGCCGTCTTGCCAGCCATGACCGACTCTGGCTGATCGGCGGCCCCAACATGGGCGGTAAGTCGACCTTCCTGCGCCAGAACGCGCTGATCGTGCTGCTGGCGCAGGCCGGCGGTTTCGTGCCGGCCAAGTCGGCGCGGATCGGCATGGTGGACCGCCTGTTCAGCCGCGTCGGCGCGTCGGACAATCTTGCGCGCGGTCGTTCGACCTTCATGGTGGAAATGGTGGAAACCGCCGCCATTCTGGCGCAGGCGACCGATCGCAGCTTCGTCATCCTCGACGAAGTGGGCCGCGGTACCTCGACTTATGACGGCCTTGCCCTGGCATGGGCGGTGGCCGAAGCCGTCCACGAAACCAATCGCTGCCGCTGCCTCTTCGCCACGCACTATCACGAGATGGCGCGGCTGGGCGAAACCTGCGAGGCGCTTTCGCTCCACCATGTCCGCGCGCGCGAGTGGAAGGGCGATCTGGTGCTGCTCCACGAACTGGCCGAGGGGCCGGCGGACCGCAGCTACGGCCTTGCCGTCGCGCGCCTTGCCGGCGTGCCGCCCAAAGTCATCAGCCGTGCCAAGTCGGTGCTGGAAAAGCTGGAGAAGGGCCGCGCGGAAACCGGCGGCCTTGCGGCTGGCCTTGGTGACCTGCCGCTGTTCGCGGCGGCGCACGAAGCGCATGAGGAACAGTGCGATGCCCTGCGCGACAAGCTGCGCGAGATGGACATCGACGCGCTGAGCCCGCGCGATGCGCTGGAAATCCTCTACGACCTGAAGCGAGAGGCGGGCACGGAGTCTTAACCAGTCTGCGCTAGGCTGCGGGCATGTTCGGACCCAAGATCAGGAACGTCTTCAAGAGCCGTTGGCAGGCGCTGTTCTGGTCTGCGAGCGTGCTGCTGACCGCTTATTGCTCGGTACCCTCGACCGATGGCGACGACGATTCGGTGACGAAGTTCGCGGAAAACGTCGCGGCACGTGTCGGCCAGCAGAAGCCCGAGCACAAGAACCCGTGGGCGAAGGACCCGGCGCCGAACTGAATTGTTCGGTCAACGTCGCACATCGACCAACAATTCCCGTCGTCCCCGCGCAGGCGGGGACCCCGCTTTTCTCTTGCGGGCGTGGCGAGAAGGAAGCGGGGCCCCCGCCTTCGCGGGGGCGACGAAGTGTTGTTGTAGAGGTGGCTCTCAGTTGTTTGTCCGGCGGATAGCCCGACGAAACTCTATCTCAGCTATCGTCGTCCTCGAAATCCTCGTCGGCCGCGTTCTGCGCGCCGTAGCGGTTTTCAAGATCGTCCATCGTCTCTTCACCGCGATAAGCGGACATGTCGATGACGCCGCTGGAATCCATCTGGTTCATGTGGTCGACCAGATCTTCGACGTCATCCTCGTCGTCGATGCCGCCTTTCACTTTCTCGCTGTCTTCCAGGCCGAACGGGTCGGTGGCGCGATCCTGTGCCTCTTCGGCAACGGACTGGGCCTGCGCGTCCTCGTCGTCCTGTTCGGGATTGAAGGTCTCGGGCGTGGAATCGTCTGGACGGTCGATCATGGCGAGTCTCCTTTGCCGGGTTAACGGCTAAGGGATCGTCCGGGTTCCGGTATTGGACGAACGCGACGGAAAGCGATCTTCCCGTCGCGCCTGTCGCTCAGCGCGTCGGAACCGGCACTTCGCCGGAGTAATCGTAGAAGCCCCGGCCGGACTTGCGGCCGTACCAGCCGGCCTCGACATACTTCTGCAGCAGCGGGGCGGGGCGGTACTTCGGATCGCCGGTAGTGGAGAGGAACACCTTCATGATCTCGTAAAGCGTATCGAGGCCCACGAAATCGGCCAGCGTCAGCGGGCCCATCGGGTGATTGGCGCCCAGTCGCATGCCGGCGTCGATATCCTCGACCGAGGCGAGCCCTTCGCCCAGCACGAAGATCGCCTCATTGAGCAGCGGGCAGAGGATGCGGTTGACCACGAAGCCCGGCGCATCGCCGGCCAGCACCACGGTCTTGCCCAGCGCTTCGCCGAAAGCCTTCATCCGCGCGGTGGTTTCAGCCGAGGTCGCAAGGCCGGGGATCACTTCCACCAGGCCCATCACCGGCACCGGGTTGAAGAAGTGCAGCCCGCAGAACCGCGCGGCGTCGGGCGAGCTGGCGGCCATGCGGGTGATCGGGATCGAACTGGTGTTGGAGGCAAGAATGGCATTCGCGCCCAGAACTTCGCCCACGGCGGCGAAGATCTTCAGCTTGATATCCTCACGCTCGGTCGCGGCCTCGATGATCAGGTCGCAGTCGCCCATGCCGGAATAGTCGCCCGCCGTGGTGATGCGGGGCAGCAGCGCGTCGACGTCGGCCTGGGTGATCTTTTCCTTGGCCACCAGCCGGGCGAGGCCCTTGGCGATGCCGGCCTTGCCCTTTTCGGCGATATCGATCGCAATATCGGACAGGACGACGTCCATACCCTTGCTCGCCACGGTCTGGGCGATGCCCGAACCCATGATGCCCGCGCCGATGATTCCGACTTTCCGCACTGCCCAACTCCTCTGATGATCCCGTTGTTCCGGCTGGATTATCACCGGCGATCGGGAAGGGAACCTAGCGGTTTTGACCGGGCACCCAAAGCACGTCGTCCGCGCCGCCCGAATTCACCGCCCGGGCGAGGACGAAGAGGTAGTCGCTGAGGCGATTGAGATAGGATAGCGCGGCCGGATTGGCGGGCACTTCGGCCGCCATGGCGACGGCGGCACGCTCCGCTTTGCGGGCAGAGGCGCGGGCCACGTGAACACGCGCGGCGGCTTCGCTGCCGCCAGGCAGGATGAAGCTCTTGAGCGGCTGGAGATGGGCGTTGATCGCGTCGATCTCGCCTTCCAGCCAGGTGACTTGCGGGAAGACGATCCGCAAGGTCATTTCACCGGGGGTGAAGTCGTCGCCCGGCGTCGCAAGATCCGCGCCCAGATCGAACAGGTCGTTCTGGATGCGCGTGAGCACGGCGGCGTGCGGCCTTTGCGCGAGCGCACAGACGGCAAGGCCGATGGCGCAGTTCGTCTCATCCACCGCGCCGATCGCTTCCATGCGCGCGGCGTACTTGGGCAGGCGCGAACCGTCGACGAGGCCCGTGGTGCCGTCGTCACCCGTGCGGGTGTAGATCTTGTTGAGCTTTACCAATGTATCAGCGCGCCATCGCCAGCAGGATCGCGCAGACCACCACGGCGGCGGCCTGATACTTGATGCGGTTGAACATCATCTTGTTCTGCAGAAGCTGGTTCGCGGTAGGCCCGGTAGCGTTCGGATCGCGGTGCAGGTCTTCCTTCGTGCTCTGCATGAAAGCGACGATGCCGCGCACGAGGCTGACGACGACCATGATCATCAGCAGGATGATGATGGGGATGAGAATGGTGCTCATGCCTGTTGGTCTACGCCCGCCGAAAGCGAAATGCCAGCGGGGAAGCGGCCCCGCCGAAGCGCCTCCACGATGGCTTTGCCGTCCTCTCCCGCGCGCCGCCGGTCGCCCAGCGAAGGCGATCCGCGTCGTTTGGCCAGCTTGCGCCCATCGGGCTCGATCAGCAGCGGGTGATGGTGCCATATCGGCGCCGGCAGGCCGAGTAGCGCCTGCAGCAACCGGTGGACATGGCTGGCCGGAAACAGGTCCATCCCGCGCGTGACCAAGGTGATGCCGTCCGCCGCATCGTCCAGCGTGGCGGCAAGGTGGTAGCTGGCGGGCAGATCCTTGCGCAGCAGCACGACATCGCCGAAAATCTCAGGGGTGGCACGTTGCGGGCCGGCCAGTTCGTCGGTCCATTCAAGTGGTCCGGTCAGCTTCAGCCCGCGGGCGATGTCAAGCCGCCATGCCGCGCCTTCCGGATCGACCTGTTCATGGCGGCAGGTGCCGGGGTAGACCGGGCCGTCCGGCCCCATCTGCGTGGCGGCGGCGGCAATCTCGGCGCGGGTGCAGCGGCAGGGATAGAGCAGGCCCATGGCCATCAGGCGCTCGCCCGCTTCGGCATAGCTGGCGAGGCGGCGGGACTGGAATCCCGCTTCGCCATCCCACGCAAGGCCTAGCCATTCGAGGTCCAGAAAGAATTCCTCGACGAATTCGGCGCGGCTGCGTTCGCCGTCGATATCCTCGATCCGCAAAAGAAATTCGCCGCCGCCGGAGCCATGTCGTTGCCGGGCAAGGTCATGTGCCACCACGGCGGCATAGGCATGGCCAAGGTGGAGCGGGCCGTTGGGGCTGGGTGCGAAGCGGGTTCGGATCATCTTCCGGCATCCCTAGCCGTTGCAGGGCTTGTCGCAAGGGCCTGTAACCCTGTGGGTAAGTCTGGGATAGTTTGTGTGCTGTCTGTGGGCGAGTTGTGGGCAGGTTGTGGAATCATTGTGGCGAAGCTGTGGATTGTTGTATGGAGCCGACCCCGCCTCGGCTTGACGCCGACTCGTGTAGATGCTGCAAAGAAACCCATGCGTTGCCATGAAACCGCAATGACAGCCTGCGACAGGAGGCCATGCTCAGATCGGAGCTGATCGAGCGCGCGGCCCGGTTCCGCAGCGCGGAGGATGACCCCTCCCGAAGTCTTTCGGACTGCCCTGCGCTAGTGCTTAATGCGGATTACACGCCGCTTTCCTACTACCCCCTCAGCCTCTGGCCCTGGCAGACCGCGATCAAGGCGATCTGTCTCGAAAGAGTGGACATCATCTCCAGCTACGACCGGGTGGTCCACAGCCCCAGCTGGTCGATGCAGATCCCCTCGGTCATCGCGCTTCGCCAATATGTGAAGCCTTCCGAATTCCCCGCGTTCACGCGTTTCAACCTGTTCCTGCGCGATCGCTTCAGCTGCCAGTACTGCGGCTCTCCCCACCAGCTTACCTTCGACCATGTGGTGCCGCGCCGGCTTGGCGGGCGGACGAGCTGGGAAAACATCCTCACCGCCTGTGCGCCCTGCAACCTGAAGAAGGGCGGACGCACGCCGAAGCAGGCGAACATGCCGCCGCTGGTCGCGCCGATCCGGCCTACCAGCTGGCAATTGCAGGAACGCGGCCGCGCCTTCCCGCCGAACTATCTCCACGAAACCTGGCGCGACTGGCTCTATTGGGACATCGAGCTGGAGGCCTGAGTGCGCCCCGCCTTCGGGCAGGCGCCGACCGGGCTTCCTTGTGCATTCGCATCGGCCGGTTATGGTCTTGGCATGCGACGCGCTGCTTTCTCCTTGATCTTGCTGGCGACAATCAGCGTCGCAGGGTGTTCGCAGCCTGAGCGGATCGCCTGCACGGCCCCCCGGGCCCATTGGAAGGATTCCCGATCGATCTCGGCCGAAGGCGTTCAAAACCGGATCGCGCTGGACCGGCATGGGGCGGCCTATTGGAACGGCGTATCGGTTTCGAGCGGGGAAGTGACGGCGCTTCTCGAAAAAGCGCGGACATATCAGCCGATGCCGGCAATCGTGCTTCAGACCGAGATGGGAACACCGTGCAGGGCCCTCGATAGGTTGCGCGACAAGATCGACCGGATTTACGAGTGCAGGAAGAAAGACCACGTCTGCGTCGAAGGCATAGCGGACCCGGTTCCGTTGCCGCCATCGAAGGCAATTGGCCCTCAGGCGAATCGGTAGACCGGTCGATCAAATTCCCAGCATTTCGGGGCGGAACAGCCGCTTACGCGATACTCGCTTGCCGGAAAGCATGAACTGGCCGTCACCGAGGTAGTGCACGAACTCCGGTTCCTTGGGGCTGACGGCGGCGCGGATGCGCAGGACTTCGAGGATGAACAGGTCATACTGCGCCACCATGGCGTCGTCGTGGATGCGGCATTCAAGCTGGGCGTGGCATTGCGGCAGCAGCGGGGCGGTGACATGGCGGGCAGGCTCGCGCTCGATGCCGAACTCCGCGAACTTGTCGACCTTCGCGCCGCTGCAATTGCCGATCCGCACCACGGTATCGAGCAGGGCACTGGTTGGCACGTTGATCGTGCAATTCCCGCTCCGGCGCAGCATGGCGTGGCTGTGGTTGCCGCGTGAGACGAGGCAGGAGATCAACGCAGGCGTGAATTCCAGCACCTGATGCCAGCCCATCGTCATCACGTTATCCCGCCCGCCATCATGGGTGGCGAGCAGGACGACTGGGCCGGGTTCCAGGAAGTGCCGTGCGTGAGAGGGGGGAAGGTCGTGCCACTGCGCCATGCCGTGCTCCTTTGCCGGGGCCGGTCAAGGAGCGCGTCAGGCGGGAGCGGGTTCCCTCAGTGAAGGGTTTCGGCTTCCGGCGAAGCGGCGTCCACTCCTTGGTCCACGGCGGTGGTGAGTGCCACGTCCATCGTCACATTGCCGACCGTGCGCATCAGGTCCGGCAGCACTTCCACCGCGACCAGCACGCCCAGCGGCCAGAGCGGCACGCCCATGGCAGCGGCGATCGGCCCGATCGAGGAAACGAAGCTGATCGTGCCGGGTAGGGAGACGGCGCCGAACGTGGTCGCAAAGGCCACCAGCGCGCCGGCGGCAAGGGCGCCGGTGGTGAGTTCGAGCCCGGCCAGCTTGGCGGCATAGACGGCAACCGCCATGTTCATCGCCGGGCCCGTGGCGCGGAACAGGGTGACGGCCAGCGGCAGCACGAATTCCGAAGTCGTCGCCGAAACGCCCAGCTTGCGGCTGGAAGCGAGCATGGCGGGGACCGTCGCGATCGAGGACTGGGTGGAGATGGCGACGATCTGCGCGGGCAGCATCGCGGCGGCAAAGGCCGGCAGCGAGCGGCGGCCGGAGAATACGGCGATCAGGTAGCCGGCGACCATCACCACGGTGCCCACGGCGGTCACCAGCACGATGTAGTGCGCCAAAGCGCCCAGCGCGGCGCCGCCACTGCGTACGCCCAGGCCGAAGCCCAGCGCGAAAACGCCGATCGGCGCCAGCATCAGCACCCAGCCGATCACCACCATCATCGCGCCCGCCAGCCCTTCGAACAGCACCGCCAGCAAGCGGCGCGGCTCGTCCGCCAGCTTGGTGGAGGCGATGGCGAAAAGGGCGACGAAGACGATCACCGGCAGCATCGCATCCGCCGCAGCGGCGGAGATCACGTTCTCCGGCATCAGCGAGGAGAGGAAGTCGGCGATCCCCGGAACTTTGCCCGGATCCTCCGGATGCGCGAACTGCACGCCGGGGGGGATCGGGAAGAACTTGAGCAGCAGCGGCATCGCCACCGCGCCAAGCGTGGCGCTGAAGGCGAGGAAGCCGACGATGGTGCCCAGCGTGCGCCGCGCCATGGCGCCGGCCTGCGCGACGGCGATGGTCTCGACAATGCCCGAAAACAGCAGCCCGGCGACCAGCGGCAGGATCGTCATCTGCAGGCCCTGCAGCCACAGCGAGCCTATGGGGCCCACTGCTTCGAGCACGGGCACGGCTTCCGGCTTGCCCGCAAGGACGAGGCCGAGGACCAGTCCGCCGACAAGGCCGATCAGCGTCAGCGTGCCGGGAACGCGAATCTCGGGAATGCGGGAGGCACTCGTTTCGGCGGCCATGGGGCTAGGGGTATTCATCGGGCTCCTGGGGAAATGCGACCTTCGTCGTTGTTCTCCATAATGTCCTGCGCGGCGCATGGCAATTTACCCTGGGCTTGGGTAAGAGCACGCGTCATTCGCCATTCACGAAATGGTCGCCAAGGGGCAGGTCATGAGCAGACAATATTTCGGCACCGACGGCATTCGCGGCCGCACCAACCAAGGCGCTATGACCGCGGCCATCGCCATGAAGGTCGGCCAGGCGGCCGGCACGCGCTTTCTGCGCGGCACGCACCGCCACCGCGTGGTAATCGGCAAGGATACGCGGCTTTCGGGCTACATGCTGGAAAACGCCATGGTCGCCGGGTTCACCAGCGTCGGCATGGACGTGGTGCTGCTGGGCCCGATGCCGACCCCGGCCGTCGCGCTGCTGACCCGCGAACTGCGCGCCGACGTGGGCGTGATGATCTCCGCCAGCCACAACCCGTATGAGGACAATGGCATCAAGCTGTTTGGCCCCGATGGCTTCAAGCTTTCCGACGAGGATGAGCTGGCGATCGAGGCGATGCTGGCGCAGGACATTCCGCTCGCCGCGTCCGAGGAAATCGGCCGGGCCCGCCGCATCGATGACGCGCGGGGCCGTTATATCCACGCGGTGAAGCGCTCGCTGCCGGAGGCGGTGCGCCTCGACGGCCTGAAGATCGCAGTCGATTGCGCCAATGGCGCGGCCTATCAGGTGGCTCCTTCGGCCTTCTGGGAACTGGGCGCCGAAGTGGTGTCGATCGGCGTGACGCCGAATGGCAAGAACATCAATGCCAAGTGCGGCTCCACCCATGTCGAAGCGCTGCAGGAAACCGTGGTTTCCTCTGGCGCGGACATCGGCATCGCTCTCGATGGTGACGCGGACCGCCTGATCGTGGTGGACGAGAAGGGCAAGACCGTCGACGGCGACCAGATCATGGCGCTGATCGGCACCCAACTGGCCGCGCGCGGCGCGCTGCGCGGCGGCGGCGTGGTGGCGACGGTCATGTCGAACCTCGGCCTCGAACGGTACCTAAACGCACAGGGCCTGACGCTGGAGCGCACCAAAGTGGGTGACCGTCACGTGCTGGAGCGGATGCGCGCGGGCGGCTTCAATGTCGGCGGCGAACAGTCCGGCCACATGATCCTGCTCGACCATGCGACCACCGGCGACGGCACCGTGGCGGCGCTGCAGGTGCTGGCCGCGCTGGTCCAGTCCGGCAAGCCGGCGAGCGAGGTGCTCCACCTGTTCGATCCGGTGCCGCAGCTTCTGCGCAATGTGCGCTTCGCCGGTGGGAAGCCGCTTGAGGCCGACCGGGTGAAGGCGGTGATTGCCGAGGCAGAGGCAGCGCTGAACGGCAAGGGCCGCCTGGTGATCCGCGCTTCGGGCACGGAGCCGGTGATCCGCGTCATGGCGGAAGGGGACAATGCCGGTGAGGTCGAGGCGGCGGTCGCCTCCATCTGCGCCGCCGTGGAAGAGGCTGCTGCGTAATCCTTCGACAGGCTCAGGATGCACCCTTCGACAGGCTCAGGATGAGCGGGAGATTTTGAATGCTTGAAATGCGCCCCGATTGCGAACGCTGCGGCACGGATCTGCCTGCTGAGGCGCCCGGTGCCTTCATCTGCAGCTTCGAATGCACGTTTTGCGTCGAATGCGCCGAGGCTCTCGACGACCTTTGCCCCAATTGCAGCGGCGAACTGGTTGACCGGCCGACGCGCGCGAAGCGGCATTTCGATTCCGCGCCTCCCTCCAAGGAGCGGCGCTTCAAGGGCTGATTGGTTCGCGCGGAGGCGCGGAGGGATTTGGCCGCGCAGCAGGCTCTCCATTCCACCGACTGCGCTGAACGCCAACACCGGAATAGAGGGCCTGCGGTGCCGCATGCTTCTCCGCGCCTCCGCGCCTCCGCGCCTCCGCGCGAAACCCTAACAGCGCCCCCGCTTGTCGAACGCCGCCGGTGCTGCCATCAGCCTCGGCCATGATCACACCGCCCAAGACAGCTCCGGCCCGCATCCTCTCCATCGCCGGTTCCGATTCCTCGGGCGGTGCGGGCATTCAGGCCGATATCAAGACGATCACCGTACTGGGCGGTTATGCCATGACGGCGATCACCGCGATCACCGCGCAGAATACCTGCGGCGTGACCGACGTGGTGGCGCTCTCGCCGGAGATGGTGGCGGCACAGATCGATGCCTGCGTCAGCGACGTCGGCGTCGATGCGGTGAAGATCGGTATGCTCGGCAGCCCCGAGATCGCGCATGTTGTTGCCGAGCGGCTGGAAGCGCTGAATGTGCCGGTCGTGTTCGATCCGGTGATGATCGCCACCAGTGGATCGATCCTCGCGGACAAGGCCACGATCGCGGCTTTCGAACGGCTGATGGCGCTGGCTACGCTGACGACGCCCAATGTGCCCGAACTGGCGGTGCTCGGCGGTGACGAGGGCATGGCGGCGCGCGGTGTGACTTATATCGCCAAGGGCGGCGATGCCGATGGGCCAGTGGTCGAGGATCGTCTCGTGCGTCCCGGCGAGGCTCCGATGGTATGGACCGCGCCGCGCATCGAAACGCGGCACAGCCACGGCACCGGTTGCACTTTTTCCAGCGCCATCGCCACCTGCATGGGGCGCGGTGACGATCTGGTGTCGGCCATCGAGCAGGCGCGGGATTTCGTGCGCGCCGCCTTGCTGGCCGCGCCGGGCTTCGGCGCCGGGCATGGTCCGCTAGGGCATCACGCGATCCACTGAAGGCCTATCGCGGCGCGTCGAGCCTGAGGTAGACGCTGTCGCACCAGACTTCGCCCACTTGCCATGTCCGCTTGGCCCGGCCGGTTTCCTGAAAACCCAGGCGGGCGAGCAGCGTCAGCGAGCGCTCGTTACGTGGGTCCACGTCGGCCGTGACATGAGTCAGCCGGTGAACCGCAAAGGCACGGTCAATCACCGCCTCCAGCGCCTCGCGGGCGTAACCCCGGCCCCAGAAGGCAGGATCGAGGATGAAGCCGATCTCGGGAAAGCGCCAGAGTCCGGCTTTGCCGATTACCCGGCCGTCCAGCGTGACGATGAAGTCCTCCCCCTGATCGGGCGGAATGGCAATCATCCCGGCCAGCCAGTCGCGCGTTTCGGCAATGTCGCTGTGGGGTGGCCGCGACCAGTAGGCCATGGCGTCCGGCTGCACGAAGATCGCATGAAGCGCTTCGGCGTCACCGGGAAGGGCAGGGCGCAGCAGCTGCCTTTCGGTGCGAAGCTGCGCCCCGGTCATTCCATCAACCGCAGTCGAGGTCGTAGAAGTCGCGGACGACCTTCCAGCCTTCCTCGGCGGTTTCGCACCAGTGGAACAGCTTGAGATCGGCCTTGTTGATCACGCCTTCCTCGGCCAGCGCCTCGAAATTGACGACGCGTTCCCAGAATTCGCGGCCGTAGAGCAAGATCGGCATCGGCTTCATCTTGCCGGTCTGGATCAGGGTCAGCAGTTCGAAGAACTCGTCGAAGGTGCCGAAGCCGCCCGGGAACACCGCCACCGCGCGGGCGCGCAGCAGGAAGTGCATCTTGCGCAGCGCGAAGTAGTGGAACTGGAACGAGAGGCGCGGCGTCACATAAGGGTTGGGCGCCTGCTCATGCGGCAGCACGATGTTCAGCGCCAGCGTCTCGGCGCCGACTTCGCGGGCACCGCGATTGGCCGCTTCCATGATCGAGGGGCCGCCGCCGGAGCAGACCACGAACTGGCGCATGCCCTTTTCCACCACCGCGCACTTACTGGCGATCTGGGCGAGTTCGCGGGCGACTTCGTAATACTTGGCCTTGGCAACGAGACGCCCGGCAACCACCTTTTCCTCTTCGGTGGTGGCGCGGGCCAGCACCGCGTCGCACTGTTCGGGCGAGGGGATGCGGGCGGAGCCGTACATTACCAGCGTGGAGCCGATGTTCGCCTCTTCCAGCAGCATTTCCGGCTTCAGCAGCTCAAGCTGGAAGCGGACGGGGCGCAATTCGTCGCGCAGCAGGAATTCGGTGTCCTGGAAGGCCAGGCGGTAGGAGGGGTTCTGCGTCTGCAGCGTGCCTTCCTGCGCATCGGCGAAAGAGGCTTCCTGCTCGGCCTTGTAGAACCGGCGTTTGGTGACTTTGGTGTCTTCAGTATCGCTCATCGGGGTACCATGGCCGCAGGACGCGGCGTGAGAAAGCACAAATATCTAGGGCGCTTGCGGTTGCATGCAAGAGATGGGCTCGCCTAGTTTCGATTCCATGACGAATTCGATCCTCACGCGCCGCGCGGCGCTGGCCGGTATGGGCATTGTGGCGGCCTCGGCGGCGATGCCAGCGCTTCCCGCGTTTTCAGCCCCTGCCGCGCCCCGGCTGGTGAAGCCGCCGCGCCTGCGCGAAGGGGATGTGCTGGGGCTGGTCGCGCCCGCCGGGTTCATTGGCGACCGCTTCGGGCTGGACGAAGTCATGGCCACGGTGCGCGCGATGGGCCTTGTGCCGAAACCGGCACCGCACATGCTGGAGCGCGAAGGCTACCTCGCCGGTTCCGATCGCACGCGGGCAGACGATCTGACCGCCATGTTCGCCGATCCCGAAGTGCGCGGGGTGATGTCGGTGCGCGGCGGTTGGGGCTGCGCGCGGATCCTGCCCCTGCTGGACTATGCGAAGATCGCCCGGAATCCGAAGCTGTTCGTGGGCTTCAGCGACAATACCGCGCTCCACCTCGCCTTTGCGGCGCGCACGGGGGTTGCCAGTATCCATGGCCCCAATGCCGGGGCCTCCTGGCCGCCCGCCGCATGGACGAATTTCCACGCGCTGGCGTTCGAGGGGGCGACGCCGACCTGGCAGGTGCCCGAAGGCGCCGACGTCAATCTGGCCGGGCGCGGCAAGGACTTGCGCGTGTTCCACGGCGGCAAGGCACGCGGGCGGCTGCTGGGCGGCAACCTTTCGGTGCTGTCGGCGCTGGTCGGTACGCCCTACCTGCCCGATTTTACCGGCGCGGTGCTGTTTCTGGAGGACACCAACGAATCCGAATACCGGATCGACCGGATGCTGACCCAGTTGGCGCTCGCAGGCGTGTTCGACAAAGTGGCGGGCGTGGTCTTCGGCCAGTGCACCCATTGCACCAATCCCGATGGCGGCTATTCGAATTTCACGATCTACGAAGTGCTGGACCGGCAGTTCGGCGGGCTGAAGGTTCCGGCGTTCCAGGGCCTGCAGATCGGCCACATCGCCGCGCAGGCCAGCGTGCCGGTGGGCCTTCCGGTGGAGATCGACGCCGATGCCGGGACGATGCGCCTGCTGGAGCCGGCGGTCAGCTGATCCTCAATTGATTTTAGGTGCCAGCGCCGGATCGTTCTGACGTCCGAGGCCGTGCTGGGCCACGAGGTCGACATAGAGATATTCGTTCAGCGGATCGGCAAATTCCAATCCCGTGCCGTGCGGATTGTGCCACGCGACGAAGGCCATTGCCGGCCGGCATCCGGGCAGGCCCAGGCTCACCGCTTCGTCGATTTCCAGCACGTCGATGCCCTCGATACGGGCACCGAACCGCGTGAGGTCTTTCAAGACCACGGTGCAGGTCGTGAAGGCACTGCGCAGCTTGGCCATCATCTCGACCGGTTCGCGCTGTTCGCGGCGATCGGGGGCGATGATGGTGATGGGGGGGGCGATTTCGGGTTCGTCCATGCGCTCCGCTTCCGAACGGGTTAACCTCGTGTCTTCATCGTCAGGTTAGGCGGCGTTTCCTTGTCACGGCCTTCCGAGGGCATGAGGGAAAATACCTGTTTGGCGCCGTGATGGACAAATTCGGCGGCTTTTGTGGGTTGAACGGCGGGAAGGGGTTTAACCCCGGCCTGCCAGCCCCTAGGTCTGGGGTCACGATTTCCAGATTGAAAGCCTGCCCATGACCGCCTCCCTGCTCGATCCCCTGTCGCTGCCCGATTATGCCGCGCTGACGCCCGAAGCGATCGGCACGGCGCTGGACCAGTCGCTGGCGGAGTTGCAGGCCGTGGTGGCGCGGATCGTCGCGGAAAAGCCCGGCGATTTCGATGCCGCCTGGCTGCCGCTGGAACATGCCGATACCGCCGTGGAGGCGCTGTGGTCGGCCGTTTCGCACCTCAAGTCCGTCGCCAACACGCCCGAACTGCGGGAGGCACATGCGGCGGGCGAGCAGCGCATCGTCGAAGTGATGACGGCGGTGTTCCAGAATCACGACCTTTACGAAGTGATCGCCGCGCTGGAGACAAGCCCCGATTTCGCGCAGCGTTCCGCCGCCGACCGTGCCGCCGTCGAGCATATGCTGCGCAGTTTCCGCCTTTCCGGCGTGGCACTGCCGCCCGAACAGCGCGCGCGCTTTGCCGAAGTCTCGGTGGAGCAGGCCGGGCTGGCCAATACTTTCTCTGCTGCCGTGCTCGACGCGACCGACGCGTGGAGCGAGCATGTGACCGATGCGGCAGTGCTGGCGGGCATTCCGGAATCGGCGATGGGCATGTTCGCCGCCAATGCCAAGGCCAAGGAACTGGAAGGCTGGCTGGTCACTCTGCAGTGGCCCAGCGTCAACGCGGTGCTGACTTTTGCCGAGGATCGCGGGCTGCGCCAGCGCGTCTACACCGCCTTCGGCACCCGCGCCTCCGACCAGGGGCCCAACGCGGGTGAGTTCGACAATACGCAGCGCATCGCCCGCATTCTGGAACTGCGCCGCGAATCCGCCGCGCTGCTGGGCTTTGCCGATCCGGTGGAACTGTCGCTTGCTACCAAGATGGCGCCCAATGCCGGCGAAGTGCTGCACTTCCTGCGCGATCTGGCCAAGCGCGCGCGTCCGGGTGCGGAGCGCGACCTTGCCGACGCGCGCGAATTCGCCGCACAGGAACTGGGCATCGCCGATCTCCAGCCCTGGGATCTGACTTTCACGGCCAACCGCATGAAGCTGGCGCGTTTTGCCGTCGATGAGCAGGAAGTGCGCGCCTATTTCCCGGTCGAGCGCGTGCTGGCCGGCTGGCAGGTGCTGCTGGGCCGGTTGTTCGGTATCACGCTGGTCGAGCGGACGGACGTTTCGCTGTGGCACGCCGATGCCCGCTATTACGACGTGGCGGATGAGGACGGCGCGGTGATCGCGGGGCTCTACCTCGATCTGCACGCCCGGCAGGGCAAGCAGGGCGGGGCCTGGATGGCGCAGGCGCGGCCGCGTCTGGCGGATGGTGGCAGTGCCCGCGTGCCCGTGGCCTACCTCACCTGCAATTTCGCGCCTAAGGGCGGCGATACGCCTTCGCTGCTCTCGCACACCGAAGTGGAAACTCTGCTGCATGAGACGGGGCACTGCCTCCACCACTTGTTCACCCGCGTGAACCGGCCGAGCGTGGCCGGCACCAGTGGCTTCGAGTGGGACGCGGTGGAACTGCCCAGTCAGTTGATGGAGGACTTCGCGTGGGATCGCGAAGTGCTGACCGGCATGTCCGGCCACTACCGCACGGGTGAGCCGCTGCCGGCGGAGCTGTTCGAGAAGATGCGGGCCGCACGCCGCTTCCAGTCCGGCCTCTTCGTGCTGCGCCAGATCGAGTTCGGCCTGTTCGACCTGTTGCTGCATCTGGGCACGATGGGCAGCGATCCGATGGAAGTGATCGGCGCCGTCCGCGAGGAAGTGGCCGTGGTCATTCCGCCCGAATGGCACCGCTTCCCGCATTCGTTCACCCACGTTTTCGCGGGCGGCTACGCCTCGGGCTATTACAGCTACCTCTGGGCCGAAGTGCTGGCGGCGGATGGCTTCCGCAAGTTCGTGGAGGCCGGCGTGGTGGACCGCGCGACCGGCGATGCCTTCCGTGAGGAAGTGCTGGCGCGCGGCGCTACGCGCCCGGCGGCTGACAGCTTCCGCGCTTTCCGCGGGCGCGATGCGGATGTGACCGCCCTGCTCGAACGGCGCGGCCTGCTGGCGTGAGCGGCGCCATAGTGGAAGACCGTCGCGCCTGGCTGCGCGAGGCGGTGCGGCGTATCGAGGCGGACTACAACCGGTCTGCCGACACGCATCTGATCCGGCTGGATCTGCCGCGCTATCCGGGCATCACGCTCTACCTGAAGGACGAAAGTTCGCACCCCACCGGCAGCCTGAAGCACCGGCTGGCGCGATCATTGTTCCTCTATGCGCTGTGCAACGAGTGGATCGGGCCGGATACGTGCGTGATCGAGGCCAGTTCGGGATCGACGGCGGTGAGCGAGGCCTATTTCGCGCGGATGCTGGGCCTGCGCTTCATTGCCGTGGTCCCGGCCACCACCGCACAGCCCAAGCTGGACGAAATCCGCTTCCACGGCGGCGAGATTCACGCGGTGGACGATCCGCGCACGGTCTATCAGGTGGCGCATGACCTCGCCCGGCAGACCGGCGGGCACTACATCGACCAGTTCACTTATGCCGAGCGGGCGACCGACTGGCGGGGCAACAACAACATCGCCGAAAGCATTTTCCACCAGATGGCGGAAGAAGAGCATCCGGAGCCGACGTGGATCGTCTGCGGCGCCGGCACCGGCGGCACTTCCGCCACGATCGGCCGCTTCTTACGCTATCGCCGCCACGCCACCCAGCTTTGCGTGGCCGATCCCGAGCATTCGATCTTCCACCGCCACTTCGCGGACCGCACCCAGACCACGCTACCCGAAGGCTGTGCGGCGATGATCGAGGGGATCGGCCGCCCGCGCGTGGAGCCCAGCTTCGTGCCCGGCGTGGTGGACCGCATGATCGCGGTGCCCGATGCCGATAGCATCGGCGCCATGCGCGCGCTGTCCGCGCGGCTGGGGCGGCGCGTTGGCGGATCGACCGGCACCAACCTTTGGGCCTGCGCCCGGATCGTCGAGGAAATGCACGCGGCGGGCCAGCGGGGTAGCATCGTCACGCTGCTCTGCGACGGGGGCGAGCGCTATGGCTGCACTTATTACGACGAGGCATGGCTGGCCGGCCGCGGGCTGGACTGGCGCCCGGCGGAGGCACGGATCGCGCAGCTTCTTGGTCCCGCTTAAGCCAAACCCACGCTGCCGATAGCAACCGTTCCGCATAATCGATTGGACGGGCCCCATCGGCACCGACACGATGGCTCCCAATAGCCTGCCCCACGCAATACGGGCGGGCGAAAGGGAGAGAATGGTTCGACATCACCAGGCCGGCTGGATGACCGGCGTATCGCTGCTATTGCCGATCACGCTGACGACGATGGCGATCGTGCTGTTGACGCCGGTTCTGCCCAATCTGATGGCCGAATTCTCCTCGGTGCCCAATCACGAATACTGGGTGCCGATGATCCTGACGCTGCCCTCGCTCTGCGTGGCGCTGCTCTGCCCGGTGGCGGGGATCATGGGGGACTATTTCGGGCGGCGGCGCCTGCTGCTGTTCTCGTTCCTGCTCTATGCGGCGGTGGGCGTGCCGCCGGTGTTCCTGCATGACCTGAGGCACATCCTGATCTCCCGCGTGGGCGTAGGCATTGCCGAGGCGCTGATCTACGTGCTGTCGACGACGATGATCGGCGATTACTACAAGGGCGCCGCGCGCGATCGCTGGCTGGCGGCGCAGACGGCCTTCGCCTCGGTCTCCGCGCTGCTGTTCATGGTGATGGGCGGCTATCTCGGCAGCTTCGGCTGGCGCATTCCCTTCTGCGTCTATGCCTCCGCGCTGCTAATGTTCGGGCTGGTGCTGAAGTTCACGTGGGAGCCGGCCAATGCCGCGCATCCGGATGACGAGGCGGAGGCGCCGCCGCGCAACCTGTCGTGGGCGGGCTTCCCCTGGCGCACCATGGCGATGATCGTGCTGATCACCGTCTACGGATCGGTGTTCTTCTATACCGTGCAGATTCAGGCGCCCAGCGGCCTTGCCGAACTGAGCATCGACAATCCCCTGCGCGGCATCCTGACGGCACTGGCTAGTCTGGGCGTGCCGCTGGGCACGTTCGTCTATTCGCGGCTGAGCCGGAAATGGCCGGTCAGCCGGCTGCTGCTGGTGGAATTCGCGCTGCTGTCGCTGGGCTTCGCGCTGATGGGCAAGGCGGGGAACGTGCCGGGCTTCCTGATCGGCTGCTTCGTCAATCAGATCGGCGCCGGGCTGCTGCTGCCGACCTTGCTGGTCTGGTCGATGTCGATCCTCTCCTTCGAATTTCGCGGGCGCGGCACCGGGTTCTGGCAATCCGCCTTTGCGCTGGGCCAGTTCCTGTCGCCCGTGGTGGTGACCTTTTCCGCGCAGCGTAGCGGGGGCCTTCTGGGCGCGTTCATGGTGCTGTCCGTCGCGGCACTGGGCGGCGTGGTGATTGCGCTGATCGCATCGCGCCTGCGTGGCACCGGCACAATGGAGATCGCCCATGGCTGATCGCCTGAAGGACCGTGTTGCCGTCGTCACCGGGGCGGCCAATGGCATCGGCGAGGGCGTCGCCCGCATTTTCCGTCAGGAAGGCGCGACGGTGATCGGCGTCGATCTCTCCGGCACGGACGAGGTTTGCGACCTGACCGACGAGGCGCAGGCGCTGTTCGCGCGCATCGGCGAAGCGCATGGACATATCGACGTGCTGGTCAACGCCGCCGCTTTCGCGGTGTTCGGCTGGATCGAGGATCTTTCCTATGCCGACTGGAAGAAGACGCTGACCGGCGAACTGGACATCGTCTACCTCGCCACCCGCGCGGCGTGGCCTTGGCTGAAGGCCAGCGGATCGGCCAGCATCGTCAACTTCGCCTCGGCCAATGCACGCCATGCCCTCGAAGGCTCCCCGGCGCTGGCGCATTGTGCGGGCAAGGGCGGGGTTCTGGCGATGACGCGCCAACTGGCGATGGAAGGCGCGCCGCACGGCATTCGCGCCAACACCATCGCGCCGGGCTTCATCCGGACCGCCGCCACCGCGCGCCACTTGGCTGCCGATCCCGATTTCGAGCGGCAGGTACTGGCCAAGAACATGCTGAAGCGCCTTGGCGAGCCGGAGGATATCGCCTGGGCCGCCTGCTGGCTGGCCAGCGCGGAGGCGCGCTACGTAACCGGCGCCGACATCGCGATCGATGCCGGCGCCACGGCCTGGTAAGGCGTTACTTGGCCTGCGGCGTCCGGTCTTCCGCCGGCACCTTGCGCATCGGTACGGCGGCAAGCCAGTCCTCGAACGCCTCGATATCGATCGGGCCGTTCACCCGGTCGGTGCCGTCCTTGAAGCCGGCAAAACCGTCGCCGCCTTCGGCCAGGAAGTTCACCACCGAGACGCGGTAGCTCTTCGCCGGATCGAGCGGCTTGCCGTCGAGCGAGATGGCGGTGATGCGCGAGCCGGAAGGCCGGCGCATGTCGAAGGCGATCTTCATGCCCTGACTGGGCGAGAGGATCTGCTTGTCGCCGGTATCGTCCAGCCCCTGTTCGACAGTGGCGCGGATCTGCGCGCCGGTCAGCGTCATCGTCACCATCTGGTTGTTGAACGGCGTGACGGCGTAGATCTGGCCGAAAGTCACCGTGCCGTCGGCAGCAGGCACCAGTGAGGTGCGGATGCCGAAGGGATTCACGAAAGCGATCTGCGCGCCGTAGTTGCGGGTGCCGGCCAGCTGCGAATCCGCGATCAGCGCGCCCAGCGAACCGCCATTGCCAACGCCGCCTTCGCTTTCCTTCTCCATCGGGCCTGAGACATGGCCGACCGGGCGCTCCACCAGTTGCAGCGAGGCGTCCTTGTACCGCTTCACATAGGCCGACACGTCCGCGCGCGGCTGGAACTGCGGGAACGCGGTGGTGGTCGGCACCGGCCCCTTGCCCGAGGTATAAGCTTCGGACTGGACGATCACGTTGTGCGCCTGCCGGTTCACCAGCTTGTGCGTCACCGGATCGAAATCGAGCGTGATGTCGGTGACGAGCTTGCCGTAGACGCCTGCACTGGTCAGCAGGATCGGACCGGCGGCGGCATTGGCGGTGTAGTTGCAGATATAGGCCCAGTGGGTGTGGCCCGAAACGACCACGTCCACGCCGGGGTTCAGGTGGTCGAGGATCGGCTGGATATCGCCGGCCGCCTCGTTGCAGCCGTTGGGGTCGGCCACGCCCTTGGTGCGCAGGCCCTGATGGATCAGTACGACCACGGCATCGGCCCCGGCCGCCTTCAGTGCGGGCACGGCGCGGTTGATGGTATCGGCCTCATCCTCGAACTTCAGGCCGCTCACCCGGTCCGGCGCGACGAGGGTGGGGATCGTCTTAAGCGACAGGCCGATGAAGCCGATGGTGATCTTGCGGTCACCCGTGCCGAAGGTCTTGAGCCCGGTGCCGGGGAACAGCGTCGTGCCGTCCGGCATCACCGTGCTGGCGGCGAGGTACTTGTAGTGCGCGCCTTCGAACTGTTCGAGCTGGCACGGTTCGAAGCGGGTATTCTTGGCGCAGCCGCCGTTCTGCAGGCGCTTCAGTTCCTGCCAGCCACGGTCGAACTCATGGTTGCCCACCGCGTTGAATTCTAGCCCGATGCGGTTCATCACGCCCACCGAAGGCTCGTCCAGATAGAGCGAGGAGGCGAGCTGCGAGGCGCTGGTCAGGTCGCCTGCGGCCACCACCACGTTCTCGGGATGCTCCGCCTTCAGCGCGTCCACCGCCGAGGCCAGCCATGCCGCGCCGCCGGCCGGGACCGAGACTTCGTTGCCCTTGCCGTCGGGCGCGTCGACCGTCTGCTTCGGCGGTTCGAGCGCGCCGTGGAAGTCGTTGATGGCGATCACGCCGATCTCGATCGGGGCCTGCGCGGCGGGCGCCGCGGCTTGATGGTGCGCCTGCGGGGTGGCGCAGGCGGATACGAGAAGGGCGGCGACGAGCGGCGTGATGCGCGCGATGCGGAAACTGGTCATGGCCCGGCTCTATCGGATCGACAGATGACGCGCCAAGGACGTTTTTGCATCTGCGAAGCAGATTAGGGGGTCGTCAGTCTTGTTCGACTTCGACTGGAGCGCCTGTGCCGCCTTGCTGGGGGGCGGCACAGGCGCGGTTGCCACCGCCGGGCTTGTGAGGGCAAGCGCCGTGGCGGCAAACAGATAGCGTGGCTTGATCAGAATGGGCCCATCTCAGTAGGGTCTGTCGCCGGCGACGGTGACGCGGAAACCGGAGCGCACTTCGGGGAAATAGTCCCACACCGCGAAGTGCTGGGTGCAGCGGTTGTCCCAGAACGCCACCGAGTGCTTTTCCCAGCGGAAGCGGACCTGGAAGTTCGCGTCCTTCACATGCTCGAACAGGAAATCGAGCACGGCCTTGCTCTCCGGGCCGGACAGCTCGTTGATTTTCGTCGTGTAGGACGAGTTTACGAACAGCAGCTTGCGGCCGGTTACCGGGTGGGTGCGGATCACCGGGTGCGCGTTGCAGGGATAAGTCTTGGTCGAATCCGGGAAGATCGCCTTGTAGACATGGTTGGCGTCGTGAACGGCGGTCAGCGGATCGAGGAAGGCCTTCATCGCCGGCGAAAGCGCGTCGTAGGCCGCGTACATGCTGGCGAACAGCGTATCACCGCCGTCTTCGGGCAGAGTGTGCAGCGTCAGGATCGATCCCATCGGCGGCTCGGCATCGGCGGAAAGGTCCGAATGCCAGTTCTCGCCCGCGACGAACTTCGAATTCTCGTCAGCGTGGATGGCGACGATTTCGGGATGATTGGGCAGGCCGGCGACGCCCGAATGAATGGCCAGTTGGCCGAAGGCGCGGCCCAGCGCCTTGTGCGCGTCATGGTCCATGGGCTGGTCGCGGAAGAACACCACCTGGTGCTTCATCAGCGCGTCGTGAATCTCGGCAAAGGCCTGATTGCCCAGCGGCTTGGTCAGGTCCACCCCGAAGATTTCCGCGCCGATGCGCTTGGTCATCGGGCGCACGTCGATCAGTTCATAGCCCATTTCCGGCGGCTCCAGTGTAACGCTTCCTATGGTTCGTGCCGGACGGGCCCCGCCCGGCACGAACATCCTGTTCAGTCTTTCGCGACCGGATCGGCCACACTGCCCTTGTGCGGGAAGATGCGGCGTTCGATGCGGCAGTGGATGCCCTGCGTGCCGTCCACCACTTGCGTCACGCCGAAGTCGGCGGCGACGCTCATCAGCGAATAGCCGTCGTTGCGCGACAGGCCCTGATGCTCGGTCAGGAGGTGCAGCATGTCCATCGATGCGGACTTCATGGCCAGATCCAGATTCTCGCCGAAGCCGTGGACGATCCAGCAGTCCGGCGTTTCCAGCAGCGGCGAGGGGAAGGCAAAATCCTTGCGCAGCACGATCTGGAACAGCACGTCGAGCGAGGCTTCGATCGCGGTGCCGCTGATCTCGCCGTCGCCCTGGCTGACGTGGGGATCGCCGATCGAGAACAGGCCGCCCTTGACCTGCACCGGGTAATACATCGTCGCCCCCGCACCGATGCGCCAGTTGTCGATATTGCCGCCGTGAAGGCCGGGCGGGATCGTGCTTACCGGATCGTTGACGGCGGGCGCCACGCCGGCAGTGCCGAGGTGCGGGCGCGCCGGGATGGTGATGCCGGGCAGCGCAGTGGAGCGGTCACATTCCGGGCAGTGCGTGATGCGGCCGGGAACGACGTACTTCTCTTCCACGTCATAGGCATAGAGCGCGGCGGCGGTGTTGGCGGTGGGATCAAGTTTGTAGATCGTCACCCGCTCGGTCTGGCCGAATTCTTCGTAGAGATGGCCCCAGTTGGCCGCGAGGTTGGAGCCGTAGTTGAAGCGCGGCTTCATCTGGAAATAGCGCACTTCCAGCATGTCGCCCGGCTCGGCGCCTTCGACGTAGATCGGCCCGGTCATGATATGGCAGCCCGGCGCGCGGGTGGCCGGATCGATCTCGGTAAAGATGCGGCGGATCTCGTCGTCGAACATCAGGTCCGGATCGTCGCCAGCGTGGTGGGTGACCGCCTGCGCCATGATCAGATCGCCGCTCTTCACGGTGAGCGCCGGCTTGATCTCGGGCGAGAAATAGCCCCAGTGCACCGTTTCGGGCGTGGCCCTCAAGTGGTGCAGCGCGCCGGGTTGGACGGTGTCCTTTTCAAGCGCGGGCTTAAGGCTGATCAGTGCCATCGAAACTCCTGTTACGCAGGGAAATCGGGGAAAAGGCGCGCTTATTCGGCGCCGATGAGCACGCTCGTCATGCTGAGCGACTTGTGCTGGATGAAGTGGGGGGCGAACTCGGCCGGCTCGCCCTCATGCCGCGCGCCCAGCACGTAGAGCAGCGGCAGGAAATGGTCCTCGCTGGGAACCGAAAGCCGCGCGGCATCGCCCAGCGCCTCGTAATCGATCACCACTTTGGGATCGTCCTCGGCAATGGCCTTGCACATGGTGGAATTGAACTGCTCGGCCCAGGGGTAGGGCGTGGCGAGCGGGTTGGCCCAGTCCATCGCCGGCAGGTTGTGGACGATGTTGCCGGTGCCCATGATCAGCACGCCTTCGTCGCGCAGCGGGCGCAGCATACGGCCGACCAGCCAGTGCTCGGCGGGGCTCTTGCCCAGATCCATGCCAAGCTGGATCACCGGCACGTCAGCCTCGGGATAGGCGTGGACGAGCACCGACCAGGTGCCGTGGTCCAGCCCCCAGTTGGCGTCCAGCTTCACCGGCATCGGTTCCAGCAGTTCGCGCACGCGCTCGGCGAGGTCGGGGTCGCCGGGGACGGGGTATTGCACGTCGAACAGAGCCTGCGGGAAGGCGCCGAAGTCGTGGATCGTGCGCGGCTGGGCCATGGCGGTGACGGCGGTGCCGCGCGTCTGCCAGTGGGCCGAGATGCACAGGATCGCGCGCGGTTTGCCGATGCGGCCGGCGATCGCGTTCCAGCTTCTGGTCACGTCGCTCTTTTCCAGCGCCACCATCGGGCTGCCGTGACCGTAGAAGACGATCGGAAGACGGCTCATTCGCGTATTGCTCCGTTGCTCTGAGACCCAAGGCTAGGGAGAGCGGGGGCGGATGGTCTTGCGGGCAAGCGCACAAGAACTTGTTGGAAGTGGGCGGGTAAAGTGAGTGCAGTTCCCCTCCAACAAAACTCCGTCGCCCCCGCGTAGGCGGGGGCCCCGCTGCCTTTGCTCCGTTGCGAGAAAAGCGGGATCCCCGCCTGCGCGGGGATGACGAGGTTTGGTGGTGTTATGTTGGGGATCTGAGGGGCGGCCCTTGGTTTGGACGCCCCGTATTCGCCTTATTCCTTGGTGTAATCTGCCGGAATCTCGGGATTCTCACCGGCCTTGCCCCATAGGATGATCTCGTTGCCCCAGGGATCGGCGAAGGCGTGGTTGTAGCCGTTGAACTCAGCCCAGTAGTGGTCACGCCACAGCACCTTGCCGCCCAGTTTCTCAGCGGTGGAGAGGATGCGTTCATGGCTGTCGTCGTCCGAGACGAGCACCCAGATGCGGGCCTTGCGGCCTTCGGTGGCTAGCGTGCGCGGCTCTACGCCTTCGGGGTTCGGATGGGGCCGCGCGTTGTTCGCGTCGAATACGCCGAGGTGGAGGTTGCCGATCTGGCTGTCGGTGCCGTCCTTGTTCTGGAAGAAGCCGCCGGGAACCATGCGGTGATAGATCCCGTGCGGGCGCGCATCGTTCTCCCAGCCGAAGACTTCGGCGTAGAATTCGCCGGCCTTGGCAGGATCGTCGGTCGCGAAATCGACGAAGATGAGCGTGTTGGTCATTGCGGAAGGCTCCCTTGGTGTTTGTCCAAGGCCTAGCCGCAGGGAGTTTGCATGCGCGGCACGAGGCGCACGAATCCTTGATCTTGAGCGTCCGCCCGGCGTTCTTTGCAAAATCCGCTGAAGGCGGATTTTGGCGGCACCGGCCCACTCCCCCACCCGACCTCCCCTACGGGGTAGAATCTGGGAGGTCGGGTGGGGGAGTGGGCCGGTGCCGCATCCGGGCGTGAGCCCGGCCAAAAAAAAGGCGGCGCCCGACCTAGGTCGGACGCCGCAGCCGTCGGGAATGGGTGACGGTAAACTTGTGAAATCAGGCGTGGAGACGCGTGACCGGAGCTGGCGGTCCGCGACGGCGATCCCACTCGGCGCGGTAGCGTTCGACCAGCCAGACGTTAAGCAGCCGCTGGGCGCCCTCCTGCCAGGAATAGCGACCGCGCGGTGCGAACTTGGATCGCAGGCCCTGCTGCACCAGTTCGTCGACGTGGAAATCCTGACCGACGATCTCCTCGACCGCAGTGTCGTTCATCTTCATCTTCAGCTCGTAAAGCGGATCGTCCATCGCTTCGGGCACCATCAGCGTGCCGATGGTCAGCGCGTGGCTCTCCGGCCCGCGCGGGTCCATGATCAGGTAGAGCACGGTGTCGTTCAGCACCACCAGCGAAAGGCTGGGCGGCAGGTTCACGAAAAGCAGGCGGTTCTGCTCTTCCTCGGTCAGCTTCGGGAACACCGGGAAGACCGCCTTTTGCGTGGCGTTGAAGGCGGCGTTCTTGTGGAGCGTGCCGTTCAGCCGGTAATAGCCGGCGGAATCGGCGGGCACTTCGGGGAAGCTGGCAAGGCCGCTGGGGATGAAGTCGTGCAGCGGCCCGGCGTGGAGGCGGCTGGCGTGGTAGCCGTCGTTGTTGTTTTCCAGCATGACCTTCCAGTTCCACGGGAACACGGTCGGTTCCTCGGGACGGGGGCCGCGCAGGTTTTCGAAATCGTAGTTGGCAACGACCTCTTCCAGCCCGGCAAGGCGCGGGGTCAGCGGGGCGGCGTCTGCATTGAAGTTGACGAAGATGAAGCCGTGCCAGATCTCGTGCCGGATGACGGGCAGGCTGGCGGCCTTCTTGTCGAAATTGCAGGTGCGGTTCATCGCCGGCGCGCCGACGAGGGTGCCGTCGAGGTCATACGTCCAGTGGTGATAGGGGCACACGAAGGCGCGGGCATTGCCGTGGCCTTCGGCGACCAGCATGGCGCGGTGCTGGCAGACCGAGGACAGCGCCTTGATCGACCCGTCACGCGTCTTGCAGATCACCATCGGCTCGTCCGCGCGGGTGACAGTGAAGAAGTCGCCCGGGTTTTCCAGCCATTCGGTGCGGCCGACGCAGAGCCATTCATGCTCGAACAGCGCGGCTTTCTCGAACCGGTAGAATTCCTCGTCGACATAGCATTCCGCCGGCAGCGTCTCGGCTTCCAGCGTGTCCAGCGTCGAGCTTTCCAGACTGTCGATGAACTTGTCGGTGAGAATGGTCATTACTGGCTTCCCGTCTGACGCAAACTGCGGATCGCCCTTCGGCAATCGCTTGCTACAGAATGACCCTAGCGGGCCTTGGCCACTGTCTCTTTGCGCTGGACGAAGGGACTTTTGGCAAGGTGTTCGTTGAAAATGCCTGATGGGCATTTTCGTGGCGGCACCGGCCCACTCCCCCACCCGACCTCCCAACAGGGTACACTTCGTGGGAGGTCGGGTGGGGGAGTGGGCCGGTGCCGCCAAAATCCGCCTGCGGCGGATTTTCAAACGAACTTCTTACTCGGCGGGGACCAGTTCTGCGCCTTCCGGTTCCTCGACGCGGACTGGCGGAGAGGCCGGAGCGCGCAGGAACAGCACAGCCATCGCCGTTGCCGCCGCCAGCATCAGTGCGAAGACGAGCAGGGCGGGGGCATAACTGCCGGTCACGTCGGCAATGCGGCCGGCGCCGATCGGGCCAAACACGGCGAGCGTGGTGACGGTCGTCGCCATTGCGGTCATGTCGCCGGCGATGCCCGCACCGAAATAGCGCAGCAGCAGGATGTGTGCGGAAAGCCAAGCCATGCCCCAGCCCATGCCGAACAGCGCGGCGGCGACGGTGGCGACCAGCACGTGGCTGGCCGTCCACAGCAGCGCCATGGCCAGCGCCTGCACGGCAAGGCCGGCGATGAAGATGCGGCGCGGATCGACGCGCTCGCACAGCGTGCCGGTCACGCCTTTGGCGCCGGTGCCGGCGAAGGCCAGCAGGCTCATCGCGATGGCGCCCGGCGCCGCGCCCTGGCCGAGATTGGCGATATGCGCGACAAGGATCGAGTGGGTGGTCGTGACCACGGTCTGCACCACGGTCATGGCCAGCGCGAGGATCACGAAGCTGGGCGTCATCAGCGCCTGCTTCACGGTCCATACGCTGGCGGCGGGGCCGTCGCTCTCATGCCCGGCGCCCTTGACCTGATCGACGCTCTCCACCTTCACCGCGTCGCGGATGCAGAGCAGCGAGATCACGCCCAGCACCAGCGCGCTGGCGGCCATGACCATCCAGTGCAGACGCCAGTTGCCGGTAAGGCCGACGATGGTGCCGACGATCAGCGGCCCAGCAATGCCGCCCGCCGCGCCGGTCATGAAATAGAAGCCGATCATCCGCGCCGAAGTGCGCGGGAACCACGTCGCCAGCAGATAGACGGCGGGCGAGGGCGCGACGAGCGAGAAGCCCACGCCCATCAGCGTCGTCGCCACGAAGAACAGTTCCAGATGATGGATCTGCGAGGCGATGAAGAAGCCGATCGCCAGCACCAGACAGCCCGCGAAGACCGTCAGCCGCGTGCCGATCGCCTTCATCAGCA
Source organism: Sphingomonas sp. BL-S-28 (assembly GCF_055521515.1). NCBI lineage: Bacteria > Pseudomonadati > Pseudomonadota > Alphaproteobacteria > Sphingomonadales > Sphingomonadaceae > Sphingomonas > Sphingomonas sp. BL-S-28. The sequence goes on from NZ_CM145484.1 coordinate 794,318, forward strand.
TCGGCGGCAGCGGACTGGCGAGGCCGCAGGCGAGGCCCAGCAGTGAGAAGCTGAGGCCGGCGGCAGCCTTCGACCAGCCAAGTTCGGCCACCATCGTGTAGAGCACGTAGCCGAGCGAGGTGAAGGTGGTGGCGGTCACGAAGAAGAAGCCGAGCGAGGCGGCGAACATGACCAAAGCGCTGCGCGGTATGCTTTGGGGCACGGACAGTCCGGACGACATGACAACTCCTGCGGGCTCACGGTCCGCACGGAATCGCCGGACCATCATGCCCTGCAGGCTGACATGCTGCACCTGCACACTCTTGATGGTGCGCGACTCAATAGTTGATCGCGGGGCGGGGGCAAGCGAGTTGGGCTATGCGGGCCCGAAGGCCGGCTTTTTGTATTAGACCGTGATTTCGCCCTGCATCACCGGCACGCAGGCACCGCGCAGCGTGGCCACGATGCCGTCCGGCGTGCGGCGCGCGGTGACGTGCAGCAGGCTAGGCCGGCCCATTTCGACGCCCTGATGGATTTCGAAGCTGGCTTCCTGCTTGCCCGGTTCCAGCGAGAGCAGCAGGCCGGCGAGCGGCGTATTGGCGCTTCCCGTCGCCGGGTCTTCCCAGGTTCCCGAAAGCGGCGCGAACATGCGCGCGCGCAGCACGCTGCCCTGCCGGGCATAGGCATGAACGGCGAAACGCGTGCCGAATTGCGGGTGAGCGGCCAGCGCATCGCGGAAGGCGGCCAGATCGGGATCGCAGCGGGACAGCGCCTCGCCCGTCACTTCGGCGATGACGAAGGCGTTGCCGTTCGATGCGGCCACGGGGAGGTGGTGCGTGGTGATCACATCGGCGGGCGTCAGCCGCAGGGCGCGGGCGATCACTTCGGGCGCGACCGTTTCGCCGACGCTGAGCGGCTGGGGCGTCTCGATGCTGGTGGCCAGCGGTGTGCCATCGGCATCGCGCTCGATCTGCACGCGGACGATTCCGGCCGGCACTTCGAACGCGGCGCTGCTCAGGTGCGGGTTCTGGCGGGCGAGGACGAAGGCCGTGCCGACCATCGGATGCCCGGCGAAGGGCATTTCCGCCTTCCGGTTGAAGATGCGGACGCGGGCGGTGTTGGTGGGGTCTGCGGGCGACTGGATGAAGGTCGTTTCGCTGAGATTGAACTCGGCCGCTATCGCCAGCATCGCCGCGTCGTCGAGATCGTCCGCGTCCAGCACGACGGCGAGCGGGTTGCCGCCGAAGCGGGTCTTCGTGAACACGTCGACGGTGAAGAAGGGGACTTGGGGCACGAGGGTGGTCCGTTCGGTTGGTCTGGAACAGCCCCATGCACGATGTGGAGGGGGCTGTCTTCAACAAGCCATTCTCCCGATCCCGCTCAGGCTGAGCTTGTCGAAGCCCGCAGAGAAGCCATCCGGGGCGTGGCGCCTGGTCTCCCATCCTTCGACAAGCTCAGGATGAGCGGGGTGTGTACACGAGGGCCAATCCCACGCTCCCCGTCATCCCCGCGAAGGCGGGGATCCCGCTTCTTCTGTCGTGCGGGGCGAGAGGGTGCGAAGAAAAGCGGGGCCCCCGCCTTCGCGGGGGCGACGAAGAGTTGTGACGCGAGCTGCCCCCAAACAGAAAAACGCGCCGGCCTTGCAGCCGACGCGTTCCCCTAAAAACCAACGGTGCGACCCGATTGGCTCCCTCTCAGAACTTGTACCCAACCGACAGGATCACCTGACGCGGCGGGATGTAGGTGTCCATCACTTGCGCCGAACCGTAAGGGTCCGAGAAGCGCGAGTTGATGCCGTTCTTGTCGAACAGGTTGATCACGCGCAGTGTCACATCCGCATTGGTGCCTTCCGGCTCGTACTTCAGCATCGTGTTGACCTGCGTGTACGAGGGCGTTGTGTCCACCGCGCCTTCGTTGAACAGGCGGTACTGGTACTTGCCGCGGTAGATCAGCTGGGCGCGGGCGGTCAGCTTGCCCGGGCCCACTTCGCCGTTCCAGGTGGCCGCGATATTGCCCTGCCAGCGCGGCAGCTTGGGAATGCGGTTGCCCTTGATATCCTCACGCGCGGCATCGCGGGCGACCGAGGCGGAGTAGAAGTTGGTCCAGAACAGGTAATCCGGATAACCGGCGGCGTTCTGGGCATTGGCGGCGTTGTTCGGGTCCAGCGCGTAGTAGTGCGAGGTGAATTCACCCTCCAGCCACGACATCGACGCATCGAAGCGCAGGTGCTCGGTCGGTGCGTAAGTGCTTTCCAGTTCCAGGCCGTAGACCCGCGCCTTGGGTGCGTTGCTGATGCCTTCGCCATAGAGGACGGGGTCTTCCTCAAGGAACTGCATGTTCTTGTAGTTGTAGAGGAAGGCGGAGGCGTTGATCTGCAGCGTATCGTCCAGGAAGCGGTTCTTGCTGCCGATCTCGAAGGAATCGACGGTTTCCTTCTTGTAGCTGGGCTTGATCGAATCTTCCCAGCCGAAGATGCAGTAGGCGCCGCCGCACGATGCCGATGCGCTGTTGATGCCGCCCGGCTTGAAGCCGCGTGTGTAGCTTGCGTAGACCATGTTGCTGGGCGTGAACTGGTAATCCAGCGCCACCTTGCCGGTCCAGGCATGATCGCTGCGCGATCCGGTCGACGCGGGCTGGAGATAGGCGCCCGAGGTCTGGTTGGAGGTGCCGCCGGACATCGAATCGTACATGCCCGAGGACTTGTCGTGGTTGTAGCGCGCGCCGGCGGTCAGCTTCAGGCTGTCGGTCAGGGCATAAGTGCCCTGCGCGAAGACGGCGTAAAGCTCACGCTTGATCGAGGACAGCTCGGCATAGGTCAGGTTGCTGACCAGCGGGTCGTTCCACGCGGTGTCTTCCGGCAGGGCTTCCTGCAGGAAGTTGTCGTCATCGCTGCGGTATTCGTTGACGTACTGGCTGTTCTTGGAGTGCAGATAGACGCCGCCGAGCACCCACTGGAACGGGCCGTTGCCGTTCGAGGTGAGGTTCAGCTCCTGGCTCCAGCTCTTGGTGTCGGACGCCCAGAGCGGCACGTGGTCATAGCTGACGCCGGTGTAGCTGATCGGGTTGTAGGTGTTCTGGTAGAACAGCGTGGTGTCCAGCCCGTCGGCATCCCAGGCCTGCTTCGAATGCAGCTTCTGGTAGCCGGTGATCGACTTGATCGTGGCGAACGAGGTGTCCCACTTGATCACGCCGGTGTAGAGCTGGGTCTTCACCTTCGAGCGGCCCGGATAGTCCTGCGTCAGTTCGCGCGGATCGGGGTTCGGGTCGAGGATGTTCTTCTGCGCCGGGCCGTTGGTGTTCGAATTGAACTGGATCGTGTTCAGCGTGACCGACAGGTTCGACAGCGGCTGCCACTTGGCGCCCAGGCGCCAGCCGGTCTCGTCCTGATCGTCCAGATCGTACTTCTTGAAGCCGGGCACTTCGGTGGCGTGGGCATAGCCGTCGTGCTTGGTGAACTGGAAGGCGCCGCGGATCGCCAGCGTGTCGGTCACCGGCACGTTCAGCGCGGCGGAGCCCTCCATGTAGTTGTAGTTGCCGATGCCGGCGTTGACGTTGCCCTTCAGCGCATCGGTGCTGGGTTCGATCGAGACGACGTTGATGGTGCCGCCGGTCGATCCCTGGCCGAACAGCGTGCCCTGCGGGCCGCGCAGCACTTCGACTTGCGCGACGTCGATGAAGGCGGCGCTCGCGGCGATCGAGTTGAAGATGTAGACGCCGTCGATGTGGTAGGAGACGCCCGGCTGGGTATTGGTGTTCTCCGGCGTTTCCGAACCGATGCCGCGGATGGAGATCACGCGCTCGCCGCCGCCGCTCTTGGCGATGACCAGGCCGGGGACGGTGCCGTTGAGCCCGGTGATATCGGTGATGTTGCCGGCCCGCAGCGTATCGTTGGTGATTGCGCTGACCGAAAGCGGGGCCTGCTGGAGGCTGACGTCGCGGCGCTCGGCGGTCACGACGATGTCGGTCAGCGTGCCGGCGGCCGGGTCTGCGGCCGGATCGGCTGCTGCTGCGGCGGCAGGCACGGCGGCGGCGTTTTCAGCGGCGGCATGGGCCGTGGCGGAAGTGAAGGCAAGCAACGATATGCCCGTGGCCAGGGCATAGGCGAAAGTGGACTTGGTTCTCATGTCAGCTCCCCGAACAGGTCGTAAGATCGATTCCCGGGCTTTGCGGCTCATGCTTGCTGCTGGGGTGGCCGCTTGAGGGGGAACTTGGCGGCTGGATGACGGTCCGGTCTTGTGCAGTTGCGAATAAGTAGTTGACCGCTGTAACCCGGCGGGCGTGCCGCTTGGGCATAAGACTCGCGTAAATTGGCGGTTTTTGTGTGCTTGACGCGAACGGGAACCGTTTTCGCCGTTTTGCGTTGCAGCGTATGCCCCGCTTCAGGAGAGGCGCGGGGTATGCTTCGGGCGTCTCGCGTCAAGCCGTTGGCGTTTCCAGCGACAAGACCGTGCCGTCCGTGCCTGCCATGGGGGCAGGGAAGGGGTGACTGGCCCCGGGAGGATGCCCTGATGACCGTGATCGCACTCGATACGCCGCCCATGACCCGTCCGCTGGGCACGACCGGCATGGAGATCAGCCGCGTCGGCTTCGGCGCCTGGGCCATCGGCGGGCCGGACTGGGCGGTGGGCTGGGGCGCGCAGGACGATGCCGATTCGGTCCGCGCGATCCGTCACGCGGTCGATCGCGGAGTGAACTGGATCGACACCGCCGCGATCTATGGCCTCGGCCATTCGGAGGAAGTGGTCGCCAAAGCCCTGGCCGAAATGCCGGAAGCCGGGCGGCCCTACGTCTTCACCAAGTGCGGGCAGGTCTGGGATCCGAACGATCGCCAGTCGAAACTGCGCGTCGGCCGCCGGGAATCGATCATTGCGGAGTGCGAGGCGTCGCTGCGCCGCCTGCGGGTGGAGCGGATCGACCTGCTGCAGATGCACTGGCCGGCCGAGGACGGCACCGCGCTCGACGAATACTGGGGCGCGCTGCTCGATCTGAAGGCGGCGGGCAAAGTGCGTGCGGTGGGGCTGTCCAACCACAATGCGGACCAGTTGGAGGCGGCGGAGGCCTTGGGCCATGTCGATACGCTGCAACCGCCGCTCTCGGCCCTGAAGCGTGACGCCATCGCGCGCGAACTGCCGTGGTGTCTGGCGCACGATACCGGCGTGATCGTCTATAGCCCGATGCAGTCCGGCCTGCTGTCCGGCGCTTTCTCGGCAGAGCGGGTGGCGGGGCTCGCGGGTGACGACTGGCGTTCGCGCCATCCCGACTTCACCGGCGAGGCCCTGACGCGCAACCTTGCCGTGGCGGCGGCGATGAAGCCGGTGGCCGAGCGGCACGGCGTCTCGCAAGCGGCGGTTGCGGTGGCATGGGTGCTGGCGGTGCCGGGCGTGACCGGCGCCATCGTCGGCGCGCGCAGTCCGGCGCAAGTCGATGGCTGGGTGACGGGGGCGAACCTTGTGCTCACCGCAGAGGATCGTGCCGGGATTGCCGCCGTTCTTCGCGAAACCGGTGCCGGTTCCGGTCCGGTTCCGGACTGACCTGATAAGCGCCTCCCCAAAACAGGACTGCCCATGCTTCGCCTTCTCGCCCGCCTGAACATCGATCCCTACCTCTTGCTGCTGGTCTCGACCGTGGGGCTCGCCTCGATCTTCCCGGCGCGCGGCGTTTGGGCGGGGATCGCTGGCGGGGTGGCGGACGCGGGCATCGCGCTGCTGTTCTTCCTCCACGGCGCCAAACTCTCGCGCGAGGCGATCGTCGATGGGGCAAAGGCGTGGAAGCTGCACCTGACCGTCGCCTGCCTGACTTTCGTGCTGTTCCCGATCGTCGGCCTTGGCGTCAGCGCCATTCCGGGGCTGGAGCCCTCGCTGGCGATGGGTGTGCTTTACCTGACCCTGCTGCCCTCGACGGTGCAGAGTTCCATTGCCTTCACGGCGATTGCCGGGGGCAATGTGGCGGCGGCGGTGTGCAGCGCTTCGTTCTCCAACCTGGCGGGCATCTTCATCACCCCGGTGCTGACCGCGCTGTTCATTACCGGCAAGACGCAAGGCTTCTCGACCGATCCGATCATTGCGATTGCCGTGCAACTGCTGCTGCCATTCATCGCCGGGCACTTGCAGCGGCCGTGGATCGGCGGCTTCGTCAGCCGTCACAAGAAGCTCTTAGGATATACCGACCGGGGATCGATCCTCTTGGTGGTCTATACCGCCTTCGGCGCGGCCGTGCTGGAGGGGTTGTGGCACAAGGTGACGGTAGCCGAACTGGGCCTGATCGCGGCGCTCTCACTGGGGATTCTCGCGGTCATCATGGTGCTGGGCAATGTGCTGGGCCGGGTGCTTGGCTTCAATCATCAGGACCGCATCGTCATTCTGTTCTGTGGGTCGAAGAAGAGCCTTGCTACCGGGGTGCCACTGGCGGGCGTGCTGTTTCCGCCGGCGCAAGTGGGGGCGATCATCCTGCCCCTAATGTTCTTCCACCAGATTCAACTGATGGTCTGTGCCGTGCTTGCCCGCAGGCTGGCAGCGCAGGCGGAACCGACGCAAGCCAACTCCGCTCAGCCCTCCAATCCCGCTCAGGCTGAGCTTGTCGAAGCCCCCTGAGACGGGGCGCTAGGCCTCCGACAAGCTCAGGATGAGCGGGGTGGGTGAGGGGCGCAAGTCCTTCAAACTCGCAACCACCATCCCGTCATCCCCGCGAAGGCGGGGATCCCGCTTATCTTGCGGCATACGGGAGGTTGCAGAAGGAAGCGGGGCCCCCGCCTGCGCGGGGGCGACGAAGAGTATGGGGTGAGGTTGGGGCGAAAAGTGCGTCAGCCTGCCCCTCCGCCCTAAATCTCCAGCTGACTGCCCAGTTCGATTACGCGGTTGGTGGGCAGCTTGAAGAATTCCATCGCGCTTTCCGCATTGCGCACCATCGCGGCGAACAGCTTCTCGCGCCACAGCGCCATGCCCGGCCGGCTGGAGGGGATCAGCGTCTGGCGAGAGAGGAAGTAACTCGTCTCCATCGGCTTGAACGGGCCGCCGGCGCGGTTTTCTTCGGCCAGCGCAGCGGGAATGTCGATCTCGTCCATGAAGCCGTAGCGCAGCACCACGCGGTAGAAGCCCTGGCCCAGATCCTCCACTTCGGCGCGGTTTTCGGGCGCGACGTGGGGCACACCTTGTCCGGAGACCGTCAGGATCACCACCCGGTCATGCAGGATGTGGTTGTGCTTCAGGTTGTGTAGCAGGCCCGGCGGCACGCCGTCGGCATTGGAGGCGAGGAACACCGAAGTGCCCGCCACGCGCCGCACGCGTTCGCCCACCGATCGGATGAAAGTGGCGAAGGGGATCGAGTCCTCCCGAAGCCGGTCGCGCATCAGCTGACGGCCGGTGGCCCAGGTGGTCAGCAGAGTGAAGACCACGGCGGCCACCAGCAGCGGGAACCAGCCGCCGTCGGGGATCTTGGTGACGTTCGAGAAAAAATAGAGAGCGTCGATGAACAGGAAGCCTGCCGTGACGCTGCCCGCCACCAGCGGATGCCACTTCCACACGGTGAAGGTCAGCACGCCCAGCAGGCAGGCGGTGATCAGCATCGTGCCCGTCACCGCGATGCCGTAAGCCGCGGCCAGATTGCCCGAACTGCGGAAGCCGAAGACCAGCAGCACCACCATGATCAACAGGCCCCAGTTGACCAGCGGCACGTAGATCTGCCCCGCCGCCTTGGCGCTGGTGTGCAGGATCTTCAGGCGCGGCAGGAAGCCCAGCTGCACGGCCTGTTGCGAGACGGAGAATGCGCCCGAAATCACTGCCTGGCTGGCGATGATCGTCGCCATGGTCGCCAGCAGGACCAGCGGCAGGCGCGCCCAGTCCGGCGCCATGAAGAAGAACGGGTTCTGGATCGCATCGGGATTGCGCAGCACCAGCGAAGCCTGCCCCAGATAATTGAGCAGCAGGCACGGGAAAGCGACGTAGAGCCACGAGATCGAGATCGCCTTGCGGCCGAAGTGCCCCATGTCGGCATAGAGCGCCTCCGCCCCGGTCACCGCCAGCACGACTGAGCCGAGCGCCAGAAAGGCCAGCTTCGGATTGATCAGGAAGAACTGTAGCGCGTGGTGCGGGCTCAGTGCCCAGACCACTTCGGGCGCCTTGGCGATCGAGTGGAGGCCAAGGCCGGCCAGCACCAGGAAATAGACGATCATCACCGGGCCGAACAGCTTACCCATCGTCGCGGTGCCGTGCGACTGGATCGAGAACAGCCCGATCAGGATGACCACCGCGATCGGCAGCACGAATTCCGCGAATTCCTCGTTCACCACGGTCAGCCCCTCCACGGCGGAGAGGACCGAGACGGCGGGCGTGATGATGGCGTCGCCATAGAACAGCGCGGTGGCGATCACGCCCAGCATGGCGATCAGCGGCGTCCAGCGGCTTTTTCCGAGAGTGCGCCCGATCAGCGCGAGCAGCGCCAGGCTGCCGCCTTCGCCGTTGTTGTCCGCGCGCAGGATGATGAAGACGTATTTGACGGTGACGATCAGCATCATCGTCCAGAACATCAGCGAGATCACGCCGAAGATGTGCATCCGGTCCACCACCAGCGGGTGGTGGCCGATGAAGCTTTCCTTCAGGGCATAGAGCGGCGATGTGCCGATATCGCCGAAAACCACCCCGATCGCGCCGACGGACAGCGCTGCGAGGCTTTCATTGGGGGCATGGTGCCCTGAGGAGTCGCTCATGGTTCGGGCGCCTAGTCTCGCGCGCGCGAAGGCGCCACCAACTTTATGCTTTCTTTATGCGGCCGGAGCAATTCCCCGTGGAACCTTAACGGCCTGAAGGACCATCTCGCACCCGTCATCCACTGACGGGAGTATGGTGCCATGCGCCGATATCTGTCCCCCCACCGGCTGGCCGCGCTGCGTGCGGGAAAGCGCTGGTGGCCGGCCGAAATCGCGATGCGCGCGGCAGGCCTGCTGTGCCTGCTGGCGGCATCGCGCGTCATTCTTGCCGAGCACCGGATGGCGATCACGCCGGTGCTGCACGATCCCACGGTGGCCGATCTGGGCCTTTGTGCGGTGTTCATCGGGCTGCTGAGCCTTGGCCTCTCGCTGGCCCTGTGGGGGCCGCGCCTGTTCCGCGAGATCGATCTGCCCGGTCACTTCTGAGCCGCCGATGAATCGTGCCGCCGCACCGCCTTTTCAAGAATCCCCAGGTTTCCCTGTCCTTCCTACCTGGTGACACCTGCCGCCTCGGGGACTCGCCCCGAGGCGGCTCTTCCCGTGTCCGGCCCGTCCGGCGTCAATCTGGCTCTCGACAGCCGGGCTGCCCGCAGCGCACAAGCGCAGCCGTGAACGAACCGCGCCCCGATCCCGAAGCCCTGCTGCGCGCCGCCGTGCGGGAGCATCGCGGCCGCCTGAAGATCTTTCTCGGTGCCGCGCCCGGCGTGGGCAAGACTTACGAGATGCTGGGGGAGGGCCTCGCCCGTCACGCCGCCGGGGTGGACGTGGTGGTGGGCGTGGTGGAAACGCACGGCCGCGCGGAGACGGCGGCCCGGCTGCACGGGCTGGAAACGATCCCTCGCACCCATGTGCCCTATCAGGGCCATGTGCTGGACGAGATGGATATCGACGCGGTGCTGGCCCGCCGCCCGGCCTTGGTGCTGGTGGACGAACTGGCGCACACCAATGCGCCGGGCAGCCGCCACGACAAACGCTGGCAGGACGTGGAGGAACTGCTGGAGGCCGGGATCGATGTCTGGTCCACCCTCAACATCCAGCATATCGAGAGTCTGAACGACGTCGTCGCCTCTTTCACCAAGGTCCGTGTGCGCGAAACGCTGCCGGACAAGGTCCTGGGCGATGCCGAGATCGAAGTGGTCGACATTCCGCCCGACGAACTGATCGAGCGGCTGCGGCAGGGCAAAGTCTACGTGCCCGACGAGGCAACGCGGGCGCTGGGCGCGTTCTTTTCCAAATCGAACCTCTCCGCCTTGCGCGAAATGGCCTTGCGTTATGCGGCGCAGACGGTCGACGCGCAGATGCTGGAATATGTCCGCGCCCATGCCATCGAGGGGATCTGGGCGGCCAGCGACCGTCTGGTCGTGGCGGTGAGCGAGCAGCCCGGCGCGCTGGAACTGGTGCGCGCGGCCAAGCGCCTGGCCGATGCCCTGCGGGCGCCGTGGACGGCGGTGCATATCGAAACGCCGCGCGCCGCTGGGTTCACCGATGGCGAGAATGCCCAGCTTGCCGAAGCGCTCCATCTGGCGACGCAGCTGGGCGGGCAGGTGGCCACCTTGCCGGCCGAAACGGTGTTCGACGGGCTGAAAAGCTTTGCCGCGCAGGCGCGAGCGACGCAGCTGATCGTCGGCAAGTCCGCCCGGTCGCGCTGGTTCGAACTGCGCCACGGATCGATCGTCGACCGGCTGGTGCGCGAGATGCCCGGCCTGTCGATCCAGGTGGTGCCGACGACGGGCGGCGAGGCGCGGGATCCCGGGCACCGGCCGGGCGGGCAGTGGGGATCGCCGACCGGTTATCTCGTCTCGCTGGGGCTGACGGCGGTGGTCACGCTGGTGGGCACGCTGATCCTCTCCAGCGGCAACATCACCGATCTGGGGCTGCTCTACCTGTTGCCGGTCATGGTCGCGGCCACGCGCTATGGCCTGCGGACCGGGTTGACGGCGGGGTTGGCGTCCTCGCTCGCCTACAACTTCTTCTTCCTGCCGCCCACGCATACACTGACCATTGAGGATCCGCGCAATTTCATCACCGTGCTGGTGCTGCTGGGCGTGGCCGTGCTGTCCAGCCAGTTGGCCGCCCGCGTGCGCGAACATGCCCTGCAGGCGCAGGCGAGTGCCACGCAGAACAGCGCCTTGGCCGGATTCGCCCGACAACTCACCGGTATCAGCACGATCGATGAACTGGCGCATGTGCTCTGCGGAGAGATCGGCCGCCTGTTCGACGGCAATACCGTGCTGCTGATGCCGGGCGACGAGGGCCTCTCGCGCCGCTGGAGCTGGCCGGGCCCGGCGCGGCTGGAAACCTTGGACCTGGCCGCCGCCAACTGGGCTTTCGACAACAATACGCCCGCCGGGCAGGGATCGGACACGCTGACCGCGTCCGAATGGCTGTTCCACCCGCTGGCCGCACGCGGCGCGGTGATGGGCGTTTTCGGCCTTGCCCGCAGCGATGCGCGTACCGCCGTGCGGCCGGACCAGTTGCCGCTGCTGCTCAGCCTGCTCGATCAGGCGGGCCTCGCGCTGGAGCGCATGGCGCTGGAAGGGCAGATGGCGGAGCTTTCGCAGGCGCGCGAGCGCGACCGGCTGCGCCATGCGCTGCTCTCCTCGGTCAGCCACGATCTGCGCACGCCGCTCACCACGATCATGGGCACCCTGGCCGCCATCGAGGCGAGCGAGCCAGAGCAGGCCGTCCCCATCGCCGCGGCGCGGGGGGAGGCGGAGCGGCTGCACCGCTTCGTCACCAACCTGCTGGACATGGCGCGGATCGAGGCGGGGGCGCTGCACGGCAAGATCGAGCCGGTCGATCTGGACGAGGCGGTGGCAGAAGCGCTGCACCAGTTGCGCGGCCTGCTGATCGGGCATGCGGTAGAGCTGGAGATCGCACGCGATGCGCCAATGGTGCTGGTCGATCCCAACCTGTTCCACCATTGCCTGACCAACCTGATCGAGAATGCCGCCAAGTACGGCGATCCCGATGCCCCCATTGCCATCGGCGCGCGGCGCGTGGCCGATGGGCTGGTGCTGACGGTGAGCGACCGTGGGCCCGGCATTCCGGCGGGTGAGGAGGAACGCATCTTCGAGACGTTCACCCGGATCGAGGGGTCGGACCGCAAGGGTGGCACCGGGCTTGGCCTGGCCATCGTCAAGGGGTTCGCGATGGCCATGGGTCTTGCCGTCACCGCCGCCAATCGCGAGGACGGCCCAGGGGCCCGCTTCACCATCCAGTTCGACAAGGCCCATCTCAAGGAATGGCCGGAAATATGACGCAGACAATCACCATCCTCGTCGTCGATGACGAGCCCGCCATCCGCCGCCTGTTCCACGCCGGGCTCGCCCGCGCCGGCTATGCCGTGGTGGAGGCCGGCACCGCGCGCGAGGCGCTGAACGCCATGGCCATCGACAAGCCCGAGGTCGTGCTGCTCGATCTGGGCCTGCCCGATCGTGACGGGCTAGAACTGATCCCGCTGATGCGCGCGCAGGCGGCGATCATCGTCGTCTCCGCGCGTGAGGCGACCGACCAGAAGGTGGCCGCGCTGGACCTTGGCGCGGACGATTACGTGGCCAAGCCGTTCGACAGCGAGGAAGTGCTGGCGCGCATCCGCACCGCGCTGCGCCACCGCATCCCGGCCGAGGCGGCCGAACGCCCGGTGCGGCGCGGCGACGTGGAGATCGATCTGGTCGCGCGGATAGTACGCAAGGCCGGGGCGGAAGTGCATCTGACGCCCAAGGAATACGGCTTTCTGGCCGAACTGGCGCGCAATTCGGGGCGAGTGATCACCCATGCGCAATTGCTGCGCTCTGTCTGGGGGCCCGGACACGAAAGCGATGTTGAATACTTGCGCGTCGCCGCGCGCGGCGTCCGCCGCAAGTTGGAGGACGATCCCGCCAATCCCACCCTGCTGCGCAACGAACCGGGTGTCGGCTATCGGCTGGTGAGCCAGGACTGAGGCCGGGTCTAGAATCCCGGCTGCCTTTCCCCCTCCCCGGGGAACCGGAGTGTTTTCAAGCTGGGTAGAATCGCCAGGCGCGGCAAATACTGCGCGCTGCGTTCATTTGTGAACGCTTAATACGCCGGCCCGAAGCGTGGCTATGCCAGTTCGATCCGGATGCGATGGAATTTGTGCGCTGCACAGCATGAGCCTGCACCGGCGCGCGAGGCAGGCCAATCCGAGGGGCGCGCCGGACGGGCGGCCGGGCGCTGCCGCCCGCTAGAGCCGCGCGCCACAGTTTGGCCCGGGTTGGGTCCAGATTGGATCGGAAAGCGCTATTCGTCGTCTGCATGCGGTACTATCCCATCGAATAATAAGCCTAATTGTCCGTAGGGGGGAAACACGAACCCGCCGTTCGCACAGCACCGGCAATCCACCAGCCCCTGCCCGGGCATCGGCCGTGATCGGCCGTAACGGCGATCGCCGGCCTCCTATGCTCTCCGGTTCGATGTCCCTTTTCCATGAGCCGACCGCGCGCGATCGCGGTGCGGCGCCTGCCGGCAACGGCGTTCAATGGGAGACCATGCGATGGATACGCGCGTCGACGTCACCAACCGCGCCACCAAGGCGGTAAGCACCACGGTCACCCATGGCGGCAAGAGCGCGCTGCCGGTCCACCCCGGATCCACCGTCAAGGTCTACGCATCGCCCAAGTCGGTTACCGCCATGGCGCGAGAGGGCGATGACCTGATCATCCGTTTCGACGATGGATCCAGCATCCGGCTGGAGGGCTATTTCGCCTGTCCGCCGGAGGATGTCGGGCAGCTTGCCTTTGCCGACCCCTCCGGCACCGGGCAATGGCTGGCCCATCTGGGCGATGCCGCCTGCTTTACGCCCACCGATGCGACCAGCGAGGCGATCGATTACAGCCTTTCGCCGCTGGACGCATCCGTTGCGGGCGGCAGTGCCGCCGCGGCAGCGGCTTCCGGCGGCGGGATCAGCCCGGCGCTCATCGGGCTGGGCGTGGCCGGCCTGGCCGGCGGCGTCGCGCTGGCGGCCGGTGGCGGTGGAGGCAAGGGTGGCGGCAATGGTGGAGGCAGCGGCAGCACGCCGCCCGATACCACGCCGCCCGCCGCGCCGGTGGTCGATCCCAGCAACGGCAGCACCTTGCAAGGCACGGCGGAGCCGGGTTCCACCGTGCGGATCGACGTCAATGGCGATGGCACCGTGGAAGCCACGGTCACCGCCGGTTCGGACGGCCGCTGGACTTATACCCCCGCAACGCCCCTGCAGGACGGGATCACGGTGCGGGTGACCGCCGTCGATGCCGCCGGCAATGCCAGCAATCCCACATCGATCACTGTCGATCGCGCGCCTCCGGCGGTTCCTGCCATCGGCGGAGTGGTGGATGATGCTGGCGCCGTGCAGGGCCCGGTTCCGGCCGGCGGCGCGACGGACGATACCCGCCCCACGCTGAGTGGCACGACCGAGGCGGGCGCGACCGTTACGATCCGCGATGGAGGGGTGCTGGTCGGCACGGTCACGGCGGGTGCCGACGGCAGCTGGAGCTTTACGCCTGCCACTGCCCTGCCCGACGGATCGCACAGCTTCACGGTGACCGCCGCCGATCGCCTGGGCAATGTCAGCGCCGAATCGGCGCCTTATGTCGTGATCGTGGATACCGCCCCGCCCGCGGCGCCGGTGCTGAACCTGACCGATGGCACCACGCTGAGTGGGACCGCCGAACCGGGCGCCACGATCAAGGTCGATACCAATGGCGACGGCACTGCCGATGCTTCGGCCACTGCCGATGCGCAGGGCAATTGGAGCATCACGCTAAGCCCACCGCTGGCCGACGGCACGCCCATCCATGCCGTGGCCGTCGATGCGGCCGGCAACGTCTCGCCCGACAGTACGGTGACGGTGGATTACGGCGTCGATTCCACGCCGCCGCCTGTCCCGACGACGGGATCGGCCGAGGATAATGTCGGCACGATCCAGGGCGATATGCCCAGCGGGTCGTCCACCGATGATGGCCTGCCGATGATCGGCGGCACCGGCGCGGAGCCGGGCGCGATCATTACCGTCTACGACAATGGCCAGCCGGTCGGCACCACCACGGTAGGCGGCGATGGCCGCTGGAGCTTCACGCCCGACACGCCGTTGGCAGAGGGCGAACATGCGCTGACGTTCACGGCGACCGACGGGGCGGGTAACACCAGCGCAGATTCCGCGCCGTTCATGATTACCGTGGATACCACGCCGCCCGCAGCCCCCGCCGTGGCGCCGACCAGCGGGGCTGGCCTCACGGGCACTGCAGAGCGCGGCGCCCTGATCCGCATCGACATCAATGGCGACGGTACTGTGGACGGCACGGCCCGGGCCGGCGAAAACGGCAACTGGAGCTATGTGCCGTCCACGCTGATTGCGGACGGCACGCCGATCCTGGTGACGGCCACCGATGCGGCAGGCAACACGTCCGCACCCGCGACGGTGGTGGTCGACAGCGATTTGATCGTGGCGCCGATCGTCACCGCCGTTATCGACGATTTTCCCAGCGGCACCGGCACGATTGCCAGCGGCGGCATCAGCAACGATCCCACGCCGGCTATCGCGGGCACGGCCGAAGCCCGTTCCACCGTTCGCATTTTCGACAATGGCACATTGCTGGGCACGGTTACCGCTGACGGATCGGGGGCATGGAGCTTCAACGCGCCCACGCTGGGTGAGGGGCAGCACAGCTTTTCCGTCACGTCCACGATGGAAGGCGGCACCACGCGCGGTCCATCCTCCGGCTATGCGGTGGAGATCGACCTGACCGCGCCCGCGGCGCCGACGCTGAATCCGTCCGACGGCACGACCCTGTCCGGCATTGCGGAGGCGGGGGCGGCGATCTCCGTCGACGTCAACGGTGACGGCACTGTCGATGCAAGCACGGTGGCCAATGCCGACGGGCGCTGGAGCGTGACTTTCGCGCCCGCTCTCCCCACGGGCACGAATGTGAGCGTGACGGCCACCGATGCAGCGGGCAATACGTCCCCGGCGGTCAGCGAGGCGGTGGATGGCACGATCGATTCCACGCCGCCACCGGTGCCGGACATTCTCTCTGCCGAGGATTCGATCGGAACGATCCAGGGGGCGCTGGCCGGCGGCGCCGTGACCGACGATCCCGCACCGGTGCTGAGCGGCACTGCCGAAGCGGGCGTGACGGTATCGGTCTACGACGGCGGCGTGTTGGTGGGCAGCACCCAGGCGAACGGATCCGGCCAATGGAGCATTCCGCTTTCGCTGAGCGAAGGGCCGCACAGCCTTTCCGCCACCACCACCGACACTCTCGGCAACGAAAGCCTGCCCTCCGCCCCGTTCGCGCTGACGGTGGACACGATCGCCCCGGCGGCGCCGGTCCTCAATCCCACCAACGGCACCGTCCTGACAGGCACGGCCGAGGCGGGGGCGACCGTGCTGCTGGACCTCAACGGCGATAGCACGCCCGATGCGCAAGTGCAGGCCGACCTGTCCGGCAACTGGAGCTTCACGCCGGCAACCCCGCTTGCCGATGGCAGCGTGGTTACCGCCACCGCCGCCGATGCGGCCGGCAATGCATCGCCGCCCGCGTCAGCTACCGTCGATGCCGTGCCCCCTTCCATCCCGGTAATCGCTTACGCGCAGGACGACGCGGGCGCTGCGCAGGGCATCATCCTCAGCGGTGCGATCACCGATGACGGTCAGCCCGTGCTCACCGGCAATGCCGACAACGGGGCGATCGTGCGGATCTACGACGGCGGGGTACTGATCGGCACGACCGTGGCCGACGGGGCCGGGCTCTGGCAGTTCACGCCGGTGACGCCGCTGGGGACGGGCAGCCACGTGATCACGGCAAGCTCCGCCGATGCGGCCGGCAACGTCAGCCTGGCATCCGCGGCTTTCACGCTTACGATAGACACCGCCGCGCCGGCCGCGCCGACGATCCTGTCGGTGACCGACGATATCGGCGGCGCCGTCGGGCCCGTGGCCGCAGGCGGCGTGACTGACGATACGCGGCCGTTGCTAACCGGAACGGCCGAAGCGAACGCGCAAGTGACGGTCTACGACAATGGCGCATTGCTGGGGACGGCTCTGGCCAATGGCTCCGGCGCCTGGATCTTCACGCCGGGCACCGCGCTCCTGCCCGGCAGCCACAACTTCGTGGCGACCGCCACCGATGCGGCGGGCAACGCCAGCGCCGATTCCGCCGGATGGACCGTCACTATCGACACCAGCATTCCTGCCGCGCCCGTAATCGTCAGCGCGCTGGACGACGTGGGATCGATCCGCGGGCCGGTGGCCGCCGGCGGCACGACCGACGATACCCGGCCGACGCTGGCGGGAACCGCGCTTGCCAATGCGGACGTCACGATCCTGCGCGATGGCGTGGCGGTGTCCACCGTTCACGCGGACGGGTTGGGCAACTGGACCTACACGCCCGGCGCGGCGCTGGGCGACGGCACGTATGTATTTACGGCACAGACCGTCAATGCCGCCGGAACGGGAAGCGCCACTTCGGCAGGTTTCACGATTTCCGTGGACACGGTCGCGCCGGCGGTTCCGGCGATCATCGGGGCGCTGGACGATGCCGGGACGGTGATCGGCCCGCTGGCCGGTGGTGCGATCACCGATGATATCCTGCCCACGCTCTCCGGCACGGCAGTGGCGGGCGCCACGGTGACGATCCTGGACAACGGCATCGAGATCGGCCGCGTGGTGGCGACGGGAGGCGGAAGCTGGACCTTCACGCCGACAACCGCTCTGGCGTCCGGGGCGCACAGCTTCACTGCCACCGCTACCGATGCCGCCGGCAATGCCAGCGGACCCTCGCCCGCGTTCGCGTTGGGCGTGGATCTGGCGCCGCCACCTCCGCCCACGATCGATCCCAGCGATGGCTCGGTCCTGACCGGCACGGCGGAAGCCAATGCCACGATCCTGATCGACTTCGACGATGACGGTATAATCAACGCCACGACCACCGCGAACGGTCTGGGGGAATGGATCTACACGCCCGTCACGCCGCTGCCGGACGGGGATACGGTCACGGTGGCGGCGCGTGATGCGGTGGGCAATACCTCGGCCGCCACGCGCGTCACTATCGACCAGACGCCCCCGGCCATGCCGACGATCTCCGGTGTGGAGGACAATGTCGGCCTGCAACAGGGGCAGGTCCCCAACAACGGCGGCACCGACGATATCCTGCCGGTGATCAGCGGATCGGCCGAGGCGGGATCGATCGTCACTGTCTACGACAACGGCATCCTGATCGGCCAGACTGTAACTAACGGCAGCGGTGCCTGGACCCTTGCGGTTGGTACCGCGCTGATCCCCGGGCCCCATGTGCTGACCGCCACGGCCACCGATGCCAGCGGGAATCTGGGGCCGGTTTCGGCCGGCTATACCATTACCGTCGACACCGGCACGCCGGCCGCACCGGTTATCCTCACCGTGGCGGACGACATCGGCGGGCGGCAGGGCAACGTTGCCGGCGGAACGACCACGGACGATGCGCAGCCCGCGATTGGCGGCACTGCGCCCGTCAACGCCCATGTCTCCGTTTACGACAACGGCATCCTGATCGGCACGACAACCGCCGATTCCGGCGGCAACTGGACCCTAACGCCGGCCACTCCGCTTGCCGGCAGCGCGCATGTCTTCACCGCTATCGCCACCAACTCTGCGGGCAATTCGGGGCCCGTTTCCAACAGCTATGCGGTGACGCTGGATACCGCCGCGGCTGCCGTGCCGCAGATCGCCTCGGTCACGGACAATGCGACGCAGATCGTGGGTGCCGTCTCCAACGGCGGGCTGACCAACGATACGACACCCACCTTGACCGGCACGGCGCAGGGCGGCGCGCAGATATCGATCTTCAACAACGGTGCGCTGATTGCCACGACAACGGCCGATGGCAGCGGCGCATGGAACTATACACCCACGCTCGCCCCCGGCGCGCAAAGCATCACGGTAAGCGCGACGAATGTGGCGGGGAACGTCAGCGCCCAGTCGCCTGCCTTCACCTTCACCATCGATGCCTCCGCCCCGGCCGCCCCGCTGATCGATCCGTCCAACGGAGTGACGCTTTCCGGCACGGCCGAGGCCAATGCCACCATTGCCATCGATATCGGCAATAACGGTTCGGTCGATGCCCAGGTCCAGGCCAACGGTTCCGGCGTATGGACTTACACTTTCGCCGGCAATCCGGGTGGCGGCACGGCCGTTTCCGTCTCCGCGATCGATCCGGCCGGCAACGCCTCTCTCCCCGCCACCGTCACGATCGATACCAGCGCACCGAATCCGCCGACGCTGATCGCGGTGACGGACGATCAGGGCGCCAGCCAGGGCGGCATCGCCTTCAACGGCATTACCGAAGACAGTCAGCCCGAACTTACGGGCACGACCGAGGCTTTTGCCACGGTGACCGTCTACGACAATGGCGTCCAGATCGGCACGACGACGGCAGACGCAGTCGGGGCGTGGAGCTTCACCCCGACCAGTCCGCTGGGATCGGTTTCGCATACCATCACCCTGACGGCCACCGATCGGGCCGGCAATATCGGTACGGCAAGCGGGGGCTTCACCTTCACCGTGGACACTGTGGCGCCTTCCGCGCCGCTTATCACCGGAGTGCAGGATCATACCGCGCCGCAGTCGGGCAATGTGGCCCCGGGCGGCGCGACGAATGACGTGTCGTTCACGATTTCCGGCACGGCCGAGATCGGCGCCACCGTCACGCTGTACATCGACGGCATCGCCTATCCGGCGACGACCGTGGCGGACGGCACCGGCCATTGGTCGTTCACGCCGGGCTTGGGCGACGGCACATACGATTTCCAGGCGACCGCGACAGACACGGCCGGAAACACCGGCGTTCTTTCGGCGGTCTACACCATCACCGTCGATACGGTCATTCCCACGCCTACCGTGTCGCAAACGGACGGCAGCACGCTGACCGGCACTGGCGAGGCGGGATCGACCATCCTGATCGACTATACCGGCGATGGCGTTGCGGACGCGACCACCACGGTGGACAGCTTCAATGCGTGGAGCGTCACTTTCAGTCCGGCGCTGGCCGATACCACGGTCGTCAGTGTGAGGGCCGTGGATGCGGCCGGCAATCTCAGCGGGACGGTGAGCACCATCGTCGATACGCTGCTCAACACGACGCCCCCGGCCGTTCCTTCGATACCCACGATTTCGGATGATATCGGCACGCACCAAGGACCTATCGGCAATGGCGGCCTGACTGACGACACGCAGCTGGACATTTCCGGCACGGGCGACCTTGGTGCCACCATCAATATCTATGACAATGGCGTTTTCGTCACCTCCGTGCCCGTAGGCTCCGGCGGGAACTGGGTGGCGCAGATTACCTTGGGGAACGGCCCGCACAGCATTACCGCCACTGCCAGCAATGGTGCGCTGGAAAGCTTGAACAGCACCCCGGTTGCCTTCACGATCGATGCGATCGCCCCCGGCATTCCGGTGATCGATGCCACCAACGGATCGACGATAACCGGCACGGCGGAGGCGGGGGCCACGGTCCATCTCGACACCAACGGCGATGGCACTTTCGATTGGGATGTCGTTGCCGATGGTTCGGGCCACTGGTCCTACACGCCCGCGACGCCGCTGATCGACGGTACCGCTATCCTTGCCAGAGCGGAGGATGCAGCCGGCAACTTGTCGGCGACGGGAAGCATGATCGTCGATCGCGCGGGCCCCTCAACCCCCTCTATCGCCAGCGTTGCGGACAATGTGGGATCGGTGCTCGCGCCGGTATCCAATGGCGCTTCCACTGACGATACGACCCCCACACTTTCGGGAACGACGGAGGCCGGGGCCACGATCACCGTCTATGACGGAGGAGTGCCCCTTGGCACCACGACCGCCGATGGCCTTGGCGCCTGGATATTCACGCCGCCCGCGCCCTTGGGCGAAGGCAGCCACGCTTTCACGATCACGGCGACCGACACGTTGGGCAACGTCAGTTCGCTGTCGGCCCCCTATACCGTGGTGGTTGACCTTACCGCGCCACTCGCGCCCGTCATTGCCAGCGCGGCGGACAATGTCGGCGCCTTGCAGGCGGCGATCCTTACCGGGGGGGTGACCGACGATACCACGCCCACGCTGACCGGAACCGCGGCGGCCAATGCCACGGTCCGGATTTACGAAGGGGGCTCGCTGCTCGGCTCGGCCCCCGCGGATGGAACGGGTGCGTGGAGCTTCGTGTTGCCCACGCTGGGCGCCGGCGCGCATACGTTCACGGCGGTGGCGGTCGACGCTGCGGGCAATGCCAGCGGCGCATCGGCGGGCTTCACCTTGACGGTGGACACGGCGGCACCGGGGACGCCGGTGCTGATTTCGGTGACCGACGATATCGGCACGATCCAGGGGCCGCTGTCCGGCGGCGCGGTGACGGATGACGCGCGGCCGACGCTGGCCGGCACTGCCGATGCCGGTTCGACCGTTGCGGTTTACGCCGGCGGCGCATTGCTGGGTTCGGTGACGGCCGATGGATTGGGCGCGTGGAGCTTCACGCCTTCCGCCGCCCTGGCCACGGGCCCGCATTCGCTGACCGTGATCGCCAGCGATCCCGCCGGCAATCCCAGCGCGCCCACTGCGGCCTTTACACTCACCGTCGATACCGGCGCGCCGGGTGCGGTGGTGATCGCCTCCGCTACGGACGAGGTGGGCAGCGCGCAGGGAATCGTGCTCAGCGGCGGGCGAACCGACGATGCCACGCCGCTGCTTGCGGGAACCGCGGAAGCGAATTCGACCGTTTATGTCTATGACAACGGCGTCTTGCTGGGCACGGCAGCGGCGAACGGTCTTGGCGCCTGGAGCTTCACCCCGCCCAGCCAGCTTTCCGATGGAACGCATTCGTTGACGGCCATCGCGCGCGATGCGGCCGGCAATGTCGGCGCTACTTCCACGCCTTACGTGGTGACCGTGGACACCGCCGCACCGGCGGCCCCGATCATCGTTTCGGCGACCGACGACGTCGGTACGCGAACCGGCGCACTGACCAACGGTGCCAGTACCGACGATACCCAGCCGACGCTGGCCGGCACGGCGGAGGCCAATGCCACGATTTCCGTCTACGACAACGGCGCGTTGATCGGATCGACCACGGCCAGCGCCCTGGGGGCATGGAGTTTCACGCCGCCCGTCGCCTTGTCGGTGGGCGATCATAGCCTGACGGTGCGGGCCACCGATGCGGTTGGGAACCAGGGCGCGGCGTCGTCCCCCTTCGTGGTGCGTGTGGATACCACAGCGCCGCTGGCGCCGGCGATTTCCAGCGTGACCGACGATCTCGGCACCGTGCAAGGCGCCGTGACCAATGGCGGGGTCACCAACGACACCACTCCGCTGGTGCAGGGCACGGCCGAAGCCGGCGCGACCGTCACGGTCTATGCCAACGGCACCGCGATCGGCAACGTACTGGCCGACCAGAGCGGCAACTGGAGCTTCACGCCGGGCACCGCACTGGTGGAGGGTACTTACGCGCTGACCGCGCGCGCCACCGATCCCGCCGGCAATCAGGGGCCTGCCTCCACCGGTTTCACCATCACCGTCGATACCACCCCGCCGGCGGTGCCCGCGATCGTCAGCATTACCGACGATGCCGCGCCCAACACCGGCATCGTGGCGAACGGCGGCGTCAGCAACGACGCCACACCGCTGCTGACCGGCACCGCCACCGCCAATACCGCCATTGTCATTTATGACGGCGCCGCAGTGGTGGGCACCACCACCGCCAACGGTGCAGGCGTATGGACGTTCACGCCATCCGCCCTGGCCAGCGACGGTGCGCACAGCTTTACGGCGGTGGCACTGGATGCGGCGGGCAATGCCAGCGCGGCGTCCACTGCCTATGCGATGACGCTGGACCGCCTGCCGCCCACCGCGACCATCGCGGTCACCACCTTGTCGGTCGATACCGGAACCGTGGGGGACTGGAGCACGCAGGACAACAGCCCGACGATCAGCGGCACGCTCAGCACTGCGCTGGGGGCGGGCGAACGGGTGCAGGTTCAGATCGACGGCGGCACCTGGATCAACGCCACATCGGCCGGCACCAGCTGGTTCTACGGAGCCGGCACGCTTTCGGTAGGATCGCATACGATCGCCGCGCGCATCGTCGATGCCGCAGGCAACCTGGGCAACGGCACTACCCAGACTTTCACGATCGCGGCGGTTACGCAGCAGGCGCCGGTGGTGCAGGCCAGCGGCACCGCGCTGCTGGGGCTGGTGGGCGTGGAGGCGCTGGGCCTGCTGGATCTCAGTTCGCAATCGCTGACGGCGATGGACGTCAACAACAATCTCAGAAGCGTGCAGGTCAGCTATGCGCCGCTGCTGTCGGTGAATCTGGGTGCCTATACGCTCACCGCCTCGGCGGCGCTGGCGGCGGAGCTTGGCCTGCAGATATCGGTCAGCAACTCGTCGGGCATCCTTGGCCTGATCGCACCCAGTTCGACGCTGACGATCACTGCCGTCGGCGGCGGGGCGATGGACAACCTGGCGGTGAATGAGCTCCTGGCTTCGGTCCATTTCCAGCAGGACGTCACGCTGCTGGGCCTGAACGTGCTGACGGCCATGTCGATTTCGGCCACGGATACGACCAACCTTACGAGTTCGTCCTCGGTGGGTTCGCTGCTCGATCTCAGCCTGCTCAATTCGGGTGGCTCCGCCAATCTGTTCCAGGGAGATTCCGGCGCCAACGTGCTGACCGGCACGACCGGGAACGACCGACTCTACGGCTATGCGGGGAATGACACGCTGAACGGCGGGGACGGCAACGATCTGCTGCGTGGGGGTGCCGGGGCCGATACGCTGAACGGCGGCAATGGCGACGATACGCTGATCTACGACGCCAGCGACACCTCGATCGACGGCGGGGCCGGCACCGATACGCTGGTGATCACCACCGGCACGGGGCCGGTGCTCAATCTCAACACCGCCACCAACATCCATAATATCGAACGGATCGACCTCGGCAGCGGCGATGCCGGCCGCCAGGTCACCTTGACCGAGGCTGGCGTGCTGCGCGCCACCGACAGCAACCACACGCTGACGATCCTGGGCGACGGCAACGATTCGGTGACGATGACCGGCGCGGTGCAGACCGGCCAGACGCTGATCAATGGAGAGGCCTACAACCACTTCACCCTTGGTTCGACCGACATCTACGTCGAGCACGCGGTGATGGTGGTCGTCTAGCCGGACGGGGAGGGGGTCGCTTTTGCCGAAAATGAAGAGGGCGCATGACGCTGAAGCTTCGCACGATTGCCATGACGGGTGCCTTGATGGGATTGGTGATCGCGCAGCGGAGCGGCGCCCAACAGGGCGAGCTTCCCGCCATTTCCGCGCAGCAGGCGGCTGAGGGCGCGGGCCGGATGCCCGACCCGGTGCCGGACGAAATCCCGGACCAAGGTTCCGGTGGCGGTTCTGGCGGGGTTTCGGCCGAGGTTCCGGCACAACTCGATATGGCGACGGCGGTCGCGCTGACGCTGGCGCGCCATCCGGACGTCGCCCGGGCCAATGCGGCGCTCGCACGCGGGCGGGCGGATCTGGGTGCGGCGCGATCGGTCTGGACGCCGCAGGTTTCCTATCAGGCGAACCTCGGGCCACACATGTTGGCGGGCACCAACAGTTCCGGCGTCAACGAGAACATGGCCGGCCCCAGTGTGTATCTTGAACAGCAGGTCTGGGATTTCGGCCGCTCCAAGGGGCAGATCGGTGCCGCCCGCTCCACCACCGGCCAGCGCTGGTACGAGCGGGAGGCGACCGCCGACCAACTGGCCGAACAGAGCGCGCTGGCCTTTCTGGAAGTGCGCCGTTTCGAGATGCTCGCGCAGGCGGCGGAGACGCAACTGGGCGATCTGGCCCATCTTCGCGAACTGATCGGCCTGCGCGTGCACGCCGGGATTTCGGACAAGTCCGACCTGATGCTGGCGGATGTGCGCGTGGAAAGCGCGCGCGGCGATGCGATCCAGGCGCAGACGTCGGCGGCGATGGCGCGCGCCGCGCTCGCCAATCTGATCGGCGGGATGCCGCAGCGGCTGACCGATGCCTCGGCGCTGATCTCGCGCTTCGAACCCGCCGATCAGGAGCCGGATTATGACAAGCTGCCGGCCGTTGCTGCAGCCGATCAGGCAGCCGATGCCGCCTCCGCCAAGATCGGCCAGACCAAGGCCGAACGCTATCCCCGGCTGGGCCTGCAACTGGGCTATACCCGCAACAACTATACCTACAATTCGCGCGACAATTCGCTGACCGCGGCGATGACGGTGACTGGCAGCCTCTATCGCCGCAGCGACCATTACCTGATCCAAGCGGCGGAGGAAGATCGCCGCGCGGCGGAGGCGGCGCGCGACAGCACGGTGATCGAGGCGCGCGGGCGGGCGTTGTCCGCCCAGCAGGAAATCCGCAGCGGCAATGCCCGGATCGGCGCCTATGCCCTGCAGCAAGAGCAGGCGGAGACAGCCAGCCGGATATTCCTGGAGGAATACAAGCTGGGCAAGCGGACGCTGACCGAACTGCTCAACACCCAGCTGGAAATCTACCGCGCCGCCAGCGCCCGCATCGTGGCGGAGCATGACATCATGGAAGCCCGCGTCCGGTTCGAAAACCTGTGCGGCAGCCTGCGGCCGTCGCTCGGCCTGCCGGCTCATCTCAGCGAGGAAGACGACCCGAATGGCTGAAGGTCCCGCAATCGCGAACAAGTCCTGGATCGCTGCCATCGCGGCGCTTGGCCGGTTGAAAGGGGTTCCGGTGGGCGAGCCCGAACTCGTCAGCCGCCTTTACTGGAGCGACGGGCAGGGTAGCGAGGCGACGCTGGCGCATGCCGCGCGGCTTTCCGGGCTGCACTTCGAAATCCTGCGCACGGGGATCGACGAAGTGCCGGCAATGCTGCTGCCGGCGATCTTCGAACTGAACGACAATGGCGCCGCCATCGTCCATGCCCGCCATGCCGATCACGTTCAGGCCACGCTGCCGGGCACGGGCGGCAATGCGCCGGTGGAACTGCCGCTGGAAACCTTGCGCGCGCAGGCTACCGGCCGCGTCGGCTTCGTGGAGCCACTGTCCACGCGCGCCCGCGATGCCCGGCTGGACGAATTCCTGCGCAGCCCGGCGAAATCGTGGCTGCGCGACATCATCACCGGGGACCGGCGCGGCTATGGCGAAGTGGCACTGGCATCCTTCACCGGCAACCTGCTGACCTTCGCCACCTCGCTCTTCGCGATGCAAGTGTGGGACCGGGTGATCCCGGCACAGTCCATCCCCACGCTCTGGGTGCTGGCGCTGGGCACGGCCATGGCGCTGATGCTGGAACTGCTGCTGCGATCCGCGCGCGTGCAGCTGGTGGACAAGATCGGGCGGCGGGCAGACATTGCCATATCGTCCCGCGTCTTCGCCCGCGCGCTGGACTTGCGCGGCGATGCCCGGCCCCGCTCGACCGGCGCGCTGATCGCCCAGCTTCGCGATATCGAACAGCTACGCGAAATGCTTACCTCCACGACGATCTCGGCGCTGATCGACCTGCCGTTCATCGCGATGTTCCTGCTGCTCTTCTCCCTGCTCGCCGGCCAGCTGACTTTCGTGCTGGTGGGTGCGGCATTGCTGATCGTGCTGCCCGGCCTGCTGCTGCAACGCCCGCTCTCACGCCTTGCCACCGAAGGCATGCGCGAAGCGGCACTGCGCAACGCCATCCTGGTCGAATCGATCGAACGGATAGACGAGATCAAGGCCGCGCAGGCAGAGGCCCGATTCCAGTCGCTGTGGGAACGCCTGACCCTCACCGGCACCCGCGTCGGCGCGGAGCAACGCTTCCTTTCCGCGCTGTTCGTCAACTGGACGCAGACACTGCAACAGTTAGCCTACACGGTGGTGATCGTCGCCGGATCGTTCCGGGTGATGGATGGCGAGATGACGATGGGCGCGCTGATTGCCTGCTCCATTCTCACCAGTCGCGCGCTCGTGCTGTTCGTGCCGTTCGGGCAAGTCTTCACCCGCTGGCAGAACGCGAAGATCGCGCTGGCCGGGCTGGAGGAACTCTTCACCAAGCCGGTCGATCACGATCCCGAACGCGGCCTGCTCCGCCGTCCCTCGCTGCGCGGCCACTACGAATTGAGCGACGTCACTTATGCCTACGATCCGGAGGCGTCCGTCGCGCTGAAGATAGATCGGCTGTCCATCTCGGCGGGCGAGCGCGTGGCGCTGCTGGGCCGCATCGGCGCGGGCAAATCCACGCTGCTGCGCCTGCTATCCGGCCTTGCCCTGCCGACGAGCGGCGAGGCGCTGCTGGACGGCACCGGCATGGCTCAGATCAGCCCGGCGGATATCCGGCGCGATACCTCCTACCTCGGACAGAACGCCCAGTTGTTCCTCGGCACCATCCGCGAGAATCTCACGGTCGGTGCGCCAGGCGTCAGCGATGAGGAGATCCTGCGCACGCTGGCCGTCACCGGCGGCATCGGGCTTGTCCAGAACCAGTCACAGGGGCTGGACCTGTTGCTGCAGGAGGGCGGCGCGGGCCTGTCCGGCGGCCAGCGCCAGACCCTGCTGCTGACACGCGCGCTGCTGCGCAAGAGCAATATCCTGCTGCTGGACGAACCCTCCGCCGCGCTGGACGAGATCAGCGAGCGCAATCTTGTCGCCAACCTCGGCCAATGGCTGCGCGGCCGCACGCTGATCGTCACCACCAATCGGCCCGGACTGCTCGATCTGGTCGACCGGGTGGTGCTGATGGACAATGGCCGGGTGACGCTGGATGGGCCCAAGAGCGCGGTGCTGCCCGTGCTGGCGGGTGGGGCAGCGGGACAGGAGAAGCGCGCATGACCACGATGTCCGCCAGTGCATTCGACGGTCTCGGCGGTGAGGGTGAGGCGCGCTGGCTCCACGCGCTGGAACGCCTGCGGATTATCCCGATCCTCTCGCTGGGCGTGCTGGCCTTCTTCGTCTGGGCCTATTTCGGCGTGCTGGACGAAGTGGCGACCGGCCCGGGTAAGGTGACGCCGCCCTCGCGCTCGCAAACGATCCAGAGCCTTGAGGGCGGCATCGTCGACGGCATCTACGTCCACGAAGGCGACATCGTCCGCCCCGGCGAAAAGCTGGCCCGGCTGGACCGCGCCCGCTTCAGCTCGATGCTCGGCGAGGCGGAAGCCAAGGCACGCTCGCTGGAAGCGGCATCGGCCCGGCTGGAGGCGGAGATCAGCGGCGGCCAACCGCAATTCCCGCAGGACGTGAAGGAAGTCCCCGGGCTGGTCGGGCGCGAAATGGAATTGATGCGCTCGCGCCGACGCAATCTGGAAGTGGCAACCGCCAGCCTCAGCCAGTCATTGGCGCTCACCCGCCGCCAACTGGCGATGACCGAGCCACTGGTGGAGCTTGGGGCCGCCAATCAGGTGGAGATCATCCAGCTTCGCCGGCAGGAGAACGAGATTCAGGCCAAGCTCGATTCCCTGCGCAACCAGTTCGTGATCGACGCCAGCGCCGACTACGCGAAGACCCGCGCCGAACTGGATCAGGTGGTGCAAGTGATTGGCGGTCGCCGCGATCAGTTGGACCGCACCGTCCTCACCTCACCGGTGCGCGGTATCGTCAAGAATCTGGAGATCACGACAATCGGCGGCGTCGTCCAGCCCGGCGGATCGCTGATGGAGATCGTGCCGCTGGAAAAGCAGCTACTGATAGAGGCACGCATGTCTCCACGCGACATCGCCTTCATCCGCCCCGGCCAGACCGCGACGGTGAAGATCACCGCTTACGACCCGTCGATCTACGGCACGCTGGAAGGCACGGTGGACCGCATCTCGCCGGACACGCTGCAGGACGAAGTGCACCGCGACCAAGTCTACTACCGGGTCTACGTGCGCACCGCGAAGTCCAGCCTGACCACGCGCGACGGCCGCAGTCACGCGATCATGCCGGGCATGGTAGCCACGGTAGAGGTGCGCACCGGCCGAAAGACCGTGCTGGAATACCTGATGAAGCCGATCACCAAGGCCCGCGAAGCCATGCGCGAGCGCTAGGCCGTGGGCTTTGAGGCTGATTGTATGGGAAAGTGGTGCCGCTTACGTGCTTCCAATAGATTCGATATGTATTTGATCAAAAAATGCAAAAATCATGAAAAGATGTCATTTGGCCCCAATTTTGACTCCATTTCTTGTGATGGGTTTCACATAACGTCTCGTTGTGAACCAAGAGGAATTTCTTTCATTGCGGGCGATGCGTCAAGAAATGTTTTGAGATCTGTCGGAGCTGTGGATTTTATCGGCCCACATAGTGCATCTTGCGGTCAATAACAGGGCAAAGGTGCCGAGTTGATAAGCGGGCGCACCGGCGAGGAAATGCGTGGACAGATGAAGCGCGTCCATGAAGCCAACTATGGCGTCTATGGCTCTCGCAAGGTCTGGCTTAATTGCGGCGCGAGGGCGTCGCGGTCGCCAAATGCACGGTGGAGCGACTGATGCGTGCCATGGGCTGTCAGGCGTTCGCCGGAAAGGAGGACGATCACGACCGTCAGCAACCCAAAGGCGCTGTGCCCGCTCGATAAGGTCAACCGCGAGTTTCGCGTTGCCCGGCCCAACGCCTTGTGGGTGGTCGATTTTACTTACGTCCACACGTGGACTGCCTTCGTCTACGTGGCTTTCGTGAAGTCAATGCGACATTCGCCTTTAAGAGACACGATACCGCACGCCCCCAGTGCGGCAGATACATGAAGCCCTGTAGGGATCGGCACCGCCGCTCCCGTAAATACAGCTCATGAGCCTAACATGGGGCGTCTTCCAACTGCCGGGCTAGATAGGCACGCACTTTCACTTCCGTCGACGAGCGGGCGTTCCGCCCGGCCTTAAGCCTAAATACGAACGAAGGATCGCCCATAGCCTCTCGACCGAAGCGCGCAGGAGGCATGCGATAGGTTTTTAAAAAACTTTCAATTTCCTGGATCAACATAATCGACTCCGACATAATGTTCCCATTATGTTCATATGAAATTTCCTACTTGTCTAGGAAATTTCATATGTGAATTTCGCTGCATGCCCGACCAAGTGCGAAGAGGGTTTTAAGGTTATTGACCGAACGTGGCGCTGAGCAGCGTATCGCAAATCGGAATGCGGCCTACATTCAGCACTTTGTGAAATGTCGCGCCCTAAGCTGATGTTTCCGCATTGCGGAGGTACACGCCCGCTGACAGGCTCCTCGCGCTCCGCTTTGGCTACTCTGCCGATGCCGTGGCGGTGCGGGCAATGGTGAAACGATGAGCGCGTTAACGGCGGAATAACGCCCTTCAGCGCCACGACGTCGCCATCCAATGGCAGTCCCACATGGTGGGGGCCCAAGCCATAATGAATTTTGTAGGACTTGTCCTGTTGCATTGTAGGATTTTTCCTACGATGCTGCCTCCCTGCTCTGAGAAAATGGAGGCGCTCATGTAGCAACCGAATATCCAATCAGGCAACCGACAATAGTCGAGTCGGCGCAGAGAAGAGTCGCGAAGCGCGTGCGCTGAAAAAGATCAATTTACAATTTATACAATAAATAATATTTTACGAAGCATTTTTAATAGTTTCGTGGAAAGTCTATATTTTCCTAATTAGCATTTTTTGGAGTTGTTATGACCGATATTATTGTAACTGCATATCCTGGAACTATAGATGCAGGAAATACCGGCACCCAGCCTGCTGTAGGTACACAGCAAATACTCATTGCACAGGCTCAGCAGTATTGGCTTGGACCAAACAAGGTCATCCTCGATAAACAAGCAGATGTCGTGGGTGATGACATCACCGTAATCGGCACCAAAATGAAGCAGGCGAGTTTATCGATTTACCAAAACGCCTTTGCCGGCGGTGGTGGTCATTTGATCAATGTTCCGATCCTTGGCCAGATCTCCAATGCAGAGCTTGTCGGGATCCTGCGCAACCTGAAGTTCACCGCCACAAATCAGATCTTCAGCCCAGGCCGTGCTGGCGAAAATCTGGTGGGCCAAGGAAATTCCGAAGTGCCAGTCACCATCAATGTGACGGCACTCCGCCAGTATAGCCTTCTAACGGGCGGCCTCGCCTACCTCGTTTTTCACGAGGTCGCGCATGCGCTACAGGCTATGCAGATCTACAACGCACAGTTGTGGGAAGCTTATCGGAATGGCCCGGGCGCAGGACTCTCTTATGCCGACCAACTCGCCCAATATCCTAGCAGTGACCAATTCAAAGCGAATGAAGCACGTGCCAACACAATCGCAAGGTTTTTGGCAGGTGGCGGAGCCAACTGGAACTTCACGCCGGAAAACGGCTACGAGTGATTAAACGTTGAACGCTGAGGGGCTTGTCCGGCTGCTCGATACTCGGCCGCCGGTCAAGCCCCTCAAGTGGCAATTGCTCTATCTCCATTCCGATCTTTTGAATCTTCGTGGTGGCTCAACATAGTTATTGCTTGCCAATCGTCTTGCCATCGGCGTCGAGTTTAGACGCTCCGCCGTGAAGGCGCCTAATGGTCGTAATTTTCCCGTTTGCGACATCGTAGGCAACCGCATCATATCCCCAGCAACAGTCAGGGGGGGGCGTCCTGCCCCAGCTCGCCATAGAATTGAAATACTCGATAAACAGGATGCGGCCCGAAGAGGCATAACCGGGCGAAAGCTTGAATGAGACGCCGCTTGCAGTGAGTTTGGGTCCAAACGCTTTGAGCCACTCAGTTTTCCCTTTTGCGACCATTTGTCCGTCTTCGAAAACCGAAACGTTGTCCGCAAGAAGAGCGGAATATGCCGACTCATCCTTGGTTGTGAAGGCTTGAACTATCCTGTGCGCCACGTCGACTTGATCGGTGGGCATTGGAGGCGGTGGAACCTGCGCGATTGAGCCAGAAGTGGGAACCAATAACAAAGCAGCCATCGCTGTGCGTCGTAGCCATGCCATTTTCATCGTTTCTCCGTCCTATTGATACATCTTTGGAATCAAAGGATGGCTTGCGCAATGATTAATGACCAGCGGCTTGGTTTTCACCGCTTCCCATAACTCTACGTAGCAAAGCGTTATGCCGCAGGGAGACCTGTCGCTAGGACGCACGGGTTGCTGTTACCGCCTTTCAGTTCAAACTGAACGTCCCAACATTATTCCCCTCGCCGGGCCGCCCAATTCAACCCTTGGCTGATACGCGCCTGGAGGGCGGGACCCACGCGGCTGCCCCCCAGCAAGCGTACCGCCCGCGGCCCATCTCCAATGCCCTGCGAGTGGCTGGTTTATTCGGAAGCCGTCGTTCCTTGCGGCCCGAGGGGACGGAGGCAAGGTTAATACCTGATTGTTCCTGACTCAGTAGGTAGTCACAGACCAAATTCCTTCGTTGTGAGGTTCCAATCTGGCTGCCCCGTGCCAAGGCACGGCCGCGCTCTATTTCGCTGACGCTCAACCGAGCCGCCTGCAGCGTCTCGTCGGCATAGCCGTGACGATCGCTGGCGGGACGGGACGCTCATCGCGTCCCGTCAGCGGTCTCCGCGC
Organism: Sphingomonas sp. BL-S-28; assembly: GCF_055521515.1. Taxonomy (NCBI): domain Bacteria; kingdom Pseudomonadati; phylum Pseudomonadota; class Alphaproteobacteria; order Sphingomonadales; family Sphingomonadaceae; genus Sphingomonas; species Sphingomonas sp. BL-S-28. The sequence goes on from NZ_CM145484.1 coordinate 826,449, forward strand.
CTGCGGCGCGTCGGCGTGTGCCTCGGCTCCAGGGTGACGGGGGGCGTCACGGCCCCTTAGCCCCGCCATGGCGAGCCGCAACCTGGGCGGAGCCCAGGTCCTCCACCCTGTTCCGGCCCTTCGGGTGCACCCCGCCATCTGAGGCGAGGCTTTTGGTCCGCTCCTGCCGCCCCCCGCCACCCCGGCGCCGGTCAATGGCGGTTGAGGAAAGGAACAGGAGAAATGGAAAGGACCAATCGCCAGAGCCTCTATGGAGAGGTCACTTCCCGCATCATTGCCGAGCTGGAAGAGGGCAGGCTCCCTTGGGTCCAGCCCTGGGATAGTGCGCGGTGCACGTGCCTGATGCCGCACAATGCCGTTTCCGGGCGCGTGTATTCGGGGATCAATATTCTCATCTTGTGGTGCGAGGCGGTGGAACGCCGGTTCGCATCGCAGCGCTGGCTGACTTACAAGCAGACCCTGGCGGCGGGCGGTCATGTCCGACGCGGCGAGAAGGGCACGGTCATTTGCTATGCGGATCGCTTCACCCCGAAGGGCGAGACCGAGCAGGCGCGGTGCGAGGATCGTGAGGCCCGGACGATTGCGTTCCTGAAACGCTTTGTCGTTTTCAACCTCGATCAGATCGAAGGGCTGCCGGCGAAGTATGCCGAGGAACCGGCGGTTCCCGATCCGGTCATGGCGATTGCCGAGGTGGACCGGCTGATTGCGGCCACCGGCGCGGACTTCCGGATCGGCGGCGATGAGGCGTTCTATGCGCCCAAGCTGGACTATGTGCAGGTGCCCTCGCAGGCAGCTTTCCATGAGCCGGTGAACTGGTTCCGGACGGCACTTCATGAACTTGGCCATTGGAGTGGCGCAAAGGGCCGATTGGATCGCGATCTGACCGGCAAGTACGGTTCGGCCGCGTATGCCAAGGAAGAGATGATCGCCGAGATAACTTCGGCTTTTGCCTGCGCGTCGCTGGGTATCCAGCCCACGGTGCGGCATTCGGATTACCTCGGATCCTGGCTTGAAGTGCTGCGCGCTGATGAGAAGGCGATCTTCCGGGCGGCCAGCGCAGCCAGCAAGGCGGCCGATTTCCTCCTCGCATTCGGGGAGGATGCAGCATGAGGTGGCATCTCTATCGGCTGGAACAGCGTATCCATGAGGCATTCCTGCGTAATGCCTTCCCGGAATACGAAGATCCGGAATTGCGGCGGCTGGCACGCGCGATTTATTCGCTGCCGTACCTGCCCAATCGGGCGTTCTGCCTCTGGCGCTTCGAAGGTCTTCGCTATGAGCAGATCGCCGAGCGTATGGGCATCAGTGTCCGCCGGGTGGAGAAAGAGCTCGGCTGCGCGATGGGCATGATCGTGCGCTCGCGGGATCGGCAGGAGCGCAAGGGCTGGTAAGCAACCGGGGCGCGTCCGCTGCGGCGGACGCGCCCCGGCCTTGTTTGCGGGGGCGTGGATTGTTCAGGCTTGCGGCGGGAAGTCGTCGACCAGGTACGAGATGGGACTATTCATCCATTCGGTAACGGCACTTTCGCGCCAACCGCAGCAGCGCTCGGCGATGCGAACCTGCCTCGGGAAAGTGCCCGACTGGATCTTGCGGTAGAGGGTCGCGCGGGAAAGGCCCGTGCGTTCGAGAACGACATTGAGGCGCAGGAAACGATCATGGGGCGTCATGTTCATGTGGCGTGTCCTCCGATTTCTTGAGGTGGACTGGCCGGCCATGAGCAAGATTGGGGCAAAGCGAGTAGGGCGCAAGTGCCTGAAAATGTAGGGGGGCACGAAGTGTACCCTATGTGCACTCTAACGGACCCCAACGGTACCCTACGGACACCAAAAAAGAGTCTCACCGCCGGAGGCGCGTGACTGGCGGCCCCGTCCCAAGCCGTCTCAAAGCACGCGGTGCGCGCGAATCACTGACATCGCAGGCACGCGAATCGCGCCAGACCTCGGCGGCGATCACGCCGCTTTGCTTGCCGGAGTCTCAGCGCCGCAGTGGTGCGATCAGGATCGCACTGCCCGCTATCGTGATCGCGCGTGTCCGGTGACCTGGCAAACATGCGCCAGCAGCGAGGCAACCAGCGCTCGAACCTCGTCGGGCGTGAAGCCGCCATCGTCGGGATGCTGGCCATCGGTCAGATTGCGACGGTTCCATTTCCAGTAGGGCGCCAGCACCTGCATTAGCCGTGCCGTCTCTGGGCAATCATAGCCGAATGCAGTGACGTTAGCGTACGCGAGCGACCGATCGACATGCAGGCTGATGTACCGCGCACACCAGCTGTCGGGAAAGCCGACATCGAGCAGATGTGAGGACAGCGCGAGCTGCGCGACGATGCCGGTCGAATAGAGAAAGTCTGGCCAGTCGAACGGCGCTTCGGGTGAAAGCATGGCCGCGAACTGTTCGGCCCGCTTGTAGCGATCCCGACTAAGGCTGCGGCCCTGCTTGGTGCGCAGCAACCGTACCGGTTCGGCGTCGTAGATTTTCCAGAGCGCAGCGAGCGCGGAGTTCTCATCGGGCAAGGAAGCGAGCGCCGCAGAAACAGCGGCGATTTCATCGGGTGAAGCAGCAGGAACAAGCACGTCCATTGGCACCTCCGGGTCCGCATCAAGGCGGGTTGGCGGAAGGTTTCGGGACAACTTGCGGACCAGTCCCGAACTCCCGCGCGCTAACGCGCGGGAGCCGCCGGAGCTGGTAACATGCAAGTGACATGCGCCGCCGCCTTTAACCCGAAGGCTTGGACATACGCGTCGGCACCCCGGAAAACTGTGTTTTCCGAGCTAGACTCACTTGCGGGATTACCAGTCCCGGCGCTGCCCTTTGCGCAGCGCCCTGGCAGGATAACAGACGGGAATCCTTCCGCCAAGGCTGCGCGGAGTGATCGGACATCAAGGCTGAAAAGCGGGAGATGAAGGCAACAAGCCCGGCATCCTCTACGCCTAAAACGTCAAAGCGTTGCGCCATCATGAAATGGACATCACCCGCCATGCCGAGCAGGCTTGCGAGCAATTCGCTGCGCGGTGGGAGACAAGGCCAAAGGTGCGCGGACGCTCCAAACCGGCAGGACTGTGAAAAGGCGGCCTGATGGAACTCGCAGCCGGGGTTCCACTCTGCGCCACGGAGTCGCCCGCGCACGACCGGTATAGCACAATTTTGCGAGGCCGGTCTTGTCCATTTCATTCGTCCGTGTCGGAAGCAGAACAACAAAACCGTCCCTGCCGATTTTTGACTACGGCTAGCTCATTCTCGATCAATGCCAGCTGGTTCTTGAGCGAACGCCCGCATGCCGCGCCGCCGCCATAGCGTCAGCGCTTGCTCACGATCTTCGCCGCGCAATCTGGCCGCTGCTTCGACGAGCAAACCGAGGATCGCCGCACGGTCATCCCCGGTCAGTTCGACCAGCTCGGCTTTCGCGATCAGCCCGCCGAGCTCGATGAGCTGGCGGGTGCGCTCGCGCCGCTTCACTTGCCACGCGCGAGCATCATGCCGCGCCCGGCTCGCCAAGTGGCAGTTGCGCGCTGCCTGGTTCCGCCGCAGCGCTGCCAAGGTTGCTGCGATCCTCGCTGCCAGTTCCTGCGCGAGCGCCTTTGCCGGCCCCTGAAAAGAACGCAGCGCCCCACTTGCGCCATGCCTCCTTTCTGGCAGCGTCCGTGGTGGTGGCAGCGTCGAGTAAGGCGCCGGCCAGCACTTCGGCGGAAAGGGCATCGGCTCCTGTCGCGTTCACCAGTTCTCCGAGCTGGCTGGTCTTGCGCATTTTGAGTTGCCGCGTCTTGTCGGTAAGCGCTTTGAGTTCGGCGTCATAGTCACGGGGTTTGCGCATCGTCCGTCCTTTCTTTGATCGAGGCGGACGGTTCAGCTATCGGGAGTCTCAGCGCCGAACAATAGCGTGAAATCTCTTGGGATTTCGCGTTCCCGAGTGCGATGAAATCGTTCGAGGGCGCGCTTATACGTCGTGCCGACGTGCTGCTTGAAGTGTAAATGGTTCGCCGCATGGCGATCTACCATTTCTCGGCCAAAGTCATTTCGCGCGCTGCCGGCTCCTCGGCGGTGGCCGCCGCCGCCTATCGTTCCGCCTCGCGGCTGCACGACGAGAGGCTGGGGCGCGATCATGACTTTTCCAACAAGGCGGGCGTGGTCCACTCGGAAGTGCTGCTCCCCGAGAACGCCCCCGAGCAGTGGCTCGACCGCGAGCGGCTGTGGAATGATGTCGAGGCGGCCGAGAAGCGCAAAGACGCGCAGCTCTGCCGTGAGGTCGAGTTCGCCATTCCCCGCGAGCTCGACCAGGCCGAAGGCATTCGCCTGGCCCGTGACTTCGTTTCCCGCGAGTTCGTAGCACGCGGCATGGTCGCCGATCTCAATGTGCATTGGGATATTGGCGAAGACGGACAGCCCAAGCCCCATGCCCATGTGATGCTCGGCATGCGTGAAGTGACCGAGGAGGGTTTCGGTCCCAAGGTGCGCGATTGGAACCGCACCGAACTGCTCACCCATTGGCGCGAAGCCTGGGCGACCCACGTCAACCAGCGCTTGGCCGAACTCGATATCGATGCGCGGATCGATCACCGTTCGCTGGAGGCCCAGGGCATCGAACTCGAGCCGCAGCACAAGATCGGTCCCGCCGCCTCGCGCATGGCGGGGCAGGGGTTGGAGAGTGAAAGGCTCGAAGAGCACCACGCGATTGCCCGAGCCAATGGCGAGAAGCTCCTCGCGAACCCTGGAATCGCGCTCGATGCCATCACCCACCAACAGGCGACATTCACCACCCGTGACCTCGCCAAGTTCGTTCACCGGCACAGCGACGGCAAGGAGCAGTTCGATCAGGTCTTGGGCGCGGTCAAATCCTCGCCCGAGCTGATCGCGCTCGGCAAGGACGGGCGCGGCGAGGATCGCTTCACCTCGCGTTCGATGATCGAGACCGAGAAGCGGCTCGAGAAGGCCACCATCAAGCTCGATGCCGGGCGGCGGCATGGCGTCAGCCGGGCCATGCAGGAAAAGGCATTGGCGCGCGCCGAGGCGAGGGGGCTCGTTCTCTCCGGCGAGCAGCGCGGAGCACTCGAGCATGTGACCAATAGCCGGGGTCTCTCTTCGGTGATCGGCTATGCCGGCACTGGCAAGAGTGCGATGCTCGGCGTTGCCCATGCTGCCTGGCGCTCGGCGGGCTATGAGGTGCGCGGCGCGGCGCTCTCGGGTATTGCCGCGGAAAACCTCGAGAGCGGCTCGGGAATATCGTCGCGCACCATCGCCAGCATGGAACGGCAATGGGCGCAGGATCGTGAACTGCTGACCGATCGCTCGGTGCTCGTCATCGACGAGGCCGGGATGGTCGGCACCCGGCAGATGGAGCGCGTGATCTCCGAAGCCGAGAAGCGCGGCGCCAAGGTCGTGCTGGTCGGCGATCCCGAGCAGTTGCAGGCAATCGAAGCCGGCGCGGCCTTCCGCAGCATTGCCGAGCGCCATGGCAGCGTCGAGATCATGCAGGTGCGCCGCCAGAGCGAGGAATGGCAGCGCGAGGCAACCCGCGATCTCGCCACCGGGCGGACCGGCGAGGCGGTGCTTGCCTATGAGCAGGCGGGGCATGTCCATGTCGCAGCCACCCGCGAGGGTGCGCGCGAAGCGCTGGTAGGGCAGTGGGATCGCGATCGTCAGCAAAACCCCACCGCGAGCCGGATCATCCTCACTCACACCAATGAAGAGGTTGGCGAGCTGAACCAGGCGGCGCGCGGGAAGATGCGTGAAGCCGGCGATCTGGGTGAGGATGTGGCGCTCAAGGTTGAGCGCGGTGAGCGGGCCTTTGCCGTGGGCGACCGGGTGATGTTCTTCCGCAACGAGCGCAGCATGGGGGTGAAGAACGGATCGCTTGGTACCCTTCGCAGTGTCTCGCCTTTCAGCATGGCGGTCATGCTCGACGATGGCCGATCGGTCGCCTTCGATCTCAAGGACTACGCTGACATCGATCACGGCTATGCCGCGACGATCCACAAGGCGCAGGGCATGACGGTGGACCGGGTGCAGGTTCTCGCCACGCCGGGGCTCGATCGGCATGGGGCCTATGTGGCGCTCTCGCGCCACCGGGCTGAGGTCGATCTCCACTATGGCAAGGATGACTTTGCCGATCGCTCGAAGCTGGTCCGCGCGCTGAGCCGGGATCGTTCGAAGGACATGGCCTCCGACTACAGCCCGGCCTTCGAGATGAAGCGGGAGCCGCAAGCCGAAATCGCCATCAAGCGCGATCCCTTTGCCGGGCTCAGGCTCAAGGCGCCGGTCATTGCCGCGCCGCCGAAGCCGCTCGAGGTGGCGGTGCAGGGCTATGGGCGTGCGGCACAGGAAATTCTGCGCATCAAGGCGATGGGGTTGAAGCCCATCGAACTTCAGCAGCAGGCGTTGGAACGAGCTGCCAACCATCTCGACAAGGTGCGCGAGCACGGTGCTCGCGATCTCACGGCGGCGATCCACAAGGACCCCGATCTCGCCGACGAAGCCGGCAAGGGGCAGACCAAACGCGCGATCCAGGCGATGATGGCCGAGCGCGAGATCCGCATCGATGCCGACTTGCGTGCCGACCGCTTCGTCGACGAGTTCCAGACCCAGACCCGGCTGCTCATGCGGATGCGCAAGATCGGTGACGAGCTGGGTGAGGAGCGGGCAGAAGCGCGAATCGATCAGCTCGCCAAGAGCCTTCATCGCGACCCGCAGCTCGAGTCGTTACTGCGAAACAGGGTCCGCGAACTGGGGCTGAAACCAACCGGGAAAGAAACGGTGTCGCACCAGATCCAGGAATGGCTCGGCCGCTCGCGCGACCGTGGGCTTGGGATAAGCTGATCGGATGACCGAAATCCACACCCCCCAAGAGCTTGATCCTGCCGCTGCGTTCGAGGCCATGGGCCAGCGATTGGCAGGGCTTACCGCCGCCATCGACGGCCTCGCCGTCAAATTTCAGGAGATGCATGCCCGCGATTACAGTCCCGAATTGGCGAAGATCGAGGGACAGTTTCAGGCGGTACGCGGCGCGGTGAAGCAGTTCACCGAGCGGCCGGTCATGGCGCTGACGCCGGAGCGCCTCGCTGCGCAGATCGAGGCGGCGGGAAGGGATGGGCGGCTCGCTGATCATCAGGCTTGGGAGCGGGCGCGTATCGAACTTCTAACGGCTGCTGCTTCCATCAACATCGTCGTCGCCGATGCTCGCGCGGGGCAGGTTCAGAACAAGTGGATGGTGATCGCCGCGAGTGCAGCGCTTGTTGTTGGGCTCTTTGCGGGTGGCGCAGGTCGGGACATCATTTCCTGGATGGCGCCCACGAGTTGGCATTGGCCGGAGCAGCGGGCTGCGGCAATGCTTGGGCGAACTGAGTGGGACGCTGGCGAGCGGCTTTTAGAGGTTGCCGATCCGGAGAGGAGGCTGAGGGTGAATGCGGCGATCCAATCTCAAGCAGAGGCGAAGGTTATCAGTCGGAAGTTGCGCCGGGCTCGGAGCGAAATTCGGTAGTAATGCCCCCTCCAGAGATCACCGTCGACACAGGTTGGAATGGCTGGAATTGGATCCTGTTGAACGGGCGTTATTCAGTCACTGACCGGCCAGTCCAGTCGGTCAGAATTTCAGAGGCCTCACCGGCGGATTTAACCTTCCAGCCCGCAGCTTGGCTGCGGGCGCATCTTTCAATACGATCCTGATCTGCGCGACACCATGATGATATCGCCTGAAGGCGGCGGCCGCGATTGGATCGTCGAACTGCGTAATTGTCTGGGCATCGTTTGGTTTGGTGATCAAGCCGTTGGGTAGCCGTTCCTCCCATCCTTGAGCTACGCGGAAACCGTGCACGATGTCGCGAATGGGCGTGATGACATAGTCCGCTCGCGCCTCTGACCGCTTAATCAGTATGCCCGTCGCCTCACACTCGACTTTGTCGGCGGCATCCCCCCAAGCCGCAAAATGAGCGCGCTTGGCATCGTTTAAGTCATCAGCGATCGCGACCCGGCACGCGTCCGCGAATTGCTGCGCTTCGGTTGAGCCCTTGGCCGCTACCGCCTTGATGATGCTGAAGTCGGTCTCGCTGTTATTGTTTCTGACCGCCCAGAAGCCGACATTGCTGCCCCCATTTGTACGGTTCATCCGGGTCTCGAAATGCGCGATGCCCGCCCCGACCTTTGTTGGACCGTCATGAATCGCCTCATCATATCGCTCGAGTAGGGCCAAGAGGTCTGCATGATCCGCCGGGTTATCAATCGGGGTGTTGAGTTCGTAGCGCGAACGCATGTCGAGAAAATGATTCTCGGCGGCACTTCGCGATGCAAAAGCTCTGCCGTTGGGAAGGATGAGCGGCTTGTTGGGCATCCGTATAACTCTCAGGTTTTCTCGGCGCTGCGCGCCGTGCGCAGGCCTTGCGCGTCCCGCCATACCTGTCGAAGGTCCTGCGGAGACACCAGGTTTTCGACCCGTGAGCCCGCGATGGCATCGCGCCAGATCTCGACCGGACTGTCTTCCAGAAAGGAGCGAAAACGCGCGTTGTCACCTGGCTGGAGATCGCCGTTTCGCGCTACATATTGCGCCGCAATCCCGGTTGCTGCCTGACGCGGCACGCCGAACATCGATGCTAGAACAGCTCCAGGATCGTTCACGCCATACTGGATATAGGCTGGAAGCATGCGGCGCTCGTCGCTGGGGGATGACGTGTCGCTTGCGAGCATGTCGCGACCGCGCAAATAGGCATGCGCGCCCCAAGATACTGTCTGCGAAACCTTGCCGAACACATATTTTCCGGCCTCGCGAATCCGTTCCGCCTCATCTTGTCCACTGAAGGATGGCGCGATCTCGTGGATCGCAGCGCCATTCATCCACTGGTGTACGACGTCGGCGACCAACTGAGTGTTAATCGTCCCATGGCCTTTCTCCAGCGCGAGCGAGAGTTCGGGGAGTTTGACGAGCGCATCGATGAGATGTTTCAGGCCTTCCCGTGCCTGCATTTCGGCAGCATTGCCGCGTGCAAGAACGGGATCGGAACCGATCGAGGCGTAGAGTTCGTCAAAGCTAAAAGAGGCGAGCCCCGTCTGATCGGCAGTCTTCATATATCCGGACTGCTTGCCCGACACTTCGGCGACATAGCGGCGCGCGAGACGCATAAGGGAGGCTCGCGTATTCGCAGACTTGCCAGCAAAACTTGCCGTCACAAGCCGCTCGAGTTCGGATTGCGTTTCGCGCGCGCCCAAGCTGGCGACAGCATGGCCAAGATACTGGATAAAGGGGCGTATTCCTTCGTTGATCTTGTATGTCCACTTGATCGAATCCGTTTCATCGATTCTCTCGATCGCGGACGTGAGCGCGGAATCGATCCGCTCATTGAGGTAGGTTGTATACCTCTCCCACTCATCGCGGTGCTTCGGGTTCGCGAAAACGACGACCCCTTTCTCGGAAAGGCCGACACGCCCCGCTCGCCCGGCAATGTTCCAGAATTCGCCGGGCGATAAGGGACCTGAATATGGTTTTGAAACCGAGTGAATCACTACGCTGGAAACCGGGAAATTCATTCCTTGGGCAAGCGTTGTCGTTGCCGCGATGAAATCGAGCACGCCAAGTGCCGCAAGCCGCTCGACAAGATACCGAAGCTCTCCGCTAAGCGCTGAATGGTGAAAGGCAACGCCACGCGAGAGACATTTGGCGAGATCGCTATTGGCGCCGTAATCCGCCGTCGCGAGCGCCAGCGCCACCCTGAACTCGGCTGGCGCTTCCTGGGGGTCTAGCACTGGCTTGGTAGCGGCAATGGCGAGGGCGGCTTCTTCGGCATTGATGCGTGAGCCGGGGAACATCGCGAGTGACGGCCCGAACGCGCGTAGCCGCTTGCATAGAACTACCGCGTTTGATCGTACCGAGGGCGGTTTCAGCTCCTCGCGTTCCTCGGGCGTTAAAGGCAGACGCGTCGGGCTGATCACGTTGTTGGGACGATGCGGCTCCTTCCACTCGATCTCGATCGCGCGAGTACCCGCGCGTCCTGTGAATTTTGTAAGGCCGACAATCAGGCGAGACGGGCGCCATTGGACGCCGACCTCATGGCTACGCCCCACGCTCAGCCAGTCCGCCACGTCCTTCGCATTCTCGACGAATGGCGTCAGCAGCAGGAGGCGGATGTGCGCATGTTCCCGGCGAAGATTTGCAAGCAGCAGCTCAAGCCGCACACCGCGCTCACCGTCTTTGAGAAGGTGTGCCTCGTCTACGATGACGAGGCGGACGGTCGAGAACCATTCAGCATGCGCTCGCAGCAACAAGTCAAGCTTCTCGGGTGTGGAGACGACGACGCCTTTGGCTTGCTCGAGAAGTGCCAGCTCGAACGGATCCTCCTCGAATGCGCTGCCGGCTGCTGTCACAAGGATATCGAGATCAGAGAGATCGGCACCCAGCGTCCGTTTGACCTGGGTCGCGAGCGCGCGGGTCGGGGTCAAGTAAACGATTTTTGCGTCCGCGTAGCTCGACACGGTTTGCACGGCAGCGAGTTCGGCCATCAGCGTCTTGCCCGAACTCGTCGGCATCTGCAGGACAACCGCTTCCTGCCTCGGATCGAGCAGATTGCTGCTGAGCGCCTCCTGCTGCGAAGGCAGCATGCTGTAGATCGCTCCTTCGCGGGTGCTCATGTTCTTGATCAGTGAGTCGATCTTCTCGGTAATGTTGAGCCCGTTGGACCAGATCGAATCCGAACGTAATTTCGCTGCGATCAGTGCCACCGACCGCGTCCAGGTCATCAGTTCGGGATCCGAGGACAGTTCGGCATACTTGCGCGCTTTACTGAGCAAGACCTCGAGTTCCGTCGCTACGTTTAGCGCCTGCCCCCGCCGGCCTCGCAGTTCGCCTTCGAGCAGATAGCTGACGATGACGACTGTTGCCTGTGCTGCATGATACAGCGAAAGGAGCGTCAGTGCCGCCTGATCCTCGCGCGGCGCCTCAGTTAGCCATTCACGGTCTGTCTCTGCTTGCAGCGCAGACAATTCTTCCACCACCGTCCGGGCTGCTTCGATATCGACGCGGTCTCGCTGACGTGCCGTAAGGATCAGTGCGCGAGTCACGGCTGCTTGGACACGCAGTGGCCATGCAGAAACGTTGTCTGGAGTGCCGAGCAGCGTTCCAATCGCGTCTAGACCGAGCAATTGTCGCAATTCAGTTGGCCTGCGTGCTGCTAGACCTGTCGCGGTCAGGAGTAGTAGGTCTCGCATCTCGACCTGGCGGCGCTCGACCGCAGCGAAAATATAGGCCTGCCATTGCTCGAAGACGCGCTGACTGCCGCTCAACGTCTCCCGGGCCAGACGCGGTTCGGCACCGTAGAGGCTGGACTCAATATCTACGGAAGCGAGAAGCTCTTCATAGCCGAAAAGCGCACCGATTTTAAGCTCGATCAGATCGGCGCTCGGCGGTTCGCGATTCCTGTCAAGCACGGCCTGGAAGGCGGCATCATCGAGCGCAGACACCAAGGCATCGATATGGTTTGCGTTGAGAATGTTTCCGACATCAGTCATGCTGACGCGCCGCATCCATTGCCTTGCGGCCGAATTCGTTTAGGTCAGCACCGATCGATAGGCTCATGCCGCGCGCTTTGGCATGTCCGAACGTTGCTGTCGCCCCTCTCAGTGATTTCAGATCTTCAAGATCTGCTGGCACCACTCCTCTAATGACGACTGGCGCCACCATGAGGTTCGCTACCTTCGCAGTTTTCTCCAATTCGACGAGCATGTTGAGCAACGGCGTACAATATTCTGTGCCCTTGCAACGCAGCGCGCAGGCGACGAGGAAGCCTTTGAGCTTACCGACCTCCGCCGTAACCTTCCCGCATTCCACGATGAGTTTTTCCGCCTGGCTCGGCGGGCGATTGATATCGTCTGTTCCCTTGACCTGAATGAGGACCAAAGCGAGCTCACCGGTAGACTGGTTCATCACGCTCCAGCCGTCGAATCCAAGGATCGGCTGGTTGCGATTGCCTTTCGTAGCATGAAGTGCTGGCGGCGTGGCCATGTCGAATACGACGCTGAGTGCCTCACGTGCGACAATTTCGGTGGTTTCAGAGCGGTAATTCGTAAGGTGAGCCGGCTTTCCACCTTCGGCATCAGGATCAGGCAGTGACGAGCGAAATGCTTGGATCAAATGGTCGGTTTCGAAACCGCCGATGCCTTCCGCGGGGTCTGGGACGGTGAGGAGCGGTTCGTTCTCTGCGAGATCGCGAAGCTCCTGCTCGCCATATGCGCTACGTATCGCACCCACCGCATGACGCAGCATGCCATCGTCGACAAGGTCGAGATCGCACGACTCCAGAACGACCGCCCAAAGGTGATCATCGGCGTCCGTCGTGATGACGTGCTTCGAATAACGTTTGGCTAAATCCCCCACGGACGGTAGCTCGCACAAGTTACTTGATGCGTCAATCGGATGTTCTGCTGGTGCGAGCTAATCGTATCTATTCTAAATGAATTGGAGAACATCCGTACGGACCTTTGATGCTCGCCTATGAAGGCGATGTTGGTGACCATTTCTGCTCTGTTCGAAATTGAAGTTCCCAACATCTCGGTGAAAATCGTTCCACGCTCAGATTAGGGCGTGAAGCCGCCGTCAGCATGACCGGCATCAAGATTATTTGTGAGGTCAGGAGCCGAGGTGGCTGGCAACCGCCTGAGCGTGTCGCCTGCCCCCAATCCAAATACGAAATCAGCCGACAGCCGAGCTCTTCCTGCGCAACTCGTCCAGATGGTCGCTCCACCATTGATGCATTGCAACACGCTCCTCCCAATACCGGCCGCGATTGTAGATTCCGCGAATGGCATTGACATCTGCATGCGCAAGCGAACGTTCGATTGCATCAGCGCTCCAGTGGCCGCTCTCATTCAGAAGTGTCGATGCGGTTGTCCTCAGTCCGTGCGCGGTTATCTCATCTTTGCGATAACCCATTCGCCGAAATGCATTGTTGACGGTGTTTTCGCTCATTGTTTTTCGTGACGTATGTATGGCCGGAAACGCATAGCCGTCCGGCCCGGTCACTTCTTGCAGTTCACGCAGATAGGCGATCACTTGCCGAGATAGCGGAACTTGGTGAGGTTTCCGCATTTTCATGCGCTCAGCGGGGATGGTCCAAACACCAGCCTCGAAGTCGAACTCTGACCAGTCGGCTTTCCGCAGTTCGCCCGGCCGGGACATGACGTGGGGTGAGATCCGCATGGCAAAGCGCGTGATTGCGCTGCCGGAATAGCAGTCGATGTCGCGGAGCAGTTTTCCGATTTGCTGCGGGTCGAGCAGCGCAGCATGATGAGTAACCTTGGGCGCGATCAGCGCGCCGCGCAGGATGGTCGTGGGGTCATTTTCGCCGCGTCCTGTCGCCACGCCATAGCGGAAAACACGGCTGGCAAATTCGCGACAGCGCCGCGCCGTTTCCCGCTTCCCTTGCTTTTCCAGCGCTTTCAGAATCGCCAGAATTTCGAGTGGCTTGATTTCAGAAATTGGCCGATGTGCGATAGGTTTCAGCAGCGTCAGTTGCCAAACCATTTTGTCGGTCGTTACCTGCGCTCTCTCTTCGGCAATCATTTTTTCGATAAAGTCTTTTGCGACATCCTCGAACGAGTTGGCGGCTTTGAAGGAGGCGACGAGCTTGTGCAGCTTTCGCACCGCCAGTGGGTCTTCGCCTCCGGCGAGGACTTGGCGCGCTTCGTCGAGCTTCCGGCGCGCGCCTTCCAGGCCGACATCGGGATAACGGCCGAGCGCGAGGCGCTTCTGTTTGCCGAGAAAACGATATTTGAAGCGCCACAGCTTCGACCCATTGGGGTGGATCTCCAGAAAGAGACCTCGACCGTCACTGCACTGGTAGGACTTGGCGTCAGGTTCAAGTTGGCGAATTTGGGTTTCGGTAAGTGCCACGCGCGATTCTCCTCGAAAGGTCGAAGCGCGTAAGGGGACCGTCCAGGTGGGCCATCCGTGTGAGTCCTCTCAAGGAGGTTTTGGTGCCATTTCGTGGCCCCATTTCACTCAAGATGGCCTGAAACTGCCTGACACACTCCTAGACCGGGGAGGCTCAATAATGGCAGAATTCAGCCATTTTTTCGAGCGTTTGGGACGATCTGAGAGGGAAAGGTGGTGCCGCTTACGTGACTCGAACACGTGACCCCATCATTACGAATGATGTGCTCTACCAACTGAGCTAAAGCGGCATGCCTGATGTGAACCGGCGAGCCGGCCATGGGCAGGGGGCGCCTTTACCGAGCGCGCGAAGATCGCGCAAGGGGCTTTGCACCCACTCGCGATGAACTTTTTTTGGATTTTGCGTCCGTCACAACCCGAAGCGCAGTTTGATGGCGCGATATCGCTCCAGCAGCAGGGCCGCACGTTCGTCCGGGGTGACCGTGGCGGTCGTTTTCGGCAAGTGTTTCTGCAGGTCGGCGGCCTTCACCCGATGCGTGCGGAAAGTCGCGGGTTGCTGGCTCATCAGGTTGCGGTAGGTGAGGTTGCCGTCGGAGAAGCCCTGCGTGTCCAGCCAGTTGTGGAGGCCGGGATCCTGGTGGGCGAGAATCAGGCGCACCACTCCGTCGTCGTCCACTTTCGTGCGGGCGGGGGTGTAGCTGACCGGGCGGTGGAGGAAGTCCATCGATCCCATCAGCGCGCCGCCCATGCCGAACAGCCAGAAGCCGGGATGCCAATCCATCTCGACGATCAGCGCCGCATCCGGTTCCAGGTGCCAGACCATGTGCGCGGCCATGCGCCCCCGCTTGGCGTCGCTGGCGTCGTTGGCGGCCTTGTCCGCCGGGAACATGTTGAGGCTGGCGGGATCGCAGACCCCGCGCGAGGTGAGCCAGGCGTGTTCGGGCCAGTCGCGCATCAGGCCGATGACGAAATTTCCGGCCCAGCCCATCGCTTCGGTCATTTGTGCGGGTGAGGGCAGCGGGCGCGGGGCGGCCATGCCGATCCGCTCGATCGAGAGCGTGGTGGGCGTTTCGCCGAAAGCGTCGAAGGCCTCCCGGATGAACAGCTTTCGCGATCCGGGTGTGGTGGGCAGCCAGTTCTTTTCCTGCGGAGCGCCGCCGATGATCACTTCGAAGTGGCCATCTGCATCGGCTTCGATCTGGTGGCCGAACAGGTTGGCCTCGGGAATGTCGCCGAAGGGCTCGTGCAGGCTTGGCCAGTCGGTGCCCGGGATCTTGTCCGGGCGCGGGCCTTGGACTGTTACGTTCAGCCAGCGCGCGGTGCCGCGGCGGCCGTTGAGGCGGTAGACGTGATCGCCGGAAATCCATGCCTGCCGGTAGGTGAAGTCGGCCAGATCGCCGCCGAGTTTCATGGTCGGCGTGGTGAACCGGTGGATCTGCGGGAAAGCCGGATCGCGGGTTTCGAGGGCAAGGTCGAAGGCTTGCCCCAGGTTTTGCGTCAGGAACCGGAAGGCGTCGGCGCGCTGGAGCGGGTTGGCCGGATTGGCGTCCTTGAAGGCGGCCATGCCGGCGTGCTTCAACTGTTCGCAGAACGTGTCCCACGCCGTTTTGAGTGCCGCGTCGTCGGTTCCATCGCCGAATGCCATCGTGTCAGGCTCCTAGCCGGGTGAGAATGTCGGAAAGGATGTGGACGGCGCGGGTGCAGGCTTGTTCGGCGCCCTCCGCCTCTATGCGCTGGCCGACCAGTTCGAGGTCGAACAAGCCGGTGTAGCCGAGGTCCAGCACATCGCGCAGGATCGCCTCCAGCGGCACGGCGCCGTCTCCGGGGACGGCGCGGCAGGGCGTGGTGCGGTCGCCGGGGACGTGGTCGCTGACTTGCACGAGGCCGGCGAGGGGGAGGGCCTCGGCCAGCTTTTCGCGCAAGTCCGCCTCCACCCAGCAGGCGTGGAGATCGACGCAGAGGCCGGTGCCCGCAAGCCGTGCGAGGCGCAGCGTATCGGGCAGCGTATGCGCGATGTGGATGTCCACCGTCAGCGGTGAGGCGTTCTCGACCAGCAGGGCGACGTCGCGTGCGGCGGCATGGTCACGGCAAGGCGCGAGCAGTTCGGCGAAGCGCGTCGCCGCCTGTTCCCACGACAGTCCGCCGCGCCCGCCTGTGATGAGGTAGATCGATGGCGCGCCAAGCTCTGCGGCCATGTCGATCACCCGGATCAGATCGCGCGCGGCGATCCCGCTGTCGCGTTCGAGGTCGGGGTGGAGCGCGAAGGGATGGTTGATGCACCCCACGGCGATCCGGCCATGCTGCACTGCCTCACGTGCAGCATCTCGTTCGTTGGCCTGCAACAGACGCGGCGAAACCAGCGTGGCATGCTGTACCCCGATATCGCAGCAAAATTGGAGGAATGGGCCGGTCTCCCGGTCCACCATCGCCACTTGATGAAGGCTGACGCGCGGGTGCATCAGCGTTGTTCGATCTCTACGCCGAAGCGTTCCCGGAACGGCGCGAACTCTGCGTTCAGCGCATCGATGTCGTAACCGGCATCGACAAGCACTTGCGTCGAGTAATGGAACTTGCCGTGGCGGTCGCCCTTGTTCTCGGCCAGATAGCGCCGCATCGCCGCTTCCGCTTCGGGCGTGAAGGGGCGGCCCGCGAACTTGTAGTAATCGCGGATCACGCCGATCGGATCGGCCACGAAGTCGCGGTAGCGGACGTGGTGGATGCGCGGATCGTTTGCCAGCGGATGGGCCATCGTGTTGCCGATCGACCAGCGCACACGCTCCAGATGGGCGCGGGCTTCCTTCACCAGATTGATCTTGCCGACGATCCCGTCCATGATGTCTGCCATCATCATCGTCGAACTGGCGGCGACCATCACCGGATCGCGGTGGAGCCAGACCAGCGAGGCATCGGGATAGGCATCGAAGAACGCGTCGAGCCGGGTGGTGTGGAAGCCCTTCAGCACCCAGTGCCGGGTGGGCCGCCGGTATTGCAGCGCTTGCAGCATGGCCTTGTGAATGCGGTACTGTGCGGGCGGATCGGTGGGCAGGCCGAAGGAGAGGTTCTGCATCGGCACGCGCCACCACGCCGTGGGGGTCATCACGCGAAAGTCGAAGGCCCAGGTGCGCTCGTCTTCGGGCAGGCCTTGGCCCAGCATGTCGTTGTAGGGGTGGCAGTGCAGCCAGCGCGGCATCTTCGCATTGATCTCGCGCCATTCGGCATCGGCGGTGGCGATACGGGGATCGACACCCTCCACCGTGCCCGGCGGCGGTGAGGGATGCATCACCTCCCAGAACCGCAGCGCTCGCGCTCCGGGATCGACGGCGAGCAGCGCATGCATCAACGTCGTGCCCGAGCGGGGCTCGCCGCTCACGAACATCGGGCGGTCGATCGCTTCATTGGCCAGTGGGAAGCGCTTGCGATCCTCGAAGAAGCGCAGGCGATCGGTGAGCAGCCAGAGCACATTCTCCGCCGCTGCCGCGCGGCCGGTTTCGTCCATGGCGATGCTGTTGATGTGCTCCACCGCGAGGGCGAAGCGTTCGGGGAAGTCTTCATCCGCCCAATCGGAAAGGCCGGTGATTTGCTGCGCTTCGAGAAGCAATTGCTGCGCGTTCAGGTCGGCCATGGTCAAGCCTCCACCAGACGGGCGATTTCGTCTTCGGTCTCGCGGACCTTGGCAGCGCTGGTGGCGGAGAACTTCATGCCGCCCATCGCACCATATTCCATCAGCTTGTAGACGCGCATCCCGGCGTCGGCGAAGCCCTTGATCTTGAGCGCGACTTCCTTCGGCGTGCCCACGGGCAGCACGTCGCGGATCGCCTGCGGGTCCATCTCGTCACAGAATTTCAGCATTTTCTCACGGCTGAGGCGTACAGGATCGAAGTCCATGATGCCGCGCCAGTCTGTGCCCATCGGATGCTCGTAACCGAACTGGGCAAGGTCCTTGGCGGTCATCATCAGGATGATCGATTTCACCATCGGCGCGCGCAGCATTTCGTCGATCTCATCAGGCTCGCCGATCAGGCACATCTGGGTGAGGGCGGGGGTGAAGTGGCTCATGTCGCGCCCGGCGGCATCGCCCGCATCCAGGATCACCTTCAGCTTCGCCGCATAGTCCTCCGGCGTCCACGACCCCGCCGGCCACCAGCCATCCGCCTCGCGTCCAGTGATGGAAAGCATGCGCGGGCCGGCCGCGCCCAGCCAGATCGGCGGAGCCTTGCCCTCGTAGAACTCGGTGTCCATCCGCGCGTGGTGGAGGTGGAAGAACTGCCCTTCGAAATCGACCGGGCCGTCCGCATGCCACAGCAGCTTGATGACCTTGATCGACTCTTCCAGTCGCCCCACCGGCTTTTCGAAATCGAACCCGTAAGGAACCGTGTTTTCCAGCTCGCCCGAACCGAGGCCGAGGATGAAGCGGCCTTTCGACAAGTGGCTGATCGTCAGCGCCGTCTGCGCCAGCAGCGAGGGATGGCGGCGTACGGTATCGACCACGGTGGTCGCCAACGGGGTGTTCCTGGTCAGCACCGCCGTCGCCGCCGCCACCGCCAGACCGTCGAGATGGCGGTGCGGACTGGGCGAGGCCTTGGCGAGATCGGTGAATTCCGGCGTCCAGATCGAATCGGGCCAGAAGCTGACCATGTGATCGGGCAGCCAGATCGAGTGATAGCGGCCCGAATCGTAGTCCTGCGCCATATCGATGCCGAGCGGCAGGGTAGTTCGCAGGAAGGCTGCGGGCTGCACTTTGGTTGCCTCGAGCATTGCGTCATCCTCTCAGGCGGCGTCCGCGCACCGCAGGGGTGATGGTTCGGCGCCGCTCGTTGTCTCTGGATGCGGTTGTGGGTTAGCCCTCGGATCAGGAAAATTCCCATTTGGGGATCACGGAAATGCTGCATGGAGAGGACGCGGCGCTCTTGGTGCCGCTGATCGAGGGACTGGTGGAAGACCCGCCCTGGCGGCGCTTCCTCGATGCGCTGCGCGCGCGGGTTGCGGCGGATTATGCCAGCCTCGTGTTCCGCCCCCTGCCGCTGGGCACGCCGGAGGCGCGGGTGATCCACCTCTATTCCGGCCAGCCCTCGCCCCCGCCGGTTTCGCAGCTCTATCGTGAGAGCCTCTACTTGCGCGATCCCATGCCCTACCATGCGATGCAGGAGGGGCGCAGCCATGCGCTGCACGAATTGCTGCGCTTCGGCGATCCGCGGCACGACGCCTATCTCGACCAGCTTCTAGCGCCCTCCGGCATGAACCACATGCGCATGATCCGCTTTGCCGAGCCGGGCGGGGTGAACGGTTGGATCACGATCACCCGGCGTGATGGCGAGTTTGCGGCGGATGTCGACGGCCTGCTCGAAGACCTGGCCCCCCATCTGCGCGCGGCGCTCGGCAGCTTCGTGGCGCTGGAGCGTGAGCGGATGGGCGCGGAGATCGAACGCGAGGCGGTGCGGCGGATGAACTTCGGCTGGGTGACGCTCGACGGGGAGGGCAGGGTGCTCGATGCCGATCCGCTGGGTACGCGGATGCTGGCAGGCTCGGCCGGGCTCATGCGGACCCGCGATGGCCGGCTGAGTGCCCATGACACGAAGCTGCGGCGGCAGCTTGCGGAAGCGATCGGCGAACTGGCGCGTGATCCCGATGCCCGGCCGCGTGCGCTGGTGCTGTGCCGGGAGCCGTGGCTGGACTTGCTGCTGGTCCCCTCCGGCCGGCGCATGGGGACGACGCGGGCGGCGCCGGCGGTGCTCTGTTATCTCCACGCCGATCACTGGTCCTCCGCCGACCGTTGCGGGCAGCTTGCGCAACTGTTCGACCTCACCGCAAGCGAGGCGCGGCTGGCGCTGGCTCTCAGTCGCGGGCTGTCGATTGCCGAGGCGGGGCCGGAAGTGGGGCTGACGGTGGAATCGGCGCGGACGTATTCCAAGCGGATCTACGCCAAGACCGGGGCGCGGGGGCAGGCTGATCTGGTGCGGTTCATTCATCGCAGTGTGCTGGCGATTGCGTGAGCGAGTTGGTTCACGCGGAGGCGCGGAGACGCGGAGAAGAACAAGATAGATAATCGCGCAAAGGCGCAAAGGCGCAAAGAGGTCGGTGCTTACGGCGAAGCCGCTTTCAAAATCACCTCACGCGCAACCGAAGCGAGGCAAGAACAGCCTGCGGCACCACCGACCTCTTTGCGCCTTCGCGCCTTCGCGCGATCCGATTCCCTTTTCTTCTCCGCGTCTCCGCGCCTCCGCGTGAAACCATCTGACCGGGCCCTGCCGGTTGGATACATTCCCGCCACCCCGCAGTAGCGATTTGAACATATGTTCAGCATTTTCCGTTGACTTCGTCTTCGCCACGCTCCAGCCAATGGATACGAAAGCGGCCGCAAGGTGCCGCACGGGTGGAGTGGAGAAGGCATGTCGGGCCAGCTTGCAGGAAAGGTCGCGCTCGTTACCGGCGCGTCGTCGGGGATCGGGGAGGCGGCGGCCTCGTGCCTTGCCGAGGCGGGGGCGACGGTCGTCGTCTGCGCACGCCGGGCGGAGCGGCTTTCGGGGCTCGTGGAGCAGATCGAGGCGGCCGGCGGCAAGGCGCTGGCAATTCCGGGCGATATGACCGTCGAGGACGATGCGCGCGGGGCCGTGGCGCAGACCGTCGCGGCGTTCGGGCGGATCGACATTCTGATCAACTCGGCCGGGATCATGGAAGCGGGCGGGATCGAGAACTGCGATACCGCAATCTATCGCCGGGTGATCGACATCAACCTGATGGGCACGGTCTATACCAGCGCCGCCGCCGTGCCGCACATGCTGGAGCAGGGCGGGGGCGATATCATCACCATCTCCTCGCTCGCCGGGCGCAAGGGCGGGCCGATGACCAGCGCCTATTCGGCCAGCAAGCACGCGGTCAACATGATGACCGACGGGATGCGGCAGGAACTGGGCGGCAAGAACATCCGCGTCACCACGCTGATGCCCGGCGCGACCGAGACCGAGGTGGCGGATTCGATTTCCGACCCGCAGTGGCGCACGGCGATCAAGGCCCATGTCAGCAAGGAAGGCGCAGTGAAACCGCGCGATATCGGTGAGGCCATCGTCTTCATCCTCGCCATGCCGCGCCGGACGAACATCTCCGAGATTTCGATCCGTCCGACCATCGACACGAGCGCTTGAGGAGAACGATCATGGGAAGGCTTCAGGATAAAGTCTGCATCGTCACCGGCGCGGGTTCGGGCATGGGACGGGCCATGGCCGAACTGTTCCATGCCGAGGGGGCCCGGCTGGTGCTGGCCGATATCTCGGGCAAGCAGGACGAAGTGGCGGCATCGCTCGGCGGCGATACGGTGGGCGTGCAGTGCGATGTCTCCGATGAGGCGGAAGTGCAGGCGATGATCCTCGCCGCCGAGGAGCGCTTCGGGCGCCTCGACGTGCTGTGCAACAATGCCGGGTTCGGCGGGCCGATGGCGCCGCTGCACACGCAATCGCTGGAAACATGGGATCGCGTTCATGCGACCAACTTGCGCGGCGCGTTTCTGGGCATGAAGTACGGCATTATCTCCATGCTGAAGACCGGCGGCGGGGCGATCGTGAACACGACTTCGGCTTCGGGCGTGATCGGCTGGAAGCACCATTCGGTCTACGGCGCGGCCAAGGCGGGCGTGAACCAACTGACCAAGGCGGCGGCGCTCGACTATTCGGACCAAGGCATCCGCGTGAATGCCATCGCGCCGGGCACGATGTGGACGGGGCTGGTCGAAGCCTCCCGCACCCATGCCGAGCCGCCGGCGGAGTTCCCGGTGCTGGCGGGCATTCCGATGGGGCGTTGGGGGCTGGCGAAGGACATCGCGCAGGCCGCGCTCTATCTGGCCAGCGACGAGGCGGCTTACGTTACCGGCGTAGTCCTGCCGGTGGATGGTGGCTATTCGATCGGCTTTTCGGGGATGGGGGCGGAGCGTCCCGGCATCGCCAGCGCCAATCCGGGCTGAGTCAGGTCCTGACATTGGGCGGCTATACGCGGCGCCGATCCGCTTCTCACCCGGCCTTTCGGCCAAATCCCCCCGGTGAGAAACCGCTCTGGGTGGTGACGAATTCCCCCCGGATCGTCACGCTTCCGCAGGTGCGGATCGGATCGGCGCCGCGTTCCGGCTGTGCCGGATGGCCGGACGATCAGCCGGGTGGCGCCGCGTCGCGCTCCCACAGAGCCCCGCGCGTCATCGCCGCCACCAAAACGCGAATGTCCCCGAACCCGGCCACGGTGGCCATCGGTGTCTGAGACGATATCCGGAACGGGCAGGTTCACTTTGACCGCTCCGGATGGCCCGTTATGGCACCGCGCGGCTCGAAAGAGCGTGATCTGGCTCACGCTCTTTCGCAGATGCGGCAAACGGTGCGAAAACTGGCGGTCAGCCGCGCGTTTCGACAGTTACGCCGCCGGTCATGATATGCTCTGCAGGGCCGGTCAGCATATCCATCGGGAAGACTTTCGGCACCGCGCTGGCGGCATCGAGCCGGGCGAGATGTTCGTCCGAAAGCGTCACCTCCAGCGCGCCCAGGTTGTCCTCCAGCTGCGCCGGGGTGCGCGCGCCCAGTACTGGGGAATCGACATCGGGATGGGCGAGCAGCCAGGCCAGCGCCACCTGCGCAGGCGTGCAGCCGATATCCTTCGCCACCTCGGCCGTGACTTGCGCGATGGCGAGGTTCTGTTCGCTCAGCCGCCCGGTGGCGACGTTGATCGCCTTGCGCGAACCCATCATTTCGCCGGCGGGGGCGGAGACATCGGCACTGCTGTACTTGCCGGTCAGCACCCCGCCGCCCAGCGGAGACCACGGGCAGACGCCCAGCCCCATCTCGCGCGCCATCGGGATCAGTTCGCGCTCCACCGTGCGCTCGATCAGGTTGTGCTGGATCTGCAGCGCGCAGAACTGCGTCCATCCGCGCAGTTCGGCAATCGCCTGCATCCGGCTCGCCTGCCATGCCGGCGTATCGGAAAGCCCGATGTAGAGCACCTTGCCGCTACGGACGAGATCGTCGAACGCGCGCAGGATCTCATCCACCGGCGTGCGGAAATCCCACATATGCAGGTAGAGCAGGTCGATCCAGTCGGTATTCATGCGCTTCAGCGAGGCTTCGACCGAGCGGACCATGTTGCGCCGCGAATTGCCCGCCGCATTGGGATCGCCGGGGCTGGTGGTGATCGAATACTTGGTGGAGATCACCAGCTTCTCGCGCCGGTCGCCCACGATCTGGCCGAGTAGTCGTTCCGAACCGCCCATCTGGCCGTAGAAGTCCGCCGTATCGACGAAGTTGCCGCCGCGATCGGCATAGATGTCCAGCATCCGCGCGGCTTCCTCGTCAGTGGAACCCCAGCCACTGGGGCCGACGCCGAAAGTCATCGTGCCGAGGCACAGCGGCGAGATACGCAGGCCCGAGCGGCCGAGCAGGCGATAGTGATCGAGTTGAGTGGGCAAGAGAACTCTCCTTCGGTGCACAGTCTGCCGGGTGGCGCGCGGCTGGGCCAGATGGCCGGGCCCTGCCTGCCCGCTTGGGCAAGCGGGATTGCCTGCGCGACTGAAGGCACCTAGCAAGCAAGGATGAACGCTCCCGAGAAAATCGCGCCGAAGATTGCCCAGAAGATCGCAGAGGTCGATCCCTTTCATGCGATGGCGATCGGCCGCCTAGCCTATGAATTGCAGGCCGAGGGGCGCGACGTGATTCACATGGAATATGGCCAGCCTTCCACCGGCGCGCCGGCCGCGGCCATTGCGGCGGCGCACAAGGTGCTGGACAGCGATCCGGGCGGATATTGGGAAAGCACCGAGCTGTTGGACCGCATCGCACGCCACTATGCAGAGACTTATTGCGTTTCGGTGGGCCGAGAACAGGTGATCCTGACCTGCGGCGCATCGCCTGCTTTCGTGCTGGCGCTGACCAGCCTCTTTGCGCCGGGGGCGCGGGTGGCCTTGGCACGGCCGGGCTATGTCGCCTACCGCAATACGCTGAAGACGCTCTATCTGGAGCCGGTGGAGATGCCCTGCGGCCCGGCCGAGCGCTATCAGGTGACGGCCGCCGCGCTCGATGCGCTCGATCCGGTGCCTGATGGCCTGATTCTCGCGAGCCCGGCCAACCCGACCGGCACGGTGATCGCGCCGGAGGAACTGGCCGCTATTGCCGAAGTCTGTCGCCGCAAGGGCATCCGCGTGGTGTCGGACGAGATCTATCACGGGCTGACGTATGGCGAGGCGGCGCAGTCCACCCTGCAGCATCTGCCCGAGGCGGTGATCGTCAACAGCTTCTCGAAATACTATTCGATGGCGGGCTGGCGGCTCGGCTGGCTGGTGGTGCCGCCCGAAGTGGTGGTCCCGGCGCGGTCGCGGATGAGTAATCTGTTCCTCACGCCTTCGGTACTGGCGCAGCACGCCGGGCTGATCGCGATGGATGCGACCGAAGAACTCGAAGGCCATCTGCATACCTACGCGCGCAATCGCGAATTACTGCTGGCGGCGCTGCCACGCCTCGGCCTCAGCGAGATCGCGCCGCCCGACGGGGCGTTCTATATCTATGCGGATATCGGCCATCTGACCAATGACAGTCTGGCCTTCTGCCGGCAGCTTCTGCGCGATACCGGCGTCGCCACCGCGCCGGGGATCGACTTCGACCCGGTCGACGGCCACCGCCATTTCCGCATGAGCTTCGCGGTTTCCACGCCGCTGATCGAACAGGCGATCGAACGCATGGCCGCTTGGTTCGCCGCGCGCTGATCGCGACAAAAGCCGGCGCAAGGCTTCGGCCTTGTGCTGGTTTACCGTCGATGTGGTGAGAAGTCGAACTGGAGCGGGCGAAGGGATTCGAACCACAAGCGAAGCGGCTTGCCGCGTAGCGCTCAAATGAAGAGAGGGTTCGTTTTGCTGTGCTGTCGAACTGGAGCGGGCGAAGGGATTCGAACCCTCGACCCCAACCTTGGCAAGGTTGTGCTCTACCCCTGAGCTACGCCCGCTCTGGCGTTCGAGACCTTCCGGAAAACCGGAAAACCCGATTATGAACTGGAGCGGGCGAAGGGATTCGAACCCTCGACCCCAACCTTGGCAAGGTTGTGCTCTACCCCTGAGCTACGCCCGCTCTGACGTTCGAGACCCGCTGGATTAACCGGCAGGTCCGGGGTGGAGGCGGCCCACTAGCAGTGCTTTTTGGGGTCGGCAAGAGCTAAATTGAAAGAATCGTACGAAGACCTGCAACAGGCCCATAAACCCTTCACAAATCGGTCGCGAAGGCCGATCTAGTGCCCTCTAGCGCATTTACGCACGCATTCACGGGAGCAAGAATCTTGGCCAGCATGGGTCTCAACCTCGACGAACAGAAGGCGGTGGACCGCTTCCGTCAGTCCGTTGCCGAACCGTCGATGACGAAGCTGGTGATCCTGGATTTCTGGGCGGAATGGTGCGGGCCGTGCAAGGCGCTGACGCCGGTGCTGGAAAAGGTCGCCGCCGAATATGCCAACAAGGGCGTGGTGCTCGCCAAGCTCAATGTCGATGAGGAACAGTTCATCGCCGGGCAGTTCCAGGTCCGCTCCATCCCCACGGTCTATGCGATCTTCCAGGGTCAGCCGGTGGCCGATCTGACCAATGCACGCACCGAATCGCAGCTGAAGCAGATGCTGGATCAGCTTCTGGCGCAGCTTCCGGTGCAGGCCGGCGGCGAACCGCAACAGGACATCGCCCCGCTGATCGCCATGGGCGAAGAAGCGCTGGCCGATGGCGACGGTGAACGCGCGGCATCGATCTTCATGCAGATCCTCGACATCGCGCCGGAAAATCCCGAAGTGATCGCCGGCTTCGTGCGCGGGCTGGTCGCGGCCGGGCGAATCGAGGAAGCCGAGCAGGTGCTGTCCAGCCTTGAGCCGGAACTTGCCGCCGATGCGCATCTGGATCGGGCACGCTCGGCACTGGCGCTGGCCAAGGATAAGCCGGAAGACAGCGAACTCGCCGCCCTGCGCGCCGCCGCGGCCGAACGTCCCGCTGACATGGACGCCCAGCTTGCCTTCGCCAATGCCGCCTTCGCGGCCGGTGAGCGCGACGATGCCGCCGCCACGCTGCTGCGCATGGTCGCCGCCGACCGCGAGTGGAACGAAGGCGCCGCACGGGCCAAGCTGCTGCAGATCTTCGAGGCGGTCGGCCTGGAAGATCCCTGGGTCTCCGCCACGCGCCGCAAGCTCTCCACCGTGCTGTTCGGCTGATCGGAGCGGCGCCCGTGCGGATCACTATCTTCCCTCTGCCGGGCGCCGTCCTCTATCCGGGTTTGCAACTGCCGCTCCACATCTTCGAACCCCGCTACCGCGCGATGATCAGCGATGCCCTGGCGCGGGACCGGCGCATCGGCATGATCCAGCCACAACGCCCGGCCGAAGGCGCGCCGCTCTACGCCGTGGGCTGCCTTGGCCGCATCGGCGATGTCGAGGCGCTGGACGATGGGCGGTTCAACATCCTGCTCGAAGGCGAATCGCGCTTTCGCGTGGTGCGCGAACTTGATGTCTCCACGCCGTTTCGGCAGATCGAAGCCGAACTGCTGCCTGACGACGGTGACGAAGTGCTGGCTGCCATCGAACGCGCCAGCTTCGAGCGCGAGGCACGGCGTTTTGCCGATGCGCAAGGCTATGCGGTGGACTGGGATCAGGTCGCGCGGCTGGATGACCAGTCGCTGATCAACGGCGTCTCGCAAATCGCGCCGTTCGATGCGGCGGCGAAGCAGGCGCTGCTGGAGGTTTCCGGTCTGCGCGAGCGGTGTGAGCTTTTGGTGCAGTTGATGCAGTTCTTCGGGCGTCGGTCGGATGATGACGATGAGGATGGGGTGACGTTGCAGTAGCCCGCCGCTCGTCATATGTAGCTGAGAGACCTGCCCAAAGAACTCCGTCGCCCCGCTTCCTTCGCGCCACGGCTGAAGAACAAGCGGGATCCCCGCCTTCGCGGGGATGACGAGGTTTTGTGAGGGAACTGCGCGCTTATTCCAAAGCGCTCAACACGCGACGACGTTGATCGCCAGCCCGCCCTGACTGGTTTCCTTGTACTTGCTCGACATATCGAGCCCGGTCTGCCGCATCGTCTCGATCACCTGATCGAGCGACACGCGCGGCGTCTCCCCGGCGTGGAGGGCCAGCTTCGCCGCGTTCACGGCTTTCACTGCGGCGATGGCGTTGCGTTCGATGCAGGGGATCTGCACCAGCCCGCCCACCGGATCGCAGGTAAGGCCAAGGTTGTGCTCCATGCCGATCTCCGCTGCTGCACAAACCTGCACCGGAGTGCCACCCCAGACCGCGGCGAGGCCGGCCGCCGCCATCGAGCAGGCCACGCCGACTTCGCCCTGACAGCCCATCTCCGCGCCGGAGATCGAGGCGCGCTGCTTGTAAAGCAGGCCGATTCCGGCGGCGGTGAGCAGATAGCGGCGCGCCTTGGAGGGGATCGCCACGTTGCCGTCGCTGCAATACTGGCGCAGCAGCGAGGGGACGATGCCCGCCGCGCCATTGGTGGGCGCAGTGACGACGCGGCCGCCGCTGGCGTTTTCCTCGTTCACCGCCATGGCGTAGAGGTTGAGCCAGTCCATCAGCGTTTCCGCCTGATTGTCCTGAGGGCGGGCGATCAGCTTCTGGTGAATGGCACGGGCGCGGCGGCGGACCTTGAGCGCGCCGGGCAAGTGGCCTTCACGCGAAAGCCCCTCGTCGATGCAGCGATTCATGGCATCGGCAATGATATCGAGCCCCGCGCAGGTCTCTTCCTCGGGCCGGCGCGCCGCTTCGTTGGCCATCATGACTTCGGCGATGTCCAGCCCGCTCGCTTCGCAGACCGCCAGCAGTTCGGCGCCCGAAGTGAAGGGGAAGCGCACCGGAGGACCGTTGACCACCTGATCGTCCGGAGCAGGCTGTTCCAGCTGGTGGCGGCTGGAATAGAAGCCGCCGCCGGTCGAGAAATACTCGCCGCGCGCCAGTTCCTCGCCCGCAGTGTCCCATGCCGTCAGCACCATGCCGTTGGGGTGGAGGTCGGGGATGTGGTCGAAATCGAGGATCAGGTCGCTCTTGCAGTCGAAGGCGATTTCGTGACGGCCCAGCAGCATGATCCGGCCGCTGGCATGCACTGCGGCAGCGGCGGCATGGGCTTCGGCCGGCTCGGCGGTTTCGGGTTCGAAGCCGATCAGGCCCATCAGGCAGGCGTCGGGCGTGCCGTGGCCTTCGCCGGTCAGCGCCAGCGATCCTTGCAGGTCCACGCGGACGCGGGCGATCGCTTCAAGTTGTCCACTGGCTTCGATGCCCTGCAGGAAGCGCATGGCGATGCGCATCGGGCCGACGGTGTGCGAACTGGACGGGCCAAGGCCGATACGGAACAAGTCGAGCGCGGAAATCACGGCTGAAACTCACGAAGGTCATGGAAGGTCATGGCAGGGAAAGTCACGGGGGCACGCTCTCGCGATATTTTTTGAAGTGGCGTGGATAAGCCAGATAGGCCGCGATGCAATGGCGGATGCAGGGGGCCAGTGCTCTAAATCCCGGCGTACCACGCGTAGCGGCCGTTATCCTCCCAGTAGCCGCCCTTGCCGCCGTAGATTCCGTCCAGCGCGGCGACCGCTTCGATGCGCGTGACGAACTTGGCGTGCTTGTAGCCGAGCTGCCGCTCCACGCGCAGCCGCAGCGGGGCGCCGTGCTGCTCTTCCAGCGGACGACCGTTCATGGCCCAGGCCAGGATCGTCTGCGGGTGGAAGGCATCCACAAGGTCGATCGATTCGTAATAGGGCCGCCCGCCGTAGAGATCGGCGCAGTGGAACACGAGGTAGCGCGCCTCCGGCCGCAGCCGCGCGAGATCGAGCAGGGTGGCGAGG
The DNA here is from genome assembly GCF_055521515.1 of Sphingomonas sp. BL-S-28. NCBI lineage: Bacteria > Pseudomonadati > Pseudomonadota > Alphaproteobacteria > Sphingomonadales > Sphingomonadaceae > Sphingomonas > Sphingomonas sp. BL-S-28. Next base: position 855,129 of record NZ_CM145484.1, read on the forward strand.
CGCGGCCCGGTCCATTTGCCGATGGCGCTCCAGCCCTCGACGCAATCATGGCGGGTGATCTGGGTGCGCTGGGGAAACTGCTTCAGCGCGGTGAGCGGCAGCGTGAGCGGACGCTCTACCATGCCGTCCAGCCGCATCGCCCATTGGGAAAAGCCCTGCGCGAAGTGGGCGCGGTAGATGGGATCGGCGACGGCAAGACTGCCATTGGCGCGGAAGGTGGGCGACATCTGCGATTCGGCGAACTCGCGGGCGAGCGCATCGCCGGCCAGCCCGCGCTGTGTCACGCGGTGGAGATCTTCCGCCTGTCCCAGAAAATCGAGCACTTTAGGATCGCGCGTCAGCCGGTCGCAGCCGGAGAGCAGCAGCCCGCCAGCGCCCACCGCTCCGGCCTGAATCAGCCGCCGCCGCGAGAGGATCAGCTTGCTCACGATTCCCGCTCCTTTGGCAGGCGATACCAGCCCGTCACCATCGAGCGCAGTTCGTTGAACGGCCCCGCCAGCACGACCATGGCGATGTGGACGATAAAGAAGCCGACCAGCGCAAAGGCACAAAGGAAGTGGATCGAGCGCGCCGTCTGCCGTCCGCCGAACACTTCCGTCACCAATGGCAGCCACGCATCGGTTCCGGGCGAGAGGGCAAGGCCGGTCAGGATCATCAGCGGCAGCAGGCCGAACATCACCCCGGCATAGGCGATCTTCTGAAGCGTGTTGTAGCGCCGCGCGGCCGCGCCGGTGGGCAGACGCAGCCGGGCGTGGTCCTTCACTTCCTGCCACACATGCCGCAGCCGCCACTCGCGCCGGGTGATATGAATGTCGCGCTGGATATGCCGGTTGACGAGCGACCAGATCAGATAGGCCGCCAGCCCCAGCGAGAGCACCCAGGCGAAAGCCAGATGCCATGTCCGCGCATCGGCCAGGCTGTAGGCGGAGGGAATCGTCGCCCAACAAGGAAAGGCGCGGCGATGCGGGGTGCCGTCGGGGTCTTTCCAATAGCCGAGCAGCCCGGTTGTCTCGACGCGGTGGCCGGCCACTTGCAGATAGCCATATTCATAAGTGCCGATCCGCGCGGAGCCGATCTTCAGCCACGGCGCATCGAAATTCGCGCCGTATTCGCCCCAGTAGAGCCGGGCATGGGCGTTGAAGATCATCAGCCCGCTCATCAGCATGATCAGCAGCGTGACCGCGTTCGTCCAGTGCCAGAGCCGCGTCGAGAGCCGGTGGCGCTTCACCAGATCGCCGCCATGCGGTCGAGCGTCTGGGGCTGGCGGCGATTCGGCGGGCGGGGCGATGTCGCTCATGATCCCAGTTCGCCTCGCGCCTGCTGCCGGTTACAGGCTGATTCTACGCTCCAAAGAGATGAAGCGCCACCTGCCGGCGATGTGGCATGCAGCGATGCTCGGCCAGATAGATGCCCTGCCACGTTCCCAGCGCCATCCGCCCGTCGATCACCGGAATCGACAGGTTCACGCCGGTCAGCGTGGCCTTGAGGTGCGCCGGCATGTCGTCCGGCCCCTCGTCGTCATGATCGTAATGCCTGCCTTCCGGCGCGATGCGGTCCAGCCAGGCTACCAGATCGCTGCGTACCTCGCGCGCGGCATTCTCCTGAATCAGCAGCGAGGCGGAGGTATGGCGGCAGAGCAGCGTCAGCAATCCTTCGCCGATGCCGCTCTCCCGCTGCCATGCGGCAATCGCCCGCGTGATATCGGTAAGGCCTTGGCCGGGGGTGTCGAAAGTAAGGATCCCGGTCGCCTGTTTCATCGCCTGTCTCATCATCAAGCCATCCTGATCGCAGGACTTCTCCCGATCAAGCACCCGCTCGTGGGACAAATATGTCTCATTTCGGCAACAGGAGGTGAGTGGAAAGACCGAAAATTTCTTGCTTGACGTATTGGGAAGGTGATGGAACACAGCAAAGTTTGAGGGCTTCCATGTAACTTTACAGGGGCAGCGTCGGGACCATGGAAATCGCGGATTCCTGCGGCCTTAGCCCCTATCGCTCAGCGGCCCCGGTGCCCCGATCTGGCACTTTTTGTCCCACCTTGCTCGCGCAGGCGATTGATCTACCCATATCTGCCGCGTATTGCCGCGCACGGCGACGGGCCGGCAGACCGGCACGGTGTCTGTCGTCCGCAAGGATCGTTCGGTCGCAGGATATGCCGGAAATCGGCGCATTCACACGGCTTCCGGACGGCCGCGAGATGAGCCCGGACAATCACCGGGCCGCTCGGGTCTCACGCAAGGGTTGGTCATGAGTTGGCTTAGCAAAGTACGCAATTCCCTCGGGAACCTGAAGAAGCGGGATACGCCCGACAACCTGTGGACCAAGTGTCCCGGTTGCGGCGAGATGCTCTTCACCAAGGAGTTCGAGGACAACCTCTCGGTCTGTCCGCGCTGCCAGTATCATGGCCGCATCGGCGCGCAGCAGCGCTTCGACCAGCTTCTCGACGCCGGTTACGGTGTCCTCTCGGCACCGCGCGTGCCGGAAAATCCGCTCAATTTCCGCGATTCCAAGAAGTATTCGGATCGCCTCAAGGCCGCTCGCGCCGCCAATCCCTTCCCCGATGCGCTGACCAATGCGCTGGGCACGATCGAGGGCCGCAAGGTCGTCCTCGGCGTGCAGGACTTCGCGTTCATGGGCGGGTCGATGGGCATGGCCGTGGGCGAGGCTTTCGTCGAAGCCGCAGAGCGCGCCATTGCCGAGAATTGCGGCTACGTCATTTTCACCGCCGCGGGCGGCGCACGCATGCAGGAGGGTATCCTCTCGCTCATGCAGATGCCCAAGGCGACTGTCGCGATCCGCCGCCTTGCGCGGGCGGGTCTGCCCTACATCGTCGTCCTGACCGATCCCACCACCGGCGGCGTCACCGCCAGCTATGCGATGCTGGGCGATATCCACATTGCAGAGCCGGGCGCCCTTATCGGCTTCGCCGGCCAGCGCGTGATCCAGGACACGATCCGCGAGAAACTCCCCGACGGCTTCCAGCGCGCCGAATACCTCCATGCCCACGGCATGGTGGACATGGTGGTCCACCGCAAGGACCTCAAAGGCACGCTGGCATCGCTGCTCGGTTATCTTGAACGAAAGGAAGTTGCGTGAACATCGACAGCGCGCTGGTACGCGAGCTCGCCGAGCTCCTGGCTGAAACCGGTCTGACCGAGATCGAGGTCGAGGACGGCGAACGCAAGATCAAGGTGACGCGCCAGGTTGCGCAGCAGCTCGTCGCTGCCGCCGCCCCGGCATTCCCCTACCCGGCGCCCGCCGCGGCCCCGGCTGCTGCTGCTGCTCCGGCTGCCGAAGCTGCTGCCCCGGCCGCTCCGGTCGATGCGGTGAAGTCGCCGATGGTCGGCACCGCCTACCTCGCGCCCGAGCCCACCGCGCCGAACTTCATCAGCGTCGGCCAGCAGGTGAAGGCCGGCGACGTGCTGCTGATCGTCGAAGCCATGAAGGTGATGAACCAGATCGTCGCGCCCAAGGGCGGCACGATCCAGGCCATCCTCATCGACAACCAGCAGCCGGTCGAATTCGACCAGCCGCTCGTCGTGATCGCCTGAGGACCATAATCTGATGGCCATCAAGCGCCTCCTGATTGCCAACCGCGGCGAGATCGCGCTGCGCATCCACCGCGCCGCGCGCGAGATGGGCATCGAAACCGTCGCGGTCCACTCGACCGCTGACGCCGACGCCATGCACGTGCGCCTTGCCGACCATGCGGTCTGCATCGGCCCGCCGGCAGCGAAGGATTCGTATCTCAATGTCGCGGCGATCATCGCCGCGGCCGAGATCACCCATGCCGACGCGATCCACCCCGGCTACGGCTTCCTTTCGGAGAACGCCCAGTTCGCCGAAATCGTCGAGGCGCATGGCCTGATCTGGGTCGGCCCCAAGCCTGAGCACATCCGCACGATGGGCGACAAGGTGGAAGCCAAGCGCACCGCCGGCGCGCTGGGCCTGCCGCTGGTTCCGGGTTCGGACGGCGCGATCGAGGATTTCGCGGTTGCGCGCGATCTGGCCGAGACGATCGGCTATCCGGTCATCATCAAGGCCGCTTCGGGCGGCGGTGGCCGCGGCATGAAGGTCGTGAACTCGGCCGAGGAACTCGAAAGCCAGATGGGCCAGGCCCGTTCGGAGGCGAAGGCCGCCTTCGGCGATGCCACCGTCTACATGGAAAAGTACCTCGGCAACCCGCGCCATATCGAATTCCAGATCTTCGGCGACGGCAAGGGCGAGGCGGTTCACCTGGGTGAGCGCGACTGCTCGCTGCAGCGCCGCCACCAGAAGGTGCTGGAAGAAGCGCCTTCGCCGGTCATCACCCCCGAAGAGCGTGACCGCATGGGCGGCATCGTTGCCAAGGCGATGGCCGACATGGCCTATCGCGGTGCCGGCACCATCGAGTTCCTGTGGGAAAACGGTGAGTTCTACTTCATCGAGATGAACACCCGCCTGCAGGTGGAGCATCCGGTGACCGAAGCCATCACCGGCGTCGACCTCGTGCGCGAACAGATCCGCGTGGCCGAAGGCAACCCGCTTTCGTTCCGCCAGGAAGAGATCGAGTTCAAGGGCCACGCCATCGAGTGCCGCATCAATGCGGAAGACCCGTGGAACTTCACGCCTTCGCCGGGTCAGGTCACGGCCTACCACGCGGCGGGCGGCATGAACGTGCGCGTCGATTCGGGGCTCTATGCGGGTTACCGCATCCCGCCCTACTACGATTCGATGATCGGCAAGCTCATCGTCTCGGGCCGTACCCGCAAGGGCGCGATCATGCGCCTGAAGCGTGCGCTGGATGAAATGGTGATCGACGGCGTCAAGACCTCGATCCCGCTGCATCAGGCGCTGCTGGACGATCCCGAGTTCCAGAGCGGCGACTATACCATCAAGTGGCTGGAAGAGTGGCTGGCGAAGCGCGCCTCCTGAGGCGTGCGGCAACAGACCTGAACGGATAGAGCATGATCTCGTTTCTTGAATTCGAAAAGCCGATCGCGGAACTGGAAGCGCGCATTGCCGAACTGCGCGCCACCGCCAGCGGCAGCGATCTCGACATCGCTTCCGAGATCGGCCGTCTGGAAAAGAAGAGCGCGGCGCTGCTGAGCGGCACCTATGCCAAGCTCTCGCCCTGGCAGAAGACGCAAGTGGCGCGCCATCCGCAGCGCCCCCACTTCGTGGACTACCTCGCGCTGGGCTTTACCGAGTTCGTGCCGCTGGGCGGTGACCGTCTCTATGGTGAAGATCAGGCGATCATCGGCGGTCTGGCCAAGCTCAATGGCCGCAAGGTCATGCTGATCGGCCACGAGAAGGGTTCCGACACCACCTCGCGCATCCGCCACAACTTCGGCATGGCCAAGCCCGAAGGCTATCGCAAGGCGATCCGCCTGATGGAAATGGCCGGCAAGTTCGGCCTGCCGGTGGTCACGCTGGTCGATACCGCCGGTGCCTTCCCCGGCGTCGAGGCCGAGGAGCGCGGTCAGGCGGAAGCGATTGCCCGTTCGATCGAGGCCTGCCTTGGCGTGCCAGTGCCGATGGTTTCGGCCATCGTCGGCGAGGGCGGCTCGGGCGGCGCAGTGGCGCTGGCTGCGGCCGACCGCGTGCTGATGCTCGAACACTCGATCTATTCGGTGATCTCGCCCGAGGGCGCCTCGTCGATCCTCTGGCGCACGCCGGACAAGGCCCCCGACGCGGCCGAGGCGATGAAGGTGACGGCGCAGGACCTGCTCTCGCTGGGCGTGATCGAACGCGTGGTGCCCGAGCCGACCGGCGGCGCGCACCGCGATGCCGGCAAGACCGCGCAGGCCCTGCTGGGCGCGATCGAGCAGGAACTGGACACGCTCCGCGTGCTGCCGACCAGCGAACTGCTGGCCCGCCGCGAGGAACGCTTCCTGAAGATCGGTAGGGCCTGAGTTCTGGGCCTGAGTTCAGGCTTCGATCCGAGATTTCGCACGGCGCGGGAAGGGCAGGGCTCTTCCCGCGCCGTTTGCGTTTGGGCCCGTGGGGCGGTTGGATTTGCCCCTTACCCATCCAACAATACCTCGTCGCCCCCGCGAAGGCGGGGGCCCCGCTTTTCTTGAATTCACGCAGAGGCGCGGAGACGCAGAGATGGTGGTGCAGCACCAACCCCTCTGCGTCTCCGCGCCTCTGCGTGCTTAAGAAGAAAAAGCGGGGTCCCCGCCTTCGCGGGGACGACGGGAATTTTTGCGCGGGGGTGGGGCGTCGGCGGTCCGGCGTGGCGATCTGTGTGTGCCGCGCGATCAGCCGAAACGTCCGGCAATCCGCAACCGATTATATAAAAACATTTGGCTTTTTGCCTCGGTACGTGTTTGGTGTCCGCGAAAGCCCGAAGCCGGGCGGTGACATTGAAAGGGACGAGGATGAGCAACGGGGCGAAACTGCGTGCGCGCACGGCATGGATGGGTGCTTGCGCTCTGGCGGTCATCGCGACATCGCAGGCGGCGACGGCCCAGGTGGCCGGACCTTTCGACCTTGCCGTGATCCCCGCCAGCCCCGTCTGGTCGCGCGACGTTGCCGTTCCGGCGGGCGACTGGACGCTCTCTTTCTGGGCCTCGCTCGATGGCAATGACGGCGGCACCTTGGCGACGCTCGCCGGCAAGGACAGCGATACGGCGCTTGTCTCGGTCGCAGTTACCGGCGGCAAGCCGGTGCTTAGCGCCAATGGCCAGACCGCCAGCGGCACGGCCCTGCGCGGCGGCCAGTGGCACCACTTCGCGCTCGTCAACAGTGCCAAGGGCCTGACGCTTTCGGTGGACGGCAAGCCCGCCGCGACGCTCGCGCAGCCGCTGTCTGTGCAGCCCGCCCGCCTGCTGGTCGGTTCCGCGCCCGCCCCCGCCGCCCGTCTCGCGGGCCTGCGCCTCGATGCCGGCGTTATCAAGGCCACCGGCGCGCAGCCCAATCCGGCGCTGATCCAGTTTGCCGAAACCAGCCCGCGCTGGCCCTTGCAGGTGCGCCAGATGCAGGGTCAGGTCACGCCGCAGCCCGTATCGACGCTGCCGCGCGGTGCCGCGCCGGACAAGCCGGTCGCCAAGCCTGTGCCGCAAGTCACCCCGCTCGCTGAAGCAGGTGCCGGCAAGTGGACGCTGCAGAAGTGGACGCTCGCCGCCGCGCCGGACGTGAACGGCGATGCCGCTGCGATTTCGCGCCCCGGTTTCGGCGATGCCAAGTGGTACGCCGCCACCGTCCCCGGCACCGTGCTGACCACGCTCGTCGATCGCGGCGTCTATCCCGACCCGGCGCATGGCCTCAACAACCTCGTGATCCCTGAGAAGCTGGCGCATCAGGACTACTGGTACCGTACCGAGTTCGATCTGCCCGCAGGGGCTAGCGGCCGCCACCTCGAACTGCTGCTCAACGGCGTCAACTTCGCGTCGCAAGTATGGGTCAACGGCACCGAGGTTGGCACGACCAAGGGCGCCTTCGTGCGCGGCAAGTTCGATGTCTCGCCGCTGTTGAAGCCGGGCCGCAACGCGATTGCCGTGCGCGTCTCGCCGCCGCCGCGCCCCGGCGTCGCCCATGAGGAATCGCTGACCTCCGGCGTGGGCGAGAACGGCGGCATGATGATGCTCGACGGGCCGACCTTCGGCGCCTCGGAAGGCTGGGACTGGATCCCGACCATCCGCGACCGCCAGACCGGGCTCTGGCAGGACGTGCAATTGCTCGCCAGCGGTGATGCGAAGATCGGCGATCCGCAAGTCGTCACCACGCTGCCCAAGGCGGACAACAGCGTGGCCGATATCGAGATCACCGTGCCGGTCACCAACTTGTCCGACCGTGCCGTGACCACCACCGTGCGCGCCGCGTTCGACGATGTGGCGGTGGAGCGCAGCGTGACCGTGCCCGCAGGCCAGTCGGTGGCCGTGCGCTTCTCGCCCGAGACCGACGGCGCGCTCGCCGTGAACAATCCGAAGCTGTGGTGGCCGAACGGCTACGGCGCCCCGGCGCTGCACATGCTGCACCTGACCACCGCCGTCGACGGCCAGCCGTCCGACAGCAAGGACGTGCGCTTCGGCATGCGTCAGGTGACCTATGAAATGTCGCTGGTGGACGGCGAGGGCAAGCTCGACCGTGTCACCATCGATTTCGAGAAGGCCCGCAAGCTCGGCCAGCATATCGTCGATGAGCGCCACGATGCGATCCGGCAGGTGCCGGGCGGTTGGGCCTATTCCTTCGAAGCCGGAGCGGAAAAGTCGCCCGCCGTCACCCCGATTGCCGGGGATGAGGGGCTCTCGCCCTTCCTCGTCCTGCGCGTCAACGGCGTGCGCATCGCCGCGCGCGGCGGCTCGGTCGGCATGGACGACTTCATGAAGCGCGTCGATCGCGCGCATCTGGAGCCCTATTTCAAGCTGCACCAGGACGCCCACGTCAACGTGATCCGCAACTGGGTGGGCCAGAACACGCAGGCCAGCTTCTTCGATCTGGCCGACGAATATGGCCTGATGGTCATGAGCGATTTCTGGGAATCGACGCAGGACTACAATATCGAGGCGCAGGACCCGACGCTGTTCCTGGACAATGCGAAGGACGTGGTTTCGCGCTTCCGCAACCATCCCTCCATCGTCCTGTGGTTCGGCCGCAACGAAGGCGTGCCGCAGCCGATCCTGAACGAAGGACTGGACGATCTGCTGCGCAAGGAGGACGGCACGCGCCTCTACATGCCCTCTTCCAACCGCATCAACCTGCACGATTCCGGGCCCTACAACTGGCGTGAGCCGGAGAAGTACTTCACCGAATATTCGAAGGGCTTTGCGGTCGAGGTGGGCACCCCCTCGTTCCCGACGCTGGAATCGTGGGAACGCGCGATCCCGGCCAGCGAGCGCTGGCCGATCAGCGACACCTGGGCCTATCACGACTGGCACCAGACCGGGAACGGCGCGGTGAAGAGCTTCACCGATGCCATGGACCGCGAATTCGGCAAGCCCACCAGCCTGCCCGATTTCGAGCGCAAGGCGCAGATGCTGGAATACGAAAGCTACCGCGCGATCTTCGAGGGCATGAACGCAGGGCTCTGGACCACGAACTCCGGCCGCATGCTGTGGATGACTCAGCCGGCATGGCCCAGCTCCGCCTGGCAGGTGTTCTCGTCCGACTACGACACCCACGGCGCGTTCTACGGCATGAAGAAGGCGTCGGAGCCGGTGCACGTGCAGATGAACCTGCCCGATCACAAGGTGATCCTGGTCAACAACCGCATGGCGGCGCTGCCGGGCGTGACGGTGCGGGCGACGGTGCAGGCGCTGGACGGGCGCACGCTCGCCACCCGCGATGCGAAGGTGGACGCGGTGGCCGGCAAGGTGGCCGATGCCTTCACGCTGGACCTTGCGCCGCTGATGGCCTCTGGCCCGGTGCTCGTGCGTCTGGAAGCGCTGGATGCGTCCGGCACGCGCCTTTCGGACAACTTCTACTGGCAGGCCGCCAGCGACGAGGCACTGCAGGCGCTGAGCACGATGGCGCAAGTGCCGCTGACGGGCGCGGCCAAGGTCAGCACCGATGGCAGCGATACGAAGATCGTCGTCACCCTGACCAACCCCGGCAAGACCGCCGCGATCCAGACCAAGCTCACGCTGTTCGATGCCAAGGGCAAGCAAGTGCTTCCCGCCTACTTCTCGGACAACTATGTCTCGCTGCTGCCGGGTGAAACCCGCGAGGTGACGGTGACTGCGCCGAGCGCGCTCGCGGGTGGTTCACCCTCGGTCAAGCTGCGCGGCTGGAACGTCGCGGCCCAGACCATTGCCGTGGGGAATTGATCTTGAAGCGTAATCTCGCCTGTCTTGCCCTGTCCGCATTCCTGCTGCCCGCCGCGGCCATGGCGCAATCCGCGCCGATCGCTCCTGCCGCGCCCAATGCCGGGATGCAGGCGGCGGAGGAGCGGCTGCATACCGACTGGGCCTGGACCGCGCGCTATCGCGAAGCGAACGCCGTGGATGCCGTCAAGGCGCCGCGCCCGCGCATCGTGCTGATGGGCGATTCGATCACGCAGGGCTGGTACGACCTTGACCGCGCGTTCTTCACGCCGGGCCGGATCGGGCGCGGCATCGGCGGGCAGACGACCTCTCAGATGCTGCTGCGCTTCCGGCAGGACGTGATCGACCTCAAGCCCGATGTCGTCCAGATCATGGCCGGCACCAACGATATCGCCAGCAACACCGGCCCGATCAGCGACGAGGCGATCCAGGGCAATTACCGCTCCATGGTGGAACTGGCGCAGGCGCACGGCATCCGCGTGATCCTCGCCTCGATCCCGCCGGCGGACCAGTTCCCGTGGCGTCCGGGGCTGGAGACGGGCATGCATATCGTCAAGCTCAACACCTGGCTGAAGAGCTATGCCGCCAAGACCGGATCGGTCTACGCCGATTACTGGACGGCGATGAAAGGCTCCGGCCTCGGCGCGCGCGAAGGGCTGACGTCGGACCACGTGCATCCCACCGTCGCCGGCTATGAAGAGATGAACAAGGTGGCCGAGGCCGCGTTCAAGGCCGCGATGGCCAAGCCCGTTCCCCGCCCGATCGCGGCGGCGAACATCCCATGAGTCTCGCCCTCGTCGCGCTGGCCCTGGCGTCGGCAACGGCATCCGCACCCGCATCTGGGCCTGTCGTGCAGACCGACGCCGGCGCGGTGCAGGGCGCGACCGGCGCGGACGGGCGCGCGATGTTTCGCGGCATTCCCTTCGCGGCGCCGCCGGTCGGCGATTTCCGTTTCCGCGCCCCCCAGCCGGTCCCGCACTGGCAGGGCGCGCGCGAAGCCGTGAAGTCCGCGCCGGCGTGCCTGCAGGTCGATTACGGCTGGAATCACGAGGCCGCGGCCTATCAGTCGGAAGACTGCCTCTACCTCGACGTCGCGACACCCACGCTGCGCCCCGCCAAGCCGATGCCGGTGATGGTGTGGATCCACGGCGGTGGCAACCGCGCAGGCGGCGGGCCGGGTCCGGCCGCATCGCCCATCGTCGCCCGCGGCGTCGTGCTGGTGAGCGTGCAGTACCGGCTTTCGGCACTGGGCTTCATGTCGCACGCGGCATTGGGCAAACAGTCCGGCAACTACGGGCTGATGGACCAGCAGGCAAGCCTGCGCTGGGTACAGGCGAATATCGCGCGCTTCGGCGGCGATCCGGGCAACGTCACCATCTTCGGCGAATCCGCCGGCGGGCAGGATGTCGGCCTGCAGATGCTCTCGCCCGGCGCAAAGGGCCTGTTCCACAAGGCGATCGAGGAAAGCGGCACCGCCGGGTTCGGCCTGCCGCCGCGCTCGCTGGCAGAGAACGAGGCGGTGGGGGCGATCATCGCCAAGGCCGCCGGCGCGCCCGAGCACGCCACCGCCGCACAGCTCCGCGCCTTGCCGGGCAAGGCCCTGATCGATGCCGCCGAGCATGCCGATGTGCCGAACCTGGATGACGACAGCTTCATCTGGCTTCAGGCCGTGGTCGACGGCAAAGTGCTGACCGAAACGCCTGCTGCCTCGCTGGCGAAGGGTGTGGGCCGGGATATCCCGTTGATCCTTGGCAACAACCGCTATGAACTCGGTCTCTATGGAACGCCGGAACGCGCCATAGAGCAAGTTTTCGGCGGTAACGCCGGCGCCGCCAAGGCGGCTTACGGCCTTGCACCGGGTGGTACGCCCCCCGGCGATCTGGCGTTGCGACTGGCCAACGATCTGACCTTCCGCTGCCCCGCGCTCCATGTCGCTGCCCAGCGGACCCGCAGCGGTGGACCGACCTGGCATTACCAGTTCGATATCGACGGCCCGGGCGACAAGCCGGTGACGCACGGCTCCGAAATCCGTTTCGTGCTGGCGGAGGAGGGCGCCGCTCCCGACGCAGCGGCGCCGCTCGCGGCCTATTGGACGAACTTTGCGCGCACCGGCGATCCGAACGGTCCGGGGCTACCCGAATGGCCGCGCTTCGGCGCGCGGGGGACCAGCCTTGAACTGGCGGCGGATGGCGTACGGCAGGTCGAAGGGTTATCCGCCCAGACCTGCGCCTTGCGGGCAGCGCCCTGAATTCTTGTCCGGGCCGGGCTCCGGCTCGGCCCGGTATGCTTGTTGCGCCACCTGCAGAGTCCGAAGCCGGGGCGGAAGGGGGCAAGGCGGCCTAGCAAGGCGGCCTCGCCCGCGAAAAGCAGCCCCTTCGCGCCTTTGCGCGGCCGCCTTCAGGCCTGCGCCGTCGCCTCTTCCACGCTCCACAGCAGCGCCGCGCCGCGCACGCCTGAGCTGTCGCCCCAGCGCGCCTGCACGACATCGCCCGTCCATGCGCCCGAGAAGGTGCGCGCGCGGATGGCTTCGGCCAGTCCTTCGTAGATCGGCGCGACGTTGGACATGCCGCCGCCCAGCACGATGGCATCGGGGTCGATCAGGTTGGCCACTACCGCCAGCCCGCGGGCCAGTCGGTCGCGGTAGCGTTCGAGCGCGGCCTTGGCTTCGGCATCGCCGTCCAGCGCCGCCTCGACGATGGCGGGAGAATGGAGATCGCGCCCCGTCGCCGCCGTAAAGGCGCGGCGGAACCCGGTGCCGGAAACCCAGGATTCGAAACAGCCGCGAAGGCCGCACCAGCAGGTGGGGGCGGGCAGTTCATCGGGCTGGGGATCGGGCAGGGGCATATGGCCCAGTTCGCCGGTCAGCCCATGCGCGCCGCCGATCGCCTTGCCGTCGATCACCAGACCGCCACCGCAGCCGGTGCCGATGATCAGCCCGAATACCGATGCCTTGCCTGCGGCCGCGCCGTCCACCGCTTCGGACAGGGCGAAGCAGTTGGCATCGTTGGCAAGACGTACCTGACGGCCCAGCACCTGTTCCAGATCGTGCTGGAAGGGCCGGCCGTTGAGATAGACCGAATTGGCATTGCGGATCAGCCCGGTGGCCTTGATCGCCGATCCCGGCGTGCCGATGCCGATCAGCGCCTGACGGCCGAGCCGGCCTTCCACGGCGGCGACAAGATCGCGCAGCGTGGACAGCGCCGCATCATAGCTATCGGGCGTTTCCGTTCGTTGCCGGTGGAGCACCGCGCCTTGTTCGTCGAGAGCGGCCGCCTCGATCTTGGTGCCGCCGAAATCGATACCGATGCGCAGCGTCACGGTGCTGCCCTGCGCATAATGCGCTTCATAAAAAGCCCTCTCCTGTCGCGTTCGCGCTTCCCGATCGGGCGCGCGCCGCTTCGTGCCATGAGCAGGCATCATGGCAGGTCGAGAAATTAAGACAATTTCTTTTTTTTAGATTTCGACCGAGCGGCCCGCCTGCATCAAAATCGTGTCCGAAGGCAGCAATTCGTCCAGAAACGGCAGGATCGCGGCGCCGATGGCAGGGGCATCGCTGGCCATTTGCGCAGGCTGTACCGGCACCCGGTTGGGCATCGTCACCTGACCCAGCGCTGCCTCGATCCGCGCTGAGAGCCGTTCGATCAGGGGCAGCGGCAGGCGTCCGCCGATCAGGATGGCGTCGGGGTCCAGCAAGCAGGAAACCGCCGTCAGCGGCGCGGTAAGGGCGCGCGTAGCATCGGCGATCCACTGGTCCACGGTGGTGGCCATGATCGGATCGAGCGCCAGCAGATCGTCCAGTTGTGCAAGCTGGCGGCCCGCCAGTTCCAGCCGTTCCTCGATGGCGGAAAGCGAGACGGTATCCTGCACCACCGCGCCCGGCGTGGCGCAGCCGGGATCGGGCAGCAGGCCGATTTCACCGCTGCGAGAGCGGGCGCCGCGATAGTAGGAACCGTCGATCACCGGGCCGCCGCCAAGGCCCGCGCTGATCAGCAGGTAGAAGAAACTGGGCCGTTCCTGCCCGCCCACGCCTTGCGCCTCACCCAGCGCCGCCGCCGCCGCGTCGTTGTCGACATGCACCGGCCAGGGCAGCACATCCTTCAACAATTGGGAGAAATCCACGGCGCTCCAGCTTTCGTAACCGGCCGGCTTGTGGGGCAGGGCGATCCCGCCCAGATCGTCCGGCCGCGCGATACCGACACCCAGCACGCGCTCACGATCCACTTTGCCCGCCGCCAGCAACCCGTCGAGTTCGTCGGCGACGATCGCCACCACGTCTTTCGGCAGGGCGAACCGCACATCGCGGGTAACCCGGCTGCGGACCTCTCCGGCAAGGTCCAGCGTGACCAGCGTGATGTGGTCGCGGTCGACATTCAGGCCGATGGCGAAGGCGCCGTCCGGGTCGATCGCCAGCCGCAGGGCGGGCTGGCCGCGTCCGCCGTGCTTGCGGCCGATCTGGGCGACAAGGCCCATATCCTCCAGCCTGGTGGTGATATTGGCGATGGTCGGCGGGGTCAGCCCGGTCTGGTTGGCCAAGGCGATACGCGTGGTTTCGCCGGACAGACGGATCGCCTGAAGCACGATGCGCTGGTTGTAATCGCTGGCCCGCGCCAGGTTGGTGCCGGAAAGCGAGACAGCCAGGCGTTTTCCTTGCCTTACGCCATCGCGCGGGGTGCCCGCGCCCGCTTCCGATCGTGCCGACTTCGGTTTTCCGCCGACGTTATCCGCCTGTTTTATAGCCATTTCGCGAGCCTCTCGGGTGCGATCCTCTTTTTTCATCCGCCCTGAATACAACCAGTCTGCCATGCAAACTAACAAAAAAGAAAAAATTTAAGTTGACGGCCTGGGGGTTTGCGCGGATGTCTAAGGCAACACGAGTCACAAGAAACCTCGTGGCAGGAGAGGAACCGAACACGGCCCCTGGCCGACCCCTCTCCGCAAAAAGAACGAGAAGCACGCGAGGCGCGTGTGAGGAGAGGAGTTTTGGGGGAATGACCCGACATGGTTTCCTGAATCGTGGCGTGCTGCTGACGGCGACGTCGATCGTGGCGCTGGGTACGGCGCATGGCGCCTTCGCGCAGGAGGCGGCACCCGTCGTTACCGGCGCGGCAACGCGTCTGGCGATGGCCGATATCGGCGCTGCTGCACCTGCCGCCGCTGCTCCGCAGGCCGCAACTGATGCCCCCGCAGACGCCGCCGCCGATAGCGGCGAGATCGTCATCAGCGGTATTCGCGGTTCGCAGGAACGCGCGGTCGCCATCAAGCGCGAAGCGACTTCGGTCGTCGATTCGATCTCCGCCGAAGACATCGGCAAGCTGCCCGACGTCACCATCTCCGACTCGCTTCAGCGCATTCCGGGCGTGCAGATCCTGCGCAGCGCCGGTGAAGGTTCGACCATCAACATCCGCGGCCTGCCGCAGGTGGTCACGCTGATGAACGGCGAAACCTACCTGGGCGCGCAGTCGATCACCTCGGTCCAGCCGAACTTCAACGACATCCCCTCGCAGCTGTTCTCCGGCGCGGACGTCATCAAGTCGAGCACCGCGAACCTGCTGAACGCGGGCATCACCGGCACCGTCAACTTGCGCACGCGCCGTCCGTTCGACCTGAAGGAAGGCTTCACGTTCGCCGCCGCTGCCGAAGGTTCCTACGGCGACAAGACCAAGCACGAGTTCGATCCGAACTTCAACGGCCTGATCTCCTGGCACAACGATCGCTTCGGGTTCCTGGTCTCGGCCGCCTATTCGAATGTCCGCCTGTCGAACTCGCACAACGGCATTCAGGAAGGCTACGGCGCCGCGCTGCATAACGAAGGCACCGCCGACGTCACTTCGACCAACGGCTTCTCGCCCGCCAACCGCCCGCGCGGCACGGCCGTGGCCGGCGGCGTGGACGTCAACGGCGATGGCGATTCGAACGACGCCTTCATCGTCCCGCAGGGCTTCACCGGCTGGAACAAGATCAACCAGCGCGAACGCCTGGGCATCAACGGTTCGGCCCAGTGGGAAATCAACGACGCGCTGACGCTGACCGGCGACGCGTTCTTCACCAAGCAGGACGAGCACGACCGCACGGCCGGCTTCCAGATGCAGAACGTGAACTGGCAGGCGGCGGAATTCGTGCCCGGCCAGTCGCGCGATACCGGCGCCACCGTGGTCGGCAACGATGGCCGCACGTACAACATCAATACCACGCAAGTGTACGACTACGATCTGGGCAACTTCGATTCCTATGCCCAGACCGACCGCTATCGCTCGCAGTCGCAGAACTACAACCTTGAGCTGAAGTTCGACAACGGCGGCCCGTTCAAAGCCAGCCTGCGCGGCGTCTATGGCAAGGCGCACCAGTACTACGACCAGAGCTACACCCAGTTCAGCATGACGAACGGCCAGCAGTGGCAGCCGGGCGGCGTGGGCCACTATCCGGATGGCGACCGTGAGTTCAATCCGAACGGCTACACCGTCAACACCATCGCCGGCCTGAACTCGCTGCCCGCCACGGTGGACTTCTCCGGCAACAAGCCCGTCTTCACGCTGCCTTCGCAGCTGCTGAGCGAGCTGGGCGACATGAGCAACTACGCGCTCAAGACGCTGTCGTCGGAAGGCAACTTCCGCAAGAACGGCGACATGAAGGTCGTGCGTGCGGATGGTTCGTACGAAGCCAATCCGAACGTCACGGTCAGCTTCGGCGCCCGTTATTCGGACCGCTCGGTCAGCGACTATGAGTTCGACCGCGCCGCGCCGCTCTATGCCGGCCAGGCCAGCAATCCGAACGGCTGCCTCGTGAAGTGGAAGGCCTTCGACGTGCCGATGAGCGACAGCTCGTGCAGCGCGGGCGATGCTTCTGGCTACTTCACCGCCGGCCTGACCCGTCCGGCAACCGATCCGACGCTGTCCGGCATGGTCAAGCTGTTCAACCCCGGCGTTGCTGGCGTGCCGAACATGTACGTCCTCAACCCCAAGGCGATGGACAACGCGCAGGCCTATCAGGACAGCTTCTACCCGGGCAATGTCGAGGTGATGAACCCCGGCTCGTCCTACCAGGTGGGCGTCAAGCAGATCTCGGGATATATCCAGACCGACTTCAAGGGCGACCTGTTCGGCCTGCCGTTCTCGGGTAACGCGGGCGTCAAGATCATCAACACCAAGCTGGACGTGACGCAGTACGTCACCGGCAGCCCACAGCCTTACGGCCTTGCCAATACCCTGGCGGGTACGGTCGAGACCAAGCGCAGCTTCACCGACATTCTGCCGGCCTTCAACGTCGCCTTCGATTTCGCGCAGAACCTGAAGTTCCGCGTCGCCTTCTCGAAGACGATGACGCTGCTCGATCTCAACCAGTGGGGCGGCGGTCTGACCCCGAACTACGCGATCGACACCAGCAACCCCGGCTCGCCGGTGTTCCGCGTGACCGGCGGCAGCCAGAACGGCAACCCGCTGCTCGATCCGTGGCGTGCGACCAACGTCGAAGCCTCGCTGGAATACTACATGGGCCGCGGCAGCTTGCTGAGCCTGGGCGCGTTCCACATCGCGGTGGACAGCTTCATCCAGAGCGGCAACGTCATCCGTACCGACCTGCCCGACAACGACGGTGTGGTGCGCGGTCGTACCGTGTCGATCAGCACGCCGGTGCAGGGCACGGGCGGTACGCTGCAGGGTATCGAGGCGGGCGCCAAGCTTTCGTTCCTCGACCTGAACTTCATGCCGGACTTCCTGCGCAACTTCGGTATCGACACCAACTTCACCTTCTCGCCGTCCGACACGGGTGAGAAGGATCTGGCTGGCAGCAAGATCCCGTTCCAGGATAACTCGAAGATCCAGACCAACGCCGCGCTGTTCTATCAGGACTCGCACTTCCAGGCCCGCATCGCGTGGAACTTCCGTTCGAAGCGCGCCGTGCAGTCCGACTTCGGCGGCATCCAGGGCCTTGAAATGTACCAGGCGCCGACCAACTACGTCGACGCTTCGGTCAGCTACGACGTCACGCCGAACGTGACAGTCTATGCGCAGGGTTCGAACCTGACGGGTGAGTACGAGAAGTACTACCTCACCTGGAAGGACGAGAAGGCCTACAACAACATCTTCGAGCGTCGTTACACCGCTGGCGTCCGCGTCAAGTTCTAACAGCTCCTCCCCCCTTCCCCCCGCCCACTCCTCCTCCGGGCGGGGGGATCCCTTTTTCAGGCAGCATCGGTGAGGTTTACAGCCTAACAAGCTTGCCGGGAGAGTAAGCCATGGCAAACGAACCGATTCGTTCGATCCTCATCGTCGGCGGCGGCACCGCAGGCTGGATGGCGGCGAACCTGCTGGCGACGCGCCTGCGCCGCCTTCCCATCGAAATCACGCTGGTCGAAAGCCCCGACATCCGCACCGTCGGCGTGGGCGAGGCGACCGTTCCCGCGATCCGCGACTACTTCAAGGCCATCGGCGTGACCGAGGCCGAAGTCATGCAGGCATCGCAAGGCACCGTGAAGCTGGGCATCGAATTCCGCGACTGGCAGCGGCCGGGCACCAGCTTCTTCCACCCCTTCGGCCGCTACGGCGTCGATGCCTTCTCGGTACCGTTCCACCAGTATTGGCTGAAGCGCCGCATGGCGGGCGACGAGACGCCGCTTTCCGCGTATTGCCTGCCCACGCAGGCGGCGATGCGCAACCTGATGCTGTTGCCGCCCGAACAGCCCGCCAACGACCTTGGCGTGTTCGACTGGGCGATCCATTTCGACGCGGGCCTGTTCGCTCGCTTCCTGTCGCAGCGCGCGCGCGACCTGCTGGGCGTGCGCCACATCGAAGGCACCATCTCCGGCGCCAGCCGCAATGCCGAAAACGGCCGCATCGCCTCGGTCACGCTGAATGACGGGCGTGTGCTGGAAGCCGATCTTTTCGTCGATTGCTCTGGCTTCCGCAGCCTGCTGCTGGGCCAGACGCTGGAAGTCCCTTACGAGGACTGGACGCATCTACTGCCGTGCGACCGTGCCGTGGCGATGCCCTGCACCCACGGTGACGAACTGACGCCCTATACCCGCAGCACCGCGCTGGCGGCGGGCTGGCAGTGGCGCATTCCGCTGCAGCACCGCGTCGGCAACGGCTATGTCTATTCCAGCCGCCACATCTCGGACGACGAGGCGACCGCCACGCTGATCGCCAGCCTTGAGGGCGAGGCGCTGGCAGAGCCGAACATGCTGCGCTTCCGCACCGGCCACCGAACCAAGGTGTGGGAGAAGAACTGCGTCGCCCTCGGGCTGGCAGCCGGCTTCCTGGAGCCGCTGGAATCGACCTCGATCGTGCTGATCCAGAGCGGCATCGAACGCCTGCTCGCACATTTCCCGGACAGCGATTTCGATCCCACGCTGACGGACGAGTTCAACCGCATCACCGCGCTGGAATATGCGCGCATCCGCGACTTCCTTTTGCTGCACTATTGGGGCGGCCAGCGGACCGAGCAGATGTGGCAAGAGTGCCGCGCGCTGGGCCTGCCGGAAACGCTGGCGCAGCGCATCCGTACGTTCCAGGGTTCGGGCAAGCTGCCGCGCTTCGAATGGGATTCGTTCCAGGCGCCCAGCTGGCTGTCGATGTTCGCCGGTTTCGATATCCTGCCGCAGCGCTACGACCCGCTGGCCGATCAGTTTTCCAACGAGGAACTGGCCGGATCGTTCGAACAGATGCGCGCCGCCATTGCCCGTGCGGTGGCGCAGGCCGGCACGCATGAAGAGTTTATTGCAGAGACTTGCGCCGCGTCTGCTGCGCAATATGCTGCGCCCCAATCCGCGCTACACTCCGCCTAGGAAAATCGATGCGACTGACGCTTTCCCTTCTTGCCCTGTCCTGCGCCGCTGTTCCCTTCGCTGCGGCGTCGGCTGACGCGCCGCTGCCCGCTGCCGCGACCGCGCATCCCGAACTCTGGCCCAAGGCGAAGAGCGTCGGCCTCGTCGATCCGGAGACGGAGGCGAAGATCACCAAGATGATGGCCGAAATGTCGGTGCGCGAGAAAGTCGGGCAGATGATCCAGCCCAGCATCGCCTCGATGAAGCCGGAAGAACTGCGCGAATATCCGGTCGGCTCGATCCTCGGCGGAGGCAACGATCCGCCGCTTTCGGGCAACGATCGCGGCCCGGCCAGCGACTGGATCGCCACCGCCGAAGCCTTCCGCCAGATCTCGATCGAGAAGCGCCCCGGCCACGTGCCGATCCCGGTGATCTTCGGCATGGATTCCGTCCACGGCAACTCGAACGTCTTCGGCGCCACGATCTTCCCGCACAACGTCGGCCTCGGCGCGATGCGCGATCCCGCGCTGATGGAAAAGATCGGGCAGGCGACCGCTGCCGAAAGCGCCGCTTCGGGCTTCGACTGGGCTTTCGGTCCCACCGTCACCGTGCCGCAGGACGATCGCTGGGGCCGCGCCTACGAAGGCTATTCGGAACGACCCGAGATCACCCGCGAATATTCCGCCGCCATGGTGCGCGGGCTTCAGGGCGCGCCGGGGCAAAGCCGCATCCAGAACGGCAATGTCGCCGCCTCCATCAAGCACTTTCTGGCTGACGGCGGCACCCATGGCGGCATCGATCAGGGCGACGCACAGGTCCCCGAAAAGGACCTGATCGAGCTTCACGTGCCCGGTTACGTCAGCGGCATCGATGCCGGCGCGATGACGGTCATGGCCAGCTTCTCCTCGTGGAACGGGGTGAAGAACCACGGCAACAAGACGCTGCTGACCGATGTGCTTAAGGGCCGCCTCGGCTTCGAAGGCTTCACCGTGGGCGACTGGAATGCACACGGCCAGATCCCCGGCTGCACCAACGGCAATTGCCCGCAGACGTTCAATGCCGGTCTCGACATGGCGATGGTGCCGAACGACTGGAAGGACCTGTTCAACAACACGCTGAAGCAGGTTCAGGACGGTACGATCCCGATGGCGCGCGTGGACGACGCGGTGCGCCGCATCCTGCGCGTGAAGTTCAAGCTGGGCCTGTTCGATCCGGCGCGCCCCTATGAACAGCGCAGCGAACTCGGCGCACCGGCGCATCGCGCCATCGCCCGCCAGGCGGTTTCGGAATCGCTGGTGCTGCTGAAGAACAACGGTGCGCTTCTGCCGATCAAGCCGGGCCAGAAGGTGCTCGTCACCGGCACCCATGCCGACGATATCGGCATGCAGACCGGCGGCTGGACGATGTCTTGGCAGGGCACCGGCAACACCAATGCCGACTTCCCCGGCGCCACCTCGATCTGGGGCGGCCTCAAGACCGCGATCGAAGCGGCCGGCGGCACCGCCACGCTGAGCGCCGATGGCAAGGTCACGGGCGCAAAGCCCGACGTTGCCGTCGTCGTCTTCGGTGAAACGCCTTATGCCGAAATGGTCGGCGATATCTCCACGCTGGAATTCCAGCCGGGCGACAAGCAGGCGCTGGCGCAATTGAAGGCGCTGAAGGCCGCCGGCATTCCGGTGGTTTCGGTGTTCATCTCCGGCCGCGCGCTCTGGGTGAATCCGGAGATCAACCAGTCCGACGCATTCGTCGCTGCCTTCCTGCCGGGCTCGGAAGGCGAAGGCCTTGCCGACGTGCTGGTGGCCAAGAAGGACGGCACGCCGAACAAGGATTTCCGCGGCAAGCTCAGCTATTCCTGGCCGAAGAACGCCGGCCAGTTCGCCAACAACGTCGGCCAGCCGGGCTACGATCCGCAGTTCGCCTATGGCTATGGCCTGACCTACAAGGACAAGACCGCGGTTCCGCAGCTGAGCGAAGTGGCCGGGCTCGATGCCTCGCTTTCCAACGTCTCGGTCTACTACCTGCCGGGCAAGGTGCTGACACCGTGGAAGCTCGCCACGGGCGGCGCGGTGGCGGTGAAGAACGTCGACGGTGGCGGCACGCAGGAAGGCGCGCGCCAGCTCACCTTCTCCGGCCCCGGCGAAGTGCGCATCGAAGGGCCGACTGTCGATCTCAATCGCCAGAGCAATGCCATGCTCAGCCTGCGCATCGACTACCGCATCGATGCCAAGGGTTCGGTCGCACCCAAGCTGGGCGTGGGTGAGACGTTCCTCGACGGCGGCAAAGTCTTCACCGCCGCGCCGGGCCAATGGGCCAGCGTCAAGGTCTCGCTCTCCTGCTTCGCCAAGGCCGGTGCGGACATGACGAAGATTGCGCGCCCCTTCGTGCTGCAAGGCAATGCGGGTCAGGCGATCGCCATTTCCACCATCAAGCTCGATGCCGATCCCACCGGCGCGATCTGCCCTAACTAAGTATCAAGCAGGATGACTTCACCTTGAATCGTCATTGCGAGCGGAGCGAAGCAATCCAGCGGCGGCTTACGCGACTCTGGATTGCTTCGCTTCGCTCGCAATGACGCACTGAGGTTCAGGGTGATGTCGTCGCATTCTAAAGAAAGACCATCCGCTATGTCGCGTTTCGCGAAGCTCGTCGCGCTCGCCCTGAGCCTTGCCCCCGTGGCACTCGTCAATCCGGCATTGGCGGAGGAAGTGGACCAGAACCGCCTGCCGCCCTCGCAGGATCCGACGCGCGTGGCCAACGGCCTTGCGCAGACGCCGCCGATGGGCTGGAACAGCTGGAACAAGTTCGCCTGCAACATCTCGGAAAAGACGATCCGCGATACGGCGGACGCCATCGTCTCCACCGGCATGAAGGATGCGGGCTACAACTATCTCGTCATCGACGATTGCTGGCATGGTGAGCGTGACGCCAAGGGCTTCATCACCGCCAATGCCAAGGCCTTCCCTTCGGGGATCAAGGCCACGGCGGACTACGTCCACTCGAAGGGCCTGAAGTTCGGCATCTATTCGGACGCCGGCACCAAGACCTGCGGCGGCCGCCCCGGCAGCCAGGGCCACGAGTATCAGGACGCGATCACTTACGCTTCGTGGGGTGTCGATTACCTGAAGTACGATTGGTGCAGCACCGGCAGCCGCAATGCGGAAGAAGCCTATGCGCTGATGTCGGATGCGCTGCGCTCCACGGGGCGCGACGTGCTGCTTTCGCTCTGCGAGTGGGGCACCAACAAGCCGTGGCTCTGGGCCTCGAAGATCGGCAATATCTGGCGCACCACGGCCGACATCACCGATAAGTGGTCGGGCAAGCACGGCTATGCACTGGGCATGCTCGATATCGTCGATCTCAACGAGCCGCTCTGGCCCTATGCCGCGCCGGGGCACTGGAACGATCCGGACATGCTCGAAGTCGGCAACGGCGGCATGACGACCACCGAATACCGCAGCCACTTCTCGCTCTGGGCGATGATGGCCTCGCCGCTGATCGCCGGTAACGACGTGGCGAACATGAGCGCGGACACCAAGGCGATCCTGCTCAACAAGGATGTGATCGCGGTCGACCAGGACAAGCTGGGCCGTCAGGGCCGCCGGATCGCGAAGGAGGGAAACGGAGAAGTCTGGGTACGCACCCTGGCTGATGGCAAGCGCGCCGCGCTGCTGTTCAACCGGGGTGAGGCGCCCGTCACGCTGACGGTGAACTGGGCGCAGCTGGACTATCCGGCCGGCCAGTCGCTGAAGGTCCGCGACCTGTGGGCGCACCGCGATCTGGGCGCGATGAAGGGCAGCTATTCGGCCAAGGTCGATCCCCACGGCGTCGTCATGGTGACGCTGACGCCCTGACGGCAGCCTGTGAATGACGGGATGCGCCTTGGGGGAACTCTAGAGCAGTTTCCGATCCGATTGCATCGGATCAACTGCTCTAAGATTCTGGTTTGACGCATTTTCCGAGTCATCAGATGATGCCATCTGATTGGAAAATGCTCTAGGTGCATCTCGGGTCATGTTAGGTGTCGTTCAGTCGCATTGTCTGGGCAGAGGCGATTAGAAGCCCCGTTGTGAATAGCCGGGGCACCTGTTTCAATCACACCCCAACAGCAAAGACCGATAACAAAGCTGTAACAAGACAGCAAATTAACGGCGATCTCCCGGGGTCGCCGAACAAGGTCTTTCGGTAACTCGATTTGCCGATCCATTGGGAGGTTGTGATGAGGAAAGCCCATCGGGCTGCCGCGCTTCTGTGCGGCGCCAGTCTTTTGCATGCGGTTCCGGCGTTGGCGCAAGACGCGCAGGCTGCGGATACTTCCGCTAGCGAACCCGCCGCCGTCTCCGCGCAGGACATCATCGTCACCGGTTCAAGAGCGATCCGCAACGGCGATTCCATGCCGTCGCCGGTCACCGTGGTCCAGCCCTCCAACCTGCTCGCGGTCCAGCCCGGCACGCTGGCCGATGCCCTGAACGCACTGCCCGTCTTCGCCGGCGCACGCGGCCGCACCAGCAACCCGACCTCGACCGGCAGCGGCGGCGCGGGCAACGGCTCGGCCAATCAACTGAACTTGCGCAACCTCGGCCCCACGCGCACGCTGGTGCTGATGGACGGGTTGCGCGTCCCGCCGACGCTGCTGAACGGCGTCGTCGATGTCGACATCATCCCGCAAATGCTGGTCCAGCGCGTCGATACCGTGACCGGCGGCGTCTCGGCGGTCTATGGTTCGGACGCGGTCAGCGGCGTCGTCAACTACATCATCGACAAGGGCTTCAACGGCCTGAAAGTGCAGGCCAGCAGTGGCATTTCGCAGCGCGGCGACGCGTCGCAATACGACATCGGCGTCGCCGGCGGCACCAGCCTGTTCGGCGGCCGCGGCCATATCGAGGCGAGCTACGAATACCGCAAGGAAGGGGGCATCAAATACCGCTCCTCGCGCGATTATCTCGACAGTATCGGCGTGACCGGCACCGGCACCGCCGCCAATCCCTACGTGCTCCAGCACGATGTCCGTCAGGCCAACACGCCGTTCGGCGGCCTGATCACCAGCGGCCCGCTGGCCGGGCAGATCTTCGGCGAGAACGGCGTATTGCGCCCCTTCGTCCACGGCACCACGACCGGCACCAGCGGCCTCGAAATCGGCGGCGACGGCGGCTATTACGACAGTTCGCTGGTCAGCCCGCTGGAATTCAACCAGATCTTCGGCCGCTTCGATTTCGACGTCAGCGACAAGGTGCATTTCCACGCGCAAGTCGCCGGCGATATCAAGAGCAACCAGAACTGGGCCGATCCGCTGCGCCTTTCGGGCGTGACGATGAGTTCGACCAACGCCTTCCTGCCGCAGGCCTATCAGACCGCGATGGCCGGCGTCAGCAGCTTCAAGTTCGGCGAGATGGTCAACGAATCCGGCCGCCTCAACTCGGTCTCGCACACCGACCAGTGGACCGCCAACGCCGGGTTCGATGGCAAGCTGGGCGCGTTCGACTGGAACCTCGATTATGTCTGGGGCGTCACCACGCTCAAGACCACGCTGAACAACAACGTCAACAACCAGAACCTCGCCGCCGCGCTCGATGCGGTTACAGATCCGGCGACGGGCAATGTCGTCTGCCGCGTGACGCTCACCAATCCCGGGCAGATGCCGGGCTGCGTGCCGCTCAACGTATTCGGCCCCACTTCCGCTAGCCAGGCCGCGCTCGCCTACGTGATGCCCAGCACGCATTACCGGGCGCAGACGCGGATGAACAATGTTTCGGGCAGCATCTCCGGCTCGCCGCTCAGCACCTGGGCCGGCCCGATCAACGCCGCGCTTTCGGCCGAATGGCGCAAGGTCAGCTTCGATGCGGACAGCGACACCGATCCCAACGAATATGCCGATTGCACCGGCCTGCGCTACAACTGCACGGCAACCACCAAGCTCTGGCTCAACAGCTTCGCCGCATCGCCCAAAGTCAGCCAGACCGTTTATGAAGCCGCGCTGGAAGTGGACGTACCGCTGCTGAAGGACGTGCCGTTCATCCAGGCGCTGAACGTCAATGGTGCGGCGCGCTACACGCATTACAACACCTCGGGCACGTACTGGACCTGGAAGGCCGGGCTGGACTGGCATGTTACCGATACGCTGCGCATTCGCGGCACCCGGTCGCGCGATATCCGGGCGCCCACGCTCTACGAACTCTTCGCGCCGGCCAACTCGATCCCGGTCAATCCGGTCGACCTGCTGACGGGTACCAGCCCGAGCGTGCAGCAGACCGACCTTTCGAATCCCAACCTCAAGGCGGAAATCGCCAATACCTTGACCGGGGGCGTGGTCTGGAGCCCAACGCCGCGCGCCAGCATCGCGGTGGACGCCTATCACATCACCATCGACGATGCGGTGACGCAGATCGCCGGTTCAACCACGGCCTATCAGCAGGCCTGCTATGCCAGCGGCGGAACCTCGTTCTATTGCTCGCTGCAGGATCGCCCGAACGGCTACGCGGACACCAGTGCCGCGAATGCGGTGACGCACTGGTACACGCTCTACATGAACCTCGCGCAAGTGGAGACATGGGGCATCGATGTGGAAGGCAACTACCGCACCAGCCTGTTCGGCCGCCCGGCCTCGCTGCGCGTGCTGACGTCGTGGCAGCCGCATGTCTACTATCGCCAGCAGGGCACGACCACGCTCGATCAGGGCAATGTCGCCTTCGGGCCGCTGGGCCTGTCCGCCGGTCCGGCATGGCGGATCAGCGCCTTCGCGCAAGTAAAGCCGGCCGAACACCTGACGGTAGACCTGCTGGAACGCTGGCGCGGTTCGATGAAGCTGGGCGGCGATCCGACGCAGTATTGGGTGAGCAACCACGTCGATTCGTTCGCGACGACGAACCTGACGCTGACCTTCGATGCCGACGCCGGCTTCGGCAAGGCGGAGTTCTACGTCAACGTCACCAATCTGTTCGATGCCAAGCCGCCGGCAGCGGCCTATTCGGGCAACGGCACCCGCGCCGGGCTGCGCGACGGCTTTGCCCTCAGCGACGATCCGATCGGGCGGGCGTTCCTTGCCGGTCTGCGCCTGAAACTCTGAACGCGGCTATCACCACTTACGACCATCCTTGCCCGGCCGTCGATGACGAGCCGGGCATTTTTCCATGATCGAAACCCATGTGCGGCGGCGCGATCAATTTGATGCGCCTCACCATATTGACGGATCCCCCGTGACCGTGGCAATGCCTCGCCTCCGGCCAGCAAGCCGGCGTGCGGGTGTAGCTCAATGGTAGAGCAGCAGCTTCCCAAGCTGAATACGAGGGTTCGATTCCCTTCACCCGCTCCAATTCCCCATGACAGGCACGGTCAGTTCGGCAGGCGACTGGTCGTGCTCCAAAAGTTCACCACGTCGTGCAGGGCTTCGGCATATTTGCGGCCGTTGAACGGTTTTACCACGTAGCAGCTGGCGTGCCGTTCGTAACATTCGCGGATGTCGTTGGGCGATTCCGACGATGTGAACATGACCACCGGGATATGTCGCAGGCGCGCATCCGCCTTCACCGTGGCTAGCAGTTCCTTGCCGTCCATCCGCGGCATGTTGATGTCCAGCAGGATAAGCTGGGGAATCTGAGCGGGATCCTCGCCCGATTCCGATCCACCGTCCGGGCGGAGGATTTCCAGCGCCTGCACCCCGTCGTGGGCGACTGTCAGTGCGCAAGGCTGCTGCGCGTTTTTCAGGGCGCGCTCCGTCATTTCCACGTCGCCCTCGTTGTCCTCTACGATCAGGATCTTAAACGGTTTCATGATGGCCGGCCTCCTTGCTTGGGAGCGTGAAATGAAACGTGGTGCCCTGGCCCGGCGCCGAGGTGAAATCGATGTCACCGCCGCAGAGCTGGATGAACTTGCGGCAGGTGGACAGCCCGATGCCGGTGCCGGGATAGTCTTCCTTGCGGTGCAGCCGCTGGAAGATCGTGAAGATTCGCGTGCGAAAAGCCTCGTCGATGCCGATGCCGTTGTCCTGGACCGCAAAATGCCAGAAACGGCCCTGGCGAGCCGCCGTAACCTGTATTTCCGGCGGGCGATCGCCGTTCTGGAATTTCAGGGCATTGCCGATCAGGTTCTGGAACAGCACGCGGATCAGCGTGGAACTGGTTTCCAGCCGGGGCAGGGGGGCATAAGTCACCCGGGCGCCGCTGCTTTCGATCGCATCTTCGAATTCGATCAGGATTTCGCCCAGGATCGCTTCGCAATCGACCGTTTCCAGCGCGATCTCCTCTCGCCCCACGCGGGAGAATGTCAGGATGTCGCTGATCATCTTCTGCATGCGCCGGGCGTTGTCGAGGATGAAGTTCAGATAGCGCTTGCCCCCTTCGCCCAGGCTTTCCTCAGAACTTTCGGCCAGCAACCCGGCGAAGGCGTTCATCATCCGCACGGGTTCCTGCATGTCGTGCGAACAGATGTAGGCGAAGCGCTCCAGTTCCTCGTTCGATTGCGACAGGATGGCGTTCAGGTGCAGGATCTGCTGGCGCTGCACATAGAGATCCAGATAGACCTTCACCTTGCTTTTCAGGATATCCGGATTGATCGGCTTGAAGATGTAGTCGACGGCGCCGATTTCGGCGGCCTTGGAAGCGTACTTGTCTTCCTTGGAAATGGCGGTGACGAAGATGATCGGCACCCCGGCCATGCTTTCGTGTTCCTGCATCAGCATGGCGGTTTCGAAGCCGTCCATCTCCGGCATCTGCACGTCGAGCAGCACGATGGCGAAATCGTGCCGCAGCACCAGCGAAAGCGCCTCGTTGCCAGAGGCCGCCTTGAAGATATCGGCCTGAAGCGGCCTCAGCACCTTTTCCGTGGCCAGCAGGTTTTCCCAGCGGTCGTCGACCAGCAGGATCTTGGGGCGGGTCTCCGCCAGGGCGGCCGGCCCGGTGGTCAGCGGTACGCTTTTGAGGATCGCGGTGGTCATGCCGGTCGTTCCTTCGACAGGGTTTTTCCGGTGATCGGGGCTGGCCTTCCCAGCTTGCCCAGCTTGCCCAAAAGGGCGGCGATGGCGGGCAGCGGCAGGATGTCATCCACCGGGCCGGCATCCAGAGCGGCGCGGGGCATCGGCGGGGCTTCGGCGGTTTCCGGGTCCTGCACGATCGCCCGCCCGCCCCGGGCGCGGATATATTGCAACCCGCTTGCCCCGTCGCGATTGGCGCCGGTCAGCACCACGCCGATCAATGCCGGGCCGAAGGCGTCGGCCGCGCTTTCGAACAGCGGATCGATGGCGGGCCGGCAGTAGTTGACCTTCTCGTCGACCGAGAGGCTGAGGCTGCGATCGGGCTCCACCAGAAGATGATAGCCGGCGGGCGAGATGTAGACGGTGCCGCCCAGGAAATCGGACTTGTCCTCGGCCTCGGTAACCGCAAGTTTGCAATCTCTGGCAAGGATCTCCGTCAGATAGCCGCGCGATCCGGCGTCGATATGCTGAACCACGGCGACGCGCAGCGCGAACCGTTCGGGCAGCGCGGACAACAGCGATTTCAGCGCCTGGATCCCGCCGGCGGATGCCCCCACCACGACGGCCTCGTAGCGGGGCTCAGCCATGGGGGACGATCCCGCGCTTCTTGTAGATCCGCTGCCGACCGTCGAGCGCGTCGTACAGTGGCCGCACTGCCGAGAAGTTGAGGCTTTCCTTGGCCCCCAGGCACAGATAGCCGCCGTGGCGCAGCGAATCCGTGAACAGGCCCAGCACGTGCTCCTGCAATGTCTTGTCGAAATAAATCATGACATTGCGGCAAGTGATCAGGTTCATCTCACCGAACACGCCGTCCGTCACCAGGTTGTGATAGGAAAAGGTGATCTGCTCCCGCAGGAAACTTTTCATCCGCGCATAGCCGTAGCTGGAGCTGTAATAGTCGGCGAAATCGCCGCGGCCGCCGGCTTGCCGATAGTTGTCGGCATAGCCCGCCATGGCCCGGGCCGGGTAAATCCCCTTTTCCGCGATATCGAGCGAATCCTTGTTGAAGTCGGTAGCGTAAAGGCGCGCGCGGTCCAGATAGCCTTCCTCGTGCAACAGGATCGCCAGCGAGTAGACTTCCTCGCCGGTGGCGCAGCCGGCGCACCAGATCTTGATGAAGGGATACGTCTTGAACACCGGGATCAGGCGTTCGCGGATCACACGGTAGCAAGGCGGATCGCGGAACATTTCGGTGACGGTGACCGACATGTAGCGCAGCAGCCGGTCGAAGAAGTCCTGATCGTGCAACACGCGCGCCTGAAGGTCGCTGAAATGCGCAAGACCCGCCGCGCGCCGGGCCTGATCCAGGCGGCGGCGGATGGAGGCGTGCGAATAGTGCGTGAAGTCGTAGCTCCAGCGGCGGCGGATGGCCTCCAGCAGCAGCGCGATCTCGATCGTTTCGACGTCCTCGCGCCCATGCGGCGCGGGCAGATCGGCGATATCGTCCTCGGGCAAGCCGGCGGGCAGTGGCGCGCCTGACATCGGCATGCGCAGCGAAGCCAGCTTCATGCCGCCTTCTCCTGCCGGAACAGCCAGACCCGCAGCAGCGTCAGCAGCCTGTCGATGTCGACGGGTTTGGTCATATAGTCGTTGGCGCCGGCATCCATGCAGTGATCGACCTCTTCCGGCATGGCGCGGGCGGTAAGCGCGATGATCGGCAGTCTGTCCCACTCGCGGTTGCGGCGGATTTCGCGCATCGCCTGGTAGCCGTCCATCACCGGCATCATGATGTCCATGATCACCAGTTCGATCTGCTTGTGCTCCCGCAGCTTTTCGATCGCCATCTGGCCATTGTCGGCGATG
This sequence comes from Sphingomonas sp. BL-S-28, assembly GCF_055521515.1. NCBI lineage: Bacteria > Pseudomonadati > Pseudomonadota > Alphaproteobacteria > Sphingomonadales > Sphingomonadaceae > Sphingomonas > Sphingomonas sp. BL-S-28. The sequence goes on from NZ_CM145484.1 coordinate 885,397, forward strand.
ACGAGGTTGAGGTTGTGCTTCTTCAGCACCTTGGAAAGGGCAAAGGTGTTGCGCATGTCATCGTCGACCAGCAGCACGGTGCGGTTCTTCAGCGTCTGATCCGGATCGTGGTGCATACGGATAAGCGCCTGCTGGTCTTGCGACAGGCTCGATTCCACGCTGTGCAGGAACAGGGTGACCTCATCCAGCAGCCGCTCCGAAGAGGACGCGCCCTTGATCACGATGCTTTCGGTATAGTTGGCGAGGTTGCGGTTTTCCTCCTCGGTCAGATCGCGGGCGGTGTGGACGATGATTGGCGGGCGGCCATCCTCTCCGATCAGGCCTTCCGCCCTCTTCAGCCATTCGAAACCGGTCATGTCCGGCAGGCTGAGGTCCAGGATCACGCAGTCGAACGCTTGCCGCTTCATCTGCTCCAGCGCCCCTGAGCCGGTTTCGGCAACGGTGATCTCGATGTTCTTCTGCGTCAGCAGGCTGCGGATCGCGGTCTGGGTGACGCGGTCGTCCTCGATCAGCAGCACGCGCTTGATCTCCGCATGCAGCAGCGCCTCTATGCGGGTGAAGGCCGTGTCGATATCCTCTTCGGCCACGGGCTTGGCCAGGAAGCCCATCGCCCCCTTGCGCATGGGGGCCAGTGCCTCGACATTCTCGACGCCGGAGATGATGTGGACCGGGATGTGGCGCGTGTTCAACGCGTGCTTCAATTGGTCAAGCACGATGAGGCCGTCGATATCGGGCAGGCGCAAGTCCAGCAGGATGGCGGTCACGGGATATTCGGCGGCCAGGATCAGGCCGCTCTTGCCGTCCCCGGCGGCCAGCACCTTGTATCCGCGCTTGTGTGCCGTTTTCATTAGGATCATCGCGAAGCCGGGATCGTCCTCCACGATCAGCAGGACGCGATCTCCCGGAGCGATCACCTGCCGGTCATCGTCGATGAAGCGCCGCATGGGCGGGCGTTCGGCGGCGGCGGCGTTGGGCGGGAGGACGACCGGGGCCGCCACCATGGGCGCAATGGTTGCCACCGCCGGGCCGACCCGGCCAATCGGCAGGAACAGGGTAAAGGTCGATCCCTGGCCCTTCGCGCTCTCCACGTGGATTTCGCCGCCCAGCACTTGTGCGAACTTGCGCGCGATCGTCAGGCCCAGCCCGGTGCCGCCGTAATGGCGGTCGATCGATCCGTCTTCCTGCTGGAACGCCTCGAAAATGTCCTTCAACTTGGTTTCGTCGATGCCGATGCCGGTATCCGTCACCGCCAGCGCAATCGTATGGGCGGGATCGAGATCGGCGCGCTGCAGCCCCTCTCCACCCCGCGCGCGCCGCAGCGCCAGCGTGACCGCACCCTGTTCGGTGAACTTGAAGGCATTGGACAGCAGGTTCTTCATGATCTGTTCGACGCGCTGGGCATCGGTTTCGATCCGCGCGGGCAGGGCGGGGTCGCACTCGATCCGGAACGCGACGCCCCTGTCGCGGGCGACCAGTTCGAAGCCCTGCTTCAGCCGGGCGACGATGGCATCGACGGGCGTTTCTTCGGCAACGATCGTGATCTTGCCGGCCTCGACCTTTGACAAGTCGAGGATATCGTTGATCAGGTTCAGCAGTTCCAGCCCGCCGTTGTGGATGACGCGGGCTTCCTCCACTTGTTCGACGGTCAGGTTGCCCGTCTCGTTGGCGGCAAGGCTGCGGGACAGGATCAGCAGCGAATTGAGCGGGGTGCGCAGTTCGTGGCTCATGTTGGCCAGGAATTCGGACTTGTACCGCGATGATTGTTCGACCTCGCGCACTTTCTGTTCGACCAGGCGCCGGGACTCTTCCAGTTCGCGGGACTGGGCGCGGATCCGCTCGTTCTGCTCCTCCAGCGCGCTGGTCTTTTCCTCCAGTTCCTCGTTTGAAACCTCGATCTCTTCGTTGGAGGCCTTGAGCTCCTCCTGCTGCATCTTCAGCTCTTCTTCGCGCCTTTCCAGTTCCTGGGTGTAGAGCAGTTGCTGGGCCTGCGCGCGGGCGCGGCTGCGCTGGTAGAGCCAGATGGCGACAACGATGCCGAAGTAGGAGACCAGGGTGATGCCGCCCATCAGCCACTTGTTGTGCTCCAGATTGGCCGCATCCACTTCCTGGCGTTGCCGCAGCAGGTGCTCTTCCTCGGCGGTCATGACGGTCAGCTGCTCGCGCACCCGCGCGATCAGGGTCTGGCCGTGGATAAGGACGGGTTCGGTAACGTCCGCCTGAGGCGCCGCCTCGCGCGCTTCTATCGTTTTTGCGAAGTAATCGAGCAGGGCCCGGCTTCGGTTCTCCAGTTCGTCCATATTGGCTTGCTGGGAAGCGTTGTCCGCCGTCAGGCTGCGCAGCAGCGCCAGTTCCTGCCTGATGGAGCGGTGCACGGGCGCTCTGTCATCGTCCGTCGGCGCGGCTTTGCCATCGCGCAGAGCGTCGGTGTACGTCTGAAGAAAGTCGGGATTTCCGGTCAGCAGATAGCCGGGGTGACCGGCTCCGGCGCTTTCATAGAGATCGCGAAGCAGGGATATGTGTCGGCGGACAGAGTAAGTATGATCCACCCAGCCGCGCGCCCGGCTGACGGCGGCATCCTGCATCGCGAACATCAGCGTGGCCAGCAGGAAGGCCGCCGTGACCACCCCTATGGCGATCGCCGTGGCGTGGCGGGCAAACAGGTTTTCCTGCAAGTTTTCCGGTGGCAGGTCTTCCTTGCGCGGCGCTGGCATCATGGGCGTCTCTCGGAATTCCGGCAGCGGCGACGGCGTTGTCGGCAGCCGTCGTGGCCGGAATGGAAGAACTCATGCTGCCGCTGCGCGGATCCGCCGTTTCGCCCATGATCTCCCCCGGGCGCCCCCGCGCATTCGACGTCGGTCAGCCCTTAAGGCAATGGCCGAAAACCGCTTTTTAATGGCTAATGGCGGACTAGGTATCGATACGGGGCGGTGCCGTGAAACGGCTACCAGCGCAGCACGCGGGGCCCCAGCAGCGCGCCCAGTCCGGCGGCGAGCGCAATGCCCAGCGAATACCAGGTCAGCACGAAAAGCGCCGATGTTTCAGGGCAATGCAGGCAATAGAGGCAGGCCGCCCATGCCCCGGCAGCCAAGCCGGCAGTGGCGCCGGCCAGACGCAGGCGCGTCGGCGCCAGCCGCCGCAAGGCCCAGAGCAGCCCGGCAAGGATCGGCAGCGAGAGCAGGAACACCACGCCAGCACAGACCTTCCAGCTGTGCCCCAGCCACATGTGCAGCCATTGCGACGGCGGCACATGAAAAAGTTCGAGCGCGGCAGCGAAGCCAAGCAGGATCAGCGGCAGCACCAGCAGCCACAGCCGTCGCTGCGGCCCGCAGTCCGGCCGGGCGAGGCGCAAGGTGGCGGCAATGGCCAGCGCGCCCAGCGCGGCGACATAGACCGCTTTCATCCAGAACCGCCCGCCCTGGATCGCCTGGGCCAGATCGTGCCGGATACCCAGGCCCAGCACCAGCAAGGCCGCCGTCACCAACGCGCCCAGCGCCAGCCCGGTCATGATTCGCCGTGCGGCGGCATGGCGCGGCACGGCGCACAAGTCCGCGCTGAGCGAGGCGACGAGACGGTCGCACGCGCCGCTATCATGGCCTTTTTCGCGATGGGCGCTCATTTCAGCGCCTCCCGCACGCGGGCGGCCAGCGCCTTGAGCCCGCGATGGGTGGAAACCTTCACGTCCGATTCGCCCATCCCCTCCCGCGCGGCGGCTTCGGCGGTGGACAGTCCTTCGATCCGCGTCGCGCGGATGGCGCGGGCCTGCTTGTCGGGAATCGTTCCCAATAGCGCTTCGGTATCGATGCCGGCGCCCACTTCGTCCTCGAAGCTGTCGATCGGAAAGCTGTCCTCCAGCCCGTCGATAGGCACGGTACGGCCCTGCCGCCGGAAATGGTCGATCATCTTGTATCGGGCGATCGCATAGAGCCAGCCGGTGAAGCTGCGCGAAGGATCGTAGGTCATCCGGCGGGAGTGCAAGGCGATCAGCGTTTCCTGTAGAAGATCCTCGATATCGTCATCCTGCCCGCGCATCCGGCGGCGAAAGAATGCGCGAAGGCGTGGCACCAGAGCCTCCAGCAGGCGGGCATAGGCGCGGGCGTCGCCATCGAGGGCGCGGACCATCCAGTCCCTGAGTTCGGTATCGCCGGTGCGCATCAGCATATCCTGGGGTTCGTCCCAATGGGCCAGGACGTTACACGCTGCCGGAAGATGTGCGAGGATTTATCCTTGTGCGATCATTCCCCTGCGCGGCGGTAGAGCACCGAGTGGCCATTTTCGCCCGAGCGGGCGACCGGGGTCCAGCCCGGCACCGGCAAGACGCGCGTATCCTGCCAGATGATCCAGAGATAGGGCACGGCGAGAGGGACTTGCGCGGCACTTTGCAGCAGCGGCACCGGCGCGCCGGGGTGCGGCTCGCCAAACGTCTGGATCATCCCTTCGCAGGGTTCGCCGATCTCGATCGAGGAAGGATCGCGGTCGAACGGCGCGGCTGCCGGATTGGAAATGCTCAACAACTGGCCGCCGGACATCGCGAACTGGTCGTTGGCGAAAGCATGGCGGCGCATCAGCGCATAGCTGGCGATGTGCATGTTTCGCTGCCGGCCCTGCAGAACGTAAGTGCGGCAGGGCATGGCATTGAAGGTGACGAGTTGCGAACCGCGCGGAAGTCGGTCCAGCACGGCGGTTTCCTGTTGGATCTGATGGTCCGACATGGCCATGCTCACGGTGTTTCCGGCCAGTCGCATTCCGAAGAAGGCAAACCCCAGCACGACCAGCCAACCCATTGCGCGCGATCCGGAGGCCGGGCGCAGCGCAATCAGGGCCAGCGCAAAGATCGACGGCATCATGCGCATATCCGCGTAATACGAACCGTAGATCCAGCTGGGCATTATCCAGAATGCCGCGAAGAGCAGCGCGGCGGAGAGTGCCAGCCCCTTGTGCAAGGCGAAAGAGGAAGAGCGCCAGGCCGATACGATCAGGATCACCAGACCCAGGGCGCAGAGCGAATCGAAAAGGCTCCAGCGGTCGGCCAGGACATTGGCGATGAAGTAGAGCTTATAGGCGAGCAGAAACCAGCCCTTGGTCGGGAGGTGTTCCGGTGTGTGCGGCCACAGCAGGCTGAGCAGCTGCGGAACCAGCAGGCAACTGCTGGCCACGAACCCGATGATCGCCGCGCGCCAGAACCGGCCGCTGGCTTCCAGTCTTGCCGCGAATTCGCAGCAGCCGACCATGATGCAAAGCACGGCCCATCCGGCCAGATGGCTGATCCAGACGACCCCGGCGATCGGACAGAACACCAGCCAGCGCAGGCGCGGGCGCGCGGCCATCCACGGGCTGATCCAAAGCGCCAGCGAAAGCGTTGCCAGCGCGATTGCCAGCGTGAAGTTGATGAAGCCGTATTGAAATGGATTGCCATAGGCCAGCGGCAGGGCGAACAGCGCGGATGCCGTGATCCGGCCATGGGCCGCGCGCGATAGCAGCAGATAGCCCGCCGTCTGCAAGGCGATGATCAGTAGCGCGATCGCCTTCATCGTCAGCCTCAGGCCGAGCAGCGGCTCCAGCGCAAAGGCGAGCAGGTCGGTGCCGAGGTTGGGGATGAGGTTCCATTGGAAGTGGAACCACCGGGCGATATCGGCCGAACGCCCCGCGTCCTGCTGCACCATGAATCGCGACATATGCGCGGGAAGATCGGTCAGCGGCGGCACTTGCGGAACGATCAGCGGCACGCAGGCCAGCAGCACCAAAACCAGCACGGCCGCCCAACCGCCCGGCAGGTAGCCATGTCGCCAGTCCGCCGGACTGGTCGCCGCACGCTCTTGGGCCGTCAGCGCTCTCATCGTGCGGCTCCTGTTGCGGCGAAGACGAAGCGGCGCGAAAGCAGGAAGAACGTAACGGAATAGGCTGCCATTGCCGCCACCTGCCCGATCAGGTTCTCCACGAAGCCCAGGCTTCGCATGGCCGCCAGAACGGCAAGATTGGTTGCGTAGGCCACTGCGAAAACTCCCAGGAAAAGTCCGATTTCCCGCGCGCCCACCGCGCCGCGGACGCCGAAAGTCCAGCGCCGGTTCAATGTGAACGAAACGCAGAGGCCAATGGCATAGCTGGCCGCATTGGCGATCCAGTCGCCCGCGCCCGAACGCAGCAGCACAGCGATCGCGGCCAGTCCGACCAGTGTATTGATCAGGCCGACAAGCCCGAAACGGAAACCTGCGCGCAGCATCCGGTCAGTCGCGTCCGGCGCCGATGGTCCAGGTCGTGGCGGCAATCATGGAATCGAAGGAAACGGGCGCGATGGCCTGCGCGGCCGGTGCGCGCTGCGAGCGAATCTCGCGCACGATGAACAGCGGGCGGCGCTTGTTCTCAAGGTAGAGGCGGCCGAGATAATCGCCGAAAACGCCCAGGATCAGCAGTTGCACGCTGCCCATGATCAGAACCACGGCGATCAGGCTGGTCCAGCCGGCGATCGTGCCGTCACCTATCCAGCGCACCAGCGCCCAGCCCAACATGGCGAAGCCGACAAGGCCCATCGCCAGCCCCAGGTGCGAGGCGATGCGCAGCGGCAGCGTGGAAAAGCTGGTGATCGCATCGAGTGCCAGGCGAATCATCTTGTGCAGCGGATAGTGGCTTTCCCCCGCCACGCGCGGATCGCGGTCGTATTCCACGGGGACTTGTTCGAAACCGATCCAGCTGACCATGCCGCGAATGAAGCGGAAGCGTTCGGGCATAGCGTTCAACTGGTCCACCACGCGCCGGGTCATCAACCGGAAATCGCCGGTGTCGAGCGGGATCTCGTGATCCGCCATCCGATTGAGCAGCTTGTAGAATACCGAAGCGGTGGCGCGCTTGAAGCGGCTTTCGCCCATCCGCTCGCGCCGCTTGCCATAGACGACGTCGTAACCCTCGTCGATCTTCGCCAGCATTTCCCGCAGCAGTTCCGGCGGGTCCTGCAGATCGGCATCGATGATCATCACCAGGTCGCCGCGGCAAACCTGCAGCCCGGCGGTCACGGCCAGCTGATGGCCGTGATTGCGGGAGAGGTCCACGCCCAGCACATGCGGGTTGCGCGCGGAAAGGGCGCAGATCTTGGCCCAGGTGCCGTCTTTCGAACCGTCGTTGACCAGCACGATCTCGAAATCGTCGCCCACCTCGGCCGCGCAGGCGGCGGTGAGTCGCGCTTCGAGCATGTCGAGCACGGCCTGTTCGTTGTAGCAGGGAACCACCACCGAAAGGCGCGGCGGCGCGGGTGTCAGCTGTGCGGTTGCCAGCTGCGAAGCGATCGGCTCCATCTTCATGGTCTTCGAAATCCCCCGAACGGCCCTTGCGGCGTCTCCCGCCTTATCCGCCACGAATGGTTAATCCTGTGTAAAACCGCACGAACCGCGGGTTTTTGCGGAGGATGGCCGTCATGGCTCATGAACCCTGTTTGCCTAGCTCTGGACGCGCGAAGCCTGGCGCCGGGGAGGTTGGCTGTGAGCGGACTGGAAGCATTGATGATCAAGGCGCGGGGCGCGGCGCGGCGCGGGGAGACCGAGGCCGCACGGGCGCTCTACCGCGAGGCGTTGGACAGGTTTCCGCGCAATTCGCGCGCCCGTGCCGCACTCCACGCGCTGGAGGCGGCCAATGCCAATCCGCCGGCGGAGCAGCTCGACGCGATGATCTCCGCCTACCAAGCCGGGGCGATGGACGAGGCCGCGCGTCATGGCGCTCGGCTGGCCGAGGCATTCCCGCAAAGTTTCACCGTCCACAACCTTCAGGGTGCGGCCCTGCTGGCATTGGGCGTGCTGCCGGCGGCGGAAGCGGCGTTCCGCCGTGCCATCGCCGCCGATCCCGATGCCGCCGCCTGCTACAACAACCTGGCCATCACCTTGCGGCAACAGAACCGCACATCGGAAGCCGAATCGATCTATCGCGCGGTGATCGCCCGCCACCCCGACTATGCCGATGCCCACTACAACCTTGGCAACCTGCTGGACCTTGCCGGACGCGCCCGGGAGGCCGAGGTGGAATTCGCCGCGACCGTGAAGATCGACCCCGGCTATGTCGAGGCGCACTACAACCTAGGCAACTTGCGCGCGAAGCGGGGCGCGCGCGGCGCGGCGATCGACGCCTATCGCAAGGCGGTGACGCTGAAGCCGGACCATGCCAATGCCTACAACAACATGGGCGGCGAACTGTTGTTGCTGGACCGCATTGACGAAGCGCTGGAGGCTTACGACCACGCATTGGCAGCTGGGCCCGAGAATACCCAGGCCATCGTCAACCGGGGCAAGGCGCTGGTGCTGAAAGGGGCGCTGCCCGACGCCATCGCCGCCTTCCGCCAGGCCTTCACCATCGATCCGGACGACCGTTCCGCGCTGCTGCAGGCGCTGTTCGAGGAAGCGCATGTCTGCGACTGGCGCCACCGCGACCAGTTCGCGCTGACCGATGGCCCATCGGCAGCCGCCGTCCAGCCTTTCGCGACATTGCCGTTCCTTGACGATCCCGAGCACCAGCTTCGCCGCTCGCTGGCCTGCGCGGCTGTGAAGTTCGGCGCTGAGCCGGAAACCCTGCCCGATCCGCAGCCATCCGCCGATGGTCGCATCCGCATCGGCTATTTCTCGGCCGACTTCCACGATCACGCGACGATGTACCTGATGAGCGGCCTGTTCCGCGAGCATGACCGCACCCGCTTCGACATCCGCCTTTACAGCTACGGCCCGCCGCGCGAGGAAGATGCCTCCCGCGCCGAACTGCGCCGGCATATCGATGCCTTCACCGAGATCGGCCATCTGACAGACGTGCAAGTGCGCGATCTGGCCCGCGACGACGGACTGGACATCGCGGTGGACCTGAAGGGCTATACGCGCGGCACCCGCAGCACGATGTTCGGCCAGCGCCTTGCGCCTGTGCAGGTGAGCCACATGGGCTATCCGGGCACCATCGGCCATTCCTGCATCGATTACTTCGTGGCCGACACGGTCGCGCTGCCGCCCGGCACTGAGGCGTGGTTCAGCGAGAAGATCGTACGTCTTGCCGGCTGCTATCAGGCCAACGACGACCGGCGCGTCATCGTGCCCGACAGCCGATCCCGCGCGGACTGGGGCCTGCCGGAGCGGGACGGGGAGCGGGGCTTCGTGTTCTGTTGCTTCAACCACACCTACAAGATCGGCCCGGCCGAATGCGCCGTGTGGATGCGGTTGCTGGATCAGGTGGAGGGCAGCGTGCTCTGGCTATTGCGCTCCAACGAATGGGCCGAAGCGAACTTGCGGCGAGAGGCAGAGGCGCGCGGCATCGACCCTGCACGGCTGGTCTTCACCAAGGGCATTCCCCATGGCGAGCACCTTGGCCGCCTGGCCCATGCCGACCTGTTCCTCGATACCTTCAACGTCAACGCGCATACGACCGCGTCCGATGCGCTCTGGGCGGGGCTGCCGGTGCTAACCCTGACCGGCTGCCAGTTCGCCGCACGGGTGGCGACCAGTCTTGTCCATGCCGTGGGCCTGCCGGAAATGGCGGTGACGGCGGTCGATGCCTACGAGGCGACGGCACTGGCGCTGGCCCGCGATCCCCAGCGGCTAATGGAACTGCGGGCGCGGCTGGCGGAAAACCGCCTGACCGCGCCGCTGTTCCGCACCGCTGATTACACGCGCCGCCTTGAAAGAGCCTTTGCGGAGATGCACCGGCGCCGGCTGGAGGGGCTGGCGCCGGATCACTTCGAACAGGGCTGATCCGCCCGAACCCTTTCAGGGAACGAGTGCGGAAACCTCCAGCCGCTGCCCGGCATATTCGGCGTAGCCGCGCGACAGGGGCAGGCCATCGGCGCCTCCATCGAACACGATGCCGGCGGGCAGTCTGCCGCCCAGCGGTCCGAAGGTGATCGTCAGGTCCATGCGGCCGGGCTGCGGGCCCGCCAGTTCGACCTTGGCGGTGTAGGTCGATCGGCCACGCGGGTCGATCGCCATGGATTCGCTGCCCGAATAGACATTGCGGCCATCGTCGCTGAAATTGGCGTAGGTCTTTTCTATCCGCGTGGGCGTGCGGTGGTAGGTCACGTAGCCCGACACTCGGCCATAGACTTTGATGTCGATATCGTGGCTGGACCGGGCATAGACGCCAACCGCCGACAGGTCGGTAATACCATAGGAGACGCGGTCGGGCGTCGGGTGTGTAGGAACGGCCGGACCGGGCCGGTAATCGGGCAGGCGCACGACCTGGATACGCTGGCTACCGCCATCGCGCCGCCCCTCCATCCACATCGCCCGCTTGCCGTCGGGATGCCAGGACATCGGCGAATAGTAGACCCATGCCGGATCGGTGTTCAGGCCGATGCCTTTGTAGCCGGGTTGATGCTGCGATTGCGCGATGTCGATCAGCGCGGGCCCGATATTCCCGGGGCGATCGCGCCGCACGCCGGTGACCCCGTAAGTATAGGCGAACATGCTCAGGCCCATATTGAGACTGTCCGGGTAAGGGCGCGGCAACAGGTCCAGCACCGCCGGGTTCGATCCGGGCGAGAAGCGCGTCGTCATCGTGATGCCAAGGCGGCCGTCGGGGGAGACAATCGTCGTTTCGGTATAGCCCGGCGTATCGGTGACGGCTTCGTTGCGGCCATCCGCCAGATGCAGGATGACCGAATCCGGCAAGTCCCGACGCGCCGCCCCGGCGACCGATATCGCTGTGCCGCCGTCCACGAATTGCTTGACCTCGCCGCCGCGGATCGGCGCGGGCAGGACGCCATCGGCATGGGCAGGGTCGCGCGTGGTGAACGGGTCCAGCGTGCTGACGATCTGCGCGCCGGCAATGGCGTAGCCGCTATCGTTCCGCCGCAACTCGCCGGTGAAGACCAGTGCCGAATAGTTGGCCAGCAGCGTGGTCCAGGCGACGTGGCGATTGTCCGGAGCGACGATGGGCTCCGACCATCGGTGGCCGATGTCGTCACCGTCCGCCACTTCGGCCGGGTATTGCACCGGAAGCAGTTTCGCATCGTCACAGGCTTCAAGGGCCTTGGTGCACTCGATCACGAAATCGCCCAGGAAGATGCGCCGGTCGTCGGGAAAGACCATGTAGCGCAGGCCGTTGTCTTTCGGCCGGTCCGGAATTGGGCCGGTGAAGAAGGGGCGAAAGCCGGTGCCGTCGTCGTTCAGCGTTGCCAGCGAGATGTCCCGTTCCGGCGTGGCGGCGTCCTTCGCGTAGCTGACCAGCACTTTGCCCGAAGGCGTATAGGTGGCCGAGCGGACCGTGATGCCCGCCGGCATCGGAATGGTGGAGACGCCATGCCGCCCCGAAGCCCGCGAGGCATCCGCCGAGGGGGCGGCAGGGGCGGCGGCAAGATCCTGTGCACCTGTCGCCAGCGTGGCGAGGACTGCTGCAAGCGCGGCGGTTCTACTGTCGATTTTCAATGCGATGTCCACCCTCGTTGGTGCGCGGCGGCAAGGGGCTGCAAAGCTGTCGCGCGAATGCGCTTCGTGCTGGCCGATTGCCGCTGGCGGACAAGGCCGAATCCGTAACGCATCGGATGGTGTGCGCAAGACCCGCAGAAAAGTGGGCTCCGTCCGGTTCACGCTTCGCGAATGGGATGCGTTGTCAGGCGGCCTGTGCCAGTGCTGGCTTGCTCAGCAGGGCGAGGAGGGAGATGCGGTTGAAGAACCACATCCTTTGCAGTTCCAGCCTGCTGTATTTCCGCAAGGTGTTGGCGAAGGTGTACGGCGTGTACCAGACGTTGTGATCGGGGTGGACGCCTTCGAGAAAGGTCTCGCTCTCCGCCTGATAGTCGAAGTGACGGGCGCGGCACTGGAAGGCGTCGGGCACGGAGATGAGAAACAGGCCGGCATCCACTGCCTCGATCTGGGTCAGGAACCCTGCCACATCGGGAACGTGCTCCATCACTTCGGGCACCAGCACCACATCGTACCGGCCGTTCGCCTGCGCCAGATCGGTGAAGAGTTCCCCGCTCACGTAAGGGCGCAACTGCTCCAGCGCCTCGCCATGCGGATCGACGCCGTCGAGATGGGCACAGTGCTGTTCCAGCTGGACGTGGAGCGAAGTGCGCGGATCGGTGATCGGCCAGTCCGCGCAGCCGACATGCAGCACGCGCTGCCCGGCGAGCAGGCTGGCGAAGACATCCATGCGGCCCAGCGCGGCGAGTTCGGAACTGACCGGCACGCGCTGCAGGAAATAGGGCGCATGGATCTTTTCCAGAGGCGAGGCTTCGGCGGCAGGTTGCGGCGTAGGCTCCTCCGGGGCTGGTGAGGGTGCCGGCGTGGGGGCCGGCGCCGTGACGGTACCCAGATCGGCCTTGTGAATGCGGTCGTAGCTCTGGTTGGTCGATCCCCATAGCTGATGGGCATAGACCGGATCGCGCCCTTCGTAGGTCACCCCGGTGAAGTGGCGGGGGATGAAGTAATGGCTGGGATAGATGCGCAGCGGCGTATAGGCGAACTTGCGATAGCAGTCAGTCAGCCGCTGCGGCCCCACTGTCTTCCACGCCATTTCGCCGACCACCGAAGGGCTGGCGGCGATGTCCTCGACGATCTGCTTGACGAAGGGATTGCCCGCCGCGCAGCCGAAGTAGCCGGCGGCGATCAGCCCGGGCCGCGCAATCTCGCTTTCCCAGCAGGCGAAAGCGTCGCAATCGAGCAGCTCTTCGTCCAGCGGGCGGGTGCAGATGCTGTCCGCGTCGAACACGATCCCGCCATGTTCGTGCAGGATTTCCCAGCGCATCATGTCCGCCACGCCATTCCATTCGCGCTGGCGCATTGCCGCCATGTGCCGGGCGTTGATCCAGTCCCGCCCGTCGAGATCGGCGTTGCCCCAGAGGCGGAAGGTCCAGCCCGGATGCGCAGCGCGCCAGGTTTCGATGCAGTTGTCGGGACGCCGGCTTTCATCGCCAACCCAGATGAAGTGAAAGGTCTTCGGGATCATGGTGTTATGCCCGTCCGCAAGGATGCCGCCGGAAGCGCCGGCGTCATCGGCGAGAATTAGGCCAACAGGGTTGACCAAGCCCGAAGAGGTCGCAGGGGAAAGTGCCTAAGCAGGCTTGGTAACAATCTCAAAAAACGGCGCCCCGCCCGCGCGGCGAGGGGTACGCCGGGCGGACGGGACCGTGGGCCGGCGACGGGATGTACCCCGGCCCCTCGACGTGCCGGAGCGGCACGGTGGTGCGGATGTGCGCCGCTCCGGGCGGTCTGACCCAAAGGGGGATAGGGTCAGTCCCGCGGGATGATCCAGCGGATCGTCCCCATGTAACTGCCGGCGGCCGTTTCGCCGTCGGCATTGGTGGCGGGCTCAAACCGCGCCCGCTTGCTGACATATTTGCAGGTGGCCTCATCCAGCCCCGAATAGCCGCTGGACGCCAGGATCGAACACTGGCCCACGCGGCCGCGTGCATCCACGTCGACGCGGAAACGCACCAGACCCTGATGCTCTGCCCGCAATTCGCTGGTGGGATAGTCCTGCGTGGTGATCCACGTCGAAGGATCGTTGCGGGGGATCGCGCCGCGCGGCTGGAAGCGGGGGCTGGGCGTGGTCGACGGCTGTGGGAGGGGGGCGATTACATCGCCGTCCGGCGTTCCGGTGGCCGTCGGGAACGTGGTGGGAATAGTGGTCGGTTGGGTGCTGGTCGTTGGCTTGACGATATCGGAATGGGTGGTGGTGGTGATGGTGTCGATCGGCTTGGCGTCCTCCGGCTGCACGGTTGGCGTGGGCAGCGGCGGTGGCGGCGGAGCGAGCGGAACGAAAACGCCTTCGGGATTCCGCGGCGGGCTGGCCTGAAAGATGGTCACGGCAAAACCATTGATCAGCGCCAGCGCCACGCCGCCCTGGATCAGTGCGACAATTCCCCCCGTGAGGAATTTCTGGTTGGGGTTGGAATTCCGATCGACGTAGGACATCGGCATTCTCTCCATCTATGCCCTTTTATTCCTGCGATTTCGCCCTTCGGACTATCGCAAGCCAGGTGCATTTCATGGAGTGGAGGCTAACACGATTCGGCTGTTTTCAAATAAAATAATACTCAGCAATACAAGCATTTAACTGGCAATACTGACTATCACCGTGCTTAGTATTTACCGCGCCGCAGCAATCGCTTTCTGGCGGCGGCGCTGAACCGAACTGCCAAGGCCGATCGCCTCGCGATACTTGGCCACGGTGCGCCGGGCCAATTCGAAGCCTTTGGCCTTCAGCAGGTCCACCAGCGTATCGTCGGAAAGGATCGCCTTGGGATCCTCCGCATCGATCAACTGGCGGATCGCCGCCTTCACCGCCTCTGCAGAAGCGCCTTCGCCGCCGGCCGCCGCCACGCCCGAAGTGAAGAAGTATTTCAGCTCGTAAGTCCCGCGCGGGCAGTTGAGATACTTGTTGGAGGTGACGCGGCTGACGGTGGATTCGTGCATCCCGATCGCCTCCGCCACCGTGCGCAGCGTCAGCGGCTTCAATTGCGAGACGCCGTGGCGGAAAAAGCCGTCCTGCTGGCGCACCAGTTCTGCGGCGACTTTCAGGATGGTCTTCTGCCGCTGGTCCAGCGCCTTGATCAGCCAGTTGGCATCGGTCAGCTTTTCGGAAAGCCAGTTGCGCGAAGCCTTGTCGGTGCAGCCGCTGCGCAGTTCCAGAAAATAGCCGCGGTTGACGATCAGGCGCGGCAGCGTCGCTTCATTCAGCGCGATGTTCCAGCCGGGCTGGCTTTCGCCTTTCGTGCGCTCCGCTTCCGTCGCCTCTGCCGGGGAGACGAGAATGTCCGGCACCACGGCCGCGCCGGGCTCGCCGCCGAAACGCAGGCCCGGCTTGGGATCGTAGCCGCGCAGTTCGGCCAGCATGTCGGCCATGTCCTCGTCATCCACGCTACACATGCGCTTGAGTCGGGGCAGGTCGCCGCGCGCGACGAGATCCAGATTGTCGATCAATCGCGCCATGCAGGGGTCGTAGCGGTCCGCTTCCTTCGCCTGAAGCGCGATACATTCGCCCAGCGTTCGCGCGCCGACGCCGGTGGGGTCCAGCGACTGCAGAACGGCAAGGGCGGCTTCCGCTTCCGCGATCTCCACGCCGAGATCGATGGCGACTTCGTTCAGCGCCACCGGCAGGTATCCCGCTTCGTCCAGCAGGCCGATCAGATAGCGGGCGATGCCGATCAGCAGATCGTCTTCGCTGGCGGTGCCAAGCTGACTTTCCAGATGTTCGACCAGCGATGCCTCGCCGCCGCCATGCTGGTCTATACCCGGGCCTTCGTCCGCGCGGCCCAAGTGCAGGTCCCCGCTCCAGTCCGCCGAGGCGGTATCGCGCTCGTGGCCGTCGCCGGTGTCACGTTCGCGTTCGCTGGCGGGGATTTCGTTGTCGAGCGGGCGATCCTCGCCGCCGCGGCCTTCGCCGATCAGCCGGTCCACCGCCGAGGTTTCGGGCGAGGTCAGGCGCGGCGTTTCCGGGGGAGCGTCACCTGCGGCCGGTCCGATATCCGGCGCGGAGGCAGCGCCGCCCACATCCAGCAGCGGGTTCGCCTCCAGCGCTTCGCCGATGAAGGTTTCGATTTCCAGATTGGACAGCGCCAGCAGCTTGATCGCCTGCTGCAACTGCGGTGTCATTACCAGCGACTGGCTTTGCCGCAGGTCGAGCCGGGGCCCCAGCGCCATGGCTCAGGTTCCCGAGTGGGGCTGCCTCAATCCTGCCACCCCGTTCGCGCCGTGGAGCCCCCTCACAGCGTGAACCCCATCACAGGGTGAAGCCTTCGCCCAGATAGAGGCGGCGGACGTTTTCATCGGCAACCAGCGCTTCGGGGCTGCCCGCGAAGAGCACCTGGCCGCCGTAGATGATGCAGGCGCGGTCGACGATATCCAGCGTTTCGCGCACGTTGTGGTCGGTGATCAGCACGCCGATGCCGCGATTCTTCAGATCGCGCACGAGTTCGCGGATGTCGGCGATGGACAGCGGATCGATGCCGGCGAACGGTTCGTCCAGCAGCATGATCGAAGGCTTGGCGGCCAGCGCGCGGGCGATTTCGCAGCGGCGGCGTTCACCGCCCGAAAGCGCCATCGCCGGGCTGGAACGCAGGCGGGTAAGGCCGAATTCGTCCAGCAGGCGCTCCAGTTCGGAGGCGCGCACGTCCTTCTCGGGCTCGTTCAGTTCCAGCACCGCGCCGATGTTCTGTTCGACGGTCATGCCGCGAAAGATCGAGGTTTCCTGCGGCAGATAGCCCAGCCCCAGCACCGCGCGGCGGTACATCGGCAGCCGCGTCACATCCACGCCATCCATCAGGATACGGCCCGAGTCGGGGCGCACCAGACCCATGATCGAATAGAAGCAGGTGGTCTTGCCGGCGCCGTTCGGGCCCAGCAGACCCAGCACTTCGCCCTTGGCCACGGACAGTGAGATGTCGGTCAGCACCGCGCGCTTGTCATAGCTCTTGGCGATCGAGATGACCTCAAGCCCGCCATTCTGCGCCACGCTTACCGCGGCGGCCGAGGTTTCCTGCATGCGTTCGCTCGTTTCGGTCATCTTCCCCGCCGTTTACGCAGCCCACCGGCCCACCGCAAGCCGCCATTTCCCTTAGTCGGCATTTCGCGCGCCTGAATGCCCGGCCCGCTCTCGGCCGGAACCGTCGCGGCGATCCGATGGTTTCCCCTTATGGTTGATGGGCAATAAGGTTGATATCTCGGGGATCGAATATTGCGCTTTGCGTGGGGTGAACTTGCCAATCCATGCGCAGCGTGATCTAGTGATCGCGGGAGAGACAATAAAGGTCGCACTCAGGACAGAAAGGTTGGGCTCCATGGCCAAGACCGGCAGACATGCAGGGGTTTCAGACGGTTTCGGACACGATACCGAAGCAGGCCAGAAGGAGATGCGTTCCTCGTCCGGCCCAAGGCCCATTCATCGCGTCCTGCCTGAAGTCGATCAGCCCCACGCGAAACCGCTTCCCGATTTCCGCCGGAAGATGAGCGATCACATCGCTTACGCCCTGCTGGTCTACACCGCGCTGCAGATTTTCGTGACGATCGGTGCACTGAAGTCGAGCGGCGAATCGCTGCTGCCTTATCTGGCGCTGGTGATCCTGGTGATCGCCATCATCCCCGCCTGCCGCCGTTTCGAAGCCCGCTGGAACCGCCTGAGCGACGAACAGGCGCACGATCCCGCGCTCCAGCCGTTCTACCGCCGCGATCTGATGATGCTCTGGGGGCTGGCGATTGGTCTGCCGTTTGCGCTGACTGGGCTGTTCAAGGGGCTGGCGTTGGTGCTGGCGCGTTAAGCGAAGAGGCGGCGGAGCGGCAAAAGTTCCCCGTTCTGGAAACGATCAATTCCCGACGTCGTGAATGCCCACCCCCAACCCCTCCCGCCTGCGGGAGGGGAGTTCCAGCGCAGCGAATAGATGCAGCGCTGTTCCACCCTCCCGCAGGCGGGAGGGTCGCGAGACTTACGAAGCGCAGCGAAGTTAGTCGCAGCGGGGTGGGCAAGCGCAACGTCCGATCCCCTCATTCCCACCTTCCAACACCGCTCAGGCTGAGCCTGTCGAAGCCCCCGGCGGCGGGGCGCTCAGCCTACGTCCTTCGACAAACTCAGGACGGGCAGGCGGGAGAGTTTCCGTCCCGCGTTTGCCCTTCGCTGCCGGGAGGTCTAGTCCCGGTTTGAATGCCGCGCGCTCGTTCTGCGCGCCGTGCCCATGGAGACCTAAAGAGGATGCTGACCCCCGACGAAGCGCTCGACCGCGCCCAGCAGCTGGTGGAGCGTGCGCGCCGTGCCGGTGCCGATGCCGCCGATGCGGTCTATGGCGCCAGTTCGTCGGAGTCGATCCAGGTTCGTCTCGGCAAGCTGGAAGACGTCGAACGGTCGGAAAGCGAGCATATCTCGCTGCGATTGTTCGTCGGTAAGCGCTCCGCCAGCATCGGCTCCAGCGACTTGTCTTCGCAGGCGCTGGACGAACTGGCGAGCCGGGCGCTGGCGATGGCGCGCAGCGCGCCGGAGGATGCCTATGCCGGACTGGCGCCCGAGGAACTGCTCTCCACCGGGCCCTGGGCCGATCTCGACTTGCTGGATGATCGCGAACCCGGCCCGCAGGACTTGCGCCGGATGGCCGAGGAGGCGGAGGACGCCGCGCGCGCGGTGGCCGGTGTCACCAATTCGGACGGCGCCTCGGCCAGTTCGGGCGGCGGCGTGGCCGCGCTGGCGACCAGCCATGGCTTCGGCGGGGCCTATGGCTCCACCAGCCGCTCGGTCAGCGCATCCGTGGTCGCGGGCGAGGGAGCGGACAAGCAGCGCGACGGCGATTGGCGCGCCATGCATCACTGGGCGGATCTGCCCACCGCGGCCTCGATCGGCGCGCTGGCGGGTGAGCGCGCCGTTGCCAAGCTGTCGCCGGGCCGCCTGCATAGCGGCCCGATGCCGGTGGTGTTCGATCCGCGCGTGGGCGGTTCGCTGATCGGGCACTTGCTGGGCGCGATGTCGGGCAGCGCAATCGCGCGGCGCTCCAGCTTTCTGCTCGACCGGCTGGATCAGGCGATCTTCGCGTCCGGCATCACCGTGGTGGAGGATCCGCTGCGCCCGCGCGGTCTGCGTTCGCGTGCATTCGATGGCGAGGGGCTGGCGACCCGCGCGCGCAATCTGGTGGAAGATGGGCGGCTGACCGGCTGGCTGATGGAAAGCGCCTCCGCCCGCCAGTTGGGCCTGGCGCCCACCGGCCATGCCGCACGCGGCGGCAACGGTGCGCCGGGGGTTTCGGTGGGCAATGTGGACTTGCTGCCGGGTACCCTCTCCCCCGGCGAACTGATGGCGGACATCAAGGACGGGGTCTACATCACCGAGCTGATCGGACAGGGCGTGAACGGCGTAACCGGGGATTACAGCCGTGGCGCCTCGGGTTTCCGCATCGTCGATGGCCAGATCGCCGGGCCGGTGGCGGAATTCACCGTGGCCGGAAACCTGCTGGCGATGTTCGCGGCGCTGACACCCGCCAACGACCTTGAGCGCGACCGCTCGCTGAATGTGCCGACCCTGCGCGTGGATGGGCTGACCGTAGCCGGGGATTGATTGTCTGTTTGAAAATCCGCCGCAGGCGGATTTTTGCGGCACCGGCCCGCTCCCTCACTTCTTCTTGCGCGGATCTTCCTCGTGGATGCGCACTTCCATTTGCGGGAAGGGCAGTTCGATGCCCTCGTCGGCAAAGCGGCGGGCGATTTCGAAGCGCATTTTCGAGGCGGTGACCGTGCCGTCGGTGGCATCGCGCACGAAGACCAAGAGGCGCATCTGGATCGAACTTTCGGCAAAGGCATCCAGCATGACGTTGGGCTCCGGCCAGTCGAGCACGCCGTCCTGCGCCTTGGCGATCTCCACCAGCACTTCGCGCACGCGGTCGAGGTCTGATCCGTAGGCGACACCGATCGGCAGCACCACGCGGGCGAGGTGCTCGCCAAGGCTCAGGTTCTTCACGCTTCCGGTGATCAGCTGCGAGTTCGGGATGATGATCTGGTGCCGGTCGAAGCTTTCCAGGTGGGTTGAGCGCACCGAGACCTTGCGCACGATGCCGGAATAGGTGCCCACCTCGATCCAGTCGCCCTCGCGGATTGGGCGTTCCACCAGCAGGATGATGCCGCTGGTGAAGTTCTCCACCGTCGATTGCAGGCCGAAGCCGAGGCCGACCGAAAGGGCGGTGGCGATGAAGGCCAGGCTGGTAAGGTCGAGGCCCGTGGTGGCGACGGCGACGGCGGCCGAAATGACGATGCCGACATAGCCGATGATGGTGACGATGGAGGCCTGCGATCCGCGGTCGATCTCGAACTGGGGCAGGATCGTCAGGTTGATGATCCGCTGCGTCCAGCGCGTGGCGATATAGCCGGCCAGGAACACGAAGCCGAAAGTCAGGATGTCCCCCGCCGAGATGTTGACGTTGCCGAAGGTCACGCCGGTGCGCAGGGTGACGATGGCGTCGCCGATTTCGCGGCTATTGTATCCCCAGGTGATCGCCAGCAGTGGCAGTACCGCCAGCGTCAGGGTTATGCCCGCCAGCATCGGCACGAAATGAATGCCGGTGCGGTACCGTTTCAATCCGCTTTCGGACAGCATTCCGACCACCAGCGTCACCAGCCGGTGCAGGAAGATGGCGATGGCGATGATCCCCACGGAAACGACGAGATCGGAGAAAATCTCGCGCGCGAAGACGATATAGCCCACCACCGCCGCCGCCACGCAGCCGGCCGCCAGCAGCATCAGGATCTTGCTGAGCGGGCCCGCGAAATCCAGCGGATTGCCTTCCTTGCGGGCATGGGCGTGGTGCGGCGTTTGCGCGGGGGCGTCGCTCGCCGGTTCACGTCCCTTGTCGATCATCAGGGCCAGGCGCCAGACCAGCGCGCTGCCGCAGATCAGCAGCACGGCCGATGCCATGTCGATGAAAGTGATGGCCAGAAGGCCCAGATCCTCGATCCCCTCGATCACCAGTTCCAGCCCCAGCACGACGCCCAGCAGGCGGATCGTGGAGACCGCACGGGCACTCACGTCCGTGCGCAACTGGATCAGCCGCAATTCGGGGAAGGGCGATTGCAGCGTGCTCTTGGCCAGCCACTGCGCGATGGCCACCACCAGCGCGGCGAACAGCAGCAGCAGGCTGAGCCCGGTCAGCGCCTCCACGGTCAGGAAGGGCTTCATCAGCACGGCAAAGGCGGCGACCGAACAGCCGATCGCGAAGAACAGCAGGATCGCGGCGATCATATCCTCTACGATGACGACGATCAGGCGTTTGGCGATCTGGGGAATCGCCTCGCGCCGGATGGTGAAGCGGCGCCGGAGGATATGCAGCAGGCGGATCGCCGCGAAGGGCCCAAGCAGGACAAGCACCGCCACGGCCAGCAGGCGCAGGCCGAAGCCGCTGGCGCCGTCCTTGGCCACGCCCTTGGCGATTTGCGGCGCGGCAATATCGATCGCCTTGCGGGTGTCTCCCGCCACTGCGATCCAGGAGTTGGGATCAAGGATCGAGGACGCGCGTTCGGACCGGCGATTGCGCTCTATCGTCGCGATCCGTTCGTCCAGTTCAGCCACCAGTGTGGCGGCACGCGCCTGCGCTTCGCGCGCGTCGAGCACCGGGGCCAGGGTGACCGAAAGCTGGGCATCCAGATCCTTGCGGCGCTGGGTGACGGCCCCGGCCTCGGTCTTGCCGTCGGCTGGCGGGGCGCCGAGCGCGGTGATCTGGGCCTGGATGATCCGGGCATCGAGATTGCTGCGGTCGGCGATCTGGCGGGCAAGGTCGCGGTCGGCGGCCAGCCGGTCGCGCAATTTGTTGAGGCGGTGGACCTCTTCGTAGTCGTATCGGCCCACCGGCTTGCGCAGCACGGCCTGCGCATCGGCAGCGTCGGCATTGAAGCGGGCGATGGTTTCCGGCCCGGCGAAAGGTGTCGTCGGCGTCGGCTTGGCGGGAGGCCCGGCAGGGGTGGTTTCGGGGGCGGTTTCAGTCTGGCTGTCACCTGGCGTCTCCGCCGGCTCGGGCGAGGATTTGGTGCCGGGCACGAGCTTCGACAGTCCCGGTATCTGGGCAAGCGCCACCGGGCTCCAGACCGCCGTGCAGATCAGCAGCAGCGCCACAAGCGCGCTGGCCGCGAAGCCGTGGCCGCGCCCGCTCATATTCCGCAGACTTTCAGGCCGGCGATGGACACCGCGATGCTCAATCGATCCCCCTTTAGGCGGCCCCGCCGCACCGGTTTACTGCGGGACAAACTCGAAAATGCCGCTATCCATTTTCAGCGCAAGGAAAAGATGCCCGTCGCGCATCGTATAGCTGGCCACGTCCGGCAGTCGCGTGGCCATCATCTGGCCGATGTCCGGCTGCGGGCACAGCGCGCGGGTGGAGGCGACGGGGCCGATCTTCAGCCCGCCGCCATCGGTTCCGTGGGGATCGGCGCTCCAGGTGCTGCGGCCGCGATTGCAGTCCAACTGCATGGCCAGCGCGCCGTCGGTGCCGAATTCCAGCGTATACATGCGGCCCTCGCCGGGCTTCGTCGTTCCCTGGGCATCGTCCATCGACTGAAAGCCGATCAGCTTCCAGGAGGTTGCGGCCAAGCCTGCCGTTGCCGGGGTGGTGGCCGGCGGCGGCGTGGAGGCGGGGGCGGAGGAAGTTTCGCCGCATCCGCCAAGGGCGATCACCAGCGCAAGCGCGGCAGGAACGAAGGAAATCCGGTTCATGGCATAGTCTCCGCTTGTCGGGTCGAAGGGGCAGGAATTTTCAACTGGCCGATGGCGAGGCATTCCGGGTGTCCGCCCGGAATACCATCCTGGAACCCGGGCAGCAATTTTCGCGATTTCGCTTTTTGCGCCATGATCTTGCCGCGCGAACCGGGGGGTATCGCATGGTGGTGTGTCCCGGCGGCGTTACCGGTGCGCAAAGGCCCGAGATACGCATTCGGGAAAGCTTTCGGACATGGCATGACAAGTCGCAGGCGCTTTGGCGGGCTAGACAGGGGCATCAAGCAATGCCCCGCAAAAGGACCTGAAAGCATGGCCAGTTCCGCCTCCACCTCGGCCCCCACGACTGGCGAAGTTTTCCCGCCCGTCACCACCGCCGCCGCTTGGCGTGGGGACAGGCTCACGGGGACCGACGAGTGGATCTACATGTTGTCTGGCGAGCAGGTTGCCGAACTGGAAACGCTCGGCACGCGCTTCATGGCCGAGAACCCGGATCTGCGCACCGTCACGGCGGAGGAATATCCGCTGGTGGCCTGCGCCGATGCGGTGAAATCCTGGGGCGAGGATGTCGATTACGGGCGCGGCTTCGTGCTGGTGCGGGGCCTGCGTACCGAGCTTTATTCGGATGCGCTGTCGAACGCGATCTACTACGTGCTCGGCCTGCACATGGGCGACCCGATCCGCCAGAACGAGATGGGCGACCTGATCGACCACGTCTACGCCACCAGCGACAAGACCATGGACGATCCCACCGCGCTCTCGTCCAAGGTGCGTGACAAGCTGGTCTATCACTCGGACAGTTCGGATATCGTCGCGCTCATGTGCCTGCGTCCGGCCAAGGAGGGCGGGCTTTCCTGCCTCGTTTCCGGTGCGGAGATCTACAACGAGATCCTGCGCCGCCGCCCCGATCTGGCGCCGCTGCTGCTGGAGCCGTTCCACTGGGACTGGCGCCGGCAGGACCATAACGCGCCGTCTGATACCTACACTTCGCCGATCGTCAGCCTCGTCGACGGGGTGTTCTCGATGTACGCGGGATCGCTCTACATCCTGACCGCGCAGGAATACGAGGGCGTGCCCAAGCTGAGCCCCGAGCAGATCGAGGTGCTCGAACTCTTCGACACGATCACGTACGAAGAGGGCATGGCGATCGAGATGGATTTCCGCCCCGGCGACATCCAGTGGCTTTCCAACTACGCCGCGCTGCACGCCCGCACCACGTTCTGGGACTGGCCGGAACCGCAGCGCAAGCGGCATTTGCTGCGCCTTTGGTTGAGCCGCGATGCCGGGCGTCCGGTGGTGGACGGGTTCGGCAAGAACGGCGTGGTGCAGGTGCGTCAGGCTCCCCGCGACGGGCAGGCCGAGCATCCCGATGCGCACTTCGATGTGTTCTCGGTCTCGGTGCCGCGTTTGATGAGTTGAGAGTGGCGTAATCAAACTCCTCTCCTGCAAGGGGGATGGCAGCGCGTAGCGCTGACGGAGGGGGTAACCGGCGCGGTAGTTCGCTACCGAGAGGGTGACGTCCCTCCACCGCCCTTCCTTCGACAAGCTCAGGATGAGCGGGGGCGGTCCCCCTCCCCTTGCAGGGGAGGATTGAAAAGGATCGAAAGCGGACCCAACCGCACCCCTAATTGACCCCCACGGCGCACCGCGCGCTCCCCGCTTGCACCCCCGCGCGCCATCTGAAAGGCCGCGAGAAAGGACAGGAAAACCGGGGATCCGAGTGACCAAGACGGTCGTGACGCTGGAAGACAAGTACAGGCAGGCTGATGGGCAGGTGATGCTCTCGGCCCTTCAGGGCGTCGTGCGCCTGCTGCTCGACCAATCGCGACGCGACCGCGCGGCGGGGCTGAACACGGCGGGATATGTCACCGGCTATCGCGGCTCCCCGATCACCACGCTCGACGCGCAGTTGTGGGCTTCCGAAAAGCTGCTGACCGAACATCATGTGCGCTTCGAGCCCGGCCTGAACGAGGAACTGGCGGCGACCTCGGTGCGCGGCACCCAGCAGCTCGATTGGTACGGCAAGCCCAACGTCGATGGCGTCTTCGCGCTCTGGTACGCGAAGGGCGTCGGCGTCGAACGCGCGGGGGAGGCGATCAAGGCGGCGAATTTCGAAGGCACGCACCCCAAGGGCGGCGCGCTGCTGCTCTGCGGGGACGACCATGCGGCCAAGTCCTCGCTGACCGCGCATCAGTCCGAACATGTGCTGATGACCGCGATGGTCCCGGTGCTCTACCCGGCGACGACCGACGAAATTCTCAGCTTCGGGCAGTTCGGCTGGGCGCTGTCGCGGGCCAGCGGGCTCTATGTGGCGATGAAAGCGGTGACCGACACGCTGGACCTGACGACAACCGTCACACTGCCCGGACACAGCTTTCCGATTGCGCTGCCGGAGATTCCCGCCGGCCCCCCTCCGAACTTGCGCATCGCGATGTCGGCGCTGGAGCAGGAGCGGATGGTGATCGAGCGGCGCCTGCCGATCGTGCCGCTGTTCACCGCGCTCAACCGCATCGACCGCGTGAGTCATGCAGCGCCCGGCGCGCGGCTGACGGTGGTGAGCGCGGGCAAGGCCTGGCTCGATCTCTGCCAGGCGCTGGCGGATCTGGGGCTGGACGAGGCCGGGTGTGCGGCGCTGGGGCTCAGGGTCGTGAAGCTTGGCCTTGTCTGGCCGCTCGATGCTGCATTCGTGCGGCAGGCCTGCGGGGGCAGCGCCGAAGTCATGGTGGTCGAGGAAAAGCGGCCCGTTATCGAGGACCAGATCGCCCGCCTGTTCTACGGCCGCGTCGATGCGCCTGCGCTCTCCGGCAAAATCACGCCCGATGGCTCCGCGCTGCTGTCCGAGGTGGGCGTGCTCGATGCGGCCACGGTCCGCCGGGCGCTGATCGCGCGCATGGCGGCGCTGGGCATGCTGCAGGGCGACCTTGCCGCGCGTGATGCCACGCTGCGCGAGCGGGAGGATTCCGCCGCCGCGCTCGAACGCACCGCGATCCGGCCCGCCTATTTCTGCTCGGGCTGCCCGCACAATACCTCGACCGTGGTGCCCGAAGGATCGGCGGCGATGGGGGCGACCGGCTGCCACGGCCTCGCGCACTACATGCCCGAACGCAACACGATGCAGACGGTGTCGATGGGGCAGGAGGGGATGCCCTGGATCGGCGCGCAGCATTTCGTCGATACGCCGCACATGTTCCAGAACCTGGGTGATGGCACTTACACGCACTCCGGCCTGCTGACGATCCGCGCGGCGGTGGCGGCGAAGAGCCGGGTGACGTTCAAGATCCTCTACAACGATGCCGTCGCCATGACCGGCGGGCAGCCCGCCGAAGGCGCGCTCAGCCCCGAGCAGATCGTGCGCGAACTCTCGGTGGAAGGCGTCGATCCGGTGGTGCTGGTGAGCGAGGACCCGTCGCGTTTCGCAGCCTCCGATCTGCCCGCCGCAATTCGCGTGCTGCACCGGGATGAACTGGACGCGGTGCAGCGGACCTTGCGCCATCTCCCCGGCACCAGCGCCATCGTCTACGAGCAGACTTGCGCCAACGAGAAGCGCCGTCGCCGCAAGAAGGGGGCCTATCCCGACCCCGACCGGCGGCTCTGGATCAATCCGGCGGTCTGCGAAGGGTGCGGCGATTGTTCGGTGCAGTCGAACTGTCTCTCGGTCGTGCCGGTCGAGACCGAATTCGGCCGCAAGCGCGCCATCGACCAGTCGAGCTGCAACAAGGATTTTTCCTGCATCAAGGGCTTCTGCCCCAGCTTCGTGGAGGTTTCGGGCGGCACGCTCAGAAAGCGCAGCATGGACGATGCCGCGCTGGCGCGCATGGTCGCGGCGCTACCCGACCCGGCGGTGGCGGACTTGTCCGGCGGAGCCTCCGCCATGTTGGTGGCGGGCATCGGCGGCACCGGCGTGCTCACGGTCGGCGCGGTGCTGGCGATGGCGGCGCAGCTGGAGGGCCAGGCCGCCAAAGTGCTGGACCAGACCGGTATGGCGCAGAAGGGCGGCGCGGTGGCGAGCCATATCCGCATCGGCGCCGATGCTGCCGCGATCCCCTCCGCGCGACTGGGCGCGGGCATGGCGGATCTGGTGATCGCCTGCGATCTGGTGGTGGCCTCCTCACCCGAAGTGCTGGCGCTGGCGCGGCCCGATACGCGCGTGCTGGCGAACGAGGACGTGGTGCCCACCGGTGAATTCCAGCGCAACCGCAACCTCGATCTTACCGCCAGCCGCTTCCTCGGCGCCATCGGCAAGCGCGTCGATCCGGCAATGATCGCCTCGCTGCGCGCCGGTTCGCTGGCGACGCGGCTCTTGGGGGATTCGATCTTCACCAACCTGATGATGCTGGGCTTTGCCGCGCAGAAGGGCTTGCTGCCGGTGCGCTTGGGCTCGGTGGAGGAGGCGGTGCGGTTGAACGGTGTGGCGGTGCGTGCGAACCTCGCCGCGCTGTCGCTGGGAAGGCTGGCGGCGGAGGGCGGGGAAGACTTGTTTGCGCTCGCCGATGCTGCGCCTTCCGCGCCCGAGCCGCCGCGTGATCTGGTGACCGTGACTTCAAGCTACGTGCGCCTGCTGACCGACTGGCAGAGCGCGGCCTATGCTGCGGATTACCGCAAGTTCCTCGATGAGATTGCGGGCACACTGGCGGCGCGCGGGCTGGAGGACAGCGAACCGCTGCTGCGCGAGATCGCGCGTCAGCTTGGTCGGCTCATGGCTTACAAGGACGAGTACGAAGTCGCTCGCCTATACAGCACACCGGCCTTCCGCGCGGGCCTGTCCGATACCTTCGACGGCAAGCCGAGCCTCAAGCTCCACCTCGCCCCGCCGCTGCTCGCATTACGCAAGGATCGCAAGACCGGCCGCCCGCGCAAGATTGCCTTCGGAAGCTGGATATTCCCGGTCTTCGCCGTGCTCGCGAAAGCCAAGGGGCTACGCGGAACATGGCTCGACCCGTTCGGGTACACCGCCGAGCGCCGCATGGAACGCGCGCTGATTGGCGAGTACCGCGACCTTGTGCGCGGGATCGCCGCGAAGGTGGAGCCAACGACGATGGACACGGCGATCGAACTTGCCGCCGCCCCCGCGCTCATCGCCGGATTCGGTGCGGTGAAGGAGACCGGTGTCACCGCCTACCGCGCCCGCGTAGTCGAACTCTCGCCAAGGCTTGAACCCCAAACGGCAATGACGGAACTCGAACCGGCCTGACCGCCGGGGCGGTATCTGCCACCCCGAAATTGCCGCGCGAAAGCGATTGCCGCACCACCGGGGCCGTCGCTGCTGGAGGGGAGTCGGCCCATGAAGAACATCCGCATCCATGTCTCGTTCGACATGCGCTCGCCCGATTGGGCGGCGCCCACGCACGAACTCTACCGCGCAGCAATCGAGATGGCCGCCTTCGTCGACAGGATCGGCGCGGATCAGATCGGGCTGATGCAGCATCACGGTTCCGACGATGGCTACCTGCCGCAGCCGTTCACGCTGGCGGGCGGCATGGCGGCGGTGACCAGCCGCATCCGTTTCATGCTGGGCGCGGTGGTTTTGCCGCTGCACGATCCGGTCGAACTGGCGGAGCAGATCGCGGTGGTCGATCAGATGTCCAACGGGCGGCTCAATGTCATCTTCGGTGCCGGCTATGTGCCATTCGAGTTCGCCATGTTCCGCAAGTCCCTGAAGGACCGCGCGCGGCTGATGGACGAAGGGCTGGAGGTGATCCTGCGCGCGCTGCGGGGCGAGACGTTCGAGTTCGACGGTCGCCCGATCTACGTCCGCCCGCTGCCGGTGCAGGCCCCGGAGGATATCGTTATGGTCGGCGGCGGCGTGCCCGCATCGGCCAAGCGCGCGGCGAAGTTCGGCGTCGGCTTCGGGCCGATGAAGCCCGAACTTATCGACCTCTACCTTGCCGAATGCGAACGGCTCGGTCACGCGCCGCGCACTTATTTCCGCCCGACGCCGGGGATGCCGCTGGCGGTCCATCTTTGCGAGGATCCCGATGCGGGATGGGAAGCGATCGCGCCGCACGCCGTCCACGTCATCACCGAATATGCCAAGTGGGCCGAACAGGAAGGCGACGGCACCAGTTCGCCGTTCAAGGGCCTTACCGATCCGACGGTGCTGCGTCAGGCAGGCATGTTCGTGGCATGGACGCCGGACCAACTCGTCGAGAAAGTGCGCAGCATGGGCGGCGTCGGTCATGTCGGTTTCCAGCCTTTGCTGGGTGGACTTTCGCCGGAGGAGGGCTGGAAAAGCCTCAAGCTGCTGGAAGCGACGATGCCGCGTTTGAAGGCAGGAAAGTAGAAGTCCTGGGGCCCTTCGACCAGCTCAGGAGATCCCCCAGACCCGCAAAGCGTCTTCGCCGCGCGTCACCTATCCGTAGTGCGCCCTTTGCGGCGCAGCCAATGAGTCTCCCGACGCCGCAATGGGCGCGCAACGCGGTTGGTCCGCGTAACCTAGACGGTATTGGGGGAGCAGGGGGGCTTTGCTCCCCTGTTTATTCCTTTTCTTCCCGATACAGCCCCCGCAAAATCTCCAGAAATGCGCTTCTCCTCGCACTCCCGGCGTGCAGCAAACCTACCTCGCGCGTCAGTTCGAAATCGCGCACCGGCACGAACCGCACCGAGCCATCGGCAAACCCCTCCGGCATCATTCCGACCCCTGCGCCACTGCGGATCACCGAGAGAACGCGCTCGTCGCTGGTGGTCTTGAGCACGAAGCGCGGGCGGACGCCGCGCTGGGTGAAGAAGCGGTTGATCTCCGGCAGGGCCTCGCAATGGCGGCGCAGGGCCATGCGATCCTGCGCGAGTTGTTCGGCGAGAATCTCGCGCTCGGCGGCCAGCGGATGGTCAGGCGGCAGCACCATCATGTAGCGCTCGCGGGCGAGCACTTCGGGTTGGTAGCGCGCGTGGTGGGGGCGAACGACGGTAAGGGCCACGTCGATCCGCCCACGCTCCAGCCGCTCAGCCAGATCGCGCTCGCTGCCGTCGAGCAGTTCGAGCGCCTCGCCGCCGCCCTGTTCGCTATGCTGGGCCAAGGCGCGGCCTATCACGCGGGTGGGGATGGTGTTCAGTACGCCCACGCGCAGCAGGCTCAGTTCGGCGGGCTCGGCCAGTTCGACCAATGCGTGTTCGTATTCGGCGGCGATGCGGCGGGCGCGGACGAGGAAGCGGCTTCCCGCCGGTGTCAGAGCAACGCGCTGGCGATCCCTGTCGAACAGCCGCGCGCCCAGTTCGCGTTCCAGCTTGGCGATCCCGGCGGAAAGCGTCGGCTGCGTGACGCTGACCGCACGCGCTGCGCGGCTGAAATTGCCGGTTTCGGCCACGGCCAGGAAGTAGCGCAGCAGATATTGGTCGATCATAGACACGATCTATTACGAAGGGCGGAAACTTTCAATTTCCGCTGGCGTTTCGGCTTGTCTACATAGGTGGGGCACATCACTCGAACGTGGGAGAGGCCTTCGCGGGCCCGACCGGAGAAGGAAGCATGAGCGCACCAGTGCTCCATACCAGCCTGAATCTCGACAGCCCCGAAGCGCAGGCGCGTGATCGCTACAATCGCGCGCTGGTGGCCGAACTGCGCGGGAAAGTCGCCAAGGCGGCACTCGGCGGGAACGAGAAATCGCGCGAACGCCATGTCGCGCGTGGGAAGCTGCTGCCGCGTGAGCGCGTGGAGCGACTGCTCGATCCCGGCTCGCCGCTGCTGGAGCTGGGGCAGCTTGCCGCGGAAGGACTCTATGAGGACGACATTCCCGGCGCGGGGCTGATTACCGCCATCGGCACCGTTTCCGGCCGCCAGTGCATGATCGTCTGCAACGATGCCACCGTGAAAGGCGGCACCTATTACCCGATCACCGTGAAGAAACACGTCCGCGCGCAGGAAATCGCGCAGGAAAACAACCTGCCGTGCATCTATCTGGTCGACAGCGGCGGCGCCAATCTGCCGCATCAGGCAGAGGTGTTTCCGGACCGCGATCACTTCGGCCGCATCTTCTTCAATCAGGCGCAGATGTCCGCGAGGGGCATTCCGCAGGTCGCCTGCGTGATGGGAAGCTGCACCGCCGGCGGCGCCTATGTTCCGGCGATGAGCGATGAATCGGTGATCGTGAAGGAGCAGGGCACGATCTTCCTCGCCGGCCCGCCGCTGGTGCAGGCGGCGACGGGCGAAGTAATCTCGGCAGAGGACCTCGGTGGCGGCGATCTCCACAGCCGCAAGTCGGGCGTGACCGATCACCTTGCCGACAACGACGAGCACGCGCTGACCATCGTGCGCGATATCGTCAGCCATCTTGGCCCACTGCATCATCACGATCAACCGCTGCGCGAACCGCGTCCGCCCAAGTACGATCCGGAAGAACTCTATGCAGTTGTGCCGGAAGACGTGCGTGCGCCTTACGACGTGCATGAGGTGATCGCCCGCATCGTCGATGGCAGCGAGTTTCACGAGTTCAAGGCGCTCTACGGCACCACCTTGGTCTGCGGTTTCGCGCATATCCATGGGCAGCCGGTGGCGATCCTTGCCAACAACGGCGTGCTGTTCTCCGAGAGCGCGCAAAAGGGCGCGCACTTCATCGAACTGGCCTGCCAGCGCCGCATTCCGCTGCTGTTCCTCCAGAACATCTCGGGCTTCATGGTCGGCGGCAAATACGAGGCGGAGGGCATCGCCAAGCATGGCGCCAAGCTCGTCACTGCCGTTGCCACCGCCACCGTTCCGAAGATCACCGTGCTGATCGGCGGCTCGTTCGGCGCGGGCAACTACGGCATGTGCGGGCGCGCCTATGACCCGCGTTTCCTGTTCACCTGGCCCAATGCGCGCATCTCGGTGATGGGCGGCGAGCAGGCGGCATCGGTGCTGGCGACCGTCCACCGCGATGCCGCGAAGTGGTCGCCCGAGGAGGCAGAGGCCTTCAAGGCGCCGATCCGCCAGAAGTACGAGGATGAGGGCAATCCCTACTACGCCACCGCGCGCCTGTGGGATGACGGGGTGATCGACCCGGCGCAGACTCGCGACGTGCTAGGCCTTGCGCTGGCGGCGTGCCTTGAGGCACCGATCCCCGAAAAGCCGCAGTTCGGCGTGTTCAGGATGTGATGGCGATGGCCGATATGGATAGACTCTTCGTACTCGATACCGATTATGCCGATCCGGCGTTCGGCGGCGAGCGTCGCTTCTACTGCAAGGATTGCGTGACGGTGGAGGGCCTGCTGGCGCTGTTCCCGGAACGTGCGGGCAAGATCGAAGTGGTTCGCGTCGGCTGGCCGCGTCCGCGCACGGCGGTGGTTGCCATGCTGGGTGAGGCCAACCAGAACCTTCCCGCGCTCGCCTTTGCCGAGGGTGGTTTTGCCAATGATATCGAGGGCGTGCTTGCGGCGCTGCATACGCGCCACGGGTTTCCCGAACGCCATCCCTGACCGAATGACCTGCATAGGAGTGCCATGCCATGAGCCTCGCGATGCTGCTGCCGATGATGATGGTTCCACCGCCGCCGGCGGGGGATGATCGCACGGCGATCCTGTTCGCGGCGAACGCTATGCTGGCGGCCATCGCCAGCGGAAAGCAGGCCGACATGCAACGCACTTTCGCGGCCGATGGCACGACTTATGTCCTGGACCTGAGGGGCGATGCGCCAAGCTGGCGCGTCAGGCCCAACGCCGATCTGGTCGGCAAACCGGACGATACCTCCGGGCGGCGCTATGCCGAGAAGATCGGGGTGCCAACGGTGCTCCAGCGCGGCGATCTGGCCCAGGTCTGGGCACCATACGTCTTCTCGATCGACGGGAAGAACAGCCATTGCGGCATCGACAACTTCACTATCGTCAGGCGCGAAGGGAAGTGGATGGTCGCCAACCTCAGTTACACGGTCGAGCCGCTTTCGGCTTGTGCCGGGCTTCACGCACCGGAAAGCACACAATGATTCAGTCGCTTCTGATCGCCAATCGCGGCGAGATCGCTTGCCGCGTCATTCGCACGGCCCGCCAGATGGGTATCCGCACCGTCGCGGTCTATTCCGATGCCGACGCTGATGCGCTGCATGTGCGCGAGGCGGACGAGGCCGTGCATATCGGCCCTTCGCCGGCGCGGGAGAGCTACCTCGTCGGCGAGAAAATCCTCGCCGCCGCCAAGCAGACCGGTGCCGAGGCGATCCACCCGGGCTACGGCTTCCTGTCCGAGAACGCCGAGTTCGCGCAGGCGGTGAAGGATGCGGGGCTGGTGTGGGTTGGGCCCAATCCGTCCTCGATCACCGCGATGGGCCTGAAGGACGCGGCCAAGACGCTGATGGCGGCGGCCGGGGTTCCGGTGACTCCGGGCTACATGGGCGAGAACCAGGAGCCTGCCTTCCTTGCCGAAGAGGCCGCGAAGATCGGCTATCCGGTGCTGATCAAGGCCGTCGCCGGTGGCGGCGGCAAGGGTATGCGGCTGGTCGAGGCGCCCGAGGCGTTCGTGGACGCGCTGGCATCGTGCAAGCGTGAGGCGGCGTCCTCGTTCGGCAACGACCACGTGCTGATCGAGAAGTACATCGCCAGCCCGCGCCATATCGAAGTGCAGGTCTTCGGCGACAGCCACGGCAACGTCGTCCACTTGTTCGAACGTGACTGCTCGCTTCAGCGCCGTCACCAGAAGGTGATCGAGGAAGCCCCCGCGCCCGGCATGGATCCCGCGACGCGCGAGGCGCTCTGCGCGGCAGCGGTGCGTGCGGCCAAGGCGGTCGATTACGTCGGCGCCGGCACAATCGAGTTCATCGCCGACGGTTCGGGCCCGCTTTCCGCAGACCGCATCTGGTTCATGGAAATGAACACCCGCCTGCAGGTCGAGCATCCGGTGACGGAGGAGATCACCGGCGTCGATCTGGTCGAATGGCAGCTTCTCGTCGCCAGCGGTCAGCCGCTGCCGAAGTCTCAGGAAGACCTGACCATCGACGGCTGGGCGATGGAAGCGCGCCTCTATGCTGAGGACCCGGCGAAGGGCTTCCTGCCCAGCATCGGCAAGCTCGAACTGCTGGAGTTCGGCGAGGCAGAAGGTGGCCGCATCGACACCGGCGTCTACGAAGGCGCCGAAGTCTCGCCCTTCTACGACCCGATGATCGCCAAGGTCATCGCCTGGGGCGAGGACCGCGACGAAGCGCGCGAACGGCTGGGCGAGATGCTGGAGGATACCGCCGTCTGGCCGGTGCGCACCAATGCCTCGTTCCTGGTGAAAGCCCTGCAGCATCCCGACTTCGCCGCGGGCAAGGTCGACACCGGCCTGATCGGCCGCGATGGCGAGGCCATGGCAGAGGCGCCCATGCCTTCGGACGAAGTGCTGGAGGCCGCCGCCAACTCGCTCGTGCCGGTCACCCCGCTCGCCGGTTTCCGCCTGAATGCCGCGCCTGCGCGTTCGGCGTGGTTCTCGCTCGATGGCGAGAAGGTGGAGATCGCACTGACCGGCGAAGGCAGTGAGGAACCCGACGAAGCCGTGCTCGTCACCGAGCTGGGTCAGGCCTGGCTACTTACCCCCTGGCGCCGTGACGGCGTGCATGGCGGCGCGGATGCTTCCGGCGCGATCCTCGCGCCGATGCCGGGCAAGGTGATCGCGGTCGAGGTCGCGCAAGGGCAGGCCGTGACCAAGGGGCAGAAGCTGCTCACCCTCGAAGCGATGAAGATGGAGCACACGCTCACCGCGCCGTTCGATGGCGTTGTGGCCGAACTCAACGCCGTCGCCGGGGCGCAGATTCAGGTCGAGGCCCTGCTGGCGCGCGTCGAACCGACGGAGGCTTGAGGCGGGAGCAGGCCGGTTCCCGTTGCATTTGCGTGGGATCGGCCTAGCCCCTCATCTGTCCGCGCGTTCGTGACGGACTCGATACGAGGAGAGTTCCCATGAAGCTTTCGTATCTTCCCGCAGTTAGTCTGGCCGTCCTTACCCCCATCCTTGCCCTCTCGCCCGCCGATGCGCAGCCGCCTTCCGCGTGGCGTGTGCTGGCGTCGCGGACGCTGAGCGTCGGCAGCTCGCGGGATTCGGTCAACACGCGCAGTTCCAACCGCTACCGGCAGATACAGGTCTGCGCGCGCCTCGCGTCGATCAGCCTGAACAGTTACACCGTGCGTTTCGACAACGGCCGGCAGCAGACGATCCCGGTCCACGGCCGCGTTACCTCGGGCGCGTGCACACGGATCACGTCGCTGACCAGCGCGCCGCGCCGGATCACCCGCATCGACCTTTCGTACCAGCGCATTCCGCACGGCCAACGCGCGCCGCAGCTTCGCGTGATGGTGCGCTGACCAATTCCACCGGCCGGTGCCCCGCGCCGGCCGGACCAACAGGGGAGACACGATTTTGCCGGGCCGCTTTTTCGACGAATGGACCGTGGGCGACAGGATTACGCACCAGCCCAGCCGCACCGTTACCGAGACCGACAACCTGATGTTCTCGGCCATGACGCACAACATGCAGCCGCTTCATCTTGACGCCGAGTTCGCCAAGCAGAGCGAGTTCGGCCAGATCCTCGTCAATTCCACTTTCACCTTCAGCCTCGCCGTCGGCCTGTCCATTGCGGACACCACCGTGGGCACACTCGTCGCCAACCTTGGCTTTGACAAAGTGGTGACGCCCAAGCCGACCTTCATCGGCGATACGCTCACCTGCCATTCCGAAGTGGTCGAAATGCGCGAGAGCAAGTCGCGCCCCACGCAGGGCATCGTCGTGTTCAAGCACGAACTGACCAACCAGCGCGGCGAGACAGCCCTGTCGATGCTGCGCACCGTCCTCCTCAACAAGCGACCATCCTGACCATCGGGCCTGATCCAACCCGGTTGACACAGTTGACACGGTCCAGAGGAAAAACCCGCCTCCGGGCCGTGAAAACTGTCACCTTGCGGGTGTGAGCTGTCACCTTGCGGGGGCGAACCGTCACCTTGTGCGCTGAAAGTGTCGCCTTGTGCCGTGCAAGGTGACACTTTCCGCCGGTGCGTGTCACCATGCGGCGGGGCGGCCGACTATTTCCGCCCCCCAATCTTTCCGATGTCAAAGACCGCTGCGCAGGCGACCATGACAGAGCGGCGCGGCGTAGGAAAACCCTTCCATTCCGGGCGCTCAGAAGCCTGCCGCTCAGCCGGTCGGGATTGTCACCAGCGGCGCGTTGTTGGCGCTGCTGGAATCGTTGAGCGACAGCAATATCTGGGCGATCAGAAACATGCGCTTGGATTCGCTGTCCGTGCCATCGATCCAGAACCAGTTGCCGCGATAGCGGATCGCGACATGCGGATCGGCGGGGCGGGTGGCGCCGCAATGGATGCGGACCAGAGGGGCCGTTCCGGCGGGATCGGTTTGCGCGTCGGCGGCCCTGCCATTGCGATCTTTGTCGGGAATGTCGACGCCCTGTGCCATTTCCGTCAGGATTTCGAACATCGAGCGGGAGCCTATCGCCAGTTGGCCGGACGCCGGTTGAGCCGCCCCGAAACGGATCGCGAGTTCCTTGGCATCGTCCGGCAGATTGAGGGCATGTCGGATGAAGTCGAGATCCGCGCGATCGCTCGCCGAAGGTTCTCTCGACAGGATCGCGCGGGCCGTGAAGTGCGATTTCTCGTCGCGCTCGATATGCAGGGCAATGCCGCCGCTGCGCTGCAAGCGTCCGAGCGCCTTGATGATGAGGGAAAACTGCGGATCCGCCGCGCCGGCGAACAGGGGATCGTGACTGCCCGCGCGAACGCCGTTGATCGATCGGGCCGAGAGCCGGAGGAGATATTCGGCGGACCATCCCGCCTCCATCATCGCCAGCAGCGAGGCCGGCGGGATCGGCGAAAGCATGCTGCGTGAGAAGCGCTCTCCCGATAGCGGCGCGTAAGTGATCGTGGGCGTTTCCCGCAGCAGGACATTGGCGCCGGCGGCCCCGCTGGCGTCGTCGGGGGCGGGATTGATGCCGAAATCGGCGTGAAGCGAGCCTTCGCGCGTGTACTGGCTGATGACCGAGCCCACTTCCAGGAATGCGGGGGCATCGCCGTAGCGTATCGCCACGATATTGAGCAGCAACTGCTCCTTGTTGTTCTGCAGCAGGCGCATGGAATAGTCCGACCGATCGATCCCCATGCGCTGCGCGCCGATGGACGTACACCCCGGTGTCGACAGGGCGAGCAGCGGCAGGACGAAAGAGAACCAGAACCGTCTCGCGCCGTCTTCCATCGCCCATCGTCCTCGGCCTCGCGCCTTCCATTGGTAGAGCGAATTGGCGGCGCGCCCCATCGGGACTTCCCTTGCGCCGATCTCGGGAAAATCCTCATCAACGCGGGCACGTGCCGTCCTTATGCTGCCGCCGATACGACGAACTGCCAATACGACGAACAGCATGCGACGGAGCCTGAACATGAAAAAGCTGGTACTTGCCGCAGCGCTTGCGGCCATGATTGCGACACCGGTTGCCACTCTGGCGAAAGTCTCGTCCGATGCGACGCCGGGCGTCAATTTTGCCGATTACAAGACGTTCTATTTCGTGAACCCCGGTCCGCCGGCTGGGATCGATCCCGTCGCCTACGAGCGTATCCGCATGGATATCGAGCAGGGCCTGACCGGCAAGGGCTACACCAAAGGGTCCGCGGGCGATCTGGCCGTGGTCATAACCGTGGGGGCCAAGGACAAGACGGATATCGAGACCTGGGGCGCGTTCGGGCGCCAGGTGGACGTGCACCAGTATCGCGAGGGGCAGCTTTCCGTCGATGTTTTCGATGCCAAGACGAAGCGGCCGCTCTGGCATGGGCAGGCCGTCGACGATGTCGGCACGAAGCTCAATCCCGAAAAGGTGGAGAAGGAAGTGGGCAAGCTGATGGCCCAGTTCCCGGCCCGCGCTGCAGCCTGACCTGACCTGACCTGACCTGACGTGACCTGAACTGACTTGGGGCGCACCGGTCACAGGATCGGTGCGCCGCGACCACGCCGGAGACCATCGCCCGGGCCGAAGGTACAAGATTTTCGGGGTGGCTGAGGCGCCGCCGGGTACATTAGGCACCGGAAGGTATGAACATGCCGGTGCACCACGCTTCCTGGGGCCTTACCGAGAAGGAGAAGCAGACGCTTCGCCTGATCGTGCGCGGGCACGATGCCAAGTCGATTGCCCGCAGCCTCGACCTTTCGGTCCATACGATCAATGAGCGGCTGCGCGATGCGCGGCGCAAGATGGCAGTGTCCAGCAGCCGGGAGGCGGCGCGTCTGCTGCTGGAAGTGGAGGGGGATATTGGAGCCGCTCCAGCCCCCGAATTGCTTGTGGACACGGGAATCGGGGGAGACGGGGCGGCGGTCCGGGCGGATCAGGCAGAGGCGCCGATCGGCGGCGCGGGGTGGCTTCATCGCCATCGCCGGATCAGCATCGGAGTTCTGCTCATGACCTTTGCCCTTGGCCTTCTGGCGCTCGCCAGCCTCACGCAAGTCGCCACATCGCCCTCGCCAGTACCGACCAGTGCGGTCAATCAGGAGGTCGTCGATGCGGCGCGCCAGTGGTTGACGCTGGTCGATCAGGGGCGCTGGGCGGATAGCTACAAGGGGACCGGCTCCGCATTCCAGAAGCTGAACACCCTGCAGGTATGGGCGGAGACGTCCGAGAAGGTGCGCGTGCCGCTGGGTGCGGTGATCTCGCGCACGTTGCTCAGTCAGGAGAACCTGCCCGCGCCGCCGGCAGGCTACGAAGTCGTGAAGTTCCGCACCCGCTACGCCAACAAGGCGGATGCGGTGGAGACGGTTTCGCTGGCGCGCGAAGATGGCGTGTGGCGCGTGGCGGGCGTGACGATCGAGTAAGTCGGGCGGGCGCGGGTCGCCTAGCCCGCCAGATGCTCGCTGAGCGAGCGCGCCGCGCCGACCAGTGCCTGTTTCACCCGGTCCATCTCGCCGCGCAGCGTTGCGCCGATGCCGATGGCGACAAGTGCATGGGAAGGCGCGCCGCTGCCGCGACTGCCTTTCCACACCGGCGCGGCGATCACGGTGACGCCGGCGATGTAGTGGCCGTCGTCCACGGCCACGCCGGTCAGCCGCGCTTCGGCGACTTGCGCGCACCATTCCTGCCATGACGGGGCATGGTCCCAGCGCAGCGTTTCGAAGCGCGGGTGCAGGCTTTCAAGGTCCTCCACGCCGAAGGCGGCAATGCAGCGGCCGGTGGCGGACACGAGCGCGGGGAAGCGGCTGCCCACCTGGGTGGAGAGCTGGAATGCCTCGCCCGATTGCGCCATCGCCGTGACGATGATGTGGTCCAGCCCGAAGACCTGCACGCCCAGCGTGGTCAGGCCGAAGTCGCGCGAGATGCGGTCGAGCGGGCCTTGCGCAAGGTCGTTGAACTGGTCCCGCTTTAG
Organism: Sphingomonas sp. BL-S-28; assembly: GCF_055521515.1. Lineage (NCBI taxonomy): Bacteria > Pseudomonadati > Pseudomonadota > Alphaproteobacteria > Sphingomonadales > Sphingomonadaceae > Sphingomonas > Sphingomonas sp. BL-S-28. The sequence goes on from NZ_CM145484.1 coordinate 923,791, forward strand.
CCAGCCGCGGGCGAGCGTTAGCACGCCAGCGTCGAGCGCGTAGCGCTTGGTATCGGGATCGAAAGCCACGAATTCCTCGGCCACCAAGGCCCTTAGAACATAGAGGCAGGTGCTGGGCACAAGGCCCAGTTCGCGGGCGATGGCCTGCACCCCCATCGGCGATCCGCGCTTGCCCAGCAGGCGCAGCACTGCCGCCGCCCGGGCGATGGCGGGGGCCTTGCTGGCGCGCACGGCGTCTTCGAGGGGGTCTGTGGGGATCATTGTTCAATATATAGAATAACATTCAATATTTACAAAACAAGCCCACTTCATCACATTTGTTGAACACAAGGACAAACGACCGGCGCGTGAGTCGCAGAAGCGATTCAGGGCGGTGCGTGGAGCGGGATGAGCGATGGCGAAGTTGACCGACCTTTCGAGCTATGCCGATGCGCAGGCGCATGCCTCGTCGGCCGCGCTGTGGGAGCTGTTCGACGGCGACCGCGACGTGCTCAACATCGCGCATGAGTGCATCACTCGCCATGCCGATGGCTCGGGCCGGGCGGCGGTGCGGATTGCCCATGCGGACGGCCGCGATGAAATCCTCAGCTTCGATCTGATCGCCGCCGGGGCCGCACGGTTCGCCCACTGGCTCGATGCCGAGGGTGTGCAGCCGGGCGAGCGCATCGCCTTCATGCTCGAACCCTCGCTGCCGTTCTACGTCTGCCTGTTCGGGGCGATGCAGACCGGGGCGATCTCCGTGCCGCTGTTCACGCTGTTCGGGCCGGACGCGCTGAAGCTGCGGATCGACGACTGCAAGCCCTCGATCCTCGTCACCAATGCCGAGAAGGCGGAGCTCGCACGAGGCGCCGTGACGGCGGAAAACGGGCTGCGCGTGATCGTCGCGGACGAGGGCCTGCTGGACGAGATCGCGAAGTTCCCCGCGACCTATACGCCGAAGACCAAGGCGGGCGATCTGGCCGTGTTCCAGTACACCAGCGGCACCACGCGCGAACTGCCCGAAGCGGTGAAGCACACGCACAAGGCGTTGGTTACGCTGATGTTCGCGGCGCTTTATGGCACCGGGATCAGGCCCAAGACCGCAAACGGGGAAGGCGATGAGTTCTTCTGCCCGTCCTCGCCCGCATGGGGGCATGGTCTGTGGCACGGCACGTTGGCGCCACTGGGGCTCGGCGTCACCACCGGCACTTTCGCCGGGCGCTTCGATCCGGTGCGGCTGATGAAGGCGCTGGACGATTATGGCATCACCAATATGTCGGCGGCGGCGACGCACTACCGCATGATGAAGAACAGCGGCGCGGCGGGGGACTACACGTTCCACTTCCGCAAGCTGTCCTACACCGGGGAGCCGATCGATCCGGCGACGCTGGAATTCATCGACGGGGCATTTAAGGTGCCCGTCTGCTCGATGTACGGCACCACCGAGATCGGCGTGGTGCTGGTGAACTACCCCGGCGCGGCGGACTTCACGGTGAAGCCGGGTTCGCTGGGCAAGGCGGTGCCGGGGCAGAAGCTGGAAGTCCAGCGCCCCGATGGCACCCCCACCGCGCCCGGCGAGATCGGCGAGCTGATGCTCTGGCGGGGCGGCGCTTGGATGACCACCAAGGACCGCGCGAAGATCGATGACGAAGGCTATTTCTACCACTGCGGCCGCGCCGATGACGTGATCATCTCGGCCGGCTGGACGATGTCCGCCGTCGAGATCGAGAACACCATGCTGCGGCATGAAAACGTCCTCGAATGCGGCGTGATCGGCGTGCCGGATGAGCAGCGCGGGCAAGTGGTGAAGGCTTTCGTCGTCGCCAACCGCGCGGGCGACGATGCCTTCGTTAAGGAGCTTCAGGACTTCACCCGCGAACGTCTGGCCCAGCACGAATTCCCGCGCATCGTGGAGTTCGTGGAAGAGCTTCCCAAGAACCCGGCCGGCAAGGTCCACCGCAAGATGCTGCGCGATCGCGAGGCGGCGAAAGCCGCTGAAGCGGTCGGCTGAAACTTATTCAACGAATCCAGGAGAGTACCGAAATGGCAACCACAGCAGAATCCAAGTTCCCCAAGATCACCGAGGCCGGCCTCGACGATCTGCGCGCCCGCATCGGCGTGAAGATCGAGAACACCGTTGAGCCGTGGAACTACGAAGCCACCCGCGACGCGATCCGCCACTATGCCCACGGCATCGGCGACGACAATCCGCTGTGGTGCGATCCGGAATATGCGAAGAACACCAAGTACGGCTCGATCGTCGCGCTGCCTTCGTTCCTGTTCACCACCAGCCGCATCGTCTCCGGCTACTGCGGCGGTCTTTCGGGCGTGCACGCCATGTGGGCGGGTGCGGACTGGACCTGGCAGAAGCCGGTGCTGCGCAACGACACCATCACCACCGTCGCTTATCTGAAGGATCTGGTCGAGCACCAGACCAAGTTCGCCGGCCGCTCGTTCCAGCAGATCTACCACGTCGATTTCTACAACCAGCACGGCGAGCAGGTTGCCGGCGCGGATTCGTGGGTGTTCCGCACCGACCGTGACGAGGCGCGCGAGCGCGGCACCAAGTACACCGAAGCGCGCGGCCGCGTGGAGCCCTTCACCCAGGCCCAGCTCGACGAATTCTACGACATCTACGACCAGGAAGAGATCCGCGGCGCCACCCCGCGCTACTTCGAGGACGTGAACGTCGGCGACAAGCTGCCGCCGATGATGAAGGGCCCGATGACCGTCACCGGCTTCATTTGCTACGCACAGGGCTGGGGCGGCCTCTACATCCGCGCCAACAAGCTGGCCTACAAGATGCAGAAGGCGCACCCAGGTCTGGGCATCCGCAACCGCTTCAACGTGCCGGACTGCCCCGAGCGCGTGCACTGGGACGAAGCTTTCGCTCTCGAAGTAGGCGCGCCGGGCGCTTACGATTACGGCCCGGAGCGCTGCTCGTGGCTGACGCACCACATGACCAACTGGATCGGCGACGATGGCTTCCTCACCAAGTCCGACTGCCAGATCCGTCGCCACAACCCGGATGGTGACGCCATCATCATCACCGGCGAAGTGACGCGCAAGTTCGAGGAAGGCGGCAAGAAGTTCGTCGAAGTGGCGCAGAAGGCGACCACCCATCGCGGTGAACTCTCGGCTTTCGGCACCGCCGTTGCGGAACTGCCCAGTAAGGGCTGATAACGAGCGCTCCGGGTCGCATACCGGTGCAGCGATTTCGGTCCGGACCTTTGCGCAAGGTCCGGGCCGTGTCGTATGAATGCTGCGAAAAATAACGGGAGAGCAGGCAGTGGGACAGGATGCAGCGGCGGCGCCGCAATTCGAAGCCAATGGCGATGTGCGGGTTTCGGCCTTCGTCCTGCCGGTCTCCAGCCTGCTGAGCGAGGAAGCCGCCGCGTTCCAGCGTTCTCGCGCGACAATGCCGGCCTTCGATGCCGCCGGTGAGCATGAGGCGGACATTGCGGCCCGGCGCGAGCAGATCAATGCCTATGCCGCGCAAGGCGTCGCCCGCCTGCGTGAGAATTTCGCGGTGGAGATCGTCACGAAAACCATCGGCGGCGTGGAGGTTCTGGACGTCACCCCGGCGGATGGCAGCCACGATCCTGAGCGCGTGCTGATCAACCTGCACGGCGGGGCCTTCACCGTGGGGTGGGACGGGATTGCGCTGATGGAGGCGATCCCCATCGCCGCGCTCGGCAAGTTCCGCGTCGTCAGCGTCAATTACCGCATGGCACCTGAATATCGCCACCCGGCGGGTGTGGAGGACGTTGCGGCGGTCTATGCCGCGCTGCTGCAGGACTACGCGCCGGGCCGGATCGGCATCTACGGCGGTTCCGCAGGCGGCGCGCTGACGGCGCAGGCGGCGGCATGGCTTCCGGCGCATGGACTGCCGCAAGCGGGCGCAGTCGGCATTTTCGGCGCGGGCGGGGTGCCGTTCGGGGCGGGCGAGTCCGCCTATGTCGCAGGGTATATCGACGGCTCGTTCCCGCCGCCGCCCGCCGACGGCAGCACGCCCATCGACATCACGCGCGGCTATTTCGATCATTGCGATCCGCGCGATCCCAGCGCCTGGCCGGGCTATCATCTGGACGTGCTGGCCACTTTCCCACCCACGCTGATCATCACCGGCACCCGCGCGATGGACCTCAGCCCGGCGATCTTCACGAACTCCCAGCTGCTCAAGGCCGGTATCCGCTCCACCTTGATCGTGGGCGAGGGCATGGGCCACTGCTACCACTACGGCCTCCACATGCCCGAAGGGCGCGATGCCGTGGCGCTGATCCTCTCCTTCTTCCGCGAGAACCTGTCCCGATGACGTCAGACACACCTTGGGCCGGTCCGCTTGCCGGGGTGCGGGTGATCGACTTTACCCGCGTGCTGGCGGGGCCCGCTGCCAGTCTGGCGCTGGCCGACATGGGTGCCGAGGTGTTCAAGATCGAACCTCCCGGCACCGGGGATGAGACGCGCACTTTCCCGCCCACGCGCGATGGGGAGAGCCACTATTACCTCGCGGTCAATCGCGGCAAGAAATCCATCGTCGTCGACCTCAAGAGCGAGGAAGGGCTGGCGCTGGTGCGTGATCTGGCGGCCAAGTGCGATGTGCTGGTGGAGAACTACCGCCCCGGCGTGATGGATCGGCTCGGCCTTGGGTACGAGGCGATGAAGGCGATCAATCCGCGCCTGATCTACTGCTCTATCTCCGGCTATGGCCAGACCGGCCCGCTGAAGGACCGGCCCAGTTTCGACATCGTGCTTCAGGCCATGTCCGGCGCGCTCTCCATGAACGGAGAGCCGGACGGGCTGCCGACCAAGCTGGGCATTCCGCTGGGCGATCTGGTCGGCGGCATCAACGGGCCCATCGGCATCCTCTCCGCCCTTTACGAGCGCGAGCGGACCGGCGTGGGCCGGCATATCGACGTCAGCCTGATGGACGGGCTGATCGGCATGCTGGGCTACATCGCGCAGCTCGCCTTCTTCAACGGCACCGACCCCAGCCGGGTAGGGTCGCAGCATCCCAATCTGGTACCCTATGGCATCTTCCCGGCGCGCGAGGGTTCGATCGTCGTCGCCTGCCTGACGCCGGGGTTCTGGAGCCGCATCTGCCGCTCCATCGATCGGCCGGAACTGACCGAAGACCCGCGCTACGACACGCTGGAAAAGCGCCGCGACGCGCGGGCGGAGGTCAACGCCATCGTCAGCGCCTTCACGGAGCGCCACAGCGTGGACGAACTGGTGGCGATCTTCGCCGCGCACGAAGTGCCGCACGCGCCGATCCTGGGCGTGTCCGAAGCGCTGGCGCAGCCGCAGGCGGTGGAGCGCGAGATGGTGGTGGAAACGCAGCACAAGACGCTGGGGCCGATCCCCATCGTCAATCGCCCGATCCGTTTCACCGATGCCCCTCAGCCGGTGCCCAGCGCGCCGCCGGTGCTGGGCGAGCACACCGATGCCATTCTGGAAGACGTGCTCGATCTTTCGCCGGAGCGAATTGCGGCGCTCAGGGCGTCGGGCGTCGTTGCGTGAGACCCGAACCTTCGTCATTGCGAACGGAGTGAAGCAATCCATGGCGGCTTGGGCGACTCTGGATTGCCGCGCGGCTTTGCCGCTCGCAATGACGATGACTGGTGGGAGATGACTATGCCAGACCTGCGCTTCGATAACCGTGTTGCCGTGATCACCGGCGGCGGGCGTGGGCTCGGGCGGGCGCATGCGCTTTTGCTGGCGAGCCGGGGCTGCAAGATCGTCATTAACGATCCCGGCGTCTCGATGGCGGGCGATGCCACCGACGAAGGCCCGGCAGAGGCGCTTGCCGCCGAAATCCGCGCCCTGGGCGGGGAGGCTGTGGCCAATACCGACAGCGTCGCCACGCCCGAGGGCGGCAAGGCGATCATCCAGTCCGCGCTCGATGCCTTCGGACGGATCGACATCCTGATCCACTCGGCCGGGAACGTGCGGCGGGGTAAGCTGACCGATCTTGCCTACGAGGATTTCACCAGCGTCCTCGATGTCCATCTGAAGGGCGCCTATCACGTGGTGCGGGAGGCGTTTCCGCACATGATGGCGCAGGGCTTCGGGCGGATCGTGCTGACCAGTTCGATCAACGGGCTCTACGGCAAGTCGGACAATGTGACGTATGCGATGTGCAAGGCGGGCTTCATGGGCCTCTCCAACACCGCCGCGATCGAGGGGCAGCACAATAACGTGAAGTCCAACCTGATCGTGCCCGCCGCCGTCACCCGCATGTCCGACGGGATCGACACCAGCCAGTTCCCGCCGATGGAGCCGGAGCAGGTGGCGCCGATGGTCGGCTATCTCTGCCACGAAAGCTGCGAGGCTTCGGGCGAGATGTTCGTCGCCATGGGCGGCCGTCTGGCGCGCGCCAAAGTGGTGGAGAACGAAGGCGCGTTCCGGCCGGACTGGTCGCTGGAGCAAGTGGCCGAACAGATCGATGCCATCCGGGGCGGCGGCGAGGTTCTGGCTTTCCCGCCGGTGCCGGACGGGCAGCTGGAGCATCTGCTCTATGGCTTCGCGATGATCCGGCGCGAAACCGTGGCCTGACGGGCTTCACTGTCTTTGGCTGGGGGTAAACAAAGAAAAAAGAGTTCGCGCGAAGGCGCGGAGGCGCAAAGAGGTCGTTCTTGCGGCAAAGCCGCCCTTCTTTTTGACGTTGCGCTATCCGCTACGCGAGAAGACAGAAATGACCTGGAGCTTTACACAACACCTTTGCGCCTCCGCGCCTTCGCGCGAACCTCCTTGTTTCTTCTGTCGCCCCATTGCGGTCGTTGAGCACAAGTGACATCAAGGGAGGATGACGAACGGGCTGATGAATTGGCGGAAATGGAAGCCGCAAATTTGGATGGTCGTGATGTTTTTCCTAATGGCCGGATTTTCGGAGACTGTGTCCCGGGGCGTGGTGTAGCTGAAGCCGAGGCGCCGCGCATTTCGGCATCCGTCTGGGCCGTTCATGCTCCTGGGACTGCTGAGAGCATGGTGATTGGATTGTCGCTGACCGGCGCCATGGTTTCAAGGGTCATATAGCGGGCACGCTGGACGGCCCATTCGTCTGACTGTTCCATGAGGATAGCGCCGATGAGTCGGGTGATGGCAGCCTCATTGGGGAAGATGCCGACGACATCCGTGCGGCGTTTGATTTCGCCGTTGAGGCGCTCGATGGGGTTTGTGCTGTGTAATTTGGCGCGATGCTCGCGCGGGAAGGTCATGTAGGCCAGCACATCGGGTTCGGCTTCATCCATCAGGTTTGCCAGTTTGGGCAGTTTGGGTCGCACCTGATCGGCCACGGCACGCCATTGCTGGCTGGCGGCCTCGGGTGTTTCCTGAGCGAAGGCGGTGGCGATGAAGGCGGAGACAACCCTGCGGCCGCTTTTACCGGCATGAGCCAGCGCATTGCGCATGAAGTGAACCCGGCAGCGCTGCCACGTGGCACAGAGCAGTTTGGAGACGGCTGCCTTGATGCCTTCGTGCGCGTCGGAGATGACCAGCTTGACGCCGCGCAGTCCTCGGCGCGTCAACTTGCGCAGGAAGGCGGTCCAGAAAGGCTCGGCTTCCGAGGCGCCGATGTCCATGCCCAGCACTTCGCGGCGACCGTCGCTGTTCACGCCTACCGCGACGATCACCGCCACCGAGACGATCCGCCCATTCTGCCGAACCTTCACGTAGGTTGCGTCGATCCAAAGGTACGGCCAATCCCCTTCGATCGGGCGGTCCAGGAAGGTATGCACGCGCTCGTCGAGCTCCTCACATAGGCGGCTCACTTGGCTCTTGGAGATGCCGTCCATGCCAAGCGCTTTGACCAGATCGTCCACTGAGCGGGTGGAAATGCCCTGGATGTAGGCCTCCTGGATCACCGCAGTCAGCGCCCGCTCCGCCATCCGACGTGGTTCGAGGAAAACGGGAAAGTAGCTGCCTTTGCGCAACTTTGGGATCCGCAGCTCGACAGTGCCGGCCCGCGTCTGCCAGTCGCGCTCGCGGTGCCCGTTGCGCTGAACAAGCCGGTCGGGAGACTTCTCGCCGTAGCCAGCGCCAGTCAGGTTGCCGACTTCCATCTCCATCAGCCGCTCGGCGGCAAACGAGATCATCTCGCGTAGAATATCCGCGTCCGGGGTCTTCTCTACCAGCGAACGCAGGTGCATCATCGGATCGGTCATCGTGATTCCTTCCGTCAGGTTCGAGTTTCGCAACCCAAACCTATCCGAAAATCACGGTGACCACCTCAACCCTCAGCTACACCACCTCCCGGGACACGATCTTTTCGGTTCGATCTGTAATTAGTGGGATTGTTTTTCTTGCGGTCGGGGCAGCGTTTGGCCTGATCCAAAAGCGGGTACAGCGACCATTCCGCAGTTTTTGTCACTTAGCGCTTGGTTCGACTATTTTACTTGCCTTCCTTGTACGAACGTCATGGCATGGCGAGTTCGTACTCGCCGTCCTAACGTGGTTGGGGGTAACAGCATTGGCCCTGTTCGTGACTATTTCTTATGAACGGTCAGCCGAGCGAACCTAGCCCGTCATAGGGTCCGCTTTCCTCCCAAAGCCGTCCTTCCAACTCCGCTCAGGCTGAGCTTGTCGAAGCCCCCTAGGCTAGGCGCTGCGGCTCCCCTTGCTTCGACAAGCTCAGCATGAGCGGGGTGGGTGGGGTGATGGCAACGCATTACCATCTCAGACCATCAGGCTCCCATGACGGCTCGCCAGGCGCCTAGCCGCGCAAGTCCTGCAGGCACCGCGTAAACCAGTCCGCCACTTGCGCGCGCTCGCTTTCGCCGAAGCCGGTCAGCGGCAGGTGGCGCAGGAAGAACACGAAGCCGATCGACAGGATCGAGATTTCCAGCGCCTTCACCGCGCCGCTTTCTCCGCCGATCGCCCCGGCCAGCGGCTCGATGCAGCGGCGGGCGAAGACACGGGCGGCGATCTCGGCCGCTTCCGGCGCGCCGGAGGCCATGGCGATCATCAGCATCGGCTGTACCGATTCCGCGCTGCCCAGCAGTTCGGCGGTGATGTGGCGGGCGAAATCCTCCGGCGCGACGGCCAGTAGCGGATCGACCGCCATGGCCTGATCCAGCGCCGCTTCGAACAGCCCCGCTTTCGATCCGTAGTAGCGCAGCAGCAATGGCGAACTGATCCCGGCGCGCGCGGCGATTTCGCGGATGCCGGTATGCGAATAGCCGCTGGTCGAAAACAGGTGCTTGGCCGCGTCGAGAATGCGCGCGCGCGTGGCTTCGGCATTTCGGGGACTGTTTCGGAGAGGAGGCGTTTCCATCGCCTGTAGGCTATCGCCGGGATTGACAGAAGGGCAAGAGCAACAGAAGTTACCAGTCGATAACATAACTGCGGAGAAGGCTGAGATGGCGACTTTCGTTCTGGTTCACGGCGGCGGTCACGGCGGCTGGTGCTACAAGCCGGTGGCGCAGCGGCTGCGCGCCATGGGGCACGAGGTTCATGCGCCTTCGCTCAGCGGGCTGGGGGACCGGAAGCACCTGCTGAGCCCCGATATCGATCTCGAAACCCATATCGACGACATTGCACAGTTGCTGGAATACGAGGATCTGACCGACGCGATCCTGGTCGGCCACAGCTATGGCGGCATGGTCATCACCGGCGCGGCGGACCGGCAGCCGGGCCGGGTGGGGCACCGCGTCTATCTGGATGCCGCCTATCCGCGAGACGGGGAATCGCTGCACGAACATGCCTTCGAAATGATCGATCAGGCGCGCCAGACGATGCAGCAAGTGGACGGTGTGGACGTGGTGCTGGAACCCATGCCCGGCTTTGCCGCCTTCTTCGGTGTGACCGATCCGGAACTGGGCGCCTGGACCGATGCGCGGCTGACGCGCCAGCCCTGGAAATGCTTCGCGCAGAAGATCGCTTTCACCGGCGAATCGGCCATGCGGGCGATTCCCGAAAGCCATCTGATCTGCACTTCGACCATCTCCGGACGCGATATGGCGCTGTTGACCGATCGATCACAAGGCCGCGTGTGGGATATCGATACCGGACACGATCTGATGCTTACCGAGCCCGACTGGGTGGCCGAACGGCTGGATGTCATCGCCAGAAGCTGAAATTCGCACGATTATGGAGAGACTTGCTGCCGCGGAACTGTTTTCGGTTCGATGAACACTTGCTTCACCAATGGTGAATAGGCTGTAGCAACCTGACACGGGGTGAGAACCCACGTGATTTGTGCGGATTGACAGCCGGGGCCACATGGGGACTTTGGCGCTATCCGCTCGAACGGGTTGCTAACGATGGCGAGTGTCTTGACCGATCACGTATCCGAAACCGACGTATGGACCGCACGCCTGCGGGATTTTCTGCACGACTGCGCCGGCAGCGCGGCGGTAGAGGAGCATGATCGGATCCGGGAAGCCGTGCTGCTGCTGCACGATCCCGCAGGCGATGCCACGGCAATGTTCGAACCATCCACTATCGAGGCGATGCTGGCGTGCGGTGCTGCGGAAAGCGCCGTGCTGGCGATCCTGGGGCCGGACGTGAACTGCATGGTCTCTCGCGGCAGTGCCGGGACCTGTCTGGCCACGCTGGTGCTTCCCGATGGATCGGAAGAGGTGATCAGCGAAGGCGCGACTCTGGCGCTGGCATTGCTGGCGGCCTACGTGTCGATGCTGCTGGCGGGTCTGGAGCGCGAGGATGCGATATCCTCTCCCCTGACGCTGCCTGCCGGGGCCCGGTTGCACTGAACGATCTCCGCAAACGGGACGGCGCATCCAAAGGGGTCGCACGAGGTTTCGGATGCGCCGTCAGTCTGTTCATCGGGGGAACCGCGACGGCTCCGGCCGGGAGGGTATCTGGCCGTGTCGTCTTTTCCGGCCGCTGCTGCGGCGGAATGCGGAACCGGATGCCGGCAGGATCAATCGTGTGGCGAGCCGGCACTGACTGGGTAGCATCGCATCCGCTAAACCTTCGTGCCTGCCGCGCTAGGGGCTGATCCGGGCCCGTTCGAAAGGATTGGCTCGAACGGTGCCCGGCCCCCGGGACGACCTGCTCAGCAGAGGCTCAATTGACCAGCGCCGCTTCGATCGCGATGCGGATCGCGTCGGACGTGTGGTTGGCGCCCAGCTTGTTGAGCATGTTGGCGCGGTGGATTTCCACCGTGCGCGGGCTGATCGAGAGGCGTTCGCCGATCAGCCGGTTCGACAGGCCACTGGCCACGCCGCCCAGCACTTCGCGTTCGCGGCGGGTCAGCCGTTCGACGCGGGCCCGGGCCATGACTTCGCGCAGCTTCGCATTGCCCACGCTTTCGGCCCGATCGATCGCGCGCGACAACGTATCGTTGAGTTCGGCGGCGGAGATCGGCCAGGCAATGTAGTCGATCGCGCCGTCCAGAATGGCTTCGACGATGCGGTTGGCCGAGGGGGCTTCGCTGAAGGCAATGATCGGGAACCATTCGCCGTGACGGGCCATCGATTCGATCAGATCGTCGATCGCGCCGGCTTCGTCATGGATCAGGATCACGCCCGATCTTGGCCAGGTACTGGACAGTTCGGATATGTTCTCGAACGGTTCGACATGGATGTTGCCGTTGGACAGGGCGTGGCTGATGGCAGCACGACGTCGCATATCGTTATCGATGAGGATGAGGTTTGAAATCCGCTCCATGGTATCCTCCTTATTCGGCATCTGCCTTAAGGAAGTTATCTCAGTGCAGTGAAAAGCGGGCGCGAGACCTGATCCAAAACCGACGCAGCCCCATCCATTTCGGTAAATACGCAGGAAATTCGGGCGAAAACGCAAACCGAATCGGACCTAGCTATTATAATAACTTAAAATTAGTCTTGTTTGGAAAATGCCTGCAAAGCATGTTTTAGCGACCGTTTGAAAAATGCCCGCAGGGGCATTTTTGAGGCGGCACCGGCCCTCTCCCCCACCCTACCACCCGCAGGATACTACCGATGGGTGGTAGGCCCCCTCAGCGAAAAGGTCCCCCGGACCTTTTCGTGTTCTTCGGAACGGGAGAGGGCCGGTGCCGCAAAATTCGCATTTCGCGAATGTTCAAACTTTCCGCTCAGCCAGCTTGCAGCGCGCGGCCGATTTCGTCGAAATCCTGGCGCAGGGTGCCGATCCGGCGGGCATCGAAAGTGATCGCGCAGTCCAGCACGGTGCGCCGCGCCGCCGTGTAGAGCTGGTTGAGCGCGCCGGCCATGCTGTTTTCGCCCGAAACGCCCAGTTGCAGCGCCGTGATCGCGGTCAGCGCACGGGTGAGCGAGCGGCTGCGCAACCCGTTGTCGCCGATCTTGTCGGCATGGATCGCAGTGCCCAGCGCCGCCACCAGATGTTCGTAGCACAAGTGGACCAGATCGGCGGGCTTGGCGCCATTGACGCGGGCGTCGAAGTCGACGCGGCGATAGGCTTCGTTGGGGTTCTGTTGGCGCAGCATCTCAATCGCTCGACTTGTTCCACTGGGCGATCTGGCTCTGCAGCATGCTCAGTGTGGATTTGGCGACGCTGACGCGCGTCTCGGAAACGGAATACTGCGCGGCCAGCCGGGCGCGCAGCTTTTCCTGCTGGTCGGCAAGGTCGCTCTGGTCGGTGGCCACTTGCGCAAGTTGCTTGGTGTAACGGGCGATCGAACCGCCCAGCGATCCATAGTCCGTGCTGGAACTGGCGGTACGATAGATCTTGTCCACCGTGCCGAACACGCCATTGATGCCATTGGTGAACATTGCGGCGACGCCATCGGGATCTGCGGCGATCGTGGCGTTCAGCCGGGCCGTATCGAGCGTGTATGTGCCGTCGCGCTGGGTCTTGAGGCCCAGATCGGCCAGCGTCTTCGCCGCGCCCGTCGCATCCGGCATGATCGTGGTGCTGCCGAGCGCGGACAGCGAGCGCTTGAGCGCACGCGCACCGCTATCGTTGGCGAGATCGCCGCCGACTGCGGTTGCCGTGTTCAGCGTGCCCACCACTTCGTTCAGCGCATCGATCAGATCCTGCATGGACGATGCGATGGAGGTGGTGGGATCGGCAAAGCTGACCGTGGTGGCCGCGCCGACATTGGTGGCGGACAGCGTCATTTTCACGCCGGGGATCACGTCGGTCAGCGTGTTGGTGGCGGAGGTCATCGCCAGGCCGTCCAGCTTGAACGAAGCATCGCTGGCGTTGGAAAGCACGGTGCCGGCGGTCGATGCGGGATTCCAGCCGAGGGTGGAGAGGCTGGTGGTACCGGACGCCGGACTGGCATCCAGAACGAAGCCGTTCTTCGCGCCTTCGGCGCCCTTCAACACCAGTTGCGCGCCGTCCACGGTCTGCGCGACATAGGCGGTGACGCCCGAGTTGCTGCCGTTGATCTTGGTGGCGACGTCGGCCAGCGTATCGTCGCTGTCGATGGTGATGTTCACCGCCGTGTGGCTGGTATCCTGCGTGAAGCTGCTGCCCGATACGGTGCCGAAGCGCAGCGTCAGCGTGCCCGCGCCGACGACATCGGTCTTGGCGCCATAGGCCGTGCTGGCGATCTGCTGGGCCGAGGCGAGTTTGCTCACTTCCAGCGAATAGGTGCCGGTCGGCGTGGTCGATCCGGTCAGGGTGCCGCTGGCGACCGCGCTGTTGGCCACTTTCGGCGTGCGCGCCAGATCGCCGCTGCGCACCAGCGTGCCCAAGGACGTGTCGATCGCCAGCAACATCGATTTGATGTTCGATGCGGTGGAGATTCGCGTGTTGAGATCCTCCGCCTTCGCCGTCAGCCGGTCGTTGCGGCTGGCGAACTGCGCGATGGCAAGGTTGTTGGCCAGCGCGGCCATGTCCACGCCGCTGCCGCCGCCCAGCGCCGTTACCAGCGAGGAAGTGGTGAGCGAGGATGTCGCGCTCGTCGTCGAAGTGGTGGAGGTGGTGGTAGCCATGCAGCGCAGGACGGCAGGCGCGGCGATTTATTAAGCCCGCATTAGGCCTGCATCAGGCCCGCATTACGGCTGCATCAGCATCCGGCTGACGCTCCGCGAGACGAAAGGCATTCGTGCGGCGGCGCGCAAGGCCAGATGGCGTGCGGCGCGGGCGGCGGGGCGTTCGGCGGTGTAGAGGCCGACGATCATGTTGGTGGCGGTATAGATAGGCCGGCTGGCAAGGCGGTGCGCGGCTTCATAGCGGCGCAGCAGCAGCGATGCGCCGATGTCTCCGCCTTGCCGATGCGCATCTGCCACCAGTTTGCCGAGCGTGACGGCACTGGCAAGGCCGAGGTTGAAGCCATGCGCCGTAACCGGGTGCATGCCCACGGCGGCATCGCCGATCAGCGCGGCGCGGCGGGCGGCGAAGTGGCGGGCATAAGTCGTGGCGAGCGGATAGACATGGGCCTTGCCGATCAGGCTCATGCGGCCGAGGCGGCCGTGGTAGCGGCGGGTGATCTCGGCGGCGAGGCTCTGCGCATCCAGCGCGGCCAGCCGCTCGATCTCAGGCGCGGCGAGGGTGAGCACGGCGGAGGACTCTCTGCCGTTCAGTTCCCTGCCATTCAGGGGCAGCATGGCGATGGTCTGGCCATGATCGAACCATTCGGTGGCCACGCCGTCGTGATCGAGATCGTGCGCCATGCGGCATACCAGCATCGAGCGGCCGGTGCGGTTTACCTCCGCATCGATGCCCAGTTGCTCGCGCACCAAGGAGAAGCGGGAATCGGCGCCCACCAGCAGGCGCGTCCGGAGCCGGGTTCCGTCGGTGAGCGTGACGCTGGCGCCGTCCGCATCGCTGCGCAGCGATGCCACGGTGCACCCGGCCAGCACGTCGATGCCCGCCTGTGCTTCGGTGGCCGCGAACAGCGCGCGGCGGATGCGATGGTTGGATACGAGCCAGCCCAGCCGGTCCTCGCCCGTGCCATCGGCTCCGAAAGACAGCGCGAAGGGGGAGCCGCCGTTCAGCACGCGGGCCTCGCGCAGGGGCGAGACCTGTCGCGGGTCGATCCAGCCCCAGGCGCCCAGCTTGCGCAATTCGCGGACGGAGCGGTGCGTCAGCGCGATCTCGCGGCCATCGACCGCCGGTTCGACCAGAGCCTCCAGCGGCTGACGCTCGACCACGGCGATGCTGAGGCCCGCGTCCGCCAGCGAGGCGGCGAAGGCCAGGCCGGCCGGCCCGGCGCCGACGATTATCAGGTCATGGGTCATCGCGCGGGCTCCATCGTTGTGCGGGTCGGACGGCGATTGGGGGCCATCCGGGATAGGAGTGCAAGCCGTGGAGGTCACACGCGATTTTCGCCATGATTCACGTCAAATTGTGAACAGTGCTTCCCTTTCCCTCGTGATTGCGAGGGGGCAGATCAGCCCTCTTGCGTGCCGGTGGGGTCCAGTCGCCCGTCGGCATCGAAGCGCAGGGTGACCGGCACCGCCACTTCGGGCGCGGCGCGTTTCTCCCCGCGCTTCAGAGAGAGCACGAAGGCCAGGATCGCGGCGACGGCGACGTAGTGTTCCTCGCGGATCATCTGCTTTTCGCGCGTGGTGTAGAAGACGGAGCGGGCGAGCGTGGGATAGGCGAGCATCGGCACCGCATATTCGGCGGCGAGTTCGCGCATCGCCATCGCTTTCTCGCCGCGTCCCTTGGCCAGCACTACCGGCGCCGGAGCCTTGGCGGGATCGTAGGCCAGCGCCACCGAGAAGTGCGTGGGGTTGGTGATGACGAACTGCGCCTCCTTCATCGCCGGGATCAGCGCGCCCATGGCGATCTGGCGCTGGCGGTGCTTGATCGCGGCCTTCTTTTCCGGCGCGCCTTCGGCATCCTTGTTCTCGTCCCGCACTTCCTGAAGCGTCATCTTCAGGCGGGAGAGGCGGCGGACGATCTGCACCGGCAGGTCGAACATGGCGATCAGGAACAGTCCGCCGGACAGCCAGAACAGCAGCGTGGTCACGCTGTGCCACGCGGCCGAGACTTGCCCCAGCAGGTCCCCACTGCCGAGGTGGAGCAGCGTTTCGATCTGCCCCCGCGCCCAGTACCAGCCGATCGCCAGCAGCAGCGTCACTTTGGCGACGCCCTTGGCCATCTCTATCCAGCCGCTGGGGCCGAACATGCGTTTCAGCCCCGAAAGCGGATTGATGCGCGATCCCTTGGGCAGCACGTTGCCGCCCACCCAGCGCCCCTCGCCAAAGCCCAGCTGCGAAATCAGCGAGACCAGCAGCACGGCAAGGCCCAGCACCAGGATCGGCGGCAGCAGTTCCACCAGCACTTGCAGCAGGCGCTGGCCCGGCGTGAAATCGTCGATATCGGCGCGGCGCCAGGTGAAGCCGGTGGCAAGGGCGCGCAGCAGCCGGTCCATCACCCATGGCCCGGCCAGCGTGAGCCATGCCCCGCCCATCGCCATGCCTGCCGCCGTCGCCATCTCGCGCGAACGGATGACGTCGCCCTTTTCGGCGGCGTCCTTCTTGCGCTTGGCGGTGGGGGCAAAGCTCTTTTCGCCTTCCTGCTCGGCCATGGTTGCGTCCTAGGGATGCATGATCGCGGCGGCCTGCTCGATCGCATCGGCCGAGAGGCGGGTGACGAGATCGGTCAACACCGGCGCGCTGGCCAGCAGCGCGGCGAGCCCGCCCAGCACACCTGCCGGCAGGCCCAGCGCGAAGAGGTTGAGCGCGGGGGCGGAGCGGCTGAGCACGCCGGTCACCACCTGCACCACCAGCAGCACCAGACAGGCTGGCAGGGCGATTGCGGCGCCAGTGGCGAAAGTGCGCGATGCGAAAGAGGCGACCAGCGCGAACCGCTGCGCGCCCAGCCAGGTCTGTCCCGGCGGGAACGTGCGGTAGCTTTCCACCAGCAGCGCGAACCATTGCAGGTGCGCGCCCAGGGCCAGGAACATCAGCGTCAGCACCACCGTGAAATATTGCCCCAGCGCGGGGGATTGTGCGCCGGAATTGGGATCGACCGAAACCGCCATGTTCATGCCCATCGCCCCGCCGACCACTTCGGCCGCCAGAATCGGCGCGGCGAAGGCCAGTTGCAGCGCGAAGCCCAGCGCCAGCCCGATGCAGACCTCCCCCGCGACGGAGAGCATGCCCAGCAGCGAGAATAGCGCGGCCGGCGCCTGCACCGGCGTCCACGCGCAGATCATCACCGCCACCGCCCCGGTCACGATCACCCGCGCTTGCGGCGGCACCCCGGCGATGCCGAACATCGGCGCGGCCATCAATGCGGCGCCGATCCGCGTCATCACGAAGAGCAGCCGCCAGAATTCGTGCTCTACCGGGCCGAAACCGAAATCGAGGGCGTTCACGGGGCGACCTGCTCGGCCTGCCCGGTGCGCGCGATCTCGGCAAAGATCTCCTGCGTGAAATCGCCGATCAGCGTCATCATCGAACTGCCTAGCACCACCAGCACCAGCGCGGTTATCGCCAGTTTGGGCACGAAAGTCAGCGTCTGCTCGTTCACCGAAGTCGCCGCCTGAATCACGCCGACGACCAGCCCAACCGCCAGCGAGGCGATCAGCACCGGCGCGGCGACCAGCGCGGTGACCCACAGCATCTTGTCCGCCAGATCGAGGAGGGCACCGATGTCTTCCATCGCCCTATCCGAAGCTCGCCGCCAGAGAGCCCATCAGCAGCGCCCAGCCATCTACCATCACGAACAGCAGCAGCTTGAAGGGGAGGGAGACGACCATCGGGCTCATCATCATCATGCCAAGGCTCATCAGCACGGAAGAGACGACAAGGTCGATCACCAGGAACGGCAGGAACAGCATGAAGCCGATCTGGAACGCGGTCTTCAACTCGCTGGTCACGAAGGCGGGCAGCAGGATGGAGAAGGGCACGTCGGTCGTATTCGCGAAGCGCGGCGCTTTCGCCATGTCCGCGAACATCGTCAGGTCGCGTTCGCGCGTCTGGCGGATCATGAAGGCGTGGAACTCTCGCCCGCCCGCCTCGATGGCCTGCTGGGCGTTGATCTTATCCGCCGCATAAGGGGCGATGGCGCTGGCGTTCACCCGCTCCAGCGTGGGGGACATGACGAAGAGGGAGAGGAACAGCGCCAGCCCGATCAGCACCTGATTGGGGGGCGACTGCTGCAAGCCTATGGCTTGCCGCAGGATCGCCAGCACCACCAGAATGCGCGTGAAGCTGGTCATCATCAGCACCAGACTGGGCAGGATCGTCAGCAGCCCCATGATCAGCAGGAGCTGCAAAGAAAGGCTCATGCCCGGCCCTCCCGGACCGGATCCGGTGCCGCCGACGGAGCCCAGGGCCCGGTCCAGCGCACCGGGGATCGCCGATTGGGCGTGGACGGTGAGGGGCAGCAGCGCCGCACCCAGCGCTGCCGTCAGGGAAAGGGCCGTCAGGGAAAGGGCGCGCTTCATCGCGTTGCGTCCTCGACCGCCAAGTCCTGTTCGAAGCTTCGGGCGGGCGCTTCGGCCAGCGGGGTCAGCCCCTGCCGGGTGGCGGAGACGAGAATCTCGCGCCCGTGGAACTCGATCACCGCCAGCTTCATCGTGGGAGAAAGCATCAGCGTCTCCACAATCCGTACCGAGCGTCCGGTGGCGGGGCCGCCCACGCGTTCCTGCATCCGCCGGGCCAGCCAGAGGCAGCCCCAGATCATCGCTGCGATCAGCGGCAGCAGCAGCACCAGCTTGAGCAGATACCAGCCCATGGCCGATCACTCCTGCGCTTCGGCAGGTGCACCCGCTTCGGCACCGCTTTGAGGCAGGGCGGCGGCGTCCTTTGCGGAGTCGTCGCCGGTCATCTCGACGATCCTCAGCCCGAAGCGGCCATTGTGCGAGACGACCTCGCCCCGCGCGATGGGCTTGCCGTTGACCAGCACGTCCAGCAGTTCGTCGGTCATGCGGTCGAGCACCACCAGGCTTTCCGGGCCCAGCGAGAGCACGTCGCGCAGCTTCATCTGGGTGCGGCCGAGTTCGACCGACAGGCGCACATCGACGTCGCGCAGGAATTCGAGGCTGCGGGGATGGATGCTCATGAAAGGTCGTTTCCTTGGCGTGGGTTGTCGTTTTCAGAATGCGTCGTTTTCAGAATGCATGGGCGATCTGCACCGCCACCCGGTCGTCCAGTTCGCCGACGGTGCCGGTGGCGATGGTCTGGCCGTCCACCTGCAACGGCACGCTGCGGGCGACGGCGACCGGCAACACGTCGCCCGGGCGCAGGTTGGACAGGCGCGACATGGCGATCGGCATGTCCACCAGCACCGCGGTCACTTCGATGGGGATCGAGGCGAAAGGCTCGCCAGTGGGGCCGGGACGCTGGCCGGGACGCTGGCCGCGAGCGCGCGCCGGTACCGGGCGCGGTGCGGCGATGGCGGCGGCCAGTGATGTGATCGGAAAGGCCAGTTGCAGCGACCAGGGTGCAAAGCCGGGATCCTCTATGTCCAGCGAGAGCGTCAGCAGTTCCTCGTTCGCCGGGAAGGGATCGAGTTGTCGCAGGCTGGTGTCGCGCCGCAGCGGCCGCACCCGCAGATCGTCATGCCCGCCGAACGCCAGCCCTAGCGCGGTGGCCAGCGCCGCCTCGATCCGTTCGAGCAGCAGCAGCGCCGATAGCGGCAGGGTTTCCGGGATCGTTTCGGGCATCTCGCCGCGTCCGCCGAAGGCCCGATCGACGATGCGCAACACCGCGCACGCCTCGAACGTCGCCAGCAGGGGCAGTCCCGCGGGGCCGAGCACCAGCAGGCTATGCGCGGCGGGGCCTTCCAGTTCGGCCTGCAGCGATCCCAAGGTGCCGTCCATCGGCATGCCCACGCGCACCAGCGGCGCTTCCCCGCCCGAAAGGTGCGCCAGCGTCGCGGAAAGCGTGCGGCTCAGCCGCTCGCCGATCAGCGAAAGCGCGGGAACCAGATCCGCAAGCTGGGGCACTTTGCCGAGCAGTTCGGCGGCATGTCTGGCTGCCCGGGATGGAGAGGAAGGTGCCATCGCCGCCCTCACTGGATGATGAAGTTGCGGAAATAGACGTTGTCGACCCCGCCGAAGCCTTCCTTCTGGATCAGCACGCGGTTGATTGAGTCAGTCATCCGCTTTTGCAGGCGCGTCTTGCCTTCCAGGGTGTAGACGTCGTTTTCCGGCGTATCGGCAAGGATCGTCAGCAGGCCGGAGCGGATCGCCAGTTCATGCTTCTTCAGCCATTGCAGTACCCGCCCGTCATACCGGGTGGAGCACGCCAGGCTGAGCTGGATCATCGAATCCGAATCCTTCAGGTTCGATGTGAAATCATCCGTGAAAGTGTAATAGGCGGTGCGGTACTGATCGCCGCCGTCGCCTTCCACTTCCCCAGCGCCGGCATCGGCTTCGCCGCCTTCCTGCTTCGGCGCATAGGGATCGGTCTCCCCCTTGCGGATCAGCTGCGGGCGGTTGTCTTCCTTTGCCGCGTCATGCTTGCCCAGCACTCCGCTGGCGACCAGCGCGAAAGCACCGCCGCCGCCGCCCAGCACCAGCATGCCCAGGCCCACGAGGATGAAGCCCAGCTTGCCCTTGGTTTTCTTCTCGCCACTGCCGTCACCGGCGCCGTCCTTGGCTCCCTTGTCGCTCACAGTCGTGTTCCCCAATGTGATGGTGGCCAGTGTGATGGTCTTGGTGGATCAGGCGTAGATGCCGCCGCGATCCGGGCGCGCGGCGCGCGAGGCGCCATCCTCGCGGGCCGTGCCGGAAGCGCTGCGCGCCGTCTCTGTTTGGGCCCCCGTTTGGGCGGAAGCCTGACGCCGCTGACCGTCCTGCCCGCCTGCCAGCATGCCGGAATGGGCAAAGGCCTGCCGCTGATCCTGTGCGGAATTGCCGCCGGTCTGCGCGGGCGTGTTGTTGCCGGGCTGCTGCCAGCCCTGCCGCCCATCTCCGCGCGCATCCCCGCGCGCATCTCCTCTGGCGGTGTCGCTTTGATCGCCGCTCATCTGGCCGGCCAGCGAGGCTGCGACGCCGGCGTGAACCGCGGTGCTGAAGGCGGGATCGGCGCTGGCCATGGTGACCGAAAGACCATTGCTATCCGGCCGGAACTGCAGCGAGACGGAGCCGAACTGGGTGTGGCTGACGGCGGTGCGGACGACTTGCGTGCCCGCCGCCTCCCGCGCTTCGGTGATCTTGCCGACCAGCGTGGCGAAGTCCTGCGGACCTTGCGCGGCGTCCTGCGGAGCTGCGCTGCCGCTGGTCGCGACCGGGGTGGCGTTGGCGGTCAGGTGCGCCACGGTAAGTGGCGGAGCGGAGGGCTGGGCAGTCTCGTTCGTTGCCACGCGGGCGAGGGCGAATGCATCGGCCTGCCGGTCGGTGGCCGCGGAAGCGCGTTCGCCGCTCAGGGCGGATTGCTCGACAAGGTTGGGCGTGGCGCGCTGCTGCTGTGCTGCCGGATCGGTGAGCATCGGTTGGAGCGCAGCGCCGGCTGCGGGGTTTGCCGTGGGCGCGGTCGTCTGCGTGGCCGTTGCGGCGGGCGCCGCGTGGCTCTGCGGTTCGGTCACGCCTTTCGGCTGGGCGCCGAGAATGGTCGCGATTGTAACGGGTGCAGGAGCAACTGCGGGGGCGGGGACGGGGGCGTCGGGGGCGATCGGAGCGGTGCCTGCCGGTGCGACTTCGATGGGGGCAAGCCGGACCTGTTCCAGCGAAGCCGTCGCGCCGACCTGAACTGGTGCGGGCGTGACGGGCGCCGCGCCGGCTTCCGCCGGGTTGGCGTTTGGCGTGGCGGCCGGGAGTTGGGCCAATGTGGCCTGTGCGGAGGCGGCATTGGCGGTGGCGGCAGGCACGGGGCTCGCAGCTGCCTGTGCCGCCGTTATCGCCACCGTGGGCGCTGTCCGCTCCGCCGTTACGGGCGGTAGCACGGCAAGAACGGCCAGCAGCGTGTCGGCGGGATCGGTTTCCGTGCCGTCCGCCCCGTCCGGGGGCGTGTCCGCTGGCGTATCGGCATCGTCGGTTTCGCCCGAGGCCGCATTGATGTCCGTGGCGAGCGTGGCGGCGGCAACGTCCGGCAGGGCTTTGCCGGGTGCCTTGCCGGGGCCGGCCATGCCGGGATCGACGACCGCGGCCGCCTTTGCGGAAGCCGGTTCGGCCGGGGCGGCCTCCGCCTTGCCCGTTCCAGCTGCCGCGTCGGTAAGAATAGCCGCAAAACCGCCATTCTTCGCGCCGCTGGATGGGGCGGTAGAGGCGGCGCTGCCGGTGGATGCCGAGGTGGACGAGGCTGCGGAGGGGATCATCATACCTGTCCCTATTCAAGACCCGTGCCAGAACCGCTGCCTGAACCGGGTTCTGTGCCGCCCGAGGGTCGCCGCGCCGAAAGTGCAGGCGTCTCGCCGGCCTTGGCGATCATCCGTTCCTGCAGGGCGGCGCGTTCCTCGATGGCGGCGCGGCGGCGTTCGGCGGCGGCAAGCTGCAATTGCTTGGCGTCGGCAATCGATTGCGCGCGCTGGGCGTCGCCCTCGGTGGTCTGACTGATCGCCTGCAAGCCGCTGACGAAGCGGCCGACCTGATAGAGCGCGGCACCATCGGCCATTTCGCGGCGGCTGGCATAGTCGGCGGCAAGCTGGCGCGTGCGTTCGGACAGCGATTTCAGCTGCGACAGCGTGCTTTCGGCCTGCGCAGCCTCCAGCGCGGCGGTCTGCTTGGCGATGGCGCGGATCTTTTCCAGTCGCCGCAGCCGGATCAGGCGCTTGCGATCGGCGTTCATGATGTCAGCCGGACAGCAACTGCGTCAGCCGCGCGGTGCTCTCGGCCAGATCCACCACTTCACCGGCCGGCTGGCTGAGGAAGGCGGACAAAGCCTGATGCATGGCGATGGCGCGGTCCAGTTGCGGGTCTGCCCCCGCGCGATAAGCGCCCATCAGCACGAGATCGCGGTTCGCCTCGTAACTGGCGGACAGCGCGCGGAACTGGCGGGCCAGTTGCTCATGCTCGGGGGGAACGATGTCGTTCATCACGCGGCTGAGCGAGGCGGCGATGTCCACCGCCGGATATTGCCCGCGCTGGGCCAGATCGCGGGAAAGCACGATATGCCCGTCCAGGATTGACCGTGCGGTGTCCACCACCGGATCGTCCTGATTGTCGCCATCGGCCAACACGGTGTAGAGCCCGGTGATCGACCCGCCGGAAGCGGCCGAATTGCCCGCCCGCTCCACCAGCTTGGTGATCGTGGCAAGGGCGGAAGGCGGATAGCCGCGCGCCGCGCCGGGCTCGCCCAGCAGCAGGCCGATCTCGCGCGCGGCGTGGGCCACGCGGGTCAGGCTGTCCATGATCAGCAGCACGCGGCGCCCCTTCGCGCGGAAATGTTCGGCCATCGACGTGGCCAGCATGGCCCCGCGCAGGCGCAGGTTCGGCGCATGGTCGGCGGGGACGGCGACCACCACGGTCTTGTCCTTCTTGGCGCCATGCATGTGCCGCTCGACGAAATCGGAGACTTCGCGCGCGCGCTCGCCGATCAGGCCGACGATGATCACATCGGCAGAGGCGCCGCGCGCGATCATGTCGATCAGCACCGATTTGCCGACGCCCGATCCCGCCATCACGCCGATGCGCTGGCCGACGCCGAAAGTGGTCAGCGCGTTCAGCGCGCGCACGCCGGTATCGAAGGGCAGACGCACCGGGCTGCGGTCCAGCGCCGAAGTGCGCACGCCGCCTGCCGGCCATTCCATGCGGCTGTGGATCGGAAAGCCGCCGTCTATGGGCAGCCCCTCACCATCGACGGCGCGGCCCAGGAACGGTTCGCCCACCGGCAGCAAGCCGGGCCGACCCTCGGCCCAGACGCGCGCGCCGGGGCGCAGCAGGATCATGTCGCCCAAGAGCATCATCATCGTGCGGCCGTTGCGAAAGCCGATCACTTCGGCGGCGAGCGCCTTCTGCGGGCCATGGGCAATGCGGCACATCGCGCCGACCGGCACCGACAGCCCGCTCACTTCCAGCAATCCGCCATCGCAGGCGGCGACCAGACCATAGCGGCGCGGGGCCAGATCCAGCGGGCCGCCGGTGGCCAGATCGTCGAGGATCGCTCCGTAGAGCTTCATCATTGCTGAAGCGCTTCGGCAATGGCGCGGCGCCAGCTTGCCGGGCCGTCCTCCACGCCGCCGTTGGCGGTTTCAATCCGCACGGTGCCTCGTTCCAGCGTGCGGTCGGGCAGGATCTTCCATTCGCTGCGCAGGCGCGGCGAGATCAGGTCGAAATCGCGGGGGTTGAGGTGGATCACCTTGTCGTCGTCGGCGCGGGCCAGCATCGATACGGCAGTCTCGATGCGTTGCGTCAGTGCCACCGGATCGATCGCACGGGGCGCGATTGCCGCCTCGCACAAGGCGGCGACGGTATCGCGCAGGCGCAGGCGCAATTCCTCTTCCAGCCGTTCGTCGATCCGCGCGAAGGAGAGGGCCAGCCGCTCGCGCGCGGCGGCATCGGCGGCGGCGCGTTCGGCGGCGGCCTCGGCAGCCTGGCGATGCCCCTCGGCAAAGCCCTGCGCATAAGCCTCGGCAATCGGATCGCGCGTTTCGGGCTCTGCGGCGGGTTCGGGGGGCGGCTGCTCTTGCGGCGGCGGTTCGGCGGGGGCTGTGGCCGTGAAGCGCAGATCCGGCTGGAACCGGGCCGGGCGTGCCAGGGTCTCGAACAGCATCGATGCGGCGCGGGTGCGTTCGCCGCGCTCCGCCTCATCCCGCTCCCACCGGCTCTGGCCGAAGTCCTTCGGGCTGAAGCGGCCTAGCGAAAAGCCCAGATCAGACATATTCGTCGTCGCCCGAACCGAAGATGATCGCGCCTTCGGCCGCCAGCTTGCGGGCGATGGTCACCACTTCCTTTTGCGCTGCCACCACGTCGGCCAGCTTGGTGCGGCCGCGTGCCTCGATCTCGTCCTTCACGCCTTCCGCCGCGCGCGAGGACATGGCGCGGAAGAACACATCGCGCTCTTCCTCGCCGATGCCCTTCAGCGCATCGATCAGGGCATCGTTGGGCACATCGCGCAGCAGCGTGCCCATGGCCTTGGGATCGAGCACGAAGAGATGTTCGAACTTGAACATCTCGTCCTCGATCTGCTTGGCCAGCGCCTTGTCGCGGCGGGTAAGATCGCCCATCACGCGCTTCTCGACGATCTTGTTCACGCCGTTGACGATGCCCGCCGCCTCTCGGATGCCGCCCACTTCGAACGGACGCTGGCCGTGGAAATCGGAAATGCGGCGGGTCAACAGGTCTTCCAGCATCTCGATCGCCTGAACCGTCACCGGGCCCAGTGTGGCGATGCGGTGGACGATTTCCGGCTGCACCGCATCGGGCAGGGAATGGAGCACGGCGGCCGCCACTTCGGGATCCAGCTGCACCAGCAGCACGGCGACGGCCTGCGGATGTTCGTCCTTCACCAGCGGGACCAGCGAATCCGCCGTCAGCCAGCGTGCCAGTTCGATGCTGGAATGGCGCGGAGCCTCGGGCCGGATGCGGCTCATCAGGTTTTCGGCCTTCACTTCGCCCACCGCGCGGGTGATCATCGTGCGCACCTGGCCGACGCGGTCGTGCGCGACGATGCCCAGCGCCTCGGTTTTCTCGACGAAGCCGGTGATCGCGCCGGCAATCAGGTCCGGCCCGATCTCGCCCAGCGCGCACATCTTTTCGCCCAGCCGCTGCAGCTCATCGGGTTCCAGCTCGGCCAGGATGCGCGAGGTCTGCTCCTCGTTCAGCAGCATCATCATGACCGCCGCGTTGTCGGCCGGATGCAGGGGGGCGTTGAGGGGGGCGGGATCCATCTCGCTCATCAGGCTGCTTTCGTTTGCTCTTCGGCGGGCTCGTTGATCATCTGGCGCAGCGCGGCGACGGCGCTTTCGGGCTTTTCGGCGACCAGCCGCTGCGCCAGGTCCACCTGCCGCGTCAGCAGGTCCGACCGGGTCACGTCGATATCCATGTCGATCGTGTTCTCGCTGGCGGCAGAGCGCGAGCCGGACGAGCCGAGCATCCGGCCGACAAGGCCGGTATGGACCTCTTCCTCGTCATCCTCCTCAGGCCCCATGATCTGCGCGACGGACTTCGCCTTGCCATGTTTGGAGCCGCGCTTGGCCGGGGGCGTGCGGTCGCCACGGATCGCCTTCACCAGCGGGCGCACGCCGATCAGCAGCACCAGCAGTACCGCCAGCAGCGCCGCACCGTTGCGCACCACCATGGCAAACCACGGCGCTTCGTAGAACGGCAGCTTGTCCGCGCCGGTCGGTTCGAAATTGCGGATCACCACTTTGACCTGATCGCCGCGCTGCGGATCGGCACCGACGGCGGCGCTGACCAGCGACTGGATATCCTGGATCTCCTGCGCCTTCGCGCCCTTCAACCCGGCATCGCTGACCGCCACGGCCACCGAAAGCCGCTTGATCCCGCCCGGCCGCGAGTTGGAGACCGAGACCTGACGGCCCAGTTCGTAGTTCTTGCTGGACGAGGATTCGCCATTGGTCGGCGGGGTGCCGCCGGGGGCGGCGGTGGGCGTGCCCTGCGGCGCACCGGGCCGGGCCTGCGTGGGGGGCGGCGGCGAGTTGGACAGCGCGCCCGGAACGCCCGCCGCCGGGCCGGCCCCGGTCGATTGCGACTGTTCCTGCGTCTCGCTGCGGACGACGCCGTCCTTGTCGTAGCTTTCGCGCGCCTGCGTCACGTCGTCCATGTCCAGTTCGACCTGGGCCTGCGTGGTGAAATTGGTTTCACCCAGCATCGGCGTCAGCAACTGGCTGACTTGTTCGCGGAGCTTCGATTCCATCCGCGATTGCAGGTCCAGCCGGTCGGTATCCGGGCCGCCCGCTTGCGAAAGCAGGCGCCCGTGCTGATCGACCACGCGCACGGCATCCGGGGAAAGCCCCGGCACCGATGCGGCGACGAGATTGACGATGGCTGAAACCTGGCTGTCCGAGAGCTGGCGGCCGGCCTTCAGCCGGACCATGATCGAGGCAGACGGCGGCACGTTGTCGCGCACGAAGACCGATTTCTCGCCCTCGGCAATGTGCACGCGCACACCGTCGACGCCGTCGATTTCGGCAATGGAGAGTTGCAGGTCATGCTCGCGCGCGGCGCGCAGGCGTTCGCCTTCCAGTGTGCGGCTGGCGCCCATCGGCAGCTTGTCCAGCATCTGGTCGCCGCTTTCGGGCGTCGCCAGCGCCCCGTCGGACGCCACCAGCATGCGGGCGCGGTAAAAGTCGCCCTCGTCCACGGTAAGCGCGCCGGAGCCGTTGTCGATATGGTAGGAGATGCCCGCCTGTTCCAGCGCGGCGGCCACGCCGGCGCGGTCGGCATCGTCAAGCTGGGCATAGAGCACCCGCTGGGGCGACGGGGCCAGTGTGTCCCACGCCAGCAGCGCGCCGCCCACCGCGGCAAGGCCGATGAACACCGGCAGGAAGCGGCGGACCGCCGGCTGCGCGGTGAACGATCCGATGCGGGTGAGCACCGGGCCGCCCTGCGGATCCGCAAACGGTGCGAAGACCGATCGCGTTGCCGGAAGCTGGCCGCTGCCGGCGCCTTCGGGCATGTCGGGGGAGATTGCGTCGGCCATGATCTATCAAAGCCCCATCCGCATGATGTCCTGATAGGCGGACAGCAGCTTGTTACGGACCTGCAGGGTGGCTTCGAAGGCAACGCCCGCCTCCTGCCGCGCCAGCATGACTTTGGCGACATCGGTCACTTCGCCCTTCTGGTAGGCGTCGGTCACGTTCTCGGCATTGGTCTGCACGGAATTGACGCTGTCCAGCGCGGTTTTCAGCGTATCGGCAAAGCCTTGCGCGGGGGGCTGGATGCCGGACGCATCGGCGGGGGCTTGTGATCCCTGCGTGGCATGGATCTGCTTCAGCAGATCGCTGCGATCGATGATCTGCTGGCGCATGGCCATGATCTGCTGGATGCCGCCGCCTCCGCCGGCCCCGCCAACGATGCCGGAAATGGCGCTCATCGGAAGGCTCCCGCGGCATGGCGGCCGATCTCGATCCCGGCCTCACGCAGCGAGGCGAGGCGGTAGCGCAAGGTGCGTTCGGAAATGCCCAGTTCGCGCGCGGCGCGCACCCGGCTGCCGCCGCAAGCCTCCAGCGTTTCGACGATGGCGCGGGCTTCGGAAATCTGGACGATGCTGGACAGGCGGCGCGGCCCATCGTGATCCTGCACATCGATTGTGCCATGCGCGGTGCCGGGCACGATCGGCGTGATCAGGCGGGCCGGGCTGTCGAACACGATGTGCTCGGGCGTGATCATCGGCTTGCCATGGGCCAGCAGCAGCGCGCGGCGCATCACGTTTTCCAGTTCGCGCACGTTGCCGGGCCAAGCGTGCAGCTTGAGCATGGCGATGGCGGAGTCCGAAAGGCAGGGCACCCGCGCCGGATCGGGCGCATGGCGCAGGGCCATGGCGAAAGCGAGCGGGGCAATGTCGTCCGGGCGTTCGCGCAGCGAATCCAGCGTCAGCGGAAAAACGTTGAGCCGGTAGTAAAGGTCGGCGCGGAACCGGCCTTCGGCCACTTCGGTGGGCAGATCGCGGTTGGCGCAGGCGATCACGCGGATGTCCACCTTGATCGGCTTGGTGGAGCCGATCGGCACCACTTCCTGCTCCTGCAGCGCGCGCAGCAGCTTGGCCTGCAAGGTCAGCGGCAGTTCGGCGATCTCGTCCAGCAGCAGGGTGCCGCCGTCGGCCGCGCGCATGAAGCCTTCGCTGGCTTGCGTCGCCCCGGTAAAGGCGCCCTTCTGGTGGCCGAACAGCAGCGCTTCCAGCATCGTTTCCGGCATCGCCGCGCAATTGACCGCCACGAACGGCCCACCCCGCCGGTCGGACCGGGCATGGATGAAGCGGCTGAGTACTTCCTTGCCGGTGCCGGTGGGGCCGTTGATAAGAACGGGGATGTCGCTGCCCGCCAGCCGCTCGGCCAGCGCGAAGACGGACAGGCTGGCCGGATCGGCGGCGATGGGGGACTCCGCGCCGGACAGCGCGGCCAGCAGCATCGCCAGCGAGCCTTCGCTTACCGGATCGGCGTATGTCACCGCCACCGATCCGTTTGCCGCGCGGGACAGCGCCGGCGCGTTTCCGCGTGCCAGATGCACTATCCGTGCACCCGTCCGCTCATCCGCGCTTTTGGCATCGCGCAGCGCGACGGTTCCCGGCTCCAGCAGCGACCCGGCGATGGCCGTCGCGCGGCGGACCAGAGGGCCGTGGCGACGTTCAAATTCGATGTCGAAAATTTCTTCGACCATGTCTCGATATACCCCGTGGAATTAATCTTCTTCCAAGGCGGGGTATGCTGGCCAAACGGCGAATCCTTCGAAAATTTAAGTCCCCGTAGCGACCCTTAGTTTTGCCCTTTCGGCCGGCCCGTTTCGGCGGCTTCCGACGCCCTTTCCGGCCCCTTCCGGCAACAATCCGGCAAGGGGGCGGCTTAATTTTGCCGGACGCTTGCCGGTCTAGCTGTCGACGGTTGGGCCGGATGCGCCGGATCCCGCCGTTCGGAACTCGGGATACCCTACGGGAGCAATTACATGTCTGTCATCAATACCAATATCAGCGCCATCCGTGCTTCGAATTCCTCGACCTCGGCCAACAAGATGCTCAGCACCGCGATGGAACGTCTTTCGACCGGCAAGCGAATCAACTCGGCCAAGGATGACGCCGCCGGTCTGGCCATCGCCACCTCCATGACCTCGCAAGTGCGTGGTATGAGCCAGGGCATCCGCAACGCCAACGACGGCATCTCGCTGGCCCAGACCGCCGAAGGCAGTCTGGACGAAGTGACCAACATGCTGCAGCGCGTTCGCGAACTGGCCGTGCAGTCGTCCTCGGGCACGTATCAGGACAGCGACCGCGATGCGATGCAGTCCGAAGTGACCGCGCTGACCAGCCAGATCAACGACGTGCTGACGCAGACCAAGTTCAACGGCAACACGCTGTTCGCAACCTCGGGCTCGGACGTCACTTTCGACATCCAGACTGGTTCGAACTCGGGCGAAAAGGTCACGCTGACCTCGGCCGTGATCGACGGCGCCAACCTGGGCACGGCGCTGGACGTTTCGACCGCCGCGCTCGCTTCGGACACGATCGACAGCGTCGACCTGGCTCTGGCGGACGTGAACTCGACCCGCGCCTCGCTGGGTGCCGGCCAGAACCGCCTCGAATCGGCGATCAACAACCTGACCAACAACGTGACGAACCTGTCGGACGCACGTTCGCGGATCGAGGATGCCGATTATTCCAGCGAAACCACGGCGATGGCCAAGGCGCAGATCCTGAGCCAGGCATCGACGGCAATGATCGCGCAGGCCAACCAGAGCCAGCAGGACGTGCTCTCGCTGCTGCGGTAACCTGACGCGCAAGCGCATCGGTTATTGGGGCTGGCTTTCGGGCCGGCCCTTCGGGCCGGCCCTTCGGGCCCGGCGGGCTTTCCCCAGCCGCCGGGCCCGTTTTTGCGTCCCCGCCACGCCGCGTCATGGTATTATCCGCCGCAAGGGGCGGTCCATGACAACAGCGACTCGGTGAGAGGGGATCCGCGATGTCAGACCCTGTAGACGAAGCGAAGCTTCATGCGTTCATCGGCAAGATGCTGGGCGATCTGGGCGGCGCGATGAGCGTGCCTACGGTGCGGGTCGGGCTGCGGCTGGGCCTGTTCACGGCGCTGGCGCAAGGCCCGGCGACGGCCGAGGAACTGGCGGCGCGCGCGGGCGGGCTCCACGCCCGTTACGTGCGCGAATGGGCGCTGGCGCAGGCGGCCAACGGCTATCTGGACTATGATGCGGCAGGCGGCACGTTCAGCCTCTCGCCCGAGCAGGCGATGGTCTTCGTGGTGCCGGACAGCCCGGTCTATCTGGCTGGCGCCTACGAACTGGTCGCCGCGATGATCGAGGCCGAGGGCCGGGTGGAGCAGTGTTTCCGCGACGGCAGCGGGGTGCGCTGGGGCGATCACGCGGGATGCCTGTTCTGCGCCACCGGCGCGTTCTTTCGCCCCGGCTATGTCAACAACATCGTCCAGAACTGGATCCCCGCGCTCGACGGGGTGGAAGCGCGGCTGCGCAAGGGCGCGAAAGTCGCCGATGTCGGTTGCGGGGTCGGCTTCTCGACGATGCTGATGGCGGAGGCTTATCCCGACAGTCTGTTCATCGGATATGATTTCCACGAACCCTCGATCGAGGAAGCCCGCCGCCACGCGGCAGCGCATGGCTTGGACGACCGCGTCCGCTTCGAAGTCTCCACCGCGAAGTCCATCGCGGAATCGGGATTCGATCTGGTGACGATGTACGATTGCCTGCACGACATGGGCGACCCGCGCGGCTGTGCGGCGCATGTGCGCGGGATGCTGGCGCCGCACGGACGCTGGATGGTGGTGGAGCCGATCGCCGGCGACGCGCCGGAGCAGAACTTCAACCCGGTGGGCCGGCTCTACTACAATGCATCGACCATGATCTGCGTGCCGACCTCGCTCGATCAGGAAGTGGGAGAGGGGCTGGGCGCACAGGCCGGCGAGACGCGCCTCTCGGCGATCATGCGTGAGGCCGGCTTCACGTATGTCCGCCGCGCGACGGAGGGGTCGTTCAACATGGTGCTGGAAGCGGCTTGAGGGTTTTTTGAGGGACAGAGCCAAGCTGCGCCGAAGCCCCACGTCCGTCATCCCCGCGAAGGCGGGGATCCCGCTTCCTTTGTGCGAGGTGGGCAGCTTGAAAAAGAGAGCGGGGCCCCCGCCTTCGCGGGGGCGACGAGACCGGGTGGGGTGCTTCAAAATCCGCCCAGGCTGAGCTTGTCGAAGACCCCGTGGCGTGGCGCTGTGGCGCACATCCTTCGACAGGCTCAGGATGAGCGGGCGGTGGGAGTAGGGGCAGGCCCGCTTTCCTTAGGGGCCTGACCCTAATTCGCGATCGTGATCGAGATCCGGCGATTGCGCGGATCATGCGGGTCTTGCGGGATCAGGAGTTCCATGTCGGCCACGCCTTCGATCCGCTTGAAGCGGTCGGCGGGAATGTCGTCTGCGATCAGTTGCTGGCGTGTTGCTTCGGCACGGCCGGCGGAAAGCGACCAGTTGTTGCCGGGCACGCCGTCGCGATAGGGAATGGCGTCGGTATGGCCCCGGATCGTCAGCGGGCCGCCTTCGGGGCCGATGGCTTCGGCAATGGCTTTCAGCAGTTCCGTCGCCTGCGGCGTCAGGATCGTGGTGCCCAGCCGGAACATGGAGAAATCGGCATCGTCCACCATGTCGATGCGAATGCCCTCGGTGGTGTCCACCATGCGGATCTGCTTGGCCAGCTTGCGCAGTTCCGCGGTCGACTGCAGCTTGCGATTGAGCGCCTCGCGCGCCAGCGAGGTGCGCTTGATCGGGGTGCCGCCCTCGCGGTTGCCGCCGGTGGCGTCGCGCGGGATGGTGATGGTCTTGGTGCCGGTGCCGCCGGCATGGGGCAGGTTGTCCTTTTCGGTCAGCGAGGATCCGCCGAGCAGCCCGTTGGCCGAACCCGCGCTGCCCTGCCGCGTCTTGACGAGGGTGGGGGAGAAATAGTCGGCAATGCCCTTGCGCTGCTTTTCGGTGGTGGCGCCCACGATCCACAGCAGCAGGAAGAAGGCCATCATGGCCGTCACGAAGTCCGCATAGGCCACTTTCCAGGCGCCGCCGTGGTGCCCGGCTTCGACCACCGTCACTTTCTTGACGATGATCGGCCGCGGCGCCTCCTTGGGTTTCTTGGTTGCCACCTCAGCGGCCCCGCATCGCGTCTAGCAGTTCGGAAAGGCCGGGGCGGAAGGCATGACCAAGGCCGGAGCGGGCCGATTCCACCACCAGCGGCTGCGGCCAGCCGTGCAAGGACGCAATGATCACCTGCTTCACGGCGTGGAAGATCTGTTCGTCCTGCTCGTTGATCTGCTTCATGCGGCCGGCCATCGGGCCGACGATGCCGTAAGCCAGCAGCACGCCCATGAAAGTGCCGACCAGCGCCGAACCGATCATGCCGCCCAAAATGGAGGGCGGTTTGTCGATCGATCCCATCGTCTTCACCACGCCCAGCACGGCGGCGACGATGCCCAGCGCCGGCAGGGCGTCCGCCAGGTTCTGGAACGCGTGCTGCGGTTCGTGCAATTCGTGGAAGTGGGTCTTCATCGAATTATCCATCACGTCTTCCACCGCGTGGACTTCCAGCGTGCCGGACGAGACGACGATCAGGGTCAGCGTATCGCAGATCAGGTGGACCAGCGCCTCATTGGCCAGCAGGCGCGGAAATTCGGCGAACAGCGCGGAGTTCTGCGGCTCGTTCACGTGGCTTTCCAGCGCCACCGGGCCTTCGGAGCGCAGGATCTTCATCAGCTTCACGGTCAGGATGATCGCGTCCACATGGTCCTGCTTGTTGTGGCGCGGGCCCTTGAAGACCTTGCCCACGCCTTTGCCCAGCGCCTTGATCTCGTGCATCGAGTTGCCGGTGACGATGGCACCCAGCGCGGCACCGCCGATGATGAGCATTTCGTGCGGAATCGCCTCCATCACCGGGCCGAGCGCGCCGCCGGTGATCGCGAATCCACCGAACA
Source organism: Sphingomonas sp. BL-S-28 (assembly GCF_055521515.1). Classification (NCBI taxonomy): domain Bacteria; kingdom Pseudomonadati; phylum Pseudomonadota; class Alphaproteobacteria; order Sphingomonadales; family Sphingomonadaceae; genus Sphingomonas; species Sphingomonas sp. BL-S-28. Next base: position 957,114 of record NZ_CM145484.1, read on the forward strand.
CCATCACCAGCAGGATGACGACGCCGATCACTGCAAACATGGTTAACGTCCCCTGTCGTGTAAAAGCCCCGGCCCCTTCCCCTGCGCCGCTTTCCCCTGTGCGGCCGGGTGGTGCGGATCAGCCGATTGCGTTGAAGAGGCTGAGGGAGGCGAGCTTGCCGAAGGTCGATTGCGCCGCTTCCAGCACGGTCATGGTTTCCTGAAGATTGGCGATCGTGGTGGCGGGGTCGGCGCCGCCGATGTCCGCTTCCTCGGAAGAGCGCAGTTCGGAAAGGTTCGTGCGGCGGTCGTCCACCACGTCGATCCAGGCGAGCCGCGTGCCGATCACGGTCTGTCCGGTGGTGAGGGTATCCAGCCCGGCCTTGAGGTCGGTCAGCGCGGCAGCGGCAGCACCGGTCGGGTCGGTGGCGCCGCCGTTCAGCGCGTCCGCCAACCCCTTCACCACGGCCAGCAGGTCGGTCTGGGTGCCGCCGGCATTGGTGAAGCTGAGGAATTGCGGCCCGGTCATCGACCGGGTCACGCTCTGCCCGGCCCCCAGCGGCAGCGTGTCCGAACTCGTGGTGCCGACATAGACGGCGTTACCCGAAGCATCGAGCGAATAGGCATCGCCCGCGCTGGTGCCGCCGAACAGCGCATGGCCGTTGGAATCGCGTGCATTGGCCAGCGCCAGCATGTTGCTGAAGATCTGGTCCAGCTGCGTGCCGATGGAGGCGCGCTGATCGTCGGTCAGCGTCGAACTGGCGGCCTGCGTCGCCAGATCCTGCACTTGCATCAGCGCGTCCGCCATGTCCGACATCGTCGAATCCGCCAGCGAGAGATCGGCATTAGCGCGCTGGGCATTGGTCTTGTCGATGCCCGAAAGCGCCTCCTGCCGGGACAGCGAGCGCAACCGCGATGCCGCCACCGGATTGTCCGAAGACCGGTCGAACTTCAGGCCGCTGGACATCTGCGACTGGTAGTTTTCCGCCTGCGTGCGCAGGGCCTTGATGTCGCTCCGGGACCTCTCGAAGAAGGCGCTGGTGCTGGTCGAGACGATAGTCATGGGAAGGGCTCCGTTCGGACTAGCTGATCGAGAGGATGGAATCGAAGATGTCGGAAGCGACCTGCATGACCCGGCCGTTGGCCTGATAGGCCTGCTGGAACAGCGTGAGGTTCACCGCCTCCTGATCGAGATCGACGCCTGCCTGCGCTTCCAGCGCGACTTTGGCGTTGCTGGCGATCGATTCCAGCGAATCGCGCGTGACCGTGCGGCCGGCGACGGCGCTGGATATGCCGAACAGCAACGTGTCCATGTCTCCAGCCGGATCGGCGGCGTCCAGCGCGCTGCGCATCGCTTCCAGATTGGAGGCGTCGCGGCTGTTCGCGCCCGAACCGGCCGGCGCCGTGGCGATCTGGCTGCCGCTGGTGAGCGACAGCGACATGCTGGCGGCATCGGTGCCGGAGAACATCGGCTGCCCGGCATTGCCGCCCAGATCGACTCCGGCGGTCTGCACGCCATTGATCGCGGTCATGACTTCGGAAGCGATGGCATCGAGCTGCGAATGGACATTGGCGAGTTCGGACAGCGCCTGGTTCTTGCCAGCGACCGAACCCGAGGAGATCGTGGCGGCATTGCCGTCCAGCGTGAAGCTGAGCGTGCCGTCGCTTTCGGTGTTCGCGGCCAGCGTGGCGGCGGTGCCGCCGTTGACGATGTCCGGCCCGGTACTGCCGCCCAATCGCACTTCGACGGTGCCGTCGTCGGCAAAGCTGGTGGAAATGTCGACGTAGCCGCTGATCTTCTGCAGCAGCGAATCGCGTTGATCCAGCAGGCTGGACTGGTCGCTGGAAGCATCGGACGATCGGGCGAGGCGCAAGTTCACGCGGGCCAGTTCGGCGGACAGCGTGTTGACCTGATCGACCCCGTCCTGCGCCTCGAACCGCAGGCCTTGTCCGGCGGCGTCCAGGCTGGAGGCGGCGGTGTTCATCGTCTGCGCCAGCGTGCGGCCCTGTTCCAGCGCCGAGGCGCGCAGCGAGCCATCGGTGGGATCGGACAGCAATTGCTTCAGCGAGGCTTCGAAATTGACGACGGAATCGTAGACGCCGGTTTGCTCCACCGCGCTTTCGACGTTTTCCAGCCCCGTCACTTCGGCATCGGCGCGCGCCGCGTCGGCACCGGTGCGGCGCACTTCGGACTGGCGGAACATGTCCGCATTGCGCGTGATGCCGTTGATCCGCACGCCTGCAAGGTTGATGGCCGTGGGGGAGGCGCTGACCGAGTTGATCGCCAGTTCGGACAGCGAAACGCTGCGCCGCACATAGCCGTCGGACGAGGCATTGGCGATGTTCTGCGCGGTAACGTCGAGCGCGGCCTTGGCGGCGCGGGCGCCCGAGTTGGCGATCGAGATGAGGTTCGAGGCCATTTCAGGCGGCTCCCTCTGACGGTGTGGCGGTATCGGTGGCGGCGGCTGCCTCGGCAGGCAGGTAGCGCTGCATCTGCGCTTCCAGGATCGAGGCGAGGCCCAGCACGCCGCTGTCGGCGGTCACGTCGGCGAAGTGTTCGTCCTGCATCTGGCGGAAGGTATCCATCGCCTGACTGCCGAACACGTCATCTCCGCCGAAGTCCGTCTTCCGTGCGGCGGCCAGCATCTGGCGCACCAGCATCGATTCGAACTGCTTGGCGGTGGCCTTCAGCTTCTCCCGGTCGCTGGCACCGGGTTGGATGGTCAGGCCGGGAAGGCTGGTGTCTATCGTGCTCATATCACCACCATCTCCGCCTTGAGCGCGCCGGCCTGCTTCAGCGCTTCGAGGATCGCTACGAGGTCGGACGGGGTGACGCCCAGCAGGTTCAGCGCATCGACCACGCGGGCCAGCGAGGCGCCGCCCTTGAACAGCATCACCGCGCGCTTCTCTTCCTCGACCCCGAGCGTGGAGTTCTGCTCAATCGCGGTGCGGCCCTGGCTGAACGGGGCGGGCTGGACGACCGTGGGCCGTTCCTCCACCCGCACGGTCAGCTTGCCGTGGCTGATGGCCGCCGGGGCCAGACGCACGGCGGAATTGATGACCACGGTGCCGGTGCGGCTGTTCACCACCACGCGGGCGGGGGTCTCGGCCGGGTCCACCTCGATCATCTCGATCGCGGCCATCATGCTGGCGCGGGTGTCCGGCTCTGCCGGCAGGTGCAGGGCCAGGGTCACGCCGTCCTCGACCGAGGCGGTGCCCGGCAGGCGGTTGTTGATGGCATCGCGCACGCGTGCGGCGGTCAGGAAATCGGCGTCGAACAGGTTCCAGCGCAGCACGGCATTGCTGTCGAACCCGGTGGCGACGGCGCGCTCCACACTGGCGCCTTCGGCGATGCGGCCGACGGTGGGGATATTGACGGTGACGTTGGAACCGTCCCGGCCGGAAATGCCCAGACCGCCGACGGCAAGGTTGCCCTGCGCCATCGCGTAGATCTGCCCGTCCGCGCCGTAGAGCGGGGTCATGATCAGGGCCCCGCCGCGCAGCGACTTGGCCTTGCCGATGGCGGAAACGGTCACGTCGATCCGCTGGCCGGGCTTCGCGAAGGCAGGCAGTTCGGCGGTGACCATCACGGCGGAGGCATTCTTCAGGCCGGGCGAGACGCCGGGCGGCAGCGTCAGCCCCATGCGGCCGGAAACGCCCTTCATCGCCTGCGTCGTATATTCCAGATTGTCGTCCCCCGTGCCCGGCAGGCCGACGACGATGCCGTAGCCGGTCAGCTGGTTTTCGCGCACGCCCTGAAACTGGCCAAGGTCGCGCACGCGCTCGGCATGGGCACTGACGGGGGCCAGGAACACGATCAGTGCGATCAGCCCGATCAGCAGCATGCCCAGGATCACATCGAACAGCCGGCGGGAAGGGGGCGGAAAATCCTGCATCAGAATGGCGAGATCATGTTGAAGAACTGGCCCAGCCAGCCCTGGCGGCCCGAACGCATGATCGCGCCCTTGCCGGTATATTCGATCTGCGCATCGGCGACGCGGGTGGAGGCGATCTGGTTGTCCTCGTCGATATCGGCGAGGCGGACGATGCCGGAAAACCGGATCCATTCATCGCCCTGACTGACCAGCATCTTCTTCTCTCCTTTAACGAGCGCGGTGCCATTGGGGCGGACTTCCGCGATGGTGACGGACAGGGTGGAGACCAGTGAACTGGTCTGCGCCGCATTGCCCTGACCATTGAACGTCGAGTTGGAGCTGGCGTTAAGTGCATCGGCCGTCAGGAAATCCAGCGGGCCCTTGGTGGGCGGCGTGATCGAGGCGCCGCCTCCCTTCTGGCTCTTGGAGCTGACCGTCTTGGCGGCGGTGGTGCTTTCGAGCAGCAGGATCGTCACCGCATCGCCCACATGGGCGGCACGGGTGCCGCCGTGGAGCGGGGCGTAGCCGAGCGAGACGTTGAAGATGCCGCCGGTGGGCTGCGCAGCGGGTTCCTGCGCCGGGGCGGGCAGGGGCGCGGGCAGGGTTGGCTCGAATCCGGAGGGCTTGGGCGGCTTCTTCGCCAGTGCGGGGGACGTGAGCGTCAGGCACAGCGCGGCACCGGCGAGCAGGCTCAGTGGGGTGCGGACATGCTTCGACAAGCTCAGCATGAGCGGGGTGGGTGTCATGGGGCGAATGGGCGGGGTTCCTGCGGCAGACACCCCCGCTCCGCCCGTCCTGAGCTTGTCGAAGGACCCGCCGCCATACGTCCTGAGCTTGTCGAAGGACCTGTCACCACGCTGGCCCAAAGCTGAAATCATCGCGCACCCCATGGCGGTCACAACGTCTGGTTCGCGTTGCGCAGCATCTCGTCCACGGCGGAGATCATCTTGGAATTGATCTCGTAGGCGCGCTGCGTCTCGATCATGTCGACCAGTTCCTCGACCACGTTGACGTTCGAGGCTTCCAGCATGCCCTGCCGGATCTGCCCGCGCCCGTCCTGCCCGGCGATGCCCAGCTGCACCGGGCCGCTGGCGGCGGTTTCCAGCAGGAAGTTGTCCGAACCGGCCTGCAGGGCGGAAGGGTTGGTGAAGCTGGCAATGGTGATCTGGCCGAGCTGCGACGGATCCGACTGCCCGGCCAGTTGAGCCGAGACGGTGCCGTCCTGCGAGACGGTGATCGAGGTGGCGCCTTCAGGCACGGTGATCGACGGCTGGACCACATAGCCCTGCGTCGTCACCAGCTGGCCCTCCGAGGAGCGCGTGAAATTCCCGGCGCGGGTATAGGCCAGCTGGCCGCCGGGCAGGCTGATCTGGAAATAGCCGTCCCCGTCCAGCGCCAGGTCGAACGTGTTGTTGGTGGTCTGCAAGGTCCCCTGCGTATCGATGCGCGAGGTGGACTGGATCGACACACCGGTGCCGAGGTTCAGCCCGGTGGCGTAGACCGTCTCGTTGGAAGACTGCGCCCCCGCCACGCGCGCGTCCTGATAGGCGAGCGTCGCGAAATTGGCGCGATCGCGCTTGAACGAGGTGGTGGAGACGTTGGCCAGGTTGTTGGCGATCACGCGCATGCGCGTGTCCTGTGCCTCAAGACCCGTGCGAGCGACCTGTAGTGCGGAACTGGGCATTTCTTGTGTTTCCTCAGCTGTCTATGCGCATGAGCCGGACGCCGCCTTCGTCGACCTGGCGCGCGGTCTCGACCAGTTTGGTGCGCATCTCGAAAAGGCGCTGGGCCGAGATCATGTCGGTCAGTACCTCCGATGCGTTGACGTTGGACTGCTCCAGGGCCCCGGGAATCACCTGTGCATTTTCGTCCACCGGCAGGGCTCCACCCGGTTGGCCATTGGAACCGACCACGCGGAACGTGCCGGAAAGATCCTTGGCGATCTGGGTGCCGGTGGGGCTGACCAGCCGCAAGCGATCCACCCGTTGCGGCGGCTCGTCGGGCGTGGTGGGATCGGCCACCAGAATGCCGCCATCGTCGGCAATGGTGACGGTGCCGTTCGGCGGCACCGTGATCGGGCCGTTGTCGCCCAGCACGGGCAGGCCGTCTCCGTTCTGGAGCACGCCCGTCGCGGTGACGGAAAGGTCGCCGCGGCGGGTATAGACTTCCTGCCCGTCGCTCGCCTGCACCGCCAGCAGAGACTGATTCTGCAGCGCGACGTCCAGCGGATTGCCGGTACGGGCGATTTCCCCCTGCTTCATCGAGGCGCCGATGACCCCGCTGCTGGAAAGTGCGCGCACTTCCAGCTGGGGGCCTTCCAGCGTCGTCGGCGCGGCCTGCAGCACTTCCGATTTGAAGCCGGTGGTGTGCGTGTTGGCCATGTTGCTGGCGATCACCCGCTCCCGATTGAGCGAGGCGTTGAGGCCGGACACGGCAGTGTAGATCAGGCGGTCCATGGTTCAGCTACCGCTTAAGTCCGCAAGTTGATGATGGTCTGCGCAATCTGGCTGGCCGTGTCGATTGCCTTGGCATTGGCCTGGAAATCGCGCTGAGCGGTGATCAGCGAAACCAGTTCTTCGGCCAGATCGACGTTGGACCGCTCCAGCGTGCCGGAAAGCAGCTCGCCGTACTGGCTCGATCCCGGTTGGCCGTAGTTGGCTGCGCCGGAAACGCCGGTGGCCTTCCAGCTGGCATTGCCCACTTGCTTGAGCCCGTTGGGCGAGACGAAAGTGGCCAGCGCCATCACCCCCACCGTCGTATTGGTGCCGTCGGCGTAAGTCGCGATGACCTGGCCGGTGGCACTGATCGTCACACCGGCATATTCGGCGCCGGCGGCATTGGTCGCGGGGATTTGCGCGTCCTGTAATGTGGTCGAACTGATGGCGCCGCTGGCATCGACAGGGAAGACCTGAAGCCGTGCGTCCTGTTCGTTCACGATGTAGCCGCCTTGGCCGACCGAAAAAGCACCGTTGCGGGTATAGGAGGTCTGGCCGGAGGTCGGCGCGACGACGGTGAAGAAGCCCTCACCATTGATCGCGACGTCCAGCGCCGATCCGGTCTGTTCGGTGGGACCGAGCTTGAAATTCTGTTTGATCGACGAGACGCGCGCACCGATGCCGATGGTCAGCTTGGGATCCGTCAGCACCGAGGCCGAGACGATATCGGCGAACGAGGCATCGCTCTTCTTGAACCCGTTGGTTTCCGAGTTGGCGATGTTGTGGGCGATGACGTCGAGATCGGTCTGGGCGTTCTTGAGGCCCGTGATCGAAGTGTAGAAGGACGACATGGGATGCTCCTGCGGGAAAGTGGGGTCAGTTCGTGGCGGCGCCGGCGTCGGACGTGCCCGTCACGGCGCTGACCAGATCGGCGATCGAGTTCTGCGTGGCGGTCTGCGTGGACACGAGCGTATCCAGTTTGGAAGAGATCGTGCTCAGCGTGTCCGACATCGTCGTCGTCGCCGCGAGCGAGGAGAACTGCGCCATCTGGGCCAGCATCTCGGTCTGGTCCATCGGGTTGAACGGATCCTGCTGCTGCATCTGCGTGAGCATCAGTTTCAGGAAATCGCCCTGATCGAGGTCGGCGAGCGAGGTCTTCGCAGGCGTCGTGGCGGCCGAGGTGCTGCTGGTGGTGTTGACGGTGCTGACGGTCATTTCATCCTCACGGTATCGAGCATGAGCTGCTTGGCGGTCGAAAGGGCCTCGACCAGGTTCTGGTACTGCCGGGAGGCTTCGAGCATCTCGACCATCTCGGCATTCTCATCGACGGGGGCGACCCAGACGTCGCCATTGGCATCGGCCAGCGGATGGCTGGGATCGTGCTGCCGCACGGCGGCAGCCTGTTCGCGCTGCACGCCTTCGATATCGACCGAGGCTAGGCCGCTCTGGCGGTCCAGATCGGTGGCGAAGACCGGGCGGATCGGCTTGTAGGTGCCATCCTCGCTGCCGGCGACGGAACCGGCGTTGGCCAGGTTCGATGCCGCCGCGTTCATCCGCACCAGCTGCGCGGACATGGCCCGCTGGGCGAGGGAGAACATCGTCATCGGCTGCCCGTTGTTCGTGGTGCTGCCGGCCATCGTCATTCGCCCTTCAGCGCGCGCGTGACGGAGTTGACCCGGGCGCTGATGAACTGGAGCGTGGCCGAATAGCCCACCGCATTTTCGGAAAAGGCGACCTGCTCGTTCTGCATCTCCACCGTGTTGCCATCGAGAGAGGGCATGACGGGGACGCGGTACTGGGTCGCATCGTCGGCGGCGGTATCGACATTGCCGCCGCGCTCCGCGGATTTGAGCGCGGCGGTGAAATCGATGTCCTTCGCCTTGTATCCGGGCGTGGCGGCATTGGCGATGTTCGAGGCGATCAGGCCCATCCGCCGCGAGCGAAGCTCCAGCGCCTCGGCATGAATCCCGAACAGGTCCTGCGACATTTCTTGTGGCTCCGATTGAAAGGGGCGTCGTTCCCGGATCGGTAGCAAGGGGTGTGCCAGTTGCCGTTTGGCGGGAATGCGGCGGGTGGCGGGGCGCCGGGGCATGGGGCAGGCGGCAATCGCTTGCCGGAAAGCGGCAAATCGCGGCCTCCGGCTGAAAGCCTGCGAAAAGCGCCGTTCTTGTCCGCAAAAGGAGAAGGACCGCGTGATCGATCCGCGAACCCTGTTGGACGGCACCAGTGCCGTCATTGTCGTCGGCGGCACCGTGCTGGGGACGGTGCTGCGCTGTGGGCTGGCCGATACCCGGCTGGCCGGCGCCGCGCTGCGCGAACTGGCGCGGCCCCGTTTCCGCGCGGCCCGCGCGAAGACTGCGCTGGCCGTGCACATCCAGGAAATGCAGCGCGACGGGGTGATCCGCGCGCAGCCGTTCCGTTCGGGCGATCCCGAATTCGACGAGGCGACCAGCCTGTTCATCGCCAGCCGATCGCTGGACGCGCTGAACATCGCCCATGCCGCGCACAAGCAGCGACGTGGCGATCTGACCGGGCGCGCGGTGCGCACGCTGCATCAGGCGGCGGACCTGTCGCCGGTGTTCGGCCTGGCCGGCACGCTGATCTCGCTGGCGCAGATGCCGGGCGGGGACGCGGCGATGGACGATTTCACCCGCGTGATCTCGCTGGCGGTGCTGACCACGCTTTACGGGTTGCTGCTGGGCAATTTGGTCTTCGCCCCGCTCGCCCGCATGGTCGCGCGGCGGGCGAGCGAGGAGGAGGGGGAGCGGGAGAAAGTGCTCGACTGGCTGAAGGGGCAGGTGGTCGATGCCCTGCCGTCCGAACTGAAGCCGCGCCGCATGGCTATCCCGCGCGAAGACGAGCACGCGGTGCCCGAGAACCCCGAACCCACCCGAACCGATCCGGCCGATGCGGTCCTTGATGAAAGCGAGGACTGGGGCCGGGGAGGCAATTGGTGAGCGCGCGCACGGCCGTCAGCTGGCAGACCTCGCTCGCGGACCTGTCGCTGATCCTGTTCATGATCACTGCCGCCGCCGTGACGCATCGACCGCCGCCCAAGCGCCAGGCTGACAAGTCGGTGGCCGCCCACTCGCCTGCTGCTCAACCGCCTGCAGGCCCATCGGACCGGGGGCAGGCGCTGGCCGTCTACATCGCCGCGCCCGGGGCGCCGCCGCTGGCGCGCTGGCTCAGCCAGCAGCCGCGCGATCCCCGCCAGCAACTGACCATTACCGTCGCCTATGCTCCCGGCATGGAAGCGCGCGCGCTGGAGACGGCAGCGGGATTGCTGCGGGAGGCGCAGGCCGGGGCATCCGATTTCGGCGGAGCACGGATCGTCGTCGAACCCGGCGCCGGGCCGCCGCGTGCGGAACTGGCGTTCGATGCGCCTTCCATGCCGCTCCTGCTGCCGCCCGCTCCGGCTGCGGTGGAGGGCGTGGCACGAAGCTTGCGTCCGTCCGGGCAAGCTTCAACCCATGGACCCGTGCTGCAATGATCCCTGCCCTGCTTATCCTCAGCGCCTCCGCCTCCAGCCCTTTCGCCGATCTCGACGCGATCGACCGGCAAGTTGCCGCCTTCACCGGTGCGCCCGTGGGCGAGATCGGCGGGGCCTTGACCCCGGTCGACCGCAGGCTGCGATTGTCCCCATGCCGCAGCGGACTGGCGCTTTCCTGGCGCGGGAACGGGCAGGACAGCGTGGTCGTCCAATGCGGCGATCCCGGCGGGTGGCGGCTGTTCGTGCCGGTGCGCCGTCCGGCCACCGTGGCTCAGGCACCGGCAGAGCAGGTGGTAAAGCGCGGCGATGCGGTGGCCATCTCGGTCGCCGGGGACGGTTTCACGGTGACGCAACCCGGCATGGCGCTGGAAGGCGGGGTAGAGGGGGACTGGATTCGTGTGCGGCCGCTCTCCGGCGCGGGCACCGCCAACCGCACGCAGGAACTGCGCGCGCAGATCGTCAGCCCCGGCACGGTGTCCGTTCCGCTGCCTTAACCGTTCTTTGCCGCTGATTTTGCGGAAATCCTTAGGCGATCCGGCGGAATCCCGAACAGAATTGCGCGGCGATCCTTAAACCTTTCCGCGCCGCACCGTTCTGAAGGGCAAGAGTTAGGCCCGATGGCCGGAATTTAAGGAAGGAGCGGCGTGATGCCACCTATCGAAGTGGGAGCGACTAGCGCGGTCAGTGCACGGCTTGCCCGCACGGCAGGCGGTGAAACCCTGTCCGGCGCCAATGGCGTTACCGTCAGCGCGGAATCGAGCGAGGCGCGGTCCACCGCCGCCACCGCCAGCACGGCCGTGGAAGCATCCTCGGCGCTCGATCCGGGCCAGATCCCGGTCGACAGCGACCGCGTGGCGCTGATCCGCAAGGCGGTGGAGAACGGCACCTATCCCGTGATCCCGACCCAGATCGCCGATGCCATCATCGCAGCGGGAATGCTGCTGAGGAGCCCCGAGGCATGACGCAATCGAACGCCGCGAACGGGGAGGAAAGCCTGCGCGAGGTCCTGCGGCAAATGCTTGCCGTTCTGGAAGGAGAGCGGCAGGCGCTTGCCGGTCTGGATCTCGACGCGATCGTCGGCGCCACGCAGGCGAAGGATCGCCTTTGCGGCGCGCTGGAAGACGCGACGATCGATGATCTGGACGAGGAATGCCGCGGCATGGTCGAAACGGCCAAGCGGTTGAACGAGGTAAACCGTCAGGTTCGCAATATCATCGCGGCCAATGTGGCCAAGCGGCTGGACGTGCTGACCGGCAGTTCGCGCCTTTATCGCGCCGGTGCGAACTACGCCCTCGCGGCTGGACGGCGGTAGGGAAAAGCGGCGAGCCGAGGATTTTCCTGCCCGGCCTCAAATTCCCGCTTACCGCCGGAAACCAGCACCTTCTTCGTCATTGCGAGCGCAGCGAAGCAATCCAGGGCCGCGCAAACCGCCCGGGATTGCTTCGCTGCGCTCGCAATGACGAGTTGAGTTGAGCGGCTGCGTGAGAAGCAGCCGCCCCGATCTCCACCGCAGCTTCTGGCACGGCTCTTGCTGAAGATTTCCCGATACGATCGGGAGCGAAGCGTTGAGCGAAGGACAAGTTGCGGGCGCCGGTGGCGCGGGCGCGACAAATACTGCAGCAAGGGTGCAGGGCGCCATCGCCCGCGCCGCGCAGGCGACCGGGGTGGATTTCCGCTACCTGCTGGCGCAGGCCAAGCTTGAATCGAGCCTGGACCCCACGGCGCGCGCCTCCACTTCCAGCGCGACCGGCCTTTTCCAGTTTACCGACGGAACCTGGCTGCAGACGCTGGGCCGCCACGCGGCGGATCACGGCATGGCTTGGGTCCAGCAGGCGATTGCCGGCGGGCAGATGACCGACCCCGGCATGCGCGCGCAAGTCATGGGTTTGCGCTACGATGCTGATGCCTCGGCCATGATGGCCGCCGAACTCGCCAGCGACAACAAGGCCGGCCTCACCGCGCAGCTGGGGCGGGAGCCGGACGCGTCCGAGCTTTATCTGGCCCATTTTCTGGGAATGGGCGGCGCCGGCCAGTTCCTTTCCGCGCTCTCTGCCGACCCGACGCAGAGCGCGGCTTCCGTCCTGCCGCGCGCGGCGGCGGCCAATCCCACGATCTTCTACGGCAATGGCGGCGCGCGCAGCCTTGGTGACGTGATGACGCTGATGCGGGGCAAGGTCGAAACGGCGATGGGCACCGGTGATGGATTGCCCTCCATCGACATGCTGGCCGCATCCGCCAGCCCGCGTATCGCCTATGAGGCGGTGTCCCAGCCGCCGGAGATGCCGATGGGACCGGTCGCCCGCGAATTTCACCGCCGCGCCGGGGATGCGCCGCAAGCCGCGAAATCGGGCGGCGGCACCATGGCGGAAGCGCTGCAAAGCATGCTTAACGCCACCGGCACCGCCGCGCCTGCCCATGTGCGCGCGGCCTATGCCCGTCTCGCGGGGCTCGGCCTGTGAACCGGGCCCTGCTCAACCGCTTCGGCAATCCGGCAGCGGCGGCGCTGCCGGCGGGCATCCTGACGCTGATCGTGCTGATGATCGTGCCGGTGCCCGCCTTCGTGCTGGACGTGTCGTTCGTGCTGAACATCGCGCTGTCGCTGGCCGTGCTGATGGCGGCGATGAACGCGCAGCGGCCGCTGGATTTCTCCTCCTTCCCCTCGGTCCTGCTGTTCGCGACGCTGCTGCGGCTGGCGCTGAACGTCGCCTCCACCCGCGTGGTGCTGGTCCACGGGCACGAGGGTGAGGAAGCCGCCGGCAAAGTGATCGAAAGCTTCGGCAAGTTCCTGATCGGCGGCAATTTCGCCGTCGGCATCTTCGTCTTCCTGATCCTGATCATCATCAACCTTGTGGTGGTGACCAAGGGCGCGGGCCGCGTTTCGGAAGTGTCCGCGCGGTTCACGCTGGATGCCTTGCCCGGCAAGCAGATGGCCATCGACGCCGACCTTGCCGCCGGGCTGCTGACCGCCGATCAGGCACGAGCCCGCCGCCGCGAAGTGGCGACCGAGGCCGATTTCTATGGATCGATGGACGGCTCTTCCAAGTTCGTGAAGGGCGACGCCATCGCCGCGCTGCTGATCCTGGGCGTGAACATCGTCGCGGGCTTCTGCCTGGGCATGATCAGCCACGGGCTTTCGGCGGGCGAGGCGGCGCAGACTTACATCACTCTCGCCATCGGTGACGCGCTGGTGGCGCAAGTGCCCGCGCTGCTGCTGTCCATCGCCGCTGCCGTCATCGTTACCCGCGTTGCCGACGATCGGCTGGGCGAGGGGCGCGATCTTGCCGCCCAGATCGGCGGCCAGTTCGCTTCCCCGGCGACATGGCTGCCGGTGGGCGTGGTGCTGGCGGCGATCGGCATGATCCCGGCCATGCCGCAGACGGTGTTCCTGCCGGCTGCAGCGCTGGCGCTGTGGATCTGGCACACGATGCGCAAGCGGCAGATGCTCGCAGCCGAGCCTGTTGTGGAAGCGCCGCCCGCCGCCGACCCTTCGCGCATCGATCTGGAGGACGTTTCCGATCACACGCTGGTCACCATCGAGCTGGGCTATGGCCTTGTCCAACTGGTGGACGAGCGGCGCGGATCGCCGCTGGTCAGCCGCGTCACCGGCGTGCGCAAGCAACTGAGTCAGGCGTTCGGCTTTATCATCCCGCAGTTCCGCGTGCGCGACGCGCTGGACATGCCGCCGCACGAATACCGCGTCATGCTGGGCGGTGTGAATCTGGGCGGTGCGGTGATCCGGGCCGACCGCGTGCTGGCCATCGATGCGGGTGAGGCGCGGGCGAACCACACCCTGCGCGGGGAGGCGACACGCGATCCCAGCTTCGGTTGCCCGGCGCTGTGGATCGATCCCGCCTCGCGCGATCATGCCATCGCCGAAGGGTTCCTGACCGTGGACGCCGGCACGGTGATCGCCACGCACCTGAACCAGTTGCTGGCCGAACGCCCGCAGGACCTGCTGGGGCCGGACGAAGTGAAGGCACTGGTCGATTCGCTGAAGGTCCATTCGGCCGGGCTGGTGGAGACGGTGCATCCGCAGCCGCTCTCGCTCGCCGCGCTTACCCGGCTGCTGCGGGCCTTGCTGGAAGACGGCATTCCCATCGCGCACCCGCTGCCGATCTTTGCCAGCCTTGGCCGCGCGTTGCAGCAGACGGTGGAGCACGACCGGCTGGTCGATCTGCTCCGCGCCGATCTGGGTGCGCTGATCGTCGGCCGCGTCTGCCCGCCCAGCGAGCGGTTGCCGGTCATCACGCTCGACGCCGGGCTCGAATCCGCGATCATTCAGGGGATGCAGGATCCGACCACCGGCCAGCCGGTGATCGAACCCGACCTTGCCCGCATGATCGGGGAGCGCATCGCCGCGTTGATCGCCGAACGGGGGAGCGACGCGACGCCGCTGGCGCTGGTGGTCCAGCCGCGCGCGCGGCGGGCACTGGCGGCGCTGCTGCGGCTGCGCGCGCCGGGTTGTCTGGTGCTTTCCATCGCCGAATTGCCGCCGACCCAGCCGATCGAGGTGATCGACGTCGTCGGCGCACCGGTTCCCGAGCGGGGCATGGCGGGCCTGCCGCACCCCGATTCCGACAACGACCAAGCCGAAAGCATGGCTGCATGAAACAGGATCAGAAAGGATTTGCCGTTCTGGGCGCCTATGGCAGCCGTGTTGCCGGTGCCTATCAGGGCGACGTTGCCGACCGCGTGCGGCGCTTCCTGCCGATGGTGCGGAGGCTGGCCTGGCATGTCCACGGCTCCGGCCGGCCGGGGATCGAGGTGGAGGATCTCATCCAGGCGGGCCTCGTCGCGCTTACCGAATGCGCGCAGAAGCATCAGGGGCCGGGCGAGGACGGTTTCGCCGCCTATGCCAAGATGCGCGTGCGCGGGGCGATGGTGGACCTGATCCGCCGCACCGTGCCGATGTCGCGCGGGGCCAATGAGCGGCGGCGACAATTGGCCGAGAAGGAACGGGACTTGCGCGGCACATTGGGCCGCGAGCCGCACGCCCACGAACTGGCGGAGGCGATGGGGATCGACGAGGCGGAACTGGCCGGTCTGCGCGATTCCAGCCAGCCGTTGCGGTTCGATTCGATCGACGAGACCTATTCGGATCAGAACATGGCCTTCGCCGACGACCGGCCGGACAGTCTGGAACTGCTGGCGGACGAGGAACTGCGCGCCGGGGTGGTCGAGGCGATTTCGCAGCTGCCGGAGCGGCTGATGCTGGTGGTGCAACTCTACTTCGTGGAGGAGCTGAATCTGGCCGAGATCGCGGGGGTGCTGCAAGTCTCGATCCCGCGCGTGCACCAGTTGAAGGCGCAGGCCCTGGGCAAGTTGCGCGAGAGTCTGGAGGGTGTGGCGGAGGTTTTGTGAGGGGACGCCTCGCCCATCCGCCCTCGTCATTGCGAGCAGTCGGTTTAGAATGAGGGCACTATCAAACGCCTCAACCGCACACCTCACTCGTCGCCCCCGCGAAGGCGGGGGCCCCGCTTGTTCTTCTGCGCCGCAAGAAGGAAGCAGGGTCCCAGCCTTCGCGGGGGCGACGGGGTGTTTCGGGGTAGATTGGTGTGTAGCGGTAAGTGGTGACGGCAGAGCCGTCTCCGACCTTACCCGAGGTAGATCCCAGTCGGATTGCCGGTCACGCCCGATTCCACTTCAAACAGCGCACCGTCGAACTCCGATTCCGGCAGGCCCTTGGACGCCGAAGTCACGAACATGCGGTCGAGGTTTTCGCCGGCGAAGGCGATGTTGGTGATGCGCTTGGCGGGCAGTTCGATCGAACGTTCGCGCGTGCCGTCGGGGGCGAAGCGGGTGATCTTGCCGCCGTCCCAGTGGGCGACCCAAAGGAAGCCCTCTGCATCGGTGGTCATGCCGTCCGGATAGCCGTCCTCTTCGGAGAAGCGGATGAATTCCTCGCGGTCATGCGCGCTGTCCGGCGCGCCGTTCGCGTCGAGCTTGAAGCGGTAGATCGTCCGCAGCGCCGAATCGGTGTGGTAGAGCCACTGGCCGCAGGGCGAGAAAGCCGGGCCGTTGGGCACGACATAGCCGGAATCGATCACCTGCCAGTCGCCTTCGGGAGAGAGGCGGTAAAGCGTGCCGATGGCGTTCTCTTCGGCCATTTCCAGCGTACCGCACCAGATCGCGCCGTGGCGGTCGGCCTTGCCGTCGTTCATGCGGTTGCCGGGCAGGTGGGGTTCGGGATCGTTGCGCTCGGAAATGGTCAGCGGGTCGAGCGTGATCTGGGCGACGCCGTCCTGAAAACCGCCGATCAAGCCGCCTTCCGCGCGCGGGGCGACCCAGCCGAGCCGGGCAGGCATGTCCCAGCGGGTGACGGTATTGTCAGACAGGCTCAGGCGGTTGAGGGCAGGGGCGAGAATATCCACCCAGTAGAACGCGTTGTCACGCGCGGACCACAGCGCGCCTTCGCCCAGCGTGTCGCGGACGTCGCGATCGATCTTGCGCCAGAGTGTCATCCCAAGTCTCCCTAATCGTCGGTTCGCTGATCTGGATACGGTTCCGGCCCACTCTTCCACCAGCCCCCTGCCTTGTGCAGACTCGGTGGCAGGACCAGTGGGAGAGTGGGCCGGGACCCGCCCGGAACAAGTCCCGGGCAATTTTGTGCGATAGCGGGGCCGAAGCCCCGTTATCTCTTAGTGGTTGTCGCGCGGAAGGCCCTTGGTCTGGGCGATGCGCTGGTACTTCTCGGCACCTTCGAGGATCGCGCCGGTGTCCATCTGGCCCACGACCGAGCGCTGGATTTCCTGCCACGGGGTCTGCGAAGCCGGGTAGGCATAGCCGCCCTTGGCTTCCAGAGCTTCGCGGCGGGCGCTCAGTTCCTCGTCGGAAATGAGCACGTCCACGCGGCCCTTCTTCAGGTCCATGCGCACGCGGTCGCCGGTTTCCAGCAGGGCCAGACCGCCCATCGCCGCCGCTTCAGGCGAAGCGTTGAGGATCGAGGGGCTGCCCGAAGTGCCGGACTGGCGGCCGTCGCCGATGCACGGAAGCGCGGTGACGCCTTCGGTGATCAAATAGGCCGGCGGACGCATGTTGACGACTTCCGCCGCGCCCGGATAGCCGATCGGGCCTGCGCCGCGCATGAACAGCAGCGTATCGGGCGTGATGCCGGTGGCCGGATCGTCGATGCGGTGGTGATAGTCCTCGGGACCGTCGAACACCACGGCCGGGCCTTCGAAAGCGTCCGGATCTGCCGGGTTCGACAGGTAGCGGTCGCGGAACTCCTTGGAGATCACGCTGGTCTTCATGATCGCGGCGTCGAACAGGTTGCCCGACAGCACCAGGAAGCCCGCTTCCTCGACCAGCGGCTGGTCGAAGGTCTTGATGACGCGATCGTCCTCGATCGTGGCATCGCGGCAGTTGTCGCCCATGGTCTGGCCATTGACGGTCATCGCGCCCTCATGGATCAGGCCCTGCTTGATCAGCTGCGCGACCACGGCCGGCACGCCGCCGGCACGGTAGTAGTCTTCGCCCAGGTATTCACCGGCGGGCTGCAGGTTCACCAGCAGCGGGATCTTGTGGCCGATGCGTTCCCAGTCCTTCAGCGGCAGATCCACGCCGATGTGGCGGGCGATCGCGGCAAGGTGGATCGGGGCATTGGTCGAACCGCCGATGGCGGCGTTGACGGCGATGGCGTTGTGGAACGCTTCCAGTGTCAGGATGTCCGAGGGTTTCAGATCCTCGTGCACCATGTCGACGATGCGCTTGCCGGTGCGCCATGCGCATTCCTGGCGGTCACGATAAGGCGCGGGGATCGCGGCCGAACCGGGCAGCATCATGCCGAGGGCTTCGGCGAGCGAGTTCATCGTCGTCGCCGTGCCCATGGTGTTGCAGTAGCCGGTCGAGGGGGCCGAGGACGCGACGAGCTTGATGAAGCCCTCATCGTCGATCTCGCCCGCTGCCAGCATCTGGCGGCCCTTCCACACGATCGTGCCCGAACCGGTACGCTCACCCTTGTGCCAGCCGTTGAGCATCGGGCCGACCGACAGGGCGATCGCCGGGATGTTCACGGTGGCCGCCGCCATCAGCAGCGCCGGGGTGGTCTTGTCGCAACCGGTGGTCAGCACCACGCCGTCGAGCGGGTAACCGTAGATCGCTTCGACCAGGCCGAGGTAGGCCAGGTTGCGGTCAAGGCCGGCGGTCGGGCGCTTGCCGGTTTCCTGGATCGGGTGGACCGGGAATTCGATGGCGATGCCGCCGGCTTCGCGGATGCCTTCGCGGATACGCTCGGCAAGCACCAGGTGGTGGCGGTTGCAGGGCGACAGGTCGCTGCCGGTCTGGGCGATACCGATGATCGGCTTGCCCGAGCGAAGCTCTTCCAGGCTGAGGCCGAAGTTCAGGTACCGCTCCAGATAGAGCGAGGTCATGTCGATGTTTTCGGGATTATCGAACCAGGCGCGCGAGCGCAGCTTGGGGCCAGTGCTAGGGGGCGTCTTTTCGGTCATGGGGCGTTCGTTTCGTTCTGTCAGCGCGAAGAGGTGGTAACGCGGTAGATCATGACATGCTTGTACGGCTTGCCGGGATCGACGCGGGTGGACGGGAAATTCGCGTGGTTCGGCGAATCCGGGAACTTCTGCGGTTCCAGTGCGATGCCGTCGCCCATGCGATAGAGGTGGCCGTTCTTGCCGATGAAAGTGCCATCGAGGAAGTTGCCGGCATAGAACTGGACGCCGGGTTCGGTCGTCAGCAGTTCGAGTACGCGACCCGAAACGGGATCTTCAAGACGGGCGGCGAGTTCCGGCGTCTTGGTCACGCCCTTGTCGAGCGCGAAGTTGTGGTCGTAGCCGCGGCCCATGACGATCTGCTCGTCCTTGCCGTCGCGGATGCGTTCGCCGACGACGGTGGCCTTGCGGAAGTCGAATGCGGTGCCGGTCACATCGCGCAGTTCGCCGGTCGGGATCAGCTTGTCGTTCACCGGGGTGTAGTGGCTCGCCGGGATCGTCAGCAGGTCCTGGATGGCGTCGCGCGGGCTGCCTTCGCCGGCCATGTTGAAGATGGCGTGGTTGGTCATGTTGATGACCGTGGGCTTGTCCGTGGTCGCCTCGAAGACGATCTGCAGGTTGCCCTTCTCGTCCAGCGAGTAGGTCACTTTGGTCTTCACCGTGCCGGGATAGCCCGAATCGCCATCGGGGCTGACGAGCGTGAAGACGGCCGTGGCGACGGGACCGGACTTGATCGATTCGACCTTCCAGTTCTGCACGTCCCAGCCCTTGCCGCCGCCGTGCAGCGACTGGCCGTGGTCGTTTTGGGGCAGCTGGTAGGTCTTGCCGTCCAGGCTGAACTGGCCGTTGGCGATGCGGTTGCCATAGCGGCCGATGGTGGCGCCCCAGTAGTTCGGGCGCGTTTCGTAGCTGGCGATATCGTCATAGCCCAGCAGCACGTCGGCCACCTTGCCATCGCGGTCGGGCGCGTTCAGCTTCCAGAGCGTGGCGCCGAAGCTGAGGATCGTGGCGGAAACGCCGTTGCCGGCCTTCAACGTCACGGCGGTGACGGCGCTGCCGTTGGAAAGCGTGCCGGCAGGGGCCTGCGAGGCATCGGCGGCGAAAGCCGTGCTCGGTACGAGGGCCGGCATTACGCAGGCAAGAGAAAGCGCAGAAGAAGTCACAAATGCCTTGCGCAGAATCCCCATTCCCTTAGCTCCCATTCTGATTTCTGTGTGCGTTCGAATCTTGATGTGAATGGTCGCCGCCAGCCGCGAGAAGCCATTGACGGAGACGTTCAGCGCATATAGTCCGACAAATAGAAAGAGCGCAAGCTGGTTTGCCACAAGCACCCGGCAGTTCTGTTATGAGAGGATAGACATGCCCCCAGTGGTATCATCGGCAGATGCCCCCGTGGCCCATGCGCCGCAGGCCGGCGTTCGCTACGGCCCAGCGCTTGCGCTGCTCGCCAGCCTTTTCTTCATGTGGGGCTTCATCACCGTCATCAACAACACGCTGCTGCCGCACCTGCGCGCCGTGTTCTCGCTCAGCTACACCCAGACGACGCTGATCGAATCGGTGTGGTTCATCGCCTACTTCTTCGCCTCGATCCCCTCGGCCAAGCTGATCGAGCGGGTTGGCTACCAGAAGTCGCTGGTGATCGGGCTGCTGATCATGGCAGCCGGCGCGGTGGGCATGATGGCGGCTGCCAGCATCCCGTCCTACGGCGTCACGCTGGTCATGCTGTTCGTGATCGCCAGCGGCATCACGCTGCTGCAGGTCGCCGCGAACCCCTACGTCGCCGTCGTCGGCAAGCCCGAAACCGCTTCCTCGCGCCTCAATCTGGTGCAGGCGCTGAACTCGATGGGCACCATGCTGGCCCCGATGTTCGGTGCCTACCTGATCCTCGGCCGTTCGAAGAGCGGTACGGCCGCTGCCGGCACCGTGCTGACCGAAGCCGAACGCATGGCAGACGCACACTCGGTGATCCTGCCTTACGCGCTGGTCGCGGTGGTGCTGGTGATCCTGGCGGTCGTGATCGCCAAGTTCCCGCTGCCGGCGATGAAGTCGGCCTCGTCCGACGACAAGGCGAAGCGCAAGGGGCTGATCAATCCGGAACTGTTCAAGCACCGCAACCTGGTGTTCGGCATCCCCGCGATCTTCATCTACCTGATCGCGGAAATCGGCGTCGCCAACCTCTTCGTGAACTTCGTCAGCCAGCCCGACATTGCCAACCTGACGCATGAGCAGGCCGGCAACTACCTCAGCTTCCTGTGGGGCGGCATGATGGTCGGCCGTTTCGCGGGCTCCGCGATCATGCAGCGCTTCGATGCGGGCAAGGTTCTGGCGTTCTTCTCGGTCGGCGCCTTCGCGGTCATGATGATCACCGTCTTCGCGCACGGTCCGGTCGCCATGTGGTCGCTGATTCTCGTCGGCCTGTTCCACTCGATCATGTTCCCGACCATCTTCACGCTAGGCATCAAGGGCCTTGGCCCGCTGACCGAAGAAGCTTCGGGCCTGCTCGTGATGGCGATCGCCGGTGGTGCGCTGGTGGTTGTGCAGGGCTGGCTGGCCGATACCTACGGCCTTCAGACCTCGTTCCTGCTGACCGCGATCTGCGAACTCTACATCCTGTTCTACGCCCTCTGGGGCAGCAAGACCACGCATGCGGAGCCGGATCTGGTGCCCGCTGCGGCGGAGTGACGCTTCGCTGTAAGCGATAATGAAAAAGGCCACGGCGAGTGATCGCCGGGGCCTTTTTCTATGGTGAGTCTGCCTCGTCATTGCGAGCGCAGCGAAGTAATCTAGGGGCCGGTTTGCGCCGCTCTGGATTGCGTCGCTGCGCTCGCAATGACGAGGGGTGGCATTGGGGCGAGTGAAGCTTCCGTCCTCAAACTCCGTCGCCCCCGCGAAGGCGGGGGCCCGCTGCCTTTCTCCACGCCTGAAGAAAAGCGTCATCCCCGCCTTCGCGGGGATGACGGATATTGAGTTGCGAGCGGCGGAGCTCTGCTGGTTGGCGTGGTTTTGGTCGTAATAGATGGATTGGTCTTGGACAGAGGGAGCAATCACCCCCCGTCCGGCTGCCCCATCGCGCTGCGGGTATCCTCAAGCGCCAGATCGACCAGCACGTTCATTGCCTCTGCCGCGCCCGCCGCATCGCCCGCCGCGATGGCGTCGTAGACGCGCACGTGGTCGGGGATCGGGTTGCGGGGCAGGGCGCGGGCGCGCTGCTTGAACTGGGTGGTCCAGTTCACCGCCGCCCCGATCGAGGCGCTGAGCACCAGCAGGGCGTCGTTGCGCGTCGCCTGCAGGATCGCATTGTGGAAGTCGCGATCCGCCGCGCGGCCGGCCTCGGTGGTGAGGGTGTGCCGGCGCATTGCCGCCAGCGCGTCCTTCATCGTCTTGAGGTCGTTCTTGTCGCGGCGCTGCGCGGCAAGGCGGGCAGCGGCGGGTTCGACGATGGCGCGCAGCTCGAACAGGCTGCGCACGAATTCGATGTCCGGCTCCCCCGCGAAGGCCCAGCCGAGCACTTCGGGATCGAGCAGGTTCCAGCGATCGCGGGGCAGCACGCGCGTTCCGGCCTTGGGGCGACTTGCCACCAGACCCTTCGCGGTGAGCACCTGAATGGCTTCCCGATAGGCGCTGCGCGACACCTGGAGTTCCTCGGCGAAGGCAACTTCACCAGAAAGAATGTCCCCGGGCGCATATTTGCCGGACAAGATTGCCGTTCCCAGTTTATGGGCGATTGCACCGTGCAGGCGGCGGCCCGGACCCCGGGCCTCGTCGGCCGGCCTTGCACTTTCTTCATCGTTCACGAAATTGGCTTCTGACACTGTTATTGGCACCTCCCGCAGGGAACGTAACAGCCCTTCTCACATGAAGGAACGACAAACATTGCGTTTCTGATGCGCTGGGAATATGTCGGAGTAAATAGGGAGACCCCAAATGACCGAATTCCGTTCCATCGTGGCCGCAACCGGTGAGCCCCAGGGCGAACCGCTGGCCGTGAACGGCACTGCCGATGTCGCTGCCGCCTGCGCCGCAGCCGCCGCGGCCTTCGATACCTACCGCGCGACCGACCGTGAAACCCGCGCTTCGTTCCTGGAGCGAATCGCTGACGAGATCCTCGCCATCGGTGAGCCGCTGATCGAGGCCTACATGGCCGAGAGCGGCCTGCCGCGTGCGCGCGGTGAGGGCGAGCGTGGCCGCACCATGGGCCAGCTGCGCATGTTCGCCGATGTCGTCCGCAAGGGCCAGTGGCAGCAGCTGCGCATCGATCCGGCCCTGCCGGACCGCGCTCCGCTGCCCCGTCCCGATCTGCGCCTGCGCATGATTCCGGTCGGCCCGGTCGCCGTGTTCGGCGCATCGAACTTCCCACTCGCCTTCTCGACCGCCGGTGGTGACACCGCTTCGGCGCTCGCCGCCGGTTGCCCGGTCGTGGTCAAGGGCCACCCGGCCCACCCGATCACCGGCAGCCTGATTGCCGCCGCGATCACCAAGGCAGTCAAGGACGCCGGCCTTCCCGAAGGCGTGTTCCAGCACCTCGTCGGCCCGTCGAACGAACTCGGCGCCGCGCTGGTTCAGGATCCGCGCATCGCCGCTGTCGGCTTCACCGGCTCGCGCGGTGGCGGTCTCGCCCTCGCCAAGCTGGCACAGGCCCGCGAAGTGCCGATCCCGGTCTATGCCGAAATGTCGAGCATCAACCCGGTCCTGCTGCTTCCCGAAGCGCTGAAGGCGCGCGGCGAAGCGCTAGGCACCGCATTCGTCGGCTCGCTGACGATGGGCGCCGGCCAGTTCTGCACCAATCCCGGCCTGATCCTGGCCGTCGAAGGTGAAGGTCTGGACGCATTCGTCGCTGCCGCCACCGGCGGCGTGTCGGAAGCCAAGCCGCAGACCATGCTCACCACCGGCATCGCCGCCGCATATGCCAAGGGCGTGGAAGCGCTCGAAGGCAACGCGGGCGTCGAAACCATCGCCAAGGGCGAAGAAGGCAGCAAGACCACCGGCGGTGCGATCCTGTTCCAGACCACGGCCGCGCAGTTTCTGGCGGACAAGGCCATCGGCCACGAAGTGTTCGGCGCTGCCTCGATCGTCGTGCGCTGCAAGGACGAAGCCGAACTCGCCGGCCTGCTGGAAGGCCTGGAAGGCCAGCTGACCGCCACCCTGCACATGGACGCTGCCGACGAAGCCGCTGCTTCGCGCCTGCTGCCCGTGCTGGAGCGCAAGGTCGGCCGTATCCTCGTCAACGGTTGGCCGACCGGCGTCGAAGTGTGCCACGCGATGGTGCACGGCGGCCCGTTCCCCTCGACCACTGACCCGCGCACCACGTCGGTCGGCAGCCTTGCGATCGACCGCTTCCTGCGTCCGGTCAGCTACCAGAACTTCGCCCAGGGCCTGCTTCCGGCAGAACTGCGCGACGCAGCCTACGGTGACGGCGCCCCCCGCCTGATCGACGGCACGCTTACCCTCTAATCAGTCCAACCCAACCGCCGCGGCGCGCTCCCCCAAGAAGGCGCGCCGCGGATCGGGCTAAGACGCCCCGGGAGAGATCCATGACCTACCTTCGCCTGCTCCAGCATCGCGCGCCTGACGGCGTGCGCTCCGTCATCCTTGCCGAGGGCGATGCCGCCCATTTCCTTCAGGGCGTCACCACCACCCGCGAACTCGCACAGCGCGCCATTGCAGATGGCGTGACGCTGGCCGAGGCCGCCAAGGCTTGCGCTGCGGGCGAAGCGGTCGATATCGCTGCCGAATTCGCGGCCGGCACCCTGCTGGCCCCGATCGACCATGACGATTCGGCTCACCTGCTGATGACCGGCACCGGCCTGACGCACCTCGGTTCGGCCGAAGGCCGCAACAAGATGCACGCCGCCGCCGCCTCGGGTGAGCACGTCACCGATTCCATGCGCATGTTCCTTGAAGGTCTGGAAGGCGGCAAACCCGCTGCTGGCACCGAAGGCCAGCAGCCGGAATGGTTCTACAAGGGCGACGGCCAGCTGCTCGTCGGCCCCGGCGAAGCGCTGACCATGCCGTCGTTCGCCAAGGACGGCGGCGAAGAACCGGAACTGGCCGGCATCTACCTCGTCGGTGAAGACGGCACCGTGTACCGCCTTGGCCTCGCGCTCGCCAACGAGTTCTCGGACCACGTTACCGAGCGTCACAACTACCTCTGGCTCGCCCACTCGAAGCTGCGCCAGGCCGCGCTTGGCCCGGAACTGCTGCTCGGCACCCCGCCGGAGAAGATCGAAGGCACCAGCAAGATCGTGCGCAATGGCGAAACGATCTGGGAAAAGCCCTTCCTCTCGGGCGAGGCGAACATGTCGCACACGTTCGCGAACCTTGAGCACCACCACTTCAAGTACGACCTGTTCCGCCGCGCCGGTGACGTGCATGTCCACTTCTTCGGCACTGCCACGCTCTCGTTCAGCGACGGTGTGACGACGCAGGAAGGCGACGTGTTCGAGATTTCGGCCGCGCCGTTTACCCTGCCGGTCGCCAACCCGGTGGCCCGCGCTGCCGCCCCGGCCGCGCCGACCATGACCGTGAAGGCGCTCTGAGCCATGGATCCGATCCGCATTGCCATCGTTGGCGTGGGCAAGATCGCCCGCGACCAGCACATCCCCGCGATCGAGGGCAACCCGAACTTCAGCCTGGGTGCCACGGTCAGCCCGCATCATCGCGGCCCTGAAGGCATCCCGCACTTCAGCAATCTGGAAGACCTGATCGAGAACGGTCCGGCGATCGACGCGGTGGCGCTCTGCACCCCGCCGCAGGTCCGTTACGATCTGGCCGCGCTGGCGCTGTCGAAGGGCATGCACGTGTTCCTCGAAAAGCCGCCGGGCGCCACGCTGTCCGAAGTGGCCGCGCTGGAAAACCGCGCCGAGAAGGTGGGCGCGACGCTGTTCGCCTCGTGGCACTCGCGCTACGCTGCCGGCGTTGCCCCGGCCCGCGCCTGGCTCGCCGAGCGCACCATCCTCAGCGCCAAGATCATCTGGCGCGAGGACGTGCGCGTCTGGCATCCGGGTCAGGACTGGATCTGGGAGCCGGGCGGCCTTGGCGTGTTCGATCCGGGCATCAATGCCCTTTCGATCGCCACCCACATCATGCCGCGCCCGTTCTTCCTGAAGGAAGCGACGCTCAGCCTGCCGGCCAATCGCGCGGCGCCGATCGCCGCCGATATCGAGTTCCGCGATACCGCCGGGGCCGAAATCCACATGGACCTCGACTGGCGCCAGACCGGCCCGCAATCGTGGGACATCGTGGTGGAGACCGATGCCGGCACGCTGAAGCTGGCCAATGGCGGCGCCGTGCTCACCCTGCCCACCAGCACCGAGCACAATGAGGACATGGAATATCCGGGCCTCTACGCGCGCTTCGCCAACCTGATCCGCGGCGGCCGCAGCGATGTGGACATCGCGCCGCTGCGCCTGGTTGCCGACGCATTCCTGCGCGGCAAGCGCGACCTCGTCGAAGAATTCCACGACTGATATCCCAGGGAGGGGACTGAAAATGTTGAAGGCGCTTCGCCTGACCACTGCCGCCGTCCTGCTGAGTGCCACCGCGCTCGCAGGCATGGCCCCGACCGTGGCCCATGCCGATACCAACGGCCAGCCGACCACCGCGACGATCGAAGCCGACAAGCCCGGCCCGGTCTACCACAAGGAAGTGTTCACCCAGTTCGCCGAGCATCTTGGCACCGGGATCTACGGCGGCCTGTGGGTCGGCAAGAACAGCAAGATTCCGAACACCAACGGTTTCCGCAACGACGTCGTCACCGCGCTGCGCGAACTGCAGGTGCCGGTGATCCGCTGGCCCGGCGGCTGCTTTGCCGACGAATACCACTGGCGTGAAGGCATCGGCGCGCCCAACAAGCGCCCGGTCAAGGTCAACACCCACTGGGGCGGTGTGACCGAGCCCAACGCCGTGGGCACCCACGAATTCTTCGAACTGCTGCGCCAGGTCGGCGCGGAAGCCTATATCGCCGGCAACGTCGGTGACGGCACCCCGCGCGAAATGGCCGAATGGGTCGAATACATGACCGCGCCCGCCGGCTCGCTGGCCGACGAGCGCGCGCGCAACGGCCACAAGGAACCGTGGAAGGTCGCCTACTTCGGCGTCGGCAACGAGTTGTGGGGTTGCGGTGGCAACATGCGCCCCGAATTCGCCGCCGACGAGACGCGCCGCTATGCGACTTTCGTGAAGGCCCCGGCCGGCACCAAGATTATCAAGGTCGCCTCGGGCGCCAACGTCGACGACTATAACTGGACCGAGACGATGATGCGCGTCGCCGGCGGCAATGTCGACGGCCTTTCGCTCCACTACTACGTCCACCCGGCCGGTGGCTGGCCACCGCGTGCGCCCGCCGTCGATTTCGACGAGCATGGCTGGGCCGACGCGCTGAACGGCGCGCGCCACATGGACGAACTGATCACCAAGCACTCGGCGATCATGGACAAGTACGATCCGGCGAAGAAGGTCTTCCTCGCGGTCGACGAATGGGGCGCCTGGTACGCCCAGGATCCGGGCACGCACGTGGGCTTCCTGCGCCAGCAGAACACCCTGCGCGATGCGCTGATCGCCTCGGTCCATCTGGACATCTTCGCCAAGCATGCGGACCGCGTGCGCATGACCGCTATCGCCCAGATGGTGAACGTGCTGCAGGCGATGATCCTGACTGACGGCAGCAAGATGGTGCTGACGCCGACCTACTGGGTCTTCGACATGTACAAGCCGTGGCAGGATGCGACGGTGCTGCCGATCCAGATCAAGTCGCCGTGGTATGCGAAGGACGAATTCACGATGCCGGCCGTCAGCGGCTCGGCCGTGAAGGGCAAGGACGGCAAGATCCATGTCGGCCTGTCGAACCTCGATCCGAACCAGTCGAACACGGTGACGATCAAGCTCGACGGCGTTTCGGCAGGGGCCGTCACCGGCAAGATCCTGACGGCACCGGCGATCAATTCGCACAACACCTTCGACGCGCCCAGCGTGGTGAAGCCGGAGGCGTTCTCGGGCGCGAGCGTTCAGGGCGGCAATCTTGTCGTCACCCTGCCGGCCAAGTCGGTGGTAGTGCTCGAACTGCAATGAGCGTTAAGCACGTTCTTGGTGACTGGGGTACTACCCGTCTGCGCTTGTTCCGCATGGCGGATGGTGACGTAGACGCCCGGCTCGATGGGCCGGGCGCGCTCGCCGGCGATGCCGAGGGCGCGCTGGCCGAAAGGCTGGACGTGTGGAAGGCGGAAGGGGCGCTGTCCGAAGTCGTGCTGTGCGGCATGGCCGGCGCTCCGGGCGCGCTCGTCGCGGCAGGCTATGCGGCCTGCCCGGCGGACGCGGCCCACTGGCTGTCCTCGCGCACCCGGCTCGAAGTGGCCGGTATTCCGGTCTCGGTACTGCCGGGGCTGAGCTGCAAGGATTCCGAGGGCGTGCCCGAAGTGATGCGGGGCGAGGAGGCGCAAGTCTTCGGCGCCCTCGCACTCCATCCCGAACTTGCCGTGGGCGAACATCTGATCGCGCTGCCGGGCACCCACTGCAAGTGGGTCTCGGTGGTGAACGGCACCATCGTCGGTTTCCGTACCCACCCGACCGGCGAACTCTTCGCGCTGCTGGCCGGCCAATCGACGCTGACCGGGCCGGATACGCTCCCCGATGGTACTTTGGGGCAGGGCACATTCGACGATGGCTTCGCGCGCGGCGTTGAGCGCTGCGAGGAACCGCTGACCGGCGCGCTGTTCGAAGCCCGCGCCGCGCGTATGCTCGATGGACGCTCGAAAGACTGGTCGCGCGGTTATATCTCCGGTCTGCTGATCGGCGGCGAAGTTGCCGCGCAAGTGCCGACCGGCATTACGGTGGTGCTGATCGGCGATCAGGCGCTTGTGGCGCTTTATGATCGCGCGCTGGCTGCCCGTGGCTGCACCTCGCGCAAGATCGATGGCGATGCGGCGGTCCTCGCCGGGCTCGCCATCGCGAAAGGACAGAAGGCATGAAGATCGAAGACGTTCTGGCCGCAGGCCATGCGCCCGTTGTGGCGATCCTGCGCGGCATCCAGACCCATGAAGCGGTCGCCATCGGCGAAGCGCTGGTAGAAGCCGGCGTGCGCATCATCGAAGTGCCGTTCAACTCGCCCGATCCGGCCGGCTCGATCGGCGCAATGGTGCAGGCGCTGGGCGACCGCGCGGCCATCGGCGGCGGCACCGTGATCGGCACCGATCTGGCCGAAACGCTGGCCGGCGTCGGCGGCACTTTCATGGTTTCGCCCAATGTCGATCCGGCGGTCATCAAGCGTTCGATCGAACTCGGCATGGATGTCCTGCCCGGTTTCCTGACGCCCACCGAGGCTTTCGCCGCCGTTGCGGCAGGCGCCAGCGACCTGAAGCTCTTCCCCGGCTCGGTGCTGGGCAGCAGCTACATCAAGGCGATCCGCGAAGTGCTGCCTAAGCACAGCCGCGTCTGGGCGGTGGGCGGCGTGGGCGCTGCCAATGTCGCGGAATACCGCGCGGCGGGCGTCTATGGCATCGGTGTGGGCGGCAGCCTCTACAAGCCCGGCTTCGATGCCGCGACGGTCGGCGCCAAGGCGGCCGAACTGATCGCCGCATGGAACGCGGCCGGGGGCTGAGCATGATCCGCAAGTTCTCGTTCCTGCTCGGTCTCACTGCCTTGGGGCTGACCGGTAGTGTCGGCGCCCAGCAGACTGACGGCGCCCCGACGATCAATTCGCAGATGTCCGGCGACCTCGTGGTCCACGATCCGGTCATCATCCGCGAGGGCGACACCTACTACGTCTTCTCGACCGTGGGCCGCTATGTCGGCATCAAGACCTCGAAGGACCTGAAGGCCTGGAAGGACGCGGGCTCCGTCTTTGCGGAGATTCCGGCATGGGCCAAGCAGGCCGTGCCCGGCACCGAAGGCATCTGGGCGCCGGACATTTCCTACGTGAACGGCGAATACCGGCTCTATTACTCGGTCTCGACCTTCGGCTCGAACCGCTCGGCCATCGGCCTTGCGACCAGCAAGACGCTCGATCCCAAGGCCAAGGGCTATGGCTGGAAGGATCAGGGCCTTGTCGTCATGTCCACGCATGACGATGACTTCAACGCCATCGATCCGAACTTCGTGCAGGACGATCAGGGCCGCCAGTGGCTCACGCTGGGCAGCTTCTGGAGCGGGATCAAGCTGTTCCCGCTCGATCCGAAGACCGGCAAGGTGGCGCCGGGCACCGAGCCCTATTCGATCGCCCGCCGTCCGGCCCCCGCCGGCGGTCCGGCCCCGATCGAGGCGCCGTTCATCATCCCGCATGGAGGATGGTACTACCTGATCGCGTCCTACGACTATTGCTGCAAGGGCGTGAACAGCACTTATTACACCGTCGTCTCGCGATCGAAGAAGATCACCGGCCCCTACAAGGGCAAGGACGGCAGCGACATGATGCAGGGCGGCGGCACGATCCTGCTGCGCGCCGATCTGGAGGAGAAGCAGCGCTTCCGCGGCCCCGGCCACGCCGGCGCCTTCACCGACAAGGACGGCACGACCTACCTGGCCTACCACGCCTACGACAAGACCGCCGAAGGCCGCCCGACGCTGCGCATCGCGCCGATCGTCTGGGGCGCCGATGGCTGGCCCGTGGCGCAATACTGAGACCCACCAGCTGACACCCCGGCTTTCGGGCCGGGGTGTCCTTTTCCCCGGAGCGATCCGGAACACCCCCAACGAAAACTCTGGAGAGGACACCATGAACTTTTCCATGTCACGCCGGGCCTTTGCCGCTTCGGCGGCGCTGCTGCCTATCGCCTGTTCGAAGGCGGGCAAGACGGCCGGCGATGCCACTTCCGAAGCCGCCGATCAGGCCGCTGCCCCGGTGCCGGTGAACCCGCTGGTCAAGAACCGCGCCGACGCGCAGGTGTTCCGCCACGACGACGGTTACTACTACATGACCGGCTCGGTGCCGGAGTACGACCGCCTTGTCCTGCGCCGTTCGAAGACCGTCGCCGGCCTCTCCACCGCCGAGGAACGCGTACTGTGGCGCCATGAGAAGACCGGCCCGATGTCCGGCTTCCTCTGGGCGCCCGAACTGCACCTGATCGACAACCGCTGGACCATGTACTTCGCGGCCGGCCCCAGCGGCGGCGGCGAAGACGTGTTCCGCATCCGCACGTATGCCGTGGTCTGCGACGGGCCCGATCCGATGACCGGCAAGTGGAGCGTGCTGGGCGAATTCAAGGCGCCGTGGGACAGCTTCAACCTCGATTCCACCAGCTTCGTCCATCGCGGCCAGCGCTACTTCGCCTGGGCGCAGCGCGAGCCGGGCATCGAGACCAATTCCAACCTCTACATCGCGCCGATGAAGGACGCGCTGACCCTCTCCGCCGCGCCGACGCGCCTTTCGGTGCCGACGCTGGACTGGGAAATCCGCGGCTACAAGGTCAACGAGGCCCCGGCCGTGATCGAAAACGCCGGCAAGCTGTTCATGACCTACTCGGCCAGCGCCACCGACGCGCGATATTGCCTGGGCATGCTGTCGATCGATGCCGAGGGCGACCTGATGGACGCCAAGGCCTGGACCAAGTCGCCGCAGCCGGTCTTCGTCACCAACCGCGAAACCTCGGTCTACGGCCCCGGCCACAACAGCTTCACGGTGGACGAGAAGGGCCGCCCGCTGCTGGTCTACCACGGCCGCGATTACGAGAAGATCGAAGGCGATCCGCTGTTCAATCCGGACCGCCACACCCGCGTCCAGCGCCTCTATTTCGACGACAAGGGCGTGCCCGATTTCGGCGTGCCGGTGGGCAATGGCCCGCTGCCGGAGCGCTTCCTCTCGGTCGCCCGCCCGGGCACCTACATGGCGCATGAGGGTACCAAGACCACTGGCGCCAAGGTGCCGCTGCCGCAGACGCAGTTCCGCTCGATCGACGCGGGCGACGGCACGGTGATGCTCTCGCCGATCCTGCTGCGCGACCAGTGCCTTGTTCCGCAGGCCGACGGCACCGTCGCCATCGCCCCGATCAAGGCGACCGGCGCGCAACCCGGTGCCGAGAAGTTCCGCCGCACCGATGCCGGCGGCGGCGCTGTACGATTCGTTTCGGCAAGCGACGCCGGCAAGTCGCTGACCGGCACGCCGGAGGGCCTGCGCCTCGCCGCCGGCCAGGACGCCGCCAGCGCCTGGAAGGCTGACTAATCAGATAAAAGTCAGACAATCTCCGCTGCATGACGCACCCTTGGGGCGGCATGTAGCGGAGATCTGCGGCCATTGTGCCACACTCGTTTCAGCTTTTTTGCAACGTGATCGCTTTTCCGCTTGCGCACGATTAGTCCGACTAATAATTAGTCAGAGTAATCGGAAGGGGCATGGTATGGGCCAGCCCCACATGGGAGGGTTGATCCATGGCGCTTAAGCCATTTGCTTTCTGCACGGCATCCGTTCTCGCGCTCGGCCTCGCCAGCGTCGCTCAGGCACAGGATGCGGCCCCGCAGACCACCGCCGACGATGCCGCCGCACCCAGCAGCGAAGACATCATCGTCACCGGCGTCCGCGCCTCGATCGTCGGCGCGCTCAACGTCCGCAAGAACAACATCCAGATCGTCGATTCGGTCGTCGCCGAAGACGTGGGCAAGCTGCCCGATAACAACGTGGTCGAAGCACTGCAGCGCGTCACCGGTGTGCAGGTTACCGACCGCGCCGGCGGCGAAGCGGCCACGATCACCATTCGCGGCCTTTCCGACCCGCTGACCACGCTGAACGGTCGCAACGTCTTCACCGCGACCGGCCAGTCGTTCGCGCTGCAGGATATCTCGGCGAACCTCGTCAAGCAGATCGACGTCTACAAGACCCGTTCGGCCGACCAGATCGAAACCGGCCTTGCCGGCCAGATCGACGTGAAGACCCGTCGCCCGTTCGATTTCGACGGCTTCGCGATCTCGGGCCTCGTGCGCGGCATCTACAACGAGCAGGCCGACAGCTACAACCCCAACGTCGCGCTGCTGGTCAGCGACCGCTGGGAAACCGGCATTGGCGACGTGGGCCTGCTGGTTAACGGTTCGTGGAGCAAGACCAAGTACCGCAACATGTCGACCACGGCCGGCGCCATGGTGCCGTTTGCAACGGAAACCCCGCCTGCCGGTTCGGGCCTTGCCCCGCTGGAGCGCATCTTCTCGGGCTGGCAGCCGGGCCTGAACTACGGCCTGCCGACCGCGCCGGGTTCGACGATCAACTACAACGGCGTTGACGTTCCCTATTACCTGTCGCGCGATGCGGCCTTCTCGTCGGACCTTTATGGCGAGCGTGAGCGTCCTTCGTTCAACGTCGCCCTGCAGTGGGCGCCGAACTCCAGCTCGGTCTACACCGCCGAAGTGTTCTATGCGGGCTTCCGTGGGCACACCTTCAACTCGCTGCAGTTCAGCTTCGTCGACTATTGGGCCGATCCGCAGGCGGTCGAGCTTTATGACGGCACGAACATCGTCAAGTCGCGCGTCGCCAACGACGTCTATGGCTTCAACAGCGGCGATTATTCGACCAACCGTACCGACAGCCTTATCTATGCGCTGAACGGTCAATGGGATCTGGGCGATCGCGGCAAGATCATCGGCGACGTCGCCTACCAGACCAGCACCAACAAGACTTCGTTCATCGCCATGCGTACCGATCGCGTCGCGGACCAGATCGCGGTCGATTTCAATGCTGGCGGCGGCATTCCGTCGTACCACTTCAACGACGATTCGCAGCTGACCGATCCCAGCCAGTGGAACGTGGCGCAGCTTTACGACAATGCCAGCAAGGACAAGGGCAGCGCCATCACCGGCACGCTCGATGGCTACTACACCTGGGACGAAGGCTTCATTCGTCGCATCAAGGCGGGTATGCGTATCGACGACCGCAAGGCGTCCAACTACGTCCGCACGCAGGATGCCGCCGGTCTTGGCGTGCCTCTGTCGTCGTTGCCGGAAGAAGCCTGGTTCACCAACTCCGGTTTCATGAAGGGCATTGCCGACGTGCCGCGCAGCTGGGTGCTCCCGAAGGGCAGCTGGGTGCACGACAACGCCGACTATGTGCGCGGTCTCTACGGCCTGCCGACCTCGGATGCGCTCTCGCTGGCGAAGACCTTCGACATCGACGAAGTGACCATGTCGGCCTACGTCATGGCTGACGGCGAACTGTCGATCTTCGGCCGCCCGCTGCAGCTTGAAGGCGGCGTGCGCTATGTCTCGGTGACCACGAACTCGAACTTCTACGACCGCTACAATAACGGCGCTCTCACGAAGTCCGGCGCGCAGTCGGAAAAGTTCCTGCCGAACTTCACCGCCCGCTACGAGATTACGCCGACCCTGCGCCTGCGCTTCAACTATGGCGAAACGCTGCGTCGTCCCAACTTCGCGGATATCAACCCGAACTACTCGCTCACGGGTGACCTTACCAATGTCGGCTACGGCAGCGGTTCGGCGGGTACGGCGAACCTGAAGCCGACCCACTCGAAGAACTATGACCTTGCACTCGAATGGTACTTCGAGCGCAACAGCGGCATCTTCGTGACGGGCTTCCGCCGCGAGATCCAGGGCCTGGTCGTGCCGCTGACGGTGATGGAGCACATCCCCAACAACGGTATCGTCGCCGGTGCGACCGACAACTTCGCAATCACCCGTCCGGTGAACGCGTCGAACGGCGTGCTGAAGGGCGTGGAAGTGGGCGTGACCTACTTCCCGAACTACCTGCCCAGCATCCTGAACGGCCTTGGCTTCCAGGGCAGCGCTACGGTGCTTGATTCGAAGCAGAACATTCCGCTGACGGACTCGGCCGGCAACATCACCGGCGAGAGCACGTCACAGTTCTTCAACGTTTCGAAGTTCTCGTACAACGCGACGCTTGCTTACGATCGTGGTCCGTTCAACGCCCGCGTTTCCTACGTCTGGCGCAAGGGCTTCCTGCATAACAACGAAGCTCGCCTCTTCGCCAACCCGATTGGCGTCTGGTACCAGCCGGAAGAGAGCCTCGACATGCAGCTGACCTGGAACGTCACCAAGGACATCGGCCTGACGTTCGACGCGACGAACCTGACCAAGTCGAAGCAGCAGAACTACTACAAGTTCGACAACGTGGGTAATGCCCAGCAGTTCAACCTGGGTACGCTCCAGCTGGCGCGCACCTTCGCGCTGGGTGCCCGCTTCACCTTTAAGTAAGACGTACCAGCAACCCGCGACGCATCGCCATTCCGCGTCGTGGGCTGCTTCGGGCGGCCGGTTTTCCGGGGTTTCCTCTCCCAACACACCCCGGGGACCGGCCGCTCTTGTTTTTTCTGATTGATGGCTGCCAGACGCTCGCCGGACCATGAAAGGGTAACGATGCGCGGAAATCTACGGACGATCCTTGCCACCGCGGCGCTTCTTGCCACGGCGGCCAGCCCGCCGGTTGCCGCCCCGACCGTCCCCGCTTCGGCCAGCCGCAAGGCTCCTCCAAAGCTCGATATCGCCGCCATCGCCAAGGCCCGCTTCGGCAATGACGCCGCTTGGTATCAGCAGCGCATTCCCTTCTTCGAAAGCGCCGATCCGAAGATCGATGCGGTCTATTACTACCGCTGGGGCCTGTTCCGCGCGCACCAGCGCGACCTTGGCGCGCAGGGCTACATCACCACCGAATTCGCGGACGATGTGGGCTGGCAGCGAGAGCCTTTCGCCAGCCTCAACGATGCCAGCGGCTTTCACATCGCCGAAGGGCGCTGGCTGAACGACCGCCGCTTCACCGACGACTACGTCAACTTCATGTACGAAGGCGGCAACGACCGCCACTTCACCGACTACATGGCGGATTCGGTTTGGGGCCGTTACCTCGTCGATGGCGACAAGCAGGCACTGCTGGCCAATCTCAAGACGATGCGCCACGTCTACCGGCTGTGGGATGAGAAGTACGACTTCTCCAAGGGGCTCTACTTCGTCGAGCCGCTGCTGGATGCCACCGAGTACACCGTCTCCTCGATCGACGCGTCGGGCGGCAAGGACGGGTTCCGGGGCGGCGACTCCTTCCGTCCCTCGATCAACAGCTACATGTTCGCCAATGCCCGCGCGCTCTCGAAGATGGCGGAACTGGCCGGCGACACCGCGATGGCGAAGGAATATGCCGAGCGGGCCGAAGCGCTGAAGGCGCATGTGCTTCAGGACTTGTGGAACCCCGCACTGGGCCACTTCGCCGATCGCTATCAGGTCAATAACGAGTTCGTGAAGTACTGGGACCCGATCCGCAATCGTGAGCTGGTCGGTTATCTGCCCTGGATGTTCGACATGGTGCCGGACGATGGCAAGTATGCCTCGGCTTGGTCGCACCTGCTCGATGCGAATGGGCTGGCGGGCAAGGCCGGGATGCGCACGGTCGAGAAGGGCTACGAATATTACATGCGCCAGTATCGCTACCTCGGCGATGCGCGCGAGTGCCAGTGGAACGGCCCGATCTGGCCTTACCAGACGACGCAGGTCTTGGCGGCGATGGGCAACCTTCTGGACCATTACGACGATCACGGCCCGGTCACGCGCAGCGATTACATGCGGATGCTGCGCCAGTACACGCAGCTGCATTATCAGGGCACGCGGCTGGACCTGGAGGAAGACTACGACCCGGAGACGGGCAAGCCGATCGTCGGGCTGGACCGCAGCCATCACTACTTCCACTCGGGCTACAACGACCTGATCCTGACCGGCCTTGTCGGCATCCGCCCGCGCGCGGACGATGTGCTGGAAGTGAACCCGCTGCTACCCGCCGCCGGCGATGCGCAGGCGTTGAACTGGTTCCATATCGAGCGCGTGCCCTATCACGGGCACGAGGTTTCGGTGACCTGGGACGTCGATGGTAAGCGTTACGGGCGCAAGGGGCTGACGGTTGCGGTAGATGGTGCGGAAGTGGCCCATCGCGACGAACTCGGCCGAATCGAGGTGCCGCTGGCGCGCAAGGCCAATGCGCCGATCGTGCGCGAGACCAACCTTGCGGTGCAGCTGGTACGCAGCAATTTCCCCAAGGCGTCGGCCTCGTCCGGCACCGAGGCGGAGAACCTGCACGACGCCATCGACGGCCGCGCGTGGTTCTATCCGGAACTTCCCAATGGTTGGGATTCTGCCGCCGGGAAGCTGGACCAATGGTATGCCGTGGACTTCGGCAAGCCGGTCACGCTGGGCAGCGCCGAACTGGCCTTTTTCGCCGATGGCGCAAAGTTCGCCGCGCCGCGCAAGGTCGTGGTGGAGGCATGGGTGGACGGTCGCTGGCAGCAGGTCGCGGCGCCTTCAGCCGCACCGCTCGCCAACGGTGTGACGCGGCTTTCGTGGTCGCCCGTTACTGCAGAGCGGCTGCGCGTGACGATGACGCCGGCCAACGGCAAGGCGATGCGCCTTGCCGAGATCAAGGCCTTCGCGGGTGGAAAAATTTAACCTTACTTACGTGTAAACCCCTGTTTGAAAATCGGAATTAACCGCGTTTTCGGACTATCCGGGCATGTCGCACGGATATCCATTCGCATCGCTGGTCGCTGGGGCTTCGTTATATATCGACCTTTCGGTCGTGATACCCGGCTGGCTGGCGGGGGTTGTCGCGGTGCACGTGGTTTGCGCGGTGCTGTTCACCGGCCTGCTGCGGCACGAGACGCGATAGGGCGATCCGTCAGAACACCAGCGCGGCAAGTCCTGCCCAGCAGAGCGCCGAAATTCCCGCGGCCAGCGTCAGCCCCAGCACGGGATTGCGCCTCTCGCTGTCCCGATCGGCGAGTTTACGGTCAGAGGGCATTGGCGATCGGGCGCGCGTAACGGAGCGGAAAACGGTTTCGCTTCGATCCGGGGGGAAGAGAATAGCGGCATGGTACATGGGGGGATTCCTCGATCGGTTTTCACAGGTCGACTTGGAATACGTCCCTGAATGCCTCCATCATATCTCAACTGATTTGGTGGACAATACGGTGAGCGCCGTATTTCGGCGATTTTTCGTCGCGCGGCGCGCTCGGTTCACCTGCTGGCGGCGTTCGCCAGCAGGTCGGGGGTCAGCACTTGCGGCAACTGCTGTGCCTTCCCGTCGCGCCCGTACCACATGTAGAGCGGCACGCCGGCGGCGCCTTGCGCGGTGAGGTAGCGGGTGATTTCCGGATCGCGACGCGTCCAGTCTCCGCGCAGCACGACGACGCCGGCCTTGTCGAACGCGGCCTTGGTCTCGGCGCGCTCGATGGCGACTTCCTCGTTCACTTTGCAGGACAGGCACCAGTCGGCGCTCATCCACACGAAGACTGGCTTTCCGGCGGCGCGGGCATCGGCCAGCGCTTTTTCGCTGAAAGGCTTGGCGCCGAGGATGGAATCGACCGCGGCGGCGGGCGGCATCGGCTTGGGCAGGACGACGAGTGCGAAGACGGCGATGGCCAGCGCAATCGCGGCTGCCGGTCGCGCCGAGCCGCCCTGGCGCTGGGTGCGCCCCATCACGAAGAGCGCCGCCATGACCAGCGCGAGGCCTAGCAGCGCTCCGCCCGCGAACCACGGCCCGCCGACTTTCCACGTCAGCCATGCCAGCGCGAGCGCGGTCAGGCCCATCGGCACGGCCAGCCAGCGGCGGAACGTCACCATCCAGGCGCCGGGCCGCGGCATGCGGCGGCGCAGCGGGGGAATGAAGGCGATGGCCAGGAACGGCAGTGCGATGCCCACGCCCAAAGTCGCGAACAGCGCCATCGCGGGCAGCACCGGCAACAGCAGCGCCGCCCCCATGGCGCTCGCCATGAACGGCCCTGTGCAAGGCGTCGCCACGAAAGCAGCGAGTAGTCCGGTGACGAAGGCCCCGCGCGTGAAGCTGGAAGGCGATCCGCCCGAGACGAAGCCCGGCACGGTCAGTTCGAACAGGCCCAACAGGTTCGCGGTGATGGCGGCGGCCAGCAGCAGCAGCGCGACCACGACCAGCGGCTCCTGCAACTGGAAGGCCCAACCCACTTCCTGACCACCCGCGCGAAGCGCCAGCAGCACGCCGCCGAGGCCGAGGCAGGCGACGACGACGCCCGCGGTATAGGCGAGCCCCTCGATCCGGGCATGGGCCTCGCTCTCGCCCGCGCGGGCAAGGCTCAAGGCTTTGAGGCTGAGGATCGGGAAGACGCAGGGCATCACATTAAGCAGCAGCCCGCCCGCCAGCGCGGCTAGCAGCAGCAGCGGCAGCGGGGCGAGGGCTGGGGCATTGCCCGCGTCGCCGGCCAGCGGCGTGCCGCCGGTCGGCACCGTGCCGGGCTTGGCGGAAAAGGCGATGCCGTTGCCTTCGCCGTCCAGCCGCAGCACGCCGGTCAGCGCAGAGGCATCGCGCGCGTCGATCTTGGCGCGGGGGATGGTGACGATCAGCCTGTCGCCGTTCCACGCGAAAGTCTGCGTCGCGGCATAGTCCACCAGCTTGTCCTCGCCCACGAAGACATGCGGCGATGCCAGCGGCGTCGTGGCGGGTAGCGGGATGGCGAGGTGCAGCGCCTTGCCATCGAGCGAGAACGTGGCGCTGGCATCGAGCGGGGCGGGCAGGCGCCGCGTCCATTCGGCAAAGCGCGCATCGGGTGCCACCGCTTTGGCGACGACCGGCACTTCCACGGCAAGGTCGGCGCGTTCGGGCACGCAGATCTGCTCCGTGCAGGCCAGCCACTGGGCGGCAACGCGGATCGGCAATCGGCTGCCCGGCGCGGCATCGGCGGGCACGGTGACCGGCACCAGCACGGCATAGTCATGTTCGAACACATGGTTCATCAGGCCCGAGACGACCAGCGTCTGCGGCACCGGATAACGCGGGGTGCCGGCCTTTGCGCCGGCCGGCAGCGTCCAGTTCAGTTCCATGCCCAGGCCGGCATCGCCGGGGTTCGACCAATAGCCGTGCCAGCCCTTTTCGGGCGTCATGTGGATGGCCACCGTGGTCTCGCTGCCCGGCGTGGCGGGGGCAGCGACCAGTTCGGCAGCGATATGCTGCGTCGCCCCCGATTGCGCCTGCGCGGCAAACGGGATCAGCAGCAGCACCAGCAATTGACACAGGACTGTCACGGAGAGTCGATAGCGGCGCGTTTTCATGAAACTCCCGTGGGTTGGCCGAGGGTTGCGTCGATCCGGTGATCCGGCCCATGCAGCATCTGCGCCCAACGCCTCCAGATTTCAAGGAAGACCCCCCGATGCGCTTTCTCTCCGCCTCGCTCGCTTCGATGGCCATGGTGCTTGCCGTTGCCGCGCCCGCCATGGCGAAGGATGCGCCTTCCGCCTCCATCACGATGCCGGAAGTGACCGAGCAGGTGCCGCAGACCGCGCCGAAGCTGATCGTGGCGATCTCGGTAGACCAGTTCTCCGCCGATCTCTTCGCGCAGTATCGCGAACATTATGCCAAGGGCTTCACCCGCCTGCTGCAAGGCGCGGTCTTCGCGCAGGGCTTCCAGTCGCACGCCGCGACGGAGACGTGCCCCGGCCACTCGACCTTGCTGACCGGCGTGCATCCCGCCCGCACCGGCATCACCGCGAATTCCTGGTACGTCCCCGGCATCGGCCGCGCGGAGAAGGAAGTCTATTGCGTGGAGGACGAGAGCGATCCCAAGTCCACGCCCGATGTTCCGGTGGTCAGCCCCAAACACCTGCTCGCCCCCACGCTGGGCGATCTGATGAAGAAGGCCAATCCGAAGACGATCAACGCGGCCGTCTCCGCGAAGGACCGTGCGGCGGTGATGATGAGCGGGCACGATACCGATGCCGTCTACTGGATCGGCGAAAAGGGCTTCACCACGTTCGCCAATCGCCGCATCTCGAAGGCGGCCGAAGCAGAGAACGCCGAACTCACCCGCAGCATCGCCGCCGGTGACGGCCCGCTGGCGGTTCCGGGCTGGTGCGGCAATGTCGATCGCGCGACGCCGATCGGCGATTTCACCATCGGCACCTACCGCTTCCCTGCCGCAGCCGGCGATTACAAGAGCTACGTCAACGGTCCGCGCATCGATACCGCGACGGCCGAAATGGCGGTGCGCATGGTGGACGAACTGGGCATGGGCAAGGACGCCGTGCCCGACGTGCTCTCGGTCAGCTTCTCGGCCACCGACAAGGTCGGCCATGCCTTTGGGACCGAGGGCGTGGAGATGTGCGTGCAGATGAACGTGCTGGATGAGGCGCTGGGCTATCTGTTCGACCAGCTCGACGCGCGCGGGATCGACTATGAAGTCGTGCTCAGCGCCGACCATGGCGGCTTCGACGCGCCGGAGCGTCAGCAGCTTCGTGGCAATCCCGATGCCGTCCGCATCGATCCGGCGCTCAGCGCAAAGGCACTGGCCGCCGCCGTCTCGCAGGATACCGGCGTTACCGTGAAGAACGGCCCGCTGTTCTATGGCGCGGGCGAGGCGGGCAGCGTCTGGCTCTCCGCCGAACTGACGCCCGAGCAGAAGGCCAAGGTGATCCCGGCGCTCGTCGCCCGGCTGAAGGCCAATCCGCAGATCGCGGCGGTCTATACGCAGGACCAGATCATGCAGTGGCCGGAGCCGAAGGGCCATCCGCAGGACTGGACGATGGAGCAGAAGGTCCGCGCCTCGTTCGTGCCGGGCCGCTCGGGCGAAGTGCAGATGCTGACCGTGCGCGGCGTGGTTCCGGGCAAGGCGGCGCCGTTCAAGGTCGCCTCGCACGGCAGCCCGTGGGATTACGACCGCCGCGTGCCGATGCTGTTCTGGCGCAAGGGCATGACCGGCTTCGAACAGCCGAACCCGGTGGAGACCGTGGACATCGCCCCCACCCTTGCCGCGACGGTGGGTTTGTCCGCGCCTGCGGGCACTTGGGACGGAAGGTGTCTCGACATCGACGCGACGGAGGCCGATAGCTGCCGTCGATGAACGACTCGGCAGCAAGGCTCGATACAGCGGCGGATCGCCGCGACCTGATCATCCTCGGCGGCGGTCTCGTCGGCATGACGCTGGCGCTGGCCGCGGCCAAGGCGGGGATCACCAGCCACGTGATCGACCGCGCCGATCCGGCGGACCTTACGGCCGAAGGCGCGGACGGTCGTGCCTCGGCCATTTCGACCGCCAGTTGGAACCTGTTCACCAACATCGGTCTGGCGCCGGCGCTGAAGGGGCTTGGCTGCCCCATCGATTCGATTGCCGTGACCGATGGGATGAAGCCCGGCCGGATCGACTTCACGCCCCAGCCCGACGAGGGCACCCTGGGCCGCATGTTCGCCAACCGCGACTTGCGCATCGCGCTTTTCGATGCGGCAAAGAGTGAGCCGAACATCGCCTGGCATGTGAAGACCGAGGCGGTGCGCCGCGATCGCGGTCCGCACGGCGTGGAAGTGGAACTGAGCGACGGGCGCGTGCTGAAGGCCAGCCTGCTGGTCGCCGCCGAAGGCCGCCAGTCGCCCACCCGCGACGAGGCCGGCTTCGCGCTCGCCAAATGGGATTACAAGCACCGCGCGATGGTGACGGGGCTGTTCCACGAGAAGTCGCACGACAACACCGCCTGGGAAATCTTCTATCCCGCCGGCCCCTTCGCGCTGCTGCCGCTGCTCGACGATGCCGAAGGGCGCCACCGCAGCGCGCTGGTCTGGACCGTTTCGGAAAAGGATGCCGCCGGCGTCATTGCCATGAGCGATGCGATGTTCGTGAACGAGGTGGAGAGCCGCATGCAGGGCGTGCTGGGCAAGATCTCGCTCTCGGCCCCGCGTATGAGCTATCCGCTGCGTTTCCACCATGCCGGCCATGTGATCGACGATCGCCTCGCGGTGATCGGCGATGCGGCGCACGGGATGCACCCGATTGCCGGGCAGGGCCTCAACCTTGGCCTGCGCGATGTGGGCGCTTTGGTCGAAGTGCTGACCGAAGGCATGCGCCTCGGGCTGGAGCCGGGCGATATGCAATTGCTCAAGCGTTACGAGAAGTGGCGCAGCCTCGATGCCTTCATGGTCATGTCGGTTACGGACGGGCTGACGCGCCTGTTCGGCATTCCCGGCCGTCTGCCCAGCGCGGTGCGCCGGCTCGGCATGGGCGCGGTGCAGCGCATGCCGACACTCAAGCGCTTCTTCATGGATGAGGCGCGGGGCATGTCGGGCAAGCTGCCGGAACTGCTTCAGGGGTAACGACGGGGGCGTTCAGCACCCGGCCCGCCGCGTTCAGCACGCGGCCCGCGATTATCGACCCAAGCCAGCGCAACAACACGCCGTCGTCCCCGCGAAGGCGGGGACCCCGCTTGTTCTTGAGACGTAGCGGGAAGAAAGCGGGGCCCCCGCCTTCGCGGGGGCGACGAAGTTTTCTTGGAATCTTTGAGGTTGGACGCGTGGTGCCCGCCTCACTCCTCCCCGGTCGGCTCCGGCGTCGGCGAAGGTTCGCTGCCCGGCGTCGCCAGCGGGCTCTGCTGGTTGACGGCGGCGCCTGCCGAATCCTGCAGACGGTGCGATTCCAGCATCGCCGTGGTTTCCAGCAGGTCCAGCGCCTTCTGCGTATCCTGATAGCGGCGCGCGTCGGCGATCCAGGTGTCGGCCGCCTGGGCGTTGGGCAGGCGCTCCACTTCGCTGATCGCATTGGGAATGCGCCGTGCGGTTACCATCAGGCGCGCGCGGTCGATCCGGGCGGTGGGCGAAAGCAGCGTCGAGGAATCGCGGTGTACCGTGAAGAAGTTGGAAAATTCGGCCTTGGCCTTCTGCCACAGGCTCTCATCGCTCTGCTTTTCGCTCAGTTCGGGCGAAAGCGCTTCCAGCCGTGCGGAAAGCTCGTCCAGCGTTACCGGGTTCTTGGAAAATTCGATCACCGTTTCCACCGCCTGCGGCTGGGCATTGGTGAAGCGCAGGCGCAGCTGGTCGGCCACATAGGCCAGCGGCTCGCCGCGATCGATCATGCGGCGCGCGGCGAAGGCGATCAGCAGCCCCTCGGCGCGGGCGGCGTTGCCGGAAGCCGCGTCCGTCTGGAAATCGATGCGCGAAAGGCGATCCTCGATCAGCGCCACGCGCCCTTCCACCGAACTGAGCGCGGCCATGTCCTGCGGCGAGGGCGCGCGGGCGGGAAGCGGCACAGCTGCCTGCGGGGCGGGGGTCTGCACGGCAGGCGGGTTCGCCTCGTGGCCGGGCAGCAGGCGATCGAAATAGCCCTCCTGCGCGCCCCACAGGGCCAGGGCACCCCCCAGCAAGAAGGCGAGCAGCGCAACGAAAACCGCCCCGGCGCGGGAGCGCGGGCGGTGTGGCATCAAGGAAGGCTGCGAGGTCAGGTCCTGCATCACGCTCGTTTCTGTAAGATCACGATCCCGAGGTAAAGCCTTGGCACAAGTCGCGGGCCAAGGCCAGCAATGCGGCATCGTTGGGTTCTGGGGCGATGGCGATGGCGGCCCATCCGGCGCCAGCCGCTTCGGCAATGCGCGGGCCTAGGGCGGCAAGGCGAATGGCGGTACGGTCGATCCCGGCCTGATCGCAGGCGCGGGCGAAATGGGCCGCGGCCTCGCCGGAATGGAGCAGCACTACGGCGGGATTGACCAGCAGTTCGGTCAATTCGGACGGTAGCGGCAAGGCTTCGCTGGCGTAGACCTCCCGCGTGGTGATCGAGAGGTGGTCCGGCACGTCCAGCACGATCCGCTCGCGCCCGGCCAGGCGCAGCAGGCGGCGGTTTGCGGAGTCTATCCGACCCAGCACGCCCTGCAACCCGCCGCTGCCGGCAAGCACCACGTCGAGGCCGGCCTCGCGCGCGGCTTCGGCGGTCCGCTCGCCCACGGCATAGGCCGGCAATCCGCGGTAGAGATCGAGGGCCGGGCCGCCGTGGCGCAGGGCATTGGCACTGCCGAGCAGCAGCGCATCGACCGTGTCGCGCGCCACTGGCTGCCAATCGAGCGCGCGCACGGCGAACAGCGGGAACGAGAGGGCGCCCAGCCCCGCGTTTCGCGCCGCCGCGCAAGTCGCCTGCGCGCCGGGCTCGGGGCGGATGACGATAAGAGGGAGCGCGGTGGCGGTCAGCTCTCCGCTCCGACACCGGCGAAATGCACGGCAATGGCCGGAACCGCGCGGGCCAGCAGATCGGCGGCGAGAGCGGCCGGGCCTTTCGCGTCATGGGCTGGGAAGCGTGCTTCGCCTTCGACCTTTTCGGCTCCATCGGGGCTGTAGAGTGCCGCGCGCATTACCAGTTCGGCGCCTTCGTGGCGTGTCAGCACCGCGATGGGGCTGTGGCAATTGCCGCCGAGCCCGGCCAGCAGGGCGCGTTCGGCCTCCACGGCGGCGCGGCTGGGGGCGTGGTCGACTGCGGCCAGAAAGGCTATGGTGCGCGCATCGTCGGCGCGGCATTCGATCATGATCGCCGCTTGCGCCGGGGCGGGCAGCCAGTCGTTCTCGTCGAGCGGATGGCCGGTGCCGGTCTCGCCAAGGCGCTTGAGGCCGGCTGCGGCAAGGAAGGTCGCGTCGGCCTCGCCCGCCGCCAGCTTGGCAAGGCGGGTGGCGACATTGCCGCGGAACGTCACCACCTTGCAGTCCGGGCGGGCATGGAGAAGCTGCGCGGCGCGGCGCGGGGCGCTGGTGCCTACAATCGCGCCCTGCGGCAGGGCGCGGATCGATTCGGCGCCGACCAGCACATCGCGCACGT
Source organism: Sphingomonas sp. BL-S-28 (assembly GCF_055521515.1). NCBI lineage: Bacteria > Pseudomonadati > Pseudomonadota > Alphaproteobacteria > Sphingomonadales > Sphingomonadaceae > Sphingomonas > Sphingomonas sp. BL-S-28. The sequence continues at coordinate 1,001,838 of NZ_CM145484.1, forward strand.
CTTCCCGCGGCAGAATCGCACCGATGGCGAACGCCTCGGGCCGGATCGTCTCGACATCCTTGGCCGAATGGACCGCGAAATCGATCTCTCCGCTCGCCAGCCAGGCGTCCAGTTCCTTGGTCCAGAGCGCCTTTCCACCGATTTCGGCGAGGGCCCGGTCCTGGATGCGATCGCCGCTGGCGGTGACGGCCACGATCTCTATATGCGCAACATCGATTCCATGCGCGGCAGCAAGCCGGTCGCGCGCTTCCTCGGCCTGCGCCATCGCCAGCGGCGAACGGCGGGTGCCAAGGCGGAAATGGGTCTCATGCGTTTTGGTTGGCGTCGTCATCGGCGGGTTGTGCTACCCGCCAATGTCGTCCAGTGGAAGGGCCGTTCAGGGTAATACGATAATGACCACGATACTGGGCATCGAAAGCTCGTGCGACGAGACTGCGGCAGCGCTGGTAACCAGCGACCGCACGATCCTTGCGCAGCGCATCGCCTCGCAGGACGAGGCGCATCGGCCTTATGGCGGTGTCGTGCCCGAAATCGCCGCGCGCGCCCATGCCGAGCGCCTTGCCCCGTTGATCGAGGCGACGCTGGCCGATGCCGGCATGACGCTGGATCAGGTGGACGCCATTGCCGCCACCGCCGGACCGGGCCTGATCGGCGGCGTGATGGTCGGCCTCGTCACCGCCAAGGCGCTGGCGATGGCGACGGGCAAGCCGCTGATCGCGGTCAATCATCTGGAGGGCCATGCGCTTTCGCCGCGTCTGGCCGATGGCGACCTGCAATATCCGTACATGCTGCTGCTCGTTTCGGGCGGCCACTGCCAGATTCTGCTGGTGGAAGGCGTCGGCAAGTTCCGCCGTCTGGCCACGACCATCGACGATGCGCTGGGCGAGGCTTTCGACAAGTCCGCCAAGCTGCTGGGCCTTGGCTATCCGGGCGGCCCCGCGATGGAGCGGCTGGCGCTGGAGGGCGATGCGAAGAAAGTGCCGCTGCCGCGCCCGCTGAAGGGTTCGGACGAGCCGCACTTCTCTTTCGCCGGGCTCAAGAGCGCGGTGATGCGCGCCAAGCAGTCGGGCCAGTACAGCGATGCCGATATCGCCGCCTCGTTCCAGCAGGCGGCCATCGACTGCCTGATCGACCGCACCAAGCGGGCGTTGGCGTCTGTCGGTCAGGTCAATGCACTGGTCGTGGCGGGCGGTGTCGCCGCCAACAAGGCGATCCGGGGCGCGCTGGAGGCACTGGCTGCCGGGTATGATCTCGATTTCGTGGCGCCGCCGATGGCGCTCTGCACCGACAATGCAGCGATGATCGCCTGGGCCGGGGTGGAGCGCTTTGCGCTGGGCCAGTCCGACCCGCTCGATGTCGCCGCGCGGCCGCGTTGGCCGCTCGATCCCGAAGCCGGCGCCGTGCGCGGCGCGGGGGTGAAGGCATGAGCCCGCCTATCGGCGTGATCGGCGCGGGGGCCTGGGGCACCGCGTTGGCGCAGGCCGCCGCCGGTGACGGCAGCGAAGTGCTGCTCTGGACGCGCGAACCGGACCTCGCCGCGCGCATCAACGCGACGCGCCGCAACGACGTCTATCTCTCCGCCGCCACGCTGGCGCCCGGCGTCCGGGCGACTTCCGATCTCGCCGAACTGGCCGCCTTGCCGGCGCTGCTGGCGGTCGTGCCCGCGCAGTTTCTGGGCGGTGTGCTGGCACAGCTTCCCGCGCTGGGTTTCACCGGGGCTCAGCGCGATCTGGTGCTTTGCGCCAAGGGGATCGAGGCCGGTTCGGGCCGCCTGATGGCGCAAGTCGCCGCAGAGGCCGTGCCCGGCGCCGAAATTGCCGTGCTGTCCGGCCCGACCTTCGCGCATGAAGTGGCCGCGGGCCTGCCCACCGCCGTCACCCTCGCCTGCTCGGGCGGCCGCGCGCAGTGGGAACGACTTTCGCCGCTGATCGCGCGGCCGGCGCTGCGGCCCTACTATTCCGACGACGTCATCGGCGCGGAAGTCGGCGGGGCGATCAAGAACGTGCTGGCGATTGCCTGCGGCGTGGTGGAAGGGCTCCGGCTCGGCCAGAACGCGCGCGCGGCGCTGATTGCGCGCGGCTATGCCGAAATGCTGCGCTTCGGCCTTGCGCGTGGGGCGCGGGCGGAAACGCTGTCGGGCCTGTGCGGCCTTGGAGACCTTGTGCTGACCTGTTCGTCCACTTCCAGCCGTAATTTCTCGCTCGGCCTTGCGCTGGGTGAGGGGCAGACCGCGCAGCAGGCGCTGTCCGGCAAGGCCACCGTGGCCGAAGGCGCCGCCACCGCGCCGGTGCTGGTCGATCTGGCCAGGCGCGATGGCATTGAAATGCCGATTGCCGAAGCCGTCTGCCGCCTGCTGGAAGGCAAGGCACCCGCCGCCGAAGTGGTCAGCGGCATCCTCGCCCGCCCCCTGCGCGCCGAGCAGGAGCCGATTCTTTGACCGACGGCATTACCGCCCACGACGACGTCGTCCGGCAGGAAAAAGAGCGCGACGATATCGCCGCGCTTGCCAAGGGCGGGCGGACGAACCTGTTCGGCTTCTTCCTTCGCCTTGCCGCGCGCATCCCGTTCCTGTTCATCGCCGGCCGCGCTTCGGTCTACGGCCCGGCCGCGCTGGGCCGTTTCGCCTCGGCGCTGGTGGTGATCGAACTCACCTCGATGATCTGCACGATGGGTGAAAAGCGCGGGCTGGCGCTGCGCCTTTCGAACATCGATGGGCAGACACAGCCGGCGAATGTGATTGCCGATGGCACGATTCTGGCCGTGCTGGCCAGCGTGGCGGCGGCGGTGTTCTTCTGGTTCGTGCCTGCACCGATGTTCCCGGGCGGCCACTATACCGAGATCGACCGCATGATGGTGATCGCCATCCCGCCGCTGACGATGACGGAAATCTGGCTTGCGGCGCTGGCCTATCGCCTGCGGGTGACCCCCACGGTGTGGTCGCGCGCGATTGTCGAGCCGTGGACGATCTCCATCCTGGCCGGCGCGATGATCTGGATCGCCCCGCACAGCGGCTTGTCGATCGCCTATATCGGTTCGATCTTCGCCGCGGCGCTCACCGCGTTCATTCCCTTCGTGCGCGAATATGGGTTGCCGCGGGGCTGGCGGCCGAAACCGCGCGAGATGCGCAAGCTGGCGCTGCGTTCGGCGCCGATCGCGCTGGCGGACACCATCGAATGGGGCACGCGCCGCGTCGATCTGTTCCTGCTGGGCTTTCTGGCGCCGTCCTCGGCGGTCGGTGTCTATTACGCCGCGCAACAGGTGGCCAGCCTGCCGCAGAAGCTGAAGACCAGCTTCGAGCCGGTGCTGGGCCCGGTGATCACCCGCAACCTGAAGGAAAAGGACTATGCCGCGATTGCGCGGCAGGTCTGTCAGGTGGGCTTCTGGATCACCGCCGCGCAGGCCGGCATTGCGCTGGCGCTGGGGCTTCCGGGCGAGGGCGTGATGGGTCTTGTCGGCCGCGAATTCGTGGGTGGCACCGGCGCACTGGCGTTCCTGCTGGCGGCCGAAGTGGTGGCGGCCACGGCTGTCGTCAGCGAAGCGGCGCTGATCTACGTGGCGAAGATGCGCAACCTGATCGTGTCCATCGTGACCATCGGCGTGCAGGCGGTGCTGACCTTCGGCGGCATCCTGCTGATGCAGCACTGGGGCTACAACTCGCTCTATCAGGCGGCGACGGCGGCGGCGGCGCTGATGGTCTCGCTGGGTTTCGCCTCGCTGGTGAAATCGAACATGCTGGGCAAGTTCCTGGGCGAACCGATCAACAACTGGCGCTGGGCGCTGGTCTGGGCGGCGGTCCCGGCGGTGATCATCGGCTACCTCGCCACCGAATTCCTGCCCGAATGGGCGGAACTGGCCTTCGGCATTCCCGCGATCCTGGGATCCTATTTCTTGGTGATCTGGAAAAAGGCGTTCGGACCGGAAGACCGCAAGCTGTTCCAGAAGGCGAAGACGGCCTAAGCTGATCCCATGAATCCTCGCCGTGCTTCCATCGTCGCCGCCGGCGCCGCATTCAGCCTTGCCCTGTCCTTCATCGCCACCCGCATGGAAGGACCGGATTTCGTGCGCGGGCTTGAGCAGCAGGCCGTGGCCGTGCGCGATGCGGCCGGCGGGCGCGGTGTGGTGTTGAACTTCCGCGACCGCTACGGCTGGATCACCCGCCATCCGGTCCTGTCGGGCGGACAGGGGCTGGACGACGCCACCCGAACACGCGTGGCCGCCGCCGTCTCCGAAGTGCCGGGGATCGGCGGGATCAGCTGGGCCGGGCAGGACAAGGGCTCCACCAAATTGCGCTGCCAGGACGATGTGGAGGCGATCCTCGCCACCCGGTCCATCCGCTTTACGGAGGCGAGCGCGCAGATCGATCCGGCCAGCGTGCGCCTGCTGGACGAAGTGGCGCAGGCGCTGCGGCCTTGCGTGGGCAGTATCATCGCGGTGACCGGCCATACCGATGCCGGCGGCATTCCGGAGGCCAACGTGGCGCTGTCTCGCGCGCGGGCAGAGGCGGTGCGCTGGGCGCTGATCGGGCGCGGCATTCCGGCCGACGGGTTGCGCGCCACAGGCGTCGGCCCGAAATCGCCGATCCCGGGACTGGACCCGCACGACCCGGCCAATCGCCGCATCGAGTTCTCCGTGATCGCATCGGCCCCGGTCAAGCCGACGCCGATCGATACGCCCGGCCCCAGTTGATGGCCCAGTTGATGCTTCCGGGCACGGGAAAGACTATGAAAGGAGCCGCCCATGCCGCTATGGCTTGAAATGGCCGTTTCGGTGCTGCTGACCTACTTTGCGGGGTTCGGCATCGGCTGGCTCCTGTGGAACCGGAAGGGATAGTTTCGTGCTGCAAATGATCCAGGCCAACTGGCTGGTCTTCATCGCCGCCCTGCTGATCGGCATCGTCGTCGCCTATTGGCTGTTCGCGCGGGCTTCGAAACCCGTTGCCCGCGATCGCCGGCCGGACGTGCTGGACGAAGGCGCCGCGCCCGCGCAGCGCAATCAGGCCCTGATAGACGATGCCCCGCCCGCCGCGCAGTTCACGGCGCCCGTGCATATCGATCCGCCGGCAATGGCCGGCACGATGGCCGGGATCGGCGAAGTGATCGCCGTTGCCGCGCAGGCCGAAGTGGACGACGCCCAGCCGCAGACACAGCCGCACGCGCCGCCGCAGACCATCGCCGCCGAACCGGCTGAGGAGCCGGCGCCCGCTCCGGCCCCTGTCGCCGCGCCGACTTCGCCGATCGTGACCGGCGCGACGGACGATCTGCGCAAGATCAAGGGCCTCGGCCCCAAGATGCTGACCTTGCTCAATGCGATGGGCGTCACTCGCTTCGACCAGATCGCCGCGTGGAGCGATGCCGATCTCGACGAGCTGGACGGCAAGCTGGGCGCCTTCGCCGGTCGTCCGCGCCGCGACAACTGGGTGGAACAGGCCCGCCTGCTCTCCAGCGGCGACACCGGCGATTACGAGGCGAAGTTCGGCAAGCTCTGATCGGCTTTTCCGGGCACCAAAAAAGGGGCCGTGCCTCCGCTGGCACGGCCCCTTTTTCGTGGCTGGAGGGAGCGGCGCGAAGGCCGCTCCTGAAACCGTCACGCGAAACCGTCAGGCCCCGGCGCGATAGCTTTCCATGATGTCGTGGCGCAGCGCCGCGCCGCTGTCGGTGCGCGAATAGAACATGTGCCCGCCGGGGTACATGTGCAGGCGCACGCGGTCCGCGCGGCCGAATTCGGGCATCTGGCCGACGATCAGGCGCGATCCGAAGTAGGGGCACGAAAGGTCGTCCCAGCCATGGACGATGTCCACGGTCATCTTCGGGTCGATAGAGATCGCCTGACGCAGATCCTTCACCGGGTTGTCGCTGTTGTCGCGGTCCCACGCCTCGTTCACTTCGAACGACAGGGCGTTGTAGCGGGCATCGACCTTCCAGCCGACCTGACGCGTCACGAAATCGACCATGGCCGAGGTGGTGGGCGCGATCAGCGTGGTCAGCAGCGGATCGCCGTACTGCGCACGGGCGCTGGCCGGGAACGGGTCGAACGCGGTGAAGTTCGAATCGTAGACCGAACCGACCAGCCCCTGATCGCGGCGGATCTCCCGCAGATAAGTGCCGATGTCGACGCGGCCGTCCATGCGGCGGACCAGCGCGGGATCGAGGCCGGTGATCTCGGCCACCTTGGCCGAAAGGCGGTCGGTCGCGGCCTTGTCCTTCGGGCCGGCGAGGAAGTCGGCCACGAATTCGGTCTTCAGGTACTGTTCGATCGGCGCCATGGTCTCGGCGCTCAGCTTGCCTTCGCGTTCGAGATGGCCGGCGGCCATCGCGGGCAGGTTGATCATCCAGGGCAGAGGCGAAAGCGCGTCGTCCTGGCCGATCGCCGGCGGATCGAGGTAGGGCGAGACCATGGTCATGCCGTTGATGCCCACGCCCATCTGCGTCTGCAGGTAATAGGCCAGACGCGGCACGCGGTAACCGCCGTAGCTCTCGCCGGCCAGATACTTGCGGCTGGTCAGGCGGCCGTTCGCATTCAGCCAGTCATAGACGATGCGGCTGAGGTACTTGATGTCGTTTTCGGAGGTGTAGAACGCCTTCTTGGTCGCCTCCGCATCGACGCGGCTGCGCGAGAAACCGGTGCCGATCGGATCGATGAAGACGAGGTCGGTGAAGTCCAGCCACGAATTCGGGTTGTCACGCAGTACCGCCGGATCGGACGGGGCATCACCCTGCGCGCCGAACTGCACGCGCTTGGGGCCGATGGCGCCGAGGTTCAGATAGACCGATGCCGCGCCGGGGCCGCCGTTGAAGGCGAAAGTGACGGGGCGATTGGTGGGGGCGCCGGGCACGGTATAGGCAGTGTAGACCACCTCGCCGATGGTCTTGCCCTTTTCGTCCTTCACCGGAAGCGAACCGACGGTGGCGACGTAGTTGACCGTCTTGCCGCCGATCACCGCCGACTGCTTGATCGACTTCGCCTCGGGGAAGGGGGCGAGTTGGTTGTCGTCCTTCTTCTCATCCTTGGCGTCGGCGGCGGGCTTGTCGGATTTGTCGGCCGCGTAAGTGGCGGCAGGGCCCGCGGCGAGGGCGAGCGAAAGCGCCACGCAGGCGAGGGAAACGGTACGCATCGGGAAGTACGACCCCTTGTTGTTCGCGCCCGCGACCGGGGCGCCGATGGGGCCGATGCTTAGAACGGGTAAATAGTATACGGCAAGAGTGTGACTACGTAAAAGTAGTGTAGCCCCCCTTAGGGAACTGGCTGCTTAACCGACCACTCGCCGTTCTTACCGACCCCGCTCATCCAGAGCTTGTCGAAGGATGGCAGCCTTGCGCCACGCCTATGGGGCTTCGACAGGCTCAGCCTGAGCGGGATCGGTGGGAAGGCGTTTTTTCAGACAATCAAGGCAGCATCGAACCCGTCTCGATGAACCGCTGGTGCCACGACAGCGCCTCGCCCGGCAGCGAGGGCGACTGCAGGCCGTAGGAGCCCTTCAGCGCGCGGGCGTAGTAGTCTTCCAGCAGCGGGCGATAGTCCGGGTGCGCGCAGTTGGCGATGATCACCGCGGCGCGTTCCTTGGGGCTGAGCCCGCGGAGGTCTGCCAGACCCTGCTCGGTGACGATCACCTGCACGTCCTGATTGATGTGATCGACGTGGCTCGCCTGCGGCACGATGGCCGAGATCTTGCCGCCCTTTGCCGTGGAGGGCGTCATGAAGATCGAGATATAGGCATTGCGCGCGAAGTCGCCCGAACCGCCGATGCCGTTCTGGATGCGCGAACCCATGACGTGGGTGGAGTTCACCGCGCCGTAGATGTCCGCCTCGATCAGCCCGTTCATGGCGATGCAGCCCAGGCGGCGGATCAGTTCGGGGTGGTTGGAGATTTCCTGCGGGCGCAGGATCATCTTGTCGCGGTAGCGGGCCATATCGGCATTGACGCGGGCGGCCGCCTCGGGGCTCAGTGAGAACGCGGTGGCGGAGGCCATGCGCAGCTTGCCCGAATCCAGCAGGTCCAGCATGCCGTCCTGAATCACTTCGGTGTAGGAGGTCAGGCTGTCGAACGGCGCATCGACAAGGCCGGTCAGCACGGCATTGGCGATATTGCCCACGCCGGACTGGATCGGCAGCAGCGCCTTGGGCAGGCGGCCCAGCTTCACTTCGTGCTGCAGGAATTCGAGGATGTGGCCGGCGATCGCCTTGGCCTTCTCGTCCGGCGGGCTGAACGGGGCGTTGCGGTCCGGCCGGTCGGTCTCGACCACGGCGACGACTTTGGCGGGATCGACCTTGAGGTAGGGCGAACCGATACGGTCATCGGGCTTCACCAGCGGGATCGGCACGCGGCTGGGGGGCAGGGCAGTGCCGTAGTAGATGTCGTGCATCCCCTCCAGCGCCTCGTTCTGCCACGAGTTCACTTCGAGGATGACCTTGGAGGCGCGGTCCAGCCAGGTCTTGTTGTTGCCGACCGAGGAGGACGGGATCAGGCTGCCGTCGGCGCGGATGCCGGCCACTTCGATCACGGCCGTGTCCAGCGGGCCCAGGAAGCCCTGCCAGGCCATCGGCGCGACTTGCGACAGGTGCATGTCGAAGTAGTTCATCTCGCCCTTGTTGATGCGTTCGCGGGCGATGGGATCGGAATTGTAGGGCAAGCGGAATTCGATGCCGTCCGCCTTGGCAAGGGCGCCATCGAGTTCCGGCCCGGTGGAGGCGCCGGTCCACATGCGCACGCGGAACTGACGTCCGGCGGCGTGTTCGGCCTCGATCTCGGCCGCAAGGGCGAGGGGAACCGCCTTGGGGTAACCCGAACCGGTGAAGCCGCTCATGCCCACGGTGGAACCGCTGGTAATGAGGCGGGCAGCCGCTTCGGCAGGCATGATCTTGGAACGCATTTCCGGGCATTCGATCCGCATGGCAACCTCTTGAATTGTGACTTTCCGAGCGAGCCAGTCGCGCCGTCCGCTCGCCGCGTACAGTGCAAAGTGTACAGAAGCGATTGCGGCCAGCGCATGACAAGTAACACGGAAGGCGCAAGTGCTTCTAGCGCGGCCCCATTTCCATGACGGCGCGCGCAAGTGCGACGAGTTCGGCTTCACGATTGACGCCGCACTTCTGGAAGATCGTGCGCAACTGACTGATGACTGTCTGCACACTGACGCCGCGCAGATTCGCAACCTGCTGGCGCGAATGGCCATGGGCCAGCAGCGCCACCACTTCGCCTTCGGCCAGCGTCAGCCCCAAAGCCGATCCGATCGTGCGCGCCTGCGCTTGCGCGGGGCCGAGCGGGGCGCGCAAGGTGACGATCACGCGCGGGGCGAAGCCGAAGCTCCAGTCCTGCCGGGGCAGCGTGCGCACGTCCACCAGCAGCAACCCGCTATCGGACCGCAGCCAGAGGTCGGCCGGGTCATCGCCCTTGCCGGCAAGCGCGGCGGCGATGCGGCCTTGCAGCAGACGGTCCAGATCGGGCCTGGGCGCACGCAACATGCCGCCGCGCACTTGCAGGGTGCCGGGGCCGAGCAGGTTGCGCGCCGATTCGGTGGCATCGCAAACCTTGCCCAGCGCATCGAGCAGGATCGCCGGGCTGTGGAATGCCTCCAGCGATCCGCGCAGCAGGGCTATCCCCTGGTGCTCGATCGCGTCCTGCATGCGAATCGCGGCCAGCACGTCCGGCGCGACCGCTTCCAGTACGGCGCGCTGCGCCTCGGTCGTGCGGCCTTCCGCCGGCCCGTGCAGCACCGCAAGGCCGAAGAATACGCCGGGCCGCTGGCTGAGCACGATCTGCGCGCCGAACTCCGCATCGTACTTGCGCACGTGCTCCAGATAGGCCTCACCTGTCCCATTTTGGCGCACCTGATCATAATGCGCCTCCCAGGTCAGTTCCATCGGTGGTCGGGTGGCGCCGACACGGTAGTTAATATCGGGGCGCAATCCGCCGGCTGCTATGAACTCCGCTTCGTATTCGGGAGGGGTGTCGGTCGCCCAATTGAAGGCTTGGAATCGACTGCCCAACGCCAGCAACTGTGCCCGCGAAGAGCCTGTAGCGTCGCGCAAAGCCTGGAGCGCAATGTCCCAGCCTTCCTTTTCGAAGGGTGCACGCGCGAAGAGGCTGCCCACCACTTCCGCGTCACTGCGGAATTCCCTGTTTCCCGGCACAACACCTTCATGCCGCCTGTAAAACTACTTAACAAGTACTGTTAACGAGCACTCGTGCTCAGAGCGGCTACCATGAACGTGGTATGCCGTCGCGGGTCATTCCGTCCAAAACGGATTTGCGACCCGAGGGATCGGCGAAATTCGATCCTGAGACTGGCCCGGGGCCTGCCACGGCAGGCCCCGGGCGTCTTGTTTTAGGGGTATCGATTGCGAAGCGAAGGCGGGCGTTTACGGCTGGTAGCCGGTCACTTCCCCCACTTCTTCTGCATCTTGCCATACCGCGTCTTGCGCGTGCCGGGTTTGCCCTCGTTGCTGCGGCCGACGATGGGGGCTTTCTTGTGATCGTCCGGGATGCCGAGTTCGCTGGCTTCCAGGCGGCGGATCTCGTCGCGCAGGCGGCCGGCTTCCTCGAATTCCAGATCGGCGGCGGCGGTGCGCATCTTCTTTTCCAGATCCTCGATATAGGCGCGCAGATTGTGGCCGACGAGATTGTTCTGGCCCTCGGCATCGATGTCCACCAGCACGCCGTCGCGGCTGGCGGTATCCGCCACGATGTCGGCGATGCGCCGCTTGATCGTCTGCGGGGTGATGCCGTGCTCGGTGTTGTATTCTTCCTGCTTGGTGCGGCGACGGTCGGTTTCCGCGATCGCGCGTTCCATGCTGCCGGTCATGCGATCAGCATAGAGGATCACCCGGCCATCGACGTTACGCGCGGCGCGGCCGATGGTCTGGATCAGCGAGGTTTCGCTGCGCAGGAAGCCTTCCTTGTCGGCATCGAGGATGCAGACGAGCCCGCACTCGGGAATATCCAGGCCCTCACGCAGCAGGTTGATGCCCACCAGCACGTCGTAGACGCCCATGCGCATATCGCGGATCAGTTCGATGCGTTCCAGCGTCTCGACGTCGCTGTGCATGTAGCGCACGCGCACGCCGGCCTCGTGCATGAACTCGGTCAGATCCTCTGCCATGCGCTTGGTCAGCGTGGTGACGAGCGTGCGATAGCCGCGCTCCGCCGTCGTCTTGCACTCGACGATGCAGTCCTGCACCTGATCCTCGACCGGGCGGATTTCCACCGGCGGATCGATCAGTCCGGTCGGACGGATCACCTGTTCGGCGAAGACGCCGCCCGATTCGTCCATCTCCCAATGGCCGGGCGTGGCCGAGACAGCGATGGTCTGCGGCCGCATCGCGTCCCATTCGTTGAAGCGCAGCGGGCGGTTGTCGATGCAACTCGGCAGGCGGAAGCCGTATTCGGCCAGCGTGATCTTGCGCCGGTGGTCGCCCTTCGACATGGCGCCGATCTGCGGCACCGTCTGGTGGCTTTCGTCCACGAACAGCAGCGCATTGTCCGGCAGGTATTCGAACAGCGTCGGCGGCGGCTCGCCGGGCAGGCGGCCGGTAAGGAAGCGCGAATAGTTCTCGATCCCCGCGCAGCTTCCGGTGGCGGCGATCATTTCCAGATCGAAATTGGTGCGCTGCTCCAGCCGCTGGGCTTCCAGCAGGCGGCCTTCGGCTTCCAGTTCCTTCAGCCGCTCGGTCAGTTCGAAGCGGATCGCCTCGCTTGCCTGCTTCATCGTCGGGCCGGGCGTGACATAGTGCGAGTTCGCATAGACCCGCACCTTTTCGAGCACCGAGCCCTTCTTGCCGGTGAGCGGATCGAACTCGGCAATCTCCTCGATCTCGTCCCCGAAGAACGAGATGCGCCAGGCGGTGTCCTCAAGGTGGCTGGGGAACAGTTCCAGATTGTCCCCCCGCACGCGGAAGGTGCCGCGCGTGAAGGCGGCATCGTTGCGCTTGTACTGCAGGGCGACCAGCTTGCGGATGATCTCCCGCTGGTCCTGCGACTCCCCGGTCTTCAGGTCGAAGATCATCGCCGAGTACGTCTCGACCGAGCCGATGCCGTAAAGGCATGAGACCGAGGCGACGATGATCACATCGTCCCGCTCCAGCAGCGCGCGCGTGGCCGAGTGGCGCATGCGGTCGATCGCCTCGTTCACCGAGCTTTCCTTCTCGATGTAAGTGTCCGACCGGGCAACGTAGGCTTCGGGCTGGTAGTAATCGTAGTAGGAGACGAAGTACTCGACCGCGTTCTCCGGGAAGAAGTCCTTCATTTCGGCATAGAGCTGCGCGGCCAGGATCTTGTTCGGCGCCAGGATCAGGGCGGGGCGCTGCAGTTCCTCGATCACCTTGGCCATCGTGAAGGTCTTGCCCGATCCGGTGACGCCCAGCAGTACCTGCGTCTTCTCGCCCTCTCCCGCCGTGGAGACGAGATCGGCGATGGCGGTGGGCTGGTCGCCGTTGGGTTCGTATTCCGAAACGACCTTGAAGGGCCTGCCAGGCATCGACTTGTCGGGACGTGCCGGCTTGTGGGGGACGAACGTGCCCGAAGTGTCCGGTTCCTCAAGGCCCCGGCGGATGATCAGCTCTGCCATGGGAGAACATATGGGGTATATCGCCCGTGCCCGCAATGTCTCGTGGGAGGGGACTCGCGGGAAGGGCGCGTCGATGATACTTCCTCACCTCTTTGGTCTGGTGCGAAAGGTCTCGACTCTATGAAGCGGATCATGGCGGTTTCGGTGATGTGTGCGGCGCTGGCTCTGGCTGCCTGTGGCTCCAAGGAACAGGGCAAGTCCGGCGAGGCGAAGTCGATGGACGAAGTGAAGCAGGAAGCCGCCCAGTTGCAGCGACCGAAGCCCGGCCAGTACCGGCAGACGGTAGAGATCACGAAGATGGACGTGCCGGGCATGCCCAGCGAGGCTGCCGCGCAGATGAAGACGATGATGGCCAAGGGGCAGGTCAACGAGTTCTGCCTGACGCAGGCGGAGGCCGATAAAGGCTATCGCGACATGTTCGACAACATCGGCAAGGGCCGTGAATGCTCCTATTCGCGGTTCGAGGTTGATGGCGGCAAGCTGGATGCCCAGATGGATTGCAAGTCCGCCGATCAGGGAACGGCCACGATCAAGCTGGCCGGCACGGTGGGCGAGCAGGGTTCCGACGTGACGGTGAACATGAACATGTCCGGCGGCACCGCGCCGATGGGCGAGATGACGATGGCGATGCATATGAAGACCGCTCGCGTGGGCGATTGCCGATAGAGTGGCTGACAGCAAGTTGAAGGATTGAAGTGAACGGATCCGCTCCGCGACAGATCGACATGATGCGCAGCGCCATCGCGCGCCGCGCAGCGCTGGCGCGTGAGCCGCATCCCGAAGGCGTGCGAAAGCCTTCGCTGCGTCTGTTCCTGGCCGAACTCGCGTCGTTGCGGCGGGGCGGGAAGAAGCGGATCGCGGTGGAGAAGGCGCTGCATCCGCAGCCGATCATGCTCCTGCCCGGCTTCGGCGCGCATCCCAACCGGATGCGCCCGATGGCGGAGGCACTGGCCGAGGCAGGACATGAGGTTCACGAATGGGGCCTTGGCCTCAATCTCGGGCCGAACCAGCAGAACTTCACGTTCCTGATGCGCCGCGTGGGCGCGCTGGCACGCCAGCACAAGCGCCCCGTCGCGCTGGTCGGCTGGAGCCTTGGCGGCCTGTTCGCGCGGGAGATTGCGCGGCGGGAGCCCGATTGCGTGTCCAAGGTCATCACCATGGGCACGCCGTTCTCAGGTGATCCGCGTGCCAACAATGCCTGGCGTGCCTATCAGATGGTCACCGGCCACTCGGTCAGCGCGCCGCCGATCGACTGCGATTTCACCGCCAAGCCGCCGGTGCCAACCGTCGCCTTGTGGAGCCCGCGCGATGGCGTGATTCACCCGCGCTCGGCCTGCGGCTGGCCGGGCGAGCGAGACCGGGCCGTGGCGATCCGGTGTTCGCACCTGGGCTTTGCCAGCGATCCGCGCGTGGTGGCGGAAGTGCTGCGTCAGCTCGATTTCGAAGATTAGAGCGGTTGATCCGATTGCATCGGATCAACCGCTCTAAGATTTTGGTTTATCGCGTTTTCCGAGCCATCAGGTGATCCCACCCGATTGGAAAACGCTCTACGCCATCACATCGTCTCGCGCCTGCGCGACGGGCGGGCGCGAGGCCAGCGAGCAGCCTGCGCTGGCGCCGATCAGCATGGCGACGGCCAGCCACTGCAGGCCACTTAGCCGCTCATCCAGCACCAGATAGCCGACGATGGCGCCCAATGCGGGCGCCATGCTGCTCAGCAGGCCGACGATGCGGCTTGGCAATTGGCGCATCGCGCGCATTTCCAGCACATAGGGCAGCGCGCTGGAGAGGACCGCCACGACCGCGCCGAGCGCCAAGGCGTGCAAGGGCAGACTGTGCGGGGCCGAGGCGAGGCCGACCGGTATCGTGATGCAGCAGGCCACCACCATGCCCACCGACACCGCAACGGCGCCACCGACTTCCGAAGCGCGCCGCCCGCAGAGGATATAGTGCGCCCAGCAAGTCGCGGCCGCCAGCGCGAACAGGATGCCCAGCGGATCGAGCGCGTGCGCGCTGCCCTCCCACGGGATCAGCAGCGCCATGCCGCCCACCGCCAGCGCCAGCCACAGGAAATCCTTCACCGAGCGCGAGCTTGCCAGCACCAGGCTGAGCGGTCCGCAGATCTCGATGGCGACGGCGATGCCGATGGGAATGCGCCGGATCGCCCAGTAGATCGCCAGATTCATACAACCGAGCACCACGCCGTAGAGCAGCAGCCACTTCAACTGCCGCGCCGTCATCTTCACGCGCCACGGGCGGGCGATGGCGAGCAGGATCAGCGCCGAAATCGTCGTGCGCAGAGCGGCAACGCCTTCGGGCCCGACCAGTGGAAACAGGCTCTTGGCGAAGGCAGCGCCCAGGTTGATCGAGCTTTGCGCAACGATGATCGAAAGGCCGGCAAGAAGGGCAGTGCGGTCGGTCTGCGAGGTCATGTGCGGGGCGATGCCAGTTGGGAGCGCAGAAGGGAAGGGAAGTTGCTGGCGGACATTCGACGCAGAGGATCGTTTAGGCCGGCCGAAAATCTCGTCATTGCGAGCGCAGCGAAGCAATCCAGGGCAGTCCGGCGCCGCTCTGGATTGCTTCGCTGCGCTCGCAATGACGAGGCGGGCTTGGGTTTGCGAGGACACGAGAAACTCCGAATTCACGCCAAACCTTAGCCCGTCGCCCCCGCGAAGGCGGGGGCCCCGCTTCCTTGTCTCCACGGCGCCAGAAAAGCGGGGTCCCCGCCTTCGCGACGACGACGAAGCATTGGGATTAGGTATTAGGACGAGGCATCAGGATGCCGGTCGCAGCCGCCGATCAGCCTCTCGGCGGCTGCCGTCGGTAGCTCAAGGCCTCGGCTACATGCACGCGGCCCACTTCAGTCGCTCCGGCAAGGTCGGCAATCGTGCGAGCCACGCGAAGGATGCGCGTATAGCCGCGGGCCGAGAGGTGCATCGCCTCCGCCGCCTGCATCAGCAGCTTGCGACCGGGCTCATCGGGCGTGGCGTGCATATCCAGCAGGTCGCCGTCGAGTTCGGCATTGGTGCGCTTGCCGGTGCCGTCCAAACGCGCGGTCTGCACGGCGCGGGCGCGGGCAACGCGCTGGGCCACTTCGGCGCTGCCTTCCTTGGGCGGAGGCAGGGCAAGGTCCACGGCGCGGACGGGATCGACCTCGACATGCAGGTCGATGCGGTCAAGCAGCGGGCCGGAGACCTTGCTCTGATAATCGGCGGCGCACTTGGGCACGCGTGAACAGGCGAGGGACGGGTCGGACAGATAGCCGCAGCGGCAGGGGTTCATCGCCGCCACCAGCTGCACGCGCGCCGGATAGGTGACATGGGCATTGGCGCGCGCCACCGAAATCTCGCCGGTTTCGAGCGGCTGGCGCAGCGAATCGAGCACCGCGCGCTGGAATTCGGGCAGTTCGTCGAGGAACAGCACACCCAGATGCGCCATCGAGACTTCGCCCGGCCGCACCCGCAGGCCGCCGCCGGTCAGCGCTGCCATCGATGCCGAATGGTGCGGCGAACGGAACGGGCGGGCGCGGCTGATGCGGCCTTCTTCCAATGTGCCGGCGACCGAGGAAATCATCGAGACTTCCAGCGCCTCTGCCGGGGTCAGTTCGGGCAGGATGCCGGGCAGGCAAGAGGCGAGCAGCGATTTCCCCGCGCCCGGAGGGCCGCTCATCAACAGGTTGTGCGATCCGGCGGCGGCAATTTCCAGGGCACGGCGGGCGACTTCCTGCCCCTTCACCTGCTTCAGGTCCGGGCCGCTGACGGGCGGATCGGCGCGGCCGACAGCGGGCGGCGGCAGGACCTGCGTGCCCTTCAGGTGATTGAGCAGGCTGATCAGGTTGGGCGTTGCCACCACCGGCACGCCTTCGGCCCAGCGCGCCTCGGTCCCTTGCGCGGCGGGGCAGATCAGTCCCTTGTCCAGCGAACTGGCATGGATCGCGGCGAGCAGCACGCCGGGGGAAGGGATCACGCGGCCGTCCAGCGCGAGTTCGCCCACCGCCACGAAATCGGCCAATTGCTCGGCATCGACCACGCCCATCGCCGCCAGCAGGGCCAGCGCGATGGGCAGGTCGTAGTGTGAGCCCTCTTTCGGCAGATCGGCGGGGGAGAGGTTGATGGTGATGCGCTTGGGCGGCAGGGCAAGGCCCATCGCCGTCAGCGCCGCGCTGACGCGCTGACGGCTTTCGCCCACTGCCTTGTCGGGCAGGCCGACCAGGGTGAACGCGGGCATTCCCGGCGCCACCTGGC
Organism: Sphingomonas sp. BL-S-28; assembly: GCF_055521515.1. Taxonomy (NCBI): domain Bacteria; kingdom Pseudomonadati; phylum Pseudomonadota; class Alphaproteobacteria; order Sphingomonadales; family Sphingomonadaceae; genus Sphingomonas; species Sphingomonas sp. BL-S-28. The sequence goes on from NZ_CM145484.1 coordinate 1,018,642, forward strand.
ATTGAACTTCGACCGGGCGCGCCTCCAACCCCAGGTAGGCGACGGTCGAAACGAGTGCGACCACGAAGGACCCTTGGCTCTCAGGAAAAACGACGGATGAACTAGGTACATCCACCGAATGACACTGCCCCCCGGCACTGTCGATATTCAAAGCGCTACCCAGGCCAATCGTTACACCGTTTTAACCGCAAGTCTCACGGCTTGGGTAAGGACTTGCGGCGCAGTTTTGGCACATGCGTACGATCGTAGCTGCCTTGCTCGCACCGCTCATGGCCCTGCTGCCGCTGGGCGCCGTTTCCGTTTGCGCGCAGGAGGCGGCGCCGGCGGCCACGCTCGCGCCCATGCTACCTTACGAAATGGTGCTCTTCGAGGAGCCGGGCTACGTGCAGCAGCCCGTGGCGGTGATCGCAGACGAGGCGGAGCCTTTCGTCGGCGGCGAGCGACTGGTCGATATCGCCTGGCAGCAGACCCAGCCTGCCCCTATCCCGCGCGGCGTCGCCCGCTACGGTCCGTTCCGCGTGATCGATGCGCGCCATGTCGCGCTGGTGGATGTCACCGATTCGCGCAGCCCCGCCCAGTTCGCCGCCATGCTGCGCGATTGGCCGGCAATCGCCGAAATCGAGATGATCGAATGCCCGGGTACCGAGGATGACTTCGCCAATCTGCGCTTGGGCCGGATGATCCGCGCGCGCGGCATTGCCACCCATGTGCCCGATGGCGGTTCGGTCCGCTCCGGCGCGGTCGAGCTGTTTCTGGCCGGAACCCGGCGATATGCCGACGACGGCGCGGAGTTCGCGGTTCATTCCTGGATCGACGATTCGGGGCGTGAGGCGAAAGACTATTCGGCAGATGGGCCGGAGAACCGCCGATATCTGGACTATTATCGCCAGATGGGCATGGACGAAGGCGAGGCGCGGGCCTTTTACGCGATGACCAATTCGGTGCCGTTCGAATCGGCGCTGTGGTTCGGCGCGGGGGAAATGAATCGCTGGGTCTCGCTGGACCGGGTTGATTCGCCGCCTAGCCAAAGAGCCGGCCGAATCGACCTTGCGGTCGCTTCGGGGGTGAGGTTCCGCTGATTTCGAACAAGTGATTGGCAAGGACTGCGGCCTGATTGCGGGTCATGTAGATCCGCGCGATTTCGGGTTCGTCGCCGCTATCCCATGACGAACGCTCGAAAGTCTGAAGGTCGAGGATCAGATTCGGCCCGAAGGTCTGCGAAGACCACCCCACCAGCACGCCGACCTGATCGTCTTCCTTCATCGTTGCCCCGTTTCCGCCGCTCCGGTCGATCTGACGGACCGAGTCTATCATGCCCCTTGCCCGCAAGGCTTGGGCACGCATGGCTATCCGGCGATCCCCATAGGAGGTAGTTGCCGAATAGCCGCCGCATGAAAAGAATCGCGGTGCCGCCCGGTTTGACGGCCGAAAGAGGCTGGCTTTGCTTGACTCTGCTTCGGCGCTCCAGTATCGGCGCGCTCTGTTTTGCGGTCGTCCCGGTCGGGCGGCCTCTTTTGTTCGGATTTTCGAGGACCGTCATGAAGCGCACTTTCCAGCCCAGCCGCCTTGTCCGCGCCCGCCGTCACGGCTTCCGCGCTCGCACGGCGACCGTCGGTGGCCGCAAGGTTCTTCGTGCGCGCCGCGCCCGCGGCCGTTCGAAGCTCTCGGCCTAATCGAGACTTTTCCAGCTTAACGGCTGGATGCGGCACCGGCCCGTGCCGCTATCCGATCCCTCGCATGCTGTGTTGCGTGGTGAGGAATCGGGTAGCGGCACGGGCCGCCGCCGTTTGTACTTTGCAGTTCTCCTCCCTATCTGCCGGCTGACATGACCGCCGCCTATTCCACCATGACCCGCCGGGCCGACTTCGTTGCGGCCAATGGCGGCCTTCGTGTGGCGCGGCCCGGATTCGTGCTCCTGGCCAAGGGTAACGATGGGCAGGGGCAGCGGGCGGGCATCACCGTCACTAAGAAGATCGGCAATGCGGTGGTGCGCAACCGCATGAAGCGGCGCTTTCGTGCGCTGCTGCGCGAACTTCTGCCCGAACTCGGCCTTGCCGATACCGATCACGTGCTGATCGGGCGCGAGGGCGGGGTGGAGCGCGATTTCGCACTGCTGCGCGAGGAATTGCGGGTGGCGCTGGGCCGGGCTCAGGCCGGGAAGGGCGATCCGCCGCGCAGCCATCGCGGCCGCAAGGGCAAGCCCCGCAAATGAAGCGCCTATTCGCCTTGTTCGCGCGTCTTCCGGGGTTGCTGCTGATCGGTATCGCCCGGGCGTGGCAACTGGGCCCTTCGCAAGTGCTGCCGCCGTCCTGCCGCTATTCGCCCTCGTGCTCGCAGTACGCGATCATTGCGGTGCGCAAGCACGGTGCGATTAAGGGTGGCTGGCTGGCGTTCAAGCGTCTATTGCGCTGCCAGCCTTGGGGTGGGCACGGCTACGACCCGGTGCCGGACTGACATGAATTGAGGTAGCGGCCAAAGCCATCGCGCGGCCGCCGCCTTCGACGGGATTACGACAGGAAAGCCTTCGTGAATAACCAGCGCAACATCATTCTGGCGGTCTTGTTGACCGCGCTCGTGCTTTTCGGCTGGCAAGCCGGCGTCAATCACTTCTATCCGAACGCCAACAAGCCCGCCAAGGTCGAGCAGACCGCCGCGAACCCGGCCCCGACCAACGCCGCCAAGCCCACCCGTGAGGGCGGCCTGCTGAACGCGGACGACGTTGCGCTGGAACGGCAGGACCTGAAGACCGCGCTGACCAAGGGCGGCCGTCTGCCGATCCAGGCGCCGGGCGTTTCGGGTTCGATCAACCTGACCGGCGCGCTGCTCGACGATCTGGTGCTCAACCGCCATCGTGAGACGGTGGAAAAGGATTCCGGCCCGGTCCGCATGTTCTCGCCCTCCGGCACGCCGGCGCAGCAGTATGCGCAGTTCGGCTGGGTCGGCCAGGGTAACGCCGCGCCCAATGCCCAGACCGTTTGGACCGCGCCCGCAGGCGCCAAGCTGACGCCGGCCACGCCCGTCACGCTCACCTGGGACAACGGCCAGGGCCAGACTTACGCGCTGACCTTCAAGGTCGATGACAATTACATGATCACGGCTGACCAGCAGGTGATCAACAAGGGCCAGGCACCCGTCACGGTGCAGCCCTTCGCTTTCGTGAACCGCACCAACCGCACCGCCGCCGCTTATGCCTGGACGCTGCGCACCGGCGGCATCGGCGCTTTCGACGGTTCGGTGGTGTTCGGACCCAAGTACGACGATCTCGTCGGCGCGGGCACGCAGGACCCGGCCGGCAAGGTCGACTGGATCGGCTTTACCGACGTCTACTGGATGTCCGCGGTAATTCCGGTGAACGCCGCCAACAACGGTAAGGCCACCGGCTCGTTCCGTTCGCTGGGCAACCAGCTGTTCCGTGCCGACGCCGTCTACGAACAGAGCGTGGTCCAGCCGGGCCAGACGCTCAGCCGCCAGACCATGCTGTTCGCCGGTGCCAAGGAGCACGCGGTGCTCGACGCCTATGAGAAGGCGGGCGTCGCCAACTTCGGCCTCGCGATCGACTGGGGCTGGTTCCGCTGGTTCGAAAAGCCGATCTTCTGGCTGCTGGTGAAGCTGTTCGCGCTCGTCGGCAACTTCGGCGTCGCCATCATCCTGCTGACCGCGATCGTGCGCGGCATCATGTTCCCGGTCGCGCAGCGCGGCTTCGCTTCGATGGCCGCGATGCGTGCGATCCAGCCGAAGATGAAGGCGATCCAGGAGCGCTACAAGGACGACAAGGAAAAGCAGCAGCTTGAGATCATGAAGCTGTACAAGGAAGAGAAGGTGAACCCGCTTGCCGGCTGCCTTCCCATGTTCCTGCAGATTCCGGTCTTCTTCGCGCTCTACAAGGTGCTGAACCTGGCGATCGAAATGCGCCACCAGCCGTTCGTGCTGTGGATCAAGGACCTTTCGGCGCCCGATCCGCTGCACATCCTGAACCTGTTCGGCATGCTGCCGTTCACGCCCCCGGCCTTCCTTGGCATCGGCGTGCTGGCACTGCTGCTGGGCGTGACGATGTACCTGCAGTTCAAGCTGAACCCGCAGCAGATGGATCCGGCGCAGCAGCAGGTCTTCGCCCTGATGCCCTGGTTCATGATGTTCATCATGGCGCCGTTCGCCTCGGGCCTGCTGGTCTACTGGATCACTTCCAACCTGCTCGCGATCGGTCAGCAGAAGCTGCTCTACGTGATGCATCCGCAGTTGAAGGCGCAGCAGGAAAAGGAAGCCCAGGACAAGGCTCGTGCCCGCGAGCGCGAGAAGAAGGCCTGAGGCTGACATGGAAGAAGAACAGGCAGAACTGATCGAACAGGCACGGAAGCTCTTTTCAGGACCGGTGACGTTCCTGAAGAGCGCGCCCGCGCTGAAGTTCCTGCCCGAATCGGGTGAGCCGGAGATCGCTTTCTGCGGCCGCTCGAACGTCGGCAAATCGTCGCTGCTGAACGCGCTGACCGGCCGCAAGGCGATCGCGCGCACTTCGGTCACGCCGGGGCGCACGCAGGAACTGAACTTCTTCGACGTGGGCGAGCCGCTGCAGTTCCGCCTGGTCGACATGCCTGGCTATGGCTTTGCCAAGGCACCGCCCAAGGTCGTCGAGACCTGGCGCCGCCTCGTGCGCGACTATCTGCGCGGCCGCGTGGAGCTGAAGCGCACGCTGCTGCTGGTCGATTCGCGCCACGGCGTGAAGGATGTCGATGCCGACATGATGAAGATGCTGGACGAGGCCGCCGTCGGCTACCGCATCGTCCTGACCAAGGCGGACAAGATCAAGGCGAGCGAACTGGAAAAGGTTCACGCCGAAACGATCGCCGAGGCGCGCAAGCACCCGGCTGCCTATCCGGAGGTGCACGTCACCTCTTCGGAAAAGGGCCTCGGCATCGCCGAATTGCGTGCGGCGGTGTTTGCCGATTCGCTGATCTGACGATTGGTGATCGGACCGGGGTTGGGTTTCGCCCGGCCCCGCACGCGAACTTTCCGCAATACCACTCCGTCGTCCCCGCGAAGGCGGGGACCCCGCTTGTTCTTCGGGCGGCGAGGAAAAGGAAGCGGGGCCCCCGCCTTCGCGGGGGCGACGGTTCGGTTGATTGAGCGGGGGCATGGAGTTTTCACTCCGCCCAAGATTTCTCCTCACATCAATCGCTTGTCCTCCACCGCGCCGCCGTGGCGGCGTCACGATACCATCGCACTATCGCGCCATCATCGGCACTTGTGGACCGTCCTCGACCTGCCCCTCAACCGCACAGGCCGGAAAACCTGGTATGTGACGATTGCGTGACCGGCCCGCTTCCCCTAGGGGCACGCGGTCGCGCGTCAGAGAAGAAAGGAGACTCGCCATGCGCCAGATCGCCGTTCTTCCCTATCGCACCGTCGGCCCCGCGGTCGATGCGCCGATCCAGATCCTGCTGATCACCTCGCGCAGCACGCGCCGTTGGGTGATTCCCAAGGGCGGGCTGATGAAGGGCTACCTCCCCCATGCCGCTGCCGCCGCCGAGGCGGAGGAAGAAGCAGGCGTGCTGGGCGCCGCCTGTCCGGTTCCGCTGGGATCGTACCGCTATCGCAAGCAGCGGGCATCGGGCGCATCGGTCTGGGCGGATGTCGACGTATTTCCTTTCGCCGTCACCGAAGAACTTGACTCGTGGGACGAACAGCATCAGCGCGAACGCCGCTGGTTCTCACTCGCCGACGCCGCTAAGGCGGTCGACGAAGAGGATCTTCGCGCGCTGATCCGGTCCTTCGGTGCGCGCGAGTTCCGCGCCGCCGCCAGCCCCGCGCGCATGATCGGCGCGATGGCTGACCGGATGGCCGACAAGACAGGGATCAATACAATGTTTGCCTGGTTCCAGAAGCTGCTTCCGCAGCAGGGCAATTTCTTCGATCTGTTCGAACAGCAAGCCGCGACGCTCGTCGCCGGTGCCGATGCGCTGGCGCGTCTGGCACAGGGCGGCGCCGGCCGCGCGCAGCACATCCGCGAGATCGAGGAGCGTGAACACGACGCGGACAATATCACCCGCGAAGTGCTGCAGACCGTGCGCCGCACCTTCCTGACGCCATTCGATCGTTCGTCGATCACCAGCCTGATCACGACGATGGACGATGCCATCGACGAGATGCAGCAGGTGGCCACGGCCGTGAACCTTTACGAGGTTTCCGAATTCGAGCCGGAAATGATCGATATGGCGGCGATCATCGTCGACGCCGCGCGCCTGACGGCGGAGATCATGCCGCTGCTGCGCAAGATCGCCGACAATGGCCATCGCCTGCATGAACTGACCGAACGCCTGGTGCGCATGGAAGGCCATGCCGATGCGATTCACGCCGCCGGCCTGAAGCGCGTGTTCAAGGCCGACAGTGGCAAGGATGCGCTGCACTTCATCGTCCGCCAGGAGATGTTCAAGCGCCTCGAACGCGTGGTCGACCGTTTCGAGGACGTGGCGAACGAGATCGACGGCCTCGTCATCGATCACGCCTGACGGTCAGATCCCCCCATGGAACACACGCTTGCCCTGCCGCTGCTGATCGGCCTTGTCGCGCTCGCGCTCGCGTTCGACTTCCTGAACGGGTTGCACGACGCCGCCAATGCCATCGCCACGGTCGTCGCCACGCGCCTGCTTTCGCCGGTCGTCGCGGTGCTGTTCGCCGCGTTCGGCAACTTCGCCGCCTATTGGATCATGGGTCTCCACGTCGCCGAGACGGTGGGCAAGGGCATCATCGACAAGGATGCGGTGACGCCCGCCGTCGTCTTCGGCGCCTTGGTCGGCGCGATGTTCTGGAACGTGCTGACCTGGATCAAGGGCATTCCGTCCTCGTCCAGCCACGCGCTGATCGGCGGCCTGCTGGGCGCGGGCGTTGCCGCGGCCGGGCCGGGCGTCGTCGAATCGGACGGCACGGTGAAGACGCTGATCGCCATCGTCGCCTCGCCGGTGCTGGGCTTCCTGATCGCGATGCTGATGATGCTGGTGACCTCGTGGCTGTTCCGGGGCACCACCCCGCGCCAGTCGAACGGCATTTTCAAGACGCTGCACCTGTTCTCGTCCGCCGCCTATTCCATCAGCCACGGCGGTAACGATGCGCAGAAGACGATGGGCATCATTGCCGTGCTGCTCTATTCCACCGGCCATCTTCAGGGCGGCTTCCATGTGCCCGAATGGGTGGTGATCTGCTGCTACGCCGCGATCTCTATCGGCACGCTGTCGGGCGGGTGGAAGATCATCAAGACGATGGGTTCGAAGCTGACCAAGCTGAACCACCACTCCGGCTTCTGCGCTTCCACTGCAGGATCGATCGTGGTGTTCGGCGCCAGCGCCATGGGCATTCCGGTTTCGACCACGCACGCGATCACCGGCGCCGTCGTCGGCACCGGCGCCGCCCGCCGCGCCAGCGCCGTGCGCTGGTCGGTGGCGAGCCGCGTGATCGTGGCCTGGGTGGTGACGATCCCGGCCAGCGCCGTGGTCGGTGCGCTGTTCTACGAGATCACGCGACTCTTTTGATGGGTGCGCCTTCGACATCTGTCGAAGGCTTGTTTGATGGGTGTGCCTTCGACATCCGTCGAAGGCTTGCGGCACCGGCCCACTCCCCCACCCGACCACCCACGAGTGTATCCTGTTGGGTGGTCGGGTGGGGGAGTGGGCCGGCGCCGCTTCCGGACGTCAGTCCGGATAAAAGAGTCGCTGTTCATTCTCGACTTGTCGGGGCTGAACCGATAGGCCCCAGGTTTGGACCTCGGACTTGGACCTATGGGGAATCCGCGTAAGTGAAGCTGATCATCGGCAACAAGAACTACTCCAGCTGGTCGCTTCGCGGCTGGCTGGCGTGCAAACAGTCGGGCCTCCATTTCGAGGAGATCACCGTCCCGCTCTATGGCGAGGAATGGGACGTCCAGCGCACTTCCGACGATCTTGCCCCCAGCCACGGCAAAGTGCCGATCCTGTGGGATGGCGACGCGGTCGTGTGGGACAGCATGGCGATCGTCGAATACCTCGCGGACAAGGTGGGGCGCGACCGTTTCTGGCCCAAGGGCGACGATGCCCGCGCCATGGCGCGATCGATGGTTGCCGAAATGCATTCCAGCTACTTCGCACTGCGCCGCGCCTGCCCCATGAACATCCGCATGCGGGTGGAGGGGGTGACGCTGGGCGATGACGTGCGCGTGGACATCGTGCGCATCCTCACGCTCTGGGCAGAGGCGCGGGCGCGCTTCGGGCGCGGCGGGCCGTTCCTGTTCGGCACCTTCAGCGCGGCCGACGTGTTCTACGCCCCGGTCGTCAGCCGTTTCCTGACTTACGGCATCGGCGTCCCCGGTTTCGCGCAGGCCTATATGGAGGCCGTGTGGGAGCATGAGTGGATGCAGCAGTGGATCAATGCCGCGCAGACCGAGCAATGGGTCATCGAACAGTACGAAACGCCGATTAAGTGAAATTCCCCATGAAGAAGATCGTAATGACGCTGGCCGCCATGGCTGGCCTTGCCGCCTCTGCGCTTGCCACGCCTGCCATGGCCTGGGGCGCGCTGGGGCACCGCACCGTTGCCGCCATCGCGCTGGAAAACGTGAAGCCCGCCACCCGCGCGCAGATCGCCGCGCTGCTGCGCCATCAGGGCGAACTCGATACGCCCGAATGCAGCGCGAAGACGTTCGAGGATGCCGCCGTCTGGCCGGACTGCATCAAGAACAAGGACGAGCGCTGGCGCTTCGCGTTCATGTCCTCGTGGCACTATCACGATCAGCCGGTCTGCGGCACCTTCGACCTCAAGGCCGACTGCCGCGACGGCAACTGCGTCACCGCGCAGATCGACCGCAACGCCCGCCTGCTGGCAGACCGCAAGCTGGCCCCCGCGATGAGGCTTGAGGCGCTGATCCTCGTCACGCACTTCGTGGGCGACGTGCACCAGCCGCTCCATGTGGGCGAGAATGCCGACCAGGGCGGCAACAAGGTGGACAGCGGCTATGGCGATGCCACCGGCTTCAACCTGCATTCGGTGTGGGACGGCCTGATGGCCGAACGCGCGATCAGTTCCGCCAATCCGCCGCTGGTGCGCCGCTATTCGGCCGAAGAGAAGGCCCGCCTCGCGACTGGCAAGACCGAAGACTGGGCCCGCGAATCGTGGGAGATCAGCCGCGACATGATCTATCCGGCGGCCTTCGGCGGCAAACTGCCCTGTGATGTGAAGGACGCCAAGGCGACGTGGAACGAAGCCGCGATCGAAGCGGCGATCCCGATCGTGGACCAGCGCATCCAGCAGGCCGGCCTGCGTCTGGCCAAGATGCTGGATGAAGCGCTGGGCTGAGTTACCCGCCCTTCTGTTCAAACCTATCGTCGCCCCCGCGAAAGCGGGGGCCCCGCTTTCTTGCGGCATAAAGCTGAGCACATAGGAACAAGCGGGATCCCCGCCTTCGCGGGGATGACGAGATTGTGGGCTTTGGAGGGGGACCTAACGCATCCGTTCGGTGGGGTACGGCGTGCCGTCCTTGTGAAAGTACCCGTCCCCCTCGAACTTCATGTCGATGTCCGAATAGGCGCCTGAACCGTCGGGATTGCCGGCGCTGATGGCCACGAACATGCAGTCCGCGTCGCTTTCGTTGATCAGGTGATGGCCGTTCGTCACGCCCTTGGGCCAGGCGCAGATGTCGCCCGCGCGGATTACGGTGCGGCCCGAATCCTCGACCAGCACCGCCTCTCCCGAGAGCATCACCAGCAGTTCGTCCTCGTCGTCATGCCAGTGCCGCTGGCTGGACCAGGCGCCGGGCTCCAGCACCACCCGGCTGGCGCCCATTTCGGTCAACCCGCCAGTGGGCGCCAGTCGGCGATACCAGCGGCCGGCCACGGGCTGGTCGAACGGGGCCGGATAGCCGGTGCGGTTGGATGGCGCGATGGCGTCGATATCGATCTTTGGCACGAGTCCCTCCCTCGCCGGCCCTGGGCGGACCTGTGCCGAAACTATGGTCATGCGCGCAGACCTGTGCAATGGCGGCCGGATGACCGAGACCGTGCAGACCGCCGCCGATGTCCTCGCGCTTGCCGAAGCGCTGATTGCCTGCCCCAGCGTCACCCCGGCCACCGGGCAGGTGTTCGATTGCCTTGAGGCGCAGCTGCTGCCGCTGGGCTTCGAGGTTCACCGCGCGCTTTCGGGCGAGGCTCCGGACGGGCCGGTCGAAAATCTCTTCGCGATCCGCAAGGGCCCTGCAGGATCGCGCCACTTCGCCTTCGCCGGCCATCTCGACGTGGTGCCGCCGGGCGAGGGCTGGGCCAGCGGCGCCTTCACGCCGGAAGTGCGCGGCGAACTGCTCTACGGCCGCGGCGCGGTGGACATGAAGGGCTCGATCGCGGCGATGGTCGCCGCCGCCGCGCAGATCCCGGCCGAGGCGGGCACGATCAGCTTCGTCATCACCGGGGATGAGGAAGGCCCGGCCCGATACGGCACCCTCGCGCTGATCGACCATATGCGTGAAGTGGGCGCGATCCCGGACCTCTGCCTTGTCGGCGAACCCACTTCGGTGAACCGTCTGGGCGACATGATGAAGATCGGCCGCCGCGGATCGGTGAACATCTGGCTGGAAGTCGACGGCGTGCAGGGCCACGTCGCCTACCCGCATCTGGCCGACAACCCGATCACCAAGCTGGTCGCCATGCTCGCCGAACTCGATGCACTGGTGCTGGACGAGGGGACCGACTGGTTCCAGTCGAGCAATCTGGAAGTGACCGACCTGACCGTCGGCAACCCGGCCACCAATGTGATCCCGGCCAAGGCATCGGCGCGCATCTCGATCCGCTTCAACGATCTGCACACGGGCGAGGGCCTGTCGCAGCGCGTTTCCGAGATCGCCCAGCGCCACGGCGGCACCGCGCGCCCGGTTATCTCGGGCGAGGCATTCCTGACCGAGCCGGGCGATTTCTCCGCCCTGCTGGCTGAGGCGATCCGTGCGGAGACCGGCGTGGAGCCGGAGCTTTCGACCAGCGGTGGCACGTCCGACGCGCGCTTCCTCAAGGACCTGTCGCCCGTCATCGAGTTCGGCCTGTGCAACGCAACGATGCACAAGCGCGACGAGGCGGTGGCGGTAGCCGATCTGGAAGCGCTGGTGAAGATCTATCGCCGGGTCACCGAAGCCGCGCTGAAAGTTTGATTGAAAATGCCCGGATGGGCATTTTCGTGCGGCACCGGCCCACTCCCCCACCCGACCTCCCACGAAAGTATCCTGATGGGAGGTCGGGTGGGGGAGTGGGCCGGTGCCGTCAAAATCCGCCTGTGGCGGATTTTCAATCACCCCCGGATCCGCTGATTCTCGCGGACAACGTCAAGAATAAGGGCGTGCCCGGCGTTGACCGGGCGGGTCACGCTGTTAGTCTCGCCAGCAATTTTATTGCGAGGTGGGAATGGGCCGGCGGCTGACGCTTTATATCATTATCGGCATGGTGCTGGGCATCGCCGTAGGCTGGCTGCTGCATGCGACCATCGCCGCGGACGATCCGCGCCTTGCGCAGTGGGCCGACTACTTCAAGCTGCTGCCCGACGTTTTCCTGAAGCTGATCAAGATGATCATCGCGCCGCTGGTCTTCGCGACGATCGTCACCGGCATCTCGGGCATGGGCGACAGCGCGGCGCTGGGCCGCATCGGCGGCAAGGCGCTTGGCTGGTTCATATCGGCCAGCCTGATCTCGCTGGGCCTGGGCCTGGTGCTGGTCAACCTGTTCAAGCCGGGCGTCGGCGCGGGCCTCACCACCGGTTCTGACCTCGGCAAGCTGGAAATGGGTGAACTGACGCTGCGGCACTTCATCCTGGAAATCTTCCCGAGCAGCGCCGTCGATGCGATGGCGCAGAACAACATCCTGCAAATCCTTGTCTTCTCGGTCTTCGTCGGCGTCGGCCTTACCGCCATCGGCGAGAAGGGCGCGATCATCGTCAAGGTGAGCGAGGCGCTGTCCGAACTCATGCTGCAGGTCACCGATTACGTGATGCGCTTCGCCCCGTTCGCGGTGTTCGGCGCGCTCGCCAGCGTGATCGCCAAGCAGGGCCTTGGCATCATCGTCACCTACGGCGTGCTCGTCAGCGAGTTCTATTTCGCGATGCTGCTGCTCTGGGTGCTACTGTTCCTGGTGGGCGGCATTTTCCTGCGCGGGCGGATCGTCACCCTGTTCCGCTACATTCGCGAGCCGCTGCTGCTCTCGTTCTCGACCGCATCGTCGGAAGCGAGCCTGCCCAAGCTGTTCGAACAGCTTGACCGGTTCGGCGTGCCGCGCCGCATCTCGGGCTTCATCCTGCCGCTGGGCTATAGCTTCAACCTCGACGGCTCGATGATCTACATGAGCTTCGCGTCGATCTTCATCGCGCAGGCCTATGGCATTCACGTGCCCATCGGCACGCAGATCCTGATGCTGCTGACGCTGATGGTCAGTTCGAAGGGCATCGCCGGCGTGCCGCGCGCCAGCCTCGTGGTGATCGCCGCCACGCTCTCGCAGTTCGGCCTGCCGGTCGAAGGCATCGCGCTGCTGCTGGGCGTGGACACTTTCCTCGACATGGGCCGCTCGGCCACGAACGTAGTCGGCAACGCGGTGGCGACGGCGGTGATCACGCGCAGCGAAGGCATGCTGCAGCCGCTGGTCGATCCGGAAGAGGAAATGCCGCATGCGCCGACGCGAACCTCGTCGCATGGGCGGGCCGGACTCAATATCGATCCGGAGCAGTACGAAAGCTGAGGTTCCTACTCCTTTCCTGTAACGGGCGGGGGAGGGGTGTCACCGCCGGCGTGGCTACCCCTCCGTCAGCGCTCCGCGCTGCCACCTCCCCCCAAGGGGGAGGATTTGACTGATAGCTACTGCGCCAACTTCACCGGAACGAATGGCGCCAGACCGCATCCGCCACCGCGCTGGAAGCCGCTGCCCACGCGCATGAGCGGATAGATGATGTCCTGCCGGCACAGCTGCGAGAGCGAAGTCGAATAGGTAAAGCTGTCCGCCGACCTGAGCCCTGAACAGCGGTTCGGCAATGTCACCCGCCAGACGCGGTTGCCCGCGCCGCCGATGAAATCGATCGTCCAATCGTCGCGAATGCGGGTGTTGGAGAACTGCGTCAGCGGCAGGCAGTCCTGCGCAGGGCCGATCGCTTCGGCGGCGGGGCTGACGGGCGGTGGCGGCTTGGCTTCCTGCTGTGAACAGGCGGTGAGGATCAGGGGAATGGCTGAAAAGGCAATGTGACGGCGGCGCATGTTAACGTCCTTCCGATCGTTTACCTGAATGGCGGTCACCTGAATTCAGGCGGCTTTCTTTCCCGCCCCCTTCTCCAGAACCTTGTCCTTGTAATCGCACAAGTCAATCACCGGGCAGCGCCAGCATTCGGGCGTGCGCGCCTTGCAGATGTAGCGGCCGTGCAGGATCATCCAGTGGTGCGATCCCACGCGGAAGGGCTGCGGCACGCGCTTTTCAAGCTGCTTTTCGACCGCCAGCGGGGTCTTGCCCTTGGCAATGCCGGTGCGGTTGCCGACGCGGAAGATATGCGTGTCCACCGCGAAGGTTTCGGCCCCGAAGGCGCAGTTCATCACCACATTGGCGGTCTTGCGGCCGACGCCGGGCAGTTCGACCAGCGCATCGCGGTCTTCCGGCACTTCGCCGTTGTAGCGTTCGACCAGGATTTCGGAGAGCGCGATGACGTTCTTGGCCTTTGCATTGAACAGGCCGATCGTCTTGATGTGCTGCTTCAGGCCCTCTTCGCCCAGTTCGACCATCTGCGCGGGCGTCTTCACTTCGCGGAACAGCGCCCGCGTGGCCTTGTTGACGCCCACGTCGGTCGACTGCGCGGAAAGCACCACGGCGACCAGCAACTGGTAGTTGTTGCCGAATTCCAGCTCCGTCTCGGGCGAGGGGTTAAGCTCGGCGAGACGGCGGAAGAATTCGAAGATTTCGGCCTTGTTCAAAGGTCCAGAACCTCGGGCATCGTGTAGCGGCCGGCGTGCTTGTCCTTCAGCCACTGCGCCGCCTTGACCGCGCCCTTGGCAAAGATCGTGCGGTTTTCGGCGAGGTGGGAGAACGAGAGGCGTTCGTTATCGCTCAGAAAGTGCACGGTGTGATCGCCCGCCACGGTGCCGCCGCGCAACGCCGCAAAGCCGATGGTGCCCGCCTCGCGCTTGCCGGTGATGCCGTCGCGCGCGCGCACGGCGGCGTTCGACAGGCTGACCTCACGCCCCTTGGCGGCAGCTTCACCCAGCAGCAGCGCGGTGCCGGAGGGGGCGTCGACCTTCATGCGGTGGTGCGTCTCGACGATCTCGATATCCCAGTCCTCGCCCAGCTTGCTGGCGGCTTCGCGCACGAGGTGGGCGAGCAGGGTGACGCCGAGCGAAGTGTTGCCGGTCTGGAGAACGGGAATGTGCTGCGCGGCGGCATCGATCAGCCAGTGGTGACGTTCCTCAAGGCCGGTGGTGCCGACGACGATGGGAATGCCTGCGTCCACCGCGGCATCGAGGTTGGCTTCGAGCGCGACCGGGCTGGAGAAATCGATCAGCACGTCCGAATGCGCGGCCAGCCCGCCGATGTCGCCATCGCGGTCCACGCCGCCGGAAAGTTCCTCGCCGGCTGCCGTGATGGCCTCTGCGATGGCCTGTCCCATGCGCCCCGCGCTGCCGATAATTCCGATTCGTGCCACTTGCCGTCTCCGTTGAAGGCTGGTCTCATGGCCGGGATGAAGGACATCCGCAACATCGTCATCCTCACCGGTGCGGGCGTAAGCGCCGAAAGCGGCATCGATACCTTTCGGGATGCCAAAGATGGGGGCGGAGGCCTCTGGGAGCAGCACCGCGTAGAGGACGTGGCGACGCCCGAGGCGTTCGCCCGCGATCCCGATCTGGTGCTGCGCTTCTACGACATGCGGCGGGAGGCGATCCAGACCAAGGAACCCAATGCTGCCCACCTTGCGCTGGCCAAGCTGGACCGCGAGTGGGAGGGCGAACTGCTGATCGTCACCCAGAACATAGACGACCTGCACGAGCGGGCAGGCGCCAAACGCGTGCTCCACATGCACGGCGAGCATCTTAACGCTTGGTGCACCGCCTGCGACGAGCGCGTGCCCTGGACCGGGCCGCTGATCGACCGCCCGGCCTGCCCCGAATGCGGAGAGGCGGCGCTGCGGCCCGATATCGTCTGGTTCGGGGAAATGCCCTACCGCATGGACGCAATCTTCGAGGCGCTGGAGCGGGCGGACCTGTTCGTCTCCATCGGCACTTCGGGCGCGGTCTATCCCGCCGCCGGTTTCGTGCGCAACGCGCGCGAGTTCGGGGCGGAGACGCTGGAACTGAACCTGGAACCCTCACAAGGCACATCGTGGTTCGACGAGGCGCGCCATGGCCCGGCGACCGAACTGGTCACGGCATGGGTGGACGAGGTACTAGGCGCATGACCGTCCATCAGGGAAGCTGCCATTGCGGCGCGGTCACGCTGGAACTGGCGGACGAGCCGCACGCGGTCTGCGATTGCAATTGCTCGATCTGCCACCGGCTGGGGACGCTCTGGTCCTATCACAGTCCCACGAAGCTGCGGATCGAGGGTGAACTCGTCGGCTATCAGACCAGCGACAGGGTACTGACCTTCTGGCACTGCCCGCAGTGCGGCTGCACCACGCACTGGAGTCCGGTCGATCCGGCTGAGGACCGCATGGGCGTGAACATGCGCCTGTTCGCCCCCGAACTGCTTGCCGGCCTAGCGGTCTACAATCACGACGGCAGATCGGCCTGAACTGCCGCTTCCACGCCGCAGGCGCGGCAGCCGGGATCCTTGGCGATCTTCAGCGGCCGCATCGACGGGGCCATGCCGTCGATCAGCTGGAGCGTGCCATATTGCGGCACCCCCAGCGCGGCCTTGCCCTCCAGCAGCACGCGCATCGCATGCATTGCCGCGAAAGTGCCGACCATGCCGACCATGGCCCCCAGCACGCCATCCGCCGCGCACGTATCGCAGTCCTGCGCATCGAAGGCGTCACCCACGAAGCAGCGATAGCAGGCCTGATTCGGCAGGTGCCCGGCAAAGTTGGCGACTTGCCCCTGAAAGCGACCAATCGCCGCCGTGGTGAGGGGAATGCCCAGTTTCACACAGCAATCTGACACAAGCAGCCGAGTCGCGAAGTTGTCACACCCGTCCAGTACCACGCTCGCGCCGGAGAGAATCTCTGCCACGTTGTCACCCCCGAGACGCGTAACGTGCGGCAGGATCTCAAGGCCAAAATCAAAGCGCCGCACCCACTCGGCTGCCGCTTCCGCTTTAGGCTTGCCGATATCCGATGGCGTATAAATCGTCTGGCGTTGCAGATTGCTGACGTCCACCGTGTCGTCGTCGATCAGCGTCAGGCGTCCTATCCCGGCTGCGGCGAGATACTGGAGCGCAGGGCTGCCGATTCCGCCGCAGCCGACCAGGACCACATGGGCATCCGCCAGCGCGACCTGACCGGCCCCGCCCACTTCCGGCAGCACGATATGCCGCGCGAATCGCGCCAGGCGTTCGGGCGTCAGCGTCATTCGCGCCCCGCTTCGCCGGTTTCGGCCGCCGGTACACGTTCCTTCGCGAAGCCATGCATGCCGAACCACCACTGGGTGGCGATCACGCCGCCCTTAGCGGGCTGGAGCATGCCCAGCATCATCACCAGCGCCAGCGGCACCACGATCGCGAACATGCCCAGCGGCCCCATTGCGAAATCCTTGGAGAGCATGATGATGATCGGCGCCATCAGGTGGCCGGTCACCAGCATGGCGATATAGGCGGGAAAGTCGTCCGCGCGCTGGGGCGTCAGGTCGAGCATGCAGGCCGGGCAGCGTTCCAGCGGCTTCAGCCATTGGCGGAACAGCCGGCCCTCGCCGCAGCGCGGGCAGCGGCAGCGAATGCCGCGCAGCGCGGCCTGCCCGAAAGTGGCGGGAAGCGTCATGGCCCAGCGCCTACAGCATCGCGCCGCTGCGGGCAAAGCGCAAAAGACGAAGATGCGGGGGTGTTCAGTAAGGGGGGAGGATGAACGCCCCCGCATCAGGAAAGAGGGGCAGATCAGCCGTTGCCGGCGATCCGCACCCGATTGCGTCCGCCATTCTTGGCGGCATTCAAGGCGGCATGGGCGCGATGCGTGGCCTCGCCCAGGTGCGAGAAGGCCCGCACCGGCGCCAGTCCGCAGGAAAACGTCACCGGCCAGGCATTGCCGGTGCTTTCGGGGCCGAGCAGGGGATCGAGCGCGATGCTGGCGCGCAGGCGTTCCAGCACCAGCCGCGCCTCGTCCAGCTGGGTATCGGGCAGCAGCACCACGAAGGCCTCCCCGCTCCAGCGCGCGGCCAGATCGCTGCGGCGGATACCGCGTTCGAGGCGGTGGCCCACCGCGCGTAGCAGGGCATCGCCGGCGGTGCGGCCGAAGCGATCCTTGATCGACTGGAAATGATCGATGTCGATCAGCGCGATCACCGAATTGCTCTCGCCCGAGAGCACCTTTTCCGAGGTATCGAGGAAGGCATGGCGGCTATGCAGACCGGTCAGCGCGTCGCGGTCGCCGGTGCCGGTGTGGGGCGCGTGGCGCAGCGCGGTCTCGCTGGCGGCAATGGCGACGCCGCGCAGCAGCCGGCCCACCAGATCGTCACCGCCGCGCGGCAGTGGCAGGACGTTCTCACCCCGCTGCGCGGCGCCCAGCGTGGCAATGGCGCGTGCCAGCGGGGCGAGCAGCGCCCGGATCGCCAGTAGGCCCAGCAGACCGGCCACCAGCGATGCCGCCAGCAGGCCCAGCAGAAGGTTTGGCTGCCATTGCCCACTCGCGGCCTGATAGCCGGCCAGCGCCAGCAGGGGCAGATGAACGGCAGCTAGGCAGGCCAACAGGATGCGCCATTCGTAATGGCGCGGAAACAGGAAGGACGTGGCCCGGTAGAAGCGCATGGGGGGATGCTCCTCTCGTGCAACCGGGACATTTCCGGTTTGCAGACAGGCTAGGGAGAGACCCTTATCCAATGGTTAAGATTTTCCCATTCGTCGCAGAATCGACACTTGCTGTCGGACGGTGAAAAATCGATTCGGAAGTATCGGGCGCCGGTTACAAGTAATTCTACAACGAGTACATCGGTATTACTTTAAGTGTGGCGCAGGTGTGGTGCGATCCCCGTCTGCTCTATTCCGGCGGTGCTCTCCGCAATCTCCAAAATCCGACTCGAGAAACCGGATCGGAAATCGCCTCGCGCGCGGTTGTTAGAGGCCGTTTGAAAATTCGTGGAATGCGAATTTTGCGGCACCGGCCCTCTCCCCCACCCTACCACCCGCAGGATACTACCGATGGGTGGTAGGCCCCCTCAGCGAAAAGGTCCCCCGGACCTTTTCGTGTTCTTCGGAACGGGAGAGGGCCGGTGCCGCCTCAAAAATGCCCCTGCGGGCATTTTTCTCAGCGCGTCAGCTCCAGAAACGATGGCCCAAAACGATGTCGCGCGCGAGAACCGAAGTTCTCGCGCGCGATCAGGTGCGACCCTGCAGGCAAAACGTGTGAAAGCCTCTGCGGGTTCCCGGAGCAGAACTCCGGGCCCTCACATCATGGCTGGCTCAGGATTCGAGCTGGCGCAGCAGCGAGCGCACGTCGCCGTCCATATCGGCATCGCGGGTGCGCAGTTCCTCGATCAGGCGAACCGCGTGAATCACGGTCGAGTGATCGCGGCCGCCGAACTTGCGGCCGATTTCCGGGTAGGAGCGCGGCGTCAGCACCTTGGCAAGGTACATCGCCACCTGACGCGGACGCACGACGGCGCGGGCGCGGCGCTTGGAGCTCATCTCGGTCCGGTCGATCCGGTAGAACTGGCAGACCGTGCGCTGGATCTCGTCGATCGTGATACGGCGGCGGTTGGCCGACAGGATATCGGTCAGCTGTTCTTCGGCCAGCTGCAGCGAAACCGCCTGACCCGTGAGCTGGGCATAGGCGATCAGCTTGTTCAACCCGCCGACCAGTTCGCGCACGTTGCGGTTGATGGTGCGGGCCAGGAACTCGATCACGTCCGAAGGCACGTCCACCGAAGCGAAGCGACCCAGACGGTTTTCCAGGATCGAGCGGCGCAGTTCGATGTCCGCCGGCAGGATATCCGCCACCAGACCCATCGACAGGCGCGAGAGCAGGCGCGGCTCGACCCCGTCGAGCGCCTGCGGCGCACGGTCGGCGGCGAAGACCAGACGCTTGCCTTCCTGCAGCAGTGCATCGATCGTGTAGAGCAGCTCTTCCTGCGCCGAAGCCTTGCCGATGATGAACTGGATATCGTCCACCAGCAGCAGGTCGAACCCGCGCAAGCGCGACTTGAACTCGATCATCTGGTTCTGGCGCAGCGCCTGGACGAATTCGACCATGAAGCGCTCTGCCGAGCAGTAGAAGATCCGCGCATGCGGGTGGTGCTGAAGATAGGCATGGCCAATCGCGTGCAGCAGGTGCGTCTTGCCCTGGCCAGTGGCGGCCTTGAGGTAGAGCGGCGAGAACTGCGGCGTTTCGGTGGCCGACATGCGCTGCGCCGCGTTGCAGGCCAGCACGTTCGACTGGCCGGTCACGAAGCTGGCGAAAGTCTGCGAGGCATCGATGCCGGCAGGGCCCTGACCCAGCGCCGCGAACGAATCGCCCGACAGTGCGGCCGAGATCGGATCGGGCGTGCCCTGGGCCGAATCGTTGGCCGGCGCGCTCGACGGACGGCCACCGCCGCCGCCCAGACGCAGTTCGGGAAGCTGGCGGCGGCCCGGATGCACGAGAATGCGCACGTGGCGCACGTCGGGCCGGGCGATCTTCCACGCCAGCGAAAGACGGTCCGCGAAACGATCCGCCACCCAGTTCGCCGAGAACTCGGTGGGCAGATAGAGGTCAAGCGTACCGGTTTCCTTGCAATAATTGCCGGGCTGAATCGGCTTGATCCACTGGCTGTGCGCCTGTTGACCGAGGTCCTTGCGCAAGCCCTGGCTGATGTCCGCCCAGTCGGCCGCCAAATTCACGGCTTCCTGATCCTCTTCCATCACCAATTTTACCGCCTTCGATTTCTTGCTCACGCCGTTAGCGCCCTGACCTGCAGAATTACCTGACATTAGACCAACCCCCCTTGTTGGCTGCCGCCCCGAACGGGCTGTCGCGCAACCGGATAGGCACCGTCGCCACACGTAAAAAATCCCCAAACCGCAAACGCATGTTTGCGGCTGGTGCTTCGTCGCTGTCGATGTTCCCCGGCCGGTTCCGCAACGGCCGAGGACCCTTTTAGAAACGGGTTTGGTCGCGGTGCAATACGCTCCTCCCCAAATAAAAAAAATTATGCCTGTTGACTCGGCTCTCAGTGCCCAATTTCCGTCATGAATTGAATTTCATGAATAAAATCAGCAACTTGTCGATCTCGCCCAAAAGCGCCTCGTGCGAATCGCAAGGTTTCCGTCATTTCATCGCACGGCCTTGCCTGCGCGCACCTGAACGGGCCCGAAAGCCAAACGCGCGAGCGCCGGCTTCGTTCCTGTTCCGTACTTGGCATCGTTGTCGGCCACGCTCCGAATCGGAATTCGAGTCGGCACGCGCTTGCCCAAATGGATGGCCGGCACCGCGAATCGGGATGACCCTCGCGCCGCTCCATTGCTCCTGCGCGCCTGTCTCTTTTTGCGACACTCCGCCGTGGGCGGGGCGCCGTGAGGCAGGCGTTGGCAACGCCGATAGTGTGCGGGAGAGGTCAAGGTGGCGGTCAGATCGCGGCGCATGCATCGCGGCCCGTGCGGATCGCTCAGATGCCTCCGGATTGAACCGTTCCGCCCCTGTCATGCGGTGGTCGCCCCGTGCACGCGCCATGCGGGCGCTCGGGGTTCGCAGAGCGTCGGCCCCTGAAACGCCATCGGCCCAAGCATCCCGTCCGATTTTTCCGCGCTATCGCGGATGGTCGGACGGCAGCTTGGGCCGATGCATCAGTCCGGCATCGAGGCCGGACTGTCAGGCGCGTCTCAGAGAGCCGAGACGGCCTTGGTCAGGCGCGAGAACTTGCGCGCAGCCGTGTTCTTGTGAAGCACGCCGCGAGCGACGCCGCGGGCCAGCTCGGGCTGGGCTTCCTTGAGGGCGGCCGCAGCAGCGGTCTTGTCGCCACCGGCGATTGCCGATTCGACCTTCTTGATGAAGGTGCGGATGCGGCTGACGCGGTTGGTATTGATCTCGGCGCGGCGCTCGTTGCGACGGATGCGCTTGCGGGCTTGCGGCGTATTGGCCATCGAATTTCCTCTGTCTGGCCCCCCACGCAGCGGTGATGGCGGCCCAATGCCTAACGAATCTGCTTGGCGAGCGGACTCGCCGGAAAGCGCGCCCCTTAGCGGTGTGACGCTATTCCGTCAACCCGCGAGACGCCTCCGAAACCGCCTATTTCTGGCATTTCGGGCACCAGAACGTGCTGCGTCCACCTTGAACGAAGCGCCGAACGGTGCCGCCACATAGGCAAGCTTGCCCTTCGCGTCCATAGACCTGCCACGAAGTCGCAAAATAGCCCAGTTCTCCGTTGGGTTGCGCGTAATCGCGGATCGTCGATCCACCCGCCGCGATCGATTCGGACAGAACCTCGCGAATCGCCGGGACCAGCCGGTTCAGTGCGGGCAGGGTGACGCGGCCCGCTTCCTTGTCCGGCCGGATGCCGGACCGGAACAGCGCCTCGCACACGTAGATATTGCCGAGCCCGGCGACCACCTGCTGGTCGAGCAGCATCTGCTTGATTGGGGCGATTCGGCCCGCGAAATGCGCCTTGAGATGCGCCGCCGTCAGCCCGTCGCCCAGTGGCTCCGGCCCCAGCGCGGCGAAAGCGCCCCACGAATCGAGCGTTCCGGTCGGCACGAGGTCCACCGAACCGAATCGCCGCGCGTCGTTGAGCGCCAGCACGTGGCCCGATCCGGTTTCGAGCACGAGGTGATCGTGCTTCTCAGGCTTTTCGGGCTCGATCCGCCAGCGGCCGGACATGCCCAGGTGGAACACCATGGTCTGGTCGCGGTCGGTATGGATCAGGCCATACTTGGCGCGCCGCCCCATCGTGGTGACGCGCGCGCCGGTGAGCACTTGCACCAGATCGGGCGGGAAGGGGCGGCGCAAGTCCGCACGGTTGAGCGTCACGCGCGCGATCCGCTCGCCCTCAAGATAGCGGGCAAGGCCGCGCACGGTGGTTTCGACTTCTGGAAGTTCTGGCATCGTGCGGGTGAGATAGGGTGTCGGGGCCGCCAAGAAAAGCGAGCGCGGGAAGATGAGGGGCGGGCTTCCGATGGCGGCGGACGTATTGACGAGCCCACCCCATAAATCCTCGTCGCCCCCGCGAAGGCGGGGGTCCCGCTTTTCTTTGGCGGGCACGCAGACCGTAACGAAGCACACGCCGCTTGGGAGCGCAAAAAGGAACAAGCGGGGTCTCCGCCTTCGCGGGGACGACGGGTTTTGTGTGTCGAAGCGGCCACCGCCGCGCGCAAATGCAGTTTTGCGCATTTCGCACACGGCCTCTAAGTGCCTCGCATGGAAGAGAACCGCTCCCATCTTCGCGCTTTTGGCATGCTCGGCCTCGTCATGCTGTTCTGGGCGGGCAACTCGATCACCGGGCGGGCGGTGCGCGATGACATTCCGCCGTTCACGCTCGCTTTCGGGCGCTGGCTGATCGCAGTGGCAGTGCTGCTGCCCTTCGCGCTGGGGCCGTTGCGGCGCGAATGGCGCGCGGTGCTGGCCGGGTGGCGCTGGATCGTCGTACTGGGTGTGCTGGGCGTCGTCTGCTTCAACGGCTTCATCTACAAGGGCCTGCACTACACGACCGCCGCCAATGCCTTGCTGCTCCAAGCCGCGATCCCGGCCGTGGTGACCGTGCTGGACCGCGTGCTGTTCGGCGGACGGCCGGGCAAGCTGCACGGGCTGGGGGTGCTCATCTCGACGCTCGGTGTCGTCGCCATCGTGTTCAAGGGCGATCCGGCGGCGCTGATGGGCCTGCGCTTCGGGCGCGGCGATATTCTGGTCTTCTGCGCGGTGGTGGCCTGGTCGTTCTATACGGTGCTGCTGCGCAAGCGGCCGCCGGTGCCGCCGGTGGTCTTCCTGCTGCTGACTTTTACGCTGGGCGCGCTGGCGATGGCGCCGCTTTCGGCGATGGAGGCGGCGAGCGGGCAGGTGGTGCACTGGAGCCCGGCCGTGCTGGCCGCTTTCGCCTATGTCGGCCTGTTCCCTTCGACGATCGCCTACTTCATCTACAACCGCGCGACGGGCGAACTCGGCGCCGCGCGCGCGGGACAGGCAATCACG
Organism: Sphingomonas sp. BL-S-28; assembly: GCF_055521515.1. Lineage (NCBI taxonomy): Bacteria > Pseudomonadati > Pseudomonadota > Alphaproteobacteria > Sphingomonadales > Sphingomonadaceae > Sphingomonas > Sphingomonas sp. BL-S-28. Next base: position 1,041,889 of record NZ_CM145484.1, read on the forward strand.
CTGATGCCGCTGTTCGGTGCGCTGCTTTCCGCCCTGCTGCTGGGCGAGCGGCTGATGCCCTACCACCTTGTGGGCATGGCACTGATTCTCGCGGGGATCGTGCTCTCGGCGCTGGCGCTTCGCGGAACCCCCAATACGACAAATTGACTTCAAAACTCCGGTGGCGCCCGCGCGGCCGGACGGCTAGAGGACTGCGCCATGAGCGAAACGGTTTCCTTCGGCTACGAGGATGTGGCCACCGACGAGAAGGAGGCGCGCGTCGGCGCGGTCTTCTCCAGCGTTGCACGCAAGTACGACGTGATGAACGATGCCATGTCGGCAGGCATGCACCGGCTCTGGAAGGACAAGTTCGTGCGCCGCGTGAAGCCGCATCGCGACGAGCAGATCCTCGACATGGCGGGCGGCACGGGCGATATCGCCTTCCGCATGGCCGCGCAGGGCGCCTCGATCACGGTGTCGGACATCAATCAGGACATGCTGGACGTCGGCATCGAACGCGCGATGGAGCGCGGCATCGACGGCCTCGTCTGGTCGCGCCAGAATGCCGAGGAACTCTCGTTCCCCGCGCGCCACTTCGATGCCTATACGATCGCCTTCGGCATCCGCAACGTCACCCATATCGACAAGGCACTGGCCGAGGCGCACCGCGTGCTGAAGTTCGGCGGGCGTTTCTTCTGCCTGGAATTCTCAACCACCGAATGGCCGGGCTTCAAGGAAGTCTACGACGTCTATTCGCACCATCTGGTGCCGAAGATCGGGCAGGCCATTGCCGGGGACGCCGAATCGTATCGCTACCTGATCGAATCGATCCGCCGCTTCCCGCCGATGCCGGAATTCGAGAAGATGATCCGCGCGGCTGGTTTCAAGCACACCAAGGTGGAGCCGATCATGGGTGGCCTGGTCGCAATCCATTCGGGCTGGAAAGTGTAACCAGGCGCGTGACGGGTTCGACGACGCATATCCTGCGGCTCCTCAAATGGGGCCGCGTCCTTGCGCGCCACGGGGCGCTGCGCGGGATCGAGAATGACCGCAATGCCCCGGCGCAGGTGAAGCGCCTGTGCCGGATCGCCCGCTTCGGCGCGCGGCAGCCGGTAGAGCCGGACTATGCCGGTGCCTTTCAGGAAATCGGCCCGGCGGCAATCAAGCTGGGGCAGGCGCTGGCCACCCGGCCCGATCTGGTCGGCGAAGGCCCCGCGCACAATCTGCTGACTTTGCAGGACAGCCTGCCGCCGGTGGCGTTCTCCGAAATCCGCCATGTGATCGAGAGCAGCTTCGGCCGTCCGCTCGAACAGATCTTCGCTTCTATCGACGAGAATCCGGTAGGCGCCGCCTCGATCGCGCAAGTCCACCGCGCAGTCACGCCCGATGGCCGCGAAGTGGCCGTAAAGGTGCTGCGCCCCGGCATCCGCGAGCAGTTCGCGCGCGATGTCGAGACTTACGAATGGGCCGCCGCGCATCTCGAAGCGCTGGGCGGGGAGGCCGCACGCCTGCGCCCGCGCGCGGTCGTCGCCAATCTGAAGCGCTGGACCTTGCGCGAACTCGATCTGCGCCGCGAGGCCGCTTCCGCATCGGAACTGACCGACGCGATGAAGGGCACGCATGGCTACCGCGTGCCGCACATCGACTGGGACCGTACCAACGGCCAGGTGCTGACGATCGAATGGATCGGCGCCACCAAGATGAGCAATATCGAGGGGCTGCGCGCGGCCGGGCACGATCTGCCCAAGCTGGCGCACAAGCTGGTGCTCACCTTCCTGACGCAGGCGATTTCCTGCGGGTTCTTCCATGCCGACATGCACCAGGGCAACCTGTTCGTGGAAGATGACGGCACCATCGTCGCCATCGATTTCGGCATCATGGGCCGCATCAACCGGCAGGCGCGGCTGTGGCTGGCGGAAATCCTCTATGGCCTGACCACCGGCAACTATCGCCGCGTGGCCGAGATCCATTTCGAGGCGCAATACGTGCCGAGCTATCACACGGTGGAAGAGTTCGCGACCGCGCTGCGCGCCGTGGGCGAACCGATGCGCGGCAAGCCGGTGTCCGAACTCTCGGTGGGGCAGATGCTCGACGGGCTGTTCGCGATCACCCGCGATTTCGACATGGCGGTGCAGCCGCACCTGCTGCTGCTGCAGAAGACCATGGTGATGGTCGAAGGTTTGGCCACCGCGCTCGATCCCGGCATCAACATGTGGGACGTCTCGGCGCCCTTCGTGAAAAGCTGGATTCGCGACGAACTGGGGCCGGAGGCGGTGATTGCCGACCGCCTGCGCGAAGATCTGGGCACCCTGTTCCGCCTGCCCGCGCTGGTGCGGCGGATCGAGGAGAAGTTCCCGCCCAAGGGCGGCGCGCCCGAACAGGCGCCGCTGCCGGATGTCGATCTTATTCTCGGCCTCGGGGAATCTCGTAAACCCGAAAGTAACCACTGGTTAGGCTATGGTCTGGCGGCAATCCTTGGGGGTGTTGCTGCATGGGCGCTGACGTACTGGACTCTGCTGGGGCATTGAGCCTTTCCGAAGGGGCGGCGCCTGTGCCCGCCCCTGTACCTGTCTCTGTGACCCGCTTTGCGGCATGGCCTGTCTGGCTGGCGCGGCTGGCGCTGGCTTTGCTGGCGGTCTTGCTGGTGGCATCGGCCATGGTGCCGGTCGCCAAGTCGGGCAATCGCTCGCCTTGGGCCGGGCCGGTGGAAGGGCCGGTTTCCACGACAGGTAAGCCCGGCGCTTCGGCAAAACCCTATGACGAGGACATCGCCCTATACGAAGTGGCGATCGCCCGCGTGGCCAAGGGTGAGAACTATTACAGCTTCATCGTCCCCGAGCAGCGGGCGCGCGACTATCCGGTGAACCCGGCGATCGCGGTGCGCTTGCCGACGCTGGCCTATCTCGATGCCTGGCTGGGCAGCGCGGGACAGATCGCGGCGGCCGTCGCGCTGATGGTGGGCATTATCATCGCGTGGTGGCGCAAGTTGGGCGAGGCGGGCGTCTCGCCGCGCCTCAATCGCATGGCCGTGGCGCTGGCCTTCGTCGGTGCCTCGCTGGGGCTGAACCGGCATTACTTCCCGCTGCACGAGCTTTGGGCGGGCGGGTTGATCGCATTGTCGCTGGGCCTGCATCGGATCGGCACGAGAGGGCAGGGCGGCCGCTGGCATGCCGCTTTCGCCGCCGCCGCGCTGGCGCTGGCGATCCGCGAGCATTCGCTGCCCTTCGTCGCGCTGATGGCCGCGACCGCGCTATGGCAGCGCAACTGGCGCGAGGCGGCGGCTTGGAGCGCGCTGATCGCGGTGTTCTTCGCTGTGCTCGCCTGGCACCTTTCGATCATTGCGCAGCAGGTGCTGCCCAGCGATGCGCACTCCGCACCCTGGCTGGTCATGCGCGGGCTGCCGGGCTGGCTTTCCAATGTCGTCCAGTCGAGCAACTTGCGCTGGCTGCCGCACTGGCTGGCGGGCCCGGCGGTGGTGCTGATGACGTTCGGCTGGCTCGGCTGGAATCGGGCGGAGGGCGTGTTCGCCTTCCTGCTGGCGGCGGGCTACGGCGTGCTGTTCATGGCGGCGGGGCGGTGGGACAATTTCTACTGGGGGGCGATGATCGCGCCGGCCATGTTCGCCGGCATCGCTTTCGCGCCGCGTGCGCTGGCAGGGCTTGTGGTTGCTGCAAAGCTCGCCAAATCTCCGGCAAACACCCTAAACTGATTGCGCACCCATGAACGCTGTTGCACAAGCCCGGACCATGAGTGGTCCCCGTATTCTTCTGGTCATCGGCGGCGGTATCGCGGCCTACAAGGCCTGCGAACTGGTGCGCCATATCCGCAAGGAAGGCGGCGAGGTGACTTGCGTGCTGACCGAGGGCGGATCGCATTTCGTCACCCCGATGGCGCTGGCCGCGCTGTCCGAACGGCCGGTCTACACCTCGCTCTTCGACCTGAAGAACGAAGTCGAGATGGGCCATATCCAGCTGAGCCGGGAGGCTGATCTGGTGGTGGTCTGCCCGGCGACGGCGGACCTGATGGCCAAGATGGCCTCGGGCATTGCCGACGATCTGGCCACGACGATGATGCTGGCGACCGACAAGCCGGTCATGGCCGTGCCGGCGATGAACGTGCGCATGTGGCAGCACGCCGCCACCGTGCGCAACGTGCAGACGCTGCGCGATGCCGGCGTCGATGTGATGGAGCCCGATGAGGGCACGATGGCCTGCGGTGAATTCGGCCCCGGCCGCTTGCCCGATCCGATCGCCATCTGGCAGCGCATTGCCTGGGCGCTGGGGCTTGGCCCGGTGGAAGTGGCCCCATTGCCGGGTTCTGTGCCTTCGCTGCCGCAGCCTGAGGTGGGCCTGGATCTCGCCAATCCGTTCCCGTGGCAACCGCAGTTCGCTGCGCCCGAGCCGGAACCGACGGCAGAGGAAAGCCCCTCCGAAAGCGAAGGCTACGGCCTTGGCGGGCTGAGCGGATCGATGATCAGCCGCGGCCTCCAGAAGGCCAAGCGCGCGATCAGTTTCGGCGCGCCGGACAATGATGGTGCAATGTTCGACCCGCTCGCGGATGGCGGCGCGATTGCCGATCCGGCGGCAGGCCTGCTGGTCGTCAAGAAGGGCGCGGCGCGGTCAGCCCCGCCGACCGATCCCGATGCGATCAACCACACCGTTTCGCAGGCCTCCGTGCCGCAGCCTTTCGGCGCCGCGCCCGAAGTGCCGTTCGAAAAGCCGGCCGATGGCCCGCTCTCCGGGCGCCATGTGCTGGTGACGGCGGGGCCCACGTGGGAGCCGATCGACCCGGTGCGCTACATCGCCAACCGTTCTTCCGGCAAACAGGGCTTTGCCATCGCCGCCGCCGCCGCGCAGGCGGGTGCGCGGGTCACGCTGGTGGCCGGCCCCGTCCATCTGCCGACGCCGCCGGGCGTGGACCGGGTGGATGTGGAAAGCGCGCAGCAGATGGCCGATGCGGTGAAGCAGGCATTGCCCGCAGACATCGCGGTGATGGTCGCCGCAGTGGCGGACTGGCGCACTATCAGTGTCGCCAAGGACAAGCTGAAGAAGCGCGGATCGGCCCCGCCGGCGCTGCTGCTGACGGAAAATCCCGATATTCTCGCCAGCGTTGCCGCGCGGCCGGACCGGCCGCCGCTGCTGATCGGCTTCGCCGCCGAGACCGAGGACGTGATCCGCTACGCTAAGGAAAAGCGCAAGCGCAAGGGCGCGGACTGGATCATTGCCAACGACGTTTCCGGCGATGTGATGGGCGGCGATGTCAATGCCGTGCACATCGTGCGCGGTGACGATGTGATTTCTCTTCCCGAAATGCCCAAGGAGGAGGTCGCGCGCCTCCTCGTCGAAAGGTTTACCGATGCACTCCCCCGACAATGACGTTCCCGTTGCCGTAAAGGTCCTCCCTCATGGTGAGGGCCTGCCGCTGCCGGTCTATGCCACCGATGGCGCGGCAGGGATGGATGTCGTCTCGGCTGAGGATGTGACGCTGGCCCCTGGCGGCCGTCATGCCGTCGCCACCGGCCTTGCCATGGCGATCCCGGCAGGCTTCGAAATCCAGGTGCGCCCGCGTTCGGGCCTTGCGCTGAAGCATGGCATTTCGGTGCCCAATTCGCCCGGCACCATCGATTCCGACTATCGCGGCGAGCTGAAGGTGATCCTGATCAACCACGGTGCCGAGGCTTTCGACATCCGCCGCGGCGACCGCGTGGCGCAGCTCGTCCTCGCCCCCGTCACCCGCGCCTCATGGCTGCAGGTGGAGGAACTGGACGAAACCCTGCGCGGTGAGGGGGGCTTCGGCTCGACCGGCGGCGTGGTGGCGCTGGGGAACTGATTTCCCCTCTGGTGTGTGGGGCTCAGGCGTTCGAGAAGGCGCCGAGCGCCCACAGCCCGATGACGACGATCAGCGCGAGCACTGCGATGGTAGTGAGGCACCCCTTCCAGCCCCAACGGCGCTGAATTTCGTCTGAGGCTGCATCCATCGCAGCTTCGGCGACGCCACCGGCGATCTGTCCAAGAATGTCGTCGACCATGCGCGACCCGTTCTGCTTTCCGCGCGGATTGGCAAGTGAAAGCACTGAAAGGTCAGAGCGTTGTTCTCTGTCTCATGACCTCCACAAACCAATCCCGTCATCCCCGCGAAGGCGGGGATCCCGCTTTTCTTTAGCGCGCGAGGAAGCGGGGTCCCCGCCTGCGCGGGGGGCGACGAAATGTTTGAGGCTAACAGGGTGTTTGAAGCAAACCGGCGCGATCGGCAAAATTCGCCGGCGCCGATCCTCGCTCTCAATCCTCGCGATTGATTCGCGCGCGCCTCTCGCGGTGGCGTTTGAGGCTGTACCAGCCCACGCCGCCGATCCCCGCAATGGTTGCCAAGCCTTTGGCAAGCAACGAGAAGGCCGATGTCAGCGCTCCTACGGTCACCCCCCAGAAGAGCTGCGACATGATGGCCATGAAGGTATTCATTCGTGGGGGGCTATATCCGGCGCGGCCAAGGGGAGATAGCCCCATAAAGCAGAAACGGGCCCACCGGTTGCCCGGCGAGCCCGCTTCTGCCCCGTTCCGGACTACCTCCCGCCACGTCGCAGCGGGGGCAGTCCTATCGGATCACTTCTTTTCCGGCGCCACCGAGATGCGCAGCGTCTCGCCCGAATTGCCCGGGAAGTTGGTGAACATCGCCTCGATCAGGTTGGGCACCAGATACTGCAGGCGGTTCGAGGTGGAGACCGCCTCGGCCTTGCCTTCGAACAGGCGCTGGTTGTCCACCGCACGGTCGATCTTCAGCGAGATGCCGCTGGTGAAGACGGTGTAGCTATCCACGCCGCCCGAGAAGAACGGATCGTACCAGCCCATCGCCCAGGGGCCGCCGCCCCAGCCGCCCCAACCACGTCCGTAGAAGCCGCGGCCGTAGAAGCCCGGGCCGTACCACGGGCTCCAGAAGCCGCCCATGCCGGGGGTGGAGCGCACGCGTTCGCGGCCGGTATCGACGCCATAGTCGAAGCGCACGATCAGTGTTGCCTTGGCGGGATCGTCCACCGGCGTGTAGCCCAGCTTGGCGATGCGATCGCGCACCAGCGCGGCGTAAGTGGCGAATTCCAGACCGCCGGCGAGCTTGGGATCATCGGCGACGACCACGAAGGATTGCCCTTCCGGCGCCGGAAGCTGCGTCCGGAAACGCGAAACGTTGGCATTGAAGGGGGTGGCACAAGCGGCCAGCGCCATGAGAAGCACGGCGACGGCTGCGACCCTAAGCCTGCCGAAGTGCGTTCCGGGATTGTTTGTCATTGGTCTTACTCCATGAACCCTTAGGCCCGAAACGCCCTTTCCCAAGCGCGGCCCGCGATTCCTTGCGACTCTGCCTTATTATCAATGCCCTGAATAGCGGTTGAATGGTGGCACAACTGTGATGGACCGTTGCTGCGTTCATTCGCCGGTCAGGGGATCGGTCCCGGCTTGAGTTAGCTACCGCTATGTAGGACTCATCGGGCATGACCACCAGTGCCACCCCCTTAATTTCCGTGCCGATTCGTTCGGTTCAATGCGGCCCGGTCGCGCCCTTTCGCGGGGCGGACGAGCCCAGCGCAATCGGCAAGCATCCGGTGATCGGCCCGGTGCGCGTCCATCGGCTGGGTCTGGAGGGGGACGCGCAGGCGGATCTGACGGTCCACGGCGGGCCGGACAAGGCGATCCATCACTATCCGCACGATCACTATGCCTTCTGGCGCGGCGTGCTGGGCGATCACCCGCTGCTGGCAGACTATGGCGCTTTCGGAGAGAACATCGCCACCGATGGCCTGACCGAGGATGCGATCTGCATTGGCGATCGCTGGCGGCTGGGCAGTGCGCTGGTGGAAGTGAGCCAGGGCCGCCAGCCGTGCTGGAAGCTGGACCATCGCTTCGACGGGGCGCCGGTCAACGCCGGCGTGGTGAAATCGCGCCGTGCCGGCTGGTACTACCGCGTGATCGAGGAAGGCGACGTCGCTGCCGGGGATGCGATGCGGCTGGTCGCGCGGCCATGGCCCGAATGGAATGTGCAGCGCGTGTTCGGTCTGCTGATCGCCGGGGACCACAAGAAGGACCGCGAAGGGCTGGAGGCGCTGGGCGAAGTGGACGCACTGGCCGAGTCGTGGCGGAAGCGCCGCGACAGACTGCTGGGTTGAGTTTTCGCCGGGTTCCAGATGGCTCGCTTTCTGAAATCGATATTAGTGCTTTCGGTCAGCGGCTTGATTGTCGCAAGAGGGAGGTTGGATAAGTAATTTTGTAGATTATTAGTCTGCTTGGAAAATTTCATATCAATTAAAATATTTATCAAAAATAGAATAGAATTAAATTGATCTACAATAGATTTGGAAATAAATAGCTGCCCGCCGACGTCCCTGCGCCATGTAGCCGGGTGTGTGGTCTGGCTTTCGGGAATCGCGCTTGGTTCTTAGCGCATTGACGCCTGCACTTCTCTGTACACATTCAGGAAGATGGAGGGCATCATGATTAAGGCGATCTATCTGTTTGGACTGGCGGTCCTTTGGGGTCCGGTTTCGATTTCGGCGTCGCCTGATGAGGATAACAGCGAAATCACCGCACTTGGCGTGCGAAAGGCCGGGCCGGACTGGCTGGGCGTCTATGGCCCCACCACCGATGGCACCTATTCCGCACGGATCGATATTTCCGACCTCGACCTCACGCAGCAGGCAGGGCGTACCACCATGATCTCCCGCGTGCGGCGCGGGGTGCACGATCTTTGCAGCGTGGCGGTCTATCAGCCGAGCCGAAAGCAACAGGTCTATCGGCCGGAGCGGGCTGTGATCAATTGCTTCCACGAGACCTATGAAGCCGCCAAGCCCCAGATCTCGAACATGTTGGCTGCCATAGACCGGGGAAATGTGGGGGCGCATCTGGCCATCGCCGTCGTGGAAACGGCGGGACGCCCGTAAAGGCGGTTCGGCAAAGGCGAACGTCCGGTGCAACGACGCGCTCTCAAAAAGAATGCGGCCCGGGTGACCGGGCCGCATTGCATCTATCCGGAAGGATCTATCTATCGGTTATCCGCGAACAAGACCCAGCGCTTCGTAGGTCTTCTCCAGCGTCGGGATCGCCAGCGCGCGGGCCTTTTCGGCGCCCTTCTTCAGGATCGCGTCGAGCGCCGCACGGTCCTGACGCAGTTCGACGAAGCGCGCGTTGATCGGCGAAAGCTTCTCCACCAGCAGTTCGCCCAGTGCCGGCTTGAACGCGCCGAAGCCCTGGCCGCCGAACTGCGCCAGCACCGCATCGACCGTGGTGCCGGCCATCACTGCATAGATCGAGACGAGGTTGTTCGCCTCCGCACGGCCTTCCAGACCGGCCTTTTCCGAAGGCAGCGGCTCCGGATCGGTCTTGGCCTTCTTCACCTTCTGCATGATGGTGTCGGCATCGTCGGTCATGTTGATGCGGCTCATGTCCGAAGGGTCGGACTTGCTCATCTTCGAGGTGCCGTCGCGCAGGCTCATGATGCGGGCGGCTTCGGGCGGGATGAACGGCGCGGGCAGCGTGAACAGCGGCGCGTCTTCGGCACAGAAGTCGTTGTTGAACTTCTGCGCGATGTCGCGCGCCAGTTCCAGGTGCTGCTTCTGGTCCTCGCCCACCGGCACGTGGGTGGCCTGATAGATCAGCACGTCGGCGGCCTGCAGCACCGGATAAGTGAACAGCGCGACCGACTGGCCTTCGCGGTTCTTGCCGGCCTTGTCCTTCCACTGCGTCATGCGGTTCAGCCAGCCCATGCGCGCGGTGCCGTTCAGCAGCCACTGCATTTCGGCATGCTGGGGCACTTGTGCCTGGTTGAACAGGATCGAGCGATCGGGATCGATCCCGCAGGCGACAAGGGCGGCCACCATCTCGCGCGTGTTGGCCGAAAGGTCGGCCGGGGTGTGCGGCATCGAGATCGCATGGAGATCGGCCAGGAAGTAGAGGCACTCACCGCCGCTGGCGGTGGCGTCGTCCTGCATAGAGACCCAGTTGCGGATGGCGCCCAGGTAGTTGCCGAGGTGCAGGTTGCCGGTGGGCTGAATGCCGGAGACGATACGCATGGACGCGTCCTTCGCGATTTATGGGTTGTCAGATGTGTGGTTTGGGTGCGCCGGTTGGGGCGCGCAGGCAGGCAGGGTCAGCGCGAAACGCGCGCGACACTCCGCCATCGCCACGAGAGGCGACGGGTTGCGGCAGACTTCGGATGCGAAAGGCTCTGCATGGGCGTGGCTCATAGCATAGTTGACCGCTGAGGGAAGAGCGCGCGTCCCGTTGCCCATACCTACCCCGTCATCCCCGCGAAGGCGGGGATCCCGCTTGTTCTTGCGGCTGGGCAAAAAGGAAGCGGGGCCCCCGCCTTCGCGGGGGCGACGGAGTTTTAGGTCATGGCTGCCGAAGGAGCCCATTCGGTGCGCTTTACGCCGCCTTGCGACGGCGCAGCAGGGCCAGATCGTCACGGGTGAAGGCGCCGGTCACCAAGGTTGCCAGCGCGTAGACCACGCCGCCGGCCGAAACGAGCACGGCCAGCGCAAGGCCGCGCATCAGCCAGCTGCCATGGAGGTAGGGCGTCAGCATGTCCTCCCCGAACCACAGCACCACGCCCATGGCGATGGCGGCCAGCGCAAGGCGCGGGGCGCGGCGCTTCAGACGGGCGTCGACCTGGAAATGACCGCGCTTCACCAGCGTCCAGTAGAGCATGGCGACATTGACGGTGGAGGCGATCGCGGTCGCCAGCGGCGGGCCCATATGCTGCAGCGGCATGATCAGCGCCAGGTTGAGCACGAGGTTCACCGCCATGGAGATCATCGCATAGCGCACCGGCGTGCGGGTATCCTGACGGGCGTAGAAGCCCGGCGTCAGCACTTTGACGAGGATGTAGCTGGGCAGGCCCACCGAGAAGGCCGCCAGCGCCTCTGCGGTGCGGGCCACGTCGCCCGCATCGAACTTGCCATAGCCGAACAGCGCGGCGGCGATCGGCTGGCCGCAGACGATCAGCGCCACCGAGGCGGGCAGGGTGAGCAGCAACGCCAGTTCCATGCCGCGGTTCTGCGTGTCCATCGCCGCCGCATCCTCCCCGCCGCCAAGCTGGCGCGAGATGGTGGGCAGGAGCACGGTGCCAAGGCCGATGCCGATCAGGCCGAGCGGCAGCTGGTTCAGGCGATCCGCCATGTAGATGTACGTGACCGAGCCGTGGGCAAGGAAGGTGGCGGCAAGGAAGGTCGAGACCACAAGATTGATCTGCACGGCGCCGGCGCCGGCGGCAGCGGGCCAGATCAAGGCCAGCAAGCGCTTCACGTCGGGGTTCCAGACCGGCGCGCGCAGGCGCATCGGTACACCGTTGGCGCGGCAGGCGAAGTAGAGCCAGATCAGCTGCAACACGCCGGAGACCGAGACGGCGATGGCCTGATTGCGCGCCGTAACCAACGGATCGGCCGAGTGGAAGCCGAGTATCGCAACGATCTGCGTCACGTTCAGCAGGATCGGCGCGGCGGCGTTGACCCAGAACTTGTTGAGCGAATTGAGGATGCCGCCCAGCAGCGAAACGACGCTGATCAGCCCCAGATAGGGGATGGTGAGGCGGCTGAGCATGACCGCGAAGGCGAATTGATCATGCGAAACGCCGTTGAAGCCGCCGGACAACACCAGGGTCACCGGCCAGGCGAAGACTTCCAGAATGATGGTCATCACCACCAGGATTGGCAGCAGCACCGAAAGCGCCTGTTCGGCAAAAGTGATGCCTGCCGGAAGCCCGGGCCCGTCCTTGTCCGCCACCTTCTGGTTGAACATCGGGATGAAGGCCGATGCGAAGGCCCCTTCCGCGAACAGTGCGCGGAACATGTTGGGCAGGCGGAAGGCGATCAGGAACGCGTCCGAGGCGAAGCCCGCACCGACGAAGCGCGCGAACAGACTGTCGCGCACAAGGCCGAGCACGCGGCTGGCAAGGGTGAGGCCGCCGACACTGGCAAGCGCCTTGGTAAGATTCATGCCCCTCGGGGTCCCTAAATATCAAAAGGCCCGCCCGCGCCCTTCGCCATTGCTGGCAGGGTGCGGACGGGCCTGAATGTCATCGGCTTTGGCGCGCGGCTCAGGCGTGGCCGGCCGGTTCGCCCATGCCTTCGGCTTCGGCCTGCTGGCGGGCGGCAAGCTGCTGGAAGTAGAGGCCGTTGAAATCGATCGGTTCCAGCATCAGCGGCGGGTAGCCGGCATCGCGCACGGCGTCGGCAACGACGCGGCGGGCGAACGGGAACAGGATGCGCGGCGCTTCGGCATAGAGGAAGGCGTGCATGCTGGGCTCGTCCAGATTGCGCATGCCGACGAGGCCGCAGTAGCTGAGATCCACGACATAGGCGGTGCCTTCGTCGGCCTTGGCGGCGACGGTGATCTTCAGTTCGACTTCGTGCACTTCGCCGTCGATCGGGCGGGCGCCGATGTTGAACTGGATGTCCACTTGCGGCTGGTTCTGCCACGAGAAGCTCTGCGGTGCATTCGGGTTCTCTACCGAGAGGTCCTTCACGTACTGCGAGATGATGCCGGCGGCCGGCGCATTATCGTCGGCATTGCCGAGGTTGATGTCGGAGATGACGTTGCCTTCGTCGGCCATTTCGATTCTGTCCCGTCTATAAGGATACGGATGGTATTCTGTGAAAGTCAGCGGGGCGCGTAGCGCGTTTTCGCGGGCGGTGGAAGGTACGGTGCGGATTTTGTTGCGGGGCCTTTTTCTCGCGAAAGGGGCAACCCGCGACAGGCCCGCGCGTTGGATAACCGAGGATAGGCAGGATCGCGGACGGATTGACGAAAAAATCCCCGATTCCGCCGCTCACACGTTGTTCATTTGTAAACTGTACCTATCTGAGGTTATGATGACGTTTCCGGGCGTGTGCCCGGCCTCTATGTGGACTTGGGCGATTCGCCCCCTCTCCGCACTTTGCCGAGGCTCGCACCACCCGAAAAAGAAGCGTCCAAGCAAAGGATGGACAAAGGAACGTGACACCGGAAATCGTGATCCTGGCCATGATCGCAGCCTTCCTTGGCCTGCGGCTCTATTCGGTACTCGGCCGTCGTGCCGAGCATGAGGAAGAGCCGATCCAGGGACGCTTCGAGGGCCGCCAGGGCCAACCCGGTGCGCCGCGCGTCCCCGTGCAGCCTAAGGCCGAGGTAAAGCCCGACGCCAAGCAGGCCGAACGGCAGCCCTTCGCGCCGCGCCAGCGGGAAATGCCCCTTGCACCGCCCTCGGTAGAGCGTGGTCTTGCCGAAATCGCCAATGCGGACCGTCGTTTCGACGCGTTCGCCTTCGTCGAAGGTGCGCGCAGCGCCTATCGCCTGATTCTGGAATCGTTCTGGAAGGGCGACAAGGCAGAGCTTCGCGCGCTGTGCGACGGTGACGTCTATGACAGCTTCAGCGGCGCCATCGATGCGCGTCTGGCAGCCGGTGAAACGCTGGACAACCGCCTGATCCGTATCGAGGAAGCCGCGATCGTCAGCGCCGGTGTCGACAACGGGCTTGCCCGCATCACCATCCGCTTCCGTTCGGACATCGCGGCGGTGACGCGCGATGCCGAAGGTCACGTGATCGCCGGTTCGCTGGACGATGCGATCGAGGCGGTGGACATCTGGACCTTCAGCCGCCGCGTCGATGCCGTTGGCCCCGACTGGCTGCTCGACGAAACGGACGCAGGGTAAGTTCGAAACGCCGCTTAGTCGGTTGATTTCAGGAATTTGATCCCACAAGGATCGAGAGGCCGGGCCGAAAGGTCCGGCCTCTTGTTGTGTGGTGCGGAGGATCGACTTGCAGGCAGCTTTGGTGAAACGCGGGACGGATTTGCCGATCCGCCGGTTCTCGGTTCGTATAGGAACGGTTCTGCTGGCGATGGCGCTGCTGGCCGGCTGCGCGCGCGTGATCCCCGGCGGCACCGGGCCGGGTGTGGCCCCGCCGCCGATTTCGCCGCCGACTTCGCCAACCACGCCCACTCCGCCGCCGCCCGCCAATGCGCTGGCGCTGGGCGTGCGCGCCGGACCGCCCATTGCCAGCCTGCAAGTGGGCGCCGCCGATGGCGCCGCGGCGCTGGCCTCCTTCCGCGAAAGCTGCCCCAGCGTCTCCAAGCGCACCGACAGCAGCGGCCTGACCCGCCCCGCCGACTGGCAGCCCGCCTGCGCCGCCGCCGCGAAATGGCCGAACGCCAGTGCCACGCAGTTCTTCCAGACCTATTTCGAGGCGGTGAAAGTCGGCGACGGGCGCGGCTTCGCCACCGGCTATTACGAGCCGGAGATTGCCGGCGCCCGCCAGCATCTGCCCGGCTATGACGTGCCGATCTACGGCATGCCGGCCGATCTCGTGCGCGCACAGCCGGGCGATGCAGCGCCGAATGCCAAGGGCCAGATGCCGCTGGGCCGCTATGACCAGTCCGGCATTTTCGTGCCTTATTACGACCGCGGCGCGATCGAGGACGGTGCACTGGCCAATCGCGGGCTGGAGATCGCCTGGGCGCGCGATGCGGTGGAGGTGTTCTTCCTGCAGGTGCAAGGCTCCGGCCGGTTGCGCGCGCCGGACGGCACGGTGATGCGCATCGGTTATGCCGGGCAGAATGGCCTGCCTTACACCGGCATCGGCGCGGTCATGCGCGATCAGGGGCTGGTCGGCACCGGGCCGGGGCAATATCCCGGCTCGATGCAGGGCATCATGCAGTATATCCATGACCATCCGGTCGAAGGCGATGTGCTGATGCGCCAGAACCAGTCCTGGGTATTCTTCCGCGAACTGACCGGCGACGGTCCGCTCGGCGCGCTGGGCGTGCCGGTGCGTGCCCATGCTTCGGTCGCCGCCGATCCCAAGTTCGTGCCGCTGGGCGCGCCGGTCTGGCTCTCGCTGGACCGCAGCGAAGCCTCGGGCGTGTGGATCGCGCAGGACACCGGCGGCGCGATCAAGGGCGCCAACCGTTTCGACACCTTCTGGGGCGCGGGCGATCAGGCGCGCCTGACTGCCGGCGGCATGAGCGGGCGCGGCGAGGCTCTGGTGCTCGTCCCCAAGGGCACGCTTTCGCGTCTGCAGCCATGAGAAGACCGGGACGGCGACTGACGGCGGAAGAGGCACAAGTCTGGGCGCAAGTCGCCCGGACGGTGACGCCGCTTGAAAAGCGCCGGCCCAAGGCAGTGGCACCCGAGCCGGTTCCGGCCCAGATCGTCGTCTCTCCTCCGCCCCCTCCGGCGAAGAAGGTGAAGGGCCGCGTGCCCCCGCCGTTGCCCCCAAAACCTGCCCCCGCCAAGCCGCAGGCAGAATCGCAGCTTCACCTGGACGGATCGTGGGAGAAGCGCATTTCCAAGGGCACGCTGGCGCCCGATTTCAGTCTGGACCTGCACGGATCCAGCCTCGATCAGGCCTATG
The DNA here is from genome assembly GCF_055521515.1 of Sphingomonas sp. BL-S-28. Taxonomy (NCBI): domain Bacteria; kingdom Pseudomonadati; phylum Pseudomonadota; class Alphaproteobacteria; order Sphingomonadales; family Sphingomonadaceae; genus Sphingomonas; species Sphingomonas sp. BL-S-28. The sequence continues at coordinate 1,057,237 of NZ_CM145484.1, forward strand.
TTCGGCTGATGCACGGGCTGACGCAGGCCAAATCGATGGGCGCGCGCGTGGTGCTGGTGGTGACCGGCAAGTCCCGTCCGGTCGATGCCATGGATCGTGGCTCGGCGCGCGGCGCCATTCGCGCCAAGATCACCGACTGGCTGGCGGCCAGCGAGCACTCGCACGACATCGTCGCCATTCGCGGCGCCCACCGCCGCCACGGCGGGCAGGGTGCGCTTTACGTGGTGCTGAAGAAGCGGCGGTAGGGCGAGGGGCGCAGCAGCCTTGGCGTCGCCCAGCTTTCCGCCATCCTTCTCTCCGATCACCTCTAATCGTCATTGCGAGCGTAGCGAGGCAATCCAGAGCCGGGCCCACTCTGCGCTGGATTGCTTCGCTACGCTCCCAATGACGAGGGGTTGGGGCCTGACGGAGCAAGGAGGCGGAGCCCCACGAGCCACCACCCGGCGGCCCGACGCGGAAGGGACATCCGCGCCGGGCCTATAAGGGCCGCCCGGAAGCTGCCCTTACATCTTCACCGAGACGCGCAGGTAGCCGAACTGGCCGGGCACGTCGTAAGTAGTCGGGTCATAGTTAGGGCCGGTGCAGGTGTTGCACGGCGGCGGATCGGTGTTGAACACGTTGATCACGCCCAGCGTGAAGGTCAGGCCGCTGTCCATGAAGCTGGGCGTGTAGCTCAGCTGCAGGTCGCCGTAGAAGCGGCTGTTCATCTTGTGGCCGTCGCTCTCGGTCACGCTGTCGATATAGCGGCCGGTGAACGAGGCATCGATGCCCGAGTAGGACCACGAGACGATGCCGGTGCCCTTGAACTTCGGATAGGACTGATCCGGGAAGCCGCGCGTGGTGCCCTTGTAGCTGATCGTGGCCGAACCGTCCGCGGTGGGGAACGTTTCGGCATACTTGAGCAGCCGGTTGGCATTGAACGACAGGCCGAACGTGCCTGCGCCGGTTTCGGGCGATGCATAGTTCAGGCTGATGTCGATGCCCTGCGTGCGGATGCCGCCGATGTTCTGCAGCAGGCCCACCACGCGCGAGATGATGCCGCTGGGCGTGCGGATCACATTGGCGCAGGCCGTGGGATCGCCCAGTTCGGCGCAGCGTGACAGGGTGACTTGCGGGTTGATGGCCGAGATCGCGTCCTTCACCTTGATGTCGTAGTAATTGACCTCAAGGCTGAGATTGCGGGCAAAGCCGCCGCGCGCCCAGGACGGGCTGTAGACGCCGCCGAACAGCCAGGTCTTGCTGGTCTCGGGCTTCAGCGTGTCGTTGCCGCCGGTCAGGGTGCCGATCTGGCCGCCCTGCGGTTCCTGATAGCTGCCGCTGGCGGGCACGCCGTTGGCGATGCAGTTCGTGCGCACCGTGGCGGAGCTTTGCCACAGCGATCCCGTCACGTTGGTGCAGGGATCGTTGATCGGCGCGTCGGCGCGGGATTGGGCGCCGAACAGTTCGCCGATCGCCGGGGCACGGAAGCCTTCGGCATAGTTGGCGCGCAGCAGCAGGTCCGAAACCGGCTTCCACAGGCCGGTGGCCGTGAAGGTCGTGCTGGATCCACTGGTCGAGTAATTGGCGTGGCGCACCGCGCCATCGGCCTCCAGCATCTGGAAGAACGGCGTGTCCTTCAGGATCGGCACGCGCAATTCGCCGTAGAACTCGTCCGAATTGTAGCCGCCTTCGGCCGCCTGTGCGGGAATGTCCGCGCCAAGCCCCGCCTGAATGATCGGATCGGGGGTGAAAGATCCGTGCTGGAAGCGGTGTTCATAGCCCACCGCCATGCTGACCAGGCCGGCGGGCAGGTCGAACAAGTCGCCGCTGACGTTGGCGGTATAGTCCTGCATGCGCTGGCTGGACCGGTCATGCTCGGTGAAGGTGATGAAGTTCAGCATTTCCGGCGTGATGGAGCCTTCGCCGCCGAAGATGTTCAGCGGTACGCAGGCGCCGGTGCAGTCTGCCAGCGGGCCCAGTGCCTGCGCCACTTTGGCGGCGTTGACGTTGCCGGTGAAGGTCTGCTTGGCGTCGTTCCAGCCGAAGGCGGCGTTGGCGTCCCAGTAGAACTTGCGCGATCCGATCTGGAAGCTGCCGTCCAGCGAGGCATTGGCCGTCATCGTGTCGACGTGCTGGGTATAGGTACGCTGCCCGGCCTCGACCAATCGGCGGGCGATGAAGCTGTAGGTCGCCGGCTCTCCGTTCGCGCCTGAATTCAGCGTGATGCCGAAGGGGTTGTAGGGGTTGGTCGCATCGATCGAAACGGTGTCGAGCAAGTTGCCATTGCCCGCGTCCGGTCCGACGAACAGCGGCAGGAAGGCGGCCTGGTTCTGCGAATTGCGATGGTTGTAGACCATCTTCGCGCGGAACGTGATGTTGGAGGTCAGTTCCTGCTTGGCGCTGACCCACAGGCCATAGCGTTCCTGCGGCGTCAGGAAGTAGTTGTAGGGGGAGAAGTTGAAGCGGTCCGCATCGGTGAAGGCGCGGAAATCGCCGCCCTGCAGCGTCGGGTCGTAGACGCCCTGCGTGGTGAGCGGGGGATTGCGCGGGGTGATGCTGCCGCCCGCCGGAAGCGAGGGGTTGCCCGGATTGAAGACGATGCGCCCGTTCACCGCCGCCGACGAACAGCCGCCGCGCGGATCGAGGCACGTGGTCTGGCCGGGGTTGGGGAATTGCGAGATCGAACGGTCCGCCGTGCTGACCTTGTCCTGCTTCACATAGCTGGCGCCGAACACCACCGAGGTCGTCGGGCCTTTCACGCCGTAGCTGGCGTTGTAGTCCTGCGTGTGGCCGTCGCCCTGCCGGAAGGTTCCGAACTGGGCCGATGCGCGCAGGCCCTCCTGCTCGGACTTGGTGATGATGTTGACGACGCCGGCGATCGCGTCCGACCCGTAGAGCGGCGATTGGCCCGATTGCAGGACCTCGATCCGCTCGATCTGGCTGGCGGGAATGGTGTTGAGGTCAACCGTGGAAGGAATGCCGCTGGCCGCCGTGGCGTTGACGTAGCGCATGCCGTCCACCAGCACGAGCGTGCGCTTGGCCAGAAGGTAGCGCAAGTCGATCTCGCTGGTGCCGGCGCCGACGCCGCCGCCGTCCTGCGGGTTGCCGATATTGCCCGAGTTGTTGACCTTGGTATTGAGGCCGCCCGCCGCGCTGGGCAGGCGCTGCAGCACGTCCGCCACCGAGGACAGACCGGTCTTGGCAATATCCTCGTTACTGAGGGTGACGACGGGGCTGGGATTGTCGAGCGGGTTCTGGCGGATGCGCGATCCGGTGACGATGATCGCATCGCCCGGGGCGGAAGCACCGGAATCGGTGTCTTGCGCCTGTGCCATGGCGGGCATGGCCAGTGCCCCGAAAGTGAGTGCCGCAATGCTGCAGTGCAAATGGAAGTTACGTATATTCATGTAACGACCCCTCATGAAATCACCCTGAAACGGGCACTTGAGAGGGTCGTGCGCACCTTTTTGCCGTGCAACATGATTTTGAAATATTGTATAATTTCAGCAATAAAACTGCAAAATTGATGTAAAAATACAACTATTTGTTCGCAGGGTGCGCGGCTTTTTCGAACGGGGCGAACGGGAATTTCGAATGCGACCGCCTGCTCGATTACGGTGGTTGCGCAAAGCCTGCTGCACTGCGATAGGCGCCGGCCGCTTTCAACGCCGCCTTCAACAGGGAGTACTGAGATGCCGTCCTCCACGGTCACCGCCGGTTCCATCGGCATCGACTTCGGCACCACCAATTCGGTGATCGCGCTGTCCGGCACGGCCGGTGAGGCCGATCTCGTCGATTTCGCGGCGCCGGGCGGCAGCGGTTCGGTGTTCCGCTCCGCGCTGTGTTTCTGGCAGGACGAGGGCGTGCGCGGCGGCCTGGCGCATGAGGCCGGGCCCTGGGCGATCTCCGAATTCCTGGAGTTTCCGCAAGGATCGCGGTTCCTGCAATCGTTCAAGTCGGTCGCGGCCAATCCGGCCTTCGAACATGCCACGCTGTTCGAAAAGCGCATGCGGTTCGAGGAACTGGGGCAGGTCTTCCTCACCCATTTGCTGGACCATGCCGGTACGGCGCTACGCGACTTGCCGGAGCGGATCGTGATCGGGCGGCCCGTCCGCTACGTCGGCGCGCGGCCGGACGAGGCGTTGGCGCGCAAGCGGTATGACGCGATGTTCGCGCTGCTGAAGCGGCCGGTTCACTATGTCTACGAGCCGGTGGGCGCGGCGTTCAGCTTCGCCTCGCGCCTGTCCGACCCGGCGACGCTGCTGGTGGCGGACTTCGGCGGCGGCACCAGCGACTTTTCGATCGTGCGGGTGGAAGCCCCCGGCGCGGCGCGGCGCTGCGTGCCGCTGGGATCGGCGGGTATCGGCATTGCCGGCGACCGCTTCGACTATCGCATCATGGACCATCTGGTGCTGCCGCTGCTGGGCAAGGGCGGCACTTATCGCTCGTTCGACAAAGTGCTGGAGATCCCGCCGGGCCACTTCAAGGACTTCGGCGACTGGTCGCGGCTGGCGATGATGCGCAACCGGCGCACGCTGGAGCAACTGGCCAAGCTGCGGCATTCGGCCACCGATCAGGCCGCCATCGACCGCATGATCGCGGTGGTGGAGCATGAACTGGGCTTCGGCCTCTACGAAGCGGTGGGTCAGCTGAAGCGCACACTTTCCTCCAGCGACCACGGCGCATTCCGGTTCGAGAGCGAGGAATTGCAGATCGAGGCCGAAGTCAGCCGCGCCGAATTCGAACGCTGGATCGCGCCGGACCTTCACCGCATCGGTGAGACGGTGGACGGCGCTCTCGCCAAGGCGGGGCTGCAGCCGAACCAGATCGACCATGTGTTCCTGACCGGCGGCTCCTCACTGATCCCGGCGGTGCGCGCGCTGTTCGAGGAGCGCTTCGGCGCGGGCCGCATCGCCAGCGGTAACGAACTGACCTCGATCGCACACGGCCTTGCGCTGATCGGCCAGTCGCCGGATCTGGACGAATGGGTCGCCACCGACCTTACGGCCGACGTGGCCTGATACGAAAACGGGCGGGAGCCTCTCGGCACCCGCCCGCTTCGCTCGGGGGTGTATTTAGCTTCAGGCCGGTTCGAGGGCTTCCACGGGCGCCTCGTTGCGGATCAGGTAGTCGAACGCGGAGAGTGCCGCCTTCGACCCTTGGCCCATGGCGATGATGATCTGCTTGTACGGCACGGTGGTCACGTCACCCGCCGCGAAAATGCCGGGCAGGTTGGTCGCCGCCTTGTCGTCGATCACGATCTCGCCGCGCGGCGAGAGCGCAACACCGCTGTCCTTCAGCCACTCGGTATTCGGCACCAGACCGATCTGGACGAACACGCCTTCCAGTTCGACCTTGTGCTCCGTGCCGCTTGCGCGGTCCTTGTAGTGGAGGCCGCTCACCTTATCGCCGTCGCCGGTGACTTCGGTGGTCTGGGCGCTGGTGAGGATGTCCACGTTCTTCATCGAACGCAGCTTGTCCACCAGCACCTGGTCGGCACGCAGCTGGCTGTCGAACTCGATCAGGGTGACGTGGCCGACGATCCCCGCAAGGTCGATCGCCGCTTCCACGCCGGAGTTGCCGCCGCCGATCACCGCCACGCGCTTGCCCTTGAACAGCGGGCCGTCGCAGTGCGGGCAGTAGGCCACGCCCTTGTTCTTGTACTCAGCCTCACCGGGCACGCCCAGGTTGCGCCAGCGGGCACCGGTCGTCAGCACCAGCGAGCGCGCCTTGAGCGATGCGCCGTTGGCGAAGACCACTTCGTGATAGCCGCCCAGTTCCTTGGCCGGGATCAGCGTTTCGGCGCGCTGCAGGTTCATCACGTCGATGTCGTATTCACCAACGTGCGTTTCCAGCGCGGCGGCCAGCTTCGGGCCTTCGGTATAGGGGACCGAAATGAAGTTCTCGATGCCCATGGTGTCCTGCACCTGGCCGCCGAAGCGTTCCGCCGCGATGCCGGTGCTGAAACCCTTGCGCGCAGTGTAGATCGCGGCCGAGGCACCGGCGGGGCCACCGCCGACCACCAGCACTTCGAACGGCTTCTTCTCGGCCAGCTTGGCAGCCGCCTTCGCGTCGGCGCCGGTGTCGAGCTTGGCGAGCACTTCTTCCACGCCCATCTTGCCCGAACCCCACATCTCGCCATTCAGGAACACGGCGGGCACGGCCATGACGCCGCGGCTTTCCACCTCGTCCTTGAACGCGCCGCCTTCGATCAGGGTGGCGTTCACATGCGGGTTGTTGAGCGCGATCAGCGTCAGCGCCTGCACCACGTCCGGGCAGTTGTGGCAGGAGAGCGAGAAATACATCTCGAACTCGTAGCTGCCTTCCAGATTGCGGATCTGCTCCAGCGTCTCGTCAGAAACCTTGGGCGGATGGCCGCCGGTCCACAGCAGGGCGAGGACGAGCGAGGTGAATTCGTGGCCCAGCGGCAAACCGGCGAAGCGCACCCAGGCGCTGGCGTCCGAAGCGCGGCGCACGATGAAGCTGGGGCGGCGCGTGTCGTCGCCGTCGAAAGTGGCGGTAACCTTGTCCGAGAGCGAGGCGATGGTGGTCAGCAGCTCGCGCGTTTCGGTCGACTTGGCATCGTCACCCAGCGAGGCGACGAGCTCGATCGGCTCGCGCAGCATGGCGAGATATTGCGAGAGCTGTTGCTTCAGAGCGGGGTCGAGCATGAGTCACAGGTCCTTATGAAATGCGTGGGGAGAGAAAGAGGCGGCCCGGGGATCCGTCAGCCGCGAAGCGCACGAGGGTGCGGCTCCGGGGGAGGGAAGCCCCGGGCCGCACACCTTCGGCACGCGACCCGGATGGCCTTACGGCCTGGTCGCGTGGTTTTTAGAGCTTGCCGACGAGGTCAAGCGAGGGAGCGAGGGTTTCCGAACCTTCTTCCCACTTGGCCGGGCAAACCTGGCCGGGGTTGGCGCGGACGTACTGGGCAGCCTTGATCTTGCGGACCAGTTCGACAGCGTTACGGCCAACGCCTTCGCAGGTGATTTCCATGATCTGGATGACGCCTTCGGGATCGACCACGAAGGTGGCGCGGTCGGCCAGGCCCGAATCTTCGCGCAGAACGTCGAAGGCTTCGGTCAGCGCGTGGTTCTGGTCGCCCAGGAACGCGTACTGGATCTTGCCGATCTTGTCCGAAGTGTCGTGCCAGGCCTTGTGGCTGAAGTGCGTGTCGGTCGAAACGCCGTACACTTCGACGCCCATGCCCTGCAGTGCGGCATACTGTTCACCCAGGTCTTCCAGCTCGGTCGGGCAGACGAAGGTGAAGTCGGCGGGGTAGAAGAAGAACACGGCCCACTTGCCGGCGATGTCGGCGTCGGTGACGTCGAAGAAGTCCTTGCCGGCCTGGAAAGCGGTGTTCTTGAACGGCTTGATGGTGCTGCCGATGATACCCATGGTGTATTCTCCCTCGATGGGTGTTGAAACTGACGAGCCGGAGATAGGCCGCCCGTGTGACGATGTGTAGGGGCTTGATCCGATTGGGTTGATCGGATTGCTCGATAAGTCACGACGGACTGAACGATTCTGTCGATAAAATGCTCGCGCGTGCGAAAATCCGTGCGGCGCTGCGGCAAGTGGGGCAGAGGGGGGCGATGAAAACGATCCGACTTGGCAGACTTGCGCTGCTGGCCGCCGCCTGCGCGTCGCTGGCCGCCTGCAACAGCTGGCCCACTTCGCTGGACAACCGGGCGGATGGCGACATGAAGTTCCGCTATCACCATCGCCTTTACGATCAGTGGTCGTTCTGGGCGCCGGTACAGCAGGGCCGCGCGGTGATGTTCGCGCACGAACACCGCATCCGTGACATTTCCGGGTTCGAGATCACCGAGGGCAAGCTGACCTATCGCTACGGCACCCGCGCGCTGGCGCCGGTGCAGCAGTTCTGCGCCGGCAGCGCCAGCTGTGTGCTGGTCTATCGCGGTGAGGGCAAGCTGGAGGCACGCAAGGCGCCACTGCCGGACGCGAAGCTGGACTGAGGGTGGATGGCGGGTGGTTCGCTCCCATCCGGCCCTTTCAACTCCACCTCTCCCGCCCCGCTCATCCTGAGCCTGTCGAAGGATGGGAGGCCTCGCGCCATGCCCGCAGGGGGCTTCGACAAGCTCAGCCTGAGCGGTTGGAAGGGGTGGTGAAGTGGGATCCGTATCCCAAACACGCTCGTCGCCCCCGCGAAGGCGGGGGCCCCGCTGCCTTTCAGCCTGTCGGTTAGCCCAAGAAAATCGAGATCATACCTTGTGAAGATTCGGGGTTTGGGTGGCAAGCTGCGCACGTCTATATGTCGTGGCATGCTGCAATCACCATCCGAGGGAGGCCACGGCGCGTTCCTGAAACATTGGCTTCGCGCGCATCCCGAAGCCGAGCCGATGGGCTGGAAATTGCGCGGCACGGCAGCGCTTTGGGTGCGCTTTCATGCTCTGCCCCAATCCAAGCGATATGCTGAAAATGCCACAGAGCGCGCCATCATACTGTCCCGCGCGAATACACTCGGAACGGCGCTTCTCGGCGTTGGAACGCCATGCTGGATCGTGGAAGCCCGGGCTGACGAAGCGGAAGGGCACGGAGAGTTCATCGGAAGTTACGTAGAGGAAGAAGATGCGCCGGCCTGGCGGTACTATGTCCGAGAGCAAGATTGGATAAGCGGGGCGTTCGATACTGAAATTGCCGCGATCGCTGATGATGGCCCGGCCTATGTCCTCTGGATCAGTCGTGAGACCGGAGGCATCTTCGCGCCCTATGATGGTGGTTTCGACCTGTTCCCGAGTTCTGAGGGCGACGTGGAACACTTGCGGGCGACATATCGAGAATGGCGTTCGGACCGCGAGGATGGCCTTTGACGCAGGAAGCTGACCATTGCGCTTTACTGATCCTCCCCTGCAAGGGGAGGTGGCATCGCGAAGCGATGACGGAGGGGTGTCATGCTATCGAGAGGTGGATACCCCTCCACCGCCTTCGGCGGTCCCCCTCCCCTTGCAGGGGAGGATGGTCAGCTTGCGGCGAAGCTCTGGTGATAGGCGACTTCGCCGACGGGCGACGAGCCGGCGAGGACAAGGCGCTGGAAGTATTCGGCCGGCACGCCGGGATAGGCGAGGGCGGGATCGCACTCGAAGCCGAAGCGGGCGTAATAGGCCGGATCGCCCAGCACCACGCAGCCTTGGGCACCGGCGTCGCGCAACTGCGCAAGGCCGGCCTCGATCAGCCGGGCGCCGATGCCGCGTCGCTGGTGATCCGGGCTGACCGCCACCGGGCCGAGGCCGAACCAGCCCAGATCCGTGCCATCGATGGCGACGGGCGAGAAAGCGACATGGCCGACGATCACGCCCCCTTCCTCGGCCACCAGCGAGACGGTGAGCATGTCGGAAGCGCGCAAGGCATCGACGATAGCGCCTTCGGTGCCGCTGGAATGCTCGGCGCCGAGGAAGGCGGCGGTCACGATGGCGCGGATGGCTGGGGCGTCGCCGTCCCGCTCGGGGCGAAGGGTGATCACCTCAGCCGGCCGTCAGCCGCACTGGCCGCGATGGAGCAGTTTGTGATCGGCCAGCACCAGCGCCATCATCGCCTCCACCACCGGCACGCCGCGAATGCCGACGCAGGGGTCATGGCGGCCCTTGGTGAACAGCTCGGTTGCCTCACCTTCGCGAGTGATCGTGGGCTGCGGGGTGAGGATCGAGCTGGTCGGCTTGAAGGCCACGCGCACCACCACCGGCTGGCCGGTCGAAATGCCGCCGGCAATGCCGCCCGCGTGATTGGCGCTGAATTCGGGTCCGGAAGCGCCCGGATGCATCGGATCGGCGTTCTGCTCGCCGGTCAGGCGCGCGGCGGCGAAACCGTCACCGATCTCCACGCCCTTCACCGCGTTGATGCCCATCATCGCGGCGGCCAGATCGGCGTCGAGCTTGCCATAGAGCGGCGCCCCCCAGCCGGCGGGCACGCCGGTGGCAACGCATTCGACCACCGCGCCGACCGAGGAGCCGGCAAGGCGCGCATCGTCGACGATCTTCTCCCAGCGCTTCGCTGCTTGTGCGTCGGGGCAGAAGAACGGGTTGTTGCCGATCTCGGCAGGATCGAAGTTGACCATGTCGATGGCGTCGCCGCCGATCTCCGAGACATAGGCCAGGATCGTCACTTCCGGGATCACCAGCCGCGCCACGCCGCCTGCCGCCACACGGCTGGCCGTCTCTCGCGCCGAGCTGCGGCCGCCGCCGCGATAGTCGCGGAAGCCGTACTTGGCGTCATAGGCATAGTCGGCATGGCCGGGGCGATAGGCCTTGGCGACGTCCGAATAGTCCTTCGAGCGCTGATCGACGTTCTCGATCATCAGCGAGATTGGCGTGCCGGTCGTTTTGCCTTCGAACACGCCGGACAGGATGCGGACCTGATCCGGTTCCTGCCGCTGGGTGGTGAACTTCGACTGGCCGGGACGGCGCGCGTCGAGGAAGGGCTGGATCACGCTCTCGTCGATGGGCAGGCCCGGCGGGCACCCGTCGACGACGGCGCCGATGGCAGGGCCATGGCTCTCGCCCCAGGTGGTGAATCGCAGAAGACGGCCGAAAGTGTTCACGCTCATGCCCCGCGCCTTGGCGCGCAATCTTCGGATTGTCCAGCATGGGGTGCGAGTCAGATGCTTGCGGAATGGTCTGCAAAGGCCCATGAGCGCGGCCATGTTCCTGGTAGTCTTCCGCAATCGCAAGCGCGCCGACATCGACGCGGCCGCCTATTCCGCCGATGCCCAGGCGATGGAGAGGCTCGCCCGCGCGCAGCCGGGTTTCCTCGCCTTCAAGAGCTATACCAGCGAGGACGGCGAAGTGATTGCGCTGTCCGAATGGGCCGACGAAGCTGCCGCGCTGGCCTGGCGCCGGGTGGCCGCCCATGCCGAAGTGCAGGGCAAGGGGCGTGAGAACTACTATCAGAACTACACCCTCTTCGCCTGCAAAGAACCGCGGGTGCGCCACTTCGAAAGGGAAATCGAATCGTGAGCCTTGAATTCTACGGCATCCCCAACTGCGACACCGTGAAGAAGGCGCGCAAGTGGCTGGAAGCGCGGGGAAGTGACTACACCTTCCACGACTACAAGAAGGAAGGCGCCGACGCCGCGCGGCTGGAAAAGTGGATTGCCGTGGCAGGTTGGGAAAAGCTGCTGAACCGCGCGGGCACCACGTTCAAGAAGCTGCCGGATGCGGACAAGCAGGACCTCGATGCCGCCAAGGCCGTGGCGATCATGGTTGCGCAACCGAGCACCATCAAGCGTCCCGTCGTCGAGTATCCGGGCGGGTTGCTGGTAGGCTTCAAGGAGCCGGAGTGGGAAGGCGCTCTGGGCTGATCCGCGCAATTTACAGGGGCGACAATGGATCCGGTAGAATGGATCGCGGCGGCACTGGGGCTCGCCAATATCGCACTGCTGGTGCGGCGCAGCGTGTGGAACTACCCGTTCGGCATGGCCATGGTGGCGCTGTACTTCGTAGTGTTCTGGCAAGCCAAGCTTTATGGCGAGGCGGGCCTGCAGATCTTCTTCTTCGCGGCGCAGGCCTGGGGCTGGGTGCTCTGGGTGCGTGCCGGCGGGGGTGAGAGCCGGGTGCCGGTGCGGCGGCTGGACGTGTTCAGCCGCATGCTCTGGCTGGTGGCGACGGCGGCGCTGACGCTGAACCTCGGCTGGGTGATGCACAAGTTCACCGATGCCTCGCTGCCCTATGCCGATGCCGCCATCGCCGGCGCCTCGATCGCCGCGCAAATCCTGCTGGCGTTCCGTCGGATCGAGAACTGGGTGCTGTGGATCGCCATCGATGTCGCCTCCATCGGGGTCTATGCCTACAAGGACCTGTGGCCGACGGCGGCGCTTTATGTGGTGTTTCTGGTGATGTCTGTGCTGGGCCTGATCGAATGGGCCGCGGCGGAGCGGGTGCAAAAGCGGGAACTCAAGGCCGCGTGATCACGGTCTGCCTCCACGGCGCGGAAAGCACGGGCAAGTCGGTGCTGGCTGCGCGGCTTGGGCTGCCGTGGGTGCCCGAATATGGCCGCACCTACTGCGAGGAGCGCGGCACCGACCTGACGATGGCGGACCTGCTGGCGATTGCCGAAGGGCAGGCGGAGGCAAACCGCAGGGCCATGGCGGCGGCCCCGGAGGTGCTGCTGCTCGATACCGATCAACTGATGACGGCGGCCTGGGCGGAGATGCTGTTCGGCGAGATGCCTGAAGTGCTGATGGGCTATCCCAAGGCCGATCACTACCTGCTGTTCTCGCCCGACGTGCCGTGGCGCGATGATGGGACGCGGTTCTTCGGGACCGATGAAGCCCGCGCTCGGTTTGCGGCGCTGGCGGAGGAGATGCTGGTGCGGGCCGGGGTGCCGTTCACGCGGATCGGCGGATCGTGGGATGAGCGCGAGGCGCAGGTCCGTGAGGCGATTGAACGATTGAGATCCTCCCCCACCGGGGGAGGTGGCAGCGCGCAGCGCTGACGGAGGGGGCTTTCGGCAGCGCTGCGCCTGCCCCCTCCACCACCCTTCCTTCGACAAGCTCAGGATGAGCGGGGGTGGTCCCCCTCCCCCGGTGGGGGAGGAGCTTTGAGGCTCAGCCCTTCCGCGCCGTCACGATGAAGTTCAGCGAGAGATCGTCCGACAAGTGCAGCCCGCTCGTCGGCGACCAGGCGATGCCTTTGGGCTCGCCCAGCGTCAGGCCCGCGCCTTCGGCCAGTTCGCGCAGTTCCTCGGGCGTCGCGAACTGGTGCCAGTCATGCGTGCCGCGCGGTACTTTGCCAAGCCGCTCGGCCGCCTTGACCAGCAGCAGGCGCGAGGCGGGGGTGCGGTTGGGGCAGGAGAGGATCATCAGCCCGTCGTCTGCCAGTGCGGCGGCAAGCTGGCCGATGAACAGCGCCTTGTCGGTCACGTGCTCGATCACTTCCAGCGAGCAGACGAGGTCGTAGCCGGAGAGGCCCAGCGCGCCCAGTTCACCGTGCTTGTAGTCGATCGGCAGGCCCATCGCTTCCGAGTGCGCACGGGCCGCCGCGACGTTCTCCGCCGCCGCATCCACGCCCGTCACCGCCGCGCCAAGTCGGGCGAGCGGTTCGCAGAGCAGCCCGGCGCCGCAGCCGGCGTCGAGTGCGCGCCTGCCAGCCAGCGGCTTCAAGGCACGGGAATCGCTGCCGAAATGCCGATCGATCTCGGCGCGGATGAAGCCCAGGCGCACCGGGTTGAGCTGGTGGAGCATCGCCGAAGTGCCCTTCGGATCCCACCACTCGGCCGCCAGCGCGCCGAAGTGGGCGGCTTCCTTCGGATCGATTGTTGCGCCGGAAGGCGTGTTCGAAGCAGTTGCATTATCCATGACTCCCCCCTAACAGCCCGCCGAACTCTTATCCACACGCGCATCGTTCATGCGCACAATCTCACGGGGAGCAACGGCACCTTGGCACGTATCGTGATGAAATTCGGCGGCACTTCCATGGCCGGGACCGAGCGAATCCGGCGCGTGGCGGGTATCGTCAAACGTCAGCAGGAAGCCGGCCACGAAGTCGCGGTCGTCGTTTCGGCGATGGCGGGCGAAACGGACCGTCTCGTCAACTTCTGCCGTGAGGCCAATGCCCTTTACGATCCCGCCGAATACGACGTTGTCGTCGCGTCCGGTGAGCAGGTCACGTCCGGCCTGCTGGCGCTGACGCTGCAGGCGATGGGCTGCAAGGCGCGTTCGTGGCTGGGCTGGCAGCTGCCGATCAAGACCGACGACGCCCATGCCAAGGCTCGTATCGAAGACTTCGATTCGGACGCGCTGCTGGCGTCGATGGCGTCCGGCGAAATCGCCGTGATCCCGGGTTTCCAGGGTGTTTCGCCCGATAACCGCATCACCACGCTGGGGCGCGGTGGTTCGGACACTTCGGCGGTGGCCGTGGCGGCGGCGGTCAAGGCCGACCGCTGCGACATCTACACCGATGTCGACGGCGTCTACACCACCGACCCGCGCATCGTCGCCAAGGCGCGCAAGCTGCCGCTGGTGACTTATGAAGAAATGCTCGAACTGGCCTCGGTCGGCTCTAAGGTGCTGCAGACCCGCTCGGTCTCCCTCGCGATGAAGGAGAACGTGCGCGTGCAGGTGCTGTCCTCGTTCATCGATGAGAACGCCCCTGCGGCAGACACTCTCCCCGGAACGATGATCGTCAGCGACGAAGAACTTGAAGGAAGCGATATGGAACGCCAGCTGATCACCGGCATCGCCGCTGACAAGAACGAAGCCAAGGTTACCCTTACCCGTGTGCCGGACCGTCCGGGCGCCGTGGCCGCGATCTTCGCGCCGCTGGCCGAGCAGAACATCAACGTGGACATGATCATCCAGAACGTCGCCAAGGATAAGGGCGAGACCGACGTCACCTTCACGGTGCCGCAGGCCGACCTCGTCCGCGCGCAGGCGCTGCTGGAAGAGCGCAAGGAATCGATCGGCTACTACCGCATGATCGCCGACAGCAACGTGGCCAAGGTCAGCGTCGTCGGCGTCGGCATGCGCAGCCACGCCGGTGTTGCCTCCACCATGTTCAAGACGCTGGCCGATCGCGGCATCAACATCATCGCCATCTCCACCAGCGAGATCAAGGTTTCGGTCCTGATCGATACCGACGAGACCGAACTGGCGGTCCGCGTGCTGCACACGGCTTACGGGCTTGATGCTGCTGCCTGACCTGGCGGCATAGCGTGAATTAGGGAAAGGCGGCGCGGGAGCGCCGCCTTTTTCGTATCAGTCTTCCAGAGACGGCTGCGCGAGTTCGAGGACGTGATCGCGCAAGTCCGCCGGCCATGCGGCCATGGCGGCGGCGAACGCCTCCAGCTTGTCTGCAAAGAGCAGGCGGCTCGTTTCCTCGAAACCGGGCAGATCGCCGCCGAGCGCGGACATAACGCGGTAGGCGCGTTCGTGGGCCGTGCGCTTGGCGGTGCGGCCGCCATCGGCCTTGCGCGCTTCGTCGACGAGGCGGCGCAGGGCTTGCGAGGCGCCGCCGGGTTGCTGGGCCAGCCAGTCCCACTGGCGGGGCAGCAAGGTCACTTCGCGGGCAGTGACGCCCAGTTTCGGGCGGCCGCGACGGCGCGGGGCTTCGCTTTCTTCCAAGATCGGCGTGACGCCCCGCCAGTCGAGGTCGACGGGCCTTCCGGTCGCGTCGTCGAACACCAGCACGCCCTGTTCCTCTCCCGAGAGAGTGGCGATCAGTTCGGCGGGCGTTCCGCGCCCAACGCGGATGGTGCCAAGGAAGGCGGTGCAGGTCTGCGTCATGGAAGGGATCCTGGAACTATTTTTGCCCGGGTAAATTGAAATTGTAGGCGAGTCAATTTACCCGGGCAAAAAATAACTTCAGGGAATCGAATCATGGATCGTGCCGATCGCAAGGCGGCCCTTGCCGAATATCGCGAACGCAAACCCGAACCGGGCGTCTACGCCCTGCGCTGCACCGCCAGCGGAGAGGCGTGGGTGGGCCGGGCGCCGAACCTTCCGGCGATCCGCAACCGGCTGTTCTTCACTCTGCGGCTGGGCTCCACGCCGCAGCGTTCGTTGCAGGATGCGTGGAACGCGCACGGGGTGGATGCTTTCGCCTTCGATGTGCTGGAAGTGCTGGATGCCGAGAAGATCGGCCTCGGCTGGGAGCGCGAACTCAAGAAGCGCCACGCGGATTGGGTGGAGCGGCTGGGCGCGACGGCCATCTGATCCTTACGCGCCCCAGTCGCCCCCTGCGTAAGGCGAGGGTCGTGAGCTTCACGCATCCCACCCCAACCACTTTCGTCATCCCCGCGTGGGCGGGGATCCCGCTTGTTCTTCGCTAGCGTGGCGAAAAGGAAGCGGGGCCCCCGCCTACGCGGGGGCGACGAAGTGGTTTGAGGTAAAGGCAGTTTGGTAAGGTAAGTTTTGGGGGCGTCGTCGTCGTTTCGGACGGTGGAAAGGGCGGTCCGGTCAGAGCGCCTTGGCCAGTTCATCCCGGAACTTCGGATCGGCCAGCCCGATCAGCAGTTCCGCCCGTTGGCGCAAGGTTTTGCCGCGCAAATTGGCGGCGCCGTGTTCGGTCACGATCCACTGCACATCGTTGCGCGGCGTCGTCACCGGTCCGTCCAGCTTCGGCACGATGCGGCTTACAGTGCCGCCCTTCGCCGTAGAGCGGCAAGCGATCACCGAAAGCCCGCCCTTCGATCCATAGGCGCCGCGCACGAAATCGAGTTGGCCACCCGCTGCTGAGTGCTGGTGTCCGCCCATGAATTCGGAATTGCACGCGCCTTGCAGGTCCACCTGAATCGTGGCGTTGACGGAGACGACCTTGTCGTTCTGCGCGATCACGGCGGGATCGTTCACCACGTCCACCGGCATCGAATAGACATGCGGATTGGCGTCCATCCAGCGGTAGAACGGCTCGTTCCCCATGGCGAAGGAATAGACGCTGAGGCCCGGCTGCGTCGTCTTCAGGCGATTGGTCACCGCCCCTTGCTGCGCCAGACGGGCGAGCGCGGGGGTGAGCAGTTCGGTGTGGATGCCCATGTCCCGCCGGTTCGCGATGCGGCGGCAGACCGCGCCGGGCAGGTTGCCGATGCCCATTTGCAGGCAGGCGCCGTCGTCGATCATTTCCGCGATCAGCGCGGCGATGGCCTCGTCCTCCGGCGCGGCGTCGGCCTCTCCGAAGCTGAGCAGCGGCACGTGGTTTTCGACGATTGCGGAAACTTGCGAGACATGGAGCGGAGCCGGGCAGGCGACGCGCGGCATCGCCGGGTTGACCTCCACGATCACCGTCTTCGCGCTGTGCGCGACGATCGAGGTGTAGTCGTTGGCGGCGCCGAAACTGAAATAGCCGTCCGCATCCATCGGTGAGACGGTGAGCACGCAGGCATCCATGCCCACTTCGTCCCGCATGACCCGGGGTGAGCCGCTGAACGCGGTGGGCACGAAGTCGATCAGAGCCTCGGCAGCAGGGTCGGCCTTGATGAGCGCGCGCTCCATCCCGCTCACGAACAGGCATTGCGGGCGAATGCGGCCCAGCAACTCGCGCCGGAAGATGGTCGATCCGGCATGGGCCTGCGAGAGCAGGTACCAGACGCGCAAGTCGGTCAGCGTGCCTGCTTCGGCCCGCCGTGCGAGCGCGGCCAGGATCGCGGGAGGCTCTGCCACGGCCATACCCATGGCAAGGTCGCTGTTGCTGGCGATCGCCTGCACCGCACTGTCGGCAGTGGTCAGCTTGGCTTCGTAGAGAGTTCTGGCGTCCATCGTCTCCATGGGTCTCACCCTCCGCGGCGGAGATCAAGTTTCCGGATGTTGCCGAACCGCCGAACTATCCCCCCAAGCCGCCGCTTGTGCCGCGCGTGCGGGCATCCTATGGCGCAGGCTGATTTATGACTGCGGGCTATGGGAGCATCAATGGCCGCCACCACTAAGACCTCCGCGCTGATGGCGCGGGGACGTGAATTCCTCGGCAGCGAATATGCGATCCTGTGTGGCGCCATGTCCTGGGTGTCCGAGCGTAACCTCGTTTCGGCCATCAGCAATGCCGGCGGCTTCGGCGTGATCGCCTGCGGGGCGATGACGCCCGCGCTGCTCGACACCGAAATCGCCGCGACCAAGGCGCTGACCAGCAAGCCTTTCGGCGTGAACCTGATCACCATGCACCCGCAGCTGTTCGATCTGATCGAAGTCTGCGCGAAGCACAATGTCAGCCATGTCGTGCTGGCGGGCGGCATTCCGCCCAAGGGCAGCGTGGAAGCCATCAAGGAATCGGGCGCCAAGGTGATCTGCTTCGCGCCGACGCTGGCGCTGGGCAAGAAGCTGCTGCGCTCCGGCGCGGACGCTCTGGTGATCGAGGGCATGGAAGCCGGCGGCCACATCGGCCCGGTCTCTACCTCGGTGCTGGCGCAGGAAATCCTGCCGGCGCTGGCTGAGGAGCAACTTGTGTTCGTCGCCGGCGGCATCGGCCGTGGTGAGGCGATGGCCGGCTACCTGGAAATGGGCGCGGCGGGCGTGCAGCTTGGCACTCGTTTCGCCTGCGCGACCGAATCGATCGCGCACCCGGACTTCAAGAAGGCCTTCTTCCGCGCCAATGCCCGCGATGCCGTGGCTTCGGTGCAGGTCGATCCGCGCCTGCCGGTGATCCCGGTGCGCGCGCTGAAGAACAAGGGTACCGAGGAATTCACCGCCAAGCAGATCGAAGTGGCGCGCCTGCTGGACGCCGGTGAGGTCGACATGGGTGAAGCGCAGCTCAAGATCGAGCACTTCTGGGCCGGTGCCCTGCGCCGTGCGGTGATCGAGGGCGACGTTGAGAACGGTTCGATCATGGCCGGCCAGTCGGTCGGCATGGTCAGCAAGGAAGAGCCGGTGACGGAGATCATCGCCGCGCTCATGGCCGAATCCGAAGCCGCGCTTTCCAACCGCGCTGCTGCTGCCTGAGGCCTGATCCTATGGCAGAACCGCTGATCCTCGCGCTGTCCTGCGCCGATCGCCCGGGCATCGTCGCCCGGGTGACCGGCTACCTCGCGCAAGCCGGGGGCAACATCATCGAGGCGCAGCAGTTCAACGATCTGGATGAAGACAAGTTCTTCATGCGCGTCGCTTTCGATCCGCGCAGTGCAGATCGCGAGGAAATTCGCGAGGGCTTCGGCCCGATCGCGCACGAATACGGCATGGCCTGGTCGATGACCCGTCGCGACCGGCCGCGCCGCGTGCTGCTGCTGGTCAGCAAGTTCGATCACTGCCTGGCCGATCTGCTTTATCGCCTGCGCATCGGCGAACTGCCGATGGACGTCGTCGGCATCGTCTCCAACCATCCGCGCGAGGCGATCGATTCGGCGATGATCGGCGATCTGCCGTTCCATCACTTGCCGGTGACCAGGGACACCAAGGCTGCGCAGGAAGCGCAGATCCGCGCGCTGGTGGATGAGACGCGCGCCGAACTGGTGGTGCTGGCCCGCTACATGCAAATCCTCTCGGACGAGATGGCCGCGTTCCTTTCGGGCCGCTGCATCAACATCCACCACTCGTTCCTGCCGGGCTTCAAGGGTGCCAAGCCCTATCATCAGGCGCACGCGCGCGGGGTGAAGATGATCGGCGCGACGGCGCACTATGTGACGGCGGACCTCGACGAAGGGCCGATCATCCATCAGGATGTGGAAGCCGTGACTCACGCCGACACGCCCGAGGATATGGTGCGCAAGGGCCGCGATATCGAGCGGCGCGTGCTGGCAGAGGCGGTGCGGTTGCATCTGGAGGACCGCGTGCTGCTGAACGGCGCGCGCACGGTGGTGTTCAGAGGATAAGAGAGAGGGTGCCATGAAGGTCAGCGGTATCGATCACGTCAATGTCCTGACCGACGATCTGGAGGCCACGGCGCGCTTCTATGAAAGCGTGCTGGGCCTCACCCGCAGCCCCAATTCCACCGTGGCCACGCATATCGCCGGCTATTGGATGCGCGACGGTGAGGGCAATGCGATCGTCCATCTGGTGGACCGCACGACCGCGCCGGGCCGCTATGACGCCTATCATCCGGGCGAACCGACCAACGCGCTGCACCATTTCGCGTTTCGCTGTTCCGGCTATGCCGAAACCCTTGCGCGGATCGAAGAACTGGGGCTGCCGCACCGCGCGATGGAGCACCCGCAGCTTGGCCTCGCGCAGATTTTCCTGGTCGATCCCAACGCCGTGAACCTCGAACTGAACTTCAACGGCGAGGTTTGATTCTGCTGGCGATAAAGCGCGCCCAGGCAGGGGCGTCCTTGTTGTCGCTGGTTTCCGGTTCCCACTGCTGGCGCATCAGCGCGCGGGCATCGGCCTCCGCCATGCCGTGCGCGCGGTTCCAGCGGTAGACGAAGGCGGAAGCGCGCCAGTTCAGGATGCAGTGCACGTGCACGGGCGCTTCGCCCGCTTCCGCCATGGCCGTTTCGAAGGCGGCGAAATGGCTGTCGTCCGGCGCGTCGAAGGGCACCGGGATGTGCACATAGTCGATCCCCACGCCCGCAAACTGGCCGGCTTCGTCAGGCAGAGCCTCTGGATGGCTGGCGAGCGCAAGGTTGATCACGCGCCGCACGCCCAGCGCGGCAAGCCGTTGCGGATCGCCGTCCACCAGCTTGCCCGAAGTCGTCAGGCGTGCGTCGATGCGCTGCCAGCAGGCGATCTGTTCCGGGTCGGCCATACGATCATGTGCCTTTCCTATACGGAGGGGACTGTTCATGAGCCCGCCTCCTCGCTAGCCTGAATTTCGCCTCCAAAACAACAGCGGGCCGGCAACAATGGAGCATCCGTTCGATGTGTGACGACTTCACGGCTCTGACCGAAGACGCGAACCTCGCCCGTCGCGGGCTTGACCGCCGGACTTTTGCCGCGCTGGGTGCCAGCGTGGCGCTGGCTGGTTGCGCGGGCAGCTTCGCGCCCAAGAGCGGCGGCAGCGACGTGAAGGAGAAGATGATCTCCATCACCACCGCCGACGGCGTGGCCGATGCCTTCTTCGTCCATCCCGCCAAGGGCGCGCATCCCGGCATTATCATGTGGCCCGACATCGCCGGTTTGCGAGAGGCGATGAAGATCATGGCCCGCTCGCTCGCCGCCGAAGGTTACGCGGTGCTATGCGTGAACCCCTATTATCGCGGCGGCCCGGCGCCGACGTTCGAGAGCTTCTCGGACTACCGCACGCCGGAAGGGCAGGCCAAGGTCGGCCCGCTGCGCGGCGCGCTGACCCCCGATGCGATCACCCGCGATGCCCGCGCCTATGTCTCCTTCCTGCGCGGTGATCCGGCAGTGGATGGCAAGCGAGGCATCGGCAGCCACGGCTATTGCATGGGTGGCCCCTTCACCGTGCGTGCGGCAGCGGCCGAGCCGGACCATGTGCGTGCGGCGGCGGCACTGCACGGTGCCGGCCTTGTCACGGCCGATCCTGACAGCCCGCACCGCCTGATCGCCAAGACGCAGGCTTCGTTCCTCTTCGCCATCGCCCGCAACGACGATGCCAAGCAGCCCGAGCAGAAGACGGAGCTGAAAAAGGCCGCCGAAGCGGCCGGCCGTCCGGCCGAGGTGGAAGTCTATCCCGCCGATCACGGCTGGTGCGTGCCCGATTCGCCTTCGTGGGATCCGGATTCGGCGGACAAGGCGTGGCAGCGGATGCTGGCGTTGTACGCGGGACTCTAGTTTTGAAACCATGCCCTTAACATCGTCATCCCCGCGGAGGCGGGGATCCCGCTTCTTTCAGCGTTGCGAAGAAGAACAGCGGGGCCCCCGCCTTCGCGGGGGCGACGGACAGTGATAGGTGGCCGGTAGCATGTCTCTTATCTGAAGAACCCGCGCCCGCGCAGGAACACGAACGTCGCCAGCGCGCATCCGGCCGCGATTGCGGTGGCGACGATGGTGCCGCCGTGGCCGGTCAGCGGCAGATCGCCGGTGTTCATGCCGAAGATGCCGGTGACCAGCGTGGTCGGCAGCATCAGCGCGGTCATGACCGAAAGCAGGTAGAGGTTCTGGTTGATCCGCTGGTTCGACTGATCGTTGATCTCGTCCCGCACCGATCGCAGCTGGTTGAGCACGCTGACGATATCGCCATCGACGCCCTGTACCCGCTGGGAGAGTTTCTCGATCGTCGGCAACAGGTCGGCCGGCAGGTCGCTGTCGAGTTCGAGGCGGCGGAACACGCTCTTCATCCCGTCCAGCATCCGGTGAAGCTGGGCCAGACGGCGGCGGACGTCCATCAGCCGGTGGCTGTCGGGCGCCTGGCGGTCCTCCACCAGCGCATCCTCGGCGCCCTGCACTTCGCTCGACAGGCGGGCGATGACGCGGCCGAAATTTTCCAGCAGGGCGCTGGCCATCAGGTCCACCGCGCGCGGCGGGGTGATCGCCATCCCGCCCGCGCTCAGCCGGCGATAGACGATATCGGCCGAACCGATCGGATGGTGGCGAGCGGAAACGATCAGGTTGGGTGTCAGCGCCATGTGCAGCGCGCCGATGCGGCCGGTATCGTCCTTGTCGAAGTCCCGCTCCAGATCGTGGAGCACCCAGGCGACGGTGGTGGGGTCTACCAGCGCGCGTTGGTGCCGGTCCTGCGACAGCAGCACTTCGCGCGCGGCGGCGGGCAGTTCAGGGGTGGCTTCCACCCATTTGCGGGTGCCGTGATCGGCCAGGTTCAGGTGCAGCCAGCGCAGCCGATCTCCATGCGGGCTGTCGCAATCCTCCACCGGCCGGCTTCCCTCGGCGGTGAATTCGAAGCCCCAGATCAGCCCCGGACCCAGAGCCGGCGTTTGTTCCTGCGCTTGCCGCATTGGCAATTCCCCGAATGTTTTCCAGTTCCCGAATGTATTTCTAGGCCTTCTAACACGGCCAGACTGCACCCGTATGGCGGCGGGCTGGAAGAGCCATCGGCGGGGACCGAGAGAGGCTTGCTCTTCATCGGGACTATAGTGTGCCTCTCATCCCGTCGCCCCCGCGAAGGCGGGGGCCCCGCTGCCTTTGCGCACCGCCTCAAGAAAAAGCGGGATCCCCGCCTTCGCGGGGATGACGGGATTTGGTGTGAGAGAGAGTGATGGGGGAGCCATCAATTCTCCTACCGACGAGCAGCCGGCAAACAAAAAGGGGCCGGAAATCCGGCCCCTTTCGCGTATCGATTATTGCCCGGGGTTCGGCGTTCGCACCGGGGTGGGCGTCCTTGCCGCGCTTGGGCGGGGGGGCGTGCCTTGCGCGCCCCGCTGGCCGTCCTCGTTCGACGTGCGGCCGGTCGCGCGGTTGAGGAAGTCGTCGTTGGCCGCCGGCGGCGCGCCGTTGGCGGGCGCGCGCGGGACGGGACCACCAGCTGAACCGGGGCCGGAGGCAGGACCCGAACCGGGGCCGTAATCCGGCATTTGCGGTGCGCCGGGGCCCGGTCCGGGGCCGACGCTGCCATCGTCATAGCGCGGCTGGCCATCGCCCTGATCGCCCGCGCCGGGATGGACCACGTTGCCGTTCTCATCGACGTAGTAGTAGTCGTCCGGGCTGCCTTGCATCGCCTCGTCGTCCGGCTCAAGCTGCCATTCGGGCAGCTTCACTTCGGTCTGGAACTGTTCGACCGGGCGGGTGGAGACGGCGACCTTCATGTAGTCCGCAAAGGCGCGCGCCGGGGCGTGGCCGCCGGAGAGGCCGGGGACCGGCTTGGCATCGTCGCGGCCCATCCACACGCCGGTGGTGATGCCGCTGGAGAAGCCCAGGAACCAGCCATCCTTGTTGGAGCTGGTGGTGCCGGTCTTGCCCGCGACCGGGCGGCCGATCTGCGCGGCGCGGCCGGTGCCGGTGGCGACGGTCGTCTGCAACAGGTCGGTAATGCCGGCGGCGACATTGGGCGGCACCAACACCTGACCGCGCGTGGACTTGTGCTCATAGAGCGTCTTGCCGGACGAGGTGGTGACCTTGACGATGCCATAGGGCTCGACCGAGGTGCCGCCTGCGGAGATCGCGGCGAAAGCACGCGTCATATCGATCACGCGCACTTCGGACGTGCCCAGCACCATCGCCGGCTTGGTGTTGATCGGGGTGGAGATGCCGAAGCGGCGCGCCATCGAGGCGACCGTGCCGAAGCCCACTTCGTTGCCGAGCTGCGCGGCCACGGTGTTCTTCGAATAGGCAAAGGCGGTGCGCACGTCGATCTGGCCGGCGAAGTTGCGGCCGTCGTTCTGCGGGCTCCACCCGTCGATGGTGACGGGTTCGTCCATCACGCGGTCGTCAGGCGTGTAGCCGGCTTCCAGCGCGGAGAGATAGACGAACAGCTTCCACGCCGAACCGGGCTGGCGCACGGCGTTGGTGGCGCGGTTATAGTTCGAATTCACGTAGTCCGTGCCGCCGACCATGGCCAGCACGGCGCCGTCGCGGTCCAGGCTGACCAGCGCGCCCTGCGCGCCCTTGGGGGCATTGGCGGCGATCGAATTGGTCGCAGCCTGCTGCATCTTCGGGTCGAGCGTGGTCCAGACCTCGATCGGCTCGTTGGTGTCGGGCAGCAGCATGTCCAGCTGGGGCAGCGCCCAGTCGGTGAAGTAGCGGACCGAGTTCTGGCCCTTCTCATGCGTCACGGCGACATCGGCGATGTCGGCCCGGTCGGCCTCTTCCTGCGTGATCGCGCCGTTCTTGACCATCAGGCCCAGCACCACTTCGCCGCGGCCCTTGGCAGCGTCGAGGTCGGCGGTGGGCGAATAGTTCGAAGGCGCCTTCACCAGGCCGGCGATGATCGCGGCCTCGGCCGTCGAAAGCTCGGTAGCCGGGTGGCCGAAGAACTTGCGGCTGGCCGCGTCGATGCCATAGGCGCCGCCGCCGAAATAGACCTTGTTCAGGTAGAGTTCGAGGATCTGGTCCTTGGTGAACTTGCGTTCCAGCGCCAGTGCCAGCACGGCTTCGCGCGCCTTGCGGCCCATCGAGCGGCTGTTGTTCAGGAACACGTTGCGCGCCAGCTGCTGGGTGATCGTGGAGGTCGCCTTGGCGCGGCCGCCGGTGGTCAGCGAGACGTAGACGGCGCGGAACAGGCCCAGCGCGTCCACGCCGATGTGCTCGCGGAAGCGGCGGTCTTCCACCGAAACCATGGCATCGCGCATGACGGGCGGAATCTCGTTGTACGAAAGCCACCGGCCATAGCTGGGCCCGAGCGAGACAAGCTCACTGCCGTCGCGCGCGCGCACGACGATCATCTGGCCGTTCTGGCTGCTCTTCAGCGCGTCATAGGCGGGCAGTTCGCTCATCGTCACGGCCACGGCAGTGCCCAGGCCGATGGCGGCCAGCAATGTCAGCGCGCCGCCCCAAATGAGCACGCGCCGCGCAAAGCGACCGAGGAACGATGATTCTTTCGGATTGGAGGAGGAAGGCCCGCCGGACGAGCGGCTCCGGCCGGTATTCTTGGCCATTTTCTAGGTGCAGATCCCTTATGCGGACCGGACGGTCCGAGCGCTCTCTACCCCATGGACGCGGGTTTTGTAACCCGCGCTTAACGGGCCCTGTCAGGATTTCCTGGGGACCCCGCGAGACCCTGGAAATTCGCCGCACTGGAAACCCGGCGGGGCTGATGGCACAAGCGGTGAATGGCTCATTTCCTGCTCACTTATCACCTCGGTGCCGACTATCTCGACCGGCGGCCGGAATTTCGGGGCGCCCATCTGGCGTTGGCCTGGGAAGCCGCTGAGCGCGGCGAACTTATACTGGCAGGCGCGCTGGAGGATCCGGTGGACACCGCCTGCCTACTGTTCGCGGGGGAGGGGCGCGAGGTCGCGGAAGCCTTCGCCAAGGCCGATCCCTATGTGACGCAAGGGCTGGTCGAGCGCTGGACGGTGCGCCCGTGGAACACCGTGGTCGGCCCGCTGGCGGCCAATCCGGTGCATCCGTGAGCGGGGCGGACGCCGGCGCCGAACTGGCGGTCCGTGCCCGCCGCGCCGAATTCAACCGTGCGATTGCCGAAGGGGATGCCGCCGCGATCGGCCCGGTTCTGGCGCGTGATTGCGTGATGGTGACCGGCACCGACAGCGCGGTGATCGCCGGCCGCATGGCGCAAGTGAAAGTGTGGAAGCGCGAATTCGCCGCGCCCGCGCGCATGGTCTACTTGCGCAAACCGGAGCGTATCGAAACCTCTCCGGTAGAGCCGATCGCCATGGAATATGGCGCGTGGCAAGGCCTCGACAGCCAAGGCGCCGTGCTGGCATCCGGCAGCTATGTCGCCAAGTGGCGCGACCTTGGCGGCGACTGGGTGATCGAGGCGGAAGTGTTCCTGACGCTGGCCTGAGGGCCGGGTCTACCGTTCAGATCGTCCCGCGTTCCGCCGCCGCGACGTCGGCTGCGGCGGCGCGGGCACGCTCGGCAGCGGCGGCAGCAGCGTCCTGCGGGGGCGGCGAAGCGGTGCGCGGCGGCGCGGCGGGCGCATATTGCGGTGTCGGGGCATAGGCGCGGACACGCGGCGCGGCCTGCGCATAGTTGCCATCATCCGCATCGCTGTGGCCCTCGTCATAGCCCCAGTCCGGTGCGCGCAGGATCACGACTTGTCCGGGAGGGGCAGGGCGGAAGGCCGGTTCGGGCGCATAGGCGAACTCGCCGCCGTCACCGCCTTCGAGCGGGTAGCCTTCCTCGTCATTGTATTCGTGATGGCGCGCGGCACCGCGCAGCGGCATGTCGGCCCCCTCAAGCGCGACAAGGCCCTGATCGGCGGCACCCTGGTGCTGATCGAAGCGTTCCGCCCACTGGCGCATTCCGCCGTTGGCCAGGTTGGCCGCACCCACGCCGATCCCCACGCCCGCCACCAGCATGAACACCATCCACTTACCAGCACCCATCGTCACTCACATCCCGAATCGAATCCGCCGCTTCCCGCGCGCCGCCTAGGTGGGCCGCCCTGTCGGGGCGGTGAACGGAAGGCCGCCCACCCGGTCCTACGCATTTCCATGAGGGCGGCCGGCAACCATTCAGCAATCAGGATTGTGAGACGGTTAAGCCTGATCCACGAGGTTATTTTAGCAGATGTATACGCGCCGCGATTCCTTTGCGATGACGCCCTGCTGGTATCGGGGCGACCATCAACCGGCCGGTCGGCGGCGCCGTGAGGAAGACGGCACGATCCTCTGCACTTGCCGGCATTGCCGCAAGGAGATCCGATCGCGCGAGGGCAAGACCTGGCGGCTGGCGGAGGGGCTGGACCTCGACGCGCTGGCGGCATCGTGCATGTCCAGCCATTTCAGCGTGGTCGATGCGATCGGCGACATGGTTATCGCCCGCTATCCGCTGCCCGAAGGGGCGGACGAGGATGACATTGCCGCGCTGCGCGATCGCATCATCGAAAAGCACGGCATCGTGCCGGGCGACGATCTGGAAGTCCGCCTGATCAGCCATGAGGCGATGCAGGACAAACGGCACTGAGAGGTCGTTTGAAAATGTTCAGGCGGGCATTTTAACGCGACACCGGCCCAAAATTCGCGTACCGCGAATTTTCAAACCAACTCCGTACGCACACGAAAAAGGGCGCCGTTCCCACTGGGAACGGCGCCCTTTTTCGTGTGCGATCCGACCGAACCGAAGTCCGGCCGAAATCGGATTACTTGGCGTCGACAGCCTGTTCGACGGCCAGCGCGTTGCGCGCATCGGCCAGACGGAAGTCGACGTTGCGCGAGTTGTAGGTACCGGTCACGCGGTTGCCGCTGACGTAGAGGCGGAACGGAACCTGGCCCGAAGCGGTGCCCTGGATCACGGTAACCTTGCCCTTCTGGGCAGTGGTGTAGTTGTAGTGGACGCCGTCATGCTGGAAGCTGCGGGCATCCTCAGCCTGGGCGGAGGTGGCGAAAACGGCAGCAAGAGCGGCGGCACCGGCAAAGACAGTCTTGAACATGGCAATATCCTTTTTCAAGAAGCAGGAGATTGCCTCGGGGCATCTCTTATCTTGTTGCATTGCAACATGAGGTCAGGGCGCTGCGTTCGCAATGGCAATAGATGCCACCGGTGTTGCAGAAAGTGCAATCATATCCAAAAAGCTCAGCAAGGTAAGTAGTTAGCGCTAAAGCTGCCAGATTCTCCCTATTTCGGATAAATTTACGCCTTGCAAATGAGCCATGTGGCCACCCGAACGAGGTGCAGAGGCCGCAATTCAGCCATCTTGCGGGGGGTGTTGACCCCGGTTACCCTACCAAGATGCCAATGCATTCCGTGACTTGCACGTCCCGCCGCCCTCGGATGCGATCTGCCGCGATCGCATTGCCGATTCTCGCACTTGCAGCATGTCATGGCCGGAACGATACCGGCAATGACATGCCGGGCGATCGCGACGACCATCAGCCCTGGGGTGAGATCTCGGTTGCGGAACGGATTCGCGTTTCGGGAACCGAGCCGTTCTGGAACGCGGAAGTGCGCGATGGCCTGATCACCTATCGCACGCCGGAGCGGCCGGCCGGCGATCAGGCGACCGTGCGGCGCTTCGCGGGGCGGGGCGGCGTATCGTTCAGCGGCACGCTGGCCGGGCGCGACTTTACGCTGGCGATCGGGCCCGGACCTTGCACGGAAGGAATGTCGGACCGCCACTATCCCTATAACGCGTTGCTCAAGATCGGCGCAGAGGTGCGCAAGGGCTGCGCCTGGAGTGACCGCCGGCCCGCCAGGATGATCGAAGGCCGAAATGCCGATCAGTCGGCGACCCAGTCGGCCGCCGAATCGGGGATCGTGGAGACTTACGGGGCCATGGGGACGGGCGAGCCCGATCCCGCATCGCCGACCCCCTGATTGCCGCCATCGCCGATCGGCGGCACCCAATCGCGCGAGGCGATGGTGCGGGCCTGCGTGCTTGTAACCACGGGCGACGTACCGGGATTGTCGCTGTCGCCCCCGCTTCCTGCGGGCAGGCAGGCACCGGCCAGCACGCCGATGGCGATAGCGCCGGCCACGGCCCCGATCACGTTGACGGATATCGGCTTGTATCTTGGCAAAGCGGCCTCCGCTTGCCCCTCCTCATCGTTCAACGCGTCGGGTCCGGGGCTGTTCCCTCAGCTTTCCAGCGACTTGTCCAAGGTGATTTCGCAGTTGAGCAGCTTGGAAATCGGGCAGTTCTTCTCTGCATCCTCGGCAATGCTGGCGAATTCTTCGGCTGAAATGCCGGGGATATTGCCCTTCAGGACCAGCGCCGACTTGGACACCTTGAACCCGCCATCCGCCTGATCGAGGGTGATGGTGCACTGGGTGTCCAACGTGCCATCCGCGTGGCCCGCGCGGGCCAGGCCGAAGCTGGTGGCCATGGTGAAGCACGCGGCATGGGCGGCGGCGATCAGTTCTTCCGGATTGGTGCCGGGCTGCCCTTCGAACCGCGTCCCGAAGCCGTAAGGCTGGCCGGAAAGCACGCCCGAACGCGTGGTGATCGAACCCTTGCCTTCCTTGCCGAAGCCTTCGTAGCGGGCGGAAGCGGAATTGGTGGTCATCGGGATGGTCCTTTCGGTGCTGCCTTCACGCGGGCGGGCCATGGGACATTCGGCGCCGCCGCCTGGTGCACGGGTTCCGGAAACGCACCGGATCCGGCGCGCGGGCAATTCCTCGCACATAAACCGGACCGAGTCATGACAGGATGATTCCCGGGCGATCCGGAGGCGCCGGCCTCCGGTCTTCAGGCCGGATGCAGCGCATTCAACGCCGCGCCCGCCCGCCTGTCGGACGGTTCCGAGGCGTCCAGACGCTTCCACGCACGTTCGTGGAACCAGAACGCCACCGCATTGATGCAAGGTTCGATCAGGGCGATGCCGCCCGCCAGGGCCAGCGAGCCGGTCATTACATAAGCCACCGTGAAGCCCACCGTCAGGTGAACACACAAGTACGTCAGCGTTTTTGCAATATCGCGTCGCATTAGCAATACCTAAGGTTGAGCCATCCGTCCATCGGGTGCCGACCGAACATCGCCGGAACGCTGCGGGAATTCCAACGAGCGCTTTCGATTTCCCTGATCGACTGATATGGTTTCCCAACAAGTAAGGCGTGCCGCGCAGACGGTCCCGCCCATGGAAGAGGCCATCGAAAGGCGGTGTCATGAAGCGATTCCTGACAGCACTTCAGGCATGTTTTGCAGCCTTCCTTCTGCTTTGCCCGGGCTATGCGCTGGCGCAGGGCGCGGGGCTGGGTTCCCGCGAATTACCCGGATCGACGGAAGACCTTGGCGCCCCGGATGCCGCTGCAGATGCCTCAGTTCCCGATGTCCAGGCGATGACGGGCGCCTATTTCATGCGCGACAGCCTAGTGCCCCGGGCGGACGACGTGGCGTTGATCCAGCGCAAGCCGGCGCTCTACTTGTCCAGTTTCAACGATGGGATGGCGACGGTGGCCTATTCCCTGGAGGGGCGGCGGATCGTCTACCGCATCGTATCGGGTACGGTGAACGCCGCCGCGCGCGATGCGATCGACCGCGCTCTGGCGAAGCTTCAGCGCAAGGTTGCCTGACGGGCGGCCGCGCCCTGTTGCGAAAAGTCGCCTCTTGCGGGCGGGATTACACAGGCCTGAGACGAGGTGGTCTGGACCGCCATGCTGCCTTGCAGCATAACCCCGCGCCATGGCTTTCGTTCATTATTACGAGCAGGCGATCGACTGGATCGTGTCCCTATGCCCTCAGCCCGACAAGTTCGCGCATACATATGCCGGCCTGACGATCTGGCTGGTCTCCGCGATCCTGCTGAAGCGGAAACTCAGTTCGCGCTGGCCGGTCATGGTGGTGCTGCTGTGCGAAGTGGCCAACGAATGCGTCGATCGGCTGGCCCATGGTTCGTGGAACTGGCCCGACACGATCCGGGATTTCATCGCCACGCTGTTCTGGCCGACGGTGATCATGTTGGCCCTGCGCTGGAAGCCCGCGATCCGGGGGTGATTTCCCGGTCCGCGCCTTTGGCTGGCCAAGGGCGCTGGACACCGGAGAGGGCACGTGGGCATAGTCCGCGCGTCAGGGCGGGCTGCGGATGGGAGCCGATACGGGGGCTCGCGACTTTCACGGGAGAGGCTGAAGCCTTCCGGACAGGAGACGATGCGATGCATGATCCCCAACTGCGTGATTTCCCACTTCGCCGCCGCCGCCT
This sequence comes from Sphingomonas sp. BL-S-28, assembly GCF_055521515.1. Taxonomy (NCBI): domain Bacteria; kingdom Pseudomonadati; phylum Pseudomonadota; class Alphaproteobacteria; order Sphingomonadales; family Sphingomonadaceae; genus Sphingomonas; species Sphingomonas sp. BL-S-28. The sequence goes on from NZ_CM145484.1 coordinate 1,087,702, forward strand.
CGACAGGAGGAACTGGACGGCCCGAAACTGGACGGCGCTGGCCATGCTTCTGCTGGCCGCAGGTTGCGGCAGCAAGCAGCCGACCGTCATCGAAACCACCGCCGTCGCCACCGAAACGGTCGCCCCGGTGGTGGTGGAGACCGGCATGGTGAGTTCGGACAATGGCACCGGCGCTCCGGCACCGGGCGCCGATTTCTCCGTCTATGTCGGCAAGTACCCGCTGGACAAAGTGGGCAACTACGCCTTCTTCGATCATCCGGTCGTCGTTTCCGGCGTCGCCGCCGCCGTCACCGATCCCAAAGCCGCCGCTGCCATCGCCGCGATGAAGGGCCCCGTCGGCCCGGTAAAGAAGGTGGGCGGCGATATCGCCGCGTCGCGCTGCGAACTGCACAACTGCGGCGCACACAACTATGCCGTGCATGTCGACGCGGTGACCAACCGCGTTTCCTCGGTCTGCTATTACGACGAAAAGGCAGGGCCGATCGCCACCTGGTTCAAGCCCGACGGCACCAAGACCAGCGAAGGCGACGGCTGCTCGATCGGCTGATCAGCAAGGAGCCCCGGGGGACCAGTCGGGCGCGGCCAGTTCGAACCCGCCGAAATGGAAGCCCGGGGACACCACGCAGCTTACCAGCGCCCAGCCTCCCAGCGGTTCCGCCGCCTGCCAGTGGCCGGTGGGCACCAGCGCTTGCGCCGCCTCTCCCTCCAGCACCCGTCCGCCCAGCACCGTGCGGGTGACGGGGCCGGCATCGTCCGGCGCGATGGACAGCGCGATGGGTGCGCCGGCGTGCCAGAACCACAGTTCCGCCGCGTCCACCCGGTGCCAGTGCGACCGCTGATGTGCTTCGAGCAGGAAATGGATCATCGTGGCCGTGGGCCGCTCTCCCTCAAGGGTCTCGGCCCGCCAAGTCTGGCGATACCAGCCACCCTCGGGATGCGGGGCAAGATCGAGGCGGGAGATGATTGCGGCGGGATCGGTCATGCTGTCCTTTCAACTCCGGCGCGGCTTTCGCGCGTGCATTGGCAATGCGGGCGCGATATTGGAGGCATTCGCAGACTGTCTACAAGTGCGCAAATCCCAAGCTTTCAGAAACGAGAGGATCCCATCATGCCCCATCCGCTCGGTATCGAATCGCGCACGCTCGCCGGAATGGGGCCGGTCCAGCACATTCGGCTGGCGGCGGAACTGGGTTGCACCCGCGTTTCGCTGGGGCTGGAGCAGTTGCGGGACAGCCAGGCCGGTTATCCGGCGTGGTCGCTGCGCGAAGACGCGGCGCTGCGGCGGGAGGTCAAGGCCGTGCTGGCGGACACCGGCATCTGCATCAAGCTAGGCGAAGGGCTGGCGGCGTCGGACATGATCGCCCCGGCCGACCGTGCCGTCGATTTCGACCTGTTTGCAGAGCTTGGCGCCAAGCGTCTGGGCGCGCATGACAACGGACTGGAGCGCGACCGTGCGCGCGATCAACTGGCCGAACTGGCGACGATGGCGCAGGCGCGCGGCATGGACCTGTCGATCATCTTCGCGCCTGTGCTGACCACCCGCAGCCTTGGCGATGCGCTCACCCTCGTGCGCGAGATCGGGGAAGACAAAGCCAGCCTGACGATCGATTCGCTCTATTTCTTCCGCACCGGCGGATCGGTGCGGCAGATCGCGGAGCTGGATTCGGCGCTAGTCGGCCACGTGCGCATTTGCGACGGGGCGCTGGGCGATGGCGAGAGCGACACCCGCAGTCCGCGCCTGATCCCTGGCGAGGGCGAACTGCCGCTGCGCGAATTCGTCGATGCCCTGCCGCGCGGCAAGACGCTGGGCATAGACGTGACCCTGCCGCAAGCCGCGATCGGCGTGGAGGCGGCGCGGGACTACGTGGGCGAGATCGTCGCACGGACCCGGGCCCTGCTGGCCTGACGCGTCAGCTGCGGGCGTCGGCCAGCAGCATCTCCGCCCCTTTTTCCGCGATCATCATCGTCGGCGCATTGGTGTTGCCGGAAGTGATCGTGGGCATCACCGAGGCATCGATCACGCGCAAGCCGTCCAGCCCGGCCACGCGCAGGCGTGCATCAACCACGCGGCCCATCGCTGCCGTGCCCACCGGGTGGAAGATGGTGGTGCCGATCTCCCCCGCCGCGCGGCGCAAGTCTGCCTCGCTCTCGAACGCCGGGCCGGGGCGCAATTCCTGCGGCGCATAGCGGGCAAGGGCAGGCCGGGCGGCGATCGCGCGCGTCAGCCGGATCGCCTGCGCGGCGACGCGCAAGTCCTCCTCGGTCGAAAGATAGTTGGGCCGGATCGCCGGTGGCGCCGCGGGGTCCACGGCGGCGATCCGCGTGGTGCCCCGGCTTTCGGGCCGCAAGTTGCAGACGCTGGCGGTGAAAGCGGGGAAGGGATCGAGCGCCCCGCCGAACGCCTCCAGGCTCAGCGGCTGGACGTGGTATTCCAGATTGGGCGTCGCATAGTGCGGATCGCTGCGCGTGAAGACCCCCAGCTGGCTGGGCGCCATCGCCATCGGTCCGCTACGGCGAAGCGCATATTCCATGCCGATCAGCGCCTTGCCGAACAGGGTCGCGGCCCGCTGGTTCAGGGTGGAAACGCCAGTGACGCGCCAGGCGCAGCGCAATTGCAGATGGTCCTGCAGGTTGGCGCCGACCTCGGGCCGGTCCAGTCGCGTGGTGATCCCCAGCGCGGACAAATGCGCCGCATCGCCCACGCCGCTGCGTTCGAGGATCGCGGGAGAGCCGATGGCGCCTGCTGCCAGCACCACTTCGCCGCGTGCGCGGGCTTCGCGTGGTTCGTTGCCCACCGAATAGGCCACGCTCACCGCGCGCGTCCCCTCAAACACCACACGGTCCACCAGCGCGCCGGTTTCGACCTTGAGATTGGCGCGCGTGCGCACCGGTTTCAGAAAGGCGTCGGATGCGCTCCAGCGCCAGCCACGCCGCTGGGTCACCTGGAAGAAGCCGGCGCCGTCATTGTCGCCCGTGTTGAAGTCGTGGCTATGCGGAATGCCCTGCTCCTCGCAGGCATCGCGGAACGCTTCGAGGATGTCCCACCGCAGTCGCTGGCGTTCCACCCGGATCTCTCCCCCGGTGCCGTGGAAGCTGCTGGCGCCGTCGTAATGGTCTTCGGCGCGGGTGAAATAGGGCAGCACGTCGTCCCAGCCCCAGCCGGGATTGCCCGCCTGTCGCCACTGGTCGTAATCGGCCGCCTGCCCGCGCATGTAGATCATGCCGTTGATCGAGGAGCAGCCCCCCAGCACCCGGCCGCGCGGATATTTCAGCGCGCGCCCGCCAAGGCCCTGTTCGGCCTGCGTGGCATAGCACCAGTCGGTGCGCGGATTGCCGATGCAATAGAGATAGCCCACCGGCACGCGGATCCAGACGTAATCGTCCTTGCCGCCCGCTTCCAGCAGCAGCACGCGGTTGCGCGGATCGGCGCTCAGCCGGTTGGCCAGCACGCAGCCGGCGCTGCCGCCGCCCACCACGATGTAGTCGAACTCTCCCATTCCCCATGGGCTAGGCTGCATGGCAGGGGGGATCAAGCTGGTGGAGGGGAGAGGGGGGAGGCAAACCCGCCCCGGCGATGCCCGGCGATGCCCGGCGATGCCCGGTGATGCTCTGTGGTGCGATGGGGGGCGGGGCCGATCGAAATCGGGGCCTCGAGACATCGTTGGTGTGAACGGCTGAACGGCAAACCCGGGATAAAGTTCCGGATTAACGGAATTTAATCTCTCTAACATCTTGCGATATACGCAAGCTCATTTAACCATTGCGCAAGTGAATGAACCTATGCGTCAAGCCATAGGGGGATGGCGATGCGTCGCCATTTTTACGGGAGCCGTCGGTGCTTGGCTGGGATTGGACGTCGGGGGGCGATCCATTTCCGGCAAGGTAGAACGGACACGAGCATGAGGTCGCCTCACGTGCCCCGCCTTCGCCGGCGGCTCTTTTTTCCACAATCGCCCAACCTGTTCAGCGGCTACGATGGCAGCCGAAGTCACCACGCCTACGCGGCCTCAGCTCTTGCGCGAATGCCGTCGATGGTGCGGCTTGGTCAGTTGCCCAGCGCGTGTTCTTCGGCCGTTACCGGATCGCCCTGGCGCGGCTGCTCGTAGACCGCCCGGCTGATCCAGATCGCGGACATCGCCAGAACGGCAAGGAGCAGGCCGAACACCAGCATCCATCGCACCACGTGGGGGGTGCTGCCCGAACGGGCTTCATCGTCGTCAAGGTGAACTTCGTCGCCAACGCGTTGCATCAGGGCTCTCCCGCAGGCCGGCGGCATTTCTGGCCGCATTCGCGCGGGCAAAGGGGGCGGTAATGCCCACAGTAGACCACGGGCCAAGTAGGTAACGCGCGTTCGGGGGGCGAAGTTCCCGGCAGTGGCCTGCGCCGTCAATCCGGTGCCGAAATCAGGTCCAGCGTGCGTGCGTCGCGCCGGCCGTCGCAAAAGCCATCGAGGGCGCGGGAAAAGCGCTGCCCGCCGCCGGCCGCCTCGAAAAGCGTCATCGAACTGCGGAACTTCATCGCGTCCACTTCGCCCAGGATCGCGGCGGCACTGCGCTCTCCCGCCCAGCCCAGCATGGTGTCCGTGCATTCGTCCAGCCGCGCGCCCAGTAAAGGGTGGGCAAGGTATGCGCGGGCTTCGGCCAGTCCTGCGATTGCGTAAATCTGCGCGGTCTGGCTGAGGCCCAGGCCGGCGATCTGGGGGAACACGAACCACATCCAGTGGCTGCGCTTGGCGCCACTTTCCAGTTCGGCGACGATATCGGGATAGATTGCCGCCTGCGCATCGACGAAGCGTTGGAGGCCATCCATCGGCATCAGCCGAGTCCGGCGCGGAAGGCGGACTGCTGTGGGCGAGGCTCGCGCGCCGTCTGCGTCGCCGTCTGCGTCGGGGGCGAGGAATCGGACAATCGCAGCCGATGGGCGATGCCCAGCATGCCCAGCATGGCTACCGATGCCATAAAGCTGATCAGGATAGCCTTGCGAACCACGGCAGGCATGGCCTCGGGCGAGCGGGGCCGGGCGGCGCGTGCCGGTTGTGCATCTTCGCTACGATTGTTCACGGATCGCGACTCCCGATCGGTGACGGGCGTCTCGAATCGGAAACCCTGTCGGCGGGAGAACGCTTGGGCGGGTTGCCTGTTCCCGGGATAAAGCGGCGTTTTATCCGCAGGATGGCACGCGAAAAAAGGGGCCGGATGCCTCTGCATCCGACCCCTTGGAAATTCCGCGATGCTTGCGATCAGTCGCGCAGCAGTTCGTTGATGCCGGTCTTCGAACGCGTCTGCGCGTCCACGGTCTTGACGATCACGGCGCAGTAGAGCGACGGGCCGGGGGTACCGTCGGGCAGCGGCTTGCCGGGCAGCGAGCCGGGGACGACCACCGAGTAAGGCGGAACCTTGCCGATGTGGACTTCGCCGGTCGCACGATCGACGATCTTGGTCGAAGCGCCCAGGAACACGCCCATGGAGATCACCGCGCCTTCACCGACGACGACGCCTTCGGCCACTTCCGAACGGGCGCCGATGAAGCAGTTGTCCTCGATGATGACCGGACCGGCCTGCAGCGGCTCAAGCACGCCGCCGATGCCGACGCCGCCCGAGATGTGCACGTTCTTGCCGATCTGCGCGCAGGAGCCGACGGTGGCCCAGGTGTCGACCATGGTGCCTTCGCCCACATAGGCGCCGATGTTCACGAAGCTGGGCATCAGCACCACGCCCTTCGAGATGAAGGTGCCGCGGCGGGCGACGGCGCCCGGAACCACGCGGAAGCCGGCCTTGCGGAAGTCTTCATCGGCCCAGCCGTCGAACTTCACGGGCACCTTGTCGAACGCGGGCGCGCCGCCGGCGCCGTGGGCGACGGGGGCGTTGTCGTTCAGACGGAACGAGAGCAGCACGGCCTTCTTCAGCCACTGGTTGACCTTCCAGCCACCGTTGCCGTCCGGCTCGGCGACGCGGGCGGTGCCCGATTCGATCAGGCCAAGCGCTTCGTCCACCAGCTTGCGCACGTCGGCGCTGGCGGGGGTGACGGTGTCGCGCGCATCCCAGGCGGCTTCGATCGCGGTTTCGAGTTCGGACATGTTCGCGTCTCCAGAAAGTCTGCCAGTATAAATCGTCGCCCGCGCGCCTAGAGGGTGCGGGCGGGCAGGACAAGCAGGAAGGGCGCAGGCGCTATAAGCGAAGCGTCCCGAAACGATCAGGGGGCCGGGGCGAGTTTGGCCGAATCGATGTGCCAGCGCAGCTGCGCGGACGAGGAGCCGTCCACGTCGTTCACTCGCCGGACGACATAAGTGCCGCGAAAACGCTGGTGGGTGCCGTCATCCAGCGTGGCGTCCACCGTTACCGGCACGGGCTGGTAGATCGATCCCGCTCCGGCATCGCCCGGCTGGAGTGTGCCGATCACGACATGCGTGGCGCGGGTATGCGCGAAGCCGGCGCGGAACTTCTCCGGCGTCTGGTTCGGCGGGCCGTTCTCGCCCCATTGCTGCCAAGCGGTGTCGAAATCGCGGGCGTTAAGGGCGGAGTAGTAACGCTGGACGACTGCCGCTGCCGCTTCCTTGCTGCGCGGGTCGGGCTGGCAGCCTGCCATGGGCTTTTCGCCCGGCCCGACCATGGCGCAACTGCGCGCGATCTCGTCCTCGATCATCGCACAGCTGTTGGCGACATTGCAGGGCGGATGCGTGGCGGGCGAGACATTGCGGCAGAGGTCCGCGCGCTTTTGCGCGGCGGTTGTGCCGATCTCGTCGGCGCAGGACAGCGGCGTGGAGGCGGGGGCCGATAGGGGGGGCTGTGCGGATTCGGTTAGGGCAGCACCGGGCACTTCGCTGGCGACCTGCTGGGTCACCGCCTCGCTGGAGGCGGAATCGTCAGGCCTGTCGCTTGCCGCTTCCCGATCGCGAGACGGCCCGCAGGCCGTAACGGCGACGAGGACGAGAGCCGGCAGCGCGCAAGTGAAACCTCTGGTCATCCCCGTCTCCCCGATTTTGGCCCGATCCAACTCTGGCGGAGGCGGCTGGCTGGGCCGCCTCCTTACGGAGAATTACGCGCGAAAGGCACGCCGGTGCCCGCAAGGAGGCGAAAAAATCGCTGTCAGGGCGCCATCAGCTCGCGTACGAAGCCGATCAGCCCGGTCTGGCGGGCGCGGCGCATGCGTTCGGCGGCCAGGATCTTCTTCACTTTCTCGAAGCAGGCCTGGATATCGTCGTTGACCACCACATAGTCGTAGCCGTCCCAGTGGCTGATTTCGGAGCGGGCCCGCTCCATGCGGGCGGCGATCACGTCCACGCTGTCGGTCCCGCGCCCGGTCAGGCGGCGGCGCAGTTCGTCGATGCTGGGCGGCAGCAGGAACACGCGTACCACGTCACGCTCCAGCTTCTGGTAAAGCTGCTGGGTGCCCTGCCAGTCGATGTCGAACAGATAGTCCTCACCGTCCTTCAGGCCCGCTTTCACGTGCGCCTTGGGGGTGCCGTAGGAATTGCCGAAGACGGTTGCCCATTCCAGGAACTCGCCGTCTTCCGCCATGCGGTCGAACTGGGCCTGGCTGACGAAGAAGTAGTCCTTGCCGTCCACTTCGCCGGGGCGCGGCGCGCGGGTGGTGCAGGAAACCGAGTTGCGGATATGCGGATCGTGTTCCAGCAGCATGCGCGAGATCGTCGTCTTGCCCGCGCCCGATGGCGAGGACATGATCAGCATCAGGCCGCGCCGGGCCAGCGCATCTGCGGGGTTTTCGGGAGAATTGACCATGTGCCCCGATGCCGATGCATGGCGCGCAAATCAAGAGGGCAGCTGCAGATCGCGGGAAAGTGCCTAGTTTGCCCCGCCTGCATTGCGGGAAAGCGGCACCGGCCCTTACCAGCTATCCGTGCCGTCCTCGGCCATATCGTTCAATTGTTTCTTGCCCTGCGCCTTGGCCTTGCGCGCACGCGAACGGTCGTAGAGCGTCTTTGCGGCCAGCCCGCCGACCACCATGATGGCGCCGGGCACCGAAGTCAGCGCCACGCGCGCCAGCACGCCGTGAGCGAGCGATTCGCCCAGCGAGCGTCCTTTCAGGATCGCGGTGGCCTTGCGCGGGGCATAGGCCTTGCCCAGCAGGGCGTGCTCCACCGCGCGCCGCGCGATGGCGGCACCGCCGCGCAGGGCGATGTCGGCGATGACCAGATTGGTAGCGGAATTGGGGCTGGGGCCGTGCAGATCGGCCGCCTTGCCCTTGATCCGCGCCTTCACTTTGGCGGCGCGGCCCTTGGGTTTCTTTTCGTCAGCGGGGTCGGCATCCGGAAGCGCAGGAACGGCGGCTTCGGCCATGGCCGCTAACCGTCCCTGCTCGTCCTTGATTGCCCGCTGCAACTTGCCCAGGGCCATAGCCGTTACGCTTTCCCGGGCAGCTGGGCCCGCCTACTTCTTCTTGCCGAAGTCGACCGAAACGACGTTCGATCCATCCTCACTGGGAGTAATGCGCGAGGCCACGTCGCGTTCCGCGTCGTTACCCGGTTCGGCGGCGATCTCGTCTTCCAGCTCGTCGTCCGAAATCGCCTGGAACTGCAGGCCGAAATCCACGGCCGGATCGACGAAGGCGGTGATCGCGGAGAACGGGATCACCAGATTCGACGGGCGCTGATTGAAGCTGAGGCTGACGGAAAAGCCATCTTCCCCGACCGCGAGGTCCCAGAACTTGTTCTGGAGCACGATCGTCATCTCGTCCGGAAAGCGGGTGCGCAATTCGGGGGGAATCGACACACCGGGGGCTCCGGTCTTGAAGGTGATATAGAAGTGGTGGCCGCCGGGCAGGTTGCCGCCGGATGCTTCCACTTGGCCCAGTACGCGGCCGACGACGGCGCGCAGGGCCTCCTGGACGATCTCGTCGTAGGGGATCAGGCTGTCTTGAGGCGTATCGTTCATCGCGCCCTAGGTGCTTGCGCAAGACCTGCCGGTCAAGCGGGTTCGGCGATAAAATAGCATGACCGGGCGTGTTTTCCCTAGGTCGTTTTGATGCCGGGGCGGGCCGAAATCGCGATTTTTACCTGATTCCCGGCCTGGACCGCGACTCCTGCGGGGCTGCCCTAGGTGTAAATCCCGATGGGTTACAGGGAGGGGGCGGCGCGTTTTCGAACGATGGTCGCCGCGTACCGGGCGCGTACTAAGATTGCTCGCCCGCCATGCCACGCGCACAATTGATTCCGCGCGATAGAGGTCTATAGGCCCTTGCCATGCGTACCGCCTCGATCAATCGCAAGACCCACGAGACCCAGATCGCCGTTTCGGTGAACCTCGACGGCACGGGGGCCTATGACGTCTCCACCGGGATCGGCTTCCTCGATCACATGATCGAGCAGTTCTCGCGCCATTCGCTGATCGACATCACCTGCCATATCCAGGGCGACCTGCATGTGGACCAGCACCACACGACCGAGGACAGCGCCATCGCCATCGGTCAGGCCATCAGCCAGGCGCTGGGCGACAAGGCCGGCATCGGCCGCTACGGCGACGTCCATTCGCCGATGGACGAGGCGCTGAGCCGCGTCTCTCTGGACATTTCGGGCCGCCCCTACTTCGTGTGGAAGGCCGGCTTCACGCAGGAAAAGCTGGGCGAGTTCGATACCGAACTGGTCGAACACTGGTTCCATTCGATCTCGCAGGCCGTGGGCATCACCCTGCACATGGAACTGCTCTACGGCACCAACAACCACCACATCTGCGAAGGCCTGTTCAAGGGCTTTGCCCGTGCCATGCGCACGGCGGTGGAATTGGACCCGCGCAAGGGCGGGGCAATCCCCTCGACCAAGGGCATCCTCGGCGGAGACACTCTCTGATGGCACTCTTCATTATCTCGCTTCGCTACATCGCCCCGGTCGAACAGGTCGATGCATTTCTGGACGAACATGTCGAGTGGTTGCGCGCGCACCATGCTGCCGGGCGTTTCGTCGCCTGGGGCCGCAAGGTTCCGCGTGATGGCGGTATCATCCTGGCCAAGGGCGATAGCCGTGAGGCGGTGGCCGCGTTGGCGGCAACCGACCCCTTCGTGGCCGGCGTCGTGGCCGAAGCCGAAGTGATCGAATGGGCGCCGGGCTTCCTGGATGACAGCGTGGCCGGTCTCGCCGGATGACATTGGCGCTGATCGACTACGGCGCGGGCAATCTGCACTCGGTGGCGAACGCGCTGCGCGCCGCCGGGGCCGAGGACGTGGCGATCACCGCGAATCCCGATGTCGTGCGTGCGGCGGACCGCATCGTGCTGCCGGGCGTGGGTTCTTTCCGCGCCTGCGCCGAAGGGCTCTGGGGCATTGCCGGCATGGTGGAGGCGATGAACGAGCGCGTCCACGTCGGCGGGGCGCCGTTCCTGGGCATTTGCGTGGGCATGCAGCTTCTCGCCACGCGCGGACTGGAGCATGGCGTGACGCGCGGGCTGGACTGGATCGGCGGGCAGGTGCAGCTGATCGAGCGCACCGATCCCGCAATCAAGATCCCGCACATGGGCTGGAACGACGTCTCGCTGGGCCGCAAGGACCCCGCGCAGGGCCTGATCGACGCGGGAGAGGCCTATTTCCTGCACTCCTACCACTTCCAGCCCGACGACGGCGCGCATGTGGCGGCGATGACCGACCATGGCGGCGGCCTTGTTGCGGCGGTGGCGAAGGACAATGTCGTGGGCGTGCAGTTCCACCCGGAAAAGAGCCAGGCTTACGGCCTTTCGCTGCTGTCGCGGTTTCTGGAATGGAAGCCGTGAGCTTCGGCACCAAACACCTTCTTCGTCATCCCCGCGCAGGCGGGGATCCCGCTTTTCTTCTGCTCTCGTCCCGCCCTGCCGCCAGCGGGGCCCCCGCCTTCGCGGGGGCGACGAAGTAGTACAGGTCAGGATCGCCAGATGATCGTATTTCCCGCCATCGACCTCAAGCAGGGGCAGGTCGTCCGCCTTGCCGAAGGCGACATGGATCGCGCCACCGTCTATGGCGACAATCCCGCCGCGCAGGCCAAGATGTTTGCCGAAGCGGGCTCGCAATATCTCCACGTCGTCGATCTCGACGGCTCGTTCGCAGGCAAGGCCGAAAACCGCGAGGCGGTGGAGGCGATCCTCGAAGTGTTCCCCGGCCACGTGCAACTCGGCGGCGGCATCCGCACGCGCGAAGCGGTGGCGGGCTGGTTCGAGCTTGGCGTCTCGCGCATCGTCATGGGCACGGCCGCGCTGAAGGACCCGCAGTTCGTCAAGGACATGGCGAAGGAATACCCCGGCGGCATCGTCGTCGCCGTGGACGCGCGCGACGGCATGGTCGCGACCGAGGGCTGGGCGGAAGTGTCCGACGTTTCGATCGTCGACATGGCCCGCCGGTTCGAAGATGCGGGCGTTGCATCGCTGCTGTTCACCGATATCGGCCGCGACGGCCTGCTGAAGGGCGTGAACATCGACGCCACCGTCGATCTGGCCCGCCGCACCGACCTGCCGGTGATCGCATCGGGCGGCGTGAAGGGCCTCGACGACATTCGCCTGCTGGCGCTTCATGCCCGCGACGGGATCGAAGGCGTCATCACCGGGCGCGCGCTCTACGATGGGCGTCTCGACCTCGCCGCCGCGATCCGGATGGCCGAGCGCGAAGGGTGAGCGGCGCGCCGTTTCCGGCCGTCGGCGTCGCCGCTATGCGTTTCGTGGCGAGCCGTCCATGAACGAAAACCGTCTTATGGCCGTGCTGGCGATGGTCATTCTCGTGCCGAGCGCGCTCTGGGCGCTGCGCGATTTCCGCGAGGGCAAGGCGAAGCTCTTGCTGTTCAGCCGTGCGCGCTCGAAGATCGAGACCACGCTGGCGGACAATCCGACCAAGTTCTGGCGCTATTCGGCGTTCAATCTTGCCGTGTGCCTGACGCTGGGCGCATTGTGCGTGATGCTGTTCTTCAAGCCGGTAGAGTAAGTCATGACCGTTCGAATCCGCGTCATCCCCTGCCTCGATGTCCGCGACGGGCGCGTGGTGAAGGGCGTCAACTTCGTCGACCTGATCGATGCCGGCGATCCGGTCGAGCAGGCCCGCGCCTATGACAAGGCCGGCGCGGATGAGCTGTGCTTCCTCGACATTTCCGCCAGCCACGAAGGGCGCGGCACGCTGCTCGACGTGGTGCAGCGCACGGCAGAGGTCTGCTTCATGCCGCTGACCGTGGGCGGCGGCGTGCGCACGGCGGAAGATGCCCGCGCGCTGTTGCTGGCCGGCGCGGACAAGGTGGCGGTCAATTCCGCCGCCGTCTCGCGCCCCGAAGTGGTGGCGGACATTGCCGAGAAGTTCGGATCGCAGTGCATCGTCGCCTCGGTGGATGCGCGGCGCGTGGCGCCCGGCAAGTGGGAGATCTTCACCCACGGCGGCCGCAAGGCGACCGGGATCGACGCGCTGGAACACGCGGTGAAGCTGGCCGACTATGGCGCCGGTGAATTGCTCGTCACTTCGATGGACGGCGATGGTACGCAGAACGGATACGACCTGGCGCTCACCCGCGCGATCGCGGAATCGGTGTCGATTCCGGTGGTTGCCAGCGGCGGCGTCGGCAATCTCGACCACCTGGTGGCCGGCGTGACCGAGGGCAAGGCCAGCGCGGTATTGGCCGCATCGATCTTCCACTTCGGCAAGCACTCCATCGCCGAAGCCCATGCGGCGCTGCGCGCGGCGGGGCTGCCGGCGCGGGGTTGAGGCCGCTGTAATATTCGCCAAAAACCTGCCCCGGATCGGGACGCGCCCACCTCGCAACTTGTCGTTGCGGGTGGGTGGGCCACAAGGGGGAACACCAAGTCGAAACTGTCGGAGTCGCCCCCCTTGCTCCCCCGTTTGATCGATACGCTTCCATCGCCGCGCGCGCCCTGGCTTCCCGGTCCCCGGATCCCGGCCCTGCTGGTCGCGACGCTTGCGCCCGTACCCGCGTTCGCGGCCGACGCCACGATATTGCCGGAGCCCAGCGGCCTTGTGCTGTTCGGCATCGGGGTGGCCGGCGTGTGGATCGGCCGGCGCTTCTCACGCGGGAAGAGCGAGGACTGAGCGCCAGCGCGCTTGACCCACGGCACCGGCTTGCGCATGGCTGCTGGCGATGAGCACTTCCGATACTCTGGCTCGCCTCGAAGCGACCATCGCCGCGCGCCGCGATGCCGATCCCGCAAGCAGCTATGTCGCCAAGCTCCACACGAAGGGGCTGGGCAAGATCGCGCAGAAAATGGGAGAGGAGGCGACCGAGACGGTGATCGCCGCGCTGACCGAGGACGAGAAGGCGCTGACCGGCGAGGCGGCGGACCTGATCTTTCACCTCATGGTGCTGCTGGGTGCCCGCAACGTGCCGTTCAGTGCCGTTCTGGCCGAGCTGGATCGCCGTGAAGGCGTTTCGGGCATCGCCGAAAAGGCAGCGCGTCCACAAGACTGATAAGCGGAGATACCGATGCCGATCGACCCCAGAGAGCCTTACGACGACAACAATATCTTCGCCCGGATCCTGCGCGGCGAACTGCCGTGCTCCAAGGTCTATGAAGACGAGTTCGCGCTTGCTTTCAATGACATCCGTCCGCAGGCGCCGGTCCATGTGCTGGTCATCCCCAAGGCGCGCTACGTGTCCTGGGACGATTTTACCGCCAAGGCCGATGATGCGGAAATCGCCGGCTTTATGCGCGCGGTGGGCAACGTGACCCGGCAGCTGGAAATGGACGGCCCCGGCTACCGCCTGATGGTCAACATGGGCACTAACGGCCATCAGGAAGTGCCGCATCTGCACGTGCATATCTTCGGTGGGCGCCAGTTCTTCCAGATGATCGCGGATTGAGGTTTTTGGGGGATAACCGGGGTTTTCGCCCCGGTCATCTGCCATCACGTCGGCAATTCTCCCCCGCAGGGTTTGCAGGCCGGGCCCCTGCCGTTACACAACCGCCGCAATGAGCGACGATCCCCCTTCCTTGGACCCGCGCCCCCAAAGCGGCAGCTTCGATGGCCCGGTCCACCGCTATGCCCTGCGCGTGTTCTATGAGGATACCGACGCGGGCGGGGTGGTCTATCACGCCAATTACATCCGCTGGTTCGAACGCGCGCGGTCGGACCTGTTGGACCTGCTCGACATCGACCAGCGCGCCGCGCTGGAATCGGGAGAGGGGCTCTACACTGTGGCGGAAGTCAATATCCGCTACCTATCGCCCGCCCGCCTTGGCGACGCCGTGGTGATCGAAACCCATGCCATGCAGGTCGGCCGCGTCAGTTGCACCCTGCGCCAAGTGGCTCGTCGCGGAAAAATCCGCCTTGCCGAAGCCATGGTAAAGGTCGGGTTCATCAGTCCTGAAGGACGACCGCGCAGACAGCCCGAGGCCTGGCAGCAGGCCTTCCACACCATCCTCCAAAGCTCCTCGCAGGACCTCCAGCCCGGCCCGGAAGGACAAGAATGACTTTCGAAATACTCGCCTCCGCCATTTCCATCGGCAGCGATTCCCATCACCTGAACCCGGTCGAACTGTTCCTCCACGCCGATATCGTCGTGCAGGCGATCATGGGCGGGCTGCTGTTGGCCAGCCTGTGGGTCTGGACGATCATCATCGGCTTCACCCTGCGCATGGGCGGCGTCTCGCGGGCCTCCGAAGATTACGAGGAAGGCTTCTGGGAGGCTCAGAATTTCGAGGCCTATCAGAAGGATCGCCGCCGCGGCGACGTGCCGATGGGCAAAGTGGCCGGTGCCGGCCTTGCCGAATGGCGCCGCAATGCCGCGATGAAGCAGATTGATCCGGAAGGCGCGCGCGAACGCATTGCCCTCGCCATGAGCTCCTCCGTCGGTGAAGAGGCGGACAATCTTTCCGCCCGCCTGAACTTCCTGGCGACGGTCGGTTCGGTTGCGCCGTTCGTGGGCCTGTTCGGCACCGTCTGGGGCATCATGAACAGCTTTTTCCAGATCGGCCAGCAGCAGAATTCCTCGCTCGCCGTCGTCGCGCCGGGCATTTCGGAAGCGCTGTTCGCCACTGCCATCGGCCTGTTCGCGGCGATCCCGGCGGTCATCGCCTACAACCGTTTCTCGCACCGCGTGAACCTGTTCGAATCGCGCATGCAGCGCTTTGCCGACAAGCTGCACTCCGCGCTCACGCGTGAGCTGGAGCAGCGCTGATGGGCATGGGCGTCTCCGGCGGAGGCAGGCGAGGGGGCCGTCGCAGCGGCGGCGGTCGCACGCCGATGGCCGAAATCAACGTGACGCCGCTGGTCGACGTCATGCTGGTGCTGCTGATCATCTTCATGGTCACCGCGCCGCTGCTGAAGGCGGCCGTGCCGGTGGACCTGCCCGACAGCCGCGCGCAGGCCATGAATGACGAGACCGACCAGCTGACGATCTCCATCAAGCGCGACGGCACCGTCTATTACGAGACCGAGGCGCTGGCGCCGGGCGAACTGTCCGAACGCCTTGCCGGCGTTCCCAATGGCTCCGACGGCCGCAAGCCGCAGGTTACCCTGCGCGCGGACAAGTCGCTCGATTACGGCCGCGTCATCGAAGTCATGGGTGAGCTGAACCATGCCGGTTTCACGTCGATCTCGCTGGTGACGGGTGTCAGCGGCGGTTCAGGCGGCTGAGCTAGGCTGATCGCGATGGCAACTCAGGGACTACGCAAGGAAGAGGGGCTGGGCCTCGCGGTGGCGATTGCGCTGCACGCGGCGGTTCTGGCCGCGCTTGTGCTGCACCCATCCACACCGCCGGTCATCACCCCGCCGCAGCGGATCGAAGTGACGCTGAGCGATGATGTCGGCCTGACGTCCACCTCGCCCAATCCCAACGAGCAGGCCGCACCCGATATCGCGCCGGAACTGGGTGAGGCGGTGCCGGCCCCGGCTCCCGAACCGGCGCCCCAACCCGCACCCGCGCCGGAACCGATCCCTGCGCCTGCGCCCAGGCCGATCCCGCAGCCCCGGCCCGCACCGCCGGCTCCGGCACCCAAGCCCGCGCCGGCTCCCCGGCCGGTGCCAAAGCCGGTTCAGAAGCCTGCGCCCAAGCCGGCACCGGTTCCGCCGGCCAAGCCTGCTCCGAAACCGGCACCCAAGCCTGCCGCCAAGCCCGCGGCCCAGACGCCGCCACGCAAGAACCCGATCGACAATATTCTCGCGGGTCTCAACGCCCCGGCCAAGTCGGCCAGCCCACCGAAGAAGGCCGGCGGCTCACGCGTGGGTGCAGACTTCCTGCCGGGCGTTCCCGGCGCGACGAGTGATCAGGGCAAGGGCGCGCCCGCCGCGGCCGTGGGGCCACAAGTCCGCTCGGCCCTGTCGGGCGCGATTACCCGCCAGCTCAAGCCGCACTGGAATCCGCCAGACGGCGCCGATGCCGATCAGCTGGTAACGATCCTGTCGTTCAACCTGAACCCGGACGGCAGCCTTGCCGGCAAGCCCACGGTCGTACGACAGATGGGCATCACCGATGCCAACCGCGCGCAGGCGCAGCGCCATGCCGAACAGGCGATCCGGGCGGTGCAACTCGCTTCGCCTTTCAATCTCCCCTCGGAATACTATGATTCGTGGAAACGCGTTTCATCCTTCCGCTTCGACTTGAGGCTTTCGCAATGACTTCTCGTCCTCTTAGGTTCGTCCTGTCGTTCGCCCTGGCTTCGGCCGCGCCCGTCTACGGCGTTTATGCGCAATCGCAGCCGGCGCCGGCGCAACCCGCCCCGGCGCAACCTGCCTCCGGTCAGCCTGCACCGCAGGGCGATCAGGGCCTTGATGTGGATGATGGCGGCCTGACCGGCTCGGTCTCCGCCGATGGCGCCTGGCAGGACCTTGGCATCGCGATCACCAATTTCGCGACCGACAACGATGTGCCGACCAGCACCAATGCCGGGTCGACCGCCGCGCTGGGCCGTGCGCTTTCGCAAGTGGTCGCGTCGGACCTTCGCAACAACGGTCTGTTCAAGCCTTCGGGCCCCGATGGCCTGCCGCAGCCGGCCTATCCGCAAGTGCAGGCGCCCGACTACCCCACCTGGTCCGCGCGTGCCGCAAACATGCTGGTGCAGGGCTACGTCCGCGCCGGTGCGGACGGCAACCTGACGATCGGGTGCTACCTCTACGACGTCCAGCTCAAGCAGCAGCTGATCAAGGGCGGTTGGCAGGTCGGCCCGGCGGACTGGCGCCGTGCCGCGCACAAGTGCGCGGACATGGTCTATTCGCGTCTTTCGGGCGAAAGCCCCTTCTTCGATTCGAAGATCGCCTACATCGCCGAGACGGGCCCGAAGGACCACCGCATGAAGCGGCTGGCGATCATGGATTCGGACGGCGCCAACCACCGCTACCTGACCAGCGGGCAGGCCACCGCACTGACGCCGCGCTATTCGCCGGACTATTCGAAGATCCTCTACCTGTCCTATCTTAACGGGCAGCCGAGCATCTACGTCTATGACCTTGCCAGCGATTCGCAGAAGCTGATCGCCCGCACCGGCGCGCCGACGATGGCGCCGCGCTGGTCGCCGGACGGCAGGTGGATCCTCTATTCGATGTCCACCGGCGGCAACACCGACATCTATCGCATCTCGTCCAGCGGCGGCACGCCCTCCCGCCTGACCAACACGCCGGGGATCTCGATCGGCGGGTCCTATTCGCCCGACGGCAACCAGATCGTGTTCGAAAGCGATCGTTCCGGTTCACAGCAGGTCTACGTGATGAACGCGGACGGTTCGAACCAGCGCCGCATCAGCTTCTTCGGCGGCCGTTCGGCCACGCCGGAATGGAGCCCGCGCGGGGACCAGATCGCCTTCACCCACATCGCCGGCAACTTGCGCATCGCGGTGATGACCCCCAGCGGCGGTGGTATGCGCTACCTCACCAATTCCTGGCAGGACGAGGCGCCGACCTGGTCGCCCAACGGCCGCATCGTCCAGTTCTTCCGTACCGAGAAGAGCACGGGCAAGTCGTCGATCTGGCAGGTGGACCTTACCGGCAAGAACGAGCGAAAGCTGCCGACCCCCGTCGGCGCTTCGGATCCGGCCTGGGGCCCCGTTCGCCCCTGAGCCTTTCTTGCGCTGCAGCCTGAGCGCTGCCGGCCCCCGGTCGGCAACCGTTCAGGTTGACAGTGTTTAAAATTACACGGAACCTCAACAGACGCAGGCCATTTAAATGGCTGCGCACCACAGGAGATTGCCTCATGCCTGCCCTCATGTCCCCCCTCCCGCGCAAAGCCGGATACGTGAAGACCGGAACGACAATGCTCCTCGTCGCCGGCGCGCTGGCCGTGTCGGCATGCGGCACCAAGGCGCCCAAGCAGCTTCCGCCCGAGCCGGGCCCGGCCACCACCACCCAGGGCCCCGAGCAGCCGAGCGGCCCGGTTCCGGGCAGCCAGGCCGATTTCGTGTCGAAGATGATGGGTTCGGACACCATCCACTTCGCGCTCGACCGCTATGACATCGATGCGGAAGACCAGGCCGCGCTGTCGAAGCAGGCGCAGTGGCTGATGCAGTACCCGAACAAGCGCGCCACGATCGAAGGCCATGCCGACGAACGCGGCACCCGCGAATACAACCTTGCGCTGGGTGAGCGCCGCGCCAATGCGGCGAAGAATTACCTCGTCAGCCTGGGCGTCGATGCTGCGCGCATCAACACCGTCAGCTACGGCAAGGAACGCCCGATCGCGCTTGGCTCGGACGAGGCGGCATGGGCGCAGAACCGCCGTGCGGTGACCGTGACGATCGACTGATCCTGATCGATCCGATGATTTCCGAGAAGGCCCGGTTCGCAAGTGCGAGCCGGGCTTTTTCATTTCTGACGCTTTTGCGGTGCGCCCACATGGGGCTTGCAATGGCTTCGAGTCGGCAGGTATCGGCGGTCGAATGAGTCGGGCTGGTCGTTCCATGGATTGGGGATTTCCGCGCTGGCGCAGCTATGGCAGCTCGCGCGAGGCGGCGCAGGTGCGCCTGTGCGATCGGCATGGCTGCAACGAGCCGGGCGATTGCCCCGCACCGAAGAGCCCGAACAGCCCCGATCGCTGGTATTTCTGCCAGAAGCACGCCGCCGAATACAACGCCGGGTGGGACTATTTCGCCGGCCTCGATGCCGAGGAAGCCGCGCGGCGCGAGGCGGAGGAACGCTCCGAAGCTGAAGGTTACAAGGAATCGGCGCACTATGGCTGGGCCGGTTCGGGTGACGGCACGCGCAGCCGGGACGAACTTCGCGCGCTGGAAGCGCTGGGCCTCGACCCCGATGCGGACTTCGACGCCGTGCGCAAGGCCTGGCGCATGAAGGCCAAGGAAGTCCACCCGGACGTGAAGCCGGGCGATGCGGAAGCGGCCAAGGCCTTCCAGACCTATCAGCTGGCCTACGAAGTGCTGCGCGCGGCCGAGGAACGCCGCGAGTGGAAGGGCCGCTGAGCCACGCAGACCGCGCGGTGGCCACTGCTCATCCGCATATTCAATCCGGTCCGATCCGCCCCCTTCAGGAGCCTGTCATGCAAATCCGCGTTGCCGTTCCCGCCGACCTGCCTGCGCTCCACCCGGTTATCGAGCGGGCCTATCGGGGGGACAGCGCAAGGGCGGGCTGGACCTTCGAATCCGATCTGCTGGACGGCGAACGCACCGATCTGGAAGAACTGACTGCCGTTCTCGAAAGCCCCGCCGATCGCTTGCTGGTTGCGCTGTCGGACGAAGGCGCGCCGATCGGATGCGTACAGGTTACGAATCGGGGAGAGGGGCTGTGCTACCTCGGCCTGCTCTGCATCGATCCGCTGCTTCAGGCCGGCGGCATGGGCCGCGCGATGATTGTCGCGGCGGAAAGCCTGGCGCGCGATGTGTTCGGCGCGCGGGCCATGGAAATGACGGTGATCGACCGGCGGCTGGAGCTGATCGCCTATTACGAGCGGCGCGGTTACGGCCTGACCGGCGAGAAGCGGCCATTTCCGATCCTGTTTGATCCGCCGCTGGAAATGGTGGTGCTGGAAAAGGCACTGCTGCCGGAAAATCTTCCCGACTGAGCGCGGATATGAGGCCGATACGACAAAGGGCGCGCCTTGCGGCGCGCCCTTTGCGTTTGGCCATATGATGTGCCGCGGCGCTTACTTGGGCGCCAGCACCATCAGCATCTGGCGGCCTTCCATGCGCGGATAGGCTTCGACCTTGGCGATTTCCGCCACGTCTTCCTGCACGCGGCGCAGCAGGTTCATGCCCAGCTGCTGATGCGAAAGCTCGCGACCGCGGAAACGCAGGGTTACCTTCACCTTGTCACCGTCACCGATGAAGCGTTGGACGTTGCGCATCTTGGTGTCGTAATCGTGGTCATCGATGTTCGGACGCATCTTGATCTCTTTGATCTCCTGCGTCTTCTGGGTCTTGCGCGCGGCATTGGCCTTTTTCTGGGCCTCATACCGGTACTTGCCGACATCGAGGAACTTGCAGACCGGCGGATCGGCGTTGGGCGAGACTTCGACCAGGTCAAGGCCGACTTCGGCCGCCTGCTCGATTGCCTGGCGCGTGTACATCACGCCGATGTTCTCGCCGTTTTCATCGATCACGCGGACCTTGTCCGACTGGATCATGTTATTGAAGCGCGGTCCACTCTTGACCGGGGGCGTCATCATACGCCGGGGTGGGGGTGCTATATGCGTTCTCCTGAATCGCTTCTGTCAATCGGGTGCAAGTTCGGGCGTCATTAGTGCGAATCGCGTCGACACGCAAAGGCGGATTTCACTGAAATCTACAGGACGCCGCTGCCGTATGAAACGGTCCATGCGGATATAGGGTTTCAGGCGGCGGATCGCCAGAGGGGGTAACGCACAAGTTGATCTTTCGCGGCGACCAGTGCGTCGATCCGCTCGGCCGGCTGAAGCGCTTTCAGAATGACCGGATCGGCGGCATCCATCCCCCCGGTCAGCGCGCCGAAAGCCGGCAGAATTAGCCGATTTCCGCCATGGACGACGCAAGGGCGGGCAATGCGCCTGCCGCGCGCGTGGACGATCAGGCGGGGGTGGTAATGGCCGGACAGTTCGGGCTCTGCGGTGCCCGGTTTCGCTTCATGGCGCAGCATGATGCCGCCAATGGCGATTTCCTCGACACGGGTGCCGCCGGCCTCTGCGCCCAGATGCGGATCGTGATTTCCAGTGATCCACACCCAGTCCAGCGCGTGGGTCAGCGCGGAAAGCATCCCGGCGCTATGGGGATCGAGTCTGTCCGTTCCCGCGCTGTCGTGGAAATTGTCCCCCAGCGCATAGACGCGCCGCGCGCCGGTCTGCCGCACCGCCAGCGCCAGCCGCTCCAGCGTCTCGCGGCTGTCATAGGGGGGCAGCATCTGGCCGGTCTTGGCGAAGAAGCTGGCCTTTTCCAGATGCAGGTCCGCCACCAACAGCGCCTGCTCGCGGGGCCAGTAAAGCGCCGCGCCGCGTCCCGCCGGGGCAGGCACGAGGCATATCTCCTGCGCGCAGAACGAAAAGGGAACCATGGCTTTCCCTTGCCGCAGGCCGCCGGTTTTGGCAAGCGCCCCGCTGAAGGGGAGATTGCATGACCGACTGGACCGCCCAAACCGAACGCGCCCGCGACTGGTTCGAAACCCTGCGTGACCGGATCTGCGCCGAGTTCGAGGCGATCGAGCGCGAGGCAGGCTCCTCCGCAGCGTTCGACTACACGCCGTGGAAACGCGCGGCGGTGGAAGGCGGCGAAGAGGGAGAGACGGGCGGCGGCACCCGCGGCTTGATGAAGGGCCAGGTGTTTGAGAAGGTGGGCGTCAACGTCTCCACCGTCGTCGGATCGCTGTCGAAGGATTTTGCCGGCACCATCAACGGCGCCTCGGCCGAGCAGAATGCCTTTTCGGCGACGGGCATCAGCCTTGTCGCCCACATGGCCAATCCGCACGTGCCGGCGGTGCACATGAACACCCGCTTCCTGACGACGACCAAGGCCTGGTTCGGCGGCGGCGCCGACCTCAATCCGCCGATCGCCTATGATGAGGACACGGCCGAGTTCCACGCCGAACTCAAGGCCGCCTGCGACGCGCATGGCGACAATTACTATGAGCGGTACAAGGCCTGGGCCGACGATTACTTCTACATCCCGCACCGCAAGGTCCATCGCGGCGTCGGCGGCATCTTCTACGACCACCTCGAATGCGCGGACGAGGCGGCATGGGAAGCGAACTTCGCCTTCACCCGCGCGGTGGGCGAGGCATTCCTTGCGGTGTTCCCGCGCCTCGTGCGCCGGCGGATGGGGATGGAATTCTCGGCCGAGGACAAGGCGCGCCAGCTTGAATGGCGCGGCCGCTACGCCGAATTCAACCTGGTCTACGACCGGGGGACGCTGTTCGGCCTGAAGACCGGCGGCAATATCGACGCCATCCTGATGAGCCTGCCGCCCGAAGCGACGTGGAGCTGAAGCAGGGGAGCTGAAGCGGGCAGGCCGTCCGGCCGCTTTTATGGAACGGGGCGTGCCGTTTTCGTTGATGGACAGGGAGTTGCTCGCTCGCGGATAGAGGGACGGGGCTTCCTTCCACGCGAGTTTTTCATGCAGCTTTCCCGACGGTCCTTGGTGCAGGCGGCACTGTGCACGCCTGCGCTTCACGCTCTTGGCGCGACGCGCGCGTTGGCAGCGCCCGCCAGTGACGATATGGCGGCCTTCATCGCCGGCATGCCCAAGGCGGAATATCACGTCCATCTCGAAGGCACGCTGGAGGCGGAGATGAAGTTCGCGTTGGCGCAGCGCAACGGGTTGAAGCTGCCTTATGCGGATGTCGCGGCGATGAAGCGCAGCTATGTCTACCATGACCTGCCGAGTTTTCTGGCGATCTACTACGACGGCATGAACGTGCTGCTGAAGCAGCAGGACTTCTACGATCTGGCCTATGCCTATCTGGCCAAGGCCCATGCGCAGAACGTGCTCTATGCGGAGATGTTCTTCGATCCCCAGCAACATATCGACCGGGGCATCCCGATCGAGGCGGTGATCGGTGGCATCACTCAGGCGCGCGCTGATGCACAGGCAAAGCTGGGCATCGAATCGCAGCTGATCCTCTGTTTCATGCGCGATCTGAGCGCCGACAATGCGATGAAGGCGCTGGATGCGGCGCTGCCCTATCGGGACAAACTGGTGGGCGTCGGCCTCGATTCGGACGAGAAGGACAATCCGCCGGGCAAGTTCGCCGCCCATTTCGCCAAGGCGCGGGCGGCGGGGCTGCACGTTACCGCGCACTGCGACGTCAACCAGAAGGACACGCTGGGCCACATCCGCGAAGCATTGATGGATATCCATGTCGAACGCATCGATCACGGCGGCAACATCCTGCAGTCGCCCGAACTGATGGCGATCGCGCGCGAACGGGGCGTTCCCTTTACGGTCTGCCCCACCTTCTCGGGCCAGATCATGGTCGACGGCAAGCCGGTCGACGTGGTGCGCGGGATGCTGGACAACGGGCTGAAGGTCACGCTCAATTCGGACGATCCCGCCTACATGGGCAGCGAATATATCAACGAAGTCATAGTGCGGGCCCAGGCGCGCAGCCGGCTGACCAAGGCCGAACTGGTGCAGATCGAGCGCAATGCCTTCGACGCGGCGTGGATCGCGCCGGACCGACGCGCCGCGTTCCAGAGCAGGCTGGATGCCTTCGCCCGGCAGCAGGGATTGATCGCCTAGGGACTTTCCCCTGGCGCGCTGGGGGCTGCCCCCAATGGGCCGGCAGCCAATTCGCTTGCACCATCGTTACTGCAATGACCCCGCGCGATGGCGGGCAGGAGGTGACGATGCACGACCGATCCTGGAAAATGTTCGCTGGCGCCAATGCGGTAGTGCTGGGCATGGCCATGGTGTCCAAGGCCTGGAGCCAGGATCCTGCGCCCCCGCCACCTGCGCCACCCGCAGCGGCGATGGCACCGGATGCGGATGCGCGCGATCAGGTCGTGCAAGTCTGCATGGCTGAGGCCAAGACGCGCGGCGAGAAGCTGGGGGCGGTGGACGTCAGCATGCGCAAGGTTGAGGATACCGACAAGAAGAGCGACGGACGGGCATCGCTGCGCGCGCAAGTCGATGTGGCGCTGCGCCAGAAGGACGGGACGACCAAGACCAAGAAGCGGACCATCAAATGCGATACGCGCCACGGCGTCGTGACTGCGTTTACCTATAGCAACTGATCGGAACAGCGATCGCTCAGCATGGACGCATTTGCATGCCGCCCGGGCTGCAACGCAAGGGCACGTCCATCGCCTTGACCACTGGGGCGTTGTCGCGCCGATCCGACACCACCAGTGCATCGACATCGAGTTTTTCGAACAACTGGACGCCGCAGGCGCGGCCGTCGGTCCAGCGCACTTGCGCGCGGTACTCGCGGTGCGAAGGCATGCGGACGATCACGATGTCGCCTGCATGCGGCGCGGCTCCGCGCAGCAGCAGGCACATGCCGCGTTCCGAGACATTGCGGACGAGTGTGGTTTCCTCCGAACGATGCGCTGCAGCGGCGGTGCCATCGCGGTTGGTCGAAACCACGGTGGCGCGAATCAGTGTGCGCATCCTTGGCGCGCGCGGATGCTGCTCGCCGTGTTGAGGGCCGCCGTCATCCGCGTCCGGAAGGAAGGAGGCGGTGATGAGTTCATCGTCGCTCATTCCCAGAATCGCGGCGTAGACCGCCATGTCCAAATTTTTCCCCATTGCCGCCTCCTCACATGGCGGATGCGGGGCCGAGGCCTTTCGCACCCTGCCATTCTTCGCCCCGATCATCACGGCGCGCATGTTTAGGCGCGTTTAAGCGGGACCTCGTGGTCTTCCGCAGGCAAACGATTGCATATGGATTCCGCTTAGGATTCGGGTTTAGGATCGCCTGTCGGGACCCGAAGCAGGCGCCCGTGTTGCACTTTCGCCGCAGGGCTGGCGTGCAAATGTTGCACGTGCAGCATCTGCCCCTTGCCGCGCCGCAAAAAATCCTGACATGCTTTGTTGGAAATGCTGCGCCAATACGAACTCGTCGAACGCGTCAAGGAATACGCGCCCCAGGCTGATGAAGCCTTGCTCAACCGTGCCTACGTCTACACCGTACAGAAGCACGGCACCCAGAAGCGTGCTTCGGGGGATCCCTACTTCAGCCACCCGGTCGAAGTGGCCGGCCTGATGACCGAGTTGAAGCTCGATCAGCAGACGATCATCACCGCACTGCTCCACGATACCGTGGAGGACACGCTGGCGACGATCGACGAGATCGAGAAGCTGTTCGGCCCCGATGTCGCGCGGCTGGTGGACGGCGTCACCAAGCTCTCCAAGATCGAGGTGATGACCGAGAACGAGCGTGCGGCCGAAAACCTGCGCAAGTTCCTGCTCGCCATGAGCGAAGACTTGCGCGTGCTGCTGGTGAAGCTGGCGGACCGCCTGCACAACATGCGCACCCTCCATTACATCAAGAAGGAGGACAAGCGCCGCCGCATCGCCCGCGAGACCATGGATATCTACGCCCCGCTGGCGGAGCGCGTGGGCATGTACGAATACATGCGCGAGATGCAGATGCTCGCTTTCGAGCAACTGGAGCCCGAAGGCTACGCCACCATCACCGGCCGTCTGGCGCAGATCCGCAGCCAGGAAGGCAGCCAAGTCGATGCGATCGCGCTTTCGATCAAGCAGGCGCTGACCGAAGCCGGGTTGAACGTGGAAGTCTCCGGCCGCGAGAAGCACCCCTATTCGATCTGGCGCAAGATGGCCGAGCGCCATGTGACCTTCGAACAGATCACCGACATCATGGCCTTCCGCGTGCTCACGGAAGATGTCGAGGAATGCTACAAGGCGCTGGGCGTGCTGCACACTACGTGGCAATCGATCCCCGGCCGCTTCAAGGACTATATCTCGACGCCCAAGTCGAACGGTTATCAGTCGCTGCACACCTCGCTGATCTACGAGAATTCGATGCGCGTCGAAGTGCAGATCCGCACCAAGGACATGCACCGCCTGAACGAGTTCGGCCTCGCCGCGCACTGGGCCTACAAGCAGGGCGGCGGTTCCCGGCCCGACGGACAGGTGGGCTGGCTGCGCGACCTGATCGAGATCGTCGACGCCAGCCACGATGCGGAGGAACTGCTCGAACACACGAAGCTGGCGATCTATCAGGATCGCATCTTCGCCTTCACCCCCAAGGGTGCGCTGTTCCAGCTGCCCAAGGGTTCCACGGCGGTCGACTTCGCCTATGCGGTGCACACCAATCTGGGCAATGCTGCCGTCGGCGTGAAGATCAACGGCCGCCACATGCCGCTGCGTACGCGCCTCGCCAATGGCGACGTGGTGGAGATCATCAAGAGCCCGGCTTCGGAGCCGCAGCTTTCGTGGCTGGGCTTCGTCGTCACCGGCAAGGCGCGTGCCTCGATCCGCCGTGCGGTGCGTGCGAAGGAGCGGGCCGAAGTCGCCGAGATCGGCGCCAAGCTGCTGGACGAGATCGCTGGCCGCCTGCCTGCCCGCATCGGCAAGAAGGCGATCGATGCCGCGATCCACCGGCTGGACATGCGCGATGAGGAAGACCTGATGTTCGCCATCGGCTCCGCCCGCCTGACCGACCGGCAGGTGATGGAGGCGCTGATGCCTGGCAGCACCGCCGAACTGCCCGAAGAACCTGAATGGACGCGCACAGAACGAGCCATCTCGATCCGTGGCCTGACGCCGGGCATGGGTTTCGAACTGGCCTCCTGCTGCCACCCGGTGCCCGGAGATCGCATCGTCGGCCTGCGCCGCCCCGACCACAAAGTGGAAGTCCATACGATCGACTGCCTGACGCTGGCGAATGGCGTCGATGCCGACTGGCTGGACCTGTCCTGGGGCGAAACCACCACCGGCGCGGTCGGCCACTTGCGGCTGGTGCTCTACAACCGCCCCGGTACGCTGGCGGATGTGACGCAGATCCTGGCATCCAACCGCGCCAACGTGACCAACCTGCAGATGATCCAGCGCGATGAGCCTTTCGGCACTTACGATGTGGATGTCGAAGTGAGCGACTTGGCCCACCTCACCCGCATCGTGGGCGCGCTGCGCGCCAGCGAAGCGGTGGCGGAAGCTCAGCGGATCTAAGCGCTGTGCCGGCTGACCTCTCCAGCGGAGAGGTCAGAACTCCAGGGTGACTTCCACCTCGTCGCCTTCGGCCAGCCGCTCGGCGCGCCGGACGCTGGCCTTCACCGGCAGCAGCCAGCCCCCGTCCGCCTTGCTAGGAAAGACGGATGTGGCGAAGGCCGTATCGCCGATCCGAGCCTTCACTTTCAGCGATCCGAACCCGCGCGAAACGCCTTCCAGCTTGCGCATCAGCGCGGTGCCGGAAAGCGTTTCTCCCGCCGCGCCGTCGATGGTGAGGAAATGCCAGGTGCCGTTGTTCGCCCCGCCGGTCCAGCGCCAGAGGCGGCCGGTATGAGTGACCTGTTCGGCTCTCATTTCACCTCGCGGACCGGCACGGGAACGTTGCACACATCGGCGCCCCCGGCGGGCTGGATATAGAAATCGTCCTTCCGGTTGGCCCGCTTGCCGACATAGGCCGCAAAGCTGGCGCTTTCGGTCGACAGATATTCGTACCCCGGCAGGCCCGAAACCTCATTGCCCATCCGCACCGAGACGATCCCGATTCGCTGCGCCGGATTCTCGTAGAAGCCGAGAGCCCCGGTCCCCCGTGGCAGGGCGGAGAGGTTTTCGATCCCCTCGATTACGCGCCCGACGATCGCGACATTGCGATCAAGCTGTCGCGGCGCATGGCCGATCACGGCGTAAAGTTCCGCCCCGGTCCCGGCGTCGGGCGAAAGATTGCGACCGACGCCGACATATCCGTAGCAATGGATGGGCCAGACGGCGCTTGCGGACTTGGCATAGGGCCAGCCGCCACGGAACGAGGTGACGGCGGCATAATTGTCGCGGATGGCGAGTGGACCGGGCTTCGCAGCATATTTCGCGGCCACGGGCTTGTCGGAAACCGCGTAATCGCCATCGGTCATCACTTTCAGTCCGCCCGGCAGCGGCTTGGCCTTCTTCGCATCCTCGCCATCGGGATCGCCCCACTGGACGACGTAATTGTCCTGCACCCGCACCACGGCGATCCCGTCATACCAGCGCGCAGCAACCAGCTTGCGGATATTCTCCACCCACCCTTGCGAGAACGGGGCGGAGATGAGCTGAATCACCACGCGGCGCGGCTTTCCGGCGGCATCGGGCGCAAGGTCCATCACCATCAGATCGTGCGGGGCGATCCACACCCAATCCGCGGCCGGCGCACTGGCGACGATTTCACTCGGCGTGGAGAGCGTTTTGGCCTCTTCGGCTAGCAAAGGGGCGGAAAAACTGGCGGAAAGCACGGAGGCCAAAAGGAATTTGCGCATTCTTGTGTGATGGCACGCTGCGAACGCTTGCGAAAGCCTTTCGCGCACGCTAGGGCGCGCGTCTCCAGTGCATGCGGAGCGGTGGCCGAGTGGTCGAAGGCGCTCGCCTGGAAAGTGAGTATACGTCAAAAGCGTATCGAGGGTTCGAATCCCTCCCGCTCCGCCAACTGCCATCTGGTAGTCCACCATTGTGATCCATTCAAAATGACAAGTATGGATGCGTTGAAGCGGTCATATATTTTTGAAGTTTAGACTGTCGCATTTCTATGTATCGTGGCTTGATGAAGCCATTGATCTTAGGAATGGGGCCAAGTCGATCGCACCCTTCGGACGCATGGCACCCTGAGGCGCTTTCAACAGCTAATCTTTCTAGTCTGATTATGGGTTCGCCTACGGATTGGGCTGAAGTAGAGCGTTATTTCGATGCTTTTGACCTCAACAAGCGTTGGTATTGGGTCGAGGGAGCGGGGGATTCCATTCACCCCCGAGAGGCTGAAGCGACATTAAAGGTTTTGATCGCAGGCTGTGAGTTGGATCGTGTCCCGGGAGGTGGTGTAGCTGAGGGTTGAGGTGGTCACCGTGATTTTCGGATAGGTTTGGGTTGCGAAACTCGAACCTGACGGAAGGAATCACGATGACCGATCCGATGATGCACCTGCGTTCGCTGGTAGAGAAGACCCCGGACGCGGATATTCTACGCGAGATGATCTCGTTTGCCGCCGAGCGGCTGATGGAGATGGAAGTCGGCAACCTGACTGGCGCTGGCTACGGCGAGAAGTCTCCCGACCGGCTTGTTCAGCGCAACGGGCACCGCGAGCGCGACTGGCAGACGCGGGCCGGCACTGTCGAGCTGCGGATCCCAAAGTTGCGCAAAGGCAGCTACTTTCCCGTTTTCCTCGAACCACGTCGGATGGCGGAGCGGGCGCTGACTGCGGTGATCCAGGAGGCCTACATCCAGGGCATTTCCACCCGCTCAGTGGACGATCTGGTCAAAGCGCTTGGCATGGACGGCATCTCCAAGAGCCAAGTGAGCCGCCTATGTGAGGAGCTCGACGAGCGCGTGCATACCTTCCTGGACCGCCCGATCGAAGGGGATTGGCCGTACCTTTGGATCGACGCAACCTACGTGAAGGTTCGGCAGAATGGGCGGATCGTCTCGGTGGCGGTGATCGTCGCGGTAGGCGTGAACAGCGACGGTCGCCGCGAAGTGCTGGGCATGGACATCGGCGCCTCGGAAGCCGAGCCTTTCTGGACCGCCTTCCTGCGCAAGTTGACGCGCCGAGGACTGCGCGGCGTCAAGCTGGTCATCTCCGACGCGCACGAAGGCATCAAGGCAGCCGTCTCCAAACTGCTCTGTGCCACGTGGCAGCGCTGCCGGGTTCACTTCATGCGCAATGCGCTGGCTCATGCCGGTAAAAGCGGCCGCAGGGTTGTCTCCGCCTTCATCGCCACCGCCTTCGCTCAGGAAACACCCGAGGCCGCCAGCCAGCAATGGCGTGCCGTGGCCGATCAGGTGCGACCCAAACTGCCCAAACTGGCAAACCTGATGGATGAAGCCGAACCCGATGTGCTGGCCTACATGACCTTCCCGCGCGAGCATCGCGCCAAATTACACAGCACAAACCCCATCGAGCGCCTCAACGGCGAAATCAAACGCCGCACGGATGTCGTCGGCATCTTCCCCAATGAGGCTGCCATCACCCGACTCATCGGCGCTATCCTCATGGAACAGTCAGACGAATGGGCCGTCCAGCGTGCCCGCTATATGACCCTTGAAACCATGGCGCCGGTCAGCGACAATCCAATCACCATGCTCTCAGCAGTCCCAGGAGCATGAACGGCCCAGACGGATGCCGAAATGCGCGGCGCCTCGGCTTCAGCTACACCACGCCCCGGGACACAGTCACATCTCCGCAGGGGTGATCTGTTCGGAGCCTTTGGTTTCCTCAAGCGCGTTAACGCGTAGCAGGAGATTGGGGATGCCGGTGAATCCGAAGCGAATTGTTTCCTCGCCCCAACGTTCTTTCATTGTCGACATTAGCTTTCTCCTTCTGGAGGACTTGTCTGTCCCCTAGAAAGCAGACATTAAATTCCGAGTTGATGACAAATTGTGAATAGATACGGTCAAAGGGTCCTCGATTTAAGATCGGGGTGGACGCCTATGTCCTCCTAACAAGACATATAAGGGCTAAGCCATAACACATTGTGGTCGGATTTTTAAAAATGGATTTTTGATAAATTGATGGATAATGAATAAAAGGCCGATGTCTTTGGTAGGTTGATTTCCTCCGGGCAGAAAGGCGGCTTCCATGCTTCAACTCTCAGCAGACGCTCTAGGTTTGGTCGGCTTGTTGGGTGGAGTATCTTCATTCGTCACCGCGATTGCAGCACTTGTTTGGGCCTGCCGCCGTGACCCGCGAACACCGACATAAGATTCGTAGAGGGCAAACGTTAAGCGCGCGATGCTGGGGCATCGCGCGCTTTATTCATGATCATATGGCTGGAAATCTCGCTGATTTCCCGAGGGATCAGGCGTCCGGGCAGGGGCGGGTGGCTTTGCAGGTCTCGACCCACTGGATCACATCCTCGCGGCGCTTGCCGGTGAGCGGCATGCGGGGCATGCGGACGCGTTCGGTGCCACGGCCCATGATCGTTTCGGCCAGCTTGATCGACTGCACGAGGTCATGCTCGGCATCGAGGTGGAGCAGCGGCATGAACCAGCGGTAGATCGCGCGGGCTTCCTCGATATTGCCTTCGTTGAAGGCGGCGATCAGGCGCACCGATTCACGCGGGAAGGCGCTGGTGAGGCCCGAGACCCAGCCGCTCGCGCCCAGCATCATGCCTTCCAGCGCCACGTCGTCGAGGCCGGCCATGACCGAGTAGCGGTCACCGAAACGGTTGATCAGGTCGGTGAAGCGGCGGGTGTCGGGCGCGCTTTCCTTGACTGCGACGATGTTCGGCACGTCGGCCAGCGCTTCCAGCGCTTCGGCGCTGACGTTGACGCGGTAGGCCGGCGGGTTGTTGTAGAGCATGATCGGCAGCGAGGTCGCCTCGGCCACGGTGCGGAAGTGGGCGACCAGTTCCTCGGTGGTGGGCACATAGACCATCGCCGGCAGCAGCATCAGCGCGTCCACGCCGATCTTTTCGGCATCCTTGGCATAGGCCACGGCGCGTTCGGTGGTGAATTCGGAAACGCCCGCCACCAGCGGCACGCGCGCGCCCACGGCTTCCACCGCGCCGGCCAGGATCGTGCGCTTCTCATCGCCTTCCAGCGAGTTGTTCTCACCGCAGGTGCCGAGCAGGATCAGGCCATCGACGCCGTCGTCGACGAGGGCGGTCTGGACGGCCTGCGTGGCATCGTGATCGACCGAGTAGTCCGGCGCAAACTGCGTGGTTGCTGCGGGGTAGACCCCGGTCCAGAGCGTCTTGGTCGAAGGCATCTTGCAGTGTTCCTGAAAATTGACTGGATCATTCGTATACGATATAAGATTCATCTCGGCAATGGGTTTCTGGGCCTCCTCGGAAGTGCTAGCGCCGACTTTCAATATGGACAGGAGTTAACGGTGACACAGGGTAATGCAGGCGGTATCGGGGGGTCGAATGCGGCCGAGCAGCTGGCGCAAATCCGCCCTTGGGCCGATCCTGCCCCGGCGATCACGTTGGAAGAGCGCATGGCCCGCATCGAGAAGGCGCGCCGCCTGACGCGCGACATCGGTGCCGAGGCGCTGCTGATCACCGCAGGCGCCAGCCTCAACTATTTCGCCGGCCTTGCCTGGAGCGAATCCGAGCGTCTGGTGGCGATGCTGCTGCCGGTGGACGGCGCGCCGATCCTGATCGCGCCGCGCTTCGAACTGGGCACGCTGGAAGCGGGCCTGCTGATCGAGGCCGATTTCCGCCTTTGGGAAGAGGACGAGAGCCCGACGGCGCTGCTGGCCGCCGCGCTGCGTGAGAAGGGCGTCTCGCGCCTCGCGATCGATCCGGCCATGAGTTACCTCTTCGTCGACCGCATCGCCAAGGATGCGCCTTCTGCCACGCTCGTTTCGGGCGCGCCGGTGATCGATGGATGCCGCATGTTCAAGTCGGCCGCCGAGCTGGCGCTGATGCAGCAGGCCAAGTCGATGACGCTGGAAGTGCACCGCCGCGCTGCCAGCATTCTGCGCCCCGGCATCCGGGCGAGCGAAGTCGCCCGCTTTATCGATGAGGCCCACCGCGCCATCGGGGCCCCCGGCGGCAATGCCTTCGTGATCGTCCAGTTCGGCCTCGCCAGCGCCTATCCGCACGGCCTCCCCGGGGACCGCGAGTTGCAAGAGGGTGAGATCGTGCTGATCGATACCGGCTGCCGCGTCGCCGGCTATCACTCGGATATTACCCGCACGTACGTCTTCGGTCAGGCGAACGACGAACAGCGCGCGATCTGGGAACTGGAGCGCACGGCGCAGCAGGCCGCCTTCGATGCGGTCGAGCCGGGCAAGGCTTGCGAACTGGTCGACTATGCGGCGCGCGCGGTGCTGGAAAAGGCGGGTCTGGGGCCGGATTACAAGCTGCCCGGTCTGCCGCATCGCACCGGTCATGGCATCGGCCTGTCGATCCATGAGCCGGCCTATCTGGTGCGTGGCGACAAGACGCCGCTGGCGCCGGGCATGTGCTTCTCGAACGAGCCGATGATCGTCGTTCCCGATCGTTTCGGCGTGCGTCTGGAGGATCACTTCTATGTGACCGACAGCGGTGCGAAGTGGTTCACGGAGCCTCAGCCTTCGATCGATCGGCCGTTCGGTTGAACTGAACGTAGCTAATCAGCCACCAAACCTCGTCATCCCCGCGAAGGCGGGGATCCCGCTTTTCTTGGTGCGCTTGGCGAAGGAAAGCGGGGCCCCCGCCTTCGCGGGGGCGACGGAGTGAGTTTGGTAAGGGCGGTTTGAAACGAGAGCGTTGGAACGGGCGCGTGCTATGCTCCCCCGCCTCAACCCCTTAAACCTTGAAAATAAACGGAGGGGGCGGTCGTTGCCGCCCCCTCCTTGCGACCCGTGGGCTCGTCAGATCCGGCGGGCGATCTTTGCCGCCCGTCTCTGGATCGTCAGGACTCCTCGTCGGGATAGGGACCCTTGCCGCCTTCGGCGATGAACTGGTCGATGCGGGCGGTCAGGATCGGCAGCGGCACCGATCCGAGGGCCAGCACGGTATCGTGGAAGGCGCGGATGTTGAACTTGGGGCCTAGCGCGGCTTCGGCCTTGCGGCGGCCCTGCATGATCGTCATTTCGCCGAGGTAGTAGGCCAGCGCCTGACCCGGCCATGCGATGTAGCGGTCTACCTCGGTTTCGATCTCGTGGTTGGACAGCGCGGTGTTGTCGTGCAGGTACTGCTGCGCCTGCTCGCGCGTCCAGCCATAGTGGTGCACGCCGGTATCGACGACGAGGCGCGCCGCGCGCCAGGCCTGATAGCTGAGCATCCCGAACTTCTCGTAAGGCGTCTGGTAGATGCCCATGTCGGTGCCGAGGCGCTCGGTATAGAGCGCCCAGCCTTCGCCAAATGCGGAGATATAGGTTTCGCGGCGGAAGTCCGGCTGGTCCTTGTTCTCAGCCGCGATCGGCATCTGGAAGGCGTGGCCGGGGGCGGATTCGTGCAGCGTCAGCGCCGGCAGTGAATAGAGCGGGCGGCTGGGCAGGTCGTAGGTGTTGACGAGGTAGACGCCCGGGCCGCCGCGACCGGCGGTGTAGAACGGGGCGATATCGTCGGGCACCGGGATGATGCCGAAGCGCTGGCGCGGCAGGTGGCCGATGAAGCGGCCGATCTTGCGGTCCACTTCCTTGGCGGTCCAGGCCGCGCGGTCGAGCAGTTCCTGCGGCGTCTTCACGTAGAACTGCGGATCGGTGCGCAGGAACTGGAGGAAGGCGGGCAGATCGCCGTCGAACTTCGCCTCCTTCATGGTTTCCAGCATTTCCGCACGGATCTTGGCCATTTCCGACAGGCCGATCTCGTGGATCTGCTCCGGCGTCATGTCGGTCGTCGCGTATTCCTTGATGACCGAGCGGTAATAGGCCTTGCCGTCGGGCAGGCCCTCGGCCGCCAATGCTTTCCGCGCGCCGGGGATATAGGTGCCGCGAACGAAGGCCAGCAGGTCCTTGTGCGCCGGGATCACCGACTCGTTGATCGCCTTGAGCCCGGCCGCGCGCAGTTCGGTCTGCGTGGCGGCAGGGATCGTCGCCGGCATGGTCTTGAACGGTTCGAAGTAGACGGTGTCCTCCGCCGCCTTGCCCGCGACCGAGGCGATCGATTCGTCGCGGCCCTTCAGCGTCACCTGCGGCGCGGTGAACCCGCGCGCGAGGCCGGCCTTCATATTGGCGGTCTGGTCGCTGAAATAACGCGGAAATTCGTTCATCAGCGCGATGTAGCGGCGGTATTCCTCCTCGGTGGAGAAAGTACGGCGGCCCATGCTGGCCAGATTGCTCCAGAAGCTGGTGTCCGAATTGACCGGCTTTTCCCACTCGTGAAACTTCTGCTGGGCGATCAGCACGTCGATCTGGTTGATGTAGACCTGCTGGTCCACGCGCACGGCGGGGGAGAGTTGCTCTGCCGGAATCGCGGCGACCTGCTTGCGAACGTCCTGCCAGTAGGCGAGGCGCATGGCCTGTGCCTTGGGCGTGACGTCCGGCATGTGCGCGCGCAGCTTGCCCGGACCGTCGTCCTCATCGTCGCCCTGCTGTTCCTTGCGCCAGGCCCATTCCTTGTCGGTAATGGCCTTGAACTGCGCGTCGGCTGCGGTGGATACCTCGCCCGCGCCAGCGTCTACAGCGGCGGCATGAACAGGAAGTGCTACGCCTGCCAGCAGGAGGGCAGCCGCGGCGCGAGACGCGAACTTGGACAACTCGACCCTCCGGGTTTCGTCTATCTTATGCGAGTATACGGTATTTTATGCGGCGGCCGTGTAGCAGAGGAGGGCAGGCTGTGGGAGAGAAAAAATTGTAATAGCGCGTTATTACTGCACGCGAATTGCCCGCCCAAAGCCACAAGGGACTTGGAGCGGAATGATTTTCTGCGGGTGCGGATGATTGTAATCGGGCCGGAAGTCTTCCCACGTCCGGCCGAATTACATGCTAGAGCAGTCGACCCGACTGCGTCGGATCGACTGCTCTAAGTTTCTGGTTTGGCGCATTTTCCGAGTCATCAGGTGATTCCACCTGATTAGAAAATGCTCTAGTCGGCGATGCCGCCGATCCAGCTTCGGCGCACGGCAAGCTCCGCATCCAGCAGTACCAGATCGGCGCGCAGGCCGGGGGCGATGGCGCCGGTTTCACCCTGCAGGCCCAGGAAACGGGCCGGCGTGGCCGAGGCCATGGCGAGTGCATCGGCGAGCGGGATGCCGGTCTGCGTCAGGACTTGGCGGACCGCCGCGTCCATCGTCAGCGTCGAACCGGCGATCACCCCGTCCTCGCCCAGCAGTTTGTCGCCCACCCGGCGGATGCGGCGGCCTTGCAAGGTGAATTCGGGATCCTCGGTGCCGACGCTGGGCATGGCGTCGGTGACCAGCATCAGCCGCTGCGGCCCCTTGGCACGCACGGCGATGCGCACGGTGGCGGGGTGGAGGTGGTGGCCGTCGACGATGAGGCCCGCGTAGGTCGCATCGTCTTCCAGCGCGGCGCCGACCATGCCGGGCGCGCGGTTCACCAGTTGCGACATGGCGTTGAACAAGTGGGTGAAGCCGGTGATGCCGGCATCGATCATGGCGCGCACTGTGTCATAGGGCGCGTCCGAGTGGCCGGCGGCAACGATCACGCCCTGCCCGGTCAGCCATTCGACCTGATTGGGCGTGGCGCTTTCGGGCGAGAGGGTGACGAGCGTGCGGCCGTGCTTGGCGGATGCCAGCAGTTCGAGGAAGGAATCCTCAAGCCGGCGCAGCTTGGCGCCGTCATGGATGCCGCGCCGGGCGGGGTCGAGGAACGGGCCTTCGATATGGAGGCCCAGCACGCCGGGGACGCCAGCCTCGATCGCCTTATCGGTGGCGCGGATCGCGGCTTCGACGACGGTGAGGTCGTCGCTGATGATCGTCGGCAGCAGGCCGGTGGTGCCGAAGCGGCGGTGCGTTTCGGCGATCACGCGGATCGTCTCTACCGAGGGATCGTCGTTGAACAGCCGGCCGCCGCCGCCGTTGACCTGGGTATCGATGAAGCCGGGCACCAGCGTGCCGCCGCCGAGATCGACGATCTCTGCATTGGCCGGGATGCCCGAGCTGACGCCAGCGATGCGGCCATCCTCGATCAGGACGCACAGGCCCTCGCGCAGGCCCACGGGAAGGGCGACGCGGGCATTGACGAGCGCCTGTCGGGTCATACGGTGCGGGTCACTTTCGCAAGGTGCGGCGGGCTGTCGGGATCGCGGCCGCGCGCGACCGAAAGGGCGTTGGCAAGGCGGTAGAAGCTTTGCACCGCCAGCACCGGCTGCAGCATCGGATGGGCGGAGAGCGTGGGCAGGGTGATCCCCGGCACTTCGCCAATGCCCGCGCCGATCACGGTGGCGCCGCGCTCGGCAAACATCGGGGCAAGGGCGGCGACGCTCTCGTTCGATTCGTCGTCCTGACCCAGCAGGATCACCGGGAAACCGTTCTCGACGATGGCCATGGGGCCGTGGCGCACCTCGGCGGCGCTGAAAGCCTCGGCATGAAAGCCGCAGGTTTCCTTAATCTTCAGCGCCATCTCCTGCGCCACGCCAAAGGCCGGGCCGCGCGCGACGACGAAGAGGCTGCGCGCTTCGCGCAGCGGTTCGAGTGCCGAGGTCCAGTCGAGCGACCACGCCTGTGCCAGCAGTGCGGGCAGGCCATCCAGCGCGGCGGCGAGTTCGGCGTCATCGCTCCACGCGGCGATCAGGTCGAGAACCCCGGCGACGCTGGTGATGTAGGACTTGGTTGCCGCTACCGAGCGTTCCGGACCGGCGCAGAGCGGCAGCAGCACTTCGGCATCGGTGGCGAGCGGCGAGGCTTCATCGTTGACCAGCGAAACCAGGCGTGCACCGCCTTCGCGGGCATGTTCGGCAGCCGCGATCAGGTCGGGGCTGCGGCCGGACTGCGAGATGGCGATCATCAGCGTATCGGCATAGTCGGGCGGCGAATCGTAGACCGAACTGACCGAGGGCGCGACCGAGGTGGTCAGCAGGCGCAGCTGGGTTTCCACCAGATAACGGGCCAGCGTGGCGGCATTGTCCGAACTGCCGCGCGCCAGCGTCGCCACCGCGCGGGGCGGGGCGGTGCGCAGGCTTTCGGCCAGCACGGCAAGGGCAGGGGCATTGTGCGCACGCTGGCGGGCAACGGCCTCGGCCGCCTCAGCCGCTTCGGCAAACATCAAAGTGGTTTCGGGATTCTGGATCATGGTCCTGCAATCAGGCCGGAGGCACATTGAGTTCGGCGACGAAGTCATAGGCGTCGCCACGGTACCAGGACTTGGTGAACTCCACCGTTCGGCCATCGGCATTGTAGCCGCGGCGTTCGATGGCAAGGCCGGGTGAATTCTTCGGGATCTTCAGCAGCGCGGCCTGCTCGTCGGTGAACAGCACCGCGCGGAACCGCTGCAGCACGCGCACCGGGCGATCATCGCCGAGGGCATCGTAGAGCGAATCCTCGACCGCTTCGGGCGAGGGTAGCGAGGAGGCTGGCACCGTTGCCGATTCCAGCGCCATCGAAATGCCGTCGGCATAACGGATGCGGGTGAACCGATAGACCGAGCTGCCCGGGCTCAACCCCAGCGCCATCGCTTCTTCGGGCGAGACCACCGATTCCGCGCGCGACAGCCATTCGCTGTGCGGCGCCCGGCCGCGCGAAATCATGTCTTCGGTGAAGGAGGAGATCGCTGCGAAGTTCTTTTCGACACGGGCGGCCACGAACGTGCCGGCGCCCTGACGGCGGGTGAGCATGCGCGCTTCCACCAGCCCGTCCAGCGCCTTGCGGACGGTTACGCGCGACAGGTTGTAGGCGGCGGCAAGGTCGCGCTCCGGCGGCAGCGCTTCGTCTGCGGAGAGCACCTGCCGCTCGATCGCGTCGCGCAAAAGGCGCTGGAATTGCCGGTACAGCGGGGCGGTATCCCCTTCTGGAAGCTGGCCGACGCGATCAACGAACATGGGTGTGGTCTCCATCCAATGACCATTCTCATAGGGCAACGATCAATGCCATTTCAATACCAAAAATCATGAAATTTATGCAAAGACGATTTTTGGTATTGCATTATTGCTACCAATGCGCGTTAAATCCATGACAGAAATGTTTCGAAGGGCGCTCGAACGCCCTCGGGGTACAGGAGGACGTGCATTGGTTTCCATTTGGTATGGCTCCAATGCGGTCAACATGAAGGGGTAGCAAGATGAGCAAAGGTTCAATCTTCGGGGGTACCGTAAGTCTTCTCGCTCTGGCCATGGCAACGCCGGCTTTCGCGCAGGACACATCAGCCACATCGTCCGATGCCGACAAGGCCGGCGAAATCATCGTCAGCGGCATTCGTGCCTCGCTTGAAGCCTCGCTCGATGCGAAGCGTTCCAGCGACATCGTTTCGGAAGTCATCACCGCGCAGGACATCGGCAAGTTTCCGGACAAGAACGTTGCCGACTCGCTGGGCCGCCTGACCGGTGTGAACGTCGTTACCGGTTCGGCCGCCGCCGGCGGCTTCGGTGAAAACCAGTCGGTCTCGATCCGCGGTACCGATCCCACGCTCAACCTCACCCTGCTCGACGGCCACTCGGTCGCCACCGGCGACTGGTTCGTGCTCGACCAGACCTCCGGCGGCCGCAGCTTCGACTTCAGCCTGCTGCCGTCGGAAATCGTCGGCCAGCTGGAAGTGTTCAAGTCTTCGGAAGCGGATATTGTCGAAGGCGGCATCGGCGGCACCATCAATCTGAAGAGCCGCCGCCCGTTCGACCTGAAGGCCAACAGCTTCAGCCTGACCGCGCAGATGAACTACAACGATCTGGCCGGCAAGTGGAAGCCGCAGGTTTCCGGGCTCTACAGCTGGAAGAACGATGAAGAGACCTTCGGCGTCCTCGTCTCCGGCTTCTATCAGGAACGCGCCTTCCGCCGCGATGGCATGGAATTCCTGGGCTATGGCAACTATGACGATTTCAACGGCACGGGTGAAACCGTGGCCGCGCCGACGCTGATCGGCCAGTCCTACTTCCGCCAGAAGCGCGTGCGCAAGGGCGGCACGATCGCCGTCGAGTTCAAGCCGACCGATACGTTGGAGATCAACGCGAACGCCATCTACACCCGGATGGACGCGGACAATATCAACGTGAACTCGATGGCCTGGGTCAGCCGTCTGCTCACCAACAATTCCACGCCCGGCACCGACGGCTATGCACTGGCAAGCGCCACGGTGAAGGACGGCTACCTGACGCAGGCCGCGTGGAATGCCACCACCGCCGATGGTTCGGCCGTGCAGGGCCGCGTGCAGGACGATATCTTCCGCAAGTCCTACTCCTCCACCTGGGTTGCCAACCTTGAGGCGAAGTGGCAGCCGACCGATCGCCTGAACGTGACCGGCCAGGTGGGCTACACCGAAGGCAAGGGCGTCACCAAGGACAGCTTCGCCTGGGAAACCTACTGGGATACCGGCATGGGCTACAACTTCGCCGGCAAGGGCGCGGTGCTCAGCTATCCGGGCCTGCCCACCGATCCGACCTCGGCTGACTATCTCAACAACTATTACAGCTGGTCGTGGGGCGCCAAGATCAAGTCGCCCGACAAGGAGTTCTACGGCAACCTCGACGCCGAGTACGACATCGGCAGCAGCTTCCTGAAGTCGATCAAGGTCGGCGCGCGCATCACCAACCACAAGCGTGCGGTCAATGACTATGCCTATTCGTGGGCCGGCAACGGCGCCTATTCGGGCACCAAGCTGGTGGGTCTCGGCACCGTCTATGCCGGCGGTTCGACCCCGAGCGACTACCTTGACGGGCTGATCGACCTGCCCGGCTATACCCTGGCCGACCAGGGCCTGGTGCTCGACCAGCTCGACGGCACCAACGGCGGCCGCATGTTCGACTTCTATCCGCAGGCCAGCTTCTCGGTGAAGGAGAAGACCCAGGGCTTCTACGCGATGGCCAAGCTGGGTGACGACAGCAACTGGCGCGGCAACATTGGCCTGCGTGCGGTTCACACCGACCTGACCACCACGCAGTATTCGCCGAATGCGCCGGTGGCCGACACCATCACCGCCTTTTGCGCCACTTGCGGCAAGGTGCAGGTCGATCGCAGCTACTGGGACTTCCTGCCCAGCGCCAACCTGACCTACAACCTGCGCGAAGACCTGCTGCTGCGCGCCGGTGCGGCCAAGACGATGACCCGTCCGGGCTATGCCCAGCTTGCCGGTGCCTTCACCGTCAGCGACCTTGCCCTTACCGGCACGGCAGGCGGCAACCCCTACCTGAAGCCGACCCGCGCCTGGAACTTCAACCTTGCGGCCGAATGGTACTATGCCCCGCAGGCGCTGTTCTCGGTTACGCTGTTCTATCTGGACATCGACTCCTACGTCACCAGCGAGACCTCGACGGTTCATCTGGTCACCCAGCAGCATCCGAACGGTGCGGACTTCGAGATCACCCAGCCGATCAACGGCCAGGGCGGCAGGAACAAGGGCTTCGAAGTCAGCTGGCAGCAGCCGATCTGGGGCGGCTTCGGCGTCCAGGCCAACTACACCTACGCCAACGCCAAGAGCGACGATGGCGAAGTGATCGACGGCAATTCGAAGCACACCTACAACCTGACCGGTTACTTCGAAAACAAGCTGGTGTCGGCCCGTCTGGCCTATACTTTCCGTTCGAAGTTCCGTTCGGGCATCGATCGCGCGACGCCGATGTGGCAGGACAATTTCGGATCGCTCGACGGTTCGGTGACCGTCAACGTGACCGACTACGCCGCAATCACGGTGGATGCGCAGAACATGCTCAACCACAAGCTCTATTACTTCGTGGGCGATCCCTCGATCCCGCGTGCTTACTACAACAATGGCCGCACGTTCTGGATCGGTGGCAAGATTCACTTCTGATCTGGTCGCTTACGGGTCGCACAGAGGATAGACTGACATAATGCGTTCAATCCTCCTTACCGCCGCCGTCGTTTCCGGGCTCGTTTCCGGAGCGGCTGCGGCGGCCTCTCCTCCGCTCCTCCCGCTTCCGGCGAAAGTCCTGCCGCAGCAGGGGCGGTTCGATTTCCGACATGCCCGCGTTGCCGCGACAGACAGCGGTGAACGGGCGGCGGCGAGCCGGCTGGCACTTCTCCTCCGCCAGACGCGCTCGCCGCAGCTGATTTCCTCATCCGAGGGCGACATTCGCTTTCGCCGCAACGGCGCGATCGCGGGTGAGGAAGCCTATCGGCTGACGGTGACATCGGGGGATGTCACCGTCGAAGCCGCCACCGACGCCGGGCTGTTCTACGGCGCGGAAACGCTCTGGCAGCTGATCGCCGCGTCGAAGGACGGCACGATCGAGGCCATGGTGATCGACGATGCCCCCGCCTTCGCCTGGCGCGGGCTGATGCTCGATTCCGCCCGTCATTTCCAGCCGCCCGCTTTCGTGAAGGCGCTGATCGACCGCATGGCGGCCGAAAAGCTCAACGTGCTGCACTGGCATCTGGTCGACGATCAGGGCTGGCGCATCCCGATCGACAAGTACCCGCGCCTGATCGAGATCGGGGCATGGCGCCGTCCGGCGGGCGCCGCAGGCACCGACGCGGCGGGCAATCCCTTGCGTTACGGCGGATTCTATACGAAGGCCGAGATCCGCGAGATCGTAGCCTACGCAGCCGAACGCCATATCACCATCGTGCCCGAGATCGAGATGCCCGGCCACGCCACGGCGGCCATTGCCGCCTATCCGGCGCTGGCGGCGGCAGCGGATCCGGTGAAGGTGCCGGGCGCCGACTGGGGCGTCTACGAGAACCTGTTCAACACCGAGGATTCGACCTTCACCTTCCTGCAGAACGTGCTGGACGAGGTGATCGAACTGTTCCCCTCCACCTACATCCATGTCGGCGGGGACGAGGCGGTGAAAGTCCAGTGGATCGCCGATCCGCGCGCGCAAGCCCGGATCAAGGCGCTCGGCCTGAAGAACGAGGCAGAGCTGCAAGGCTGGTTCATCGCCCGCATCGGCGACTACCTCGCCACCAAGGGCCGCAAGATCGTCGGCTGGGACGAGATTCTCGAAGGGCATGTGCCGCCTTCGGCCACGGTCATGTCGTGGCACGGCATCGACGGGGGCATCGTCGCGGCCAAGGCCGGGCACGACGCGGTGCTTTCGCCGTCGCCCGAATTCTATCTGGATCACATGCAGTCGATGTCCGCCGACGAGCCTTCGAGCCGGGGCGAGGTGATCGACTGGAAGAAGTTCTACGAAACCCCGGTCGTGCCTCATGGCCTGACCGATGCGGAGCGCGCGCATATCCTGGGTGTTCAGGCGAACCTCTGGACCGAGCACATGCGCACGACGGACATCATGGAGCGCCAGATGTGGCCGCGCGCCGCGATGCTGGCTGAAATCGCCTGGACTTCGGGCGACCGCCGCCAATGGGACGAGTTCGCCACGCGTCTGCCCGCCGAACTGGCGCGTGAGAAGGTGCTGGGCATCGGCTACAACCACACGCCGTTGCAGGCGCTGGGCATGTTCACCAGTGCCGGCGACAAGATCGCGGTGTCGCTGGAGCAGCCGGTGAAGGCGGGCACGCTGCATTACACCACCGATGGCAGCGCGCCGCTGGCCACTTCGCCCGCCTATGACGCGCCGCTGACGCTGGCGCCCGGTACGGTTCTGCGCACTCGCAGCTTCATCGGCACCGAGCCTTTCGGCGAAGAGAAGAGCTGGACGCTCGCCGCCGCGATGACGCGCACGCGCAGTGCGTCGCAGCTCGAACTCTGCACCCGCTCCGTGCCGCTGCGGCCTGAGGACGATGCGGAGACGAACGGCAAGCGCCGCGTGTTCTGGGGCGACATCTTCCATCCCTGCTGGATCTGGCGCGGCGCTCCGCTCGCGGGGATCAAAGGGCTGACTGCCGAAGTCGGGCAAGTGCCGTTTAACTACCAGATCGGCCCCGACCTCGCGAAAGTCGTGTTCGACAAGCCCGAGACCAAGGCGGGCGAACTGCTCGTCCGGCTCGACGCTGCCGATGGCCCCATCGTGGCCCGCGTGCCGCTGGGCAAGGCAGCCGAGAACCCCGGTGTCAGCACGCTCACGGCGATTCTTCCGGCGCAGGCCGGCCCGCATGACCTCTACTTCAGCTTTGCGCAGCCCGGTCCCGATCCGCTCTGGATGCTCGACCGCCTGACGCTGGACCCCGTGCAATGACGCTTACCATCGCCAGCCCGCTTTCGGGTTGGGCCACGCCGCTTTCCGAGGTGCCCGATCCCGTCTTCGCGGAAGGCATGATGGGACAGGGCATCGCGGTCGATCCCGCCGAGGGCCGTCTTGTCGCGCCGGGCGCGGGGCGGGTGGTATCGGTCCATCCGGCGGGCCATGCGGTGACGCTGGAACTCGATGCCGGGCCGGTGCTGCTGATGCATATCGGGCTCGATACCGTGGGCCTTGGCGGCGCGGGCTTCACGCCCAATGTTGCCGACGGTGAGCGTGTCGAGGCCGGCCAGTTGCTGATCGAGTTCGATCTCGACCGCCTTGCCCGCACCGCGCGCAGTCTGGTGACGCCGGTGATCGTCACCAATGGCGAGGCTTTTGCGTTTGTCGAGGGCAAGGCGGATCGCGAGATCGCTGCGGGC
The DNA here is from genome assembly GCF_055521515.1 of Sphingomonas sp. BL-S-28. Lineage (NCBI taxonomy): Bacteria > Pseudomonadati > Pseudomonadota > Alphaproteobacteria > Sphingomonadales > Sphingomonadaceae > Sphingomonas > Sphingomonas sp. BL-S-28. Next base: position 1,131,661 of record NZ_CM145484.1, read on the forward strand.
GAAGCGCTGATGACTCTCGAATCCTGCGGCGTGGCCTTGGCGGCTGTCGCGATCGACGCGGCGCCGCTCGCCAGCCGTTCGCTCCTGCTGCCGCTGGCGCACGGCCTCCATGCCCGTCCTGCCGCGCGGTTGGCCAAGCTGGCGGGACAATACGCCTGCACGCTCGAAATGGTCGCCGCCGATGGCCGCGTGGCTTCGGCACGCAGTGCGGTCGCCATGCTGGCGCTGGGCCTCAGCCATGGCGAGACATTGACCCTGCGCGGCAGCGATACCGCTGCCATCGACGCGCTTGCGGACCTGATCGAGAGCGGCATGGGCGAACATCGTCCGGTCGCGGTTGGCGAGCCTGCCCCGGAAACCGTTGAACCCGCGCTGGCCCCGCTGGCCGAAGGCGAGGCCCTTGCGGCCGTTACCGCCGTTCCCGGTGCGGCCATCGGATCGGCGGTCTGGCTGGCCGATCCGCTCTCTACCCTTCCCGAAACAGCCGGTTCGCGGGAGGTCGAGAACGCTGCTCTTGATCGGGCCATCGCCCAGATCCGCGCCAGCCTCGACAATGCGGCCGAGGGTGAAGGGCAGGCGGCACAGATCGCTGCTGCGCATCTCGTCCTGCTCGACGATCCCGAATTGCTCGATACGGCGCGCACCCGCATTGGGGGCGGGCTTCCGGCGGGCAAGGCGTGGATCGCTGCGGTAGAGGGCTACATGGCCCAATTGCGCCTCTCGCCCGATCCGCGCCTGCGAGAGCGGGTGGACGATCTTGCCGACCTTGCCCGCCGCGTTGCGCTGGCGAGCGCCGGGATCGACGAAGCCCCGGCCCTGCCGCCGCCCGGCGCAATCCTGCTGGCGGACGATCTCTATCCCTCGCAGCTGATGGCCTTGGCGAATGCCGGGCTTGGCGGCGTGGTCACCGTCCACGGCGGCGCGACCTCGCACGTGGCGATCATCGCAGCGGGCATGGGCGTGCCGATGCTGGCGGCGGCGGGCGAGCGCCTGAAGTCGATCCCGCAAGGCGCCGCACTGCTGCTTGAAAAGGGGGCACTGACTCACGCCCCCGAGGTGAGCGCGCTCACCGCTGCGCAGGCGCGGATCGAAGGCGCGCGTGGCCGCCGCGCCGCCGCCGTGGCTTACGCGCATGAGCCCGCGATTACCCGCGATGGCACCCGGATCGAGGTGTTCGCCAACCTCGCCTCCGCCACCGATGCCCGCGCGGCCGTCGCCGCCGGGGCTGAGGGTTGCGGACTGCTACGCACCGAATTCCTGTTCCTCGATCGCGCCGAAGCCCCCTCGCTGGCCGAACAGCGCGAGACTTATTCCGAGATCGCCGCCGCACTCGAAGGTCGCCCGCTGGTCGTGCGCACGCTCGACATCGGTGCCGACAAGCCGGCGCCCTATCTGCCGATGACCGGTGAGGAAAACCCGGCGCTGGGCCTGCGCGGCATCCGTCTGCAACTGGCGACGCCGGGCCTGCTCGATGCGCAATTGCGCGCGCTGGTGACCATGGAGGCGCAAGGCCCGGTGCAGATCATGCTGCCGATGGTCAGCGACCTCTCCGAACTGCGCGCCACACGCGCCGTGCTGGAGCGGATTGCCGCCGAAGAGGGGCGTCCGTGTCCCGAACTCGGCATCATGATCGAAACGCCCGCTGCCGCGCTGCACGCCGGGGCATTGGCGGCGGAGGCCGACTTCTTCTCGATCGGCAGCAACGATCTGGCTCAGTATACGCTGGCGCGCGACCGCACGAACCCGCATGTCGCGGCCGGGCTGGATGCACTGCACCCGGCGATCCTGCATCTGATCGAAGCCACCGTGACCGGCGCCGCGCGCCATGGCCGCTGGACCGGCCTGTGCGGCGGGCTGGGCGCCGATCCCGACGCGGTGCCGCTGCTGGTCGGCCTTGGCGTGAGCGAACTTTCGGTTTCCGCTGCGTCGATCGCCGAAACCAAGGCGCTGGTGCGTACGCTCGATCTCGCCCGTTGCCGCGCTTTGGCAGAACGGGCGCTGGAATCGCCCGATGCCGCCGCGGTGCACGCGATGGTCCGTGAAGTCGTGGAGGAAGTGGCATGAAGCTCTCGCTGCAATCGCTCCAGCCGCTGGGCCGCGCGCTGATGCTGCCGATCGCGGTGCTGCCGATCGCCGGGCTGCTGCTGCGTCTTGGCCAGCCCGACCTGCTGGCCCTGCCGTTCGTGGCAGCGGCGGGCGCGGCGATCTTCGACAACCTTGGCCTGCTGTTCGCGCTGGGCATTGCCGTAGGCATTGCGCGCGATTCCAACGGTGCGGCGGGGCTGGCGGGCCTCGTCTGCTTCCTTGTCGCCAGCAAGGGCGCCGAGACGCTGCTGGTGGTGCCGCATGATGTGGCGGCAGGCCTTGCCGCCGACGCGTGGCGGGCCAAGGCCATTGCCAAGCTTTCGGTGCCGATCGGCATCATCTCCGGCCTGATCGCGGGCGCGTTCTACAACCGCTACGCCACGATCCGCCTGCCCGAATACCTCGCCTTCTTCGGCGGGCGTCGGTTCGTGCCGATCCTCTCGGGGCTGGCTGGGCTGTTGCTAGCCGCATTGGTCGGCTATGGTTTCGCGCCGATCACCGGCGGCATGGATCTGGTCAGCAACGGCGTCGTCCACGCGGGGGTGCTGGGGCTGTTCGCCTACGGTGTGCTCAACCGCCTGCTGATCGTTACCGGCCTGCACCACGTGATTAACAATGTGGCGTGGTTCATCATCGGCGACTTCCACGGCACCACCGGCGATCTCAATCGCTTCTTCGCGGGCGATCCCACTGCCGGCAGCTTCATGTCGGGCTTCTTCCCGGTGATGATGTTCGGCCTGCCCGCCGCCTGTCTTGCGATGTACCACGCGGCCAAGCCGGAGCGGCGCAAGGCCGTGGGCGGCATGTTCCTCTCCATGGCGCTAACCGCGTTCCTGACGGGCGTGACCGAGCCCATCGAGTTCACCTTCATGTTCCTGGCGCCGCTGCTCTACGCGATGCACACGGTGATGACCGGCGTGGCTATGGCGCTGATGGACCTGCTGCACGTGAAGCTGGGCTTCGGCTTCTCGGCAGGCCTGCTGGACTATGTGCTGAACTTCTCGAAGGCCACCAATCCGCTGCTGCTGTTGCCGATCGGCGCGGGCTATTCGCTGCTCTATTACGCCTCGTTCCGCTGGGCCATCGCGCGGTTCGACATCAAGACGCCGGGCCGCGAGGATGAACCGGTGGGCGAGGAACTGGGTTCCATCGCCCCTGCCGAGGGCGGACGCGGTGCGGCCTTCGTCGCGGCCTTGGGCGGTGCCGGCAATCTTGCCGAGATCGGCGCCTGCACCACGCGCTTGCGCCTGCGCCTGCACGATAGCGAGGCGGTGGATGAGCCGCGCCTCAAGGCCCTAGGCGCGCGCGGGCTGATCCGCCCTGCGCCGGGCGCGCTGCAAGTCGTCGTCGGCCCCATCGCCGACGATGTGGCGAGCGAAATGCGCGAGGCGGCGGGGCCGCTGCGTGCGGCGGCACCGGTCGCGACCAAGACCGAAGCGGCTTCCGCGGTAAACGCTGCGCCGTGGCTGGCCGCGCTGGGCGGCAGGGGCAATGTCACGGCAGCGGGTTCGGCCTCAAGCCGCGTTTGGATCGATCTGGCGGATACGGACGCCGTCGATGAGGCCGCGCTTCGGCGCCTTGGCGCCCGCATGGTGGTGAGAGCGCCGGGCGGCGTTCAGTTGATCGTCGGGTCGCTGGCGCCGTCGCTGGCCTCGGGACTGTCCGAAGCCGCATAGCCGCCCCGCGCGACGGCGTCGGCCAGGACCGGCAGCACCGGCGCCAGTTCGCGTGCGTAGCCCTTCCACCGGCCGATCGAGCGGCGGTTGAGCGGCTCCTGCACTTGCGCATAGCTGGGCGTCGGCGCGTGGCGGCCCAGCGTGTGGAAGGACAGTTGCGCCGGTTCCGCATCGAGGCCCAGCCACGCCATCAGCTCGCCGGTTTCCTCTTCCTGATCGGCCACGAAGTGTTCGTAGCCGAGTTCGTGGACAGGGACCGGCAGCGTGTCGATCCAGTGGCCGGTCAGCGCTTCCATCCGCGCATAGTGCAGGGCCAGATCCTCGATCCGGTAACCGCAGGCGAAGCCATGGGTGAAATCATGGCTCATGGCGGAGATCATCACGTCGCGCGGATCGCGGGAGACCACCACGACCGGCGACTGCGGGAAGGCCAGTTGCAGCAGCGGCAGGTACAGCTCGTTCAGCGGCATCTTGTCGCTAAAGAACATCGCCCCTTCGCGCAGCAGGCCGTAGCGTTCGGCACGGGCGAGGTAATGGTCGCGCAGCTGCGTTCCCAGCGTTTCGCGCTGCTCCTCCGTCACCGCGTCGGGATGGCGAGGGAAGGCGCCTGCCGTCAAGGCGGCGGCTTTCTCGGCCAGTTCGCGGCCGAATGGCAGTTCGCCGCCCGCGCGCACTTGCGAATGGCTGGCCAGCACCTGTTCGGTCAGGGTGGTGCCTGAACGCGGGAAGCCCAGCACGAAGACCGGCTGCGGCACGCCCTTGCGGCGCGGTGCCGGGGTATATTCGGCAAAGCGATCGGTGGTGAACCAGTCCTGCCATTGCCGGACCAATTCGCCCACCGCGCGGGCCGGATACGTGCGGCTGGCGGCAGCGGCCAGTGCCGCCTTGCCGGCCACGAAATCCTCCCATGCTTCCGCCCTGCGTCCCGCCCGGTCGCGCAGGCGCCCGCGCAGCAGCAGTGCCGCGCCGGACGGGGCGGTTTCGGCCTCCAGCATGGAGAGGCCCTTTTCCCAGCCATCGGTGCGCGCCAGCAAGGTGACGCGTTGCAGCGTGACGTCGGTTCCCTGCCGCAGCGCCAGTACCTCGGCCCGGTCGAGCAGGGCGGCGGCACGGTCGAAGCGACCGGCCTGTTCCTCCAGTTCGGCCAGCCACGCCAGCGGCGGCAGCGCCTCCGGCATGGCCCGCGCGGCGTCGGCCAGAAGCGGAGCCGCCTCGTCCAGCCGCCCCTGGCGCTGGAGATTGCGGCCCAGATTGGCGAGTAGCTGGGGGTGGCGCCCGGCCACGCCGATCGCGGATTCTAGGTGCTCGGCACCTTCCACCAGTTCCTCGCGCTCGCTCAGCAGGTTCCCCAGGCGCATATGCGCGTTGGCATTGCCGGGTTGCTCGGTCAGCGTTTCGCGCAGCGTGGTTTCGGCGTCGTGAAGCCGGCCGGTGTCATGCAGCCACTCGGCCAGATCGTCGCGCGGCCACGCCCGATCGGGGGCCAGCGCGATGGCTTCGCGCAGCAGCGCCTCGAAGCGGTCGCCCATTCCGCGCGCCTTGGCACAGAGTGCGAGAACTTCCACCGCGTCCAGCGCGAGCGCGGGCTGCGTGCGCGCCGATTGGGCGAGCGTCTCGGCCCGGTCGAGATCGCCCGAGGATAGCGCGCTGCGCGCGGCGGTAATGGTCTGCGGATCGGCGGACATGCGCCAGCTTAGTGCCCTTGCGCGCGGCGGAGTCAACCGGACTTTACGGCTGGTTCCAGTGCGGTAGCGCCGAATAGCGCTGCCACGAGTTCCGGCGCGGACGCGAAGTAGAGATGCATGTAGCTGGCCGTCAGCGAACCGTGGCGAAATACCCGCTCTCCGGGCCGGCCATCGGGGGTGATGGCGCGGGCAATCGGCTCCAGCGCGGTATCGAGCGTGGAGTAGTGGAAGGTGTGTCCACGCACCGTTTGCCCGTCGATTTCCGCCTGCTGCATGCCCAGCGCGGCAAGGCGGGGCTGCATCGCCGCGCGGGCCGGCAGCAGGCCCAGCAGATGGGCGCGGCCTTGGCCGTCCTTGCCATCGTCCAGCGTTTCGCAGGCGTAGAGCATCCCCCCGCATTCGGCCAGAATCGGCCGGCCGGCGGCATGGTGCGCGCGAATCGCGGCAAGCATCGCTGCGTTCGCGGCGAGACGATGCCTGTGCAGTTCCGGATAGCCGCCGGGCAGCCAGAGCGCGTCGCAGTCCGGCAATTCGCTGTCGGCCAGCGGAGAGAAGAAGGCGATCCGTGCGCCGGCACCTTCGAGCATCGCCAGATTGGCAGGGTAGATGAAGGAGAAGGCCGCATCGCGGGCGACGGCGATAGTGCGGCCCGCCAGCGTTGCTGCGGAGGCATCAATGGCGCAAGCCGGGAAATCCACGGGAGCCGGCAGCCATAGCGCGCTTTCGGGCAGTAGGTCCGCCGCCCGGTCCAGCCGCGCGGCGAGATCGCCCACTTCGCCGGCCTGCACAAGGCCGAGGTGCCGCTCCGGCAGGCTAATCGCGGTGTCGCGTGCCATTGCGCCAAGCCAGCGCACGCCGGGGGGCACGCCCTGTTCCAGCATCTCCGCATGGCGCGGGCTGCCCACGCGATTCGCCAGCACGGCGGCCACCGTCACGTCCGGGCGGTAGCTGGCAAGGCCGTGGACCAGCGCACCGAAAGTCTGCGCCATGGCCGAACCGTCGATCACCGCCAGCACCGGCACGCCGAACCGGCGGGCGAGGTCTGCTGCGGAAGGATCGCCGTCGAACAGACCCATCACCCCTTCGATCAGGATCAGGTCGGCCTCTTGCGCGGCTTCGTGCAGCAGGGCGTGGCATTGCGCCTCACCCACCATGAAGAGGTCCAACTGATGCACCGGGGCGCCGCTGGCGGCTTCGAGCACCATGGGGTCCAGAAAGTCCGGCCCGCATTTGAACAGGCGCACGCGCCGCCCTTCGCGGGCGTGGCGGCGGGCGAGGGCGGCCGTGACCAGTGTCTTGCCCTGGCCCGATGCGGGCGCGGCGACCAGCAGCGCCGGGCAGCTGGTCATCGGCTGCGCTGGAGGCGCAAATCGGGACGCGCGCTCACCACCAGTGCCCAGAGCGCGGCGGCAACACCGGCCCACAGCAGCGTGGCCAGCAGGTTGCCGGGGAAATAGCGAACGATGCGCGGCAGGAATCCGGCCAGCGTCGGATCCGCAAAGCGGCCGCCAAGGAAGTAGAACCCGCCGCTCGTCAGCAGGTGCGAGGTGAATGTGGCGGCGACCAGCAGCGCGGCGATCGCGGGCAGGGCGGCAAGGCGATCTCCCCAGCGGGTGGCGGCGAAACGGCCGGCGAACCACAGCACGGCGTGCCCCGGCAGCAGCATCCAGTAGGCGGGCGTGAAGCAGAAGCCCGAACCGCCCAGCACCCGGATTACCACCACGTCAATCGCGAAACCGAGCGTGAACAGCGCGGCGAAGGCGGAAATGCGGCGCACGAAGAAGCCCAGCACGAAGAAGCTGGCAAGGTCTGTATCGGGCAAATGGACCAGGTGGCTCAGCGAATGGCTGCGCGTCACCAGCATGAGCGCGGCCAGCGCGGCGAACACGTAAAGGTCAAGGCGGGCGAAGGCAGGTTTGGCGGCGGCGTTCATGGGCAATGGTCTCCCGGCAAAATGGAAGGAAGGCGCGTGCACGAAAGGTCCCGGGGCGATATCGCCGGGGCGAGTGGATCAGCGGATCGGTGTCATTTCGTACAGGCTCCCTTCGACACGACATGCGGCTTGTCGTCTCGCCAAGGCGGTTCCCGCGATGGAACCCCGCCCCGTCCGCCCGGTACATCCCGCCCGCGCGAAGGATCGACAGCGAAGGGCCGGTTTCCTGACTTGCCGGATCGTCGCGCCTTTCCGCCGCCTTCTCGGATGCCTTTCGGCCCAATGGCATATGGCGGGGCGCATCCCCGGCTACAGTTGCGGGAGCAGTGCCGGCCTGCCGCGAACGTCGCCGCGGCCCCGGGCTTCCCGATTAAGCCCTTTCGGGCACCCCTTGCGCCGCCCCGCCTATGGCACTTTGCGCAAGGGCGCAAGCGTCGCACACTTGCCAGCCGGCTTCCCGCACGATAGTTGCCGCGCCGCGACAGGTTCCCCGCAAGGGGATCAAAAGGGAACACAGGTGTAAGACCTGGGCTGCCCCTGCAACTGTAAGCGGCGAGCCGTTCGGCCATTTCGCCATTGGGGGCCAAGCCATTGAAACCGGCGCAATTCCCGAGAAGGCGGCTGAACCGGCACCGACCCGCGAGCCAGGAGACCTGCCCGTCGCAGTCGTTCTTCGTCCGGACAGGGTGTGCCGGGTGAACGGGGGGATTTCCTCGCGCAACGACAGCCACTGCTCCGCCGGACCAGCGCCGGCGCGGGGTACGCCGTCCGAGCGCCCGGCAGCGATGCCGAGCGCGCGCCCGCGTGTTCTTCGTGCCGCTGCCTTTGGCTGGAGCTTCGACGACTGTATCGAAGGAAATGCCATGAAGTACCCCATTCTCACCGCCGCCAGCCCGCTTGCGCTGGCACTCGTCTCCATCGCCGTCCCCACCGTCGCCCGGGCTGCGGATGCCGCCGATGCCGGAGCTGATTCGGGCGCCGGTGCAGGAGGAGACGGCATCGTCGTCACCGCGCTGCGTACCCCGGTGGAGGCCGACCGCGTCGCCCAGACGATCACCGTGCTTGACGATGCGCAGATCACCGCCGCCCAGCCGATCGCCGTGACCGACGTGCTGCTGCGCACGCCCGGCATCAGTCTTTCGCGCAACGGCGGTTATGGCACCACCACCAGTGTGCGCATTCGCGGCGCGGACGCGGGGCAGAGCGTGATGGTGATCGACGGGATGCGCCTGTCCGACGCTTCCTCCACCGCCGGCGGCTACGGATTTTCCACGCTCTTCACCGACGATATCGATCGGATCGAGATCCTGCGCGGCCCGCAGTCGATCCTGTGGGGCAGCGATGCCATCGGCGGCGTCATCAATGTGACCACCCGCAAGCCCACCAAGCCGCTGGAAGGCAATTTCGCGGTGGAAGCGGGCACGCATGACACCGTATCCGCCCGCGCCGGGATCGGCGGCACGTCGGACGCGATCGACTGGCGCGTCTCCGCATCGCGCTTCACCACCGACGGCATTTCGGCGCGCGACACCGGCACAGAGGATGACGGCTTCACCCGCACTTCGGCCAACGGCACGATGACGTTCCGCGTGGCGCCCGGCGTATCGCTCGATCTGCGGGGATACTGGTCCAACTCGCGCAATGAATTCGACGGCACTGCGGGCGATTCGCAGGCCTATGGCCGGACCGAGGAATGGTCGGGCTATGCCGGGCTGAACTTCGCGCTGCTGGACGGCAAGCTGGTCAACCGCGTGGCGGTGACGCAGACCGAGACAGACCGCGCGAACTACGATCCCACGCGCAATATCCGCCAGATCACTTTCGACGCGCATGGCCGCGTGCGCCGTTACGAATATCAGGGTACCTACAGCTTCTCAGAGGCCGTGCAGGCCGTGTTCGGCGCCGAGCGCGAGGAGCAGCGCATGACCACCGCGTCCCCCACCAACAGCACCACGCCCTATACCCCCACGCCGTACAAGGTGGACACGAACAGCGTCTACGGCGAGCTGCGGGTTACGCCGGTGACCGGGCTGACCGTGAACGGCGGCGCACGGTACGATCACCAGTCGCGCTTCGGCGGCAACACGGTGTTCAGCGCCGGCGCGGCTTACACGCCGAACGAAGGCAAGACGGTGCTTCGTGCCAGCTACGACCAGGGGTACAAGGCGCCTTCGCTCTACCAGATGTTCAGCGACTATGGCGTGGCTAACCTCAAGCCCGAAAAGGCCAAGGGCTGGCAAGTGGGCGCCGAGCAGAGCCTGGGCGAACTGCTCCATGTCTCCGCCACCTGGTTCCAGCGCAATACCGACAATCTGATCGACTTTGCCTATTGCCCCACCAGCGGCACCTTGCCCGACATCTGCTATGTGCCGGGCACCGATACCACGCGCTTCGGCTACTACGCCAATGTCCGCAAGGCCCATGCGCAAGGTCTGGAACTGGCGGCATCGGCCAAGTGGAAGGTGCTGTTCCTGGACGGCAACTACAGCCTGATCGAAGCGGAAGACCGCACGCCGGACAGCAGCACGTATGGCCGCCAGCTGCAGCGCGTGCCGCGTCATCTCGCCAATATCGAGGGCGGCGTGGATCTGCCGCAGGGCATCCGCGCCAGCCTGGCCGCGCGCTATTCGGGTGAAAGCTACAATGCCGCCACCGGCACTGCCAAGCTGGACGATTACTGGCTGCTGGATCTGCGCGCGCAGTGGCAGGTGATGCCCGGGCTGATGCTGCAGGGCCGGATCGAGAACCTGACCGACAAGGACTATGAGACGGTAGCCGGCTATAGCCAGCTTGGCCGAACGGTCTACTTCGGCATCCGGAGCCAGTTCTGATGCTGCGCGCCGTCGCGCCGGGGCCATCCGTGGTCGTGTGCAACACCTGCCGTCTTTCGGCAGAAGCGCGCGAGGACGACGGCGGTCGGCGCGGCGGCGCCTTGCTGGCAGAGGCCATGCGCGAAGTGCAGGCCGCCGATCCGGAATTGCAGGGCGTGGCCGTTCAGGAAACGGCCTGCCTGTTCGCCTGCCAGCGCCATTGCACCGTGCACATCCGCGCGCCGGGCAAGGTCGGCTATGTGCTGGGCGATTTCACGCCCGGTGAAGAGGCTGCGCGCGCCGTGCTGGAATATGCCGCGCGCCATGCGGCCAGCGAAGAGGGGCAGGTGCCCTATCGACAGTGGCCGGATGGCGTGAAGGGCCATTTCATCACGCGCACCCCGCCAGAGGGATTTATCTGCACATGACCATGTTCGCCGATCGCGCCGCTTTCGCCGCCGCGCTTGCACAGCTTCGCGCGCCCGATGCCGCTGCCGTCGCCGCGGCCGAGGGCCGGCAGGCGGTACTGACCAAGCCGGCCGGTTCGCTGGGCCGGCTGGAGGAGATCGCGGTGTTCATGGCCGGCTGGCAGGGCCGCGAAAAGCCGCGCGCGGACCGGATCGGCGCGGTGGTCTTCGCGGGCAATCACGGCGTCGCCGCGCGCGGGGTCAGCGCCTATCCGCCCGAAGTGACGCACCAGATGGTCGCCAACTTCCTAGCGGGCGGGGCGGCGATCAATGCCTTGACGCAGGCCTGCGGCGCTGAACTGTCTGTCGTTCCCATCGACCTCGACCGGCCGACCGGTGACATCACCGCCGAACCGGCGATGAGCGAGGCCGAATGCCTGGAGGCGCTGAACATCGGCGCGGCATCGGTGCTACCCGGTCTGGACCTGCTGTTCGTGGGCGAGATGGGCATCGGCAACACCACGCCCGCAGCCGCGCTTTGCGCACAAGTCTTCGGCGGGGCCGCGCGGGACTGGACCGGGCGCGGCACCGGGGTCGACGATCAGGGCGTGGCGCGCAAGGCCGATGCCGTGGCGGCGGCACTGGCGCTGCACGGCGCCGCCTGCACCGACGCGTTCGAAACCCTGCGCCGCCTCGGCGGGCGCGAGATCGCGGCGATGGCCGGCGCCGTTCTGGCAGCGCGGCATCACGGAATTCCGGTGTTGCTGGACGGGTTCATCTGCTGCGCCGCAGTGGCACCGCTGCAGGCGGACAATGCGGGCGCGCTGGATCACTGCATCGCCGCGCATTGCTCGGCCGAAGGCGGGCATGTGCGCCTGCTGGAAAAGCTGGGGCTGGATCCGCTGCTGCATCTGGGCATGCGTCTGGGTGAGGGATCGGGCGCGGCGGTGGCGGCGCAGATCGTGCGCTCGGCCCTGGCCGCCCATGCCGGAATGGCGACGTTTGCGGAGGCGGCGGTCGCCGGGAAAGACGCCGCGTGAACGGCATCCTGCTGCACCTGATGCGCCATGGCGAGCCCAGCGAGCCAGGGCTGCTGCTCGGCCATCGTGACGATCTGCCGCTGCCATCGGGCACGGCGCGCTGCGTGGTACGGGCCGAAAAGCTGGAATTCGCGCAAGTCCTCAGTTCCGACCTGTCGCGCGCGCGCATTCCGGCGCGCCAGATCGCGGCGCTGCGCAAGCTGACGCATCAGGCCGACCGGCGCTGGCGCGAACTCGATTTCGGTGCGTGGGACGGGCTGGCGCCCGATGCGCTCGATCCGGCGGTGCAGGCGCGGTTCTGGGACGATCCCGACGCTTGCGCCCCGCCGGGCGGAGAGCGCTGGTCGCAATTGCGCGCGCGTGTTTCGGACGCGCTGCTCGGCATCCAGCGCTCCAGCCTTGTCATCACCCACGGCGGCACCATGCGCGCGGCGCTTTCGGTGCTGTTCGGCTTCGATCACCGGCAGGTATGGGCGTTCGAGCTGGGCTATGGCGCGGTGCTGAGCCTGCGCCTCTGGCCGGAGACGGGCGGGCGCCTTCCCTCCGCCCAGATCGTCGCGCTGGAGAGGAATCAGGGATGATCCGGCAGATCGTCCTTGCCCTGCAGTTCATGACGCGGCTGCCATTGCCGATGGTGCGTGCGGACGAGGACGATTTTGCCAAGTCGATCCGCTGGTTTCCACTGACCGGGCTGGTGGTGGGCGCGGCGGTGGCCGGCGCATGGTGGCTGGGCGCACGCCTCGGCGCAGATTGGGTTGCCGCGCTGGTGGGGCTGCTGGCCTGGGTCGGTATGACCGGGGCGCTCCACCTCGACGGACTGGGCGATATCGCCGATGCATCCGGCGCGGCGCACAAGGACCGCGAGCGGGTTTCCGCCGTGCTGGCCGATCCGCACATCGGCAGCTTCGGCGTGGTCGCCATCGTGCTGCAACTGCTATCGAAGCTGGTGCTGCTTCACGCGCTGGGTCTTGGGCAGGTGTGGGCATTGCTGCTGGTGCCAGTGCTCGCGCGGATCGGGCCGCTGGCGTGGACTTTGGCGCTGCCGCCGCTGCACGAAGGGCTGGGCACGCGGTTCCGCCGCGCGGTGGGCTGGCCCCATGTTGCCGCTTGGAGCGTGCTGGCGGCCGTGGCCGGACTGTTCGTGGCGCCGCCGCTGCTTGTGCTGTTTCTGGTCGTGCCGCTCTGGGCGGGCTGGCTGGGCAAACGCATCGGCGGCATTTCCGGCGATGGCCACGGCGCCGGCATCGAACTGGTCGAAACCGCGCTGCTGGCCGCTCTGGTGGCGCTGTCATGATCGCCCGTTTCCTCCACCATGGCGGACGGGTGGACGAAGCGGCGCGGCTGTTCGGCGGAGCGCCCGCGGACTGGCTGGACCTTTCGACCGGGCTGAACCCGCGTCCATGGCCGATCCCGCAGGAGCTGACGCCGGACTGGCACGCCTTGCCCGATCCCGATGCGCTGACGCGGCTGGAGGCAACGGCGGCGCGGCATTTCGGCGTCGATCCGGCGCTGTGCTGCGCGGTGCCGGGCAGCGAGACGGCGCTGCGCCTGCTGGCGCGGATACTCGACCTGCCGGGCCGGGCGCTGGTGCCCTGCTATCGCAGCCATGTGGAGGCTTTCGCACTGTCCCGGCCGATCGAGTTCGATGACGCGCCGGGGGCGGGCGAAGTCGTCGTGATGGCCAATCCCAACAATCCCGATGGCGCTCTGCGCGCGCCGGATCAGGTGCTGGACTGGGCAGGCCGGATCGCCCGGCACGGTGGCTGGTTGATCGTCGATGAGGCCTTTGCCGATTGCCATGACGGCATGAGCGTCGCCTCGGCCGTCCACCCGGAAGGCCGCCTAATCGTGCTGCGCTCCTTCGGGAAGTTCTTCGGGCTTGCCGGATTGCGGCTCGGATTTGTGCTGGCGCCGCCTGCAATCCTCACCGCTTTGCGCGATGTCATGGGCAGCTGGCCGATCCACACCGCCGCGCTTGAAATCGGTGCGGCTGCCTATGCCGATGCCGGCTGGATTGCATCGACGCGGGACGGCTTGCCCCTTCGCGCGGCGGCGCTGGATGCCGTGCTGCGCCGTCACGGTCTCGAACCGCAGGGCGCATGTCCGCTGTTCCGTCTCGTCACCGGCTGCGCGGCGGAGACCATTTTCGAACGCCTTGCCCGCGGCCACATTCTGGTGCGGCCTTTCGCATCCGATCCCGGCTGGCTGCGCTTAGGGGTTCCCGCCGATGGCGCAGCGCTGGCCCGGCTCGACGCCGCATTAGGCGCCAAATCGAGCGATGGCTGAGCCGATCGCTTTCGCCGCGCTGGCGCTGGACGCCGCGTTCGGCTGGCCATCGTGGCTCTATGCGCGGATCGGGCATCCGGTCGGCCTCTTCGCCCGGATCATCAGCGGGTGCGAGCGTGCATTGAATCGTCCGCAATGGCCGGCGGCCGTGCGGCGCGGAGCCGGGCTGGCGGCGATGCTATTGTTGATTGCGGCCGTTGCAGCGGCCTGTCTTGCGATCACGGTGGGCGTCCGCGCCGGGACGGGATGCCTGGCTTGGGCCGTGTTGTCGCTGCTGGCCTGGCCCGCGCTGGCCGCGCGTAGTCTGGACGATCACGTCCGCCCGGTGCTGGCCGCGCTGGAGGGCGGAGACCTGCCCCGCGCCCGCCGCGCCGTGGGCATGATCGTCGGGCGCGAGACGGGGGAACTGGATGAAGCCGGCGTGGCCCGCGCCGCCATCGAAAGTCTGGCCGAAAGCTTCTGCGATGGCGTCGCCGCGCCGCTGTTCTGGCTGCTGGTCGGCGGATTGCCGGGCGTCTGGGCCTACAAGGCGATCAACACGGCCGACAGTCTGATCGGCCATCCCGAGGAACCGCTGCGCGCCTATGGCTGGGCGGCGGCGCGGATCGACGATCTGGCGAACCTGATCCCGGCGCGGCTGGCGGGCGTGCTGCTCTGCCTTGCCGGCGGGCGCGGCTGGCGGGTACTGGCGCGCGATCATGGCCGCCATGCCTCGCCCAATGCTGGCTGGCCCGAAGCGGCCATGGCCGGCGCGCTGGGCGTGCGACTGGCGGGCCCGGTGGTCTACGACGGCGAACTTGCGAACAAGCCGTGGATCGGGGAGGAGGGCCGCGATGCCGGCGCGGCGGATGTGCGGCGGGCGTTGACGATCTATCGGCGGGCTTGCGCGCTGCTTGGGCTGGTTGCGGCGGGAATCGCAGTGTTGGGAGTATCATGGCTGGCTTGATGTTGCAGGGAACCGGCTCGGACGTCGGCAAATCGGTCATGGTGGCGGGGCTGTGCCGCGCGCTCGCCAACCGGGGGCTGCGCGTCTTGCCGTTCAAGCCGCAGAACATGTCCAACAATGCCGCCGTCACGCCAGAAGGCGGCGAGATCGGCCGCGCGCAGGCACTTCAGGCGCTGGCCGCGCGCGTGCCGCTGCATGTCGATATGAACCCGGTGCTGCTGAAGCCGCAGGCGGATCGCACGTCGCAGCTCGTGGTCCATGGGCAAGTGCGCGGCACTCTGGGAAGCGCCAATTTCCGCGAGGCGCGCCGCACGCTGTTGCCCGAAGTCATGGCCAGCTATCGCCGGCTGGAAGCGCAGTGCGATCTTGTGGTGGTGGAAGGCGCCGGCTCCCCGGCGGAGATCAACTTGCGCGCGGGGGACATCGCCAACATGGGCTTCGCGCGTGAAGCCGATGTGCCGGTGGTGCTGATCGGCGATATCGATCGCGGCGGGGTGATCGCCTCGCTGGTGGGCACCCGCGCGGTGATCGAGCCGGAGGATGCCGCGCAAATCCGGGGCTTCCTGATCAACAAGTTTCGCGGCGATCCGGCGCTATTCGCCGATGGCTATGCCGCGATCGAGCAGCGTTCCGGCTGGCGCGGCTATGGCGTGCTGCCGTGGCAGAGCGCGGTCGGCCGCCTGCCCAGCGAGGATGCCGTGGTGCTGGAACGCGGGCTGGGAGGCGGTTCGGGCAAGTTGCTGGTCGCCTGCCCGATCCTACCGCGCATCGCCAATTTCGACGATCTCGACCCGTTGCGGCAGGAATCCGGTGTGGAAGTGGCGATGATTCCGCCCGGCACACCGATCCCCGCCGAAGCCGCGCTGATCGTGTTGCCCGGCTCCAAGGCGACTTTGGCGGACCTTGCCTTCATGCGGGCCGAGGGCTGGGATATCGACGTGCTGGCGCACCACCGGCGCGGCGGCATGATCCTGGGCATCTGCGGCGGCTTTCAGATGCTGGGCCGCCGTATTGCCGATCCGCTGGGGATCGAGGGCGCGCCGGGCGAAATGCCGGGTCTGGGCCTGCTCGACGTGACGACCGTGCTGGGCGAACGCAAGGCCCTGCGCGAGGTTTCGGGCACGGCTTTTGGGGTGAACCTAACCGGCTATGAGATGCACCTAGGCATCACTGAACGGCGCAGAGGCGCCCCCTTCGCCATGCTGGAGGGCGACCGACCTGACGGCGCGATCGATCCCACCGGGCGGGTGATCGGAACCTATTGCCACGGCCTGCTCGCCTCCACCGATCTGCGCGCCGAACTGCTCGCCCGCCTCGGCATCGCCAGCGACCGCCGCGACCATCATGCCGAAGTCGATGCCGCGCTGGACGAACTCGCCGCCGCGATGGAAGAGCACCTCGACATCGATGGCCTACTCGCGCTGACGGAGTATCGCGCATGACCAGCACTTTCGTTCTCGGCGGCGCGCGTTCGGGCAAGAGCCGCCATGCGCAGGGCCTGATCGAGGCGTTTCCCGGCCGGCTGGTCTATGTCGCCACCGGTCAGGCGCTCGATGACGAGATGGATGCGCGGATCGCCCGCCACCGCGAGGAGAGGGGGCCGCGCTGGTTCACGCTGGAGGCGCCGCTGGACCTTGTGGGCGGCATCGCCCGCGCAGCGGCGGAGGCCGATGCCGTGCTGGTCGATTGCCTGACGCTCTGGCTGTCCAACCTGATGCTGGCCGAAGTGCCGCTGCCGCCGCAGTTCGAGGCGCTGTGCAGCGCGATCGCCGATTGCCCGGTGCCGCTGGCGCTGGTTTCCAACGAAGTCGGGTTGGGGCTCGTGCCCGAAACGCCGCTGGGCCGCGCGTTTCGTGATGAGGCGGGGCGGCTGAACCAGCAGGTTGCGGCGGTGGCGGACAGAGTCCTTTTTGTCGCTGCCGGGCTGCCGCTGCGCCTGAAGTAGCGCATAAAAAAGGGGCCGCCTGCGGACAGGCGGCCCCCTCAGGTCAGAACCCGGACTCCCCCGCTTGCGCAAGTTCGACCGGGTTCCGGGTTAGTTCGTCAGAAATCCATCCAGTCATCGTCCTGACCGGTCGCCAGCGCGACGGCCGCGGGCTTGCGGGGCGCGATCTGGCTGGTGGTGATCGCCGCCGGAACCGCGCGCGGGGCGGGTGCAGGCGCCGAGGCCGGAGCCGGAGCGGGGCGTGCCGAATAGGAACGCGCCTCGTTGCCCACGCGGAACATCGCCGCGCGGTCCGACAGCGAGGTGACTTCGCTGTTGAGGTTGCGTGCGGCGGCGGAGGTTTCCTCCACCATCGCCGCGTTCTGCTGCGTGGCCTGATCCATCGTGCCGATCGCCGCGCTGATCTGCGTGATCGTCGAGGACTGCGCCTGGTTGTCGGTGGCGATGTCGCTCAGCAGCGTGTGCACTTCGGTCACGTCGCCCGAAATGTTCTGCAGGGCGCCGTCGACACGCTGCACGGCCTGCACGGCGGTGCCGATGTCGGCTTGCGTCGCGGTCAGCTGTTCGCGGGCGCGCTTGGCTTCTTCTTCCGAGCGCATGGCGAGCGCCGAGACGAGATCGGCCACGACCGCGAAGCCGCGACCGGCATCGCCGGCACGGCCCGCCTCGACGGCGGCGTTCATGGCAAGCACGCGGGTCTGGAAGGCGATCTTGTCGAGCCCTTCGATAACCGAGTCGATGCCCTTAGCGCTTTCGCTGACGCGGCCCATCGCCTGCACCGCCTCATCGGCGATGGAGCGGCCGGATTCGACCACGCCCATCGCGCCGTCCGCGCGCTGCACGGTGCGGCCGGCGGCGGCGGCGGTAACGCGCAGACGCTCGTCCATCTGGGTGATTGCGGCGGAGGTTTCCTCAAGGCTGGCCGCATTGCTTTCGGTGCGGCGGGCCAGATCCTCGGAAGCCTGGGCGATCTCGCTCGAACCCGTGCGGATGGCGGTGGCGCTTTCGGTCACCGCGCCGATCAGATCGCGCAGCGCGCCGACGGCCAGGTTGAAGTTGTTCTTCAGCTCGGCGTAGGCGGGCGGGAAGTCGGCGGTGATCGACTGGGTCAGATCGCCCTCGCTGATCGCCTGCAGGCTGGAGCGCAGGGTCGAGGTGACGACTTCCTGTTCCTTCGCATGCTGGGCATCGATCTCGGCGCGGGCTTCGGCGGCGACGCGGAACTGTTCGACGGCTTCGGCAATCTCGCCGATTTCGTCACCACGTTCGCGGTAGGGCACATCGGCCTTGCCGCCTTCGGCCAGAATGGTGGTCACTTCGGCGATGCGGCCCATGGGCACGGCGACCGAGCGATTGATCGCCAGCCACACCAGCACGATGGTGACGATGCCGATGCTGGCAAGGCTGATCGCCAGCGTGATCGCGATATTCGCAGTGGCCTCACCGTCGGCGGCCTTCTGCGCGGTGCGCTGGCGCATCAGGTCGATCAGCTTCTGCGCCTGCGCGATCGTGTCGTGCGAGGCGGCCTTGCCTTCCTTCTTGATGGAGGCCATCGCGCCGGGGAAATCGCCCTTGGTGCGCAGTTCGAACACGTGGTCGTTGACGCGGCCCAGGTCCAGCGCCTGGCGGCGCATCTCGGACACTTCGGGTGACAGCGAATCGTCGGCGACGGCGTCGAAAGCGTCGATCGACTTGATCAGTGCCTCGTTGCCGGCCTTCAGGCGGTCACGCAGCTTGGAGGCGTCCTCGGCGTCGGCAGCATTGTAGTAGCTGTAGACGATGATGCGCAGTTCCTTGACGTTGCTGATCACGTCGGCAAGCGCCGACATGCCGCCAACGCCGCGTTGCACATGGGTCTGCGCGATCGCGTTCAGTTCCCGGGTCGAAATAAATCCATTGAGCCCAACAGCGCCCAGCATGATGCCGAGCAGGGCAAAGGCGGCCAGCAGCTTTTTAGGCAACCGCCAATTATTGAGTGAATCAAGCATCTTAGGTCCAATTCCAGCTTGAAGGGGGCGGTCTGCCATCGGCGCGCCACAATTATTATAGGATGATGGTGCCGTTCGGCCGCCGTGCGCGGTCATTTGTGTGCGCGTTCAGGCCCGGGGCCCTCACTGGGAAGTCGGTTTGAAAATCCGCTGAAGGCGGATTTTGGCGGCACCAGCCCACTCCCCCACCCGACCTCCCACGAGTGTATCCTGATGGGTGGTCGGGTGGGGGAGTGGGCTGGTGCCGCATTTCGAAAATGCCCTTTTGGCATTTTCGCAAAACCCCCCCTTCCAAACGAAAAAAAAAGGCCAGGGTGGCGAACCACCCTGGCCTTCAAGACGTTTCGGCCTTCTGCTTGGGGGCTGGCCGCCAGTCTCTCTTAACGGAAGAGCGACAGGATCGTCTGCGGTGCCTGGTTGGCGATCGACAGAGCCTGAACGCCCAGCTGCTGCTGGACCTGCAGGGCCTGAAGCTTCGCCGATTCCTTGGCGAGGTCGGCGTCGACGAGGTTGCCGATGCCGGTCTCGATCACGTCGCTGAGGTTGCTGGTGAAGTCCAGCTGACCGTCGATCTGACGCGAAGCGGCACCCAGGGTGCTGAGCTTGTCGTTCAGAGCGTCCGACAGTGCATCGAGGTTGTCGACGGTGGTCGCAGCCGACGTGGCCGAAGCAAGGTCGGTGCTGCCGGACAGGTCACCCAGCTCGACGGTCGACGAACCCTTCGCCGAGGCGAGGTTCACAGTGCCGACGCTCAGCAGGTTGCCGGTGTCGAGCGTCTGCAGCGAGCTGACCGAACCGCCGCTGCTGTCGAGCAGGTTGACGCCGTTGAAGTCCGACGACGAGATGATCGAGTCGATCTGAGCCTTGAGGCCGTCGTAGTCCTTCTGAAGCGCGCTGAGCGTGCCCGAGTCCGTTGCGGAGGCAGCTTCGTAGGCCTTGGACTTCATGTCGTTGATGAGGTCCGAGATCTGCTCGGTGCCCGAAACCGCGACGTCAACAACCGACTTGGCGTTGTTGAGCGACGAGGTAACCGCGGTGAGACCACCCTGGTCGCCACGCAGGGTCTGCGCGACGGTGTACTTGGCCGAGTCATCCTTGGTCGAAGCAACGTTCAGACCGGTGTTGATGCGGCTCTGGGTGGTGTTCATGGCCTTGTTGGTGGCATTCAGCGACTGCAGGGCAGCCATTGCACCGGCATTGGTGTTGACGGAAAACGCCATTGTTTCATTCCTTCTAGAATATTGAGGCCGGTTCTGCGGCCTGAACCGGGGTACGCCGGTCCGCGTGCGGTCCTGTTTCTTCAGGCCTGCACGAGTCTTCTAGGAAGGCGTGTGAGAGGTTCGTTGCGATTGGCGCTAATTATTTGTGCGGTAGGCAAAATTTGCCGGGTTGGCGCCGTCGTCGTCCCGATATGACGGCTTGAAACGGAGAAAGGGCGCCGCCTTCCGGCGACGCCCTTTCGGGTACGAGAGAGACTGCTCTCGGAAGACTGTTCTTCGGCTTAACTCTTCGTCGCCCTCGCGAAGGCGGGGGGCCGCTTTTTTCTGCGACCTCGCAAGAAGAAAGCGGGATCCCCGCCTTCGCGGGGACGACGGGATCGTTTTACAGAGTCACCATTAGGAAGTCGGCATCAGAACGGGAACAGCGCGTCGTAGATCTGCTGGCCCCAGCGCGCCTGCTGCGCGTCGGTCAGCTGGCCGCGTCCGCCGTAGCTGATGCGGGCATCGGCGATCTGCGAATGCTTGATCGAATTGTCGCGGGCGATGTCTTCCGGACGGATCACGCCGGTGACGACGAGTTCGCGCAACTCGTAGTTCACGCGCACTTCCTGACGGCCGCGAATCTGCAGGTTGCCGTTGGGCAGCACGCCGATCACCGAGGCGGCGATGGTCATGTTGATCTGTTCGCTGCGCTGGGTCTTGCCCACGCCCACGGCGCTGGACGAGGAACTGGTATCGGTCAGCGCAGAGGGATCGGATCCGGTCAGCTTCTGGATGTGCGATTGCAGACCCAAGAGCGCGGCGACGCCGGCGGTTTCCTTGCCGTCGCGCGTGCGGGTGGTGCTGTTGTCCACTTGCGCGTTGTCCGCGATGTTGATGCGGATCGTCACGATGTCGCCCACGCGTGAGGCGCGCTGGTCGTGGAAGAATGCGCCCGCGCCGGTGCGGAACAGCGATGCGCCGCGGGCGCCCTCTGCCAAAGCCGGATCGTCCACCGCGCCGCGATCGGCCACGCCCTGGTTGCCGATCGACGGTTCGACGCGCGGGGCCACCGGCGCTTCGGATTCGCTCATCTTCGGCGCCTTGCCCACGTTCTTCAGGCGGCCGACCGCACCGCAGCCGGAGAGCAGCGTGGCGGCCATGAGGACCGGTACGAGGCGGGTATAAGTCGATTTCATGATCGAAAAATC
The DNA here is from genome assembly GCF_055521515.1 of Sphingomonas sp. BL-S-28. Taxonomy (NCBI): domain Bacteria; kingdom Pseudomonadati; phylum Pseudomonadota; class Alphaproteobacteria; order Sphingomonadales; family Sphingomonadaceae; genus Sphingomonas; species Sphingomonas sp. BL-S-28. Next base: position 1,152,872 of record NZ_CM145484.1, read on the forward strand.
CTGGCTTCTCTCAGGCCTCAGTGGACCGGGATGCTGACCTGGCCCGGCGCATCGGCAATGCCGTCGAGCGTGCGGCCGGTGGCGGTGTTGAACACGCGCACCGGCTCACCCTTGCCGGCATCGCTCATCGCGCGGCCGGCAGAGGTGATCGTCAGCGCGCCGGTGACGAACGAGATCGTCACCGCTTCGCCCCGCCGCACCACGCGCGGCTGGACGACATCGGCGGCGCGCACCGGGGCGCCCGCCATGATGCGGTGCGTCGCTTCCTGCCCGGCCGCCTCTGCCGGGGCCAGCATGCCGCGCGCGGCATTGGGGGACACCGGGCCCCGGGTGAAGTCCCCGGCGGCCAGCTTCTCGCCGCGCTCTACCGTGCGGGCGAGCACCGGCGCCTGGATCGTGGCGGGAGCGGCGGGTGCGACAGCAGCCGGAGCTGCTGCCGCCAGCATGAGCAGGATCGCGGCGGTCATCGTCCTCAACCCGTCTGCGTGGAGGTCTGGAGCATTTCGTCGGCGGTCTTCAGCACGCGGCTGTTCATCTCGTAGGCGCGCTGCGCGGTGATCAGCGAGGTGATTTCGGAGACCGGGTTGACGTTCGATGCTTCGACGAAGCCCTGGCTGAGCGAACCGAAGCCCGGCTCACCGGGGTTGGCGACGGTCGGCTGACCCGATGCGCCGGTTTCGAGGTACATGTTCGAGCCGATGGCTTCGAGGCCGGCTTCATTGACGAAGGTCGCCAGTTCGAGCTGGCCGACGGTCTGCATCTGGGTCTGGCCGTCCAGCTTCACCTGCACTTCGCCGGTCTTCGAAACCGAAACGCTGGTGGCGCCCTGCGGGATCGTGATGTCGGGCTGGACGCGGTAGCCGTCGGTGGTGACGAGTTCGCCCTGATCCGAAAGCTGGAACGAGCCGGCGCGGGTATAGGCGAGGTCGCCCGAGGGCAGCATGATCTGGAAATAGCCCTGACCGTCGACGGCAAGGTCATAGGTATTGCCGGTGTTGGTCAGCGCGCCCTGTTCGGTGATGCGGTAGATGCCGCCGGTCTTCACACCCGCGCCGAGCTGGATGCCGGTGGGAACCTGCGTGCCGTCCGAGCTGGTGGTGGCGCCGGGGCGCGAGACCTGCTGGTAGAGCAGATCCTGGAATTCCGCGCGCTGACGCTTGAACGCGGTGGTGTTCATGTTGGCGATGTTGTTCGAGATGACATCGACGTTGGTCTGCTGCGCGAGCATGCCGGTCGAGGCGATGGAGAGCGAACGCATGATGACTCCTTCGTGGAAACGGGCGTGAAATCAGAGTGAAAGTGAGGCGGGTTCAGCCGACCTTGCTCAGGCGATCGATGGCCTTCTTGCGCATGTCCGCCAGATCGGCGGAAAGCCGCTGGCTGGTCTGGTACGAGCGCAGGATTTCCACCATGTGCGTGGTTTCGGTAATCGGCTCGACATTCGAGGCTTCGACGCCGCCGCTCTTGAGCTTGGTCTGCGCCGCCGTCAGCATCGTGCCGCCGGTGCCGGTCAACATGCCGTCGCCGCGCGGATCGACCGTGCTTTCGTTGCCGAAGGTGGTGACGGCCAGGCGGCCGAGCGGGCCGGTGCTGCCCATCACGGTGCCGTCCTCGGCAATGTTCAGCCCGGCCTGCTGGTCTGCCGGCACGTTGATCGGGCGGCCGTTCTCGTCCAGCAGGCGCTGCCCGCCGGAAGTGGCAAGGTCACCGTTCTGGAGAACCTTGATGAATCCCGCGCGCGTATAGACCACGCCGCCGTCCGGGCTTTCGACATTCAGATAGCCGGCGCCGTCGATCATCACGTCCAGCGGGTTGCCGGTGGACTGGAACGAACCTTGCGCAGTGTCGTGCACGGTGCCGAAATCCAGCACGAACGACGTCTTGCGCGCATCCTCCACCGGGGCCTGCTGTGCGGTCTCTACATATTCGTGAAACAGCGCCTGTTCGCGCTTGTAACCCACGGTGCTGGTGTTCGCCATGTTGTTGGCGACGATGTCCAACTGGCGGCGCAGGGCCTGCTCGTGGCTCAGCAGAACGAAGGAGGAAACGTCCATTTCCGGCATCCCGAGAAAAAGTTAGCGGTTTTCGGCACCAGGCAGAATTTGCCGCTTGGTCCTCCTATAATAGAGGCGAAAACGCGAATGCGGTCGGTATCGAGGATTTCGATTTCCGCACCGTTTCGCGAGGAGCCAAGGGGGTTCGAAAGTGTCGGACGAAGAGATCATCGACGTTGCGCCCGTCGATGCGGACGAAAGTAAGCCGTCGCGCAAGCGCATGATCCTGATCGGCGCGGCTGCGGCCGTGCTGCTGATCGGCGGCGGCGTGGGCTATTACGGCTATACCAAGTTTGCCGGCGGCAGCAGCGGCGGCCACGCCAGCGAGAGCGCCTCGTCTGAAGGTGGTTCGGAAGGCGGTTCCGAAGCGGCATCGCCGGGCAAGTCTTCCTATGTCGAAGTGCCGTCGATGGTGGTGAACCTGCGCGGCAGCGATGCATCGGCGCGGTTCCTGAAGCTGCGCGTGATCATCGTCGCGGCGGACGAGGGCAAGGCCAACACGGTCAAGGAAAAGCTGCCGCTGGTGCTGGATTCGCTGCAACCCTTCCTGCGCGAACTGCGCCCCGAAGACCTTGACGGGTCGGCGGCGGTGTTCCGCATCAAGGAAGAGATGCTGCGCCGCTCTACCCAGGCGCTTGGCCCCGGCATGGTCACGGACGTGCTCATTCAGGACTTGATCCAGCAATGAACGACGACGATTTCGACGATTTCCTGCTGCCTGATCCGCCCAAGATGGAGGACATGGTCGGCGATACGTTCGACCAGGCGGGTATCGACGCGCTGTTCGGGTTCGACGCCGATGCGCCCGCCCAGACCAAGAGCGGCCTGAAGGCGGTCATCGAATCCAACGTCATCAGCCACGAACGGCTGCCGATGCTGGAAGTGGTGTGCGAACGCATGGTGCGCACGTTCGCCACCAGCATGCGCAACCTGACGTCCGACGCGATCGACGTCAGCCTGGAGGAGATCACCTCCACCCGCTTCGGCGAGTTCATGAACCGCGTGGCGCTGCCGGCGATGTTCGGCGTGTTTCAGGTGACCGAGTGGGAAAACTACGGCGTCGTCACTGTGGAATCGAGCCTGATCTACGCGGTGGTCGATGCCCTGTTGGGCGGGCGCAAGGGCAGCAAGCCGATGCGCGTGGAAGGTCGCGCCTTCACCACGATCGAGACCATGCTGGTTTCGCGCATGGTGCAGCTGGCGCTGGATGACCTGTCGCAGGCGTTCGAGGCGATCGAGCCGGTGACGATGCAGGTGGAACGCATGGAGGCCAGCCCGCGCTTCGCCGCCATCGCCGGGCCCAGCAACATCGCTGCCGTGGCAACCTTCCGCGTCGACATGGAAGGGCGCGGCGGCAAGTTCAGCGTGCTGCTGCCCTATGCCACCATCGAACCGGTGCGCAACAAGCTGCTGCAGCGCTTCATGGGCGAAAAGCTGGGGCGTGACCGCATGTGGGCGGCGCACATGGCCAGCGAACTTTCCCAGACCGAAGTGACGGTCGACGTGGTTCTGGGCGAAAAGCAGATGTCTCTGCGCGACGTCATGAACCTCAAGGTCGGCCAGACCATAGCTTTCAGTCAAAGCCCGAACGATGCGCTTCAGGTCCAGTGCGGCGGCGTCCCGCTGGGCATCGCGCATATCGGGCAGCGTTCCAGAAACATTGCCGTCCGCATGGCGAACGACATCTCAAGGGGGTATCCGAAGTGAACACTGCCACCATGATCAACTTCACGCTGATCCCGCTCTGCTCCGCCGTGATGGTGCAGGGCTGGCGGATCGACCGCCGTATGCGCGCATTCCGCAATGCGCCGCTGACCGAGGGCGTGGCCAGCCTTGAACGCGCGACCGCGCAGGCCCGAGCCGTGCTGGGCGAACTGAAGCGCGTACTGGCGACCGACGGCATGGCCCAGGCCCGCACGATCGCCGATGCCGAAGCCATGCGGGACGAACTGGCCGACATGGTCGGGATCGGCAATGCCGTGGCCGATCGCATCGTCGCCGCCACCGAGCTCAGCGCGCCGAAGAAGACCACGCGCAAGCCTGCTGCCAAGGCCGACGTCGTGGCCGGCGAAGCGGGCGAGGAAAAGGTTGCCGCGAAGCGCACCTCCAGCCGTGGCGGCGCCCGCAAGACGACCCGCACGCGCACCGCGAAGCCCAAGGTCGCCACACCGAAGATCGCCGCCGTTGCTGCCGCCGATGATAGCGTGGAAGCGGCCATCGCCGCCGCCGTGGCCGAAGCCAAGGAAATCTCGGCCGAGATCGTCATGCACCCGTCGGCCCGCCGTAAGCGCGCCGCCGCATGACAACCGCTTCGGCCAATTTGCCGGTCCGGGTCACCGGTAAGGTCAGGGCGGTCAACGCGCTGCGCAGCCTGGCCCAGCCATCGCGGCTGATGCTGGGTGTCGCCGGGGCGGCGGTCGTGGCCAATGCCATGGCACTGGCCGCACCGGACCCGGGCGCCGGCAATGCATCGTCGGGCCGCCTTGGCGCGTCGTTGCAGGATGCGCTGGGCAAGCGCGATCGCGATGCCGCTGCCGAACGGCGCAAGCTGGAAATGCGCGAACAGGCCGTGCGCGCCGGGGAAACCCGGCTGGCCGGCCAGTTGCAGGGCCAGCAGCAGGGGCAGCCCGATCCGGGCGCGGCGCCGTCCCGTCCGGGCCAGCCCGGCGCGGATCAGCCGGAGGTGCCCTACGACACCCTGGCGCAGATCTACCAGCGCATGAAGCCGCAGCGCGCCGCGCCGATCTTCGAGAAGCTCGATCTGGAAGTGCAGGCACAGGTCGCCCGGCGGATGCGCGATTCCGTCACCGCGCAGATCATGTCCTACATGACGCCCAGCGCGGCGGTGGAACTTTCGATGTCTCTGGCCGGCCGCAAGGTCGTGCGCGGGCGTCCTCCAGCACCGGCGCCGGCGGCGTTGGCCCGAGGGGGCAAGGCACCGGGACAGACGACACCCGCCGCGAAGTGATTCGCGCGGAATGAAGCAATGGATCCGGAGCCACCGCGCTTCGGATCCATTTGCATTTCAGCAGATCGCGACGCCCGCCCGGAAACCGGGCCTAGTGCGATTCGCGCTTCGATATCAGCTACTTGTGCCCCATGCCGGGACATTACCGCGTTTTCAGTTGCGCGGCTGCCCGTGGCGGCTAGAGCGCCGCCGTGATCGGACCGGTCTTCCGGTCAGCTGCGAAAGGCGGTGGCACGCACGATAAGCACACGCGCAATGCCGGGATCGACGCGCTGCAGCGCGGGCGTGAGCGATTGCGACAGCTTGGACACATCCAGCGCGGTGAACGGCGATGCGCGCAGCCGGGCGAACTCGATCGAGGCCGCCAGCGAGGCGGCGCGCAGTTCGGGCATCCGCTTGGCAAGGTCGCTCGCCGTGGCGGCGGAATTGGTTTCCACCACCAGCTGCACATGCATAACGCCATCGATTCGGCCGGCATCGACGATCGGCGTGTCGATCTGGTCCAGCTTGACCAGATTGGCCGGGCTGAAAGGCACCGCTTGCGTCGCCTCGGGCGCCATTCCGGCGGTGGCGAGGGCCATGAAGGCAAAGAGGGCGCTACGGGGCATTCGGTACTCCGGCATCTGTACTGTTTCGCCGGCAATGGCGGCGAATAAGGGAATTTCAGCGCAATCCGGGAGGCGGACCGCTCCTCTATAATAGGATCAATTCGTTACTTTTTGGATTACGCCGCAGGGGACAAGCAGCATGAGTGGCAATACGGGCCCGGCAAAAGTCCGGGTTCTGTCGTCCGGTGATCGACCGCACGGCGTACCCGCGCGCCGTCGCGGGGATATCGGCCGCCAGAGCGAGGACGAGGCTGCACCGCAGCTGGCCGTCGTTGCCGAGCAGGCCAAAGTACAGGGCGCCGATGCCAGCCGCAGCCTGCTGTGGATCGCGGGGGCCGTAGTGCTGTTCGTGCTGGGCTGCGCCGCCGGCGGCGTGCTGGTTACGCTTTCGCTGCTCTATCCGGGGCTGATCTGATGCGGGCGAACACACCGGCACGCAAGGCGGTCAAGGGCCTGTTGCTGGCGGCCAGCGCCGCCGCGCTGCTGGGGGCCACCCCGGTTTCGACGCCATCCGCCGCCCCGACCGCCGACCCTTCGGGGGCACCGACCGGAACGACTCAGGCGAAAAATCTGGCCGGAAATGTGGCGCCCATGCTGCCGCAGCCGCCGCGCCTGCCGGGCTTTGCTGCCGCGCTTGCGCAGCAGCCGGCCATCGTCGGCCCCGGTGCGTGGGGGGCGCTTTCGCAGACGGCCGCGTGGCAGCGAATCGCGCGCGTGCCGCAGCCCGAGCTGCAACAGGCGCGATGGGACTATGCCCGCAGCCTCGTCGGTGCCGAGCGCGGCGGCGAGGCGTTCGGCGTGCTGGAAGTCATGGTGCAGGACGATCCCGACCTGGCGATGGTGGACAGCTATCGGCTTGCGCGGGGTGCCGCGTTGACGCTGCTGGGGCGCTATCCCGAAGCGGTTTCGGCGTTGTCCTCGGCCGGGCTTGCGATCAATCCGGAAGCTTGCGCCTGGCGCCTGCGGGCATTGGCGAACAGCCATCTGGCCGAACAGGCGCTGGAACAGATCGCCTGCGCGCGTCCGGCATTGCGGGCCGCGCGGCCCAAGCCTTTCGTGCTTTCGGCTGCGCAGGCCGCGGTCGATGCCGGGCAGCCGGACAAGGCGATCGAATGGCTCCAGCCGATGCCGGACCGCGATGCTGCCGCCAATCTGCTGCGCGGCCGCGCCGAACTGCTGCAGGGGCACGGCGATCAGGCGCGGCTGCGGTTCGCGCGGGTGGAGCAGTCGGGCACGCTGGAGCAGCGCACCGATGCGCGGCTCAGCGAGATCGAGGCGCGCGTGGCCGCGCATACGATCGGCATGAAGGACGCGCTGCGCCAGCTGGATGCGCTGCGCTATGGCTGGCGCGGGGATGTGATCGAACAGCGCGCGCTGCGGCTGACCTATCGCCTGCAGGATGCCAGCGGTGACCTTCCCGGCGCGCTGAGCAGCGGCGCCACGCTGCTGCGCAACTTCGGGCTGGAAGGCGCCGATGCGCCGATGCTGCCGGCCCTGCGCGCCAAGCTGGTCACTGCGCTCGATCCCGCGCGCAACCTGCCGCTGGATCAGGCCGCGGGGCTCTATTGGGACTATCGCGATCTGGCGCCGGGCGGTGCCGAGGGCGATCTGATGTCCAGCCAGCTGGCCGGGCGTCTGCAGGCGGCCGGGCTCTATGAGCGGGCTGCGGACCTGCTGGGATACCAGCTCTTCGTGCGTGCGGGCGATCTGGCGCGCGGCCCGCTCTCGGCCCGCGTCGCCAGCCTCTACATCCTCTCCGGCCGGCCGGACCGGGCGCTGGACGTGCTGCGCAAGACGGAGGATCCCAGCTTCCCCAATGCCATGATCGCCGCGCGCGACCGCGTGGAGGCCGTCGCGCTCAGCCAGATCGGCCGCGTGGACGAGGCGCTGGCCGTGCTGGAAACCGTGCCCGGCAGCGCGCCGCTTCAGGCGGAGATTCTGTGGAAGCACCGTGACTGGCAGCGCTATGCCGCCGCTTCGGCCGCCACCTTGCCGAGCGCGCGCGCGCTCGATCAGGTTGGGCAGGCGGTGGTCCTGCGCCACGCGATCTCGCTGGCGATGCTGGGGCATGAGGACGCGCTGGCATCGCTTCATGCGCGGTACGAACAGGCGTTTGCGGGCCTGCCGTCCGCGCCGGTCTTCGAGATGCTGACCTCCAGCCCGATGGGCGCCGATGCGGGCGCGCTGGGCCGCGCCATGGCGGCGCTGCCCTCGGCCAGTCCGGCGGGCGACATGGCCGACCTGATCGACCGCGCGCCCGATGTGGCGCCGGTGCCGACCAAGGCTGCAAAGAAAGGCTGAGAGACCGGTTGAAAAATGCCCGCAGGGGCATTTTTGAGGCGGCACCAGCCCACTCCCCCACCCTACCACCCATCGGTAGTATCCTGCGGGTGGTAGGCCCCCTCAGCGAAAAGGTCCCCCGGACCTTTTCGTGTTCTTCGGAACGGGAGTGGGCTGGTGCCGCAAAATTCGCATTTCGCGAATTTTCAAACGGTCTCTGAGGTTGCGCCATAGGCAAAGAAAAAGGGCAGGAGGATCGAACCTCCTGCCCCTCTTTTTTGTCTTGGATGAGGCCCGAAAGCCTCCCCCCAATCACTTGAGGTAATTTGCCAGCGACATGCTCGAAAGCTGGGCAAACACCGAATAGCTGGCCTCCAGAACCGACTGGCGCTGGGTGATGTCGATGGCGACCTGGCCCAGATCGGCATCTTCCACGCTGCCGATCACTTCGGTCAGCAGGTCCGATCGTTCCGAGGCGCGCGTGGTCAGCGTGTCCACCTGGTTCTGGCGGCGGCCGTTGGAGGCATTGACGTTGCGCACGTCGCCCAGCCCGGTGTCGAGCTGGTCGAGCGCGGTCTTGATCGCGGTCTTCTGGTCTTCGGTCAGCGTATCGCCGAAGGGCCCGGCCTCTGCCAGCGTGCGGAACGCCGGGATCAGGTTGGTGCCGACATCGCTGGCGGTGATGCCGTATTCCACGTCCACCCCGTCTCCCATGCGGGCCGACTGACGGACATTGTCGTTGGCGAAAGCGTCGGCGGAATTGAGGCCGACGGTGTCCTGCAGCGTCTGCGGGATGAACGGCGTGTCCGAAGTCTGCGAACCGGCGAACAGCGGCACGCCGCCTTCGGTGGCGTTGAGCGAGTTGCGCACGTCCGTGAAGGTGCTCTCCACCGCCCCCTGAAGGTCGGGCGAATTACCGGTGCCCAGCGCCTCCATCAGCTGCGTACGCAAGTCCGACAGCGAGGAATCGATCTGGTTGAGATTGGCGTCGTAAAGCGACAGCGTGGTCGCGACGCGGCCCGATACCGCCTGATACGCGTCCTGCTGGGCCAGCATCGAACGGGCCGAAAGGGTGCGCACGGCGTCCAGGCCGAGGTCGGCGTAGCTGTTCACCTTCTTCTGGGTGGAAAGCTGGAGCTGGCTGGCGTTGAGCGCCTGCTGCGAACGCTGGATGGCGTTGGCAAGCGTGGTCTGCATGGGAATGGTGGCTACGCGGGTCATCTGCTGGGTTCCTTATCCGAGCATGCCGATCAGGGTGTCGTACATTTCCGAGGCGGTGGTCATCACCCGGGCGGCGGCGCTGTAGCTGTTCTGCAGCACCACCATCTGGGCCAGTTCCTCGTCGATATTGACGCCGGCGTAGCTGTCGCGCCGGTCCACCGCGTCCGACATGCGGGCGGAGGCATCGTCATAGGAGCTGGACGCCAGCGACGCGGCGGAGGCAACGCTGCCAAGCAGGGCGTTGGCGAAATTGCCGACCGTCTTGTTGCCGTCCTTCCCGAAGTCCGCCGTGGCGGCGAGCGCGTCGATGAAGGCGGTGGCATTGCGCAAGTCGCCCGAACCCACGGCCTTTTCGCCGATCGCGGCGTCGAGCTGGAGCTGGGCCAGCGGCACCTTGGAAGTGTCTGCCAGCATCCCCGCATCGACTTCCGCGTCGGCCAGGCCGCTGGCCGCGCCGGTCAGGCCCGACAGCGCCGAGAACGACAGGCCGGTGCCCGAACGGTTGGTGGAATCCGAAGGGATCTGGACGGTCGAACCGGCGCTGGCGGCGTTGGGCGAGAAGGCCACGCGGCCGCTGTCGTCCAGCGCGAAGCTGCCGTAGGAGGCAAGCGGGCTGGAATTGAGGGTATTGACCAGATCGCCCCAGCTTTCGCTGCCGCTGCTGGTGTAGGTGTACTGGGTCAGCACTTTGCCGCTGGCGTCGCGCAGCACGATCTGCGCCGTCTCACCCGCGCCGAAGCCGGCCGGATCGGTGCTGGTGAAGCCCGAAGGCGCCAGCGCGCTGCTGTCCGACCGGATGATGTTGTTCAACCCGAAGAACTGCGAGAAGCCCACGCCCGCGCGGTCGCTGGGCGTATCCGGATCCTGCGCGATGGCGATGCCGTTCGTGCTGTTCGCGGCGCTGATCGACAGGACGCCCTTGGCATCGATGCTGGCAGTGGCATCCGGCGACAGGCCGGCGTTGATCGCGGCCACTGCGTCGTCGACGGTAGCGCCGGCGCCCAGCGCGTCGAAATCGATCGTCACCTTGTTGACCAGGGTGCCGTCCTTGCCGAGCACGGCGAAAGTCGCCTTGCCGGTGAAGCCCAGGCGGTCGCTGCCGGTCAGGCCGTTGGCCTCACCCGTCAGCGTGTTCGGCGGGGGCAGGGTGGTGCCCTCGTTGGAAACCTTGTTCAGCGTCTGGGCCAGGCCGGAGAACAGCTGGCCCAGCTGTTCGTTGAACTGCGGCAGCACGCGGTCGCGCATGTCCAGCAAACCGCCCAGCTTGCCGCCGACCGAGGTGGAATCGATCTTCTCGCCGGTGGAGGCGCCCATCACGCCGTCGTCCGATGCGAAGCGGATATCGATCGCGGGATAAGTCGCCTGCGAGGCACCGGCGCCCGAATTGTACGAAAGCTGGCGCAGCCGCTTGTCGAGCAAGGTCTGCCCCGATGCGGTGTCGATGAAGACGCGGCCGTCGCTCTGTTCGCGGACGGTCACGTTCATCAGTCCGCTGAGTTCCTGCAGCGCGGACATGCGCTGGTCGGCGGGGCCGGACGTGCTCTGGCCCAGGCCCTGCAGGCGGGCGACCTCGTCATTGAGGTCGTTGATCTTCTGCAGCAGCACGTTGCTGCGGCTGACAGTGTCGCTGACTTCGCTCTCGACATCGGCCTGAAGGCTGGAAACGTCCTTGGTCAGGCCGTTCAGCGTGTCCAGCGTATCGTCGATATTGCCGGTGAAGTTGGCGATCGATTGCGCGGAGCCGTTGAGGCCGCTGATCTGCGCAACCGAGGAGGAGATCGCGGACAGGCGCGAGGTCAGGCTGGAGGTGGAATCGGTGGATCCCAGCAGCGACTGCAGCCGGTCGAGATAAGTGTTCACCGCTTCGGCGCGGCCCGAAGTGCCGGCGCGCTGGTAGACGGCGTTTTCCAGGAACTTGTCCGCCACACGCGAAGGCTCGCCGACGACGACGCCGGTGACCTGCCCTCCCGAAACGGAAGTCGCCAGCGACACCTTCTGCCGGGCGTAGCCGGTGGTGTTCACGTTGGCGACGTTGTTGGAGACCGTTTGCATCCCCGCCTGCGACGCCGAAAGGCCCGAAATGGCGGAACTGAGGATCTGGTTGAGGGACACTTTTCGGTTTCCTGCGATTCTCGTGGAAGGGAAGGAAGAGATCAGGTTGGCGTTTGCTTGAAAATCCGCCGTGGGCGGATTTTGCGGCACCGGCCCTCTCCCCCACCCGACCTCCCAGATTCTACCCCGTAGGGGAGGTCGGGTGGGGGAGAGGGTCGGTGCCGCGACGGGAATGCCCGTCAGGGCATTCCCGCAAACAAACTACCGCTTCAGGTTGCTGACTTCCTGAAGCATGTCGTCGACGGTCGTGATGATCTTCGACGAGGCGCTGTAGGCGCGCTGGTAGATGATCATGTTCGAGAATTCGCCGGCGAGGTCGACGTTCGAGGCTTCCAGCGTACCGGCCGAAAGCGAGCCGCCGCCCAGCGAGCCCGGCTCGTTGATCGAGGGGCCGCCCGAATCCTGCGAGGCGACATAGGCGTTGCCGCTGATGCGCGTCAGGCCGTCCGGGTTGGCGAAAGTCGCCAGCGGAAGCTGGTAGATCGCGCGCGAGGTGCCGTCGTCGAACACCGCGCTGACCACGCCGTCCTTCGAGATTTCCACCGAAGACACGGTGCCCAGCATGCCGCCGTTGGCGCTGGACGAAAGTAGCGCGGAATCGCTGCCGAACTGGGTCAGGCCGTCAAGCCCGTCGTCGCTGCCCAGCGCGAGGCTGATCGGCGTCGAGCCGGCGCCGTTGGACCAGCCGATGTCGAGGTTGGAGAACAGCCCGGCCGACGATCCGGCCAGGTCCAGGCTGCCGTCGGCGTTGAAGCTGACGGTGCCGCTGGCCAGCAGGCCAGTGGTGTTCGCCACGCCGCCGACGGTCGAGACGTCGGCCGGATCGGCGGTGATTTCGGCGGCCCAGGAGTTGGTGCCGGTCTTGATGAAGTTGAAGGTCACATCGTGCGAGGTGCCCTGTGCGTCATAGACGGTGACCGAGCGCGAGAACTGCGGCGTGGTCGTACCCGAAGCCATGTCGCCGGCGGTGTAGCCGGTTACCGCGGTAGCGGTGGAATCGAGGTTGGCGCGCATCGAGATCTTGGTGGTCGGCGTGGCGGCACCGGTCAGCGCATTCGGCTTGATTGCCTCAAGCGAATTGAGGTTGCCGTTGTTGACGTAGTTGCCGTCGGCATCAAGCGGCCAGCCGGTCAGGTAATACCCTGCGGTGTTGACCAGGTAGCCCTCGGGATCGGTGGTGAACGAACCCGCGCGCGTATAGGCGATGGAGCCGCTGGTGTCCGAGCTGGAACGGACGACGAAGAAGCCCGCGCCGTCGATGCCGATGTCGGTCAGGCTGCTGGACGCCTGCAGCAGGCCCTGCTTGGAAATCAGCGCCTTGGGAGCGGCAGTGACGCCGCCGGCCGAATAGCTGCTCTTGACCTTGCCGTCGGTGACGAGGGTCTGGAACTGCGCCGAAACGCCCTTGTAGCCGACGGTGTTGACGTTGGTGATGTTGTCCGCGACGGTCGCCATCGCGCTCGCTTGAGCGCCGAGGCCGGACACGCCAGCGTATAGAGCTGAATAGAGGCTCATGTCATTCTCCTGTGCGTCCGGGCCGGAAAATGGCGGTTCCGGCATATGGACAAGCCATTGTAGGATGAAAGCGACCCTCAACCGTGCGGATGTGCGTGAAAAAACCCGCAGCGCCGTCACCGGGATGACATTGTTCATCCTATAATTTCGGAAAGTGTCTCGGGGGCTGCACACATGACTCTTCGCATTTCGCTCAAGAAGGGCGAGCCGGTGATCGTCAACGGCGCGGTTTTGCGCGCGCAGTCGCGCACCGATCTGGTGGTGGAGAACACCGCCACGATCCTGCGCGGCCGCGAAGTGATGAAGCCCGAAGAAGCCGTGACCCCGGCACGCGCGCTCTATTTCGCCTGCATGATGGCCTATATCGATGAGGCCGATCTCACCCGCCACCAGCAGACCGTTCTGGAACGGCTGGAAGCGCTGATGGTCGCGCTGGAATCGCATGAGGCCAAGGCCGTCTGCATCCGCTTTGCCCAGAAGATCGCGGTGGGCCAGTTCTACGCCGCGCTGGCCGATTGCCGCTGGCTGATCGCCTACGAAAGCGATGCGCTGGCCCGCTTCGCGCCAGAAGGTGAAGCCGCTGGTGAAGCCGCCGATGCGGTGGCCGCCGGGGCGCCAGTCGAACCCGTTTCCGCCGCCTGAGCTGCCGCGATGGCCAGTCTTGCTGCCGCTGCCGCAGGCTTGCGCCTGCTGACGCCTGACCAGCGGCATGGCCGCGTGGTCGCGGTGCGCGGTGCGCTGATCGAAGTGGAAGGGCTGGCCGGGGCCGCCCAGATCGGGTCGCGCGTCAGCCTTCAGGCGCAGGGCGGCGGCATCGGCGCGGAAACCGTGGAGGCCGAAGTCACCGGCCTCGATCGCGGGATCGCCCACTGCCTGCCGTTCAGCGATCCGCAGGGCATCGCCACCGGCTCTCGCGCCCATCTTTCCGCCAGCCAGTTCGGCCTGCGCCCTTCCGAGGGCTGGCTGGGCCGCATGATCGATGGCCTCGGCCGCCCGGTCGACGGCAAGGGGCCGCTGCCGCAGGGCGCGATCCTGCGCAAGATCAAGGCGTCCCCCCCTTCCGCATCGGCGCGGGCACGCGTCGGCACTTGCCTCTCTACCGGGGTGCGTGCGCTCGATATCTTCGCACCGCTCTGCAAGGGGCAGCGACTGGGCCTGTTCGCCGGTTCGGGCGTCGGCAAGTCGGTGCTGCTTTCCATGCTGGCGCGCTGGACCGAGTGCGATGTCGCGGTGATCGGCCTGATCGGTGAGCGCGGCCGCGAAGTACAGGAATTCGTACAGGACGATCTGGGCGAGGAGGGCCTTGCCCGCAGCGTCGTCGTCGTCGCTACGTCCGACGAGCCGGCGCTAATGCGCCGTCAGGCGGCCTGGACCACGCTCAGCGTGGCCGAGCATTTCCGCGATCAGGGGCTCAATGTGCTGTGCCTGATGGACTCGGTGACGCGCTTCGCCATGGCGCAGCGCGAGATCGGGCTGGCCAGCGGCGAGCCGCCTGCCACCAAGGGCTATACCCCCACCGTCTTCGCCGAACTGCCGCGCCTGCTGGAGCGTGCGGGGCCGGGGCTGCCGGGGCAGGGGACCATCACCGGTCTGTTCACCGTGCTGGTGGATGGCGACGATCACAACGAACCTGTGGCCGACGCCGTGCGCGGCATTCTGGACGGGCACGTGGTGATCACCCGCAAGATTGCCGAACGTGGCCGCTATCCCGCGATCGACGTGCTCAAGTCCGTCTCCCGCACATTGCCCCATGCCCTGGGCGAGGATGAGAACCGCCTGCGCCTTGCCGCGCGGCGCGAGCTTTCGACGTTTGGCGACATGGAGGAAATGGTCCGGCTGGGCGCCTATCGCGCCGGATCGAGCGAGCAGGTGGACCGTGCGGTTACCCTCGCGCCCCGGATCGAGGAACTGCTGAAGCAGGGCAAGAACGAGCGCGGCCACGCGGACGAGAGTTTCGCGGCGCTGGCGGAAATCATGGGCGAACCGGCGCCGACGGCGCCGGTTCAGGCGGAGCCGGAAATGGAGGCTTCCAGTGCAGACACCGTATGACGCCGCGCTGCGCGTACAGCAGCGCGAGATCGACGAGATGAGCGTCGCCATCAGCCGCGAGGCGGGCGTGCTCGCCGCCGTGGAGCAGGCGCAGGCGGATACCGGCGCGGCCTTGCGCCGCGAGGCCGATCTGGCGGGGGCCGATCTCGGCTATTCCTCCCACGGTTATTTCGCGCGCCTGCGGGCGGAGCGGCGCCAGCTGACCGGCCTGCAGACCGAACTGAGCGCGCGGCTGGAAACGCTGCGGGCAGAGGCGGTGGAGGCCTTCGGCACGTTCCGCGCCATCGAAAGTGCCGCTGACTCCTTCCGGCAGGAGGCCGAGCGGGCACTGGCCAATGCCGAGCAGGCGGGGATCGACGACCTCGCCGCGCTGGCCTTCATCAAGGCGCGCCGCGCCGCGCAGGCTGCAGCCGGTCAGAGCGAGGACCGGGCATGAGCGATCCGGTCGGCCAGGTTTCCCATACGCCGTCGCAGGCCGCGCAGATGCGCGGGCTGGACGCGGCGCAGAAGGCCCGCGTGATCTATGCGCAGGCGCGCAGCGAGATGTCCGACCGGCTCTGGCGCGCAGCGCTGGGCGACGGCAGTTCCGACGGCGATGCCGAGACGGATGGCGCGCGTGGCACCGACCGGCACGGGCTGCCTTTCAGCCTTGAAGCGCTGATCGGCATGCTGGAAGGCGACAAGAATCCGACCGCGCCGATCGTGCCGCACGCACATGGGCAGTCCGACATGTCCAGCGATGCCGGCGACGGCAAGCGGC
The DNA here is from genome assembly GCF_055521515.1 of Sphingomonas sp. BL-S-28. Lineage (NCBI taxonomy): Bacteria > Pseudomonadati > Pseudomonadota > Alphaproteobacteria > Sphingomonadales > Sphingomonadaceae > Sphingomonas > Sphingomonas sp. BL-S-28. The sequence goes on from NZ_CM145484.1 coordinate 1,168,439, forward strand.
GCGACGGCTCGCAGGGCGATGGAAGCAATGAGAGCGTCGGCGCGCTCTCGCTCGGCAACGGGCCCAATGCCCGCTACGCCCCGATGCTGAGCGCCGCCGCTTCGCGCACGGGGCTTCCGGCGCCGGTACTGGCGACCATCGTCCATGCCGAAGCGGCCAAGGACGGCGAGGGGCGCTGGATGCCCTATTCGCGCAACCCGCGTTCCAGCGCGGCAGGCCTTGGCCAGTTTCTTTCAGGCACCTGGGAGGGTGAGGCCGAGCGCGAAGGCACCTGGCTCAACGCCACGGCCCGCGCCAATGGCTGGCTGGACGATCGCGGCCACGTGCGCGGCGATGCCCGTGCGGAATTGCTGTCGCTGCGCTACGATCCGCAGGCGGCGATCGAGACGACTGCCGACTATGCCCGCGCCAATCTGGACGGCCTGCGCCGCGCCGGCGTGCGCATCGGTGAGGGCGTGGAGGATCTGGCGAAGACCGCCTATATCGGCCACCACCTGGGGCGCGGTGACGCGGTGCGCTTCCTCACCGGCAATCTGGACCCGGCGCGCGCGCGCCGCTTGCTTGACGCGCAGATCGGTTCGGCACAGGCGAATCGTCGCATCGAAGCGGCCGGAAGTGCGGTTGCTGCGCACCGTTCCTGGCTGATGGACTATGTCGGCCGCACCATAAAACCCGCGGTTTTCGCGGCCTGACGGGCTCTACGCGCGACTGGCCGAGGCTTTCCGGACTGTCGCGGAACTTTCAAAAAATATAGGATAAAAGATTTCTTGTTATAGGATTGATGACGCGTTAAGAATGCCGGGCACAGATTGGACTGGTTGAAGGACGGCGGCTGCAGGGGTGCGGTCCGTCCCGTGCTTGGGGGCTCAACATGTCGAAGATCACTATTGCTCTGGAATCCGCCGTGGCCGGCGTGAAGGCCAATACACCTGTCGAAGGCAAGTCGCCCAGCGCACGTCAGCGTGCCGAGGTGGACCGCGCCTTCGCGCATATCCTGCGCCTGATCGCACCGCGCATCCGGCACTTCATTCGCCAGTACGGCCTTGCCGCCCATTGGGACGATGCCGAACAGGCCTGCGCCATTGCCGTTCATCGTGCCATTCAGGCTTACGATCCGGAGAAGGCGCAGTTCACTACTTTCGTGAACTGGCAGATCCGCGGTGAGCTGCAGAGCCTGCGCTTTCGCCTGATGACCGACCAGCGGCCCTCGGCGAAGAAGGTGGAGGCGGTGACCGTCTCGCTCGACGCGGTCGGCATGGGCGAAGATGGCGAGGAGATTTCCATCGTCGCCTCGATCGAGGATGAGGACGCGCTGCCGCGCACGGAATCGGCGGCGTCGGACTATCTGGCCCGCGAAGCCATGCTCTCGCTGACCGACACCTATATCGAGCATCTGCGCAAGATCGGGATGGATCGCCTGCGCCGTCAGGCCCGCCCGAAGAAGGGCCGCAAGGCCGTGGTCGAAGGCGGGGACGTGGCCGAGGCGACGCCGGCCGACCGCCAGGCCCGCCGCGTATGGCGCGCCGAGAGCGCGCCGATCGATCCGGCCGATCTTGCCGAACTGGAAGAACGCCTGCGCCACAATCGCCAGGTGGTTGAAAACCGCCTGTTCGACTTGGTGCCGGGTGACCTGTTCGACGACGAGACGGGCCTGTTGCGCGAGCGTGCGCGGCAGATCGCCAAGCGTGCCGCGCGCACAATGTGCGAACTGGCCGGGCTCGATCCGCGCTTTGCGATGATGGCGGAATACGGCCAGCTGCTCTCCGCGCACTAAGACTTCAACGAAACTCGCCTGCTCCGCCCGCTATCCTTGGGCGGGGCAATCGGGTCGCACCTCCTCGCGATGCCGGCGCCTTGTCGCCAGTGCTGTGCGAGGCTGCCGGGAGAAGATGCCATGGCGTCTTCTCCCGTTTGCGTTGGCGCGCGGAATTTTCCCGCTGGCGATTTTCGCCGCAAAATCTCCGAAAATTCACCGATGTTCGTTCGAACCTCTGCAATCGATGCTAGATTGCGGTTAGCCCGGCGCGAAACCAGACAACTGGTGCCGGACGCGAGTGAGGGAGTTTCAACGTAATCATGATCCGTTCTAGCGGCCACCCGGCCATCGCCTACGGGACAACCCCGGCGATCGTTCCGACTGCGAAACGGCGTCTGCGCCGCGCCGCATGCGGAGCGGGCGCCCTGATCGGCGCGGCGGCGCTGCTGGCCGGCACTTCCGGCACCGCCCTTGCCGCAGACGGTGACGACGGCTTGCTGAAGCAGGCGATCGGCGGGCCGGACGGCCTGACCATCACCGGCGGCGTGCGGGCGCGCGTCGAGGGGATCGACGGCCAGTTCCGCCCGAAGGTGGCGGAGGACGACGTGATGTTCTCGCTGAAGACCACGCTGGCGGTTGAATACGATGGCGGCCCTTTCCGCATCGGCGGCGAACTGTGGGACGCGCGTGCCTATGGCGAGCACGACGATTCCTCGGCCGGCACCACCGAAGTCAACGCAATGGAACTGGTGCAGGCCTATGTCGGGCTGGACTTCAAGACCGGCGCCAGGGGCGAGGCGAAGCTGACTGCGGGCCGCTTCACGATGAACATCGGTTCGCGCCGTCTGGTCGCCCGCCAGCAGTTTCGCAATTCGACCAATGCCTATACCGGCGTGAACTTCGTGTGGAAGGGCGGCAATGGCGACCAGCTGATCGCGCTCTGGTCGATGCCGCAGCAGCGCCTGCCCGACGATCCGGACGGCATTCACGACAACAAGGTGGTGTGGGACCGGGAGAGCACCGATCTCCAGCTCTGGGGTGCGCACTTCACCAAGGCGGGCGTATTCGGCGGCGTGATGGAATTCTACGGCTTCGGCCTGGACGAACGCGACAGCCCCGATGTGCTGACCCGAAACCGCCACCTGTTCACCCCCGGCATGCGCTTCTACCGCAAGCCCAAGGCCGGGAAGCTCGATTACGATCTGGAGGGGGCCTACCAGTTCGGATCGACCCGCTTGACCACGGCGGCCACCGACCTGAAGGACGTGCAGGTCTCTGCCTACCTGATCCACGCGGAAGCGGGGAAGACCTTCAAGACTGGTTGGCAGCCGCGCCTTTCGGCCCTGTTCGACCTTGCCAGCGGCGATCAGGCCGGATCGAAGACCTACAACCGCTTCGATACGCTTTACGGCGCGCGCCGGTTCGATTTCGGGCCGACCGCGCTCTACGGTCCGGTGGGACGCTCCAACCTGCTTTCGGGCGGCGTGCGGGCAGAGGCCAAGCCTGATAAGAAGTCGGACGTGATGTTCACCTATCGCGCGCTATGGCTGGCCTCGCGCACCGATACGTTCGCGTCCACCAGCGTGAAGGATGCGAGCGGGCAGAGCGGGCGCTTCGCCGGCAACCAGTTCGATTTCCGCTACCGCCGCACGCTGGTGCCGAACGTGCTGCATTTCGATACCGGCGTTGCCTATCTCGACAAGGGGCGCTTTCTGAACGACGCGCCCAATGCGCCGCAGACGGGCGACACGAAGTACGGCTACTTCGACATGTATTTCGATTTTTGAAGATAACGGGAGCGGTCCCGGAATGCCGGGGCGCTCCCGAATACTCAGTCCATCGGTACCAGACCGGCGGCAAAGGCGATGCGCAGCGCTTCGGACAGGCTGCGCACGCCCAGCTTTTCCATCAGCTTGGCGCGATAGATCTCCACGGTGCGCGGGCTGATATCCAGATCGTGCGCGATCACCTTGTTCGATTGTCCTTCGATCAGCCCCATCAGCACATCGCGTTCCCGCGGAGACAATTGCTCCAGCATGGTGATCGCCTGCTCCTTGCGCTGCGCCGCCGCGCGCGAGGCGGCCTGGTGCGAGAACGCGGCTTCCAGCGCGGCGATCAGCTTCAGGTGATCGCAGGGCTTTTCGATGAAGTCCGCCGCGCCCAGCTTCATCGCCTGCACCGCCACCGAAACGTCACCTTCGCCGGTCAGCACGATCGGCACGAAGCGCGAGGGGGCATCGCCGATCGTCGCCAGCACTTGCAGGCCGGGCGTGCCGGGCATGTGCAGGTCCAGCAGCAGGCAGCCGGGTTCCAGCGAGGGGGCGGCTTCCAGAAAGGCATCGCCGGATTCGAAGCAGGTGATGCGGCTGTCGACGATCAACGACAGCAGGTACTCCAGCGAAGTGCGCACCGCGTAATCGTCATCGACGATATAGATCCGCCGCGTGGTCATCCGGCCTTCATCTCCTGCTCGCAGTAAGTCGGCAAGGTGAACTCGATCGCCGCGCCGCCGCCTTCGATGTTGCGCAGCGACAGGGTGCCGCCATGCGTTTCCACGATACGGCGGCAGATCGAGAGTCCCAAGCCCATGCCGTTGGCCTTGGTCGAAGCGAAGGCCTCGAACGGACGATTGATGACCTGCTCGGGAAAGCCAGGGCCATTGTCGACGACGCGGATGGTGATCAGGCTCTCACCAGCCTGCCCGCCCGCCCGTTGGGTGGTGATGGTCACGGCCGGCGTCGGAACCTCGTGCGCTTCCAGCGCGTCGAAGGCATTGTTGATCAGGTTGACCAGCACCTGCTGGATATGAATGCGGTCCGCCAGCACCAGCGGAGAAGCGCAGGAGGTGGCGACGCTGGGCCGATAGTCCAGCCGCACACCGGGTGCGCGGCTGCGCGCGCGGGTCAGTTGCAGCGTATCGGCGACCAGATCGTCCAGCGGCTCGGCGCGAATGTCCATCTCCCCCTTGGAGACGAAGGCGCGCATGCGGCGGATGATGTCGCCCGCGCGCAGAACTTCCTGGCTGGCGAGGCGCAGCAGGCGGCGCAACTGGTCCTGCCGCCATTCGCGCTGCAATTGCAGTTCGATCGCGCCGAGGAAGTTCGACGTGGCGGTCAGCGGCTGGTTCAATTCGTGCGCAAGGCCCGCGCTCATTTCGCCCATGGCGCTGACGCGGGAGGCGTGGAGGAACTGTTCGCGCAGTTCGTGGATGCGTGCCTCGGTATCCAGCTGCTCGCGCAAGTTGCGCACGAAAGCGATGGAAATCTGCTCGTTGCCGATATTGGCGGCGCCCACGGCCAGTTCGACCGGCACCTGATTGCCGGCGCGGTCGATCCCTGCGGTGATGCGCGTGCGCGTCGGACGGTTCTGCCAGCGCTCCGCCTTGTTGGGCTGGGCGTCCGGCTCGGCCGCCTGATGGAAGTATTGCGGCAGGACCAGGCGGATATCCTCGCCCAGCACTTCGCCGGCGGCATAGCCGAACAAGGCTTCGGCCGTGGCGGAAAAGCTGCGAACCTGGCCATGCTCGTCGATGGTGATCATCGCTTCCGGCACGGTTTCCAGGATCGAGCGCAGTTCGGATTCGCGCGATTCCAGCATTTCGGCGCGCTGTTCGCGCTCGGTGGCGTCCATGACGATGCCGATCATCCCCAGCGCGCCGGTGGCCGTGTCGCTGTGGATCAGCACGGTACCTTCGATCACGCGCGGCTGGTCTGCATCGCGGGACTGCAGGCGGAAGGCATAGCGCCCGGGCAGCCATTCCGTCGGCGGGCCCACCTTGCGGTCGAAGGCATCGGCCAGATGCCGGCGCCAGTCGTCGACGCCGCCGGGGAAGCTGCCCGGGACAAGGCCGAACAGCGATTCCACCTGACCGTGGAAGCGGAACCGATCATCTTCGCTGGACCATTCGAAGATGCCCAGCCCGTGGAGGTCTACCGCCAGGGCCAGCCGGGCCTCGCTGGCCAGCATCGCCTGTTCGGCCCGCTGGCGCGCGGTGACGTCGGTCATTGACAGGACGACCATCGGCGGCAGGTCGCTGCGCGGCTGCACCACCTGGCGCGTCTCGAACACGCGCAGGCGGGTGCCGTCGCTGCGCATTTCGTCCAGTTCGGTCTCTTCCGGAGCCAGGGCGTGGGCGCGTTCGTAATCGCGGCCGGCGACTTTGGTGGCGCCGGTCAGCGCGTGCTTGTCCAGCCCCATTGCCTGTTCGGCGGTCCAGCCATAGAGCCGCGCTGCACCGTCCGACCAGCGCAGGATCCGCCCTTCCAGGTCGGTGATGGCGATCGGCGCGGAATCGAGCGCGACATTGATCGCCCAGCGCGCGTTGCTTTCGCGGCCGATGCGCAGCCACGCCCAGGCGATCAGGGCGCAGGATGCCGTCACTTGCAGCGCCGCCAGGAAAATCACTACCGTTTCCGGCGCAAGGTCGGTGTGCTTGCGTGCCCAGAATTGGATGATCGCGGAGGATACCGGCAGCGCCACCGAAAGCCCCAGCGTCCATTGCAGCGTGGAGGCGCTGAAACCACACAGCGGCTTCACCGGCCAGGCATATTCGCGGCGCAGCAGGATGATGGCCAATGCCAGCGCGCCGACCGAAAGCATCGTCGGCACCGACATCAGCGCGTGGCGCGTTTCCATGTCCGGAAGACTGACGCCGGCCGGCAGCAGGGTGCCGGCGATGCCCGCCACGGCGATGGCGACGCAGGCGAACGTTACGGTGACGCGGCGCACCGCGCGGTAGGGCGCAGCCACCGAGTAAGTGCCCATGGCAAGCAACAGAATGGCCACAGCGGGCAATACGCCGGGGCGGCCCGGCGCATGGCGCGCCTGCATGCCGACGGCATGGGGGAACAGCAGCAGGTCCAGCCCGAGGTTGCGGCCGCAGGCCTCCTCTATCAGCGCGACCAGTCCTATAAGCACCGGAATCGCCAGAATGGCGCGGGCAGCGAAACGGTGGCCGCGCGCGGTTGCCCACACGGCCATGCCGATCGCCATGCAGGAAACCGCCGTCAGCGGCTGCATGAGATAGCCGGTGGCCGGCTGTCCGGTCAGGCCCAGGTTCCCCGAGAACCAGCCCAAAAGGACAACCGCGCCGATGACTTGCGCCACCGCGACAAGGGCTGGAATGGTCGATGCCAAGTTGGCTGGAGGCGACCCGCCCGGGTGCGGCGGCGGTGGATTCAATTCCTGCATCCGGGTCCGCTGTCTGTGCCTAGAAACTCAGGCTCGAAGGCGAGGGTCGCATTATCGCTTCGTGCGTGATTGTAAATAGACAGGGTGCGCGGGAGCCAAGGCATGACCCCCGCATTGCGGATAACCGGTTGAAAATCAGTTTCTAAAAACTGTGACTAGGGCCGACGATTTTCAGCGCAGGACAGCAGCCTGGCCGACGCGTCCGTTCTCGTTCGAAAGGCCGTCGAGAATCGCGCGGTTCACCTCGATCAGATCGTCGATGGCGGATCGCCCGCTCATCACCCCCGACGTATGCTTGCCGACCCACAGGCCGATCGAGATGATCGTGGCCCGCAAGTCGTCGGGAAGGCGATTTCCCGGTATTGCACAAAGGTTTGCGAAAGTGCTCCAGACCACGCGGTTGCGGTGCAGGGCGGGCATCAGTTGCGAACCCTTCAGGCCCGCGTCGCGTGCCGCGATCATTTCCGCGGTGACCTGGGTCATCAACCGGTACTCGGTGCTCCGCGGCGAGGCGGCGACCTCCTGCACACGGCGATAGGCATTGATCGACATGGTGGCTCCAACGAAATCGTCCGCGCCGATGGGCGCCCCTCAAATATAGGACGGAATTGCCGCGAACGGTCGCGTCATGCTCTCCCGATGCCATGTTGAGGGGCCTCTCCTGCAAAAAGCGGTGCGCCGCATCCGGGGGCTGCGATCTTTTTCCTATAATCACGGCATACGGCCTTACGCCATTCACCATTCGCGGATCCATTCATGCTCAACGCCATCGGCCTTGTCGTCATCCTGCTGTGCGTCTTCGGCAGCTTCCTGATGTCGGGCGGCAATATCATGGTCATCTTCCATGCGCTGCCGCATGAAATGATGGCGATCGCCGGCGCCGCCATCGGCGCCTTCATCCTCGGCAACTCGGTAGAGACGTGCAAGAAGGCCTGGAAGGGCGTGATCCGCGTGTTCAAGGGATCGCACTGGAAGGAAACCGACTTCCGCGACCTGCTGGCGCTGCTGTTCACCCTGCTGGCGACCTTCCGCAAGAGCGGCGCCAACGCCATCGAACCGCACCTTGACCAGCCGGAAGAGAGCGAACTGTTCAAGCGCTATCCGAACCTGCTGGCGGACAAGGGTCTGGTCGAATTCATCTGCGACTACTTGCGCATGATGACCGTCAACTTCGAGGATCCGCACCAGCTGGCCGAAGCGATGGAAGGCGATATCGAACGCCACCATGCCGAGGAACTGGCCCCGCAAACCGCCTTGCAGATGATGGCCGACGGCCTGCCCGCGCTGGGCATCGTTGCCGCCGTTCTGGGCGTGATCAAGACCATGAGCTCGATCGACCAGCCCACGGAAATTCTGGGCGCGATGATCGGCGGCGCACTGGTCGGTACGTTCCTGGGCGTTCTGCTGGCCTACTGCCTGGTCGGGCCGATCGCGCAGAAGCTGCATCAGGTGATCGATGAGGACTTCAAGCCCTACCTGATCGTGAAGACCGCGATCATCGGCCACGCGCAGGGTCAGCCCACCGAAGTGGCGATCGAACTGGCGCGCCGCATGACGCCGTCGCCCTATGCGCCCACGTTCACCCAGCTCGAAACCGCGCTCGACGAAGTGAAGGACCAGCTTAATGCCAAGCCAGCCTGAAGTCGCAACTGAAGAGGGCGTGCTGGCGCTGCCGACGCACGCATCCACCGTCACCGCCGAAGACTTGCGCGACCGTCTGGTCGCCGCCGTCGGCGCCATCCAGATCGATGCCGGAAACGTGGAATCGGTGGGGCAGGCTGTGCTCCAGCTGCTTCTCGCCGCCCGGAACGAAGCGGAGGCCGGCGGCCGTCCGTTCGCCATCGTCAATCCCAGCCGGCCCTTCGTGGACCGCGTCCGCGCCTGCGGGCTGGCGGCGCCGCTGGGGCTCGTTGAAGAGGAATTTCCCGCGTGAGCAAACTCATCCTGACTGTCGACGATTCCGCCACGATCCGCATGCTGCTGAAGGCATCGCTGAGCGCGCAGGGCTTCCGCATCGAAAGCGCCAATGACGGCGAACACGGGCTGGAGCGCATGCACGAGGTCAAGCCCGACCTGCTGATCACCGACATCAACATGCCCAAGATGGACGGCTTCGAACTGATCGAGGCGGTGCGCAAGACCAGCGAGTTTAAGGGCACGCCGATCCTGGTGCTCTCGACCGAATTCTCGGACGAGAAGAAGACCCGCGCCCGTGAGGCCGGGGCCACCGGCTGGATCACCAAGCCCTTCGACGCAGACCGTCTGGGGGCGGCGATCCGCCGCGTCTGCCCGTGAGCGACGAACTCGACGAAATCCAGGCGATCTTCTTCGAGGAGTGCGCCGAGGGTCTGGCGATGGCCGAGGAAGGCCTGTCCGCCATGGCCGCCGGCGATACTTCGGCGGGCGTGATCGCCGGCGTGTTCCGCGCCGTCCACTCGATCAAGGGTGGTTCGGGCGCGTTCGGGCACACCGCGCTGCTGGGCTTTTCGCACCGGTTCGAGAACGTGCTGGACGAAGTGCGCGCCGGCCGCATCGCGCCGACGCCCGAGGTGACCCAGTGCCTGCTGGGTGCCTTCGATATCCTGTCCGACCACGTTTCCGCCGCGCAGACCGGCGGCGATACGCCGGCCGACGGGCACATGCTGGAACAGCTGGACGCGATCCTGGCCAATGGCGGCGCTGGTGCCGCACCGGCCGCTGCGCCTGAACCTGTCGCGGTGCCGGAACCCGTCGCCGCAGCGGAAGACGAATTCGGCTTCGTGCCGGTGGCCGCGCCGATCGTCGATCTGGATGCAGACTTCGATCCTTTCGGCTTCGAGCCAGTGGCCGTTGTGCTCGACGATTTCGATGCGCCTGCAGCCCCCGCCGAGCCGGCAGGCTGGACGGTGCGCTTCGGCCCCTCGCGCGCGGCCATGGCCAATGGCGGCGAACCGCTGCTGGTGATCCGCGAGCTGGAATCGATGGGCGGCGAAGTCGTCGGAATCGATGCCGATGCGTTGCCGCCGCTGGCCGAACTCGATCCCGAGGACAGCTACTTCATCTGGACGCTGAGGCTGCCTGCCAGCGTGGACGAGCGCGATATCCGCGACTGCTTCGATTTCGTGGCGCCGGATTCGCTGATCGAGGTCACGCAGGCCGAAGCGGTCGCGCCGGTGGTGCCCGAAACGCCTGTCGTGGCTGAGTCTGCGGCCGAGGTTGTTGCCGAGGCTGATCCCTTCGGGTTCGAGCCGATCGCGGTCGTGCTGGACGACATGGTGGCGGAAGTCTCGGCCCCCGCCGCCGCCCCAACTCCGGTCGCTGCGCCCGTGGCGGCAGCGCCGAAGAAGGCGGAGGCACCCAAGTCCGAACCGAAACAGGCGGTCGAAGTCGCGCAGACGATCCGCGTCGATCTGGGCAAGCTGGACCAGCTTCTGAACCTTGTCGGCGAACTGGTGATCCGCGGCTCGATCCTGTCGGACCGCCTTTCGCCCGCCGATCAGGAACGCGTCGAACTGCCCGAACTCTCGCGCCTCACGCGCCAGATTCAGGACAATGTGATGTCGCTGCGCGCGCAGCCGATCAAACAGGCGTTCTCCCGCGTGCCGCGTATGCTCCGCGATCTGGCCGCCGAAACCGGCAAGAAGGTGGTGCTGGAGACCATCGGCGAGATGACCGAAGTCGACAAGGGCGTGATCGAGAAGATCGGCGACCCGTTGACCCACATGATCCGCAACGCGGTCGATCACGGCATCGAAATGCCCGAGGATCGCCTTGCCGCCGGCAAGTCCGCCGAAGGCACGATCCACTTGTCCGCCGAGCAGAAGGGCGGCCGCATCCTTGTGAAGGTGCGTGACGACGGCCGCGGCATCAATCGCGAACGCGTGCGTTCCATCGCCGTGCAGCGCGGCATCATCGCCGCCGACGCGCAGCTTTCGGACGAAGAGATCGACAGCCTGATCTGCGCGCCGGGCTTCTCCACGGCGGAAACCATCTCGAACATTTCCGGCCGCGGCGTCGGCATGGACGTGGTGCGTTCCAACGTCGAGGCGCTGGGCGGCCGACTGGAAATCACCTCGGTGCCGGGCGAGGGGACCACCTTCTCGATGGCGCTGCCGCTGACCTTGGCCATTCTGGACGGCATGATCGTGCGCCTGGGCGACCAGCGCTTCGTGCTGCCGCTGGCCAATGTGATCGAGACCGTCCAGCCCGAACCGGGGCAGGTTCAGGCCACATCGCCCACCTCCGAAGTGATCGAGCTGCGCGGCCAGTACCTGCCGGTACGCCGCGTGGGCGAGATGTTCGGCGCGCGCTCCACCCGTCCGCCCGAGGACTCGCTGGTCATCATCGTCGAAAGCGAGACGGCGGGCCATGTCGGCCTGATGGTCGATACGATCGATAACCGCCGCGAAGTCGTGATCAAGAGCCTGGAGGACAACCTCCACCCGATCCGGGGCCTGGGCGGCGCAACCATCCTGGGCGACGGCGCCATCGCGCTGATCCTCGACATCGACGCGCTGGTCGCGACCGGCGGCGCTTCCAAATTTGCACTGAAAGGACTGGCGGCATGAGCACCGACGCGATTGCTAACGACGAACGCAAGATCGTGACTTTCACGCTGGGCAACCAGCTTTTCGGCATCGAGATGGCCTCGCTGATCGAGATCCGCGAGTGGGAAGCGCCCACGCCGCTGCCCAGCGTGCCGTCCTATGTGCTGGGCGTTGCCAACTTGCGCGGTTCGGTGATCCCGATCGTCGGCCTGTCGGAGCGTCTGGGCTGGGAGCCGAGCGTGCTTCATGCCCGTTCCTGCGTGCTGGTCGTCACCATCGGCGGCCGCAACGCCGGTTTCCTGGTGGACGAAGTGCAGGACATCGTCTCGATCAAGGGCAGCGAGATCCAGCCTGCGCCGGATACCGAAGTCAACGAACAGAGCGCCATCGCCGGGCTGGTGAAGATCGAGCGTCGCACCTCCGACGCCTCGAACCCCGAAGCCATGTGCCTGCTGCTCGACCTCGAAGCGCTGAGCCTGACGCGCCATATCCCGGAACTGGCTGCGTGAGCACCGAACTGGCCTCTGCCGGCACGCTCTCGGCGAACGCGGAGCTGCGCCCCGCGCAGTTCCGCGAGATCGCCGCGATCATGCAGCGGGAGGCACGCATCCATCTGGTAGAGGCGAAGACGACGCTGGTGCATTCGCGCCTCAGCCGTCGCCTGCGCGAACACGGGTTGAGCAGCTTTGCCGACTATGTCTCGCTGGTGCAGCGCGATGCGCAGGAGCGGCATGCCATGGTGGTGGCGCTGACCACCAACCACACGCATTTCTTCCGCGAGGCGCATCACTTCGACCATCTGCGCAGCCACGTGCTGCCGCAGTTGCAGGAGCGTGCGCGCCGGGGCGAGAAAGTGCGCATCTGGTCGGCCGGCTGCTCCAGCGGCGAGGAAGTCTACACCATCGCCATGTGCCTTGCCGGCGAAAGCCAGGCGAGCGCGGCATGGCTGGAACAGGGCGACGTGCGCCTGCTGGCGACCGACATTTCGCCCCCGGTGGTCGAGGCGGTATCGCTGGCGACGTATCCGGACAGCGCGGTGGAGCCGATCCCGGCCGCCTACCGCCAGCGTTGGCTGAAGCCGGCGGGCACCGGATACAACGTGGTGGCCGAACCGCTGCGCAGGCTGGTGGCCGCGCGCGTGCTGAACCTCTTCGACAAATGGCCGATGCGCCAGAAGTACGATGTGATTTTCTGCCGTAACGTGATGATCTATTTCGACGATACCGCCAAGGCGGAGCTGGAGGCGCGTCTCGTGGAGATGCTGCACCCCGGCGGCACGCTGTACATCGGCCATTCCGAACGCCTGATCGGCCCTGCTGCCACCCGCATGAAGCCGGTCGCCCAGACCGCCTATGCGCGGATCGACGGGGCAGGTGCGGCATGACGGACGCTGCAAACGAGAAGGTCCGCGTCGTCGTCGTCGACGATAGCGCGGCCATGCGCGCGCTGCTGACCAAGCTGCTCAACCACGATCCGATGATCGAGGTTGTCGGTCAGGCCCCAGAACCGCACGCCGCGCGGGAAATGATCAAGGCGCTCAACCCCGATGTCGTCACGCTCGACGTGGAGATGCCGGGGATGGACGGGCTTTCGTTCCTGGAACGGATCATGCGCCTGCGGCCGATGCCGGTGGTCATGTGCTCCACGCTGACCGCGCGCGGCACCGAGGCCACGATCGAGGCCCTGCGCCTGGGCGCGGTGGACTGCATCGCCAAGCCTTCGGGCAATCCGCTGGAGATCGCGCAGGACGGTGCATTGCTGCGCAAGATGGTACGAACGGCGGCGCGATCGTCGGTCCGCGCGGCGGTCGCCCGTCCGGCGGTGCCGCGCCCCGGACAGGCCGCACCGGCACCGGCGCCCTCTGCGGGCCCGATGCGCGATGTCGTCATTGCCATCGGCGCCTCCACCGGCGGCGTCGAAGCCCTGTTTTCGATCATCGGCGCCTTGCCGGTCGATTGCCCGCCGGTGCTGGTTGTCCAGCACATGCCGGCGATCTTTACTGGCGGTTTCGCCGCAAGGCTGGACCGTGAGGCGCGCGTTACCGTGGTCGAGGCGAAGGACGGCATGCAGCTGAAGCGCGGCACCGTCTACCTCGCGCCCGGTGGCAGTCATCACATGGAACTCGTTGGCGGGACCAGCGGCCATGTGCGGCTGATCGAGAGCGATCCCGTCGGCGGCCATCGGCCTTCGGTGGATGTGCTGTTCCACTCGGTTTCCAAGATGGGCTCGCGCGCGGTGGGGGTCATCCTCACCGGCATGGGTTCTGACGGGGCCGCGGGACTGGCGGCAATGCGCGCAGCTGGTGCGCGCACGCTGGGCCAGAGCCGGGAGACCTGCGTGGTCTACGGCATGCCGCGCGCGGCTTTCGAGCTGGGCGCGGTCGAGAAGGAAGTGAATTTGTCGGCACTCCCCGAGGCGATCCTCGGGGCCTGCCGGCGGTAATTTGGAGCGGGTCAAATGCCGGCAGCGGCTGCAATCAAGGTAATGGTGGTCGACGACCAGACGAGCATGCGCGCGATGATCCGTCGCGCCCTGCAGGATCTGGGTTTCAAGGACATTCGCGACAAGGGCGCGGCGACCGAGGCTCTGGCCGCGGTCAAGGCGGACCGGGTCCATCTGATCATCTCGGACTACAACATGCCCGAAATGGACGGGCTGGAGTTCCTGGAAGCGGTGCGACAGGATCCGGTGATCGGGAAGACCGTGTTCATCATGCTCACGGGATCGGCCGACAAGGAAGTGGTCCAGAAGGCGGCCGCGCTGGGCGTCAACAACTACGTGGTCAAGCCTTTCGCGCCGGCCGCGCTGAAGGAAAAGATCGAGCGCGTCTTCGGCGAGCTCGTCTGAACCCGATGCGCCGGGTCGCCATCGTTCAGGGCGAATATCATGTCGCCAACCAGCAGGGCGTGGTCATCTCCACGCTGCTGGGATCGTGCGTCGCCGCCTGCCTGCAGGACCCGGTGGCGCGCGTGGGCGGCATGAACCATTTCCTGCTGGGGGAGCCGGGCGCCGACAGCCCGGTCTCGCCCACGGAAATGCAGCGCTACGGCATTCACGCGATGGAGCTTTTGATCAATGCGCTGATGCAGCGCGGGGCCCAGCGTTCGCGGCTGCGCTGCCACCTTTACGGCGGCGCGAACATCGTGGCGGGGCTGGGCGGCATCGGCACCAAGAACGGCGAGTTTGCGCGCAATTTCCTGCGGACCGAGAGCATCCCTCTCGACCACTGCGATCTTGGCGGCACGCAGGCGCGCAAGGTGGAATTCATGCCTTTCGAGGGCCGCGTGCGGGCGAAGACGGTCAAGGACGAGCCACTGCCGGTGATCGTCAGGCCGGTGCCGGTCGCGGCGCCGCAGCGCACCGGCGAACTCGAACTGTTCTGACCATGTCGGGGCACAAAACGACTACAGGGGAAGCGACCAAGTGACGATGATGTTGGAAGGCCACGGAGCCTCGCTGTGCCAGGCGATCGCGCAGGAGATGCGCGTGGCGCGCGAACTGCTGGAGGAACTGGCCGGCGTGCTGGTGTCCGACGAGCGGTTCGTGACCGACTATCTCGACCAGCTTCAGGCCTTCGACCTGATCGTCCAGCACGTGGACGAGAGCGCGGCGCTGCTTGACCGGATGGCCGGCGGCTCGGCGCTGGGAGAGGCGCTGGGGCAAGTGCGGCTCAACGTGATGCAAGAGCGGCTTCGCGCCGCTTTCGACTGAGGAGCGGCCGGTGGCGCAGGGGCACGGCGATGCGACGATCGTCATCCGCAAGGTCAAGAAACATGCCAAGCACGCGCACCACGGCGGCGCGTGGAAGGTGGCCTATGCCGACTTCGTGACCGCGATGATGGCCTTCTTCATGCTGCTGTGGCTCCTAGCCAATCCGGACAAGCAGCAGTTGAAGGGGCTGGCCGAATACTTCTCGCCCGCTGCCGATCGCGATGCCGTGCCTTCGGCGCTGACCCAGAATCCCGGTCCGCAGCCGGGCCTTGGCGGCCACAGCCGCAAGGCGCAGTCGGAAGACCAGCGGGCCGTGGGCGAACCGTCCGCCGAAGCCGGCGTTAAGGGCGCGGCGCGCGGCGGCACGGCCAATGTGCCGGAAGCGGCGCTGCGGGTGATGGCGCAGGAAATGCAGCTTTCGCTGGAGCAGCCGGTCGATCCCACGCAGGGCAAGCGCAACGTCGATGTCGAACCCTCGCGCGACGGGATGCGCATCCACCTGGTCGACACGGCAGACCGTTCGATGTTCAAGGGCGGCACTGCCCAGCTCAACGCCTATGCGCGCGACATGCTGGTGCGCATCGCCCACAAGCTGGCCGGCACCGGCGCGCAGATCGCCATCGAAGGGCATACCGATTCCACCGGCGGGCAGAGCGAGGCAAACTGGTCGCTTTCCGCCCAGCGCGGGCTGGCCGCGCGCGCGGCGATGGTGGACGCAGGCCTGCCGGCAGACCGCTTCGCCGAAGTGGTGGCCAAGGCGGGAACCGAGCCGGTCTACCCCGACCATCCCGAGCGGCCCGAGAACCGCCGCATCACCATCGTCGTGATGGCCGAGCCTTCGGCTCTGCCGCAGGACGCGAGCTTCCAGTTCTGACGATGAACCGGGGCAGACACATGCAGATTTGGAGCATCAGGTGATCAGAAAGATCATGATCGCGGCCGCGGCGCTGGTTGGCGGAACGGCCATCGGCGGCGGCGCGGCCTTCGCCGTGGTGCATTTCGCGCCGCAATTGCTGCCCGGCATTCCCAAGCCGCGCGAGGCCAGCGAATTCGTGGCAACCGGAACCATTCTGGCGCCAGTTACATTCGCGGATGGCCGCCTTTCCGGCTATGTCTCTTTCGAATGCCAGCTGGAAGTGCCGCAGGGCAAGGCCGCGGAAGTGACGCAGCAACTGCCGGTGCTGCTGAACGCGGTCAACATGCGCAGCTATCGCCAACCGCTGGCCAGCGGGCCGGATGGGATGATCCCCAATCTGGACCTGTTTCGCCGGGTGATGATGGACGCCGCGCGCGAAGTCTATGGACCAGACATCGTGCGCCGCGCCGTGATCACCCAGGCCGCGCCGATCTGACCTGCAAGCACCAAGGAAACGAGCCCCCATGTCGTTGCCGCCTTCCTACCGCCTTGGTGCCGCCGGCGAATTGTCCGGCGGGCTAGAGGCATCGCCGTCGTTCGACCCTTCCGGCCCCGAACTGACGTCCCGCGATCTGGTCGCCCGCGCCCCGCGCGTCACCACGATCCTGCTGATCGGCAAGCTGGCCGCGGGCAACCGCGAGACCCTGTGCCGTGTGCGTAACATCTCCGAAACCGGCATGATGGCCGAAGTCCACGGCACTTTCATCGTCGACGAAGCGGTGGAGGTGACGCTGAAAGCCGGCGACACGCTGGCCGGAACCGTGCGCTGGAACCGCGCCGGACGGATCGGCGTGGCGTTCGACGGCCGCGTCGACGTGCCCGAACTGCTGGCCCACGCGGCGATGCGCACCGGCATCGAGGGCATCGCGCGTGGCCCGCGCTTTACCACCGATTGCCCGGTGGCGCTGCTGGTGGTCGGCTATCGCCATCCGGCCCGTCTGGTCGACATCTCGCAGGGCGGGGCCCGCGTTACCGTCGCCAGCGCCATGCCGCGCGACCAGTTGCTGGGCGTTTCCATCCCCGGCCTTGGCGAGCGCGAGGCTGCGGTGCGTTGGGTCGGCGAGGATTCCTGCGGGCTCGTGTTCCTCGAACCCATCTCCTTTGCCGACCTTGGCCCGTGGCTCCTCGACATGCGTGCGCGTTTCGGTACGTCGGCCTGATGGCCGAATGCGGCACCGGCCCACTCCCCCACCCGACCTCCCATCCAGGATACACTGTTGTGGGAGGTCGGGTGGGGGAGTGGGCCGGTGGCGCAAGCCTTCGACGAATGTCGAAGGCGCACCTCGGTTTTAACCCGGCCCACCGAAGCTTTTGACAAGGGAACCTGCCACCAGTGCCCAGCCGTCCACCAGCACGAAGAAGATGATCTTCATCGGCAGGGATATGGTCGCCGGCGGCAGCATCATCATGCCCATGGCCATGAGGACTGCGGCCACGGCAAGGTCGATGACCAGGAACGGCAGTAGCAGCAGGAAGCCGATCTCGAACGCGCGGCGCAGTTCGGAGATCATGAAGGCGGGCATCAGTGTCGACATCGGCAGCGCCTCGCGAGAGGCGGGGACTTTGCCGGAGAGCGAGACGAACAGCTTCACGTCCTCGTCCCGCACTTGCTTCAGCATGAAGGTGTGGAACGGCTTGGAGCCTGCTTCCAGCGCCTGCGTCTCGTTGATGCGGCCCTGGTTGTACGGGACCATGGCATCCTTCCACGCGGCGTCGAACGTCGGCGCCATGACGAAGAAGCTGAGGAACAGCGCCAGGCTGATGATCACCGGGTTCGGCGGCACGCCTTGCGCGCCAAGGCCCGAACGCAGCAGCGAGAGCGCGACGACGATGCGGGTGAACGAGGTGATCGTCATCAGGATGCCGGGCGCAAGGCTCAGCACCGTCATCAGCAGGACCAGCTGGATCACCCGGCCCGACACCGCACCGCCACCCGCGCCACCAAGGCCGCCCAGCGCGTCGGGCGCGGCGGCTGCCTTGGCCATCGCCAGTTCGGGCACCAGGGCAACGATCGCGGCGCAGCCCAGCGCCGCGGCAAGAGCGAAACGCCGGTTCATTCAGCGATATCCTTTGTTCGCACGGAACCGCTGCACGGTGCCGAATCCAGCATGATCACGCCTTCGGGCGCGATCAGCAGGCTGATTTCCTTGTAGTCGCGGCGGATCATCACGATCTGGCGGCGCGGATCGAGCGAGAGGCGCTCCACCAGTTCCAGCCGGCGCGGGGTGTCCTTGTCGCCCAGATTGGCCAGCCACTTCTGCGGCAGGCGCAAGTCATAGCGGCGCACCACCCAGAGCGCGCCGACCAGCAGGCCCAGCACAACGCCCAGCGCCCCCAGCGTGCGCAATACGGCGAGGATCTCCACGGCTCAGCGCTCGCGCTGGACGACCTTGGTGATTTCGAGCGACATGTGCTCTCCATTCACCAGGATCTTGCCTTCGGCCACCAGTTCGTCGTTCACATAGACGCGGGTGGGATCGCTGTGCCCGCAGTCCAGCGGGATCATCGCGCCACGGCTCATTTTCAGCACCTGACGGATGGGGATGCTGGTTGAACCCAGCACGATCTGCAGGTCGATGGGAATTCCTTCGAGGACGGACATCGCAGTGCGTCTCCTTTCGCCCTCGTTATAGGAAAGAAAAATATAGGAGTGATCCGAACTAGGCAAAAAATGCCTATAAGGAAGCTGTCTGCACCGCAGGTCGACCTGCGGACAGGGGAGCTAAGACGATGGAATTGCAAGACTCGATCGACGTTTCGGCCTCGGGCCTGCGCGCACAGTCGCTGCGCATGCGCGTGATCGCGGAAAACCTCGCCAACTCGGACTCGGTGGCCACCACGCCGGGCGGCGATCCCTATCGCCGCCGCGTCGCCACGTTCGCGGCCGAAGTCGATCGCGCCACCGGCGCCACCAAAGTGGGCGTCAAGTCGATCGAGGGCGATCAGAGCCAGTTCACCCGCGTCTACCAGCCGAACAGCCCGGCGGCCGATGCGGCCGGCTATATCGAGCAGCCCAACGTCAACCCGCTGATCGAAGCGGCCGACATGAAGGCGGCGCAGCGGTCCTACGAAGCCAATCTCAACGCCATCGAATCCGCGCGCGGCATGACCATGCGCACGATCGACCTGCTCAAGTAAGGAACACTCTCCATGGCAATCGGAGCCCTCGACGCCGCGGCCGCCTATGGCCGCGCGATTAAGACCACTGCGCCCTCGTCGGGCGCTTCGGACGATTCCTCCACCTCGATCACCGGCGCGGCCGGCGGCGGCAGCAGCTTTGGATCGATGGTGGAATCGATGGTCGGCAACGCGGCCGGCGCGCTGCGCACGGCGGAGAGCGAAAGCGCCAAGCAGGTGGCCGGCAAGGGTGACCTGATCGACGTCGTCACCGCCATCGGCGCGGCCGAGACCGCGCTGGATACCGTGGTTTCGGTGCGGGACAAGGTGGTCAACGCCTATTCCGAAATCATGCGGATGCAGATCTAGTCCAGAAAGGGGAGGGGGCGCCATGGATGCGGCTTCCGCCATCGAGCTGACCCGCGCCGCAATGGTGCTGGTGCTGACCATCGCCGGGCCCATGCTGATCGCCGGGCTGATCGTCGGCGTCACTGTCGGCTTGCTTCAGGCCCTGACGCAAGTGCAGGAAATGACGCTGACTTTCGTGCCAAAGCTGCTGGTTCTCGGCACCGTCCTGCTGCTCTCCCTGCCGATGATCGGCCATGCGCTTGCCGCGTTCATGGAGCGCATTGCCGACATCATCGTGACCGGATAGCCCGCGATGGACGCCGCCGTTCTTGCCGCGTTGCCGATCGATGTGGCGACTTTCCTGATCGTGTTCACGCGCGTGGGGGCGGTGATCATGCTGCTGCCGGCCTTTTCGGAGGATTCGGTGCCGATGCAGATCCGCCTGGTCATGGCGCTGGGCATGACGCTGGGCCTCTACGGCCTGCTGGCGCCGCATGTGACGCCGGCGGTGAAGGGCGGGGCGGACCTGCCGATCCTGGTCATTTCCGAAATGCTGGTAGGGCTGGCCTTCGGCACCATCATCAAGATCATGTTCAGTGCCGCCGCCATCGCCGGTTCGATGGTGACGCAGCAGGTAGGCCTGTCCTCGGCCCTCGTGAACGACCCGTCCATGGGCGGACAGTCGCCGCTGCTGGCGCGGCTGTTCGGGCTGGCGGCGCTGATCGTCTGCATGTCGCTGGGCGTCCACCACTTGTGGATCGGCGGCATCGTGCAGTCCTACACCACCTTCCCGGTTGGCGGGCTGCCGCCGGCGGCGGACTTCGCGCAGCTGGCCGTGCATGTGACCGGTCAGGCCATGTCGCTGGGCATCAGTCTGGCCGCGCCGCTGATCCTCTATGGCGCGCTGTTCAATCTGGCGCTGGGCCTTTCGGCGCGCGTGGCACCGCAGATCCAGGTTTTCTTCATCACCCAGCCGCTGAACCTGATGCTGGGCATCTCGGTCTTCAGCGTGGTGCTCGGCAGCATGCTCACCGCCTTCGCCACCGCCATGACCTCGTTCATGCAGGACGGATGGAAGTTCTGACGCCATGGCCGATACCGACAAGGACCAACGTACACACGAGGCCACACCCAAGCGGCTCGATGAAGCGCGCAAGCGCGGCGAAGTGGCGATGTCGCCCGAAATGCGCCACGCGGCGATGCTGCTCGGCGGGCTGATCGTCACAGGCGGGCTGGGCGCCAGCGCTTTCGCGGGGCTGAGCACGATGCTTGTACGCCTTTGGGGCAATGCCGACGATTTCCGCATGGATCCCGATGGCGCGCAGAACCTGATGACCGGGCTGGCGCTGCATTTCTTCTGGTCGCTGCTGCCGGTGCTTGCAGTGCTGGTGGGCTGCGCGCTGGGCATCGGTTTCCTGCAGGGCCGCTTCACGATCAGCTGGCACCGTCTGGCGCCCAAGTGGTCCAAGTTCAATCCGATGTCCGGCCTGGGCCGCATCTTCGGCAAGCGATCGCTGGTGGAATTCAGCAAGACGCTGGCGAAGTTCGCCGGCATCGCCTTCGTGGTGATGACGGTGCTGCGTCCGCGCATGGTGGGACTGGACCAACTGGTCGGCTACACCCCCGGCGCGCTGGCCCATGCTGCCGGCACGCTGGTGTTCGAGGCGGTGCGCGCCGCGGCGCTGTCCGTGGCGGTGCTGGCCATGGCTGACTTCTTCTACCAGCGCCGGTCCTTCTTCCAGCGCATGCGCATGTCGCTTCAGGAAGTGAAGGACGAACACAAGCAGAGCGAGGGCGATCCCAAGATCAAGGGCAAGATCCGCCAGATCCAGAGGCAGCGTTCGCGCCAGCGCATGATGGCGGCGGTGCCCACTGCCAGCGTGATCGTCACCAACCCCACGCACTATGCCGTGGCGCTGAAGTACGATCACGGGCAGATGGCCGCGCCGCTGGTCGTTGCCAAGGGCGTGGACGCCATCGCCCTGCGGATCCGAGAGATCGCGAAAGAGGCCAACGTGCCCATCGTCGAAAGCCCGCCGCTGGCCCGCGCTCTGTTCGCCTCGGTCGAGATCGACCGGCCCATCCCGATCGAACACTACGCCGCCGTGGCCGAGATCATCGGCTACGTCATGCGCCTTGCCAAGCGAGGCGCCCGATGACGGTAAAGCTGCTGACGGCAAAAAGGCCGGCGGCCCGCGCCAAGGCGCCGTTCCACCTTCCTATAAGGACAGTGATGAAGATGCCCCTGAAATCGAGGAAGCGCACGCCGCTGATCGCCCTTGCGGCGATGCTGGCGCTGGCCGTGCCCGGCACCGCCTTTGCGGACGCGCAGCCACGTATCAAGGACATCGTCGATGTCGAGAACGTGCGTCCGAACCAATTGGTGGGCTATGGCTTGGTGGTCGGCCTGCAGGGCACCGGCGACCGTATCCGCAACGTGCCCTTCACCGAGGAAACGCTGCAGGCCATGCTGGAACGCATGGGCGTCAACATTCGCGGCGACCAGATGCTGACCCAGAACGTGGCGGCGGTGACGGTGACGGCAACGATGCCGCCCTTCGCGCGCTCCGGCTCCACCATCGACGTGCAGGTGTCCGCGCTGGGCGACGCCACCAGCCTGCAGGGCGGCATCCTGCTCGTCTCCTCGCTGCGGGCGCTGGACGGCGAGATCTATGCCGTGGCGCAGGGCCCGGTCGCGGTATCGGGCTTCAAGGCGCAGGGCGCGGCGGCCAAGCTGAGCCGCGGCGTGATGACCACCGCGCGCATCGCCGGTGGTGGCATCGTCGAGCGGGAAGTGCCGTACGACCTGCGCACCGCGCAGAACCTGAAACTTGCGTTGAAGAACCCCGATTTCACCACGGCGCAGCGCATCGCCGCGCGGATCAACGATGAAGGCTCAGGCTCGGCCGAAGTGCTCGACCCGGCAACCGTGCAGATCACCCCGCGCGGCGGCAACGTGATCGAGATGGTCACGCGGATCGAGAACCTGACCGTGCCCGTCGACCAGCCGGCCCGGATCGTCATCAACGAGGCGGCAGGCACCGTGGTCATGGGCGCGGACGTGCGCGTCAGCCCTGTGGCCATCGCGCAGGGCGGGTTGACCATCAGCGTCACCGAAAGCCCGATCGTTTCGCAGCCGGCGCCGTTCTCCAACGGCCAGACCACCACCGTGCCGCGCACGCGCGTCGAAGCCAACGACGGCAACGGCGCCGCACTGGCGATGCTGACCGAGGGCACCTCGCTGCGCACGCTGGTTTCGGGCCTCAATTCGCTGGGCGTCAGCCCGCGCGACCTGATTACCATTCTTCAGGCCCTGCAGAGCGCCGGCGCGCTCCAGGCCGAGATCACCGTTCAGTAAGGGCGCGGCGATGACCGATACCACAACCGCCTCCGCCATCACTGCGCAGCCCGCGCGCCAGACGGTGACCGCGCAGGACAAGTCGCCTGCCGCTGTCGCCCGCCAGTTCGAAGGCGTGTTCGCCGGCCAGATCGCCAAGATCATGCTGGAAACCGTCGATGTGGACGAGAAATTCGGCGGCGGTCATGGTGAGGAGATGTTCCGCGGCATGATGGCCGAGCAGATCGGCAACCAGATCGCCAAGGGCAAGGGCCTCGGCATCGCCTCCGCCGTGGAGGCGCAGATCATCCGGATGCAGGGGGGCAACCCCCAGACCGCGATGGCCCGGCCAGCCAGTGGCGGCGCAGGGAATACGCAGCCCAACACCGTTCAAAGTGGTGCGACACAGACAGCGGCCAGGCAGGCGGCGGCGGCGGAAGCGATCGCCACGCAGGCCGGTTACGACCAAGGGGATAGCGGCGATGCCGAATGAAATGATCGAGATCATGACCTCGCTCTCGCTGGTCATGCGGGAAGAGACCGAGCGGCTGCAGCGGCGCGAACGCGTGCTGGATCTTGCCGCGCTGGCGGCTGCCAAGGCGCGTCTGGTCGCGCAGCTTGAGGAAGTGCTGGCCCGCCGCAATCGCCGCGAGCCCGAATGGCAGGCGGCGATGAACGAAGAGACGCGCGAGCGGCTGACCGAATGCCTAGCCGAGCTGCGCGCCGCCTCGATCGCCAATGCCGCGCTGCTGGAACGCCAGATCGAGCTGTCGATGGAAATGATGACGGCCATCGCCGACGAGGCCAAGCGCCTCAGCGGCAACCGATCCTATACTTACGTCGCCAGTGGCGATCTGGCCCGCGTGGATGCCGCGACGCCGATCTCGTTCAACGGCGAATATTGAGCGAATTGAGAATGCAAGCAGGGCCGGTGCCATGCCGGAAATGCCTTTAGCGGGCATTTCCGGCATGGCACCGGCCCTGCTGTGTTTGGGGCCTCGGGAGCCTGCTGTTAAACGAGCTCAAACATGTTGCTTGAGGCGTCATACCGAACCGGCGTTGCGACCAGATCCTCATCAATGGACATCAATGTCCCATTGTGAATTTGCGCCCGGCCCGATGCAATATTGCTCGCGATCGTGTCGAGGCATGAGCCGATGTCGGTGAAATCGGCACCGTTCACGGCGCTCAACCCATATTTCCACCACTGCAGGCTCAGCAAATCGTCGACGATGGCGGGTTCGAACCGGTAGCGAATGGTTTTTGCGGGCGCCCCACCGACGATGGCGTAAGGAGGAACATCGCGCGTCACAACCGATCGGGCTGCCACCACGGCGCCATCGCCGATCGTGACTCCGCGCCGGATAAAGACGCCTTCCCCGATCCAGACATCGTTTCCGATCGTAATCTTGGATACCCGTCCGGCCAGCGAGGCTTCCAGCGTGCATGCCGACTTGTCCAGCATGGGCCGGTTGGCTTCGCCGAATTCGTATCGCTCCCCGGGGGTTGCAGCGGGCAAGGACGACCCGGTGAACAGAGGGGCGGCGGAGATAAAGTCCGTCGCATGTTCAATTTCACCCGCCACGATATTGCTTGCGATGGAGCAGAACCGGCCGATCGATGAAACGTGCCTCATGAACGTGTCCCGTCCGCCGAGGAACGTGTAGGCTCCGATGAAGTCGATGTCGTAGACACCTTTTCGAAGTTCCACATTGTGTTCGATCAACATCGATTTTTTGGGGCCGAAGCCAATCTGCGACAGCGGATCTATCGCGACGTTATGATATCGACATTTGGCGATTTCATCATCGGACAGATGATTTCCCACAAGACTCTCCAGTAATTCGTTCGCGTTATCGGCATTATAGAATGGCGATGCCGTGGTGCGGCGCACGGCCGATTGCGGCAGGCGGGATCGGTGCCGCTAAATCGCTCTGGGTGAATTTCGGGCGGCCTCTCAGCCGTTGCTGTCCCCGCGCGGCTTGGCATCGTCTCTTACAAGCTCGGCCGCGACGGAAGCGGGGGCCGGGCGGCCGAACAGGAAGCCCTGACCGAAGGCGCAGTCCCGTTCGATCAGGAAGCGTGCCTGCTCCTCGGTCTCGATCCCTTCGGCGGTCACCGGCATCGCCAGACTGCGGCCCAGGTCCAGCACCGTGTTCACCAGCTTGCGTCCGGCGTCGTGATCCAGTGCCTGGATCAGGGTGCGATCGATCTTGATGGTGTCGAGCGGCAGGTGGCACAGGCGGGCCAGGCTGGCGTAGCCGGTGCCGAAATCGTCCAGCGCGATCCTTGCCCCGGCCCGGCGCAGGGAATCGATGGTCGCGCGCGCATCGGCCAGACTGTTCATCATGGCATTTTCGGTAATTTCCACAGTCAGCCGCTCTGGCGGCAGGCCGCAGGCGAAGACGATCTGCAGCAGTCGGCCGGCCAGGCCCGGGTCGCAGACTTGCCGGGGCGACATGTTGACGGCAAGGCCCACGTCGTCCGGCCAGTCGCGCGCGTCGCGGCAGGCTTGACGCAGCAGCGCGAACAGCATCTCGTCGATCAGGCGCAGGTCTTCGCTCAGTTGCAGGAACAGGTCGGGGCCCAGTAGCCCGCGATCGGGGTGCTGCCAGCGCGCCAGCACCTCGAAGCGCGCGATCCGGCGCGAGGGCAGGGTGACGATGGGTTGGTAGTAAGGCACCAGCTCTCCGCGCAGAAGGCCGGAGCGTAGCGCCTCCTCCAATGCCGCGCGGTCGGTCAGGCTGGCCAGCATGTCCGGCGTGAAGCGGCGCAAGGCGGCTCCGCCGGAGGCCTTGGCGCGTGACATGGCGATCGAGGCGGCGCGCAGCAGCCGTTCGGGCGCCTCGATGCCGGTTGGATCACTGGCAATCCCGATCGAAGCGGTAAGGTGGATCATGTGCCGGCCGAGCATGATGGGAGAGGCCAGGACGTCCAGCAGGCTGGTGGCGACCCCGTCGGATATATCGGCGTCATCAACGAAGGGCAGCACGCAGGCGAATTCGTCCCCGCCGACATGAACCACGCGGCCGGAAAAGCGCACGGCGATGCGGGAGCAGCGATCGGCGGCGATGGCGATCACTTCGTCCCCGGCGGCATGGCCGCACAAGTCGTTGATCAGTTTGAAGCGGTCGAGGTCGAGGATCAGCAGGGACAGGGGCTGCGGCGATCCGCCGCTCCCGCGCAGCGAGGCCACAGCGCGTTCAACCCCGCGCAGTGGCGGTTCGTGCCCTTTGAGCGAAAGGTCGCTGGAATCGGCATCGCTCGCCGGCCGCAATAGTTGCCCTGCAATCGATTCTAACTGGCCAGCGCTGCGCATTTTCGGTCCGCTCTTCTCCTATATCCCATTATATCGGATTGGAGTGAGGAGCGGCCCCGAAAGTCCTGCAAATTGACGACTATTCGAATACGGCCGACAATACCGTGGCGACGCGCGCGGGATCGATCGCATCGACTGCGACTTCGAACTCGGGATTGAGACAGAAGCCCAGTGTCTGGCCCTGACGATCGAAAGTAATGGCGATAACCCGCAGGCCTTCGTCCAGTTCGACCACGGCAAGACCGCCGGCCGAGGGGAAGCGATCGGGATCGACCACCAGCACTGCGCGGCCGGGCAATCCCGCCCCCAACGTGGAGCGGCCAATCCGCAGGCCATAGGAACGCGGGCCGGCACTGCGCGGCGCTTCGACATGGGTATCGGTCGGCGTGCGCGCCAGCAGCCCGCCGGGCAGCGGCGATCCGAAGACCGGCACCAGCCGCACGGTGGCCGTGGCGCAAGCGTCGGCGGCGATATCTTCCGCCGCGAACGTGCGCGGCGTAGGGGCGTCCAGTACGGGAACGGGGCGTTCGAGCACCGAGGTTTCCAGCGAGGGGCGGGCGGCCTTTTCGCGCACCGTGCGGGTATTTGCAGGCGCCGGCGCGGCGGCCGGCGAAGGTCCGCTCAGTTCCGCGCGCAGTGCCGCGGTGCGGGCGCGGGTCTTGGCGATGCGCAGTTGCGGGTTGGCGATCATCGGCAGGAAGGCATCCAGTTCACCGCGATCGCAGGCATCGGTGGCGAGTGCTGCCAGCGCGGCATCGTCCGCCGCGCCGAACAGCCGGCGCAGCGAGGTGCGCACTTCTTCGTTCCAGCGATCGAAAGGCTTGTGGGCGTTTTCGATGCGGGAAAGGATGACGGGCGCGATGGCGTATTCGTCCTCCAACACGGCGATCGTCAGCGTATCGTCCGCGGCACGGCGCGCACGCACGGCACCGGCGATCACCACGGCCAGGCGGTCCGCCTCGGGATCGGTGCGGTCGGCACCCAGGATCGGCTCTGCCCAGACCTCGATATCGAAAGCGGGATCGTCGATGTCGACAAGCAGGTCCAGCGGATCGACGTGGAGCGCGGCGGCGATCGCGCGCATCTCTGCGGCGCGGGCAAATACTTCGCCCCGTTCGATCTTGGAAAGTCGAATATAGGTAATGTCAGGAAGCTGTTCGGCCAGTTCCAGCAGTGAACCTATATTTCGTTGCTTGCGAAACTTCCTTATCCCGTTTGGAAATACCAGGCTGCGGCAGGCGTCGATCTGAAGGGCTGCGAAACCGGAGGCAGTCGCCTTCCTTGCCCGCCTGCCGGATCGAACTGGTTTTTCTGTCATCGAAGCTCGAATTTCATTGCAATGCCCAAGATGTTTCATGAAGCACCGAGGTGGTCAATATCGCACTTGGGATGATGGTCCAAAACGGGTCAGAACTGGATGGCTATCCGGAAACCCGTGTTCTCTCTTTATTATGATTGCTTAACGATGAATGAGCATTGTATCGCCCCGATTGCAGGTTTTTAACCGTTACCTGGGCCATGTAACGCTGCCGCGGTGCAGGTTTTCGGGAATAGCTGAGATTTTGCAAAATATTGAAATTAATCACAAAATTTCAGGATAATTGCATATCGGGAAACCGCAGGTAACGGCTTTTCGGTCGCTGCCTGCGTGGCCGGAGACCGTTCGGATATCGAGGCGATTTCTGGAAATCCCGCATGTTCCGGGATAAACGCCTGAAACGGCGTAGGGTTCCTGTATTGCTGGCGAACGAGGCGATTCGGCAAAAGGAAGGCGCGCACCCGAAAGCGCGCGCCCAGTCTATTCCCGTCCGATTCTATCTGGGGATGCTTGGACGGGGGTGTTCGGTGGCCAAGGCCGTCGATTCGGCGCGGACCGCATGATCAGTTGCGGCCAAGCGCAAGCTTCAGCAGGCCGATCTGCTTCTTGTAGATATTGGTCATCGCCGTGTAGTCGGCCTGGACCTGGCCCAGCGACATCAGCTGGTCTTCCAGGGTGACGTTGTTGCCGTCCGGCTTGGTCTCGCTGGTGTCGCTATCCAGCACGATGCGGCCGCCGGCCTGCGGAGGACGGGCGCCAAGCGCCGTCATCGAAGCGGATAGCGCCACTTGCGGGCGGGCGACGTGCGGGGCGCCGGTCGCCTCGCCATATTGCGAGACGAGCGATGAGAAGTCCGGCGCGGAAACGGTGCGCGCCTTGTATCCGGGCGTCTCGCTGTTGGCGATATTCTCGGAAATGACGCGCTGATGTTCGGCCATCGCCTTCATCGAGGCGGCCATGCCGTCCAGCAGCGGGGGAAGCGAAGACATCGAATGTTCCTTTCGGGAAGGAAGGATCAGGAAGAACCGGTCAGGCGCGACAGCGCGGCCTGATAGTTGGCAAGCTGTGCCTTCTGGTACGCCGAGCCGCCGCCGCTTGAGGTGACGCCGTCCACCAGCGCGGTCTTCGTCGAATCCCAGTAGAGCGAGCGATAGGCGCTCTGGATCATCGATGCGGCGGACTTGATCTTGGTCAGCGCCTCGGTCGCCGCAGCCTTGGTGGACAGGCTCAGCGCATTGCTGAGCGAGAGGCTGTAGGATCCGCCGGGCGTGACCTTGGGATCGTTCTTGCCCTTCACCTTGGGCGTGCTGAGCTTTACCGGCGTGAGCCCCAGCTTGGCCAGTGCGTCCTTGCCGTCTCCGCCGGCGCTGAGAACCAAAGTGTGGCCGGCGGCGACGGTGATTTTCAGCGTCGTCTGCCCATCGACCAGCGAGGTGGTGACGGTGGCGTCGGTGCCGGTGATCTTCTTGATCTTGGCCGCCAGCGTGGTCATCGTCTCGTTCTTGTCGATCGTGATCTTGCGCGCATCCTCGCCATCGACCGCGATCGAGAATTCGTCGCCCGCGCGCAGGCTGGTCTGCGAAACCAGCGTGGCCGAGGTGGTCGGGTTCAGCAGGCCGCTGTGCAGGCCCAGCGCGTCCAGCGCATTGTCGCCGCCCGACAGGGTGGTGATGCGCACCGGCTCCACGGTGGTTGCGACGAGGCCCCATTGCGAGACCGTCTGCACTTCGCCGGTATCGCCGTCGACGCGGGCGATGAAGCCGTCCACGGTGCCGGCCTTGGTGCCTTCCAGCGTGCCGGCGGTGCGGCCGCCGACATAGAGCGTGTTGCCCAGCCAGGTAACGCTGTCACCCTGATCATCGTCCGAAGTGCCGATATAGGTGGTGCTGGCGGAAGTCAGGCCGGCATCGATCCGGGTGACGAAGGCGTCGCGGGACCCGGTGATGGAATTGACCTGATCGCCGGCGACCGCGCTGCTGGCGGCACCGACCACGGCGATCTCTCCGCTGTCCGAAACCGCAATGGCGCGCGCTTCGACATTGCTGCCCAGCGTGATCGAGCCGAGATCGTTGGACAGCGAACTGGCATCGATCTGGCGCAGCTTGGCGACGCCGCCCTCGTTGGTCAGGGCCAGCAGGTTGCCCGAACCGTCGATGGCGAGCGAGTTGACAAGGTCGTTGCTGCCGCTGTCGATCGTCCGGCGTTCCACGAACTGGCCGCTGGAATCGAGCTTGACGATCACGGCATCGCCGCCGCCGGTGGAGGCGCGCCCGGCGACATAGATGCTGCCGTCGTTGCCCACCGTCACCGCGCTGGCGGTCTCGTTGCCGACCTGGCGGATCGCGGTGGCCGAAAGTTCCTCACCCGCGGCGCTGAAGCGCGCCACCAGCAGGTCGGTCTGGTCCGGATCGCTGTTGTTGAATTCGCCGCTGACCGAACCGGCGACGACGATGTCGCCATTGGGCGCAAGGCTGATCGCGGAACCCGATGCGGATCCGGCCGCGCCCAGATTGCGCTTCCAGACCACATTCCCTTCGGAATCGACCTTGGTGAGGAAAAGATCGTTCGATCCGTCCGAAACCTGGCTGCCCAGATCGCCGTCGGTCGTGCCGACGATATAGCCGAAACCATCGGAATCCGTCACCATGGCGCGGGCGCTGGTGCTGGCATCGACGGTATAGCCGGTATCCTCGTCGTCATCCGGGCTGGCGGCGGCTTCGGCCTGCGCGGTGGCGGTGGCGTCCACGCCGTTGATCGAACTCAGGCGTTCCCAGGTCAGCGAACCGGCAATGTCGCCGAACTTGTAGATTTCCGCATCGGTAGTGGAATCGGTGCGGGTCTCGCCACTGGCGACCATGATCGCATCGCCGGCATCCACCTGTTCCAGCGAGACTTTCTCGATGCCGGAAGGTTTGAATACCAGGCCCCACTTCTCGGCATCGCTGTCGTAAGCGACCGTGAACTTGGATTTCCACTCGCTGACGGGGTTGCCATCGGCATCGAGCACGGGATCGCCGTTGGCGTCGAGCTGCGGCTGCGCCGAAATTGCGGCGTTCAGCGCGGCGGCAACGGAATCGAGCGTGGGCGGCTGGGTCGATTGCGACAGGTCGACATTGACCGTCTGCGTGGTCGTGCCTTTGGCCAGGGTGATCTGGAACACTTCGCTGCCGGTCAGGCCCGAAATCGCGTCACCCTCCTTGGTGGAGACGGTCTCGCCGGTAATGGCGCCGGTGACGTCCGGCTTGTCTACCGCAACGGTCTGCACCCGGCTGGCCGAGGTGCCGAAGTTCAGCGTCAGCAGATCGGTATCTGTCGAACCGATATAGGACTGAATATCGGACAGCCCCTTGGCGAAGGCCTTTTCCAGCGCCGCGCGCTCGGTGGCCGATGTGCCGGATTTGGCGGCGCTTTCGGCCAGGGTCTGCAGGCGGGTGAGCGCCTTGTAGATCGTGAAGGTGGCCTTCACGTCGGGCAGATCGTCCAGCGAACTGTCGCGGCTGTACGAATTGTCGATGACCGACAGCATCTTCTTGATCGCCGACACCTGCGAGCTGGTCGACGAGGTATCGGTGTCCGCCAGCTTCCACGGCGGCGTGGTCGCCGGCATGGTGAAAGCCTTCTTCGCCGCGGTGACCGCGGCGCTGTCGGTGGACGTGCTCGTCGAAATGGCGCTGGAGTAAGCGCTGGTCCCGCCAAGAATCGACAGTCCGATGAGCCCGCTGCTGTAGTTTATCGTCAAATCTGCCTCCCGGGCTTCGCACCCGCCCGCTATCATCCTATAAGATAGACGGTCGCAGGCGCCGACAGGTCGGCATCGCGGACTTTTTTGGGGATGAAAGACGTGACGATGATGGCCGCGGTGGGCGAACCGCCCGAGCTTAAGAAATTTTCGGGAATGCAACGCGCTGCCGCGTTGATGCTCTCGCTCGGCCACGAGCAGGGCGGCCCGATCTGGGATCAGCTCACGACCGAGGAAATAAAGGAACTGTCCGCCACGATCGCCCAGCTCGGCCGCGTGCCGTCGGTGGTGGTCGAATATCTGCTGGTGCAGTTCTCGGGCGAAGTCTCCAGCATGGCGACGCTCCACGGCTCTTACGAGACGACCGAGCGCCTGCTGGAAGGCATCATGCCGTCCGACAAGGTCAAGGAAATCATGGAGGACATCCGCGGTCCTTCCGGTCGCACGATGTGGGATAAGCTGTCCAACGTCAGCGAGGCGGTGCTCGCGGGGTACCTCAAGAACGAATATCCGCAGACGGTGGCGGTGATCCTGCACAAGCTGCGCCCCGATCACGCCGCGCGCGTGCTGTCCGAACTGCCGCGCGATTTCGCCACCGACGTCGTGATGCGCATGCTGCGGATGGACACGGTGCAGAAGGACGTGCTGGTCCAGGTGGAACAGACGCTGAAGAGCGAGTTCATGACCAATCTCTCGCGCGCGCAGCGCCGCGATCCCCACGAGACGATGGCCGAACTGTTCAACGCGCTGGACCGCTCGACCGAGGAAGCGATGCTGGACGCGCTGGACGACAAGGCGCCGGAATCGGCCGAACGCATCCGCGCGCTGATGTTCACCTTCGAGGATCTGGCCAACCTGTTGCCGGGCGCGATCCAGACGATCGTGCGCAATTGCAACAAGCGCGAACTGGCGCTGGCCCTGAAGGGCGCGCCGGACGACATGAAGAAGGTGTTCTTCAACGCCATGACCGAGCGTGCGGCCAAGCTGATGCGCGACGACATGGCCGCGATGGGCCCGGTCCGCGCGCGCGAGTGCGAGGAAGCGCAGACCGCGCTGGTGCGCCTTGCCAAGTCGCTGGGCGATCGGGGCGAGATCATGCTGGTCGATCCCAAGAGCGACGATGCGATGATTTACTGAGACTTGGACGGTCTAGGGCGGTAGACGAACCCAGGGTGCGCGCAAATGGAGACAACCATGGCCATTGAGCCTTTCGGTTTCGATCGGGTCTTCCGCTTTGCCTCGGCAGAGGCGGAGGAGAAGACCGGCGGCGATGCCGTACATGAACAGCTTGCCGCACTGGAGGCACGGATCGAGCGTCTGCGTGAGGAACACGCAGCCGAACTGGTCCGCGCCCGTGCAGACGGTTTCGACGCCGGGCTGGAGCAGGCGCGGCACGAACGCGATGCCGCACTGCTGGCCGCCACCGACGCCCTGCACGCCGGGCTTGACGATATTGCCCGCCGTTTCGAGGACATGGCCGATCTGGTCGCCTGCGAAGCCGGATCGGTGGCTCTGCTGGCGGCGGAAATGCTGGCCGGCCACGCCGTCGCGCTGGAGCCCGCGCGCGCCATCGAGGAGGCGCTGTCGCGTGCGCTGGATCAGGTCGCCCGCGGCACCCGCATCACCGTGCGCGTCCATCCGACCATGCGGGAAGCGCTGGAAGGCGTCGTTGCCGCGCGTCAGGCCAGCGAACGCCGGACGCTGTCGATCGTCGTCATGGACGATCCCGCCATGCCGCCGGCGGATGCCCGCATCGGCTGGGCCGAAGGCGGCCTGGGCGTGAGTGCGGAGGCGCGCCGTACCGCGGTGTTGGCGGAACTCGCAGGCCTGCTGGCCAGTCCGCAGGAGGCGGAAGCGCCCATGGCTTCTCCTGTATTGGAAGCCATTGATGTGGCACGCGATGGGGCTTCCGACGTCATCGAAGCGCTTGCCGAGGATGCCGAAATGCGGCCGGAAACCGGGCTTACCGCCGCGGCGTAAACTTTTCCGGCGACCGGCAAGAGTTGCCTAGTCTCTTATCCTATAATGGACCCGAGCGAGACCAGGGGGGTCTCGTCCGGAATAAGAGGCGATCTTGAACGCGTTGCGCAACTTTATCGAGCAGATCGGCGCGCGCCGTGCCCTGCTGATGGGCGGTGTGGCCCTCGCCATGCTGGGAGCCCTCGCCTGGGTGGCGTTCCGCACACCCGCCAGCGAGATGGGCTACCTCTACTCCGATCTCGATCCTGCTGCCGCGCAGTCCATCACCGAGAAGCTGAAGGCGCAGAACGTGCCGTATCAGATCTCGCCGGACGGCACGGCGGTCATGGCCCCGGTCGACAAGCTGGCCGAACTGCGCATGTCGCTGGCCGGTGAGCAGCTGGGCGGCAAGATCGGCTACGAAGTGCTGGATGCGGAAGAGCCCTTCGGCGTGTCCTCCTCACGCGCGAAGCTGAACGAGACCCGCGCGATCGAAGGCGAGCTCGCCCGCTCGATCGAGACGCTGGAAAAGGTCAGCAAGGCGCGCGTTCACATCGTCATGCCAGAGCGCGCGATGTTCGAAACCGAACCGCGCAAGGCCAGTGCCGCCGTCACCGTGAAGACGGCCGGCCGCCTGCCGAACGAGACGGTGCAGGCGATCCGCTACCTCGTATCCTCCTCGGTGCCCGATCTGGCGCCCGAAGCGGTTTCCATCGTCGATCAGACCGGCGCGCTGCTGGCGCGCGCGGGCGACGGCGGGGCCGGTGGTTCGGGCGATATCGAGGATCGCCAGTCGGCGATGGAAGCGCGCCTGCGCGACGAGATCGAGGCGATGATCGAACCGATCGTCGGCCAGGGCAAGGTCCGCGCCGAAGTGGCCGCCGTGCTGGAACGCGATCAGGTGCGTGAGGAATCGGAGGTCTACGATCCCGATACGCAAGTCGTCGCCCATCAGGTTACGGTGGAATCGAACGACCAGAACGATGAAAACGCCGCCGGCGCGCGCGGCGCCTCGGTCGCCACGCAGCTTCCCGACAATCAGGGGAACGTCAACGGCACCGGTGGCGACAGCCGTCGCTCCGCCCGCAACGAAACCTCCGAAGACACCACCTACCAGAACAGCCGCACCAACAAGGTGGCGGTGCGCACGCCCGGCCAGGTCAAGCGCCTGACCGTGGCGGTGATGGTGGACGGCGGCCCGCAGGGCCTGCCTGCTCCGCAAGTGCA
Organism: Sphingomonas sp. BL-S-28; assembly: GCF_055521515.1. Lineage (NCBI taxonomy): Bacteria > Pseudomonadati > Pseudomonadota > Alphaproteobacteria > Sphingomonadales > Sphingomonadaceae > Sphingomonas > Sphingomonas sp. BL-S-28. The sequence goes on from NZ_CM145484.1 coordinate 1,202,902, forward strand.
GCGCCTCCAGCGCCTGGTCGAAAACGCAGTGGGCTTCGATGCCGCCCGCGGTGACAGCGTCGTGGTCGAGAACATGACGTTCAGCGCCCCGGCCGATATCGACGGTGCCTCCGCCGGCCTGCCATTCGGCCTGACCTGGGACCGTCTGTTCGACGTGCTGAAGATCGTGCTCGTCGGCGGTATTGCCCTGATCGGCCTGCGCATGTTGAAGCCCAAGCTGGCGCTGCCGGCCCCGGCGCCGCAGCTGCTGGAAGGCGTGGTGGAAAAGTCTGCGCTGGATAGCGAGATGCTGGCGCTGGGCGAGCGTGCCGCCGATGGCGACGAGGAAGCCATGCGCCGCCTCGAACAGCTGCGCGGCGAGAATGGCGAGCCGCTGCTCGACCAGGAAATCGCGCTGGCCCAGGTCGATGGCCGCATCAAGCTCTCCGCCCTGCGGCGCATCGGTGATGCCATCTCCTCTAGTCCTGCCGAATCCGCATCGGTGATCCGTCAATGGATGAACTCTTGAAAGGCCCCCAGATGAGCGACGAACTCGAACCCCGCCAGCTTGCCCCGGCGTTCCTGAACGACGACGAGCCGCTGGACGATTCCGAAGCGCGCCCCTGGTCGCCGCGCCCGACCACGCCGCCCACGCCCGACGATCTTCAGGCTGTGTTCGACGTGCCGGTGAAGGTGCAGGCCGTGCTGGGCCGCTCGCGCATGGACATCGGCGACCTGCTGCGCCTGAAGCCGGGCATGGTCGTCGAACTGGATCGCCGCGTGGGTGAACCGGTAGACATCTTCGTCAACAACCGTCTGATCGCGCGCGGCGAAGTGGTGCTGATCGACAGCACGCTGGGCGTGACCCTGACCGAAATCGTGAGGCAGGAGGGATGATCCCCGTCGGCAAACCCAAAGCCGGCCCGGAACCGGGGCGAGAAGCAGGCATTGAACCGGGCATCGAGCCGAGGATCGAATCGGGAATCGAACCCGCAATCGGACGGGGCATCGATGCACCGGTCGCGGCGGGAATGGAGATCGAGGACGGCACGCAGCCCGATGCCACGCGGTTGATGCTGGTGGGCGAACTGGGCCCGGCGATGGGGCTGGCGGTGGAGATGGTGCGCGGTTCCGCCGCCAGCATCGCGGTCGGCACTGCCGGGGGCGCGATCCGCGAGACCTGGCGTTGCGGCGGCGAAGTCGCGGTGGTGGAAATCGCCGTGGACATGCCCGATGTGATCGCCCGCCTGCGCGGCGAGCGCAGCGGCAAGCTCACGTTCCGCCGCGCGGTCAGCGGGCTGGTCGGCCACAGTCTCGATCATGTCGAGCGCGAGCTGATCCTGCAGACGCTGGAGCGCTGTTCGGGCAACCGCACCAGCGCAGCATCGATGCTGGGCATTTCCGTGCGGACCATGCGCAACAAGCTGCGCACTTTCCTGTCCGACGGGCAGGTACTGCCGCCGGGCCTCCTGCGCCACTGACGTTGCCGGGCTATCGGCCCGCCGAGGGGCGGATAGCCCGGGCCGATGCGCCGAATACGCCTTCGAACGCCGTAACAGATTTCGGATGACGCGATGAATGCTCCAACCTTTGCCGGGGCCGCTCCCAGGCTGAACCAGTTCCTGACCCGGCTTGGGCCCAGCCGCGACCTTGCGCTGGCACTGGGCGTCACCGCGATCATCGCCATGCTCATCCTGCCGATGCCCGGCTGGATGCTGGATATGGGGCTGGCGCTTTCGATCACCGCTTCGGTGCTGATCCTGATGACGGCGCTGTTCATCGAAAAGCCGCTGCAGCTGTCCAGCTTCCCGACGATCCTGCTGATCGTCACGATGCTGCGTCTGGGTCTGAACCTTGCCTCCACCCGCCTGATCCTAGGCCATGGGCACGAGGGGCATCACGCGGCAGGCGGTGTGATCGCGGCCTTCGGCGAGTTCCTGATGGGCGGTGAGACCGTCATCGGCCTCACCATCTTCGCGATCCTGATCGTCATCAACTTCGTCGTCATCACCAAGGGTGCCGGCCGTATCGCCGAAGTGGCGGCGCGCTTCAGCCTGGATGCCATGCCCGGCAAGCAGATGGCGATCGACGCTGACCTTAACGCCGGCACCATCACCGAAGCCGAGGCGCGCGAGCGCCGCGCCGAAATCGAGGCCGAAAGCGGTTTCTACGGCGCGATGGACGGTGCCTCGAAGTTCGTGAAGGGCGATGCAGTCGCCGGCCTGCTGATCACCGGGATCAACGTGGTCGTCGGCCTGATCATCGGCGTTGCCATCCACGGCGTGCCGTTTGGCGAAGCGTTCAAGACTTATACGATCCTGACCGTGGGTGACGGTCTGGTCAGCCAGATCCCGGCGCTGATCGTCTCCACCGCGGCGGGCCTGCTGGTCTCCAAGGGCGGCATTTCCGGCAAGACCGGTGCGGCGCTGGGTGAGCAGCTGGGCCGTTACCCGAAGGCGTTCGGCATCGTTGCGGTGCTGATGGGCCTGCTCTCGCTGGTGCCCGGCCTGCCGTTCATCCCCTTTGCCTCGCTGGGCGGCCTTTGCGGCTGGGCGGCGTGGACGATGACGAAGAAGGCCGAGGCCGAAGTCATCCGCGAACGCACCGCAGCCGCGCAAGCCAAGCAGCGCGAGGCGGCGACGGCGGAAGAGCCGATCGCCCGCACGCTGGCGATCGACGCGCTGCGCATCGAACTGGGCTATGGCCTGCTGCCGCTGATCAACGACGCCACGGCCGAGCCGCGTCTGGACGATCAGGTCAAGGCGCTGCGCCGCCAGATGGCGATCGACTTCGGCTTCGTGCTGCCGGCCGTCCGCATCCTCGACAACATGGCGCTGCAGCCCAACGAATACATCGTCTTCGTCAAGGAGACCGAGATCGCGCGCGGCGAACTGCGCATCGGCAAGCTGCTGCTGATCAATGCCGCCGGCGGCGAAACCGGCCTGCGCGGAGAGCCGACCAAGGAGCCGGTGTTCCAGCTTCCGGCGCTGTGGATCGATCGCGAAATGCGTGAGGAAGCGGGCTTCCGCGGGTTGACCGTGGTGGACTGCGGTACTGTCGTCACCACCCACCTGACCGAAATCGTCAAGGACAACATCGCCGATCTGCTCTCCTACACCGAGACGCAGAAGCTGCTGAGCGAAGTCCACAAGGACACCGAAAAGCTGATCGGCGACTTGATCCCGGCGAAGATTTCCATCTCCGGCGTGCAGCGCATCCTGCAGAACCTGCTGTCCGAAGGCGTTTCGATCCGCGACGTGCCGACGATCCTGGAAGGTATCGCCGAAGCCACCGCGATGACCAACAACCTGACGCTGGTGACCGAGCATGTGCGTGCGCGTCTGGCGCGCCAGATTTCGGCGCAGCAGACTTTCGACGGCACGATCCCCATCGTCACGCTCAGCGGCGACTGGGACGAAGCCTTCAACGAGGCGATCGTCGGGCAGGGCGATGACCGCCACCTGGCGATGGCGCCGTCCAACCTGCAGCAGTTCATCGCCTCGGTGCGCGAGACGTATGACCGCTTTGCCGCGCAGGGTGAGATCCCGTGCCTGCTCACCAGCCCGCCGCTGCGGCCTTACGTGCGCTCGATCATCGAGCGCGTGCGCCCGGCGACGGTGGTGCTTTCGCAGAACGAGATCCACCCGCGCGCACGGCTGCGCAGCCTTGGTGCGATCGGGTGAGGGGCGGATGACGTGAAGCGGGGCGAGACCGGGAAGGCGCAAATCGCTCTATGATAGGATGTGGCCGGGTAAACCCCGGAGAGGGTAGCGATACATGACAGTTTCCATCAATGCCGTGCTTCCGATGGCGGCGCCTGCCGCAAGTTCGCCGGCGAGTGCATTTGGCAATGATGACGGCGGGGCTTCGTCCTTCGGGTCGATGGTCGACGACGCAGCCGGCACGCGCGCGGAGCGGCCGCAGAGCCAGTCCGGCAGGGACCAGTCGGCCAAGAGCCCTTCGGGCAAGGCCAGCGATGGCACGGCCGACAGGACGGCCTCTCACAAGGCCCAGACCGACAAGACATCGACGGACAAGGCACCGACGGACAAGGGGCAGGCCAACACCGCCGAAGACGCGAGCGCGGCCGAAACGCCGGCCACCGATGCCGCCAACGGTCAGGGCGATGCCCAGGTGGCGGCCGAGACTGCTGCCGAGACTGCCGCCGAGACCGCCGTTGTTTCTGCCACCGACGCGCTGGCGGATGCGCTTCCGGCCGTCGATGCCGATCCCGCATCGGTCACCGATGCCGCACCGGCGGTGACGGCACCCGTGGTGGATACGCTGCCTGCGCCGGTGCCCGCCAAGCCGATGAACCTCGTCTCGCACCTCGCCGCGAACAAGGCGGATGGCGCGGGGAAGACTGCATTGCCAGCTGCCGCCGCCGATACAGCGAAGGCGACGCCGGGCGACGCTACCGCGACGACCGAGGCCGACCCCGCCGCAACCGGCGAACCCGCCAAGGCAAGCGACCGGGCGCGTACCGCCGATGCGGACGATCAGGCCGTGCCGCTGCCGATCCAGCAGGCCGCTACGCCCGCAACTCCGGCGGCCATGCCCGCCGCGACGGCGCAAGTCGCCCTGGCTGGCGCGCAGGCCACCACCGAAGGCGCCACCGGCGAAAATGCCAAGGCGGATGCGGCGACCCGCGTCGACAGCAAGGGGCAGGCCGCAGCCAGCGGCACGGCAACCTTCGCCGCCGCCGCTTCGACGCGCGGCGGCGCCGGCAAGCACACCGCCTTCACCCCGGCCGCCGAAAGCACCGCATCGAGCGGTGGGGCCCACGCCGCAGGGGAGGGCTCAGCCACGCATGACGCTGCGCTGACCACTTCCGACCCGGCCTCGACGGGCGCGGATGGCTCCACGCTGTCCAGCCCGGTGTTGACGCAGACTTTTGCCACCACGGCCATGCGGCCGGCGGCACTGCCTTACGCCACTGCCGCTGCCACCACGCCGACCGCCACGGTTTCGGTGCAGGAAGGCCAGTTCGGCAACGACATCGGCGTCCAGATCGCCCGCGCGCTCGACAAGGGTGCGGGCGACCTGCTCATCAAGCTCGATCCCCAGCACATGGGCCGCATCGACGTGCGCCTGTCGTTCGATCACGACGGCGTCCTGCGCGCGGTGATGTCGGCGGACAGCTCGACCGCGGCCGATCTGCTGCGCCGCGAAAGCACCGATCTCAATCGCGCGCTGGCCGATGCCGGCATCCGCGCGGATGGCCAATCGCTGCGTTTCGATACGCGCGCCGGTGGCCAGGGAGCCGGGCAGGGCAATGGCGGTCAGGGCGGCGGCCAGGGCAGCAGTCAGGGCGGGCAGCGCTGGCAGGGCCAGCAGGCCAGCACAGACGATTTCAGCGGGGGCGACGACCCGGTTTACCGGTCGCTTGGAAGCAGCGGCCACGTCGATCTCATGGCATAGGACACCAGCAGCACATGACTACAGTTTCCGGTACCTCGTCCTCGTCGTCCACGTCGAGCGACAGCACTTCGGCGGCCACCACCAGCCTGCTGTCGGACTACAACCTGTTCCTCAAGCTGCTGACCACGCAGATGACGAACCAGGATCCGCTCAACCCCACCGATACCTCGGAATACACCCAGCAGCTGGTGCAGTATTCGCAGGTGGAACAGCAGATCCAGCAGAACGGCACGCTCAGCGACATTCTCTCGCAGCTCACCTCCTCGCAGATGTCGCAGTATTCCAGCTTCATCGGCAAGGAAGCGCGCTTCGACTCCCCGGTGGCCGGCCTTGGCAGCGACCCGGCGCACTGGACCTACTACGTGGACGGCACGCCCGCGTCGGTCACCGCGACGATCACCGACGCCAATGGCAAGGTCGTGCAGACGGTGGAGCTCGATCCCACCTCGCAAGGCGAATACAAGTGGGACGGCGCCCAGGCGGATGGCACCACGGCCGCCAGCGGCGCCTATACCATGGCGATCACGGCGACGGACGCGGCCGGCAACGAGCTGGAGACCACGATCAATTCGGTGGCGAAGGTTTCGGACGTCGTCACCGACGGTTCGACGATCATGCTGGGTGTCAACGGCATCCGCATGTCGGTGGATGGGCTGGTCGCGCTGGCAGCCACCGACAGCGAAATCTGAACACACTTCCTGTGAGAGCGGCAGCGGCGGCGGGGTTGGCGGGCCCCCCCGCCGCTTTTGTTTCGGGTGCCTGCGTTTTGGGACACTGCGGCGGCCTTGATGGCCCGATGCGCCTGCCCGAAACTGAATAGGGAAAAGCGGGCGCCGGCCGCTCGCAGGGCGGCAATGGGCGCGAAACCCGGCGCGCGATCGCGCCGGCGTGTTTCAGTTGCGGCTGGCGCTATGGCATCCGGCCAGGATCGCCGCGAGGTCCGCGGAATAGTCCGGCCCGTGGTTCCCCAAAGACACATCCAGCCGCGTGCAGCCGGGCATGTGATCGGGCAGGGCCAGCACCATGAGGCAGTCGACGATCGAGGGATCGTCGAACGGGCCGATCATCTCGGCGACGTCATCCTCGCAAATCCCCGGTTGCGCCAGGCAGCGGAGAGCCGCCGCCTGCCAGAGCTTGCCAGGTGAATCCACCCTCAGTTTGAGAGAGAAGCTGTATTCAGTCTGCGACATTGCATGTCTGTCGATCTTTTCCGCGCGACCCAAAGGTAAATTTTCCGTCATCGAACTCTCAAGAATACTGCCCGCATTGCTTGATGTGTCCGCGCCCCAGGACGCGGGAAATGTTCACCTGAAGACCAATGGCTTTCGTATACTAAGCTACCAACTAAGGGATTTCCCGTATGGGTTTTTCGCGGAAATGGGTGTTCGGAAAAAACCCCTGATTTCAGCCGATTACAAAGGCCGTATGGGGGTTTTTCCTAGTCGCGAATCGGGACCTTAAAACTGCTTTCGGCCACGGTCGCGCCGTGGGCAGTCCCGCCGGGGCCGCTTGCGCGGCGCCGGGTCAGTGAAACAGATGTATGATCGTAAAATGCGTGCCACATTGAAACGATATACCAATCGATCAAGTCTGGCCGGAGCAATCGCAGCCAATCGCAGCGATCGTCAAAGGTAGCGCCGGAATAGCGCAGGCGGCCGCGTCTTTCCCATTGCTGTACGATGTCCGCCTATTGCTGGAACACCTCGTTTGCAGCGCAACGAGGCCGGAGAGCGTCCCTCGGGAACGCGCCCCGGCCCGGCGGTCGCTCTTCGTTGGGCGGGAGGCCGGGTCAGGCCGCCGCGCGGTTCGCCTCTGCTACGGTCTGGTTGCGGGCCACGATGGGGCGCAGGACGATGCTGAGCAGCATCTGCTCGTCGCTCGGCACGGCGGGAACGACCATGAAGCCCTGCGGGCCGTCGATCCGGTACAGGCCGGGCGCCACTTCCTCCATACCGTCGGTCACCACTTGCGCGGGGGTGGCATCCTCACCGGTCACGGTGGTGAGGGGCTGCACGCTGATTTCCTCGACCTGCACGTATTCGAACAGGCGGCCGAGGAACAGGCCGATCGAAAACTGGCCGGTGCCGACCGGCACGATCGCGCGGTAATAGCCGTCCGCGGTGCGATGCGCGCCCACCGTTCGGGCCGTGGATTGGCCGTCGCCATAGACCTGGATCGGCAACTGCAGCGTCTCGATATCGACGTCGCCCTTCGCGAAGTCCAGATTGAAGCGGCGCATGCTGAAGACCGACAGGTTCAGCGGCAGGCCGAACTGCTGAAGTTCGCCCGGCAGATACATGCGTTCGGCATTGCGGACGTAGAAGAAGCCGCGCCGCTTGATGCTGTGCTGGGCGGATTCCAGATCGGACATCTGGATCATGTCCTTCACGCCGAAGTTCGCATCGTGGTTGAAGTGCTGCAGCATCTGCACTTCCTGGTCGATCGGCATCATCAGCAGGCGGGCGAGCACGCCCATCGCCGCGCGGCGACGGGTTTCGACATCGTCCGAACGGGGCGTGCGCACGAAGGCGCTGCCGACGGCGCTCAGGAATTCCAGGCAGGCGGCCTGCGCCGCTTCGCGAACGTCGCTCTGGGCGTTTTCGACGCCCACGGCTTCGCGGATCGGCGTTCCGTCCTCGGCAATGTCGACTGCGGAGCCGATCGCCATCGTGCAGAACTGCTCCACCACCGCGATCGAGCTGAAAATGGTCGACAGCACGTTGTAGTCGTAATTGCGCGTGTCGAAATAGCCGCGCTTGTCGAGGCCGGAGGGCAGCACTTCGCGCAGCAGCAGATAACGGCCGGCCACATCCAGATCCATGCCCGCGCGCAGGCGTGCTTCCACCGCGTTCTGCACCGATCCATTGTAGCCCAGATCGATCAGCATGACCGCGTCGCCCTGTTCGACGCCCAGATTGCGCAACTGGCGGAACAGACGCTCACCCATCCTGGCCGAACGGCGCAGGATTTTTTCGACATTGCCGGGCTTCATCACCCGCGCACCGAAGCCTTCCAGGTCGCCGCCTTCCAGCAGCTTTGCCGTCTCGCGCTCGTCGAACAGCAACTGGCGGGCGCAGATGCGGGCCTTGGTCAGCGTCTTCTCGATGTTCGGCGACAGCCAGGGCGCCATGTGCTTGCGGATGGCTTCCTTGTCGACGAAGCTGGCGGCGACGGCGATGACGCGGCTGATCGCCGGTTCGGTGACGCGATCCGCCCATTCGGGATAGAGCGCGGCGAAGGCGCGGGCGGGCAGATGCCCGTCGCGCTGCAGGAACAGCAGCTTTGCGCGGCGGCCGGTGGCCCGTTCAAGCGCTTCGGCCTCCTCGCGGATCCATGAAGCGAAGCCGTGCATCAGCGGGCCGAGGACATCGTGGCCGAAGGCGAATGTCGGGTCGTCGTTGGTGCGCAGCGAAACCTGCGCGCGGTGCGGCTGATAGACCGGCACGGAAATGCGCGTGGCCGGATCGATCATGCTGGCAGCGGCAGCCTCCATGCGCAGGCGCTGCGTGGCCGCGGTGTCGAACTGCGTGATGTGCATGCTGGGAATGCCCAGCATGCGCGGGGCCTGCATGTCGGCGACGATATTGTCGCCCAGATGCACCATCTGCTGCGGCTTGATGCCCAGTTTCTTCAGTACCAGCTTGAACAGGCCGCCGGCCTTGCCGATGCCGTATTCGCACGAGCAGAAGATGCGGTCGATCATGCCGGCCAGTTCTTCGCCGGCGACATCCGCGATCAGATTGCGCAGGCGCGGTTCGGACAGGTAGGTGTCGGAAACGATGACGACCTTCATGCCGCGACGCTTGGCATCCAGTATCAGGTCGCGGGTGGGCGCAAAGGCGAAGCAGTGGCGTGCTTCCGCATCCAGTTCGGCCTGAACCATGGCCGCCCGTTCGGCGTCGCCCTGGTGGGGCAGCAGTTCGGCGTGGATTTCGTCCAGCGTCACTTCGAAACGGCGCTGACGGTGCGGGGCGTTGAGCCGTGCGTTGCTTTCGGCGTGGCGGCGCGGGTACAGGGCTCCGCCGGTTACCGGCAGATCGGCGAACAGGTCATAGGGGGCCTGCGTGTTGCGCCAGATCAGCGTATCGAAACAGTCCAGCGAGAGAGTGTCGATCTTCAGCTCCGCAGGCAGCGCGCCCAGGAAATCGGGAAGGGCTGCGGTACGGATGGAGGTCTTGGACATGGCATCCCTCGGGAAATGGCGAAACGCAGGTTTTCAGGCAGCCGGGCTACGGCCATGTGCCCAATATAGAGGGGAAGCGGAGTCATCCGGCGGCGGCACCCACCCCCGGCAAAATTTTCCCCGTCGGCCGTTCGGATAGGGTGCTGTTATCCTATAATTGTACGGCACGGCGGGCGTAGCCTGCATCAAACTACAAGCGGGAAATCAGCCTTCCATGAGCATTCATGACGCCGCCGCCATCGTCAGGCGGCTGGGCCCCTGCCGGATCGCGATGGATCTCGCTGCCCATGGCCGACTGGCGCAGGAACTGGCGCTGCTGGGCTGCCGGCCGCACGATGGACCGGGCAAGGGCGGCGCCGCCGCTTACCTCCAATGGCCCCGCGTCGGCGGGGCCGAAACGCTGGCGGAGGCGATCCGGCCTTATGCCGGCGCCGGCGTGCTGGCGCTGCAATCCCTTGGCAGACCGCGCGAGACGATCGAAGCCGATCTGTTTGCTGCAGGCTGGATCCGCCATCCCGGCGGCATGACGCATTACGACTATCCGCAGTGGAATGGCCGGGCGATGCCGCCGCTCAGCTTCTATCGCCGTGCCCCAGCCGGATCGCAGGCCGAACTGCATGAGGGGCTTCTTGCAAGCGGCGGGGTGGACGCCGATGCCGCGATCGCGCGCTATGCGCTGGCGGCCAGCCATGTGCGCCCGGGTGATGCCGTACTGGTGGAGGGCGCCTTCGCCGCCGATGGGGCCAGCATCGTTGGCGCACTGTCGCAGGCTGCCTCGGTCCGCGCCAATCTGCCGCTGGATGAGATCGCGGACCGTTCGCTCGATACGCTCGTGGCGTTCCAGCCGGCGATGCCGGGCGGTTGGCAGGCGCGGCTGGACGATTACGTGCGGGTGCTGAAGTGCGATGGCCGGCTGATCCTTGCCCTCCGCCAAGCGGAGGCAGGGGATGCTTCGTTGCCGGGCAACTGGGCGGCGCTGAACGAAGCGCTTTCCAGCCGCTTTCTGGTGGAATGCCGTTACGAGCAACTTCCTCTCACGCGGGATCCGATGGGCGCGCGCCATATCATTCCCGCCGCGCTGGACGGGGAGGCAGAAGGGCCGTGGTTGCTGGCGGTGGTTTCCGCCAATCCGCTGGCAGGGGCATCGGACACCGCAGCCTATGCTCATCCCGCCTTCGCGGGGACGGCGGAAAGCCTTCCCGCGCTCGCCGATTTCGGGGCCTATGACAATCCCTGGCTCTATCGCACGATGGTCCAGATGGGGGAACGGCTGGGCAACGAGGATACGCTGTGCCGTCTTGCCGAATATGTGATCGGTAACGCGCGACTGGGATCGGCCGATCAGGGCGCGGCGCTTACCGTCTATGGCTACCGCGCGCTGGAGGCGCGGGAGCGCGCGGCAGTGCCGGGCTTGCTGGAAGCGATCCAGGGCTATGCCATCGCGGCGGGCGACCATCCGCCCGCGCATGTGGCGCGGTGGACAATCTCGCACGCGTTCCTGGCGGGGCGGCTGTGCGAGATGGCCGGCGATCACGCCGGCGCGCTGCGCTGGTACGGCGCCACGGCAGCGGCGGACTGGCAGGCTTTCGCGCCGATCCTGGCCACCAAATCGGTCGCGGCGGCATTCTACGCGGCGCGACTGCATATCGCGGGTGGCGATCACGCGGCGGCACGGCGGGCGTTCCAGCAAGGGGTCGACATCGCCCTGCGCGCGGCAGGCAGTGCCCATGGCGATCACATGGGCGATCCGGATCGGCCGATCCCCTTCTACCTTACCGAACTGGCCGAAGTGATCGACATGGGATCGCAGTGCGCCAGCGCGCTGGCCAGGTTCCACCTGCTCGAACGCGATCCCGGCCTGTTCTGGCAACAGGTGGATGTGCGCCGGTTCGGCCTGGCGACATGGAACCTCGATCTGGAGCGGGAAAACCGCGAGCTGCGGGCAGCGCAGGCCTGACATCCCGCATGAATGGAATAGCCGGAGTCATCGAATGCTGAACTACAAGGTCGCGCGGTTTCAGGAGCAGGACGAGCGGGAAACCCGCTGGTTTCGCGATGTCCTGGCGGCCGAGCGTGATGCGCTGGACGGGTTCCTGCAGGGCGATCACAGCGCGATCCCCGCCGCCGTATCGCTGATCGCGGCGCAGGAACGGCCGATCGTCTGCCTTGGCATCGGCAAGTCCGGACTGGTCGCGGCGAAAGTGGCGGCGACTTTTTCCAGCCTGGGCACTTCCGCCTTCTTCCTCAACGCGGCGGAGGCGGCGCATGGCGATCTTGGCGCGGTGCAGACCGAGAACGTGGTGCTGCTGTTCTCCAACAGCGGATCGACCGAGGAGATCATGCGCATCCTGCCGATCCTGAAGGCGCGCAAGTGCCGCCTGATCGGGGTGATCGGCCGCGCGGAATCGCCGCTGGCGCATGTCGTCGAACATTGCATCCTGATGGATATCGCCGGGGAGGCCGATCATATCGGCATGGCGCCGACCTCCAGCACCACGTTGCAGATGGCGATCGGCGATGCCCTTGCCGTCGCCGTCAGCCGCGCGCGCGGTTTCACGCGGGAGGATTTCCTGCGGCACCACCCGGCGGGCCTGCTGGGCCGGCACATGATCCCGATCCGCCACCTGATGCGCAAGGGTGCGGACCTGCCCACGGTAGGGGCCGATGCCAGCGTGGCGGAGATGATCGCGGTGATCTCTGCCGGGCGCATGGGCGCGGCTTGCGTGATCGATGCGGCGGGGTGTCTGCAGGGACTGGTGGTGGACGGCGACGTGCGCCGCCTGATCGAATCTCGGCACGACATTTACGCGATCCGCACGGCCGATGTGATGAAGACGGGGCCGATCGTCGCGCCGGACAGCGCCGTGGTCGCCGATGTGCTGCTGTTGATGCAGGACGCGGGACGCCCGCTTTCGGTGGTTCCGGTGGTGGACCGGGAAGGGCGGCTGGTCGGGATGATCCAGAGTTACGACTTGTTGCGCCCCTAAGTGGGCAATTGCGCCGCTGCCACGCCGGCCGGTCCGGCCATTCTATAATGCTATCACCGCCGAGCGCGCCGACGCTCAGCCCCTGTTCGCCTCGCCCGCGCGTCGGTTCCGGTCCGGCGGCGGCCTCTTCGATGGATCGCCTGCGATGAATCTCCAGACCGCCGTACCGCGTGCCGCCAGCGCCGCCGACTTTGCCGTGAAGAGCTTCATCGGCCGTGACCTCGACCGAGGCATGGAGCCGCGCGGCACGGCCGAAGTCCTTGCGCCCGGGGCGCATCCGTTCCGCGTGGTGTCGTTCTTCACCGCCGACAACGAATATGCCGATCACGCCGCCCGTCTGCGTGCGACGCTGGATGGGTTCGGGATCGATCATGTGCTGCAGCCGATCAGCAGCGTCGGCGGCTGGGAGATGAACTGTGCCTACAAGGCGCAGTTCATCTACGAACAATGGCTGATTTCCGATCGCCCCGTCGTCTGGCTCGATGCCGATGCCACGGTGGAGGCCACGCCGGATCTGTTTTCGGCACTGGATGCGGATGTGGCCCTGCACAAGTGGACCTGGAACCATGCAGAGCAGGATCGCGGCTGGGAGTTCTGCTCGGGCACGCTCTATTTCGGCAAGACCGAGCTGGCGGGCGAACTGCTGCGCCAATGGGTGCTGCGCTGCCAGGCGGATCCGCTGACCTGGGATCAGGTCCATCTCTCCTCCGCATGGTGTGATATCGCCAGCATCCGGCCGCTCAAGACGACGTGGCTGCCGCGCGCTTATCTACATATCGACGGCGCGCCCGGTGCGGAAACCGCGGTGATCCGTCACTGGCAGGCGTCGCGTCAGGCCAAGGCGGATGGACGCAAGATCATTGCGGAACCGCAGCAGGTGACCGAGGACGGTGTGCGCGACCGGGCGGAAAATCGCCTCTGGAGGACACCCGAAGAGGCCTTCTGGATCAAGGAAGGCGTCGACCACATCATCCCCAGCAATGGCTATCAGTTCCCCGAAGGCTTCGATGTCGGCGCCGCCCTCGGCAAGGCGCTGGGCACGCGTTTTCCGGTTCTGGAGATCGGCTGCGGTGTCGGCCGTATCGCCTCGCTGTTCACGCCGGAGGGCTACATCGGCGTCGACGTGAACCCGAATTCGCTGCGGCAGGCCCGCGCGGCGCTGCCCGATCACAACTTTCGCATCCACGACCACGGCTACACCTACCCGGCCGCGCCGACGGTGCTGATCTACACAGTGCTGCTGCACGTGGCGGACAATGCGCTGGTGCCGATGATGGTGGAGGCGACGAAGGGCCGCGAACGGGTCGTCATCGCCGAACTCATGGACCAGCGTTGGCGCCGCGAGGGCAATCCGCCGGTCTTCAATCGCGATCCCGAAATCTACATCCACCTGATGCAGCAGCTGGGCTTCAACCTCGTCGATTACGCCAAGCACGAGTACGAGCACTACAATTGCGCCCCCTGGAACACGGGTCGCGACAGCCGCCTGACCTTCCTTGCATTCGAGAAACGATAGGCGCCGCTCACGACGGAAAGGCCGGCATGAAGCACAGCAGGGCCACGTGAATCCGCTAGGAAGACACTTTCATCGGCCGTCTTTTGCGAGGCGGCCGGGGCCCCGTTCGATATCGATGACCTGAGTGCGACGCCGCGTTTTCCCGAAAGGAAGGCACGGCGCTGACGCACACAAATCTGCCGCCCGAAAGGGCGATTGCAGCGCTTTGCGATGTAGGAAGGTGGAGGCCCGAGCCGGAATCGAACCGGCGTAAACGGATTTGCAGTCCGGTGCGTAACCACTCCGCCATCGGGCCATCCGGTGTGGTGGAGTGGGCCACTATCAACGGATTCGCTCGGGCGCAACCGGGATTCACGTTTCCGGTGAATTTCATCGACAGCTTCGTGCGCGCGGGACCGGGGCGGGAACCGGGTTCAGGGCGGATCCGTTTGTATCCGCGCCGGAGTGCGGTAGCATTACCGGTACGATCCCACTCCCCTGCGATGGAGCCTGGCCATGATTCTCGGAGCGGTTCTAGCAGGCGGGCGGTCTAGCCGGTTCGGCAGCGACAAGGCATTGGCGGAGCTTGGCGGTCATACCCTGCTGTCGCTGGCCGTGGATGCGCTGTCGGGCTGGTGCGAGCAGGTCGTGGTCACCGGGCGGGAAACCGCGCCGGCCTCTACCCTGCCGGATTGGCCGCATGCCGACATGGGGCCGCTGGGTGGGTTGGCTGCCGCGATGCGGCTGGCGCAGGATGAGGGCTACACCCAGGTCCTTTCCTGCGGCGTCGATGGCGGGCTGCTGCCCGACGATCTGCTGGAGCGGTTGGGCGATGCGCCGGCCTGCGTGGCGGTGCAGCCGATCATCGGCATATGGCCCGTATCCGCGACCGCCACGCTGGAAACCCTTCTCCACAGCGAAGAAAGCCATTCGATGCGGCGCTTTGCGGAACTGGTGGGCGCGCGGGCGATCGAACTGCCGGCGCCGATCGCCAATATCAACACCCCCGCCGATCTCGCCGCCCTTGTGGAACGACGATAGCCGCGGGGGCGTGGTTCAGTGTGACAGCGTTTCGGCTTTGGCGCGGACGGACCGCTCAACCGGTGGAACTTCGGCGGGCATGATCAGCCGGTAGCCGCCGTTCGACGAAGTCTCGATCACGCCGGCAAGGCCCACGAAGGCCAGCTTGCGGCGGAGGCGCGACATGTGGACGGCAACGCTGTTGGTTTCGGGCACGAAGCCCATCCGCCACACGTCGTAGATCAGCGTTTCCTTGCTCACCGTGGTGTTAACCGAATCGGCCAAGCGCCAGATCAGCGCGAATTCGCGGGGGTTGAGATTGAGCGGTTCGCCATCGCCGAATGCCTCCCGCGCCAGAAGGTCCAGCGTCAGGCGGCCCAGGCGGCGGCGGCGCGGCAGGCACTGCGCCAGTTGCGACAGGCGGCTGGCGCGGGCGTCCAGTTCTTCCAGCTCGATGGCGTCGGTGACGACATCGCCAAAACCGACATGGAGCAGTGAAGCGCGCTCGCACGCGGTACTGACGCCAGTGACCAGCACGGTGCGGCGCTGGTCCTGCGGCAGTGTTTCCAGCAGCGCCAGCCATTGCCCGGCATCCAGGCCGAGCGCGTCGATCATCCCGACGCAGTCGATCGAGGCCTCATGCTCGGGTTCGAGTATCCAGCCGCAGCGGCGCAGGTCCAGCTGCGAGGGTATTGTATGTTGCGTTAGCCAGCGAAAACGTGGTGCGTGACATTCGCTCTTGCCCAGATAGGTCATTCCCCCCCCTATTCTGCAAGATTGATGGTGGTCCGGTAACCGGTATCCTTGGGCGGATGTCGGCCGCGGAACAATACCTATATTTTTACAGTACGAGGTAATGCCAGGGTAAAATTCCCCAGTTTTCCGCGCCTAAACTACTATAGCGTTGATTTTCGACTGGTATCAGGCAGTTGGAAAAATCCCTATAGGGTTTTTCCCATAGTCATCGGCCGGCCCATCGCCTGACGGTTTGGAGGCGGGCGAGGCCATCAACGATTCGTAGTGAGGCAGCGGCCCCATGCCGCAAATCCGGCCGCAGCCGGATTCGCGTGCGGGAGAGGGCCGGTGCCGTTTGAAAAATGCCCCTGCGGGCATTTTTCAAACGGACTCTCAGGCCGCCGGCGTGTTGACGCCCATCGACGTGAGGTAGCGCTTGATGTTGCGCGCGGCCTGGCGAAGGCGCTGTTCGTTTTCCACCATGGCGATACGGACGAAGCCTTCGCCGTCCTCGCCGTACCCGACGCCCGGCGCCACGGCGACTTCGGCATGGGTGAGCAATTGCTTGGAAAACTCCAGGCTGCCCATTTCCTTCAGTGCCGGCGGCAGCGGGGCCCAGGCGAACATCGATGCCTTGGGGCTGGGGATGTCCCAACCGGCGCGGCCGAACGCTTCCACCATCACGTCGCGGCGCTTCTGGTAGAGGGTGCGGTTCTTCTCGACGATGTCCTGCGGGCCGTTCAGCGCGGCGCAGGCCGCCGCCTGGATCGGCGTGAAGGCGCCGTAGTCGAGGTAGGACTTCACGCGCTTCAGCGCGGCGATCAGCTTCGGGTTACCCACCGCGAAGCCGACGCGCCAGCCGGCCATCGAGAATGTCTTAGACATCGAGGTGAATTCCACCGCCACGTCCTTGGCGCCCGGCACTTCGAGGATCGAGCGCGTCGGGTTGCCGTCGAAATAGAGTTCCGAATAGGCCAGGTCGGACAGGATCCAGACCTTGTTCTCCTTCGCCCAGGCCACGAGGCGTTCGTAGAACGCCAGATCCACCGTCTCGGCCGTGGGGTTCGATGGGTAGTTGACGATCAGGATCGACGGGCGCGGGACCGTGAAGGCCATCGCGCGGTTCAGCGATTCCCAATAGCGCTCGTCCGGCGTGGTCGGCACCGAGCGGATCGTCGCGCCGGCGATGATGAAGCCGAACGTGTGGATCGGGTAGCTGGGGTTGGGTGCCAGCACCACGTCGCCCGGCGCGGTGATCGCGGTGGCGAGGCTGGCGAGGCCTTCCTTCGAGCCCATCGTCATCACCACTTCGGTCTCGGGATCGAGATCGACGTTGAAGCGGCGGCCGTAGTAATTGGCCTGGGCCTTGCGCAGGCCGGGGATGCCCGACGAAGCCGAGTAGCCGTGCGCGTCTTCCTTGCGGGCCACTTCGCACAGCTTGTCGATCACATGGGCGGGCGGCGGCAGGTCCGGGTTGCCCATGCCGAGGTCGATGATGTCCTTGCCCGCCTGGCGTGCCGCATGACGCATCGCGTTGACTTCGGCGATAACGTAGGGCGGCAGTCGCTTGATGCGGTAGAACTCGTCTTCCATGACCTCTGTGAATCCATAAAACACGCGGCGAAAAGTGCCGCGCCGGTCCCTGTAGGGGAATAAAGCCCTCGCGCAAATGGCCGATGCGCAATCGTGTGACGGGAAAGTGGGGGACATGCGCAAGTTTTGTCCGATCGGCTTTGCCAGTTGGCGGCGGGCGGGGCACTCGATAGGAATGAGGGTGAGGGGATTCGCATCGGATCCCTCCCTCCGGAGTTCGACCGCACATGGCGACCGACGCCACCGACCTTATGGCCAAGCTTTTTCAGGATCACGCCAGCCAGGTAACCGGCCTGTTCGGCGGCCTCGTCCCCAAGGAAGGCACGCCGGAGGCCGAAAGCGCGGTGCACTGGGCGGAAATCGCCAGCCGCATGCATTCGATCTGGACCGATTTTCAGGTGGAGCAGATCGGCAAGGCGAAGGACGGGCAGGGGCACTGGTCGGATCCGCTGAAATGGATCGCCACCGCCGAATCCGTGGCGCGCCAGCTTCCGCTCTCCGATCCCGAAGTGCAGCAGCGGTTGTGGAACGATGCGGCCGGGCTGATCAACGGCGTGCTGGCGCAATACGGGCTGGGGCCGGACGCGAAGGAAACGGGCAAGGCGGAAGCAGACCCCGCGCTGCCGCGATCGGACGGCCGCTTTGCCGATCCCGAATGGCGCCGCCAGCCGTTCTTCGCGGTGCTGCACCAGCTTTACCTGATGCTGGCGGAACAGCTCGTCGGCATGGCGGAAAAGGCCGAAGGGCTGGAAGCGGCCCGCAAGGCGCAACTGATCTTCGCCACCCGCGCGATCGTCGACGGGCTGAGCCCGGCCAATTTCCCGATGACCAACCCGGTCGCGCTGGAGGCTGCGCGCCGGTCGCAAGGCGAAAGCCTGATCCGCGGGTTCGAGAACCTGCTGGACGATATGCGCAAGGGCCAGCTGACCCACGTCCGCCCCGGCGCCTTCGTGCTGGGTGAGAATATCGCGGTGACGCCGGGCAAGGTGGTGTTCGAAACGCCGCTCTACCAGCTGATCCAGTACACGCCGACCACGGACGATGTGCTGAAGACGCCGCTGCTGATCTTCCCGCCGTGGATCAACCGCTTCTACATTCTGGACCTGAACGCGAAGAAGAGCTTCGTGCGCTGGGCGGTGGAGCAGGGCACGACAGTGTTCATGGTCTCTTGGAAGTCGGCCGATGCCTCGATGGCCGACCTTGCGTGGGACGACTATATCGCCGCGCAGGTCCAGGCGATCGACGTCGTGCGCGATCGGCTGGATGTGCCTTCGGTCCACACCATCGGTTATTGCGTCGCCGGTACCACGCTGGCCGCCACGCTGGCCGTGCTGGCGCGCAAGGGCGAGGCGGACAAGGTGGCCAGCGCCACCTTCTTCACCGCGCAAGTCGATTTCGAGGATGCGGGCGACCTCAAGGCCTTCGTGGACGACCAGCAGATCGAGACGATCGGCAAGCTGTCGCCCGAAGGCTATCTGGACGGGAGGTACCTTGCCGCCACCTTCAATATCCTGCGCGGCAACGACCTGATCTGGAGCACGGTCGAAAAGAACTACCTGATGGGCGAGCAGTATCCCGCCTTCGACCTGCTGCACTGGAATGGTGACGTCACCAACCTGCCGGCGAAGTGGCACCGCAGCTATCTGCGCGATCTCTATCGCGACAACCGGCTGGTGGTGGCGGATTCGCTGCAGGCTTGCGGCGTGCCGATCGACCTGCACCGGATTGCCACGCCCACTTATATCCAGGCCGGGCGAGAGGATCACATCGCCCCGCCCGGCAGCGTGTGGAAGCTGACGCATTATCTGGCCGGGCCGTGGACGTTCGTGCTGGCAGGTTCCGGCCATATCGCCGGCGTCGTCAATCCGCCGTCCGCCAACAAGTATCAGTACTGGACCAATCCGGCGAAGGCCGACACGCTGGAAAGCTTCGTGGACGGGGCGGAGGCGCATCAGGGCAGCTGGTGGCCGCACTGGATCGACTGGTTGCGCGGGCTGGACGGAACCGAAGTGCCGGCACGCGGCAAGCGCCGTCCGGGCGGCCGTGGCGACAAGGTGATCGAGGATGCGCCGGGCCGCTACGTCATGACGCGCTGAGTGGGGTGGCGGGCCAACGCTTTGGCCTGCGCCGCCACCGGTACACCGAAGTTGCTCCAAAGTTTCCGGCGCAATCTCTTTCGAGATCCAGCGGTTAAAACGCAGCCGGCTGCCGTTCCTGGCCGGTGCGCACGGGATCGATGTGCCGTTCTGCCGGCGCCCGCGGGAACATCCGCCGCTGCGGTCCATTTCCGATGCAGTCGTACTATACACCTGACTTCAATGCCTTACGGCTGGGCTTCCGAGGCAGTGCGCCTTCATAGAGCAGCCCGCCGGTGGTGCTGCGGGCTCGTTCGCGCGCGCCCATGTTGCAGTGCAACATTTTCATGACGCGATGCAGCAAAGCCCGATTGACTTCGATGCTGTGACCGCATATTGTGCAACGCAGCAAAAGAATTTTACGAATCGCAGGAATTTCCAGACTTGGTTTTACGGAGAGCCTGAAGGGTCGGCGGATCGCTTTGACGGTCCTGCGGCACGAATGGCTCGAACATCGTCTATCGCTACGATTCTCGCCAGGAACGCAGGAACAGTCAGATGGCCGGCAACGAAGACAAGGATGACGCCCTCGCCGAAAAGGCCTACGCGGCAGCGGCTGAAAGCAAACCCGTGATACCTTCCGCAACGAATAAGACTGAAACCGGCAAAGTTGCGCCTGCGAAGGCGGCGACTGCCAAGGCCGATGCGGTCTCAGGGCCCGTTGGTGATGCGGTGAAGACCGTGCCGACAGCCGCTCCTGCCGCAGAAGCGAAGGTGGCGCCTGTGCCTGCCGCCACGCCGAAACCGGTGGTTTCAGCGCCGGTGGTCTCGGCTCCGGTGGTTTCGGCCCCGGTCGTTGCCGCGAAGCCGGAACCGGTGGCTGCCAAGCCCGCGATCAAGGTTGCCCCGAAGCCGGCAGCCAAGCCCGCGAAGGCAAAGGTGGCCGCGAAGGCGAAGGCCCCGGTCAAGGTGGCAGCGAAAGTTGCGGCCAAGCCGGCGGCAAAGATCGCGCCGAAACCGGCGGCCAAGCCCGCAGTGGCAGCGAAAGTGGTGGCGCCGAAGGTTGCGGCCAAGCCCGCGCCCAAGCCCACTGCTCCTGCCATCGCTCCCAAGGTGGCGGCGGCCGGGAAGACCATTACCAAACCGGCAGTCGCTGCGCGCGCGCCTGCCGTTCTCAAGCCGGCCCTCGCGGCCGGAACGGGCACGGTGAAAGCCGCACCCGCCAGCGCCGCAAAGACAGGCCCCGCAGCGAAGACGGGCGCTTCAAAAACAAGCTTCGCAGGACTGATATCCAACTTCATGCTCGAGGATACGACGATGGACATGAGCGCTAATTTCTCTGCTTTTCAGGATGCCGTGACGGAAGCCCAGACCAAGGCCAAGGCTGCCTTCGAGAAGAGCTCCAGCCTGTTCGGTGAGCTGGGCGATTTCACCAAGGGCAACGTTGAAGCCGTGGTTGAATCGGGCAAGATCCTCGCCGAAGGCCTGCAGGGCCTGGGTTCGGAACTGGTTACGGAAGGCCGTAGCTCCTTCGCGACCATGACCGGCGACATCAAGGAACTGGCTGCCGTGAAGTCGCCGACCGACTTCTTCAAGCTGCAGGGCGACATCCTGCGCAAGAACTTCGACACGGCCGTCGCCTACAGCTCGAAGAACAGCGAAACCATGCTGAAGCTGTTCAGCGATGTGGCCGCCCCGATTTCGGGCCGCGTCAGCATCGCCATGGAAAAGGCCCGTCACGCGGCTGTTTGATCTTTTTGATCTTTTGCCGGCGCCCGGTTCGGGCGCCGGCAGATCTCCCGGACAGTCCTGAGAGAGGTCGATCCGTCGGCCGGGTGGAGCGGTTCACCCGGCCGATATCCGGTCACCGGCCGGCAATTGGCGGTCTTTCGGGCGGTTCCTGCGGGGCCGTGTTTCGGCCTGTAGCCGCTCCGGCGCGACAATGTTCGACGCAGACCTTGTTTCCCGGGCGGTCGATACGATATTCTGCTGCCATGTACTCCCCGAATTTCGATTCCTTTCCGAGCTTTCCGGCGCCTCTGCGCGCTGAATGCCTGTGCCCTGAAACCCTGCGTGCCGATTTCCGGGACGATGGTTCAGTGGGGATGGAGGGAATCGCCGGTCATGTGAAAGCCGGCCCTGATACGGACGGTCATGACGGTGACGGCAGCGAACAGGTCGGCATCGCCACGAAGACCCGCGCCAAGCCGAAGAAGCCCAGCCAGTTCAAGGTCCTGATGCTGAATGACGACTACACCCCGATGGAATTCGTGGTGATGGTCCTCAAGCGTTTCTTCCATATGGATCTGGAGCAGGCGACGCGCGTGATGCTCCACGTCCACCAGAAGGGCGTGGGCGTCTGCGGCATCTTCCCTTACGAGATCGCCGAAACCAAGGTGAACCAGGTGATGGATTTCGCCCGGCAGAACCAGCACCCGCTTCAGTGCACGCTGGAAAAGGCCTGATTCGGGCTTTTCGGGGTCTCGGCTGAGGCCCCTTTGCGCGATACCCGCGATTACGGCCTAGCCGGCGGTCCCCTCCGCAGGCTCTTCGGCGTGTTCCGGCTCCACGTCATCGGTTGGAACAACCTCGTCCTCGAAGTGCTGCGACAACGCTCGGAACAGGGCGGCCACGATGGCTGCGCAGCGCGACCGCGCGACGGCTTCCGAATCGATCGCCGCGTCTTGCTTCACGATCCGGACGCTTTCAGCCGTGGGCGACAGCGTATCGATGATCGCCAGCGCACCGTGGGGGATCAGCAGCCGCGCCGCGTTCTCTTCCTCACCCTTGCGCACCGATGCGGCGATGGCGGTGGAGAGCAGGGTCCAGCCGGCCTCGTCGATGCGCCGTCCCGCTTCGCCGAACACCACCAGCGCCTCCAGCACGATGATGCCTGCCTGCGCGCGTTCGGCCGCTTCGGCGCGCTGCGCGAAGCGTTCCAGGTCCTGCGCGAAGCCCAAGGCATCGGCGCGCAGGATGTCATCGGCCATGAAGAAGACGCGGGTATCGAAGTGGTCGGGCAGCATGGCGGGGGACCCATGTTCACAAAAAGGGGGAAGGGGAGTGCCGCCTGCGATTTGCGAGATCGGCCAATTCGCCGGCCGCTGTTCGAGACTTGGCCTCCATGCGCAATCGTGAAACGATCCCGTTTAACGGTGAAATCCAGCAATTGCCGTGACTTGGCGGAAGTCAGCAAACCGCCGTCCGGCGCCGTTCCGCGTGTTCTCCGCCCGGCGCGCGGGTGCCGCCTTCCGCCGCTTCGGGGTCTCGCGCCGCCGCGTTCTTCACATCATCGTGGACAATTCGCTTTGCCCACCTGCGGCAAGCGTTTAAGGGCCTCAGATGCACGGTTTTGTGACGACATTCCGGTGAACCCTTCAGCGTGAAATTCCTCAGCGCCATCGATCGATACATCCTCCGCCTGGTGGTGATGCCCATGCTTGGCATCTTCCTGCTGGCGGCCTCTCTGCTCGTGCTCGACAAGATGCTGCGGCTGTTCGACTTCGTCGCGACGGAGGGCGGCCCGATCGGCGTCGTCTTCAAGATGCTGGCGAATCTGCTGCCCGAATATGCCAGCCTGGCGATTCCGCTGGGGCTGATGCTGGGCATCCTGCTGGCCTTCCGCAAGCTGGCCACGTCCAGCGAACTGGACGTGATGCGCGCCGTCGGGCTCAGCTACACGCGCCTGCTGCGCGTGCCTTATATTCTGGCGATCCTGCTGGCAGGCGTGAACTTCGCCATCGTCGGCTATCTGCAGCCGCTGGCGCGCTATTATTACGAGGAACTCAACTACGAGCTGAAGTCGGGTGCGCTGGGCGCCTCGATCAAGGTGGGAGAGTTCACCGCGCTGAAGGATCGCATCGCCCTGCGCATCGATCAAAGCCGCGACGACGGCCGCCGGCTGAACGGCATCTTCGCGCGCGTTGCCAACGACAAGGGACAGGTGCTGTCGATCTCCGCGCGCGAGGGGCAGTTCCTGGCGCTGAAGGGCGCGCCCGATACGATCATCCTGCGGCTGGACAACGGCCAGATCATCCAGGACATGCCGGGCAAGGACCCGCGCGTGCTGACTTTCACGCGGCATGATCTGCCGATCGAGCTGCCGCAGGTGGAAAAGTTCCGCCAGCGCGGCGGGCAGGATCGCGAATACCTGCTGCCCGAACTGATGAAGCTGGGCTGGAACAACAGCCTTCCGAAGGAAGAGCGCGTCTCCAGCCAGGCCAACTTCAACTATCGCATGGTCGAAGTGATCATGATGCTGCTGCTGCCTTTGCTGGCGGTGGCGCTGGCGATCCCGCCCAAGCGATCGACTTCGGCGCTCGGCTTGTTCGTCTCGATCGTGATGGTGGTGGCCTATCACAAGGTCAACCAGTACGCGGCCGACGTTGCCTCGCTGGGCAAGATGAACCCGATCATCGGCCTGTGGGGCCCGTTTGCGCTGTTTGCCGCACTGATCGTGTGGATGTACTGGCGCGTTGCCTACGTACCGGGCGGGCAGCCGCTGGGCTGGCTCGAAAAGGGTTCGGACATCGTCATCAAGCGGCTCAAGTCGCTGCTCAAGCGCCACCGGCAAGGCCCGATCCTGCCCGAACCCGCCTCGGAAAGCGGGGCCTGACCTGGGATGCAGATGGAATTTTTCCCTTCGCGCACACTGACCTGGTACCTTGCGCGCCTGTTCGTCACCCGCATTTTCGCGGTGCTGCTGATGCTGGTGCTGGTGCTTCAGGTGCTGGACCTGCTGGGCGAGAGCGGGGACATCCTGGCCTATCCCGGCAATGGTCAGGCGCAGCTGTTCTACTACGTCACCCTGCGCGTGCCGCAGTTGGTGGCGCGCTTCCTGCCTTATTCGGTGCTGCTGGCGACGATCATCACCTTGGCCACGCTGAACCAGAACAGCGAAGTCATCTCGATGAAGGCGGCGGGACTTTCCGCGCATCAGGTGCTGGCGCCGCTGATTCTGGCCGCTTTCATCATTTCGACGGGCAGCCTGGCTTTCAACGAACGCGTGGTGACGCGCTCCACCGCGATGCTGAACGCATGGCAGGGCGTGAAATACGGGCCGATCCCGAAGGATCCGGGGGCAAGGGCCAACCTCTATCTGGCCGATGGGCGCGACCTGATGATGGCGGGCAGCATCGATGGGCCGGACAACGGCATGGTGCTGCACAACATCACCTTCTACCGCCGCGACGATGCGGGGATCATTACCGAGATGGTCCGCGCCGACCGGGCGACTTTCGCCAATCCGGGCTGGCGCTTTGAGAATCCCACGGTTTTCGATGTGCCGCGCACGACGGTAACCCGCGTCGCCTCCGTCACTCTGGCGCCGGGGATTACGCCGGCGAAGATTCTGATTTCCAAGGTCGATGCCGATTCGCAGAACATCATCGAACTGACCCGCTCGATAGAGGCGATGAAGATCGCCGGCCGGCGCACCAGCGAGCTTGAGGCCGCATGGTGGCACAAGCTTTCCGGGCCGTTCTCCTCCGTGCTGATGCCGCTGCTGGGCGCGGTGACCGCGTTCGGCCTTGCCCGGTCCGGCCAATTGCTGATCCGTGCGGTCATCGGCATGGCGCTGGGCTTCGCCTATTTCGTGATCGACAATGCCGCCTTGGCCATGGGCAATTTCGGGGGCTACCCGCCGCTGATCGCAGCCTGGGCGCCTTTCATGCTCTTTGCGCTGATCGGTGAGACGGTGCTGATACGGACGGAAGAGTAGAAGGTCGAGCAGGCTAACAGCGCCGCGCGCCCATGGGATCCGATAGCTGCACCGCAAGGAGCGCACTAGGGATAGACAGGGCGCGACGAAGACATTCCGAGGGTCTGGGGGATCATCCCCCAGGACGTCTCTCTTCCTTCCCCTAAACAAAAAAGGCCCCGCATTCCGCGAGGCCTTTTTCATATCCAGCGCCGATCAGTGCGCCTGCATGGTGCTCTTGGCGAGCCGTTCCAGCAGCGGCATCAGGCCGGGGTAGTTCGCCTTGGAATAAGTCGATCCCGAACCGAACTGCTTGGCCAGACGGCGGTGCGCCTCTGCCAGCGAGTGATAGGGCATCGAGGGCAGCAGGTGATGCAGCGCGTGGTAACGCAGGCCCACCGGCGCCCAGAGTTCGGAATACTTCGCCGGCGGCGGCACGTTCACCGAATCGAGGTACTGCGCGGTGACGGTCATGGGATCGCCATCGTTCTCCCAAAGGTGCGCGACCAGCGTGCGGACCTGATTGAGGAAGGCGGTGAGCGACATCACGCAGATTGCGATGAGCAGCGGGCGCCAGCCGTAGGTGTAGCTGGCGGCAAGTACGGCGATCGCCCAGACCGAGCAGCCCAGTTCCTGCCAGAACACCATGCGGGCGAACTTGCCCTCGGGCGGGCGGCGGCCGAACTGCGGGTTGATGGCGAGGGCGGAGGCGCGTTCCCACACCAGCTTGCGCAGCGGCGGCACAATCACGCCCAGCGGCACCAGCACGGCGGAACGGATCAGCAGCGCCACCGGCAGCAGGATCGCGGTGAGCGCGAAGACCGGCAGGCTCCACGGCTTCATCAGCGCCAGCGGCAGGTATTCGGGATCCTCCACGGTGCCGTAGCGGGTGCGGGTGTGGTGGATCGTGTGCACGCCCTCGTACATCAGCGAGGGGATCAGCATCGGGATGCCCACCAGCAGGTTCCACGCGAAGCGGAAGCCGGGCAGCGCATCGCGGTGGATGTGCGTCAACTCGTGAATGAACAGCAGTGCGCGGTAGAGGGTGAGCGCCGAAAGCAGGCCACAGGCCACGGCGACCCACGGATTGCTCGCCAGAATGGCGCCCGCCAGCGCGGCATAGCCGACCACGGTGGAGGCCAGCATGTCGGGCCAATAGATTTCCGGACGGGCCTTGGCGATGTCGCGCGTCAGCTCGACGGCGGCGCGCAGCATCTCCTTGTCGTCGGGGATTTCGGACGAGCGCACGTGTCCGGCCACGTCACGTGGTGCAGCGGGGGACAGGGTGGTGGCATCCTGGGCAATCATACGTCTGGTTCCATAGTCTCCGGGCATAAATCCGGCCGGGTACGGGTTTTGCGAGTGCCTGCGCTTGCATCCGCTTGACAAGGTGGCGGGTGCGGCCGCAGGTCGCGATCCTGATTTTCCCCATAATGCGGAACAAAGGCAGGATCGTGGCCAAAGCCGAACTAGTCATCACACCCGTTTCCAGCAAGGCCGACCGCGCTGCCTTTGTCGATTACGCTTATCGGCACTATGCGTTAGATCAAAATGGGGCGTCAGATCCAAACTGGGTCCCCAACCTCCGCTCGGAGGAGATTTCCAAGTTCACCCCGGGCAAGAACCCGTTCTGGGATCACGCGCGCGGCCAGCTTTTCCTGGCCAAGCGCGGGGGTGAGGTTGTCGGCCGCATATCCGCGCATATCGATGAACTGGCGCTGAAACAGCCGCTGGAGCAGGGCATGGGCCCGGGCACCGGCAACTGGGGCGCGATCGAGGCGGAGGACGAGGACGTCGCCAAGGCGCTGATCGCCACGGCCGAGGACTGGCTGCGCGGGCAGGGCATGACGCGCGTGCTGGCGCCGATGAACCTGTCCGTCTGGGAAGAGCCGGGCCTGCAGGTGCGCGGTTTCGACCACGCGCCGATGGTGATGATGGCGCACCACGATTCGGCCTACCAGCCGTGGATCGAAGGCGCCGGGTACGATCGCGTGAAGACGCTCTACACCTACGATCTCGACGTTACGAAGCAGTTCCCGCCACTGGTTCAGCGCATCGTCTCGTCTGGCGAGAAGAATGCCAAGATCCGCATCCGCGAAGTCGATCCCAAGCGGTTCGACGAGGAAGCGGCACTGATCTGTGACATCCTGAACGATGCCTGGTCGGACAACTGGGGCTTCGTGCCCTTCACCGAAAAGGAAATCGAATATACCGGCAAGGCGCTGAAGCCGCTGGTCCACCCCAGCCTGATCCGCATCGCCGAGTATGAGGGCGAGCCGGTGGCCTTCATGATGACCTGGCCCGATCTCAACCAGGCGCAGAAGCGGTTCAACGGGCCCAAGGGCAAGCCGGGCCTGTTCGGCCTGATCAAGCTGCTGCTGTGGCTGCGCAAGCCGAACCCGGCGGACATGCGCGTGCCGCTGATGGGCGTGCGCAAGAAGCTGCAATCCTCGCGCCTCGCCAGCCAGCTGGCCTTCATGATGATCGAATACATCCGCCGCTCCGCCACCGCCAAGTTCGGCGCCAAGCGCGGGGAGATCGGCTGGATTCTGGACGACAACCAGGGGATGGTCGCCATCGCCGACGCCATCGACAGCAAGATCAACCGCGAATACGCGGTCTACGAAAAGGCGCTCTGAGAACGGTCAAGCGGTAGGTGCGGCGAGGTTCCGTCACCTACCGCCACAGCTCTACCGTTGGATGAGGAAGCGGGATCCCCGCCGTCGCGGGGATGACGGGTAGTGGCTTGTGGCGGCTCTTGGTGCTGCCGGTGTGCCGCTCCCCCGTGAACGCATTTTCACCGTCGTGCCCGGCTCCGCACAGCATTTTCTTAATCGCTCGCCCCCTAGGCTTGCCGGAAAGCAAGGAAGAGGGCGCGCGATGAAGTATCGATCCTGGCTGATCGTACCCGGCAACAACGAGAAGCGACTGGCCATGACGCAGGGCGTCGGGGCCGATGTCGTGGTGGTGGACCTGTCGGACACCATCCCCCGCGAAGGGCGGGAGATCGGCTGCCGGCTGGCCGGGCAGTGGCTGGCTGCCAGCCGCGCGGCGGGCGGTGCCCGGCGCAGCGCGCGCTGGGTGCGGATCAACAGCTTCGAATCGGGCCTGTGGCGCGACGATCTGGCCGCCGTCATGCCCTCCGCGCCGGAAGGGGTGATCCTGCCGAGGGCGACCGGGCCGGACGCGGTGCGCGAACTCGCCAGCGAGATTTACAATCATGAGGAACGCAACGGCATCGTCGCCGGGGCCACGCGGATCATGCCGGTCGCGGGGGAAACGGCCACTGCCGCCCTGCAGATTCCCCGCTATCTCGAATCGGCGCACCAGCGGCTGGACGGGCTGGCATGGGGTGCGGGCGGACTGAGTGCGGCGCTGGGCGTTCGGCTCCGCCGCGACGGGCAGGGCGCTTGGGGCGATCCCTGCAGCTTCGTGCGCGCACAGGTCCTGCTCACCGCCCATGCCGGCGGCATCCGCGCGGTGGAAGCACCGTTCGATCATTTCGAGGATGAAGTCGGGCTGGAACGCGCCGCACTGCGCGCGCGGGCCGAAGGTTTCACCGGCATGTTCGCCGTCCACCCGGCGCAAGTCGCGGTGATCAACCGGGCCTTCGCGCTAGGGGCGGATGAACTGGACGACGCGCGCGAGGTGGTTGCCGCCTTCGCCGCCAGCCCGCATCTCGGTTCGCTGGCGGTCGCCGGCCGCATGGTGGATCGCGCCGATCTGGCGCTGGCGCAGAACACGCTGGCACGCCACGCTCTGGCCCAAAACGCGGCGGTTCCGGGCCACGCGCCTCTCGAACGAAACCCCGGCGGTGGGCCCACTCCCGGTCCCCTTGGCGAGGATGCCAAGCGGAGCGTTATTCTCCGTCCGGCTTGACCGGGGCGGTTCCTGCGGCTTCCTCGACATCGGCGGCCGCTGCCGCCGCAGCGTCCGCATCGGCATCGACTGCTGCCTGACTGGCAGAGCCGCGCGCGCTGTCACGCCGCGAAGGCAGATCGGCCTCCGGCGCGGCATGGTCGTTCTGCGAACGCACGCTGTCGTAAGGCGGCATGTCGTCGCTCACCGAACGGGGCAGCAGCGCGGCACCGGCGGCGGCCTTGTTGTTCGTCGGCTCCTGCTTGTTGCAGCCTGCAAGGGCCAGCACTGCCAGAGCAGGCAGCAGCGCGACAGCGGGGCGGAACGGCAGGCTCATGCAGAAGTCTCCGGGGGCGTTACGGGCGGGCAGGGGCGGTCCAGTGCGGACAGGAAGGCATCGGCATGGGTCAGCAGCGCCTCGTCCCAGCGGGCATAGTCGGTATCGTGGCCCAGCCGCTTCAGGCTGGTGACGCCGAATTCGTCGATCCCGCAAGGCACGATGCCGGTGAAATGCCCCAGATCCGGGTGAATGTTCACCGAAAAGCCGTGCATCGTCACCCACTTGCGGATGCGCACGCCGATCGCGCCGATCTTTGCCTCGCGACCGTCCACATCCTTGGTCCAGATGCCGATGCGGCCTTCGCTGCGGAAGCTGTCCACGCCGAAGTCCTTCAGCGTGTCCATCACCCAGCCTTCGAGGCCATGGACGAAGCCGCGCGCGTCGCGCGCGCGCTTGCGGAGGTCCAGCAGGACATAGCCGATGCGCTGGCCGGGGCCGTGGTAGGTGTAGCGCCCGCCGCGCCCGGCCTCGACCACTTCGAAGCGCGGATCGAGCAGTTCGGTCAGATCGGCACTGGTACCGGCGGTGTAGACGGGCGGGTGTTCCAGCAGCCAGATCAACTCGCGCGCCTCGCCCGCGGCGATGGCGGCGTTGCGGGCGGTCATTTCCTCAAGGGCGGCGCGGTAGGGGACCGGTTCGCTGCTGATGCGCAGTTCGATATCACCGGCCAAAGTCGTAGGGAAAGTCATGTTGCGTTGCGTGGCGTCATTCCCTGCGGTTATCAAGCCACTTTGAGTTGACCGCCCCTTCATGGCGGTGCCAGGAGCAGCAATGACGTTCGACAGCAATCGGGCCTGGAACGAGGCAAGCCGCGCGGTTTCCGCCAACAAGGAAGTGGTTCTCGCCATCGCGGGGGTCTTTTTCCTGCTGCCGCAGCTGATCTTCACCTTCTTCTTCCCGGCCCCGGAAATGGGCACGGGGCTGAGCGAGAAACAAGTGATGGACGCGGTGAGCGCCTATTACGCCTCGATTCTGCCGGTGATGATTCCCGTGGCGCTGTGTCAGGCGCTGGGCACGCTGTCGTTGCTGAGCGTGCTGGATACCGACCGCCGCCCCACCGTGGGAGAAGCGATCGGCAATGGTCTCAAGGGTCTGCTGGCTTACCTCCTCGCGCAGATCCTGATGGGCTTCGGGCTGATGACCATCGGCCTTGCGGCGGCGACCCTGTTCGCAGCGGCGGGCGGCATGGTGGGGGCGGTGATCGGCCTTGCCGTGGGCCTGTTCCTGGTGATCCCGGTGGGCGTGCGACTCTCGCTGGTGGGGCCGGTGATCGCGGTGGACAAGCTGCGCAATCCGATCGGTGCGCTGGTGCGTTCCTGGCGGCTGACGCACGGGCATACGGCGCGGATCTTCGGCTTCTATGCGCTGCTGTTCCTGGCAATGATGGCGCTGATGATCCTGGCCAATGTCGTCACGCTGCCGATCGGGCTGCTGGCGCCGAAGCACATTGCCGGGCTGATCGGCGCGGTGATCGAATCGATGCTGGCCGCGATCATGGCGCTCTACTTCGTGGCGGTGATCGGGCAGGTCCACCGCCAGCTTTCCGGCGCATCGGCGGAAACGCTGACCAGCCCGTTCGAGTGACGGGCTTATGGCATCGGCCTGAATCGTAGTTCGTCATTGCTTCGCTACGCCCGCAATGACGATACGGGCGAAGTTTCCGGCTCCGACCTACAAACGAAAAAGGCCGACGCTACTCGCGCCGGCCTTTTTGTTTTGCCGATGGCGGGACTTTTCAGTCCTCGTCCTTCCAGCCCCACCACATGAAGCAGGGGGGGACGTTGATCGGCTCGATCGCATCGTCGATCCGCTTGAAGTGGCGGGCCATGAAGCTCTTGGCCTTGGGCGTGAACTGGTAGACCAGGAACGCGCCGCCCTTGCGGATCACGCGGTAGGTGGCGGCGGCGATGGCCGGGCCGACACCGTCGGGAAGGGTGGAGAAGGGCAGGCCCGAAAGCACATAGTCCGCCTTCTCATGCCCGTGCGCGCGCACGATCTCTTCCACGTCGGCGGCCGAACCGAGCACCGCGATGAAGCGGCTGTCGGTGATCGTGCGGCGCAGATAGTCGATGAACAGCGGGTTCGTGTCGATCACGATCAGCTGTCCGTCGCGGCCCAGGCGATCCAGCACCGGGCGGCAGAAGGTGCCGACGCCGGGGCCGTATTCGACGAAAAGCTTGGTGCTCGCCCAATCGACGGGCGCCAACATGCGATTGATCGTGAAGCGCGACGAGGGGACGATCGAACCGACCATCACCGGGTTGCGCAGGAACCCCTCGATGAACACGCCCCAGGGTCCGAGGCTGTGCTTGATCTTTCGCTTGATTCGCTGGGGGAGCGCCTCTCGGGCAAGCTCGGTACTGGTCATGCTGGCGAAGACTCTCGCGTTGTTGTCGTCCTGCGAAGGGCGAAGGCGTGGCAGATCAAGGTGCACATTGCAAGCAAGCCGCTGCGCAATGTTGCAGAGCGATTACAAAATCTCGTGGACCTTTTCCATCGGACGGCACAGGCGCACGCCCTTGTCCGTCTCAACCAGCGGGCGTTCGATCAGGATCGGCTCTGCGGCCATCGCGGCCAGAACCGTGGCATCGTCCGCATCGGGAAGCCCGCGCTCCGCCGCGTCGGTGCCGCGCATGCGGAGGCCCTGCTGCGGCGTGATTCCCGCATCCTTATAAAGCTGCGCCAGCTTTTCGGCGCTGGGCGGGGTCTTGAGGTATTCGATCACGGTAACCTCCACGCCGGGCGCTTCCTCCAGCGCGGCAAGCGTATTGCGCGATGTGCCGCACTTGGGGTTGTGCCAGATGGTCGCCTTCATGGCCTTGTCCTCTTTATTCAGGTGAAGCGGTCAGACCCGCTGCGGGTTCCCGGCCTGATGGATTGGAACCGGATGGATTCGGATTCAGCGCCGGAACCGCCCGTGCCGCATCCTGCGGGGCGATGCCGGGGGCAGGGGCGGCGCTGATGGTTTCCTCTCGCCGCAGCACCCGCCCGGCGCGTTGCACGGCGGCAAGCAGGCGCGGCTGCACGCCGCAGCGGCAGAGGTTCGGAATGGCGGCGCCGATCTCTGCCTCGCTCGGGTTGGCATTGCGCGCCAGCAGCGCGGCGGCGGAAAGGACGATGCCCGGCGTGCAGAACCCGCACTGGATCGCCTGCTCGGCCACCATGGCCTGCTGCACCGGGTGCGAGCGATCCTGCGACAGCCCTTCGATCGTGGTGACGAAGCGCCCTTCGCACTCGCCCAAGGTGACGAGGCAGGATCGCAGCGCGGCGCCATCGACCATCACCGTGCAGGCCCCGCAATCGCCGGTGCCGCAGCCATACTTGGTGCCGGTAAGATTAGCGCCTTCACGCAGGGCCCAGAGCAGCGGTGTCTGCGGATCCATGCGGATCTCGACCGGGTGGTCGTTAAGGGTCAGGCGCGCCATCGGCTTTCCTTAACCATGGTGCGGGCGGGATTCCAGTGCGGCAACAACAAGCTGTCCACGGTCATGCGAAGCCGGTGGCAAGCGCGCGGGCCCAGTCGTCGCGTCCGGCGGCGGCGGCATCGGCGGCGGCGGCCTGCCAGTCATAGGTGACGGCGATCAGTTCGGCGCTCCAGCCTTCCGCCCCGCGCTCGATCACGGCGTAGCGCGCGTGCGGCGCGCCGGTCTCCATCACATGCGGGAAAGGATGGTCGTCGGCATAGGCGGGCAGGCCGACCGAGCCGGGATTGACCACCTGCCGCCCGTCGCCGAGCTGCACATGGCGCGGCTGATGGGTATGACCGCAAAGGATCATCGGCGCGCGGATATCGCCAAGCCGCGCGGCCACTTCCTCCTCCCGCGCCGGGCGGCACCCGTCGGGCTCGACCGTTTCCAGCAGATATTCGAGGTCCGAGTCCGGCGAACCGTGGCAGGCGTAGAGATCGCTCTCCAGCCACAAGGTCTCGGGCAGGGCGGCCAGCCACGTAAGGTGGCGCGGTTCCAGCCGGCCGATCGTGGCGGCGTCGGAAAGCCCCATCCGCTCGGGCGGTAGATCCAGCAGTTGCCGCTCATGATTGCCGCGAATGGTTTCGAGGCCGAGCGCCATCAGCCGGTCCGCCGTGCCCGCCGGATCGAGCGGGCCGCTGAGAATGTCGCCCAGATTGACGATCCGCCCGATCCCGCGCCGCTCCGCATCCGCCAGCACCGCATCCAGCGCGCGCAAGTTGCCGTGGATGTCGGAGAGGACGGCGATCTGCATCAGAGCATGACCTTTACACCGGCCCAGACCGTGCGCGGCACGCCAAGGTCCATCGACCCGGCCTGATTGCGCGTGACGATCGTCTCGTCGGTCAGATTCTCGCCGCGCAGCGCCAGAGAGACGGGGCCGGCGACCGGCACTTGTACATAGG
The DNA here is from genome assembly GCF_055521515.1 of Sphingomonas sp. BL-S-28. Taxonomy (NCBI): domain Bacteria; kingdom Pseudomonadati; phylum Pseudomonadota; class Alphaproteobacteria; order Sphingomonadales; family Sphingomonadaceae; genus Sphingomonas; species Sphingomonas sp. BL-S-28. Next base: position 1,236,658 of record NZ_CM145484.1, read on the forward strand.
CGTCCAGCGTCGTCGCAGCGGGCAGCACGTATTGCTCCAGATCGTCCTCGAACTGTGCGCCGGTATGGCTGACCGTCGCGGCAAAGCGCCAGCCCTCGCGCGGCAGCCACGCCAGCGTCGCGGTGGCGGAGAGCTTGGGTACTTGCGCCGGGCGCATCCCGTCCAGCGCCAGACCTTCCGCCTCAACTTTGGAATCGGTCCATGCCAGCGATCCGTCGAGCTTGACCGTGCCCAGATCGAGGGCGGCGCTCGCCTCGATGCCTTTCGCACGGATGGCATCGACGTTCTGGCGCTGCTGGACATTGGTGGCCACGGTGACGTTGGCGATGGCGTCCTTCAGCCGGTTGTCGAAGGCGGTGAGCGAGAGCGTCAGCGGTGCAATCGGCGTGACGTCGATCCCTGCCTCATACCCGCGCAGGCGTTCGGGCTTGAGGTTCGGGTTGGCATTGGTCGTCACCGGGAAGACCACATAGGGCCGATAGAGTTCGTTCAGCGTCGGCAGGCGCATCCCGGTGTAGGCAGCGGCGCGCAGGCTGATCGCTTGGCTGGCCTTCCACACGATGCCGCCGCGCGCATTGCCTTCCCAGCCGGAGCGATTGGCATAGCTGGCATCCTGCGTCACCGCGCCGGTGCCCGGCGTGGCGGAGGTGTAGAAGCCGTTGCGGATCGTCCAGCGGTCCGCACGGCCCCCGGCGGTGAGCACGACATTGCCGATGGTCCAGTCGTCCTGAACGTAGAAGCCAAGGTCGGACTGGTCGCCGCCGGCGTGGCGTACGGCGGTGGCGAGGCCGGTGACGGTGGAATAGGGCAGTTCCAGCAGGTGGCCGGACGCCAGCTTCACATCGGTGCCGATCCGCATCACGTGATCGCTGCCCACCGGCGGACGCAGTTCGGCCTTGCCGCCGATGGCGGTCGTCGGCGTGCGGTGCTGGTCGAGCGTCTTTTTGTAGTTCGTCGAACTGATGACCACGTTGGAGAAGTCCTGCGCCTGCACATAGCCCAGCACGTCGAACTGCCACTTGCCCCGGCCGACGAAGCGCAGCGAGGCCTGCTGACCCTCGGAGGTCGAATCCGCGCCCTTGAAGCGCAAGGTGCGCGAATCGTCATAGGCCAGCACGGCGGCCTGCACTTCGACATCGCCGGAAATCGGCGCGACGGCGCGCAAGGAACCCGACAGCGTTTCGAACGCGGCGCGGGCAGAGGCGGCAACGCGCTGATCCTTCGGCGTCGTCCAGAAGCCGTCGCCCCGGTCCCACTGCACGCTGGCGACCAGGAAGCCGCTGCCCAGCTTCGGCGCGGCGGTGAGCGAGGCTTGCGTCTCGCCTCGGTCGTCCACCAGTGCTTCGCCTTGCAGCAGGCCGATTTGGTCAGGCCCGGCGCTGCTCATCTCGATGGTACCGGCCACCGCACCCGAACCGAAGGCACCCGAACCGCCGCCGCGCGTCACGCGCACGGAGCCGATCCGCTCGGGCGCGATGGCGCTGTAGGGGATGTAGCCGAAGAACGGGTTGGCCACCGGCACGCCGTCCAGCAGTACGAGTGTGCGGCTGGCCGCATTGCCGCCCAGCGCGCGCAAGTTTGCGCCCTGTGCCGATGGATTGGCGGAGCGGCTGTCCGACCGGCGGAACTGCGAGAAGCCGGCGACGGAGGACAGCACATCCTCGATCCGGCCCGAGGCGCTGCTGGTCACCGCATCGCGGTCGATGATCTGCACGTCGTAGGCCGGCGTCGCCGGGCCATCGTCGAGGCCATGGCCGGTGACGATGATCGGGCCAGAGGGGATGGGATTGGCCGGTTCGTCGGCCAATGCGGGGGTGGCAAAGGAGACGGTCGCCAGCAGGGCAATCTTGAGAGTCTTGCGCATGGGATCAGGCTACCGCGATGTCCAGAACCAGCGGCTCCAGCCCTTCCACGGTGCCTTCCAGCCTGTCGCCCGGCGCGATCGGGCCGACGCCGGCGGGGGTGCCTGTGTAGATCAGGTCGCCGGGGGCAAGGTGGTACATGCGCGAAAGGTCGGCGATCAGTTCGGGGATCGACCAGATCATCTCGTCCAGCGGTGCGTCCTGCTTCACCGTGCCGTTCTGCGAGAGCGCGATGCGCTGGGTGCCGGGCGTGCCGAAATCGGCAGCGCGGGTGATCGGGGCGACGATTGCGGCGTTTTCGAAATCCTTGCCGGTGTCCCAGGGGTAGCCCTTGGCCTTCGATGCGTTCTGCAGGTCGCGGCGGGTCAGGTCGATCCCGCAGGCATAGCCGTAGACAAGGCTCATCGCCGTATCGGTGGAGACTTGGAAGCCTTCGCCACCCAGCGCGATCACCAGTTCCATCTCGTAATGGCAATCCTGCGTGCCCGGCGGATAGGGGATTGTCGCCGGAGAATTGCACAGCGCGGCGGGGGCCTTGTTGAACCAGATCGGCGCTTCGCGGTCGACCGCGTTGCCCAGTTCGCGGGCGTGCGCGGCATAGTTGCGGCCCACGCAGAAAATGCGGCGTACGGGATAACGGGCTTCCTCACCGACCACGGGGACCGATGGCGTTGCGGGCAGTTCGAAAAGCAGGCTCACGATCGAATGTCTCCTGTGGTTTCGCCACCGCATAGAGCGCTCGGACCGGCGCGAAAAGGCGCAAGCGTATTGCCGTTACGGCCCAAGCGCCTACAATCGCGGCGTGACCGAGAAACAATACCTTGCCGGGAGATTGCTGCTGGCGATGCCCGGCATGTTCGACCCCCGCTTCGAACGCACGGTAAGCGTGATGTGCGTGCATGACGAGAACGGCGCGCTGGGCATCGGCATCGGCCGATTGCGCGAAGGCGTTCGCTTCCACGATATCCTGGAAGAACTCGATATCGATCCGGGCAAGGCCCCGAATTGCGAAGTGCACGAAGGCGGTCCGGTGGAGCCGGGGCGCGGCTTCATCCTCCATTCCACCGATTGGGGCGGCACGGATACCTTGCAGGTTCACCCGCTCTGCGCGCTGTCCGCCTCCATGGACGTGCTGCGCGCCATTGCCGAAGGGCGCGGGCCCAGCCGCTGGCTGATGGCGCTGGGCTATGCCGGTTGGGGCGCGGGGCAGTTGGAAGGCGAGATGCGCCATCACGGCTGGTATGCCGCCGATCCGCATCCGGAAATCCTGTTCGACACCCCGGTCGATGCCCGCTGGAGCGCGACGTGGCGGGCGGAGGGGATCGATCCCTCGCTGCTGGCGAGCGAGACGGGGCGGGCGTGATGGGCGGCCTATCCTAACCCGCATACATTTGGTTGACCTCCTATCCTCGTCATCCCCGCGAAGGCGGGGATCCCGCTTGTTCTTTGACGCGCGGCGCTACCGCTCAAGAAAGCGGGCCCCCCGCCTTCGCGGGGGGGACGGGGTTATTTTGAGAGCGGCGAGTCAGGACAGCGTTTGGTTCTGAAGGGCCTGCAAGTCCTCGGGCCGATCGACGTCCAGCAGGATAGTCGGATCATCTACCTCGCAGAACACCACATCGTCCCGCGACCTCAGCAGCCGTCCGGCGCCTTCATCGCCCGAAAGCGCCGCGATCTCCGGAAACTGGCGCACGGACAGCAGAGCAGGGTGTCCCGGTCGCCCTTCGCAGCGAGGCAGGGCGGCGATGGCGTCCCCGATAGTCGCCGCCAGCCGTGCCGCCACGCCATGCGGCACGCGCGGCATGTCGCCGAGGAAGACGAAGACCCCCTCCGCCCCATCCGCCGCAGCGATCCCGGCCTGCAACGATTGCGACAACGCCGCGCTGTCGATCCGCAGCACCTCCACCACCGGTTCGCCCGGCCATGCGCCGATATCGATGCCGGGCTTCGTCACCACGATCACGCGTGAGACCGGCGCGGCCCGCGCAGCGCGGATGGCGTGGAACAGCAGCGGTTCGCCGTCGAGCAGGGCCGAAAGCTTGTCGCTGCCGAACCGGCTGGCACGTCCCGCGGCCAGCACCAGCGCGGCGTAGGTCACGCGCGCTCCGCCGCCGGGTTCATGGCCTGCATGATCTGGGCGATAATGCCGGTGGCGACTTCGAACGGCGATTTGCCCAGCCCGATCACGCCGGGGGAGAGGTGCAGCCGCGCCAGTTCGTCGTCGCTGGCGCCCAGCGTGCGGAGCGCCGCCATGCGCCCCTCCGTCCGCGATTTCGCGCCGATCATGCCCACCCATGCCGCGCCGCCGCGCAGCGCGGCCAGACAGCCGCCAAGATCGTGATGATCCTCATGCGTGGCGCCGAGGTAGGCGGTCCAGCGATCGATGCCGAGTTCGGCCACCGCGTCTGCCGGCTGCGCCCGAATATAACGGGCGAGCGGGAAGGGCGGTGGAGAGTGCGGTCCGTCAGGCCGCACCAGCACGGTTTCGAAACGGGCCAGCGCCGCCAATTGCGCTGCCGCCAAAGCGCCGGGGTCGCCGCCGGAAACGATCAGCCGGCGCGGCGGATCGAAACGGCGGGTGAGCGAAAAGGGCTCTGCCGTGGTTTCCAGCAATGGGCCGTCTTCAGTCGTGACGCGGCGGCTGGTGCCATCGCTGTGCCAGCGGCAGGGGCGACGCTCGGCGCCATGGCGCAGGAGTTCGGCGACGGCCGGGCAGTCCGCCGGCACCCGCTCCACCATCACGTAAAGCGCGCCGCCGCAGCGCAGGCGGATATCGATCCACGGGCTGCCCATGCCATAGTGAAGCTGGCGCGGATGGCCGTCCGCCAGCACTTGCGCGGCGTGGTGGGCAACGTCGCCCTCTATGCAGTCGCCGGAGAAATAGCCGCTCGCCTCGATCGTGCCGTCCGCCGATGCGGTGAACAGCATCTGCGCGCCGGGCCCGCGCGGCGCGCTGCCTTCCACGCGGTGCAGCGTGGCCAGCGCGCAAGGCAGTCCGGCGGCACGGGCAGCGGCCAGCGGGGCGCGGATATCGTCGATCCAGCCGAACAGCGGCCAGTCCGCATTCGCGATTTCGCCGAGGATTTCGGCCGTAACCATGTCAGACCGCCGTGGCGGGGGCCTTGGTCAGCGGGCGGTCGGCATCGTGGGCGGCATCGCTTGCACCCAGCACCGGCGCGATCACCAACCGATGCAGGATCGGCGCGATTTCCTCTGGCGGCATGTCCGGGCCGTGGCCCAGCCACCAGGCAAGAATGTCGAAGGTGGCCCCGGTCCCGTGGACCACGCCAAGATCGGAGGGCAGCCATTGCACCGGATTTTCCACCTGACCGACAAGTCCGCGCGCCTGGCGAATGAACTCGTCCCGCACGATGGCGGCGGCCCCGCCCGCTAGCAGGGCAGACCACAGGCCCCGATGCCCATCGACATAGCGGCACAGCGCCAGCGTCGATTCGAAGCTGTCGGCATCGCGCAGCACCGGGATGGTCATCGCCAGCAGGCCGGCGATCTCTTCCGAGGCGACATCGCCCAGCAGCGCTTCCTTGGTGGGATAGTGGCGGAAGAAGGTGGCATAGCCGATCCCGGCATGGGCGGCGATTTCGCGGATGGTGATCTGGTCGAACGGGCGTTCTTCGAGCAACGCAAGCATGGTTGCGTTCAGCGCCTTGCGCGAACGCACTTGCCGCGCATCGGTGGGCGCGTCTTTCCTGAACCCCGCGAGATGACCATCCATGACTGATCCGTAACACCCTGTCGCGGCGGTGTCTAATTATCGCCCGCGATTGGCGGGCGGGGCGTTCACCCTTCGCCGATGCGATCCGAAAACAGCAGGCGGCCGCCGGACAAGTGGATCAGCGCCTCGTTGAAATCTTCAGGGCTCATCGCGAAGCAGCCTTCGCTGCGGCCGATCTTGCCCCACTTGGCGATCATCGTCGCATCGACGTACCACGCCGGATGCATGACGATGGCACGTTCCAGCGCGGCCGAATTGTCCGCGTCCAGCCCCTTGAGCCGGATCGAGGTGCCGTACTTGCCCTGATACCATTCGCACGTGAGGAAGGCCCCGCGCGAGGTGGCTTCGGATCCCGGCAGATTGGAAAAGCTCTGCAGCCAGCCGCTGTGCATCGGGTCCGACCCGCGCCCATGCGCCAGCAGGAAGGAGCGGACGGTGCCGCTTTCCAGATTGGCGAAATGCAGGCGCGGCTTCCATGAGGGTTGCGAGAAGTCGGCGATGCCAACCAGATCGGTGCGCCACAGCGTATTGCCCACGCGGCCAACCTGCCGCGCGGCAACGTCCAGAATCCGGCGTTCGTAAGGCGTGCGGACGTATGTGCCCACGCCGTACCCCGCCGTCACCCCGGAGGATGCCCCGTCAACTGAAGTGTTCCCTGCTGCCAGCACGCGGGTTGGAAGCGCGAGGCTTGCCCCCGCCGCCAGTCCACCCATGAGGACAGCACGCCGACCCAACGTGTGTTCCATGCCCGTAGATTAACCGATTTCGGTTAACGGCGCCATACGAACCACTCCGTCGAATTTCGGAGAAACGTCAGGTTATCGCGCATGGAAAACGGTTCGTCGTACTGCCGCGCGCCGTTGCGGTTAACGAACTGAAAAACCTGGATCTCTTGGGGAAGGATTGCGGTGGAAAACAGTTGGCGGGCGCGTTCGGTCCGGCGGGCCCGAGGGCAAGGGAAAAGTCGAATGGCCCGCGATGGCGCAACTGCACGCGGTTCGCGGCTCGGCCCGGAGGCTTGCGGCATCGGCGGACGAAGCCCCCGATGCCGCGAGTCTCATTCAGGCAACCACCTTCAGCGGCTTGTGCTGGTGCTGGCGGATCCAGTCCTCCACCACCGGCGCGATGCGGTTGCGCCATTTGCTGCCGTTGAAGATGCCGTAGTGGCCCACGCCTTCGGCCAAGAGGTACTTCTTGCGGTCTTCCGGCAGGTTGGTGGCCAGGTGCAGCGCTGCCTTGGTCTGGCCGATGCCCGAGATGTCGTCACGCTCGCCCTCTACCGAGAGCAGCGCGGTGTCGCGGATCGCGCCCAGATCGATGCGCTCGCCGCGGTGGACGAATTCGCCGTTGGGCAGCGAGTGCTTCTGGAACACGTGCTCCACGGTCTGCAGATAGTACTCGGCGGTCATGTCGCAGACGGCGCGGTATTCATCGTAGAACGCCTTGGTGGAGGCGGCGCTCTCGTCGTCGCCTTCCACCAGATGCTTGAACATGCCGTAGTGGCTCATCACGTGGCTGCCCAGGTTCATCGCCATGAAGCCCGCCAGTTGCAGGAAGCCGGGATAGACCTTGCGGCCGCCGCCTGGATAAGTGAGCGGCACGGTGGCGACGACATTATGCTCGAACCACGAAAGCGGCTGGTTCATCGCCACGTCGTTGACGCTGGTGGGCGCCTCGCGCGTGTCGATCGGGCCGCCCATCATCGTCAGCGTGGCGGGGCGGCAGGGGTTGCCCTGCTTGCCCATGATCGCGGCGGCCGCGAAGGCGGGGACCGAGGGCTGGCACACCGCCAGCATGTGCGTGCCGGGGCCGATGTGCTCAAGGAAGGCGATCAGGTAGTCGATATAGTCGTCCAGATCGAAGCGGCCGGCGCTCTGCGGCACCATCTTCGCATCGGCCCAGTCGGTGATGTAGACCTCGCAGCTTTCCACCATGCGCGCCACGGTGCCGCGCAGCAGCGTGGCGAAGTGGCCGCTCATCGGCGCGACGATCAGCAGCTTGGGCGCGTTTTTGGGCAGGCCGGGGTGATCGAAGCGCAGCAGGTTGCCGTAAGGGCGGTGCATCACGATCGCTTCGGTGACGGGGTAGGTCTTGCCGCCCACCGTCGTTTCCTCGATGTCGAATTCCGGCTTGCCGCGCGACATCGTGGCGTGCGCGAAAACGTCGAGCGCGGAGGCCATGACCGGGCCGAATCCGAAATGGCTGAACGGCATCGACGGATTCGTCAGCATTTCCGCGCCCACCGATGCCCAGGCGGCGGCGCCGCTCAGCATGGTGCGCTGCAGTTCATAAGCGTTGTAAAGCAAGCGAATTCTCCTGCGCGACGTGCCCGACGGCCTCTTTTTGGGCCGTTCTTTCGTGGGTTTGCGGATCCCATTTGGGCCTCCAAACCTACTTGTGCAATGCGGCATTCGTGGGTCGTCCCGTTTTGCACCGCGTAAAAACCCCGATCACACTATCCGGAACATCCATCGGCAGGCCGGCGCGGCGGGCCTTTTCCCGGAGCCTGCAACACGATAATGCGCACGGCCATGCAAGCCGATGTGGATCAGAATGAGGCGCAGGAAATCGGCGCCGCGATGAAGGAAAGCCGGAGCAGCCGGGGCAAGAGCCTAGGCGCGCTGGCCATGGTCTGGCGAGAGCTGTTCCATTACCCCGGCCGGATGGGGATCGCCGGCGCCGCGCTGGTGACCACCGCCACCTCCACTCTCGCGATTCCCTATGGTTTCCGCCAGATCGTCGATCAGGGCTTCGCGCAAGGGGCCGATCCTTCGGCGATCCGCTGGTGGTTCGCGATGCTGATGGGCGTCGTCACCGTGCTCTCCGTCGCCACCGCGATCCGGTTCTATTCGGTATCGTGGCTGGGCGAGCGTGTCGTTGCCGATATTCGCCTGCGCGTGCAGCGCCACCTCGTCACCCTGTCCCCCAGCTTCTTCGAGGAAAACAGCCCGAAGGAGATTGCCTCACGCATGACCGCAGATACCGCGATCATCGAAACGGTGGTCGGCACCACCGTCTCGGTCGCGCTGCGCAACGCGATCATGGCGGTGGGCGGGGTGATCTACCTGTTCATGCTGGCCCCGCATCTGACGCTGGGCCTCGTCATCGCGATTCCCGTGGTGATCCTGCCGATCGCCGCTTTCGGCCGCCGGTTGCGCGCGGTCGCCCGGTCCAGCCAGGACCGCGTGGCGGATATCGGCGCGATGACCAGCGAGGTGTTCGGCGCGTTGCGCGTGGTGCAGGCGTTCAACCAAGAAGGCCACGAAATGAACCGCTTCGCCGCCACGGTGGAGCGCACGTTCGAAACCGGCAAGCACCGCATCATCCTGCGCGCGGCGATGACGGCGGTGATCATGTTCCTGGTGTTCGGGGCGATCACCGTGATCCTCTGGCGCGGCGCCATCGCCGTGGCTGAAGGCACGATCAGCGGCGGCACTATCGCTGCTTTCGTGGTGACGGCGGGCATCGTTGCCGGCGCCTTCGGCTCGCTCACCGAAGTCTACGGCGATCTGGTGCGCGGGGCAGGGGCGGCCAGCCGACTGGCTGAACTGCTGGGCGAGCGGCCCGCGATCACCGCACCGGCGCGCCCGCAAGTGCTGCCGCAGCCCGCGCGCGGCAAGATCGCCTTCGAACGCGTGACCTTCCGCTATCCTGCCCGGCCGGACACTGCCGCGCTGCACGATTTCAGCCTGACCGTGGAGCCGGGCGAGACCGTCGCCATCGTCGGCCCCTCCGGCGCGGGCAAGTCCACGCTGTTCCAGCTGGCCGAGCGTTTCTACGATCCGCAGAGCGGCGTCGTGAAGATCGATGGCGTGCAGCTGACTTCCGCCGATCCTTCCGAAATTCGCCGCCGCATCGCGCTGGTGCCGCAGGAGGGCGTGCTGTTCGCCGCCTCTGCGCGCGACAACCTCCGCTATGGCAACCCCAATGCCGACGACGCTGCGATCTGGGATGCCGCCCGCGCCGCCAATGCCGAACAGTTCCTGCTTGCGCTTCCCGAGGGGCTGGACACGTTCCTCGGCGAGGACGGCGCACGCCTGTCCGGCGGCCAGCGCCAGCGCCTTGCCATTGCCCGCGCGCTGCTGCGCGATGCGCCGATCCTGCTGCTGGACGAAGCGACCAGCGCGCTCGATGCCGAAAGCGAGCGGCTGGTGCAGGATGCGCTGGACAAGCTGATGGCCAGCCGCACCACGCTGGTGATCGCGCACCGCCTTGCCACCGTGCGGCAGGCGGATCGTATCGTCGTGATGGACGGCGGCCGCATCGTCGAAGAGGGCAATCACGAGAGCCTGACGCGCGCCGGCGGCCTCTATGCGCGCCTGGCCGCCCTGCAGTTCGACATGGTTACGGGGATGGGCGCCTAGTCCGGGCTCGAAACGGTTCGTCGCAATCGACGAACGGCTGACAGGCGCCGACGAACTGCAACGAGGGGCTGGCGTTGCCCGCGCTGGCAATTATGTTGCGCCATATGCGGGTCGTCCTGGCCCGTTCCGTATTCCATGCGTGTTACAAAATTCGGAAAGGCTTGCTCATGCCTCGCACCCTTTTGAGGGCGCTCGCCACCACGGCGCTCGTCTCTGCAACCGTCCTCTCGGCCCCGGCTTTCGCGCAGCAGGCGGCGCCCGCCGCGGCCACGTCGAACCCGATGGAAGTCGATCCCGCCAAGGTCTCGTGGGGCGGTGCGGGCATCCAGACGCAGTGGGAAGACAAGAGCGTGAAGCCGGGTGACGACTTCGACCGCTACGTCAGCGGCAAGTGGTCCGACGCCGTGGTGCTGCCCAGCGATCGCACCAACTGGGGCTCGTTCACCGCGCTGCGCGATCTTTCCGAACAGCGCCTGCACGGCATCATGGACGAACTGCTCGCCTCGAACCCGGCACCGGGCAGCGACGCGGCGCGCTTGGCCGATGCCTATCGCGCCTTCATGGACGTGGACGCGATCAACAAGGCCGGTCTCGCTCCCGCACAGCCCTACCTTCAGCGCATCTACGCCGCGCAGACGCCGGATGACCTGATGAAGCTGTTCGCTTCGCCGGGATATGCCTCGCCGCTGGGCGCCTATATCTCGCCCGACGCCAAGGCCAGCGACGTCAACGCCTTTCAGGTGGGCCTCGGCGGCCTTGGTCTGCCCGACCGCGATTACTACCTGAAGAGCGATGCCCGTTCGCAGGAAATCCGCGCCAAGTACCTCGATTACCTGACCTTCCTGCTCGGCAAGGCGGGCTACACCGATCCGGCGGCTTCGGCGAAGGCGGTGCTCTCGCTGGAAACCCGTCTGGCGCAGGCCGACTGGGACCGCGCTGCCAGCCGCAACCCGGACCTGACCTACAACAAGCTCTCGCTCGCCGAGTTCGAAGGGCTGGCCTCGCCCGGCCTGATGAAGACCTTCGTCGACACCATGGGCGCCAGCAAGGCTGGCTACGTGCTGGTCGACCAGATGCCGCCGACGGCCGAAGAGCTGAAGGACGCGCGCATCGATGCGGCGCAGGCGGCTGCCTGGTTCGGCGGCGGCGTGCCCGAAGCGGCCAAGCTGATCGAAAGCGTGCCGATCGCCACCTGGCAGGCCTGGCTGGCCGCGCAGTTCCTGCGCACCCACGCCTCCGTCCTGCCCAGCGACATCGATGACGCCAACTTTGCCTTCTACGGCAAGGTCATGAGCGGCCAGCCCGAACAGCGCGCCCGCTGGAAGCGCGGCATCGCGGCGGTGGAAGGCATGTCGGGCGAACTGCTCGGCAAGATCTACGCCGAAAAGTACTATCCGCCCGAAGCCAAGGCGGCGATGGAAGCGCTCGTCGGCAACCTCCGCAAGGCGATGGCCGCCAATCTGGCCGACCTTTCGTGGATGAGCGCGGACACCCGCAAGGCCGCCGTGGCCAAGCTGGACGCCTTCACGCCCAAGATCGGCCAGCCGGCCAAGTTCAAGGAATACGAAGGGCTGGCGTTCTCCGCCACCGATCCGCTGGGCAACATGATGGCCTCCGAAAAGTGGGAAAACGGTGACCAGATGCGCCGCCTCGGCCAGCCGGTGGACCGTGCCGAATGGTTCATGCTGCCGCAGACGATCAACGCCTACTACAACCCCTCGTTCAACGAGATCGTCTTCCCCGCCGCGATCCTGCAGCCGCCGTTCTTCAACGTCTCGGCCGATCCGGCTGTGAACTACGGCGGCATCGGCGCGGTGATCGGCCACGAAATGGGCCACGGCTTCGACGATCAGGGCGCCAAGTTCGACGGTCAGGGCAACCTGCGCGATTGGTGGACCGCGGCCGACAAGGCCAACTTCCAGAAGTTGCAGGACCGACTGGAAGCCCAGTACAACAGCTTCTGCCCGTTCGACGACGGCAAGACCTGCGTGAACGGCAAGCTGACCATGGGTGAGAACATCGGCGACCTCGGCGGCCTCAGCCTCGCCTACCGCGCCTACAAGCTCTCGCTGAACGGCAAGGAAGCGCCGGTGATCGACGGCCTGACCGGCGACCAGCGCTTCTTCATGGCCTGGGCGCAAGTCTGGCGCAGCAAGTACCGCGAGGAAGCGGTTCGCCAACAGCTGAAGACCGACCCGCACTCGCCTGCGCACTACCGCATCAACGGCCTCGTTCGTAACTTCGACGAGTGGTACAAGGCCTTCGACGTGAAGCCGGGCGACAAGCTCTACCAGGCGCCTGCGGACCGCGTGCGCATCTGGTAAGCCGCTATGGCCTGAACGAATGACGCGGCCCGATCCGGAACCATCCGGGTCGGGCCGCTTCCGTTTGGGCCGCCCCCGTTTGGGCTTTTGGGAACGACTGCCCGGCGCGGCGCTTTCCCTACGCGACCCGCCGCGAGGAGAAGCCCGTTGCCCGACTTCGATCTCTATTATTGGCCCGTTCCTTTTCGCGGGCAGTTCATCCGCGGCATCCTGGCCTTCGCGGGCAAGACCTGGGCCGAGCATGACAGCGACGAGATCGGCGCACTGATGGCGAAGGCGCCGGCCGACCAGCCCGTGCCCTTCATGGGCCCGCCAGTGCTGATCGACGGCGCCAGCGGCTTTGCCGTGGCCGAAATGCCGGCGATCGCGCTCTATCTGGGTGAGCGGCTGGACCTCTTGCCGTCCTCCTCAGAGGGCCGCGCACTTTCGATCAAAGTGGTCAACGATGCCAACGACGTGATCGACGAGATCACACTCGACGGCGGGCGCGAGATGTGGACGGAAGAGAAATGGCGCGAATTCGTGCCGCGCCTGCGTCGCTGGATGGAGATTTGGGAGGCGACCGGAAGCGCCCATGGTCTGACGGACGAGGGCGGCACGCTGCTGGGCACCGAAACGCCCGGCGTGGCCGATATCGTCACGGCCATTCTCTGGTCTACGATGGCCGATCGCTTCGCCCCCATTGCCGCGCTGCTGGAAGAGGCCGCGCCGCAGGTGGCGGCACTGGTGCGGCGGATGCAGGACATGCCGCCGCTGGCCGCGCTCGCCCGCGATTCCTGGCGGGACTATGGCGATGCCTATTGCGGCGGGCAGATCGAGAAATCGCTGCGCAAGGTGCTCCTTTAGAGGAAAATACGCCAAGCCGCGTTTTTCCAGCGATTATAGAGGCTCGCTTTCCCCGCACCGGGTTGACTTGGCTCGCCCGTGCGGCATGACCTTGCGCCGATGGACCTTACCCTTACCGCAATCCTCCTCGGCATCGTCGAGGGCGTCACCGAGTTTCTGCCGGTCTCCTCGACCGGGCACCTCATCCTGGCCACCGAACTGTTCGGATACGATGCGTCGCAATGGGCGACGTTCAATATCGTCATCCAGCTGGGCGCGATCCTGGCGGTGATCGTGCAGTTCTGGCGCACCTTCACGGCGGTGGGCGCGGGCCTGCTGCGGCTGGATCCGGTTTCCGTCCGCTTCGTGCGCAACATTCTGCTGGCGTTCCTGCCCTCTGCCGTGCTGGGCCTGCTGCTGAAGCACTATATCGAGGGTCTGCTCGGCCAGCCGATGGTGGTGGCCTGGGCGCTGATCGTCGGCGGCATCGCCATCCTCGGCATCGAGAAGGTGGCCAAGCCCGGTGCGCCGAGCGGTGTTGCCCAGCTTCCGGTCAAGACCTGCCTCGGCGTCGGCCTGGCGCAGTGCCTGGCGATGGTGCCGGGTGTGAGCCGCTCCGGCGCGACGATCATGGGCGCGCTGGCGATGGGCGTGGAGCGCCGCACGGCGGCCGAATTCAGCTTCTTCCTGGCGGTGCCGACGATGCTGGGCGCCACCACGCTGGAACTGCTGGGCGCGCGCCATGAACTGATGGCGGGCACCGGCCCGGTGGGCTGGGGTGAGATCGGCGTGGGCTTCGCGGTCGCCTTCGTGGTGGCGCTGGTCGTCATCAAGGCATTCATGGCTTTCGTAAGCCGTTCGGGCTTTGCGCCTTTTGCGTGGTATCGTATCGTTGCTGGCGCATTGGCGCTGTTCCTGCTTTCGCGGGTCTGAGAAAGGCTGAAGGACCATGGCCGAGGACAAGCAAAAGAAACTCGGCCGCAAGCCCTACGAAAACCTGCTGGAGCCGATGCTCGAGGAACTGGTGGGCATGGCCCGCTGGGCCTCGACCACCGGCGCGCGGCTTGTCGTGCTGTTCGAAGGGCGCGACACCGCGGGCAAGGGCGGGGCGATCAAGGCGGTATCCGGCCAGCTGAACCCCCGCCAGTGCCGCACGGTCGCGCTGGGTGCCCCCAGCGAGCGCGAGCGCGGGCAGTGGTATTTCCAGCGCTATGTCGAGCATCTGCCCAGCCGCGGAGAGATCGTGCTGTTCGATCGCAGCTGGTACAACCGCGCCGGTGTCGAGAAAGTCATGGGCTTCGCCACCGCCGGTGAGGTGAAGCGCTTCCTGGAGCAGGTTCCGGTGTTCGAACGTATGCTGGTCGACGACGGCATCTTGCTGTTCAAGTATTGGCTGACCTGCGATCAGGACAAGCAGGAGGAGCGGCTGAACGAACGGCTGATCGATCCGCTGAAGCGCTGGAAACTCTCTCCCATCGACGTCGCGGCGCGCGAGAAGTACGAGGATTACACCAAGGCGCGCGAGGACATGCTGAAGGCCACGCACAAGAAGCATGCGCCGTGGACGCTGGTGGATTTCAACGATCAGCGCCGTGGCCGCCTGACCCTGGTGCGCGATCTGCTGGACCGGTTGCCCGATACCAAGGTGGATCCTGCAGCGATTCGCATGGAGCGGCTGGCGCACGCCCCCTACAACGAGAAATACGGCGTGCTGAAGCCGATCAAGGACTTCGACGTCGATTGACGCGATCACCGCGCGCGGGGCTTCCGGCTGCCCCCCAACGGTCCAAACTTGCAGCCCCGAATCGCTCGTTGGCCTTGACTCTGGCCGACATCTAAAGCATGGGGCCCAGCCTTGAGGGGCGGTCTCGTACCGCCTCTATGCTTTTTCAACGATGCCGGCCTGCCAGGGCGGCTGAAACGAGAGAATTAGGAAACCGCCATGGCGAAGCCCGCAACCGTCAAGATCCGTCTTGTCTCGACCGCCGACACCGGCTTCTTCTACGTCACCAAGAAGAACCCGCGCAACACGACCGAGAAGATGACCTTCCGCAAGTACGACCCGGTCGTGCGCAAGCACGTCGAGTTCAAGGAAGCCAAGATCAAGTAATTCGCTGGTTCCGATGCGAATCGGAACCGAAGCGCTTCAGGTGCGGTTCAAGGCTGTGAACCCAATGGGAGGCTTATGACCCGCACCTTCAAGATCTTTCGCTCTTGCGTAGGCGCGGCCACTTTGGCCGCGCTTTCCGTTCCTGCCCTCCTTCCGGCCAGCCCTGCGCTCGCGGCATCGCCCGCAGAGCAGCAGCAGCTCGATTCCGCAGTGGCCGCGCTGCGCGCGATCACCACGCTGAAGGCCGATTTCGTGCAGACCGACCGCAATGGCCAGTCGGTCAGCGGCCAGCTCACGCTCGCCCGGCCGGGCCGGATCCGCTTCCAGTACGAGAAGAGCGCGCGCATGCTCATCGTTGGCGACGGCAAGGCGCTGACGATGATCGACTATGCCGTGAATCAAGTGCAGCGCTGGCCGATCGGCAACAGCCCGCTGGGCGCGCTGCTCGATCCCAAGCGCGACGTGGCCAAGTTCGGCACCGTGCGCCCCACCGGCAATCCCAATGTGATCTCGGTGGAAGTGCGCGATCGTTCGCACCCCGAATACGGCGTGATCACCCTGATCTTCACGCGCAAGGCCTCTGCCCCCGGCGGGCTTGAGCTGTCCTACTGGGTGGCGCTCGATTCGCAGAATCAGCGCACCACGATCGCGCTTTCGAACCACCGGTACGGCGTTCCGGTGACGGACAACGATTTCCGCTTCAACGATCCCCGCCCGCGCAACCGTCGCTGAACCGAGTCGGAAAGGCTTGGCGGATTTCATCTATACGGGAAAACGCTTGGCCGAGTTTTGACCGCCCTTAGCGACAAACTGTGACAGTTTCTTTCAGCCCGTTCACTTGGCAGAAAGCCAAGAGCACCTAGATAGGAATGGTCAGAACGGTTCGAGGCGGGTTTCCCCCCTGTTGCCCACGCCTCCTGAGTGAACCGCTCTGATATTAGCGTGACGAACGCTTACAGGAACCCTCGGTCCTCTGCCCCCGGACCGAGGGTTTTTGTTTTTTCGGGTCGCCTTTTCCGCCCGGCGGGGCTGCGAACACTACCGCTCTGCGCTTCCGGTGCTCACGGCCATTCAGGCCGCTCCGCTCCGGTTCTCGATCGGCAGCATTCTCGCTCCCGCCGGACGGAAAATTCGATCCGAAAAACGCAAACGCTGCTTGAGCCGTCCGAAATCAAAAACTACCGTCGCCCCGCGAAGGCGGGGGCCCCGCTTCCTTTTTTCTTTGCCCAACCGCACCGGCGCCCACGTGCACCTCTGGCAATTCGCGGGTGGCATCCCTAAAGCCAAGGCCATGAAAATTGCCACCTGGAACATCAATTCGGTCCGCCTGCGTCTCGATCAGGTAGAGCGTTTCCTTACCGAGCAGGCCCCCGACGTCCTCTGCCTTCAGGAGATCAAGGTCGCCGAGCATCTCTTCCCGCATGAGATGTTCGAACGCCTGGGCTACACCCACCGCGCGATCCATGGGCAGAAGGGCTATCACGGCGTCGCCACCGTCTCGAAAGTGCCCTTCACCGAATTCAGCCGCCACGACTGGCAGGACAATGGCGAGGCCCGCCATGTCGGCGTCGAACTGCAAGGCGCAGGGCAGGGCCTGATCCTCGAAAACGTCTACATCCCCGCCGGCGGCGACATCGCCGATCGCACGGTCAATCCCAAGTTCGGCCAGAAGCTGGACTTTCTTGAACGCATGACGCGCTGGGCGGACAAGATCGACCGGCCCACGCTGATCGTCGGCGACTTCAACATCGCCCCGCTGGCATCGGACGTCTACGACCACAAGGCGCTGCTCAAGGTCGTCAGCCACACCCCGATCGAGGTGGAGACGCTCACCCGCTTTCAGGACGCGCATGGCTGGGTCGACCTCGGCCGCCAGTTCATCCCGGCGCCGGAGCGCAATTACTCCTGGTGGTCCTACCGCAGCTACTGGCGCCAGAAGGATCAGGGGCGCCGTCTGGACCACATGTGGGCCTCGCCCGACCTCGCCAAGCAGGCGCGCGCGCACAGCTTCGTGGAGGAAACCCGGCGCTGGGAGCAGCCGAGCGACCACATTCCGCTGATCTCCGAGTTCGAACTCTGAGCGGGCAGGGCTCCTCCCGCCGCGTGGCGCTGGCGCTGGATGCGCTGCGCCATGGCTGGCCGATCCGGGTGGGCGAGCATTCCATACTCCTGCCCGCCGAGACCGGCTTCGCGCCGGGCGTGACGGCACCGCGCATGCTGATCTCCGCCGCCCGGGCGGTGACCTTGAAGCTGGCCAACCAGCGCGAGGCGGCCGTGCCGGAAGCGCCGGTGCTGATCCGCGCGGCAGAGCCTTTCGATCTGGCCGCCGCGCGCGCCATTGCCGATCCCGCGCTCGATCTGGTCCATCCGATGAAAGGCCCTTTCGCGGCCGAACATATCGACGATGGCGAGGCCGCGCGCACGGCGATGGAACTGGCCCGGCTCGCCGGTATCCTGCCCGCTTTCCTTGTCGCGCCGGAGCCGGTGGGTGAGGCGCAGCAGGTTTCGGCCGAAGATCTGGCCGCGTGGAAGGAAGTGGGCAACCTCGTGATCGCCTCCCGCGCCCGGCTGCCTGTCGCGGCGGCGGAGGATGCCGAGATCGTCGCCTTCCGTGCGCTGGACGACTTGCGCGAACATGTCGCGCTGGTGATCGGCACGCAGGACGGCGACCGCGCGCCGCTGGTACGGCTCCATTCCGAATGCCTGACCGGCGACATCCTCGGCAGCCTGAAGTGCGACTGCGGCCCGCAGCTGGACGCGGCGCTGCGGGCGATGGCGGATGAGGCGGCGAACGGCGGCTGGGGCGTGCTGCTCTATCTTCGGCAGGAAGGGCGGGGCATCGGCCTCGTCAACAAGCTGCGCGCCTATCAGTTGCAGGATCAGGGCTTCGATACGGTGGACGCCAACAACCGCCTTGGCCTGCCGACCGAGGCGCGCGACTTCCCGGTCGCGGCGCGGATGCTGCAGCTGCTGGGCGTCCACGCGATCCGGCTGATGACCAACAACCCGGCCAAAGTCGCCGCGCTGGAAGGCGTGGGTGTGACCGTGGCCGAGCGCGTGCCGCATAAGCTGCCGCCGAACCCGCACAATGCCCGCTACCTCGACACCAAGCGGGATCGCACGGGGCATATTCTCTAAACTGCCGTCGATCCTCCCCTGCAAGGGGAGGTGGCATCGCGCAGCGATGACGGAGGGGTGTCATGCTATCGAGAGGGCGATACCCCTCCACCGCCTGCGGCGGTCCCCCTCCCCTTGCAGGGGAGGATCGACGGGCGGCCAGCCTCAGGCCAGCCCGGTCAGCACTGCGAGGCCGAGGAACGAGAAGAAGCCCATCGTATCCGTCGCCGTCGTCACGAACACGGCCGAAGAGACGGCGGGGTCGATACGGAAGCGGTCGAGCGTGACGGGGACGAGGATGCCGGCGAGGCCTGCGGTCAGGTTGTTCACCACCATGGCGGTCGCGATCACCGCGCCCAGCAGGGGGTTCTGGAACAGCAGCCATGTGCCCGTACCGATCAGCGCCCCCAGGGCGAAGCCGTTGGTCAGCGCGATCCTGAGTTCGCGGAAGATCATGCGCACGGTGTTGGAATCGGTCAGCTGGTTGGTGGCGATGGCGCGCACCACCACGGCCAGCGTCTGGGTGCCGGCATTGCCGCCCATGCCCGAAACGATCGGCATCAGCACCGCCAAGATGGCGAACTTGGCGATTGCCCCCTGGAACAGCCCGACCACCGATGACGCGATCATCGCCGTGCCCAGGTTCACCACCAGCCACGCCAAACGCGTGCGCACGGTGACCAGGATCGGCTCGTTGATGTCTCCATCGCCGGCGCCGGACAGGCGCAGGATATCCTCGCTCGCCTCTTCCTGAATGATGTGGACGATATCGTCGACGGTGATCTGGCCGATCAGCCGCCCGGCGTCGTCCACCACCGCGGCGGAGATCAGTGCGTATTTCTGGAAGCGCAGTGCGACTTCTTCCTGATCCATGTCCACCGGGATCAGCGTCTGGTCGCGCGACATCACATCGTAGAGCGGGATGTTGCGCGGGGTGCGCAGGATCCACGAGAGCGCGCAAGTGCCGATAGGGCGGTGCATCGGATCGACGATGAACACTTCCCAGAACTCGGTGGGCAGCTCGCGATGTTCGCGCAGGAAATCGATGAGGTCGCCCACCGTCATGGATTCGGGCACCGCGACGAAATCGCGGCTCATCAGGCGGCCGGCGGATTCCTCGGGGTAGGACAGCGCCGATTCGATGGCGGCGCGGTCTTCTGGCTCCATCTCGGCCAGGACGGCCTGCTGGTCTTCCTTGTCGAGGTCTTCCAGCATGGCGACGGCGTCGTCGGTATCCAGCTGCTCGGCGATTTCGGCGACGACTTCGGCGGGCAGCGCCTCCATCAGCGCCTCGCGCACCCAGTCGTTGAGTTCCGCGATCACCTCGACGCTCATCAAGTCGCGGATGGCGCGGGCCAGGTCCAAGCGTTCGCGTTCGTCGAACAGCTCGAAAAGGTCGGCGATGTCGGCCGGATGGAGCGGCTCGACAAGGTCGTAGACCCGCTCGAAATCCTCATCGTGCAGCGCGTCCTTCACGCTGCGCACGAATTCGGACTTCAGGTGGTTGTCCTCGTCCAGGCTTTCGGATTCCTTGCCGGAATCTTTGCCCGAATCCTTGTGGCTTTCGGTCTCGGAATCGGAAGCGCCGTCCTGCACGTCGAACGCGCGATCCTTCAGCTCTTCGTCGATATCCGGTTCCGTCATGATGGCCGGTCTACGCGCCAATTTCGCAATTGCAACAGGGGCAAGCGGCAGGGGCAAAGCTCGGCGCGAAAAATGATGGTTACAGCGCCCCTTCCGATGCCCGGCGCGTGACTTTGCCATGATCTGCCCTATATCGGGGGCCAAGCCAGTGCCGCCGGATGCAAAAGAATGGTGGCGGACAACAGGAGACTATCGATGGCCGACGAATTTCTGACCCTCACTCTGGACACCGGCAACGGCGAAGGCGGCGACGTCAAGATCAAGCTGCGTCCCGACCTGGCCCCCGGCCACGTTGAGCGCATCAAGGAACTGGTGGGCGAGGGCTTCTACGACGGCATCAAGTTCCACCGCGTGATCCCGGGCTTCATGGCGCAGGGCGGCTGCCCCAACGGCACCGGCATGGGCGGTTCGGACAAGCCGGACCTGCAGGCCGAATTCAACGCCGAACCGCACGTGCGCGGCGTCTGCTCGATGGCCCGCACCAGCTATCCGCACTCGGCCAACAGCCAGTTCTTCATCTGCTTCGACGATGCACGCTTCCTCGACAAGCAGTACACCGTGTGGGGCCAGGTGGTCGAAGGCATGGAAAACGTCGACGCGCTGCCCAAGGGCGAGCCGCCGCGTGAGCCTGGCAAGATCGTGAAGGCGACCGTTTCGGAAGGCTGATCCTTTCCGGACGCCTGAAGGTATGAAAGGGCGGCTCCGCAAGGGGCCGCCCTTTTTTCATTTGTCCGGTGCCGGAACAGGATTGGCCCCATGGCCGGGCAAGGGGGTGAGCAGTCTGAAACCCTCGCTGCAGGTGCCTCGGTTATTTCGGCAATCCAATAGGTTGTCGATCCTGTCCCGAACCGCTTCAAGCCGTGCGCAGGGTAGCCCCATCTCCGTTTCCAGCACCAATTGTGGCCTCGGATCGTAGCCGCGCGTGGCCTTTAGCATCTGGTCCAGAACCGCATCTGATACAGGTGAGCCGTTCCAATACGCCTTGCCGTGCTGATCGAGGGTCAATCGATTGTAGATTGCTTCGGGCCCTGTCTCGTCGGGCATGGACCAATAGCTGCGGGGCGCCGTGCACGCGATTGGCTGTTTCCGGGAGCAGCCGGGCAGGGCGATCGCCACCAGCAGGACCGGGGCGAGAAACAGATGTCTCATCGATTTCAGGCTATCACGCCCACGCCCTTGTTCAAGACTCTGCTGGAAAAGGAAATTCCGGCAATATTGCACCCAGGGCCAGGCATGACCTGCTTGCGATCATGGAGCATTGCCCTGCCGAACGCGGGATAGTCTGTATATCCATCGCCGCCGGTACCGCGCATTCATGCGGGATGAGCGCGGGGACTTTTCCAGACGACAACGGATCGCAGGGCAAGTGGCGCAGGCTGGGGCGTGAACCGATCGCGGGGCTGATCGCGGCGGTGGTCGCGATCCCCGATGGCCTTGCGGCGGCAGCGATGGTTGGGGTCAATCCCGTGCTGGGGCTCTATACCGGTGCGATCGCGCCGGCCGTGGGCGGCGCGTTCGTCAGCACCCAGCGCCTGCTGATCAGTGCCACCAGCGCATCGGCCATTGCTGCGGCGGAGGCGCTGTCCGCCTATCCCGCTGCGCTTCGGGCGCAGGCATTGACCGCGCTGGTGCTGCTGATCGGCGGGTTTCTGGTCTTGCTGGGGCTGCTGAGGGCCGGGCGGCCGGTGCGCTTCGTCTCGCACGCGGTGATGACCGGCTTTCTGCTCGGCGTGGCGGCGGCGCTGGTGCTGGACCAGTTGCCGCAACTGCTGGGCTATCACCCGCCGCCGGGCAATCTGGTGATGCAGACGGTGGCGCTGTTCGCCCATCTCGATGCCATCGTGCCGAAGGCGGCGGCGATCGGCGGACTGGCGCTGGCGATCCTGCTGTTGCTCCGCCCCACGCGGCTGGGCAACTGGGCGCCGCTGATCGCGCTGCTGGTGCCCACGGTGCTGCTGGCGTGGCTAGGCTGGAGCGATGTGGCGACGGTGGGCCGGCAAGGGGAGAGCGGCTTGCCGCTGCCGCAGATCCCGCATCTTGCCATCGTGACCCCGCAGCTTGCCGGAACGGCGCTGGCGATCGCGCTGGTGATCGCGGTGCAGGGGGCGGGCGTAAGCCAGGGGGCGTTCAATCTTGACGGTTCGAAGCCGAACGTCTCGCGCGACATGATCGCGCAAGGCGCCGCCAATCTCGCCGGCAGCCTGTTCGGCACGATCCCCGCAGGCGGCTCGGTGGGGCAGACCGCGCTCAATATCAGCCTTGGCGCGCGCAGCCGTTGGGCGGCGATATTCTCAGGGCTCTGGATGCTGGTCTTCGTGGTGCTTATCCCGCATCTGGTGGCGAAAGTGCCGATGCCGGTCTTGGCCGCTTTGATGGTAGTGGCGGGGATCGGCGCGCTCAACTGGCGTGAGGGGCTGAGCGTCTGGCGCGTGGGCGGCGGCGCGCGCTGGGCCATCGTGGTGACGTTCGCGGCAACCCTGCTCACCTCGATCCCCAATGCCGTGGCGGTAGGCGTGGCGGTGACGGTGGTGACTTTCCTGCTCTCCGCCGCGTCGGACATCTCGCTTGCCGCACTGACCCACCAGAGCGACGGCGGCATTCGCGAGGATGCCCCGCCGGCGCGCCTGCCTTCGCACGCTGTCACCATACTGGAAGTGCGCGGCAGCCTGTTCTTCGCCGGCGCGCGCACGCTGGGCGAAAAGCTGCCCGATCCCGCGCAGGCGATCGCGCCCGTGGCGATCCTGCGGCTGCGCGGCTACAGCCCGGCCGGGGCGACCTTCATCGAAGTGCTGGACCGCTATGCCGATGAGATCGCCGGGGCCGGCGGGGCGCTCTACCTGAGCGGCGTAGGCCCGGCGCTGGCGGACCAATTGAACCGAGCCGGCAAGTTGGACCTTGGCGGCTCGGTTCACATTATCGGCGCGACGCCCCTGTTGGGAGCATCCACAAGGGCCGCCGCCGCCGAAGCGCTGGCTTGGCTGGCGGCCCATCCTGCACGGAAGTGAGGTTTTTGAGCCCGTTTGAAAAATGCCCGCAGGGGCATTTTTGAGGCGGCACCGGCCCACTCCCCCACCCTACCACCCATTGGTAGTATCCTGCGGGTGGTAGGGTGGGGGAGTGGGCCGGTGCCGCAAAATTCGCATTTCGCGAATTTTCAAACGGTCTCTTAGAGCCCCGCCTGCAGCAGCCACTCGTGGAAGATGCGCACCGGGCGGCTTTCCAGCGCCTTGGGCTTGCACACGAACCAGTAGCGGTAGGGGCTTTCGACATCGACGTCGAACAGCCGGGCCAGACGGTTGTCGTGGCTGCGGCGGAAGTGATCGTCGTGCATGATGGCGATGCCAAGGCCCTGCGCCGCCGCTTCCAGCACCAGCTGGCCGGAATCGAAACGGTCTACCGAGGCCGGCTCCAGCTTGGTCATGCCCATCGCCTGCTTCCAGGCGTCCAGGCTTTCGGGCAGGTCCTGATGGATCAGGAAGGTCTGCTTGGACAGGATGCCTTCGTCCGGCACGGTGCCGATCTCGGCCGCCATTTCCTTGGAGGTGATGGCATAGACCTTGTTGTGGTCCAGCTGGATCCGGTAATAGGCCGGGTCCGGCTCCTTGGCGAGGATGATGGCGGCGTCCAGCGTGTCGCCCACGCGGTCTTCAAGATGCGTGCCGGTATCAATGTCGATATGCAGGCGCGGGTGCAGCTTGCGCAGTTCGGGCAGGCGCGGGAACAGGCGCTGGCCGCCGAACAGCGAGGGCACGCCAAGGTGCAGGCGCAGGACCTGGCCACGGTCGATCTGCGATTCTACCGCTTCGGCCAGTTCTTCCAGCTTCGGGCCGACCACGTTGTAGAAGGCCATGCCCTCATCGGTCAGCTTCATCGACTGGTGTTGGCGCGTGAACAGGCGCTTGCCGGTGAAATCCTCCAGCGCGGCGACGCGGCGCGAGAGGGCGGAGGGGGAAAGCGCCAGTTCGTTTGCCGCCGCCTTGGCAGAACCAAGGCGGACGACGCGGACGAAGGCTTCAAGTGCGCGCAGCGGGGGGAGACGGCGTACTGGCAATGTCCAAGTCTTTTCTTTTTTGAGTACGACGTGGCCGGAATGGCGGCGCCGGAAGCTACTCGGGTTGGTCTTCCGCCTGTTCGGATGGCGGGTGGAGCCGAAGCCTCGTCACGCGCCGTTCGTCGCCGTCGGTGACCTCGATCCGCCAGCCGCTGTCATGCTCAAGGATGGTGCCAACTTCGGGAACGCCGCCGGCCAGCACGAAGGCCAGCCCACCCAGCGTATCCACCGCTTCCTCGACTTCGGCGAGGCGCGGGTCGATCCGTTCCGCCACATCCTCAAGCTCGACACGGGCGTCGGCGTCCCAGATACCGCCCTCTTGCGAAATTAGCAACTCTTCGGGGGCGTCATCGTGCTCATCCTCGATGTTGCCCACGATTTCCTCGACCAGATCCTCGATCGTGATGATCCCATCGGTGCCGGAATACTCGTCGATGACGACGGCCAGGTGCGTGCGCTGGGCGCGCATGTCAACCAGCACGTCCAGCGCGCCGCGTGCCTGCGGCACGTAGAGCGGCTGGCGCAGCAGGGTGCACCAATCCTCGGGCGGCTGTTCGCCGCGCGCCAGGATCGGGAACACGTCCTTGATGTGGATCATGCCCTTGATGGCGTCCAGCGAGTCCCCGTAAACCGGCATGCGGCTGTGGCCATGCTCGGCAAAGGCCTCCACCACGTCGGCCCATTTGGCCGATGCGGGAATCGCCACGATCTCGCTGCGCGGCACTGCCACGTCGTCCGCATCGTGCTCGCTGAAGTGCAGCAGATTGCGCAGCATCTGCCGTTCCAGCGGCGAAAGGTCGCCGTTCGCGGCGCTCGCCTCATCGGCGTCGCCTTCGTGTTCGTTGATGACGCCTTCGATCTGCGCGCGCAGGGATTGATCGACGTCGTTCTGGAAAAGTCGCCGGATTACACGCCATAGCGTGCCGGTACTGTCCCCATCTCCCGAGCCGGACTCGGTGTGGCGGCCATTGTCGGCCATCGTGCTTGGTTACCCCTGAGGTTTAAGTGCGGTCCCCATATGGGTCGGGAATGCCGATCAGGGCAAGAGCCTTTGTTTCCAGCGCTTCCATCGCCTCCGCATCGGCGTCTGAAATCTCGTGATCCAGCCCGGCCAGATGGAGCAAGCCGTGGATGATCAGGTGGGTGGCGTGGTTCTCTACCGAAATGCCCTTTTCCGCCGCCTCACGCGTGCAGGTCTCGGCCGCGAGCGCCAGGTCGCCCAGCATCTCCGGCGGCCCGTCTTCGGCAAGCGCCAGCAGGTCGGCGCGTTCCAGCATCGGGAAGGAGAGCACGTTGGTCGGCTTGTCCTTGGCCCGCCATTCACGGTTGAGCACGTGGACTTCCTCGTCCGAAGTGAACAGCAGGCTGGTGATCAGCCGCGGGTTGTCCAGTTCCGGCGCCACTTCGACCAGCGCTTCCAGCGCGCGTTCGGCAAGGTCGGCCCAGTCGGTTTCGGCGGGCCAGGGGGCTTCGATGTCGATTTCGAGATCCATCGGGGCGCTTTACGCCCGGTTGCGCGCGGGGTCGAGCCGTGTGGTGGGAGAAAAGGAAGCGGGATCCCCGCCTTCGCGGGGATGACGGGAAAGGGATGGCGGGGGTTTAATTGGCGGGCCGTCGTTTCGGCAGCCTAGGTTTGCAAATCAAACCTCGTCGCCCCCGCGAAGGCGGGGGCCCCGCTTTTCTTTCGGAGCCATCGACATGGAGAAAGGCGGTTGGCTCTACATGACCAGCGACCGCTATCGCGGCGGCATCTACACCGGTGTAACCGCACATCTCCAGCGCCGCGTCTGGCAGCATCGCGAGGGCACAGGCTCCGTCTTCGTGCGCGAATACGGCTTTACGCGGCTGGTCTACGCCGAACGGTATGACGCAATTGACGACGCCATTCGCCGCGAAAAGGCGGTCAAGAAATGGCGGCGGGAGTGGAAGATCCGGTTGATCGAAACCATGAACCCCGACTGGGAGGACATGTTCGATCGGCTGGGTGGGGTGCTGTAACGCAAGAAAAGCGGGGCCCCCGCCTTCGCGGGGGCGACGGTATCTTATTGGGAGATCTCTCGTTTGGAAGCGAGCGCGCCACAGGGTAACGCCAACCCAACAAACCCACGTCGTCCCCGCGGAGGCGGGGACCCCGCTTAATTCCTTCTCACCCAGCCTCGTACTGGCTAAGCGGCCCCTCGTAAGCCTCGACGATCCGCCCGACTATCGGGTGGCGCACCACGTCGGCCACGGTGAACCGCGTCACGTCGATGCCGTCCACGCCTTCCAGCCGATTTACCGCGTCGGCCAACCCGCTCATGCGGTCGCCGCCGGGGATGTCGACCTGTCGGGGGTCGCCGCAGACGACCATGCGGCTGTTCTGGCCGAAGCGGGTGAGGAACATCTTCATCTGTTCGCGCGTGGTGTTCTGCGCTTCGTCGAGGATGACGAAAGCATCGGCGAGCGTGCGGCCGCGCATGAAGGCGATCGGCGCGATCTCGATCTCGCCGCTGGCCAGACGGCGTTCCACCTGTTCGGGCGGCATGCAGTCGTAAAGCGCGTCGTAGAGCGGGCGCAGATAGGGGTCGACCTTGTCCTTCATGTCGCCGGGCAGGAAGCCCAGCTTCTCGCCCGCTTCCACGGCCGGGCGGGAGAGGATCAGGCGCTGGACCGAACCGGTCATCAGCTGCGAAACCGCCTGCGCCACCGCAAGATAGGTCTTGCCGGTGCCTGCCGGGCCGAGGGCAAAGATCACGTCCGAACGGGCCAGCGCGCGCATATATTCGATCTGCGTGGGGGAACGCGGCACGATCGTCTTGCGGCGGGTGCGGATCATGATCGGCGGCGTGCCGGCATCGCCGCTGATGATGCCTTCCAGCGTCGGTTCGGATGACATCGCGATCAGCGATTCGATGGCGCCGGAATCGAGGTCCTGGCCCATTTCCAAACGGTGATACATGCCTTTGAGAGTGTCGCGTGCGCGGGCCACGGCGTCTTCCGGTCCTTCGATCTGGATACGGTTGCCGCGCGCCGAGATATAGACGCCGAGCCGGTTTTCGACCTGTACGAGATTGGAATCGAATTGGCCGAACACGGCTCCCAGCAGCGTCTGTTCGTCGAACTCGACTTCGGTACGCGCCCGACGTTGGCTTTCGGGGCGGAACTGCGCCGGATCTCCGGCACGGGCTGCTTTACGGGCCATGCGCTCCTTTCAGGTGAGGATGCTTCTTTCGTCCTGCCTTGAAGATGGCTCCGCACATCGCGCCGCGCAAGGCGGGCCTATACGAAAGTTGCCCGCTTCACGGTGGATAATCCGGCTTTCCGGCGCGGTTTGAACGGTTTGTCGCAAGCCGGCGACACTTCTGACCGATTCCTGAAGGACTTATTGCAACCCCGTTCAGCCACGGGGGTTCAAACATGAACTCACCCCAAGGGCCACTCGGGTCGCCCGAAAGAAGGTGAGCCGAATCAAGGAGAAATAGAATGCGCAAGATCATCATGGCAGTGCTGGCGGCAAGCGTTGCAGTTCCCAGCGTGGCTATCCCCACCATGGCGTCGGCCCAGTCCATGCGTGAAGTCCGGCAGGACCAGCGCGAGATCAATCGCGACGTGCGCCGCGGCGACTACCGCGAGGCGCGCGAGGATCGCCGCGAGCGTAACGAGGATTGGCGCGACTATCGCCGCGCGCACCGCAACGACTATCACCGCCCGGCCTATCAGGGCCCGCGTGGCTACGCCTATCGCCCGGTCGCCGTCGGCTACCGTTTCCAGCCGGCCTATTACAACAACCGGTACTGGGTGAACGACTACGCCCGCTATCGCCTGCCGGCGCCGAACGCCGGTCACCGCTGGGTCCGTTACGGCAATGATGTCGTCATGGTGAACATGCGGAGCGGCCGCGTTGCCACCGTCTTCAATGGCTTCTTCTGGTAAGGGTCGACCCCAACAGGAGATAGCCCCCGCCGCCCGGCGGGTCGCGGGAGGGGTTCCGGAGCGTGAGGCGCCGGAACCCCTCTTCACATGTGCCTCTTTCGTCTCGTCCATACGGATCACGTCGGCGCAAGATGGGTACCGCCACCTATGCGACAGGCCGATCTTGCGGGCACTGCGCCACTGCGGCTAGCCTATCCCTATGACAAAACGTGCTTCCACCAGGTTTGATTCCGTCAAGGCGCTGCGCACCGCTCCGGCCGTGCTGGCTGTCGCCGCGCTCGCGCTTTCGCTCGCCGCCTGCAAGAAGGACGCGGCTCCACCCGAAGTGGCCGCCACCGCCAGCGAGACTTCGGAAGCCACCGAAGTGGCGGAGATGAGCGTGGAGGACTGGATCCGCACCAATTACAAGGATGCGGTCTCCAGCGATCTGGGCACCCTGCAATATGCGACGGCGGAAGTCGATTTGGACGGGGACGGCACCGCCGAAACACTGGCCTATCTGGGCGGGCCGATGATGTGCGGCACCGGCGGCTGCAACCTGCTGGTGCTGAAGCGCGATAACGGCGGCTTCAAGAAGGTGGGCGAAGTCAGCGTGGTACAGCTTCCCGTCGGCGTGCTGGACAGCAAGAGCCACGGCTGGCGCGATCTGGCGGTTACCGTATCCGGCGGCGGCATGCCCGAAGGCATGAAGCGGCTGCCGTTCGACGGCAAGGTCTATCCCGAAAACGCCACCGTGCAGCCCGCCAGCGATTCGGACACCATCGGCAAGGAACTGATCTCCGCAGACGACCTCAAGCCGTTCGAATGACAGTTACCGTATAAGCCAGCGCCGGAAGGCGGCATTGACCGCCTCCGGCTGCTCCATCGGCGCCATGTGCCCGGCGTCGGCGATCAGTTCGTAGACTGCCCCCGCCAGAGGCTGCGTCAACGCCTGCACCATTTCTTCGGCAAGGCGCGGCGGGGTGAGGGCGTCCACGTCGCCCACCATGACCATCGCCGGAACCGTTACGGTGCCCAAAGTCTCCAGCGAATCTTCGCGGTCGATGATGGCGGCCTGCTGGTCCATGTAGGTGCCGAAACCGACGCGCAGGGCCATCTGTACGACCTCCTCGAACAGCGGCTCGGGACAGTCCGGCGCGACCAGCTGGCGCAGCGACCCGCGCAGCACATGCTCGAACCCGCGCGAACGGGCGGTGGCGATGGCGGCGCGGCGCAGCGCGGCCTGCTCCTCGGTATCGGCGCGGGCATTGGTATCGACGAGGGCGAGGCGGATCACCCGCTCCGGCGCGCGGCGCCACACTTCCATCGCGACATAGCCACCCATCGAGAAGCCGGCGATGGCGAACCGTTCCGGCGCGGCGTCCAGCACGCGGCTGGCCATCAGCGCAATCGAATCGTCCTTCAGCGTATCGCCAATGGTGATGTCCGCGATGTCCGCCAGCCCGGCGACTTGCGCCTGCCAGACGTGGCGGTCGCAGGACAGTCCTGGAACGAGAACCAGCGCTTCCCGGTCGCTCACGCGGCGACCGGGCTCAGCAACCGCGCGGAGATCGAGTTGGCGATGGCCTCGCTCAGTTCCACGGTGACCAGATCGCCGATCGCCACCTCACCCGTGAAGTGAACCGATTGCAGCCAGGGCGACTTGCCCACCCATTGCCCCGGATGCTTGCCCTTGCGCTCCACCAGCACTTCGCAGGTCTTGCCTACCGAAGCCGTGTTGAAGGCAAACTGGTCGCGCAGCAGCGCGGCCTGAAGACGCTGGAGACGCTCGTCCATTACGGCGACGGGGATCTGGTCCGCCATCGTCGCGGCGGGCGTGCCGGCGCGGGGGCTGTACTTGAAGCTGAAGCACTGGGCATAGCCGACCGTATCGACCAGCGAGAGCGTATCTTCGAACTCGGCATCGGTCTCACCGGGGAAGCCGACGATGAAGTCGCCCGAAAGCGCGATATCCGGCCGCACCGCGCGTACGCGGTCCAGGATCTTCAGATAGCTTTCGGCCGTGTGGCTGCGGTTCATCGCCTTCAGCACGCGGTCGCTCCCTGCCTGCACCGGCAGATGGAGGAACGGCATCAGCTTCGCCACTTCGCCATGCGCGGCGATCAGCCCCTCGGTCATGTCGTTGGGGTGGCTGGTGGTGTAGCGGATGCGGGCGAGATCGGGAATCTCGGCCAGTTCGCGGATCAGCCCGTCCAGGCCGACCTTGCGGCCCTTGGCATCCTCTCCATACCAGGCATTCACATTCTGCCCGAGCAGCGTGATCTCCCGCGCGCCGGCATCGACCAGCCGCTTGGCCTCGTCGATCAGGTCGGCATGCGGGCGCGAAACCTCGGCGCCGCGCGTATAGGGCACGACGCAATAAGTGCAGAACTTGTCGCAGCCTTCCTGCACGGTGAGGAAGGCCGCCGGACCGGAGCGGCGACGGCGGGGGAGCGCGTCGAACTTGGTTTCCGCCGGCATGTCGGTATCGGTGACGCGCTTGCCCTCGGTCGCCTCGCGGATCATGTCCGGCAGGCGGTGATAGGCCTGCGGGCCCACCACCATCTTCACCGCCGGGGCGCGGGCCATGATCTCGTCCCCTTCCGCCTGCGCGACGCAGCCGGCGACCGCGATCAGCGGCGCGGAGCCATCGTCGCGGCGCCAATCCTTCACGATCCGGCCGATGTCGGAATAGACCTTTTCCGCTGCCTTTTCGCGGATATGGCAGGTGTTGAGCACGACAAGATCGGCCTCTTCGCCTTCCGGCGCGGCGGTGATGCCCTGCTCGGCCAGCAGTTCGGCCATACGCTCGCCATCATAGACGTTCATCTGGCAGCCGAAGCTCTTGACGCGGTAGGTCTTGGGAATCTGGGTGGAGCGCATGACCGGCCCGATACACGCGTTTCGGGCGGTTTTGAAGGGGGAGGGCGCAGGCCTTGCGCCGGGCCGCGCATTGCGCTCCATTGCGCGCCGGTCGCGGTGCGGCGACTGAAGGGGGTGTGCATGAAAAGGCTGGCAGTGGTCGCGGCGTGTCTGGCTGCGATAGGTTTGGGCGAACCGGCTGTTGCGGACGATTTCGCGATCGTCGGCGCGCGGGTCTACGCCGATCCGCAGGCGAAAGCGCTGGACGACAGCGTGGTGATCGTCCGCGATGGCCGCATCGCTGCCGTTGGCCCGCGCGCGAAACTGGCGGTGCCGCAAGGGATGCGGCAGGTTTCAGCTACCGGACGCACGCTCGTTGCCGGGTTCTGGAACAGCCATGTCCATCTGATGACGCATGACCTGCTCCACCCCGAGGCGGCCGATCCCGCCAAGCTGGAGGGGCAACTGCGCGACATGTTCACGCGCTGGGGCTTCACCACCGTGTTCGACCTTGCCTCCAGCACCGCCAGCGCCACCACGCTGCGGCGGATGATCGGGGAGGGCAAGATCGCCGGCCCCCAGATCCTGACGGTGGGCGATCCGTTTTTCCCGAAGGACGGCACCCCGGTCTACGCCCGCCCGGTCTACGAGGCGGAGCACATCGCCATCCCCGAAATCCGCTCGACCCCCGAAGCCGTCGCGCGGCTGGACCGGCAGGCACGGGAAGGCGTGGACGGCGTGAAACTGTTCACCGGCGCGATCCTGGGCGAAGACGAAGTCATGGTCATGCCCGCCGACCAGATCCGTGCGCTGACGGCGGAGGCGCACCGCCATCATCTGCCGGTCTTCGCCCATCCCACCAATCGCGCGGGGCTGGATGCGGCGGTGGAGAACGGCGTCGACGTGCTCGCCCACAGCGCGCCGCTCGCCGGCCCCTGGGATGCCGCGCAAGTCAGCAAGCTGGTGAAGAAGCATGTCGCGCTGGTGCCGACGATGATGCTGTTCGAGGTCTATCCGGCGGAGGCCACGCCGGTGTCCGGCGTGGTCCAGCAGGTCCGCGCGCTGAGCGAGGGCGGCGGCGATGTGCTGTTCGGCACCGACGCCGGCTTCATGGATGTGTTCGACCCCAGCGCCGAATATCGGCTGATGGCGCAGGCGATGGACTGGCGCCACGTGCTGGCGGCGCTGACCGTTACCCCCGCCCGCCGCTTCGGCCAGTCCGCCCAACGCGGCCGCATCGCGCGCGGCTTCGCGGCCGACATGGTGCTGCTCGACGGCGATCCGGCGGTGGACGCCGCAGCCTTCGCAAAAGTGGCGATGACAATCCGCGCGGGAGAAGTGCTGTCCCGCGCGGAATAAGCAGGGTCAGTCCGCGCCCGCCATGACGGCGGCCGCCCCGTCGCCCTTCCAGTTCGGGTCGGCATCTATCCGGGCGACGACGGCGCGGGCGGCCTTGCTCATGCCGCTCTCGTGCGGGTCGTTGGCGACCGGCAGCAGCACGATCCGCGCGTCGCGCATCTGCCCGCGGGCCAGAAAGGCCTGGCCCAGATTCATGCGCAGGCCCATGTCGAAAGGCGCCAGTTCCATCGCCCTGATCAGACCGGAGAGCGCCAGATCGGTGGGCTTCTTACCCTGTTCCACAAAGCTGCGGTAAAAGTAGATCAGCGGGATCGGATTGTCGTTCTCGATATGATTGAGCTTCACGAACGGGGCAACCGCCTTGGCATAGGCGGCCTGCTTGTCATCCGCGTCATGTGCCAGGCGGAACAGGGCATAGCCCTTCTGCACATAGGCGTTCACTCTGGCAGGGTCGATCGCGAGCGCTGCGTCGGCTGCGGCGACGGCTTCCTTGTCGTGCCTGGCGTCGAATTCGGCTTCGGCCAATTCGGAAAGCACCATGGCATCGTGGGGATATTCGGCGGCGACGGAGCGGGCCAATGCCACCACTGTGTCGGCCTCCTCACGTGAAGTGATGCCTCGTTTGGAGCGGACAATTACCGGCATGACGGCAGCCTCGCCGGGGGTAAGCCGGCGCAGCTTCACCGTGCCGATCTTCAACAGTGAGGGGGAGAACTTCAGCGTCGCCATTTTGTTGGCTGCCAGATAGCGATCGAGCGCCCGTTCCAGTTCCTTGAAATCGCCGAAAGCTTCCAGCCCGGCTTCGCGCTGGTCTTTGCCGGCGTCCAGCAGGTTAAGATACTTATCAAGCTGGCCTTTGCGCGACGGTTCGAAGGTGAGGTAGTGATAAAGCAGCCAGCTCTTGCCGTAGAACGCATCGAAACCGTAATTCTTGTGCTTTTCATACTCCGCCGGATCGAGCAGTTCGGACGCCCTGACGTCCGCTGCCCCGTACAGTTCGCCCGCGCGGTGCTGGGCGGGGCGGCCCAACCAGACGCTGCCGTCCGGATCGAAGCGGCTGGAAGCAAAGAATTCGGCCGCCCCCTCGTTGAACCAGCGCGGCCGCGCCGTCGAATTCGCTGAAATCAGGAAATGATGCGCATATTCGTGCAGCAGCGCGATCATGGAAAAATCCAGCTGGCCATTGCTCGTCTGGATATCGGAAACGACCGCCATCGATCCGCCCGCGTAAGGAAAGTAGAATCCCGCGACGTTGTTGCTGGATTTCTTGTCTTCCTCGACGCCGCGATAGAGCGCGCGCACCGCGGTTTCGTTGCGCACGACATAGACCGTGACCCGATTGGACGGGCTAGGTACCGGCTCGTCGGAGCGGAGCGCCAGCGCCATGGCCGCCTGATAGCTTTCCAGCTGATTGGCGAAACGCTTCACTTCGCTTTCGTTGTCCTGCGCGTAGATGACGAAATGATCGCTCGATGCTTCGATCCAGGCGGCATGAGCCAACCCCGGCGAAATCAGGCTGCCCGAGATCAGCGCCGGAATCGACGCAAGCTGCTTCCACAATTTCCGATGCATGTAAGTGCCCCATTCCCCCATTCGCTGTCCGATTATGGCAACACGGGCGGATTGGCTAAGGAATTGTTATGACGACGGTCGAGGCTAGCCGCGTCGCGCAACGGGCGCGGCAGAGCAACGCCGGGAATGGCGATGATTTTCAGGATCGCGTGGGGGTTAAAACTCTGCAATCGCCCGTTGAGCTTGCCTATGGCTCTTGTCTGGCGCGAGTCAGCAATCCGACCAATGAATCTCAAACACCAATGGCTTGCTGTCGTCCGGCATGTGATAGACGTAGCGGTATGACCCCCGCAAATCTCGCATGAGCGCGATCATATTGGGATTTGCGCAAGCCTGCGGGCGGATCTGTTCAGCCCAGAGTTTGCTGAAAGTCTCATCGGATGCCTCTCGGCGAGTGATGGTGTAGAAATTCGTGATCTCGCGCCCATTGGCTTCCGCTCGGTCGAATCGAGTGGTGCCGTTCACCATCTTCGAGGGGATTTGAGCTGCTGCCGTTTTCAGCCGTTCTGCGATCGGATCGGCGCCGTCGCCAGCTGAGCCGGGAACGACCACAGGAGGTGGGGGCACAGGAGGTGGGGGCACTGCCGGAACGGGGACCGAGAGGGGCGGTGCAACGGGATTATTGGATCTCGCAATAGTGTCTTCTACGGGAATGACCTGGGTGCGCAGGACGGCGCCGGGGGGATTCAGTTCGTGTGTAATGAATGAATTTACAAGGCGAATGAACAGGAACGACAGGGCGACGAGCACTGTCCGATTGGTGCTGCCGCGGACATTGTAAACACGCGTGCCGAGAGCCTCGTCCCAAGGCGTCTGCAGTCCCCGTGTTAGGCGTTCGTGATTCATGAAATAGGTGATGAGGCAGATAAACGGAATGCCCAGGGCGAGGCCCACAATATAGAGGCGGATATTTCGGTTCAGCGCAGTCTGGAAGTTGAGGCGCCGGCCGCTTGGCCATTCAACCCGAATTCCGGCAATGCTGCGACCAATCGTTGTTCCAAAGATCGTCAGAATGAGCGCGTCGATAATCATGGCGACGGGAAAGAGGACCAAACCAAGTCCGGAGGAGATCGCCGTGCCTTTTGAACCCAAGGTATCGTAAAGGTCGGGGAGGAGTACGGCGACAAATAGCGTTAGTCCCGTGATCTCGATGGATAGGTCAAGAAGCCTCGACCAGAAACGGGCCCAAGGATTGGCTTCTTCACGATCATCAACTTCCAGAAATTCGTCGTCAAAGTGCTCATCTCGGAATTCGGAATCTTCGGTGAACAGCGACATGGGTTACCCTATTGATGGTCGTATTGTGGTTATAGGCTATGGAATGACCCGTTAAGCTGCGTGGTCGCGGCTTATTTTCCGATCCAATGGTTCGAAAACCACCTCTCCGCGCCTTTCCGCCCAACCATTTTCCTACACCCGCCCCGCCGCGATACCCTGCGCGCCATGACCCAGCCCCGCACCCGTCGCCTCAATTTCCAGTATCGCTGGACCCGATCCAAGGCGCTCGCCTTTCTCTACGCCTTGCGTGATGGCCGCTCGGTCGCGGCGGCGGCGCGGGAGGTGGGGATGAGCCGGCAATCGGCCTATCGCCTGCGCGAGCGGCTGGGGGAGGGTTTTGCCGAGGTTTGGGATGAAGCGCAGCACCTGGCCGCGATCTACAAGGTGACACTTGAGGGCCGATAAGGTGACACTTCGCCGCAAGGTGACGGTTTTTGCCCTGGACCGTGTCAACTGTGTCAACCGGCCTGTCACCTTGCAGCCTGTTTCCCTTTTGCCGCACTTCGGCTATCCGCGCGCGTCATGAGCGATAACCAGACCCTTTACGCCGCCTTCGCAGGCCACCTCAACGCCGCGCTTGATGCGCTTGAAGCAGCCGGCACGCTGCCCGGCGGGCTGAAGCGAAGCGCGATCACGGTCGAGCCGCCGCGCGATGCCTCGCACGGCGACCTGTCGACCAATGCGGCGATGGTCCTGTCCAAGCCCGCCGGCCTGAAGCCGCGCGATCTGGCAGAAGCGCTGGTGGCGGAACTGTCGAAGCTCGATTCGGTGACTTCGGCAGAGATCGCCGGCCCCGGCTTTATCAACCTGCGCCTCTCGGCCGCGGCATGGCTGGCCGAACTGCGCGCCATCGCGGCGCTGGGCGGCGACTATGGCCGCTCGACCGTCGGCGGCGGCATGACCGTGAACATCGAATATGTCTCGGCCAACCCGACCGGCCCGATGCACATGGGCCACTGCCGCGGCGCGGTGGTCGGCGATGCGCTGGCGACGCTGCTCGAATATGCCGGGCACAAGGTCATCAAGGAATACTACGTCAACGACGCCGGCGCTCAGGTGCAGGTGCTCGCCCGTTCGGCCCACGTGCGTTACCGTGAGGCGCTGGGGGAAGACGTCGGCGCGATCCCCGAGGGGCTGTACCCGGGCGACTATCTGGTGCCGGTGGGCCAGCAGCTCGCTGCCGAATTCGGCGACAAGTACGCCAAGGCGCCCGAATCGGAATGGCTGACGCTGTTCCGTGAAAAGGCCGTCGCCGCGATGTTGGTGATGATCAAGCAGGACCTTGGCCTGCTGGGCATCCACCACGACCTGTTCTCTTCGGAAGCCGAACTTCAGGCTTCGGGCAAGCCGGACGAGGCCGAAGCGTGGCTGCGCGCGAAGGGCCTCGTCTACGACGGCGTGCTCGAAGCCCCCAAGGGCAAGACGCCCGAGGACTGGGAGCCGGTGGAACTGCCGCTGTTCAAGTCGACTGCGTTCGGCGACGATCAGGACCGCCCGATCAAGAAGTCGGACGGCACTTGGACCTACTTCGGCGCCGACCTTGCCTACCACTTCCAGAAGGCCCAGACCGCCGACGCGCTCGTCGACATCTGGGGCGCGGACCACGCGGGCACCGTCAAGCGCATCAAGGCCGCCGTCGCCGCCATGACCGGCGCCGATGGAGAGCCGACGCCGTTCGAGATCAAGCTGGTCCAGATGGTCCAGCTGCTGCGCGATGGCGAGCCGGTGAAGATGTCCAAGCGTTCGGGCAACTTCGTCACGCTGGCCGAAGTCGTCACCGAAGTGGGCAAGGACGTGGTGCGCTTCACCATGCTGACCCGCAAGCCGGAAGCGCAGATGGACTTCGACTTCGCCAAGGTGGTGGAAGCATCGAAGGACAACCCGGTGTTCTACGTGCAGTACGCCAATGCCCGCGTCCACTCGACGCTGCGCAAGGGCGCCGGCGAAGGTTTCGCACCCGCTTCGGATCATCTCGAAGCGCTGGGCGAGGAAGAGCTGGAGCTGGTCAAGCTGGCCGCGCAGTTCCCGCGCATCGTCGAAGCTGCTGCGGCCGCGCGTGAGCCGCACCGCATCGCCTTCTTCCTGGGCGACATGGCCGCCGCGTTCCATGGTTACTGGAACCTGGGCAATGACCGCGTGGAAAAGCGCTTTATTAACGCCGAAGATGGTAACCTGACTTCCGCGCGGCTTTTCCTGGCCGCGCAGATCGGGCAGATTGTGCGCAACGGCCTGGCGCTGCTTGGCGTCGAAGCCGTGGAGGAAATGTAATCGATGATGGGTTGGGGTGACGATCGGGACGAACCGCGCGGTAATGCCGGTGAGGGCGCCTTCGGTGAAGGTGAACGCGATGCGTCCCGTTCCGCCGCGCAGAGCTATGAGCGGCCGGCGCAGCTCAACCTGGGCGACGAGGATGTGCGCCTGCCCTGGCTGGAAGGCGAGGACGAGGAGTTCGAACCGCAGCGGGGCGGCGGCACCAGCCAGACGGCGCTGCTGGTGGTGCTGGCGCTTGTCGCCATCGGCGCCATCGTCGGCGGCGTATTCTGGGCCACGCGGCACAAGGGCGACGAGCCGCTGGTCGCCAGCGGCGGCGTGATCGAAGCGCCGAAGGAACCGTACAAGGTCCGTCCCGAGAATCCGGGCGGCGATGTCGTTGCCGGCACCGGAGACACCAGCTTTGCCGTTGCCGAAGGGCAGAGCCGCACGCCGCAGATCGGCCAGGGCCAGCCCGACGCGCCGGCTCCGGGCTTCGATTCGAATGCGAAGGCCCCCGCCGTTGCGGACAAGCCTGCCGATAAGGCCAGCGCCAAGCCCGCGGCGACCGCCACTCCGGCCGCGAAGCCGGAGCCGGTCGTTTCCGGGGTGGGCGTGCAGGTCGGCGCTTATGCCAACAAGGCCGCGGCCGAGGCCGGCTGGGCCACGCTGAAGGTGCAGTATCCGGCGCTTTCGGGCGTCAGCCACCGCGTGGTTGAGGGCCAGGCCGATATCGGCAAGGTTTTCCGCCTTCAGGCCGTTCCCGGCGATCTCGCGGCGGCGAGGGCGCTCTGCTCCGGCATGAAATCGGCCGGGCTTGGGTGCCAGGTCAAGCAGTGACGATACCGGAAAGGGCGGCTCCAGAGGCCGCCCTTTCCACATTTCCGATCGGCCTTTCCTTGCGGTCGGGCCCGAACTTTGCGAGCAAACCGGCATGACACCCGCGATCTTCGGCCTTTCCGGGCTGACCCTCAGCGACGACGAGCGCGCCTTCTTCAAAGAGGCCGATCCCGCCGGCTACATCCTGTTCGGCCGCAATGTCGAAAGCCGCGACCAGATCCGCGCGCTGACCGACGATCTGCGCGCGATTCACGGGCGCGACCGGCTGCTGATCAGCATCGATCAGGAAGGCGGCCGCGTCGCGCGGATGAAGCCGCCGGTCTGGCAGGCCTACCCGCCGGGCGAGGCGTTCGACCGGCTCTATGATCTCGCCCCTGCCAGCGCCATCGAGGCTGCGCGCGACAATGCGGAGGCGCTGGGGCAGGACCTGGCCGAAGTGGGCATCACCGTCGATTGCCACCCGACGCTCGATGTGCGCCAGAAGGGCGCGCACGATGTGATCGGCGATCGCGCCTTCGGCTTCGAACCGATGCGCGTCGCGGCGCTCGGCCGCGCGACCTTGCAGGGCCTTGCCCGCGCCGGCGTGGTCGGCTGCATCAAGCATATCCCCGGCCACGGCCGCGCGATGGCGGACAGCCACAAGGAACTGCCCACCGTCACCGTGAGCGAGGAGGAACTGGAACTCGATATCGAGCCGTTCCGCACGCTGAACGACACCCCCATCGGCATGACTGCGCATGTGCGCTACACCGCATGGGATGCCGAGAATCCCGGCACGCTCTCTCCTTTCGTGATCGAAGACGTGATCCGCCAGCGCATCGGCTTTACCGGGCTGTTGCTCAGCGACGACCTCGATATGCAGGCGCTTTCGGGCAGTGTGCCGGACCTTGCCGCGCAGGCCATCGCGGCGGGCTGCGACATCGCGCTGAACTGCTGGGCGAAGATGGACGACATGGTCGGCATCGCCAATCTGCTGCCCACGCTGAGCGGTGAGGCGGCGGCGCGGCTGGAGCGGGCGCTGGCTTCCGTCGATGGCGTGGCAGGCACTGGCACGCATGGCGAACTCGTCGCCCGGCGCGACGCGCTGCTGGCGCTGGCGGCCTGAACCGATGGACCTGCCTGCCGATCTTCCGGCAGACATTCCGGCCGATGAGGGTGACGCGTGGGACGGCGAGGACCGCGCCGAGGCCCGCAAGGAAACGCTGCATCTGGAGATCGACGGCTGGGAAGGCCCGCTCGACCTGCTGCTGGACCTTGCGCGCCGGCAGAAGATCGACTTGCGCCGCATCTCCATCCTCGAACTGGTCGACGCCTATCTGACGTATGTCGAGGAGGCGGAGGCGCTCCGGCTGGAACTTGCGGCGGACTATCTGGTGATGGCGGCCTGGCTGGCCTATCTCAAGTCCGCGCTACTGCTGCCGAAGGAAGAGCAGCCCGATCCCAGCCCCGAGGAACTGGCACTGCGCCTGCAACTGCGTCTGCAACGTCTGGGCGCGATGCGGGAGGCGGCGGCGCGACTGATGGCGCGCGACCGCCTTGGCCGCGACGTGTTCCTGCGCGGCGCACCCGAAGGGCTGCGGGTGGAGCGCAAGGCGCTCTGGCAATGTTCGTGGTACGACCTCGTGCGTGCCTATGGCGACGTGAAAGTGCGCAGCCAGCCCGTGGTGCACATGGTGCGCGAACGCATGGTGATGACGCTGGACAGCGCCATCGCCCGCGTCTCCTCGATGCTGGGCGTCTCGCTGGACTGGATGGACTTGCGGGACTTTCTGCCGCCCGCGCAGGAGGCCTGGGCCAATCCGCAACTGCGCCGCTCGGCGCTGGCCTCCAGCTTCGTGGCCGCGCTCGAACTGGCGCGCACCGGCAAGGCGGAGATCGCGCAAGAAGAGACTTTCGGCCCGCTGCGGTTGAAGGCGATGCGCCCATGACTCTGCAGGATGCGCAGGGGCCAGACGATCTCGTCCGCGCGGTGGAGGCGACGCTGTTCGCGGCGGAAGAACCGCTGACCGTCGATCAGATTTCCAATCACCTCGGCAAGGCGGACGTCCGCGCCGCGCTGGCCGAACTCAAGGCGCATTACGAAGGGCGCGGCATCCGGCTGGTGGAGCGCGGCAAGCGCTGGCACTTCGAAACCGCGCCCGATCTCGCGCACCTGTTGCGGCGTGAGAAGGAGGAGGCGCGCCGGCTTACCCGTGCCGCGACCGAAGTACTGGCCATCGTTGCCTATCACGAGCCGGTCAGCCGCAACGAGATCGAGGCGATTCGCGGGGTGCAGACCGCCAAGGGCACGCTGGACGTGCTGATGGAGGCGGGCTGGGTGCGCGTCGCCGGGCGCCGCGAAGTGCCGGGCCGTCCGGTGATCTATGCCACCACGCCCGAATTCCTCTCCCATTTCGGGCTCGCCTCCTTGAAGGAACTGCCGGGGATAGATGAATTGCGCGCGGCGGGATTGCTTGATCCGGTGGATGACGAGATGATCGAATCCGCGCTGCGGCCCCAGCCGGTCGACAGTTCGGACGAGCCGCCGGAAGATGACGACGCGGCGGACTGCGACGAATAGACGACTGGCGCGGGTCAGGACGATGACAGGCTGGCAACTTGGGATGAAAGTCCCTAGATGGGATGGATAGGGTCTGAATCGGCCAACGGCTATTGGCGCCGATCAGGCCAGGGTTTTTGGAGTTGAGGTTATGGGTAGCTTCTCGATCTGGCACTGGATGATCGTGCTGGTCATCGTGCTCGTGCTGTTCGGTCGCGGCCGCGTGTCCGAAATCATGGGTGACTTCGGCAAGGGCATCAAGAGCTTCAAGGAAGGTATGAACGAGGACGAGGCCAAGAAGGCATCGACCCCGGCTGCTCCCGCCCCGCAGATCACGGCAACTCAGGATGCGCCGGTCACGCCGGCGCCCACCGAGAACAAGTCCGAACAGGTCTGAGCGCGCGAAGGGTAGGGCGCCGCCATGTTCGACGTCGGTGCATCCGAACTTCTGATGATCGTCATCGTGGCGGTCGTGGTCATCGGCCCCAAGGATATGCCCTTGGCGATGCGCACGGCCGGCCGGTGGATCGGCAAGATGCGCAAGATTTCCGGTCATTTCCGCGCCGGCATCGACGCCATGGTGCGCGAGGCCGAGCTGGAGGATATGGAGCGCAAGTGGCGTGAGCAGAACGAGGCCATCATGAAGGCCAATCCCGTTCTGCCCAGTGCCGAGGAAATGCTGCCGCCGCCCGCGCGGGTGACGCCTGCCGACATCCTGTCGGAGGACAAACCGCCCGCCGTGGCAGAAGTTGCGGCCGAAGGCGCGGAACCGGCGGCCGAGCAGAAGAGCGCCCAGCAGGCGGAATTCCACCTGCCGCCGCCACCGCCATGATTTTTGGCCCACCGTTTCCCGGCACTCTGTTGTAAAGCCGCCCGCATGCAGCCTTTCCGCATCTCCGATATCGACGACACCCAGGCGCCGCTGCTCGATCACCTGATCGAGTTGCGCGCCCGCCTGCTGCGCGCCTTCCTGGCGTTTGCGGTGGCGTTCGGCGTGTGTTTCTACTTCTCGGGCGACATCTTCGCCTTCCTGGTGCGGCCGCTGACCGAGGCGTTCCCGCCGGGGCAGGGCAAGCTGATCTACACCAAGCTTTACGAAGCCTTCTTCGTGGAAGTGAAGATCGCGCTGTTCGCGGCGTTCTTCGTCTCGTTCCCGGTGATCGCCAACCAGATCTGGGCCTTCGTGGCACCTGGCCTCTACGCCAAGGAAAAGAAGGCGTTCCTGCCGTTCCTGATCGCAACGCCGATCCTGTTCACGATGGGCGCGGCGCTGGCCTATTACGTGGTGATGCCCACGGCATTCCACTTCTTCCTCCAGTTCGAGGGCGAGAAGGGCGGTCTGAAGCTGGAAGCGCTGCCAGGCACGGGCGATTACCTTGCGCTCGTCATGCAGTTCATTCTGGCCTTCGGCATCAGTTTCCTGCTGCCGGTCCTGCTGATGCTGCTCAACCGCGCGGGGATCATCACCCGCAAGCAGTGCGTGGGCGCGCGCCGCTATGCCATCGTCGGCATCTTTATCATCGCCGCCGTGGCGACCCCGCCGGATGTGGTTTCGCAGTTGCTGCTCGCGGTGCCGCTGCTGGCGCTCTACGAGGGTACGCTGGTGCTGATGTGGTTCACCGAACGCTCCGCCGCGCGCGAGCAGGCCAAGGCCGAGGCGGAAGCGCCGGCCGAAAGCGGTGCCGTCGCCGAGTAAGCGGCGGTGGCAAAGGGGGAAGGCGCTTAGGCTTTGCTAGCCCCTTCAACTCCCTCGCCTAGTCCCTCGTCGCCCCCGCGAAGGCGGGGCCCCCGCTTCCTTCTCCCCGCCGCAAGAACAAGCGGGATCCCCGCCTTCGCGGGGATGACGGATTGAGCAAAGTTTAGGCGCAAAGTTTGGTCTGAGGCTGGTGCCGGATAAGGTCGCAAACGTAGGCGACGCACCGCGAGACCGGGGTGTAAGACTTCTGCCTTAACGCCCCGCCTCGGTATCGACCTTCTTCTCCGGAATCACCCGATCCTTCGCGGCGGACCAAGCCATCTGCCCGCCGATCCAGGTTTCCATCACCTTGGTCGCGCGCAACTGCTGCGGCGTGGCCAGCATCGGGTCCACATCGACGAACAGGAAGTCCGCGCGGTAGCCCTTGGCGATGCGGCCAAGGCGGTCCTCGGCGAACATCGCGTAGGCAGCGCCGGTCGTATAGGCGTTTAGCGCCGCTTCGCGCGAGATGATCTCCTGCGGCTGCCAGCCATTGAACGGCTGACCGTCAGCGCCCTGCCGCGAAATCGCGACCGCCATGCCGACGAAGGGCTCGGAAGGCTCCACCGGCGTGTCCGATCCGAAGGCCAGCTTCGCCCCCGTGGCGGCGATCGATTTCCACGCATAAGCCCCGGCGAGCCGCTGCGGCCCGAGCCGGGCTTCCGCCATCGTCCGGTCGGACGCTTCGTGCTGCGGCTGCATGGAGGCGATCGTGCCGAACTGGCCGAAGCGCGGGATATCGGCGGGATCGACGATCTGTGCGTGTTCGAT
The DNA here is from genome assembly GCF_055521515.1 of Sphingomonas sp. BL-S-28. NCBI lineage: Bacteria > Pseudomonadati > Pseudomonadota > Alphaproteobacteria > Sphingomonadales > Sphingomonadaceae > Sphingomonas > Sphingomonas sp. BL-S-28. The sequence continues at coordinate 1,279,785 of NZ_CM145484.1, forward strand.
GCGCCAGCGCCGATCGCCCTTGTAGGTGGCGGAAAGCTCGGCGATCGAATCGAGTACGGTGGCGTTTGCCTCGTCACCGATGGCGTGGACGGCGATCTGGAAGTTGTCGATCGCGGCGCGGCTCATCAGGTTGCCAAGCTGCGTCTGGTCCATGCGCGGCAGGCCCTTGGTGCCCGGCGCATCGGCGTAAGGTGCCTTCAGCCACGCCCCGCGCGAACCCAGCGCGCCGTCTAGAAAGAGCTTCAGCCCGTTCATCTTCAGCCGGTCCGCATAGAGCCACGGCGTCGGGTGCGGGCCGCCGATCAGCACCATGTTGTCGATGCTGTCGGCGTAGGAGACCACGCGGATGCGCATGTTGCCAAGGTCGGCGGCGCGGCGGAAGGCCTGCCAGTCCTCGATCGAGGTGCCCATGTCGGCAATCGCGGTGACGCCTTGCGCCAGCAGCGCGAGTTGCGCTTCACCGAAAGCAGTGTCGCGGTCCTCAGGCCGGGGCTTGGGTACTTTCGCCTCGATCAGCGCCATCGCACCGTCCACGAAGACGCCTGCAGGCGCCTTGGAGCCGGTGCTACGCACGATCTCGCCGCCCTTGGGGTCGGCCGTCACGGCGGTCACCCCGGCGGCGGCGATGGCGGCGGAGTTGGCCCAGCCGGCATGGCCGTCCACGCGGCTGAGCCACGCGGGCTTGCCGCCTGTCGCGCGGTCCAGTTCGGCGGCGGTGGGCATACGGTCCAGCCCCCACTGCATCTGGTTCCAACCGGTGCCCAGGATCCATGGCAGGTCCGGATGCGCGGCCGACCAAGCGGTGATGCGGGACAGAGCCTCGTCCAGCGTCTTCGCCATCGAGAGGTCGAGCGTCATTTTGGCAAAGCCCGTCGCCATGACGTGGCCATGCGCATCGATCATGCCGGGCACCACGTTGCGGCCCTTGCCGTCCACCTGATAGGCGACCTTCTTCGGCCGTTTCTCACCGTGGTGAAAGACTTGCACGATGCGGCCCTGATCGTCGATCAGGAAGCCTTCGAAGTGCTCCACGCCGCCCTTGCCGTCTCCGGTGACGCCGTTGACGTTGTCGATCAGAACATCGGCCAGTGCCGGCTGGGCGAGCACGGTCGATGCGAGCAGCAGGGCAACACCTGCGCCTTTGCTGAAATTCACGGATTACCCTTTTTCGGCAGGCGCTTGATGATCGCGCTGGTGTCCAGGCGGCCACCGCCCTGTGCCTGGATGTCGGCGAAGAACTGGTCGATCAGCGCCGCCACCGGCAGCGAGACGCCAAGCCCGCGCCCTTCGTCGAGGCTGAGGCCAAGGTCCTTGCGCATCCAGTCGATCGCAAAGCCGAAATCGAAATCGTCCGCGTTCATCGAGTGCCAGCGGTTGTCCATCTGCCATGATTGCGCGGCGCCGCCGGAGATCGCCTCGTAGACCTTGTCCATGTCGAGGTGGGAAGCCTGCGCGAAGCGCACCGCTTCTGCCAGCGCGGCGACATTGCCGGCGATGCAGATCTGGTTGGCCATCTTGGCGATCTGGCCGGAGCCGGCCTTGCCGACGTGGACGATGCGGGCGGAGTACGCCTCCATCACCGGGCGCGCGGCCTCTATCGCTTCGTCCCGGCCGCCGCACATCAGCGTGAGCGTGCCCTGTTCGGCGCCGATCTGCGATCCGGTCATCGGTGCGTCCACGCAGTGGATGCGCAAGTCCCGCGCCTCTACCGAAATCTGCCGGGCGATGCGGGCGGAGACGGTGGTGTGATCGATGAACGTCGCGCCCTTCTTCAGCATGCGGAACACGCCGTTGGGGCCCAGCACGACTTCGGAAAGGTCGTCGTCATTGCCGACGCAAGTGATCACCACTTCGGCATCCTGCGCCGCATGCGCCGGGTTCGCGGCGATGCGGTGGGCCAGACCGGGGTTGTCGTCCGCCCATTTCCGCGCCCGCTCTGGCGAGCGGTTGTAGATGGTGAGTTCGTGGCCCGCGAGCGCAATGTGCCGCGCGATTGCGCCGCCCATTACGCCGAGGCCGATGAAGGTAACCTTGCGTCGCTCGCTCATGGTGTTCTTTCTAGCGCGTTTTGCACGAAAGCAAACCACGCCGGAGCGCTTATCCCGCGCATTACGCCGCGCTTTCAGTCGCCTGAGGCAGGATAAGATGCAACGTTTGCAACCATGTTCCTGCAATAAAATTGCCATGACGCGGCTTCTTGCGCTTTTTCATGACACGAGCCTTCCCAATTGCACCGCATTCCGTTAGGCGCGGCCCTCTATGGAACAGCCAATACTCAAGATCGCCGAGGAGCCCGAACGCGCGCTCCTGACTGCCGAAGACGTTCGCGCGGCGGCGGGGCGGATTATTGGCAAGGTGGTCCGCACGCCCACGCTCCGGTCTACCACGCTGAGCGCGATCACCGGCGCCGACATCTGGCTCAAGTTCGAAAACCTTCAATTCACCGCCGCCTACAAGGAACGCGGCGCGCTTAATGCCCTTTTGCTGCTGGATGAAGAACGCAAGTCGCGCGGCGTGATCGCCGCTTCGGCGGGCAACCATGCGCAGGGCCTGTCGTACCACGGCACCCGCCTTGGCGTGCCGGTGACCATCGTCATGCCGCGCACCACGCCGACCGTGAAGGTGATGCAGACCGAAAGCGTGGGCGGCAAAGTCGTGCTGGAAGGCGAAAGCTTCGATGAGGCTTATGCCCACGCGCGCAAGCTGGAAGGCGAACTGGGCCTGACCTTCATCCACCCGTTCGACGATCCGCACGTCGCGGCCGGGCAGGGCACGGTCGCGCTGGAAATGCTGGAGGACGTGCCGGATCTCGATACCCTGGTGCTGCCGATCGGCGGCGGCGGCCTTGCCACCGGCATGGGCACCGCGGCGCGCGCGATCAATCCGGACATCCGTCTGGTTGGCGTGGAGGCGCAGCTCTATCCTTCGATGTACAACCTGCTGAAGGGCACCAGCCTGCCGATCGGCGGCGATACGCTGGCCGAGGGCATTGCCGTCTTCGCGCCGGGGCAGATGACCTCCACCGTGCTGCGCGGGTTGCTCGACGAGTTCCTGCTGGTCAGCGAATCGGGCATCGAAAGCGCACTGGCGCTGCTTCTCCAGATCGAGAAGACGCTGGTCGAGGGCGCGGGCGCGACCGGGCTGGCCGCCGTCATGGCCAATCGCGAACTCTTCGCCGGCCGCAAGGTGGGCATCGTGCTGTCCGGCGGTAATATCGACACGCGCCTGCTGGCGAATGTGCTGCTGCGCGATCTTGCTCGCTCCGGCCGCCTCGCGCGCCTGAAGATCGGCCTGCAGGACCGCGCCGGCGCGCTGTTCAAGGTGGCCAAGGTGTTCCAGGAGCACAATGTGAACATCATCGAGGTGTTCCATCAGCGTATCTTTACGCACTTGCCGGCCAAGGGCCTCGTCACCGAGATCGAGTGCGAGGCGCGCGACAAGGAACAGCTGGACGCACTTGTCTCCGCGCTGCGCCGTGAAGGGTACGAAGTGCGTCAGGTGGAAACCGATTAGAGCAGTTTTCGACCCGACTGGGTCGGATCGACTGCTCTAAGCTTTTGGTTTGGCGCATTTTCCGAGTCATCAGGTGATTCCACCTGATTAGAAAATGCTCTAAGAGTCGTTTGAAATCCGCCGCAGGCGGATTTTGCGGCACCGGCCCACTCCCTCACCCTACCACCCGCAAGATACTACCATCGGGTGGTAGGGTGAAGGAGTGGGCCGGTGCCGCAGGAAAATGCCGAAAGGCATTTTTACGACCGACGATCTACCGCTTTCAAAAAAATCATCGGCCGCGGACTCGGCCCGTTCCGGGACAATAAAGGGTTAACTCGGGCCCCTTCGTCCGATTCCGTTGCCGACAGGTCCAGATTTGTGGTTAAAACGCTTTCAACGTTGCCAAGCCGTATGCATATTCAGGGCAGACACGGATAGGTCGCTTAATAAAGCGCCGCCTCTCCGCCAGCCAGAGGATAGATTGCGCCCGTGACGGCACCCGTTCGCTTTCCCCGGTTTTTCGTGACCAGCCCGGCGCCGTGCCCCTATCTGCCGGGCCGCAGCGAGCGGAAGGTCTTTACCGAGCTGAAGGGCCCCCACGCCGATTCGCTGAACGATGCGCTGGGCCGCATCGGCTTTCGCCGCAGCCAGACGGTGGCCTATCGCCCCTCCTGCCTTGATTGCAGCGCCTGTATCTCGGTGCGCGTGGTGGCGGACGAATTCGTTCCATCGGGCACCCAGAAGCGGCTGATCAAGCGCAACAGCGATCTCGTCGCCACCGTCTGCCGTCCGTGGTCGACCAGCGAGCAGTTCGAACTGCTGCAGCGCTATCTGGCCGTGCGCCATCCCGAAGGCGGCATGACCTCGATGGACGAGGTGGATTTTGCCGACATGGTGGAGCACACCCCGGTAACCAGCTACGTCGTCGAATATCGGGAGCCTTCGGCGGACGGCGTGACGCCGGGCCGCCTCGTCGGCGCCTGCCTGACCGACCGCCAGTGCGACGGTCTTTCGATGATCTACAGCTTCTATGATCCGCATCATGAGCGGCAGGGGCTGGGCACCTACATCATTCTGGATCACATCAGCCGCGCGCGTGAGATGGACCTGTCCTATGTCTACCTCGGCTACTGGGTCGAAGGATCGCCGCGGATGCAGTACAAGGTGCGCTTCCGGCCGATGGAAAAGCTGGGCCGCGCCGGCTGGGAACGCTTCAGCAGCGAAGAGCAGGAGCGCCTGATCGCCTCTGCCGTGGCCAATCCGCGCGGGCCCGACGACCTTGGCGGCAAGGGCCGCAAGGACGGCGTCCCCTCGATCACCGGCTGAGGAAGCCTCCGGCATACTATTCGGGAGAACGGCATGTCTGCGGTGGGTATCGGCGGTGTCTTCTTCCGGGCGCGAGAACCGGAGGCTCTGCAGGCCTGGTATCGCACCCACCTCGGCATTGCGGCGGACGATCCCTATCAGTGGATGCAGCAGGCCGGGCCCACGGTGTTCATGCCGTTTTCGCAGGACACGGACTATTTTCCGGCCGACCGGCAGTGGATGATCAATTTCCGAGTGACCGGGCTGGATGCCTTGCTCGCCCGCCTGCGCGATGCAGGGATCGAGGTGATCACCAATCCCGATTGGGACACGCCCGAGACGGGCAGGTTCGCCCGCATCCATGATCCAGAGGGTAATCCCGTTGAGCTGTGGGAGCCGCCGGCGGAATAAACTGCCTTGGAGGGTTCTCAAGGCCGCGCGTTTCTAGTGCGCGGCGCCTTCGTTGAGCGCCGCCAGATCCTTGTCCGTCGGCTTGCGATGCGCGGCCAGGCAGGTCAGCACCGCCGCCACCAGCAGCCCGAAGGCGGCGATCTCGAACACGGTGGGCAGGCGGTGTTCCCAGATCAGCGCATAGGCCAGCGCGAACAGCGTTTCGAACAGGATCATCTGGCCCACCAGCGTCAGCGGCAGCAGGCGGCTGGCCCGGTTCCACAGCGCATTGCCGGCGATCGAGGCCAGCAGGGCGATGCCGACCGAGACGGTCAGGAAGCCGGTCCACTGGCTGGTCGTGCGCACCGCGTCGGCCTGCCAGATCGCCAGCGGGATCAGCGCCGCACCTTGCAGGCCGGTCACGACCCCCAGCAGCAGGTTCCAGTCGTGAGATGAAACCGCATCGAGCCGGGCGAGCCAACGGCTATTGCCCACGGCAAAGGCGCTCCAGGAAGCAAGCGCGCCCACCGCGCAGGCCAGGCCGACAAGGCGGGAGGCCATCGGTGCCGTGCCGGGCGCGGCAATCGCCTGCCAGCCGATGCACAGCACGCCCGCCGCGCAGAGCAGCAGCGACGGCGCCAGCCTGATCAGTGGCACGGCGCCATGGTCGCGGCTGCCGACGAGGGTGACGGTCACCGGCAGGAAGCCGACGATGATCGAGGTCATGGCGATCCCGCCGATATGCACGGCGTTTACCAGCAGCACGAAGTAGAGCGTGTTGCCCGTTAGCGCGAGCCAGCAGAGCGCGATCCACGCGTCTCGCGGCAGATGGGCGGTGATGGATTTCCAGCGCGGCGCCAGCAGCAGCGCGGAAATGAGGCCATAGCTGACATAGCGCCCGATCGTCAGTTCCAGCGGACCGAAGGCGCGCACCAGTTCCGGGGCAAGGAAGACGAGGCCCCAGAGCGCGCCCGCCCCGGCCCCGCAAAGCACACCCAGCAGCGTCGTCCGCGTGCCCGCGGTGCCCGCCGTCATGCTTCCCGCCAATTCCATCTTCGCGCTCCATCGTGCCAGTCAGGCGGGACATATCATCATGTGAATGAGGCATGCGCTCTTGATTTGCCCCCTGAACGCAACAAAAGCTCTCAGCATGACCCGATCCAGCAGCAAATCTTCGCCCCGCACCTCTCCCCGACTCGATTCGTTCGATCGCGCGATCCTGCGCATCGTCCAGCAGGACGCGCGCACACCGCAGCGCCGCATTGCCGAGGCAGTGAACCTTTCGGCGGCGGCGGTGCAGCGGCGCATCGCGGCGATGGAGGCGGCGGGGGTGATCACCCGCAACGTCGCGCTGGTCGATCCCGCGGCATTGGGGCAGGACATCACCTCGATCGTGCAGGTCAATCTGCGCGACGAACGCGCGCCCACGGTCGATGCCGCCAAGGCGCTGTTCCGGGCGCGGCCGGAAGTGCAACAGTGTTACTATGTCACCGGCGGCGTCAGTTTCGTGCTGGTCATCGTCACCAGCGACATGCGCGCCTACGAAGCGCTGACCCGCGAACTGTTTGCAGAGAACGACTGCATCGCCAGCTACGGCTCGCTGATCGCGCTCGACCGGGTGAAGGTGGATACCGGCGTCGTCATTCCGCCACCCGGCTGAGTGTGACAGGTCAGGGCGCCGCGTAGAGCCGCGCTTCCTCCGCGCGGCGTTTCTTCAGGCCTTCCAGCACTTTGCCGTCGTTGCGGATCCATTTGCCGAATTCCTGCTGCGCCTCGGCAAACCGGCCCTGCAGGTGCAGCTTGCCCAGCGTGGAACTGGCGATGGCCCCGGTGTTGTAGTGGAACGAGACCAGCGCATCGAACTGGTTGGGCGTGGTCGCGGCCGAGCCCAGGAACCTTGCGACCGCATCGACATAGCGCTGCACGTCGCGATCGAAACGGGCATCGCATTCCGCCTGCGTCCAGACCGTGCCCGGCCCGATGTCCGCGCCGGTCGATCCCCAGCCGATCGTCCAGGGGAGCCCGTCGCGGCTGCCCGGATCGGGATAGGCGCCGAAGCGGCCATCGGGGCGCTTCCTGCCGCAACCTTCCCAGGTCTTGATCAGCGCCTTGCCGGCGTCGCCCAGCGTATGTGCCGGAACCGGCGCGATGCCGAGCGCAAGGTCTATCGCGCTGTCGAGACGGGTGACGTCCTGCGGGGTGAAACTGCGTCCGATCAGGTGGCGGACTTCATCGAAAATCGGCTTGCGATCCAGCATCAGGCCTCTCCGTAATGGCGGGAAGGCCGATCAAGTAAGCCGGATGCGGGCCGGTAGGAAAATGGTTTGTGCGCAGCCGGCGCCAGGCGGCAGGCGTCAGAGCTTGCGCAGCACGCCGCTGATCGGAATGGCGATGCTGGCGCCGCCGGCCACGGGATTGTCCTCCAGCGTCGCCTGAGAGCCATCGTCGGCGGTAACCGTGATCGCGTCGCCCGCCTTGGTGAACGTCACCGAACCGCCGCCCAGCGTGGGCATCGCCACTTTGCCGGTCTTGCTGGCGGCAATGGCGGAGGAAATGTCCTCGGGCGTCATGTAGCCGGTCAGCATGTGGTTGCGCACCAGCGCGGCGAGGGCGGCGTGATCGTTGGCGGTAACGAGTGCCTTGGCCTTGTCTCCCAGCGCGTCGAACGCATCGTCTTCCGGGGCCAGCAGAGTGTAGCTGCCCCGGTCGTTGAAGGCGCCTTCGATCCCGGTGGTCTTCAGCGCCTCGGCCATCGTCTGCATCCCGTCCGCATCGTCCAGCATTTCGGGCAGGGTCTCGCTGGCCGGCGTAACCGCGGCGATCTCGCTGGAGGCATCTGCCGAGGGGGACTTGCCGGAGCAGGCGGCAAGGATCAGCGCGGTGGCAAGCAGCGGTGCGGCTAGGATGGCTTTGCGCATGGCGGCGGTTTTCCGTGGTAGCTGGCGAGGCAGAGGGTGGATCGGGTGGCGGTACGGATCAGGCGAGCAGTTCGATGGCCGCCTGCACCAGGCGCGTGGCGGGATCGATCTGGTAGATCGTGCCATCTGAATAGCGGTATAACGCCTTGGGCCCATCGAAATATTGGTCTCGATAGCGGTAGGGCACGTTGTAGACGTCATAGCCGGCAGGCATCGTGCCGCCGACCTCGATCGCGTTCCCGGTCAACAGCGCGGCCACGGCGGTGATGGCGGCGTCGTCGGGATCGACGCGGTAGATCACATCGTCGTAATAGCGATAGCCGCTGGCCGGGCCGAGGTCGTAATAGCGCGAATAGTAATCGGGCAGCGGTGCGGCGCCATAGGTCGCCGGCCACACCCGACCCACCGCCAGTGCACCGCCGAGCAGGGGGATATAGCTGGCGACCGCGCTGTCCGGGCCAAGGCGGAGCAGATAGCCTTCCGTGTAGCGGTATCCGGCGTCGCGGGTGTAGTCCCCGTACCAGCCCGGCAGTTTCCAGCGGTTGGGCGCAGGCTCGCTCAGGGCCGGCGGAGCACAGTTCGCATAGCGCTTGGCGATGCCGGGTGGGCAGCCGCCGAAGCTTTGGCGCGGGGGCTGCGCGGCCCAGTAGGAATGGCCGGAGGCGGTGACGATATTCACCCGGTCGTTGGTGGGCACCTCGAACGACCGGCCCTGCGCATCACGATGCGCGATGTCGCGCACATCGTCGCGGATCGGGCGCTGCTGTTGGCCGCGTTGCTGCTGCCATTGTTGCTCCTGTTCGCGGCGACGGGATGCTTCCTGCTGCGGGGGTTGGCCTGGGCCTCTGTCGGGGCCTGCGTCTTTCGGCGCGGGACGGTCGCCATCCGGGCGGGGATCGCGACCGGTGTCGCGGCCAGGATCGCGCGGTCTTGAATTATTGGGCCCCGGATCGCGGGGGTTCTGTTCATGAGGACCCTGCTGGTGAGACCCCTGCTCACGCGGTCCCTGATCGCGGGGGGCATTCGCACGCTGCGCATTGCGTTCCGGCGCATCGGGCCGGGTTTGCCCCGCTTCGGGATGGACTTGCGGGCGATCGCCGGACGGATTGGGCCGACCGGTATCGCGGGGGGCGGAAGGTTGTCCGGGCCGGTCGCCACCTTGCGGCGGCCCCTGATCGTGGCCGGGTTGCTGCGCGCTGACGGAAGCCGAAAGCGCCAGCAGGGCAAGGGAGGCGGTTGCCTTGGTCAATGTGCTGCGCGTGCGGGCCATGCAGGGTCTCCTTCGGGAAAAGGCAACGGTTGCATACCGGCCGCTGTTCCCCCCGTCATGTCGCCAATGGTCGCAACGGCCTGATGGTCGGGCAAACAGGGGCGGGAGGGCGGCCGGGTGGGGAGGGTAAAGAAAAAGGGCCCCCGGACAAGTCCGGAGGCCCCACTCGGTGAACCGAGGTTCGCTCTCTTGCGAGAGGCAGCGCGGGTTAAGCGCTGTAGTACATGTCGAATTCGACGGCCGACGGCGTGGTTTCCCAGCGCAGCACTTCCGGCCACTTGAGTTCGAGGTAGGCTTCGATCTGGTCCTTGGTGAACACGCCGCCTTCGAGAAGGAAGTCGTGGTCGGCAGCCAGCGAGTCGAGCGCTTCACGGAGCGAACCGCAAACGGTCGGCACTTCGGCGAGTTCGGCCGGCGGCAGATCGTAGAGGTTCTTGTCCATGGCGTCGCCAGGGTGGATCTTGTTCTTGATGCCGTCCAGGCCAGCCATCAGCAGCGAGGCGTAGCACAGGTACGGGTTGGCCATCGCGTCGGGGAAGCGGAATTCCACGCGCTTTGCCTTGTCGCCCGCACCGTAGGGGATGCGGCACGAAGCCGAACGGTTGCGCGCCGAGTAGGCGAGCAGCACGGGGGCTTCATAGCCCGGCACCAGACGCTTGTAGCTGTTGGTGGTCGGGTTGGTGAAGGCGTTGAGGGCCTTGGCGTGCTTGATGACGCCGCCGATGAAGTACAGGCACATGTCGGAGAGACCGGCATAGCCGTTACCGGCGAACAGCGGGCTGCCCTTGTCCCAGATCGAGATGTGGGTGTGCATGCCCGATCCGTTGTCCTTCATGATCGGCTTCGGCATGAACGTGGCGGTCTTGCCGTAAGCCTGCGCGACCATGTGCACGACGTACTTGTAGATCTGCATGCGGTCGGCGGTGGTGACCAGCGTGCCGAAGGTCAGGCCGAGTTCGTGCTGGGCAGCCGCCACTTCGTGGTGGTGCTTGTCGCAGGGCAGGCCCATTTCGAGCATGGTGGTGACCATCTCGGCGCGGATGTCGACAGCCGAGTCGACCGGAGCGACCGGGAAGTAGCCGCCCTTGGCGCGCGGACGGTGGCCCAGGTTGCCCTGGTCGTACGACTTGTCCGAGTTGCCGGGCAGTTCGATGTCGTCGATCTTGAAGCCGTTGCCTTCGTAACCGTCGTAGAACTTCACGTCGTCGAACATGAAGAATTCGGCTTCGGGGCCGACGTAGACGGTGTCGCCGAAGCCGGCCGACTTCACGAACGATTCAGCGCGCTTCGCGGTCGAGCGCGGGTCGCGGGCATAGAGTTCGCCGGTCGACGGTTCGACGATGTCGCAGAACAGGATCAGCATCGGCGTGGCCGAGAACGGATCGACGTAGACGGCGTCGAGGTCGGGCTTGAGGATCATGTCCGACTCGTTGATGGCCTTCCAGCCTTCGATCGACGAACCGTCGAACATCAGGCCGTCTTCCAGCTCGTCCTCACCCAGGACCGAAGAAACCATGGTGAGGTGCTGCCACTTGCCCTTCGGGTCGGTGAAACGCAGATCAACCCACTCGATTTCCTCGTCCTTGATCTTCTTGAGGACGTCCTTTGCACTAGCCATTATCTTGGTTCTCCAGTGATGCTCTTCCGATCCCGAAAGAGACTTTGAGTTTGGGCATTTCGTGTCTTTCGGGAATGGACGGCCCCCCGACCGTCCATTCCCGATCCGGTCCAGTCTCCGCTAGGGGACGGGCCCGGAAAATCTCTGTGCGGGAAGGCGTGCCCGTCAGGCGACGGACGACCCCTCCTATCAAATCGGTCGCGCCTTAGAGCGCGTCGTCGTCACGCTCGCCGGTGCGGATGCGGACGGCGGTCTCGATCGGCACGACGAAAATCTTGCCGTCGCCGATGCGGCCGGTCTGCGCGGCGTCGGCGATCGCTTCGACAACGCGTTCGGCCAGGGCATCAGGAACTACCACCTCAAGCTTCACCTTGGGCAGGAAGTCGACCACGTACTCGGCGCCGCGATAGAGTTCCGTGTGGCCCTTCTGGCGGCCGAAGCCCTTCGCCTCGGTAACCGTGATGCCCGAGACGCCCACTTCGTGCAGCGCTTCCTTCACTTCGTCGAGTTTGAACGGCTTGATGATCGCTTCGATTTTCTTCACGCCTGTCTAGACCCCTGCGCTTGTTTCCCGGCTTCTTCCGATGAGGAGTCCGGTCCCGGGAACCAGCTGCCTCGCGCGCGACTCCCATCAAGAATCGTGCCAATGCGGTTGCGAAAGTCCTAGGCGAAGTGTGCAGGCGCGAAAAGCCCGGATTTGCACCTTTTCGATAGCCGTTAAGCAGTCTTATAAGGGTCAATGCCGGAGGAGGCACAACATCTGTTCAAGAAGTGGGCAGGGTGTGCCTGAAAATTGTGCAAGTGCTGCCTGCGAACAAGGCGGCAGGGCGCTGTCGTTAGCGGCGTGGTTAACACCGCTCCTGAGGGTAAACGAAAAACGCCGCGGATCCGGTTGGGGATCTGCGGCGCTCATGTTCGTTGAGAGGAAGGCGTTTGTCTAGAGGCGCAAACCTGCGGTCTCCGGAAGGCCCGCCATCAGATTGAGGTTCTGCACCGCCGCGCCGCTCGCACCCTTGCCGAGATTGTCGAGCATGGCGACCATGCGGGCCTGCGATCCGTCCTGGGCGCCGAGAACACGCAGCGTCAGCGTATCGACCGGCTCCATCGAGGCGCGCAGCAGCAGTTCGTCAGGCTGATCGTCAACCACGGTGACGATTTCGCTGCCTGCATAGAACTCGGCCAGCGCGGCGCGCAGGTCGGCGGCAGTGCCGGCCTTGGGCATCATCGAAAGATGCAGCGGCACTTCGACCAGCATGCCGCGATGCGCGGGCACCACGGCGGGGGCGAAAATCGGTGCGTGGGTCAGGCCGACATGCGCGGTCATTTCCGGCACGTGCTTGTGGCCCATCGCCAGGCCATAAGCGCGGAAGGCGATGTCGCGGTCTTCCTCGAAGCGGGCGATCAGGGCTTTGCCGCCGCCCGAATAGCCGGAGACGGCATGGCACACATAAGGCCAGTCGGCCGGCAGCAACCCGGCGCGCACCAGCGGCGCGACCAGTGCGATGAAGCCGGTGGGATAGCAGCCCGGATTGCTGACGAACCGCGCGGCGGCCACGGTCTCACGCCCCACCACTTCGGGGAAGCCGTAAGTCCAGTCCGGCGCAACGCGGTGCGCCGAAGAGGCGTCGATCACGCGGGTGGTGTCGTTGCGGATCATGCCGACGGCGGCCTTGGCGGCATCGTCGGGCAGGCAGAGGATCACGAAGTCTGCGGCATTGAGCGCTTCGGCGCGGGCGGCATCGTCCTTGCGACGGGCTTCGTCGAGGACGATCAGTTCGAATTCGCTGCGACCGGCAAGCCGCTCGGCGATTTCAAGCCCAGTGGTGCCAGCGGCACCGTCGATGAAGACACTCTTCGCCATCAGTTTGCAGCCTCGATCTGGCTCAGCGAAACATAGCCGACCTGGCCGTCTTCGCCCAGCTGGCCCCAGGCCCACTGACCGGCGATGTCCAGCACGTTGAACGTCTCGCCCACGGGCAACTCGCGAATCGCCTCTGCCTCGTCACGTCCGAAGGTGCGCAGCACGGCGCCGTCCAGAACCTTGTGCGGCATCGGCACCGCATAGTGCGGCACGAAGTAGCGACCGGCGAGCTTGATATGCGCAAGGTCGCCGCGAACGGGCAGGCAGCCGGGATCCGCGGTCACGCTCGGCCCCGTCATGGCAAGCTGCTTTCCGGCAAGCGTGCCTTCCGTCTGGGGGCGGGTATAGGAATCCTCAGTGGCCAACGCGGGGGAATCTCCAAAAGCAAAGATGCGCGCGCTTAGCGGTGCTTCGCCCATTTCGCAACATTAGCCGCCAGACGGGGTGTAGCGCTGCTGCAACACGTGCCACGCCGCACGCAGCCCCAGCGCGTCGCCGCCCTTGGGACGGCCCGGCTTGGTGGCAGGGCGCCATGCGAAAGTGTCGAAGTGAATCCAGTCGGTTCCGGCCGGCACGAAGCGATCGAGGAACAGCGCGGCGGTGCTCGACCCGGCAAAGCCGCTCGATCCGGCATTGTTGATGTCGGCAATGTCGGACTTCAGGTATTCGCGGTACCCGTCGTAGAGCGGCAGGCGCCAGCACGGGTCGTCCACCGCAAGGCCGGCATCGAGGATCTCCTGCGCGGTGCCGTCCTGCCGCGTGAACAGCGCCGGAAGATCGGGGCCGACCGCCACGCGCGCGGCGCCGGTCAGGGTGGCGAAGTCGATCACCAGTTCCGGCTCCTTCTCGCCCGCGCGGGTGAGGGCATCGCCCAGCACCAGACGGCCCTCGGCATCGGTATTGCCAATCTCGACGGTGATCCCGGCGCGGCTCTTGAGCACGTCTCCGGGGCGGAAGGAGTTGCCGGCGATGGCGTTCTCCACCGCCGGGATCAGCAGGTGCAGGCGCACCGGCAGCTTCGCGCCCATGATCAGGCGGGCGAGGGCGAGGGCATGCGCGGCGCCGCCCATGTCCTTCTTCATCAGCAGCATTCCGGCGCCGGGCTTGATGTCCAGCCCGCCCGAATCGAAGCACACGCCCTTGCCGATGACGGCGATACGGGGGTGCTTGGGATCGCCCCATTCCAGTTCGATCAGGCGCGGTGCGTGGGAGCGGCCCGCCGCGCGGCCGACGGCGTGGACCATCGGGTATTCCCGCTCCAGCATTTCGCCGCGCGTCACATGGATTTCCGCGCGAAACGCCTTGGCCAGCCCTTCGGCCTCCGCCTCAAGCTGACCCGGCCCCATGTCCTCGGCCGGCGTGTTGACCAGATCGCGCACGAGTTCGGTCGCCTCGGCCGCGGCGATCATCGCGTCGATGGCCTTGACCTCACCGGTGAGGAGAATGCGCGGGCCTTCGTCGGAAGGGTCGGAGCGATAGCGGTCGAACCGGTACTGTCCGGTCACCCAGCCCAGCAGCGCCTTGCCAGGTTCTCCGCCCGAACAGCGATAGGTGCCTTCGGGCAGTACATCGGCCAGCTTGCCAAGGCACCATGAGGTGAGTGCCGCGGGATCGGCAACGCCGGCCACAACTGCCCAGCCATCGCCATCGGCAAAGATCGCATGGGTGCCCGCGTCGCCCGCGAATTTCTGCGCATCCAGCGCGGCGCGCTGCGGAACCGAGAGGCCCTTGAGGAATTGGTCCAGTCCATCCTTGTTCACAAGGTGGATGGTCACGGCCTTCTGGCCACGGTCGGGCTGAATCAATGCGTTCTTGTCGCTCATGGCCAGATTCTCTAGCCTTCCTGAGAGCGGTAGCCGAGAGGAAAATGATGCGAAATCGTGGTTGGTTGATGGCGTCCGTTGCAACAGCGATGCTTATGCTGGCGGGCTGCAAGGGCGATCCCGCGCCTTCGCCCAGCGCAACCGCTTCCGAAGCGCCCGTGCAGGCAGTGGCTACCGAGGATGCCGGCACCCCCACCGACGATGCCAGCGCCGTGCCCGTGGGTGGGGCCCGCAAGGAAAAGGTGGCGAACGATCTCTATGAGTTCGACTATTCCTACCCTGATGCGGCGGGCGCGATTCCGGGCCTGAAGGCTGAACTGGACAAGCAACTCGACCAGCAGCGGACGGAACTGATCGGCTCCGCCAAGGACGACCGCGCCGAGGCCAAGAAGAACGATTTCCCCTACCACGCGCACAGCTATCAGGAAGACTGGAAGGTCGTCGCCAGTCTGCCCGGCTGGCTGTCGATCTCCTCTGAATTCTACACGTACTCCGGCGGCGCGCATGGCATGAGCGGATCGGACACGCTGCTCTGGGACCGGCATGCAGAGACCGTCCGTAAGCCGGTCGATCTTTTCGTCAGCAAGGCGGCCTTGTCCAAGGCCCTGCGCACGCCGTTCTGCGCCGCGCTCGACAAGGAGCGGGTCAAGCGCCGGGGCGGCCCGATCGACAAGAGCGACGAGATGTTCTCCGAATGCATCGATCCGCTCGATCAGGTGGTGATCCTGGGCTCCACCAACGGGCAGACGTTCGACCGCATCGGCGTGCTGGTGCCGCCGTACAATGCCGGGCCCTATGCAGAGGGCAGCTATGAGATCACCTTGCCGGTGACGGGCGCCGTGATGGCGGCGTTGAAGCCCCAATATCGGGCCAGTTTCTCGCTTGGAAAGTGATGCATCGAGGAAACGCAACCGCACCTGCGCAGTCCTGATTCGCATTTTCAATCCATGCTCGCTATCTTGGCTCCATGACCGAATACCAGACCGTAGAACCCGGAAGTGAAACCGTCCTGCGCGACGGCACCATCAAGCTGCACGGCCCCGAGGGCTTCGAGGGCATGCGCAAGGCCGGCCGCCTTGCCGCTTCGATTCTCGACGAGATCGCGCCGATGGTGCAGCCCGGCGTGTCGACCGCCGAGATCGACGACAAGGTGCGCGAACTGACGCTGGACGGCGGCGCGGTGCCCGCCACGCTGGGCTATCGCGGCTATGCGCATTCGTGCTGTATCTCGATCAACCACGTGGTCTGCCACGGCATTCCGTCCGACAAGACGATCAAGGACGGCGATATCGTCAATATCGACGTGACCCCGCTGCTCGATGGCTGGCACGGCGACACCAGCCGCATGTACCTGGCCGGCGACGTCTCGCTGAAGGCCCGCCGCCTTGTCGACGTGACTTACGAATGCCTGATGATCGGCATCGAGCAGGCCAAGCCCGGCAACCGCGTGGGTGACATCGGCGCGGCCATTCAGGCCTATGCCGAGTCGTTCCGCTATGGCGTCGTGCGCGAGTTCTGCGGCCACGGCCTCGGCCGCCTGTTCCATGACGCGCCCGAAGTGGTGCATGCCGGCCGCCCCGGCACCGGTCCGCTGCTCAAGCCGGGCATGTTCATGACCATCGAACCGATGATCAACCTGGGCAAGCCGCCGGTGAAGCTGCTTTCGGATGGCTGGACGGCGGTGACGCGCGACAAGTCGCTTTCGGCCCAGTTCGAGCACTCGATCGGTATCACCGAGACCGGCTGCGAGATCTTCACGACCAGCCTCAAGGGCCTTCACAAGCCGCCCTACGCCTGATTCCTGCCGCTTGAGACAGGTCCGATATCGCCCCGGCGCATCTGCCGGGGCGTGACCTGACGCGCCTGCCATGACAGCCTTCCGCCCACAAAAGTAGGGAAGGGAGAACTATGGCTACCGCAGCGATGGACCTGACCGGCGGCGTTCCCGAGGATCGCGAATTCGTCGTCGCGGAAAAGCCCGACGATGGCCTGCGCGATGCCGTGAATGTGTGGATCGAGGAAGAAAACGGCCTCTTCGCCATGCGCATCGGCGTCGAGGCGGTGGGATCGCACTGGGATCGTCACGAGTTCTGGCTGGACGTTGCCTTTGCCGACGGCCGCCTGCTCTCCAAGCGCGGCGATGGCGAGACGCATTCGCCCTACGGCACCGATGGCCGTCCCACCGTGCGCGGTACCGGGCCGGTCCGCTTCGAATGCGTGGAACCGTTCCGCCGCTGGACCGCGACCTATAAGGGCCAAGTCGCCGAAACCACGGCGCAGGAAATCATCGACAATCCCGGCTTCGCGGAAACCGCCTGGGCCGATCTCGAAATTGCGGTCGACATGGAAATGGCCGCGCCGCCGTGGGTGCCGGGATCGCTTCTGCCCGAAGCCGCCGAAGCACTGGGCGGCGAGCAGGGCAGTTTCATGAGCCCGCGCTACGAACAGCTGTTCCGCTGCGCCGGCACGCTCACCGTCAATGGCGAAAGCCGCCCATTCAAGGCCAATGGGTTGCGCATCCGTCGCACCGGTTTCCGCGCTTTCGCCGGGTTCTGGGGCCACTGCTGGCAATCCGCCACTTTCCCCAGCGGGCGCGCTTTCGGGTTCAACATCTACCCCCCGAGAGAAGATGGTGGCCTCAACTATGCCGAGGGCTGGATCATCGATGCCGATGGCACGCGCACCCCGGCGCGTCCGGTGCAGGTGTCGTGGCTGCGCCGTTTCCTGACCGGGGGAGAGGACGTGTCCTTCGTGCTGGAAACCATCGACGGCCGCCGCGTGGAGATCGCGGGCGAGACCTTCACCAACACCCGTTCACGCGGCGGGCATGTGCTGCCGCCGGACTGGCCGAAGGACTTCCCGCTCGTGCAGCAGAGCCATGCTTTCTACACCTGGGATGGCGAGCGGACGACCGGCATGATCGAGCGGTCGAGCAAGCCGAGTGTGATGGAGCTTTAGGGCGCGGCAACGCGCGGTTGGCTAAACCGCGCCGCTCGGGCCGACCAAGAGCTAGTCCAGATCAATACCCCCCGTCGTCCCCGCGAAGGCGGGGACCCCGCTTTCTTGAAGCGTAGCGCGAAGGCAGCGGGCCCCCGCCTTCGCGGGGGCGACGGAGTGTGTGTGGCTGCGACAATCGCAGCAGGTCTGATTGGTGCTTAGCTCAGGGCTCGGTCGCGGCAGCCGGTTCCAGAAACACCAAGCGAAAATCCTCTCGCTCTACATCCGCCAGAGTGTGCTGGGTGAAGTGCAGCAACCCGTCCTCCGGGTGCAGGAAATCGCGCGCTCCGCCTTCGCGCGCGAGCACCGACTGGCTCTCCCATCCCTCTCGGAATTCCGGGCTCTCGTTCTGGAGCCATTCCACCACGGCGCCCACGCGCGGATCGCTCATCACGCGGCCGTAGTCGCGGCGGAACTCGGCGAGCAGACGCATGGCGCGGGTGTGCCAGTCGGGCAGTAGCGTGCGCGCGGCGGGGTAGGTGAAGACGTAACGCAGCAGATTGGGCGCGCTCTCGCTGTCGAACAGCCCGGTGAACAAGCGCCGCGCGGCGGGATTGGCGGCGCAGACCGACCATGCGGGATCCAGCGCATAGGCCGGGAAGGGCAGCGCGGCCACGGCCGCGGTGATTGCGGGCGGCGCGGCCTCGCGCGAAGCGGCGAAGGGATCGGCGGGGTCGCGGCGTTCGGCGAGGGAAAAGAGGTAGTCGCGCTCGGCCAGTGACAGGCTGAGGGCACCGGCAAGGCGGCCGAGCGTTTCGGCGGAAGGGCGCACCTCGCGGCCCTGTTCGATCCAGGCGACCCATGTGGAGCCAATGGCGGCGCGGGCAGCCAGTTCCTCACGTCGCAAGCCGGGCGTGCGGCGACGACGGGCATGACCTTCGGGGGCGAGTCCTTCGCGGCGGGCGCGGACGAAGGCGCCCAGCAGGCGGCGTTGTTCCTCGGTGGACATGGCAGCATTTATAACAGGATAATTATGTCCATTGTAACAGGCTAAATTGCGTTCATGTGGAGCGCCGAAAGGAGATCGACCATGACCGATCAGACACAATATGCCCCCACGCAGCATGGGCTGGCGCAAAGCCAGTTCGGCGAAATGTCCGCTGCTTATGTGACCAGCGCCGTTCACGCCTCTGGCGCGGATCTCGAAACCATCGCCGCGCGCGCACTCGTCGCCGCGCCGCGCCATGCGATCGATCTCGGCGCGGGGGGCGGGCATGTCGCTTATGCGATGGGGCCGCATGCGGAGCAGGTGATGGCCTGCGATCTGTCACCGGAGATGCTGGAGCAGGTTGCCGCCGAGGCAGCGCGGCGAGGCCTTGCGAACATCGCCGTGGAAGCTGCGCCAGCCGAAGCGCTGCCGTTTGCGGACGACGCGTTCGATTTCCTCGCCTGCCGTTTCTCCACACACCACTGGCGCGATGCCGAGGCCGGTCTGCGCGAGGCTCGGCGGGTGCTGAAGGCGGGATCGCCGGCGATCTTCGTGGATGTGGTGGCGCCGGGCGATGCTTCGGCGGACACGCATCTGCAGGCCGTGGAACTGCTGCGGGATGTCAGCCACGTGCGCGATTACACGGTGGCGCAGTGGATCGCGATGCTGGATCGGGCCGGGTTTGCGGCGCGAGAGGTGCGAACCGGGCGCTTGCGGATGGACTTCGCGACCTGGACCGCCCGCATGCGCACGCCGCCTGAGCGGGTGGCGACGATCCGGGGGCTTCAGGCGGTCGCTCCGGCGGAAGTGGCGGCGTGGTTCGGGATCGAGGCGGATGGCTCGTTCACCATCGATACGGTGACGATCGAGGCGGTTTGATCGCGGCCAAGCGATCCTCCCCCACCGGGGGAGGGGGACCGCCCGAAGGGTGGTGGAAGGGGAATGGCGCAGTGCTGCCAAAAGCCCCCTCCGTCAGCGCTTCGCGCTGCCACCTCTCCCGGTGGGGGAGGATCTTGAGACGGCTTACTCCGGCTGGGGCACCAGTCGCAGGTAGGGCTTCAGCGTCTCCCAACCATCCGGATAGATCGCCGCCGCTTCGTCATCCGACACGGCGGGCACGATGATCACCTTCTCCCCGTCCTGCCAGTTCACCGGCGTCGCCACGCGGTGGCGGGCGGTGAGCTGCATCGAATCGAGCACGCGCAGAATCTCGTCGAAGTTGCGGCCGGTGGTCATGGGATAGCTGATCATCAGCTTGATCCGCTTGTCCGGGCCGATCACGAAGACGGTGCGCACGGTGGCGTTATCGGCGGCCGTACGCCCCTCGGCGCCGCCCTCGATCGCTTCCGGCAGCATGTTGTAGAGCTTGGCAACGGTCAGTTCGGTGTCGCCGATCATCGGGAAGTTCGGCCTGGTGCCCTGCGTTTCGGCAATGTCCTCGGCCCAGCGGTCGTGATTGCCGACGGGATCGATGCTGAGGCCGATCACCTTGGTGTTGCGCTTGTCGAATTCGGGCTTGAGGCTGGCCATATAGCCCAGCTCGGTGGTGCAGACCGGCGTGAAGTCCTTGGGGTGCGAGAACAGGATCGCCCAGCTATCGCCGATCCATTCGTGGAAATTGATCGGGCCTTCGGTGGTCTCCGCCCTGAAATTGGGCGCTTCGGAATTGATACGGAGCGTCATCGCGGTCTTTCCTCTCGGCGCCGGGAAGACCTTGGTGCTTCCCGAACAAGTGAAACGTCGAATTCGAGAAGCGTTATTCGCGCGAGTGAGTATCCGATTCGTCGGAAGCTGGACAGAACCTTTTGTGCAGTGGTGAACACTTCTTCATGTGCGCCGCCGCATTGGGCGACGAGGCGAGCTTAAAAGGAGATCACCGCTTCACCGATGGCATCCCATACGCGCGCCAGTTCGTCGTAGGTGATGCAGTAGGGCGGCATGACGTAGACCGTGTTGCCCAGCGGGCGCAGCAGCACGTCGCGCTCGCGGAAGAAAGTCAGCAGGCGGGGGGCAAGGTCGCTCATGTACCCGGTTTCGCCGCTGGTCTTGAGGTCTAGCGCGGCCAGGGTGCCCAGAGTGCGCGGATTGTCGAAATGGCAGAAGCGGCCCAGCTTCTCGATCCATGCCACCTGCTTTTCGGCCAGGGTCTTCACCCGGTCCAGCACCGGTTCTTCGCGCCAGATGGCAAGGTTCGCCGCCGCGGCAGCGCAAGCGATCGGGTTGGCGGTGTAGCTGGAGGAATGGAAGAACATCCGCGCCCGGTCGGTCGAGTAATGCGCCTCGAAGATCGGCTCGCAGGCCATCGTCACCGCCAGCGGGATCGCGCCGCCGGTCAGGCCTTTCGACAGGCAGAGGATATCGGGCACCACGCCCGCCTGTTCGCAGGCGAGCAGGGTGCCGGTGCGGCCCCATGCGGTCATCACTTCGTCGGCGATGAACAGCACGCCGTACTTGGCGCAAATATCCCGCATCGCCGCCAGCGTTTCCGGTCCGTAGAAGAGCATCCCGCCGGAGCCGAGCACCAGCGGTTCGACGATCAGCGCGGCGGTGTCCGGCTGGCGGCAGAGCGCTTCCAGTGCGTCCAGCGTTTCCTGCTCGGCACCGGCGGCGGGGAAGGGGATGCGGCCCACGTCGAACAGCAGCGGGTCATAGGGCCGGTTGAACACGCCGCGCGCGCCCACGGACATCGCGCCGATGGTGTCGCCGTGGTAGGAATGGTCCATCACCACGATGCGGTGGCGGTTTTCGCCGCGCCAGTGCCAGAAGCCGAGCGCCATCTTCAGCGCCACTTCGACACTGGTGGAGCCCGAATCCGAGAAGAACACGCGCGTCAGGCTCTCGGGCATCAGCGCGCGCAGGCCGGCGGCGACCTGCTCGGCGGGTTCGTGCGTCCAGCCTGCGAAGATCAGCTGGTCCAGTTTGCCCGCCTGCTCGGCAATCGCGTCCATGATGCGCGGGTGGCAGTGGCCGTGCGTGGTCACCCACCACGAGGAGATCGCGTCCACCACCGCGCGCCCGTCCGCCGTGTGCAACAGCGCGCCTTCGGAGCGGGTGACCAGCGGCACTGGCTCCTGAAGGCCGTGCTGGGTGAAGGGATGCCAGATCGAAGAGGTCATGCTGCCCCCGTTTGCGCGACGAAATCGTTGAGGTCGAAATTCGCCGCGAATGCCTCGCGCAGCGCCTCGGGCGTCAGCGGCGAGACATGCGGGAGACGGCCGAGGCGGCGGACTTTGCCCATCGCGCAGATCGTCGCCTCGCTGTCTTCCTGAGCCTCGCCGACGAAGGCCACGCCCAGCACTTCGACCCCGCGCGCGCGCAGCGCTTCGATGGTCAGCAGCGAGTGATTGATCGTGCCCAGCACCGTGCGCGCGACGACGATCACCGGCGCGTTCCAGCGCGCGAACTGATCGGCATAAGTCATTCCGCGCGAGAGTGGCACGAGCGCGCCGCCTGCACCTTCGACCACCAGCGGGCCGTCGACTTGCGGCAGGGCGAGGCGGGCAGGATCGATTTCCACCCCGTCGATCTCCGCCGCGCGGTGGGGCGAGCAGGGGGTGGTGAGGCGATAGGCTTCCGCCAGCACCTTTTCGCGCGGCAGGCCAGAGAGGCGGGCGACGCGGTCGGCATCGCCGCCGTCCTCTTCCAGCCCGGCCTGCACCGGCTTCCAGTAATGCGCGCCAAGCGCGCCTGCGAGGGCGGCGGCGAAGACGGTCTTGCCGATCTCGGTATCGGTGCCGGTTACGATGATGGTGCTCATAAGCCGCTCAACTAGCGCGGCATACGTGACAGGTCACGACCTCGTAAGTCACTTCGCATCCGCTTTGGGCAAATCGACCCAGCGTGCGGCGCAATTGTCCCGGCGTCAGCGGGCGATGATCGGCGTCGGCGGCCTGTGCGCCAATGGCCTTGAGGCCGCGCAGGAAGGCCATCGGGTCTTCGTGGCGCTCCACGTGATTTTCGACCGTGACGGCGCAATCTCTGAAAGCCTCGACCGGCGCGAAAGCGGGTGTTCCGGCGCTCAGGCCCTCGGCAGCGTGGGCGGCGCGCCACTCGGCAAAGCTGCCGGGGCCGAGCGTGGTGACCATCAGGTGCCCACCGGGCGCCAGCCATCCCGCCATGCGGGCGAGCGCGGCGGGGGCATCGTCGAACCACTGTACGGCAAGGCTGGAGCAGATCAGATCGAAGGGCCCGTCTTCGGGCGCGCCATATTCCCCGTCGAGCACGGCGAAGCGGCGGTGCGCGTTCTCTCCCAGGCGGGCGCGGCAGCGCCCCAGCATTTCGGGCGCGAGATCGGTGATCAGCCAGTCGCCGCCGATGCCGACGTTAGCCAGCGCCTCGGTGAGAAAGCCGGTGCCGCAGCCGATTTCCAGCACGCGCGGGTTCGCAGGCAGGGGAAGCGTGGCGATCCGCGCTGCCAGCGCCCCGGCCACATCGCGTTGCACGCGGGCGTGACCGTCATAATCAGGCGCGGCGGCGAAGGCGCGGCGCACTTTTTCGCGCGGGACGTTCATGCCGGCCCCGCCGGTGTTAACATCGCCGCCAGCCCGCGCACCGCTTCGGCGCAGAGTTCGGGGTTTTCTACGGGGAGCAAGTGTCCGCCCGCTTCGCTTTCGATCCGGCGCACTTGCGCGCCTTCGAACGTGGTGGCGCGCATCGGGCCGGGCAGCAGCGGGTCCTGCCCGCCTTGCAGCGAGATCACCGGAACCTTGGGCAGCGGCGCGCGCGCGTCGCGCAGGCGCAGCAGGTCGAGGCGAAGGAGGTCGGCATCGATCTTCCCCGCCGGCACCGTCCCGCCGATCTGCTGGTGGAAGCTGGCGAGCACGCCTGCCGGGGTCTGTCCGAAGCGGCGGATCATGTGCTCCACCACGCGCACCGGTACGCCCGGCTGGCCGAGCGGCGCCGTGAAGCGGGCAAAGCCGTTGATCGCAACCACGCCGGCCAGCCCCGGTGGCGGATCGGCCAGCACGCGGATCGTGCCGAAGCTGTGCGTCACCGCGATGCAGGGGCCTTCGACTGTGGGCGCAAAGGGGGCGCCGAAGTAGCCGCGATCATCGATCGCCCCGTCGAAATCGGCCAGCAGCGCAGCAAGCGGCTGCCAGAAGTTTCGGTCGAAACCCCAGCCATGGGCGTAGAGCAGCTTCACCGATGCGCCTCGATGGCGGCGAGCAGCGCGTCGATATCGGCTTGCGAATGCGTGGCGCGCAGGGCGATGCGCAGGCGGCTTGTGCCCGGCGGCACCGTTGGCGGGCGGATCGCGGAAGCGAGGAAGCCGGCTTCCTCCAGCTTGCGGGAAAGCGCCATGGCATCGGCTTCCGCGCCGATCACGGCGGGGACGATCTGGGTGGAAGACTCGCCATGGTCCAGCCCCAGCCGGGCAAGGCCCGCACGCAGACGGTCGCCGAGTGCGGAAAGGTGCGCGCGCTCGGCCTCCATCGTCGGCACCAGGTCCAGGGCGGCGTCGACCGCGCCCAGCACGGCGGGCGGCGGCGCGGTGGTGAAGATCATGCCGCTGGCCGCATTGACGAGATAGTCGATCAGCATCTGGGAGCCGGCGATATAGGCGCCGAACCCGCCCAGGGCTTTGCTGAAAGTGCCCATGATGACGTCGACCCGCCCCGCCGTCCCCTTTGTCGCAAGCGCTGAAAGGCCGGCGCCTTGGGGGCCGAGCACGCCAGTCGCATGCGCCTCATCGATGTAGAGGATGGCATCGTGATGTTCGGCAATCTCTGCCAAGCGCAGCACATCGGCACGGTCGCCGTCCATCGAGAACACGCTCTCGGTCAGGATCAGTCGCGCGGGGGCCTCGGCACCCTTGGAGGCGAGAAGCTGTTCCAGATGGTCCAGGTCGTTGTGGCGAAAGCGATGCTGCCGCGCGCCGGACATGGCCACGCCGGCATGCATGCTGGCGTGGATCAGTCGGTCGGCGAAGACGGCGACGCCGGGCATGGCGGTGATCAGTGCGGGAATGGTTGCGGCATTGGCCTGCCAGCCGCTGGCGAAAACCAGTGCTGCCTCGGCATGCTTGAACCGCGCGATCCGCGCTTCAAGGGCGAGATGCGCCGGGCTGGTGCCCGTAACCAGCCGCGATGCGCCTGACCCGGTGCCGTATTCGCGCGTCCATTCGGCGGCGCGCTCCGCCAGCAGCGGATGGGTCGCCAAGCCGAGATAGTCGTTGCTGGAGAAATCGACGAGTTCGCGCCCGTCACGCCGGATGCGCCCGGCGGCGGCAAGCGCGGCGGGGCGCAGCACGCGCCGCTGCCCAGCGCCATCGATCCGCGCCAGTGACGCTGCGAGGAAGGAATCGAGCCTCTTCATCGCGGTCGCCGGTATGGCAAGCGGCCGGCCGAGACAATGGGCGATCGCATCGCCGCCGCCGAAGCGCGCCTCGCGGGAAAGGCGATCCGCCGCAGCACCCCCTCCGCGAGAATCTTCCCAACTGACGCGTATCTCAGTGTTTTTCCCGATCAATTGGATGATCGACGGGGCGTTGAAATGCAGGTAGATTCCCCGTCCGGAACAGGGGAAAGCGATGGCGGCAGAGGGTTTCCGTCACGGTGAAATTGTCCTTCGCACGGTGCGGTCCGAAACCGCGGCCGCGCTGTCGCCTGTGGCGGCATCCTGGTGCCGCTCCGCGCTGCACTATGGGCTGGATCCCGATAACTTGCGCGATGCGGAGCGATTGGGCGCGGCGTCGATAGCGATGATCTGCGAAGCCAGCGGAGAGCTTCCCTTGATCGCCAAACCCGTGATCGATGCGCTGTTCGGCAGCGTCGGGCGGAGCGGAGCCTGTCTGCTGCTTGCCAATGGCGACGGCGTGGTGCTGGACATGCGGGCCAGCGATGCGGAGCAGGACGTTTTCGTGGCCCACGGTCTGGCGATCGGCGCGGGATGGAGCGAGGCGCGGCAGGGCACCAACGGCATCGGCACCTGCCTGGTGGAACAGCGCGCGGTGACGATCCGGCGTGACGAGCACTTTGCCAGCCGCAACACCGGGGTTTCCTGCATGGCGGCGCCGGTCTTCGATCCGGACGGGCAGGTCATGGCCGCGCTGAACGTTTCCAGCGCGCGCCGCGATCTGGACGAGCCGATGGCTCTGCTGGTGGCCGCGCTGGTGCAGGATGCCGCCCGTTCGATCGAGCGCGACGTGTTCTGCCACCGCTTTGCCGATGCGCGGATCGTGCTGGCGCCCGGAGAGCGCGCGAGCAGCGGCCCGGCGCTGCTGGCGGTGGATCGGGACGATCTGGTGATCGGCGCCACCCGCGCGGCGCGGCGAAGGTTGCGGCTTGAGATCGGCGGTGCGCTGGACCCACGGCCGCTGGGCGACATTCTGGGCCAGCCGGCCGCAGGCGGGTTCGACGATGGCGATCGCACGGTGCTGCGCCAGGCACTGGCGCGGGCAGGGGGCAATGTCTCCGCCGCCGCGCGGCTGCTGGGAATCGGCCGCGCCACGTTCTATCGCCGGATGGACCGGGTGGGGCTCACGGCCTGATCGGTCCGGAAACGACTGAACCTGTCCCGCTGGCGAGACAGGTTTGCCGATCGGGCACCGCGCTCCCCTTGCTCCTCCGGCGGGCGAATCATAGTTTGGCATTGCAGCTTCTCCGGGGCCTCCTCCCTCCGCCGTCTCGGTGAAGCTCAGGCGCTGGCGAGGCCTGTACCTCTCTCCCATCCCCCCGCAGCGGGCCTCGCCGGCGCTTTCCAATCCGAAAAGGTTTCACCTCTGACCGAGGTGTATTTTGCAGCCGCAAGGCGGTTCGGGCGTTTAGCCATCACCCGAACCAGCAAAACCACGGTGTCGCTTGAAGCCTTTTCTCCCCGTCTCGCTGACCATCCTTACCCTGCTGTCCGCCTGCGGATCGGAGAAGCGGGAGCCGGATGCTGCGCCCTCCCAAGCGGCGGGATCGCCCGCTGCAGCCCCCTTGGCTTTCGCCGATGCGGGCGATGACAAAGGGGCGCCGAACAATCCCGTGCTGCGCGCGCAAGTCGCGCTGGACCGGCGCGGTTTCTCGCCCGGCGTGATCGACGGCAAGCAGAGCGCCGCTTATGCGCTGGCGCTGCGGGGATTCCAGCAGTCCCGCGACTTGCCCGAAAGCGGCAAGCTAGATCCCGCCACGCAGCAGGCGCTGTTCGCCGGGCTGGGCGGATCCGGCACGCGTAAGGTACTGATCCCCATCGCCTTCGCCCGGGGGCCGTTCTATCCCGATCTGCCCAAGGACATGGCCGGGCAGGCCAAGTTCGACCATCTCGGCTATCGCAGCATGCGCGAGGCACTGGCCGAACGGTTCCACACCACGCCCGAAGTTCTGCTGGCGCTCAATGGCCCCGGCACCGTGCTGGGCGCGGGCAGGGCGATCCGTGTGCCCGACATCCCCGATGCCGCGCCGGCGTCGATCCCGGACGACAAGACCGGCTGGTCCGACACGCTGGTGCGTCTGGGCATCGCGGCCGATCAGCCGCGCGCCGATCATCTGGTGGTCGACAAGTCTGACGGCGCGCTGCGTGCCTACGACGCGCAGAACCGCCTGATCGCGCAGTTCCCGGTCACCACCGGCAGCGGTCACGATCCGCTGCCGCTCGGCACGTGGAAGATCGTGGGAGAGGCGCGCAATCCCGACTATCACTTCAATCCGGACTTGTTCTGGGATGCCAAGAAGAACGCCAAGGACAAGCTGCTGCCGCCGGGGCCGAATGGGCCGGTGGGCGTGGTCTGGCTGGACTTGTCCAAGGAGCACTACGGCATCCACGGCACGCCGGAACCGCAGAACATCGGCAAGACCGAAAGCCACGGCTGCGTGCGTCTGACCAACTGGGATGCGGCAAGGCTGGCGCAGATGGTTTCAGCGGGGACCAAGGTGGTGTTTCAGGCTTAGGTCGGAAGGCCGGTTTTGATACCGGTTGAGAGAGCCAAAAATTTCAGCGAGGCGGACTCTGCCCCACCGGCCCCGCTCATCCTGAGCCTGTCGAAGGATGGGGCGCCTTGCGTCATGTCTCGTGGGCTTCGACAAGCTCGGTTTGAGCGGGCTGGGAGGTCACTTTGGGTAGGAAATTGCCAGTCCAACGTCTCTCCCATGTCTCGTCGCCCCCGCGAAGGCGGGGCCCCGCTACCTGGAGCCACGACTTCACGCTTGAAAGAAAAAACGGGGTCCCCGCCTGCGCGGGGACGACGACTTTGGGTGGATTTGAGACGGTCAGCTTTTGGTGTCAGCAGGCCAAAAGCGGTTGAGGCGCATCGCCTGAGTTACTGCCCCAAAAGTCGCAAATGAAAGAAGCATAGCGCCTGACACGAATTGTCCCATACCAAAAAAGCCGAGCACGATAGATGAGACGAGCCCGTAAGCTGCGACCGCAGAAAGGCGCCAATCCAACCCTTTCATGAACAGCCCATATTTTAAGGCCTGTCTGTTCGACCCGAACCCTAAATCCTTGGTCGATCTCATCCCTTTGCCGAACATCCAGCGCATGATGAAAAGCTGAGCGATCAGAAACATCGCTCCCGCAGCTATGTAGAGCGGCATGCTGTGCGCCAATCCCAACGGCACTGAGACTAACGCCACAGAAATACAAATCGCCCCGACGGCAGCGATCCTGTTCGCGATTCTTTCGACAAAACGACCAAAAGTGGAAGGGGAATGCTCAGTCATTCCTCGCTTTTATCTAGCATGCGAATGTCCGCAATCGGGAATGGCTTTGATTTTTTTGAATGGCGGACTTGAGACGTTTACCGACCTGCATTTCAACCGAAGGTCGACCCTGAGCGCCGAAGCGCTCAGGTTCAATTCATCAGACTGCCACAACGACCTTGCCGACCTGCTGGTTGGATTCAAGTAAGCGCGTCGCGTCCTGAATCTGAAGGTGAAGATCTTCGAGATCAGGGGATCGAGCGCGCCCGACTCCAGCCCTGCACTGATGAAGGCCTTTGCACGATCGAGGATCTCATCGTTGGAGACGATCTCAGTGTAGAGATAGCCTTGAGCGTCAGACTCTTGCCGAGGACGGCAAACTGCGGGAACGGTCCTTCAACCGGGCTGAGAGCGCCGTATTCAAGCAGAATTCCGCCAACCGCCATGCATTCGGCGAACATCGCAATTGCCGGCCCGCCGATGGGATCGAAGACTACTCGGGCGCCCTTGCCGCCGGTGATCTCGTGCACACGCTCCGTGACATTTTCCTCTTCGGTGGCGATCACATAATGCGCGCCAGCGTCGAGCAGCGCCTGCGCCTTGGCCTGTGTCCTGCTGGTCGCGATCACGGTGGCGCCCACGCTGCGGGCGACCTGGAACGAGGCGATACCGACGCTGCTCGATGCCGCCGAGATGATCACGAAATCGTCGGCACCAAGCTTGGCCCGCTCGATCAGCGCACCCCAGGCGGTGACATACTGCATCCACGACGCAGCGGCCTGCTCGAAAGAGAGGTTCGCAGGGTGCTTCACTACATAGCGTGCGGGGATGTTGATTACTTCGCCGTAGGTCGACCAGCGCGCCATATCGAGCGTCGGAATCACGCTCACTTCGTCGCCTTCGGCAAACCCTGTCACGTCCCCGCCCATCGATTGGACGAGGCCCGCGGCTTCGTAGCCCAGCTGCGAAGGGAAGTGGGCTTCGTGGAGGTAAGCGCCGTTGCGGAACATCACTTCGGCGCGGTTGAGGCCAATCGCGCGCACAGCAATCTGGACCTCGTTAGTGGCGGGGGCCGGCACGTCAATTTCGTCGATGCGCAGTACGTCGGCATCGCCATATTCGTGGAAGCGGACAACACGGGTCATGAAAAATGTCCTTTCTAGCGTCGTACGGCGGCCGTTTCTTCGCTGCACAGGCTAAGATAGACACGCTGACCTCGCTCCATAAGGCTATCAAAACTGACTTTATTGTTATCCATTACGATAATAATCTTCAGCTATGGATTTCATCCGGCAACTTCAGGTCTTCGTCGCCGTGGTCGAGACGGGCAATTTTGCCCGTGCGGCCGATACGCTGAGGATGGCGCGACCTGCGGTCACCAATGCCATTAATAGTCTGGAAAAGGACGTCGGAGCACGACTGCTCCATCGGACGACAAGGCGATCCAGCCTAACCGGCGAAGGCGAACTGCTCTACGCCCATGCCACTGCGGTATTGAAAGATGTCGCCGATACCCGGAACCTCTTTGGAGGATCAGGTGAAAGCCCGAGGGGGCGGCTGCGCATCGACATCCCGGTCGCCCTGGCCAAACCGCTGCTCATTCCTGCACTGCCCGCGTTCCGCGAGGCCTACCCAGACGTCGACATCATGTTGGGCGTAAGCGATCAGCCGGTCGATCTTGTCGCCGATGCCGTCGACTGCGTCCTTCGGATCGGCGTCCTTCCGGTCAGCAGCATGATCGCCCGCAAGATCGCCCAAATGACAATGGTGATCTGCGGATCACCGACCTACCTTGCGCAGCACGGGGAGCCGACAAGTATCGAGGCCCTCCGCGAACATCAGCCGGTCAACTATTTCTCAGGCCGAAGTCACCGCCCAATTCCGTGGTCTCTGCCCGACGGCGTCAACGGCGGCTCGATTGAGATAGGCAGTGCGATCATGGCCAACGACACCCAGACCCTCGTCGGCTGTGCCCTTGCCGGAATGGGACTAGTCCAGGTTCCTCACATGTTCATCGCAGACCATCTGGCACGCGGCGAGCTGGTTCCCGTGTTGACCGGGCTCGGTGACGTCGAGTGGTCGATGTGGATCATGTATCCGAATCGGCAATACCTAGCCCCACAGGTCACGGTGTTCATTGAGTGGATGGTGGCGTTGGTTGCCGCCCAGCGGAGTGAATGGCTCCGTCCGCTTTGAGCGATAATCGCGAGGGTATTGTTACCCGACCGAATAACAGTGTGATTTGAATTCGATGCCTTCATCATCGACTTGGCGACATGTAAACTCCCCTACCGAAACCGAAAGTTGTTAGAAATGACGCCCCTGCTTTCGGTAGTGGCGGAGAAATCATCATGGCAGCCTATGTCAATGTCGAAATGGAAGTGAAGGATCCGGACGCAAAGGATCGCTACTCCAAGCAGGCCGGCCCGGTCATCAAAGAATTTGGCGGCGAATTCATTGCCAGCGGCGCGTGGCATCAGCTGGCGGGGGAGCCAGGATTAAAGAACGGCACGATCATCAGCTTTCCTGGCCGCGAGCAAGCGCTCGCTTGGTACAATTCGCCAGCCTATCAGGCGGCGCTTGCCGATCGTGATGCAGGTATGACCTGCCGTTTTCAGTTGATCGGCTGAACCCAATCTTCGTCCTACGCTTCCCGAACCGGGGCGCGACCATTTGACATTGGTAGGCGGCGTCCTACGCCGCTCAAGCGGAGAGTTGGCAATGACAACTGGCCAATCCGACAAGGTCAAGATTTTCGTCACCGGCGGCACCGGGTACATCGCCGGATCCATCATCCATCTGATGTTGGAACGTGGCTACCTTGCCCGGTTCGACATCACCGTGCTTGTTCGCCGCTCGGCAGATGCAGATGCTATGTGCGCTCTGGGGATTAATCCGGTGCTGGGCAGTCTCGACGACACCGAACTGATCTCCCGGGAAGCCGCAGCGGCGCACGTCGTGCTGAACAATGCGAACTGCGATCATCAACCAAGCGCAGCTGCTATCGTTCGCGGCTTGTCTTAGCGCGCCAGCAGCACGGGGACGACGCCGATCCTGATACACACCTCCGGCGCAGGCGTTCTCTCAACCAACTCGAAAAGGCAGGATCTCTCGCCCGAGAATGATCCCACGGATGCGGTTTGAGACGAGGCAGATGCCGAGGCTCATGCCTCGATACCCGCCTTTGCGCCGCACCGTCTGGTTGACCTTGAGGTCTTCGCCGGAAAGGCGAGAGTTGCTCGCGGCCGCCGCCGTGGGAGTTGCGGCTATCCCAGCCTCGCGCTTCAGAACTGGACACTTGCTTAACGGTCAAGTTGCGCCATTGGGCGTTTGATCGTCTATCGTGCTCCGAGGATGAATGCGGCGTGCGCAAATATCGTCCATTACAGCGTAGCGAAATCCAGCCCGAAGCGAGCTAGATACTTCTTGAGCCGGTCGGCATCATTGGTGCTGCTGCGGCGCGCGCGCGAGGCAGAGAAAAGGCGTCGTCCCGCTTCGGACAAGGACGTGCTCTCGCGGCATGTCTCCACGACGTAAGCTAGCTGAACGCGGTCAAAGGGGTCGATCTCGTCCAGTCTTTCCGCGTCGAGGACTGTTACCAGTCCATCCTCCCTGTTGGCGGTGTTGCTTGACCAGAGGCGTCCAAGTCTGGTGATTTCGTTGTCGACCGTCGCCAGATCGATGCGGCCCTTCGGCGCGAAGGTTGCCATGCGCGTGACGCTCGCGGCGAGGTCGCGGAAGTTGCCGTTCCATTGTGCCTCTCGGGACATCGCAAAGGTCAGATAGCGGCCGCGCGCTTCCTTGTTGAACGAAATTCGTTCGCCTTCGCGTTCGGCGTGGCGATCCAGTTCGTAGTCCAGATTGGGGGCGATATCCTCGCGTCGGTCGGCGAGGCCGGGCAGCGAGAATGTCCAGAGGTTGAGGCGCGCGAAGAGGTCTTCGCGAAAGGTACCGTCGGTCACGCAGCGTGCCAGATCGCGGTTGGTGCCGGCGATAAGCTGGAAGTCGCTGGACACCTCGCTGTCGGCACCTACGGGCAGGAAGCGTTTGTCCTCGATCGCGCGCAGGATCATCGCCTGTTCGTCCAGCCCGAGTTCGCCGATCTCATCGAGGAACAGCATCCCGCCATCGGCGCTGCGTAGCAGGCCGGCGCGGTCGGCTGCAGCGCCGGTGAAGGCGCCCTTTTTGTGTCCGAACAGGGCTGACATGGCGCTGTCGCCGCGCAAGGTGGCGCAGTTGACCTCTACGAACGGGCCGGAGACTTGCCGCTTCACTTTCTTGAGATCGTGGATGCGGCGGGCGAGTTGGCTCTTGCCTGCGCCGGTGGGGCCCATCAACAGGATTGGCGCGCGGGTGCGCGAGGCGACCTGTTCGATCTCCTCGATCATCGCGTTGAAGGCAGCGTTGCGGGTTTCGATCCCCGACTTCAGGAATGACGCGCTTTCCCGGCTGTCTTCGGCGAACCGGGTGGCGATGGAATCGTAGCGCGACAGGTCGAGGTCGATCACGCTCCAGGTGCCGGGCGCGGTGGCGCCTTCGCGGCGGCTGGGCTGCGTCTGAAGTAGGCGACCGGGCAGGTAATGCGCCTCTGTCAGCAGGAACAGGCAGATCTGCGCGACGTGGGTGCCGGTGGTGATGTGGACCAGCAGGTCTTCCGCTTCGGGGTCGATCTTCAGGGTGCGGGTGAAATCCAGCAGCTTCCCGTAGACTTCCTCGAAATCCCAGGGGTCCTGAAAATCGACGACATGGCGCTCGACTGTGGTTTCGGGCGAGACGGAGGCGATGTCCTCGCTGACATAGTCGGCAAGGCGGCTGTGCCCCGTGCCGTGCATCATCACGAAGCGGTCGACGCGCAAGTCTTCATGCATGGCCAGCGCCACCGAGGGGCGCCACTTCATCCAGCGCGAGGGGCCGAACTTGGACGCATCAAGCGTGGAGCCGAGGAAACCGATGACGGTAGTTGATCGCATATATGATTGGATATCAGTTTATATAAATAGATACAAATCTAGGTCGCCATCTTTTGGCAATATCAGGCAGGAGCGGCGACGGACTCTGGAAATTTGGCAGATTTCCGGGATTTTCAAATTTTTCTTCGGCGCAAAATCGAATTTGGCACGGTGCCTGCAATTACTGTTCCGTCGGAGCGGTCGAACACTCCGGCACGATGAAGCGGGAAAGCGGGGCGGCCGGAATGGGCCGGCTGCCTCCACTCCCGGAACAAGGAATTGCAACCATGGCTCTCAAGCGCCTCTTTGCTGGCACCGCTTCGCGGTTTCTGCCGCGCGCCGATGTGGTGAACCATGCAGGCGGCGTGGCTTATGCCTATGGTCCCGAAGCGAAGCTCGCTCAGCTGGCCGCCACCGGTTCGCTGTCCGACGGGTTCTACTCCGGCGCCGAAGCGCAGCTTGCCGATGTGCTGGCTGCCGCTGCGGACATTTCGCCCGAGTTTGTGGCGAAGGCTGCGGTCTATGCCCGCAAGTCCGGCGCGATGAAGGATATGCCGGCTTTGCTGACGGCCTACCTGACCACGGCCGATCCCGATCTTGCGCCCCGCGTTTTCGGGCGCGTGATCGACAACGGCCGCATGCTGCGCACTTTTGTGCAGATCATGCGCTCCGGGCAGGTCGGGCGGCGTTCGCTGGGTTCGCGTCCCAAGCGGCTCGTGCGCGAGTGGCTGGAGGCAGCATCGATGCAGCGCCTGATGGCGGCGGCAACCGGCAACGACCCCTCTCTGGCGGATATCGTCAAGATGGTTCACCCGGCGCCGGCGTCGGCAGAACGGCGCGCGTTCTACGGCTGGCTGATCGGCAAGCCCTATGACACCGCCGCGCTGCCGGCCGAAATCGCCGCGTTCGAGGCGTGGAAGCGGGATACCTCGCTGCCGCTGCCCCCGGTGCCGTTCGAATGGCTGACCGCGCACGTGCTCTCTGCGGAGCAGTGGGGCGAATTGGCCGGACGGATGGGCTGGCAGGCGCTGCGCATGAACCTCAACACGCTTGCCCGCAACGGCGCCTTCACGGTGCCGGGGGTGAGCGAGGCGGTGGCAAGGCGGCTCGGCGATACCGAGGCGCTCTCCCGTGCGCGGGTCATGCCTTACCAACTCATGGTCGCCATGGGGCAAGTGGGGGATGGCGTGCAGCTGGACGTGCAGGCGGCGCTGGAAAAGGCGCTGGAATCCTCGCTTGCGAAGGTTCCGGTCCTTGCCGGCAATGTCGTGGTCTGTCCGGACGTCTCGGGCTCGATGTCAACGCCGGTAACCGGCTATCGCAAGGGCGCGAGTTCGAAAGTGCGGTGCATCGATGTTGCGGCTCTGGTCGCGGCGGCGATGCTGAGGGGCAACCGTCAGGCCCGCGTACTGCCTTTCGAGTTCAACGTGGTTTCGTTGAAGCTCGATCCCAAGGCCCGAGTGGCGGTGAACGCCGCGAAGTTGGCCGGGGTTTGCGGAGGCGGCACCAATGTCTCGGCACCGCTGGCTCTGCTCAATCGTGAGCGGGCGAAGGTCGACACCGTGGTGATCGTTTCGGACAACGAGTCCTGGGTCGATCCCTCACGGCACGGCGCCACGGCGACGATGGATGAGTGGAACCGGCTGAAGGCCCGCAACCCGGGCGCGAAGCTGATCTGTGTCGACATCGCACCTCAAGGCTCCACGCAGGCAAAAAGCCGGGCGGACATTCTGAATGTCGGCGGCTTCACCGATGCAGTGTTCGACGCAATGGCGCGTTTTGCCTCCGGGCAGACGCGCGACTGGGTCGAAATCGTGAACGAAACGGAGGTTTGAAGAACGAAGACGATTGCATCCTCGGCGAATGAGGCAAGGACTACACGTGTCGCAGGTTCGACTCCTGCCCGCTCGGAAACGAACGGTAGCTCAGCTGGTAGAGCGGTCTTTGCCATACCTCGTCGCCGGAATGCATCACTTCAGGCCGTGGCGAATGCCGGTGGGACTACATTGGCACCATACATAGGTCCGACGAGTAAAGCGCCCTGATCCTTCCCATCCTCGCGATGGGATGGATGGGGGAGATGCGGGTTCGAATCCCGCCTTGCCATGTAGCTTAAGGACCGCGTCTCGCCATTTCTCGTCGCCACGGCCGAGCCACTTTTTCACGGCGAATGCCGGAAGGTCTACACGACTGTTAATCGCCAGGTCGCGGGTTCGAGCCCCGCTTCGGCCACCATCGGGGCCGGATAGCTCAGTGGGTAGAGCAGGAACGACTTTCCAATCCTTCGTCGCCGTGACCCAATTCAAAGCTGGCGAATGCCGGCGGGACTACATCGGTAAAGGCCGAAAGGCCGAGCGGTTCGATTCCGCCCCGGATGAAGCCGAAAGGATTTCACCGGGATGTCTCGCCAAACCTCGTCGCCAGCACCTATGACGTATTTTCAAGGAGATCGGCCATGACCGACACCAGTTTCGAATTCCGGCAGGTCGAAGGCGGCGTGCCCATCAAGATGTGGACCCGCGGCGTGCCCGTGGACGAGAAGGCGAAGGACCAGCTTGCTGCGGCCTCGAAGATGCCGTTCATTTTCCGCCATGTGGCGGCCATGCCCGACGTGCATGTCGGCATTGGCGCCACCGTGGGCTCGGTTATCCCGACCAAGGGCGCGGTGATCCCGGCGGCTGTCGGCGTTGACATTGGCTGCGGCATGATGGCCGCGCGCACTTCGCTGATGGCGCATGACCTGCCGGATAGTCTGGACGGCATCCGTTCGGCCATCGAACAGGCAGTGCCGCACGGGCGCGTCGTTGGGCGCGGCAAGCGCGACCACGGTTCGTGGGGCGCGCCGCCGCCGGCCATTGTCGAAGCCTGGGCGACGCTCGCGGTGCGCTTCGAGCGGCTGTGCGACAAGCACCCGCGTCTGAAGAACACCAACAACCTCACGCATCTCGGCACGCTGGGTACGGGCAACCACTTCATCGAGCTTTGCCTCGACGAAGAGGCGCGGGTCTGGATCATGCTGCACTCGGGCTCGCGCGGAGTCGGCAACGCCATCGGCACGTTCTTCATCGAACTGGCCAAGCAGGACATGCGCAAATGGCACATCAACCTGCCGGACGAGGACCTTGCCTACTTTCCGGAAGGAACCGATCACTTCGACGACTATGTCGAGGCGGTGGAGTGGGCGCAGGACTTCGCGGCGCTGAACCGGCGCATGATGATGGCGCAGGTCATCGCCGCGCTGCGCCTGAAGATCGCTAAGCCCTTCGATGCCGAACTGGAAGCGGTGAACTGCCATCACAACTATGTGACGCGGGAGAACCACTTCGGGGAGAACGTGCTGGTGACCCGCAAGGGTGCGGTGCGGGCCGCCAATGGCACCTTGGGGATCATCCCGGGTTCGATGGGCGCGAAGAGCTTTATCGTGCGCGGGCTCGGCAACCCGGAGAGCTTCCACAGCTGCTCGCACGGGGCGGGCCGGGTGATGAGCCGCAACGAGGCCAAGCGGCAGGTGTCGCTGGCCGAGCATGTGGCTGACACGGCCGGTGTCGAATGCCGCAAGGATGCGGGCGTCATCGATGAGACGCCGCGCGCCTACAAGCCGATCGAGGCGGTGATGGCGGCCCAGGCCGACCTCGTCGAGATCGTCCATACCTTGAAGCAGGTGGTCTGCGTGAAGGGGTGATCCCTTCACGCAGACCAACGCACCCTAAATCGAATGGAGTGAATACCGTGACCGGGCCAATCGACCCGACCGTAAAGGCTGAAATCGACCGGCGCCTTGCCGCAATCGAGACGGACGACGGTGCGCACCTGTTGCTGGCGGTGGAATCGGGCTCGCGGGCCTGGGGCTTTCCCTCGCCCGACAGCGACTACGATGTGCGCTTTGTCTATGTGCGGGCCCGCGATGCCTATTTGGCGCTGCGGCCGCCGCGCGACGTGGTCGAGCGGCCCATCGTCGACGAGATCGACGTCAACGGCTGGGATCTGCGCAAGCTGCTTGGTCTGATGCTGAAGTCGAACGCGACTGGCAGTGAGTGGCTGCAATCGCCAATCCGCTATCGCGCGGACCATCCGGCGATGACGCGGGTGGCGGACTTGGCAGACATGGTTTTCGACCCGCGCGGCGTTGCCCGGCACTATGCCAGTCTTGGCCGCAATGCGGTGGATCGTTGGCCCGACGACGCGCCGGTGCCCGTGAAGCGCTACTTTTACGCGCTTCGCCCGGCGCTTGCGATTCGGGCCTTGCGGCTTGATCCGTCGCGGCGGCCGCCGATGAATCTCCAGCAGCTCATGGCAGTGACCGATCTTTCATTCGCCACTGTGGCGATGATCGAGGGTCTGGTCGCCGCCAAGCGCGAAACGCGCGAGCAGGGCAATGCCCGGCGCTATCCCGAACTCGACGCTCTGATCCGCGACGAGCTGGGGCGCGGGGGCGAATTGCCTGAGCGACCCATGCCGTCTGACGCATTCCGGACGGCGGAAGACATTTTTCTGGACTTAGTAAACTCATGATCGAAATCGATGGATCTGAAGGCGAGGGTGGCGGGCAGGTCGTGCGCAATTCCTGCGCGCTCTCGCTTGTCACCGGAAAGCCTTTCCGCATCACCAAGGTGCGCGGAAATCGCTCGAAGCCCGGCCTGATGCGCCAGCACGTAACCGCCGTTGAGGCGGCGGCGCGGATCGGCAATGCGGATGTGCAGGGCCTTGAGGTTGGCTCGCAAGAAATCGAGTTCCGGCCGGGCCGGGTCGAGCCGGGCGAATACCATTTCTCGGTGGGCACGGCGGGCAGCACCGGTCTGGTCCTCCAGACCGTGCTGATGCCTCTGGTTATGGCCGACCGGCCTTCGCGGCTGGTGCTGGAAGGCGGCACCCACAACATGCTCGCACCGCCGTTTGATTTCATCGAGCGAACCTTCCTGCCGGTCATCAACCGAATGGGACCCAAGGTGGCGGCCCGGCTGGTGCGGCATGGTTTCTACCCGCGCGGCGGCGGTCGTATAGAGGTGGACATCACGCCCGCCCCGCTTCTCCCGATCGAATGCCTCGAATCCGGGGCTTTGGGTGATGCTTCGGCTCAGGTCGTGTTTGCGGGCCTGCCCGGCGAAATCGCCCTGCGAATGATGGCGCGGCTCCGCAAGGATTTTCCGGATTGGTCGGAGGAAGCCTTTTCACTGCGCGAACTGCCGGCCGATCAGGGGCCTGGGATCATTCTGATGATCGAGGCGCGCAAGGACGCGGTGACCGAAATCGCCAGCGGATTCGGACAACTCGGCGTTCCCGCAGAGCGTCTGGCAAAGACGGCGGCGGGACGGCTCAAAGGCTACGTCGCGTCGGGCGCATTCGCAGGGCCATACCTTGCCGATCAGTTGCTCCTGCCGTTTGCCCTTGCGGGCGGGGGAACGTTTACGACCGTGAAGCCAAGCGGCCATCTGTTGACGGCAATGGAAATCGCCCAGCGTTTTCTGGACACCCGGATTTCACTGAAGCTGGGCGACTGTGGGCGCCATCAGCTCACATTCGGATAGACAAAGCTGGATGGTCGCAGCTGGAGAGAGCTGCTGGATCGTCCGCCGTGCTCCGCGCTGATCCACGGCTGTATGCTGAGGATCAGATTTCGAGCATGATCGAAGGCCTCTCAATCTTGAAGTTTTAGTAATTATGGGGTAGTCGAAAATAACGTTCTGGATTTCGGAAATTTCCTTCTAAACTTATATGTGGAAAACATTTTTGGCATCAATAATGATGATGATTTGTCTGTGTGGCGACGTGTTATATAAATATACTTAAGATAGTGATTTTTTTCGAGTTTTCGTCTGGGCGTCATCGCTTCTCAAGTGATTGAGAATGTTGGGGGATCAACGCAAGATGGTCCCCAAAACTCATTCTGCCGCGGTTTGGTGCCGATAATCGGGTCGCAAGACCCCAAAAATCCGCAAAAACGCGCCCCTCGCGGCGGCTAAGGCTTCAGTCCCGGTTTGCTGCCGAAAGGCCTGTGCTTCCTGGTGAGCGATTTTATGTCACCGCAACGTTCCTTGCGATGTGCAAGTAGTCCTCTTTTGGTCGCGATGGATCTTCGCAGCGGAACGCAGCGAGCGCGGCGTGCGTGCGCGCGCAAAGAATTTCCAGACATGTCTAGAGCGTTTTCTAATCAGGTGGAATCACCTGATGACTCGGAAAACGCGTCCAACCAATAATTTAGAGCAGCCGAGCCGACGCAGTCGGATCGGAATTTGCTCTAAAAAGACTGGCGCAGTGATATGCCTGCGGACGTCGTATTCCCGGCCAGCGCGTCGAAGCTGCGCGTGGCGTAGATATCGAGGCCCAGACTGTCGGTGATCCGCATGTTGGCGGTGGCGCCCACTTCCCACCAGCCATCGTCGATATGCCGCGCGGGCATCACGCCGGTGAGTTCCGCCTTGATCGCATCTTCCCGGCTGCGCACCAGCACTTCGGACACTGCATTACTGGTCCAGGCGCGGGCGATCGAAAGGCCGACGTACTGTTTGCCTTCGCGGCCGAAGGCATGATCGATGCGCATCGTCGCGGCCGCGTTCCAGGTGGGCTCGTTGGTTTCCAGGTCGACGACGCCGGCTTCCTCGGGCGCGGGGTGAAGCAGCCGGCCGTGGGCATAGGACATCGTCATCGTGGGCGTGGCGAACAGGCGGCTGCCCAGCGGCAGAACCCGGCCGAAATCGCCGCCCAGCGAATAGTAGGGGCTGCCCTTGGCGCCGGTGCTGGCGCGCTTGCCGGCGTCGGTGCTGATGCGGCCATAGTCCTGCCAGCCATAGCTGGCCCAGCCATCCACCACCCAATTGTCGAAATTGCCGCCGCCGCCGATCGTGCCGACCAGATAGTCGGACGGCAAGGCGGTATCGGCCTGCAGCAGGGTGCCGTGATAGCGCATCAGCGATCCGCGCAGATAGCCGCGCCCGATCTGCCGGGTCAGCGCCAGCGACTGCCACGATCCGTTGGGCCCATCATCGCGATTGCTGATGCCGGCGGCGGCGGACAGGCTCCACAGCTTCGGTGAGGTGTCGGCGGCCGACGATACCGACGGAGCATCGGTAGCTGTAACGGCCGTAGCCGCTGCCGACGGTGCCGTGGTCGTGTCCTGCGTGGATGCCTGCCCAGTCTCGTAGCCAGTCTCGTACCCAGTTTCCTGCGCCAGAGCGGGGGGGGCGCAAATCAGGGCGCAGAGGCCTACGGGGCCCGCCACAAGCGAGCGCTTCGTCATGGTCCGCAACATCAGGCTACGGCCTTGAGGCTCTGGTCGTAGGCGGCGGGGACGGCAAGGCGCACGACGAAGCCGTCGCCCGCATGGGCAAAGCTGACATCGCCGCCATGCGCACGCGCGATCGAGCGGCATACCGCGAGGCCCAGCCCCGATCCGCGCTGGCCGGACTTGCGCGCGGAATCGGTGCGGTAGAACGGTTCGAAGGCGCGATCGTATTCCTCCTCGGGAATGCCGGGGCCGGTGTCGACAATTTCGGCCACCGCCTCGCCCTCGTTCAGGCTGACGCGTACCTTCGCGCATTCGCCGTACTTCACGGCGTTTTCCAACAGGTTGTCGAGCAGGCGGCGAATGCCCACCGGGTCCACGTCCACCGGGATATGCGTGTTGCGTTCGATCGTGACGTCACCGCCGACCAGACGGGCATCGGCCACGCTGCTGGCGATCAGTTCGGCAAAGTCCGTCCGTTCGCGCGGGCCGGGGGTGGAGGCGTCGCGGATGAAGCCGATGACCTGACTGATCATCGCTTCCATCTCGGTCACTTCCTTCAGCAGCCCGTCGCGCTGTTCGTCGGGCACATCCTCGATCCGGAAGCGCAGGCGCGTCAGCGGCGTGCGCAAGTCATGGCTGATCGCGCCGACCATGGCGGTGCGGTCGTCCACGAAGGCGCGCAGGCGGTTGCGCATCTGGTTGAAGGCATTGGCCGCGCGGCCGATCTCGGCCGGGCCGGAAAGCGGCAGGATTGTGGCCGAAGGATCGCGGCCGAGTTGCTCCGCCGCATGGGCGAAGTCGCGCAAGGGAACCACGATACGCCGCGCGAACAGCCAGGCGAAGGGGCTGATGATCGCCAGGCTCAAGGCGAACCACAGCATCACCCGCTTCTGCCAGGCATTGGGGAACGGTTCGGCGCGGGGGGCCACTGCGACCCACTGGCCGTCGCTCCGCCGCAGGGCCGCCACAAAGTCGCCCTCAATGAACGGAGGGGAAGTCAGCGCGAAGATGTTGCCGGTGGCATGGCGGAACGGGATCGGCTGCGGCGTGCCCGGCACGGCCGGCAGCGGAGCCACCGTCGCGGCCGCCGGTGCGGCGGGCGAGAGCGTCACTTGCGGCGTGGGCGTAGGGATCGCGATGGCGATGGGGGCTTGCGTCGGCATCGAAACGGTGCGCGGGACGGTTGCCGTTTCGGCGGGGCTGGGGGCGGCCACCGGCGTTGCCGTCGCCTGTGGCGGCAAAGTGATGCGGGGGAGGTCGTTCATGGCCGGGAACAGCGGAATCTGGCCGCCCGGGCGTCCGAATGCGCCGCCGAAGCCGGCGTTGCCGCCGGGGCGGATGCCCTCGATCCCGCCGGGCTGGCCGGTGCCCTGGCCTACGCCCTGGCCGGGAAGCGAGCCCGGAGTGCCGCTGCCCCAATTGCCGCCGGTTCCGGTTCCGGTGCCGGTTCCTGTTCCGGCTCCCGCGCCCGTTCCCGGCGAAGTGGACCCGCCGGTTCCGCCAGACGGAGCGCCCGGTTGGTTACCGCCGGGACGGCCGGCACCAGGATTGCCGGGCTGGCCGCCGGCGTGTCCGCCCGGGCCTTGGCCACCGGGAACATGGACGCCGGGCATTCGGCCGCCGGGAATGTGTCCGCCCGGCATCTGGCCGCCGGGGCGTCCGCCGGGGAATTGCCCGCCGGGGAAATGGCCGCCGGGCATTCCGGA
The DNA here is from genome assembly GCF_055521515.1 of Sphingomonas sp. BL-S-28. NCBI lineage: Bacteria > Pseudomonadati > Pseudomonadota > Alphaproteobacteria > Sphingomonadales > Sphingomonadaceae > Sphingomonas > Sphingomonas sp. BL-S-28. The sequence continues at coordinate 1,321,887 of NZ_CM145484.1, forward strand.
CGGGCCGGGCATGCCACCTGCGGGCGGGCCGCCGGGGATCGACTGGGCATCGGCCTTGCCCACCAGCATGGTCGAAAGCGCGGAAGGCGCGGCCGGATTGTCGCGCAGCGCCAGTGGGGAGCGCGATCCGCTCGGCACGGCAACGCCGCCGACAGGAAGCTGGGTATAGAAGGCCAGCACCACGTCCGTGCGGGCACGGCCAAGGCGGGTGGCCAGTGCCTCGCGTGAGGATTCGGAGACCAGCCAGCCTTGTCCGGTAACGTCGGGCGGGCCGATCATCGTCTTGCGTTCCAGCCGCTCGCTCCGGTCTCCGCCTTCGCTGCCGCTGAGCGCGGCAGCGACTTCGTCCATGTTCCAGCGCGCAGCCGGGCTGGGTGGCAGGACGACGGTCAGGGCCAACGTCACCAGCTGCGCGCCGATCAGCGCGCAGACTAGGATGGCGATCATCTGGATCGCCAGGGGCATGCCGATTCGGTTGGTAAGGCGGGGCGGCGTCATGGCAGCGCCCTTGCCACGATTCCGCGGCGAATTCGAGGCATCGCGGTGCGGCGGAAACAGCGAGCGCGCGAAATGCGGTCCGGGGCATGGGCCGAATATTGCGGAGCGGGCTCGAAAGAGAGGGACACTGCTCTTCCGAACCCGCTCCGCGTCCCCACCGCGCGGCACGAAGCCGTTCGGCGGAGACGGTCACCCCGGGTCCTGTCCAGCAGCCGTGTCCCCTGATCCGGGGCTGGAAGGAAATCTCTGAGTCGCTTTCGTCCAGAGCACGCAGTGTACCCTAAGAAAGCGGAGTCGTCTTGCGCTGCCGGGTAGCAGCCGTGTGTGACATTTCGCGGACCGCCTGGCGGACCGGCGGCACAGGCAGATTGGTGCCGGTGCGAAGCTGAACGCTGTGTGACCGGCGTTTCGGGATCTGATGATCCGGGACCATCGGCGGGCAGGGCGGGTGCGACTACGTGACCTGCGGCGCCGATGGCCCCGGCACCGTCCGGCGCCTTGGCGGTAGCGTAACGGACGGCGTTGCCGGCCACCACGGGTACAGGGAATCGGCTTCCGATCCGGGCGGGGGATGCCATGGGACCGAAGCCGCCTGTCGCCCGTGGCAGAACCTGGCGAACTCGACTGTTCATGAACGGCTAGGTCGGCGTCCGAGTTTGCGGGGCGATTTCGCGGAGTTTGCGGCCATGTTGCAATAAATCGGAAATGAGGCGCCTTGCTGAAATGTGCGCGGAACACGGGCTTTCTATCGGGCGTCAATGATCCTAGAACATCCCGCGATGGACCTGCAGACCCGCATTCTCATCGTCGACGACGACGAGGGTATTCGTTCGCTGATCGGCGAATTCCTTGGCAAGCACGGTTATGCCACCGAAACGGCAGCCGATCCGGACGCCATGCGCGCCTTGTTGGCGCAGCAACGCTTCGATCTGATCGTGCTGGACGTGATGATGCCGCGCGAGGACGGGCTGACGGCGCTGCGCCAGCTTGGCCCCGATGCACCGCCGGTCATCATGCTTTCGGCGGTGGGCAGCGATGTCGATCGGATCGTCGGGCTGGAAATGGGCGCCGACGACTATCTGGCCAAGCCTTGCAACCCGCGCGAACTGCTGGCCCGCATCCGCACCGTGCTGCGCCGCCGCGCGGCGGTGGCTGCCGCGCCGGTCGCGGGCGGTACGGTGGTTTCGCTGCCGGTGGAACAGCCCTTGTCGGACGGAGACGTACAATCGGGCGAAGTGCTGCGCTTCGCCGGCTGGCGCATGGATCTGGGCCTGCGCCTGCTGTTCGATCCGCAAAACCGGCTGATTTCCCTGTCCGATGGCGAATTCCGCCTGCTGCGCGCCTTTGCCCAGCATCCGCGGCGGGTACTGACACGCGACCAATTGCTCGACTGGTCGCGCGGGGAGGACAGCGAACTCTACGACCGCGCGATCGACGTCCAGCTCTCTCGCCTGCGTCGCAAGCTGTCGGACGGAGACGGGGGCGGCGATATCATCCGCACCGTGCGCAACGAAGGCTATCTGTTCGTGCCCTCGGTCGTCGCCTGAGGGGCTGCGATGTTCTGCAACAATCGGCTACAACCCTGAAATCGATCTGAAATCCCGCTGCAAACGCGGGCTTCCAGTCCTGCAGCCCTGAACTCCCGTACCCGCCGCCAAACGGCCGGGGCGGTGCGAGTGCGAGGGAGACTGCCATGGACCTTCATCACCGGGATGACGACGACCACGATCGCGGTTTGAACCACGATCTGGGCGTGATCGCCGAACGGTTGATGGGGCGCCGCCGCGCGCTGGCCTTCCTGGCCAGTGCCGGAACCGCCGTGACGGTGGCGGCCTGCGGGGGCGACGATTCCTCGACCGGATCGACCGGGTCCACCACATCGTCCTCCAGCAGCACGACGACATCGGGCGGCACGACTTCCTCCACATCGTCCAGCACATCGTCCAGCACATCGTCGACCACCAGCTCGACATCGGGCGGATCGTCCAGCGCCAGCTGCATCGCCGATCCTACCGAGACCAACGGGCCCTATCCGGCGGACGGCACCAACAGCGCCAGCGGATCGACCTCCAACGTGCTGACCGTCAGCGGCGTGGTGCGTTCGGACATCACCGCCAGCTTCATCGGTTCCACCACCACGGCAACCGGCGTTCCGCTGGAAATCACGCTGCAACTGGTGGACGTCAACAATGGCTGCGCGGCAATTGCCGGGGCAGCCATCTATGTGTGGCACTGCGATGCCTATGGCCGCTACTCGCTCTATTCCAGCGGGGTGACCACCGAAAGCTACCTGCGCGGCGTGCAGGTTACCGATAGCGAGGGCAAGGTCACCTTCACGACGATCTACCCCGCCTGCTATTCGGGACGCTGGCCGCACATCCATTTCGAGGTGTTTCTGGACGGGCTGACGTCCGCCAGCACCGGCCGCACCGCCAGCCTGATCTCGCAGCTGGCGATGCCGGCGGCCACCAACACCGCGGTGTTCACCGGCGACAGCCGCTACACCGCCAGCATCGCGAACTACAACGCGATCACCCTCTCGTCCGACAATGTGTTCGGCGACAACACATCCGCGCAGATCGCGCAGATGACTCCCAGCCTCACCGGCACGGTTACCTCCGGCTACACCGGCTCTGCCCTGATCGGCATCGCCGGCTGACGCCGCGGCATTCCCGCGCCCCCGTCTTCCTTTTCAAAAGAGTGCGATAACTCATGAAATCTCTGCATTCGTCAGCCAGCGCGGGCGCGTTGGCTCTGGCTCTGGCTGCCAGCCCCGTTTTCGCCGCAACCACCGTTTCCACCGCGACGACCACGCCGCTGGTCACCTCCACTGCGGGCGACGTTACGGTCAGCACCGCCGGCACCATCACGTTGTCGAGCGGCAAGGCGGTGACGGTGGACAGCGCCAACGGCGTGGACGTGGAAGGCGGCATTGCCGTGGGCGGGGCGAACGACGCGGCGGGCGTGGTCGTCAATGCGGGGACCAGTTCCACCGTCACGGTGGGTGAGGATGCGACGATCTCGGTCACCGAAAGCTACGTGCCGACCGACGCGGACGCCAACGGCATTGCCGATGGCGCCATCGCCTCGGCCAGCAACCGTTACGGCATTCACGTGCTTTCGGGCGCGGCGACCAGCGGCTCGATCTCGAACGCGGGCACGATCACGGTGGAAGGGCTCAATTCGGGCGGCATCGTCGTCGATTCGAATTACACCGGCAACATTACCAACACCGGCACGATCAAGGTGATCGGCGACGGTTCGGTGGGCATCAAGACTCAGGCCGTAGACGGCGACGTGACGGTGGAAGGTACCGTCACCACGGTGGGCGCCGGCGCGCAAGGCTTGGTGGTGGCTGGCGACGTGTCCGGCACGGTCACCATTCAGGGCACCGTCGCGCAGGCGGCGTCCTACGCCGACGACGACAGCGCCACGATCGTCCTGTCGCGCACGGCGCTTCGCACCGGCAAGGCGGCGGTGGAGATCACCGGCAACGTCGCGGGCGGCATCTATATCGCCGCCCCGCCGGTGGACGAGGACAGCTCCAACTCCGACGAGGATGGCGACGGCGTCAACGATTCGGATGAAGGCACCGGCATCGTCACTGCTTACGGCAATTCGCCGGCGATCCAGATCGGCGGCACCAGCGACATCACCGTGGGCGGCGTCTCCAGCAATTCGGGCACCTATTCGCTGGCGATCGACGGCACCGTCACCTCCAACGCCTATTACTCGAACACCAATGCCTATGGCGTGGTGATCGGCGGGCAGGGCGGCAACGTGACGCTGACCGACGGGATCGGCGTAACCGGCACGCTGCGCGCGACGACTTACGACACGGCCGCCTACGGCCTTGTCATCAATGCCGGCAGCACGGTCAGCAGCCTTTACAACTCGGGCACGATTTCGGCGGTGATTTCCTCCCCGGGCGAGGGGGTGGCCACGGCGATCCAGGATCTTTCCGGCACGCTGACGACGATCAACAACACCGGCTATATCACCGCATCGGGGTCGAGCACGGACACGCTTTCCGCCATCGACCTTTCGGCGAATACCACTGGCGTCACCATCAACCAGTACCTCAATTCGGACGACATCAAGACCAGCGCCAACTATCTGGATGAGAACGACGTCGATACCGACCCGACGGTCTATGCCAGCATTTCCGGCAATATCCTGCTGGGATCGGGCAATGACACGCTGAACGCGTCGACCGGCACGATCAGCGGCAACACGCTGTTCGGCGCGGGCGACGATACGCTGACGCTGTCGGGCAACGCGGTCTACAAGGGCGACGTCTACTTCGGCACCGGCCTTGCCACCGCATCGCTGGCGGACACTGCGGCGTTCACCGGCACGATGGACTTCGCGGGTGAGGCGGGAACGCTGACGTTGTCCGGATCGTCGGTCTATACCGGCAACTTCACCAATGCGGACAACCTTTCGGTTACCGTGAACAGCGGTTCGAAGTTGACCGCGCAGGCGGCCGAGACGATCGACTTCGGCTCGCTCACCGTGAAGTCCGGCGGTTCGCTGGGGGTCTATATCGATACTTCGGCAGGCACGAGTTCGCTGTTCAACGTGGCCAACGCCACGTTGGAATCGGGTGCGAAAGTCACCGCCACGGTCACCTCGCTGGGCGATGCGGAAGGCACCTATACCGTGCTGACCGCCGCCAACCTGAACGTCGAAGGCACGCTGGATTCCAGCGATACCGACCTGCCGTTCATCTACAACGGCGAAGTCAGCAACGATGCCAACAACGTCTACCTGACGATCGCGCGCAAGACGACCGACGAACTGGGCCTGACGCGCAGCCAGGCATCCGCCTGGGATGCGATCTATGCTACCGCGCAGAACGACACCTCGCTGACCGAGAGCCTGCTGCAGGTCACCGATTCGTCCACGCTGAAGTCGCAGGTTTCCGGCCTGCTGCCCGATCACGCCGGCGGCGTGTTCGATGCGGTGACCACGGCCGATCGTCTGGCATCGCAGCACCTGTCGGACGAAACCACGATGTTCGACATTTCCGACGTCGGCGGCTGGTTCGAGCCGATCTACTGGCGCACCAGCAAGGATGCGGGCAGCACCGCCAGCTACAAGACCAGCGGCTGGGGCCTTTCCGCCGGGTTCGAGCGGCACACCGATCTCGGCTACTTCGGTGTGTCCTACGCATGGCTCAAGGGCAACGTGAAGGACAATGGCGGAACGGGTGACCTCGACGTCGGCCAGCATGACTTCGGCGCATTCTGGCGCACGGCGAAGGGGCCGTTCATGGCCTGGGCGCGGATCGGCGCATCGCGCATCTCGGTCGATTCGAAGCGTACCTTCACCGGCACGGTCGACGATACCGATTTCACCTACACCGCCAGCGGCAAGTGGGATGGCTGGCTGCTCTCGGGCCTGGCCGGCGCGTCCTACAAGTATCAGACATCGCGCCGCTTCAGCCTGAAGCCGAAGGTCGAACTGCAGCAGTACTGGCTGAAGGAAGACGGCTACAGCGAAACCGGCACCAGCGAAGCCATCGCACTGACCGTCGCCAGCCGCACCAGCAAGGAAACCACCCTTACGCCAACGCTGACGGCGGCCTATTCGCTGGGCACGATCTCGCCCGACTGGCGCCCGCTGACCTTCCAGCTGGAAGCCGGCCGCCGCGAGGTGATCTCCGGCCAGTTGGGCGACACCACTGCCTACTTCAACGGCGGCGATACGTACGACGCGGGTTCCAGCTTCACGATCGCACCGGAAAGCCTGAAGGGCGCGTGGATCGGCGAAGTTTCGATGCTGGCGGGTGGTTACGACTTCACCTGGAAGATCTCCGCCCGTGCGGAGCAGACCACCTGGTCTACCGATCTGTCGGCCCGCGCCTCGCTCAGCGTCGCGTTCTGACGGCTGGCATCATAGCCTGATCGATGGGGCGTGGTCGGACTTCGGTCCGGCCACGCCTTTTTCGTTACGCGCCGCGAATGTCGCCCAGCTTGCGCTCCCAGGCGAGGGCGTGCTGCACGATGGTGGGCAGGTCCGCGTATTTCGGCTCCCACGGCAACGTCGCCTTGATGCGGCGGTTGTCGGAGATCAGCGAATCCGGATCGCCCGCGCGGCGGTTTTCCAGGCGGCGCTCGATGGTACGGTTGGTCACGCGGTCCACCGCGTCCAGCACGTCGAGCACGGAGAAGCCCTGGCCATAGCCACAGTTCATCGTCAGCGACCGGGCCGGATCGGCAATCAGGGCCTCCAACGCCAGAACGTGCGCGGCGGCAAGGTCCGACACATGGATGTAATCGCGCACGCCGGTACCGTCCGGCGTGTCGAAATCGGTGCCGAACACGCCGACATGGCTGCGCTTGCCCAGCGCCGCCTCGACCGCGACCTTGATCAGGTGCGTCGCCCCCGCCGTCGACTGGCCGGTGCGTGCCTGCGGATCGGCGCCCGCCACGTTGAAATAGCGCAGCGCGCAGAAGTTGAGCGGATGGGCCTTTGCCACGTCGCCCAGCATGATCTCGGTCATCAGCTTGGACATGCCGTAGGGATTGATCGGCAGCTTGGGGCTGTCCTCGGTCACCGGGGAGACTTCGGGAATGCCGTAAGTCGCCGCTGTCGAACTGAAGATGAAGTGGGAAACGCCCGCCTTGACCGCCGCCTCGATCAGGGCGCGGCTCTTGGCGGTGTTGTTGTGATAGTATTTCAGGGGGTTTTCGACCGATTCCGGCACGATGATCGACCCGGCGAAATGCATCACCGCGCGGATGCCCTGTTCGGCGAATACGCGGGCGAGCAGGTCCGGATCCTCGATATCGCCTTCGTAAAGTGGCACGCCTTCGGGAATTGCGAAGCGGAAGCCGGTGGTCAGGTTGTCGATCACGGTGACGGGCCAGCCCGCGTCCTTCAGCGCGAGAACGGCGTGGCTGCCGATATAGCCGGCACCGCCGGTGACGAGGACGGGAAGCTTGGTGGTCATGGGTCTCCGCTCGGTCGGGCCGGGTCTGAAGCCCGGTCGTCAGGGGCTCTGCGATATGGGTCTTGCTGCAAGGCGTCAAACGCTTCCGCCGCCATAAAAAGGCAACCGATCGCAAGCATTTGCCGCTAACCGCTGTTTTCACAAAGCTAAGTCTTGCTGCACCATGATGCGTGGCGCAAAGGCTGTCACGTCCACAATGGCACCAGACCGGAGATATCTAGCGTGCCCCATTCCCCGTCGCCGCACCCCGTTCTCGTCACCGGTGCCGCCGGTTTCATCGGCGCTGCCGTGGCAGAGGCGCTGATGGCGCGCGGAACGCCGGTGATCGGCATCGACAACATGAACGACTATTACCCCGTCGCGCTCAAGCAGGCGCGGCTGGACGGGCTCACCGCGCGGCACGGCAACCTGTTCACATGCCACCGGCTGGACTTCGCGGACATGGCGGCGCTGACCATGGCATTGGAGCCGCACCGGTTCGACACGATCGTCCATCTCGGCGCGCAGGCCGGGGTGCGCTATTCGCTGGAGAACCCGCAGGCCTATGTCGCGTCCAATCTGGCGGGCCACGTCAACATGCTGGAAATCGCCCGCGCGCGGCAGGTGGCGCACATGGTCTATGCCAGCTCCAGCTCGGTCTACGGCGGCAACGAGAAGCTGCCCTTCGCCGTGGAGGACCGCGTCGATCACCCCGTCTCGCTCTATGCCGCCACCAAGAAGGCGGACGAATTGATGAGCGAGACTTATGCGCACCTGTTCCGCATTCCGCTGACGGGACTGCGGTTCTTCACGGTCTATGGGCCCTGGGGCCGCCCGGACATGGCGTTATGGAAGTTTACCGAGCGTATGCTCTCGGGCCGGCCGATCGAAGTCTACAACCACGGCGATATGTACCGGGACTTTACGTATATCGACGATATCGTCGCCGGTGTGCTGGCGTGCCTGGACCGGCCGCCGGCCGACGACGGGCAGGCCAAGGCGGGTGGCAGCGTGAAGCCGCATGCGCTTTACAACATCGGCAACAACCGTAGCGAACGCCTGCTGCGCATGATCGAGGTGCTGGAAGAGGCCTGCGGCGTGAAGGCGGAACTCACCCTGCTGCCGATGCAGCCGGGCGACGTTCCGGCGACGTATGCGGACATCACCGCGCTGACACGCGATACCGGCTACGCGCCCAGCACGCACATCGAGTTGGGGATACCGCGCTTCGTGGAATGGTACCGCGCTTACCATGGGTAGTGTTTGAAAATCCGCTGAAGGCGGATTTTGGCGGTACCGGCCCACTCCCGTCCCGAAGAACACGAAAAGGTCCGGGGGACCTTTTCGCTGAGGGGGCCGACCACCCATCAGGATACACTCGTGGGTGGTCGGGTGGGCCGGTGCCGCATGAAAATGCCCGGATGGGCATTTTCCAAACTCAACTGTTCGTGCTGATCACCGCGAAGATGTTGAAGATCGGCGCCATCTTCAGGAAGTCCTGCCACAGGCCCCTGATCCGCGAATAGCCCACCATCACGATGTCGCCGTCCATGATCACGGGATCGGGGCTGACGCCGGTGCGGATGTCCTTCACGTTGAAGCGCGCGGCCATGCGTTTGCCGTCGATGGTGCGGAAGATCACGATCTCGTCCAGCTTGGCGGTCACCGACGGGCTCTGCGCCTTGGCCAGCGCGCCCAGCAGCGTCATGTTGGAGGTCAGTTCGTAGACCCCCGGCATCTTCACTTCGCCTTCGACCGAGACGTAGCGCGGCGCCGGAACGTCCACCGAAACCGCCACTTGCGGATCGCGCAGGTATTTGTTGCCCAGCAGCGTTGCCACTTGCGTGGTCGCCTCCGCCGCGCTGAGCCCCGCCACCTTGACCGGGCCGGCCATGGGAAGCTGAACGAAGCCGGCATCGTCAACCACCGCCTTCTCCACCGAAAGGTCAGGCTCGCCATAGACGCGCACTTGCAGCACGTCGCGCGGAGTGATGGCGTAGACGCTGGGGGCGGGCACTGTGGGCGGGACCACCTGATATGCTGCGGCGCCGGTGGGCAGGTTCGGATTATGCGTGGTCGATGTGCAGCCGGCGAGTGCGGTTCCGGCCAGCAACGTGCCGGTAATCAGACGGAAAAGGGCAGGGGTCTTGTTCGATCTGCGCACCTTCAAGTGTCTCCCTGACCAGTAAGGTATTGAGGAATTGTCCGGTAATTCGAGGGGGTAATCGGGCGGAAAGGCCTGTGCAATACTCTGAAAATCGGTTCCAAGCTTGCTGCTCTCGCTTGATCTCATTTGCGTGCGGTTGACTATGCGGTGTTTCCCTTAGGGTAGAATAAAAATCCTCGCTGCACTGCAACAACCCGACCGGGCGGTATAAAAAGCTAATGCGCCAGGCAGCGCAGGAATTGCGACGAGAAGCCGCAAGTTCCGGCGAGTCGGGTTGCGCTGCGGAAAGATCGCGCTAACCATCGGAAAAATACAGAAATACGAATGCCGTGCATTCTACGGTCGTTTTCCATTCCATTGGGCCAAGTCTTCCACTGTTCAGGCGCGCCCATGAATCCAAAGGATGTAAACGGCTTCGTAGCTGCTGCAGGCGTCATATATAAAGGTCGTGCCCGTGAATGGATTTTCTGTAACAGGATTGCCTTATATTGCGGGCTGAATTTCTGAGCCGGCGGCCCGCATCGCGCGGGCAGGGTCCGCACGGTACCCGTGCCGGGTTCGGTGCGGCGCTGCGCGGCCGGGCGGGCCTTGCCGCTGCCCTGCTGCTTGTCGGCCTTGTCTTCGGTGGCGGAGGGTCCGGCGCCGGGCTGGCCAACATGGTCGTGCAACTGGCGGGGCTGGCCGTGCTGGCATTCCATCGCGACGCGGTGTTCGACTTCTTCGCCAGAGCGCCGCGCCTGCCGGTGGTGCTGGTGGCGGCCACGCTTGCGCTGCCGCTGCTGCAACTGGTGCCGCTGCCGCCAGCGATCTGGCAGTCGCTGCCCGGGCGCGATCTGGTTGTCCAGTCCTTCGACCTGATCGGGGTGAAGGGCGCCTGGCAACCGTTCACCCTCAGCGCGGCCCGCACCGCGATCGCATTCTTTTCCCTGCTGGCGCCGCTCGCGATTCTGACGCTTGCGTGGGACCTTGGGGAGCGCGACCGGCGGATGCTGCTGCTGACGGTGGCAGCGGGCGGCGTGATCGTGACCGCGCTGGGCGCACAGCAACTGGCTAGCGGCAACCGGCTTTTCGTATTCTACGAAGAAGTCGCCGGATCTGCCGACTTGCAGGGCACTTTCTCCAACCGCAACAGTGGCGCGCTGATGCTGGACATCGCGCTGGTCGCCTTGATCGGCGCGGTGCCGTGGCGCCGGGTCTCGCCCGCGTGGAAGCTGGGCACCGTAGCGGTGGCGATCCTGCTAGTGACGGGTGTTGTGTTGACTCGTTCTCGCTCCGGCATGATGCTTCTGGCCGTGCCGGTCTTGCTTGCCGTGGGGATGGGGTGGAGCGCACATGGTTTTGGCCGCAATCGCAAGAAGGCTGCGTTGATCCTGGCGGGCGCCTTGCTGGCGCTTGTGGCAGGCGGCGCCTTGCTCAGCGGCAACCACCGCATTCAGCAGAGCATGGCGCGCTTCCATTCCGTGGAGGATGAACAGCGCCCGATCATCTGGAAAGACACCGTGGAGGCTATCGGCCGCTATTGGCCCGTAGGCAGCGGCGTGGGTTCCTTCGACGAAGTGTTCCAGGTGGATGAGGCGCTGGAGAACCTCAGCTATGGCCGCGCCGGCCGCGCGCATAACGATTTTCTGGAGATCGCACTCGAATCCGGCCTCGCCGGGATCGCGCTGGCGGCCGGTTGGGCGGTGGCCGTGGCCATGCTGGGCCTGCGCACCGTGCGGGCCGCCCGCCACCAGGGGCGGCATGGCGCAATCGGCCTTGCGGCGCTGGGCATCTTCGCGCTCATCGCGCTCCAGTCCATCACCGACTATCCCTTGCGGAGCCAGACCTTGCTGTGCGTTGCCGCACTGGTGCTGGCGCTGCTGATCGGAACGGGAAAGGCAGAACGGGAACACAACAGGGCGCAACACGGCAGCGGGTCGCATCGCGATTGAAATTCGAATCCTGCCACGGTGCGGACGAAAACGTCCGCGTCGGCGGCAGGCACTGCGCAAGGCCCGGAAGGCGGGGCATTGCGCGTGATCGACCTGCTGACGGGAACAATGGCTGCGGCCCGGGTTTCGACCGGGTCGGACAACATGGCGGGATGAAACCTTGAACGACGCATATTTGGAACGGGACGATATGGAGGGTTACTCCGCCGTGGAGGAAAGCGGCCCCGATCTATCCGCCATGGTCAAGGCCGTGGTGGGCGCCGTGCGCCGCAACTGGGCGCTGATCGCCGGAATCGTCGGCGGGATCGTGCTGCTGGGCGTGGCCATGACTTTGCTGGTCGCGCCGAAATACCGCGCGCAAGTGCGCGTGCTGATCGAGGATCAAGCCGACCAGATCATCGAGGGCACGGACCTGCAGAAGGTCAACAACGTGCAGGATACCGATCGCTTCCTGCAGACGCAGGTGGGCATCATCCAGAGCCGCTCACTGGCGCAGAGCGTGGTGGAAAGCGGCAAGCTGGACCGTGACGCGGCGTTCTTCGATGCGATGGGGCAGGATATGCCCACGGCGGATACCGTGTCCGACCTGGGCGGCGGCAAGACGCTGGATCAGGTCCGCAAGGATGCCGCGATCGAGGCGCTGCTGGAAAATGTCAGCGTGGACTTGCCGCCGGACAGCCGAATCGTCTCGATCAGCGTGTCCAGCCGCAGCCCCAGCTATTCGGCGAAGCTGGCCCAGCTTTACGGCGAACGCTTCATCGATCGCAATCTGGACCAGAAGTACAACAGTTCCTCCTACGCGCGCCGCTTCCTTTCGGATCAGCTTGACGAAGCGCGCGACAAGGTCACCCAGTCTGAGCGGGATCTCAACCAGTATGCCCGCGCCGCCGGGCTGATCCGCGTGACCAGCCAGGGCGAGAACGGCGATTCGGAATCGGTGCTGTCCGTCACCAACAGCACGCTGGTCCAGCTGACCGACGCGGCCTCCAAGGCGACCGCCACGCGCATCGCGGCCGAAGATCGCTGGCGCACGCTGGCGAAGCAGGACCCGCTTTCGATTCCCGAAGTCAACGGCAATCCGGCGATCTCCACGCTGCTGAGCGAAAAGGCCAAAGTGGAGGCCGATCTGGCCGAAGAACAATCCCGCCATCTGGACGATTTCGTCACGGTGAAGTCGAAGAAGGCCGAAGTCGCGGAGTACGACCGCCGCATCGATACGATCGCACAATCGCTGAAGAAGACGGCCTATCTGGAATATCAGGCCGCGCTGGAGCAGGAAAAGTCGCTGACCGCACGGGTCGGCGGGCTGCGCGGCGATGCGCTGAAGGAGCAGGACCGGGGCGTCCAGTACGCCGTGCTGAAGCGCGTGGCCGATACCAATCGCACGCTCTACGACACGCTGCTCTCACGCTATAACCAGCTCAACGCGGCGGCCGGCGCCTCGTCCAACAACCTGACGCTGGTGGACCGGGCCGAAGTGCCCACCAAGCCTTATTCCCCGCGCCTTCTGGTGAACATCATCATCGCGTTGGTGATCGGCCTCATCGTCGCCGCCGGCGTAGTGTTCCTGCGCGAACTGTTCGATGACACGATCCGCTCGCCCGAGGATGTCGAGCGCAAGCTGGGCATGCCGCTGCTGGGGCTGATCCCGCTGGAAAAGGAAGGCGACGTCCAGAACCACTTCAGCGACCACCGCTCCAAAGTCAGCGAGGCGTTCCGGTCGCTGGTCACCAACTTGCGCTATTCCACCGCATCGGGCCTGCCGCATGTGCTGATGGTGACGAGTTCGCGCGAATCCGAAGGCAAGTCCACCACCGCGCGGGCTGTGGCGAACGACATCGCGCTTCTGGGCAAGCGCGTGCTGCTGGTCGATGCCGACTTGCGCCGCCCCACCTTGCACCGCCTGATGAAGAACCAGAAGGCGACCGGCCTGACCGATGTGCTGACCGGGCAGAAGACCTTCGAAGAGGCGGTCCATGGCAGCGACTTGGAAACGCTCAGCTACATGTCCGCACTGCCGGTGCCGCCCGATCCGGCGCTGATCCTGGCGGGCGAGGGGATGGCGGGCTTCGTGGAGCAGGCGCGGCAGCGCTTCGATATCGTGGTGATCGACTGTCCGCCGCTGCTGGGCCTGTCGGACGCGGCGCTGCTGGCGAACCATGCGGACGGCGTGCTGTTCGTGATCGATGCGTCCGAATTCCATCGCGGCGCGGTGAAGTCCGCGCTGCGCCGTCTGGCGCTGATCAAGGCGAATGTCCTTGGCGTGGTGCTGAACCGCTTCGATCCGCGCGTCGGCGGGGAAGACTACAGTTATTACACCAACGACTACTACAGCTATGGCAGCAAGCAGGGGTAAGGGGCGATGCCGTCGGTGATCGGAAAGGCCGCCTGGTTCGCACTTGCCGCCGTGATCGCGGTGCCGGTGGTGGGCATGGAACTGGACCGGCAGGCGCGGCGCGACGATACGGTCGTCGCGCTGGTGCCGGCGCCGTTCCGATACTTCGCGCTGGAGCCGCTGATCGAGCAGGCTTACGCGCGGCAGGACGACGAGCAGGGCTTGGCGCTCTCGCGCGAATATGTCCGCCGCCGGCCGATCCCTTCGGACGGGTTGGCGCTGATGGCCTATGGTCAGGTGCAGCGGGGGGACGAGGATGCCGCCGTCCATTCGCTGCTGCTTGCCGGGCAGCGCGGCTGGCGCAACCGCTTCACGCAGGACATGCTGGTGGTCATGGCATTCCAGGCGCAGGACTGGAACGTCGCCGCGCAGCGCCTCGTCGCGCTCTGGCGCGTGGGGCTGGGCGATGACCGGCTGAAGGCGATGACTGAACACCTGCTGGCCCAGCCCAAGGGCGCGGAAGCCTTTGCCGGACAACTGGGGCAAGAGAAATACTGGTCGAACGGGTTCATTGCCTGGGCCGGGGCGACGCTGGAGCAGGATGCGCTGCAGCGCACGGTGGGGGCCATGGCCCGCCATGGTGCGCGGGTGGACTGTGCCGCGCTGGCGACCCGGCTTTCGGCGCTTGTTCGGTCAGGCCGTCCGGCTGCGGCGGGCGTGCTATGGGGTGAGCTTTGCGCAGCGGGACGGATGACCGCACCCGATGATTTCCGGTTCCAGCCGATGGCCGATGGCAGGCTGCCCGGCCCGTTCGACTGGCAATACCCGGAAGTCGAAGGGATCGAACGGACGTTTGATAAAGGCGGCACCGTCATCGTCTATTCCAACCGCACGGCAGTGCGCAGCCCGATCGCCCGGCGCAGTGCAGTGCTGGCGGCGGGCCGCTACACCGCTGCCGCCGATGCCGACACCGAAGGCGAGGCGGGCGTCAGGCCGCTATTGCTGCGGATCACCTGCTATTCCGCGCGCGGGGAGGAGCACCGACTGGCCGACATCGCCATCGGCACCGGCGCGCGATCCGTATCGGGTGCAGAAGCGCCGGCGGAAGCTGGCGAATTCACCATCCCCGCCGAGGAGTGCCGGACCCAGGATCTGGCGCTGCTGACCGGACGGGGCGAGGGCCGCATCCGCCGGGTGAGCATCGTTGCGCAATAAAGGGCGATGACGGGGCCGGTCAGGCCCCGTCAGGCGCGAAATGGTGGACGATCTGATCGTCCAGCGGCTGCGCGAAACGCAGCGAATGATGCCGGTCGTCGCTGCGTGTCGCGGTGGCGGCAAACGGCCCCATGGCACCGATCCACACTGTCAGTTCGCCTTCCAGATCCATGGCGGTTGCATCCGTTTCGACCGCGCAGCCAATGCGTGCAAGGTCCAGAATGCGCACGGCCATGGCTTCGCCGGAGCGAACGCATTCGCCGTAAAGAACTTGGCCCATCAACTCACCCTGTCGCCCGGTTATCCGGGCTTTCCAGTGTACTATAGGACGGTACGGAGCCTCTTCTGCCGCGAAGGGCGAGTCTCCGCCGTCCACATCCTCTGATTACCTGCCTTAGAGGTCAGATTGGTTGCAGGCGAGTGACGATTTGCGAACGATCCGGAATTTCCGGTTGATTACCCGTCCGCGCAGGACGGGTTGCAAATCCCGCCTGCGTCATGCCGTTTCGTCGGCCGGGGCGCTTTTCGGCGTGCCACTCGCTTCCCCGGCTTCCTGCCCCTCGGCCGGGCCGAACAGGGCGGTGACGAAATCCTCCCGCCAGCGCCGCACATCGTGATCGCGGACAGAGGCAAGCAGCTTGCCATGGCGTTCGCGGCGTTCCTCCAGCGGCATTTCCAGCGCGCGCTTGATCGCTTCGCTCACATGTTCGATCGAGTGCGGGTTCACCAGCAGCGCATCCTTCAACTGGTCCGCCGCGCCGGCAAACTGCGAGAGGATCAGCACGCCGGGGTCTTCCGGGTCCTGCGCCGCGACATATTCCTTGGCGACAAGATTCATGCCGTCGCGCAGCGGGGTGACCAGGCCGATATCCGCCGCGCGGTAGAATCCGGCCAGTTGCGCACGCGGATAGCCGCGGTTGACATAGCGGATCGGTACGAAGGCGACATCGGCGTGGGCGCCGTTGATATGCCCGGTCTTGCGTTCCAGATCCTCGCGGATCTGCTGGTAGCTGGCGACATCCTCGCGCGAAGGCGGGGCGATCTGCAGCAGGACCGCCCGTGCCGCCAGTTCGGGATTGTCCGCCAGAAAGCGGCCATAGGCCTCGAACCGTTCGCCAAGACCTTTGGAATAGTCCAGCCGGTCCACGCCGATCAGGATCTTGCGGCCGCGCACGCTCTGCTTCAGCCGGTCATGCGCGGCGCGGGCTTCGGCGCCGCCGGAAGCCTCGGTGAATTCTTCGTAGTCGATGCCGATGGGGAAGGCGCGGGCGACGACGCGGCGGCCCTCGTAATCGATCGAATTGTCGGCGTTGACCTTCAGGCCCATTTCCTTCTGCACGTAATGCAGAAAGCTCTCCAGCCATTCGGCGTTCTGGAAGCCGAGCACATCGTATTCCAGCATGGACGCGACCAGCCGCTCATGCAGCGGCAGCGATACCAGCAGGCGCGTCGGCGGCCAGGGCGTGTGCAGGAACAGACCCATGCGATTCTTCACGCCCTTCTGCCGCAGCATCGAACCCAGCGGCAGCAGGTGATAGTCGTGCACCCAGACCAGATCGTCCCGCTCGATCAGCGGCAGCACGGAATCGGCGAAACGCTCGTTCACGCGCTCATAGCCTTCGCCGAAATTGCGATCGTACTCGGTCAGGTCGATGCGATAGTGGAACAGCGGCCAGAGCGTGCGGTTGGCATAGCCGTTGTAGTATTCCTCGATGTCCTGCGGTTCCAGGTCGATGGTCGCAGTTGTGACGCCTTCGTTGCGCTGCATGTCCAGATGGCCGGTGAACTCCTCGGTTTCCTGCCCGGACCAGCCGAACCAGATGCCGCCGTGTTCGCGCAGCGCGGAATTGAGCGCCACCGCCAGTCCGCCTTGCGCGCCGGCGGCACCGGCCGCCTTGGGCACCGAGACCCGGTTCGAGATGACGATCAATCTACCCATTCAAATTCCCCTGTGGCGCGCCTCCTGACGCGCGTTTTGCGGAACGGACGCTCAGCGCCAGTCCCGCCATGACCGGGACAGCTGCCCGGCGCAGTTGATGATACCCACCAGCGAATAGGTCTGCGGAAAGTTCCCCCACAGCTCGCCGGTCTCGAAATCCATGTCTTCGGACAGCAGGCCCGATTGCGTGCGGTGGGCCAGCATGGCGGCGAACAGCCGCCGCGCCTCCTCGTCCTGGCCGGATCGGTGCAGCGCCTCGATCAGCCAGAAGGTGCAGATGTTGAACGCGGTTTCGGGCAGGCCGAAGTCGTCCTCGCTGTCATAGCGCAGCATGTGTTCGCCCCGCCGCAGGGCTTTCTGCACGGCGGCGAGCGTGGCCTTGAAGCGCGGATCGTCCGCCTCCACGAAGCGCAGCTCCACCATCTGCAGCAGGCTGGCATCCAGCTGGTTGCCGCCGAACGATGCGGCATAGTGGCCGCCGGCGCCGCCATCGTCGAAATCGGCACCCTCGATCGTGTGCCAAGCCTCGGCATCGATTCTGGCGCGCACCGTGTCGGCCCGTTCGCGCCAGAGCGCGGCGCGGTCGTGCAGGCCAAGATGCTCGGCGGCATTGGCCAGACGGTCGCAGGCGGCCCAGCTCATCACGCTGGAATAAGTGTGCACTGCCGTGCGCGTGCGCAGTTCCCATAGGCCGGCGTCGGGCTGGTCGTGCGTCTGCCAGGCCAGTTCGCCGACCTGCTCAAGGCTGGTGAAGTCTTCTGCGGAGGCCATGCGCAGCAGGCGCTGGTCGGAAAAGGCCTGGATGGAGGGCAGGACGATCTGGCCATAACAGTCGTTCTGCACCTGATAATAGGCAGCATTGCCCACACGTACCGGCCCCATGCCGCGATAGCCCGGCAGGTCGGGGGCTTCCCACTCGATGATCTCTCGCCCGCCGCTGACGGCATAGAGCGGCTGGATCGCACCGCCTTCCGCATCGTCCACGATGTTGCGCAGATAGGCGAGGTACTTCTCCAGCACGTCCAGCGCGCCCAGATGGTTCAGCGCCTGCACCGTGTAGTAGGCGTCGCGGATCCAGCAGTAGCGATAGTCCCAGTTGCGCTGGCTACCCGCCGCTTCGGGGATCGAGGTGGTGAGCGCGGCGACGATCGCGCCGGTTTCCTCATGCTGGCACAGCTTCAGCGTGATCGCCGCGCGGATCACCGCGTCCTGCCAGTCGAGCGGGGTGGCAAGGCCGCGCACCCACAGGCGCCAGTATTCGCAGGTATGGCGCAGCATGGCTTCCAGCCGGTGCTCCACCTCGCCGTCGAAAGGTTCGTCCGGGCCGAGGAAGAAGTGCAGCGACGTTTCTAGGCGGAAGAACCGCTCGTCGAACACATAGCCGATTGGCGCATTGGTGGTCAGGCGCAGGGTGTTGCGCTCGACAAGATAGCGGATGTGGTTGGAGCCGCGCGTGGTGGCTGCAAGCTGCGCGCCATAGCCGCTCATCGGCGTCAGCACGCAGCGGATGCGTGGTGATCCCGCCACGGGGCGGACGATGCGCGCATAGGCGACCGGGCGGTACATGCGGCCCAGCCGCTCGTGGCGCGGGCAGAAGTCGTAGATTTCCACCGCGCCGCCGGTCGCATCCTCCAGCCGGGTGACCAGGATCGGGGTGTTGCGCATGTAGGACTGGTGCACCGTCGTCTGGTTTTCCAGTTCGAAGCGCCAAGTTCCGGCATCTTGTCCGTCCTCGCCGCGCAGCAGGGCGCTGAAGGTGGGATCGCCGTCGACGCGGGGCACACAGCCCCAGACGATCGCGCCGGAGCGGTCGATCAGGCCGGAAACCTGACAATTGCCGATGGGCCAGAGTTCAAGCGTGCTCATGCCGGGCGGGACTCCTCGATTGCGGCGGCGAGCGCCTGTTCAAGCCAGCGATGGACGGATGCGACCGAATCCAGCCGCCAGCGGGCTGCGGTCTTGCGCATCGGGCCCACCAGAACGCCCCCTCCGCCCAGCCGCGTGATGGCGGCAAAGGCGTCCTCGTCGGTCACGTCGTCGCCGATGAAGAAGGGCCGCGAACCGGCGAAGGGCTCCATTTCCATGAAGCGGGTGACGGCGCTGCCCTTGTCCGATCCCGGCATGGCCAGTTCGATCACTTGCTTGCCGTGCTTCAGCGCCAGACCCAGTTCCTGCCGAACCCCCTCGGCACAGGCGATCAGGCCGGTCAGCGCTTCGGGATGGCGGCGATAATGGACGGCGATGGAAAAGGGCTTGGGCTCCACCAGCAGGCCGCCGTTGTCCTTCGCGAAAGTCGTCAGCCGGGCGATCGCCACCGAAGGCAGTGGATCGGCCAGAGCTTGCGCCTTGGCATGACCTGCCGGGCGGAACTCGCCGCCGTGCGATCCGGCCACCGCCACGCCGAGCGGCCCGACCAGTGCTTCCAGCGCGGCGATCGAACGGCCGGTCACCAGCGCCAGCCGCCCATCCAACTGATCGGACAGGCGTGCGATCAGGCCGGGCAGAGTGTCCGGCACGACCACCGCGTCGGGGTGATCGGCGATCTCAACCAGTGTGCCGTCGAAATCGAGAAAGAGCGCGGGCGGCGGTTCACCGATGCGCGCCTGTTCACCGAAGCGGGCAGGACGCAAGGGCGGCGGCGGCGGCAGATCGCGCACGAAGGCGCCATGTTCCGCCGGAGGAATGCGTTCGCTCGGGCCGGTCATTACGGTCAGTCTTGCACTTTGCAGCAGCGAACACCAGCCCCGTCGGGGACGGGGGAGAAGCAGGGAGGCGTGGGGAGAGCCATGCAGGGGCAACGCGCTGAACCGGAATAGGTTCCGCCTACATCCACGTGCGACAAGCGGCGCCATTATCGCCAATTCGCGGTTGCAACAGGCAAGGCAGCAAGTATCACCTTGGGCCATATCCGAAGACTTCGACGAGTTCATCGCGCCCCATGCCCACGATAGTTCCGGTAATCCTGTGCGGCGGCAGCGGCACGCGGCTGTGGCCGCGCAGCCGCGCTGCCAAGCCCAAGCCGTTCCTGCCGCTGGTGGGGGACAGCACGCTGTTCGAGGCGAGCCTTGCCCGCTGCCCGGCGCACTTGGGCTTTGCCGCGCCGGTGGTGGTGACCGGAACAAAGCATCTCGACCATGTCGAGGCGCAGCTTGCCGGTGCTCCCGGTGCCAGCGTCATCGTCGAACCTGCCGCGCGCAACACCGCCGCCGCCATCGCACTGGCCGCCTGCCGCCTGCCCGATGATGCGGTGATGCTGGTCTGCCCCAGCGACCACCACATCGGCCGCCCCGAGGTCTTCGCCGAAGCCGCCTGCGCTGCTGCAGCACTGGCGACCGATGGCTGGCTGGTCTCCTTCGGCATTGAGGCGACCGCGCCCGAAACCGGCTTTGGTTATCTGAAGCGCGGCGAGGCGATCGAGGGCACGTCCGGCTATCGCACCGCGCAGTTCGTCGAGAAGCCGAACCTCGAACGCGCCCAAAGCTTCCTTGCCGACGGCGGCTATGCCTGGAACGGCGGCATCTTCGCCTTCCGCGTCGGTGACTTCATGGCCGAACTCGCCGCCCACCGTCCCGAGATCGCCGCCAAAGTGCGCGAAGCCGTGGCGAAGGGCGCCGAGAACGGCCATCGCTTCCACCCCGATGCTGCGACCTTTGCCGAAGTGCCCAGCGATTCGGTGGACTATGCGGTGATGGAGAACACGGCCCGTGCCGCCATGGTGCCGGCGGACATGGACTGGTCCGACATCGGCAACTGGCAGGCCCTGCACGACGCGCTGGAGCGCGACGAGGGCGGCAATTCGGTGCGCGGACCGGGCGCGGCGGAACTGGTCGATTGCAGCAATGTGCTGGTCGACAGCGACGGGCCGCGTGTCTCGGTAATCGGGCTTTCCGACGTCATCGTCGTGGTCGATGGGAACGAGGTGCTGGTCACTACGGTTGAAGGCGTGCAGAAGGTTGGAAAGCTTCACGGCGCTGCAAACCAATAGCGCCTGCAAGCGCCCGTTGTCCCCGGATTGCCACGGATGCGGCGCAAGGGGGGATTTCCAAGTCAAGCGCCTGATGGCAGGGGCGCGCACCATTTCGATGTGATTGCAGGGACTGACCGGACATGAAGAAACTCGTTGCCTTCGACCTCGACGGTACGCTGGCCAAGAGCAAGCAGCCGATGACCGAAGAGATGGCAGAGGCTATTGCCCGGCTGCTGACCGTTGCCGACGTGGCGGTGATCTCCGGCGGGGACTGGCCGCAGTTTGACAAGCAGGTGGCCAGCCGGCTGCCCGCCCATGCCGACCGCTCGCGCCTGTGGCTGATGCCCACCAGCGGCGCCAAGCTCTACGTTCATGGCGATGGCGCATGGAACGCCGTCTATGCCGAGCTTTTCACCGACGCGCAGAAGCGCGAAATCCTCGACGCTTTCGACGCCGCGCTGGCGGCCACCGGCTTCACGCCCGAGGAAACCTGGGGTGAGCGGATCGAGGATCGCGGCAGCCAGATCACGTTCTCCGCGCTCGGCCAGGAAGCGCCGCTGGAGGCCAAGGAAGTCTGGGATCCGGACTTCGCCAAGCGCAAGGTGATCCAGGCCGACCTGATGGCGCGCCTGCCGGGCGTGTCGGTCAATCTGGGCGGCGCCACTTCGGTGGACGTGACGCAACCGGGCGTGGACAAGGCCTGGGGCCTGCAGCGCCTGTCCGAACGCGGCAACTTCGCGCATGAGGACATGCTGTTCATCGGTGACGCCATTTTCCCGGGCGGCAACGACTATCCGGCAAAGGCGATGGGTCTAGACACGATCTGCGTACGCGATCCGGCCGATACCCTGAACGTGATCGACGCTATCGTCGCCTGCCAGAAGTAAGGCGGCATTACCGTGAATTGGCCTCGCCTATTAGGCGGGGTCATCTGGTTGATGAACGACCTATTAATATTAGCGTTTCGGATTCGACGGATTGCCAGAGAAGGGGCTCTTTACTGGCAATCCGTCCCGATAGCTTTCCGTCAGCCGATTTATACGCATCCGAAATTCGTTTCATCAGCTGAAATCATTCAGTTTATCCCGTTATGTGCAGTTGCAGCAAGATCTCGTTTGACGGCGTCGTTCGGGCCTTCAATAGACTTAGCCACAGGGTAGCCGAATGGGTCCGATCGTCGCCTTCGGAGTAGATTGCGACTGCAGCAGAAAGCCGCATAGTTACGGCTGGATATATCGTTAGCGTGAGAGCGAGTTTATGAAGATCGCCGTTTTCGGACTTGGTTACGTTGGCCTTTCCAACGCGGTGCTTCTGGCGCAGCACAACACGGTTTTCGCGGTGGACATTTCGGCGGATCGCGTCGCCTTGCTGGAGGCGCGCAAGTCTCCGATCGTCGATGCGGAGCTGGAAACCTTCCTGGCGACGCGCGATCTCGATCTCACCGCCACGCTGGACCCGGCCGAGGCGCTGGCGGGGGCGGACTACGTCATCGTGGCGACGCCCACCAACTACGATGTGAACACCGACAAGTTCGACACGTCCTCGGTGGAAACGGTGATCCAGCTTGCCACGCAGCTCAATCCTGCAGCAACGATCGTGGTGAAATCCACGATCCCGGTCGGCTTCGTGGACGATGTGCGGCTACGCTATCGCACCGAAAACGTGATCTTCAGCCCCGAATTCCTGCGCGAAGGCCGCGCGCTCTACGACAACCTGCACCCCTCGCGCATCATCGTGGGCGAACAGTCGGATCGGGCGCGCGTGTTCGCGGACCTGCTGCTGGGCGGTGCGGAGAAGAAGGACGTCGAAATCCTCTTCACCGACACGCGCGAGGCGGAGGCGATCAAGCTTTTCGCCAACACCTACCTTGCAATGCGCGTCGCCTTCTTCAACGAACTGGATAGCTACGCCATCGCCGGCGGCATGGACACGCGCCAGATCATCGAAGGCGTCGGCCTCGATCCGCGCATCGGCATGCACTACAACAACCCCAGCTTCGGCTACGGCGGCTATTGCCTGCCGAAGGACACCAAGCAGCTGTTGGCGAACTATTCGGAGGTTCCGCAGAACCTGATCCGCGCGATCGTGGATGCGAACCGCACGCGCAAGGATTTCCTGTCGGACCAGATCATCGCGCGGCGCCCGCGCAAGGTGGGCGTGTTCCGCCTGGTGATGAAGGCGGGGTCGGACAATTTCCGCCAGTCTTCCATCCAGGGCATCATGAAGCGGATCAAGGCCAAGGGTATCGAGGTCGTGATCTACGAACCGGCCATGGTCGAGAACGAATTCTACAACTCCCGCGTGGTGCGCGATCTGGATGTCTTCAAGCAGGAGGCGGACGTGATCATCGCCAATCGCATGACGGCAGAGATCGAGGACGTGGTGGACAAGGTATTTACCCGCGACTTGTTCGGGTCTGACTGATTTTGATGTTCATGGATTGGCTCGGGTCGGTTTCAATACTGCCAGTCCATGAATAATTTTGAATATTGTCGCGTATTCAAAAAGCGCTGTTCATAACAATGAATATTGGCGAGGCGCGGTAATGGTTGCGAGTTCCCTGGCAAGGCTCAAAGGCATCAGGTGGTGGCATTCGCCCGCTGCGCTGACCGCTTTCTTCGTCATGCCTTTCTTCCTCCTGCTGGCTCTGGTGACGCCGGCCGTGATCCGCACCGCGCCTGTCCTGCAGTCGCACCGGGTCTACGTCACGTTCGAGAACGTGGTGCAGGGCGTTTCGCTGCTGCTGGCGCTGATGGTCGGCGCGATCGTGACGGAGCGGTTTCCGTTCCGGCGCAAACTGGTGATCCGCAATCGCGCGCTGGACTTCCTGTTCTTCATGACGCTGGCTGCCTACCTGATCTGGTTCGGCCCGCTCATCGTCCTGCATCCCGATGTGATCATGGCGACGATGTCCGCCTCTCGCGGGGCCATGTACGAAGTGCGCGAGTCGGCGCCGAATATTTCGGGCATCACTACCGCCACCCAGTTCGGCATCGCCTATGCCATCATCTACGGGATGAAGGTGTTTCAGGACGGGCAGAAGATCCCGCGCCGTTACCACCGGATGCTGTGGGGCATCATTGCTCTGGCCGTGTTCCGGGCAATAGTGTTTTCGGAACGCATCGCCATCGTCGAACTCGTGGTGCCGCTGTTCGCCGTCTATGCCACGTCCAAGGCGCCGCGCGCGCGGGTGACCGATCTGGGGTTCCGGTTCTTTCCCTACCTTCTCTATGCCGGCGCGCCGATATTCTTTGCGATCTTCGAATATCCGCGGTCGTGGATCAATCACTACGTGAACATCTACGATAACTTCTGGCACTTCATTGCCGATCGCTTCACGCTCTACTACGCAACGTCGATCAACAATATCTGCGCGCTGCTGCGCTATTCACCCAACCCCACCTTTCGCGGGGAATGGACGCTCAACTGGCTCTACAAATTTCCGGTGATCGGGCAGCTTCTGCCGACGCGCCCTGCGACCAAGGACGGTTCGTGGTTCCTCAGCTTCCTGTCGGTCTACGCGACGCCGGAATACAATAATACCACCGGTATTCTGACCGTGATCTATGACTGGGGCTGGGTTCTAGCGATATTTCTGATGATCATCTACGGCGCGATTGCCGGAATATCCTATTCGTCATTGAAAAGCGGATTGGGGCCGATGCGCTATATCTATCCGGTTTTTCTCTATTCGATGCTCGAAATGACGCGGATCGGCTACATCTACGATGGGCGCGCCGTCTCGGTGCTGATCGGCATCATCGTCTGCGCCGTGGTCTGGGGCAAATGGGTGCCGGCCAATCCGAAAATTCCGCGAAAGACCAAAGCGACCGGCCCGATGCCGCCACGCGCCGTCGCGCTGAACGCGGCCTCCCGCGTCTAAGGATCTCAACATGCGCGTAGTCATCAATGGCCGCTTTCTCGACAAAGCCACCACCGGGGTCGAGCGCTATGCCCGCGAAATCGTGCGGGCTATCGACGGGATGGTCGCGGCGGACGATCCAGAGGTGCGGGGCATGCAGTTCGTCGTCGCCCGCCCGCAGTCCGATGCCGCCGCCTTCACCAGCGCCATTCCCGAAGTACGGGGCGGTCCGTCGCGCGGGGTGGTGTGGGAACAGACCACTTTGCCCCGCATCGCCGGTGGCGCCGCGATCCTGAACTTGTGCAACATGGCGCCGTTGCTTGCCCGCGCGCAGGTGACTTGCGTGCACGATGCGCATCCCTGGCTGATGCCGGAGAATTTCTCCGCCGCGTTCCGCCGCTGGTACGATCTGATGATCCCGCTGGTGCTGCGGCGCAGTGCCCGCTGGACTACGGTTTCCCAATTCTCCGCGCAGAAATTGCAGGACCTGAAGATCGCGCGGCGCCCGCCCGATGCGATCACTTACAACGCGGCGGACAATTTTGCGGCGATCGCGCCCGAAAGTCTGGACGGCCTGCCCGATGCGGTGCGCGGAAGTTTCGTGCTGTGCCTGGGCAGCCAGTCGGCCAACAAGAACATCGGGCTGATCGCGGGGCTGGCGGACGAACTGCGTTCTCACGGCATTGCCGTTGTCGTGGCCGGCGGCGGGATCAGCAGCATCTTCGGTTCGCGGGATGGCTATGGCGGCGATGTCGTCGATCTTGGGCGTGTGTCCGACGGCCAGTTGAAGGCGCTTTATGCTCGCGCGCTGGCTTTCGTCTTCCCGTCGTTCTTCGAAGGCTTCGGCGTGCCAGCGGTAGAGGCGATGCAGATGGCCTGCCCGGCCATCGTGTCCAACACTTCCGCCCTGCCCGAGGTGGTGGGCGATGCGGCGATCCTGGCCGATCCCACCGATGCCCGGCAATGGCTGGACGCAATCCTGCGCATCCGGGACGAGCCGGGCCTGCGGGACGAACTGGTCCGCAAGGGCCACGAACGCGCGGCCCGCTACAGTTGGGAGCACTCTGCCCGCACCATGGTCGCCCTGTTGAAGGACGCCAGTGTCAAGAACGCCGCACGCAAGAACGCCGCACTCAAGGATATCGCCGCATGACCGATCTGGACATCAAGGTCCTGCACGTGTGCGAATGCCTGCCCGGCGGGCCGGCCAGCTATCTGCAGGAAGTGCTGCCCGCGCAGATCAGCCAGTTGGGCAAGCGCAAGGTGGCGATCCTGGTGCCGCAGAGCCAGATGCACTTGCTGCCGGACAGCCCGGGCCTGCTGGCATTCTCCTACGAACAGCAGCAGCGTACCGTGCCCGCCACCTTGCGGCTGGCCAGCGCCGTGCGGCGGATCGTCCAGCGCTATCGCCCCGATGTCGTGCATCTGCACAGCACTCTGGCCGGCGCCATCGGGCGGCTGGCGGTGATCGGCACGCGTCCGCGCCCCAAGACGGTCTATTGCGCGCATGGCTGGATGATCGATCCGGACAAGCCGCTGACCGGCCGATCGGTGGTCGCCGCGATCGAGCGTTCGCTCAGCCATGTGACCGATCGGATCGTCAATATCTCCCCGCATGAGGCGGACTTCCTGCGCCATAGCGGGTTTCCGGAGGACAAGCTGGGCCTTGTCGTCTCCGGCATCGGCGATTTGCCCGCCGCGCCGCCGCTACGGCCAGCCGAGGCGCCTGGGGGGCCTGTCCACCTGCTGTTCATCGGGCGGTTGGACCATCAAAAGGGCTTCGATCTGCTGCTGGAAGCCTGCGCGCGTCTGCCGCAGGGCAAGGCGAAATTGACTGTGGTGGGCGACGTCGTACGCGGCGACCGGCGGCCCAGCGCGGAAGGGTTGCCTATCGAGTTCAAAGGCTGGCTGCCGCGCGAAAGCGTGGCGCAGGCGATCGTGGAGGCGGACGCGGTGGTCATGCCCAGCCGCTGGGAAGGGCTGCCGCTGGTCGCACTGGAAACGATGCGCGCCGGCCGCGCGCTGATCGCCACCAATGGCGGCGCTTTTCCGCACCTGGTGGCCGACGGCGTGACCGGGGTGCTGGTGGACAATGCGGATCCGGATTTCCTGGCCGCCGTGCTGGAACGCTACGGGGTCGCCGAGTTCCGCCGCATGGGCATTGCCGCGCGCGAGCACTTCGAAACGCGGTTCCGCGCGGAACGGATGAACGAGGAACTGCTGGGGCTTTATCGCGATCTGGCTGCGGCGTGATCGCCGCCCGGCCGCCCGCCCGCGACTATCTAGGACAATTCGGCATGGATCAAAGCGACAGGCAGATGACGGATATGGCAGCGGATCGGATGCCGCTTAGGGTGCTCTATGTGGTCCCGCCGTCAAAGCAGTTCGCGGGGATCGAGCGGGTGACCGACGAGATCGCATCGGCGCTCGCGACTTTCGAAAACCCACGTTTCGATGTCAGTGTGCTCTATTTTCGCGACTATCCCGAAGTCGTCGACCCCGCCTATTCGGTCATTCGCGGCGAGGCCGAACGCACGCGCCACATTCCCGCCGCCGTCCAACGCGTGCTGGATCGGCAGGGGTTCGACATCGTTGTGGTCCCCCAGTTCGAGATCGCCTTCCTCTGCCTGCTGCAGGACCGCCTGCGCGGGCGGCGGACCAACATCGTGCTCCACCTGCACGGCAATCCGGAGATCGAGCGTGCCGTATCGCTGAAATCGCGGGTGCTGTTCGCTTTCCTGAAGCCGGCGGCGCCCCGGTTCGCAGGCGTAATCGCGGTTTCTCCGGGATTGGCGCGCCATGCCTCTGCGATGATGGGCGGCGGGGTGGCGGTGGAGCACATGCCCAACCCGGTCCGCCAGTTGGGCGACCATGTGCAGGTGGGCGAAACCGCGCTGGCCAGCCGAAACTTCGTCACGGTGGCGCGGCTGGCCTATCAGAAGGGGCACGATATCGCGATCACCGCTTTCCGCCGCGTGGTCGATGATTTTCCCGATGCTCGGCTGACGATCGTGGGCGAGGGGCCGGAACGTCCCAAGCTGGAGGCGCTGATCGCACGGCTGGGCTTGCAGGATAATGTGCGCCTTGCCGGCATGGTGGCGGATCCTTCCGCCGAACTCTCCAAGGCCCGGGCTTTCGTCACCGCGTCACGCTGGGAAGGCTTCGGTGTCGCCATTGTCGAGGCGCTGAGCGTGGGCCTGCCGGTGGTGGCCGCCAAGTGCGATTTCGGGCCGGAAGACCTGATCGTCGCGCCCGAACTGGGCGTGCTGGCCGAGCCCGGCGATCCCGATGCGCTGGCGGAGGCGATGATCCGGCAATTGCGGCAGGAACCGCGCCCCGATCACGTGAGCATTCGCCGACGCCATGCCGCCGCCAGCGCCAAGGCCGCCGTGGTCGCGCGCCACGCCGCCTATCTTGCCGACCTGAAGCGGAGCCTGCGGGCATGAGCGCCTTTCCGGCCCCCTATCTGGTGATCAGTTCCGCGCACGATTATCGTTCGAAGAAGCGCGCCAATATTCATTTTATCACCGACGCGCTGGCCGCGCGCGGTGAGACGATGTTCCTCAGCACCCATTCCAGCGCGCTGTCGAAGCTGAAAGGGCGCGATACCCGGCATCGGCAGTTTCCGGAGATGGGGCTGACCGCCAATGGCGTTTCCTGCTACCTCTGGCACTCGCTGCTGCACCCGGTGAACGTGGCCTCGGCAGCGGGGCGCGTGTGGAACCCACTGGCGAGCGCGGTCTACCGCCGGCGGATGCCGCCAATCGTGCGCGCCATGATCCGCAAGGCCGCCACCATCGTCGTCGAGTCCGGCAGTGCAGTGGCGCTGCTCTCGGAAATCCGCCGCCTGAACCCGGCGGCGAAAGTGATCTACAACGCGTCGGACACGCTGGGGACCATCGGCCTCAGCCGCTATTACGACGATCAGCTTGCGGAAGCGGCGCCCGCCATCGCTTACGCCCGGTTGCCCTCCGCGTTGATGATCCCCGATCACCGCAGCATCGCCGAGCACCGCGTGATCGCGCATGGGCTGGACGATGCCTTCTTCGCCGGGTCTCTGCCCGATCCCTATGACGGCGCGCGGGCAGCGGTTTCGGTGGGATCGATGCTGTTCGACCCGCAAGTGTTCGAGGTGGCAGCGCAGGCCTTTCCCGATCTGCAGTTCACCGTGATCGGATCGGGGCATCCGGGGACCGACCGCGCCAATCTGCGCTGGCTGCCGGAAATGCCGTTCCGCGACACCATCCCCTATATCCGCCACGCCACCTTGGGCATCGCGCCCTATCGCTCTGCGCTGGCGTCGGACTATCTGATCGACACCTCCATGAAGCTGCTGCAGTTCGAGGCCGCGGGGCTTCCGGCGGTCTGCCCGGACTTCGTGCAGGGCGGCAAGCCCACGCGCCACGGGTACCGGGTGGGTGATCCCGCCTCCATCGTCGCGGCCATGCGCGCCGCGCTGGATGCCCCCAAGGCCGCGCTGGCGGCCCCGCGCACCTGGGACCGCGTGGTGGACGAGATGCTGGCCCCTTCGGCAGGAGCATCCGCATGAAGCTTTCCTGGCTGCTGCTGGCGCGCCTGATGGCGGGCGGGGCGGGCTTCCTGCCCCCGCTGGTGGCGGCATCGCTGCTGGACGGGCTGCAATACGGGCTGGGCGCCAGTTCCTTTGCGGTGGGCATGCTGGTGATCGGCCCGGTCGCCCAATATGCCAAGCAGGGTTATCTGCGGTCCATTCTGCTGCCTGACCGGCCGGACATTTCGGCCTGGCACATCCTGCTGGTGTTTCTCGCGCTGGTCACGGCGGGCATGGCGGTCAGCCATGTCGCCATGGGGGTGCCCCTGATGGCGCTGGCGGCGATCTTCGTGGCGGTGTGCTCGCTGGCAATCGCGCGGATAGAGGAAGTGCGGCAGGTTGCGTTGGACCGGCAACTGCTGGCGGTATGCCTGTTCTACGTGGTGCCGCCGGTGATGCTGACGGTGCTGTTCGCGGCATCGTGGTTCTTTGCGTTGCATCCGGACTGGATGGCGATCTCGCTGGCGATGTCGGCGGCCTATCTGGTGCCCTCGCTGCTGTCGATCGCCTTGCGCCGGGGCGTGGCGGCGCTGACCGTGCAGCCGATGCGGATGGAACATGTGCGCCTGCTGTGGAGCGAGAGCCGCACCTTTCTGGTCAGCGGCATTGTCATGTCCGCCACCGAAAGCCTGCCCACCCTGGCGCTGACCGCGCTGGGCGTGCCGCAGGCGGTGGCGACGTTCGAACTGGTGCGCAAGCTGTCCTCCGCCGTCTCGGTCTTCCTCCACGGCCTGTCGATCGCCTTCGCCCCCCGCCTGATCAAGGCGGCGGCCGAGCAGGACTGGACCGCCGTGCGCGGCACGATCTGGCGCAACACGCAGCTTTCGGTGGCTTTCGCGGCCGTCTACCTGCCGCTGGCGGTGGCCGCCGTGCTGATCCTTGGGCGACTGGGCTGGATCCATGCCAGCGTCTCGTTCGACCTTGCCCTGCCGTTGTTCGCCAGCGCTTTCGTCACGTGCGTCGCCGCGCCGTTCGGCATGGCGGTGGCGGCGCTCAATAGCGAGAAGTGGTGGGTGATCGGCGGGTTCCTCGGCGTAGCCAGCTTCGCGGCCACGCTGACGCTGGCCCCGCTGCTGGGCGCGGCGCAGACCGTGGCCGTGGCGGTGCTGCTGCAGAATCTGGTGCTGAGCGTGACGATCGGCGTCGTCGTGTCGAAGCTGGTGCTGCTGCACTTGCGCGAAGGCGCCGGGCGGGCGCCCGTACTCGATACGCGAAACCTTTCGCTGGAGCCGGAGTGATCCGATGACCCCACCCGTCCTCTCCCGCCGCGCCATGGTTGCCGCGCTGGCCCTGCTGCCGGTCGCGGCGCGCGCCGCAGCGGCCGCACCGGTGCGCGACATTCGCGAGTTTGGCGCGATTTCCGACCCGGCACGCGACCAGCAGGCCGCACTCCAGCGTGCGCTGGACTGGTGCTCGCAGGCGAAGGGCGTGCTGCGGCTGGAGAAGGGCGGCACTTATTGCCATTCGGACATGCTCGCCCTCGACGGCGGCGCGATCGAGGGCATGGGCGCGACCCTTAAGGCGCTCGACCCCAACAAGGGCCGTCTGCGCCTAACCGGCAGCGGCGCGCGGGTCAGCGACCTGACGCTGACCTCCCCGGCGACCAAGCGCATTCAGGCCTATTCGGGCTTCGGCCTGCTGGTGCAGGCGGCGCATGGCTTCACGCTGACCAACGTGACCGTGCGCGGCGCGGCGACGGCGGGCATTGCGCTGGACGATGCGCATGGCGGCACGCTGCGGCGCATTCTGGTGCGCGATACGATGGCGGACGGGCTGCATATCACCAACGGATCGTCGGACATCGCGGTGAGCGACTATCAGGCGATCAATACCGGCGACGATGGCTTTGCCGTGGTCAGCTATGACCGGCCGAACCAGAAGGGCCGCCGCGTCACCAACGTCCGGGCGAGCCGGCTGACGATCACCGACGGCCATGCGCGCGGCGTGGCGGTGGTGGGCGGTGCGGACGTAACCGTGTCCGACGTGCGCGTGGTGCGCTCAGCCTGTGCGGGGCTCTACCTCAATTCGGAGCGTAGCTACGGCACCTTCGGCAATGCGCGCATTACCGCCCAGCGCGTGACGCTGGTGGACTGCGTGACGCGCAAGGGCATCAATCAGGGCGCGGTGCATATCCAGGGCCGGCCCGATTGCAGCGTGCAACGCGCCGGTGCGGACGCCATCGCCTGCTCCACGCAGGGGGTGACTGTATCGGACCTGGAGATCGATGGCCTAGGCCTCGGCGCGCGGGCAGGCGTAGTGGCGGCGGGATCGGTGCGTGACGTGCGCGTCACCGGCCGGCGCGGCGCGGGCAAGTGGTCTCGCCCGGCGGCGCTGGTCGATCCCGGCGTGCGCGATCCGGGCGCAGTATCCCTGAAGATTTCGTAGCCAACCCCAAGGTCGGCTCAAACCTCAGGCCACCTTGGCGGCGTAGATCATCCGGCCCGAACCGAGGTGGTCGAACGCGCGGTTCAGCAGGCTGTCGCCCACTGCAAGGCAGCCCTGGCTGCGGCCCAGCTTGCCATGCACCGCGATCATCGAGGGTTCGGCATACCAGGCGCCGTGGATCACGATGGCCCGTTCCAGCGCGTTGCTGTTGCTGGCATCCAGCCCGATCAGCCGCTGCGAGCGTCCGTGACGGCCGAAGTAGTAGTCGGACGTCAGATAGGCGCCTTCGCTGGTCGCGTTGGAACCGGGGCTGTTGGAGAAGCGTTGCAACCATCCGGTGTGGCTCGGATCCGAACCGCTGCCGTGGGCGACATGCAGCGTGGAGGTGGTGCCGCCCACCAGGTCCACGAGATGCAGACGCGGGTCGGACGAGGAGGATGAGAAATCGACGATGCCGATACGATCCCGCATCACGCGGCCGCCATGGCGGTCCAGCGCGGCCATCGCCGCGTCGAACAGCGCGGGGTTCACCCCGGCACGCACGGCCGGCAGCGCCGCTGGGGCGGTGGGCGCCACGCCGGGGCCGGGCAGCGGGGCGCGCGGCAGTTCGGGCAGCACGCCGCCCACGCCGAAGGGCGAGGAGGAAATGGCGCTGGCCGCAGTCGAGGAACTCGCCGCAAATGCCGTCGCGGCGACAATGAAGTTACGTCGGCTGAAATTCATATCGTCGCCCCATTAGGGCAGATTCGTCGACAAGGTCTTGGAGTGATTCTCATAAATCGTCACAACGTGCTGTATTCGCGTTCATCGTCAGGAAAGCGTTCCGCATGACTGCAACCCGCTCCGGCGCACCCACCAGCGATGAGTATCGCAAGGCAGTTTCGGCAATTATCCGACAGATCCAGAAGAGCCAGGCTCTCAATGATCGCCAGCTCGCCGAAAGGCTGGGATGTTCGCCGGGAACGATTCGCAATGCGAAGTCCGAAGCGACCAGCCTGGATCCGATGATGCTGCTGGGCATCGAAAGGATCTTCGGCCCGGGAGCCATAGACCGTTGCCTCGGGCTGGCGCAAGTCCGCGCGGTTGCCTTGCCCGAACGGATGCTGGGCGTCGATCCCATCCTGGCACTGGTGGAAGCGCTGCACCGGCTGGTGGAGGCGCAGGCGGTGGATAGCGAGGGGGGCAAGCGGATCACCCGCCACGAACTGGGTAAGATCCTGACCGAGCTTCGACAGGGCCGCGCCGCGCTGGACGCCCTGATCGCCCGCGCCGATACGCGCTGAGCTTGGGCGAGACAATTTCGGGAAACTCGTCTAACTAACCGGTAACAAGTGGAATTTCCCGGAAGGCATCGATGTCCGCCTTTTACCTGACATGGATCGCGGTGCTGCTGGCCGGGTTCGGCGCGCGCGATCAGGCGACTGTGGCGGGGCTGGCCCGGCGTCAGGGCGCACGGCCGGGTGTGCTGCTGGTGGCGCTGGCCTGCGCGGTGCTGACCGCAGGCGTGGCCGCATGGGCGGCCAGTCTCTTGCTGGTACAACTGCCGCTGCCGGCGCGCGCGATTTTCGCGGGAATTGCGCTGGCGCTGGCGGGCGCCGAACTGATGGTGCTGGTGCCGCGCCGCGCGCCGAAAGAGCCGACCAATTCGCTGGGCGCACTGGCGCTTGTGCTTTTCGCCCAGGAACTGACCGACGCCGCGCGCTTTCTGGTCTTCGGGCTGGGCGTAGGACTGGCGGCACCCTTTGCGGCCGGGGCTGGCGGTGCATTGGGCGGCGCGGTGCTGGCGGGGGCGGCCTGGGCGGCGCCGGAGATGTTCCAGCGGCCATGGCTGCGCTGGGGCCGGCGGCTGATCGGCCTTCTGCTCCTGCTGGCGGCCGCGGTGCTGTTCCTTCGGGAATTCTCACTAGTCTGATCGAAATTTCGCATTCGAACCAGTCTTCAATTCATACGTTCACCACTCTACACTTCACCCCGACATCCCCCCATGACTGTCCAATCAAGGAACCAAGGCATGACTTCCAAGAACGACAATTCGAAGGCAGCGCTGATCGATAGCCTCAACGGGCTGCTGGCC
Organism: Sphingomonas sp. BL-S-28; assembly: GCF_055521515.1. NCBI lineage: Bacteria > Pseudomonadati > Pseudomonadota > Alphaproteobacteria > Sphingomonadales > Sphingomonadaceae > Sphingomonas > Sphingomonas sp. BL-S-28. The sequence goes on from NZ_CM145484.1 coordinate 1,355,767, forward strand.
GATACCTTCGCGCTCTATGTGAAGACCAAGAACTTCCATTGGCACGTCAAGGGCCCGCAGTTCCACGACCTGCACCTGCTGTTCGATACGCAGGCGACGGAAATCTTCGGCCTGACCGACCTGATCGCCGAACGCGTGCGCAAGCTGGGCGGCACCACGCTTACCTCGATCGGTTCGATCGGCGCCAAGACCTCGATCGCCGATCAGGACAAGACCTCGCTGGACGCAATGGCGATGGTGAAGGAACTGTTCGAGGACAATTCCTCTTACGTCGCTTCGCTGAAGGCGACCAAGGAACTGGCCGGCGACGCGGGCGACAATGCCACCGACGGCATCATCGACGACTGGACCGACCAGGCCGAACAGCGTGCCTGGTTCCTGCGCGAAATTCTCGCATAAGGTATTGGTTTGAGGAAAATGCCCGCAAGGGCATTTTCCCGGCGGCACCGGCCCGCTCCCCCGCCCGACCTCCCAGATTCTACCCGGTAGGGGAGATCGGGCGGGGGAGCGGGCCGGTGCCGCCAATTTCGCCTGAGGCGAATTTTAAACCAACTCTGCTACTGGCTCTTGGGCGGGCGGGAGTGCTAATGCTCCCTCCATGCCCAAGCTGGAAATCATCGAAAACGCCGATAACGCCGCCATCGCCCAGTGGTTCGCCGCGCGCCTGAAGGCCGCGCTCGCCACCAGCCCGGACGATATCGCGATCACCGTTCCGGGCGGCTCCACGCCGTTCCCGATCTTCGACCTGCTGGCGAAGGAAGACCTGCCCTGGCATCGCATCGCGGTCTGGCCGGGGGACGACCGCATCGTCGATGAGGATCACCCTGCCAGCAACGTGGGCAAGATCCGCGCCCGGCTGGAGCCGGTGGGCGCGCAGATCGTCCCGCTGACCGAAGACGCGCAGCCGCCGCACTTCGCCATCGCCTGGATGGGCATGGGCGGCGACGGGCACATCGCCTCCCTGTTCCCCAACACCGATCCGCAGGCGGACGATCCTTATCCGGTCCGCCGCCTGACGCCCGATCCGCTGCCGCCCGAAGCGCCGTTCGACCGCGTGAGCCTGACCATCCCGGCACTGGTTGACAGCGACGAGATCGTTTTCGTGATCCGCGGCGACGACAAGCGCGCGATCTTCGAGGCGGCGACGAAGGGCGAGCATGACCTGCCCATCGCCCGCCTGCTGCGCGCGGCCCGTCACAAGGTGACGTGCTTCTGCTGAACCTTCTGCCCGCCAGCCTGCACCGGGCCCTCTACCGCATCGCCCACCGCGTGCGCATGGCGGTCTGGCGGGTGCGGCGCCCGAAGCTGGAAGGCGTGCGGGTCTTGGCCTTCGATCCGGAGGGACGGTTGCTGCTGCTGCGCCATTCCTACGGATCGGGCAAGTGGATGCCGCCCGGCGGCGGCATGAACCGCGCCGAAAGCGCGCTGGCCGCCGGAATGCGCGAGTTCGAGGAAGAGACCGGCCGCCCGCTACTCGACGGCCGCGAACTGCTGGCGGTGGATGAGGATCTGCAGGGCGCCAGCAACCGCGTGCACATGGTTGTCGGCCGCGTGGAGGGCACGCCTCGGTGGGACGGGCGAGAGATCGTGGAGATCGCGCTGTTCCCGCTCGACGCCCTGCCGGACGCCATGCCGACCGGCCTTGCCCGCAAGATCGGCGAATGGGTGGAGCGCATGAACGCGGGTTAGAGAAGGGTTAGCTGCCCGTCCTTCGCGGGGCGGGCTTCGTCCTCGCCCCGTTCCAATGCCGAAAGCGTCAGGCCCATCAGCCGGATCGGCTGGGGCAGGGGCATAAGATCGTCCAGCAGGGCATGGCCAATGGCGGAGAATTCCGCCTTGTCCGCCACGAAATGATGCAGCGATCGCGCGCGGGTCAGCGTGGTGAAATCGGCATAGCGCAGCTTCAGCGTCACCGTGCGTCCGCGCGTATCGGCGCGTTCGATGCGGGCCCAGACGATCTCGACGATCTCGTCCATCGTCGCGCGCAGCGTGTCGGCACGCGCGATATTCTCGAAAAAGGTGCGTTCCCCGCCAACGGACTTTCGCGGCCGGTCGGCGCGCACCTGCCGCAAGTCGACGCCCCGCGCGGCGCGGAACAGGTATTCGGCGAAGCTGCCGAAGTTGGCGCGCAGGAAGGCCAGATCCTTGGCGACGAGGTCCGCGCCGGTCTCGATCCCCAGCCGCGCCATCTTCTCCGCCCCGCGCGGGCCGACGCCGTGAAAGCGCCGCACCGGCAGCCCGGCCACGAACTGCGCGCCTTCGCCCGGCCGGATCACGCAGAGCCCGTCGGGCTTGTTCTGGTCGCTGGCCAGTTTTGCGAGGAACTTGTTGTAGGAGACGCCCGCGCTGGCGGTAAGGCCGGTCTCGGCCTTGATGCGGCGGCGGATTTCCTCGGCGATGCGGGTGGCGGAGCCGATGCCCTTGAGGTCCGCCGTGACGTCCAGATAGGCCTCGTCCAGCGAGAGCGGCTCCACGTGGGGCGTGTAGTCCAGGAAGATCGCGCGGATCTGGTCGCTCACCTGCCGGTAGACGTCGAAGCGGGGCTTGCGGAAGATCAGATCCGGGCAGAGCCGTATTGCCCGGGCCGATGGCATGGCGGACCGCACGCCGAACTTGCGCGCCTCGTAACTGGCGGCGGCCACCACGCCGCGCTGGGAGGATCCGCCCACGGCGACCGGTTGGCCCTTCAGCGAAGGCTCGTCGCGCTGTTCGACGCTGGCGTAGAAGGCATCCATGTCGACATGGATGATCTTGCGCAGGCCGTCCGCTTCCTCTTCGCGTTCATGATCGGCCGATGACATGCGGTGCCTTATAGCGGGGTGCAGGGCAGGCTCCACATACGAAAACGCCCGCCGGTTTCCCGGCGGGCGTTTCGATTCAGGGTTCGTTTGAAAATCCGCCGTAGGCGGATTTTGGCGGCACCGGCCCTCTCCCCCACCCGACCACCCATCAGGGTACACTAGTGGGTGGTCGGGTGGGGGAGAGGGCCGGTGCCGCTCAGGAAATGCCCTTTCGGGCATTTCCCAAACAACGCTCTTAGCGCAGACGCACCGGCACGAAGGCGGCGGGCTGACCGCGCGGCTGAACGCGCAGCAGGATCGCGGCGCGATTGTCGGCCTTGGCGGCCTTGATCACGTTTTCGAAATCGGCCTTCGACGTGACCGGCTGGTTGTTTGCCGAAAGGATGATGAAGCCGCGGGCAAAGCCCTTCTGGCCGGCATCCGAGCTGGGATCGACCGAGATGATGACCAGGCCCTTGGTACCTTCCGCCGCGCCCAGCTGGCGGGCGATCGTGGAGGTCAGCGGGGTCACCGAAAGGCCGGTGGCCTTTTCGATCACGCCCTGTTCCTGCTGCGCCGGCGGGTTGTTGAAGGCGTCGCTGTCCTGATCGTCACCGCTGCTGTCGAAGCTCTGGGCCAGATCGTCTTCGCTCGGGCGCTGGGCTACCGTGGCGGTCACCGTCATGCGGCGGCCGTTGCGGATCAGTTCGACCGGCACCTTGGTACCCGGCGTCGTATTGGCGACGATGAACGAGAGGCTCTGGTCGCGCGTCACTTCCTTGCCGGCGACCTTCACGACCACGTCACCAGCCTGGATGCCGGCCTTCGCGGCGGCGCCATCGGCGACGACGCTCTGGATGAATTCGCCCTTGTTGTGTTCAAGGCCCAGCGAATCCGCCAGATCCTCGTTCAGCGCCTGGATCTGCACGCCCAGATAGCCGCGCTGGATCTTTTCGCCCTTGATCAGCTTTTCGACGATGGGCGAGGCGATTTCCGAAGGAATCGCAAAGCCGATGCCGACGCTGCCGCCGGTGGGCGAGAAGATGGCGTTGTTGATGCCGATCACCTGCCCGCTCATGTCGAACATCGGGCCGCCCGAGTTGCCGCGGTTGATCGAGGCGTCGGTCTGGAGATAGCGGTCGTAGGCGCCGCCGGCGCCGGTGTTGCGGTACACGGCGGAAACGATGCCTGCGGTGACGGTGCCGCCCAGGCCGAAGGGGTTGCCGATGGCCACCACCCAGTCACCCACGCGCGCCTTCGAACTGTCTCCGAATTTCACGAAGGGCAGCGCCTTGGGGGCGGTGATCTTCAGCACCGCAAGGTCCGAAGCAGCGTCCTTGCCGATCAGCTTGGCCGGATACTCGGTACCGTCGGGCATGATGACGGTGATCGATTCGACCTCGCCCTTGCCCTCTGCGGTGATCACGTGGTTGTTGGTGACGATGTAGCCGTCGGCCGAGACGATGAAGCCCGAACCGAGCGACTGCGCCTCACGCGTCTGCGGGCCGGAGCCGCCGCCGCCACCGCCGAACAGGCCCTCGAAGGGCGTGCCCGCGAAGGGATTGGCGCCGCCGCCTTGCACTTGCACGCGTTGGCGGGTGGAGATGTTGACCACGGAGGGCGCCAGCTGCTCGGTCAGGTCCGCGAAGCTCGCCGGGGCGCCCGATCGGGGCACCACGCGGGCCATCTGGCTGGCTTCGTTCTGGGCGACCTGGGCGCCAGCCGGATAGCCGGCGACCAGAGTGGCGGTCGCGCCTCCCAGCAGGAGCGCTGTGGTCAATCCATAAGCGTATCGCACGGGCTTCACGTCCTTTGATTCCTCCGTCCTGGCAGTGCAGGGTCACATCCTGTCGTCATCGCCCCCGGTTGACGCTCCGCGAGCTTAACCGGGTTTGAATGGCGTTCTCGCGTCGGGCCGGTGCAAACGAGCGCCGATCCGTTGATCGTTCGGAAAGCCTTACGGTTCCCGGAAATGCTGAAGATAGGCGTTGTCGGGCGAAAGCAGAATGGTCTTGCCGGCCTCGCCCTTGGCGAACGAGATCGAATAGCTCTTCATCGCGCGGTAGAAGTCGTAGAACTTGGGATCCTTGCCAAAAGCTTCGGCATAGATGCGCGCGGCCTGCGCCTCGGCATCGGCGCGGATGATCTGCGCATCCTTGTTGCCCTGCGCGGCGATCGTCTTGGCTTCTTCCTGGCGCGTGGCCTGCATGCGGGCGAAAGCGCTTTCCAGCGCGCCTTCTGGCAGGTCCGCCCGCTTGATCCGTACGTCAACCACTTGCGCGCCATATTCGCGGGCCTCGCGGTCCAGCCCGTCACGGATATGGGCCATGGCCTCGCCCCGTTCCGCCGTCAGCAGCGACTGGAAGGTGCGCTTGCCCAGTTCCTGCCGCACGACGGAGGAGAGGATGGGCTGAAGCTGCTCGGTCACGTTCTCGGTGGTTCGCGCCGTCTGTACCATCTTTACCGGATCGATGATCCGGTAGCGGGCGAATGCATCCACGTTCAGGCGAAGCTGATCGGTGGAGAGTACCTGTTCCTGCTGCATGTCCACCGAAAGCAGACGCTTGTCGATGCGCACGGCGCGCTCAAGACCGGGGATGCGCCAGTGGATGCCGGCATCGGTGGCGCCGAACGGTGCGCCGGGAACATAGCCGTTGTACACGCGGTCGGGCCGGCCGGTGCGCACGACCACGACCTGTTCGGTCTCCGGCACCACGATGACGCTCATCAGCACTGCGACGGCGACGACGCCCCCGGCGATCCAGGCGGCCTTGTAGTTCTGCCACACGCCCATCACTGGCCTCCCTGCGTGGCGGCCGGGCCGGCGGTGACGGTGATGTCGCCCGGCGCGGGATCGATGCGGCGCTTCATTTCCGGAAGCGGCAGGTAGCTCGTCATGTTCTTGGGTTCGGCCACGACCGTATCGTTCTGGGAGATCACGCGCTCCATCGTCTCGTAATACATGCGCCGCCGCGTCACTTCGGGTGCCAGCTTGTATTCCTCGTAAACCTTGTCGAACGCGGCAGCCTCACCTTGTGCGATCGCCAGCGTCTGCTGCGCGTTGGCGCGTGCGTTGGAACGGTCGCGATCGGCTTCCTGCTGGGCGACGTTGACCTGATCGAACGCCGCGCGGGTTTTCGATGGCGGATCCGCCTTCTTGATCTCTATGCCCTGGATCGACACGCCGGAACGATAGTAATCGAGGATGCGCTGCGTCCGCTCGCGCACGTCGCGTTCCACGCTCGCGCGGCCGGCGCCGGACAGCGCCTCGTTCAGAGACACTTGGGCGATGGAGGCGCGCATGGCGGCCTCCGCCACTTCGCGCACGGTGTCCTTGGGATCGATCAGGCGATAGGAATAGTCCGTCAGGTCCTTGATGTTCCAGCGGACCAGATAGCTGAGGTCGACAAGGTTCTTGTCGCTGGTCAGCATCAGCTTCTCACTCTCTCCATCGGGGATCGTGTCCACCGCGAAAGAGCGCACGTCGGTCTTGTCCACCTGCTCGATCGGCCAGGGCAAGGTCAGCGAGACGCCGGAATCGATCACGCGCGAGAAATGGCCGAAGCGCGTGACAACGCCCTGTTCCTGCGGGCTGAGCGAGTGGATGCAGGACAGGAGCACTACGCCCAATACCGCCACGCCGATGCCCAGCGGCAGCCACGAGGTGCCATCGGCGCGGCGCGGCAGGTTGGGGAAACCGCCGCCCAGGCCGCCACCGCCGGAGCCGCCGCCGCCGCGGCGCGGATCGCGCGGGCGGAAGATATCTTCTATGCTGGCGGAGCGGCGCGGCGGCGTGCCGCCGCTGGGCAGCCACGGATTGCGCGGGCCGCGCGGGTCGTTGGGGCCGGGCCTGTCGTCAGGCTTGTCGCCGCCCTTTCCAGTGGGGGCCGATCCGCCCTTCGCGCCTTCGCTGTTGCCGGGGGCATTGCCATCGGGTCCACCCGGCGCAGCGCCTTCCGGACCGGGGACATCGGAGCCGCCTTCAGCGCCGCCGTCAGAACCGGGGTTCCCGGAACCGTGTCCATCGTCCCCGCCCTGACCGTCTCCATCGCCGCCTGAACCCCAAGGGCTCTTGCGGCCGGTCATGGCGAGTGCTCCGCCGGAGCCTGTATCTTGTGCGGCACCAAGGCCGGCGCGTGAGATGGCGTCACCGAATGCTGTCATGTCACCATCTATAGGAAGCCTTTTTCATCAAAAACAGTGCCTCTCTTGCCCTTTTTCCTCGACTGGGCCACCTGAACCCTGTTCATGCCCCATTCTCCCCACATTCTTTGCAGGACTTCATGACTACCCCCGATGCTTCCGGCCACGATGCCGATCGCCTGAAATCGCTGATTTCGCCGGACTTGGCGCCGCGCGTGCGATCGTTGCGGCTGACCGATGGGCGTGCGGTCGTGGTGATCGACGGCACCGGCCTGTCCGTGCAGGAACAGGCCGCGATCGAACCGGCGGTGACGGCGGCGCTGCAAACGGCGGAAGGTGTCGACGAAGTCCACGTCGCGGTCATGGGCGAAAAGCCGCGCCAGCACATTCTGGCGGTGGGATCGGGCAAGGGCGGCGTCGGCAAGTCCACGCTGGCGGCCAATCTGGCGGTGGCGCTGGCCCGGCTGGGGCGCCGCGTGGGTCTGGTGGACGCGGATATTTCCGGCCCGTCGCAGGCGCGGCTGCTCGGCACCGAGGGGCAGCGCCCGGTCGCGCACGAAAGCCGGCTGGTGCCGGTGGCCAGCCAGTGGGGCGTGCCGGTGCTGTCGATGGCGCAACTGTCCGAACCCGGTCAGGCGATTGCCTGGCGCGGATCGATGGTGGCGGGCGCGGTCACCCAGTTTCTTGAGGCGCACTGGGAAAATGCGGAAGTCATCGTGGTCGATCTGCCGCCCGGCACCGGCGACGTGCAGCTGACCATGCTGCAGAAGTTCAAGCCGGCCGGCGCGGTGATCGTCTCCACCCCGCAGGATCTGGCGCTGATGGACGCCGCCCGCGCGGTGTCTCTGTTCGAAAAGAGCGGCGTGCCGGTGGTCGGCGTGGTGGAGAACATGGCCGGCTATGCCTGCCCGCACTGCGGCGAAGTGAGCGATCCCTTCGGCGTGGGCGGCGCGGAGGCAGCGGCGCGAACGATGGGGCTGGACTTCCTGGGCCGCATTCCGCTGGACATCGCGATCCGGCGGGACAGCGATGCCGGCACCCCGCCGGCCGCCGGAACCGGCCCGCAGGCGGAAGCTTTCGTGGCGCTGGGCCGCCGCGTATCGGATTGGCTGGACCAGATCTGATGCAGGTTTCGCGGCGCGGCGTCCTGATCGGTGCGCTGGCGGGCGGCGGGCTTGCCGTCGGTTATCTGCTGCGCCCGCATCGCTTTCCGCTGCCGCTGGAACCCGGGCCGGACGAATATGCCTTCGGCGCCTGGATCAAGATCGGCGCGGACGGCGTGGTCAGCGTCGCGGTGCCGCAAGTGGAGATGGGGCAGGGCGTCACCACGCTGCTGCCGCAAGTGGTCGCCTGGGAACTGGGCGCGGACTGGCGGCAGGTGGCGGTGGAGCCCGCGCCGGTCAGCGCGCTTTATGCGAACACCGTGCTGGCGGCCGAATGGGCGCCGCTGTGGATGCCATTGGCGCCCTCGCTGGCCGAAGCCCCCGACGCGTTCGTCACCCGCCGCTGGGCGCAGGACCATCGTTTCAATGTGACCGCGAACGGCACTGCGCTGGCCGCTTATGAGGAGCCGGCGCGCGCCGCGGCGGCTTCGGCGCGGGCGCTGCTGGCGCAGGCCGCCGCCGCGCGCTGGGGCGTCGCTGCAGAGGAATGCGAAGTGGGCGCGGGGCTGGTCCACCATGCCGGCAAAGTGCTGCCTTTCGGCGTGTTGGCAGCGGAGGCGGCGGCACTCTCGCCGCCCAATCCGCCGCCGCTGCGGCCCGATTTCCCGGCGGAAAGGCCCGGGGAGTTCCCGCCCGGCGCGAAGCTGCGCTATCCCCGGCTGGACCTGCCTTCCAAGGTCGACGGGTCATGGCAATTCGCCGGCGACGTCCGCCTGCCGGACATGCTGCGTGCCTCCATCCGCCATGCTCCGCTGGTGGGCGGCAAGGGGGCGATGGCCGAAGTCTCCGCGCTGGACGAGCAGGCGGGCAAGTCCGTGCGCGGGTTCCATCGTTTCGTGCAGGGGGCCGGCTGGGTCGCCGCCGTTGCGGACGACTGGTGGAGCGCGGAGACGGCACTGGTCCGCGCCCGGCCGCGCTACCGCGTGATCGGCGCGCTGGATAGCGACGTGGTGGACAATGCGCTGGACGCGGCGATGCGCACCGGCGCGGGGGAGCGGATTCACCGGACCGGCGATGAGGCTACCGTGGACGGGTTGCTGCCGTTCCAGGTCCGCTACGAAGTCGCGCCGGCCACCCACGCGACGATAGAAACCGCCAGCGCCACGGCGCGCTTCGCGGACGGCAAGCTGGAACTCTGGATCGGCACGCAGGCCCCCGAAGCGGTGCGCGCGGCGGCGGCAGAGGCCGTGGGCATCGGCCCGCGCGCGGTCGTGCTCTATCCCCTGGCGCTGGGCGGCAGCTTCGACTTGCGGCTGGAATGCCAGCACGCCGCGCAAGTCGCACAGCTGGCGAAGGCGATGGAACGGCCGGTGCAGCTGACCTGGCCGCGCGGAGAGGAATTCCGCGCCGCTTTCCCGCGCACGCCAGCCGTGGCGGTAATGGCCGCGCGCCCCAATGCCGAAGGCGGCATCGCCGGCTGGCGCGCGCGCATCGCCGTGCCTGCCAGCGCCCGCGAATTCGGCCGCCGCTTCTTCGACGGGGACAGCGCCGGAGAGGCGATTGCCGCCGTGGCGGGCAAGGCCGATCCGATGGCGCTGGAAGGCGCCGTTCCGGCCTATGCCATCCCCGCGCTCGCCGTCGACCACATCCCTGCGACCATCGATCTGCCGACGGGGCGCATGCGCGGCAATGCCCATGGCTACACCGCGTTCTTCAACGAAAGCTTCGTGGACGAACTCGCCCATCGCGCCGGGCGGGAGCCGCTGTCCTATCGCATGGCGATGCTGGGCGGCGATCCGCGTCTGGCCGAGTGCCTGCAGCGGGTGGCGGCACTGGCCGAATGGGGCGGCGGGGGAGACAACAGCGGCCAGGGCATTGCCTGTCACGTGATCGGCGCGGGGCGTATCGCCGTGATCGCTAGCGCCCGGCGGGACGAGAACGGCGTGCGGGTGGACCGGCTGAGCGCGGTTGCCGACATCGGCCGTATCGTCAATTACGATATCGCCCGCCAGCAGATCGAGGGCGGTCTGGTGTTCGGGCTGGGCCTGACGCTGGGCTGCGCGCCGCGCTATGTCGGCGGGCGGCCGGACAGTGACCGGCTGGGCGACATGGCGCTGCCCACGCTGGCCGATTGCCCGCGCATCGAAGTCGATTTCATCGAAAGCAAGGCCGATCCGGCTGACCCCGGCGAACTGGGCACCGCCGCCGTCGCACCCGCCGTCGCCAATGCGCTTTACTCGGCGACCGGGCTACGCTTCCGTCGCCTTCCCCTGTTTGCCGAGGAGTTCTGATGGCCACTTCCGATCCGCGCATCGGCGTGCTGCTGGTGAACCTTGGCACCCCCGATGCGCCTACCGCGCCGGCCGTGCGCCGCTATCTGGCGGAATTCCTGTCCGACCCGCGCGTGGTGGAAATCCCGGCGATCGCGTGGAAGCCGATCCTTCACGGCGTGATCCTGCGCACGCGGCCCGCGAAGTCCGCCCATGCCTATGGTCAGGTCTGGACCGACAAGGGATCGCCGCTGGCCGCCATCACTGCCGCGCAGGCGGAGAAGCTGCAGCAGCGGCTGGGCGAGGGCATTACCGTCGACTGGGCCATGCGCTATGGCAATCCCGCCATCCCCGCGCGGCTTGCCGCGATGAAAGCGGCGGGCTGCGACCGCATCCTGATCGCACCGCTCTATCCGCAATATTCGGGTGCGACGACGGCTTCGGTGGCGGACAAGGTGGGGCAGGCGATGGCGGCCATGCGCGCGCAGCCGACGCTGCGCACCCTGCCGCCCTACTACGCCGATCGCGTGCATATCGATGCGCTGGAAACCGATCTTGCCCGGCAGCTGGAAGCGCTGGCCTTCGTGCCCGAAGTGCTGGTGCTGTCCTTCCATGGCATGCCGCAGCGCACGACCGATCTGGGCGATCCCTACTACTGGCACTGCCGCGAAACCTCGCACTTGCTGGTCGAGCGGCTGGCCCGCCGTTTCCCGGCGCTGCGCATCGAAACCAGCTTCCAGTCCCGCTTCGGCCGCGCCAAGTGGCTGGAGCCGTCGACCGAGCACCTGCTGGAAACCGAGGCGAAAGCGGGAACTCGCCGCATCGCCATCGCCGCGCCGGGCTTTTCGGCTGACTGCGTGGAGACGCTGGAGGAACTGGCGATCCGCGCGCGCGAAGTGTTCGAAGGGGCGGGCGGCAGCGATTTCGCGGTGCTGTCCTGCCTCAATGATACGCCCGTCGGGATCGACATGCTGGAGGCACTCGTCCGCCGCGAACTGTCGGGCTGGTGAGAGAGCCTCTGGAACCTCGTGGCTCACACTTAACAAGGATTTAACGCCCGGTTTTCCGGTGGACCATGTTCTCTAGACGCACGTGAAAATGCGGAAGGTGAGCGCATGGATGAGATGGATTTCAATTACGGCGGGGATCAGCGCGGCGGCGGGGCCGTGCGGCACGGGCCATCGGTTCTGGCCACGATCTTTGCCGAGCGTCCCCACGTCCACGCCGCCATGCGCGAGGACGCGGTTGCAGCGGGGCTCCGCGTCAGGGCCGGATCGCTGGCGGATCTGCTGGATGACGATGCCAGCGCGCACGATCTGCTGCTGGGTGAAATCGTGCTGGTCGATTGCCCGACTGCCGACCTGGGTACCATTGCCGCACTGACGCGGCTGGACTTGCGTGCCGCCCGGTCAGGCGTGCGGCTGATCGTTTCGACCAGTGTCGACGCTCTCGACGATGTTTTCGCCTGCATGGACAGTTCGGATCCGCTGCTGCTGGTCGATCCTACGCCGGCGGAGCGGCTGGTGGCCTTGGGGCGGGTGTTGGCGGGGCTGCCGCAGAGCCGCGTGCGCGAACTGTCGGAAGATGATCGCCTGATGATCTTGCGTCTGACCGAACAGGTGGGCCAGATCGCCGGCCGGATCGAGCGGCTGGCACCGACCGGCAGCGGCGAGCCGGAACCGCGCGAACGCCCCGCCGAACCGGCCGTCGCGCCCTCGCGCCTGACGTCGATGGCTCTCCCGGAACCGCGGCTGGTGCGCAAGATCCTGCGCCAGCGACAGCTGCGCGCGCGCTATATCGAGGGCGATCTGTTCGCCGATCCGGCCTGGGACATGTTGCTGGACCTTGCGGCCGCGCGTGAGGAAGGCAAACAGGTCTCCGTCACATCGCTCTGCATCGCCGCGGCGGTACCGCCGACGACCGCCTTGCGCTGGATCGGCCAGATGGTCACCGGCGGGCTGTTCCGCCGCGTATGCGACGACAGCGACCGCCGGCGCGCCTTCATCGAATTGACCGACAAGGCGGTGGACGCATTGGGCCGCTATTTTGACGAGGTGGGGCTTGCCGAGCCGGCGCCGGTATGAAGCGAATTCAGGTGTGAGACGGCTTCAGGCGCGGGTCTTCCGGCGAACCAGTCGCACGTAAGTATCGGCCACTTCCTTGTTGATGCGATCCCAGCTGAATTCCAGCGCACGCTCTTCCCCGGCGGCGCCGTGCGCTTCGCGCAGGGCGGGATTCTCGATATAGGCCTTCAGTGCCTCGGCGAACTGGTGGATCGCGCCCGGCGGCAGCAGCCGTCCGGACTGGCGATCGTCGACAAGGCTCTGGCTACCGGTGGCGGCGGCGGCGACCACCGGCAGGCGGCAGGCCATCGCCTCCAGCGTGACATTGCCGAACGTTTCGGTGACCGATGGGTTGAACAATATGTCCATGCTGGCGACCGCGCGGGCAAGGTCGGCACCCTGCTGGAAACCGACGAAGACGGCCTGCGGCAGGCGTTCTTCGAACCATTCGCGGGCCGGGCCTTCGCCCACCACCAGCACGCGGTGGGCAACGCCGCGCCGCGTCAGTTCGTCGAGAGTGTCCGAAAAGACGTCCAGCCCCTTTTCCATCACCAGACGGCCGAGGAAGCCGATCGTCACCTCGTTGTCGGCGATGCCGTGGGCGCGGCGCCAGTCCAGATCGCGCCGGTCCGGGTGGAAGATCTCACGATCGACGCCGCGCGACCAGATCGACACGTCATAGTTCATGCGCTGTTCGCGCAGCAGCTGGGCCATCGATTCGGACGGCGCCACCAGCGCGTCGCAGCGGCGGTAGAACCGTCGCAGGATCGCCTCGATCACCGGCTCGCCCCAAGCCATGTTGTAATAGCGCAGATAGGTTTCGAAACGCGTGTGGACGGAGGACAGCACCGGCAGGTTGCGGCTGCGCGCCCACTTCAGCGCCTGATGCCCCACCGGATCGGGGGAGGAAAGGTGGATGACGTTGGGGGCGAAGGCATTGAGATCGCGGCGCGCCTTGGCCCCGATCGAAAGCGGAATGCGGTATTCGGGACGCCCTGGAATCGGCACCGCGCACACGCCCACCAGATCGCCGGTCGGCGCGAAGGCGGGCTCGGCCACCACCGGCGCATAGACGCGCACTTGGGCGCCTTGCTTCAACAGGTATCCCACCAGACGATTAAGGGCCTGATTGGCGCCGTCGCGCACGTAATTGTAGTTGCCCGAAAACAGGGCGATCCGAAGGTCGGCGATATCCATGATGGGCGCCCCATAGCCGCCCATGCAGGGCTTGGCGAGTGCGGATGACGGAACCGGACGTGCACAGGGCGGCGATCGAAGCTCGATCGCCGCCCTGCGATTTCAGGTGCGATATGGTTCGGTCGTATCCGCGCGCCGTTTAGCGGCGCCAGCCGCGCCCGTGATCGTCGTGGCGACCGTTATCGCGGTGCCCGTTGTCGTGGCGGCCACGGTCGTCATGGCGGCCGTAGTCGCGGTGCCCATAGTCGCGCCTGTTGTCCCAGCCGCGATGATCGTTCCAGCGGTTGGGGCCCGGGGCATAGCCCGGACGGCCATAAACCGGTCTGCCATAGCCGGGGCGGCCCCAGCCCGGACGGCCATAGTGTTCGCGGTAGTACGGCGCGTAGTAGCGATCGTAATAGCGGTCCTGATAGTACCGGTTGGGATAGCCGTCGTAGTAGTAATAATACCCCGGCCGGCCGCGCACGGTGACGTAGCGGCGCGAACCGTAATAGCCGCGATCGTAGTAGTAGCGGTCGCCCCGGTCGGCGATCGCCGCACCCAGGGCAAGCCCGATCACGCCGGCACCAATGGCCACGGCTGCCGTGTCGTCGCCATAGCCGCCACGCGCCATCGCCGGTGACGAAGCGGTCACGGCGCAGGCCGCAAGCGCTGCGCCCAGGGCGAAATTCCTGATCCTGATATTCATCTCGATTGAACTCCCTTTCCGGGCCAACCAGTCAACGGCGGTTCCAGCGGGCACGTGCAACATTTCTGCAATGTTTCCACTGAACCGCCTGTGAACTTCTCGTTGTGATCCGTTTGGAAATGCTGTGTTTGCGGTGATCGGAGGCGACGCGGCGACGATGCGAGGGGCATCACTCGGCGGCCTCCAACGAACACCAAAAGACGCCCGGCCAAGGAGGAGGGGCCGGGCGTCTCGTTGCGGCGGGAGAGGGGTTTATCCCGCCACTCGGTGGCTCTTGATGGCGTCAGTAACCGCGGCGGAAGTCGTCCCGGTTGCGGTCGTAGCCGCGACGGTAGTCGACCCGGTCGGCGCCGTAGTTGCCGCCCCGATAATCGTTACGGTAATCGCCGCGATTGTCCCGGTGGTAACGGGCATATTCGTCGCGGCTGTGGCGGCCGCCGTCACGGTCCCAGTACCAGCCGTCGCGATATTCCCAGCCGCTGGTGTAGTAACCGGGATAGCTGTCGCGATAGCGGTCGTTGTTGTTCGACGCGATGATCGCGCCGAGTGCCAGACCGACGACGCCGGCGCCGATGGCAACGGCCGCGGTATTGTCGCCGCCACGGTGATAGCCGCGATAGTCCTGGGCCATGGCCGGGCTCGCGGCGGCAAGCGCCGTCGCAGCGAGCGCGCCGGTAAGGCCGATCTTGCGCATGATGGTCATGGTTAGTGCTCCTGTAGCGGCGGAAGCACCCGGTCATCCGGAGCATTTCCGCCATCGTTGAAACCGGTTCTACAGGAGCGTGGCTGAACCGGATCGAAGCGGGACTGGCAGATTCGGTTCAGGTTTGTACAAAGTTGTATGAATGAAAGTGCACATTCCTGCGCGCTATCATCGCCGTGCCGGCATTTCGTCCGGCCGCAGGGTGAGCACGCGCACGCCATTGGCGGTAACCGCCACGGTATGTTCGAACTGGGCGGATAGCTTGCCGTCCACGGTGACGACGGTCCAGCCGTCATTCTCCGTCTCCACCATCCGCCGGCCCTGATTCACCATGGGTTCGATGGTGAAGACCATGCCTTCCTTCAGCACAAGGCCGGTGCCCGGCTTGCCGAAATGCAGCACTTCGGGTGCCTCGTGCATTTCGCGGCCGATGCCGTGGCCGCAATAGTCGCGCACGATCGAATAGCCGGCGCGCTTGGCGTGGTTTTCGATGGCGTGGCCAATGTCGCCCAGCCGCGCGCCGGGGCGCACCGTGCGAATGCCTTTCCACATCGCCTCATAAGTCGTCTGTACCAGCCGCCGCGCGGCCGGCGCCACTTCGCCGATCATGTAGGTCTTGCTGGAATCGGCGATGAACCCGTTCTTTTCCAGCGTGATGTCGAAATTGACGATGTCCCCATCGTGCAGGATCGCATCGGGGGAAGGGACGCCGTGGCACACCACCTGATTGGGCGAACAGTTCAGCACGAAGCCATAGCCGTACTGCCCCTTGCTGGCCGGGCGGGCGTGCAACTGGCGGACGATCAGGTCTTCCACCAGATCGTTGATCTCCATCGTCGACCGGCCGGCCAGCGCCAGTGTGTCGAGATGGGTGAACACGGAGGCGAGAAGACGGCCGGATTCGGCCATCAGTTCGATTTCTTCGGGCGTCTTGATCATTTTGCGGGCATGTCCAGAGCAGCCGGTTCGACCCCGCCGGGATCCACCCCCGGATTTACGCCCGCATCGCGCAACTCGCGAATGACGATCTCCTGAAAGGTCAGCCCCGGGCTCAATTCGCAGAGCATGCCGATCCGGATCCAGAACGCGGCCTGGGCATTGATCGAGCGATAAGACGCCTTGCTGGCCTTGCGCAGCTGCTCGTGCAGCTCGTCCTCGATATTGACGATGCCCATTACGCTATCCCGAATATACGAATCATATATGATCCATATGGCGAGCGCACGCGAAGGGCAAGTACGCAGACGGGATGCGGCTTGCCCCTAAGGATAGCCGATGCCGAAGAGTTGAAGCACCTGCCTGCCCTGTTCGGTCAGGTCGATCGCGGTGTTCCCGGCGAGCACGGGGTCGGCGCCTTGGCCCGCAAAGGCCGCGCGCAGCCGGTCCGGCCATTCCTCTCTGGCGACGGAGGTGAAAGGGTACTGGACCGTAGACAGGGCAACCAGCTCCCGATCGGCGAGGTACTGTGCGGTCTGCAGGCAGGAGGCGCGATCGTGGCGGGATGCGATGTTCGCGAATTCGAGCAGCGGCCGCGGCCCATCCCGCAACTCATCCAGCGCGTGGATGATCAGATTCCAGTCCATCGCCGGTTTCCCCTCAGCGCAGCACGCGGCGCTTGCGCATCCGGATCGCGTAGAAGAGCAGGAACAATGCCACGATCCAGATCGTCGCAGTCAGCGCGATAGTGGCGGTGTTCACCCCGCCATTCGGCATCGGTACCAGAACCTGATAGGTCTGGTTGATCGCCAGCCCCAGCAGTGACAGCGCGAAAGCGCCAACCGCCCAGCGGGACCGCAGAAGCAGCAACAGCGCACCCAGCAATCCGCCCCAGACGCCCATGGCCCAGGCGATCACGGCCCAGCCCGGTGCCTCGTCCAGCCAGTCGATCACTTGCGGCGAAAGCGGCGCCATCCATACGGGATTGCGCGTGACCGTCATCGAAAAGTCCACGCAGCCAAAGGCGTTCCACAGCAGCGCGACAATGCCTACCAGCCACAGATGCCGGGGCACCCGGCCCAGCGTGGTTCCGATCATGCCCTTGCTCCCACTCCGATTTCTTGCGGGCCCAAGGCTACTCCCGGCGCGGAACCGATGCAATTGTGCGCCATAGTCGCTAGATAGCCCCCATGGCCGACCTTTTTGCCGATGATCTTCCGCCCTCCAATGCCCCCGATCTGCCGGGCGAGGATGCCCCACTTGCCGATCGGCTGCGTCCGCGCACCCTGGCCGATGTGGTGGGGCAGGAGCACCTGACCGGCCCCGAAGGCGCGATCGGGCGCATGGTGGCGGCGGGGCGCTTGTCCTCGATGATCCTCTGGGGGCCGCCGGGCACCGGCAAGACCAGCACCGCGCGATTGCTCGCCGATGCGGTGGGCATGCGCTTCGCGGCGATCTCCGCCGTGTTCTCGGGCGTGGCCGATCTCAAGAAGGCTTTTGCCGAGGCAGACCTTGCGGCGCGGGCCGGTCAGCGCACCTTGCTGTTCGTGGACGAGATCCACCGCTTCAACCGCGCGCAGCAGGACGGTTTCCTGCCCTTCGTCGAACGCGGCACCGTCACTTTGGTGGGCGCGACGACGGAGAACCCCAGCTTCGCGCTCAACGCGGCGCTGCTCAGCCGTGCGCAAGTGCTGATCCTGCACCGGCTGGGCCCGGACGCGCTGGAGACCTTGCTGGACAAGGCGGAGGCACTGGAAGGCCCGCTGCCGCTGAACGCCGATGCCCGCGCCGCCCTGGTCGCCTCGGCCGATGGCGACGGACGTTTCCTGCTCAATCAGGCAGAGACGCTTTACGCTGCGAAGATCCCGGAGCCGCTCGATCCCGCAGGGCTGGGCGCCTTTCTCCAGCGCCGCGTCGCGGTCTACGACAAGGATCGCGACGGGCACTACAACCTGATCTCCGCCCTGCACAAATCGGTGCGCGGGTCGGACCCGCAGGCCGCGCTCTATTACCTCGCGCGGATGCTGACGGCGGGGGAAGAGCCGCTCTACCTGCTCCGCCGCCTGACGCGCATGGCGAGCGAGGACATCGGCCTGGCCGATCCGCAGGCGCTGTTACAGTGCATCGCCGCCAAGCAGACCTATGAGTTCCTTGGCAGCCCGGAAGGGGAGGGCGCGATCGTGCAGGCCTGCCTGTACCTCGCCACCGCGCCCAAATCGAACGCCGCCTATATGGCGCAGAAGGCCGCGTGGCAGAGCGCGAAGGAAACCGGATCGCTGCCGCCCCCCGCCAATATCCTGAACGCGCCGACCAAGCTGATGAAGGACATCGGCTATGGCAAGGACTATGCCTACGACCACGATGCGCCGGATGGCTTCTCCGGCGACAATTACTGGCCCGAAGGCATGCCGCCGCAGACTTTCTACGAACCTGTCGAGCGCGGGTTCGAGCGGGACTTGCGCAAGCGTATCGAATGGTGGGACCGCAAGCGGGCGGAACGGCGGGAAGAGGAATGACCCGCTTCGCCGACTGGGATGCGGTCGTCGCCCATGCGCTGACGCTGGAGGGCACGGTGCTCGCTACCAGTTATGGCAAACCGGCGGTGAAAGTGGCGGCGAACGGCCGCTCGTTTCTGGCGCTGGGGCATGAGCCGGATAGCTCCTTCGTGCTTCAGGTGGACCTCGATACCGCCCAGATACTGATGGAAACCGAGCCGGAAACCTACTGGCAGACGCCGCATTATCAGGGCTGGCCCGCCGTGCTGGTGCGCTTCGCCCCCGCCGATCCCGAGCGCGTGGCGGCGATGATCGCGCTGGCCCGCGATCAGGCGGCAGCGCGCAAGCCCGCACGACCGAAGAAGTGATCCCGCGTTTCCGGCACTTCATGGCGATCGACTGGTCCGGCGCGCTCGGTCCGCGCCAGAAGGGGATCGCCGTCGCGCTCTGCGGGCTTGAAGGCGCGTCGAAGCTGCTGCGCCCCGAAGGCCATGCGCACTGGTCGCGCGAGGCGGTGCTGCATTTGCTCCGCGACGGCTTGCCGCAGGACACGCTGGTGGGGCTCGATCTCGGCATCTCGCTACCTTTCGCCGATGCCGGGGCGTTCTTCCCCGGCTGGGCGCAGAGCCCCGCCGATGCCCGCGCGCTCTGGGCGCTGATCGACGGCATTTGTGCCGGGGACGAGCACCTCTCCGCCGCCAGCTTCGTCGATCACCCGCAGCTCAGCGCCTATTTCCGCCGCCATGGTGGCCGCGAGGGTGCGCGCTTTCACTTGCCGGAAGCCTTGCACCGTCGCGGCCGCATGCGCGTGACCGAGGAGGCGCAGGCGCGCGCCGGGTGCAAGCCGTACTCCAACTTCAACCTCGTCGGCGCGGCGCAAGTCGGCAAGTCCAGCCTCACCGGCATGCGCCTGCTGCACCGGCTGGGCGGGGCCGTCTCGGTCTGGCCGATCGACCCGCTGCCCGAAAGCGGATCGGTGGTGACAGAGATCTACACCACGCTCGCCGCCGTGGCCGCCGGACGCTCGGCCGGGCGCGCGAAGATGACCGATTACGCGGCGCTCAATGCGGCGCTGGCCGTACTCGGATCGCCACAGGTCGAAGGAGAGGGCCCCATCGACGATCACAGCGCCGATGCCCTGCTCACCGCCGCCTGGCTGCGCACCGCCGCGCCGCGCGCAGACTTGTGGAAACCCGCCGAAATGACCCCCGAACTGGCCCTTACCGAGGGCTGGACCTTCGGCGCGGTCTGACGCACAACCTTGCCCATCACGGCGCGCCCGGCCGGGCGAAGCCTTCAAATGGACAGGGATCGCTCGAAGACATGAAGCACACGTTGCTGGCAGGCATGGCCTGCCTCGCACTCGCCACCGGCGCAGGCGCCGCACCCACGCAGACATCTCAACCCACCCCGGTCAGCGCCGCGATGGGCACGCCTGCCACGCCGTGGAAGGCCTATGTCGGCAAGACGCTGGACGCGTGGATGGCGCAGGACCCGTCCTTCGCGATCTATCAGGGCGCGCACCAGTTCGATGGCCGCTTGCCCGACTGGAGCGCCGCCGGCCTGAAGGCCCGCGCCGATTTCCTGCGCGGCGTGATCGCCGATGCCGGCAAGTTCACCAACCTCTCGGCCGCCGACAGGTTCGAGCGGGACTATCTGGTGCAGGTCGCCAAGGGCCAGCTGTTCTGGCTGGTCGATGCCGACAAGCCGCACAACAATCCCGGCTATTACATCGAGAACGGCCTCGACCCCAACGTCTACGTCAGCCGCGACTATGCGGATAAGCCGACGCGGATGAAGGCGATGATCGCGTTCTTCAAGGCCGTGCCAACCGCCGCCACCCAGATCCGCGGCAACCTGAAGACCGCGATGCCCGCCAGCTTCATCAAGCTGGGCGTCGCCGGGTTCTCGGGCTTTGCCGAATACTACCGCGGCGATGCCCGCGCCGCCTTCGCCGATGTGAAGGACGCCAAGCTGCAGGCCGAATTCAAGGCGAGTTCCGAAGCAGCCGCCACGTCCATGCAGGGCCTTGCCGATTGGCTATCCAAGGCGACGCCGACGCAGGACTTCGCGATGGGGGCGGAGCGCTTCTCACGCATGGTGGCGGCGACCGAGGCAGTCGACGCTCCGCTCGACGAACTCGAAGCCGTCGGCCGCGCCGACCTGAAGCGCAATCAGGATCTGCTGAAGGCCGCCTGCGCCGAATATGCGCCGGGCAAGGATATCCAGGGCTGCTTCGACAAGATGCGCAGCGACAAGCCCGATGGCGGCCCGGTGGTAGAGGCGCGCAAGGAAATCCCCGATCTCACCGCCTTTGTGCGCCAGCATGACATCGTGACGATCCCCGGCACCGAACAGGCGAAGGTGGAGGAAAGCCCGCCCTACAACCGCCAGAATTCGGCCTATATCGATCCGGCGGGGCCGCTCGATAAGGGCATCGCCTCGGTCTATTACATTTCGCCGCCCGATCCGGCGTGGTCGCAGCAGATGCAGCAGGACTACATTCCCGGGAAGAACGATCTGCTGTTCACTTCCGTGCATGAGGTGATGCCGGGCCACTTCCTGCAGTTCCTGCACTCGAACCGCTCGCCCTCATGGGTGGGGCGCCTGTTCGTCGGCTACGCCTTTGCCGAAGGCTGGGCTCATTATGCCGAGGAAATGATGTGGGATGCGGGCGTCGGCAACGGAGACGCGGGCGTCCACGTCGGGCAATTGTCCAACGCGCTGCTGCGCAACTGCCGCTATCTCTCGGCCATCGGCCTGCACGCGCGCGGCATGACGCAGCAGCAGTCGAAGCAGATGTTCATGACCGAGTGTTATCAGGACGAAGGCACCGCCGA
The DNA here is from genome assembly GCF_055521515.1 of Sphingomonas sp. BL-S-28. Lineage (NCBI taxonomy): Bacteria > Pseudomonadati > Pseudomonadota > Alphaproteobacteria > Sphingomonadales > Sphingomonadaceae > Sphingomonas > Sphingomonas sp. BL-S-28. Next base: position 1,376,985 of record NZ_CM145484.1, read on the forward strand.
ACAACAGGCCGCGCGCGGCACCTACGATCCGGCCTACCTCAACTACACGCTGGGTAAGCTGATGATCCGCAAGCTGCGTGACGACTGGACCGCCACGCGCGGCGGCCGCGCCGGCTGGAAGGCGTTCCACGACGAATTCCTCAGCTACGGTGGCCCGCCGATCCCGCTGGTTCGCCAGGCGATGATGAAGGAAGACGCCCCGCACGCGGTGTTCTGATTAAAATGCTGGACCGGCGCCCCTGCCACGCTGTAAGGGCGCCGGACTTGCCACGGCGAGTGCCGGCTTAGCTCAGTTGGTAGAGCACCTGATTTGTAATCAGGGGGCCACGGGTTCGAATCCTGTAGCCGGCACCATTTGACCCTCCCAAGACATCCCAAAACCTCGACAAAACGGCAGATTTCTGCCACTTTTGGACATCGTTGGTCTCGAAGTGTGTCAGGAAATTTCAGGGCATCCTGAACGAAATGGTGCCACAAGGTGCCATGGTAGCCTCCTCGAGAGGAACCGAACAGGTGGCCCTTTGGAATTGCAACGCCGCACTTCGATTTGTCGAGGAGAACGCGCGTGGCGCTTACCGATGTTCAGGTCCGTCAACTTCAGCCTGCTGGGAAGATTTATCAGTGCTCCGATAGCCGAGGGCTCTATCTGGAAATTCACCCAAACGGATCGAAGCTCTGGCGATTCAAATATCGCTTTGCCGGCAAGCAGAAGCGTCTTGCCCTCGGGCGCTATCCTGACGTTGGTCTTGCCGGTGCGCGGAGGAAACTGGATGAGGCGCGCGAGCTTCTCGAAGCTGGTGAAGATCCGCTGGCGGCGCGGAAGATCCACAAGCTTGTTGCTGCCTACAAGGCTGCCAACACCTTCGACGACATCGCCAAGGAATTCATCGACAAGATGGTGGCGGAGGAGCGGGCCGAGGCCACGACCGTAAAGGCAAACTGGCTACTGTCGCACATGAAGCCAATCGCCTCGCGGCCGATTACGGAAATCAAGCCGCTGGAACTGCTCGCCGTGTTCAAGGCGATCGAGGCCAAGGGCAAGCGCGAGACGGCGCAGCGTTGCCGCTCCTTCGCCAGCCGCGTTTTTCGTTATGCCGTTGCGACCGGTCGCGGGGAGAACGATCCGACCTTCATTCTGAAGGGCGCTCTCTTGACGCCCAAAGTCAGGCATCACGCGGCGCTCCTTGAACCCGATCGGGTGGGTAAGCTGCTTCGAGACATCGACGGCTATAGCGGCGGTATTCTGACCCGTCTTGCGATGCAGATTGCCCCGCATGTGATGGCGCGCCCTGGCGAGCTGCGAAAAGCGAATTGGTCCGAATTCAATCTCGAGACGGCAGTCTGGACGATCCCGGCCGAGCGCATGAAGATGCGCCGTCCGCATCAAGTGCCGCTTTCGCGGCAGGTAATTGCTTACTTGCTTCAGCTCTATGAGCTGACGGGTCCGGAAGGTTATGCTTTTCCGGCACGCCATACCTCGCGCAAGACGATGAGCGAAAACACGATCAATGCCGCTTTTCGGCGGATGGGGTACGGCACGCGCGAGCTTACCGCTCATGGGTTGAGAACGACCGCGTCAACCTTGCTGAATGAAAGCGGACACTGGAGCCCGGACGCCATCGAGCGTTCCTTGGCCCACATGGATGCCAATGCTATTCGCGGCATCTACAATCGCGGGCGTTATTGGGAGGAGCGCACTGCCATGCATCAATGGTGGAGCGATCATCTGGACGGTTTGCGGGAAAAGGCTCTGACCGGAAAGTCCACTTTGGATTCGGGTTTTCGATCCAACTTGGAGGCTAACGCAAGAAAGTGGGCGTCTCAGACCTGAAGGCCTGACCGCGCTCTACCTCCGCTGGCGCTTCGGCCGAGCCACCTTCGGCGTCTCGTCGGCATAGCCGTAACGATCGCATGACGCGTTCCGTCCCGTTTTGAGCGGACCGGGCGGGACGCTATTCACGCCCCGTCAGCGGTCTCCGCGCCTGTGGCGCGTCGGCGTGTGCCTCGGCTCCAGGGTGACGGGGGGCGTCACGGCCCCTTAGCCCCGCCATGGCGAGCCGCAACCTGGGCAGGGCCCAGGTCCTCCACCCTGTTCCGGCCTTTCGGTGCACCCCGCCATCTTGGCGAGGCTTTTGGTCCGCTCCTGCCGCCCCCCGCCACCCCGGCGCCGGTCAATGGCGGTTGAGGAAAGGAACAGGAGAAATGGAAAGGACCAATCGCCAGAGCCTCTATGGAGAGGTCACGTCTCGTATCATTTCCGAGCTGGAAGAGGGGCGGCTCCCTTGGGTGCAGCCCTGGGACAGTGCGCGGTGTCCCTGTCTGATGCCGCACAATGCCGTTTCCGGAAGAGTGTACTCAGGTATCAATGTGCTGATCCTATGGTGCGAGGCGGTGGAACGCAGGTTCGGCTCGCAGCGCTGGCTGACTTACAAGCAGGCCTTGGCCGCAGGCGGGCATGTCCGGCGCGGTGAGAAGGGCACGGTCATCTGCTATGCGGATCGCTTCACCCCGAAGGCCGAGAGCGAGCAGGCGCGGTGCGAGGATCGCGAGGCGCGGACGATTGCCTTCCTGAAGCGCTTTGTCGTGTTCAACCTCGATCAGATCGAGGGGCTGCCCGAATGCTATGTCGAGGAACCGCAGGTTCCCGATCCGGTCATGGCTATTGCCGAGGTGGATCGGCTGATTGTGAACACCGGCGCGGACTTCCGGATCGGCGGCGACGAGGCGTTCTATGCCCCGAAGCAGGACTATGTGCAGGTGCCTCCGCAGGCGGCTTTCCATGAGCCGGTGAACTGGTTCCGGACGGCCCTTCATGAACTTGGTCATTGGAGCGGAGGAAACGGGCGATTGGACCGCGATCAGACCGGCAAGTACGGCTCGGCATCGTACGCAAAGGAAGAGCTCATCGCCGAGATGACCTCGGCCTTTGCCTGCGCGTCGCTGGGTATACAGCCCACGGTGCGGCATTCGGATTACCTCGGCTCATGGCTTGAAGTGCTCCGCGCCGACGAGAAGGCGATCTTCCGGGCGGCCAGTGCTGCCAGCAAGGCGGCCGATTACCTCCTCGCCTTCGGGGAGGACGCGGCATGAGGTGGCATCTCTATCTGCTGCAGCAGCGCATCCACGAGGCGTTCCTGCGTAATGCCTTCCCGGAATACGAAGATCCGGAACACCGGCGGCTGGCGCGCGCGATCTATTCGCTTCCTTACTTGCCCAATCGGGCCTTCTGCCTCTGGCGCTTCGAGGGTCTTCGGTATGAGCAGATCGCCGAGCGCATGGGCATCAGCGTCCGCCGGGTGGAGAAAGAGCTCGGCTGCGCGATGGGCCTGATCGTGCGCTCGCGGGATCGGCAGGAGCGGAAAGGCTGGTAAGGAACCGGGGCGCGTCCGCTGCGGCGGACGCGCCCCGGCCTTGCTTGCAGGCGTACCGACTATTCAGGCTTGGGGTGGGACGTCGTCGACCAGGTACGAGATGGGACTATTCATCCATTCGGTAATGGCGCTCTCGCGCCAGCCGCAGCAGCGCTCGGCAATGCGAACCTGCCTGGGGAAGGTCCCGGACTGGATCTTGCGGTAGAGGGTCGCGCGGGAAAGGCCCGTGCGTTCGAGAACGATATTCAGGCGCAGGAAACGATCATGGGGCGTCATGCTCATTGGCGTTGTCCTTTCCTATTCGTGAGGTGGACTGGCCGGCCATGAGCAAGATTGGGGCAAAGCGAGCGGGGCGCAAGTGCCTGAAAATGTGGGCGGTCACGAAGTGTACCCTATGTGCACTCTAACGGACTCCATCGGTACCCTACGGACACCAAAAAAGAGTCTCACCGCCGGAGGCGCGTGACTGGCGGCCCCGTCCCAAGCCGTCTCAAAGCACGCGGTGCGCGCGAATCACTGACATCGCAGGCACGCGAATCGCGCCAGACCTCGGCGGCGATCACGCCGCTTTGCGGTCTGGAATGTCAGCGCCGCAGTGGTGCGATCAGGATCGCACCGCCCGCTGCCGTGATCGCGCGTGTCCGGTGACCTGGCACACATGAGCGAGCAGCGCGGTAACCAGCCCCCGAACCTCATCGGGCGTGAAGCCGCCATCGTCGGGATGCTGGCCGTCCGTCAGATTGCGCCGGTTCCATTTCCAGTAGGGTGCGAGCACCTGCATCAGCCGCGCCGTCTCTGGGCAATCGTAGCCGAACGCGGTCACGTTGGCGTAGGCCAGAGACCGATCGACATGGAGGCTGATGTACCGCGCGCACCAGCTATCCGGAAAGCCGACATCGAGCAGATGCGACGACAGCGCGAGCTGCGCGACGATGCCGGTCGAATAGAGAAAGTCCGGCCAGTCGAACGGTGCGTCCGGTGACAGCATCGCCGCGAACTGTTCGGCCCGCTTGTAGCGATCACGACTGAGGCTGCGACCTTGCCGGGTGCGTAGCAACCGGACCGGTTCGGCATCGTAGATTTTCCAGAGCGCGGCGAGCGCGGAATTCTCATCGGGCAAGGAGTTGAGCGCCGCAGAGACAGCGGCGATTTCATCGGGTGAAGCAGCAGGAACATGAACGTCCATTGGCACCTCCGGGTCCGCATCAAGGCGGGGTTGGCGGAAGGCTCGGGACAACTTGCGGACCAGTCCCGAACTCCCGCACGCTAACGCGCGGGAGCCGCCGGAGCTGGTAACATGCTGACCGCATGCGCCGCCGCCTTTAACCCGAAGGTTTGGACATACGCGTCGGCACCCCGGAAAACTGTGTTTTCCGAGTTTGCATGGTCAGCGGGATTACCAGTCCCGGCGCTGCCCTTTGCGCAGCGCCTTGGCAGGATAACAGACGGGAATCCTTAGGCCAAGTTCTGACTGGATCGGACCGGTCCAGTGGCGGTCGGACGGTAGTTACAGGGATTTTCCGATGCTGCGCTCCGCTTAGAAGTGGAAACGCAGCCTGCGCCTGCGCGAATGCGAACCGCGATAGGGCTCACAGGCAATACCGTCGCCATCGGCATCGAGCTGCGGCCGATAGCCGCGCTCGTCCACGTAGAGCGGCGCTGCGCCCGCTGCTCTCGCCTCATCGCAATTGGCATAATAGGCCCACGACTTCGGCGAGGCGGCCGAGCTGGATGACGGCAGCAATTGCTGGACCGCTTGCAGCGGTTCATCACCCTGGGTGCTGAGGTAGCCCAGGCCGCCGCCCACAATCGCCGCGATGCCGAGCCACGTCGCGGTCCGGCGGGTTTGCGACCGTCGCTTGCGCTGGCCAGGGCGTTTCCTGAACTGTCTGCCGTGCTGAAGCGGCACTGCCCGAAATCGCCTCCTGTTGGACATCGCTCCCCCGCCCCCCGTTTGCCCAATCAGGGCAGCGTGTTCGCGGACCGAAGTGCCGCGAACACGCTGGTTGTGCCTTCAACAGTCTAAACGATCGCTAAAGGCCCGCACGCCCCGTCGTCGCCACAGCGTCAGCGCCTGCTCGCGATCCTCGCCGCGCAGCCTGGCCGCCGCTTCGACGAGCAGACCGAGGATCACCGCGCGGTCATCCCCGGTCAGTTCGACCAGTTCGGCCTTCGCGATCAGCCCGCCGAGCTCGATGAGCCGGCGGGTGCGCTCGCGCCGCTTCACTTGCCACGCGCGGGCATCATGCCGCGCCCGGCTCGCCAAGTGGCAATTGCGCGCTGCCTGGCTCCGCCGCAGCGCTGCGCGGCTCGCTGCCAATTCCTGTGCGAGCGTCTTTGCCGTCCCCTGAAAAGAACGCGGCGCCCTTCTTGCGCCATGCCTCCTTTCTGGCCGCGTCGGTGGTGGTGGCGGCATCGAGCAAGGCGCCGGCCAGCACTTCGGCGGAAAGGACATCGGCTCCTGTCGCGTTTACCAGTTCTCCGAGCTGGCTGGTCTTGCGCGTTTTGAGTTGCCGCGCCTTGTCGGTAAGCGCTTTGAGTTCGGCGTCATAGTCACGGGGCTTGCGCATCGTCCGTCCTTTCTTTGATCGAGGCGGACGGTTCAGCTATCGGGAGTCTCAGCGCCGAACAATAGCGTGAAATCTTCTGGGATTTCGCGTTCCCGAGTGCGATGAAATCGTTCGAGGGCGCGCTTATACGTCGTGCCGACGTGCTGCTTGAAGTGTAAATGGATGGCCGTCATGGCGATCTACCACTTCTCGGCCAAAGTCATTTCGCGCGCTACCGGCTCCTCGGCGGTGGCAGCCGCCGCCTATCGTGCCGCCTCGCGGCTGCACGATGAGCGGCTGGGGCGCGATCATGACTTTTCGAGCAAGGCAGGCGTCGTCCACTCGGAGATCCTGCTTCCCGAGAACGCGCCCGAACAGTGGCTCGACCGCGAGCGTCTGTGGAACGATGTCGAGGCGGCCGAGAAGCGCAAGGACGCGCAGCTGTGCCGGGAGGTCGAGTTCGCCATTCCCCGCGAGCTTGACCAGGCAGAGGGCATTCGCCTTGCAAGGGACTTTGTCCAACGCGAATTCGTGACGCGGGGCATGGTCGCCGATCTCAATGTGCACTGGGATATCGGTGAAGATGGACAGCCCAAGCCGCATGCCCATGTGATGCTCGGCATGCGCGAAGTGACCGAGGAGGGCTTCGGTCCCAAGGTGCGCGACTGGAACCGCACCGAACTGCTTTCCCATTGGCGCGAAGCCTGGGCCGATCACGTCAATCAGCGATTGGCCGAACTCGATATCGATGCGCGGATCGATCACCGTTCGCTGGAAGCCCAGGGGATAGAGCTTGAGCCGCAGCACAAGATCGGTCCCGCCGCCTCGCGCATGGCGGGGCAGGGGCTGGAGAGTGAAAGGCTCGAAGAGCACCACGCGATTGCCCGAGCCAATGGCGAAAAGATCCTCGCCAACCCAGCAATCGCGCTCGATGCTATCACCCACCAGCAGGCGACGTTCACCACCCGCGATCTTGCCAAGTTCGTGCACCGGCACAGCGACGGGAAGGAACAGTTCGATCAGGTCCTGGGCGCGGTCAGATCCTCGCCCGAGCTCATCGCGCTGGGCAAGGATGGGCGCGGCGAGGATCGCTTCACCTCACGCACGATGATCGAGACCGAGAAGCGACTTGAGAAGGCTACGATCAAGCTCGATGCTGGGCGGCGTCATGGTGTTAGCCGGGCTATGCAGGAAAAGGCGCTGGCCCATGCGGAGGCGAGGGGGCTTTCTCTCTCCGGCGAGCAACGCGGGGCGCTGGAGCATGTGACCAACAGCCGAGGACTCTCTTCGGTGATCGGCTATGCCGGCACTGGCAAAAGCGCGATGCTTGGTGTTGCCCATGATGCCTGGCACTCGGCGGGCTACGACGTGCGCGGTGCGGCGCTTTCCGGGATCGCTGCCGAGAACCTCGAAAGCGGTTCGGGAATATCGTCGCGCACCATCGCCAGCATGGAGCGGCAGTGGGCGCAGGATCGCGAACTGCTGACTGACCGTTCGGTGCTGGTCATCGACGAGGCCGGCATGGTCGGCACCCGGCAGATGGAGCGGGTGATTTCCGAAGCCGAAAAGCGCGGCGCCAAGGTCGTGCTGGTCGGCGATCCCGAGCAGTTGCAGGCGATCGAGGCGGGCGCTGCCTTCCGCAGCATTGCCGAGCGGCACGGCAGCGTCGAGATCATGCAGGTGCGGCGGCAAAGCGAGGAGTGGCAGCGCGAGGCCACGCGCGATCTGGCCACCGGCCGGACCGGGGAGGCGGTGCTGGCCTATGAGCAGGCTGGGCACGTCCATGTGGCGCCAACCCGCGAGGCGGCGCGCGAAGCGCTCGTCGGGCAATGGGATCGGGATCGACAACTCCATCCAGAGGCGAGCCGGATCATTCTGACCCACACCAATGACGAAGTGGGCGAACTCAACCAGACAGCGCGCGGAAAGATGCGCGAGGCGGGAGAGCTGGGCGAGGATGTGGCGCTCAAGGTCGAGCGCGGCGAGCGGGCCTTTGCCGTGGGCGACCGGGTGATGTTCTTCCGCAATGAGCGCAGCATGGGGGTGAAGAATGGATCGCTTGGGGTCCTCCGCAGCGTCTCGCCCTTCAGCATGGCGGTCATGCTCGACGATGGCCGCGCGGTCGCCTTCGACCTCAAGGATTATGCCGATGTGGATCACGGCTATGCCGCGACGATCCATAAGGCCCAAGGCATGACCGTGGACCGGGTGCGGTTGCTGGCAACGCCGGGGCTCGATCGGCACGGGACCTATGTGGCGTTGTCGCGCCACCGTGCGCAGGTTGATCTCCACTATGGCAAGGATGACTTTGCCGATCGCTCGAAGCTGGTGCGGGCGCTCAGCCGTGATCGCTCGAAGGATATGGCTTCCGATTACGGCCCTGCCTTCGAGATGAAGCGCGAGCCGCAAGCCGAGATCGTCATCAAGCGCGATCCCTTTGCCGGGCTCAGGCTCAAGGCGCCAGCCATTGCCGCGCCTGCTAATCCGCTCGAGGTTGCCGTGCAGGGCTATGGGCGCGCTGCGCAGGATATCCTGCGCATCAAAGCGATGGGGTTGAAGCCCATCGAACTTCAGCAGCAGGCGATGGAACGGGCGGCGGGCGATCTCGACAAGGTGCGCGAGCACGGTGCCCGTGATCTCCATGCGGCGATCCGCAAGGACCCCGATCTCGCTGATGAAGCCGGCAAGGGGCAGACCCGGCGCGCGATCCAGGCGATGATGGCCGAGAGTGAGATCCGCATCGATGCCGACTTGCGTGCCGATCGCTTCGTGAACGAGTTTCAGACCCAGACTCGGCAGTTCATGCGCATGCGCAGGCAGGGCAATCAACTCGGCATGGAACGGGCGGCCGAGCGCATCGATCAGTTCGCCAAAAGCCTTCACCGCGACCCCGAACTCGAGTCGCGGCTGAAGGCGAGATCGTTTGAGCTTGGAATCCCGGTGCGTGAGAATGCTTCGTTGTCTCGCAGTATCCAGGATTGGCTCGGTCGCTCGCGCGACCGTGGGCTTGGGATAAGCTGATCGGATGCCCGACATCCACACCCCCCAAGAGCTTGATCCTGCCGCTGCGTTCGAGGCCATGGGCCAGCGCCTGGCAGGACTGACCGCCGCCATCGACGGCCTCGCCGTCAAATTTCAGGAGATGCATGCCCGCGATTACAGTCCCGAGCTGGCCAAGATCGAAGAGCGCTTCGAGGCCGTGCGCGGCGTCGTCGAAAAGCTGAACCATCATCCAGCCATGGCTCTGACGCCCGACAAGATCGCCGGGCAAATCAAGGAGGCAGGCAGGGATGGGCGCTTGGATGATCAGCAGGCGTGGGAGAGAGCGCGGAGCGATCTTCGCGTTGCTGTTGCTTCCATCGACAGCGTCGTCACCAAGGCTCGCGATGGGCAGGCGCAGAACAAGTGGATGGCGATCACCGCGAGCGCGACGCTTGTTGTTGGGCTCTTCCTAGGGGGCGTGGGAAAGGACGCCATTCCTTGGATGGCGCCTGCAAGCTGGCATTGGCCGGAGGAACGGGCAGCGGCGATCCTTGGGCGCGATAAATGGGTTGCCGGCGAACGACTTTTGGAGGTGGCCGACGTGGAAAGATGGCAAAAAGTACAGGCCGCTTTGCGTTCGATCGAGGACCAAGACTCCAGATCTGCAAAATCTGCCGATCGCAAAGCCAATCGCGTTGGGAGTGGGCGTGCAAAGTCGAAACGGCGTCACGCGTCGGAATGACTGGCTCTGGCCGTTTGTAGCCTGACCGGTTTGGAGAACCGGCCAACTAAAGCCGACATTGCCGCCATGCCCTATTCGAGTTAGAACGTCCCGCCTGCGTGACGGAATTGGTAATCGTATCCCCACGGTGGTCCCGGAACGGGTGCTAGTTCGCCCCTTGCCGCTGGTAACCTGTGGCCGCTTTTCTGCCGAACTACTTTCCCTGTCAGGACGTGATCACACCCCATTTTCAGAAATCATGGGGTCCCGAAGGGCTGCGTCGATCATAGCTTGCCACGCATCCTGCATGCTTTCGCAATCCCTTACTGCCCCCTCTTGTTCAAATAATTCGTGGCCTGCCATGCACATGCGCAGCGTAGGAACGCGCATTGCTTTAATTACGGCACGCACATTTTCTTTCAGTTCTTCTCTCAGTTCGAGGTCGAGGTTGCGCCAAGCGTCTTTACCGCATTCTGATTCAGCAAGCGCACGTGCAGCGCGTTCAATCAGTGGCATGGACTTACTCTCCCTCGTTGTTCGAGTGCCGCAATTTCTGAACTGCGATTACATCGCGAGCAATTTATGCCAAAGTAATCCGATTAAAGGATTGTCATTGGTTAAATTTTTGCAAGCGTTAAATTCCCGGTCTAGTAGAATATAGGATGGGGGTGGTCCAATGCATATGCCGCTATAAACAATGGATTATCGTCCATCAAAGAGTATTCTGTTTATTTCGCAGGCAGTGCTATCGCCAATTTACGCGAACTCCGATCTTCGCAGTCCAGGCGTGACTGTCGGCATTAAATGCCTCCTCGTAACTGCCCTGACCGAACAAAGTGAGTTGCGGGTGAAGCAGGAAACTGATGCCTGCGCCCACTTGCCACCACGTTACGGGCGGTTTTGTTTCAAACGGGACATAACCGTCTGCTGAGGAGAATTCGGTACTGAAGCCGCCTAAAAACTCGTGCCAGATATTGCCGCGCAGCCATCCTTCGAGATCACCCACATGTGCCAGCCGGAAACCGGCGCGTCCGGTTAGCGAATCGAGATCGCGGAAGCGGACATGGGCGGCGGGGTCGTCGAAGCTGTCGATGTCAAAAGATTGGTAGATCAGCTGGACTTGCGGCTCCAGTTTCCAATCTTCGTCGAGCGGCACCGGATAGCCTCCTTCGGCTGAAAGGGCTAAGCCAAACCCATTCGTCTTGACCCTCTCAAACCGGAGCGAACGCATTCGGATGTCGTGCCAAGTGACTTGGCCAACCAGATCCAGATAGGCGCCGTTCGGTTCGAAATGCGTCCAGAACGCGCCAAGCGACCAACTCTGCATATCGACTTTGCCGGCCCGGAATTTGAAATCGATCAGATTGTGATCAATTTCGGCGTCCATTGTCCCCCAACTGCCGATGATACCGGCATGGTCGCGGTCTCCCTCGGTACCATCGTCGCGCTTTTCCGTACGGCGATAGACGTCCAGCCCAGCCTGGAAAGCAATCAAGTCCGATTTGTAGGAAGGCCCATCATTGCCATAAATCCCAAGCGTGTCGCCGCTCGTGTGCCCATGCCGGAGAATCGTGCGGCCCCAGATGCCGTTAGCCCATTTGTTTGAATCGGCGAGTGCCGGATTCCCGCGGATCTGCTCCTCGTTGCCGACACGTTCATGCAACGTATCGAGAATTTGCCTGCCGTAGATTGCGAGCATCGCTGGCACCGCCGAGTAGACTGAGGTTTCCTGCCGATAATATGGCCGGGGTGCAGGAGGCGGCGTTGGGGTCGGCGTGGGGGGCGGCGTTGGAGTTGGCGTTGGGGTTGGAGTTGGCGTTGGGGTCGGCGTTGGAGTTGGCGTTGGAGTTGGCGTTGGGGTTGGAGTTGGCGTTGGGGTTGGAGTTGGCGTTGGGGTCGGCGTTGGAGTTGGCGTTGGAGTTGGAGTTGGCGTTGGCGTTGGTGTTGGTGTTGGTGTTGGTGTTGGTGTTGGTGTTGGTGTTGGCGTTGGGGTCGGCGTTGGGGTCGGCGTTGGTGTTGGCGTTGGTGTCGGAGTTGGCGTGGGCGTCGGCGTCGGCAGCGTATTCCGCAAGAACCAGCTCTCCGGCGCCGAGGCGTCCACACTCCCGTGATACAGATTGTATTCGTACGGTCCGGCGATCACGGGGCTGGCTAGCGCGAAGGCCCCGCCTGTGGTGGTCGCCGCATTGATCGCATCGACGACGAGGATCCCGTTCACCTCCGTCAGGGCGCCAGCCCCCCCGGAGTTCGATATTTGCAGCCTGCTCGAACCCGAGCCTGCACCTCCATCGATCACCAGCAGGTCCGAGGGCGAACCGTCGCCGGCAAGGTAGGTGTGAAGGCCGATCAGTCCGTTGCCACCTGAATAATTGACGGTATTCAGCGTCTTGTAGCTAGCGCTGCTGGTTGGATCGCCGATTGGCGCGGTGTAGAAAATGCCGCTCTGGATGTTTGACAGATTGGTGACGTTCGAACTGCCGGTCATGTCCCAGTGACTGTGTTCGTTCAACGTGACGTTCGATGTGCTGCCCGGCAGAGTAGTCGCCGCGCCGGTTAGCGTAGAGGCATAGATCTCGATGTCAGCGGTTCCCGGCAATGCGAGCGCAGCCGGCAACGAACTGCTCGCGAGAGTAAAGGCGGTTATAGCTGGATCGTCGTCTGAATCTCCCCGAATGGGCGGTTCGGCGAGCAAAGCGGGAAAGTCTGCCGTTGCGCCCACCAGCAGCCACTGGGCATTGCCGCCGTCTGCCAGCGGTCGCCCGACGACTGACCTGACCAACGATATCCGGCTGGCACCTGCTACCCCAACTGTTGGCCCCTCGGCATTGATCAGGCGGCTGTCAGCAAAATCGATCGACGTGCCGGCAAGCTCGCCAATCGAGTAGAGCGCCATCGCCGATGCACCGCTGGCGGAGATGTCGACGTTTGCGCCGGCAAGCACGGCGCCGTTCTGGACCAGGGCGCCGTGCGCAGAAGCTCCGTTCGTGCGAATCTCCATATCGGTAAGGGATACCGAGGTGGGTTCGTTTCGAGAATCCGCGACTATCGCATCAACGAAGTAGCGCGCCTGTACCCCATAGGCGCGCGCTCCGCTGGTGGTAACGCTGCCCTGCCGGGCGGAGAGCACGCCTCCGCCTATCGCTCTGAGGCCGGTCGCATTGTCTCCTCCAGTCGTAATCGAACCGCCGGTGAGATCCATCGTAGCTGTTCCGCTCAGAAAATCCCGAGAAACATAGGCGCCATAAGCGCGCTCGCCCTGGGTTTCGACAACCTGATCGGTACCGGTGACGCTTACCAGGAATTGTGCGCCGTCCTGATCGATACCGGCGTAGAGACCGATCGCCGCCAGCCCTGATGTCGCAATGTGATTGTCTGTCAAAGTGATGATGCCGCCGTCATCGGCCACTATACCGAACCCCTCGACACCACTGGTTGTGACAGAGACGCCCGACGCGCTCAACAGGCCACCGGGATTGGTGGCGACCAAGGCTTCGGGTCTGCGCGCGTTTGCGGTGAAAGGGTTTTCGGGCTCGCCGATCGTCGTGATCGAACCGCCGACAACGGTCACGTTGCTGTTGCCCGCGGAAAGGACGCCGTAGGAGCGACCATTCCCAGTGGTCCTGATCGCAACATCCGTTGCGAATATGGTAGCGCCTCCTGCTTGCAACGCGGGCGAGTTGATGCCGTTGGAGGTGACTGAGCCTCCCGTGAGCCGGGCCGTCCCTCCTCCAGTGGCGTTGAGGCCCGGCGCTGTCGGCCCGGTTGCCACGATGATCGTATCAGTTGCGGTGAAAGTTGCGGGCGTCACATCGGCCGCCAGACCGACGTTGACGGCCGTGACGACCGAAGTCAGTTGGCTGCGTTCCAGAATGACGGTCCCGCCATTCTGCACATCGACGGCGTTGGCGGCGGCATTGCCTTGGGTCCAGCTTGTCGAGACGATAAGATCGCTGCCGTGGATTTGCGATCCCGCGCCTTCTGCATGTAGCCCATCAGCCCTGGCGCCCGTTGTCGTGATCGTAATCCCGGAGAGATCCAGCATGCCGCCCGACCGCACGTCGGCGGCGGCCGCGTTGAGTGCTTCGGAGGGCCCAGCGCCGGTAGTGCGAAGCGATCCTCCGGTCAGCGACACGCTGGCTCCGTCCTCGGCGCGCACTGCGTTGCTTGACGTGCCGGCGGCGACGATTGTCGTTCCCGTACCCTCGATCCGGCTGCCCGATCCTGTAGCGATAAGGCCGTGACTTGCCCCCGCTGCTGTGTTGAGACCGCTGCCGTCGATTAGAGTGATGGTGGCACCGCCTTCTGCTCGCGCCGCGCTTGCTGCAGCGCCCGTGGTCGTGATGGTAACCGCCGAACCCGTGATGGCGCTTCCGCTGCCAAGCGCAAGCAGACCTTGCGCCGTGCTCCCGCTACTGCCTAGAATCACCCGCGTCAGCGAGATCGAGCCCGCATTTTCCGCGCGCGCGGCATCGGCAAATGCGCCAGCGGTCGTTACCGAGGAGTCTTGCACTTCAATGAGGCTGCCAGCTCCGCTTGATGACAGGGCATAGCTCCCCGTGTTGGGCGCCAGCGGTGCCACCGATGATGTGGTCCCGGTCGTGGCGATGGTGGCACCGCCGCTGATGGAGACCAGTGCGCCATTCTCGGCCCGGGCACCGAAGGATGCGCGGGAGGTGGTTGTAACCGATCCGCCGGCCATGGTGATGGAACTGCCGCCTCCCGCCGCAACGAGGGCGTGGTCGGAAAAGCTGGTTGTCCCGCTATTGCCGCCCTGGACTAGGACCGTTGTGCCGGAGAGCGTTATGTCTCCCCCGTCGCCGGCATAAGCCGCCACCATGTCGCTGGCGGCCGTTGTGCCCAAGCCCAGCGTCAGCGATCCGCCGGTCATGGTGATCTTGCTGGCGACGGCGGCGGCATCACTTCCGGTGGCCCACAGCCCGCGCTGACCGTTGGCGCTGGCAGCGGTGGAAACTGCCGCATTGTTCAGCCGGATTTCTCCGCCAACTTCGGCACGGGCCACGGTCGAACTGCGCGACAGCGTGCTGGCCGACCCGCCCGACATGTCGATCACGCTGTCTTGCCCTGTCGCAACAAGGGCATCGTTGCCGGTGCCGGTCGCCCCGCCGCGCGTGGATATGGCACTGCTTGTCAGTGTCACCAGTCCGCCGTCGACGGCGTGCACCGCCAGTAGATTGTTGATGATTGTGGCCCCGGTCTGCGGCCCCATGGCGACGGTACCGGTTAGAAAGCTCAGCTGGCTTCCCGCGCCGGTTGAAACGAGGCCGGTCTGCCCCAAGCTGGCTGCTGCGGTCGTCGACGATGTCTTTACCGTGCTACCGGTCAGAAAGATCGTTCCATGGGCTGTGGCGGCCTCACCGGTGGTTCCTGCTGCTCCAAGATTGATCGTTACGGTATCTCCGTCGATCCGGCCGGTTGCGCCGCCTACAGCGATTCCGGTCGAATTGGCTGTCGACACTGTAACGGTCGTCCCAGCAGGCAAGGTGCAGGACGTACCGGTAACCGAAATCGGGGTAGGACATGTTTGCGCTGCAATAGGCGAAAGCGGAATTCCAAGCCCCGCGCTCGCCGCCAACGTCGAGGTGCTTAGCAGCAGGCAGGCGTGACGGATCCTCGCTTGCTTGCGCGTCGAGATCGCATCTGTTCGATTTGAGAATTCGCACCATTCGAGCATCAACGGCTCCCCGTCGCGTCTCAATCAAGCCTGCCAGTTTGATGCGTTAGCCCACAACCGGGGGGTAATACCTAGTGAAATACCCTCGATAATCCGCTTGGTTGCAATTGGAATAATATTCGGATTATCGCAGATCGAAAGCCATCATGGTGAAAGTGAGCTCAAGATATTTTCGAAGGCCGATGTTCACAGCTCGCAGTTCGCTAAAGCTTAAGCGGCCAGATCTGGCGTTGAAGAGACGGGCAGGCTTGAGCCGATGGGCGAGCAATACCAGCAGTTGTAGAAGCTGCAGTCGCGGGCATCATGCTTCATCTTTGGGGTAATCCCCAATGGCTGCACCTCGCCTGCCGAGCAATGATTGCGGGATCATTTCAGGGAGAACCGAGGATGGAAGCAGATCGTCGAAGTGCTCTCGGAATGTTGGGGGCATTCGCGGCCGTATCGCTTTCTAACAAGGGTTTCGCGCAACCGCCTCGAAGCAGGCCGAACATCCTGTTCGTGCTCATGGATAACCTTGGTTATGGCGAGCTCGGGGTTTATGGCGGAGGCGAGCTGCGGGGGGCCCCGACACCGCGTATTGACGGGTTGGCCGCCGAAGGCATGCGTCTCACCAACTTCAATGTGGAGGCGCAATGCACGCCTAGCCGGTCCGCCATCTTGACGGGGCGTTTCGCAATCCGCTCTGGCACGCATTCGGTGCCTCTGCCGGGATTGCTGGACGGGCTGACGCAATGGGAAGTGACGCTGGCCGAGACCCTGTCGAACGCAGGGTACATGACCGGCGCGTTCGGCAAGTGGCATCTGGGCAGTTCACAGGGAAGGCTGCCCAATGCGCAGGGCTTCGATGAATGGTACGGTATTCCGCGTACCACCGATGAGTCGATGTTTCCGTCACAGCCCGGCGCGCGCGCTGCAGGCATTCCATTCATGCATGTCATGGAGGGCCGCAAGGGCGAGCCAAGCCGAGAGCTGGGCATCTACGACCTCGATCAACGACGCGGGATCGATCAGGAGATCGTCAAGCGGACCACTGATTTCATGCAGCGCGCCGCGCAGTCAGGGAAGCCTTTCTATGCTTATGTTCCCTTCACGCTGGTTCATGTTCCTGCCTTGCCAAGCCAGGAATTTTCCGGGCGCACTGGCAATGGAGATTTCGCCGACTGCCTCGCCGAGATGGACGCGAATTTTGGAAAGCTGCTTGATACAATCGACCAACTCGGCATTCGGGAGAATACGATCGTCGTCTTTACCAGCGACAATGGTCCCGATCCCACGTTTCCATCACAGGGCACGTCCGGCCCCTGGAGCGGGTATTACTTCACGCATATGGAAGGTTCGCTCCGTACTCCCTTCATTATCCGATGGCCGGGCAATGTGCCGGCAGGGCGCGTCAGTAATGAGATCGTCCATTCGGTCGACACCTTCACGACCTTTGCGAACATAGCCGGCGCAAGGGTTCCTGGGGACCGGGCGATTGACGGTGTGGATCAAAGCGCATTTCTGTTCGGTCGAACCGATCATTCTGCAAGGGACGGCTTCCCCGTCTTCGTCGCCGACCGGTTGGAAGCCGTCAAATGGCGCAATTGGAAGATGGCTTTCTACGAGCAGGAGCGAGATTGGTGGTCTTCGCCGATCAAGCTCGGCGTCCCCAAGATTTATGACCTGCTCAACGACCCCAAGGAGGAATATGGGGCGACCCTGACACCGAATGCCTGGGTCGGCGGACCGATGATGAAGATCGTCGCGGAATTCGAGGCGAGCCTGAAGCGCTATCCGCCGATCGCGCCAGGGACGCCTGATCCGTACGTGCCTCCAAAGGCACGGTGAGACGGCTCATTGGCAGATTGCTGTCTCACTTGGCGGCTGTCGTTATTTCCCTTCGCTGGCAGGCGTCACCATGTGCAAAGGAAGGGTAAGACTGAGGAAATATGCTTCGCCCTTCAATCGATTGGTTACGTCGAATTCCTTGAACGCACGAACGCGAAAAGTCGCTGGTAACCCAGCCATGTTGACGTTCAGCGCCAGGGTCGCGCCGATCGCGGCGACCTCCCCCTTGAAAGGGCCAAGGATCGCACCCGCACCGCTGTCACCACTCACCTGCTGGAAGTAATAGCTCTGAACTCCGGCGGAAAATGCCGGCGACAAAGTTTTTTCCAGCGAGCCTTCAACGTGAAACTCGGTGCCGGTCTTATAGTCGGTCGCAGAATTTTTACCGTTGAAGGTGAAGCCCGCCTTAGCAGAAATGTCCCATCCCGCCTTCGGGTCGTTCCATGTGGTTGCGAGCGATGTATCAACGACCCAGCGATTGAAGGAGACGTTGGCAAGTTGCCCTTCGCGGTAATTGCCGACCGGCACATTTACGGTGGCGGACACTTGGGCATGAAACTTGTTTGCTTTCCATCCCAACAGAATGGCGCCAACAGGATCGCCTACCAATAGCGCGGAATCGCGTCGGCTAACGGATGCGCTTCCACCCGCCGGACCAGTAACCACGGCGCTCACGTTGACCATTGGGGCGCCAACTGGAAGCGAGCCGCTGATTGCCAATGTTCCACCCAGGAAATTGGTGGTGGGTACCCACATGACTGTTCCAAAATCCGCGACGAGCGTTGCATGCGCACCGGCCACGACGTTGCCGCCGATCACAAACCGCCGATCGGCTTTCGCTTTGCCATCGTAAACGTAGATCGTGTCGTCGAAGAACACACCTTCGACCGGTGGCATGATTGCCGCTTCGGGACCGCTTCCTCCGAGTAAATAGAACGAGGCGCCCCCTTCGGAGGCATGGCTTGGTTCAACGAGGCAAGTACCACCAACTGCTACGACCACGCACTTCCCAAAAAATGCGCTCGTTTTCCGCCAGCTTGTCGTCATCGATATCCTCCGAACCGCGGAGAACACTAGGGCGGACCGGATTTACTGCCATTGGTGATAGTACCGAGATCAGGAAGGTTTGCTACCCGGCGGCAACGGCAGCTCCCGCCAGGTCCAGCGCGTTTAGGTGAGTTCCACGATTGCCCTTTTCGGCACCGAGGCGCTTTGCCGTCTGCGAATTAGTATGGGACAAGCTTGCGCCTTTGCCTGTTTCCTACACGACATTACGCCCTGTTTTGCGGGTTCATCCCAATGATTGGTGTGAACGAAGGCGGGTAGGCTCCGGCGAGCGATTGCCAGGAGATTTCCGTCATGGTCGATACCTCGCCCCGTTCAAAGGCACCATACC
Source organism: Sphingomonas sp. BL-S-28 (assembly GCF_055521515.1). Lineage (NCBI taxonomy): Bacteria > Pseudomonadati > Pseudomonadota > Alphaproteobacteria > Sphingomonadales > Sphingomonadaceae > Sphingomonas > Sphingomonas sp. BL-S-28. The sequence goes on from NZ_CM145484.1 coordinate 1,395,523, forward strand.
TCGTCCGCCAGTTCACGCCGGCCAATCCGGGGCTGGCCAACGGTGCCGGCGTGCCCGCCAGCCTGACCAGCGAGCACTATGTCGAAGCGCTGGCCCGCGTCGTTTATGTCTGGGGGCATCCACTGGTGAACACCGTGGGGCGGACCAGCACTTGGGCGCTTATGGAAGGGCATGGGCCCGGTATGGCGATGGGGCTGTTTCCCGGCTGCCCCAAGAACTGGATGGGCTATGTCGACGACTATCTGCCCGCTGCCCAGCGCAAAGTGGTGACGCCCAATAATGACACGATCTACGGCGCCTGTTTCGCCGATCTGGGCGATGAGCCGGTGGTTATCCAGACGCCGGACGACGTGCCCCAGGGGCATTACTGGACGATCCAGATCGTCGATGCCTTCACCACGGTGACGCACCAATTGGGCTCGGCATCGGCGACGCCGGCGGGTAAGTACCTATGGGTAGGGCCCGATTGGCAGGGCAGTACACCCGAAGGGTTCGTGGATGTGCTGCGCTCGCCGACGAACATCGGTGTGGCCATGGCGCGTAGCTTTGCCGCGCGCACGCCGGAGGGGAAGGCCAGGGCGCGGGCGGTGCTCAACCAGATGGGGGCTTATCCGCTAAGCGCGGATGCGCCGGGCCGGCGCAAGTTCGATTGCGAGGCAAGCGCGCGCAACAAGGTCTACCCCGCTGGGCTGACCGCTGAGATGCTGGCCGCCGATCCGGATCTGCTGCGTATCCGGCCGGTCCACGGTGCGAGCTTCTGGGACGATCTGGAAAAGGCTCTGGACGCTAATCCCAAGGTGGGCGTGAACGATGCGGCCATGGCGGCTCAGGCGCGGACTCTGCTGGGATTGCGCCAGAGCGATCCGCGCTGGAAAGCGCTGTTGGACCGCGCTGCGCTGACCGCCGATGCCGAACTCTACGAGGGCGCGCGGTACGATCAGGTGGGCACCGATGCCGGTAATGGCTGGCAGCGGCAGGAAAATGGCGGCGACTGGGGTACGGATTGGTACGGGCGGGCACTTGCGGCGGTGATCTACATCTACGTCAACCACTACCGCGAAGCGACCTACCTGATCCGCGGAACGGATGCCGAAGGGGCGCTCCTGCAAGGCCGCTACCGCTACACGATGCGCTTCGAGAAAGGGCAACTGCCCCCGATCGATCCGGCCAAAGGCGGCTTCTGGTCCCTGACCATGTACGATCGCGACTATTTCATGATGCCCACCAGCCCCAATGGCCGGCACAACATCGGCACCGTGAACCTGGACGCAAACGAATTGGCGTTCGGCGCTGACGGCTCGTTGACGCTGGTGCTCTCTCATGAGGAGCCTGTCGATGCCGAGGGCAAGGCGAATTGGCTCCCCGCTCCCGATGACCAGTTCGCCTTGCTATTGCGCGCTTATGTGCCGACCGAACCAATTTTGAACGGAAGCTATGTGCTGCCGGAGGTCAACCGGGTTCGTTAGCGTGGCGGTGAAAACCTACCCCCTGTCTGGAGCCTTGCGCAAAGGGCCCGGGTCTTCATTCATGCCCCCAATGTCCCGTTCGAGGAAGAAACTCAGACCTGTCCGTATCGCCGCGATCGCGGCCAGCTTGCCGATATCGTCCCAGCTCGGTGCGACCGCCGTTCGGACGATATCCGCACCCAAAGCGAACTCCAGCGCTAGGAGTATCCAGGAGGCAAAGCCAAGCCAAATGGTACGGCGGGACCAGGCGCAATCCGGTCCCCGGATCAGTCGGTTCGCCACATGCCAAAGCGCTTCAACACCTCCAATCAGGACGATGACGATGGCCATCAGTTCCAACGAGAGCGCTGCTGCGGTAGCGACGATATCGACTGTGCTGTCCATAGCCCGATTATGACGATGCGCGCAGCTGTTAACACCCAGACTCCTACCGATGTGATGGGTGGTAATGTCTGTAGGTACGGCAAAGGCACGGGCCGATGCCACAGGCAAGTCGCTTATGGCTGCTTACGGGATTGCGACCAGGTATAACCCAACTGGTGCCCCTGCTTCGCCGCATCATGCCAATCGAACCAGCGGCGGGGGATAGTAAGTTCCGTCAGCAACGCCGCCTTGCGGACCATAGAAACGAAATGTCAGGCTCCAGGGCTTGCCGGCTCCCGTAGGCAGCCAGTTGGCATCGGGAGCACCATCCGGCTTGGCCGGGCCGAAATATAAGGTGAGCGAACCATCGCCGCTTTTAACGACGCCGGACTCCTTGTTGAGCAGATAGCGTTCGAGTGGGTTGGGAAGCACGTGGCGGAACTGCCGATCGACCGCGATTATCGACCAGAAATACCGCGCGAATTTTTCGGGCAGTGCGTCCGCCGGAAACGTGAGCGAGTAGGTACCGTCGGCTTCCACCCAGCTCAGGGTCTTGTCCAAGGCCCCGCGGTAATAGACCACTTCGTCCATCACGTTGGCCCAGATGCCGCCGTAGTTGACGGTCGTACGGGTCAACCAATCCGTGCCCCAGTGCCCGCAACAGCTTTCCCGGGCCCATCCGTTGCGTATCCACCCCCGCCCGATGTAAGGCGCGGCGGCTGCAAAGTCGGCCTGCGCTTTCGTTCGAATTACCTCGTCGACTTCGGCACGGCGCGTGGGATCGGCAATCTCGCTGACGATGGCGCGAACCTTCCCCTGCATGTCGTCCAAGGGGCTGAGGTCCTTTTCCTGCATCGCAAGCTCGGCGGAATCAAACGCTTCGACGCCAGGTAAATGCGCCATGTCGAACATTAAGGTACGGGGGATTTCGGGTGCCTGGGGGTTTCCCCGAATCTCGAATTTGAACTGGTGCTGGAGGGCGATGGCCTCATCCCAATTCGCCCCGAGTTCGACGCGAAGCAGCACGCGCATGGTTTTCGCCGGCACATCCACCCGCAAGGCACCGCTAGGAACCTCCACATTGCTGCCCTGGAAGCAAATGGCGAACAGCCCGCTCGGATGATCGGGGTGGCAACGTTCGTTGAGGTTGGCCAGCGTTTCGCCCCATCCATTGATGAACTCCACCGTATAGTAACGGCCGGTGATCTCGGGCACGGTCACGAGCAGCGTGCTCGCTTCGTCAATCGTTACCCATGCCTCGGAATAGGCGACGTCGAGATTGGGGTTGGGCCAGTCGACCTGGCCCGGCTTGCGATGGAGCAATTGGTTCCAGACAAACCCTTCCTCGTCAAAGTCGACTTGCTGCTGCCTGGTGATCAACAGCCTGCCGAGCAAATAGATGTAGGCATCACTGACTGCCGAATCCGGGAGAAATTCGGAGGCTGTGTTGGATTGCGCAGAAGCCATAAGATTACCATCCTCTTGAGAGACCACCCTCGATGATCGGATGCATGACCTTGTGCGGGATCGAGGTCTGCATGGTGGAGGCTATGACGACAATTTAGCAGTGGCGATTGGGGGAAACCCGAGGTCGTTGCAGCTTCATTCCTAGGGCTGGCGCCATAGCTTCGCTGACAGGTCGCTGGCTCGCGGCACACCATTAGCGCGGCCGCATTCGCGATTGGCCATGGGGTGATGGAACGGTGACAAAGCTAGCGGTTGCAGATCTGCTGGCCGTACTGCGATTTATCCATCAGTTCTGCCCTCTTCCTGCCTGAATGGGTTTGGACTGGAATGTGAACGCAGCTGTCGTGACGTTGCTGGCATCTCTTCCGGAGAGGAACCAGCGACGACCAGCAACCTGTTGTCGCATAATCTGAATTCTTTGAGCAGTCGATTGCAAACTCCTCATCGTGGGATAATGGCCATAATGCAGGTGACGGGCAGGTCGCAACGGAGGCAAAGGCTTGCGATTTGCTCCCGTCGCGCCTGTCCCTTACCGGCCTTTAGAACGCAAACCCAGCGCCCACCTGCCAGGTTACGCGGTCCTGATAGCCCTCATAGCTGAGGCCCGCTTTCGCCACGAGGTGCTCGTCAAACGCCTTGGATGCGCCCACGGCGACTGCAACTCTGCTACCTGTTCCTCCTACGCCGACCCCCACAAGCCCTTGTCCGGGTTCAAAGGCCTGCGGAATTCCTCCAAGTGCCGCATTGCGCGCATCGCCCGAATCGATGCGCTTGCGCACGTCGTCCAGGTCAAAGCGTATGCTCGCGAGTTGCGTATCGGTGTAGGAGTTCGCCTGCGCCAACGTCTTGTTCAGACCGGAATTGAGCTGAGCCACGTTGACTGCATCTGTCGCGCTCGTCCCCGCGGCGACGTTCGTGATGCGACGCTCGCCGCCCACAGAACCTACAGACACGACATTCGCGACACCGCCATCGGTTGATCCCGCACCAAGAGCTACCGAATTGGCACCACTGGATTGGGCTGCATAGCCAAGCGCCGTGGACGTCGAGCCGGTCGCCGTCGAGTAGTTGCCTGCAGCAAGCGAGTGAGAGCCCGATGCACGCGAACCATTACCGCCGGCGGAGGCGTCTGCTCCCGTGGCTTCCGGCGCAACTCCCGCTGATGTATTGTCCGAAGCGAACGCGCCGGCCTTCACGCCCGTGACTAGATTAGTGACCGCCAGCACTGCTTCGTTGGTAGCGTTGAGCTGGCTACCGTTAACCGCATCTGAGGAACTGGCGCTTAACGTGCCATCCGCCACGCTGGTCAGTTTCCGGTCGCCTGCGGTTCCGGCAAAGTTGACCTGGTTGCCGTCCGTGGCCGCGCCGACCGTGATGTCCGCGCCGGGCGCAGCTTGTTGAACCAGTCCCAACTTCCCGTCGATGAGACTGGTGATGTTGGTCGTGTTGGCTGCAACTTGGCCGTTAAGGTTGACGATGTCAGCCGTGTTGATCGTCACTCGCCGGTCAAGGTTTGTGATATTGTTCGTATTTGTTGCCACCTGAGTGTCGATAGCTCCAAGCGCACCGCCGACGTCATTATAGGTGGAGCCCTGCACGGTGTAGCTAGGTGCAGAAATGGACCCGTCAGGATTTACGACCGTACCGCCTCCCAATGCGGTGGCAGTGCTCTGTGACGCTCCAAAAAGCTGACCGCCATTCACGCCTTCGTTGGAACTGGCAGCTACCGCGCCGTCAGCAACGTTGATTAGCTTTCGCCGACCTGTCGTACCTGCAAAGTCGACGGCCGCGCCATCGGTGTCCTTGCCCACCGTCAGATTGGCACCGGCTGTGGCCTGCTGCACGAGGCCAACTGTGCCGTTGGTGATGCCGGTGATGTTGGTCTCGAGGGTTGTCGTGCGATTGTCGAGGTTGGTAAGAGAATCGCCCACATTATTGTAGACATTCCCGCCAACATTATAGGTCGGCGCGCCGATCGATCCGTCGGCATTGACCGTCGAGCCACCCCCGAGTGCACTGGCGGTGGAACTGGCGGTCCCGTAGAGCTGCGAGCCGTTGACCGCGTCGACCGAGGTTGCATTGACCGCGCCGGCAGCGACATTGGTCAAGATTTGGGCCGCGCCGGGAGCCGTTGCGTCCCCACCTGAGGCAATTAGCGAGAGCTGATCGGTGCCGGTTCGCTGCACAGGGCCGATCGAACCGTTGTTGATCGCGATATCGACCGCGCCTAGAGCGCTGCCGACGTCGTTATATGTCGAGCCCTGCACGGTATAGCTGGGCGCTGTGATCGTGCCGTCCGCATTGACGGTAGTGCCACCGCCCAGCGCACTGGCGATCGGACTGGCGGTAGCGTAAAGCTGGGAGCCGTTGATGGCATCGACGGAGCTTACATTGACCGCGCCGCTTGCGACGTTGGTCAACACCTGTGCCGCACCGGGAGCCGATGCATCGCCGCCCGCAGCAATCAGCGACAGTTGATCCGTGCCGGTGCGCTGCACCGGACCGACCGTGCCATTGCTGAATGCGTTGATATTGGTCGTGTTAGTTGCGACCTGTGCGTCGATTGCGCCAAGCGCGCTACCCACGTCACTATATGTGAAGCCTTGAACGAAATAGTTGGGCGCCGTGATTGTGCCGTCCGCATTGACGGTAGTGCCGCCGCCTGCCATGTTCGCCACAGATGCGGACAGCCCATAAAGCTGGGAACCGTTGACTGCGTCGGTTGACGAGAAATTAATGGAGCCCGCCGCAACATTGGTGACAAGTGTGCCTCCGGATCCACCAAGAACAACGCGATTCTTGCTGGCATCCTCGTACAGCACGGCATTGTCGCTCAGGTCCTCCAATGCGCTATTCGTCGCAAACAGTTGAGAGCCATTGATCCCATCGGTACTCGACGGATCGATCCGTCCCGCTGCCACGTTGGTAATGGTCCGCTCCGCATTGGGGGCACCAACACTGACGGTGCTCGTCGGGCTGGTGCCCGCGAAGCTATAAGAAGTGCCATTTAGAATGATGGCCGAAGTGGTAACGGGCGCAGCCACGGCCGATCCATCGCCAAGAGCGATCGCTCCATCGAGCCCGGCAGCAATGGTAACATTATTGCCGAGCACGAAAGCATTGTTGGCATCGATCAGGTTGTCGTTACCGACTGCATAGCTGTTATTGCCGTTAACAATATTGGGGTCACCCATCGCTCCGCTTCCCGAGCCTGTGACGATATTACCCGCGCCAACTGCTATCGAATTAGCACCTGTAGCCTGCGCACCTGCGCCAATTGCAGTCGATGAAGCGCCACTCGCGACGCTATTCGCGCCAGCGGCGGTTGCGCCTTCGTTGGTTGCCTGGCTGTTCAATCCCAAAGCGGTGCTGTCGGTGCCAGTTGCTTGGCTCGTCGTTCCGCAAGCTACACCATTCGACGCAGCTGTGGCGCCGTCGCCCGTTGCATTGTCAAAGGGCGTCCCAGTCGCGTTCCCCATGCAAATGAATTGTGCCGCCGCAGGCTGCGATAGAAAAATCAAACTGACTGCGGCAACAGCGGCGGAGCTCGTCAGCAGGCAAAGGCGATAGCTTTTGGCGTAGGTTTGCATCGAACGTCTCCCAAATTCCCATCCCGCGGGCGGACGACGCAGTGCAATGTTGCCAATGGCGCCTCGCTTAGCAGAGGCGAAAAATACTGACGGATAAAATATTTTAATTCATCGGGAGGGCGCTGATTTATTTTGGAATTTATACCTACACTTAATTGGGTATTTAATAGCCTTGTTAGCCAACAAACAATGCCTTAATTCATATCAAATTGCATGATGACCCAAGAAGAAATCATAAATATATAGTCCAAGATATACATTTACATGTTTTGCGTTTAAATATCGTTGATGGTTGAAATCGCTAGATAAACTTCGATCAAGCATCGTTAGATCGCTGCGGGTTGGCCGCCGCATCAGGTTACTAAGCGTCGCGCCCATGGCTGCTCGTTGGCTCCTGGCTCCGACCAGCCATTCCGCCAGACACTTGATCGTCTCCTTTCAGGTTCGCCAGAATAGCCCCCGTATGTCTTTATTGGGGGCGGTTATTGCCGATCTATTTTTAGCAAGCTGGACGTGGGGAGTGTCTGGTTTCTGGTGTCGGGAACTCAGAACCAGAAGGTCGCGAAGGTCCCAGGCCCAGTCATTCACCTGTAGCTAGAACGGCGATTCGAAGCGGTGCGGCAAATCGCTGATGAGTTTGATCAGGGTGATCGCCGGAATGGCGAGAATCTAAATAGGGGAGGGACGCATCTTGTGATGTGTCGAAAATCGTGGCGTCTCAAAATTGTTCAGTTTATACGAATGCGTATAGGGCGGGTTCGGAAAGTGATTCCAGACCCTTGTTTTACCAGATAGTAATTTTTGAGATGTGGCCATGTTTTGTGCCATTATCATAATTCGAACTATCATTAGGTAATCATATCAATTATATAGTTATTTAAATTGATTCCTGTAGCCGCACCATTCCTTGCCCGTTGCCCCAAGCGGGCCCGCGAGTACTCCCCCGTATCCCGGCTCATTCTCCAGGCAGCGCCCATTGCGTTCGGCCCAGCTTGCCCGGCGCACATTCGATCGCATCCAAAATGGAATGATTAATAATTAGTTACTAAGGCTTGCCTCACGGGTTCGCCGGGCATATCCCATTGCGGCGACAACAAAAGACGAACGAGGATGCCAGATGATTCCCTATAGCGAAAGCGTCGCTTCCGTCGCCGAAAAGGGCAAGGAAGGCGGCAAGCTCGACATGTCGATCGTCATGGGTAGCGTGTTCTTCTGGGGCGTCACCATTGCTGCGGTGATCGGCTGTTCCGACGTCACCGCCTGGCTGGGTTGACCGGCCGATTTCGGCACGGCGGGGCGATTTTCCGCCACATTTCAATTCAATATATGGCCACCACCCGTTAGCCATGCGCTAACGGGCGCGGTCTTTCCGCTTACTGCGCCAGCATCGCCAGCAGGGCGAAGCTCGCCAGCCAGTGTTCGCCCATATAGTCGCCCTCGACATGGTCGAGCGCGGCGGCGAGGTGGGCTTCGGCGGCTTCCCCCGCGATCTGCGACAGTTCCGGCGTGGCCGAGGCGATTTCGCGCCAGGCCCAGGCACGGCTGAGGTTCAGCCCGTCCAGATGGGCGATCTTGCCGTCGCTGCGGTCGCTGACATGCGCCGGCGTGAACAGCGAGGCAGGGCGGCGCTGCGTCAGATGCGGCAGGAAGCGGCTGAACCAGTCGGTGAACGCGGCGCCATCCAGCGCGCGGCGCATCAGCAGCGCCTCGCTGAGCGCGGAAGAGAGGAACTCGTCCCCGCCCGGCTCCCAGGCCTGACAGTCGGCATCGCCGGAGAACCAGTTTACGGCCTTGCCGCGAATCTGGTCGGCCAGCGCGGTGTCGAACGCCTCGGCCCATTCCAGCGAGAGCGCGAGGGCGAAGGCGCTGTTGAAATGGGTGCCGGTGCGGATCGGGTATGTCAGGATCGACAGGTAATGGGCGAACCGTGCGGCGAAGGCGCGGGCCAGCGGCTCCAGACGCGCGGCCCAGGGCTGGTCCGCATGGCGGCTGGCTTCGAGGTGCAGATAGAGCAGCCAGCCCCAGCCGTAGGGTCGCTCGAACCCGCCCGACAGCGGCCGGTCCAGATAGGCCAGTTCGGCGGCCAGCTTTTCCTCGGTAAAGGTCTCGTCGGCGCGGCCCACGGCCTCGGCCGCTTCGGGAAGGGTAGGGTGGAGGCGGGTGAGGGTCAGCGCGGTCCACCAGCCGTGGACGCAGGAATGCCAGTCGAAGCTGCCGTGGAAGGCCGGGTGCAGCACGCGCGGTGGCAGCACGTCCGCGTCGGACGACATCACATGGTCCAGCTTGTGCGGGTATTCGCGGCCGACATGGCCAAGCGCGATGCGGATGAACTGGGCGGCGGTCTCGGCAGACGGGGTCTCGGCAGATGGGGTCACAGCAGGAATCCGGCGATGTAGAGGATCAGGATGTTGCAGGCGAGCAGCGGCAGGGCCGTGCCGACCTGACGGCGGATCACCGCATGTTCGTCCTTCAGTTCGAGCAGTGCGGCGGGGAGCATGTTGAAATTGGCTGCCATCGGCGTCAACAGCGTGCCGCAGAAGCCGGACAGCATGCCCACGGCACCGACCACGGCAGGGTCGCCGCCGTGCAGGCGGATCAGGATCGGCACGCCCACCGCGCCGGCCATCACCGGGAAGGCGGCGAAGGCATTGCCCATCACCACGGTGAACAGCGCCATGCCCAGCGCGAAGACGACGACGGCCATGAACACATTGCCCTCCGGCAGCAGGCCCTGCGCGATGGCGCCGACTGCCGCGCCGACGCCGGCCGCGCCGAAGACGGCACCCAGCGCGGCGAGCATCTGCGGCAGCAGCACGACCCAGCCGATCGAATCCATCAGCCGGCGGCCTTCCTCTACCGGGGCGGAAAGCGGCGGCTTCAGCCAGAGCATCGTCGCGATCAAGGCGATGATCACGCCCAGCGCCAGCAGCACCGGCGTGATCCAGCGCGGATCGACAAGGCCAAGCCGCTCCAGCCCGGCATAGCTGAACAGCAGCGTGCCGCAGAACGCGGTGACCGGGATCACCAGCGCGGGCAGGAACAGGCGGGAGCCAAGCTTTTTCGCAAATGCCTCCCGCTCGGCAGTGTCGGTGGTACGCGGCTTGCCCTGGCCCAGCAGGCGCGTACCGGCAATGGCGACGAGAGCGAGGACGAGCAGGCCGTTGCCGAAGTCGCCCAGTCGGTCACCGGCCAGGAAGCTGACGGCGATCAGCCCCCAGAACAGCGCGCTACCCCAGCGTCTGGGATTGGCCCGGTCCCGCGCGGTCGCCACGGCGAAGGCGGCGAACAGGATGCCGGCGAGGGCATAGATGGTGCCGATGCCGATCATGCCGCTGGCGCTCCTTTGGCGCGCAGGCGGCGGTCGAACCGCCAGAGGCGGAAGGCGTGGATCAGGAACGCGCAGATCGCGGTGGGGATCGCCCAGAGCGAAAGGTGGATCGGCGCGATGTCGATCCCTTCGCCCTTCAGCACGCCCTGAATCAGCAGGATCGAACCGATGGCGATGAACACGTCCTCGCCGAAGAACACGCCGACATTGTCCGTGGCGGCAGCCATGGCCTTGGTGGCTTCAACGTCATCTTCTGTGACGTTCGGGTTCTGCTTGCGCGCGGCAGCTTCGGCCATCGGCGCGACCAGCGGGCGCACGGTCTGGGCATGGCCGGCCACGGAGGTGAGGCCCAGCGCGGCCATGATCTGCCGGAACGCGAGATAGGCGGTGAGCAGGCGGCCCACGGTCGCCCCGCGCATTTCCTCGATCATCGTGCGCGCCCGCTGCTGCAGGCCGAAGCGTTCGAGCAGGCCGATCACCGGAAGGACGATGTAAACGACGGTAATAAAGCGGTTATCGTTGAAGCCCTTGCCCAGCAGCGAGATGATCTGGACCAGGCCCATGTGCCCCAGCAACCCGGTCGCCAGCGCGGCGGCGGCCACCACCAGCAGCGGATTGAACCGCAACGCGAAGCCCGCGATCACCACCAGGATGCCGGCCAGCGGCCAATATTCGATCATCTTCACGGCCTTGCTTGCACCCGAAAGCACAAGGTCTAGCGGTTCCCCGGCGGGATGGAAGCGCCTCTCACCGCACATTTTTTCCCGGGTGCGTGCAACCGGCCGGGCACATCATCCTTTATAATGAATTGCCGACCGTTTTCGGGCGAACTGCAGGGCAGAAGTCCGCGTTGCCCAAGCGAGTGCGCCGCGCCCCGCGCAAGCACGGTAGGCAGCATGGTCGCAAGGAATAGAAATGAACAGTCCTTCGGGTTCGGACAGCGCAAATGCCGGCAGACGCGGCCGCAGCCGCCTGCGCGTGCGCCTTCCGGCACGGATCATCACCCGCACGCAGACGGCGCAGGCCATCCTTGCCGATCTGTCGCTGACCGGGGCCAAGGTCTCCACCACTGCCGAACTGAAACTGGGCGGCGAAGTGGTGCTGGAATGGGGCAAGTTCGAGGCGTTCGGCGAAGTCGTGTGGATCCGCGGCCAGTACTGCGGGATCTCGTTCTTCGACATGATCGCGCCGCCGGTGCTGATCGCCACGCGCGATCTGGACGATACCTCGCACCTGCCGCGCGACAGCGACATGCTGCGCGAAGTGGCGCAGGGCTGGGTGAAGGGCGGCACGCGGTTGTAAGCCTGCTGGCGGGACCGTTTGGCGCGGTAGCACGCCGTTATCGAGCGTGGCCTGCCTGACTGCCGGGCTAACAACCCTTTCGTAATTGCGAGCGTAGCGAAGCAATCCAGGGCAGCACCACGCCGCTCTGGGTTGCTTCGCTACGCTCGCAATGACGAGGGAAGGGGGAGGACTGGGAAGGCTTCCCGCCGGAAGACTCCCCCAAACGAAAAACCCCGCCGCATCGCTGCGGCGGGGTCTTCAATCAGGCCACGTCCTTCTTGCGGCTGGCCTTCTTGCGCTCGTTCGGATCGAGGATCGCCTTGCGCAGACGGATCGACTGCGGCGTCACTTCGACCATTTCGTCGTCGTCGATGTAGGCGATCGCCTGTTCCAGCGTCATCACCTTCGGCGGCGTGAGGCGGATGGCGTCGTCCTTGCCGGTCGAACGGAAGTTCGTCAGCTGCTTCGACTTCATCGGGTTCACTTCAAGATCGTCGGGCTTGGCGTTTTCGCCGATGATCATGCCCTCGTAGATCTTTTCCTGTGGCTTCACGAACAGGATGCCGCGATCTTCAAGGCTGTTCAGCGCGTAGCCGACCGCTTCGCCGGTGCCGTTCGAGATCAGCACGCCGTTCAGGCGGCCTTCGATCGGACCCTTGTGGCTGTCGTACTTCTCGAACAGGCGGTTCATGATGCCGGTGCCGCGGGTGTCCGAAAGGAACTCGCCGTGGTAGCCGATCAGGCCGCGCGAAGGGGCCGAGAAGGTGATGCGGGTCTTGCCGGCGCCCGAAGGACGCATGTCGGTAAGCTCTGCCTTGCGGCGCTGCATCTTCTCGACGACGGTGCCCGAGAATTCGTCGTCCACGTCGATCACGACGGTTTCGTACGGTTCGGTGCGGCCACCGTTTTCGTCCTTGCCGAACAGCACGCGCGGGCGGCTGATGCCCAGCTCGAAGCCTTCGCGGCGCATCGTTTCGATCACGACGCCCAGCTGAAGTTCGCCGCGGCCGGCCACTTCGAAGCTGTCACGGTCAGCCGATTCGGTGACGCGGATGGCCACGTTGGTTTCCGCTTCGCGCATCAGGCGATCGCGGATCATGCGGCTGGTCACCTTGTCGCCTTCACGGCCCGCCAGCGGCGAGTCGTTCACGGCAAAGCGCATCGCCAGGGTCGGCGGATCGATCGGCTGGGCCTTGATCGGCACGGTCACTTCGGGTGAAGCGATGGTGTTCGACACGGTGGCCTTTTCCAGGCCGGCCAGCGCGATGATGTCACCGGCGCGGGCTTCTTCCACGGGAACGCGGTCCAGGCCGCGGAACGACAGCACCTTGGAGGCGCGGCCCACTTCGATGACCTTGCCTTCGGCGTCGATGGCGCGGATCGGGTCGTTCACCTTCAGCGTGCCCGACTGGACGCGGCCGGTGAGGACGCGGCCCATGAAGTTGTCACGGTCAAGCAGGGTGGCAAGGAACGAGAACGGCGCGTCGACGTCGAGGTTCGGCGCGGGCACGTGCTCGACGATCTTTTCGAACAGCGGCGTCAGCGTGCCTTCGCGCAGGTCCGGATCGTAGCTGGCGTAGCCGTTACGGCCCGAAGCGTAGAGCACGGGGAAGTCCAGCTGCTCGTCGTTGGCGTCGAGGCTGACGAACAGGTCGAACACTTCGTCCAGCACTTCGGCGTGGCGGCCGTCGGGACGGTCGATCTTGTTGACGACGACGATCGGCTTCAGGCCGAGGCCCAGCGCCTTGCCGGTGACGAACTTGGTCTGCGGCATAGCGCCTTCAGAGCTGTCCACCAGCAGGACGACGCCGTCGACCATCGAGAGGATGCGTTCCACTTCGGCGCCGAAGTCGGCGTGACCCGGCGTGTCGACGATGTTGATGCGGTGGCCGTTCCACTCGATCGAAGTCGGCTTCGCAAGGATGGTGATCCCGCGTTCCTTTTCGAGGTCGTTCGAGTCCATGGCGCGTTCTTCGATGCGCTGGTTTTCGCGGAAGGTGCCGGACTGGCGGAAAAGCTGGTCGACGAGGGTGGTCTTGCCATGGTCGACGTGCGCAATAATTGCGATATTGCGCAGGGGAAGCGGGGCGGACATGCTTTGCCTATCGGTTCGAGGAGTTGGCCAGCGGCACATGCTGCACCGCAAAATTGGGGCGCCCTTAGCCGAAACCATGCTTTGCGGCAAGCGCGACGACGATCACGCGATTTGTGACATTCCCGACACAGCGGATGGAATGTCGCGCAATCACACTTTCGAGTCATTGTAACTGCTATGCAATCCGCTAAGCTCCGGTGCAGAGTTAAGGGCGGATCGGAACAGCGAAAAAGTTCCGGGCGCCGGTTGAGAGGAAGACTGGGGTTTCCCACCGAACGAATTGTCCGATGGAGTCGGATTCTTCGCGGCGGTTATTCTTCAGGCTTGCGAACATCAGGAGGAACCAGCCGCGTTGCAGGACGTGGCGGCACGCTACCGGCGCAAGTCCGGAACGTGAAAGCGGTCCTTACGCGGCGGGGAGGAGACGCGGAGGATTGCAAACTGGCAAGGGGCGCGCAGCAATGCGCGCCCCATTTTATTGGCCGTATCGTGCTCTGCAGAGTTGGCTTTTTCTGAAACCAGTGGCGGTTGCGGTCCCGCAAACGGGCGTTATTGTGCCTCCGAAATTTCAAAGGGGGAAATCGTGGTACCTTTCGGCGGCTTCTGGTGGCGAGTGCTCGCCTACGTGATCGATGTCGTGGTCCTGTCGATCGTGACGAATGTGATATCGGCGATCTTCGGTTTTGGCATGGCTTCGATGATGGCCCTGGAAAGCAATCCGGGCGCCATGTTCGGTATCCTGATGCTCAATTTGTCCGTATCGTTGGTCCTACAATGGCTCTACTTTGCCGGGCTCGAAAGCTCGCCATGGCAAGGCACGATTGGCAAGCTGGCGGTCGGGCTGGTGGTTACCGACCTGCACGGAAACCGGATCAGCTTCCTGCGCGCCACGGGTCGTTACTTCGCCAAGATCCTGTCCGGCCTGATCCTCTTCATCGGCTACATCATGGTGGGCTTCACCGAACGCAAGCAGGGCCTGCACGACGTCATCGCCAGCACGCTCGTCTACAAGACGCGCGATCCGCGCGAAGCGCAGCATGTCGACGAAGGCGTGTTCGCCTAAAGCTCCCTGAGCGCCCTTGCCGGTTTCGCCCGCAACAGCGGCAGCGATCCGGCGAGGGCGAAGGCCAGCACGAGTACGAGGCCCGCACCCAGGACTGCGAACACACGCGGCCAGTCGGGCAGCCAGTCGAATTCGAACAGCTTGACGATCACCGCCCAGGCCATCGCGCTACCCAGCGCGAGCGCGACCGCTGCCAGCACCACCGACAACACACCGTATTCGACCAGCTGGATCGTCAGCAACTGCGCCCGGCTTGCGCCCAGCACGCGCAGGATCACATTGTCGTAAGTCCGGCTGGCCCGCGCGGCGGCGATGGCGCCCAGCAGCACGGCAAGGCCTGCCAGCACCGCTACGGAGGCGGCGGCGAGGATTGCCACGCTCATCTGATCGAGCAGGTCGCGCGCTTCGCTGAGCACGGTGCCGGTCTCGATCACAGAGCTTGACGGGAACATGCGGGCAAGGCGCGGCAGCAGCTTCGTCCCCGCGTGCCCCGGCGGCGCCTGAATGGTTGCGGCCAGCTTGTGCGGGGCATCGGCCAGCGTGTTGGGGGAGAACACCAGCACGAAGTTCAGCCCCATCGTGTCCCAGTCGATCCTGCGCAGCGCGGCCACTTTCGCGGTGCGCTCCACCCCGAGCAGGCTGACGGTCACATAGTCGCCCACTTTCAGGCCGACCGATTGGGCGAACTTCTCGTCCAGCGAAACCAGCGGTTCACCGCGCCAGATCGCCGGCCACCATTGGCCGGAGGTGACGGTGCTGCCTTCGGGAAGGTAGGCGGAGTAGGTGAGCCCTCGCTCGCCCTTCAACGCCCAGGCCTCATCGGGAATGTCCTTCAGATCGGCCACGCGCGTCATGTGGTCCTTCGGCCCATAGGCAAGGATACGGCCGCGCAAGTTGGGGACGATGTGGGACGTCGCGCCGGGAATTTCCTGCTCGACCAGATCGTGAAAGGCCTGCGCACCGTCCTGCGGAATATCGAGCACGAAGTAGTCCGGCGCGCGATCCGGCACCGTCTTGCGGATATTGGCGTCCAGGCTGGTCTGCACGCCGGCGATCAGCACGAAGGCGGAAAGGCCGAAGCCCAGCGCCGTCACCAGTGCGCCGGTCTGCGCGCCGGGGCGGTGGAGGTTGGCGAGGCCTGAGCGCAATAGCGGATTGCGCGGACGTGGTAGCCGGGCGGCGAGGCGGCGGATGCCAGTGCCCAGCAGCGCCAGCAGGCCAAGCATCAGCGCCGCGCCGCCAAGGAACCCCGCCGTCACCAGTGGCTGCGCGGCATTGAGCATGGCCAGCGCGACGATGGCGGCAAGGCCGAGCCCGACAGGGATCGCCCATGCCCTGCGGCGGGCGGCCAGCGGCGAAACGCGGGCGCGCATCAGCGCCATCGCCGGGAAACTCCGCGCGCGGGCCAGCGGCGGAGCGGCGAAGACCAGCGCCACCAGCAGGCCATAGGCCGCAGCGGTCAGCAGCGCGAAGGGGGAGAGCGTGAAGCCCGCCTCCACCGGCAGCAGAGTGCCCAGCGCATGGGCGAGCAGCGGCGTCACCGCCACGCCCACCAGCAATCCGGCAAGGCTCCCCGCCAGCGCCGCCGCGCCGACTTGCAGCAGATAGACCCGCGCGATGTCGCGGCTGGTCGCACCCAGAACCTTCAGAGTGGCGATGCTGGTGCGTCGCGCTTCCAGGTAGGACGACACGCCGCCGCCGATACCGATCCCGGCAATTGCCAGCGCGGCCAGCCCGACCAGCGAGAGGAACTGCCCCATCCGGCCGACGAAACGCTGCGTGGAAGGAGAGGCGGCCTTGCGGGTGCGCGCGTCGAACGTGGATTCACCGAACTTGCGCTTCATCGCATCGACCACCGCGTCGGGATCGCGCGCGGGATCGGCGAACTTCACGCGCACCGCGCCGCGATACATCGCGCCCGTAGTAGTCAGCCCGGCGCGGTCGGGCAGGGAAAGCGTGGTGATCGCGGTGTCGCCGAAGGAGAAGCCTTCCGACAGCGTTTCGGGGTCGGAATCGATGATCCCGCCGACTTTCTGCGGCACTTCGGCCACCGTCACGGTGTCGCCCGGCTTCACTTCGAGCCGCGCCGCGGTGCCTTCGGCCAGCCAGATCGTCCCTTCCGGCGGAGCGCCGACTTTGCGGCCATCTTTCAGCGTCAGGCGGCCATAGAGCGGCCAACCGGCATCCACCGATTTCAGTGCGACGGGCGCGGTCAGCTCGCCCTTGCGGACGATGGCCTGCAGGCGATAGCCCCGCGACACCGTGCCGTAAGTGCCGAGCGCCTTCAGTTCCGCGTCGGACAGCGTGCGCTGCCATGTCCGCAACTCCAGATCGCCGCCCAGTACCTGCCGCCCGCGCGCGACCAGTTCGTGCTCGATCGATCCGGTCAGGCTGCCGATGGCGGCGAGGGCGCCGACGCCCAGGAACAGGCAGACCAGCAGCAGACGCAGGCCCTTGAAGCGGGCCGACAGGTCACGCTGGGCCAGCGTCCACGCGGTCCGCCATGAAATCGTGCGCTCAGGCCGCAAGGATGTCGCTCGCGATCCGGCCGTCGGCCAGGGTCACCACACGCTCGCAGCGGTGGGCGAGGCTTTCGTCGTGGGTGATGATCAGCAGCGTCGCGCCAGCCTCCGCACGGCGGGCGAAGAGCAAGTCGATGATCGTGTGGCCGGTCGCCGCATCCAGATTGCCGGTCGGCTCGTCCGCGAAAACCAGCGAGGGGCGCGGCGCGAGCGCGCGGGCAATCGCCACGCGCTGCTGCTCGCCGCCCGAAAGCTGCGCCGGATAATGGTGGAGGCGATGGCCGAGGCCGACGGCGGCCAGTTCCGCCTCCGCCCGCTCGCGCGCGCCGTCGATCCCGGCGAGTTCCAGCGGGGTCATCACGTTTTCCAGCGCGGTCATCGTCGGCAGCAAGTGGAAGGCCTGCAGCACCACGCCGATCCGGCCGCGCCGCGAACGGGCCAGCGCATCCTCGTCCATTGCCGAAAAGTCCTGATCCGCGACATGCAGCGCCCCGGACGAGGCCCGCTCCAGCCCGGATAACACAGACATCAGCGAGGATTTGCCCGATCCGGACGGCCCCAGCAGCGCCAGCGTCTGCCCCTGCGGCACGGCAAGGTCGATGCCCTTCAGGATCTCCACCGCGCTGTCACCGCTTCCCAGCGTGAGCCGCAGGTCTTGTGCGTGGACGGAAAGGGCGATGCGGGGCTGGGCAGGATCGGTCACGTGCCCCATATGGGTGTTGGGCTTGCCGTTCCACAAGTCATTTCACCGGAGAAACCCTTGCGCGCCAAAGCGATCGTCCTCCTCGGGGCTTCCCTGATCCTGCCGCTGGCCCTGACCGCCTGCGACAAGGGCGCGCCGCCGGCCCCCGAACAGAGTACCAGTGCGCTCGACGCGCCGCCGGCGATCCCGGTGATGGGGCCGGAGCGGCCGATCCTGGCCTTCGGGGATTCGCTGCTGGCGGGCTATGGTCTGGAAGACGGCGAAAGCTATCCGGCGCGGCTGGAAAACGCCCTGCGCGCGAAGGGGATCAATGCCCGGATCACCAATGCCGGTGTTTCGGGAGACACCACGGCGGCCGGGCTGGAGCGGCTGGACTTCACGCTGAAAAGCCAGCCGGTAAAGCCCGAACTGGCGATCGTCAGCCTTGGTGGCAACGATATGCTGCGCTCCCTCCCGCCCGAACAGACGCGCCAAAACCTTGAGGCGATCCTGAAGCGGCTGAAGGGTGACGGCATCCGCGTGGTGCTGCTGGGCATGATGGCCGCGCCCAATCTGGGCAAGGACTATGCCTCTCAGTTCAACCCGATCTATCCGCAGCTCGCGCAGAAATACGGCGCGGTGCTGGTGCCGTTCTTCCTCCAGCCGGTGATCGACAAGCCGGACCTGCTGCAGAAGGATCACGTGCATCCCACTGCCATCGGGGTCGAGGAGATCGTGACGGCAACGGTTGACGATGTGGCGGACGCACTGCCGAAGACGGCGGGGGCGAAATAGTCGGCGGGCTGCCGGTTTGGATAGCCGGTTTGGGCAGTCGGGATCATCGAACTCTCAACACCCGTCGCCCCCGCGAAGGCGGGGGCCCCGCTGCCTTGGCAACCTCTCCTCTGACGCAAGAGAAGCGGAATCCCCGCCTTCGCGGGGATGACGGGGAATGTATCAACAAGGCATCGGGAAATAGTGCAGGATTTGATTGGCTATGGTTTGAAGAGCTCTTTACCAGAGCGCGATGCTCAATCTTCTGATCGCGTACATTTCAATGGTGGGATTGTGGACGCTGCTTGGGCCAAATCCGACCGACGGCTGCGATGAATTCCGACTTAGAGAGCGATTTGCATACGCTATATTCGTCGGGGGCGCATGTATAAGTCTTCCGTTGGGAGGGTACGTTGCGATTGCGAGCGGGTTCGATCTGAATTTTCCGAATGTTCTCATGTTTGGGTCGGCGGGAATGGCGGCCGCTCTGCCGATGTCGCTGCTGGTATCGAGATCTTTCGGTTTGGAAAGTTATCATAATTACTGGCGATACCTGCTCGCCTTTCGCGCAACCACTAAAAGGCGCATTGTTGCTGTGCTTCTGGCGACCTCTATTGGCTTGTTTGCAATTGGGTTAGGTTTTGCAGTCTTTAGCGGCACTCATTGAAGCGATAGTTTCGACATCACGCATTTCCGGGAAAGTGGCTTCCCGAGGCAAGTATTGTCGCGCAAAAGGGACAGAGCTCCAGGGCGTTAACCCAGTCGCCGCACCGCGCCCGCGCTGACTTCCCATATTGCCGCTTCTTTCGCGATGGCGTCGAACGGGGCCAGTTCGGTGCCGGTCAGCCAGACTTGCGCCGATCCGGCGCGCAGGCGGTCGAACAGGGCTTCGCGGCGCAGCGGGTCGAGGTGGGCGGCCACTTCGTCCAGCAGCAGCAGGCGTGGGCGTTGTTCCGTGCCGCCCTCCAGCAATTGCGAGTGCGCCAGCGTGATCGCGATCAGCATGGCTTTCTGCTCGCCGGTCGAGCATTCGGCGGCAGGCTGGCCCTTGCCCGCCATCGTGACGAGCACTTCGTCGCGGTGCGGGCCGGTGAGCGTGCGCTGGGCGGCGCGTTCGCGCGGGCGGCCGTCGCGCAAGGCGCGGGCGAGGGCCTCGGCCTCGATCGGGCCGCCCGCCTGATAGGCCAGCGACGGGCGCGCAAAGGGAGAGTCCGGTAGCGCGGCCAGCGTTGCCTCCAGCCGCTCCACCAGTTCCGCGCGCGCGGCGGCGACCATCGCGCCGCTTTCGGCAAGCTGGGTCTCGATGGCGTCCAGCCAGCGCGGATCGGGGGCGTATTCGTCCGAGAGCAGGCGGTTGCGTTCGCGCAAGGCGTTTTCGAGGCGGGTGGCGTGGCTGGCGTGATCGGGGCGCACCGCCATGACCATCCGGTCCAGGAAGCGCCGCCGTGCGCCGGCGCCTTCGACGAAGAGCCGGTCCATCGCCGGGGTCAGCCAGCCGATCGAGAGCCATTCGGCCAGCCGCACCGCCGGGGCCTCTGCGCCGTTGACTTGCACCAGCCGCCGTCCGGGCCGTTCGGGCGCGACGCCGGTGCCGAGGCGGACGGGTTCGCTCCCAGGCACGATCAGCGATGCGCTGACCGCGAAGCCGCCGTCGAATTGCTGGCCCGGCATGTCCGCCAGCGCGGCGCGGCGGAGGCCGCGGCCGGGCGAAAGCAGCGAGATCGCCTCCAGCACATTGGTCTTGCCCGCGCCGTTTTCGCCCACCAGCAGGTTGAACTGCGCCGTGCCTTCCACCGCGGTCTCACGGTGGTTGCGGAAACGGGACAGGAGGATGCGGTCGAGCATGGCTGCGGCGGACCTACCGGGGCCAGCCGGTGATGCCAAGTCGCGCGCGCGGCTTATTCGGTGGTTGCAGCAGTCGCCTTGCGCGCCTTGGCGAAGGGGGAGAAGTCCACATTGCTGTCGAACACGTCCACGCCTTCGCGCTTCTTCAGCCAGCCGACCACCAAATACGTCACCGGGGTCAGCACCACTTCCCAGCCGGTCTTGATCGCCCACTGCGTCAGCGCGAGCAGCGCGATCGAATGCGGCGTGAAGCCGGCGACGCCCAGGAAGGCGAGGGGGTAGAACAGCGCGCTGTCCACGCCTTCGCCGAAGATCGTCGAACCTATAGTGCGCGTCCACAAGTGCTTGCCCTGCGTCATGATCTTCATGCGGGCAAGGACGAAGGAGTTGACGAACTCGCCCGCCCAGAACGCGCAGACAGAGGCGAAGACGATGCGCGGCGTCTGGCCGAAGATCGAGTAATAGGCGGCCTGGTTCGGCGCCGTCACCTGCTTGCCCTCGATGGTGTAGGTGGAGGAGGCGAGGGCCCATTCGGCATTGGCGGGGATGTTCACCACCACCACGCTCATCAGCACCATGAACAGCAGCGCGAAGAAACCCACCCAGATGCAGCGGCGGGCGTTGGCATAGCCGTAGACCTCGGTCAGCACGTCGCCGATGATGTAGGATACCGGGAAGAACAGCACGCCCGCGCCGAAGGTGATGGGGCCGAACACGGGGAAGTTCACTTCCGCCTGCTTCGCCGCGCCGATCAGGTTGGAGAGCAGGAGGATCACTACGAAGGCGACCATCACATAGTCGAAATAGCGGAAATGGCGCCGGGCGCCGGCCATGCCGTCGATACGGGAAAGGTGTGCTTCGCTCATCGCCGGCATGCGTAACCTGCCGGGATCGTTCGGCAAAGCACAAGTTGTGCGGGGATCATTCCGATGCCCGGTTTGCGTGTGCGGAGAACCGCGCTATGGGGACGCGGCGCGCGCCCGTAGCTCAGCTGGATAGAGCACGAGCCTTCTAAGCTTGGGGTCACAGGTTCGAACCCTGTCGGGCGCGCCAATTTCCCCGAAAATCACCGCATCGCCGTCCTCTTGTTGGCATTCGGGAGCGGGCGCATAATCACGGGATGACCAAGTACCTCATCTCCTTTCCCAGCGAAGCCATGGTGCTGACGGATGAGGAATTCCCGATCGTCGCGGCGGCAGCGCACAAAGTGATCGAGGAGGCGAAGTCCGCCGGCGTCTATGTCTTTGGCGGCGGGATCGAGGAAAGCGTCGATCCGGTGCTGGTTTCGGCCAATGGATCGGTTTCGTCGCAGATCTATCCGGGCAGCCATCTGAAGGGCGGTTTCACCGTGCTGGAACTGCCCACGCGTGAGGCGGCGGTGGAGTGGGCGCGCAAGATCGCAGTGGCTTGCCGCTGTGCGCAGGAATTGCGGGAATTCATGTACGATCCGGCCAGTTAGCTGCGGCAGGCCGAGGCGCGTCCGGCCGCGCATTGCGGTGGATGGCGATTTTTCAGGTCCGCGATCAACGTCCTCGGTCCGCTTCGTTGCGCTTGGCATGGCCGCGCTGTCATGATGGCGAGATGGCGGAAAAACGGGTGAATTATACCATTGTCCAAGGACTGCGGGGACTTACGTCGATCGCAGTGCTGCTGTTCCACGCCATTCAGGGCGGCCATGTCCCCAGTATCCTGGCCGCGATGCCGTTTTCGATGTTCAACGACTACTTCGCGGTATCGGTGTTCTTCACGCTGAGCGGTTTCGTGATCGCGCACGGGCTTACCGGGGTGACGATGACGCCCGGCAAAGTGGGCACGTTCATGCTGGGGCGGTCGATCCGGCTCGATCCGGCCTACTGGGCATCGATGTTGGCGACGATCGCTTTCGTGCTGCTGACCGCGCTTTACCACCATCGGCCGTTCAATCCCCCTTCGGTGGGCGATGTGCTGGCGCATGTATTCTACCTGCAGGAAATCCTGCGCGTTCCGGAAATCAACATCGTCTACTGGACGCTGACGTATGAGTTCCAGTTCTACCTCGTCTTCGCGCTGATCCTGACGGTGCCCGCGCGGTGGATGGCCGTGGCGGCCTGGGCACTGGCGATGGCTTCGGCACTGAGGTTGGTGGGCAGCGGGTGGCACGGCCTTTTCGTGGAGCATTGGGCGGTGTTCTACGTCGGCGTCATGGCGCGCCGGGCCCTGGATTCGGAAGTCGCGCTGCTGGGGCTTATCGTGCTGGTGCTGGCCTTGATGACGGGCACGGGCTTCGAAAAGATGCCCGCGCTGGTGGCGCTGCTGCTGTTCGGCGCGGCGTGGACGGGCTGGGCGGAGACGGGTCTCAACTGGCGCTGGCTGCAGTTCCTGGGCACCATTTCCTACAGCCTCTACCTGATCCATGTGCCGCTGATGCAGGGGGCGGACTTTGTGGTGCACCGGCTGGCCGGGCAGGGGCTGATGGCGGATTTCGCCTGTCTGGGCCTGATCATGGTCGTGTGCATCGTCGGCGCCTGGGCGCTTTACTGGACGGTGGAGCGGCCTTCGCACCGGCTGGCACGCAGCGTCCGCTCCCGCGTCAGGACGCAGCCGGTCCACGTTGCGGCTCCGCCGCTGCTCGATCCACGCCCCTGAAGGCTTGCCGTCCGGCGCGGGTAGTAACGCGCGCCGGACGGGTGCGACCCTTAAAAGAAGCCAAGCTTCTTCGGGCTGTAGCTCACCAGCAGGTTCTTGGTCTGCTGATAGTGATCGAGCATCATCTTGTGCGTCTCCCGCCCGATGCCGGACTGCTTGTAGCCGCCGAAGGCTGCGTGGGCGGGATAGGCGTGGTAGCAGTTGGTCCAGACGCGCCCGGCCTGAATGGCGCGGCCGAAGCGGTAGCAGGTGTTGATGTCACGGCTCCACACGCCCGCGCCCAGGCCGAACATCGTGTCGTTGGCGATCTCCAGCGCCTCTTCCTGCGTGCGGAAAGTGGTGGTGGAGACGACCGGGCCGAAGATCTCCTCCTGGAAAATTCGCATCTTGTTGTGGCCCTTGAACACCGTGGGCTGGACATAGAAGCCGCCCGAAAGATCGCCGCCCAGTTGCGCCGCCGCGCCGCCGATCAGCACCTCGGCCCCTTCGTCGCGCCCGATGTCGAGGTAGCGCAGGATCTTCTCCTGCTGTTCCTGCGATGCCTGCGCGCCGATCATCGTTTCCATCTCCAGCGGGCTGCCCTGCCGGATCGCCGCGACGCGCTTCAGCGCCTTTTCCATGAACTTGTCGTAGATCGATTCCTGGATCAGCGCGCGGCTGGGGCAAGTGCAGACCTCCCCCTGATTGAGCGCGAACATCACGAAGCCCTCGATCGCCTTGTCGAGGAAGTCGTCATCTTCGGCGCAGACGTCGGCAAAGAAGATGTTCGGGCTCTTGCCGCCCAGCTCCAGAGAGACCGGGATCAGATTCTCGCTGGCGTATTGCATGATCAGGCGGCCGGTGGAGGTTTCGCCAGTGAAGGCTATCTTGGCGATGCGCTTCGAACTGGCGAGCGGCTTGCCCGCCTCGATCCCAAAGCCGTTGACGATGTTGAGCACGCCCGGCGGCAGGATATCGGCGATCAGTTCGGCCAGGACGAGGATCGAGGCCGGGGTCTGTTCGGCAGGCTTCAGCACCACGCAGTTGCCGGCGGCCAGCGCGGGGGCCAGCTTCCACGCGGCCATCAGGATCGGGAAGTTCCACGGGATGATCTGGCCGACCACGCCCAGTGGCTCGTGGATGTGATAGGCCATCGTATCGTCGTCGATCTCGCCGATGGAGCCTTCCTGCGCGCGGATGCAGCCGGCGAAATAGCGGAAGTGATCGATGGCGAGCGGAATGTCGGCGGCGGTAGTTTCGCGGATCGGCTTGCCGTTGTCCCACGTCTCGGCGGTGGCCAGCTTGGCGAGGTTCTGCTCCATCCGGTCGGCAATGCGCAGCAGGATCAGCGAGCGTTCGGCCGGCGGCGTACGGCCCCAGCCGTCCTTGGCGGCATGGGCGGCATCGAGCGCGAGTTCGATATCGTCCGCATCCGACCGGGCGACGCGGCAGACCGGCTGGCCGGTGATCGGACTGACATTGTCGAAATAGCGGCCGGCGACCGGGGCGACCCATGTGCCGCCGATGAAGTTGTCATAGCTCTTGGCGAAGGGTGCCGCCAGCACCGAGGGGCGTTCGGTGACTTGTGCGTCGGACATGGCGTGATCCTCTCTTTATGGTCCGGCGGGATGCCCGGCCTTGGGATCAAGGTGTCAGCGCCGGAGCCGGTCCGACAGGGGGAGGGCGCAAGCCGCGGCGTCCAGTGTCTCGAAGGTGAGACACGGGAATTGCGCTGGGCATATTCGGCCGCTGCCGGGGCATCGCGGAAGGCCCTTGCCCTGAGCGATCCTCAAACCCCACCCTTCGTCATTGCGAGCGCAGCGAAGCAATCCAAAGCGGCGCCCACCGCCCCTGGATTGCTTCGCTGCGCTCGCAATGAGGAGAGGGGGCGAAATGACTTCGAGGGCCCGAAGCCCAAGGCGAACCCAGTCTCGAACTACCGCGAAATTCCGCCTATTGCCCCGGAGACATCCCCACGCGCTCCATGCGCCGATACATCGTCGCGCGGCCGATCCCCAGTTCGCGAGCGGCCTGCGTCACGTTGCCGCCGGACCGGGCCAGCGCCTGACGCAGGATCGCGCGCTCACTGTCGTCGAAGCTGCTAGAACCGTCGCCGATCACATCGGCCAGCGGGCGCGGCTGGTCGAACGGGCGGTTGCCCAGCCGGAAGTTCAACCGTGCGGCGCGGGTGGCGCCGATCACCAGATCGTCGCGGTCGACCGCGAGCAAGGCCACGCCGCGTCCGCGTCGCTGGCTGTCCGGCCGATCCGGGCTATAGACGATCCGCGCATCGGCATAGCGCATGCAGAAGAAGTCCCGCTCGATCTGGCGTGCGGCATCCTGCACCAGCGCGGCGACCAGCGCGGCCAGCGCCTCGCCATGTTCGGCGCGCGCGCTGGAGACGTCGAGCGCGGCGACCAGCCGTCCCTCGGGATCGAACACCGGCGCGTCCATGCAACTGACGCCGATGTTGCGGCTGGCGAAATGTTCGCCGCGCAGGATCGTCACCGGGCGTTGCTCGACAAGACAGGTGCCGATGCCATTGGTGCCTTCGGCCGATTCGCCCCAGCGACCGCCCGGAACCAGCCCGATGGCATCGAACAGCGGTGAATCGCCGGCGGTCGATCGCGCCTCCAGCACCACGCCGTCGATATCGGACAGGATCACGCAGCAGCCGGTGCGGCCGACATTGCCGAACAGCTGGTCCAGCACCGGCGCGGCGGCGGCGATCAATTCGCCATTGCTTTCGCGCAGACCCGCCAGAGAGGCGGCACCCAGCCGTTCCTGCTTGCGTGATGCAGCGGGATCGAGGCCGTGGTGCAGCGCCGAACGGCACCAGGACGCCGCCAGCGAGGATGTGGCCGCGGCATTGCCCTGCTGCACGGTATTCAAGACCCGGTCGCTATGCGTCAGCTTGTCGCTGGCCATCGTCATCGTCCTCTCCGCCGGTACGAATCCTGCTGCCTTGAAGGCCCGTCTCGTCCGTTGCCGGCCTGCCGAAGCTGTGGCCGGCGGGGGGTGGACGCAATGCGGAACGAGTCCTTCACACAGGGGGACTGTCCCATTCATGAGACGAACTATCCAGTCCAAAATAGGGATTGGGCGGATTTCCGCCATTGCCGCCCACCTCATGCGCGAGATGCAAAATTGACGAACGGCGCACATAATCTTGAGCGTGCGAAAATCGCACGAGGCGGCGTTGACACCGGGATGAATTCAAATACGGTCGTGTAACAGAAACGAAACACAATTTCCGGGAGCGGTGTCCGATAGGAACGCGTTAGACCAACTTATGAGGGGGCTGGTCGATGTTCAAAATGCATTCGCGTACCTGTTGTGATCTGAAGAACGCATTTTATAAATCGTTTCTTGGTGCATTTTAATCCTGCAGAATTTTAATTTGGAAACGTGGTCGCATTTTAGTGTGTCTGCGGGACGGGGTTTGTCGCCCCGGCAATAGAGTTGCCGGCTTCGGCCGATGCTGCTCGGGTGTTTCCTGCGCGTCAGGATCCTGCAGGTAATGTGATCGCCGCCAAGCCGCTCTTGCGCATCGCTGTGCGCAAGGATCGCCTGCGGGTCGCACCGTTTCCCAATGAACTGAAACTCGCGGCGTTGCTGCCCGGGCACATGCATTTCCGGCCCCCGGGGGGTGGGCTGGGGAGTGTTCGCGCGCACGCCTTTTCCAAAGCGGCTCACAGTCGCTTGCCGGCCACCAGCCATGACGGCGCGCCGGACGGGGAAGCGCGTGCCTGCACCGTGCGCAGGCGCCGACGATCGCGAGAATCCGGGGAGAGGCCGCAACCGTGGATGAAAACCAGGCAAGGGGGCCTAGATGAAATACAGGGTATCCGTATCGGCAGGCGCGCTGGCGGCAGCGCTTTTATTGGGATCGGCTTCGGCACGGGCGGATGAGCCTGCCGAACCGGCCGCGGCAGAGGCGGCAGCAGACGGTTCCGGTGGCGCGATCATCGTCACCGGCACGCGCACGATCGGAATGAAGGCCACCGAAAGCCCGGCGCCGATCCAGCTCATGAGCGCGGAAGTACTGGCGCGAACCGGCCAGCCGGACCTGATCCAGAGTCTGGCCCAGAACCTGCCTTCGATCCAGGCGCAGGCCTTCGGCAGCGATCTTCAGGCGCACAATCTGCAGATGAAGCTGCGCGGCCTATCGCCCAACCACACCCTGATCCTGATCAACGGCAAGCGTCGCCACGGCACTGCCAACGTTTCGGTCGCGGGCGGCCCTTATGGTGGCAGCGCCGCACCGGACATGAGCTTCATTCCGAACGATGCGATCGGCCACATCGAAGTGCTGCAGGACGGCGCCGCCGCGCAATACGGAACGGACGCGATCGCCGGCGTCATCAACATCATCCTCAAGGACAACGACCACGGCGGCCTGATTACCGGCACCGCCGGCCAATATTACGACCAGGGCGGTGACACCTATAGCGTATCGGGCAATGTCGGCTTCGCCCCGATCGAGGATTCGTATGTCAACCTGACCGTCCAGAAGAAGAAGAAGGGCTTCAGCTTCCGCGGCGATATCGATCCGCGCGTCTATGGCGACAACGCGGTGGCGCGGGGCAACCTTGCCAAGTACCCCGATGTCGTCAACGCGAAGGACTATCCCTACGTCAACCGCATCGCCGGCGATCCGCAGATCGAACAGACCACGGCAATGTTCAACGCCGGTTGGACCTCGGGCGATTTCGAACTCTACAGCTTCGGCAGCTACGGCCACAAATACGCCCGCGCCTACGAGAATTACCGCACGCCGGGCATCGTCGTTTCGGCAGCGGGCGTGCCGCTGTTCCCCACCGGCTTCGCGCCGCTGGAAGCCGTGCGTGAGACGGACTATTCGATCAGCGGCGGGGTGAAGGGCAAGTTCGGCGATCTCGATTTCGACCTCGCCTCCACCTACGGCGACGATCTGGTGAAGGTCTATGTCGAGAATTCGGCCAACGCCGCGCTCTACAAGGCCACCGGCTTCACGCCGACAGAGTTCCACAACGGCGACTTCAAGGCATCGCAGTGGAGCAATACGCTCGACCTGACCTACCCCGTCGACATCGGCCTTGCAGAGCCGATGAACATCGCCGGCGGTCTCGAATGGCGGCGAGAGACTTACGGCATCGTCGCTGGCGATCCGGCTTCATACTACGGCAGCGGCGCGCAGTCGTTCTTCGGCTATAGCCCGAACGACGCGGGCAACTATCACCGCACCAACTTCTCCCAATACCTCGACATTTCGCTGAAGCCGGTCGAGGCGTGGCTGGTCGATGGCGCGATCCGCCACGAACACTATAGCGATTTCGGCGACACCACCGTGTTCAAGCTGACCTCGCGCTACGACATTTCGGAGATGTTCGCGGTGCGCGGCACGGTGTCGACCGGCTTCCGCGCGCCGACGCTGGCCGAAGGGTTCTATTCGGGCATCAACGTCGGCCCCAGCTCGGTTTCGGGCGTGCTTCCCGCCAACTCCCCGGCGGCGGCCTCGCTCGGCTTCGGTGGGTTGAAGCCGGAAAAGTCCACCAACTTCAGCGCCGGCATCGTCTTCACGCCCAGCCCGCGCGTCAGCGTCACCATCGATGCCTACTGGATCGAGATCCGCGATCGCATCATGATCTCCAGCTCGTTCTACGGCTTCTACGGTCAATACTGTCCGCAGGGCTATGCAGGATCGAGCGCCGCCAGCTGCGTTCCCTACACTTCGGACAACTACAACCTCTACAACCAGCAGGCGGTCTACGACGCGGTCGCCAGCGCGCTGGGCGGGGAGATTCCCAGCTATGTGCTGACCGACGTGAACGGCGCGCGCAACACCAGCGGCACCGTGGCGGTGCAGACCTTCGTCAACGGCGCCGACATGCGCACGCGCGGCGTGGACTTCATGGCCAGCTACGACATGCCCACCGGCATTGGCGAGATCAACTGGACGCTTTCGGCGAACTACAACGACAACAAGGTGAAGAAGATCGCCGATCTGCCCGACGCGCTCTACACCAGCACGGTCGATCCTTCGAAATCGGCGCTGATCAGCAAGTACAACGTCGTCACGCTGGAGCACAGCACGCCGAAATTCCGCGCGACGCTGGGCGGCTATTGGGAATCGAGCCTGTTCAGCGTGAACTTGCGGGAGAGCTTCTATTCGAAGGTCTACGCGCTGGAAACCGCGCCGGGCGGCAGCCCGATTGCCGGGCAGGACCTGAAGGTGCCGGTCAAGTCCGCCTTCATCACCGATCTGGAACTGGGACTGAAGGCTACCGAGAACATCAAGCTCTCGATCGGCGCGAACAACCTGTTCAACAAGTATCCGACCAAGCGTTCCTACGAGAATATCCGTGCCGCGCAATTGGCGTCAGGCTCAAGTTCTTATGCGTCCAACGTATATCCCACCATTTCGCCTTACGGTATCAATGGTGGATACTACTACGGCCGCGTCACCGTGAAGTTCTGATCGATAAAGTCCTGGCACTGCTTCCGCAGAAATACGGAAGCAGTGCCGTTTATTTGATTTTTCAGGGAGTTGCGATAGTGATGCTATCTGAAATGGGCTGGCTGATCCCCGCAGTCGGGCTGCTGGTGGCCGGCCTTGTCGCCGGTTTCGCCGGCGGCGTCTTCGGGATCGGCGGCGGTTTCATCGTCGTGCCCGCTTTGCTGCTGATGCTGCCGCTGCTGGGCGGCGACCACGCGCAATACGCGCATGTCGCCATCGGCACTTCAGCGGCGACCATCATCGTCACCTCGATCCGCTCGGTCATGAGCCATGCCAAGCGTGGATCGGTGGACTTCGAAATCCTCAAATCCTGGGCGCCCTGGGTGATTCTGGGCGACGGCGTGGGCGTCGTGCTCGCCAGCCATGTCGACGGCAAAGTGCTGACCATGGTTTTCGCCTCCGGCGTGCTGCTGATGAGCCTCAATTTCCTGCTGCCGCGCGTGGGCGACAAGGTGATCACCGACCAGATGCCCACCGGCATGCTGCGCGTGGGCATCGCCGGCGGGCTTGGCACGTTCTCCTCGCTGCTCGGCATCGGCGGCGGCACCATCGCGATCATGGTGATGACGCTTTGCGGCCGTTCGATCCACCGCGCGGTGGGCACGGCATCGGGCGTGGGCACGCTGATCGCCATCCCCAGCGCCATCGGTTTCGCGATCATCGGGATGCACGAGAAGGGCCTGCCCTGGGGCTCGCTCGGCTTCGTGAACATGCCTGCGACGCTGGCTATCGCTTCGATGTCGATCCTCACCGCGCCGCTGGGCGTCGCCGCCGCGCACTGGCTGGAGCCGCGCATGCTGAAGCGCGTCTTCGGCATCTACCTGATCGTGATCTCCATGGTGATGTTCCACAATGCTCTGAAGATCTGATGCGTAAATCTGATGCCTGAATTTGACCGAAAACCACCTGTTTCGAGAAGGAGTTTGAAAGATGCAGCTTGAGCAAGAGATGCTGGCCGAGCGTATCGGCGGTGAAGAGGTAACGCAGGACCTGCTGGCGCGCGGCTATTCGCGCCGCAACCTGGGCAAGATCGCGGCGCTGCTGGGCGGCGGCATGGCGGTGGCGCAGGCGATGCCGGCCGGGGCGCAGCAGGCGGCCAAGGCCGTGGCCGGCGCCGTGCGCATCGGCGCCAACGAGTGCTGGACCGGCCCGCTCCCCGCCGGCGCGCAGGCCGCCATGGCCATCGTCACCGAGGGCAACCGCTACGAACCCAATGGCGAGCATGAGAAACTGTTCGCCGCCGTCGCCCAGGTCGAAGGCATTCCGCAGGACCGGGTGGTCGCCTGGCCGGGATCGAGCGACCCGCTCAGCCGCACCGCGATCACTTTCGCCTCGCCCTCGCGCGGGATCGTCACCGCGGACCCGACGTACGAAGCGATCTGGCGCACCGGCGCATGGATCGGCGCGAAAGTCACCAAAGTGCCGCTCACCTCGGACTATCGCCATGACGTGAAGGCGATGCTGGCGGCCGATCCGAACGCCGGGCTCTACTACATCTGCTCGCCCAACAATCCCACCGGCACGCTGACCCCGATTGCCGACATCACCTGGCTGGCCGAGAACAAGCCCAAGGACGCGATCCTGCTGGTGGACGAGGCGTACATCCACTTCGCCGGCACCGAAAACGCCGCGAAACTCGCGGCCTCACGCGACGATGTGCTGGTGATGCGCACGTTCTCCAAGCTGTTCGGCATGGCGGGCATGCGCCTTGGCCTGACGCTGGGTTCCAAGGCGCTGCACGAGAAGATGATGCGCTACGACGGCGGGCAGGTCACTTCGATGCTGCCGATGACCGCCGTGGCCTGCGGCACTGCCTCGCTGACCTTGGCCGACCAGATCAAGGCCCGCCGCGACCAGATGATCGCCGCGCGTGAGGCGACCATCGCCCATATCGAGAAGCGCGGGCTGAAGGTCCTCCCCGGCAGCCACGCGAACATGTTCATGGTCGATTGGGGCGGCAAGGCGCCCAAGGCGATGATGGAGGCGCTGCTGGCGCAGAATGTGCAGATCGGCCGCTCGTGGAGCGCCTATCCCTCGATGTCGCGCGTGACGGTGGGCTCGGCGGAAGACATGCAGAAGTTCCGTCTGGCGCTGGACAAAGTGCTGATGGCCTGATCGCGAAAACACCTGCCGCGCCGGCTTGAGGGGGCTTGGCCGGCCGCAGCGGGCGGATGGGCGACAGGGGAGGGCCCGGTGCGTTCAGGACGGAGCGTGCCGGGCCCTTTTTTTATAGCATTTTCTAATCAGGTGGAATCACCTGATGACTCGGAAAATGCTACAAACCAAAAACTTAGAGCAGTCGATCCGACGCAGTCGGGTTGAAAACTGCTCTAGCAGAGCGTGCTGCGGTGTTCCGCGCTCTGCCGAAACGAAACGGGGAGGGCCATCCCGCAGGACAACCCTCCCCGTCATTTCAGCCTTCCCGTCTCGGTGGCGGGTTGGAAGCCTTAGAAGCGGTAGCCGATGCCGACCACGCCGGCGTCGCGGCCGCCGAAGTTGGCTTCATATTCGGTGCGCTGGTATTCGGCCGAGATGTAGGTCTTCGGCGTCACTGCATACTCAAGACCGCCGCCGTAGCGCACGCCTTCCAGCGAGTAGTTGCCGCCGGCATAGGGCTCGAAGCGGGTGTTGGTGTAGCCCACCTTGGCGAAGGCGAGGACCTTCGGCGTCACCACGTAACCGGCGCGCAGCGAGGCGGTGAGGTCACGGCTGACGTCGGTGGTCGCGCTGTCGGCGGTGGAATCGCCCAGGGTCACTTCGGGGCCGATGGTGATGCGCGGGGCCACGCCGATGTCGTAACCGGCGTTCACGCCGTACGAGAAGCCTTCATCGCCTTGGATCTTGTCGAAACCCATGGTGATTCCGGCGCGCGGGCCCGTGAAAGGCTCACCGTCCTGCGCGAAGGCAGGAACCGAAGCCGAAGCAGCGAGAGCGGCAGCAGCCGAAAGAACGATGTACTTCATAATAGTCCTCATCTGAAACTATATATTATAAATATAAATCCACCAAGGTGACGTTCATCGTTCAATAAATCGATATTATTTCGATTTATCGTGCTTTTCGGCAATCATGTCTGTCGTGTTGCTCGGGCATTTCGGGGGGGTGATATGTTTATCGAGCAACGCCTTGGATGGAATTTGCTATGGTAGAGCAAGGGTGTACTCAAAATTAATGGCGGGGTGTGTCGGCGTTCACAAATGTGACAGGCTCGTCATGGCCGGCCCCGGATTGAGGCGGATTTGTGGCCGCAGCGGGCGGGGCGCATTTTCCTACACCGGGCAATTGGGCGTACCGTGCGGCATGAATCGCGCGGATATCCTTGCTTTTGAAGCCTATCGTCGTTCTGGAGAGAGGTCGGCGGCGCCTTGCGACAGCGGCGGCGGCAAGGTGACGGTTTTGCAGGGTAAGGTGACACTTTTGCACAAGGTGACGGTTCATGCCCTGAACCGTGTCAACTGTGTCAACCAAAGCGTCAACTTGTGCGGGCGTGGTCCTGCCCGGTTACGGGGTGTCGCTTGGCACGCTCTGGACCATTTCCTCCTGGCCGCCACCCAATGCGGCATAGAGGCTGACGGCGTTCTGCAATTCGGTCGCCCGCAATTGGATCAGCGTCTGGTTGGCCGAGAACAGGTTGCGTTCGGCATCCAGCACTTCGAGGTAGATCGAAATGCCGTTGTCGTACCGCAGCCGCGCGGTGTGGGCGAGGCGTTGTTGCGCCTCCACCGTGCGCTGCTGCGTCTCGATCTGTTCGGCATAGCGCTGGCGACCGACCAGGCCGTCGGCCACTTCGCGAAAGGCGGTCTGTACCGTCTTCTGGTAGGCGGCGGTGAGTTCCTCGGCCTGGGCCTTGCTCAGCTTAAGCTGAGCCTCGCGCTTGCCCCAGTTGAAGATCGGCAGGTCGATCGCGCCGCCATAGCTCCAGCTCTGGTTCGCGCCCTTGAACAGTTCGGACAGTGCGGTGGAGCCGAAGCCGAACGCTGCGGTCAAGGAAATCGTGGGGAAGAACGCCGCGCGCGCTGCGCCGATATTGGCGTTGGCCCCGCGCAAGTTGTGTTCGGCCTGAAGCACGTCCGGCCGGTTCAACAGCAGGGCGGAAGGCAGTCCCGGCGCGATCGGCAGCAATTGGTCCGAAAGGGCAAGCCCGGTCGGCAGCGGGGTGGCGATCGGGCCGCCGACCAGCACGTCCAGCAGGTTCTGCGCTTGTTCGGTGGTGCGCTGGATATCGGCCAGTTCGCTTTCCGCCTGCGTCTGCAGCAGCACCGCCTGATCGTAATCGACCGTGGAGGTGACGCCCGCGTCCAGTCGCAGCTTGGCGATGCGCGCGCCTTCGCGGCGGACCTCGATGCTGCGGCGGGCAAGGTCGATCCGATCCTCTCCGCTGCGGATGTCGAAGTAAGTGGCGGCCACTTGTGCGATCAGAGAGATGCGGAACGCCCGCGCCCCTTCCACCGAGGCCAGCCAGGACTGGCGCTGCGCTTCGGTCAGGTTGCGCACCCGGCCCCACAGGTCGAGTTCGAACGAAGTGACGCCAATGTTGGCGCCGTATTCGGAATAGTCGATACCGTCGGGCAGGTCCGCACCGGTGGTCTGCCCGGTCGCCCCCAATACCGATGTCGGCGTGCGGCGGCGCGTGGCGGATCCGGTGGCGTCTATCGCCGGAAGGCGGTCGGCCGCCTGAATGCGGTACTGCGCGCGCGCTTGTTCGATGCGGGCATAGGACTGCGCCAGATCGCGATTGCGTTCCAGCGATGCCGCGATCAGCGCCTGCAGGCGGGGGTCGCGAAAGAACTCCCGCCAGCCCAGTTCGGTGGCGAGCGGGGTCAATTCCTCGCTCGAAGGGGCATTGGGAAAGGCGTCCGAAACCGGGGCGACCGGCTGGTGGTACTGCGGCGCGAAATTGCAGCTTCCGAGCAGAGTCGCGATCGCGGCGGCCGGGAGAAGCGCGCGCTTACGCATGGTCGCCTCCCTCGCGCTCGCGCTGTTCCAGCCAGATCGCGTCTTCCCCTGCGGGATCGCGCCGCTTGCTCAGGTGCTTGCGCGCGAAGTTGTAGAACACCGGGGTGAAAAACACGCCCAGCAGCGTGGCCGCGATCATGCCGCCCATTACGCCGGTTCCCACCGCCTGACGGCTGGCCGCGCCGGCGCCGCTGGCGATCACCAGTGGCACCATGCCCAGGATAAAGGCCAGGCTGGTCATCAGGATCGGCCGCAGGCGCTGGCGGGCCGCTTCCACAGTGGCCTGATCGGGCGAACTGCCCGCGTCCTCATCCTCGATCGCGAATTCGACGATCAGGATCGCGTTCTTGGCGGCAAGCCCGATGATCGTGATCATGCCGATGTTGAAGTAGACGTCTGCCGAGAGCCCCCGCAGCAAGGTAAAGACCACCGCACCCAGAATGCCGAACGGCACCACCATCAGCACTGACACCGGAATGCCCCACGAGTTGTAGAGCGCTGCCAGCAGCAGGAACACGACGATCACCGAAAGCCCCAGCAGCGCGCCGACCTGCCCGCCCGCCTGCTTTTCCTCATAGGCGGTGCCGGTCCATTCGAAGCTGAAATTGCCGGAAAGGTGCCGGCCCGCGATCTCCTCCATCACTTCCAGCGCCTTGCCCGAAGACTGGCCGGGGGCGGCGGTGCCGGAGATCGTCAGCGAGGGGTAGCCGTTGTAGCGTTCCACCTGAATCGGGCCCGATTCCCATGCGGCGCGGGCAAAGGCGCTGAACGGCACCATCTGCCCATCGCTGCCGCGCACTTGCAGGGCCATGATGTCGTCCGGCGTCATGCGCGCATCGGCATCGGCCTGCAAATAGACGCGCAGGGTATTGCCGTCGCGCGTGAAGTCGTTGGCGTAGTAGGAGCCGAAGCTGATCGCCAAAGTCTGGTTCACGTCGTTGATCGAAAGGCCCATGGCGCGCGCCTTCACCCGGTCGATATCGACGTAGAGTTCGGGCGCGTCGCCCTGACCATCGGGGCGGACTTGTGCCAGAACCTTGTTCTGCGCCGCCTCGGCAATGATCGCATCGCGTGCGGCAACCAGCCCGGCGCGGTCCGTGCCCGAACGGTCCTCGATCTTCATCGAAAAGCCGGTGGCATTCCCCAGCGCCTGAATCGCGGGCGGGTTCAGCGCGAAGACGGTCGCCCCGGTCAGGCCGGAGACGAACTGCTGGGTCTTGCCGATCAGCGTGGTCACCTTGTCGGCGGAATCCTTGCGATCTTCCCATGGCTTGAGGTCGACGAAGGACAGCGCCGCGCCCTGGCTCTGGCCATAGAAGTTGAAGCCGATCAGCGAGACCACGCCGCGCACTTGCGGCTGCTTCTTCAGGAACGCCTCGGTCTCTTCCACCACCGCCTGCGTGCGCTGCATGGTGGCACCGACGGGGGCGTCGAAATTGATCATGAAGTAGCCCTGATCCTCGTCCGGCAGGAAGCCGCCGGGCAGGCGGGTGAACAGCAGAACGGTCAACACCGCCATCACCGCGAAGACCGCCAGCCAGCGCACCGGTGCGCGCATCATGCCGTCCACGCGGTGGGTATAGCTGTCGGTCGCGCGGCCGAAGCGATCGTTGAACCAGCGGAAGAAGCGGGGCAGGGCGCCGCGCCAGCCCGGCGGAGGCGAGGCGCGGTGCTCCGCCTCCGTCCGGTGCTTCAGCAGCGTGGCGCAGAGCGCGGGGGTGAACGTCAGCGCCAGCAGCGCCGAACAGAAGATGGAGACTGCCAGCGTTACCGAGAACTGGCGGTAGATGCCGCCGGTCGATCCCGGGAAGAACGCCATCGGAATGAACACCGCGATCAGCACCAGCGTGATGCCGATGATCGCGCCGCGGATCTGCCCCATCGCCTTGATCGTGGCGAGCCGGGGGGGAAGGTGTTCCTCGGTCATGATGCGTTCGACGTTTTCGACCACGACGATGGCGTCATCCACCAGGATACCGATCGCCACCACCATGGCGAACAGCGAGAGGGTGTTGATGGAAAACCCGAACAGCAGCAGGCCAAGGCAGGCGCCCAGCAGCGCGATCGGCACCACCACGGCGGGGATGATCGTCGCCCGCCAGGATTGCAGGAACAGGTACATCACCAGGAAAACCAGCACCATGGCCTCAACCAGGGTGTGCATCACCGATTCGATCGAGGCGTTGATAAACGGCGTGGAATCGAAGGCGACGTGCCATTCCATGCCCGGCGGGAAGTTCGCCTGCAGCTGCTTCATGCGTTCGCGCACGGCGGTCGCGGTGGCAACGGCATTCGCGCCGGAGGCCAGTTGCACGCCCATGCCGGCGATTTCCTTGCCGTTGAGCCGCGCCTTGAAGGTGTAGTTCTCCGCGCCCAGTTCCACGCGGGCCACGTCGCCCAGGCGCACGGTGGATCCGTCCTGGTTGGACTTGACGATGATCTCCTCAAATTGGCTGGGGGTGGAGAAGCGGCCACGGGTGACGATCTTGGCGGTGAATTCGGTATCCTGCGTGATCGGCTGTTCACCGATGCCGCCGCCGGCCACTTGGCTGTTCTGTTCCTGCACCGCGTTCAGCACTTCGCCCGGCGTCAGCGAATAGGACGTCAGCTTGGCGGGATCGAGCCAGATGCGCATCGCATATTGCGAACCGAACAGCTGCACATCGCCCACGCCCGATACGCGGCGGATCTCGTTGACGATGTTGTTGTTGGTGTAGTTGCCGATCTCTAGCGGGCTGAGCGAACCGTCATCGGAAGACACGCCCAGCACCATCAGGAAGCCGGCGGTATTGTCGGTCACCTGAATGCCCAGCGCGCGCACTTCGGCGGGCAGGCGGGATTCGGCGCGGTTCAGCCGGTCCTGCACTTCCACGCGCGCGGCGTTGAGGTCGGTGCCCGACTTGAAGGTAAGCGTGATCTGCCCGGTGCCGTTCGAACGGCTGGCGGAGTTCATGTAGAGGAACCCGTCGATGCCGTTCATCTCACGCTCGATCACCGAAGTGACGTTCTTGTCGAGCGTTTCGGAATCGGCGCCGGTGTAGGTGTACGACAAGTTCAGCGCGGGCGGCGCCACCGAAGGGTATTGCTCGATCGGCAGGTTGAGCAGGGCGATGAGGCCGCCCAGCGCGATGAATGCGGCGATGACC
This sequence comes from Sphingomonas sp. BL-S-28, assembly GCF_055521515.1. Taxonomy (NCBI): domain Bacteria; kingdom Pseudomonadati; phylum Pseudomonadota; class Alphaproteobacteria; order Sphingomonadales; family Sphingomonadaceae; genus Sphingomonas; species Sphingomonas sp. BL-S-28. The sequence continues at coordinate 1,433,207 of NZ_CM145484.1, forward strand.
CAGCCGAACACCGGCCGGTAGACGAAGAAGCGGTCCATGCCTCAGCGCCCCTGTTGGGTTTGAGGCTGGGTTTGGGGCTGTTGAGCCGCCTGTTTCTTCATCTCCGCCGCGTCCACGGCCTTCTGGCCCGGGCGCAGCTTGGCCCAGCCGTCGACGACGATGCGCTCGCCCGGTTTCAGGCCGGATGTCACGATCCAGTTCTTGCCCAGCAGGGTGCCCAGCCGGACGGTGCGGGTGGTCACCGTGCCGTCCTTGGCCATGATCGAGACTTGCGCGTCATCGCCTTTGAACTGGATGGCGCGCGCGGGGACGACGATGCCGCCTTCCAGCGTGCCCAGTTCCAGCCGCCCGCGCACGAACTGGCCGGGGAACAGCAACCCCTGTGAATTGTTCACGAAGGTCGCGCGCACCGTCTGACTACCGGTTTCGGGCGCGACCACGGGGCTGGCGAAATCGAGATGGCCAACCGGCCCGTATTCCTGCCCGTTTTCCAGCACCAGCCTGACTTCGATCTTCTCCAGCGCAGGCAGGTTGAGTTCGCCGCTGCGACGCTTGGCAAAGAGGTCGAGGATCGAGGCGTTGGAGGCGGAGAACACCGCGTAGACCGGGCTGGTCTGGTCCACACGCGTCATCAGCGTGCCCGATGCGCCGCTCACCAGTGCGCCTTCGGTCACTTCGGCGGCGGCGACGCGGCCGGCAATCGGCGCATCTACGGTGGTGTAGCTGAGCTGCAGCTTGGCGCGGTCCAGCGCGGCGCGGGCTTCGGCCACTTGCGCGCTGGCCTGCCGATAATCCGACTGGGCGGAATCGTATTCCTGCGCCGAAACCGCGCGTTCCTGAATCAGGGGGCCATAGCGGGTGACGATGGAGCGGGCGTTCTGCTCCGCCGCGATTGCGCGCTGGAGCGAGGCGGAGGCCGACTTGACCTGCGCCTGATAATCGCGCGGATCGATCTGGAACAGCGGCGTGCCGGCGTTCACGAAAGCGCCCTCGTCATAGAGCCGGCGCAGCACGATCCCGTCCGTCCGCGCGCGCACTTCGGCGGAGCGCACGGCTTCGATGCGGCCGGGCAGTTCGGCGATGTTGGGCACGGGCTGGGCGCGGATCACCATCGATTCCACCGGCACCGGCGGCATCTCGCCCTGCTGCTTTTCGCCGCCGCACGCGGCAAGCGTGCATGCGGCCAACAGCGCCAGCGCGCGCGGTCCGATGTGAATGCCCGAACGTATCGGCATGGCATGACCCTCCGGGGGAAAGGGTGAAGGCGATGGGGCAAAGGTCCGCAGCATTCCGGGCCGGACGCATCCCGCCCACGCCGAAAAGCGCGCGGGCAGGGATCGAGGGCGGCGCACGCCTAGCCGCTCTCGCCGTCTCCCGACCTCAGGAAAGCGGGGTGATCCAGTCGAGCCTTGGGCCGCATGTCGTTCTCCCGGTCTTGGATCCGTGAAGACACCGCCATATTGGGGTGGCGGGGTACCGGCAGGATACATGGCAAAGGGGGCAATGGCAAAGCCCCGAAAGCAGGGGCTTTTGCCAGGGGCAGGATGGGCCTAGAGGAGCAGCTATGAACCGCCTTCTCGCCCGCCTGAACATCGATCCCTACCTCTTGCTGCTGGTCTCGACCGTGGGGCTTGCCTCGCTGTTCCCGGCGCGCGGGGCCTGGGCGGGGATCGCCGGCGGCGTGGCCGATGCGGGCATTGCGCTGCTGTTCTTTCTCCACGGCGCCAAACTCTCGCGCGAGGCGATCGTCGATGGGGCAAAGGCGTGGAAGCTGCACCTGACCGTCGCCTGCCTGACTTTCGTGCTGTTCCCGATCGTCGGCCTTGGCGTCAGCGCCATTCCGGGGCTGGAGCCCTCGCTGGCGATGGGTGTGCTTTACCTGACCCTGCTGCCCTCGACGGTGCAGAGTTCCATTGCCTTCACGGCGATTGCCGGGGGCAATGTGGCGGCGGCGGTGTGCAGCGCTTCGTTCTCCAACCTGGCGGGCATCTTCATCACCCCGGTGCTGACCGCGCTGTTCATTACCGGCAAGACGCAAGGCTTCTCGACCGATCCGATCATTGCGATTGCCGTGCAACTGCTGCTGCCATTCATCGCCGGGCACTTGCTGCGGCCGTGGATCGGCGGCTTCGTCAGCCGCCACAAGAAGCTGCTGGGCTATACCGACCGGGGATCGATTCTGCTGGTGGTCTACACTGCCTTCGGCGCGGCTGTGCTGGAGGGGCTGTGGCATAAGGTGACGGTGGCCGAACTGGGCCTGATAGCGGCGCTCTCGCTGGGCATTCTGGCGGTGATCATGGTGGTCGGCAATGTGCTGGGTCGGGTGCTGGGCTTTTCTCACGAGGACCGGATCGTTATCCTGTTCTGCGGCTCCAAGAAGAGCCTCGCGACCGGGGTGCCGCTGGCCGGCGTGCTGTTCCCGCCGGCGCAAGTCGGGGCGATCATCCTGCCGCTGATGTTCTTTCATCAGATTCAGTTGATGGTTTGCGCCGTGCTTGCGCGCAGGCTGGCGGCGCGGGCGGAAGCGAAGGTGCAAGCCAACTCTGCTCAGCCCTCCAATCCCGCTCAGGCTGAGCTTGTCGAAGCCCCCTGAGGGGCGGCGCGAGGCCTCCCATCCTTCGACAGGCTCAGGATGAGCGGGATGGGGAGGCTGTCATTCCATTTCGGAACCGCACGCCCGCCAACAGCAACCTCCATCCCGTCATCCCCGCGCAGGCGGGGATCCCGCTTATCTTGCGGCATACGAGAGGGTGCAGAAGAAAGCGGGGCCCCCGCCTACGCGGGGGCGACGAAGAGTATGGCGTGAAGGGTAGGGCGGCAGGGCTAGGGCGGCAGGGCTAGGGCGGCAGGGCTAGGGCGGCTAATGATGCGGACCGCCCCGACTTGCCCCCCGGTCCGGAAATGATCACACAGGAGTTCTGAGACGAATCCCCCAATTCGAGGCAGGCACCGATGGATGTGAAGGACATGGTTCCGACCAGCACCGATCCGGAGCCCGCTTCGGACCCGGCCGTCGCCACATCCGGCCATATCGACGCACCCGGGCTTCAGGTCTTCGTCTTCGCACTGTTCTTCATCTTCGGCGGCGTTACGGCGCTCAACGGCGTGCTGATGCCCAAGCTGAAGGCGATCTTCGCGCTCGACTATGCAGAGGCGATGCTGGTCAACACCGCGTTCTTCGCCGCTTACGCCGTGCTGAGCGTGCCCGGCGCGGCGCTGGTCAAACGCATCGGCTATATGCGCGGGGCGGCGCTGGGCCTGTTCGCGATGCTGGCCGGATGCCTGCTGTTCGTGCCGGCTGCCACCGGCGCCACGTTCGCCATGTTCCTGCTCGCGCTATTCGTGCTGGCGAGCGGGGTGACGCTGATCCAAGTGGTGGCGAACCCGCTGATCTCGCTGCTGGGACCGGAGCGTACCGCATCTTCGCGCCTGACGTTCGCGCAAGGCTTCAATGCGTTGGGCGCCACGCTTTTCCCACATTTCGGCGCGATGCTGATGCTGGGCGGCCTTGCCGATGTGAACGAAGGCGCGCTGTCCGGCGCGGCGCTGGAAGGCTATCGCTCGGCCTCGACGCAGGCGATCGCCCACGGCTACCTGATGGTCGCCGCCGCGCTGGCGGTGATCGTGGCCGTGGTGTGGTTCAATCGCAACCGCATCTCCGGCGAAAAGCGCGAAGGCGGGCCGATCTTCCGCAGTTTCAACCTGCTGCTGCGCCCGCGCTTCGCCTTCGGCGCGCTGTGCATCTTCCTCTACGTGGGCGTCGAAAACGCCATGGCATCGCTGGTGGTAAGCTGGATGGTGCAGCCGCGCGTGCTGGGGCTGGACGAGATGACCGCCGGCAAGTTGCTGCCCTGGTACTGGGGCGGCGCGCTGGTGGGGCGCTTCGTGGGATCCTGGGTGCTGCGCAAGGTGAGCCCCGGCAAGGCGCTGGCCAGCGTGGCGGTTGCGGCCATCCTGCTGCTGGCCCTGGCGGTCTGGAGCGCAGGGACCATGGCCGGCGTCGCCTTTCTGGCGGTGGGGCTGGCGAACGCGATCATGTACCCCACGATCTTCAGCCTTGCCTGCGAAGGGCTGGGCGAACGGGCGCCCGATGGATCGGGCGTGCTCTGTACGATGGTGGTGGGCGGCGCGGTGATCCCGCCGCTGACGGGCCTGCTGGCCGACTCTTCGGGAAGTCTTTCGCTGGCCCTGGCCCTGCCGGCGATGTGCTATGCCGTGATCGGCCTGTTCGGTTGGTACGCGCGGCGGCCGCTTGGACAATAACGGTCAGACCGTTCACTTGTGAACGCAATCTGGAATTTGTCTTTCCATTCAATTTGTTGTTTCGGCGGAAAGTAATTGCCATCCGGAATACTGAAGAAGTTCCGCAAATTAACGCTTGTTAAACTGCGGCGGGGTTAGTGTTCGGGCCATGTCCCGCTCAGACCTCTCCCGGCAGGTATATCGGCGCTCCGTTTCGCTAACGGCACAGTGTCGCACGCAGAACGGGTTGCGCGATCAGGGCGAAATTTCCGACATCTCGGCGCAAGGCTGCTGTCTGCGCGTGCGCGGCTTGCTCTTCCGCGTCGGCACCCGCGTGGTGGTGCGTCCGCAGGGGTTGGAAGGGCTGACCGGCGTCGTACGCTGGGTCGATGGCGACTTTGCCGGCGTGGAGTTCGACCGGGCCATCTATCAGCCGGTGGTCGATCACCTGATCCGCTTGCACGGCCTCACCACCGTCGAGTGGGTGCTCGACTAGGGCCCCCAGCCCACGAGCCCACGCGCCCGCGAACCGCGCCTTTCTGCGGTCCGGCCAAAGATATGATCAACACTGTTGCTTCGCTATGGCGGTATTTGCTGCCGCCCGCCCGAACATGCTCGCCACTCCCCGATCAGCGCCTAGGCTCTCCGCTTCCAAGGCAAGAAGTCCGGCAAACGGCCGGCGAGTCGGGAGAGAGAGATGGCATTTGCTGCCGACAGCGCCGGGGGCTCCCCCGCCGACATGGCGCCAAACAACCCCCTGGCGAAGCGCATGGGCGTGATCGCGGGGCTTTCGCATAACTTCGTGATCGGCACGATCATGGGCGCGTTCAGCATCATGCTGGCCCCCGCCGAACAGCGCCTGGGCGTCAGCGCCGAGGCGGCCGCCGCAGGCATTCCGCTGGTGCTGGTGGGATCGTCCGTGCTGGCACCTTTCGTGGGCGTGCTGATCGCCAAAGTATCGCTGCGGCTGCTGATGCTGATTGGCGCGCTGCTGGCGGCGGGCGGCTTCGTCATGCTGGGGCTGACGCAGAGCTATGCGCTCTATCTGGTTGCCTATGGCCTGCTGCTGGGGCCGGCGCTGAGCCTGGCGGGTTCGATCGCGCCGGCAACGCTGGTCACGCGCTGGTTCGTGCGAAATCGCGGGCTGGCCCTCGGCCTTGTCCATCTGCCGGTGGTGATCGCGATCACGCCGTGGCTGGCCGAACGCGGGCTGCGGGTGTTTTCGCCCTCGACGATCTACCTTGCCATCGGCGCGGTGATCGCGCTGGTGCTGGTCCCGGCCTGCCTTTTGGCGATCGACCATCCGCCGGGCGGCGAAAGCAAGGCGCCGGTCGGCACGGAAAAGCGCACGGCGGACGGTTCGCTCAGCGTGGCACAACTGCTGGCCCGTCCGCGCTTCTGGGCACTGTGCATCGCCGCTGTTGCCAGCATGGCCAGTTCGGTCATGCTGGGATCGCTGCTGGTGCCGATGGGCCAGTCCTGGGGCTTCACCCGCGCGGAATCGGCGTTGCTGCAGTCGATGATGTCGCTGGTCGGCATTGCGGGTTCGGTGCTGTTCGGCTGGGTGGCGGACAAGCTGGGCGGCGGGCGCTCGCTGGCGCTGATCGGCTTCGACTGTGCGGTGCTCTGGGCCGTGCTGCTGCTCCATCCACCTTTCGTGGTGACCGCCGTGGTGATCGGACTGATCGGCCTGCACGGGGCGGGCGCGATCCCGACGCTGGGCCGCGGGCTTTCGGACGCCTTCGGGCAGGCGAGCTATAGCCGCGGCTTCGGGCTCAACACGCTGATCGGCCTGCCGTTCATCGCGATTTCGGTGATCGGATCGGCCAAAGTCTACACGCAGACGCACAGCTATGACGGCGCCATCACCACAATGGCGGCGTTCTTCGTAGTGGCCATGCTGCTGGGCCTCTACGCCGCCGGAGGGCGCATCGCGCACCCTGACCCGGCAGAAGCTGCGCCCGCTTAATTATCCGCGCTGCGCTGTCGCTCTTGGCTGCCCGTCTACCGGGTAGCCAAGGTCGGCCGGGATCGTCAGCCATTCGGCCCCGTCGCGAATCTCTATCCGGGGATGGATGCGGCGGACCGGGTGGCGGGCGATGTCTTCCACGGCCTCTGCATGGCTGCCGAAGCGGGCGAGGCGTTCAAGATTGCGCCGCGTCGGGAAGATCACCGAGATTTCCCCGCGATCCGCCATTGCCAGAGCTTCGGTCGCGCTGGCCCAGAACAGGCGGGTGTTCTCGGTCGCGTCCACCTCGATATCGACCGCGCCGGTGCCGAGGTCGATCACGAAGAAGCGCGTATCGAACGCGCCTTCCCATGGCGGGCACCAGTGTGCGTAGAGCGCCAGTCGTTCGGGCATGAGATGCCAGCCGAAGTGCGCCAGCACCGGCGCCAGCTTGCCGTCTTCCAGCAGCATCCGCCGCGCCTCTGCCGCCTGTGCGGCGGAGACCGGCTCGGCAGTGGCGACCATCAGGCCGGTTTCCTCCAGCGTCTCGCGAATGGCGGCCACGCGGGCAGCAGCGATTTCTTCCGCCTCGTTCGGCAGGATCGCGCGGGCGAGTTCGCGATCGGCTTCGTCCACGCGGCCACCGGGAAACACCGCCGCGCCGCCGGCAAAGCGCATTTCCTTGGCGCGCTGGACCATCAGCAGTTCGGGCGGACCGCCCGTTGCGGCCGTGCGGAAGATGACGAGAGTGGCTGCCGGGATGACCTTGGGGCCATCGGCCGGCATCGGCTGATCGCTGGGCGGTGTCGTGCTCATCACCCGATCTTGCGCGGGCGGGGCGGGGTGGCAAGCCGAATTACGTGCCCCGGCCGGCAAACCGGCAATTCGCCGCCGTGGCGGCAACCCTATCCGGCAAGCCCATGCGATCGTGGTGTCGGCTGACTTTACACTCACGCAGAATGGGGCGCGGGGCGATTGGGCGGGAACGGCAGATTTCGGTATTATTTCAAGTTTGGCACGCCTCGTGCTTATATATTTTCGTACCCCCGAGTAGTCTCGACTGAGGCGGGGCCGAATGTCTCCCGGCCCCGCCTCCCCGAGCCTCTCTCCTCCCCGAAAATCGCAAAATTCCGTCAGCCGCACAGGGCAAAGCTTTGCCGCGCGCATGCGAAAACGCCCGGCGGTTTCCCACCGGGCGTTCCGAATTCGTAGCGCTGGCGCTGGCGGGCTTAGCCCTGCCTACTCAGCCCTGGGTTGCGAGGCCTGCGTCGATGAACAGCTGCGAGAGTTCGCCGGCCTCGTACATCTCCATCATGATATCGCTGCCGCCGACGAATTCGCCCTTCACATAGAGCTGCGGGATCGTCGGCCAATCCGAAAAGCCCTTGATGCCTTGGCGGATTTCCATGTCCTGCAGCACGTCGACGCTCTCGTAAGGCGCGCCAAGGCGCTCAAGAATGGCGACCGCGCGGCTGGAGAAACCGCACTGCGGGAACAGCGGCGTGCCTTTCATGAAAAGGACGATGTCGTTATTGTTTACAATCTCGCCGATGCGGGCGTTGACGTCGGACATTTTTAGAAACCTTCAGAAACGTACCGACCTCAGTTGGGAACGGCGGTGGTGAGTTGCAAGGCATGGAGCACGCCGCCCATGCGGCCGCCCAATGCTTCGTAGACCATCTTGTGCTGCGCGACACGCGGCTTGCCGGCAAAGGCAGCGCTGGTCACGCGCGCGGCGTAGTGATCGCCGTCGCCGGCAAGGTCGGTAATTTCGACCAGGGCGTCGGGCAGGGCTTCCCGGATGAGAGCCTCGATTTCGGGGGCGGACATGGCCATCGTGTTGGTTCCTCAGCCCAGGAAAGCGCGGCGGGCTTCGACCTGCTTGGCCTCAAGCGCGGCGCGCACTTCGGCTTCGCTGGTGTCCACGCCGGCGGCGGTAAGGTCGCCGATCAGCTTGCGGATCACATCTTCGTCGCCGGCTTCCTCGAAGTCGGCCTGGACGACGGCCTTGGCATAGGCCTCGGTCTCGGCATGGGAAAGCGCCATGCGCTCTGCCGCCCATTCGCCCAACAGACGGTTGCGGCGTGCCTGGATGCGGAACTGGATATCGGCGTCATGCACGAATTTGGCCTCCTCAGCCCGCTCGCGATCCTGGAAAGTCGTCATCAAGCACCCTCTGTCAATACCCAGTCAATACACCGGGCCGCACGGATTAGCACGTGCCGATAGGGCGCGGATTGATCGGGTTCAATCCTGTTTCGCAGAATGAGTCGCAAAAGCGCCCCGCTGCTACGGTTCTGCGCGGAGGGCCGAAACGATATCGGCCCGCCCTTCGCTGGAAGGGCGAGCCGATATTGTCGGTTCGCGGCGCGTGGTTCAGGCCGCCGTTGCCGGCGTCTTTGCCAGGAACGGCAGATCCGCTTTCGCCTTCGCCTCGTAGACCGAAATCGCGTCGCCCTGCGCCATCGTCAGGCCCACTTCGTCTAGCCCTTCCAGCAGGCAGTGCTTGCGGAAGGCGTCGATCTCGAACGTCCAGCGGTCCTGAAACGGCGTCGTTACCGACTGGGTTTCAAGGTCCACGTCGATCGGCTGCTCGCGCGCGACTTCCATCAGGCGGTCGATCGCTTCCTGCGGCAGTGCCACGGTGAGGATGCCGTTCTTGAACGCATTGCCCGAGAAGATGTCGGAGAAGCTGGGCGCGATCACGCAGGATACGCCCATGTCGAGCAGGGCCCATGCGGCGTGCTCGCGGCTCGATCCGCAGCCGAAGTTGTCACCCGCGATCAGGATCGGGGCGCCCGCATATTCGGGATCGGTGAAGACGTTGCCCGGCTCTTTCTTCACCGCCTCGAAGGCGCCTTTGCCAAGGCCTTCGCGGGTGATCGTCTTCAGCCAGTGGGCCGGGATGACGACGTCGGTGTCGACGTTCTTGCGGCCGAACGGGATGGCCCGCCCGGCGACGTGGGAAATCGGTTCCATCAATCGGTCTCGGCGGCCTTCTCGGGGTGGAGCGGCTTGTCGTTGGCGCGGGCCTTGCGGCGCTTCACGAAAAGCAATGCAGCGGCAATGGCGGCCGAACCGATGGCGGCACCGGCAGCGATTGCAGCCTTGCCGGCCAGATCCTTGGTTTCGTCAGTCATGTCGTGCTTATCCCATCAGTTCGCGTACATCGGTGAGCTTGCCGGTTACCGCGGCAGCGGCGGCCATGGCGGGGCTCATCAGGTGAGTACGGCTACCGGGCCCCTGGCGGCCGGTAAAGTTACGATTGCTGGTAGAGGCGCAGCGTTCGCCTGCCGGCACCTTGTCCGGGTTCATGGCGAGGCAGGCCGAACAGCCCGGTTCGCGCCATTCGAGGCCGGCGTCGATGATGATCTTGTCCAGACCTTCGGCTTCCGCCTGCGCTTTCACCAGGCCCGATCCGGGGACGACGATCGCCCACTTCACGTTGTCCGCCTTGTGGCGGCCCTTCAGCACTTCGGCAGCGGCGCGAATGTCTTCGATGCGGCTGTTGGTGCACGAACCGATGAAGACGTTTTGCACTTCCACGTCGGTCAGCCGGGTGCCGGGCGTGAGGCCCATGTAGTCCAGGCTCACCTTCACAGCTTCGCGCTTGGAAGCGTCGGCGAAGTCGTCCGGCGCGGGCACGATGCCGCCGATCGCCGAAGTATCCTCGGGGCTGGTGCCCCAGGTGACGGTGGGCTGGATGTCCTCCGCGCGAATCGTGACGGACTTGTCGAAAGTCGCGCCTTCGTCGGTCGCCAGGCTCTTCCACCAGGCCAGGGCCTTGTCCCAGTCCTCGCCCGTGGGCGCATAGGGGCGACCCTGCACATAGGCGAAGGTCGTCTCGTCCGGCGCGATCAGGCCGGCGCGGGCGCCGCCTTCGATGGCCATGTTGCAGACGGTCAGGCGGCCTTCGACGGTCATTTCCTCGAAGACGTTGCCGCAGAACTCGATCACGTGGCCGGTGCCGCCGGCCGTGCCGATCACGCCGATCACATGGAGCACGACGTCCTTGGACGTGACGCCGGCGCCAAGCTGGCCTTCCACGCGCACTTCCATGGTCTTCGAACGCTTCAGCAGCAGCGTCTGCGTGGCGAGCACGTGCTCCACCTCGCTGGTGCCGATCCCGAAGGCGAGGGCGCCCAGGCCGCCGTGGCAAGCGGTGTGGCTGTCCCCACAGACGATTGTCGCGCCGGGCAGGGAGAAGCCCTGTTCCGGGCCGACGACGTGGACGATGCCCTGTTCGGCATCGGTCGAATCGATGTAGCGGATGCCGAATTCGGGCGCGTTCTTCTTCAGCGCGGCCAGCTGCTGGGCGCTTTCGGGGTCCGCGATGGGCAGGATATGTCCTGCGGCATCCTTGCGCGCGGTGGTGGGCAGGTTGTGGTCCGGCACCGCAAGCGTAAGGTCGGGGCGGCGCACCGGGCGTCCGGCAACGCGAAGGCTTTCAAAGGCCTGCGGGCTGGTAACCTCGTGAACGAGGTGCCGGTCGATATAAATGAGGCTGGTGCCGTCATCGCGCGTGTCGATAACGTGGGCATCCCAGATCTTCTGGTAGAGGGTGCGCGGCTGTTTGGTCATGATGAAAGGGCGATTAGGCGCGGCCGTCCGGCAATTCAAGGGGGTTCGGTGCGGCTTTTGGCGCAACTTTATTTGCTTACCTTGATAGGCAGAGCGATGCCGGCCGCCGGAATCCGCCGTTTGGCGCATTCCGGCGGCCGCTTGCATCAGCCGCGATGGCCGTTGCGGTCGTTACGCTCCGCGCGCAGGGCGAAGTGGACCTTGTCGATGCGGCTCTGCAGCGTCTGCATCTCACGGGCGTTCAGGCCGCCGCGGGCATAGGCGGTGTGCATGCGCTGGATATCGGCGGCATCGCGGCGCAGGCCGGTGGCTTCGCGCTGGCTGATCGTGCGGCGGGCGGCGGCGCGATCGATCTGGCCGCGCAGGCCGGCGATGTCCGCACGGATCGAGGCTTCGCGATTGGGGGTGATGCGGGCGGCTTCACGATGGGGCGCGGCAGCCTGGGCAATGCCGGGGGCAATGGCCGAGATACCCAGCATGGCGACCAGGGCGGGGGCGATGATGCGGGCGATCTTGCGCATGAGGACGTTTCCTTCTTTTCGTCTCGTCTTTTCCGGGGCTTGTCCCGTGCATTCAGATTTAGATCGACGAACCTGAACGTCAGACGACCGAAAGGTCACAGTCCTGTCGGCATTTGTAACTAAGTGTCGCAGGTGCACTTGGGTACGGTGGCATCGCGACCCACGGGAGAGGGTGCCGGAAGGAATGAGAATGCAGGTGCAGCCGTGCCCGCCTGAAGTGGGCCCGGCTGCCTCTGCATTCGATAAAATCCATTTCCCGGAAAACCGCCGCCGTTTCCTTGGTTTTCAAGCGGATGACCGGCAGTTGCAGGAAGTGCGTGTGAGTATGTTGCATGTTATGCAACACCCCATTCGTTCTGCTCATTTGTGCCGCGGCGCAACATGACGCAAAAGGATCGGGCCTTTCAGGCATCCTCTCCCAAAAACTTTCCAAAGGCCGGTCCTAGCGACCGGCCCTTTTTTTGCCTGTCGCACACGTGATGCCGCAGGTGCGGAATATTTCCGGGCGCTGACAAACGCGGCCGGGGCGGATAGATTGGGCGGCATGTCCGTGATCGCCATCATCCTTATCGTACTTGCCACCGTCGCGGCGATGGAGTGGGTGGCTTGGGCCAGCCACAAGTACATCATGCATGGCTTTGCCTGGGGTTGGCATCGCGATCACCATGAACCGCATGACCGGCTGCTGGAAAAGAACGACCTCTTCGCGCTGTTCGGCGCCGCGCTGAGCATCGCGCTTTTCGCTTTGGGGTCGCCGATGATCATGGGGGGCAGCGCGTGGGAGGCAGGCACCTGGATGGGCCTTGGCGTGCTGATCTATGGGGTGATCTATACGCTGATCCACGATGGTCTGGTCCACCAGCGCTATTTCACCTGGGTGCCCCGGCGCGGCTATGCCAAGCGTCTGGTACAGGCGCACCGGCTGCATCATGCGACGCTGGGGCGCGAGGGCGGCGTCAGCTTCGGCTTTCTTGTCGCGCGCGATCCGGCGGTACTGAGTCGGGAATTGCGCCGGCAGCGAGAGAACGGCACGGCGCACCTGCGGGAAACGGTCTAGCCTACTCCGCCCGCGTCCAGATCCACGGGCCGATCACGGCCAGCACGCCCACCGGGATCAGCACCCAGGGCCAGCCCACGGTGAACCAGGTGAACGGGATCGAAGCGCTCATCGCCAGAATGGCAGAGATTTTACCCTTGCGGCTGATTGCCCGCCGGTCCCGCCATTCGCGCAAATTGTGGCCGTAATGCGGGTGGTTGTAGAGCCGCTCGGCCCATTCCGGGTGGCTTTTGCCGAAGCACCACGCCGCCAGAAGATAGAACACCACCGTCGGCATCACCGGCAGGAAGATGCCGATGGTGCCAAGCGCCACGAAGAACAGCCCCGCCGCCATCCATGCATGGCGGCTGACGTGCTTCATGCGGTGCTCGCGCTTCCTGCATCTTGCGCATAACGCGCCGCCGTCTCGCGGATCAGCGCGATCATGTTGGGCACGCCCTGCGTGCGGTTGGACGAAAGCTGGTTCTTCAGATCGAACGGCTCCAGCGCGGCGGCGATGTCGGTCGCGGCCACTTCGGCAGCGGGCCGATCCTGCACGGCAGAGATCACCAGCGAGACGATGCCCTTGGTGATCGCCGCGTTGCTGTCCGCCAGAAAGTGCAGCGTCCCGTCCTCGCGCGCCATCGGATAGACCCAGACGCTGGCCGAACAGCCGCGCACCTTGGTCGCGTCCGTCTTCAGCGCGTCAGGCATGGGATCGAGTTCGGAACCGAGGCCGATCAACAGGCGATAGCGTTCATCGCCCTCGGAAAACTCGTATTCTTCGCGGATGTCGTCGAGGCTGCGCATGACCTGCCATTTAAGCGCGACGCGGGGGAGGGCAAGGGGAAGTTGATCGCGCCGGTCTTGGGCACGTTGCTTCCGGCGCCCGATCCTGTCAGGGATTTGCCCATGAGTGCACACCCTTTCTATTCCATGCACGAACACGGCTTCGTGCGCGTCGCCACCTCCACGCCCAAGGTCCGCACCGCCGATGTCGCCTTCAATCGCGATGCCGTGCTGGCAGAGGCGCAGCGCGCGCATGAGGCGCATGTAGACCTCTTGGTCTTCCCCGAGCTGTGCCTCTCCTCCTACGCGATCGACGATCTGCACTTGCAGGCGGCGATGATCGAGGCGGTGGAAGCCGCGGTGGCGGAAATCGTCCACGCCAGCGCCGATCTCTCGCCCGTGCTGCTGGTGGGCGCGGCGCTGCCGCACAAGGGGCGGCTCTACAACTGCGCGCTCGCCATTGCGCATGGGCGGCTGTTGGGCGTGGTGCCCAAGTCCTACCTGCCCAACTACCGCGAGTTCTACGAAAAGCGCTGGTTCGCCAGTGGCAAGACGCTGAAGGGCCAGACCATCCGCGTGAACGGGCAGGACGTGCCTTTCGGCGTCGATCTGGTCTTCGCCTCCGAAGTGCTGCCCAACTTCCGCTTTTTCATCGAGATCTGCGAGGATATCTGGGCCGCGACCCCGCCCAGTTCGCACGGCGCGCTCGCCGGGGCGACGATCCTGTGCAACCTTTCCGCCTCCAACATCGTCATCGGCAAGTCGGACGAACGGCACTTGCTCTGCCGCTCGCAGTCGGCCCGCGCCACGGCGGCCTACATCTACTCCGCCGCCGGGCACGGCGAGAGCACCACCGACCTTGCCTGGGACGGGCAGGGCATCGTCTACGAACTGGGCGACCTTCTGGCGGAGAGCGAGCGCTTCTCGCTGGAGGCGGAACTCTGCATTGCCGACGTCGATGTGGACCGCATCGTCAACGACCGGATGCGCGTGCCCACCTTCAACGACGCGGCCGAAGTGGCGGGCAATCCCGACGAGACTTTCCGCACCGTGGGCTTCCGCCATGCCCCGGCGGGCGGCGACATCGGCCTGATCCGCCCGGTCTCGCGCTTCCCCTTCGTGCCTTCGCGCGCGGACAAGCTGGACGCCGACTGTTACGAGGCGTTCAACGTCCAGGTCGACGGCCTGATGCGCCGCATCGAGGCGACCGGCGCCAAGTCGATGGTGATCGGCATTTCGGGCGGGCTCGATTCGACCCATGCGCTGATCGTCGCCGCCCGCGCCTGCGACCGGCTGGGTCTGCCGCGCACGTTCATTCGCGGCTATACGATGCCCGGCTTCGCCACCAGCGACGGCACCAAGTCCAACGCCTGGAAGCTGATGAACGCCGTTGGCATCACCGCCGAAGAGATCGACATCCGCCCCACGGCGACGACGATGCTCCAGAACATCGGCCACGCTTTCTCGAACGGAGAGCCCGTCTATGACGTGACGTTCGAGAACGTGCAGGCGGGCCTGCGCACCGATTACCTGTTCCGCCTTGCCAACCAGCACGACGGCTTCGTGATCGGCACCGGCGACTTGTCCGAACTCGCACTCGGCTGGTGTACTTACGGTGTCGGCGATCAGATGAGCCACTATACGGTCAATGCGGGCGTGCCCAAGACCTTGATCCAGTACCTGATCCGCTGGTGCGCGACGACCGACCAGTTCGGCGCCGAGACCGAGGAGGTGCTGCTCGCCATCCTCGGCACCGAGATCTCGCCCGAACTCGTGCCCGCCGGCGCGGACGGCGCGATCCAGAGCACCGAGGCGAAGATCGGCCCTTACGAGCTGAACGACTTCTTCCTCCATCACGTGATGCGCTTCGGGCAGAAGCCGTCCAAGGTCGCCTTCCTTGCGCTCCACGCCTGGCGCGATGCGGCGGCGGGGGCGTGGCCGGCGGGCTTCCCGGAGGACCGCAAGAACGAGTACGACCTCGCGACGATCCGTTCGTGGCTGGAGAAGTTCCTGCGGCGCTTCTTCGCCTTCAGCCAGTTCAAGCGCTCCGCCGTGCCGAACGGGCCGAAGGTCTCTTCCGGCGGGGCGCTCAGCCCCCGCGGCGACTGGCGCGCGCCCTCCGATGCCAGCGCGGCGGTGTGGCTGGCGGAACTGGAAACGCGCGTGCCGATCCGCTGAAGCGGCGGTTGACACAGTTGACACGGTCCAGAAGGAAAAACCGTTGCCTTGGGGGTGCAAGGTGACGGTTTTGAGCGTGAAAGCGTCACCTTGCACGGCGGAGTGTCACCTTGCGGCGTCACAAGGTGACACTTGCGTTGAATATGCGAGAAGGTGGGGCAATCGGTCACGCGGGCGAATTTATGCCTGCGGGTTCGTGTAGGAAAATGGAACCGGACTGTCTGGTGGCGCCGACTAAGCGGACCTTCCCGTACGACACTCGTCAGTTGCGGGGAATCTTCCAATGGTAGGTGTAGGACAGTGAACCTGGCACCGGCATGGCATTGCCGTTTGTAGCAGGCACGAACTTCGCGCGATGGCTTGCATTCTCACAGGTTGCATCGTCCAAATCGACGTGGCTGCTCGATTGAATGATGTCGCATCTGCTTACACGCCCATTTACGCCGAAATACAGACGATAGCGCACCGCACCCTCACGCCGGGCGTGGAGGGCGCTTGCAGGATAGTCATTCTCTGTGATCCATTTTCGCGGATCACTCAGAGGCCTTGCTGGCCTGTTCCGGGGTACTGCACGAGCCTTTTCGCGAGTCCGCCAATCAGCCAATTTTACCTCATAATATCCGGAGAATAACATCGGTGTTTGCCCATTTGCCGGAGTGGCCGATATTGTCCCACGCGATCCTTTCACGATGCTTCGACCGTAGTCGTCACACATATTTCCGTTGGTTCGTAGCGTAATTTCCTGCCCTGGCCTGAAAGGGCCTTTCAAAACTTCCAGTATCTTGACCCTTGCGGATTGCGGGAAGGTTGCCGTTTCAAGCGCTTTAATGCGCAACGCCACTGGCGACTCAATGGGAGAGCGTGGTTCCTGATCGACTTGGGGCCAGCAAGCCAACGCTGGCTCGGGCGCTATAATTGCAAGAAGTGAGATTAACGCGCCGATGAAGGGGAATCCGTGCACCGCTACAAGCCCAACACATTGTGTTCCTCCGATCGTAGACCGCAATCGTTAATTGGATGTGGCTGCTGCCATTCATGGTCGATTAGACCCGAGAAAGTGACCGCTTCCCCATAATTCCTGCCATCCAAATCCGCTCAGGCTGAGCTTGTCGAAGCCCCGAGGAGCGGCGCCAGGTTCCCATGCTTCGACAGGCTCAGCATGGGCGAGGGTGGTACCGGGCGGGGGGCGGGAAAACCGGAGGTCTTCGCCTCTGATCAGCCTGGTATCGCTGCCGTCGAAAACGGGGAAAGCACGCTCCAGCCCAGCGTTTCGTAAAGCTCGCGGCCTTCCTCCGTCGCGACGAGAAGTTGGGGCAGGGCGGTATCTCTCCGTTGCGCCCTCAGTGCGTTCATGACCGCATTACCCAGCCCCTTCCGCTGGTGTTCGGGGGCGGTTTCGATCCGGTCGTAGATGAACACGCCTGCGGCTTCGACCCCGTGGCCGCTCGCTGCCGGATCGCCGTCCGGGGCCAGTACGCGCAACGAGATCGCCGCACCGTTCCGCTCGGTTTCCAGACGGTAGCCGGCGGGCAAGGGCCTTGGAGTGCCGCTCGCTTCGCGCCAGACCATGAAATAGCCTTGCGGTTGAAGCTGCCACCCCGCCGGCAGCGCTGCCATCAGTTCGTCGGCAGGGCCGCTCAGTTTGATCGGGTGGCGCGGCAGCGCCACTTCGCGGCCGATTTCGCGCAGCCCTTCGCAGAGGCTGGTGAAGACCCAGCGCTGCGTCTCGGCGGGAAGGCCGGTGTCCACCCGCAATCCGCCTCGGTCGGCAACGGGCAGGGGCAGCCCCCGGCCTACGGATCGCGCCGAAAGCCACGCGGCGACCAGTGAGGGGAGGTTGGAATCGTTCGACATTTTTCCAGACTATCAGAGGCCTGCATCCCGTCCATCGCAATGTCTACGCCGCGCGATTGACGGCTTTTCATCCGCTTCCTAAGCGCGGCGGGTTCGTCATTTGCCGCCGAAGGAAGTCCGCGTCATGAGCTTTTGCGACACGATCTGGGAAGAACTCACCCCGCTGCGCCGGGCGATCCTGGACCATCCGTTCCTGACCGAACTGGCCGAGGGCACGCTGGAGACGGAAAGCTTCCGACACTACATCGTGCAGGACAGTCTCTATCTGGCCGAATATGCCCGCGTGCTGGCGCTGGCAGCGGCGCGGGCGCCGTCGGCGGCCGGGCGGCTGGAATTTTCAGACGGCGCCAAAGTGGCGGTGCAAGTGGAGGAGGCGCTGCATCAGGCCTTTTTCGCGCAGTTCGGCGTCACTCCCGAAATGGCGCATGGCAGCGCGCCGTCGCCCGAATGTCTGGCCTATACCAGCTATCTTTCCGCGCTGGCGGCGACGCGCAGCTATGAGGAACTGATCGCCGGGATCCTGCCGTGCTTCTGGATCTACTGGGAAGTCGGCTGCCGTGTGAAGCCGCGTGCCGCCTCGCCCAATCCCTATGCCGCGTGGATCGAGACTTATGCCGCGCCTTCGTTCGGAGAGGCGACGGACCGCGTGCGTGCGCTGGTCGACGCGGCGGCGGAGGCGGCCACCCCGGCCACGCGTGAGGCGATGGCGACGGCCTTCCGCTATGCCGCCCGCTACGAATGGATGTTCTGGGATTCGGCCTATCGCCGGGCCGGCTGGCCGATCTGATCGCCGCATAAGAAAAGGGGCCCTCCGCTCTGGCGAAGGGCCCCTTCCTGGTCGGGAGGCCGAGGGTTAGCCTGCCGTTTCCAATTCGGGACGGGTGTCCGTAGCGGCCAGCGGAACCGCGGGGCTGGCGGCCGGGGTTGTTCCGGCCGGCATGGCATTGACGCGGCCGGTGCGTTCCAGCTTGCCCCAGCCGATGCCCTTGCCGGCAAAGGCGGCGCCCACGGCCCGGATCACCACGCTGTACATCAGCTGGCGATAGATGAAGCGCTGGGCCAGCAGCAGCAGCGGACGGAACCGCTCCTTGCGCGGATCCAGTCGATAGGCGACCCAGCCGCAGGCAAGGTCCACCAAGGTGAAGCCCAGCCAATAGGCGCCCATGCGCAGCACATCGGTCTGCGTCTGCGCCCAGCCATGCTGCGAGATGCGCAGCGCGGTGCCGCCGATCGAGATTAGCAGGGCCAGGTCGATCGCGGGGGAGATCACCGCGAAAACGATCTGGAACAGCCAGGCCTGCGGCATGCCGATGAAGGCAAGACCCGAGGGACGGCCCTTCCTCAGCGTGCCGCGATGCTTCCACAGGCACTGCAGCGTGCCGAACGACCAGCGGAAGCGCTGCTTGGAAAGCGCGTGGAAGCTTTCCGGCGCCTCGGTCCAGGCCACGGCGTCTTCGTCGTAGGCGACCTTCCAGCCCTTGCGCTGGATGGCGATGGTCAGGTCCTGATCTTCTGCCAGCGTGTCTTCGGGATAGCCGCCCACTTCGTCCAGCGCTTCCCGGCGCCATGCACCGACCGCGCCGGGCACGACCATGATCGCATCGAGCTTGGTCAGCGCGCGGCGTTCGAGGTTCTGCGCGGTGACATATTCCACGCCCTGCCAGCGGGTGACGAGGTTCACGCGGTTGCCCACCTTGGCATTGCCGGCGACGGCGCCGATGGCGGGATCGGCGAACCAGCGCACGAGGCGGGAAATCGTCTCCGGCTCGAACTGGGTATCGGCGTCTAGTGCGACGACGATCTCGCCCCGCGCCTGTTTCAGCGCGCGGTTGAGCGCGGCGGCCTTGCCCCCGTTCACCAGTGTCAGCAGTTCGACGCGCGGGTTATCGGCGAAGGCATCGGCGATGATCGCGCTGGTACGGTCCTTCGAACCGTCGTCCGCCACGATCACCTGCAAGTGGCGATAGTCGCTTTCCAGCACGCGGCGCACGGAGGCTTCGATCACCCGCTCCTCGTTATAGGCGGGGATGATCACGGTCACGAGCGGATCGCAGGTGTCGGCCGGCGCCGCCATCGGCTGCGGACGGCGCAGCATGGTCGCCAGCGAGGCCAGCCCGATGGAGCGCAGCACGCCCAGCGAGATCGCGAAGAAGAAGGTCCAGTTCAGCGCCGCCAGAATACCCGCCAGCACGGCGAAGAGGGCAACGTCGGCACGCACGGCGGCCAGATCCACGCCGTCCACCTTGGGCATGACCTGATCGTGGGTCAGACCGGCCAGCTTGGAGGTCGGCACGAAGGTATAGCCGTCCTGGCGCAGCCGCTGGATGATGATCGGCAGGGCTTCCACGGTCTGCGAACGGTCGCCGCCGCCGTCGTGCAGCAGGATCACGTTTTCGCTGCGGTCGGGCGAGGCCGATTCCACCTGTTCGATGGTGCTGTCGATGATGTGCTGGACGCCGGGGCGCTTCCAGTCGTCCGGATCGACGTGCAGGCCGACCACGGTGTAGCCGTGCTGCTGCGCGACGACGACGGGGCCGAGTTCGTCGGCGGTCGTCGGCTCGGCGTCTCCGAAATAGGGGGCGCGGAACAGGCGGATCGAGTGTCCGGTGGTCGCCTCGATCAGGCGCTGGGTGGCGTTCAGCTCGAGCCCGATGCCGGTGGCGGCTTCTTCCGCCATGTTGGGGTGGGTATAGCTGTGGTTGCCGATCTCGTCGCCATCGTCGGCAATGCGCTTGACGAGGTCGCGATTGGTCAGCGCGTTCTCACCCACCATGAAGAAGGTGCCGGGGACGTGGTTCTGTTCCAGGATCGCGAGGATCTTCGGCGTCCAGGTCGGGTCCGGGCCATCGTCGAAAGTCAGCGAGACCTGCTTGTTGAGGGCGCCGGTGCGCTTCACGACATAGGGCGTGGGCAGCACCTGATAGGTTTCGGCCGAGACCATGCCGCTGGTCTTGTCGAACGTGACGGCGCGGGTGCCGTCCTGCGGGGTGGCGGTGACGCGCAGGATTTCGCCCTGACCCTCGACATCGACGTTGGCGGCCTGCACCAGCGGCTTCAGGTTGGGCAACTGGCCGCCTGTGTGCCACGCCTTTACGGCGCTCCAGAAGCCGGGGTCTTCCGAACCGAGGCGCCACAGCGCGATGTCGCCCACGCCCAGGCGCGAGAGGATCTTCATCTGGTTCCACGAAGCGGCGGCGTCCAGCATCCACACGTCATGGCGGCTGCCGTCGACGAAGGAGTAACCGGCATTGCCGCTCATCGGATCGTATTGCGGCGTGGTGCTGCTGTCATGCGCGGAGAGCCAGGCTTCTTCGACCGTCAGGCTGTCTGCCTTGCCGTCGTGCCAGTCATAGGCGTATTCGCCCAGCGCCACGATGGCCTTGCCGCGCGGCAGGCCGGCGAGCGCGCCCTGCAGCTTCTGCACGAACCACGGGTTCGAGGCGATCGGGCCGGGGGTGCCGCCCTGCCAGTGTTCGTCATAGGCCATCAGCACCAGACGGTCCGCCACTTGCGCGAAGGCGCGGGTGGACCAGTCCGGGTTGTCGATCGGCATGGTGACGGAGACGAGGCGGTGCTTGGGCGCAATCTGCGCGCGCAGTTCGCTCAGGAACACACGCAGGCTGGGCAGGCTGGCGGCGGGCATCGTTTCGAAGTCGACCATCACGCCGGCGGCGTTGGTCTTGTCGAGATAGGCGACCGTCTGCGCTTCCAGCGCATGGCGGCGCGCGGGGTTGGCCAGCAGCGCGGCGGTCTGCGGGCCCTGCCATTCGCCGTCCTGCGTGTTCTGCA
Organism: Sphingomonas sp. BL-S-28; assembly: GCF_055521515.1. Lineage (NCBI taxonomy): Bacteria > Pseudomonadati > Pseudomonadota > Alphaproteobacteria > Sphingomonadales > Sphingomonadaceae > Sphingomonas > Sphingomonas sp. BL-S-28. The sequence goes on from NZ_CM145484.1 coordinate 1,454,145, forward strand.
GCACGGGCATCACCAGCGGGCGGTGCAGCGCGGTGGCCATGATCCGGTCGAAACGGGCGTCCGCCTCGATCTTCAGCGCGCCCTTGTCGTCTACCGAGAGATTGGCCGGGGCCACCCAGTCCAGCCGGTCGATATGGCGTTCCAGCGAGGTGGCGCTGTCATCGTTCCACGGCGTGTAGAAACCGACGGTGATCGGCTTTGCCGCCGGGGTCGGTGCGGGGGTGGCGGGGCCGAACAGGAACTTGCGCGCGCGGCGGGTCAGGTGCCCGATCTGCGCGCGGAAGGGCAGGGGCTGGGCATGCTCGTAAGCGATCGGCAGCGGCGGCGGCGCCGGCACGGTGGCCACGGTGGTTGCGAACACGGCCGAGGCGGCCAGCGCCACCAGCAGCATGAGCAGCCCGAACCTGCGGACACGGACACGGCGGTTTCCGGTGGGGTCGAAGAAGATCGGTGCAGACACGGCCAGTCTCGCAAGTGCCCCCTCGAAAGGGGACCGGGCGGCTAAGGGGAGCCGCCCGGTTTCAGGGTTTTTCGGGGGTGCGATCCGGGAACCAGGGGCAATGACGAGGGTGCGACTGTCAGACTGTGGTTCCCGGATCGCATGGTCCTTTTGCCTGTCCGGGGATGGAGCGGCGGTGGAGGCGAGGTTACAAAAGATTCATGTGATGGTTTCGCAGCGGATTTTTGCATCCATCACTGGCTCACCAAATCCCGTCATCCCCGCCCTTCGGCTGGCCGGCAGGCCGGCCGCTCAGGGTAAACTGCCCGAAGGGCATGCGGGGATCCCGCTTTTCTTGCGGCTGGGCAGAAAGGAAGCGGGGCCCCCGCCTTCGCGGGGGCGACGGGGAAGTTTGCGGTTGGGGAGGTCCTTTGCTTCATGGGTGCAATTCCGCCTCGGCCCCGCTATCGCTGCTGCATTCCCCCTCGGGTCGTCCGCATCTGAGGGTTCTCGCGTCGCGCCGCCGGTTCTCGGTCGGTCAGGACGAAACCACGGAGAGATACCCAGTGACCACGCGTTTGACGTTCCGGGCGGGGCTGGCCAGCCTGCTGCTGGCGACGACCGCTTTCGCCCCTTCCGTCGCCTATTCGGCAGAGCCTGCAAAGAGTGCGCCCGCCATGCAGAACACCCTCACGTTCGAACGCGTCTTCGCCAGCCCCTCGCTCGATGGTCCGGCCCCGCGCGAAGTGAAGATCTCGCCTGATGGCCGCTGGCTGACCTTGCTGCGCAACCGCACCGAGGATCGCGAGCGCTACGATCTCTGGGGCTACGACCGCCAGACCGGCGAATGGCGGATGCTGGTCGATTCGCTCAAGCTCGGCTCGGGCCGCGAACTCTCCGAGGCTGAGAAGATGCAGCGCGAGCGCAAGCGCGTGGGCAGCCTGAAGGGTATCGTCAGCTATAGCTGGACCAAGGACGGCAAGGCGATCCTCGTCCCGCTCGATGGCGACCTCTGGCTCGCCACGCTCGACGGTTCGATCCGCCGGCTGACCGACTCGCCCGAGGATGAGCTGAACGCCGCGCTCAGTCCGCGCGGCCGCTATCTCTCGTTCGTGCGAGACCAGCGCCTCTGGGTCGGCACGCTGTCCGGCGATGCGCCCAAGGCGGTGACGCCTGAGGAATCCGCCAAGACCGTCCATTGGGGCGAGGCGGAATTCGTCGCGCAGGAGGAAATGGACCGCTTCGCCGGCTACTGGTGGAGCCCGGATGAAAGCCGCATCGCCGTCGAACGCTTCGATGAAGCGCCCGTGGGCGTCGTCACCCGCGCCGCCATCGGCGCGGAGGGCACCAAGACCTTCGAACAGCGCTATCCCGCCGCCGGCACGCCCAATGCGCTGGTTTCGCTGCACCTGATGAACCCGGACGGTTCGGGGCTGGTGAAGGTCGACCTCGGCAGCGATCCCGACATCTACCTTGCCCGCGTAGACTGGGCGCCCGATGGCCGCACGCTCTACGTGCAGCGCGAGGACCGCGCGCAGAGCCGGATCGACATGCTCGCGGTCGATCCGCAGACCGGCAAGAGCCGCGTGCTCTTCACCGAGAATGCGCCGAAGGGAAGCTGGGTAAACCTTTCCAGCAATTACCGATTCCTGAAGGACGGCAGCCTGATCTGGTGGTCCGAGCGCGACGGTTTCGGCCACCTCTACAGGTTCAAGGATGGCAAGTTCAGCCAGCTGACTTCGGGCCGCTGGGTCGTCACCGGCCTTGTCGGCGTGGATGAAGGAAAGGGGCGCATCTATTTCACCGGCACCAAGGACAGCGTGCTGGCCCCGCAGCTTTACGGACTGGACTTCGCCAAGCCGGGTGCGCCGGAGCGCCTGACCGATCCCGCCTTCGCCAACGCCGCCGTTGCCAGCGCCGATGCGACGACGTTCTACGTCACCCGCTCCTCCTCCACGCAGCCCTCGCAGAGCTATGTCGCCGATGCCGCCGGCAAGCGCCTGGCCTGGGTCGAGGAAAACCGTGTGGAGGGCACGCATCCTTACGCGCCCTACATGGCCGCGCACCGCGAAACCACGTTCGGCACGGTCAAGGCCGATGACGGGTCGGACCTGCACTGGCTGATGATCACGCCGAAGATGGAGCCGGGCAAACGCTATCCGGTGTTCTTCGAACACTACGGCGGCCCCCACGCGCAGACGGTCTCAAAGGGCTGGCTGGGCGCGCTGCCGCAGGCGATCGTGGCGAAGGGCTACATCTACTTCCGCCTCGACAACCGGGGCAGCGCCAATCGCGGCGTCGCCTTCGAAAGCCAGATCCGTAACGCCATGGGCACGGTGGAAGTGGCCGACCAGCGCGCGGGCGCGAAGTACCTGAAGTCGCTGCCCTTCGTCGATCCGGCCAAGATCGCGACTTATGGCTGGTCCTACGGCGGCTACATGACGCTGAAGATGCTGGAGACCGATCCCGGCCTCTACGCCGCGGGCATTTCCGGCGCGCCGGTGACGAAGTGGGAACTCTACGACACCAGCTATACCGAGCGTTACCTGGGTGATCCGCGCAAGCAGCCCGAGGTTTACCGCGCGGCGGACGCGGTGGACAATGCGCCGAAGATCGCCGATCCGCTGCTGTTGATCCACGGCATGGCGGACGACAACGTGGTGTTCGAAAACAGCACCGCGCTGATTGCCAAGATGCAGACGGCCTCCACCCCGTTCGAAATGATGCTCTATCCGGGGCAGACGCATTCGGCCGTGCGCGGCAGCACCGCGCGCCACGTGTGGGAGACGATCTTCGCCTTCCTCGGCCGGCACGGCGTGAAGCCGGACTGACGGCCATCGGGTCCGCATGGGCTGGCAGCCGCTAGAGGTTGGCCAGCCCATGCGGACCGCTACCTTGCGGACACGCAACGGTTATTTGCGCAGACGAATGCATCTGATAGGGGATTCGCGACTCCGGACGGGCCCGGAGGGGCAATCTGCAGGGGCGCAGGCGCAAGGCAATGGTTAACGAGGGCATCGTTACAGCGGCGGACGCGCGCAGCTATCGGGCCTTCCTGAGCTATAGCCACGCCAACGAACGCTTTGCCGGCAAACTGCACCGCTGGCTGGAATCCTATCGCATTCCCGCGCGCCTCGTCGGCAAGACCTCGTCGCGCGGGACGGTGCCCAAGCGGCTGACGCCGATCTTCCGCGATCGCGCCGAATTGGCGGCGGCCAGCAGCCTGGATCACGAAGTGCGCACCGCGCTTTCGCAATCCGAGGCCTTGCTGGTGCTGTGCTCCCCGGCGGCGCGCGCTTCGCGCTGGGTCGATGCGGAAATCGCGCTGTTCCGCAGCCTCTACCCCGACCGGCCGGTGATTGCCGCGCTGGTGGAGGGGGAGCCGGCGGACAGCTTCCCGCAAGCGCTGCTCCAGCCCGATGCCAACGGCGTGGTGCACGAACCGATCGCCGCCGATTTCCGCGCCATGGCGGACGGGCCGAAACTGGCACGGCTGAAGATCGTGGCCGGGCTTACCGGCGTGGCGCTGGACCAGATCATCCAGCGCGATGCGCAGCGCCAGTTGCGCCGCGTGATTGCCATCACGCTCCTGACCGTGCTGCTGACGCTATCGATGGCGCTGATGCTGATCTTCGCGGTGCGCGCGCAGATGGAAGCGCAACGCCAGAGGCAGCAGGCAGAAGGACTGATCGAATTCATGCTGACGGACCTGCGGCAAAAGCTCGAAGGCGTCGGCCGACTCGATGTGCTCCAGACCGTGAACCAGCGGGCGCTGGCCTATTATGCCGACCAGCCGAACCTGAAGGATCTGCCGGCCGATTCGCTCGACCGGCGCGCCCGCATTCTTCATGCCATGGGCGAGGACGATCAGAAGCGCGGCGACGCGGCCGGGGCGCTGGCCAAGTTCCGCGAGGCGCACCGTGTGACCGGGGCGTTGATGGACGCCGAACCTACCGATCCTTCGCGCGTCTATGCCCATGCGCAGAGCGAATACTGGCTCGGCTACGTGGACTTCATCGCCTATCGCTACGATGCCGCGCTGGCGCATTTTACGGCCTATCGCGATCTTGCCCGCCGACTGGTGAAACTGCGGCCCGACGATCGCAGCTACTTGCGCGAACTCGGCTATGCACAGGGTAACATCTGCTCGGTCGCGGTGACGCGCAAACGCGCGCAGGACAGCGTCTCGGAATGCGGCAAGGCATTGGCGACGATGGAGCAGGTGGGCCGCATGGCGCCCGGTGATGCCGGCGTGCAGCAAGATATCGCCAATCGCCACGGCTGGCTGGCGGACGCGTTGCGTGTGGGCGGGCATAACCGCCAGGCGCTGGACCAGCGCAAGAAGCAGGCGGACATCGTCCGCAACCTGCTGCGCGAAGATCCGAAGAACGCCAGTTTCCTGGAGGACTGGATGCTCGTCCGCTATTCCACCTCGCAGCTGCTGCACGCGATGGGCGAACAGCACGAAGCGGAAGCGATGAGCGACGAGGCCCGGGCGGATGTAGACCGGTTGATCGCATCCGACCCCGAGAATAACGATTGGCGTATTTGGCGGCGTAAGTTCGATCAACCGTTCAACTGAGTGCAAAGGGGAAGCATCATGTCGACAGTGAACTATACCGAATACGGCCTGGCGCCGTGGATCGATTTCGAAGGCGTGGACAGCACCTGGGCGGCGAAGGACGAGGTGGTTTTCACCGTCAAGTTCACCGGCACCGAATGCGGGAAAATATCTCTCGAATACTCGCAGGATTATATCCCCATCAAGCGCGACACGAACGTCTGCATCAAGCTTGAGGGGGATCAGATCTGGTTCTCGAAGGAATTCGAGGGGATCACGATGAAGGAATCGCTCGCCTCGTTCTACGGCAGCCTCGAATATTTTGACTACGACACGACGACTGAACGCTACAAGACGGTGCGGTTCAAGGCACGTGCCAACAAGGGCGGTAAGTACAACACCTGCCATCGTTTCAACATTAACATTGACCTGCACCAGAAGGCGGCGGATCATACCGATCGGTGGATCGGATTGACCATCGATCCCGATATCAAGAACCCGCCGCCCCATGCCTGACCGCGAATAACTCCTGCAAGGCGGCGCTTCCGTGATCCTTCCTCTTCTTGTCCGTATTCGGCAGATCGCACGATCGGGCGACGTGCTGCGTGCATGGCGCCTGTTCGAAGGCGCGGGCCTGCTCGAATCGCGGGATAGCGAGGCGCTGAGCCTCAAGGGAAGGCTGCTGAAGGATCGCGGCTTGCGCAGTCTTGGGCCTGATCGCAGCGAACTGCTCGATCAGGCGCAGGACGCCTACATGCGCGCCGCCGGCGGGCGGCGCGCCACTTATCCGCTGATCAATGCGGCGACCATCGCCTTGCTCAATGGCAAGCCGGATGAGGCGCAGACATTAGCCCGGCAGGTGCTGGACCTGCTGGAAAGCGGCGATTACGAGCCCGAGACTCGCTACTGGCTGGGCGCCACCGCGGCGGAGGCCAAGCTGCTGCTGGGCGATGCCCGCGCTGCGCGATTGGCTTTGGAAGAGGCGGTGAAAGCCGCGCCGGACGCCTGGGAAGACCAGGCCGCCACCTTGCGCCAGTTCCAGCAGATCCTCGAATGGACCGGGGCTCCGTTCGGCGTGTTCGATCACTTGCGCCCGCCGGCCAGCCTCTATTTCAGCGGCATCATCGGTTTGCCGGAGGATGCCGATCGTGTGCGGCAGGAGATCGGCTCCATGCTCGATCGCGTGAAGCCGGGCGTAGTGTTCGGCGCGCTGGCGGCGGGATCGGATATTCTCATCGCCGAAATGGCGATTGCCGCAGGCGCGCAGCTCCATGTGGTGCTGCCCACCCATGTCGAGGCGTTCCGCGAGATTTCGGTCGCGCATTTCGGCGAGGATTGGGGCGAGCGCTTCGACCGCCTGCTCGATGCCGCCGAAGTGATCGACATTCTGGAAGGGCCGGGCCGGCTTTCCGGCGCGGCGGTGCATCTGGCCGCGCAAGTGGCGATGGGCCTGGCGATCCGCCGCGCGCGGGTGCTGGCTACCGAGGCGCTGGCCTTCCACGTGGGCCGCGCGTTCGACGAACTTTCGCCGCCTGAAGTCGAATGGCGGCGGCAGGGGCGGATGCTGCACGAACTGGTGCTGGACGAATCGCTGCCCGCGCGCGGCGCCGATTTCGATCCGGCGGTGAACCGCGCGGTGCTGGCGATTGCCGGCACGGTGCCCAAGGTCTGCGATCTGACGTTCGTGACCCGGCAGACCACGTTCGAGGGCTTTTCGCTGCTGCAGTTCGATGATCCGGTTGCCGCGATGGATCAGGCCGCCGCGATCCTGCGCGCGGCGCCGGAAAGCCGGCTGGGCCTCGATTACCGCCCGGTCTGCTCCGAGAAGGGCCTTGTCGAGATTGCCGATCCGGCGATCGTGCTCGCCCGTTCGGCCAACGAGGGCAGCGTCTGCGCGCACTGGCCGCAGATCGCGGTGCTGGAACTGCTGGCGCCGCGCTATCGGTTCGAAACGGCGGGTGAAGTCGTCACCCCGCTCGGCGATTTCCCGATCGGGCTGTTCTGTCAGGATTCGCAGGGCTGACGGCTGAGAGACCGTTTGAAAATTCGCGGTACGCGAATTTTGCCGCCTCAAAAATGCCCCTGCGGGCATTTTTCAAACGGACTCTTAGCGCCAAGCCCCGTTCAGCAGACCAGTTCCATCAACATGCGCGGCGAGTGGATCACCAGTTCGCGGTCGTCGCGGCTGATGATGCCGCGCCGGATCAGCGCGGCGATCGCGCGGGAGGCGGTTTCGCGCGTCGTATTGGCCGAAAGCGCCAGCATCGTCACCTTCGGCGGCGGCGCGATCCGCTCCGCACTGCCGGCCAGGGAGAGCAGTTCGGCATAGACGCGGCCCGCTGCCGAATAGGTGGTGCGCGCCATCATCCGGTCCAGCGCGCGGTCGAGCTGGCGGGCCAGCAGCCGGGCCATGCCGGCGCCGACTTGCGCGTCCTCCGCCACCAGATCGGCCACCCGCGCGGCATCGGCGCGCAGCAGGGTGGTGTCCATCAGGCAGGCGATTTCGGCGCGGTGGATGGTGGGGGAGGGGTAGGCGCCGAAGAATTCGCCGGGGCCGTACTGCGCCAGTTGCTGGCGCTGACCCTCCAGCCCGAAAGCCTCTATCCGCATCCCGCCTTCGATCACCAGCCAGCAGTGGTGCGATTCCTCGCCCTGCCGCGCCAGAATCTCCTTGGCAGCGACTTTCTGGGGGGCAAGCAGACGCGCGAGCTTCTCGGCCGCGGGGCGGTCGCACCGGAAGATCGTGCCGATGATCTCGATTTTCTCGTCGGAATCCAAAAACGCTGCCCCTGTCGTGCGGCCTCGCGGCCGAACCCATTCCATCGCGCTTAACCGATTTTGCCCGGAAGGCGGAAGCCTGTGATTCCCTTCGCAGCGTGATTTCGGTCACGCGGTTTGGATTTTGCCTCCGCTAGTAAGACATCGCGACCCGAAGGCGGCTCTGAAAGGAGCAGCCACATTACTTGGCCCGGAAGACCAGCTCTTCCGGGCCTTTTTTTGGAATTTCGGGATGTTGCCCGGTGCCGGGCAAGGGCGCGGGCCATATCCGCCGCGAATCGGCAGTGGCGCGCGGAAAGGCGAAAACGGCGGATGCATCGCAGCCCCGCCGTTTTCGCCCTCGATCAGACCAGTTCCTTCAGCGGCGTGCTTGCATCGGCCAACGCCTCGACATCGGGCGAAGCGCCGGCTTCCACCAGCTTGCGGCCCTGAACATAGTCTTTGACCATGTTCACGCAGTCCAGCGCGACGACCTTGCCCTGCTTCAGATAGACCACCGAGAACGACCGGGCGGCGGTGTCGCCACGGATCACCGTCTGGTCGAAGCCCACGTTGATGCCGGCGGTCTGCAGGCGCAGGTCATACTGGTTGGACCAGAACCACGGGAACGCCTTGTAGGGCTTTTCGTCGCCGCAGATCGCCTTGGCAACACAGGTCGCCATGTCGTTGGCGTTCTGTACCGATTCCACGCGCATCACATTGCCGCCGGCGAAGTCGCAGGCGAAGGAGGCGCAGTCGCCGATGGCATAGACGTCGGGAAGCGAGGTGCGGCAGTATTCGTCCACGTCCACGCCGTTCGCGCCCGCCGCCCCGGCCAGGATCAGCGGGCCGACGGCGGGAACGATGCCGATGCCGACGATCACGGCTTCGGCCGGGACCACTTCGCCATCCGCCAGCTTCACGCCGGTCACGCGGTGGCCGTCGCCCTCAAGGCATTCCACCGCAACGCCGGTGCGCAGATCGACGCCGTGTTCGCGGTGTTCGTTCTGGTAGAATTCGGAGAGTTCCTCACCCGCCACGCGGGCCAGCACGCGCGGAAGCGCTTCCAGCAGGGTGACGTTGAGCTTCATCTTCGACAGCACCGCCGCCGCTTCCAGCCCGATGTAACCGCCGCCGATCACGACGATGTTCTTCGTGCCGGCATCGACTTCGGCCATCAGCGTGTCGCAATCCTCGCGGGTGCGCACGGCGTGGACGCCCGCCAGTTCGGCGCCGGAGCAATTGAGGCGGCGCGGATCGCCGCCGGTCGCCCAGACCAGCTTGCCGTATTCGTGCTTCTCGCCATTGGAGAGCGTCAGTTCATGGGCCGAGGGATCGACCGCGGTCACTTCGGTGCCGAGCTTGAAGGTCACGTCCTTCTCCGCCCAGAACGTCGGCGGGCGGATGTAGAGGCGATCGAAGGTCTTTTCGCGCGCGAAATATTCCTTGGAGAGCGGCGGACGCTCGTAAGGATATTCCGGCTCGCGGCCGATCACGGTGATGGTTCCGGTGAAACCGTTCTGGCGCAGGGCGATGGCGCACTGCGCACCGCCGTGGCCGGCTCCTACGATGACGACGTCGGACTTGCTCATGAGGCGTTCCGTTCGGGCAATTTCATCTCTCCGTCAATGTCTGGGGTGGAATATTCTTGCTTGAGGGTGATCACATCGTGGCTACGAGCGCCGGCGGCACGTCATAGCCCCACTCGCGGTACTTGCGGGCGATCACGGCGATCATCCGCTGGAGTTCGGCCGAATGGTCGCCGGCACGGTGGCTCATGATGATCGGGGACGTCACCGGCTCCGCCAGTTCGCGATAGGCGACATCGTGGCTGCGCGCACGGTGGACCGATTCGGGGACGATGGCCACGCCTTCCTCGGCCGCGACCAGGCCGATGGCGATCTGCAATTCGCGCGCCTCATGCACCACGCGCGGCTCGATCGAATGGTCGCGCAGCAGCGACAGCACCTGATCGGCATAGCTGGGCCGGGGGGAGCGTGGGTAGATGATCAGCGTCTCATCAGCGATGTCGTGCAACGAAACCGGCCCGTCGCCCTGCGCCAGCCGGTGGGTGAAGGGAAAGGCGGCGACAAGCTTCTCATGCCGCAGCACCGTGCGGCGGACGGAGGGATCATCGAAGCGGATGCGGCCGAAGCCGACATCGATGCGGCCTTCCTTCAGCGCGGCGATCTGGTCCAGCGTGGTGCTTTCCACCAGCACCAGCTCCACGTCCTGCGCCTCCTTGCGGAATTCGCGGATCAGTTCGGGCAGGCGGGCATAGATCGTGGAGGAGACGAAGCCGACCACGAAGCGCCGCCGCTCGCTGCCGACGGCGGCCTTCACCATCGATTCCATGTCCTCCATCCGCGCCAGCATCTGCAGCGCCTGATCGTGGACCAGCTGGCCCACGGGCGTCAGCTTCAGCGGGCGCTGCGCCCGGTCGAGCAGCGGCGCGCCCACTTGCGCCTCAAGCTGCTGGATGGCGCGGCTCAAGGGCGGCTGGGCGATGTGGAGCCGCTCTGCGGCCCGGTTGAAATTGCCTTCGTCGGCAACCGCGACGAAGTACCTCAGCAGGCGAAGGTCCATGATCGAAATACCTGTCAGGTATCGAAGCGCAACCACATCGGTCTTTGATGCGACTCGGCCTCATCCCTAATTTGTTGCCGAAACCCTAAGCATACCGGAGAGGTTCTGCAATGACTGCGCTCGATCGCGCTGATACCTTAATCGTCGATGTACCGACGATCCGCCCGCATGTGCTGGCCATGGCCACGATGCATTCGCAGGCGATGGTGATCGTCCGCCTGACGGACAGCGACGGCGTGGAGGGCATTGGCGAGGGCACCACGATCGGCGGCCTCAGCTATGGCGAGGAAAGCCCGGAAAGCATCAAGTCCGCCATCGACACTTATATCGTCCCGGTCCTGAAGACCTGCGACATCGCCCATGTCGGCGCGACGATGGCGAAGGTGGCCAAGTGCGTGCGCGGCAACCACTTTGCCAAGTGCGCGGTGGAAACGGCGCTGCTGGACATGGCGGGCAAGCGGCTGGGCGTGCCGGTCTCTGACCTCATCGGCGGCGGCCGCGTGCGGGACGAGATGCCGGTGGCCTGGACCCTCGCCAGCGGCGACACCGCGCGCGACATTGCCGAGGGCGAGGAAATGCTGTCCCTGCGCCGCCACCGCATCTTCAAACTGAAGATCGGCAAGCGCGACCTGCGGGCGGACGTCGCCCATGTCGGCGCAATCTGCAAGGCGCTGGGGGACCGCGCCAGCGTGCGCGTGGACGTGAACCAGAACTGGAGCGAGGCGCAGGCCAAGCTGGGCATGGCGATGCTGCAGGATGTCGGCTGCGATCTGGTGGAACAGCCCATCGCCGGGGATGATATTGCGGCGATGACCCGCCTTGCCACCACGCAGGCGGTGCCGCTGATGGCGGACGAGGCGCTGCACGGCCCGCGCACGGCGCTGCGGATTGCCGCTGCCGGTGCGGCGGGCGTCTTCGCGCTGAAGATCGCGCAGTCCGGCGGGCTTTTCGCCACTGCCGAAGTGGCCGCCATCGGCACCGCCGCGGGCATCGGCCTCTATGGCGGCACGATGCTGGAAGGCGGCGTGGGCACGGCGGCTTCGGCCCATGTCTTCGCCACCGTTCCCGACCTTGCCTGGGGCACCGAACTGTTCGGCCCGCTGCTGCAGACCGAGCAAATCCTCACGCAGCCGCTCGGCTACGGCGACTTTGCGCTGAAGGTGCCGACTGGCCCCGGCCTCGGCATCGCGCTCGATCCCGACAAGATCGCCTTCTTCCGGCGCGACCGTTCAGGCCCGCGCCTCCACGCCGTAAAGACAGGAGCCTGAACCATGCTGTTCATGGTCGAAATGGACGTAAACATCCCGCTGGACTTCGATGCCGATGAGGCCGCGAAGATCAAGGCCGCCGAAAAGGCGTACTTCCAGAAGCTCCAGACCGCCGGCGTGTGGCGCCACATCTGGCGCAAGGTCGGGCTCTATTCCAACGTCTCGATCTTCGATGTCGAGAGCAATGCGGCGCTGCATGACACGCTCATGGCCCTGCCGCTCTACCCCTTCATGACCATGAAGGTCACGCCGCTCGCCCGGCACCCATCCTCCATCCATGACGACGATCGGTGATCGCCGACGCCAGCTAACTCAAGTCCTTGGGAGAGAATAAAATGGACGTCAGCTTCGTAAAGACCCCGGAAATCCAGCAGCTGCTCGACCGCGCCGCCGGCGTGAACGAGAGCGGCGGCAGCCCGCGCCTCAAGGCGATCATGCGTGACCTCACTGAATCGGTGATGGAGCTGATCGTCCGCCACGACATTTCCGAAAGCGAGTTCTGGCTCGCCATGAAGTACCTTTCGGACAGCGCGGGCGAGATCGGCCTGATCGTGCCGGGCACCGGCCTCGAACACTTCCTGGACCTCTACATGGATGCCAAGGATGCCGAAGCGGGCCTCTCCGGCGGCACCCCGCGCACCATCGAAGGGCCGCTCTACGTTGCCGGCGCGCCGCTGGTGGAAGGCAATGTGAACCTTTCCGTCGACGAGGACGAAGGCACCACGGTCCTGCACATGACCGGCAGTGTCACCGGCCCGGATGGCGAAGCGGTGGAGAACGCCGTGGTCCACGTCTGGCATGCCAATTCGAAGGGCTGGTATTCGCACTTCGACCCGACCGGCGAACAGACCCCGTTCAACAACCGCCGCCGCATCAAGCTGGGCAAGGACGGGCGCTATGCGTTCCATTCCAAGCAGCCGAGCGGCTATTCGGTGCCGCCGGGCGGATCGACCGACCAGCTGATGCAGGCGCTGGGCCGCCACGGCAATCGCCCCGCCCACGTCCACTTCTTCATCGAAGCGCCGGGCTATCGCACGCTGACCACGCAGATCAACTTCGGCGACGATCCCTTCGCGGCCGACGATTTCGCCTTCGGCACCCGCGAGGGTCTGCTGCCGGTGCCCAGCCGCCAGGGCGACAGCGCCTACATCCAGTTCGACTTCCAGATGCAGCGCGCCGCCGATGCGGACGACGAGCACTTCTCGTCCCGCGCCCGGGCCGAGGCCGAACCGCAGAAGCAGACCGAAACGGCCTGACCACACAAGAATTCGGGAGACAGGATCATGTACGAACGCCTCATGCACCGGGTCTCGACCGCCGTGGTCGATGACGTCGAAACCGGAGAGTTCCGCTGCCGCCGGGACGTCTTCACCGATCCGGCGCTGTTCGAACTGGAAATGAAGTACATCTTCGAAAGCAACTGGGTCTATCTGGCGCACGAAAGCCAGCTTCCCAGCAAGAACGATTACTTCACGACGTTCATCGGGCGCACGCCCGTGATCCTGACCCGTGCCAAGGACGGCGCGATCAACGGCGTGGTCAATGCCTGCGCGCATCGCGGCGCCAAGCTGTGCCGCCGCAAGCGGGGCAACCAGCCGCTGTTCGTCTGCCCGTTCCATGGCTGGAGCTTCAAGCCCGACGGCAAGCTGCTGCGCGCCAAGGATGCCAGCACCGGCGCCTATCCGGAAAGCTTCGACCACGAAGGCTCTCACGACCTCACGCGCCTGCGCGTCGAGAGCTATCGCGGCTTCGTGTTCGGATCGCTGAACCATGACGTGCTGCCGCTGGAACAGCATCTGGGCGAGGCCAAGGTCATCATCGACCAGATGGTCGATCAGGCGCCAGAGGGGCTGGAAGTGCTGACCGGCAATTCCACCTACACCTTCGACGGCAACTGGAAGATGCAGATGGAGAACGGCTGCGACGGCTATCACGTCAGCTCCGTTCACGAAAACTACCAGTCCACCATGGGCCGCCGCGCAGAGGGCGGCACCAAGGCGGTGGACGCCAACGGCTGGTCCAAGGCGCCCGCCAGCGGTGTCTATGGCTTTGAACATGGCCACATCCTGCTCTGGACGCAGGTCATCAATCCCGAAGTGCGGCCGATCTGGAACCACAAGCCGGAACTGGACGCGCGGCTGGGTGAGGACAAGGCCAAGTTCATCATCGAGCAGACGCGCAATCTGGCGCTCTATCCCAACGTGTTCCTGATGGACCAGTTCTCCACGCAGATCCGCGTCGTCCGCCCGATCGACGTGCACACCACCGAAGTGACGATCTACTGCTACGCCCCCAAGGGCGAGAGCGCCGAGGACCGCGCCCACCGCATCCGTCAGTACGAGGATTTCTTCAACGTCACCGGCATGGGCACGCCTGACGATCTGGAGGAATTCCGCAGCTGCCAGAAGGCCTACGAAGGCGCGGGCGAGCTGTGGAACGACCTCAGCCGCGGGGCCAAGCGCTGGATCCATGGGCCGGACGCCAATGCCGCCGCGATGGGCATGAACCCGCTGCTCTCCAGCGAGCGTAGCGAGGACGAGGGCCTCTTTGTGCGCCAGCATGAGTTCTGGGCGCAGATCATGCTGGACGGTCTGGCGAAGGACGCGGCCAATCAGCCGCCGATGATGGAGGCGGCGGAATGAGCGCGCTCGACATAACCCGTGAAACGCTGTCCTACCGCGAGATTTGCGCCTTCCTCTACCGCGAGGCGCGGCTGCTGGACGATCGCCGGTTCGACGAATGGCTGGAATGCTATGCCGAAAGCGCCGAATACTGGATGCCCGCGTGGACCGACGACGATGAACTCTGCACCGACCCGCAGACCGAAATCTCGCTGATCTACTACGCCAACCGCAAAGGGCTGGAAGACCGCGTCTACCGCCTGAACACCGAACGCTCCTCCGCCTCGACGCCGGAACCGCGCTCGGCACACTTCATCGCCAATGTCGAAGTGCTGGACAGCCGCGAGGGGCAGGTGGACTTGCGCTACAACTGGCACACGATGAGCCACCGTTACCAGCAGACGCAGCAGTTCTTCGGAACCACGTTCCTGACGCTGGATACCTCTGGCGATGCGCCCTTGATCCTGAAGAAGAAGATCGTCCTGAAGGACGACTACATTCATCAGGTCATCGACATCTACCACGTGTGATGGGGGCGGGCATGTCCGTTGACGCAGGCGACCCCCAACCCTCGTCATTGCGAGGAGGCGAAGCCGACGCGGCAATCCAGAGCGGCGTGGGCCAGAGCCGCGCAGAGCCGCCCCTGGATTGCTTCGCTACGCTCGCAATGACGAAGGACGCGGAGGCCCGGCCATGATCTTCGCAGGACGTTTCGCAGGCAAGGTCATGGTTGTGACCGGCGCGGCGCAGGGCATCGGCGCCGGCGTCGCCAGTCGCGCCGCTGCCGAAGGGGCCAGCGTGGTGCTGGTGGACCGCGCCGAATTCGTGACCGAGGTGGAACAGGCCATCGTGGCGGCGGGCGGCAAAGCAGTCTCCGTCTGCTGCGACCTTGAGACGTATGAAGGCGCGGCCATGGCGATGGCCAAGGCGGTAGAGGCGTTCGGGCGGATCGACATCCTGATCAACAATGTCGGCGGCGCGATCCGGATGCGGCCCTATGCCGAGTTCGAGCCCGCGCAGATCAATGCGGAAATCTGCCGCTCGCTGATGCCCACGCTCTACTGCTGCCATGCGGTGCTGCCGACCATGCTGGGGCAGGGGGCGGGCACCATCGTCAACCTGTCCTCCAACGCCACGCGCGGCATTCGCCGGGTGCCCTATTCGGCGGCCAAGGGCGGGATCAACGGCCTCACGCAGAGCCTTGCGATGGAATACGCCGAAGCGGGCATTCGTGTCGTCGCGACGGCGCCGGGCGGCACGAGCGCTCCCCCCCGCCGTGTCGCCCGCAACGCCGAAGGCGACAATGCGCAGGAACAGGCTTGGATGGCGGAAGCGGTGGAGCAGGTGACCTCCTCCGCCTTCCTGAAGCGCTACGGAACCCTTGAGGAGCAGATCGCCCCGATCCTGTTCCTTGCCTCGGACGAGGCCAGCTACGTGACCGGCACCGTGTTGCCCGTCGCGGGCGGCGATCTCGGTTAAGACGGAGACACACGATGTCCAAGATTTACGACAGCCCCCGGGTCGCACTGGAAGGACTGCTGTTCGACGGCATGACGATCATGTCGGGCGGGTTCGGGCTCTCGGGCAATCCCGAGAGCCTGATCCCCGAAATCCGCGCAGCGGGCGTGAAGGACCTGACGGTCATTTCCAACAATGCCGGCGCGGACGGGTTCGGCCTGTGGATGCTGCTGGAAAGCCGGCAGGTGCGTAAGATGATCTCCTCCTACGTCGGCGAGAACAAGCTGTTCGAGAGCCAGTACCTCTCGGGCGAACTCGAACTGGAACTGAACCCGCAGGGCACGCTGGCCGAGCGCATTCGCGCTGGCGGGGCGGGCATTCCGGCGTTCTACACCAAGACCGGCGTCGGCACCGTGGTCGCCGAAGGCAAGCCGGTGGAGGTGTTCGAGGGCGAGGAATACGTGCGCGAAACCTGGCTGCGCGCGGACCTGTCGATCATCAAGGCCTGGCGCGCGGACGAGGAGGGCAACCTGATGTTCCGCAAGACCGCGCGCAACTTCAACCCGAACATGGCCACCGCCGGCAAAGTCACCGTTGCCGAAGTGGAAGAGGTCGTGCCCGCCGGCACGTTCGATCCGGACTGCATCCACACCCCCGGCATCTATGTCGACCGCGTGGTGCTCTCCACCATCAACGAGAAGCGCATCGAGAAGCGCACGGTGCGCGAAAGGGAGGCCGTCTGATGAGCTGGACCCGCGATGAAATGGCCGCCCGCGCCGCAAAGGAACTGCGCGACGGGTACTATGTGAACCTCGGCATCGGCATCCCCACGCTGGTGGCGAACCATGTGCCGGCCGGCATCAAGGTCACGCTGCAGAGCGAGAACGGCATGCTGGGCATCGGCCCGTTTCCGTATGACGAGGATGTCGATCCCGACCTCATCAACGCCGGCAAGCAGACGATCACCGCGCTGCCCACCAGCAGCTTCTTTTCCAGCGCAGACAGCTTCGCGATGATCCGCGGCGGCCATATCGACATGGCGGTGCTGGGCGCGATGGAAGTTTCGGCCGATGGCGACCTCGCCAACTGGACGATCCCGGGCAAGATGGTGAAGGGCATGGGCGGGGCGATGGACCTTGTCGCCGGCGTGAAGAAGGTGATCGTGGTGATGGATCACGTCTCCAAGCACGGCGATCCCAAGATCCTGCCCGCCTGCACCCTGCCGCTGACCGGCAAGCGGGTGGTGGACATGATCGTCAGCGATCTGGCCGTCTTCGCCATCGACCGCAAGGCGGGCGGACTGACGCTGGTCGAACTCGCCCCCGGCGTGAGCCTTGAGGAAGTCACCACCAAGACCGGCGCCCCATTCGTTTCCGCGCTGGAAGAGGCCCTCTGATGTTCACCAGCGTTCCCGGTGCGCGGCTCTACTGGAAGCTGGAGGGGCGTGAGGGCGCCCGTCCGCTGGTGCTGCTCAACTCCATCGGCACCGACATGGACTTGTGGGACCCGGTGCTGCCGCTGCTGCGCGCGCGCTTCCGGCTGCTGCGCATCGACACGCGCGGCCACGGCGCTTCAACGGCTGAGCCCGGCGACTTCTCGATGCAACTGCTGGCGCGCGATGTTCTGGCGGTGGCGCACGATGCCGGGATCGATCGGTTCGCGCTCGCAGGCGTGTCGCTGGGCGGCATGATCGGCATGGAACTGGCGCTGGCCCGTCCGCAGCAGGTGGAAAAGCTGGTGCTGGTCTGCACCTCGGCGACGATGGACGCGGCCTCGTGGAACGACCGCATTGCCAAAGTCCGGGGCTCCGGCATGGCGGCCATTGCCGATCTGGCGATGGGCCGCTTCCTCTCCGACGAGCTGCGCGAGGAGAACCCCGCGCTTTACGAGACGGTGCGCCGCCAGCTCGTCACCATGGACCCGCAAGGCTATGCCGGCTGCGGCGCCGCGATCCGCGACATGGACCTTGCGGAGCGGATCGGCGGGATCGCCGCACGCACCTTGGTCGTCACCGGCACGCGCGACACTTCCACGCCGCTCGAAGGTCACGGCGAGCATCTGCTGGCGCGCATTCCCGGCTCCAGCCACGCCGCGCTTTTGGCCGCGCACCTTGCGCCGCTGGAAGCGCCCGAGGCGCTGGCTGCGGCGCTCATTCCGTTTCTCGAAGGCTGATCTCTCCCATGTTCGAAGCATTCGTCTGCGACGCCATCCGCACCCCCATCGGCAAGCTGAACGGCTCGCTCTCCGCGGTCCGTGCCGATGACCTTGCCGCCATCCCGCTGCGCGCGCTTATGGCGCGGAACCCGGGCGTGGACTGGGGTGCCGTAGACGATGTGATCCTGGGCTGCGCCAATCAGGCGGGGGAGGACAACCGCAACGTGGCGCGCATGGCAGTGCTGTTGGCGGGCCTGCCGGAAACGGTGCCGGGGGTGACGGTCAACCGCCTGTGTTCCTCCGGCCTCAACGCGCTGGGCATGGCGGCGCAGGCGATCCGCAGCGGCGATGCCGACCTGATGATAGCCGGCGGCGTCGAATCGATGACCCGCGCGCCTTATGTGCTGGGCAAGGCGGGCAGCGCCTTCGGCCGCGATCAGAAGATCGAGGACACGACGCTGGGCTGGCGGTTCATAAATCCGGCGATGAAGGCCGCTTACGGCGTCGATACGATGCCGCAGACGGGCGAGAATGTGGCGCAGCAATGGCAGGTCAGCCGAGAGGATCAGGATCGTTTCGCTCTCGCCAGCCAGGAAAAGGCCGCGATCGCGCAAGGGAACGGCCGTCTCGCGGCGGAGATCGTGCCCGTCACCGTTCCGCAAAGAAAGGGCGAGGCGCTGGTCTTCGACCGCGACGAACACCCCCGCGCCACCAGCCTTGAAGCGCTGGCCAAGCTGAAGCCGGTGGTCTCTCCGGAGGGCACGGTGACGGCGGGCAATGCTTCCGGCCTCAACGACGGTGCGGCGGCGATGCTGGTCGCCAGCGAGCAGGCGGCGAAGCGCCACGGGCTGACCCCGCGCGCCCGCGTGATCGGCATGGCCGCATCGGGCATCGCGCCGCGCGTCATGGGGGCAGGGCCGATCGAGGCCGCCCGCAAGGTTCTGCGGAAATCCGGGCTTTCGATGGACCGGATCGACGTGATCGAACTGAACGAGGCTTTCGCCAGCCAGGCCATCGCCACCTTGCGCGATCTGGGCGTCGATCCCTTCACCGACTCGCGCGTCAATCCGAACGGCGGGGCCATCGCCCTGGGTCATCCTTTGGGCATGTCGGGCGCCAGAATCGCGATGAGCGCGGTCGAACAGCTCAGCCGAACGGATGGCCGCTACGCCCTTGCCTTCATGTGCATCGGCGTGGGACAAGGCTTGGCGGTTCTGCTCGAACGCGTGTGATCCGCAGTATACTGCGGATTTTCCGTCACAAATGGCTCCCAGCCACAGTTTGTGACGCGCTAGTCATGAACGGGCTTCATGACAGCAATCAAAACTAAGTATCTATTTCCCTGCGGCCCAAGCTGATA
Organism: Sphingomonas sp. BL-S-28; assembly: GCF_055521515.1. Classification (NCBI taxonomy): domain Bacteria; kingdom Pseudomonadati; phylum Pseudomonadota; class Alphaproteobacteria; order Sphingomonadales; family Sphingomonadaceae; genus Sphingomonas; species Sphingomonas sp. BL-S-28. The sequence goes on from NZ_CM145484.1 coordinate 1,473,349, forward strand.
GTCGCCTGATTCTCGAAAAAACGGGATGGGTCGAAGCGGGTTTCCGGCCGCGCCGATGGCGTGGCCTTTCCGGCGTCCGGCCCTTCATAAAAACCATCACTCGGGGTGAGGCGTTCTGGCCGGTGAGCCGTGCATGTCTGCGCGGACCGTCCGGCGACTGGAGTATTCGATGCTGGGAATCGTCAAGACCGCGTTGCATCGCCCTCTGACGTTTATCGTCATGGCCATTCTGATCGCGCTGGGGGGCCTGATCGCCGCCTTCCGCACCCCGGTCGACATTTTTCCGGACATCAAGATCCCCGTCATCGCGGTTGCCTGGACGTACTCGGGCCTGTCTCCGCAGGACATGTCTGACCGCATGGTGACGCCTTACGAGCGCATCCTGACCACGACGGTCAACGATATCGAACATATCGAAAGCCAGTCGCTGCAGGGCACCGGCATCGTCAAGATCTACTTCCAGCCCGGCGTCGACATCCGCACCGCCACGGCGCAGGTCACTTCCGTCTCGCAGACGGTGCTGCGCCAGATGCCGCCGGGCGTGAACCCGCCGCTGATCCTGAACTATTCCGCATCGACCGTGCCGATCCTGCAGCTGGCGCTGTCCGGCAAGGGCCTGTCCGAACAGCAGCTGTTCGATATCGGCCAGAACCAGATCCGCACCGGCCTCGTCACCATTCCCGGCCTTGCCATGCCCTATCCCTCGGGCGGCAAGCAGCGCCAGGTGCAGGTCGACCTTGACCCCAACGCACTGCAGGCACGCGGCCTTTCGGCGCAGGACGTCGGCAATGCCATTGCCGCGCAGAACCAGATCAACCCGGCCGGCTTCGTGAAGATCGGCCCGGCGCAGTACACCGTGCGCCTGAACAACACGCCCGGCTCGATCGAGGCGCTGAACGATCTGCCGGTGAAGGTGGTCAACGGCGCAACGATCTACATGCGCGATGTGGCCTTCGTGCGCGACGGTAGCGCCCAGCAGCAGAACGTGGTGCACGTGCAGGGCAGCCGCTCGGTGCTGCTGACGGTGCTGAAGAACGGCGCCACTTCCACGCTTTCGGTGGTGGACGGCGTGAAGAACGCGCTGCCCAAGATCACCTCCACCCTGCCGGATACGCTGAAGGTGCTGCCGGTGGGCGACCAGTCGCTGTTCGTGAAGGCCGCCGTTTCGGGCGTGGTCCACGAAGGCGCGATGGCCGCCGCGCTCACCTCGCTGATGATCCTGCTGTTCCTCGGCTCCTGGCGCTCCACCGTCATCATCGCCGTCTCCATCCCGCTCGCCGTGCTGGCCGCCGTGGCCGCGCTGGCCATGTTCGGGCAGACGATGAACGTGATGACGCTGGGCGGCCTCGCCCTCGCGGTCGGCATCCTGGTCGACGACGCGACGGTGACGATCGAGAACATCAACTGGCACCTGGAGCAGGGCAAGGGCGTGATGGAGTCCATCCTGGACGGCGCCGCCCAGATCGTGACGCCGGCCTTCGTCTCGCTGCTATGCATCTGCATCGTCTTCGTGCCGATGTTCTTCCTGCCGGGCGTTGCGGGCTACCTGTTCGTGCCGATGGCGCTTTCGGTGGTCTTCGCGATGATCGCCTCGTTCATCCTGTCGCGCACCTTGGTGCCGACCATGGCGATGTACCTGCTGAAGCCGCACACCCCGCATGGCGAGAATTCGCACAACGCCGGCAGCCCGGAATCGCGCAACGTCTTCGTGCGGTTCCAGCGCGGCTTCGAAGCGAAGTTCGAAAAGATCCGCGACGGCTACCTTGGCATGCTCGCCCGCGCGCTGCGCTCCCGCAAGCCGTTCATGATCGGGTTCCTGGCCGTGGTCGTGCTCTCGTTCGGGCTGCTGCCGCTGCTGGGCAGCAACTTCTTCCCGGCGGTGGACTCCGGCCAGATCGCCATGCACGTGCGCGTTCCCGTCGGCACCCGTATCGACGAATCCGCGCGCAACTTCGAAGAAATCACCGCGGAAGTCCGCAAGATCATCCCGACTGCCGAACTGAAGTCGGTTACCGACAACATCGGCCTGCCGGTCAGCTCGATCAACACCGTCTACAACAACAGCGGCACCATCGGCCCGCAGGACGGCGACATGCTGATCACGCTAGAGGAAGGCCACAAGCCGACCGACGGCTATGTGGCGCAGCTGCGCCGCGAACTGCCGCGCCGCTTCCCCGGTACGCAGTTCGCGTTCCTGCCGGCGGACATCACCAGCCAGATCCTGAACTTCGGTTCGCCGTCGCCGATCGACGTGCAGATTTCCGGCAAGGACCCGGTTGCCGCGCGTGAATATGCGCACAAGCTGATGGTCAAGCTGGCCCGCATCCCCGGCCTTGCCGACTTGCGCATCCAGCAGCCGCAGAACTCGCCGCAGATCGATGTGGACGTGGACCGTTCGCGCGTGGGCCAGTACGGCCTTACCGAAAAGGACGTGACCACCAGCCTCGGCAACTCGCTGGCAGGCACTTCGCAGACCGCGCCGGTGTTCTTCGTGAACCCCGACAACGGCGTGCAGTACGCGGTGGTCGCCCAGGCGCCGGACTATGCGCTCGATTCGATGAGCAAGCTGGCCAACCTGCCGGTTTCCGGCGCCGCCTCCACCCGTCCGCAGCCGCTGGGCGCGCTGGCCACGCTCACCCGGTCCAGCACCGCGCCGATCGTTTCGCACTACAACATCGCGCCGGTTCTCGACATCTATGCCACCACGCAGGGCCGTGACCTTGGCGCCGTGGCCGGTGAGGTGCAGCACGCGATCAACTCGCTGAAGGCCGAAGTGCCCAAGGGCGCCAGCGTCACCATCCGTGGCCAGTATCAGACGATGAACACCGCCTTCTCCGGGCTTGGCTGGGGCCTGCTGGGCGCGGTCGTACTGATCTATCTGCTGATCGTGGTGAACTTCCAGTCCTGGCTCGATCCGTTCATCATCATCACCGCGCTGCCTGCGGCCCTTGCCGGCATCGTCTGGATGCTGTTCGCCACGGGGACCACGCTCTCGGTCCCGGCCCTTACCGGCGCGATCATGTGCATGGGCGTGGCCACCGCGAACTCGATCCTGGTCGTCAGCTTCGCCCGCGAAAAGCTGGCCGAGCTGGGCGATCCGGTGAAGGCGGCGATGGAAGCCGGCCTCGTCCGCTTCCGCCCGGTGCTGATGACCGCGCTGGCGATGATCATCGGCATGGCGCCGATGGCGCTGGGCCTTGGTGAAGGCGGCGAACAGAACGCCCCGCTGGGCCGCGCCGTGATCGGCGGTCTGATCTGCGCCACCATCGCCACGCTGTTCTTCGTCCCCACCGTCTTTGCTTTCTTCCATAGCCGTCGCAAGCACCACGAAGCCCCCACGACGATGGAGGCCGCCCATGCTTGATCCCCAGATGCACCAGATTCCCGAGGCCCCCATGGACAACGACACTCCCACCGGTCCCAGCTCCCGCACCCTGAAGCGCGTGGGCATCGGCGCGGCCATCGTCGCGCTGGCCGTGGTCGGCATCGGCACCGCCACCCGCATCCAGGCGACGCGCGATCTGGAAACCGTGTCCGAAGGCGCCGCGCTGCCCACCGTCGCGGTAATCGCGCCGAAGACGGCGGCGGGTGAGGGCGGGCTGACCCTGCCCGGCACCGCGCAGGCGTGGAACAGCGCCGCGATCAACGCGCGCACCAACGGCTATGTCAGCAAGTGGCTGGCCGATATCGGCGATCACGTGAAGGCCGGCCAGCCGCTGGCCATTCTGGATGCGCCGGAAATCGACCAGCAGCTGGCGCAGGCCAAGGCGGACTACCAGACCGCCGTCGCCAACCAGCGCCTTGCCGCCACCACCGCCAAGCGCTGGAGCGCGATGCTGGCCAAGGACGCCGTCTCGCAGCAGGAAGTGGATGAGAAGGCGGGCGACCTTGCCGCCAAGACCGCGCTGGCCAATGCCGCGCTGGCACAAGTGCGTGAACTTCAGGCCCAGCACGGCTTCACCCAGCTTTCCGCCCCGTTCGCGGGCGTCGTCACCAGCCGCTCGGCCCAGATCGGCGCGCTGGTGGTGGCCGGGAATGCCGCCGCGCAGCCGCTGTTCACGGTTTCCGACGTGCACCGCATGCGCGTCTACGTGCGCGTGCCGCAGATCTATTCGTCGCTGGTCAACGCCGGCGTCAATGTCGACCTCAGCCTGCCCGAATATCCGGGCCGCACCTTCCCGGGCACCGTCAGCCGCAGCGCCGGCGCGGTCGATGCGCAATCGGGCGCGGTGCTGGTTGAAGTGCAGGCGGACAACAACGATGGCGCGCTGAAGCCGGGCGCCTTCGTACAGGCCCACTTCGACGTGGACGCCACGCTGAAGGGCGTGACGCTGCCGGGCAGCGCCATCCTCTATACCGACAAGGGCCCGAGCGTGGCCGTGCTGGGCGCGGACAACAAGGTTACCGTCCGCCCGATCACCATCGCCCGCGATCAGGGCAAGTCGGTGATCGTCTCGGTCGGCGTCAATCTGGGCGACCGCGTGGTGGACTCGCCGCCGGACTCGATGCGCACGGGCGACCGCGTGCAGGTGCAGGCGCCGGATGCTGCTGCGCCCGCGAAGGGAGCCGCGACGCATGGCTAAGCGGGCGCTCCTCGCGCTGTCCCTCCTTGCGGGGACGGCGTTGGCGGGCTGCTCGATGGCGCCCACGTATACGCCGCCGCAGTCCAGCCTGCCCGCCGCGCCGCAGCAGTTCGCGGAAATGCAGGGCTGGGCCCCCGCCGCTCCGCAGGATGGCGAGATTCGCGGAGACTGGTGGACGGTGTTCGGCGATCCCGTGCTGAACGATCTGGAGGCCAAGGCCGCCGATGCCAGCCCGACGCTGGCTGCCGCGCTGGCCCGTTACGATCAGGCGCGCGCTGCCGTTGGGCTCGATCAGGCAGGGCTCTATCCGCAGATCGGCGTTTCCGCCGATGCCTCGCGCAACCGCGTTTCGGCAGGCCGTCCGCTCTCCTCGGGATCGTCGGCGACGTACAACAACTACATCGTCGGCGGCAGCGTCTCCTACGAGCTGGACCTCTGGGGCCGCGTGCGCAACAGCGTGAAGGCGGGCAAGGCCGATGCGGATGCCTCGGCCGGCGATCTCGCCTCCGCCCGGCTCAGCCTGCAGGCCTCGGTGGCGGATGCCTACCTGCGGCTGCGCGGGCTGGATGCGCAGGCGCAATTGCTGGACCGTTCGGTGGACGCCTTCCAGCGCGCCTACCAGCTGACCGAGACGCGCCACGAAGGCGGCGTCTCCTCGGGCATCGACGTCAACCGTGCGCGCACGGTGCTGTCCAACGCCCGCGCGCAAGTGGCCTCCATCGCCAATGACCGCGCGCAGACCGAACACGAGCTGGCGGCGCTGACCGGCGCCATCGCTTCGGACTTCCACATCGCCCCGCAAGTCGCGCCGTTCGACGTGCCGGTGCTGACGGTGGATACCCCGTCCACGCTGCTGCAGCGCCGGCCGGACATTGCCGCGGCCGAGCGCCGCGTCTTTGCCGCCAATGCCCGCATCGGCGTGGCCCGCGCGGCATGGTTCCCGACGATCGGCCTTGGCGGATCGGGCGGGTGGCAGACCACTGGCGGCAACCTGCTCAGCGCGCCGAACTCGATGTGGGCGCTGGGTCCACTCTCGGCCCTGCTGACGGTGTTCGACGGCGGCGCCCGCCGCTCGCAAGTGAAGATCTCGCGCGCCGAATATGACGAGGCGGCGGCTGACTATCGCACCACCGTGCTGGGCGCCTTCCGCGAAGTGGAAGACTCGATCGCGGCGATGCGCCAGCTGGAAGCACAGGGCAGAGCGCAGCAAGACGCTGCGCAGGCCGCCCAGCGCACCAGCGAGATCGCCATGTCCCGCTATCGCGACGGTGCTTCGGACTACCTCGACGTGGTGACCGCGCAGACCGACGCGCTCGACGCCCAGCGCTCCGCCATCGCGGTGGAGACCGAGCGGATGCGCGCGGCGGTGGATTATGTGAAGGCCATTGGCGGCCCTGCCGAACAGGCGGGCGGCTGAGCGGTCTTACTTACCCCCTTCGGCGCTCGCGGACCCCCCCGTCGCGGGCGCCGAGACTTTCCAGATAGGCGCAGAGCATGTCCGCCATCGCGCCGGACCATGCCAGAATCTCCTCCTCGCTGCGCGGGGTTTCGGAGAAGGTCTTCGCCACTTCGCGCATGGTCGATTTGATCAGCCGCGCCGCCAGATCGCGCACCTCCTCCGATGCATCGGGCAGCGCTTCGGCGAAGAACCGGCGCATCACCCCCTGACTGCTGGCCCGCGCGGCCTGTGCCTCCGGAGCATCGCGATAGAGCGGGGCCGCGTCGCTGAGCGCCTGCCGCAAGTCGGCCTCCGCACATTCGGATCGCACGAAGGCATGGACCAGCCGGCGCACGCGTTCGGCCGGGGGCTGGCTGGTGTCGGACAGGATTTCGCCCAGCATATCGCGCGTCTCGGTCCATTCCTCGCTCTGCAGGCGGAACAGGATCGCCGCCTTGTTCGGGAAGTACTGGTAGAGCGAACCGATGCTGACGCCCGCCCGCTCGGCCACGCGCGCGGTGGTGAAGCGGGTGGCGCCCTCGCTTGCCAGAACCTGAGCGGCCGCTTCGAGAATGACCTTCACGGTGGCCTCCGAACGGCTCTGGCGCGGGCGCTTTCGCGTGGAAATCTGCGGGGTTTCGGCGGCGGCCATCGATGCCCTCGGGAATGCGATTAGAAAACGTGATCAATTGCTCATATTTTTCTCTCCGACGCAACGACGCGTCACGGAGAATACGATGACCACATTGACCCAAAGCCCGGTCGCGCCGCTGCTGACGCGGCTGTTCGCGGAGTCCGACCGCCTGCGTGCCGAGATGCTGCGCGCTTTCGAAGGCATGTCGGAACAGGAAACCACCGCGCTGATGCAGGACAAGACCGCATGGCGCACGATGTACAGTACGCTGCGCGAAGTGCCGCTGCCGGTCTCGCCCGAAGCCGGCCGCCTGCTCTACATGCTGGCGCGCAGCGGTAATGTGCGCACGGTGGTGGAGTTCGGCACGTCCTTCGGCATTTCCACCATCCACCTTGCCGCGGCGCTGCGCGACAATGGCGGCGGCCTGCTGATCACCACCGAGTTCGAACCGGGCAAAGTGGAAAAGGCCCGCGCGCACCTCGCCGAGGCCGGTCTGGCCGACCTCGTCGAGATCCGCGTGGGGGATGCGCTGGAAACGCTGGCCGATGGTCTGCCGGACAGCATCGACCTCGTGCTGCTGGACGGCGCCAAGTCGCTCTATGGCGATGTGCTGGACCGGTTGGAAAGCCGCCTGCGCCCCGGTGCCTTCGTGCTGGCCGACAATGCCGACTATTGCCCCGAATACCTCGCCCGCGTGCGCGCGGCGGATGGCGGCTATCTCTCGGTGCCGTTTGCCGAGGATGTCGAGCTTTCGATGAAGCTGTGACGGGGAAGGGGCGGCCTGATTGCAGGCCGCCGCCCCTCCGGTTCAGACCATGCTTTCGGGCCGCACCACGCGGTCGAACGTCGCCTCGTCCACCAGCCCCAGATCGAGCGCGGCCTCCTTCAAGGTCAGCCCGTCCGCATGGGCATGCTTAGCGATCTTGGCGGCATTGTCGTAGCCGATCTCGGGCGCCAGCGCGGTCACCAGCATCAGCGATCGTTCCACCAGTTCGGCGATCCGGCGGCGGTTGGGCTCGATCCCGTCCACGCAGCGCTCGGCAAAGCTGACCATGCCGATCGCCAGCAGACTGATCGAGCGGATCACGGCAGAGCCGATCAGCGGCTTGAACACATTGAGTTCGAACGCGCCCTGCAGGCCGCCCACGGTCGCCGCCTGATGGTTGCCGATCACTTGCGCGGCCACCATCGTCAGCATCTCGCACTGGGTGGGGTTGACCTTGCCCGGCATGATCGAGCTGCCGGGCTCGTTTGCAGGCAAGTCCAGCTCGCCAAGGCCGGAGCGCGGGCCGGAACCCAGCAGGCGGATGTCGTTGGCGATCTTGGTCAGCGCCACCGCCAGCGTGGAGAGCGTGCCGGAAAGCTGCACCAGCGCATCGTTGCTGGCCAGCGCTTCGAACGTGTTGGGCGCGGGCACGAAGGCAAGGCCGGTCTGCGTGGCGAGATCCGCCGCCACGTCCGCCGCAAAGCCCTCCGGCGCGTTGAGTCCGGTGCCGACGGCAGTGCCGCCCTGCGCCAGCCGCAGCACGCCCTGTTCGGCATGGACCAGCCGCTCCCGCGTATCGCGCAATTGCTGGACGTAGCCGGAAAATTCCTGCCCCAAGGTCAGCGGCGTCGCGTCCTGCAAATGGGTGCGGCCAATCTTGACTACATCGGTCCAGGCCTTGGCCTTGGCGTCCAGCGACTGGGTCAGCCGCTCCAGCGCGGGCAGCAGCGCCCGTTCCACTTCGACCGCCGCCGCCACATGGAGCGCGGTGGGGAAGCTGTCGTTGGAGGATTGGCCGCGATTGACGTGGTCGTTGGGGTGCACCGGGCTCTTGCCGCCGCGCTTGCCTGAAAGCAGCTCGTTGGCGCGGCCGGCGATCACCTCGTTGACGTTCATGTTGCTCTGGGTGCCCGATCCGGTCTGCCAGATGACGAGCGGGAACTGATCGTCCAGCGTGCCCGAAATCACTTCGGCGGCGGCAGCCTCGATGGCTTCGGCCAGCCCGGCGTCCAGCCCGTGCTTCGCATTCACCCGCGCCGCGGCCAGCTTCACGCGGGCAAGGGCGTGGACGATGGCGATGGGCATCCGCTCGGTCGGCCCGAAGGGGAAATTGTGCAGGCTGCGCTCGGTCTGCGCGCCCCAATAGGCGCTGGCGGGAACGTCGATTTCGCCGATCGAGTCCGATTCGCGACGGAATTCCATGAGGACAGCCTCCTTTATCGCCGCGCCCGAGCCCGTGTGGGAGGGAAAGGGGGGAGGGCGCGCGGGAGTAACCTAAGTATCGGAACGGGCAGGCGCAACGCCTCTCGCACAAGGTCCTGCGCGTGCCTGTCACGCCCATTTGAATCGCGCCCGCGATGATTGAAGCCGCTCCCGCCGCGATGGCCAAGGCGCCGTCCGCCGGGCAGGTCCACTTTCACCAAGCATCCAGCAATCGGAGCATACGGGTCGTGAGAAGGATTTCGGGCGGGTTCCGCCCCGGCGTGGCTGCCGCAGCCATCGCCGCGATGGCATTCGTGAACAGCATTCCGGCAATGGCGCAGGACACAGCGACGGACGGCGCGGAGCGGGCCGCTTCTCCGCCGCCAGCGCCTGCCGCTGGTACGCCCGGCTACGGCATCGCCGATTTCATGCGCACATTCGCCGGAGTGGGCATCATCGGCGAGATGAACTCGTCAGAGACGTACGGCGCCGTCCAGCAGCGCATCGGCCAATACACCGCCCACGCGCAGGCCGCTCAGTATGGCGACGATCTCAGCCATGTGCGCGACAATGCCACGTCCTACGTCGTGCCTGCGCATGTCACCTTCGAACTGCCGGGCGACGGCAACACGCTGCTGAAGGTCGGCGGAGCGGCGATCTACGCGCGCGGCAACGAAAGCGCGCCCACCGACCAGGACAGCGACGGCTACAACTTCCTTGCCGAAGTGCTGCGCCGTATCTCACCCAATCAGGCCATCGGCGTGGGCTTCGCCACCGAGGTTACCGACGTGGACCTGAAGGACAGCGGCGGCCACATCGACAGCCGGGGCACCGGCGTGCGGCTCGATTACGTCAACCGTCTCAGCCCCACCACGGGCCTTGCCGTGCGCGCCATCGTGCTGGACGGCCGCGATGTGACCAGCATGCCCGGTAGCGCCGAGACACGGCAGAAGTGGCGCCGCTACTTCACCGAAGCCAAGCTGATGAAGACGCTGGACCACCGCGCCGCAAGCTTCGTTCCCGACGGCTGGTTCCTGCGCCCGGCGGTGGAGGCGGTCTATCAGGCCTCACGCGGGTACGGTGCGAACCCGGCGACAGACGAGAACTATGGCTTCGTCGAAGGCAGCGTGCGGCTTGAGAAGCAGGAATTCCGCAACTGGCACTTCGCGCCTTATGTGGAGGGCGGGCTGATCCGGGAATTCGTGCAGGACATCAGCCCCAGGGGCACGGATGCCGGCAACGATCCCACGGTATTCTACAGCAAGATCGGCGGTTCCACCCGGCTGGGCGGGCATGGCCGGCTCGACCTCTATTACGCGCGGCGGGATGGGGCCAAGGGGATCTACAACCAGCAGACGATCAACCTGCTGATCTCGATCGATCTTTGAGGGCCATGGCTACTGCGTAAGCAGCAGCATCTCACGAAGTGCGGGGTCGAGCAGCAGATGCACGGCCCCGTGGCCCGCCAGTGCCGACAGGAAGCCATGGCGCCAGTAGAGCAGGCCCCACACGCAGCCCACCAGCCAGTACCGCAGGGTGCCGTAGAGCGGGTAATGCGAAACCGGGATCCACGCGTTGAACAGCTGCACGCCGCCAATGATGAGCAGAACGCCCCAAGGCGGCAGACGCTTGCGGGTGAGGGCGGTTGCCAGCACGACCAGCACCGTCATCACCAGCAGGCGGTACTGGATCTCCTCGATCATCGACCCGGTGGCGGAAAACAGCATGCGCGGCAGCAGGGGCGTGGTGAACAGCGCCTCGTAGCCGGCCGGCAACGATCTGCGGAACAGCAGGCCGTCGAGGATCAGCACGAACACAGTGACGCCGACCACACAGGCGAGCGTCGCCCGCAGCGCCGCCGTGCGGTCCTTCGGGAAAAGCCGCAGGCCGGTCCGGTCCAGTATCGTCTCGATCATCGCCTTGCCCGCCTACCCGCGAAGTCTTGAAATATCGTGATGCCGCGCGGGGGCAGCCGATGCACCGGACCTCGATTCCGCGCCGTCCCCGATAGATTGCACGCGGCGGCGTGGCCCTGCCGACGGACCTTCGCTAGCGTGCCGGCAATGACCGGGAAAGGAAGCGAAATGAAAGCGAAGCTCTGGGGTGCGGCCCTGTGCGGCGTAATGGGCTGGGCACTGGCCGGCTGTGCCACGGTATCGACGCCCGAAGCACCGCGGCAGACGCTGGCCTATGTCGGCACGCAGGGCAGCGGGCCGGGGCAGGGCATTGTCGGCGTGCGGCTCGATCCGCAGACCGGCGCGCTCGCTTCGCTGGGTGTGGTGGGGCAGATGGAGCGGCCCACCTGGGTTCTGGCCGATCCCGCCCGCCATCGCCTCTTTGCCGTCAGCGAAACTGGCAATGACGGCGTGACCCACGGCACCGTGACCGGCTTCGCCTACGATCCCAAGACCGGCGCTCTGACCCCTAAAGGCCGTGCGGATTCGGGCGGTGGCGGGCCGACCCATCTGGCGCTCTCGGCGGACGGACGCACGCTGTTCGTCGCCAATTACGGCACCGGACAAGTCTCCGCGATCCCGGTGACCGCACTGCTGGCGGCGGGGGATGGCAAGCCGGCGGCGCAGCCTGCCAGCGTCGATACTCATCAGGGTTCCGGCCCGCACAAGCGGCAGAAGGGCCCGCACGCGCACGGTGTGACGCTCGATCCCTCGGGCCGCTGGGTGCTCTCGCCCGATCTCGGCGCGGACAAGGTCTTCATCTACCGCTTCGATGCCGCCAAGGGCACGCTTGCGCCCGCGCGGGAGCCGTTCGTGACGCTGCCGCCCGCCTCGGGTCCGCGCCATATCGTCTTCGCACCCGATGGCCGCCATGCCTTCCTGATCACCGAGATGGGCGGCTCGATCGTCAGCTTCGCGTGGGATGCCCGGCAGGGCAAACTGACCCCGCTGACGACCACCCAACTCGATCCCGCCGACTTCGCGGGCACGCGCAGCGGGTCCGAAATCGCCGTCTCGCAGGATGGCCGCTTCCTCTACGCGGGCAATCGCGCGGCCAACCGCATCCAGATCTATGCGGTGCGGCAAGACGGCGGTCTGGCTCCGGTGGATGCAGTCGATTGCGGCGGGCAAGTGCCCTGGGGTCTCTCGCTCTCGCGCGATGGCAAGTGGCTGGTGGTGGCCAATCAGGGATCAGGCCATCTCGCCGTCTTCGCGGTGGACCGTGCCAGCGGAAGGTTGACCGCCACGGGCAGCGGGCTTGACGTCGCCAAGCCAACCTCCATCTCGTTCACGGAATGACGATCCCCGAGGAAAATCCATGGCTGACAACGACTTTCGCCCCGTTCTCTACCTGAAGGCGACATGCCCGCATTGCCTCAAACTGCGGATATTCCTGCTGGAAGCGGACCTGCTCGACCGGTTCGAGCAGCGCATCTTCACGGCCGGTGATGAGAACGAGGCGGCGATCCGCGCCGAACTCGCCCCGCATTTCGAGAAAGTGACTTTCCCGACCGTGCAGTACGCGCCGGGCCAGTACATGAACGATTCCGATGCGATCATCGCCCACTATGCCGACGTGGAGACGATCGACCGGGCGCACCTGCCGATCTTCGGGACTTATGCGGGCAGCGTGCTGCCGAACTACATGGCAGCGCGGAAGGAGTTGCGGGAGCTGAAGGGGTAGGGGGCGGTTCGATAGTCCGCCTAAGGCGCAGGAAAACCCATCGCCCCAAATCCTCGTCATCCCCGCGAAGGCGGGGATCCCGCTTCTTCCTTCAAGGCCGCGATTAGCGCGACGGTGACCCGCGCGGGGCATATCAGTCCGACACGATCTCTCTGCGCCTCTGCCTCTCCGCGTGAGCCAAGAAAAGCGGGGCCCCCGCCTTCGCGGGGGCGACGGGTGTTAGGGTGAGAGTGCGGCTTTGGTTTGGCCTAAACGAACCTAAACCTTCACCCCGCTCCAGATCGCCCAGCCGACCAGCCAAGCCACCACCACGCAGGCGATGAACCGCCATGCCGGTGCGCGGACCAGCCCCGGAGTGCCTGCGGGAAGGGCGCGCTTGCCGGTGACCATGGGAGCGATCAGGTTGTCGTGCTTAACCACACGGTACCAGAGCACCGCGCAGATATGCGCCGCGATCAGCGCCAGGATCAGGTAGAACACGATCCCGTGCAGATCGGTCGCCCGGTCCGATGTGGTGAACGAGACGAGGTGGTTGAGCGGCCCGGTCACGCCGTCGTCCTCGTCTCCCGAGAACAGGCCCAGCGTTACTTGCAGGCTCATCAGGCCCAGCAGCAGGATCACGCTCCAGCCGCCGGCCGGATTGTGCCCGGCACTTGGTCCGGCACTGGGCCCGGCCCTGCCGCGAAAGTAATCCAGCACCGCGCCGGGGCCGCGCACGAAGGCGGCGAAGCGGGCGGTCGATCCGCCGACGAAGCCCCAGAGAATACGGATCACCAGCAGTTGCAGCAGCACCGTGCCGATCTGCATGTGCAGTGCCATCTTGCCGTTTTCCGCCGTCCACCACAGGGCCGGGATCAGCACCACGAAAGCCCAGTGGATGAAGCGGACGGGCAGATCCCAGAGCGGGGTGCGGACTTTGTCCGCACCCTCTGCCGATGGGCTCACTTGTCCTTCTTTCGGAACTGCTCGTGGCAGCCCTTGCAGGCGCCGCCGATGTCGCCCATCGCCTTGGTGGTGGCGGCAAGGTCCTTGGCGTCGGCGGCGGTCTTCAACTCGTCGGCGGCGCTGGCCAGCTTGGCGGCGGCGGCCTTGAACTCGCCGCTCTTTTCCCAGATCGCGGGCAGGGCTTCGGTCTTGGAACTGGCGTCCGGGCCGGTGCCTTCGGGGAAGAAGCCGACGATCTTGCCGGCATCGTCTTTGATCGATGCGGCGGCGGAGGCGGCGGTGGTGAAGTCCGGCGGGGTGCTTTCCAGCGCGGCCTTGGCCACCTTGTTGGACTTGCCGATGTCCTTGAAGTTCGCCTTGCGCTCCTTGACGATCGTGCCGACGTCCACCGCGGCATCCGATGCGTCGGTGGAACTGTCGGGCGCGGTCTGCGGGCCCTTGCAGCCGGCGACGGCAAACAGCGCGGCGGCAGCAATGGTCGTGGTCAGGGCGAGTGTCTTGGCCATGGTCGCAACTCCTTGTCGGGCGGGATGCTTATGAATCCCTTGAAGCCCTGATAACGCGGAATGTTGCGTTGCGGCGAATAGATTCTGAAATCGTTGGGAAAATAGCGGTTGGCGAACCTTGCCCGCCCGTCAGCCCGCGAAAACCACCCCGTCCATCAGCTTTCGCGCGGTGCGAAGGAGGGCGGCGCTCACGACGGCGCCGCCCTCGTCCACTTCGAGGACACAGGACATTTCTCCGGTCGGATGTTCGACCGATAGCGTCTTGCGGCGACCCTCGGGGCTTATGGCAACTTCGGCGGCGGGCGAGCCTTCGATCAGGCAGGCCGTCGCCACCGAGACTGCGCCCAGCACGCCGATGGTGGCGTGGGCGCGGTGGGGAATGAAACTGCGCACGGTCACCGCGCCGCCATGCTTGGGCGGGGCGACCAGCATCATCTTGGGGACCGACTTGTCCTTGACGTCGCCCAGGTTCATCCGCTCGCCCACGGCAAGGCGGATGGCCTCGATCTTCGCCTTCAGCTCGGTATTGGCGTCCAGGCTTTCGCGGTCTTCGTAGCCTGTGATGCCGACATCTTCGGCCTTCATCACGACGCAGGGCATGCCGTTGTCGATCAGCGTCACGCGCACGCCGTTCACTTCGTCCACGGCATTGCCGGTGGGCAGCAGCGCGCCGCAGGAGGAGCCGGCGGTGTCGCGGAATTCCAGCGGGATCGGCGCGTGGCTGCCGGGCACGCCGTCGATCTTGGCGTCACCCTTGTAGGTCACCTTATGACCATTTGGACCGCCCGGCGTCTGCACGGTGGCTACGGCGACCTGGCCGGTGTTTTCCATGAAGATGGCAACGTTGGTTTCGTCGCCCTTGGGCTCGATCAGCCCGCGCTCGATGGCGAAGGGGCCGATGCCGGCAAGGATGTTGCCGCAGTTCTGCTGATCGCTGACGAGGGCCTGATCGACGAAGACCTGCAGGAACAGGTAATCGACGTCGATCCCCTCGCGCGTGGACTTGCTAACGACCGCAACTTTGCTGGTCAGCGGATCGGCGCCGCCCATACCGTCGATCTGGCGCGGATCGGGCGATCCCATGATGGAAAGCAAAAAGGCATCGCGCGCGGCCGGATCGGCGGGGAGATCGGACTTGAGGAAGTAGCCGCCTTTCGAAGTGCCGCCGCGCATCCACATGCAGGCCACACCCTCGATAACGCGTACTTCACTCATGGCGAACTCCCGGCAAGATCGATTCGAAGAGGGGCACATGCCCTGAGGGACGCGCGAAGGGGAAGCCGGTTGCCGTGCGCGGCGATTGGTTCTGGCTAAACGTTCGGGTGAGCAGGAGCCAGAAGCGTGCCGGAAAATCGCGAAAATCTTCCGTAAAACCCGGAAATATGAGCGGCTTGGTCGTCATAGCATCGACGGTTCGCGTCCGTCCTGCATCCATGCGCAGTATTTTCCGCGCAGGCACGAGACATCGCGAAGATTTTTGCGAAATCCCTGTTCGCCGCCTGAACTGCCCGCTGCGTATCATCGAAGTAAAGCCGCAATGGCGAAGGGCCGGTCTTGTCGTAATTGTCGTGAAACCGTCCGCGAACTGCCATCGAACTTGCGCCAGATTGCCATGTTTTCCCCCTAGCAATCGCCCCGCGACTGAAAGACCTGCAATACTAGGGGCACATCCATGACACATGACCTGCCGGCCAACGGCTATACCGATGGCGACGTCGATACCAATTCCACTTCCGTCACCTCGCTCGAAGAACTGGCCGACCAGCGCTATTCGCGCCGGCAGGCGCTGTTTCGCGGCGCCGGCGCCACGACGATGGCCTTCATGGGCACCGCGCTGCTGGCGGCTTGCGGCGACGATGACGACAACGCCAGTTCGGTGACGATCTCGGCGGGCGCCAATGCGGCCACCAGTTCGGGCCGCGTGGTCACGCTGACGGGGTCGCCGGCCAGCGGCACCAGCGGCATCGCGTCCACCGCATGGGCGCAGACTTCGGGCACCGCCGTCACGCTGACGGGCACGGGATCGACCGTCAGCTTCATCGCGCCCGCCGTCAGCGCCGCCACCGATCTGGTGTTCACGTTCGCCGTGGTCGAGACCGGCGGCCATTCGCAGACCGCCCAGACCACCGTGCGCGTATCGCCCAACACGCTGGGCTTTACCGCGGTGCCGCACAGCCTTGCCGACGTGGTGGCGGTGCCCACGGGCTATTCGGTCACCGTCATGACCCGCCTGGGCGATCCGCTCTCCGCCTCCACGCCTGCCTATGCCAACAACGGCACCGACACCGACTTCGCCCACCGCATCGGCGACCATGGCGATGCGCTGCACTTCTTCGGCCTCTCAGCCGCCGGCGCGCGCGATGACACCAACTCCACGCGCGGGTTGATGGTGCAGAACCATGAGAACCTGAACGTCCAGTACCTCCATCCCAATGGCCCCACCAACGTCTCCACCGGCCCGCGCCCGGCGGATGAAGCGCTGAAGGAGATCGAGGCGCACGGCGTTTCGGTGTCGGAATATCAGGACGCCGGCAATCGCAAGTGGGCCTATGTCCGGAACAGCGCCTACAACCGCCGCATCACCCCGAACACGCCGATGGCGTTCAATGGCCCGGCGGCCGGTTCGGCGCTGCTGTCCACCGCCTATTCGCCCACCGGCAAGACCGGGCGCGGCACCATCAACAACTGCGCCAACGGCATTACCCCCTGGGCGACGAACCTGACGTGCGAGGAAAACTGGGCCGGCTACTTCCGCCGCGATGCGGCCGACGATGCCAAGCGCAGCGCCCGCGAGATGACCGGGATCAGCCGCTACGGCGTCACCAGCCGCACCGGCAACTTCGCCTGGTCCACCGCGAACAGCACGGATTCGATCTACACCAAGTGGAACGCGACGATCACCGGCGCCACCGCGGCCGACGACTATCGCAACGAACCCAATCAGTACGGCTGGGTGGTCGAGATCGACCCCTACGACCCGGCATCGACCCCGCGCAAGCGCACCGCACTGGGCCGCATGGGCCATGAAGGCGCCTTCGTGCGCGCCGTCGCCGGGCAGAAGCTGGGCGTCTACATGGGTGACGATTCCCGCCGCGAATACCTCTACAAGTTCGTGTCGAGCACCACTTACGCCGCCGCCGACGCCGCCAGCACCAGCCGCCTGGCCATGGGCGACAAGTATCTGGACGCCGGCACGCTCTATGTTGCCAAGTTCAATGCCGATGGCAGCGGCCAGTGGCTGCCGCTGGTGTTCGGATCGGTGCCGAACCGCCCGGCTGCGGGGACGACGCCCGCCTATGTCTTCGCCGATCAGGCCGACATCCTCGTCAACACCCGCCTTGCTGCCGATGCCGTCGGGGCAACACCGATGGACCGTCCGGAATGGACTGCCGGCAACCCGGTGAACGGCGAAATCTATCTGACGCTCACCAACAACAACGCCGCCGGCCGTCCGCTGAACGGTACCGACGCGGCCAACCCGCGCCACTACAACGATCCCAAGGGCACGGCGAACACCGCGCAGTACGGCAATCCCAACGGCCACATCATCCGCCTGCGCGAAGATGGCGACACCACCGCCGCCACGACGTTCAAGTGGGATATCTACCTGTTCGGCGCTGACGCCGCCGACGCCGATCCCGCCAACGTCAACATTTCGGGCCTCACGGCCGACAACGACTTCTCCAGCCCGGACGGTTGCTACTTCTCGCGCGACACCAACCCGGCGGGCCAGATCAACCCGGTGCTCTGGGTGGAGACGGACGACGGCGCGCTGACCGACCGCACCAACTGCATGCTGCTGGCCGCGCTGCCGGGCAAAGTGGGTGACGGCGGCGCCAAGACCATCACCAACAAGGACTCGACCGGCGCCACCGCCACGCAGGCGACCATTGCCGGCAAGGCGGCGACGGCGGCCACGCTGCGCCGCTTCCTGGTCGGCCCGGTCCAGTGCGAGATCACCGGCATCGACATGACGCCGGATGGCCGCACGCTGTTCGTGGGCATCCAGCACCCGGGTGAGGAAGGCGCGGTGACCGCCCCGTCCAGCCACTGGCCCGACAGCCAGACCGGCACCGCGGCGGCCACCGTGCGCCCGCGTTCGGCGATCGTGGCGATCACCAAGGATGACGGCGGCGTGATCGGCCTCTGATCGATCGGCTCAAAGCATGAAGGGGGGGGGAGGGGGCCTTTGCGGTCTCCTCCCTTTCGTTTTGCCCGTCAGGATCGATCCCGCAGGAGGGAATCGGGGTCGATTCGACGCCGCTCCGAAACGGCTCGCGGCGGGTGTGCAGAGCGTAATTTTGAGGGTTCATTGCGGCTCTGTGACGGCATGTGAACGCCGTTCACGCAGCACACTTCGCTTCGGTTCGTCGCACGGCCCGCCCGCATAGACGGCGCAAAGACCCCTGCTGCGGGGACTGTTCATGTACGCGCAAGCTAAAGCTGAACACGCAGGAAATCGATCCGGATGCAGCAACGTTTTTCCGCTCTTCCGGACAGCGAAATTGGAGGGGGTTCCGATCGCACACACGCCACCGTCGGCGTGCCGGTCGGACGAGAAGCCGCGATCGGCGCGGGCCCACCTGTGTGAAGGAGCAGCCAATGAAAAACATCTCGAAAAGCCCCAAAGCCCTTCTGCTGCTTGCCGCGCTGGCCGGCACCGCTTCTGCCAGCGTTTCCGCGCAGCAGCAGGACGGCCTGGAAGGCAGCGTTACGGCAGACGCCTCCAGCCAGCAGCCGGTCGACACGGCCGGCATGACCAAGGGGCCCAAGGTCGAAGGCATCATCTCCGCCCGCAGCGGCGACCGGGTCCAGGTTACCAGCGCCAACGGCAACAAGACCATCGTCACCGTTACCAATGCCACCAAGATCAAGTCCAGCGGCGGCTTCCTCGGCATGAACAGCAACAAGCTGGCGGCAAACCAGCTTCTCAACGGTCTGCCGGTTTCGATCGACACCTTGCAGGGCGGCGGCGCGCTGGTGGCCAGCTCGATCGACCTGAAGAACAAGGACATGAAGGTCGCCTCCATGATCCACAACGGCACGGATCAGCGCTTCGCGTCGAACGAGGCGGCGACCGAGGCACTGCGCGGCCGCATGGCCGACATCGACAAGTACAACATCAAGGGCACGACCAACGTGAACTTTGACACAGGCAAGTACGATCTTTCGCCCGAAGCGAAGCAGAACCTCTGCTCGGCGGCGACTTCGGCCGATGGCATGGATAATGCCCTTCTGCTGGTGGTCGGCTACACCGACTCCGTCGGCAGCGACGATTACAACCAGACGCTCAGCGAAAAGCGCGCCACCCGCGTGGTGAACTACCTCCAGCAGGTTTGTCACTGGAAGCCCTATCGCATGTTGACCCCCACCGGCATGGCCAAGGCCGACCCGCTGGCGGACAACACCACCGAAGAAGGCAAGGCGCAGAACCGCCGCGTTGCCGTGAACATCATGGTCAGCAAGGCCGTGGACGGTTTCTGATCGGCGTACTCCGACAGAAAACGGGCGGGCTCCGAGCAATTCGGGGCCCGCTTTTTTTATGTTCGGCACGGATACGCCAAAGGCCAAGCGCGTGCGCGATAGCGGGCACTTGCACGCTGACGCTCTGCGGCTAAACATCGGCCTGAACATCCGGGGGGATGGGGGAACGCCGCGTGCGCTTCCTCAGGGGGAATCGAATGTACGCCAGGCTGCAATCGCGTTCGGTGCCCGCAGGATTGCTGCCGCTTGGAGCGCTGGCCGCCGCCTTCGCGCTGACATTGGCCCTGCGGCTGCGGCAGGAACCGGCGCCGCTGGGTTTCGACGAATATGCCTCGCTCTACTTCTCCGGCCGGTCCTTCGCGGAATTGTGGGGGCCGTGGATGCTGCGGGAGACGAACCCGCCGCTGTTCTACACGCTGCTGAAGCTATGGCGCATGGCGGTGCCGGACAGCCAGCCGGCGCTGCGCCTGCTGCCGCTGCTGCTCTCGCTGGCGCAGATTGGGCTGATCGCGCGGATCGCCGGGCGGCGCTGGGGCTGGGCGGCGGCGGCGATGGCGGTGCTGCTCTTCGCGCTTTCGCCGTCCGACATCTATCAGTCCGAATATCTGCGCGGTTATGTGCTGGCCAAGCTGGCGGTGACGGTCTCGTTCATCGGCCTGCTGGCGGCATTGGAGGAGGACGGCCCGCATCCGCTGCGGGGCTGGGCGTTCTATGCCGGGGGCGCGGTGGTGGCGATCTACAGCCATACGACGATGCTGCTCTGGCCGCCGGTCGCGACCTTGGCGGTGCTGGCGGAAGCGGCGTTGCGCCGGGGCGTCGGGCGCGCGGCGCTGGTGCGGCTGCTCGCGGCGAATCTAGTGGTGGCTGCGCTGTCCGGCTGGGCGCTGTGGATCGCGGCGGCGCAAGTCCATGCGGCTTCCGCCAATATCGCCTGGATAGAGCCGCTGTCGTTCGACGACTGGCTCTCCAGCGTGAACCTGCAACTGCTGCTCGATGGCGATATCGGTTCGTGGCTGATGGCAGTGCTGATGGTGGTGGGCGTCATCCGCACCTTCCGCGACCGCACAACGCGGCTGGCGCTGTTCATCGTCCTTGGCGCGTTGATGGCGTTCAAGGTGGCGGACCGGATTCACCCGATCATCTCCGACTACACGCTGCACTGGTGCGCCAGCTTCACCGTCCTGCTTGCCGCTGCCGCGCTGGTGGGCGAGGGGGCGGGGAGGGGTAAGATCCTCGGTACCACGGCGCGCGGCGCGACGCTGGCGGTGATGGCGGCGGTGGGGCTCTACGAACTGGTCACGCTCGTCTGGATACCCGAGCCGCAGGACTGGCGCCGCACCGTGCAGACGGTCGCGCAGACACCCCATGCGGCGTTGCTGGTCTCGCACGAATCGGTGGGGCTGGTGGTCCAGCAGGCCTGCATGCTGGAATTCCGACGCGGCGGCTGCCCGTTCCCGTTGGTGGTCATGGCCAGCCGTGCGCCGACCGACGCCTGGGCCTTCGGCGGCTATCGCGGCCATATCACCCCGGTCCGGCAAGTCCGCGCCGCACTGCTGCCGGCGCGCCGGGTCTATGCCTTCAGCCGCTATGTTTACACCCCGCTGCCCCCGCTGGGCCTGGACGAGAACCGCTACCGCCGCGTCGAGTGGGACGATGGCGAACTGATCGGCCCGATCCCGGCGGCGGATTTCCGAAAGCACGCCTGACGGCGCTGGCGCTGAACGCACCGAGAGGGCATGATCCGTGCATCGCTTTGCTTGCTGCGGGGGCCACGATGACTGCTACCACGCTCGACGATTGGGCTGCACTCTGGAAGCCCTGGACCGATTTCGGCACGAAACTGGTGCTGGCGCCGCAGGATCTGGCGCAATCGATCAATTCCGGCTGGTCGTTCGGCAATGTGATCGTCAACCCGCAGAACTCCAGCGCGCCGGGCACGGAACAGGCGATCCTCGCACAGGAAAGCTATGGCCGGCAGATCGGCAAGATGCTCGATGCGCTGAGCCTGCTGGTGGAGCGGCAACCGGATCACGAGACGGACAAGGCGTTCAAAGAGGTCGCCACCCTCAAGAAACGGATCGATACGATCAAGCAGGACACCGCCCTCCACAGCGTGAAGCAGGTGAGTAGCGACCTTAAAACCCTGCGCACGTCTGATCGCAAGGAGGACAAGGAAGCCCTTCGCGCCGCCCTCAAGCAGCTGCGCGCTCTGGTGGAAGACCTGGAAAACCGCGCCTGACACCCATCGGATCGGCCCATCCATC
Organism: Sphingomonas sp. BL-S-28; assembly: GCF_055521515.1. NCBI lineage: Bacteria > Pseudomonadati > Pseudomonadota > Alphaproteobacteria > Sphingomonadales > Sphingomonadaceae > Sphingomonas > Sphingomonas sp. BL-S-28. The sequence goes on from NZ_CM145484.1 coordinate 1,495,030, forward strand.
CCGGCAGCGATCTTGCGCAGAACCCCTCTGGCCCTCGCCCCGGCGATGGCTTAATGAACAGTCCTGTTGATAACAGGAGAGGCCACGTGAAAGAGACGGGCACCAAAACGGCCACGCTGACCGCCAATGACATGGACGAGGAACGCCTCGCCACCTACCCCACCACCGCCTTCCTCTCGAAGGACTACCTTGCGGCGGAGAAGAAGCTGCTCTGGCCCAAGGTCTGGCAGATGGTGGAGCGCGAGAGCGACCTGCCCAATCCCGGCGACTGGATGACCTACGACGTCGCCGACGAATCGATCATCGTCCTGCGCAAGGACGATGGCACGCTGAAGGCCTTCCACAACGTCTGCCCGCATCGCGGCCGCCAGCTCGTCTCGGTGCCCAGCATGCTGCCCGGCAAAGTCCACGATGTGCGCGGCAACAACCGCCGCAATTTCATCTGCGGCTTCCATGGCTGGACTTTCGACCTCGACGGCCAGAACACATACATCCTCGACCCGCAGGACTGGCACAACAAGCTGACGCCGGAAATGACCTGCCTGTCGGACGTGCAGGTCGATACCTGGGGCGGCTACATCTACATCTCCATGGACCCCGATGCGGTGCCGCTGAAGGAATGGATGGGCCGCGCGGGCGAGATCCTAGACCATTTCGACCTTGCCGGCATGCACTACAAGTGGCGCCAGTGGGCGATCTACGACTGCAACTGGAAGACCGCGATCGAGGCGTTTCTGGAGCCCTATCACGTCGCCGGGACGCATACGCAGCTCCTGGCCTATGGCGATTATTACGCGCTGTCGAAGCAGTACGGCCTGCACTCGGTCTCCAGTTATGACACCCGCGATGCCAAGTTCCAGATGAGCGAGAGCGCCGGCACCACCCGCGCCGGCAAGGGCGATGACGCCCGCGTCTCCACCTATGAACTGATCCGCGAGAACTACGAAACGGTGAACTACTCCGCCTCCACGGAAACGCTGGTCAACGCCGCCAGCCGCCTGGTGGACGAGCTTCCGGAAACCGCCACGCCGGGCGAGATCATCGCCCACTGGCTGAAAAGCGCCAAGGCCGACGACGCCGCGCGCGGGGTGGTCTGGCCGGAAGTTCCGCCGGAGATCAAGAAGGAGGGCGGCCTCGCCTGGGGCCTGTTCCCCAATCAGAACATCCTCCACGGAGAGACGTTCGCGCTCTGCTACCGCGTGCGCCCCTATGGCGATGATCCGGACAAGTGCGTGTTCGAAAGCTACGCCCTCGAACGCTTCCCCGAAGGCGAAGAGCCGAAGACCGAATGGGTCTACGCCGATCCGATCGGCGAGAACTGGGGCTCGGTTCTGGCGCAGGACTTCTCCAACATGCAGTTCGTGCAGAAGGGTATGAAGTCCTCCGGATTCCGCGGCCCGCTGCCCAATCCGCATCAGGAACAGAAGGTCATCAACCTCCACCGCAACCTTGCCAATTTCATGGACGGCATGAGCGCGCCGAGGCTGCTGGACATCGACTGAGGGGGCTGGCCGAACGGTCTGGAATCGCAGGCGTTGTGAAAGCCCACCCCCAACCCCTCCCGCTTGCGGGAGGGGAGTTTCAGCGCAACGCAAAGAGGGCAGTGTTACCTCGCCCTCCCGCAAGCGGGAGGGCCGCGAGACTTACGAAGCGCAGCGAAGTTAGTCGCAGCGGGGTGGGCAGGAGCAACGTCCGCTTTCGCCGACATAGCGGACATCACGGGCAAATATCGCTTGCAGACAGCAGACGTTGTCCGCGGCAGCTCAAATTTAAGAATATGCCCATATTTTAGCGAAAAAGCACTCGAAGGAACACGTTCCCAATGGTCTACGGGCTGGATGTAAAGCCAGAATGGGGCTTTGAGCCTAAGCGTGTCTGGGATGGCGAGGATCAACCTGCTAAGAGGATTCCCGCTCTCGTTCCTGCTGATGACGGCGGCGTGAGTGGTGATAACCACCTAGCCGGTGTTCCTGTTGACGGGAGCAACTTTCCTAATTGGGTGAGGTGGAGCGATCCAAACGGAAATCCCACACCCGATTTCGACGGTACGCCCTATTTGAACGTGTCGTCCAAGGCGAAAGACGTAATTGAGCAATTGGAGCCGGGTATTCACCAATTTTTCCCCGTCCAATATCAGGACGCGCATGGGAATTTTATCGACACCCGTTACTGGCTCGTTCCTTGCCATCGCATTGATAGTGTCGATCGGAAGAATAGTAACATGGTGCTGAGAAAAGGATTGCAATGGGTCGCTCCCAAACAAATACTTAGAAGGGGCGAAAAAGTTCCCGATAATATCGATACCTCGATGCCTGCTAAAATCGTTTTCAATCTCTCTGCTGTTGGAAGATGTCATTTATGGCGCGATAAGCATATTCTAACTTCATGCTTTATATCAGATGCTATGGCGGAGAGGTTTGTCGAAGAGAAGTTGACCGGCTTGGATTTCGCGAAAAGCAAGTACGAGCAGGTGGGCAATCGCCTTGCAAGTTAGCCGCTTCACGTCCGCTCACCCCAACATCCCGGTCATCCGTTGCGCCGTGCAGCGCTCCTGAAAAGCGGAATGGCAGATTTTCATATTTTTAATCAGGAACTTGCCATTCCGGACACGCCAACACAGCGGACGTTGACCTTGCGTTAGTTCAGTTGCGCTAATCACTTAAACAAATTTTGTGTGATCCTGCGTGATGTGGAGCGGTGAGCGTGTCTGATTATGTCTGGTGCAGTAACGCGTTTCGAGATTCTGCTCTCGCTCTCTTTGTTGAGACCGACATTGCTACTAATGATCGTGAAGCCGCTACCAAAGGCAATGACCTGAACCGAAATGGCGACGCCGTTCCGGCATCATTATGCCCTAAAAAAATTTGGGCTGTTGATGACGTTGAACAATATCAGCGAATGCCCTCAGAGAGTATGCCCGATCTATTCTTCGCTCAAACTCAATTGATCGTATCAGCTAAAGCGGCATCGATCTTAGAGCGATACAACCTTGGCGAAGGTGCGATCTATCCGGTTTCAGAAGGTATATTCTTAGAAGATAAGAGCACCAAAATCCTTGGCGACTGGTTCTGTTGGACAATAGGCAACTGCAAGGAAGCGTTTCTGCCTGAGGAAACTTCGAGTAAGCGGCGTTTTGGCGTGTCCGGCTTGCGCTGGAACATGCCTTCGAAGCTGAAAGATGAAGACGTTGCGGTCTCTCATGCCGCACTTCTGGGGCCGGACGTCTGGCTTGACCATGGCCTATTTCAGGCGATTTTTTTTAGCAAACAACTCGGCGATGCCCTCGAAGAAGCAGGTCTCCGAACAGTCTTTCGCATTCACTAGGCTCGTGTCAGTTCGTAAATTTGAACGACTGCTTCCCCGCAAAAGCGGTCAGTACGGAAAGCTGGCATAACGAAACCACCTTCCCGTAAAACCAAGGCATGATCCGTGCCGCCGGCCTCCGCGCGCGATCACCCCACCGGCTGCGCTGGCGGGAATGTCCACGATCCGTCCAGCACTTCGCGGCGCGGGCGGTAGAGGCGGACCATGTAGTTCCAGCCGGGCACGATCGGGATGTAATTGCCGCCGGTGTCCTCGCCGCCGAACTGGATCGTGATCGACCCATCGGCATCCTTCTTCGCGGTGATGCTGTTGAAGGAATAGACGCCCTTGGCATTGGCGGGGATGAAGCCTTTCTCGTCATAGACGATCACGGACCAGAACGCGTCCACCGGCACGTCCTTCACCGTCAGGCGATAGGCGGTCTGGCCGTCGTTCCGCGGCGGCGTGGCGTTGACGTACATCGCATCCTCGGGCGGATTGGCGCCCCATCCCATGGCGCCGCCGATCAGCCGCTGCACGGGATCGACCTTGCCGCGCGGGCCGAAGCCCTTGCTGGTATCGGGCATGTGCCGGGCCAGCGTCAGCAGCGCGCCGCGCACTTCGTCCTGGCTCGCGTGGTCCCACGTGGGCGGGGCGAAGCTGCCGATATCGATCTGATCGACCCGGATGGCGTCCTGCAGGGCGTGGGCTGCGGCAAGATCGGCGGGATCGTCGGGATCGACCAGCGTGCGCACGGCGGCCATCGCATAGCGGGTGCCGATCTCTTCCCGCACCAGCCGGTGCGGCTGGGCGTCGTAATAGACGCCGGGCACGAACTGATCCTCGTCGATGATCTGCAAAGACATGAAGCGCCCGCCCGCATCGGGCATCGTGATCGTCACCGGGCCGGCTTCGAGATCGAACACGGCGGCCGAATAGAGCGTATCGCGGTTCTGGCGGATCACGTTCTGCTGATCGATCGGGGAAAGCTCTCGCTTATGTTCGAACTTGCCGAACCCGCCTTCGCGCACGGCCACGGCAGTGAAGTAGAGATCGGATTCGGCCCGCAGAAAGTTTTCCGGTGTCACGGGGATCGGGGGGGCGAAGGCGGATCGATCGGACATAGTCGCAAACTCCCTTTTCCGGCCAATCTGGTCCGGCCAACTTTGGGGGCCGGCCGGGAAGCGGGAAATCGGGGAATACCCGGAAGCGGTGGTTCGGCGGATCGGTAGGTCGCATGTCGGGCCTTTCCACAGCCGGATAGGCGGCAGGGCGAAAGCGCCTGCCGGCTGCCCCGCGATCTTTCCCCGGCTCTTAACCCTTCAAGTCACGGGGAACACTGGCAACTAGGTAGAGTCCGCAGGGGTGCCAGCCAGCCAGCGTCAAGGATTTTCAAGCATACTCCTGGGCATGGAAAATCTTGTCTTTCAATTCGCCACGCGTCGGAAGCGGCTTTTCACAAACGTTTGCAAGGCCGGTTTCCTTACGTTTGCGGTAACCGCGTTCGCGATCGCATCGCCCGATTCTGCGCAGGCGGCCACCACCACCACCACGATCGCCGTCACGGCGACGGTCCAGCCTTCGTGCACCGTTTCGGCAACGGCTCTGGCCTTCGGATCGTACAACCCGCTGTCGGCAACGCCGCTGGACGGGACCAGCACCATCACCGTCAACTGCACGACCGGCACTGTCTATACCGTGGGGCTGAATGCCGGCACCACCGGCGGCGCCACGGTGACGACGCGGCAGATGCTGCTGAGCGCCAACGCGCTGAACTACACGCTCTATCGCGATTCCGGCCGCACTAACAATTGGGGCAACACGCCGGGCACCGATACGCCGGCCTCTGCTACGGCGACGACCTCGGCCGCCTCGCTCACCGTCTATGGCCGGATTCCCGCGCTGCAGAACGTGCCTGCGGGCGCCTATACGGATACGGTCACGGTCACGGTCAACTATTGATGCCCGCGCGCGGTGGCCGGGCGCTGGCTGTGGCGATCGCGGCGGTGGCGGCGGCTGCGGCGGCCGGCATTTCCCCATCGGCACAGGCAGGCAGTCTGCGGATCATGCCGATCCGCGTTGAAGTGGCGGCCGATGCGCGGTTCTGCAGCCTGAAGATCTCCAACGACGAGGATGCGCCCGTCTCGGTGCAAGTGCGCGGCTTTGCCTGGTCGAAGGATGCGGCCGGCGCCGATGTGCTGAGCGACGATCCGGGCTTCCAGATCAACCCCACGATCGTGACCCTGGGCGGCAAGGAGGAGCGGCTGGTGCGTTGCGGCCTGCCCCCGGTCAGCGGCGCGGGCGAACAGAGCTGGCGGATGGTGCTGGACGAGTTGCCCCGGCCCGGCCCGGCCAACGGGGGGATCCGCACATTGCTGCGGATCAGCGTTCCGGTCTTCCGTGCGCCGGCCGATGCGCAACCCGATCTGGTCTGGTCCATCGGCGACGGTGGCGGGCTTGCTCCGGGCGGCGCGCTGGTGGTGGAGAACCGGGGGCGGCGCCATGTGCAAGTGCTCTCGCTGGATCTGACGCGCCGCGGCGGCGGGAACGCGGCGATTGCCAAGAGCTTCTACGTCCTCGCCGGTGGGCGCGTGGAATTGCCGCTGCCGGCAGGATTTGTCGGTGCGCCCGAATCTGTGCGCGCCAGCACGCCCGACGGTTCGCTTGACCTGCGCGCACGCGCGGGGCCTTGAGCGGCGTCATGGGCCATTCCCGGTGTCTTCCCGCCATGTTCTCCTGCTTGCGGCCGCCGTGCTGGCCCTTTCGGCCCGGACGGCGGGTGCCGCAGCCGGCGCGCCGGCTTCCGTACCGGCGGCAATGCCGGTGGGCGTGGTGGTCAACGGGCAGGATCGCGGCTGCAACGGGCTCTTGGTGATGATCGGCAAGCGACTGCATCTGCGCCGGGCCGATCTTGCCGCCTGCGGGGTTCCGCTTCCTGCCGGGGGCACGCAAAAGGCAGTCTCGATCACGCTGGCGGGGGAGGATTACCTCGCGCTGGACGAAGTGCCGGGGGTGAGCGCGCGGCTGGACGCCAGCGGCACGCTGCTGCTGATCGAGGTTTCGGCAGAGCGCTACGGCCCGTTGCGGATCGGGCCGCCCGATAGCCCGGTCGCGGTCAGCCGGTCGATCCCGGCGGCCTATATCGACTATGACCTGACCTTCACGCAGGACCGCCGGACCACCGCCTTTTCCGCGCTGCTCGATGCGGGGGTTTCGGGGGGCTGGGGGGTGCTGGCGGCCACCGGCCTTGTCGGCAAGACCTTCAGCGGCACCGGCAGGACGCCGAACGTGCGGCTGGACACGGCCTATACGCTGGACTTTCCCGGGCGCCGCATCCGGGTGGTGGTGGGCGATACGCTGGGCAACGGATCGGCATGGAGCCAGCCCGTGCGCTTCGGCGGCATCCGCATCGGCACCGATTTCTCGCTCGACCCCTCGCGCCTCACATATCCCTTGCCGGTGCTGCAGGGGGGATCGGCGCTGCCATCGACCGTGGAACTGGCCGCGCGGGAGGGGGTGCGCGATTTCGCGGTGGAGCCGGGGCTGTTCAGCTATGCCTACCGCCCGCAGTTCAGCGGGGCGGGGGACGTGACGATGATCGTGCGCGACGTTGCCGGCAACCAGCGTGTGGTGACGCGCAGCTTCTACGCCAGCACCAGCCAACTGCGCGACGGCCTTGCCGATTTCTCGCTGGAGGGCGGGCTGCTGCGGCGGAACTACGGCATCTGCAGCTTCGATTACGGCGCCGGCTTCGGTGCCGCATCGCTGCGGTACGGCCTGACTTCTACCCTCACGCTGGAGAGCCGGCTGGAAAGCGGCGCGGGGGTGACGGTCGGCGGTTTCGGCGGGCAACTGGTGGTGCAGCCGCTGGGCGAGATCCGCCTTGCCGGCGCGCTCTCCACCAGTGGGGGGCGGACCGGCACTTTGCTCCAGGTTCAGGCCCAGCGGCTGACGCACGCTTACGGCCTGACCGCCAGCTACCGCGCGATGAGTGCCGACTATCGTCAGGTAGGCGACCCCTGGATCACCCCCGGCGCCCGGCGCGAACTGGCGTTTTCGGGCAGTCTGGCGATGGGCCGCGCGGGGTCGGTCAACCTTGGCTACCTCTCCACCCGTACCGGCCCCTCGCGCAGCACGCTGGCCTCCGCCAGTTATTCGATCATGCTGGGCGACGCTTTCGTCAGCTTCGGCGCGCAGCGGCAGAGCGGGGACGATGGCCGGTCGGACTGGCTGTTCGGCATGGTCACCCTGCCGCTGGGCCGCACGCGCCACCTCTCTTTCAGCGCGGATTCCCAGCAAGTCTCCGCCCTTTACGACAAGGCCGTGCCCACCGACGCCGGCCTTGGCTACCGCGTGGGTATCGGCCGCGAGAACCACGGCGCGGGCTGGGCCGAAGCCATGGCGACTCTGCGCACCACCGCCGGAGATATCGAAGTGGCCGGTCTCTACCGCGAACAGGCCCTGTTCACCCGGGTCGAGGCGCGCGGCGCGCTCGTCGCCGCGGGGGGAGGGCTGGCCGCGACGCAGCGGGTGGGAGACGCCTTTGCTGTGGTGGACGTTACCGGCGATCCCGGCGCGGTGGTCATGCTGGAAAACCGCCCGGTGCCGATGTCCGACACTACGCCGGAGAGCGCTGGCAAAGTCGTCAAAACCAGCCACGTCATCGTCACCGGCCTTGCCCCCTATGTCGCCAATCGCGTCGGCATCGATCCCGCCAGGATCCCCATCGAAGTGCCGCTGGGCGATGTGGAGCAGACCGTCACTCCCGGTTGGGGCAAGGCGGTGAAAGTCACCTTCGGCAAGCGCGATACCCATCCCGCCCGCCTGCGCGTGGTGGACCTTGCCGGCGTGCCGCTGGAAGCCGGCCGCGAAGTGGTGATCGAAGGGCAGGGCCAACCCCGCCCAACCGCCGCCACCGCCAGCCCCGCCACGGTAACGCTCACCGGCCACGACGGCGAAATCTACCTTGAGGATTTCGTGCCCCACGCCGTACTGCGCATTGCGAACGGGCAGGGCGGCCACTGCATCGTCCGTCTGGGGGGCGCCGCCCCCGCCGACGTGCTGGCCCATCCGATCGAGGCTGCCTGCCAGCCCGAACCCCGGATCGCCGGGCCATGATCCCGATCCGGCGCACCGCCACCCGTCTTCTGCCTGCCCGGCTCCTACCTGCTATGCTCGCCCTCTGCGGCTTGATCCTGCCGGCCGAACCGGCGCAGGCGCTGTGCCTCTGTTCCTGCACCGTCAGCACCACGCCCATGGCCTTCGGCACTTACGACCAGACCTCCGCCGCCCCCAGGGACGTCAACGCCACCGTGACCATCAGTTGTACCAGCGTCGCCAGCGTGCTCAGCACCGCCGACATCGCCCTCAGCACCGGCGGGTCCAACAACGTCGCCGCGCGGCGCATGATCTCCGGCAGCAATCTTCTCTATTACAATATCTATTCGGACCCGGCCTACAGCATCATCTGGGGCAACGGCACCGGCGGCGCGCCCATCGTGCAAGTGCCGCTCAACGGCCTGTTGAATTTCACGTCCAGCGCCACGGCCTATGGGCGCATTCCGGCGCTCCAGAATGTTCCCATAGGCAGTTATTCGGATACGGTGACGATCACCGTCACGTATTGAAGCCTGCGGGCCGCGCTCAGTCCAAAGCCTCGCGTGCATCGGCAGCCTCACGCGCCTTGCGCGCCTCCACTTCCTCGCGCAGCCGCGCCACTTTGGCCTGTATCGAGGCGCGTATTTCTTCCACCGAGGGATATTCCGCCTCGATCTCCGCACGAATGCGCTCATAGGCGGGCGAGCCCGGCCGCAAGTCCACATCCGCGCCATAGCGGTGCGCGCGGCGCTGGCGCAGCAGGAACAGCATCAACGGCGTATCATGGCGGATATAAGTGGCCACCACTTCCCCCCGGCTGACCACCGGCCGCTCCTCGCCCCGGATCGCGCGCTCCAGCGCGCAGTCCTCCAGCCGGGCCATGCCCCGGTCGATGGCCATTTCCCACGCGGCGGCGAAGCCTTCGGCGCCGGGCAGGGCGCGCAGCTTGTAGAGCGCCTCCATGGAGGCGCCCACCGTCCGCGCCGCCTGCGTGACGATGCCGGTGGCGGCGAGCGCGGCGATGAAGGCGCGCTGCCGCTCCGGCGTGATCGAGTTGCGCCGCGGCGCCTTGTGGAGATAGGGCGCAAAGCCCAGCAGCGGATCGTCGGCGTCGGGTTCATCCTCGAAGAACGCCACCCGCGAAGTCCGCCGCCCCGGCCGCTTCGAAGCGCAAAACAAGTCCTCCCCGTATCGGGGAGGGGGACCATCCGCTTTGCGGATGGTGGAGGGGACTCGCGGCGTTGAGCGACCGTCACCGGAACCCACCAGATCCTCCCCCTCTGGGGGAGGGGGACCGCCGCAGGTGGTGGAGGGGGCGCGGCCAAGCGCTGCCCTATCAGAAGAGTTCAAACCCGCCCGGGCACCCGAACGTTTCATGGAGGACATAAGGCAACCTCGCTCACGCTGTTGGACCTGATTTCCCCTTGGCGGGACGGTGTACCGTGAGCGGCAGTGTGTAGGAAAATGGTTTGTCACGAGGGGGCATTGAAAGCCCACCCCCAACCCCTCCCGCCTGCGGGAGGGGAGTTCCAGCGCTACGGCTAGATGGCAGAGCAATTCAGCCCTCCCGCAGGCGGGAGGGCCGCGAGACTTGGCAGCTTGCTGCCTAGTCGCAGCGGGGTGGGCCCTCCCGCCGCCGCAGCAACGCCGCAACTTCTTCCCGGATCGCAGTAACCACGCTTTCCAGATCGCCCCGCACCATCTCGTTCGAGAACCGCAGCACGCGAAGTCCATGCGCGATCATCCAGCGATCACGGGCAACGTCATGCTCGACCCGGACATCATGCGACCAGCCATCGAGTTCGACCACAAGACCCAGTTCCCGGCAGAGGAAGTCCGCGAAGTACGGCCCCACCGGCATCTGCCTGCTGAACTTGGCGCCTAGTTGTGATCGTGAAAGGTAACGCCAGAGCAGCCGCTCCGCCGGGGTGGCTTCGCGCCGAAGCTCTCGGGCGCGAACGGTGTTGCGAGGCTGGAACGGGCGCATCGCGAGAGGGTGATGGATGAGCGGATGCGCGAGTAGTTAAAGTGCTGAAACGGGTAAGGGCAGCGAAAGCCCACCCCCAACCCCCCCGCTTGCGGGAGGGGAGTTTCAGCGCAACAAAGCCCTCCCGCAGGCGGGAGGGCCGCGAGACTTACGAAGCGTAGCGAAGTTAGTCGCAGCGGGGTGGGCAAACTCACCCCAACCTTGACCCCAACCCCCAAATCTCCTAAGGGCGCGCATCTCCTGTGGGTCTGCCCTCAGGAAACGACATAGAGCTGAACATTGTCACGTCAGCTTTTCCGGGGGCTTTACCGCTGTTTGGCGGCGGATCGGCCCATCCGAAACCGTCATGCCCGATTCGGGGTGAGGGCTTCGCGGAAGCGGTGGCAAAGTAATCCGGCGCCTTATCGGCCGGGTGGAGTGTTTTTCGGCTCATGTGCGACGGTTCCCGCCGAAAGGTGGGCGTAAACCGGCAGCGGTCCCAGCTTTCGCTGGGATGACGATGCGGTTTTCGAAACTTCCGCCGTACGTGACCTCACTCTTCCCTTTCGAAATGCGTCGGCCCGTGGACCACGGGGTGCGACGGGTCCGTGCCGATCCGGTCTATCCGGGCGTTTCGGCCCGGATCCATCGCACTCCACATTTCGAAAGAAGAGTATAGATGCCCACTATCAACCAGCTGGTCCGCAAGGGCCGCGAACCGCAGAAGACCAAGTCGAAGGTCCCTGCGATGGAGCAGAACCCGCAGAAGCGCGGCGTTTGCACCCGCGTTTACACCACGACCCCGAAGAAGCCGAACTCGGCTCTCCGCAAGGTTGCCAAGGTTCGCCTGACCAACAGCCGCGAAGTCATTTCGTACATCCCCGGTGAAGGCCACAACCTTCAGGAGCACTCGGTCGTGCTCATCCGCGGCGGCCGCGTTCGCGACCTTCCCGGCGTGCGCTACCACATCCTGCGCGGCGTGCTCGACACGCAGGGCGTCAAGGATCGTAAGCAGTCGCGCTCGAAGTACGGCGCCAAGCGTCCGAAGTAAGCCGCTCGCAAGGCTCGCGGCAGGAAGCCCGTCATCCCAGCGAAAGCTGGGACCGCTGGCAGCCTGAAGCGGCCTTGAAGACAGGAAACATACCGAGCGCCCAGTGAGGCCAGCGGTCCCAGCTTTCGCTGGGATGACGGTTGAAGACCTCCGCTACGCTCCGGACCTTTTGGAGTTTAAAAAATGTCACGTCGTCGTCGTCCCGAGAAGCGGGAAATCCTGCCTGATCCGAAGTTCGGTGATCAGGTTCTGTCGAAGTTCATGAACAACCTCATGCTCGATGGTAAGAAGTCGGTCGCTGAATCGATCGTCTACGGTGCCATGGAAACCATGGAAACCCGCGCCAAGGCCGATCCGGTCCAGCTGTTCCACGATGCCCTGAACAACGTGAAGCCGCAGATCGAAGTCCGCAGCCGCCGCGTCGGTGGTGCGACCTATCAGGTTCCGGTCGAAGTCCGTCCGGAGCGTGCCCAGGCTCTCGCCATCCGCTGGCTGATCACGGCCGCCCGCAACCGTCCCGAGACCACCATGGCGGCGCGTCTGTCGGGCGAGCTGCTCGATGCTGCCAACAACCGCGGCAATGCCGTGAAGAAGCGCGAAGACACGCACCGCATGGCGGACGCGAACCGCGCCTTCTCGCACTACCGCTGGTAATGCGCGTGTGTGGGCCCGGGTGATCAGTCATCCGGGCGTCACACTTTTATTTCAGGGGGCGAGGTCTTATCTGAAGGCCGCCTCGCTCCCGAAACACTCCTGCTAAGGATTCTCACCATGGCACGCAGCCATCCGCTCAATATGTACCGTAACATCGGTATTATGGCGCACATCGACGCCGGTAAGACCACCACTACCGAGCGTATCCTCTACTACACCGGCAAGTCCTACAAGATCGGCGAAGTCCACGACGGCGCTGCTACCATGGACTGGATGGAGCAGGAGCAGGAACGCGGCATCACCATCACCTCGGCTGCGACCACCTGCTTCTGGACTTCCGAGGGCCAGGAATACCGCATCAACATCATCGACACCCCCGGGCACGTCGACTTCACCATCGAAGTCGAACGCTCGCTGCGCGTGCTCGACGGTGCGGTCGCATGCTTCGACGGCGTTGCCGGCGTTGAGCCGCAGTCGGAAACCGTGTGGCGCCAGGCCGACAAGTACGGCGTTCCGCGCATGTGCTTCATCAACAAGCTCGACCGTACCGGTGCGAACTTCAAGTACTGCGTGCAGTCGATCATCGACCGCCTCGGTGCGACCCCGGCCGTGCTCTACATTCCGATCGGCCTCGAATCCGACCTGAAGGGCCTGGTTGACCTGGTCAACAACCGCGCGATCATCTGGAAGGATGAATCGCTCGGCGCCGAATTCTTCTACGAAGAAATCCCGGCCGACCTCGTCGACGAAGCTGCCGAATACCGTGAAAAGCTGCTCGAACTCGCTGTCGAGCAGGACGACGCGGTCATGGAAGCTTACCTCGAAGGTAACGAGCCTGACGTAGCCACCCTGAAGTCGCTGATCCGCAAGGGTACGCTGAACCACTCGTTCGTCCCGGTCGTTTGCGGCTCGGCGTTCAAGAACAAGGGCGTTCAGTCGCTGCTCGACGCCGTCGTCGACTATCTGCCTTCGCCGCTCGACATCGAAGACGTCCAGGGCGTCAAGGTCGACAGCGACGAGGCCGACAGCCGTCCGCCGGAAGACAACGCTCCGTTCTCGGCGCTCGCCTTCAAGGTCATGAACGACCCGTTCGTCGGTTCGCTCACCTTCATCCGCATCTACTCGGGTACGCTCTCGAAGGGCACCTACCTGAACTCGGTGAAGCAGAAGAAGGAAAAGGTTGGCCGTATCCTCGAGATGCACGCCAACGAGCGTAAGGACATCGATGAAGCCTTCGCGGGTGACATCGTTGCGCTTGCCGGCATGAAGGAAACCACCACGGGCGACACGCTCTGCGCGGAAAAGGCGCCGATCGTTCTCGAACGCATGGAATTCCCCGAGCCGGTCATCGAACTCTCGGTTGAGCCCAAGACCAAGGCCGACCAGGAAAAGATGGGCGTCGCCCTCAACCGCCTCTCGGCGGAAGATCCCTCGTTCCGCGTCACCACCGATCACGAGTCGGGCCAGACGATCATCAAGGGCATGGGCGAACTTCACCTGGACATCATCGTCGACCGCATGCGTCGCGAGTTCAAGGTCGAAGCCAACGTCGGCGCTCCGCAGGTTGCCTATCGCGAATACCTCGCGAAGCCTGTCGATGTGGACTACACCCACAAGAAGCAGTCGGGTGGTACCGGTCAGTTCGGTCGCGTGAAGATCAAGGTCACGCCGGGCGAGCGCGGTTCGGGCATCACCTTCAAGGACGAGATCAAGGGCGGTAACATTCCGAAGGAATATATCCCCGCGATCGAAAAGGGCATGCGCGAAACCGCTGCCTCGGGCTCGCTGGTCGGCTTCCCGATCATCGACTTCGACATCGTCCTCTACGACGGTGCGTACCACGACGTCGACTCGTCGGCCCTGGCCTTCGAAATCGCCGGTCGCGGTGCTATGCGTGAAGTCGCCCAGAAGGCCGGCATCAAGCTGCTCGAACCGATCATGAAGGTTGAAGTCGTCACCCCCGAGGAATACCTCGGCGACGTCATCGGCGACATGAACAGCCGTCGTGGCCAGATCCAGGGCACCGACAGCCGCGGTAACGCTCAGGTTGTCGAGTCGATGGTTCCGCTGGCGAACATGTTCGGCTACGTGAACCAGCTCCGCTCGTTCACCCAGGGTCGTGCGAACTACTCGATGATCTTCTCCCACTATGACGAAGTCCCGGCGAACGTCGCGGCCGAGGTCAAGGAGAAGCTTGCCTAAACGGCAAGATCATTCTAGGGGCGGCGCCTGTTTCGGCGGGCGCTGCCTCACATTCCCGCAGATTACAATTCAAGCAAAGAAGGTTTGAAAATGGCGAAGGCAAAATTCGAGCGGAACAAGCCGCACTGCAACATCGGCACCATCGGTCACGTTGACCACGGCAAGACCACCCTGACGGCCGCCATCACCAAGGTGATGTCGGAAACGTTCGGCGGTGAAGCCGTTGACTTCGCGAACATCGACAAGGCTCCGGAAGAGCGCGAGCGTGGCATCACGATCTCGACCGCTCACGTTGAGTACGAGACCGAAGCCCGTCACTACGCGCACGTCGACTGCCCGGGTCACGCTGACTACGTGAAGAACATGATCACCGGTGCTGCCCAGATGGACGGCGCTATCCTGGTCGTGAACGCTGCTGACGGCCCGATGCCGCAGACCCGCGAACACATCCTGCTCGCTCGCCAGGTCGGCGTGCCGCAGCTGGTCGTGTACATGAACAAGGTCGACCAGGTCGACGACGCCGAGCTGCTCGAGCTCGTCGAACTCGAAGTTCGCGAACTGCTCTCGTCGTACGACTTCGACGGCGACAACATCCCCGTCGTCAAGGGTTCGGCTCTGGCCGCTCTTGAAGGCCGTGACGACAACATCGGCAAGAGCTCGATCCTCGAGCTGATGAAGGCTGTTGACGACTTCATCCCGCAGCCGCCGCGCCCGACCGACAAGCCCTTCCTGATGCCCGTCGAAGACGTGTTCTCGATCTCGGGTCGTGGTACGGTTGTGACCGGCCGCGTCGAAACCGGCATCGTCAAGGTTGGTGAAGAAGTCGAAGTCGTCGGTATCCGCGACACGCAGAAGACCACCGTCACCGGCGTCGAAATGTTCCGCAAGCTGCTCGACCAGGGTGAAGCCGGCGACAACATCGGTGCTCTGGTTCGTGGCCTGAAGCGCGACGACGTTGAGCGTGGCCAGGTTCTCGCCAAGCCCGGCACCGTGACCCCGCACACCGAGTTCTCGGCAGAAGTTTACGTTCTGTCGAAGGACGAAGGTGGCCGTCACACGCCGTTCTTCGCGAACTACCGTCCGCAGTTCTACTTCCGCACCACCGACGTGACCGGCGAAGTGATCCTCCCCGAGGGCACCGAGATGGTCATGCCCGGCGACAACGTTTCGCTGTCGGTTAAGCTGATCGCTCCGATCGCCATGGACGAAGGTCTCCGCTTCGCAATCCGCGAAGGCGGCCGCACCGTCGGTTCGGGCGTCGTTGCCACGATCACGAAGTAATTCGTCGATCGTCAGCTTCGGCTAACGTGATTGGCCCGGGCTTCCGAAAGGAAGCCCGGGCTTTTCGCGTTGATGGGGGGGCAAGGTCCTGGCGGGCGCCTTTGGAGCATTTTCTAATCAGGTGGTATCACCTGATGACTCGGAAAATGCGACAAGCGAGAAACTTAGAGCGGTCGAGCCGATGCAATCGGATCGAAAACCGCTCTAGTGCGCTCGCAACTCACCCTGTCCGACCTTCCAGGCATCCGAACCCTTGGGGGTCTCGGGGATGGATTTGAGGTCGATGTAGTAGACCGGTTCCGGCACGCGGCCGAACGGTATGGTGATGCAGGGGCCAAGGCAGCCGGGCAGGTGCCCCACGTCCGGTGGGTACGCCGCGCCCGTGCGCGTGCTTTCGTCTACGGACTTTGACGCCGGGACGCGCGGGTCCGTGCCGTCGCCGCCGTGGGAGCAGACGACGATCGTGCCGTCATTGCCGCCATTGCTGGCGCGGGCGGCTGCCCGGCAGGCGTCGTCCACGGTGCCGCCCGTTGCATCGGGTATGCCGACGTGGGCGGTCAATACGTCGGTGTCGTCGAGGTTGATGGGGGTGCCGGTTTCGCTTCGGGCGTAGGTTGGGCCATCGGCCGCAAGGGCATTGGGGGCCAGGCCTGCAAGAGTCAGCGCGGCGAACGCGCTAGAAATTGTCGTGATGATGGAGGGCATTGAGAGCGGCTTCTGTTAGGCGTCGCTCTCTCAACGTAGGAAGCACGCAGGGGGTAGGGAAGGGCGGATGCGACGAACGGCGTCGGCAGCCTGCGAAAAACCTGCCGTGCTACGTGAAATCAGGGGTTGCCCGACTCGCATTCCGCGTGTAGGGGCGCGGTTCGAATTTGACGGGGCGTATGCCCTTTGGCTCTTTCTCATCGGTAGTAGGTAATGGAAGCTCAGAACATCCGTATCCGCCTCAAGGCGTTTGACCATCGCGTGCTCGACCAGGCCACTGGCGAGATCGCCGACACGGCCCGCCGCACCGGCGCTCTGATTCGTGGGCCCATTCCCCTGCCGACGAAGATCGAAAAGTTCACGGTTAACCGTGGTCCGCACATCGACAAGAAGTCGCGTGAGCAGTTCGAAGTTCGCACCTACAAGCGTCTGCTTGACATCGTGCAGCCGAACGCAGCTACCGTCGACGCTCTGATGAAGCTCGACCTGGCTGCCGGCGTGAACGTCGAGATCAAGCTGGCCTAAGCCGGTTTACGGGGCGACCGCCAAGGTTGCCCCGATAGTCTTTTTGATCGGACTTAAAATGATCAGGTGAAATTCGGATCCTCGGATCCAAATTACCTTGTCGGCCTTCGCGGCCGGCTTTGCGAACAGCAGTTCGCAGAGACAGCGCCCCAAAGGGAAACCGAGGGGACACAAGGGATACCTCCGCCGTCTCCTTCGGGAAGCGTCGGGAATGCGTCCCCCGTCTCGTTTCCGCTGCCCATGTGGGCTTGCAGGGAACACCTGACCCGGACGGGGTTCGTATCATAACAGGGTTGGACACGCGTACGAGGGATGGTCCTGCGTACGCCTCTGTAAGGAGAAAGGTCATGCGTACAGGCGTGATCGCCAAGAAAGTCGGGATGACCCGCCTGTTCCAGGAGGACGGTCGCCACGTGCCCGTCACTGTCCTGGCACTTGAAGACTGTCAGGTGGTTTCGGTTCGTACTGCTGATCGTGACGGCTACGTCGCGGTTCAGCTCGGTGCGGGCGAAGCAAAGCAGAAGAACGTTGCCAAGCCGCAGCGTGAGCACTTCGCAAAGGCTCAGGTCCCCCTCAAGATGCGCGTCGCGGAATTCCGCGTCGCCGACGACGCCCTTCTCGAAGTTGGCGCCACGATCGCTGCCTCGCACTTCGTGCCCGGCCAGCTGGTCGACGTAGGCGGCCACACCCAGGGTAAGGGTTTCCAGGGCGCCATGAAGCGCTGGGGCTTCGGCGGTATGCGCGCCACCCACGGTGTTTCGATCTCGCACCGTGCGCACGGTTCGACGGGTAACCGTCAGGATCCGGGCAAGGTGTTCAAGAACAAGAAGATGGCCGGCCACATGGGCGACCGTCAGCGCACCCAGCAGAACCTCGAAGTCGTCCGCGTGGACGACGAGCGTGGCCTGATCTTCGTCAAGGGCTCGGTCCCCGGTTCGAAGAACGCCTGGCTCACCGTTTCGGACGCCGTCAAGGTCGACCGTCACGCCGAGGCTCCGTACCCCGCCGGCATCAAGTCGGCCAGCAACACCAATGATACGGCCGCTGCCGTGACCCCGGCTGAAGCCGCGGCTCCCGAAGCGACCGAAGGCCAGGAGGGCTAATCATGAAGGTTCAGGTCCTCAATATCGACGGCACTGCCGGCAAGGGCGACATCGAACTGTCGGACGACGTGTTCGGTCTCGAGCCGCGCGCCGACATTCTGCACCGCGTCGTCACCTGGCAGCTCGAAAACCGCCGCGGCATCGCCCGCGCGACCCGCGAGCGTTCGGACGTTGCCCGTACCGGCAAGAAGTTCGGCCGCCAGAAGGGTGGCGGTACTGCCCGTCACGGCGACCGCGCTGCTCCCGTCTTCATCGGCGGTGGTAAGGCTCACGGTGCCCGTCGCCGCGAGTTCAACGTCTCGCTGAACAAGAAGATCCGCGCGCTCGGTCTGAAGATGGCTCTGTCGTCGAAGGCCCAGAACGGCCTCGTCGTCGTCGACTCGCTCGATGTCGCCGATGCCAAGACCAAGGTGCTCGTCGGCCAGCTCGCCAAGGCTGGTTTCGGCAAGAAGGTGCTCGTGGTCGATGGTGAGCAGGTCAACGAGGGCTTCGCCCGCGCTGCCCGCAACATCGTCGGCATCAACGTGCTCCCCGCCGTGGGCGCCAACGTCTACGACATCCTGAAGCACGATACGCTGGTGCTGACCCGCGCCGCTGTCGAAAAGCTGGAGGCACGTTTCAATGGCTAAGACCAACGTGGACATCCGTCATTACGACGTGATCCTCTCGCCGCACATCACCGAGAAGTCGACCCTGCTTTCCGAGCAGAACGCCGTCGTCTTCAAGGTTGCTGACAAGGCGACCAAGCCCGAGATCAAGGCCGCCGTCGAAGCTCTGTTCGACGTCAAGGTCACCGGCGTGAACACGCTGAACGTCAAGGGCAAGACCAAGCGCTGGCGCGGTAAGGCTTACCGCCGCAGCGACGTGAAGAAGGCGATCGTCACGCTGGCCGAAGGTCAGTCGATTGACATCACCGAAGGCGTGCGGGGTTAATTCCGATGGCACTTAAGAGCTACAACCCGACCAGCCCCGCTCGCCGCGGCCTGGTCCTCGTCGACAAGTCGTCGCTCTGGAAGGGCAAGCCCGTCAAGGCGCTGACCGAGGGCAAGAGCAAGACTGGCGGCCGCAACAACAAGGGTCATGTCACCTCGCGTGGCATCGCCGGTGGTCACAAGCAGAAGTACCGCTTCATCGACTTCAAGCGTCGTAAGTGGGACATGGAAGCTGTTGTGGAGCGTATCGAATACGATCCCAACCGCACCGCTTTCATCGCGCTCGTGAAGTACACCGACGGTGAACTGGCCTACATCATCGCGCCGCAGCGTCTGGCCGTTGGCGACGTCGTCGTCGCCGGCGAAAAGACCGACGTGAAGCCCGGCAATGCCATGCTTCTGTCGCAGATGCCGGTCGGCACGATCTGCCACAACGTCGAAATGAAGCCCGGTAAGGGCGGTCAGATCGCACGTTCGGCAGGCACCTATGTTCAGGTCGTCGGTCGTGACCGCGGCATGGTCATCGTTCGCCTCAACTCGGGCGAGCAGCGCTACCTGCGTGGCGACTGCATGGGCACCGTTGGCGCCGTGTCGAACCCCGACAACGCCAACCAGACGCTTGCCAAGGCCGGTCGCGGTCGCTGGCTGGGCCGTCGCCCGCTTACCCGTGGTGTTGCCAAGAACCCGGTCGATCACCCGCACGGCGGTGGTGAAGGCCGTACCTCGGGCGGCCGTCATCCGGTCACTCCGTGGGGCAAGCCGACCAAGGGCGCTCGCACTCGCAACAACAAGCAGACGGACAAGATGATCATCCGTTCGCGCCACGCCAAGAAGAAGAGGTAAGACACGATGGCACGTTCCGTCTGGAAAGGCCCCTTCGTCGACCTGTACCTTCTCAAGAAGGCCGAGGTCGCGCAGGATGCCGGCACCCGCGCTGGTCCGATCAAGACCTGGTCGCGTCGCTCCACCATCCTTCCGCAGTTCGTTGGTCTGACCTTCCAGGTCTACAACGGGCACAAGTTCATCCCCGTTGCCGTCAACGAGGACATGGTTGGCCACAAGCTCGGTGAATTCGCGCCCACGCGCACGTTCCCGGGTCACGCTGCCGACAAGAAGGGTAAGCGCAAGTGAGCAAGCAGGCAGCACCCCGCCGCGTAGGCGAAAAGGAAGCTCTGGCTGTCGGCACCACCATTCGTGGTTCGGCCCAGAAGCTCAACCTGGTCGCCGCGCTTATCCGTGGCCGCAAGGTCGAGGACGCGATGAACATCCTGGCCTTCTCCAAGAAGGCGATGGCCCAGGACGCTCGCAAGATCCTCGCTTCGGCGATCGCGAATGCGGAAAACAACCACAACCTCGACGTCGACGCTCTCGTCGTCGCCGAGGCGTCGGTTGGCAAGTCGATCACCATGAAGCGTTTCCACGCTCGTGGTCGCGGCAAGTCCACCCGTATCCTCAAGCCGTTTTCGCGCCTGCGGATCGTCGTTCGCGAAGTCGAGGAGGCCTGATCCATGGGTCATAAGAGCAATCCGATCGGTCTGCGTCTGCAGATCAACCGTACCTGGGACAGCCGCTGGTTCGCGGAAGGCCGGGACTACGGCAAGCTGCTTGAGGAAGACCTCAAGATCCGCAAGTTCATCGTCGCGAAGCTGCCCCAGGCCGCTATCTCGAAGGTGGTCATCGAGCGTCCGGCCAAACTGTGCCGCATCTCGATCTACGCAGCCCGTCCCGGTGTGATCATCGGCAAGAAGGGTGCTGACATCGAGAAGCTCCGCAAGGAGCTGGCCACGATGACCGGCAGCGAAGTGAAGCTGAACATCGTCGAAATCCGCAAGCCGGAAATCGATGCCAAGCTCGTCGCTCAGGGCATTGCCGATCAGCTGATCCGTCGTGTGGCTTTCCGCCGTGCGATGAAGCGTGCGATGCAGTCCGCGATGCGTCTGGGCGCCGAAGGCGTCAAGATCATGTGCGGTGGCCGTCTCGGCGGCGCTGAAATCGCCCGTGTCGAACAGTACCGCGAAGGTCGCGTGCCGCTTCATACGCTGCGTGCGAACATCGACTATGCCGAAGCCGAAGCGCTGACTGCATACGGTATCATCGGCATCAAGGTCTGGATCTTCAAGGGTGAGATCCTGGGCCACGACCCGACGGCGCAGGACCGCCTGATGCTGGAGGCTCAGACCTCCGGCGTTCGTCCCGCGCGTTGAGGCTTAGGATAGAGTAAGCACCATGCTGCAACCAAAGAAGACCAAGTTCCGCAAGGCCTTCAAGGGCCGGATCAAGGGCGAAGCCAAGGGTGGCACCGACCTGAATTTCGGTTCGTACGGCCTCAAGGCCCTCGAGCCGGAGCGGATCACCGCCCGCCAGATCGAAGCGGCTCGCCGCGCGATCACGCGTCACATCAAGCGCCAGGGCCGTCTCTGGATCCGCGTTTTCCCCGACGTGCCGGTTTCGAAGAAGCCTGCTGAAGTCCGTCAGGGTAAGGGCAAGGGTTCGATCGAATACTGGGCAGCTCGCGTTAAGCCGGGCCGCATCCTGTTCGAACTGGACGGCGTCGCTGGCCCCCTCGCAGCCGAGGCTTTCAGCCGCGCTGCGATGAAGCTGCCGATCAAGACCAAGGTCGTTGCTCGCCTCGGCGACACTTCGCACCTTGGCGGCGAGTAAGGAAGTCGAATCATGGCAAACAAGATCGAAGACCTTCGTGCCAAGACCGACGACCAGCTCACTGCTGATCTCGTCGAGCTGAAGCGCGAACAGTTCAACCTGCGGTTCCAGGCCGCGACCAGCCAGCTTGAGGCGCCTGCGCGCATTAAGCAGGTGCGTCGTGACATCGCCCGCATCAAGACGCTCCAGGCCGAGCGTTCGGCGCAGGCCTAAGGAGGAAACACGATGCCCAAGCGTATTCTGATCGGGACCGTCGTTTCCGACAAGACCGACAAGACCGTGACCGTACTGGTCGAGCGCAAGGTGAAGCACCCCCTCTACGGGAAGATCATCCGTCGCTCGAAGAAGTATCACGCTCACGACGAAGACAACGCCTTCAAGACCGGCGAACGCGTCCGGATCGAGGAGACGAAGCCCTTCTCGAAGACCAAGACCTGGAAGGTTCTTGACCGTCTTCAGGCGAGCAAGGGTACGGCGCTCGAAGCCGAGGTGTAAGATCTGAAACGGAAATGTCCTTCGCGGCATTTCCGGATCAAGTCAGCCTCGGCCTCAGGGCCGGACAAGAGTGTTGACCTGGGCGGGTGAATGCGGCAAAGGGCCGCACTTCGCCCGTCGGGGCGACTCGGGCCCCTCGTGGGCCTGTCTTTTTAGGAACTGCCGGACTGGTTCCGGCAAGCCAGTTGAGAAGGACTCGGATCGATGATCCAGATGCAATCCAATCTCGACGTCGCGGACAACAGCGGCGCAAAGCGCGTCCAGTGCATCAAGGTGCTGGGTGGCTCGAAGCGTCGTTTCGCAGGCGTCGGCGACATCATCGTGGTGTCGATTAAGGAGGCGCAGCCCCGCGCTCGCGTCAAGAAGGGCGACGTTCACCGTGCGGTGATCGTGCGTACCAAGAAGGACGTGCGTCGTGCAGACGGCAGCGTGATCCGCTTCGACGGCAATGCCGCCGTGCTGATCAACAAGAACGAGGAGCCGATCGGCACCCGTATCTTTGGCCCCGTCGTGCGCGAGCTTCGCGGCAAGGGCTTCATGAAGATCATCTCGCTTGCTCCGGAGGTGCTGTAATGGCTGCCGCGAAGATCAAGAAGGGTGACTCCGTCGTCGTCCTGTCCGGCAAGGACAAGGGCCGCACCGGCACCGTGCTTCAGGTTATGCCGAAGGACGCCAAGGTCGTGGTCGAGGGCGTGAACGTTGCTACCAAGCACCGCAAGCCGACCCAGCAGAACCCGCAGGGCGGCATCGAGCGCACTCCGGCTCCGATGGCGATCAGCAAGGTTGCCGTTGCCGACAAGGACGGCAAGCCGACCCGCGTTCGCTTCGAAGTCAAGGACGGCAAGAAGGTCCGCGTGGCCGTGAAGTCCGGGGAGACCATCGATGGCTGATTACACTCCGCGTATGCGCACCCGCTATGACGACGCGATCGTCAAGGCGATGACCGAGAAGTTCGGTTACAAGAACGCGATGGAAGTGCCCAAGATCGAAAAGATCACGCTCAACATGGGCGTGGGCGAGGCGAGCCAGGACAAGAAGAAGGTCCAGACCGCCGCTGTCGAAATGGAAGCCATCGCTGGTCAGAAGCCGGTGATCACCAAGGCCCGCAAGTCGATCGCACAGTTCAAGCTGCGCGAAGGCATGCCGATCGGCTGCAAGGTGACCCTGCGTCGCGAGCGTATGTACGAATTCCTCGATCGCCTCATCACGATCGCGATGCCACGCATTCGCGACTTCCGTGGCCTGAACCCCAAGTCGTTCGACGGCCGCGGCAACTACGCGATGGGTCTCAAGGAGCAGATCATCTTCCCAGAGATCAGCTACGACAAGATCGAGAAGGTGCGTGGTATGGACATCATCGTCACCACCACCGCGAAGACCGACGAAGAAGCACGCGAACTGCTGCGTCTTTTCGGTTTCCCGTTCCCGGCCGAAGCGGCTTCGGAACAGAAGGAAGCGGCGTGAGCCGCTGATAGAGAGAGCTTAAGTCCATGGCGAAACTGAGTTCCGTGAACAAGAACGAGCGTCGCAAGAAGCTCGTCAAGAAGTATGCAGGCAAGTACGAGCGCCTCAAGGCGGTCGCTGCTGATGAATCGCTCGACGAAACCGAGCGCCTCATCGCTCGCCTGAAGCTGGCCGAGATCCCGCGCAACGGCAACCCGACCCGGGTTCGCAATCGTTGCGCCACGACCGGCCGTCCGCGCGGTTATTACCGCAAGTTCGGCCTCTGCCGCGTCGAGCTGCGTGATCTTGCCAACAAGGGCATGATCCCCGGCGTGACCAAGTCGAGCTGGTAAGGGTTAGAAGCAATGGCATTGACCGATCCCCTGGGTGATATGCTCACCCGCATCCGCAACGGCCAGCAGGCGAAGAAGGACTCCGTCCTTTCTCCCGCCAGCAAGCTGCGTGCGCGCGTGCTCGAAGTTCTGCAGCGTGAAGGTTACATCCGTGGTTTCAGCGATGACACCACCGGTGCCCACCCGCAGCTGCGCATCGAGCTGAAGTATTTCGAGGGCGAAGCCGCTATCAAGCACATCGCCCGCGTCTCCAAGCCTGGCCGCCGCGTCTACTCGGGTTCGAAGGAACTCCCGGTTGTGCGCAACGGTCTTGGCATCACCATCGTCTCGACGCCGCGCGGCGTGCTCTCGGATGCCGAAGCACGTTCGCAGAACGTCGGCGGCGAAGTGCTTGCGGAGGTGTTCTGATGAGCCGCATCGGCAAAAAGCCGGTTGTGATCCCTGGCGGGGTCACTGCCGCCATCGATAACGGCACGCTCAGCGTGAAGGGCCCCAAGGGCACCCTCACCATGGGTCTGTCGGACCTCGTGACCTACTCGGTCGAAGAAGGTTCGATCGCCGTTCAGCCTGCCAACCAGACCAAGGCTGCCCGCAGCCACTGGGGCATGCAGCGTACCCTCGTTTCGAACCTGGTCGAAGGCGTTACCAACGGCTTCTCCAAGGTCCTCGAAATCAAGGGCGTCGGCTACCGCGCCGCGGCTCAGGGCAAGAACCTGAAGCTGCAGCTCGGCTACTCGCACGACGTTGACATCGCTGTGCCGGAAGGCATCGAGGTCAAGACCCCGGACAACACCACGGTCGAGATCTCCGGTATCGACAAGCAGAAGGTCGGCCAACTCGCGGCCGAAATTCGTCGCTGGCGCAAGCCCGAGCCTTACAAGGGCAAGGGCATCAAGTACCGCGGCGAATTCATCTTCCGCAAGGAAGGGAAGAAGAAGTAATGGCCAAGCTTTCTCTTTTCGCGCGCCGCGCTCGCCGCGTCCGCACGGCCCTGAAGGCCCGTTCGGGCGGCCGTCCTCGCCTGTCGGTGCACCGCACCGGCCGTCACATCTATGCGCAGATCATCGACGATGCGCAGGGCCGTACGCTGGCCGCCGCCAATACTCTTGGCGCTAAGGGCACCGACATGGATGCCGCGACCCGCGTTGGCAAGGAACTCGCCGAGGCCGCCAAGAAGGCGGGTGTTACCTCGGTTGTGTTCGACCGTGGCGGTTTCCTCTTCCATGGCCGCGTCAAGGCGCTGGCCGAAGCCGCCCGTGAAGGCGGGCTGGAGTTCTGATCATGGCTGACGCAAACACCGAAATCCAGACCGAGGCTCCGGCCGCTGAAGGCCAGGAAGTCCGCGAAGGTCGTGGTCGTGGTCGCGGCCGTGGCGAACGCGGCGAGCGTGGCGGCCGTGGCCGTCGCGACGACCGCCGTGGCGGCCGTGGCAATAACGAGGAAGAACAGGGCGAGGAGCTCATCGAGAAGCTCGTCCACATCAACCGCGTTTCGAAGACCGTGAAGGGCGGCAAGCGCTTCGGTTTCGCAGCTCTCGTCGTCGTTGGCGACGGCAAGGGCCGCGTCGGCTTCGGCCACGCCAAGGCACGCGAAGTGCCTGAAGCGATCACGAAGGCCACTGCTTCTGCAAAGAAGAAGATGGTCCGCGTGCCGCTGAAGGACGGTCGCACGCTGCACCATGACGGCAAGGGCCACTTCGGCGCCGGTAACGTGAACGTTCGTACGGCTCCGGCCGGTACGGGCATCATCGCCGGTGGTCCGATGCGCGCCGTGTTCGAGAGCCTGGGCGTCCATGACGTCGTGACCAAGTCGGTCGGCACCTCGAACCCGTACAACATGATCCGCGCCACCTTCGACGCGCTGACCAACCAGACTTCGCCGAAGTCGGTTGCCCAGCGTCGTGGCAAGAAGGTTGCCGACCTGCTGGGTCGCGGCGGCGCGAATGAGGCAGAGGCGGAAGCCGCTGCCGAAGCCATCGCGGAGTAAGCAGTCATGGCGAAGATCAAGATCAAGCAGATCGGTTCGCCGATCCGTCGCCCCGAGAACCAGAAGAAGATCCTGATCGGTCTGGGCCTCGGCAAGATGCACAAGGTCGTCGAGCTGGAAGACACTGCGGAAGTCCGCGGTGCGATCGCTAAGCTGCCGCACATGGTTGCGGTGATCGACTGATCGATCCTCCGGTCCCGAGCCGAAAGGTTCGGGTCAGGAACATGAAAGGGCCCCGGTGGAAACGCCGGGGCCTTTTTCTTTGCGCCAAGTAGATGTGCGTGGGTGTTCGTTAACCATGCGGCCTTATGCGGATAGCGGAAAGGGGGCCGCGTGGGGCAGGCAGGCGTATTCCAGCGCAGGACGTGGCAAGCAGGTGCCGGTATCGGTTCCGAAGCCCGCGACATCGCCAGGCTCACGGGCGGATTCGCGCGGGGCTGGACGATAAGGCGGGCGCCGACCGCGCTGCTGTTCCTTTGCGTGGCGGTCTTGCTTCGAGCCAGCACTTACGGTGACCCCAACGTCCACGGCGACGAGGTGTTCTACCAGACGGTGGGCCTGGCCATGCATCACGGGGCGGTACCCTACGTGGACGTGTGGGACCGCAAGCCGTGGGGCCTGTTCTTCCTCTATTACCTGATCACCGCGATTTCAGATCAACCGATCGCCTATCAGTTCGCATCAACAGCTTTCGCAGCGGCGACGTCTTGGGTCATCAGCCGTATCGCGCGCCGGTGGCATGGCGGGCAGGGGGGCACATTCGCAGGCCTGGCCTATCTGCTCTGGCTGGAGCAGGCGCAGGGCTTCTTCGGTCAAGCGCCGGTCTGGTACAACCTCTTCGTCGCGACCGCCGCGCTGCTGATCCTGCAATTCGTGCAGGAACTCCGCGAGGGCAGGGCGGGGTGGCGTTGCTGGACGGCGATGGCGCTGGGCGGCTGCGCGATCACCATCAAGCAGACCAGCCTGTTCGAATGTGCATGGCTGGGCATTTACGCCGCGCATGCGCTCTGGCGTTCTCCTCTCGCCACGCGGTGCAAGCTGCAGACTATCGCCGGGTGGGCGTTGGTGGGCGCCGCGCCGACGCTGGCAATCGCTTTCGGTTACGCGCTTGCCGGCTATGGCCCGATCTGGTGGCATGCGATGGTCGGGGCGAACTTGCACAAGACCATCGATCCCACGTCTTCTGCGATCCGCGCGCTTATCATGTTCGTCATGCTGGCGCCTTTCGCGATGCTCCTTGTCTTGAGCCTTCCCAGGATGGCGCGGGGCGAGCGCGTGTTTCTATTCGGATGGCTCGCGGCGGCGGGGCTTGGGCTGCTGTCGGTGCCGAACTTCTATCCGCACTATGCCTTGCCGATCCTGGTTCCCCTGAGCATCGCCGGCGCCGGTTTCCTGGCCGGCCGCTGGACCGGGCCGGTGGCGCTCGCCGTCATGGCGCTGCTGGCTTTCCGCGACACGCAGGCGTTCGACTTCGACCACGCCGCCCGATCCCGCGCGGCGATTGCGGAACTGGCGCAGGCCGTGCGCAGCCACGACGATGGCGGCCCGCTATTCGTCTATGACGGCCCCTTCCAGCTGTATCCGATGACCGGCCACCGCTTCGTCACCCCGCTGGTTTTCGGGCCCCATCTTGCGCAAGGTATCGAGAAGGACGTCAGCCATCTTTCCACGCTTGGCGAGGTCCGCCGCGTACTCGCCGAGCGGCCGAGTACGCTGGTCACGGCCAGCAAGCCCCGACAGGGTCCGGTGAACTGGGAAACCATGGTGCCGGTCCGTGCCTATGCCCTGCGCAACTGCCGCCTCGTTGCCCGCGTGCTCACGCCGGAATGGCTGCACGAAGAGACCATCGACGTCTGGGCGGACTGCAATCGAAGCCGTTGATCGGCCGGCTGCGGCACGAAAAGCTGTGCGTTGGTGCAAGTTCATCTCCACCCGAGCCCGAATCCTGTGCTAAGCGCCCCCCATTCCGGCACACTGCACTTCCCTGGGGGATACCTTGCTTCGCAGGACAATCGCGGCCTCATCGCTGATTCTCGCCACGCTTGCCGTCACCGGCTGCAGTGGCGGCACCTCGGGCGACGACGAGACTTACGTTGAAGAAAGCCCCGCTGCCGAACCGCCTTGCGCCGATCCCTTGGCGGATCCCGCGATGCTGGAGCGCAATCGCAATGCCGATCGCGCGCTGAAGGCAGCGCTCGCTTCCGGTCGCGCCGATCCGATCGAGGAAGCGCAAAAGGCTGCCGCTGCCGGCGATTTCCGTCTGGTCGCCGCTGTTACCGTCGAGGGAATCGACACGCGCGAATTTGGCGCGATCTGCGCGCTGCGTGGTGGGCTCAATCCGCGCATGGCCCGCGTGGTCACGTATTATGGTGAGGATGGCGAGCCGTCGCCCGAACCCTCCGACACCGCGAGCGGGTCTGCCGAAGGTGGCAGCGAGGACAAGCTGGTCGCCTTTGCGCGCGCCTTCAACCAGGCGCTGATCGCCGATCCGGCCTATCCCTATCGCGATATCTGCCGTCCGCTCGCGGCACAGGAGGCCGATGCCGCCGGCAAGGATGTGGGGTCTGCGCGCGGCGCAGTCGTTCGCGCCGTCAGCGAGGCGCCGACGCGCGCCTACGGCTTCCCGGATCTCGGTCCGCTGCAGACCGGCGCGACGCTGGCGGACGCCGCGCGGCGCGGTAATGTCGCGGCAATGCGGCGGATGCTCGATGAAGAAGCGCGCGAACTGAAGAAAGCGGCGGCTGCCGCTACGGACAAGCCAACCGCAAAGCCCAATGAAAAGCCCACGGACAAGCCGACGCCGATGGGCATGATCGATGCTCCGGATCTCTTCGGCATGACGCCGCTGGCTTGGGCCATGGCCTATCACCGGGACGAAGCAGTGCGCTTCCTCCTCTCGCGCAAGGCCAGCCCCTCAGGCGCGCAGTGCCAGGCGCTGGTCGACCGCGATTCGCCGATGCAGATCGCGCGCAGATCGGGATGGGTCGGCATGGTGCGCCGGATGAAGCCGATGGTCTCCGATGAGGATTACGCGGCCCTGGCGGAGGAGCCGAAACTGGCCGATGGCAGCAAGGCGGACTTCAACAACGAACTGGGCAAGCTGGGCGAACGCTACGGCACGATCTTCCACAAGGACGAGATGACCCGCCATTCGCTGACCTTCAAGGTGGACGCGCGCGGAAAGATGACCTCGTGCGAATTCGCGCCGAAGACCATTTCGCCGGAGTTCGACACCGATATCTGCAAGCTGGGCCGCGACGTGCTGGAATGGCAGCCCGGCCGCGATTCGGAAGGCCGGCCGATCGGCGGTGAGGGCAAGGTGATGATCCGTCTTCGCGGCACCTGAAAGCCGGCAGACTGGCCGATGCAGGGCTGGAAATCGGCAGAAACGGGCGGTTTGTGCGGCGATTGCCGGATTAGGGGGTGACAGCCCGACGGCTTTCCCCTAAGGGCCCGCCTTCCTTTCAAGCGCGATTTAAAGCGAAAGCGAGTGCAGATTATGAAACTGAATGACATCCGTGACAATGCCGGCGCCCGTCACCGCCGCATCCGCGTGGGCCGTGGTATCGGTTCGGGCAAGGGCAAGACCGCCGGCCGCGGCCAGAAGGGTGCGAAGGCACGCTCGGGCGTTTCGATCAACGGCTTCGAAGGCGGCCAGATGCCGCTCCACATGCGTCTGCCGAAGCGTGGCTTCAGCAACAAGAAGTTCGCCAGCGATTACGCTGAAGTGAACCTCGGCATGGTGCAGAAGGCCATCGACGCTGGCAAGCTGGACATCGCCGGCACTGTCGACCACGCCGCTCTCAAGGGCGCTGGTCTGGCTCGTGGCGGTAAGGACGGCGTGCGCCTCCTCGCCAAGGGCGAACTGACCGCCAAGGTCACCTTCAACGTTGCCGGTGCCTCGAAGGGCGCCGTTGCTGCGGTTGAAAAGGCCGGCGGTTCGGTGATCGTTCCTGCCAAGGAAGCCGCCGAGGCCTGAGGCCCGTTGGCATCGCATCCGCGATAAGCTCATAGGAGAGGGCGGGCGCCATGCGCTTCGCCCTCTCTTTGTTCCCGGACCCGCATTATGACGGATGATATGGGAACAATGACAGGGGCGGGTCTTCCAGACCCGGGACGAATGTCTATATGAGCGGACCAGAACCGGGGTTCGACAAGCCTGCGCGCAGTCGCTAAGGCAAATGCGAACCGACTATTCGAGGCATTACCAATCGTCATGGCTTCTCGCGCCGACAACGTTGCCAGCTCGCTGAACCTGGCCAATTTCTCGAAGGCCACCGAACTGAAGAACCGAATCTGGTTCACGGTCGGTGCGCTGATCGTCTTCCGCTTCCTGAGCTTCGTGCCGCTCCCGGGTGTGAACCCGGTGATTCTCGCCAAGCTCTATGACAAGACGCAGGGCGGCATTCTCGACCTCTTCAACACTTTCTCGGGCGGTTCGCTTTCGCGCATGAGCCTGATCGCGCTTGGCGTGATGCCGTACATCACCGCCTCGATCGTGGTCCAGCTTGCCGCTGCGCTGCACCCGGCGCTGATGGCGCTGAAGAAGGAAGGCGAAGCCGGCCGCAAGAAGCTGAACCAGTACACGCGCTATGGCGCGGTCGTGCTCTGCGCGATCCAGGGCTGGTTCCTTGCCGTCAGCCTCGAAGCCTATGGCGCATCCAGCGGTCTTCCGGCCGTGGTCGATCCGGGCATCGTCTTCCGCGTCGGCGCGGTGATCTCGCTTGTCGGCGGCACCATGTTCCTGCTGTGGCTGGGTGAACAGATCACCTCGCGCGGCATCGGCAACGGCGTTTCGCTGATCATCATGGCGGGCATCGTCGCCCAGATGCCGACTTTCGCCAGCAACGTTGGCCAGGCCTACAGCGCCGGCGATACCGGCTCGATCCTGATCATCTCGCTGATCGCGCTGGTCGTGCTCATGATCCTGGGCATCTGCTTCTTCGAGCGCGCGACCCGCCGCCTGCTGATCCAGTATCCCAAGCGCGCCACCCAGCGCGGCATGATGCAGGCGGACCGCAGCCACCTGCCGCTCAAGCTGAACACGGCCGGCGTGATCCCGCCGATCTTCGCCAGCTCGCTGCTGCTGCTGCCGCTGACCATCACCCAATTCGCGGGCAAGTCGCTGAATCCGGATTCGGTCGGCGGAAAGATGGTCGTTACGCTCAACCAGTACCTGGGTCACGGCAAGCCGCTCTACATGGCGCTCTATGCCGCCGGGATCATCTTCTTCTCGTTCTTCTACACTGCCGTCGTCTTCAATCCCGAAGAGACTGCCGATAACCTGAAGAAGAATGGCGGCTTCATTCCCGGCATCCGTCCCGGCAAGAACACCGCGAACTATCTCGATTACGTGCTGACGCGCGTGACCGTGATCGGTGCGCTGTACCTGACCGTGGTCTGCACCGTTCCCGAGTACTTCCTCTCGATGACGGGTCTGCCGCTGCTGTTCATGGGCGGCACCAGCCTCCTGATCGTCGTCAACGTGACGGTCGACACCATCACCCAGATACAGTCGCACCTGCTGGCACACCAGTATGGCGACCTGATCAAGAAGGCCAAGCTGAAGGGACGCATGCGCTGAGGGGCGCAGGCACAGGGATAATTGAGGGGTAAGGCGTGAATATCATCCTGTTGGGCCCGCCGGGGGCGGGCAAGGGCACCCAGGCACAGCGTCTGGTCGAGAAGCATGGCATGCGCCAGCTCTCGACCGGCGACATGCTCCGCGCCGCGGTCAAGGCGGGCACGCCTACCGGGCTGGAGGCCAAGGCCGTGATGGATCGTGGCGAACTGGTGTCCGACGCGATCGTCTCGGCCCTGATCGGTGACGAGCTGGACGCAATGGGCGCCGGCACGGGCGCGATCTTCGATGGCTATCCGCGCACTGCCGCGCAGGCCGAATCGCTGGACGAGATCCTGGCCGCGCGCGGCCGCAAGCTTGACCATGTGATCGAGCTGGAAGTGAACGAGGATGCACTGGTAGAGCGCATCACCGGCCGCTTCACCTGCGCCACGTGCGGCAAGGGCTATCACGACAAGTTCGAACAGCCCAAGGTTCCGGGCGTCTGCGACAAGTGCGGCGGCACCGAGTTCAAGCGCCGTCCGGACGACAATGCCGAAACCGTCCGCACCCGCATGGCCGAATATCGCGCCAAGACGGCGCCGATCCTGCCGATCTACGAGGAACGGGGGATCGTCGCCAAGGTCGACGGAATGGCCGAGATGGATAATGTCACCGCCGGCATCGAGGCGGTGCTCAAATCCTAAGCATCGAAGGGCTCGCGGCATACCGCGGGCCCTTTTCGCATCTGGCCGGGCAGAATGGTTCGCAGCGTCAGGGCAGGCGCGGGGCCGACAGGGGGATCCACGAATATGAAGGTAGCTGTGATTGCCGCTCTGGCTCTGGCGGGGCTGGGCCCGATCGCCGCCGCACCGGCGGCGGCGCGGGTGCAGGAGGCAAGCGAGCGCGGCATGGTCATGCGCTATGTCGCGCATGTGCCGGTCGGAGCGGACGAGGCGTGGGCGGTGCTGGTGAAGCCCGCGCAGTGGTGGGATTCGGATCACACCTATTCGGGCGATGCGGCGAACCTCTCGCTCGATGTCCGGCCGGGCGGCTGCTTCTGTGAAGTGCTCCCGGGCAAGGATGGGGCCAAGGGTGGGCCACGGGGCGGCGTGGAGCACATGCGGGTGATCTATGTGGACAAGGGCAGGGCGCTGCGGATGTCCGGCCCGCTGGGGCCCCTGCAAGCCGATGCGGCGGTCGCCACGCTGACGTTCCAGTTCAAGCCCGATGAGACCGGCACCCAGATTCTGGTGGAATATGTCGTCGGCGGATTCTTCCGTGGCGATGCTGCAAAACTGGGACCGATGTTTGACGGGGTGCTGGGCGGGCAGGTCGACCGCCTGGTCGAAAAGCTGGGCGGCAGTTTCGCGGCGGCGTTCAAGCCGGGGACGCTGGATTTGCAATCAGCCCCGCCAGCAGATCCGGCCGCTGTGGAGAGCGCGGAGCCGGCAGGTCCGCCTGCGCCCGAACCGGATACGAAGGGAAGGATCATCGGGCGTTGAGCGGGTTTGCGGGGCTATCGCGCGGGGCAGGTCCTTGCCCTTGCAGCGGTTTCTTTGACTGGCCGACGCGGATGGGTTACAGTCCACACATAACGGGCTCCGGATTGACCGCACAAAGGCGGCGGCGGCCCCGTCGGCCATGGAGCGCGGCACGCTGCGCACATCGGGTCGCAGTCCGGGCCCAGTCGCCCGAGCGCTTGAAAGCGAGTTCGCGGGCGTTGACATGCCTTGCGAATCGTTCTAAGCGCGCCGTTCACTTGACACTTGCGGCAAGTCCGGATGGTACAGGCAACTATGTTGCTGTGCTCCGGACCTTTTGCCATTTCAGCAGTTTCAGGTGCATGAGCGTTGAGATGGGAAAGCCCGAAGGGGCGTTCCTGTGGAGCATGGAGAATTAAGTGGCTCGTATTGCAGGGGTAAATCTCCCCACCAACAAGCGCGTTATCATCGCGCTGACCTATATCCACGGCATCGGTCGTACCAAGGCCCTGGAAATCGCCGACAAGCTGGGCATTGACCACAGCCGTCGCATTCAGGACCTGTCGGACGCCGAAGTCCTGCAGATTCGCGAAACCATCGACGCTGAACACACCGTTGAAGGTGACCTTCGTCGCGAAACCGCGATGAACATCAAGCGTCTGATGGACCTCGCCTGCTACCGCGGCCTGCGCCATCGCAAGGGTCTGCCGGTTCGCGGCCAGCGCACGCACACCAATGCGCGCACCCGCAAGGGCAAGGCCAAGCCGATCGCCGGCAAGAAGAAGTAAGTCGCCTTTCGGCTTCTTTCCCGCAGCGACTAATCTACAGGATATACGGACATGGCACGCGAACCCCAGCGCATTAAGCGCCGCGAACGCAAGAACATCACCAGCGGCATCGCCCACGTGAATGCTAGCTTCAACAACACCATGGTGACCATCACCGACGCCCAGGGCAACGCGATTTCGTGGTCCTCGGCCGGCATGATGGGCTTCAAGGGCAGCCGCAAGTCGACTCCCTACGCCGCGCAGGTCGCCGCTGACGACGCCGGCAAGAAGGCCGCCGAGCACGGCGTGCGCACCCTCGAAGTCGAAGTCAAGGGCCCGGGTTCGGGTCGTGAGAGCGCTCTGCGCGCCCTCCAGGCTGTCGGCTTCACCATTACCTCGATCCGCGACGTGACGCCGATCCCGCACAACGGTGTTCGTCCGTCGAAGCGCCGCCGCGTCTGATCGAGCTAATACGGGCGGCGAACCGGTCGTCGTCCGACTTCGGAACGTCCCGGGCCTTTCCACCAGGCTTCGGGGCGTAACCGCCATCACTCCCAGGGGAAGTCCATGACTGTCAACATCAAGAACTGGCAGGAACTCAAGAAGCCGAACAGCCTTGAGATCAAGCCGGGACCCGACCCCAAGCTGAAGGCGACGTTCGTCGCCGAACCGCTGGAGCGTGGCTTCGGCCTGACGCTCGGCAACGCGCTGCGCCGCGTGCTGCTCTCCTCGCTTCAGGGAGCCGCGATCACCTCGATCAAGATCGAGAACGTCCTTCACGAATTCTCGTCGCTGGCCGGCGTTCGCGAAGACGTCACGGACATCGTCCTCAACGTCAAGCAGATCGCGCTCAAGATGCAGGGTGAAGGCCCGAAGCGTCTCCAGCTTTCGGCCACTGGCCCGGGCGAAGTGAAGGCCGGCGACATCGCCGTGTCGGGCGATATCGAGGTCATGAACAAGGACCTCGTGATCTGCCATCTCGACGATGGTGCGGTCCTCAACATGGAACTCACCGCCGATACCGGCAAGGGCTACGTCCCCGCCGTGTCGAACCGTCCTGTTGACGCGCCGATCGGTCTTATCCCGGTCGACTCGCTCTACTCGCCGGTCCGTCAGGTCAGCTACAAGGTCGACAATGCCCGTATCGGTCAGGAACTCGACTACGACAAGCTGAGCCTCGCTGTCGAAACCGACGGCACCGTCACCCCGGAAGACGCCGTGGCATACGCCGCGCGCATCCTTCAGGACCAGCTGGCGCTGTTCGTCCACTTCGAAGACATCGCCCCGGTTGGCGCCTCGCCGATGATCGGCATGGCTGCTGGCGGCGCTGCTGCTTCGGAAGAGAGCGACACCAACCAGCTGAACCGCTACCTTCTCAAGAAGGTGGACGAGCTGGAACTGTCGGTCCGTTCGGCCAACTGCCTCAAGAACGACAACATCATCTACATCGGCGATCTGGTTCAGAAGACCGAAGCCGAGATGCTGCGCACGCCGAACTTCGGCCGCAAGTCGCTCAACGAGATCAAGGAAGTCCTTTCGTCGATGGGCCTGCGCCTCGGCATGGACATCCCGGGCTGGCCGCCCGAGAACATCGAAGAAATGGCGAAGAAGCTGGAGCAGGAACTGCTTGGCTGATCGGCACCTTCGGTACCGAATTGAAGAGGGCCTCGCGGGAAACCGCGGGGCCTTTTTCTTTGGGCGGCGTCTGCACGCATAGTGCACCGGATCTCCACGGAAAGATCGCTGTTCGCGCGCTGGGTTTGGCGGCTAGCAGGCGGTATGGACGATCGGCACAGGTACGGTATCCGGTTTAGCCCACGCGCCCGTCTCGCCAGCTTTGGTCATGCCTGGCGCGGGCTTTGTCGCATGGTGCTGCGCGAGCACAATGCGCGGGTGCATCTGGCAGCGACAATCGGCGTGGTGGCCGCTGGACTGTTTCTAAAGGTTTCGGCAGGCGAATGGCGCTGGCTGTTGCTCGCCATGGGGCTCGTCTGGCTGGCCGAAGCGTTCAACACTGCGGTCGAAGCGTTGTGTGACCGGATCGAGCCCGGCTTCGATGTGGCGATAGGTCGCATCAAGGATATTGCGGCGGGCGCGGTTCTAGTTGCCTCGATCTCGGCTGCAGGCATCGGATTTCTGACGCTTGGGCCGCCGGTCTTGGCCTTGCTAGGGTAAGGGGGAGGGCATCAATCCTTGACTCTCCCGCCGTTTTCGTATTGAGGGCGCCCTTCACACGTAAGTGAACCGGCTTGGGGCGGTGGCCGTACCACATCGCCCGGCAGGCAGTACCTTGAACGGCTGCCTGACGAACGGAGAAGAAGACATGCGTCATAAGTATGGCCAGCGCAAGCTGCAGCGTACCTCGGGCCACCGCGCCGCTCTGCTGCGCAACATGGCTGCCGCGCTCATCAAGCACGAGCAGATCCAGACCACCACGCCCAAGGCGAAGGAACTGCGCCCCTACATCGAAAAGCTGATCACGCTCGCGAAGCATGGCGGCCTTTCGAACCGTCGTCTGGCGCACGCCCGCCTGATGGACGAGGCTCAGGAACAGAAGCTCTTCGAAGTGCTCGCCGAGCGCTATGCAGGCCGCAGCGGCGGTTACACCCGCATCATCAAGGCCGGCATCCGCGCTTCGGACGCCGCTCCGATCGCGATCATCGAACTCGTTGACCGCGACGTTTCGGAAAAGGGCAAGGACTCGGGTCCGGTCCTGACCGAAGAAAACGAATACGCCGAAGCGTAATCGGGCTTGGGAAGATGCGCTGAAGCGCATCTTCCTTGCGGCACCGGCCCTCTCCCCCACCCGACCACCCATAGGGTACTATTGTCGGGTGGTCGGGTGGGGGAGAGGGCCGGTGCCGCAATCCGGCATAAGCCGGATTAAAGCCCGGGCTTTCCAACAGGAAAGCCGCTGGCGAGATTGAAAGGGCGGTCGTGAGTGCTAGGCTCACGGCCGCTTTTTTCATTCTCGGAGAATAACATGGTGCGTTTGGCCGGCCGTAAGTGGCTTCTTGGCGGGGCTGTCGGCATGGCGTTTCTGGCGGCTACTTCTCTCTCGGCACAGGACAAGTCGGCAATGAGCTACCCCGAAACGCGCCGTGGCGACGTGGTGGAAACGCAGTTCGGCGAGAAGATCGCCGATCCCTACCGCTGGCTCGAAGCGGATGTGCGCCACGATGCCGATGTGGCCGACTGGGTCACGCGCGAATCCGGCTTCACCGAAACCTACCTGAAGACGCTGCCTCAGCGCGCCTGGTTCCAGAAGCAGATCAGCACACTGACCGACTTCGAACGCTTCGGCCTGCCGCAGAAGGCGGGGAAGCGCTATTTCTACACGCGCAACTCCGGCCTGCAGAACCAGTCGCAGCTCTTCGTGCGCGACGGCCTTGCTGGCACGCCGCGCCTGCTGCTCGACCCCAATGCCTGGGCCAAGGACGGCGCGACTGCGCTGGATAGCTGGGAGCCTTCGGACAAGGGCCGCTACCTGCTCTACAGCGTGCAGGACGGTGGCAGCGACTGGCGCGTGCTGCATGTGCTGGACGTCGATACCGGCAAGGTCATGGCCGACGAACTGCGCTGGGTGAAGTTCTCTGCGCTGTCGTGGATCGGTGAGGACGGCTTCCTCTATTCGCGCTTCCCCGCGCCGAAGGAAGGCGAGACGTTCCAGAGCCGCAACTACAACCAGGGCATCTACTATCACCGCCTGGGCACGCCGCAGTCGGCCGACGAGCTGGTCTATGCCACGCCGGACCATCCGGACTACGGCCATACCGCGCAAGTCACGCAAGACGGCCGCCTGGTAGTAATCGCCTCCACCATCGGCACCGATGCGCGCAACGACATCCACGTGATCGACCTGGCCGCGCGCAAGACGAAGGGCTGGCAGGCCACGTCTATCGTCTCCGGCTTTGCCGACGACTGGAGCCTGGTCGAAGGGGCGGGGCAGAAGCTGTGGTTCGTCACTAACCAGAACGCGCCGCGCTATCGCCTTGTCAGCATCGACCTTGCGCAGGCGGCGCCCAGCTTTACCGAGATCGTGCCGCAGCGCGACGATATCCTCGAACGCGCGGGCGTGATCGGCAGCAACCTCGTGCTCAACTACATGCGCGATGCGTCCAGCCATGCGGAGATCCTGTCGCTGGACGGCAAGAGCCCGCGCTCGCTGGCGCTCAGCGGGATCGGCACGGCTTCGGGCTTCCACGGCAAGCCGGGCGATCCGGAGACGTTCTATTCGTTCTCCAGCTTCAACCGGCCGGCCTCGATCTTCCGGCTCGATATGCGCACCGGCAAATCCGAGATCTTCGCCGAACCGAAGATGCAATTCGATCCCAACCAGATCGTGGTGGAGCAGCGCTTCTACACTTCGAAGGACGGCACCCGCGTGCCGATGTTCCTGGTGCGCCGCAAGGATGTGGCGGCCTCGGGCAAGGCGGTGCCGACGCTGCTTTACGGCTATGGCGGTTTCGATATCGCGCTGACGCCGGGCTATTCGCCGAAGACGATGGCCTGGGTGCAGGCCGGCGGCGCCTATGCCATGGCGAACCTGCGGGGCGGCGGCGAGTACGGGCGTGACTGGCATGACGCGGGCCGCCGCGCCAACAAGCAGAACGTCTTCGACGACTTCATTGCCGCCGGCGAGTACCTGAAGGCGCAGGGCATCGCTGCCAAGGACGGTCTGGCCATTCAGGGCGGCTCCAACGGCGGCTTGCTGATCGGCGCGGTGACCAACCAGCGGCCGGACCTCTTCGCTGCTGCCGTGCCGCAAGTAGGCGTGATGGACATGCTGCGCTTCGACCGGTTTACGGCGGGCCGCTACTGGGTGGACGATTACGGCTATCCGGACCGTGAGGCGGACTTCAAGGTGCTGCGCGCCTATTCGCCCTACCACAACATCCACGACGGCACGCCTTATCCGGCGATCCTCGTCACTACGGCGGACACCGACGACCGCGTGGTGCCGGGGCATTCGTTCAAGTACGCGGCCGCGCTCCAGCACGCATCGCTGGGCGACAAGCCGCACCTGATCCGCATCGATACGCGCGCGGGCCATGGCTCCGGCAAGCCGACCGACAAGCAGATCGAGGAAAATGCCGACGTTCTGGCCTTCATGGCGCAATGGACGGGCCTGAAGCCCGCAGCGCAGTAATTCATTAATGAAATGAGCGATAATCCTGAACCGTGGCTGTCGTCACGGTTCAGGATGTTCATAAGCTCAGGCACTTAGTGTCGATCCCATGACCGGGCATAGGGCCCGGATTGGGAAGTGCGACACATGGCTATCTTCAACGAAACTTCGACCCGGCTCTGCACGGCGCTGCTGGCCTCCGGCCTTGCGGTGGCCGTGGCGGCGCCGGCTTCG
Organism: Sphingomonas sp. BL-S-28; assembly: GCF_055521515.1. Lineage (NCBI taxonomy): Bacteria > Pseudomonadati > Pseudomonadota > Alphaproteobacteria > Sphingomonadales > Sphingomonadaceae > Sphingomonas > Sphingomonas sp. BL-S-28. Next base: position 1,533,960 of record NZ_CM145484.1, read on the forward strand.
GCCCAGGGCTGGTCGCGTGATCCGGCGGGACAATGCAGCGCGGCGGCGGAGCGCACAGCCAGTCGCTACAGCTATGGCGGGCGGGCGCGGGTAACCGATATCCGCAGCGTCGACCGCAAGGACTATGGCTTCAAGGTCAAGGGCCGCATCGCCGTGAACGCCATGGGCCGCGACTGGCGCGGCGGCGATCCCGATTACGGCCGGGGTTGGGGCCGCGACTATCGCGGGTGGAATGCGAACATGCGCGGTTGGGATTCGGGCACGTTCGAATGCAAGGTCGATCGTCGCGGGCGGGTCTACAACGTCGATTTCAAGGGCATCCGGGGCCTGTGAGGGGCACGGCGTTCTGACAGCGGGTTGAATTTCGGGAGAATTGCAGGGATCATGGTCGGAGGGCAGGTAAGCGCCCCGCCATCATCGTTGCCCGAACCCGAAGGAGCCCGATCGATGAACGCCAGACTCCTTACCGTCGCTATCCTTGCGATTTCGTTGCCCGGTTCCGCTTATGCCCAAGCCGACAGACTGGCGAGCGATCCCCGTTTGAGCAACCAGCGCGATGCTTTCGGCGTCAGTTCAAGGCAGGCTGCCCATATGTGCTTTGCTGCTGCCGAAAAGGCCCTGAAGGGCGCAGGCTACGAAGGCGTGCAGGTGGTCGGGCTGAAGGAAGTGGAGGCCAAGGCCGAAGGCTATGAGCTTGAAGCCTGGGTCAGCGTCTCCGGCGGCGGCCCGGCATGGCGCGGCACGGATGGCGACAAGGGCGGCCCCTTGCGCGGCACGGTCGATTGCGAAGTCAAGCAAGGCAACATCGTCGATCTCGACTTCGACGATATTCCCGGCGTGTAGTTACTTCTCGTCGTCCGCGCCGATGTGCGCTGGCAGGCCGAGCGACCAATGGATCGCCGCCCCGCGCAGGGCGAAGCCGGCAGCGGCAGCAAGCGCCCAACTGAGCCCCGCAGAAAGTCCCAGCGCGATCCCGGCCGCTGCCAGCGAAGCGGCCAGCGCGGCGGCGGTCACGTAAAGCTCTGGTCGCATCAGGATCGAAGGGCGTCCGGCCAGCACGTCGCGGATGATGCCGCCGACGCAGCCGGTCACCACGCCCATCAGGATCGCCGGCACCGCAGGCACGCCCCAGGCCAGCGCCTTGATCGTGCCAAACACCGCATAGACCGCCAGCCCCAGCGCGTCCGCCCATTCCAGCAGGCGTCCCTCCCACCAGCGCACCGGCGTGAACCACGCGAGCAGCGCCACGGCGAGGCAGACCGGCGCCACGGTATGGTCGCGCACCCAGAACACTGGCGCGCCGATCAGCAGATCGCGCAAGGTGCCGCCGCCCACGCCGGTCATCAGCGCGAAGAACGCCGCCGTTACGAACGTCTGGCGCATCTGCACGGCCGACAGCGCGCCGGACAGCGCGAAAACGGCGATCCCGAACAAGTCGATCGCCGGGGGCAGGACGGGAGCTAAGGGCGGGACGATCGTCGGCATCTCACTATCATAGACCCGTTGCGAGGCGTTCGGGAAGCGGCGCGAGATCGGGTTCGATCCAGCCCGCGCGGGCTTCGGGGCTCATCAGCAGGCCCTCGCTCCAATAGGTCAGCAGCCAGCCCGAACCGCCAAGCGGAGAGGCCATGATCGCCGCCAGCACGCGGGAGAGCGGCGCGTCCGGTCCATGGCGCGCCAGTTCCAGCGCGGCGATACGCATGGAGGCTTCGGTGATCGTGGCGTGAAAGCCGCGTGTCGGGCTTTCCGGCACGCCCACCGCGCGGTTGTAGCGGCGGATCACGCTCTCGATCCCGCCATGCTCGGCCAGCACGGCAGGATGGCGCAGCAGCCAGAGCGCGGCGGCAAAGTGGGCGGCATGGCTCCACTCGGCATAGGGCCACGTCGTGTCCAGCACGCCGTGGGCGATGCGTTCGATCGTTTCGTCATCATGGGAAGTCATCGTCGGTATCCTGTGTCTGGAGACCGGCTCCGACGGCAAGCGCGCATGTATCCGGCCGGCCGAAGGGGCCGGGCGTGTCGCGGGTGTAGGGAAGGAGGCCTTAGATTCCCCGCGCGCACGACCCGACGCTCTCGCCTTGTTGGCGATTGCGGGGGGCAGTGAGGGCGGCGGTGCTGGCCATGCCGGGGCGATATCATAGCGGCGGGCCTTTGACCATCGCTGCATATGTGATACACATAGGATCATAAATGCGGGAGATGTCGCGCCGTGCTCAATCCAGTGCCCAAAACCACCCCTTACGAAACTGCCGATTGGTACACCGATGTTTCGCTGGTAGATGATCCCCACGCCTATTTCGATTTCCTGCGCGCGCAGGGGCCGGTCGTGCGCCTGCCCTATCGCAATGCCGTGGCGGTGACGGGGTTTGAGGAGACCATTCAGGTCATGCTCGATACCGAGCACTTCTCCTCGATCAACGGCGTCACCGGCCCGCTGGCCGAACTGCCGTTCACGCCGCAGGGCGATGACATTACCGAAACGCTGGAAGCGCATCGCAAGCAGATTCCCTTCGCCGATCAGGTCGTCACCGAAAGCGGCAGCCGCCACGCCGACTTGCGCTCGATCCTCGCGCGGCTGTTCACGCCGAGCCGGTTGAAGGAACTCCAGCCCAAGCTGCTCGCCACGGCAGAGGGGCTGATCGACGAGTTTCACCGCGACGGCAAGGTCGATCTCGTGCGCCAGTACGGCGGCCCTTACGGCGCGCTGGTGATTTCCGACCTGCTCGGCCTGTCCGAAAAGACCCGCGCCAAGTTCCGCGCGCTGCTGGAAGGCGCGATCCCGGTGCCGATGGACGCCAGCGAGGAGGATATGCTCAAGAACCCGCTGGTGGGTGTGGGCAAGGACCTGTTCAAGCTGATCGCTCAGCGGCGCCTTGCGCTGCACCCGCTGATGCGGCCCCTGCGCGGCATGCTGGCCCCGCAGGACATTCTCTCCGAACTGGCGGAGGCGCGCTATCCGGACGGCCGCAAGCCGACCTTGGTGGACCTGACCAGCCTGGCCGCCTTCCTGTTCGGGGCCGGGCAGGACACCACCAACCGCCTGCTGGCCAACGCCTTCAAGGTCATCGCCACGCGGCCCGATATCCAGCAGGAACTGCGCGACAATCCGGCGCGGATTCCTAACTTCATCGAGGAAGTGCTGCGCTTCGACGGATCGGTGAAGAGCGGCGGGCGCATGTGCCAGAAGACGACCGTGCTGGGCGGCGTGGAGATCAAGGCGGGCACCGCGGTGCTGCTGTCGCACATGGCGGCGAACCGCGATCCCTCGCGCTTCGCCGATCCCGGCACGTTCGACATGGACCGGCCGAAAATCAAGGAACACCTCGCCTTCGGGCGCGGCGCGCATACCTGCATCGGTGCGCCGCTTGCCCGGCGAGAGGTGGTCACCAGCATCGAGCGCCTGCTGGCGCGAATGGGCAATATCCGTCTGTCTGAAGCACATCACGGCCGGGAAGGGGCGTGGCATTTCGATTACGAACCGACTTACGTGCTGCGCGCACTGGCGAGCCTGCATCTGGAGTTCGATCCGCTTTAGTGGGGCAAGTCAATCGGCGGCGGCGTGCACCGGCTAGCGGCCTGTGCACGCGCCGATCCGTCGGGCGCTCAGTTCGGATTGGGTCACGGCGAAGAAGGGCCCCGTCGACGTTTTCATGACGAACCGTTCTTGCTTGGTTATCTCGACACGGTCTGCGTCGATGCGGCCGGTGAGTTTGCCCTGATTGATGGCGCCGCCTTGCAGGAAGCAGCTCAAGGATCCGGAGATGTCCTTGCCCTTGATCCGGATCTTCCAGCTTCGGCATCCTGGCGGCGCGCTGAGGCTCACGAAAGTGTCTGGCGCTCGGAGCGCGTTTGCAAAGACATGGAGGTCGTCGTCGGTCATGCACGCCTGCCATTGGCGCGCCGATGGCGCCATGACCCGATTTCGACTGGTGGAGTAGGTGCTGTACTCGAGGAAGCGCCACAGTCCGGGCGGAATGGGGTAGCGCGATCCGGTAACCGTGATCTCGCCGGGGTTGTCCGGAGGGGGCGGGGCATCGCTTTGCGCAGCGGCGAGGGCTTCTTTGATCTCCGCGTCGAATGACGCTTCGGCGGTGGCTATCGGCATGTCCTGCTCTGCGAACTGTCGAATGCGTTCGTCCAGGCAGGCCTTGGCGCGGACCTCTCCCGAGTGGCCTTCCAGCAGACATTGTTGTAGCATCTTGCAAAGGATGCGATCGGCGGCGGGCGATCCCACCGATGGGTTCGGCACGCAGGCCCGAAGATAGGGGCCGCGCACGGTATATTCGATTTTCGTCACGCGCATCTTGCGGGCGGTGACCACGATCGGATCGCCGATGGTTTCAGGCGTATCCGCCAGCCCGGCAAAGCTGCCCGCTGTCACGAAGAGGCAGGCCGAGGCCGCCAAAAATCGGCGCGCAAGGGATGACCGCTCCATTACTTCTCCCGGCATACCGTCATGCTTGTCATTGATATCCTAACAAAGAAAGCGGCGTCGGTCTTCGGAGAGCCAAACCGTAACGGCTGCGCTCGCGGCTTTTCTCTCGCCATGCTTGGGTCTAGGGTTCGCGCCGAAAACAGACCTGAAAGGCCCCCCAAATGCGCTCCGCCACCCGTCTTGCCCTCGTTCCGCTGTTGCTCGCCGCCAGTGCCTTGCAGGTCGCACCCGCCATGGCGCAGGCCGCGGAGCCGGTCTACGACCTTGCCGCGCAGAAGGCGAAGCTGGCGACGGTGCCGATGCAGGTCGATACCAAGTTCCTCACCGCCGAGGAGCGCGATGTCGTCAACATGCTGATCAAGGTCTCGGACCTGTTCAGCGACGTCTATCTGCGCCAGCGCTATGTCGAGAACCCGCAGGTCAAGCGCGCGATCTCCATGAACCGCCGCGCGGACCGCGACCTGCTGGTCGAGATGTTCGATCGCAACTTCGGCCCGTGGGACGAACTGGCCGATCTCCACCCGTTCTGGGGTGACAAGCCGATGCCGGAAGGCGCGGGCTTCTATCCCGAAGACCTGACGCGGCAGGAGTTTGAGGCTTATCTGACCGCGCATCCCGACCAGAAGGCGGCGCTCACCAGCGCCTATACCGTGGTGCGCCGCGATGGGGACAAGCTGGTCACGGTGCCCTACTCGCAGGCGTACAAGGAGTGGCTGGAGCCGGCGGCCAAGCTGCTCGATCAGGCGGCGGCGCGCACCAGCAATGCCAGCCTGAAGAAGTTCCTCAGCCTGCGCGCCAAGGCGCTGCGCACGGATGACTACTTCGAAAGCGAACTGGCGTGGATGGATATCGAGGGCACGCCGATCGAACCGGCGATCGGGCCTTACGAGGTCTATACCGATCGCCTGATGGGGGCGAAGGCCTCTTTCGAAAGCTTCGTGACGCTGAAGGATCCCGAGGAATCGGCCAAGCTCGCCAAGTACAAGGCCTTCCTGCGCGACATGGAAGCGAACCTGCCGATCCCGGATGAGTACAAGAACTTCCAGCGCGGCTTCGCCAGCCCCATCGCCGTGGCCGAACAGGTGCGCGGCGGCGGCGACAATGTGCCGGGGCCGCAGACCATCGCCTTCAACCTGCCCAACGACGAACGCGTGCGGGAGGCGAAAGGCGCGAAGAAGGTGATCCTTTCCAACGTGCTGGGCGCCAAGTTCGACCTGATCCTGAAGCCGATGGGTTCGCTGGTGCTGGTGCCCGCGCAGGCCGGGCTGGTCGATCGCAAGTACATGCAGCTGGAAACGCTGTTCCACGAACTGTCGCACAGCCTCGGGCCGGGCTCGATCGTGGTGAATGGTGAGAAGACCACCGTGGACAAGGCGCTGAAGGAGCAGAACTCCGCCATCGAGGAGGCCAAGGCGGACGTCGCCGGCGTGTGGGACTTGCTGCTGATGATGCAGAAGGGCGAACTGCCGGTAGCGGAAAAGCCGCAGCTGTTCGCCACCTATATGGTCGGCGTGTTCCGCGCGGTGCGTTTCGGCGCGGTGGAGGCGCATGGCAAGGGCGCGGCGCTGCAGTACGGCTATCTGCGGGCCAAGGGGGCGTTCACGTATGATCCCGCCACCAAGCGCTTCACCGTGGACGATGCGAAGATGGAGGCGGGCCTGCGCGATCTGCTGCATGACATGCTGATGCTGCAGGCGCGCGGCGACTATGCCGGCACGATCGCGTTCATGGACCGCTGGGCCAGGCTCGATCCCGATGCCGAAGGCGTGATCAAGGCGATGGGCACGCTGCCGGTGGACATCCGCCCGATCTATCCGGACAGCGTCTGACCTCGATCGGCTCTACGGCCGCAGCACCACGCGGCCGTAGACGCCCCCGCGCATCATGAAGGCCCAGGCTTCGTCCGCCTCGCATAGCGCGAATTCGTATTCCACCGGGATTGCCAGCGCGCCGTCCGCCACGCGCTGCAGGGCGCTACAGACCAGCGCGTAGATTTCGGGATCGTCCATGGCCCCGGCGGGGGCGATGGGCAGCAGGTCGAACCGCTCGGTGGCGAAGTGATCGGCGTGGAAGCTGGCATAGCGCCCACCCGATACGACCAGGCGCGATAGCATGGGGTAGTCGGCGCCCATGCCGGTATCGACAACCATATCGAACCCGCGTCCCTGCGTCTCCTCCACGCAGGCGGCAAGGATATCCTCATCCCACTTGTCGATCAGGCGGGAGAGGCCGAAATCGCCGAGGTTGGAGCGGTAGGACGTATCCGCCGCGATCCCGACCACGCGTGCGCCGGCTTGCGCGGCCATCTGCAGGATGACGACCCCGGTGCCGCTGGTGACGCCGTTGATCAGCAGCGTTTGGCCCTTCCGCAGCCCCCCGCGCGTGAAAAGCGTGGCATGGGCGGAGGCGACGACATGCGGGGCGGCGGCCGCGAAGGCGGGATCGATGCCCTGGGGCATGTGCCAGACGGTCGTTTCCGGGACGGCGAAATATTCGGCAAACGCCCCGCCCAGATGATGGCCGACCACGCGGTCCCCCACCGCGAAACGGGTAACGGCGGGCCCGATCGCCGCGACGGTGCCTGCAGCCTGACAACCCGGGATCAGCTTGGGCACCGGCGCCGGCAGCGTGACCAGCTTGTGGATGTCCACGCATTCCAGCGAAGCGAGCTCCACCTGAATGAGTACGGTGTCGGTGCCAAGCGATGGCTTTGTAGCCGGTGCGTAGCGCAGGTCGATCTGGCCATCGCCGCCATGCTGGAATACCGCGTACAACTTGTGTTCTGCTTTGTGTTCTATGAAATCATCGAGCGGAATATTGTATACGTAGTTCGACGGGGGTGCAACGGACTCCGCCTTTCGTATGAGAGCGCGGCGATGGGCTGCGAAGGACTATTCGGCAAGTGTGATTGTCGCAACGCCGCTGCCGTGTACCGGAAGGTACAGGCCCTGTCCCGCCGCGCGGATGGTGCCGGTTCGCGCGTCCTTGATCTCGGCGCGGATGATCAGCTTGCCGGCGCGCTTTTCGGCGATGGCGCGATGGATCTTGCCGAGCAGGTCCTGATAGTCGTGTTCGAAGTTCTGCCCCAGCGCACCGGATAGCGTGGCCGAAAGCTCCGGCGTGTTGGCGAAGCTGAGCAGCAGCTTGCTGCCCACCATGTCGGTGCCGCCGCTGACATGCAGATCGGTGAACTCCACCATACGCGAATCCGGCGCATTGGCGGGCTTGGCCGTCAGCCACACGGTCCCGCTGGACTTGTGGAGATAGCCCTTGTCGCCCCACACGGACAGTTCGATGCCCACGGCGATGCGCCCGCCGGTGGTGCCGTAGATGGTCGCCTTGCGGAACTCGGCATGGACGGCACCGATATCGGATACCACGAAAGGCCGCTGCTGCCGCTTGACCAGCGCCTTCAGCAGAACCGGCTCCAATTCGCGGTAGTCGGCGATCACCGGGATGAAGAACGCCACCTTGCCGGTATCGCCTTTCAGCGGACGCAGCGGGGGCAGAGCGGTGGGCGCGGGATCTTCCGGCCGATCACCCACGAAAGTCTCGGTCAGCGCCTTCAGGCCAAGCCGCAACTGCAGATGGTGCCCGGAAACGGTATAGCCGCCGTACTGCGCTTCCTGCGGGGTGATCCGCATCCACACCGGCGGATTGCGGCGATTGAGTTCCAGCGAGGTGAAGGCGGAGGTCCAGGCCCGCTCGATCGGTGGCCGCACCGCTACTTTCGCCAGCTCGGCGGCCAGTTGCCGCTCCAGCCCGGCGACGATCGGCGCCAGCTTCTTGTCGGCCGCTTCGGAAAGATCGATCCGCCGCCCCAGGAAATCGAGATGCGGGCTGTCGATCCAGCGATAGGCGATGTTCACCTTTCCGCGCAGCCGCCAGTCGGGCGAAATGTCCAGGTTCACGCGCGCCGTGGCTTCGGCGCGCGCCGTTGCAGTTTCATGCTTCAGCACGCCGCCGATGTCGCGCGCCTGCACTTGCGCGGTGATCGGCATGGTGAACACCACGTCGCGCCCCTTTCCGGTGAAGCGCAAGGGGCCGCGCCGCGCGTCGCCGACGATGTCGCACTTGATCTTGGGGGTCTTCAGCTTGACGAAGGCGACCTTGACCTTTTTCGACGGAACGCATTCCAGCCCGACCTTGTCGATTGACCACAAGGTACGCGGGATCTCCCGTTCCAGTGCCGGACCCAATGCGGAGATGTCGGCATCGATCGGCACTGTCAGCACCGACGCCTGCGGTTCGATGACGATGGCGTCGTTGGCGCGCGGCGGCGGTCCTTCCTCGGCCCCCCGATTGCATCCATATAGCGCCAGCGCGGCCAGCAGGGCCGTCAGCGGCGCGAAGTGGGGGACGCGTCTTGCTATCATCTCGCCTCCGATCCGCCTTCGCCGTCGTCGCGCAAGCAATACGCGACAGGCCCTCGCTGTTCCAGCGGCGCGGCATCGGGTGTTTCCGCCGTGAGAGCCCCTGACAGGCCGGAGTTCGGGCAGGAATTTCCCGCTCAGAGCCTGTTTGGAAATTCGCGAAGAGCGAATTTCGCGGCACCGGCCCACTCCGCCACCCTGCCACCCATCGGTAGTATCCTGCGGGTGGCAGGGTGGCAGGGAGTGGGCCGGTGCCGCTCTGAAAATGCCCCCATGGGCATTTTCCAAACGGTCTCTCAGGTCGCGAAAAGCTGGTCCAGATCGGCGAAGGCCTTCATCTCGATGGCATTGCCCGAGGGATCGCGAAAGAACATCGTGGCTTGCTCGCCTGCCTGCCCGGCAAAGCGGATGTAAGGTTCTATGCCGAAAGCGACGCCGGCCTCACGCAGACGCAGCGCCAGGGCCTGCCAGTCCTCCATGGCCAACACGATGCCGAAATGCGGCACCGGCACGCCGTGTCCGTCCACCGGGTTGGTTGCGCTGTCACGCTCTTTCCTGGCGAGAAGGTCCGGCACCAGATGGGCGACGATCTGGTGGCCGTAGAAATCGAAATCGACCCAGGCCTCGCTACTGCGCCCTTCGCGGCAACCGATCAGGCCGCCCCAGAACGCGCGCGCGGCGTCAAGATCGTGGACGGGGAAGGCGAGGTGAAAGGGGCGCAGGCTCATCAGCGCTGACTACCGCCTATCGCACGCGCGCGCCACGGGAAACGCCTGGGAAACGGCGGAGGGGCGAACGGCGGAGGGGCGCTGTGGGGCTTCGACAGGCTCAGCCCGAGCGGATGGGGGCGCTTGCATGGGAAGGAAGGGAAGGGGGGAAGGGGGGAAGGGGGGAAGGGGGCCTATAGCAAGCCGCTCCCTCAACTCCGCTCAGGCTGAGCGTGTCGAAGCCCAGCCCCAGCCCCAGCGATTGCCTCAACTATTGCCTTCAGCGGCAGCGCGAATAGTTACCCGCGCGGCAGGCGGCCACATCGCGGCGCCATTTGGCAAGGTCGGCTTCGTACTGGCGGCGCGCCTGCGCATCGTCGTTCGCGTAGCCTTCATCGCCGCGCTGGCCTTTGTAGGACTTCCAGCCATCCGCATATTGCGCATCACGCTTGCGCACATAGGCCAGCTGGTCCTGATTGAGCTTGCGGATGATCGCGCGATCGCGGGCAATGGCGTCGGGCGTCATCGTCGGATCACGCGGATCGTCGGCCAGGGCCGGGCTGGCAATGGCCACCATTGCCCCACACGCCAGAATCGGCGCGCCAAGCGCCAGAAGGATACGCGACCCCCTCATCATTTTCTCCATCCCTGAGGTATTTGCGCCAAGCTCTGCCGCCGTGTGAAACGCCGTGCAAAGCCTATGCGACGAACGGTGGCGGCGGGAGATGGAGTGTGCAGCGCCTGCGGCGAGAAGAGAGGATCGTCGGGAACCGGGATCGCCGCCCACGGGGGCAGGGCGGCGATCCCGTCCCGTCAGCGCGCGGAACGCCCGGCGGTCGAACCGCGGGCAACCGCCAGGACGGCTACCTGCCCGCCGTGATCGCGAGCGGCGAGCACGGTGTCGCGCGCCGCGAAGGCTTGCTGTGTGCTCTGGGTGCGGCAGGCGCGCATGTCGGCATAGGCCGGCAGATCGCGCAGGTCTGCAGTGCCGCAAACATGATCGACGGCCGTTGAAATGCGCGTATCCAGTTGCGCACGGCCCTGCGGCGTACCCAAATCGAGGTCTGCGTAGTGCACTTCCTCGGTCGGAAGGGATCCTTCGGCAGTGGTTGCCGGGGCGGATCCCCCGCGCGCCGTGGCAGGTGTGGCTACCGCCAGCGCCGCGCACAGTAGCGAGACGCCTGCGATGGCCCCGGTGCGGGGCGCGCGGATGAAAGCGGGAACTTTGCGAATATTCGATTGCATCATGCTCGTATCTCCGGTCGGTCCGGGAAACTGCCCCGGCGCGGTGGTGGACTGCGAGCGACCCTCATTGCGTTGCCGATATTCGGCCGATGTTCGAATGTGCAGTTGTTCTGAATTGCCTTGGAACTGCTGGACATTTCCCAGCGATGGTTGACGCGACGTTTGGCCACATTGCCGTCGGACCAATCCGAATGAATGGCGGCAATGAATGGCGGCCGCGCCGGATCTTGCCGCACCCTGGTGCGACACGATTTGTCGTCCGGATCATGCAATGCAGTCTGCGTGATCCAGTCTATTTCAGGCTATTGAAATATAACTCACCCTTGTAGAAGATCAGTTCCGCAGATGGGAAAGTCATTCCAACAGGAAGTAGTCTCTGGTGTGTGCGTGTTTGCGGTCGCTACGGCCGGGTTGCCGAAAGTTTCAGCAATTCGATCCATTCGTGCGACCTTCCGGCCCGGTTGTCGTCCGGGCCGGAGGTGCGCCGCCGTTACCGCATGGCAACAACGGCAAGTGTCGGCGTGCTGGCTGCGGCAAGGTTTTGCCCCTGCGCACGGGCGGCCATGTGCTGCGCGAAGAGTTCGTCGCGGGCTGCATAGGCCCGCGTAGTGGACTCGTCCCTGCAGTCCATCATGTGGCTCAATTCGTCCAGATTGCGCACGTCGGCGGTGCCGCAGACGGTGCGAACGGCGGAATCAAGCCGTGTTGTCAGTCGATCTCGGCCGGCCTCGCTGTCAAGGTTGAGGTCGTTGTAGGTCACGAAAACGTGCGGCACGTTCGGATCGATGACGCGGTTCTTCACGACGACGTCCTCCGCGGCGGCGGGCATGGCAAGGCCAAGCGCGGCCCCGAAAAGGACGGCGGAAGCGATCATGGAATTCCTGGACATTTTGGGTTCTCCTCCTTCAAGGGCACAGTCGCATGTCCCCGGAACATCGGTTCCACGGCGCATGTGCTGCGACGACCCTGTGCGATCTGAAAAAATCCCTCTCGCACAGATGCTTGGCGCACCTGTGCTCGATAAACCCCACACTCTCAATTCGATGCAAATGTCTGCCATCGGCCCGCAACGATCGCTTCGGCTCTCCCTTGCGCACGGTGTCTACTTATTTCAAATAGATCGTCGTTTAAGCAAGAAGCGAGTCGTTATTCTTTTCGGGCAGCCTTTTTATTGCTCATATGCATGACGCTTTCAAGTCCGCGGGCCGTCGGATCGGTGAACGGCATCTAGCGACCGATGGACGACATTCCGCCGCCGACGAACGGCATCGCGTGCGACACAACCCGCGTACATGGCTCTGTTGCAATCGGGACCGTCGTTCCCACATGGCGTCGCGAACCCGCGTCTTCACCGCGCATTTCTGGCTTGCGCCCGGCTTGCGCATCGCGAACAAATCTGGAACATACCTCCCCCATGAGTCTCTCCCACATCACCGTCCGCGGCGCCCGTGAGCACAATCTCAAGGGTTTCGACATCGAACTCCCGCGTGAGAAGCTGATCGTCATCACCGGCCTGTCGGGCTCGGGGAAATCCAGCCTTGCGTTCGACACGATCTATGCGGAAGGGCAGCGCCGCTATGTGGAGAGCCTCTCCGCCTATGCGCGCCAGTTCCTGGAGATGATGCAGAAGCCGGACGTCGAACATATCGACGGCCTCAGCCCCGCGATCTCGATCGAGCAGAAGACCACCAGCCGCAACCCGCGCTCCACGGTGGCGACGGTGACCGAGATCTGGGACTACATGCGCCTGCTCTGGGCGCGCGTGGGCATTCCCTATTCGCCCGCCACCGGCCTGCCGATCGAGGCGCAGACCGTCTCCAACATGGTCGACCGGGTGATGGAACTGCCGGAGGGCACCCGTGCCTACCTGCTCGCGCCGGTCGTGCGCGGCCGCAAGGGCGAATACCGCAAGGAACTGGCCGAGTGGCAGAAGGCGGGCTACACCCGCGTGCGCATCGACGGCGAACTCTACGCCATCGAGGACGCCCCCGCGCTCGACAAGAAGTACAAGCACGACATCGAGGTCGTGGTGGACCGCATCGCGGTGAAGGACGGCATCCAGACCCGGCTTGCCGACAGCTTCGAACAGGCGCTGAAGCTGGCCGAAGGGCTGGCCTATATCGACCTGGCCGACAAAAATGTCGCTGACGTCATCCCAGCGAAAGCTGGGATCGCTGGCAGTGGTGATGCGACTACAGCGACCCCAGCTTCCGCTGGGGCAGGGGGCAAGAAGAACCTCAAGGGCGCCGGCCTGCCGCCGAACCGCATCGTCTTCTCCGAAAAGTTCGCCTGCCCGGTCAGCGGCTTCACGATCGAGGAGATCGAGCCGCGCCTGTTCTCGTTCAACGCCCCGCAGGGCGCCTGCCCGGCTTGCGACGGACTGGGTGAGAAGCTGCTGTTCGACCCGCAGCTGGTTGTCCCGAACGAGCATCTCAGCCTCAAGCAGGGCGCCATCGTGCCCTGGGCCAAGTCGAATCCGCCTTCGCCTTATTACATGCAGGTGCTCTCCAGCCTGGCCGAGCACTTCGGTTTCGACCTCACCACCCCGTGGGACGCGCTGCAGACCGAGCTGAAGATCGTCATCCTCTACGGCACCGGCGGCAAGGCCGTGCCGCTGACGTTCAAGGACGGAAAGAAGGAATACACGGTCAACAAGCCGTTCGAAGGCGTGATCGGCAACCTCAACCGCCGCATGATCCAGACCGACAGCGCCTGGATGCGCGAGGAACTGTCCAAGTTCCAGACCGCGCAGCCCTGCGAAACGTGCGAGGGCAAGCGCCTGAAGCCCGAGGCGCTTTCGGTGAAGATCGCCGGCAGCGACATTGCCGATGCCGCGCGGCTTTCGGTGGCGGACGGCTTCGCGTGGTTCGGCGCGCTGGAGGAGAAGCTCACCAGCCAGCAGCAGCAGATCGCCAAGGCCATCCTCAAGGAAATCAACGAGCGCCTCGGCTTCCTCAACAACGTCGGGCTCGATTACCTCAATCTCGACCGTACCAGCGGCACGCTGTCAGGCGGCGAAAGCCAGCGCATCCGCCTTGCCAGCCAGATCGGCTCGGGCCTGTCGGGCGTGCTCTACGTGCTCGACGAACCCTCGATCGGCCTCCACCAGCGCGACAACGACATGCTGCTGGAAACGCTCAAGCGCCTGCGCGACCTGGGCAACACCGTGATCGTCGTCGAGCATGACGAGGACGCGATCCGCACGGCTGACCATATTGTTGACCTTGGCCCCGGCGCCGGCGTCCACGGCGGTGAAGTCGTGGCCGAAGGCACGCTGAAGCAGGTTCTCAAGAGCAAGAACAGCCTCACCGCCGCCTACCTCAACGGCACGCGCAAGATCGAGGTGCCGACCACGCGCCGGAAGGGCAACGGCAAGCAGATCGTGGTCGAGAACGCCCGCGCCAACAACCTGAAGAACGTGACGGCGGAGTTCCCGCTCGGCACCTTCTGCTGCGTCACCGGCGTTTCCGGATCGGGCAAAAGCTCGCTCACTATCGACACCTTGCAGGCCGGCGCCGCGCGCCAGCTCAACGGCGCGCGTGTCGTCGCCGGGGCGCATGACCGGATCACCGGGCTCGAACACTGCGACAAGGTGATCGAGATCGACCAGTCCCCCATCGGCCGCACCCCGCGCTCCAACCCCGCCACCTACACCGGCGCCTTCACCCAGATCCGCGACTGGTTCGCGGGCCTCCCGGAATCGGAAGCGCGCGGCTACAAGGCCGGGCGCTTCAGCTTCAACGTCAAGGGCGGCCGGTGCGAGGCGTGCCAGGGCGACGGCCTGATCAAGATCGAGATGCACTTCCTGCCCGACGTCTACGTTACGTGCGAGGAATGCCACGGCAAGCGCTACAACCGCGAAACGCTGGAAGTGAAGTTCAAGGGCCACTCCATCGCCGACGTGCTCGACATGACGATCGAGGATGCGGAAGAGTTCTTCAAGGCCGTGCCGCCCATCCGTGACAAGATGCACATGCTGAACGAGGTGGGCCTCGGCTACGTCAAGGTCGGCCAGCAGGCGACCACGCTGTCCGGCGGCGAGGCGCAGCGCGTCAAGCTCGCCAAGGAACTGGCCCGCCGCTCCACCGGCCAGACGCTCTACGTGCTGGACGAGCCGACCACCGGCCTCCACTTCGAGGACGTGCGCAAGCTGCTCGAAGTGCTCCACCGCCTTGTCGAGCAGGGCAATTCGGTGGTGGTGATCGAGCACAACCTCGATGTCATCAAGACGGCCGACTGGATCATCGACATGGGCCCGGAAGGCGGCGTGCGTGGCGGCGAGGTGATCGCGGCCGGTACGCCGGAGGATATCGTGAAGTTGAAGAAGTCCTTCACCGGGCACTATCTGAAGCCGCTGCTGGCCAAGTGATCGATCCGCCGCGCCGGGAATACGCCTCGGCGCGGCGGATCGTGGTATAGAGGGACGTGTGAGCGGCATCACGCCCTTTGCCGCTGCGGAAGCGTAGGGGCACGCTCAGTCCTTCGCATGGTCGGCCGCGCCGTTTGGGCGCGAGACCCCGCGAAGTGGCGCTTGTTTCGGGAGGGAGACATGCGCGCGAACAGCAGAGCCAATACCGTGACCATTGCCGTCCTGACGACGGCGCTTGCGGTCCTGCCGCAAACCCTCGCCGGCGCGAGCACCGCGCCGCGTTCGGCGGTCGGCGCCGTGGCGGACAAGCCCGGATCGCTCGGCCTGTTGCCGGCGGCAGTGCCGGCGTCTCCATCGATTGCAGTTTCACGTCGTGCGCAAGCGGCGGCATCTACGCGCTGCGACGATGGGCGCGGCGGGCAGGCAGGCAAGGACTTGCGTCGTTCCGGCGTCCACGTGCTGCTGCGGAGCAATGGCCGCACTTGGCGGCTCGATTTCAAGCCGTCCGATGTGCGGCAGGGCTACGCTACCTGGAGCAAGTCGCCCTACGCGATGATGTGAGGGTTTGGTGGGGGCGTTGTGGGCTGCATCAAGACCGTCGGCTGGATCATCGTCATAGACCCGGAAGGTTGCGTGCGCGGCGGCGAGGTGATCGCGGCCGGTACGCCGGAGGATATCTTGAAGGTGAAGAAGTCCTTAACCGGGCATTATTTGAATCCGCTTCTTGCCGCAGGGAAGTGAAGGCTGATCAGCGCTCACTCCCCCGCGGCTGCTTTAGGCCGTGACCAGCTAATTTGAACCATTGAGCCAATAAATCTCAGATGATGTATCGTATTTTCAGATGTTAGATAATTAAATTAAAGAGATTCTATTGCCTCGGAAATATTGTTTATAATAGGTGCGAGGGGGGAATGGTCTGCATCGTGGCGATTATTGTAGAGAATTTTTCCTAGCTCAATTTTCCCAAAATTTTTCGATCGGTCATAATTTTCATTTTTGGTGAAAATTCGGCCATTTATTGCCGTTTTGGTAAATGCATTGTCGAGAAAATCCTCGACATCTGAGCTTTTTTGACCATCTGGAATTGGTGTTTTTACTAAAGCAACATTTTTGGCGAAAGAATGGAACCTAGCCTTTGAATCGATTTTTATCTCTGTCCCAAAGTTGCTTTTAATTGCAGAAAGAACTTTTGATATGCCGCTATCGCTATCTAAGAGGATTATAAATGGCCGAGAATTCACACTATTGGAAAGCCGTTTGAGGAATTCGTGATAGAATTCGAGGAAAATTTTGATATTTCCTGTGCCGCCGCTTAGCCCCGTGATTTTTCCCGGAAGCGTGGGGAAATTGTAAAAATCGCATAAAATGTCTGCATCGCTTCCTCGACCTTTGGTGCAGAGATGTGGGATAGAGGTTCCTGAGGCCTTAAGTGCTGACTTTAGATACAATATATCGCTTAGTCCCTCGGTAAGTATTATAGGTCGTCCAGGTCGGCCGAAATATTTAAATGTATAAAAATCACGTAGGGATTGCCCGATCGACGTTGGTTTATAAAATTTCTTCGTATCATCTCTGTTGTCTGATTTATCTCTAACCTTGAAGCAATTTACGATTTTTGCCTCAAGGGACAACATTGGATTCACCAGTTTTGGTGGTAAACCATCGCGGCCATTGTCGTATGGGTGGCAAAAATTCTTGATTTCGATTGGCACGTTGTTCAGGAGTCTGTGAACACTTGATCTGCAGAATTTACGATCTTCAATCGGCGTGTTTATGATTCTATTTGTTATAAGGCCAGTCGTTATCTGTCGGCTGTTCTTGATAGACATCCTGCTCTTTAGGGGATTGATGTTGAATCCTGCTTGTTTAAGAATGTCTTCTAAAACACTGCCAGCTATCCAGCCTTGCTCATTGTTGTCGGGAACGGCAATTTGCGCCGGAAAATCTTGTTCATTAGTCGAAAAGGTGATGTCGTCAGCATAACGGCTGAATGAACAGCGATTTCTTTTCGCTAAGCGAGACAGTCGATAATCTAAGCTGCCACAAATAAGATTCGCAATCACGGGGGAGCTTGGCGCTCCTTGAGGGAGGCGATTTTGGTAACACGCTATTTGAGCGATGATCGTGGCAACTGCGGAATCGAGCTCGAAATTAGAATTACTTAAGAAATATCCCCTGATCCTGCCAAAATTAAAGCTCGGGAAAAAGTCGGCGATATCCGAATTGAAAACCCATCTCTTTTTTCTATGGCATGCGGCATTCTCAAACGTTCCAACGCCTTTTTCGAACCCGAACGATCTGCTCTTGCCTGCTGCAAGCGAAATTTCGCTCCGACACTGGTAGAGTATGTCAGACAGGCGTCGTTGCATTAATTTAAGTTGGGGCGCTGGGGCCGAAATGAGCCGCGTTTTTCCATTTTTCTTGATGATGCTAAATTCGGTATACTTTGAGGTGTCGGGCATAGAATATAACACATAGGCTAGGCCTTTCGCTTGGAAGCCAAGCAAATCAGCAACATCATATATGTTCTTAGCTTGCCGGAGAGTTTGCAGCATTTGCCCGTGGATACTCCTATGCGACACGTCGTGGTCGTCGTGGTTAAGGGTCTCATCGCGGAGAATTTCTGAGGTAGCAAGCAACGCTAGCTAACTTCTCAACTGCTACGAAACGTAAGCAGAAAGTTCTATCCACGGGCGAATTTACAGTGGCTAATGGAGATCATTGTTGTCAACTATTGGGCATCACTTTCCTACACTTCCCCACATGCGATAAATGATCCGGTTCACCCCGGCGCGGCGGCGCCGGGGCTTTGGCTCCAGTCTTGGGGGTGAACCATGTCCGACCATTCAAACTCTTCGTATCCCACCGCTGCCGGGCGGGGGTGGATTCCGGGCTCTCGGGATATCGGGTTGCCGGGGGAGTCCTTTCCGCACGGGCGGGGTGATGAGCGAGGTGGGCGCTTGGTTGAGGGCGATCCCAGCTTTCGCTGGGATGACGGGGAGGGGCTGGGGTGCGGGATGGCGCCGAGGTGCGGTATGGGTCCGGGCTTCGATGACGGGCTTGGCGACGGTGTGGGGCAGGGCGCTTCGGGGGCGTCGGGCGCAAGGGCAAGGGTTGGGGAGCGCGAGGGCGATGGCCCTCGCTTTTCGACTTGTTCTTGTACTGCTGGCGGTGGTGCTGTGGCTCGCCCCCTCCACCATCCTTCGGATGGTCCCCCTCCCCCGGTGGGGGAGGATCTTTCACCTCACAATTCTTGGACGGCGGAGCGGAAGGTTCGGTTTTTGCATCGGCTGGCCGACAAGGGGGACGTGCGGGCGGCGAGTGCGGCGGTGGGGTTGTCTCGGCAGTCGGCCTACATGCTGCGGCGGCGGGACGCTCTGTTTGCGCAGGGGTGGGATGCGGCGCTGGTGTTGGCGCGGCGGCATGTCGAGGAAGTGCTGGCGACGCGGGCGCTCGATGGGGTGGAGGAGGCCGTGTTCTACCACGGCGAGCAGGTGGCGGTGCGGCGGCGGTTCGATGCGCGGCTGTTGCTGGCGCATCTGGCGCGGCTCGACCGGGCGGCGGAGGAGGCCGAGGCGGGCGCTCATGCCCAGCGGTTCGACGAGGTGCTGGCGCTGGTGGCGGGCGAGGTGCCGGAAGAGGTGGCTCTGCTGGAGGGCGAGGATGACGAGGCCGGGCTACCGGCGGACCGGGCGCGCTATGTGGCGGAGCTGGGTGCGGCGATGGCTGGGGCCGAGCGGGAGGCGTGGCTCGATGCGGCGGATGCGGGGGAGGAGGTCGGCGATGCGCCGGCGCTCGATCTGGAGGCGTGTCGGGCGGTGGCGGCGGGCGACTGGGATGCATGGCGGGCCCGCGCCGTCGCGCGCGTGGATGGCCTGTTGGCGGGGGATGGGCCGCCGGTGGAGTTCAAGTCGCTGGGAGGCTGGCCAAATTCCGGGGCCAATTACGAACTGGGGGCGCTGGAGAAAGGGCTGGGTGGTTTTGCGCTGGACCGTGTCAACTGTGTCAACCGCGCGGCGCGGCGGGCGCGCAAAAAAATCGTCCGGGCCGGGAACTCTATGCCGCCGGCGATGTTTGTATCTGTGAAGGCCGGCGCGGTGCTTCCCCCACCCCCCTCCGATACCGCGTCGGCCTAACCTTCTTTCAGATCAGGCAGAACGGGCGATCAATCGTCGTCGCGGACGGCGATATCGACTTTGCCGGAGCCGGCGCGCGAGATGCCGATCTTGTCGGCGGCGGCCTTGCTCAGGTCGATCAGGCGGTTCGAATGGAACGGGCCGCGATCGTTGACGGTGACGATCACCGACTGGCCGTTGGCCGGGTTGGTGACGCGAACCTGCGAGCCGAGCGGCAGGGTGCGGTGCGCGGCGGTAAGCGCGGTCGGGTCGAAACGGTCCCCGCTGGCGGTGCGATTGCCGGCGAGTTCGCGGCCGTAGAAGCTGGCCATGCCGGAACCGATGGTCTCGAATTCCTGCTCTTCGGGCTGGACGGCCTCGATAAGCGGCGTGGCGGGAAGGGCGGCCGGAGCCGGCGTCAGCGCGGCGGGCGGCACCATGGCTACCGGCGCTTCAGCGGCAACGGGCTCGGAGCCCGGCAGTTTGGCCAGTCGCCCCTCGGCAATCGCCGAAGAGGCAGGAGCTGCGATAAGCGCGGCGGTCGCCAGAACGAAGCCGATGCGCTTTGCGCGAGCTTTAGGCGGTTGGTTTTGCTTCCCCGTCATGGGGATGGACTCCTACAGGCAGTTCATCGCCTTGAGGACCCATGGAAAAGCGGCCCGTCGCACTTTGGCAACGGGCCGCCCGATGTTGTTAACGCATTGAAAGGATTCGGATGGCCGAATCCGAAGGTTTTTACTTGGCGTCGCGCTGGGCCAGCAGGCGGAGTCGCAGGGCGTTCAGCTTAATGAAACCGGCCGCGTCCTTCTGGTCGTAGGCGCCGGCATCGTCCTCGAACGTGACGTGACGTTCGGAGTAGAGCGAGTCCGCCGACTTGCGGCCGACGACCGAGGCATTGCCCTTGTAGAGCTTCAGGCGGACGGTGCCGTTGACGCGTTGCTGGCTGTGATCGATGGCGGCCTGCAGCATCTCACGCTCCGGCGCGAACCAGAAGCCGTTGTAGATGAGCTCTGCATACTTCGGCATCAGCTCGTCCTTGAGGTGCGCGGCGCCACGGTCGAGCGTGATCTGCTCGATGCCGCGGTGGGCGCGGGCGTAGATCTCGCCGCCCGGCGTCTCGTACATGCCGCGCGACTTCATGCCGACGAAGCGGTTCTCGACCAGATCGAGGCGGCCGATGCCGTGCTTGCGGCCCAGTTCGTTGAGCGCGGTGAGCAACGAGGCAGGGCTCATCGCGACGCCGTTGAGCGCGACGCCGTCACCCTTCTCGAAGTCGATGGTGATGTATTCCGGCTCGTTCGGCGCGTCTTCCGGGTTGACGGTGCGCGAGTAGACGTAGTCGGGGGTCTCTTCCCACGGATCTTCCAGAACCTTGCCTTCGGACGAGGTGTGGAGGAGGTTCGCGTCGGTCGAGAACGGGCTTTCGCCGCGCTTGTCCTTGGGGACGGGGATCTGGTGCTGCTCTGCCCAGGCGATGAGCGCGGTGCGGCTGGTCAGGTCCCACTCGCGCCAGGGGGCGATGACCTTGATGTTCGGATCGAGCGCATAGGCCGAGAGTTCGAAGCGAACCTGATCGTTGCCCTTGCCGGTGGCGCCATGTGCGACCGCGTCGGCACCGGTCTCGTGCGCGATCTCGATCAGGCGCTTGGAGATCAGCGGGCGGGCGATCGAGGTGCCGAGGAGATAGTCGCCTTCATAGCGGGCATTGGCGCGCATCATCGGGAAGACGAAGTCGCGCACGAATTCCTCGCGCAGGTCGTCGATGTAGATGTTCTCGTCCGGCAGGCCCATCAGCGTGGCCTTGGCGCGGGCGGGTTCGAGTTCTTCACCCTGGCCGAGGTCGGCGGTGAACGTCACGACTTCGCAGTTGTAAGTGACCTGAAGCCACTTGAGGATGACGCTGGTGTCGAGGCCGCCGGAGTAGGCGAGGACGACCTTCTTGATGCTGTCGGACATGGGCGCGGGCTCCGAAGGAATGGGCATAGGATTCGGGACGCGCGCCTATCAGCACGCGCCCCCTTGCGCAATGAAGGAAAGGTGCGCCCCTATTCGCCGAGCAGCGCGGCCTCCGCCACGGCCATGTAGCCACGGGTGAGCGGCAGGGTGCGGCGGTTGCGCGTGTACTGGATCTGGTAGTTGCACATGCCGCCGCTTTCGAAGGCAGCCGTGGCACCCGAAAGGTAGAAGATCCACATGCGGTAGAACCGTTCGTCCATCATCGCGACGATCGCCTGCTTGTTGGCGACGCAGCGCTTGTACCATTCGCGCAGCGTATAGGCGTAGTGGAGGCGCAGGTTCTCGACATCGGTGGCGATCAGGCGGAACTTCTCGCTCGCGGCCACCGTCTCGCTGAGAGCAGGGATATAGCCGCCGGGGAAGATGTACTTGCGGGTGAATGCATCGGTCGCGCCGGGGCCGCCCATGCGGCCGATGGTGTGGAGCAGCATCACGCCATCGTCGGGCAGAAGTTGTCCGCAGGCCTTGAAGAACTGCGCGAACTGGGCCTGTCCCACGTGTTCGAACATGCCCACCGAGACGATGCGGTCAAACTTCTCGCCCCGCGCGGCAAGGTCGCGATAATCGACGAGTTGGAACGTGCACTTGTCCGCTACGCCCGCCTGTTCGGCGCGTTCGCGGGCGAGTTCGAGCTGTTCCTCGCTGAGCGTGATGCCCAGCACGGAAACATTGGCATGCTTGGCGAGGTAGATCGCCATGCCGCCCCACCCGCAGCCGATGTCCAGCACGCGCTGGCCCGGCTCCAACGCCAGCTTTGCGGCGATATGCGCCAGCTTGGCGGTCTGCGCCTGCTCCAGCGTCATGCCTTCCGGATCGGGCCAGTAGGCGCAGGAATACTGCATGTGCTCGATATCGAGGAACAGCTTATAAAGCTCGTTCCCGATGTCGTAGTGGTGGGCGATGTTCTTCTTGGCGCTGGCGGCCTTGTTGATGCCATCCACCAGCGTGACGAGCTTGCCGGTGACTTTCTTCAGCGCCGACTGTTCGTGCAGTTCGCCGCCCTTGTCCCACTTGGAATTGGCGCGCAGCAGCTCGACGAGGCCCATGATATCGTCGTTTTCGACGATGAGCTTGCCATCCATATAGGCTTCCGCCGCACCCAGGCGGGGATCGGTGAGGATCTGCCGTTCGGCCTTGGCATCCATGAAGCGGATGCGGACATCGGGGAAGCCGGCGGTTGCCGTGCCGAAGTGCTTTACGCTGCCATCGGGGCGGGTCAGTTCAAGCGTGCCCTGTCGGACGCCGCGTTCGAGGAAGCGATCGAGAATTCCCATTGCCATCAGCCGTTTGTGAAGGGCGCTTCGGCCCGGAACAAGGAGGTTTCACGTGCGAATACCGCAAGCGAAGGCGAGAAATCCGGCAGTCTTTCTCCTACTGCCGGGCAAGGAACAGCACATCGCGCGGCTGCGCGAGCAGGTGCTGTCCGGAATCGACGAAAAGGGTTTCTCCGCTCGCGAGCCAGCCCTGTCCCAGGAACAGCGCGGCGCCCGCGACATCCGCCGGAGTGGTCTTGCGGTGGAGCAGGTTCAGCCGGTGCGATACTTCGGTCTCCGCCTCGGTCTGGTCATGGCTGGCGAGGATCGCGCCGGGCGCGAGTGCGTAGATCCGGTCTTCCTCCTGCGGGCGCGCCATGGATAGCATGGGCACCGTCGCGGCAAGCGCGTGCTTGCTCATCGTGTAGGAGAAGAAGTCCGGATTGGGATTGAGCAGCTTCTGGTCGGTGACGTGGATCACCCGCCGCCCATGCGTGCTGCGCGCGTGCGCGAGGAAGGCCTGCGCCAGCCTGGCCGGGGTGCCAGCATTCACGCGCATGGCCTTTTCGAACGTCGCCGGTTCCAGATCCTGCGCGGTGTCCAGATCGAACATCCCGGCGCAATTCACCAGCACCCGCCAGTCGGACAAGCGGACGGAGAGCGCCTCCACCATCGCCACGGGCGCGTTCCAGTCGTTCAGCTCGCAACTGACGATCTCCGCGCTGGGCAGTTCGGCGGCGAGCGTTTCGGCCTGTCCGCGTGAGGTTCCGTAATGGATCACCACATGCCAGCCCGCCGCGCCATAGGCACGGGCGATGGCCGCGCCGATCCGCTTGGCGCCGCCGGTGACGAGCATCGCGGGCCGGTCAATCACGCTTTCGCAGCTCCGATGCCGGCAGGTTGACACAGTTGACACGGTTCAGGGGAAGTTCCGCCGGCCTTCCCGACCGGGGCCGAAAGGCACCCGTGCGGGTCGCTTTCCGGATGGGATGGGTAGGGGGGATTCCACGCGAACATCGCCAGCATAGGAGCACAGTCCGGCGCCTTAGGAAAGGCCCCTATCCACCGCGCAATTCATTGATTTTCCGGGGGCGTTGGATAGGCTGCGGGGCATGGCCATTTTCGCTTTCCTTGCCGCGGCGACTGCCGCTGCCGCTGTGCCGCCCGCCCCGGTCGATCCGCTGACGGCGGAGATCGCCGCGATCGATGCCAAAGTCTTCACCGCGTACAATACCTGCGATCTCGACACCTTCGCCCGCTATTTCGACCCGGACGTTGCGTTCTTCCACGATACCGGCGGGGCCACCTTCGATCGCAAGTCCGTGGTCGACAGCACCCGCAAGTACATCTGCGGCAAGGTGCGCCGCGAACTTCTGCCGGGCAGCCTGCATGTCTATCCGATCAAGGATTACGGCGCGATCGAGGAGGGGGAGCACTACTTCTGCGAACGCGCCACCGGGCAGTGCGCGGGGATCGCCAAGTTCGTGATGGTCTGGGCGCGGCGCGAGGATGGATGGCACGCCACGCAAGTGCTCAGCTACGGGCATCGCACCATGACCAAAGCCGAACAGCGGGCGATACCGCAGGCGGATCGATAAACGGGGCGGGTCTATACTGGCCCGCCCGGATTCAGATCGGCAATGAAGTGCAGGTTTTCAACGCCCGCTCGCGCAGTTCGAAGTCACGCGCATAGAAGCGGTGCAGGAAATCCAGCTGGGCCCGGCCCGGCAGGTCGCATGGCGCCTCGCATCGGTTGAACTGGGGCAGATTGTCGAGGTCCACGCGGCCCAGCAGGCGTCCGATCTCGCCAAGACGTTCGTAGGGGAGGAGGCGGTCGATGGCCGGTTGCCCATGGGCATCGAGCAGATACCAGGCCTGCGGCCGGAACACGTGATCGATGTCGAACGGGCTGCGCGCGGATGCCAGATGATCGATGGCATCGTCGATAGAGCGAAAGCGTGCGTAGCGTTCCGCGAAAGGTTGCGAAATCTTGCGATGCCGTGTCCCGCCGGAACGGGCATAGCGATAGGCGGAAAGGAAGCGGTCAACGGGATTACGCACGATCGCAAAGCTGGGCAGCGCCAGCAGGTCCGGCGCGGCGCGGGCGTAGTAGATCGCGGAGGCATGTTTGGTCTGCGCGCCATACAGGCGATCGCTGATCGACGTGCCGGCATTCTTCGGAACGTGGATGAACAGCAGGCCGCTTGCGCGGATGCGGTGCAGCCGCTCGCGCCGTTTGGCATCAAGCCAGGGACGCACGCCAGAGCGGGTCAGCCGCTCGTGCACGTCGCTGACGAGCCGGACGCCGAAAGCGGTCGCGACGATGCGATTCAGGCCGCTCGTTCCGGTGGTCCGGCCAAGGGCGGGATGCGGGAGGACAGTCGCCATGGCGCAAGGCAATGGCGGTTTCATGTGGGGGGCGAATTTCAGGATATTTCAGTTCCCGTCTTCGGCGGTGAATCCGCATTGCGGAAGCGCTGGGCCGGAAAGGAAAAGGGGGCGCACCGGCCTGTGCCGGTACGCCCCCCCAATAATTTAAACGGCCTTTCGGCCGGATCCGTCGTGGATCAGCGGCAGCGCGGGCTGCTGTTGTTGCGGTCGATCGAGCGACCCAGCAGCGCACCGGCGCCGGCGCCCAGAATCGTGCCGGTGGCGCGATCGCCACGCGTGTCGATCGCGCGGCCGACCAGCGCGCCGGCGACGCCGCCGATCAGCAGACCGGTGGTGCCGTTCGACTTCTTGCAGCGGTAACGGCCGTCATTGCCGCGCCAGTAGCGGATGCCGTTGTTGGTGTGGTGGTATTCCGGGCCACGGCCGCGGCCGTGCGCCTCTGCGGTCTCTGCAACGCTCATGCCGACGGGAACGGCAACGGTGGCGATGGCAGCGGCGAACAGGGCTTTACGCAAAATATTTCCTCCTGATTTCATCTCTATTGCGACTTGCCCCCCTCTTTGCTGGCGGCACTTCAACGCACGATGAATGAGGCGTAAGTTTCGGCCCTAAGCGACGGAATGTGCCTCCGCGTCGGTGAACGCCACTTGCTTATAGGTAAGTTTGCGAGGGCGGAGTCGCGTCGGCGTGCAGCGTTCCAATCCCGCGGGCGCGCCTTACAACCGGTGCCGAGATCGTGGAGGAATCGTCAATGTCCGAAGTACCGCCCATCGGCGCATTCGCGATCGTTCCCAGCAATGATTTGCCGAATGCCATTCCTTTCTGGGAGCGTCTGGGCTTTGCTCACACCGGCGGCGACGCGCAGTACCCGATCATGACCGGTTGGGGATGCGAGGTTCACCTGACCCAGGCCGGCACCGGCCCCTGGCGCGTTTCGCCGGAGCACAACCCCTTCGGCGTTTTCATCCGCACACCCGAAGTGGACGCCATCGCCGCGCGCGTGGATGACCTGATCATCCGGCCCGGCGGCGTGTTGCGGCACCGGGAATGGGGGCTCTACGAAGTCGGCATCTCGGGGCCTGACGGGTTGCTGGTGCGGATCGGCTGGCCATCGGCACTGATGCCCGAGTGAGTGGATCGGCAAACGGGCGCGGGGTCGGCGCCACGCGGCGGGGGCTTCGACAAGCTCAGCCTGAGCGGGATTTGATGGCGGCGTAACCAGTCTGTCAGGACTTCGTTCACGCGACACCATTCCTGACTTCCGTGAAATGGGTCCACGGGCGGGAGTCGAACCCGCCGAGACGACTTGAAGCCTCATGCCGCCCACGCCAACCGTGTCAGGACCAGTTGCCGCTTATCAAATAGCGGGAACGGTTCCTATGGCGGCAGAGGCGGAACGACAGCTTTTCAACGCAAGGCGCAGATATTCAGTCGCGGCACGGAACGCATTTCTGTCCCTTCAGCCTCAATAGCCGACCGCGCGCCGTACTTCGCGCTCGTTGCCACGCGCGCCGTGATCGTCGTGCGAACCCGGCCGGCGTTCGAACTTGAACTTGCCGACGGTCGAACTCATCGCGCCGGCCTGTTCGGTCAGCGCGCGGGCGGCGGCGTTGGACTGTTCGACCATGGCGGCGTTCTGCTGGGTGTTGGTGTCCAGCTGCTGGATTTCGCCGCTCAGGCCGCGCATCGTTTCCGCCTGCGTGGCCGAATAGCGCGAGATGTCCTCCGCGCGGGAGGTGGTGTCGGCCAGCTTGGTGATGATCTCATCCAGCGCGGCGCGGGTCTGGGCGACAAGGTCGACGCCTTCGTGCACGTCTTGCGTGGACTTGGTGATCAGGTCCTTGATGTTGTTGGCCGATTCCGTGGTGCGATGGGCCAGCGCGCGCACTTCGGTGGCGACGACCGCGAAGCCTTTCCCAGCCTCGCCCGCGCGTGCGGCCTCCACGCCGGCGTTGAGCGCCAGCAGGTTGGTCTGGAAGGCGATCGCCTCGATCACGTCGATGATGCTGGCGATCTCGGCCGAGCTGGTCTTGATCTTGTCCATCGCCACTACCGCCGATTCCATCACGGTGCCGCCATGGCGCGCATGGTGCGCCACTTCGGACACGCTGGCGTTGACCTGCCCGGCATTGTCCGCCGTGGTGCCGATGGCGCCGGTCACCTCGCGGATACCTTCGGCAACGCGGGCGATGGTGGCGGCCTGGCTTTCGGTGCGGAAGGCCAGATCGTTGGCGGCGGCACTGATTTCCTGCGCGCTGACTTTCACGCTTTCCGAGGAATCGGTGATGTCCAGCACCAGTGCGCCGATGCGGCGGCGCATTTCGTGGAAGTCTATCGCCAGCTTCTCGAAGGCGGGAGGCAGGTTGCCCAGTTCGGCCTGGAGGTTGCCGTGGGCCACTTGCTCCATGGCGCCGCTCATCGCGTCCAGCGCGCGGTCGCGGTCCAGCGCCTCGTGCACGAAGTAGGTGTTCAGGGCGATCTGCATGTCCTGCATGGACGCCTTCACCAGCGTGCCGATCGCGTGGCCCATTCTGCTGCTGGTGAGCGGCGTGACGAGGCGGCCGGTCATCATCGCGGTGATGACCTCTTCCAGCACCATTGCATAGGAGGAGACGTAGTAGTCCGGCGTCAGCCCGACGCGGGCGTGGATTTCGCCGATCTTCTCGCTGCGGGCGCGCGCTTCGCCGTCGAAGCGGTTGGAGAACAGCTTGATCCAGTGTTCGTATTGCGCGCTGGATGCCCGTTCGCGGATCGCGGTGGTGGGCAGCAGGCGGGAGAGTTCGGGCGTCGCCTCGATCCGGGTGTAGAGCTTGGCCAGCGCCTTGCGGGCGTGCTTGCGCATGGCGGCGCAGAGCTTCGGGAAATGCCGGTAGTTCGCCTCGTCCAGCGGGGCGATGTTCACGCGGGGTGCGGCGTTGCTGGCGGATTTGGTGGCGGCAGTGGCGCTCATGTTCGGTCCATCCCATCGGCGGCCCGCCTCTGCGCCGGGCGACGGGGCAGCGGGCCGCAAGTCTCTTGGCGCGGGACGGTTCGCCGCGATGGCAAGCCCCCCGATAGCGGCGGGTTTACCGGTGAGAGACTAAGATGATGAGATGGAACGACTAAGGGCGGGCCCTAGGAAAAGGCCCGCCTGTTTCAGATCAATAGCACTTCAGATCGCCGCGATCGACCTCGCGGCCCAGCAGGCCGCCGGCGACGCCGCCGATGATCGCGCCCAGCGTCTGGTCGCCGCTGCCGGCGATCTGGTGGCCGGCCAGCGCGCCGACGCCGGCGCCGATGATCAGGCCGGTGGTGCCGTTGTCGCGCTTGCAATAATAGCGCCCGTCACGGCCGCGCCAGACGTGGTCGTTGCGGCTGATGCGGGGCGGATTGCGATAGCGGCCGCGGTTATCATAGCGGTAGTCGCGCTGGGGAGGGCGGTGGGAAGAGGCGTTGTAGCCGCCGTGCCGCGGATCGCCGTAACGGCCGTGGGGCGGATCGGCCGCAACGGGGGCGGCCATCGGGAGGATCGCGCTCGCCATGGACAGCGCGAGCAGAAGCTTCTTCATGAATTCTGTCCTTGTTGGAAATCTGTATCTTAGAACGCTAACGGCCGTGATGGACTTAGGCTGCGGAACTCTGGATTAATGGGTGCCGCCTGCCGTGCGGCGAGAGGCGAAGCGCCCTGTGTGCGCGACGAAACGAAGGACTTTGCGATCATGACGTCAATGCTGCTCGATCTTGTCGATGTCTTTCCCGGTGCGGCGCTGCGGGGCAATCCGCTGGCGGTCGTGCGCGGGGGAGAGGGGCTGGATAGCGGGCAGATGCAGGCGCTGACGCGCTGGCTGGGGTTCTCCGAAACGACGTTCCTGCTGCCGCCCACCGATCCGGATGCCGACTATCGCGTGCGCATCTTCTACCCGGCCGGCGAACTGCCGTTCGCCGGGCATCCGACGCTGGGAAGCGCCCATGCTTGGTTGGCGGCCGGCGGCGTGCCGAAAGTGCCGGGCAAGATCGTGCAGGAATGCGGGATCGGGCTGGTGGAAGTGCGCCAGCAGGACGGGATGCTGGCATTCCGCGCACCGCCGCTGCTGCGCGAAGGTCCGCTGGACGACGCCGATCTGGCGGAGACGATCCGGTTGACGGGCGCCGATGCGCAGGCGGTGGTCGCCGCAGTCCATGCCGCCAACGGGCCGGCGTGGAAGCTGCTCCACCTGTCCAGCGCGGAAGCCGTGTTGGCGGCCGAGCCGGTCGCCAAGGCGCCCAAGGGCACCGATGTCGCGCTGCTGGGGCCTTGCGCGCCGGGTGGGCCGGCCCAGTTCGAAGTGCGCGCTTTCTTCGCCGATCCGCAGGGGCGGATGGTGGAGGACCCGGTGACGGGCAGCCTCAACGCGGCGGTGGCGCAGTATCTGTTCGGGACGGGGCTCGCAGAAGGCAGCTATGTCGCCGCGCAGGGGCGCAAGGTGGGCGCGGACGGTCTGGTCCACTGTACCCGCGCGGCCGACGGATCGATATGGATCGCCGGCCGGGTGGATACGGTGTCTTCGGGCGGGGCCCTGAAGGCTTAAGCGGGCTTCTTGGGCAGCGCGATCTCGGCGGTGCCGAGGCACATCTTCACGCCGCGCTGGTTGGTCATCAGATGCTTGACGTGGACGAGGTGGCGCCCTTCGGCATCGACCGATTTTTCGGTCACTTCGGCGGTCTGGATCGTCACGTCGCCGGTCAACGCCGGGCCGCGATAGTTCGAGATGGAGTGGACCAGCATGCCATGCTCGCCCGCCCAGCCGGAGAGGTAGTCGGTCACCCACGAACCCATCGACGCGCCATAGCCATAGCCGCGCGGCATGCCGATGCGGCGGGCGTACTTGGGGAACAGGTGTCCGCGTGAGGGGCCGTAATAGGCGCCGTCGGTCAGGAAGGGATTCTCCTTCATCATGTCCGGATCGTTCTCGTACCCGGCCATCTCGCGCGTGAAGCCCAGCGCCTCCAGATCGTTCTTGCGCAAGTTCATCGTCCCCCATGTGTTGACGATATAGGCGCGCCATTCGGTGGCGAAGCTGGCCAGCGAGTGCGGGCCGAACACGCGTTCCGGAAGCTGATCGCCCACAGCCACGTCATCCCACCAGCGTTCCTTGTGGCCAAGATCGTGCAGCATCTTCACCCAGGCGAAGACGCGCGCCTCGATGTCGGTCACCGCTTCGTCGGTCCACTCGGGATCGTCGAAATCGGCCGGATTGACGTTGGCGCCGCCCGCGTGGGCGTTGTAGCGCAAGGCGGTGGAGCGCTGCGTGGCGATCTTCTCGCCATGCTGGTTGGTGTAGTTGTTATCGCCGCGCTGGAAGCAGGTGGGGCCGAAGCCGGTTTCCTTCACCGCATAGTCGAAGGGGATGCGCGTGTTGGTGATCACGTCGCCCGCCTTGATGCGGGTGTCATGGAACCACCATTCGTCGCCCGCGAACAGCAGGTGCGAATTGGGAATGCAGCCGACGCAGGCCGGGGCGGCGCCGTGCCCGTCGTCGGTGGCGATCGGAAAGCTTTGCGGCGCGACAAGGCCGCCCCAGCGGCTGGCGGCCGCAAAGTCCGGATCGAAATGGACGAGGTTGGGGTAATGCATCGCATGGACCCAGCGGCGGATATCGTTGGCGGCGATGGGCTCGCGCAGCGGCGAGAAATCCATGACTTTGCCGAGGTACTGGTCGATGTCCGAACAGTCGAGCGTGGCGGTTGCGGTAGCGTTCATCGGATGCGTGTCCTTGCGCGGCAATGGGCCGCCGGTGTTGTCTAGGGAAAAGGGTTAGGCAGTGCGGGTGCCGGTGGCGTCCTCGGGCTTGAAGACCGGGATTTCCTCATCGGCTTTCAGCAGGATCAGCGGCAGCACGCGGTCGGTCGACTTCTGGTAGTCGGCATAGAAGGGGTGGCAGTCGATGAAGAAGTCCCACACCTTCTGGCGCTCGGCCCCTTCCGGTTCGCGCCAGGTGCCGCGAAAGGCTTGCGTGGCGATCTGGAATTCGACCTCAGGGTCCGCGACGAGGTTCAGATACCATTGCGGGTGCGTATCGGCGCCGCCCTTGGAGCCGCAGATCACCACTTCGCCGCCGATATCGGCGTAGCAAAGCGGGGTGATAAAGACCTTGCCGCTCTTGCGGCCGGTGTATTTCACCAGACAATGCGTTGCGAACTTGCGCCCGCCGACGGGGGTGATGTCCACGATATGGCCCTGCACGCCGCCCGAGCCCAAATACATCTCGCGATGCTCGGTCACCCAGTCACGCCTGACGGCACTGATGGCCGCTGCGGTTTCGTCGCTCATGCCGCGCTCCTCTCCACGGTTGTTGCTGCGAAAGATCGCGAAGGTTGCGCGGCGGGTCCAGAAACTATGCGCTCTGGCCGGGAAGTATCACCGGGGCGGGTTTTGCCGATCACCGGGCATGGCGAACAGATTTGCCTGACTGCGGTGGCGCCAACTAAGAACCGGGCCTGTCGATTCGATTGTTGGAAATGTGCCCCTCATGCGCCGCTATCTCATCCCAGCCTTCCTCGCGATCATGGCCGTTTCGCTGCCTGCGCGAGCAGAAGACACCGTCAGCATCGACGTCTATGCCATCCCGTCGAAGCCGATCGTCGATGCCGTGGAGCAGGCCAGCGGCAAGCTTGCCGAGCACGGCATGACGTCATTCTACGCGCAGGGCCACGCCGCCCATGTCACGCTATACCTGACGAAATACCCCGCGAGTGTGGAGCCGCAGCTCAAGGTCGCGATCGCCAAGGCCGTGAAGGCGTGCAAGTCCTTCCCCCTGATCGTCGACGGGTCGGAGCGGACCGCGTCCAACTGGCTGTTCCTGCGGGTTACGCGCAGTGCCGCGCTGCAGCGGCTGGCGGATCAGCTCACCCTGACGGCGGAGCCCTTCCGCTCCCACGACATTGCTCCGCCGGCGTGGATGCGCGAATATCCGGCCAAGCTTCCCGCGTTCGAACGCTATGGCTCTCCCAACGTCTTCATGCAGTTCGAACCGCATCTGACGCTGCTGGCGAACGAGACCAATCCCAACCTCGCGGCGGTGATGGCCGAACTGGAGGCAAACCCGCCCAAGGCCGCAGGCACGGTCGAGGGCATTGGCATCGGGATCGTCGATGCCAATGGGCAGGTGGTGAAGACCTTGGCCGAATACCGCTGCGCTTCTTGAGGGCGTCTTGCCCGGCCCATCGGACCTCCGATGAGCCGGGCTAAAACCAACCTCGATCGATCAGGCGTTGAGCTGGCGGATCGGCGTGTTTTCCTGCCAGCCTTCCATCCAGTCCAGCACGTCTTCGTAGGGCATCGGCCGACAGATGCCGTAGCCCTGGCCATTGTAGCAGCCGAGCGAGACCAGCAGGTCGCGGATTTCCTCGTTCTCCACGCCCTCGGCAACGAGCGGGATGCCAAGGCTCTCGCAGAGCACCACCAGGCTGTTGACCAGCGACTGGTCGAAGCGGTTTTCGGTAAAGCGCTGGATGAACGAACGGTCGATCTTGATCTCGCTGATCGCGAAATCGCGCAGATAGCCGAACGAGGTGAAGCCCGCTCCGAAGTCGTCGATGGAGAGGGCGATGCCGTTTTCGCGCAGGCGCTCCACCACGCGGCGTGCCTGTGAGGGGTTGGTGATCAGCGCCGTCTCGGTCAGTTCCAGCGTCACGCGCTTGGGATCGATACGGTGGCAGTTCACCATATCGACCAGATCGTCGACGAAGCTGGGGCGCTCCAGCATCCGCGCGGAAAGGTTGATCGAGATCGAGGCGCCGTCCACTTTGTCCTGAATCTGCGCGAACTGTTCCAGCACCTTGTCGATGCACTGGTGGGTGAAGGTTTCCAGCAGCGGGCTGTGCTCTACCGCGCGGATCAGCTGGTCGGCGGGAATATTGCCGATGCGCGGGTGGTTCCAGCGCACCAGCGCCTCGAACCCGAGCACGCGGCCATCGCGCATATCCACCTTGGGCTGCCAGTGCCACTGCAGCGCGTCGTGCGCGATGGCGCCTTCCAGTTCTTCCAGCATGATCTTGGGATCGACCGGCGGGTGAGAGGGCATGCCCTCCTGATACGTCGCCAGCTTCGCCAGCCCGCGCTTGGCCTCGTACATGGCGTCGTCCGCGGCCGAGAGCAGGCCGGCAGGGGAGAAGCCGCGCTGCGGGCAGAGCGCGATGCCCAGCGAGGCGCCGACATGCATCACGCGGCTTTCGTGGACGATCGGCTGTTCGATCAGGCGCACCAGCTTGGCGGCCAGCGCCGCGGCGTTCTCCTCATCGTCCACGTCCTGCAGCAGCAGGGCGAATTCGTCTCCGCCAAGGCGCGCCACGGTGTCCACCTCGCGCAAGTGGCCGCGCAGGCGGCGCGCGACGGTGGTGAGGACGATGTCGCCCACGGCATGGCCGAAGCTGTCGTTGATCTCCTTGAACCGGTCGAGGTCGATCATCATCACCGCAAAACCGTCCCCGGTGCGGCGGGCGCGGGCGCAGGACTGGCCGAGCCGGTCGAACAACAGCGTGCGGTTGGGCAGGTCGGTCAGCGGATCGTGGAGGCTGCGGTGCGTCAGTTCCTCCTCGGCCCGGCGCAGGTCCTGCCGGTACTTGCGCCAGGCGATCCCTTCCTCGACCGAGGCGGCCACGCGTTCGGGCGAAAGCGCGCGCTTGGTGAGGAATTCGGTCATGCCGGACTTGATGGAATCGGCGGCGATCTGCTCGTCCGAATTGCCGGTGACGGCCACGATCGGGCAGTCGGGATCGACTTCCGCGCGGATCGTCGGCACCAGATCGCGCCCGTCGCCATCGCCCAGGCCGAAGTCCAGGAACACGATGTCGAACTGCGGTTCGGCCAGGCGGATCAGTTGCAGCGCTTCGGCCTGAGAGGCGGCCTCCATCACGTTGATCCGGCGCGGGCAACGTTCCAGCATCCTGATCAGGCGCTCACGGTCGACATCGTCGTCATCGATCACCAGCGCCTGAATGTCGTTCGTGCCGTTGTGCAGGTATTCCATGCGCAATTGTCCTTCGATCGGCACGTTCTGGGGCGGAATGGGCAGTGAGGATGAGGAAGGTTGGTAAGTCATGACAATAGGGCCTCTCGTCAGGGGAGGTTCTGGGTGCAGGCGTATTGGGAAATGAACTGGGCAAGCTGGGAAAACTGCGGGCCGACCGCGGATTTCACCATGTATCCGGCGACATGTTCGTCGTAGGCGCGCGACCGGTCCTGATCGCGCGCGCTCGTGGTCAGGATGAAGACCACGGTGCGCGCCAGTTCGGGATCGGCACGCAGGGCCTGAAGGAATTGGAAACCATCCATGTTAGGCATGTTGAGGTCCAGCAGGACGATCACCGGGGTTTCGACATGCTTCGAAGGGTGCCGTCCGCGCAGGATCAGCAGCGCCTCCGCACCGTCGCCGGCCGTGATTTGCGGGCAGGGCACCTGATGGCGCGCGAAGCTGCGCAGCACGCCTTCCAGCGCGACGTCGTCGTCATCGACCACCAGTACGGAGCAGTTCATGTCCTGCAGGGCCTGCATGGCTGGTCCGGCATCAATCATCGTCCATCTCCTTCAGAAGGACGCGCGGCCAGTGGATTTCGAAGCAGGCGCCGCCCAGATCGCCGGGGGAGCGCACGGTGATCATGCCGCCGTGGGCGTTGATCATGCGGCGGGTGAAGGCGAGGCCGAGGCCTTCGCCGCTGGTGCCGGGAGAGGCGCGGTGGAACAGCTTGAAGATGCGTTCCTCGTT
This sequence comes from Sphingomonas sp. BL-S-28, assembly GCF_055521515.1. Taxonomy (NCBI): domain Bacteria; kingdom Pseudomonadati; phylum Pseudomonadota; class Alphaproteobacteria; order Sphingomonadales; family Sphingomonadaceae; genus Sphingomonas; species Sphingomonas sp. BL-S-28. The sequence continues at coordinate 1,568,586 of NZ_CM145484.1, forward strand.
GCCCTTGGCGATGCCCGGCCCGTTATCGTCCACGGTGAACACGGTGTAGCGCCCGTTCTCCCGCACGGAGATGCGGATCCGGCCTTCATCGCCGCCATGGTGCTTGATGGCGTTGCCGATCAGGTTGCGCAGCGATGTGGCCAGCGGTGCGCGCGGGGCGCGGAACGGGCTGCCGCCTTCCTCTATGTCGATATCGACCGTGAAAGTCTCCGGTACCGAGGCCAGGCCCAGCGCCTCGTCCACCAGATCGCAGGGGGTGACCATTTCGGTCTCCCGATCGCGGTTGCCGGCGCGGGCATAGCTCAGCAGGTCGTCGATCATCTGTTCCGCGCGGCTGATGCGCAGGGCGATGCGATCGAAATTGTGCCGGACCTCCGGCGTCATGGCGTCGTCGCCCAGATCCTCGCGGATCCAGGTGACCAGATCGCCGATCCCGCGCAGGGGGGAGCGCAAGTCGTGGCTGGCGACGTACGTGAATTCTTCCAGCTGTGCGTTGGTCTGCTGCAGCGCTTCCTGCCCGCGCTTGCGCACGGTGATGTCGGTAACGATGGCCATGTAGAGCGGCTGGGCCATCGTCTCCAACCGCGTCAGCGCCACTTCCACGGGAACCTCGCGGCCAAGCCGGTGGAGTCCGGTCAGGTCGCGGCCCAGGCCCATCGAACGGGCGACGGGTGAGTGGGTATAGCCGTCGACATGGTGGTGGTGATCGGTGCGATAGCGCGGCGGCAGCAAGACTTCCAGCGAGCGGCCCACCAGTTCCTCGCGAGTATAGCCGAACAGATCCGCCAGCGCCTGGTTGAGCTGAACGATGCGCTGGCGCGCGTCGATCACGATCAGGCCCAGCGGCAGATTCTCGAATATCTGGGAAAAGCGCTTTTCCGCGGTGGCGAGGCGGACCATGCTGCGCACGTGCAGGATCGCCCACTGGTCGAACGCGCCGGTGCAGGGGGCCAGCGTGATCTCGCCGGGCTGTTCCACGCCGTCGATCCGCTTGAAGGTGGTGGCGCGCGTCCACGGCAGCCGCGCTTCGGCAGGCGTGGCGAAGTGCGATTCCAGCATCTGGAGCAGCGCCTCGCCGTCTTCCTGCTCCATCCACAGCGTGACCAGCGACAGGCGCAGGCCCGCCGGATCGGCTTCGCCCACGATAGAGGCGAAAGCGGGATTGGCCCAGGAGATGACGCCGGCACGGTCCACCACGGCAGCGCCGATCGGTGCGTGCTGCAGCGCCGCATGAACTTCAGCAAGGCCATCGACTACGATCGACACGCAACCTCCCAGTACAGAAGCAGGCCGCATCCCCGGAATGGGAAAGGGTCCGGCAGGGCGACCGGGAGGGTCGTTCGCGTTCGTTCAGCGACGCGGGCGGCGAACCTCCTGCGTCATGGTTTGGGGCATGGGGCGTTTGCGGCTTACCAAGGGAGCGTTCCGTCGAACCCCCTAAATGCAAGCGCTTCGCAACGATTGTTTCGTGAAAAGTGCGGGGGCAGCGCCCCGGAGCGTCAATCTCAGATGGCGACGAACTTGCCCGCTTCGCGATCCTTGCGAACTTTCAGACCGTTGAACACCGATCCGCTCATGGTGATCCACACGCCGGGCTGCGCGGCCTGGCAGCAGGCGAAGGCCATGCCCAGATTGAAGGCGGCATCGCTTTCGGCAAAGCGCGCGGGGGCGAGCGCGCCGGTCAGCACCACGGTCTTGCCGTCCAGACCGTCCAGCGCCTTGGCCGTATCGGTCATCGTGTCGGTGCCGTGGGTGACGACCACGTGGCTCTCGGGCGCGGCGGCGATGGTGGCGCGGATCAAGGCGCGATCCTCGTCGGTGAGTTCGAGGCTGTCCTTGCGGAGCAGTTCCACCACGCGGAACGGATGGGCGACGCGCGAGGTCTTGAGCAGCTTTTCGATCACGCTTTCGGCGATCTGGTATTCGCTGAGCGCGTCGAAATACTGCTTGTCGAACGTGCCGCCGGTGGTGACGACGAGGATGGGGGGAAGGGCCTGGGTCATGCCCGCGCCTTTAAACCGGCGACGGGGGAGGGGCAACTGTTGGCGGATATCCGATACCCTCCCCACACACCGTCATCCCCGCGAAGGCGGGGATCCCGCTTGTTCTTTTTCAGCACGCGGAGACGCGGAGACGCGGAGACGCGGAGACGCGGAGACGCGGAGACGCGGAGACGCGAAGGGGCGGATTGCTGCACGGTCTCTCCGTGCCTCCGCGCCTCCGCGTGAAACCAAAAGCGGGGCCCCCGCCTTCGCGGGGGCGACGAGGTTAGGTCAGGGACTTGGCCCCGCTGCCCTCGATCACGCCTTCGCCATCTCGTTCAGCGTCACATAGTCCAGCTTGCCGGTGCCCAGCACAGGCAGGGCGTCCAGCACGCGGATTTCACGCGGGATCATTAGTTCGGCAATGCCGTTGGCGCGGCCCCATTCCTGCAGCGCCTTGTGATCGGCGCCCTTGGCCGTGGTGTAGAGCACCAGTTGCTCGCCCTTCTTCGCATCGGGCCGGGTGACTACGGCGCTTTCGGCGTCGGGCCAGACTTTGGCGGCATAACCCTCGACGGCGGGCAGCGAGACCATTTCGCCGGCGATCTTGGCAAAGCGCTTGGCGCGGCCGCGGATGGTGACGAAGCCGATCTCGTCGATGGTGACGATATCGCCGGTGTCGTGCCAGCCCTCGGCGGGCGGCTGGAGTACGCCGGGTTCGCTGGCCAGCAGGTATCCGGCCATGACGTTGGGCCCGCGTACATAGAGACGGCCGCCCTCGGCGATGCCGGGCACCTCTTCAAGCCGCGCTTCCATCGCCGGAAGCATCCGGCCGACGGTGCCCGCCTTGAAGTGCATCGGCGTGTTCACCGCGATCACCGGCGCGCACTCGGTGGCGCCATAGCCTTCGAGGATGCGCAGGCCGAACTTGTCGGCATAAGTGCGCCGGGTTTCCTCACGCACCTTCTCCGCACCCGCGAAGATGTAGCGCAGCGAGTAGAAGTCATAGCTGTGCGCCATGCGGGCATAGCCGGAGAGGAAGGTGTCGGTGCCGAACAGGATCGTGGCGTTGGCGTCGTAGGCGAGCGCGGGCACGATGCGGTAGTGCAGCGGGCTGGGATAGAACACGGTGCGGATGCCGTTCAGCAGCGGCAGCAAAGTGCCGCCGGTCAGCCCGAACGAGTGGAACACCGGCAGCGCGTTCAGCACCACGTCGGCAGGGTTGAAGTCGATCCGCGCGGCCAGCTGCGCGCAGTTGGAGAGCAGGTTGCGGTGGCTGAGCACCACGCCCTTCGGCGCGCCCTCGGAGCCTGAGGTGAACAGGATCACCGCCGGCGCCTCGGGCGAAACCTTGCGGCGGGCATGACGGCTGGCGGCAAGGCGGCCGGTCAGCATATGCCAGAGCTTGGCGCCGGTGCCGATCTCTGCGGCCAAGTCTTCGAGGTAGAGCACTTTGCGACCGTCCGTCTCCAGCGCGGCGATCACGGCTTCCAGCTTGCCCTGTTCGACGAAGGCGCGCGCGGTGACCACGGTTTCGATCTTCGCCGTGGCGCAGGCGGAAACGAGGCTGGCCTGACCCACCGTGAAGTTCAGCATCGCAGGCACGCGCCCCTCGGCCTGCAGCGCGAAGAAGGCGAGGGCGACGCCGCTGACGTTCGGCAGCAGCAGGCCCACCGCTTCGCCGGGGCGGGTGCGATAGGCGAGCCGCTCGCCCAGCAGTTCGGCGCCCAGGATCAGGCGGTTGTAGGCGAGCGGCGTGCGCTTGATATCCTCCACCACCTTGGTCTTGCCGCCGTGGACCGCGCGCGCTTCGCAGAGCGCGGCGAACAGCGTGCGATCGGTGTGGCTCGTGTCGAAGATCATCCGGCTCATCTCGTCATAGAGACGGCGGCCGGCGATGGCGCGGCGCTGGCGGGCGGTCATCTCGCCCTCGATGGAGAAGCGGCGCGCGGGCAGCACTTCGATCGAGACTTTGGGGAACCAGCGCTGGCGGACCTTGCCCTTGAGGTGGGAGAAGGGCGTGTACTGCGGCCCGTCGAGGCGGACGGGGATGATCGGCGCGGCGGCCTTGTCGGCCACCATGCCGGGGCCGTCGAACACTTTCATCAGCGCGCCGGTCACGGTGATGCGGCCTTCGGGGAAGATCACCAAGGTGCGGCCTTCCTTGACCGCGCGGACCATGGCCTTGGCCGCCATCGGATTGGTGGGATCGACCGGGAAGGCGCGGAACAGCTTGAGGAAGGGCTGGATCCACCAGCTTTTGGCAATCGCGGTGTGGACCGCGAACGTCGGCTTGCCGGGCAGGAAGGCGCCCAGCAGCAGGCCGTCGAGGTAGGAGAGGTGGTTGACGACGACGACCGCCGGTTCACCGGGCTTGGGCATGTTCTCGATACCGGTGATCTCGACGCGGTAGAGCATGCGCAGCACCGCGCGGATCACCGCCTTGAACAGCGTTTCGGGCAGCAACCAGATCGAGATGACGGCAACCACCAGCGTCGCGAAACCGAGCACGCCGATCACGCCGGGCACGCTAACGCCGCTACTCAGCAGCACCGCGACAATGCCTACGGCCGCCACGGTCATGCCGGCGTTGAGGATGTTGTTGGCGGCGATCACTTGCGAACGTTCCTCGGGCGCCGAGTGGATCTGGAGGATCGCGTAGAGCGGCACGATGAACATCCCGCCGGAGAAGGCGATGATGACGAGGTCCGCGAAGATCTTCCACGACTGCGGGTTGGAGACGAACTGGCGCACATCGGCATCGATCACCGTGGGCACGAAAGCGCGGGTGGAGAGCCAGAGGTCGATCAGGCCGATGGCCAGCATCAGCGCGCTGACCGGCACGTAGCGGGCGGAAACTTCGCCCTTCAGCATGCGGTTCACCGTCATCGAACCCAGCGCGATCACCACCGAGAATACGACCAGGAACAGCGTCGCCACTTCCTTTTTCGCCTGCAGCGTGTCGGAAACGAGGGGGACGAATTCGGTCAGCAGGATCGCGCCGGCCGTGAAGAACCAGCTGATGCCCAGCACCGCCAGCCAGACGCCGCGCCCGCGATGGGCGGCGACCAGCACGGCCCAAGTACCGCGCGCGATGTTCCAGTCGATCGGGTGCCCGTCGCGGCTGGGCGGTGCGGGCGGGATCGCCTGCGCGGCCAGCCAGCCCAGCACCGCAATGCCCATGGCGACCAGACCGGCTTCCCACGGCACGACCTGCCCGGCCAGCAGCTGGCCGCCCAGAATGGCCAGGAAAGTGCCCGCCTCGATCAGGCCGGTGCCGCCCATGACTTCGCGTTCGCCAAGGTGCTGCGGCAGGATCGAGTACTTCACCGGGCCGAACACGGTGGAATGCAGACCCATCAGGAACAGGCTGGCGAGCAGGACCGTGATCGATTCCCACGCGAAGCCGACAAGCGCGAGGCCCATGATCCCCACTTCGGCCAGCTTGATCCAGCGGACCAGCTTCGCCTTGTCGATCCGGTCCGCAATCTGGCCGGCGAGGGCGGAGAACAGGAAATAGGGCAGGGTGAACAGCCCCGTCGCCACCACCGACAGCATTCCCGCCTTGTCCGGCGCATCGCGCAGCAGACCATAGTTGGCCAGCAGCAGCATCGCGTATTTCAGCAGGTTGTCGTTGAAGGCGCCCAGGAACTGGACGCAGAACATCGGCGCGAAACGCCGCTTGGTAAGCAATGAAAAGTCTGGTGCCGCCACGCCCGTATCCCCTGTTTGAATGCGCTGTCTGGACTTCAAGGACTTTGCGGAGGGTTAAGCCGCAGGCGATTCGTTATCGCCATGACGGTGATGACACGAAATTGAACGTCGTTCAATTATAAAAAGACAGCGTTCAATTGTAGCGTGCGGCTTGGCGCTGGACGGCAGCCGATGGGGTTGGGGATCAGTCCTGTTCGACGGCGTGGTGCGTCGGCCAGTCGATCAGGCCGATCACGGTATCCACGAAAGTCTCGCGGTCGCGCAGGGTGGGGCGCTGCGGGCGCATCAGCACGTCGGAACGATAGCCGACCATCGCTGAAACCGTCATCAGCGTCAGCCGCTCGGCCTCTTCGTGCGAGAAGCGCGTTTCGAAGAACTTGGTCACGCAGGCGCGAAACTTGGTGGGGCCGCGTTCGTAGAACATCTCGTTGATTTCGGGGAATCTTTCTCCCTCGCTGACGACGAGACGGAAAATCTGCACCGAATTCTCGCGCAGCAGGCAATCGAGGAATCGCAGGCAGGCGCGCCGCAGGGCCGGGTAGGAAAAGGTTTGCCCGGTCAGCACTTCGTCCACGTCCTTGGAAAAGGCTTCCACCTTGTCGTCCACCACGGCGGCGAAGAGTTCTTCCTTGGAATTGAAGTGGGCCCAGAGCGTGGCCTTCGATCCGCCCAGTTCGTCGGCAATGGCGGACATGCTGGTGGCGGCATAGCCGCGCTCGAAAAACGAACGCGTCGCCACCTGGACGATCTCCGCCCGCTTCCTGGCCTTGTTGAGTTCTCTCTTACCCGTACATGCTGTCATAGTACTGCATAGTACGCTTTTCGATTGACAGGGGCAAGGTCAAGGAGGATAAAAACTGTACTGATGAGTACGATCCCGCTCCCCCGAGTCGCGGCAGCATCCATGCTGGCCGTCGGCCTTTCGCTATCCGCCTGCGCGGTGCCCGACCTTGGGCCGAAGCCGCAGTTGCGGACTCCTTCAACGCTGGACAGCACCCAGTCACTATCTGGGTCACTTTCTGCCGGTGAGGCTGCCCAGTGGCCCCAGCAGCAGTGGTGGACCGCCTATGGCGATCCGCAGCTTGACGCGCTGGTGGCCGAAGCCATTGCCGGCTCGCCGGATGTCGCCGCCGCACAGGCACGCATCCTGCAGGCTCGCGGCGCCGCCCAGGTGGCCGGCGCGGCGACCCTGCCGAGCCTCAATGGCCAAGGCTCCGCCGGCATGGCCAAGCAGAGCTATAACAACGGCATTCCCGCCGATTTCGTTCCCAAGGGCTGGAAAAGCACCGGCGATCTGGCGCTTTCGGGCGATTTCGACCTCGACCTCTGGGGCAAGAACCGCAAGGAACTCGCCGCCGCGACGTCCGAACGCATGGCCGCCGAGGCTGATGCGCGGCAGGCCGAACTGATGCTCTCGTCCAACGTCGTATCCTCCTACTTCGACCTTGCCCGCCTGATCGCGCGGGGCGAAGCGCTGAAGGATGCCGTGAAGGCCCGCCAGACGCTTGTGGATCTCACCGGCCAGCGCGTGCAACAGGGCCTCGATCAGGAAGCGCCGCTGCGCCAGTCGGAGGCGCTGGCCGCTTCCGCCCGCGTCGCGCTGTCGCAGAATGACGAGCAGATCCTGCTGCGCCGCCATGCGCTTGCCGCGCTGCTGGGCGCTGGGCCGGACCGCGGACTCTCGATCACGCCCACCGCGATCGGCGCGATCCCGGTCGCTGCGGTTCCCGCCGATGCCGGCATCAACCTGCTCGGCCGTCGTCCCGACATCGTCGCCGCGCGGCTTCGTGCAGAGGCGGCGGACAAGCGCATTGGTGCCGCCAAGGCCGCCTTCATGCCGGACATTTCGATTTCGGGCCTGATCGGCCTGCAATCGCTGGGCCTGTCGAACCTGTTCAAGAGCGGGTCGACCTACGGCAACGGCACCGGCGCGATCAGTCTGCCGATCTTCCAGGGCGGCCGCCTGCAGGGCGACTATCGCCAGGCGCGCGGCGGCTATGATCTGGCTGTGGCGGACTACAACTCCGCCCTGATCGGTGCGCTGCAGGAGGTTGCCGACGCATTGGCAAGCCGCAATGCCGCACAGGATCAGGACCGGGCCTCGGCAGACGCTGCCTCCAAGTCCACCCGCGCGCAGGACCTTGCGTTCCAGCGCTATCACGGCGGCATCGGCAATTACCTCGATGCCCTGACCGCCCAGACCACCGCGCTCGATGCGCAGCAGCAGGCGGTGGACGCCCATTTCCGGACCCTGTCCGAAGACGTCGCGCTGAAGCGCGCGCTCGGCGGCGGTTACGAAGACAATTCCAGCAAGAAGGCCCCCGAAAATGACTGACGAAGCGCAGGGTTCGCCTGCTGAAAACGCTGGAGACGGTAGCGTGCTGGGCAAGGACCGCCGCAAACCGTTGCTCGTGGGCCTCGGTGTCGCCGTGGTCGTGGTCGCGGTGCTCTATGGCGCCTATGACTTCTTCATCGGCAGCCGCTCGGTCTCTACCGACAATGCCTATGTCGGAGCCGACAACGCGCAAGTGACGCCGCTGACTTCGGGCCGCGTGGTCGAAGTGCTGGTTACCGATACGCAGCCGGTGAAGAAGGGCCAACTGCTGTTCCGCATCGAGGATTCGGATCAGCGCATTGCCCTTGAACAGGCCGAAGCGGAACTGGCCTCTGCGCAGCGCACCTATGGCCAGTCGCTGGCCAACAACCGCGCCCTGGGCGCCTCGGCAGACGCCAGCGACGCGCAGATCAACTCTGCCAAGGCCAAGCTGGCTTCGGCGCAGGCGACGCTGTCCAAGGCGCAGGCGGACTATTCCCGCCGTGCCGCTCTGGTCGGTTCGGGTGCGGTTTCCGCCGAAGACCTGACCACTGCCCGCGAGGCGCTGGCTTCGGCGAAGGCGAGCGAGGGTGAGGCCCGCGCCGGGCTGGCCCAGATGCAGGCCAACTCGATCAGCGCCCGCCGCCAGGAAGACGCGGCCGTTGCCATCACCAAGGGCACCACGCTCGATACCGCACCGCAGATCCGCCAGGCCCAGGCCAAGGTCGATCAGGCCAAGCTCGATCTGGAACGCACGATCGTGCGCGCCCCGATCGACGGCGTGATCGCCAAGCGTGCGATCCAGGTCGGCCAGAAGGTCCAGATCGGCGCCGTCGCCATGACGGTGGTTCCGGTCGCGCAGCTCTATGTCGATGCCAACTTCAAGGAAACGCAGCTGGGCAATGTCCGTCCCGGACAGAAGGCCACGCTGACTTCCGACTTCTACGGCTCCGGCGTGACGTTCCACGGCAAGGTGGTGGGCTTCTCCGGCGGCACCGGTGCGGCATTCTCGCTGATCCCGGCGCAGAACGCGACCGGCAACTGGATCAAGGTGGTGCAGCGCCTGCCGGTGCGTATCGAACTCGATCCCAAGGAACTGCAGCAGCACCCGCTGCGCGTGGGCCTGTCGATGGACGCCGAAGTCCACCTGACGGACGCTGACTGATGGCTAGCGCTCCCCCAACTGCTGGGGCGGGCGATAGCGGCACCTTTACCGGTGCGAAATTGCTCATCGCCGGCTTCCTGCTGGCGATGGCCAACTTCGTCGTCGTGCTCGACATGACGATCGCCAACGTCTCGATCCCGCACATTTCGGGCGGCCTTGGCGTCTCGGTGTCGAACGGCACCTGGGCGATCACCTCCTACGCCGTGGCAGAGGCGATCTGCGTGCCGCTTACGGGCTGGCTCGCCGGGCGCTTCGGCAGCCTGCGCGTGTTCCTGCTCTCGCTGATCGGGTTCGGCGTGTTCTCCGCGCTTTGCGGCATTGCGCATACGTTCCCGCTGCTGGTGCTGTTCCGTCTGGGGCAGGGTTTCTGCGGTGGCCCGCTGATGCCGCTGACGCAGACGCTGCTGCTGCGCATCTTCCCCAAGCACATGCATCCCCGCGCCATGGCGATGTGGGCGATGACGGTCGTCACCGCGCCGATCGCGGGCCCGATCGTCGGCGGCTACATCTCCGATAACTGGTCGTGGGAATGGATCTTCTTCATCAACGTGCCGATCGTGGCACTGGTCTTCTTCGGCCTGTTCACGATGCTGCGCGGGATCGAGACGCCTACCCGCAAGCTGCCGATCGACGTCATCGGTCTGGCCCTGCTGATCGCCTGGGTCGGTGCGTTCCAGATGATGCTGGACCTTGGGCGGGAGCGGGACTGGTTCGGTTCGCCGTTCATCGTCGCGCTGGCGGTGATCGCGGTGCTGTTCTTCATCGCTTTCGTGATCTGGGAACTGACCGAGGATCACCCGGTTGTGGACCTGAAGGTCTTCCGTCACCGTGGTTTTTCGGCGGCGACGTTCTCGCTCACCATCGCCTTCGGCACCTACTTCGCCTCGGTCGTGGTGATCCCGCAGTGGTTGCAGACCTCGATGGGGTACACTGCCACGCAGGCGGGTGAGGCCATGGCCTTCTCCGGCGTGCTGGCGGTCTTCGCATCACCCTTCGTGCCCAAGCTGATGCAGCGTTTCGATCCGCGCCTGCTGGTGTTCCTGGGCATCTCGTGGATCGGGATCTGTGCGATCTTCCGCACCAGCTGGTCTACCGAAGTGCCGTTCTGGACGATCGCCTGGCCGCAGCTGGTGCAGGGCGTCGGCGTCTCGCTGTTCATGGTGCCGCTGACGACCATCAGCCTGGCCTCGGTCGATCCGGATGAAACGGCGGGCGCGGCGGGTATCGCCAACTTCGGCCGCACGCTGGCCAGCGCCATCGCCACGGCTCTGGTGACCACCACCTGGGAAGACATGGGCCGCGCCAACGGGGCGGACATGGCCGCATCGATGAACGGCGCACAGCAGACGGTGGATCAGCTTCAGGCCGCCGGCTTCTCCATGGAGCAGGCGCGCCAGACGCTGGCCAACCTCGTCAACGCGCAAGGCACGGCGCTGGGCACCGTTCACGTCTTCGCCCTGTGCGCGATCCTGCTGTTCATCGCAGCATGCACTATCTGGATTGCACCGCGTCCCCCGCGTGGTGCGAAGCCGGCTTCCGGCGGGCACTAACCGCCTTAGCCTGCCGACCGGCCAGCCGCCGACGCCTCCCCCCTCTATCCCTGGCGTCGGCGGCTTTTTTGTGGGGTGCGCCTTCGACATCCGTCGAAGGCTTGCGGCACCGGCCCACTCCCGTCCCGAAGAATACGAAAAGGTCCGGGGGACCTTTTCGCTGAGGGGGCCGACCTCCCAGATTCTACCCCGTAGGGGAGGTCGGGTGGGGGAGTGGGCTGGTACCGCAGGACAGGTGGGCGCTTTTACCCGTCGTCCCCGCGAAGGCGGGGACCCCCCTTTTCTTCCGCCGTCAGCCGTCAGCCGTTCCGCATTGCGCCAGCACATCGGCGGCCAGCTCTTCCAGCTTCAGTTCGGCATCCACCGCGCCGGCCTCCACTGCCGCAGCCGGGGCCTGCGGAACCGTGGCGGTGCCGCGATCCTGCGCCAGCGTGCGGCACCCCGCCGCCTGCAGCAGCTTCAGGCCTTTGGCGCCATCCTCGCCCATGCCGGTCAGCACCGCGCCGATCGCCGGCAGTCCACCGCGTGCGATCGTTCCGAACAGCAGCGTGGCGGAAGGGCGGAAGCCCTCCACCGGATCGCGTTCCACCATGCGCAGCTTGGCCGGACTGCCGGGTTCGACGATTACGTGCTTGCCCGGATTGAACGCGATGTGGACGGTGCCCGGCGCCAGTTCCGCCCCGTCCGCCGCAGCCTTCACCGCGCAGGCGCAGTCCTTGTCGGCACGCGCTATGAACATCTCGGCCAAGGCCGGCTCGGTCTGGAGGATGATGACGGTGGGCGGGCAGTTCTTCGGATAGTGCGCCAAGACTTCGGTCAGCGCATCCACGCCGCCCATCGATGTGCTGAACGCGGCGATCTTGCCGTTGGGCGCATAGCCGCCCGCGCTCGCCCCTTCCGCTTTCGGTCCGCGATGGCGCGGCCGATCGCGCACGTTCGAATTGGCGGCGGCGATCACGATCTTGCCCAGCTTGCCCACCGTCTTGGCGAACTGTTCGGGCGTGGCCTTCAGCGGCTTGGGAAAGCATTCCACCGCCCCCAGTTCGAAGGCTTTCAGCGATGTTTCCGTGCCGCTCTGGGTAAGGGCGGAAAGCATCACCACCGGCATCGGGTTGGTGGTCATGATCTCTTCCAGAAATTCGATCCCGCTCATCCCCGGCATCTCCACATCCAGCGTGACGACGTTGGGGCGCAGTTCGGCGATCTGGTCGCGGGCCTCCGCCGCGCTGGCAGCGGTGCCGACGACGACGACGTTCTTGGATTGCTCCAGCACGTCGCAGAACAGCGCGCGCATCGCGGCTGAATCGTCGACCACCAGGACGCGGGCGTCATGCATGAGGGGTTCGCCTTTCGGATTGAGACCGAAAGTTCCGATAGCCCCCAGCCTGAGACCAATTCCCTTAGCCGCCATAAGGGCATCGCCTGAGTTTGCGGCAAACGCCGTGTTGGCATCGTCGTGGATAGGACAGGGCGTTCAGCGCGCCCCTTCGCATCCAGTGCGGGGCGGCCGGGGCCACTTAAAAACGGGGATTTGCATGACCAGCATCACTTTGCCGGCTCGCTGCGACCGGGCCGCCGCCGAAGCGCTCTGGCCCGAACTGGTGGCTGCCGTGGGCGATGCGCCGATGCAGATCGACGGCACCGGCGTCGCGCATGTCGGCCAGGCGGTGCTGCAATTGCTGGTTTCCGCCCGGCGCAGCGGGGCAGGCGCGCGCATCACCGCATCGCCGGCGCTGGAGGAAGCTGCACGGTTGACCGGTTTGAACGCCGAACTGTTCGAGGAGCCCGCGCTGTGAGCCCCGAGGAAATCCAGCAGATATTCTTCGCCGAGTGCGAGGAATCGCTGTCCGCCGCCGAAGCGGGCCTCGCTGCCTGCCGCGAAGGCACGCAGGATGCCGATACGGTGAACGCGGTGTTCCGCGCGGTCCATTCGATCAAGGGCGGGGCAGGAGCCTTCGGTTACACCGCGCTTCAGGCCTATACGCATACGTTCGAGACGCTGCTTTCCGACGTGCGCGAGGGTTTGGTGGCGATCGAGCCGAAGCTGGTCGATCTACTGCTGCGCGCGCTCGATACCCTGTCCGACCATGTCGAGGCGGCGCGTGAGGGCGGGGCACCGCCGCCCGATGCTGCGCTGATTGCGGAGATGGAAGCGTCGATGGCGGCAAACGGGGCCGGAGCGGCGCACAAGGCTGCATCGGAGCCCGAGCCCGAACCGGAGCCCGCCTCTGACAGCGATGACGATTTCGGCCTCGATCTCGATGCTTTGCTCGATGATCTCACCGGCGGCTTCGATGCGCCGAAGGCCACGGAAGCCGACCGCTGGAATGTCCATCTCCGCCCCCGCGCCGCCGCCATGCGCAATGGCAGCGAGCCGCTGTTGATGTTGCGGGAGGTTGTGGCGCTGGGCGGGCAGGTCGAGCGGTGCGACGCCCTACCGGTGCCCCCGCTGGATAGCCTGAATGTTTCCGAGGGCTATCTGGGTTGGACCTTCTCCATGCCGCAGGACGTGGCCGAGGATGCCGTGCGCGATATCTTCGATTTCATCGGAGACGATTGCGCGCTGGCCTTCGGCATGGATGAGGACATTCCGCCGGTCGAACTCTCGCTGCCCATTGCCGAACCCGTCGCGCCGGAACCGGCATGTCCGTCGGCTTCCGGCCCTCAGTCTGCAACACAGAGCGCCCCCCAGCCTGCATCCCAGTCCACCACTCAATCTTCGGCGGCATCGACGCCACCGCCGGTCGCCACCGGTCAGTCGATCCGGATCGACTTGTTCAAGCTGGACCGTCTGATCGACCTCGTGGGCGAACTGGTGATTGCGCAGGCCATGCTGGACCAGCGGCTGGAAGGCGCCGGCGTTACCGCCACCGAGGAGCTATCGCTGCTGGAAAGCCTGACGCGGGACATTCAGGAAAGCGCGATGTCGATCCGCGCGCAGCCCATCGGCAGCGTGTTCAGCCGCGTGCCGCGCATCCTGCGCGATCTGGCCGCGACCACCGGCAAGCACGTGAAGCTGGACGTTTTCGGAGAGACCACCGAACTCGACAAGACCGTGATCGAACGGCTGGGCGAGCCGCTGACGCACCTGATCCGTAACGCGGTGGACCACGGCATCGAAACGGCGGAAGAACGCATCGCCGCCGGCAAATCGCCCGAAGGCACGTTGACGCTTTCGGCCGAGCATCGTTCGGGCCGTATTCTCATCTCGATCGGGGACGACGGCGCCGGGATCAACCGCGAACGCGTGCTGGCCAAGGCAATCGAGAAAGGCATCGTCAGCGCCGAGGCGCAGCTTTCCGCCGAGGAGATCGACAACCTGATCTTCGCCCCCGGCTTCTCGACCGCGCAAGTGGTGTCCAACATTTCCGGCCGGGGCGTCGGCATGGATGTGGTGCGCCAGAACGTGAAGGATCTGGGCGGGCGCATCACCATCGAAAGTACGCCCGGCAAGGGCACGACCTTCATCCTCACCCTGCCGCTGACGCTGGCGATTTCGGACGGGATGATCGTCAACGTGGGCGATCAGACGCTGGTCGTGCCGCTGGCGCATGTGGTGGAAAGCCTGCGCCCCGAAGAGGGTGCGGTGCAGGGTCTTGGTTCCAGTCAGGCCATGCTCAATGTGCGCGGGCGGTTCATTCCGGTGATCGCGCTGAAGGATGCGCTGGGATCGCCGCTGGGCGCGACTTCGCCCGAAGAAGGCGTGCTGGTGGTCGTCGATACCGAAAGCGCCGGGCAGGCCGCGCTGCTGGTGGACGATATCCAGGACCAGCGGCAGTTCGTGATCAAGAGCCTGGCCACCAATTTCCGCGTGGTGGAAGGCGTCGCCGGGGCGACGATCCTGGGCGACGGGCGCGTGGCGCTGATCGTCGATGTCGACAGTCTGGTGGCCTGCGCGCTGCCGCCGCAAGATCGGCCCCCATTCGACAAGCCCGGCCATGAAAGACACGCCGCGTGACCGCACCGGCGCTCACCATGGACCCGATCCCCGGCATCAGTCCGGATATCTACAGCGCGCGCGATTTCGCTGCGGTGTCCAAGATCGTCTATGACGAAGTCGGCATCGTGCTGCCGCAAGGCAAGGCGATGCTGGTCTATTCGCGACTGGCCCCGCTGGTGCGCTCCACCGGTTCGGTCAGCTTCGGCCGATACATCGAACTGATGCGGATAGACGCAGAGGAACTGGCCCGCGCGGTGGCCGCGCTGACCACCAATCACACGTTCTTCTACCGCGAGGCGCATCATTTCGAGCACCTCGCCAGCGAAGTGCGCCCGCATCTCATTCGCAAGCTGAAGGCCGGCGAACCGGCGCGCCTGTGGTCGGCAGGCTGTTCCAGCGGGGAGGAAACGTGGTCGATGGTCATGACCCTGCTTGGTCCGGACCGCGCGCAAGGGCTGGATCTGGCGCGGCGCGATCTGGCGGTGCTGGCCAGCGACATCGCGCCCCATGCGCTGGCCAAGGCGCGGGCGGCGACTTACGCGGCCAAGGACGTAGAGCCGGTGCCCGCCGACTTGCGCACGGTGTGGAGCAGCACGCGGGGGGACGAGACTACGATTGCCGATCCGGCACGCGCGATCGTGCGTTTCCGCCAACTCAACCTGCATGGCAATTGGCCGATGAAGGGCCGGTTCGATGCGATCTTCTGCCGCAATGTGATGATCTATTTCGATGGCCCCACCAACGAGCGGCTGGTCGCCCGCTATGCGCAGGCGCTCAACCCCGGCGGCTATCTCTACATCGGCCATTCCGAACGCGTGACCGGGCCCGCCGCCGCCATGCTGCGGCTGGTCGGCCCCACCATCTACAAGAGGAACGAGGCGTGAGCATCCGGGTCCTGATCGTCGACGATTCCGCCACCATGCGCGCGATCCTGATGTCGCGGCTGAGCGAGCAGCGCGATATCGAAGTCGTCGGCACCGCGTCCGACGCGGCGGAGGGGCGGGCGCTGATCAAGCGGCTCGATCCCGACGTGGTCACGCTGGATATCGAGATGCCGGGGATGAACGGGCTCGATTTTCTGGAAAAGATCATGACCCTGCGGCCGACGCCGGTGATCATCGTGTCCGGCGCCACGCAAGAGGGCAACGATGTCACCGCCCGGGCGCTGGGGCTGGGGGCGGTGGGCTGCTATTCGAAGTACGATCCCACCGGCAAATTGGCCCTGCAGGACGGCGGCGAGCTGGCCGAACTGATCCGCGATGCCGCGCAAGTGAAGTTCCACAAGCCCGGCAAGACCGCGCCGGTGGTGGGCGAGGAAAGCCGGCGCTCGATCCGGCGCGATACTCGCCTGATCGCAATCGGCGCCTCTACGGGAGGTGTGGAGGCGCTGCAGGTGCTGCTGCGCGAGTTTCCCGTCGATTGCCCGCCGACGATGATCGTCCAGCACGTGAACCCGCGCTTCGCCCCGGCCATTGCCCGCACGCTGGATCAGGCCGGCCCGGCGCAGGTGCAGGTGGCGGAGCCCGACATGCCCTTGCTGCCCGGGCACGTCTATCTGGCGGCCACGGCCGATCATCACCTGACCGTGCGCGGCGGTTCTACGCTGACGACGCGGCTGCGGCGCGGGCAGGCGATCAGCGGCCATGTGCCCAGCGTCGATGCGCTGTTCGCTTCCGTGGCGAAGGAGGTGGGGCCGGGAGCGGTCGGCATCCTGCTCACCGGCATGGGGCAGGACGGCGCGCGCGGGCTGCTGGCGATGAGCGAGGCGGGCGCGCACACCATCGCGCAGGACGAGCAGACATGCACCGTGTTCGGGATGCCGCGCGCGGCGATCTCGCTGGGGGCGGCGCGGGTTGTCGCCCCGATCGGACGCATCGCTCGCCATGCGTTCAACAAGGCGGCCTGAGGCGATGAATTTCCAGCCTACCCAGACCGGCCCCACAACCGCTGGAGAGCCCTTGCGGCTGACCGTGCTGCAAGGCCAGTTCAAGGTCAGCGCCGGGCCGCGCGTGGAACTGAGCACTGTGCTCGGCTCCTGCGTTGCCAGTTGCCTTTACGATCCGGTGGCGGAGCTGGGGGGCATGAACCACTTCCTGCTTTCGGAACCGCCCGCCAGCCATGCGCGGGGCGAGGTGGACGTGCACTACGGCGTCTACCTGATGGAGATGCTGATCAACGAGATGTTGTCCTACGGCGCGCGCAAGGACCGGCTGCGCGCGCATCTTTACGGCGGCGCCAACATCCGCGCGGGAATGCAGCGGATCGGCACCGCCAACGCCGAATTCGCGCGCGGCTTTCTGGAGCGCGAGCGGATCGAACTGGTGAAGCAGGACCTTGGCGGCGCCAGCGCCCGCCGCGTGGATTTCCGCCCCGCCTCGGGACTGGTGCGCTGCCGCACCGTCGCCGCGTCCGACGCGCCGGAGCCGATTACCCAACCTGCCGCCCCGCTGGCCGCAGCCCAACTGGCCCAGCGCGGCGAAGTCGAACTGTTCTGAAGGAAACGAGGCCCCTGATGTCCAAGACCACCCGTGTCCTCACCGTCGACGACAGCGCATCGATGCGCGCGCTGCTCAATCATGCGCTGTCCACCAACGGCTTCGATGTCGCGCAGGCGGACGATGGCATGTCCGCGCTGGAATGGCTTGCCGCCAACGAGGTAGATGTCGTCATTACCGACATCAACATGCCCCGGCTCGACGGGTTCGGCCTGATCGAGCAGGTGCGCGGCGGCACCCGCCATCGCGACCGGCCGATCCTTGTCCTCACCACCGAAAGTTCGGACGAGAAGAAGGCCCGCGCCCGCGCCGCCGGGGCCACCGGCTGGATCGTCAAGCCGTTCGATACCGACAAGCTGGTCGCGGCCGTGCGCCGCGTCGCCCACTGAAGGAAACCGTGACCATGCACCGCGAACTCATCACTTTCGAAGTCGCCGGCCAGATCTTCGCCCTCGATATCATGTCGATCCGCGAGATCCGGGCATGGACCCCGGTAACCCCGATGCCGCGCGTGCCGCACTACGTGGCGGGCGTGGTCAACTTGCGCGGCACCGTGCTGCCGGTGATCGACCTTGCGGCGCGGCTGGGCTGGACGCCGACCGAGGCGACGCCGCGCCACGCGATCATCGTCTGTCAGGTGGACGGTCATGCGGCGCACACGCAATCGCAGGGGCTGATCGTCGATTCGGTGTCGGACATCGTGGCGTTCAACTCAGAGGCCCTGCAGGCCCCGCCCAGCGCGGGCCGGGACGAAGTGATCCCGTTCCTGGAGGGGCTGGTGGCGATAGAAGATCGCATGGTCATGGTGCTGGACCTGCAATCGCTCAGCGCGTCGGACGCGCCGGTTCTGGCCGCGTGACCCGATGATCCACGATTCCAAATTCATGGCCCCGAAGTTCGTCGCAATGGCCGATGTGCTGGTGGAACTGGGCGCGGAGATAGAGGCGCTGGGCGAAGTTCTCTGCCGTGACGAGGACTTCGCCGCGCGCCATATGCGGGAACTTCAGGCGATCGACCTGATCGCCCAGAAGCAGCGCGCGCTGGCGGCCATCGTCGCCGCAGGGTTCAGCGCGGCGGAGATGCGGCGGATCAATCTGGAGGCACTGCACCAGCGGTTCTGCGGCTTTCTGGACGATAGCGAAATGTTGTGCGAGGTGCCGCTCGACCCGCAGGAGCCTGACGATATGGACACGCTTGGCCTGTGGGAGTGAGCGTATTGCAGGCGTGATCGGCCGGGGCTAACCCCGTGCCATGTCCGATCTTCGCCGCACTGCACCCGCCGTCGCTCGCAATCGCGATCCCATCCTCGACGTGCTGCGCGATGTCCTGCCGGCATCGGGCAGGGTGCAGGAAGTGGCCAGCGGCACCGGCGAACACGCCGTCCACTTCGCGCGCGGGTTGCCGCATCTCGACTGGCAGCCCAGCGATCCGGATGCCGATGCCCGCGCTTCGATCGAGGCGTGGCGGGAGGCGGAGAGCGTGGCGAACCTGCTCGCTCCGCTGGAAATCGACGCCGCCGCAGCGGAATGGCCCGTGGAGTGCGCCGATGCGGTGGTCTGCATCAACATGATCCACATCAGCCCTTGGGCCGCGACCGAGGGGCTGATGGCGGCGGCGGGGCGGCTGTTGTCCGCCGGCGCACCACTGGTTCTTTACGGCCCTTATCGCCGCGAAGGCCATGCAATCGAGCCGAGCAATGCCGCCTTCGACGAGGATCTGAAGCGTCGCAATCCGGCGTGGGGCCTGCGCTTGCTGGAAGACGTAGCGCGGGAGGCCGATGCGCGCGGGTTTGCTCTCGAACGTGTGATCGAGATGCCGGCGAACAACCTTACGGTCGTTTTCAGGAAGCGCTGAAGCTTGCCCGCACCTTGCGCGGCAGCACGGCCAACTGGCTGGCCGCGCGGGCGACGAAGAACAGGGTGAAGGCGGTCCACAATCCGGCATTGCCCAGTGGATGGAGCAGCCAGATCAACGCGCCGTAGATCGCCATGGAGACGGCCATCGTCCCCAGCATCGCCCGCGTCCATCCTGCGCCGACGAAGACGCCGTCCAGCACGTAGGACGCATAGCCGGCGATGGGCAGCACCATGACCCACGGCACGAACTGCGCGGCGCGGGCGATCACCGCCGGGTCGGTGCTGAAGCGCGCGGCCAGCGCCTCCCCGCCAATGACATAGCCCAGCGTCAGCACCAGCGCCGTCGCCCCGCCCCAGAACAGCGCCGCGCGCACGGCAGCGTTGAAGCGGGATCGCTCGCCGGCGCCAAGGGCCTCTCCGCAAAGCACTTGCGCGGCGCTTTCGAACCCGTCGAGGATCAGCGTGGCCAGCATGAACAGCTGGAACAGGATGCCGTTGGCCGCCAGCGTTACCGGGCCGCCCTGCGCGCCGGTGCGGGCGAACAGCAGCAGCACGGCCGTCAGCAACAGCGTGCGCAGGAACAGGTCGCGGTTCAGCGCGAACAGCGCGGCCAGATCGGCACGGCGCCACGTCACCCGGCGGCGCATCGCGGCAAAGGCGGCGCGCGCCGAAGGGCGGTTGAGCACGATGGCGGCAAGGACGAGGAACTTGAATGCCTCGCTCGTCAAAGTCGCCGTCGCCACGCCGGCAACGCCCCAGTGCACCACCAGCACCAGGAACAGGTCCAGCGCGATGTGGACGGCATTGGCGGCCACTTCCACCACCAGCACATGGCGCACCAGTCGCTGGCCGATCAGCCAGCCCACCAGCACGCAGTTGCCCAGCCACAGCGGCGCCGCCCAATAGCGGATGGCGATGTAATGCTGCGCGCTCTCCCGCACCGCCGCCTTGGCATCCAGCAGGTCGAGACCGAGCGGAATCGCCAGCGGCATCGCGGCGATCAGCAATGTGCCGATCCCCAGCGCCACCGCCATGGCGCGTGCCAGCGTGGCTGCCTGCGCCTGCGTGTCGCCGCGTCCGGCCCCTTGCGCGGTCAGCGCCACGGTGCTGGTGCGCAGGAAGTTGAAGACGTTGAGCAGCGCCATCATGAACTTGGCACCCAGTTCCACTGCGCCTTGCGCCGGCGCGTCACCCAGCCTGCCGATCGCCCACATGTCCGCCAACCCGAACAGCGCGGTCGCCAGATTGGTCAGCATCGCGGGCAGGGCGATGGACCAGAGCAGGCGGGCCTGTGCGGTGTCGGGGCGGGAGAAGCGGAGCAAGTGGAACCTGTCGGGCGGAGTGGTCTCGTGCGCCTATCCGACCATGTGGCGCACGGCAATCATCCCGAACACCGCGCCGACGCCCGCCGCGAAACCGGGGGCAATGTCATTGGGGCCGGAAAGCGGCGCAGTGCAGCCGCCGATGGCGTAGAGGCCGGGGATCGGCCGAAGATCGCCGCGCAGCACTTGCGCATGGGCATCGACCAACACGCCGCCGCAAGAGCCCAGGCTGTCGGCACGTAGCGGAATCGCGAAGAACGGCGGCTGCGAAATGCGCCCCACGCAGGGATTGGGATAGTGGCGCGGGTCGCCGTGATAGCGGTCGTAGGCCGAAGCGCCCTTGGCAAAGTCCGCGTCCTCTCCGTGGGTGGCCATGGCGTTCCAGTGCGTCACGGTGGTGTGGAGGCCGGCGGGATCGATCCCGCAAGCGCGGGCGAGGGCGTCCAGCGTGCCGGCCTTGTGGACGGTGCCGTCGTGCAACCGTTCACGCGGGAGGGCGCCGGCTCGAAACGGACCGAACCGGTAAAGTGCGCGGTGGCGAGCGTCGCAGATCGCCCAGATGGCGGGCATGTCGCCGGCTGCTTCCTGCCGGACGAGGCAGGCGCGCCCCACTTCCATCGGCGGAGCAGCCTCGTTGACGAAGCGATTGCCGCGCGCGTCCACCATCACCAGATGCGGCTTGGCCAGTGCCGGCAGCACGATCAGAGCTGGCGGGGTCCGGTCCGAGGCGAGGCGCACGAAGCGCCAGGCCTCATTCATCCAGGCAGTGCCGGCGCCAAGCCCGGTCATCGCCGAAACCGCGTCGCGCACGCCGTCGCCATCACAGCCCTGCGATGCGTTGGGTGCCACGCGGCCGCTGGCGACGATCACACCGTGGCGCGTCCGAACGCGGCGGTGCCAGCTTTCGCAATCGATCATCGCGCCGCTCACGCGGCCGCGCTCGCTTTCCAGACCCAACAGCGCGGTGCGGGTGCGGATCTCGGCGCCCAGTTCCAGCGCGGCCAGCAGCAAGCGCGCCTGCAACGCCGCACCCGCCGTGAACAGCTCCTGCGCGCGCACTTTGCCCGCAAGCCGGCGCCAGCGCAGCCGGGCCGCGCCCAGTCGGCCTTCCCATGTCGTGCCTGTGCGGCCAAGGCGCGCCAGTTCGGATGCACGCGCCGGGATCGGCAGGCTCTGCGGCCGGATGCGCCGACGCCAGGAACCAAGCCTGTCCGCGTCGATCACCGAAGTTTCCACCGCGCGCCCTTCCGCATGTCCGCCGGGCAGGGTGTCGTAATGGTCCGAATAGCCTTGGCACCGGCGCAGCGGCACGCCGCGCGCATCGTAGAGCGCCACCAGCGGAGCGACGCCGTCGACGAAGGCGGCCCGGCGTTCGGGGGTGGATGCGGGATCCCCGTCGGCCACGAAGTTGCCAAGGTAGTTGAGCGCCTCGCCGCGCGAATCATGTACGCGATCACGGCGCATCAGCGGGCTGTTGGGCAGCCAGAGCATTCCGCTGGACAAGGAAGAGGGGCCGCCGACCAGCAGGTCCTGCTCGATCACCAGCGTATCGAGACCGGCCATGCGCGCGGCAATTGCCGCGGTAAGTCCACCGATCCCGCTGCCGACGATCAGGACGTCGCACTCGATATCCGGCATCTTGGCCAGTCCATCATCCGGGCGCTTCGAACCCATGAATTCGGGCGAATCACCTTTGGTCTTTTGCTTAAGCTTCAAGTTGATACGACTAATGCTGCAACTGCGCAAAAATCGCCGGGAAGATGGCCGAACGAATTGCGCCCCTGTCCTCATTTTTCGAGGGACAGGGGCGCGAATTCAAGATATCCAAATCATGCTGCACTTGCGAAGGTATCGGCGCGCCGGAGAGGTTTTTACTCTCCCCGACGCGCTCTCTCCCAACGCCGGCAAGGCCGAGAACGGCCCTTCGCCTTGCACCTTGAAACATTTTTCCGCTTTCGCAAAGTCCGAATTTGCATCGGTGAATAACAGCGGGGCGGACAAGGCCATGACTGTGGCATTGCTGCAGCATCCTGCGCGGGCGTGTAGACGGCTTTACGCAGCATGTTCGCGCCGGACGAATGAACGGGCGCTGCGTAGTCACCCAATTGGCTCCGTTTTCGGTCGGTTAACCAATGCGTCGGCACGGGCGCCTCAAGGGTTCTTCTTGAGAGGACTGCGCATAGCGGGGCGCCGTGATCGCTCGGATTTGGATCGATCCTGTCTTTCCTGCGAATTGCGCCGATGCGATCCTGCACATCCGCTTCAGACAGCTTCGCGCTCCAGACCAGGAAAGGCCGCTGATCGAAGACAGATGTTCCCATCAAAATGGACCGTGGAGAGGATCGCTTGAGCACCGCCGGTCAAGAACCGGCATCACCGCGCGCATCGCGGTCGAGAGCTGAAGCATCGATCATCCCGTTATTTCCGCCGGAGAGTCCTTCGTGGTCGCGTGGGTCCCGGTGGACCTCAGGGGGGAGGGCGTGCGCGTGAGGGGCAGCGCGGACTCGCCCCGGCGGCGCAAGCCGGCAAACGACTTGCGCCGCCGCCCCTCCTTTTCGCTCCAGTCGGAATTTGCGCGCCGAAATTTGGGCGCAACTCAGCACAAAAAAAGGGGACCGCTGAACGCCGCCCCCTTCGTTTCAGCCGCTACGGCGGGCCGGCGCTTTACCAGACCAGCGGCACTTCTTCCGGCCCGATCACGCCGCCCGGGCGGTACTCGATCCGGGTGCCGGGCTTCAGTTCGAAGTTCGGAATGCGCTTCAACCATTCCTGCAGCGCGATCTTCACTTCCAGACGGGCGAGGTGGCCGCCCATGCAGCTGTGCACGCCCACGGTGAAGGCCAGGATGGTCTTGCGCGGACGATCGAAGTCCACCGTCAGCGGATCGGGGAAGACGTCCGGATCGAAGTTGCAGGCGGGCAAGATGAAGGTGACGCGGTCGCCCTTCTTCATCTGCACGCCGCGCATTTCGTGGTCCTTGTCCAGCACGCGGCCGGAGAAAGTGACCGACCAGCGGCGCAGCACTTCCTCGACGATCTTGTCGATGTCCTGCGGGCGATCGATGATCTCCTGCCGCTTTTCGGGGTTCTCCGCCAGCCACGCCCAGATGTTGTTCAGCGTGGCGAATACGGTGTCCAGCCCGGCGATGAACAGGAAGCAGACGAAGCCGAAGATCTCCTTTTCGGACATCGGCACGCCGCCCGGTTCGGCATGGGCGATCAGGCTGACCACGCCGTCGTCCGGATTGGCCTTCTTCTCGGCGATGGCTTCCTTCAGATAGGCGGTGATGTTGCGCATCGCCCCGCCCATGATCGCGCGGTCGTTCGAATGCAGCAGGTCCATCGCCCATGACACGAAGGTATCGCGCATGTCCTGCGGCAGGCCCATGATGTCCAGGAACACGGCCACCGGCAGCGGACGGCCGAAATCCTCGGTAAATTCGCAAGTCCCACCGGCGGCGACCTTGGCCTCGATCTCGTCGATCAGGGCGTTGGCACGCTCGCGGATCAGCTTTTCCAGCTTGAGCACGCCTTGCGGGCTGAACACCGGATCGACGATGTTGCGATACTTGCGGTGGTGCGGCGGATCGATCTCGATCGGGATGAAGTAGAAATAGTCGTCCGGATCGCGCGGGAAGGGCGTGGCGCCT
The DNA here is from genome assembly GCF_055521515.1 of Sphingomonas sp. BL-S-28. Classification (NCBI taxonomy): domain Bacteria; kingdom Pseudomonadati; phylum Pseudomonadota; class Alphaproteobacteria; order Sphingomonadales; family Sphingomonadaceae; genus Sphingomonas; species Sphingomonas sp. BL-S-28. The sequence continues at coordinate 1,592,573 of NZ_CM145484.1, forward strand.
TCGTTCGAGAAGACTTCCGGATGGCGCAGGCCGAACAGGGCGTCCTCATGCTTGGTGAGATGCCACATGTTGCCCATCGGGCTGACGTCGTAATAGATCGGCGGCTGCTTTTCGTGCAGCGCGGCCATGAAATCGTGCGGGGAAGCCAGGAATTCGGGCCCGAAGGTCAGGCCCACCTGCCGGACCAGATCGGCCGGCACGTGATCGGGAACCTGATCCATCCCGACATGGCGGGGGAAGCTGGGCGGAACGGGGTTGGCGGCGTCGATCGGCATCGTCTCTCTCCCGCTCAGAACTGGTGTTCGGGAAGGTGGACGACCAGCCCGTCGAGCGCGTCGGTCATCACCATCTGGCAGGACAGGCGGCTGGAGGGCTTCACCTCGTCTGCCGCGGATTCCAGCAGTTCTTCCTCCGCCTGCGAAGCGGGGCCGCCCACCGTGTCGGTCCATTCCTCATCGACGTAGCAATGGCAGGTGGCGCAGGAGAGGCCACCGCCGCATTCGCCGGTGATCCCGTCGATCCCGTTGTAGAGGGCGCCGCGCATGACGTTTTCGCCGGCTTCGACCTCCACTGTTGTCGCGTGGCCGGAATGGTCGACGTAAGTGACCTTGGGCATCTTGCTCTCCTGAAATCCTGTCTGCCGCGTTGCTTTGAGAACGCTGTTCTCGATTTTCTAGCGCGAAGGGCGCCGAAGAGTCAATCGGGCGCCTATCCGTCGGCGCGGGGCAGCAGTGGGCCGGGGCTGGACCATGCGGCGCGGAGGCGATAACCCTTTGGCGATGGCCACCATGAACCCGAGCCTCGACCCGTCCGTGGTCTTCGACGATGTCGATGAGGATCGCACGCGCAGGCTGATCGCCGCCGCGCACGATCTGCTGGACGAGGCGGGGCTGGAAGGGCTGACCATCCGCGCCGTGCTGGCGCGCACGGGCCTTGCGCGGCGCGCGTTCTACGAACGTTTTCAGGGCAAAGACGATCTGGTGCTGGCGGTGTTCGACGCCACCCTGCGTGCTGCTGCGCACCAGTTCCGGGCGATGACCGCCGATGCCGTGGGCCCGGCCGAGGCGCTGGAGGGCGTTGTGCGTGGCATCGTGGTGGGGCAGGCGCAACTGGGGCAGATGCCCGTTGCCGGCGCCCATTTGCGCAGTGCCGCGCTCAGCCGCGAACACTTGCGGCTGGCCCAGCAGCGTCCGGCCGAACTCAAGGCGGCGCTGGAGCCGCTGCTGGATCTGATTGCCGGCTATATCGCCAAGGGGATGGCGGCAGGCGTGTTTCGTCAGGCCGATCCGTCGCTGCAGGCGCGGCTGATCTACAACCTGGTTTCGACCACGGTGCACACGCTCTTGCTGGAAGAGGAAGGCCGCGCTCCCGACCGCGCCGAACGAGAGGCATTGGCAGAGGCGATCTGGTCGTTCTGCCTGCGGGCGATCAGGGTCTAGAGCCGTTTTGGACCCGACTGCGTCGGATCGACTGCTCTAAGTTTTTGGTTGGTCGCATTTTCCGAGTCATCAGGTGATTCCACCTGATTAGAAAATGTTCTAGGCCAGCGCCGCATGCAGGCTGAGCGGCGGGTTCAGACCGCCGCCGGTTCGCCGTCTTCGGTGGAGAAGAAGCGCTGGATCACGTCGCGTGCCAGTCGCGCCGGGCGCATGGTATCGGCATCGAGGCAGCACCAGCTGGACTTGACCTCCGCCAGGACTTCCTCGCCGCGACGGATCACGGTTTCATAGAACGCGCGCGCGCCCTGCACCTTTTCCAGAAGGACGGTGGCGATCACGTCATCTTCCAGAAAGGCGGGCTTGCGATAGGTGATCTCATGCTTGATCGCGACCCAGAGGTGCTGCGTGATCGCTTCCGAAGGCGCAATCGCCCGCCAGTGATCGAGCACGGCGGCCTGCACCCACTTCAGATAACTGGCATTGTTGACATGACCCATAAAGTCGATGTCCTCGGGATCGATGCCGATCGGGAAGCGGTGGGGAATCGCGTAGTTCACGTATACGTCAATATCACTTGCGCGGATCGGTAGATAGCGCCTTTGATGGACCCTCCTGCGGATTTCTTACACCGGCTCGACCTGCTCCAGCAGTCGCTCGATATCCGCAGGCCGCGCAAGGTCGGTGCCGGCGCGCAGCACGGCGGCGGAGCCGGCGGCAAGGCCGATGCGGAACGCGGTGAGATCATCGTCCCCCCGGCACAAGGCGTGGACCATGGCCGCGACGAAGCTGTCGCCCGCGCCCACTGCGCTGGCGGCGTCGATCTTCAATGCGGGCAGGAATTTGGTGCCATCGGCGTGGGCCAGCAATGCGCCTTCGTGACCCATGGTGACGGCGACGAGGCGCGCCTTGCCGGCGTCCACGATCTCCATCGCCGCCTTGCCGAGTGCCTCATGTGTGTCGAGCGGACGGCCGGCATATTGCGCCAATTCGCCATGACTGGGCTTCACCAGCGTGAGCCCGCCCTCGGCGATGCCGGCCGCCAGCGCTTCGCCAGAGGTGTCCAGCACGATCTCGATCCCCTTGGGCCGCAGCAGGCGGATGACGCGGGCGTAGAAGTCGGTCGGGACGCCCGGCGGCAGCGATCCGCTCATCACCATCACGTCGCAATCGGCCTCGTCCAGAACCTCCAGCGCGTGGGTCCATTCCGCCTCGCTGACATGCGGGCCGGCGGGGGTAAAGCGGTATTCCTTGCCGGTTTCGTGCTCTAGAATGTCGGCGGCGATGCGGGTGGGGCCTTGGATCTCGATCCGGGTGCGGACAAGCTGGTGCAGGTCTATCAATCCGTCCAGCGCCGGGCCGGTGGCGCCGCCCGAAAGGTAGTAGCTGCGCGCATTGCCGCCCAGGCGCACGAAGACGCGGGCCACGTTGATACCGCCGCCGCCGGGCGCATAGTGCTCGTTATCGGTGCGCATCTTGTGCGTGTGGCGGACCTTTCCGACATCATACGACACGTCGATCGTCGGGTTCATGGTCAGCGTGGCGATGCTTTTCATCGAGGCGGGCTCCGTGGCGGGGGGAAGGGAGTGCCGGTGCTGGTGATGGCGCGCTTATCTATCGGAAATCATGCCCGTCATCGCAAAGATGCGTCAAGCGGCGTCAGACGCGGGCCGGGCTGGCGCCAGAACGGGCAGCCGGGCTTGGCGGCGTATCAGGCCGCGTCGCGGCTGCCGGTCTCGCGCGCTTCGAAGGTGATCGTGCCGGCCGGGCCGGGGCGGCCGAACAGGAAGCCTTGTCCCTGCGTGCAGCCTTCGGTGCGCAAGTATTCGCGCTCCATCTCGCGCTCGATCCCTTCGGCCACCACCGCCACGCCCAGACTGCGGCCAAGGCCGATCACGGCGCGGATCACCGCGCGCGAATTGGCCTCGCGCTGCAGGTTCAGGATGAACGACTTGTCGATCTTGATCTTGGTGAAGGGGTAATTGAGCAGATAGCTGAGCGAGGAATAGCCGGTGCCGAAATCGTCCAGCGAAATGCCGATGCCGAAGGCGCGCAAGTTGCGGATGATCGCGGCAGGGCGCGGGCCGCGCTCCATCAGTACCGCCTCGGTAATTTCCAGTTCCAGCCGTTCTGCCTGAAGACCAGAGGCCGAAAGTGCGTTGATCACCGTGCTCAGCAGGTTGCCATTGCGAAACTGCAGCGGCGAGACGTTGACCGACAGGCGCACGTTCTGCGGCCATGTCATCGCTTCGCGGCAGGCCGAATTGAGCACGAAGCGGCCGACCTGATCGATCAGCCCCAGTTCTTCCGCCAGTGGGATGAACACTTCGGGAGAGACCGGCCCGCGATCGCGATGATCCCAGCGCAGCAGTGCCTCGCAGCATTCGATCTCGCCGGTCTCCAGATTGACCAGCGGCTGGTAGTGGACCTCCAGCCCGCCTTCCTGCACGGCCTTGCGCAAGTCCTTCTCAAGCCGGCTTTTGGCCTGCGCCGCCTCGTCCATGCGCGCTTCGAAGCCGCGGCAGGAACCGCGACGCTCGCCCTTGGCAGCATAGAGCGCCAGATCGGCGTAGCGCAGCAGGGTCTGCGGATCGGTGGTGTCGTAAGGGGCGCTGGCAAAGCCGATGGTAGCGCCGATGTGCAGCATGTTGCCGTGGACGAAGAACGGCTCGCTCAGCGCGGTGATGATCGACTTGGACACCAGTTCCGCCTGCGTCTGGCTGGAACGGCGGAAGATGATGGCGAATTCGTCCCCGCCGATGCGGCAGAGCAGGGCGCCGGGCGGGATCAGCTCGCGCATCCGCCGCGCCGCGTCGGTCAGCAGCATGTCGCCGAAGTGGTGGCCGTAGGTGTCGTTCACCGCCTTGAAGTGGTCGAGGTCGACGAAGGCCAGCGTCACCGTGTCCGAGGGGGAGGCATGCTCCAGCACCTGGCTCAGGTATTCGCGGCAATGTGCGCGGTTGGCGAGGCCGGTCAACTCGTCATGCCGGGCCATGTGGGCCATGCGCTGTTCGATGCGGCGGCGCTCGGTCACGTCGACGATCGAGACGATCGTCACCGTCTCGTTCTCAAGCTGCGACAGCCGGGTGGAGACCATGGCCTCCACCGTGCCGCCATCGCGGCGGACGAGGCGCCAGCACGAATCGCCTTCGGGGCAATCGGTGGCCAGCATCCGCGCGGCGGTCTCCCGCTCGGGCGCGGAGAACAGGCGCACCGCCTCAATGCCGGCGATCTGGTCTCCGGCATAGCCGAACAGCCGGCAGGCGGCCTCGTTGGCGGAGCGGACGCGGCCACTGGCATCGTCGTAGACCAGCATGGCCAGCGGGTTCTGTTCGAACAGCAGGCGGAAGGCTTCCTCGCGCTGCTTGATGTCGGTGATGTCCACGCGCACGCCGATGGTGCCGCCGCTGTCGGTCTTGCGTTCCTCGATCAGGATGCAGCGGCCGTCGGAAAGGCGCTGTTCGTGGCGGCAATCGGGTTGGCGCAGCTTGGCCACGCGTTCGGCCAGCCATTCTTCCTCACGGCCGATCGCTTCGGGATAGTCGCCGCGTGCCACGCCGATGCGCAGGGTATCGCCCAGCTTCTCGCCCCGCTTCAGCAGATCGGCGGAGCGGCAGTAGATTTCCTCGTAACGGCGATTCCACAGGATGTAGCGATCGTCTTCGTCGAGAATCACGATTCCCTGCGGCAACGCCTCTATCGCGTCGCGCAGCAGACGTTCGGCGCGGGAGGCGGCGGCAAGGGCAGCCTCCAGCGATTCGTGCGCGTCCGCGATCGCCGGTTCGCCCGCCGTTTCGCTTACATCGCCTTTGAATTCGTCCCCAGGAATCAACATGGTGCCCCCAAGCTGGCAGCCGGGGATATAGGCAAGCCGTTAATTTTCTTGTCAATGCGGATGCGACGGGACGAGTGCCAGCGCCAGAGTATGATCCATTCTGGTTGCTAACCGGCTATCACGGCGATCGGTGTTTTTCCGGTGGCCGACGAAAAAGCCCGCCGCACGCAAGGTGCGACGGGCGGCTTTCCTCCCCAGGAAAGGTCTTGAGTTGGCCCCGCCTTGCCGGTTGGCAAAGGCGGGGTTTCGGTGCCGGTTGATCCTCCGGCACCATCATTCTTCGTGTTTCGTGTCGAGTTACCGCTCAACGCCGTCCGGCGCTGCCGAGGCGGTGATAAAGGTTCGAGTACTGCGACGAGATCGGATCGTCCTCATGTGCACGCATGTAGAAGAGCACGGCTTCCTGCAGCAGCTTGAAGTCCTGGTTCGAAAGCACCGCGCGGGCGCGGGCCGGTTCGGTGGTCATGGTGGTCATAGTACCTTCCTTTCCTTGCTTGGCGGTCCCGGACGATTCCCGGCGACCTTCGAAGTTCGTTTCGTCGCCGCCTTAGGCAGCGAATTGATTCATCGTGTTGTGCGTGCCGCCCGCCTTCAAGGCAGCCTCGCCGGCGAAGTATTCCTTGTGGTCGTCGCCGATATCCGATCCGGCCATGTTCTGGTGCTTCACGCAGGCGATGCCCTGGCGGATTTCCTGACGCTGCACGCCCTTGACGTATCCGAGCATGCCCGCCTCGCCGAAGTACTCCTTCGCCAGATTGTCGGTCGACAAGGCGGCGGTGTGGTACGTCGGCAGGGTAATGAGGTGATGGAAGATCCCCGCCTCGCGCGCCGCGTCCTTCTGGAAGGTGCGGATGCGCTCGTCGGCCTCATTGCCCAGCTCGGTGCCGTCGTAGTCGACGCTCATCAGCTTCGCCCGGTCATAGGCGCCGGTGTCGCGGCCTTCCGCTGTCCAGGCATCGAAGACCTGTTGGCGGAAGTTCAGCGTCCAGTTGAAGCTGGGCGAGTTGTTGTAGACCAGCTTGGCGTTCGGGATCACTTCGCGGATGCGGCTGACCATTCCGCCGATCTGGCCGATGTGCGGCTTTTCGGTTTCGATCCACAGCAGGTCCGCGCCGTTCTCCAGCGCATGGATGCAATCGAGCACGCAGCGATCCTCGCCGGTTCCACTGCGGAACTGGTAGAGGTTCGAGGGCAGCCGCTTCGGGCGCATCAGGCGACCTTCGCGAGTGATGAGCACTTCGCCGTGGCCGACATCGCCCGCCGCGATCTCGTCGCAGTCGAGGAAGCTGTTATAGCGGTCGCCGATATCGCCCGGTTCGCGGGTGAAGGCGATCTGCTTGGTCAGCCCCGCGCCCAGCGAGTCGGTGCGCGCCACGATCAGGCCCTCATCCACGCCCAGTTCCATGAAGGCGTAGCGGACTGCGCGGATCTTCGCGATGAAGTCCTCATGCGGAACGGTAACCTTGCCGTCCTGATGGCCGCACTGCTTCTCGTCAGAGACCTGATTTTCGATCTGGATGCAGCAGGCGCCGGCCTCGATGAACTTCTTGGCGAGCAGGTAGGTCGCCTCGGCATTGCCGAAGCCCGCGTCGATATCGGCGACGATCGGCACCACGTGCGTCTCGTGATTGTCGATCGCGGTTTCGAGGCGCTTGGCCTCCATCTCGTCACCGGCCTCGCGCGCCTTGTCCAGATCGCGGAACAGCATGCCCAGTTCGCGGGCGTCCGCCTGCCGCAGGAAGGTGTAAAGTTCCTCGACCAGCGCGGGAACCGAGGTCTTCTCATGCATCGACTGGTCGGGCAGGGGGCCGAACTCGCTGCGCAGCGCCGCGACCATCCAGCCCGACAGGTAGAGGTAGCGGCCCTTGGTCGTGCCGAAATGCTTCTTGATGGAGATCATCTTCTGCTGGCCGATGAAGCCGTGCCAGCAGCCCAGCGACTGGGTGTAGTTGGCAGGGTCGCGATCATAGGCCGCCATATCCTCGCGCATGATGCGCGCGGTGTAGCGGGCGATGTCGAGGCCGGTGCGGAAGCGGTTCTGCAGGCGCATGCGCGCGACCGATTCCGGCTCGATGCCGTTCCAGTTGGGCTCGGTGCCGATGGTCTGGCCGGCTTCGGTGATCTTGCTCTGGTAGGTCACTGCCAAAAGTCCCCGTCTTGAAAAATGGGCGCCGAAAAATGTGTTTGGGCGATGACCTTGAGCTAGGCCCCATTTTTGCAGTGCGGAACGGCCTGCGAAGTCCGGTTGTAAAACTTTACAGATATTCCTTGTAAAGATGTGCAGGCATGACAAAGTGCTGAGCCATGGCGGAATCGAGACCTCTCTACCTTGGCCCCAGGCTTCGCCGCCTGCGCCGCGAACTGGGCCTGACGCAGCAGGCCATGGCGGACGATCTGGAGATTTCGCCCAGCTACGTCGCGCTGTTGGAACGCAACCAGCGCCCGGTCACGGCGGACATGCTGCTGCGCCTTGCACGGACCTATCGGCTGGACATTGCCGACATCGCCGGGGACGATGGCGAGGATTATGCTCGCCGCGTGGGGGATGTGCTGCGCGATCCGCTGTTCGCCGATATCGACTTGCCCTCGCTGGAAGTGGCCGACCTGGCGATGAGCTTTCCGGGCATTTCGGAAGCGCTGCTGCGGCTTCACGGCGCTTACACCCGCGAAAGTCAGGCTCTGGCAGAGCAGCGCGCCTCTGGCCCGGCGGCGGAAGAGAACGAGCCGGTGCGTGAGGCGCAGCGGTTCCTCGGCCAATCGCGCAACTACTTCCACGCCATCGACGTGCGGGCGGAGGAACTTGCCGGCGAAATCGAGCAAGCCGGTGGCGCCACCGCATGGCTTGCCGCCAAGGGCGTTCGCGTGCGCTTTCTGCCGCCCGACGTCATGGTCGATTCCCTGCGGCGGTTCGACCGGCACAACCAGCAGCTGCTGATCGACGATACGCTCGGCCCCTCAAGCCGGGCCTTCCAGATCGCCACGCACATCGCCCATACCGCGATGCGCGGTGACATCGTGGCGGTCGTGCGCGCTGCCGCCTTTGTGCAGACCACCACGGCGACGCTCGTGCGCCGGGCGCTGGCGGGCTATGCGGCGGCGGCGATCCTGATGCCTTATGCCAAGTTCGCCCGCGCCGCGGAGGCGCGGCGCTACGATATAGAGGCGCTCTGCGGGCTGTTCGGCACCAGTTTCGAGCAAGTCGCGCACCGGCTCACCACGTTGCATCGTCCGGGGGAGGAGCGGGTGCCGTTCTTCTTCCTGCGCGTGGATGAGGCGGGGAACGTCTCGAAGCGGTTGGACGGCGCGGGCTTTCCCTTCGCGGCGCATGGCGGCGGCTGTCCCTTGTGGTCGGTACATCAGGTGTTCCGCTGGCAGGGCGAAGTGCGCACCCAGTGGCTGGAACTGCCGGACGGGCAACGCTTCTTCTCGATCGCGCGCACTGTCACCTCGGGCGAGGGGCGGCATGGGCGGATGAAAGTCACCCGCGCCGTGGCGCTCGCCTGCGCGGCGGAAGAGGCGGGCAAGCTGGTCTATGGCGGTGAAGCTGAGGTCAGGGCGACGCCGATCGGTGTGACCTGCCGCCTCTGCCAGCGTGCCGATTGCGCCGCCCGCTCGGTGCCGCCGATCGGCCGCGATGTGCTGGCCGACGACTATCGCCGCGCCGCTCAGCCCTATACCTTCTCTGAAAGCTGATATTCTCCATTGCGAATTTAAATTCGCCAATACGACGATTCCGCCCCAGCGATGTCGCGCCGCAGATGCTTGCGAAGGCAGTTCTCACGACGCAGGATCGCGCCCTAAAGGGTAGAAAATCCGGCGAGAGGATGAGTGCATTGAGCAGCGAAAGCACGCCGGGCGCGGCCCGGACCTTTCCCGAACTGATCCGCTCCGCCGCCGCTGCTTATGGCGATGCCGTGGCGATCACGCTGGAGACCGAAACCGGCAGCGAAAGCGCCAGTTTCTCCGATCTTGACCGCCAATCCGCAGACCTCGCGCGCGGACTGCTGGCGCGTGGTGTGGGGAAGGGCGCGCGCGTCGGGTTCATCTTCGGCAACGGTCCGGGCTTTGCCACGGCCTTGGCTGCCATCGCCCGCATCGGCGCGGTCGCGGTGCCGATCAGCTCGATGATCCGCGCCAACGAACTGGTCCGCGTGCTGCGCCAGAGCGACGTACAGGGGCTGATCGTCCAGCGGACCATGCTGGGCAAGGACCTCGTGGCGCGGCTTACCGAGGCGCTGCCCGAACTTTCCGGCCAGACTTGCGGCGCGCTGCGCCTGCCGCGTGTGCCGTACCTGCGTTGGATCGTCTCCAGCGGCGCGGACTTGCCCGCCGCCGTCGCGCCAATGGCGTGGCTTAGCGATGTCGATGTGGGCGAAGAGGTGCTGCGCGAGGCCGAGTCCGAAGTTCATCCGACCGACCAGATGATCGAGATCTACACCTCCGGCTCGATGGCGCTGCCCAAGGGTGTGCGCCATCTCCACGGCGCGGTTCTGGCGCGCAGCCATTGGCTGGTCGAGATGCTGGGTGTGAAGCAGGGCGAAGAACGCCCCGCCCAATTGCCGATGTTTTGGGTGGGCGGGCTGATGCTCTCGCTGCTGCCGGATTGGGAGCAGGGCGCGGTTACGGTTTGCTCCGAACGAACGCTGAGCAACAGCCGCTTCGCCATGGGATCGGTACTGGCCGAGGAAGACCTTGAACGCATCAAGGGCCCGCAGCCCTGGTGGGGCCTCGGCATGAGCGAAACGTTGGGGCCTTACGGCTGGGGTGACGAGTTCCGCGTGCCCGGCCGCCCGGTCTGCGCGCCGATGGACCACTTCGCCCCGGGTTACGAGGTCCGCATCGCGGATGAGGACGGCCGCCCGGTTGGCAACGGCGAAGTGGGCGAAATGCAGGTGCGCGGCCCTGCCGTCGCCCCGGCGCTCCACAAGATCGACCGGGCCGAGCATTACACGCCGGACGGCTACTTGCGCACCGGCGACCTCTGTCTTGTCGAGGATCGCGCCGATGGCCGCCGTATCCATTTCGTTGGCCGGGGCGGGGACATGATCAAGGTTTCCGGCTCGAACGTCTCGCCCGCCGAGGTGGAGATGGAATTGCAGGCGCTGGACGGCGTGCATAGCGCCTATGTCGTCGGCCTGCCGGATCGCGAGCGGGGGGCGCTGCTGGTGGCGGCGCTGGTTCCGCGCGACGGGGCGGCGCTCGATGTGGCGGCTATCGAGGCACGGATGAAGGCCAGCCTTTCGTCGTACAAAGTGCCGCGCGCGTGGGTGGAGCTTACCCGCGATGAGGTGCCGCTGCTGCATTCCAACAAGGTTGCCCGACGCGAAATCGCGCGGATCGTGGCCGAGCGGTTGAAGGAAACTGCGGTCAGCGGCTAGAGCGTCCGACGATTGAACCCGAACGTCGCGCACCAAACCTCGTCGTCCCCGCGAAGGCGGGGACCCCGCTTTTGTTGGCGGGCGCGGCGAGAAGGAAGCGGGGCCCCCGCCTTCGCGGGGGCGACGAAGGGGTTTAGCGAGCCGTGCATGTGGGGCCGCCACCTCTGCGCCCCCATTGACGAACCTCTCCACGCCCCATAACCCGACAGGTAATTCGAAATAGCGAAAGCACTCATGTCGCGTTCTTCCCCTGGCGTCGCCCGCATGGCCGCCATCCTCAATTTCATCGCCGATCATCCGGGGCAGTCCTTCGCGCTTACCGATCTGGTGCGCGCGCTGAAGCTCAGCCGGGCGACCTGCCATGCGCTGCTGACCGGGCTGGTCGACGTGGGCTATCTCTACCGCACCAGCGACAAGACTTATGTGCTGGGCCCGGTGCTGGCGGCGATCGGGCGCACCGCGGCGGAGCATTTCTCGCCGCTGCAGGTCGCGCAGCCGGAAATGCGCAAGCTGGCGGACGATTTCGATGTGGTCTGCGGTGCCTATTTCCTGGAAGGCGACATGATCCACCTTCGCGAGCGTGCGGCCTCTGCCAGCCACGTCGGCTATCCGGTGCCGCTGGGCACGCGCATGCCGCTGCGCTGGGTGCAGGCAACCTCGTTCTTCGCGCGCACGCCGCGAGAGGCCGATGCGGTGCAGGCCCGCACCAATCCCGCGCCCACGGCCGAGCAACTGGAGCAGCTCCACGGCGGCATGGCCTTCGTGCGCGAACATGGCTTCATCGCCCTGTCGCGCCGTGCCGGTACCGTGCCCGATGACGGTATCACCACGATCAACGGCATGCAGGACCCGCCGGTGGTGCCCGAAATCACGCTGGACGACGCGCGGACTTATTCGCTGATGGGGATCATGGCGCCGATCTACGACGCGCGTGACCGTGTCTCCATCTCGCTGGTGCTGGGTGGCTTCAACGATGCCATGACCGGCGCCGAAGTACGCAAGGCGGGTGAGGCGCTGGCCGAAGCCTGCGCCCGCATCTCCCGCTTTCTGATCGGCCAGCCCGAAGACTTCTGACCGCCGCCGCCCCGGCGGTTCCCGCACCGTCAAAGCCGGCTTTGCTTGACCGTCCCTGCTTGTCGATTTATCAAATATTCGAAAATAAATTCGCAATTTGGAATTGCGATACGAGCGGGAGAGTGCTGGATGTCGGACGTGATCGTCGCGCCGGAAACCCGGGACCTTGACGAACTGGCGGGCGCACTGGCGCAATGGCTGGCGGCGCGGATGCCGCAGGCGAGCGAGGTGCGGATCACCGATCTCGCCTATCCGCGCGGCGCCGGGCAAAGCCATGAGACGGTGCTGTTCGAAGCGCACTGGCGCGAGCAGGGCGAAGAACGCCAACAAGGCTGCGTGGTGCGGATCAAGCCGGGCGGCTTCACGGTCTTCCCGGATGATCTGTTCGTGCAGCAATACCGGGTGATGAAGGCGCTGGCCGAAAGTGGAGAGGTGCGTGTCGCCCGCCCGCTATGGTTCGAGGAAGATCCGGCGCTGCTGGGCAATCCCTTCTTCGTGATGGAGCGCAAGACCGGCCGCGTGCCGGTGTCGATCCCGCCCTATGCGCGCGAAGGTTGGCTGAGGGACGCCGCGCCCGCGCAGCGCCGCGTGCTCTGGCGCAATGCGGTGGAGCAACTGGCGGCGGTGCAGCGCGTGCGGCTGGACGGGTTCGATTTCCTTGCCGGGCCGAACGGAGAGCGGGGGCTGGCGCAGGAATGGGACAAGTACGCGCGCTTCGCCCGCTGGCTTCAGCAGGTAGAGGCGCTGCCGATACTCGACGCGGCGCTGGAACGGCTGCGCGGGCTCTGGCCCGAGAATCAGCCAGAGGGGCTGGTCTGGGGCGATGCGCGGATCGGCAACATGATGTTCGATGCGAACTTCGATGTCGTCGCGGTGATGGACTGGGAGCAGCCCTCGCTGGGCGGCGCACTGCACGATCTGGCGTGGTTCTGCGTGATCGCGGATACCATGCACGGGCCGGGCTCGACCTATGGCGCGCCGCTGGAAGGCATGGGCAGCCGCGAAGAAACGGTGGGCTTGTGGGAAGGCCTGACCGGCAAATCCGCCGCCGACCTTGAATGGTACGAGGATTTTGCGAAGTTCAAGATGACCTGCACCGGCATCCGCCTTGGCCACTTGCGCGGTGCACCGATGATGGATGAGGCGTCGATGGCGAGGCGGTTGAAGGTGGGGTGAGGGAAAGGGCTGTGCGGGATACTTCGACAAGCTCAGGATGAGCGGGTTTGGGTTTTGCGGGCCGTACCTTCCCTCCGCACCGTCATCCCCGCGTAGGCGGGGATCCCGCTTTTCTTGCGCGCTTGGCGAGAAGAAAGCGGGGCCCCCGCCTTCGCGGGGGCGACGAAGTGTATTGGGCTATCGTTTATCCGCCTCGTTGACCGTATTTACGCCGCCTACGACAACCCCAGCAATCGCCGGCAATTGTCGTGAATGATTGCCCGCACATCGGCTTCCGGCACGCCCGCGAAATCGCGCAGGATCACATCGCGCGAATGCGGGAAGGTCGTTTCCGAATGCGGGTAGTCCGATGACCACATGATGTTGCGGCCACCCGGTTGGTCGCGGTTCAAAATGCCTGCGCGGTCCTGGATGAAGGAGCCGTAGACGTTGCGGTCCATGTAGTAGCTGGGCGGGTTCTTCAGCGGCGATTCCGTCCAGTAGCGCTGCTTTTCCCAGGTGCGATCGTTGTATTCGGCGAACCACGCGAACCAGCCCACGCCCGATTCCATCGATCCGATCTTCAGGTCCGGGAAACGGTCGAACACGCCGTTGTAGATGAGGATGCCGATCGGTTCCGCCATCGCCAGTTTGCTCATCGGCATGTCGGCCAGGAAATATTCCTTTTGCCCGAAGCGCGGCACGCGGGCGCCGAGGTGGAATGTCACCACGATCCCGGCGTCCACCACCGTCTTCCACAGCGCGTCGAAGGCGGGGTTCGAATATTGCAGCGCGCCCTTGGGATCGCCGGTCAGCGCGGAGACTTGCCCGTCCTTCAGGGCTTGCACGCCCGAAGTGGTCTTCCACGCCTCCGGATTCTGGGGGAAGGCGGGCAGGTTGATCGCGCGAAAGCCTTTCGAGGCGAGGCGGCGGACATGGGCGCACGTCTCCTCGATATCGCGCATCGGCACGTAGCCGACCGGGAAGAGCCGGTCCGGCGCGGCCGAGCAGAAGTCCAGCACCCAGTTCTGATAGGCTTCGTAGCTGGCGACGTAGAGTTCGTTGTCGAACGATCCCAGCGGCCCGCCGCCGAACAGCAGCGCGGCGTCCATGCCGTCCGCATCCATGTCGGCCAGGCGGGTGGCGGGCTCCCAGACCTTGCGCTGGTCGGCAAGGCGGCCCTTCATCTTGAAGTTCTTTCCCTCTCGCCCCGCCTGATTGTTGATCATCATGAAGGGGCGGCGATTGCCTTCGAAGCAGATGTAATCGCCGTCTTCCGCATGCTCGATATAGGGCGCGCGGTCTTTCAGGTGCGCGGGCAGGTAGTCCTTCCACATGTCATGCGGCGGATCGATGTGCGCGTCCGCATCGAAGATCGGACCGTAGGCCCATTCGGTTGCGGCGCCTGCGCGGATGGCCGGATCAGCCTCGCTCATCTCCCATTCCTCTCGATCTATTATTCGCTATTGTGAATATATTATCGGCATAACGAACAAGAAAAGTCAAGACGACGACTCAGCATCAATCCCGCCGCAAGAGCATCGCGCCGTATCCAAAGCCACCGTTGGAAATCAGGCAGGTGCGCGCATCCGGCACCTGCCGCCCGCCGCCGCGATTCCACAACTGCACGCAGGCCTCGTGGATATGGCCATAGCCGTGCAGGCGCCCGGCCGAGAGCTGGCCGCCGCCGGTGTTGAGCGGCAGTTCGCCGTCCAGCCCGATCCGCGTGCCGCCTTCGACGAAGCGGCAGGCCTCTCCCTGCGGTACCAGCCCCAGCGCCTCCATCCAGAGCCAGGTGTGGATCGAGAACCCGTCGTACAGCTGTGCACAATCGAGGTCGGTCGGCCGTAGGCTGGTGCGGGACCACAGCATCTCTCCCGCGCGGCGGGCGGCGGGCAGGCTGGTGAAGTCGCCATCATGCCGGCCCGCCCAGAGGCCGCCGACAGCCATGCCCATCGCCTCGATGTGCAGCGGCGGGTTGCGCAGGTCCTTTGCGGCATCCTTGTGCGAGAGGACGATGGCGGTGGCGCCGTCGACATGGGCGTCGCAGTCGTAGAGCCGCATGGGGGAGGAGATCACGCGCGATTGCAGGTAATCGTCCAACGTCAGCGGCGCCTTGTAGATCGCGGCGGGGTTGTGCGCGGCATGGCGGCGGGCGTTCACCGCTAAGGCGCCCAGTTGCGCCTCGGTGGCGCCGTACTTGTCGAAATAGGCCTGTGCGTAGAGGGCGAACATGTTGATCGGGGAGAGCGCATTGAACGGCACGGTCCAGGCGCTGATCCCGTCTACCCGCGCGCCGCGGCCGCCCATCAGTGTGGATGCGCGGGCCTGCGCGCGGGCGCTGGCCTGCGCGACGGTGCGGAACACCACGACATGGCGGGCAAGGCCGCAGGCGATCGCGGTCACCGCATTGAAGATCGGCGCCATGTGGCTGAACCCTTCGCCGGATGCGAGAATCCAGCGCGGATTGATGCCCAGCACGGCGGCGGCTTCCGATGTGCTGACCGGGGCAATGCCGCCGCCTTCGGCCGACTTGGGCGGATAAGTGGCGATGCCGTCGATCTCCCGCACGGTCAGGCCGGCATCGGCAATGGCGGCAAGGCAGGCGTCGGCAGTGAGTTGCAGCGCGCTGCGGGCGGACGGCCGCGCCACTTCCGATTGCGCGGCGCCGGTCACGCAGACGGACTTCTCCGGAAGGGTGGTCATAGACCTTCCTCCGGCGTGAAGAAGGGCAGCCAGACGTCCTCATGCTGTTCGAACCGTACGGTCACGGGCAGACCCACGCGCGCGGCCTGCGGCGCATCGTCGAGATTGGCAAGGACGTAGAGGCCGGCCTGTTCGGCCAGTTCCACCGCCGCCAGCACGAACGGCACGGGCAGGCCCGGCAGCCATGCCTCGTGATTGATGGTGTAGCTGGCGAGGCGGCCCTTGCCGGAAGTCGGCTCGGCCTCCAGCTCCTCACTGCCACAGGCGGCGCAGCGGGGAAGCGGCGGGTGCTGCCATGTGCGGCATTCGGTGCAGCGCTGGATGCGCAATTGGCCGTCCGCGCCCGAAGTCCAGAAGAACGCGGTTTCGCCTTCGAGCGCGGGCAGTTTGCGTGCCGGAACGCTTCCGGGCGCCATCAGAACACCACTCCCTGCACCTTGAGGTCGATCACGGCATCCTCGTCATAGCCGAGTTCGGCCAGCACGGCGTCGCTATCCGCCCCAAGCTCCGGCGCGCGGGTGGAGGGCAGGGCCTGGCCTTCGAACAGCATGGGGCTGGCCACCATCGGGATCGTTGCGCCGTTTCCGGCATCGATCTGGCGCAAGTACTGGTTGGCCTGCACTTGCGGGTCGTCCTTCAGCTCGCCCACGTCCTGCACCACGTCCCACTGGCCGTCCTGCCGGGCAAGGATCTGCTTCCATTCGGCCAGCGGTTTGGAGGCGAACAGGGCGGTCACTTCCGCATGGCATTCGGCACCGTTCGCTCGCCGCGCGGCATCATCCGCAAAGCGCGGATCGGCGGCGAGGTCGGGCCGTCCCGCCGCCTCGCAGAAGCGCGCCCAGTAACGGTCCGCCTGCAACATGCAGAGCGCGATGAAGCGGTGGTCCGCGGTGCGATAATTCGCCACCAGCACATTGTGCGGCGGGCCGGACGGGCGTGGGAAGCGCTGCACACCGTCGGCCGTGCCCTGACAGATCAGCCGCTGCTGCGACCACATGGCGGTGCCCAGCAGCGATACGTCCACTTCGCCGGCCTCTCCGGTCATGGCCCGCCGCGCGATCGCGGCGGAGATCGCGCCGGCCAGCATCGCGCCCGAAAGCGTGTCACCGAACGCCGGTCCGGGCGGGCCGACCGGCGCGGGCGCGTCGTTCTCGGTGAGCGAGGAAGCAATGCCGCCGCGCGCCCAGAAAGTGATCGCGTCGTAGCCGCCTTTCTCGCCATCCGGGCCATGGGGGCCGGTGCCGCTGCCGCTGGCATAGATCAGATTGGGGAAGCGGGCGCGCAGAGTCTGTGCGTCAATGCCCATCGACCGGCGCGCAGGCGGCAGCAGGCTGGTGAGGAACACGTCTGCCCCTTCCAGCAAGCGCTCCAGCACCGCACGCCCGGCCTCCTGCCGCAAGTCCAGCGTGATCGATCGCTTGCCCCGGTTATAGCTTTCCCACGACCAGTCGTAGGCGGCCTCAGCCACACCAAGGCTGCCGATCTTGAGCCCGCGCAGCGGATCGCCGCTGGGCGGTTCCACCTTGATCACTTCGGCGCCCAGATCGGCCAGCATGCCGCCACAAGCGGGAACGAAAGCCCACATCGCCACTTCGACCACGCGGATGCCTTCAAGTGGCTTTCCCATCGTTTGCCTCTCCCGTTTCGGCCTTTTCGACGACCATCGCGTGACCGTTAAAATTCTCTATTGCGAATGATGTAC
Organism: Sphingomonas sp. BL-S-28; assembly: GCF_055521515.1. Taxonomy (NCBI): domain Bacteria; kingdom Pseudomonadati; phylum Pseudomonadota; class Alphaproteobacteria; order Sphingomonadales; family Sphingomonadaceae; genus Sphingomonas; species Sphingomonas sp. BL-S-28. Next base: position 1,609,859 of record NZ_CM145484.1, read on the forward strand.
CGAAATGGAGAATTGGGCAAGCCGATGCACCCGTGGGAGATGACGATGACGATCACAGCAGCCCCGCCCCGGAATGGGCCTGTGGAACATGCCGGGCCGGTGCCCGCTACGCTGGCCGAAGCGCTGGATCCCTATTGGCTGGAAGGCGTGTTCGGCCGCAGGATCGCCTCTGTCGAGACATTGGAAGTGATCCGCACGGTCGCCACCAAAGTGCGCTTTGCTGTTCGCTTCGAAGGGGAACAGGCCACGCACCAGTTCTGCATCAAGGGCCTGCTCGACGTGGACGAGGCCACGGCGCGGGGCGGGCCGACGTGTGTGCTGGAGGCGGACTTCTACAACCGGCTTGCCCCGGTGCTGGATCTGCGGGTGCCGCCCTGCGTCGCCACAGTGGTGGACCGCAAGGGGCAGCAGGCGGTGACGGTGATGCGTGACCTGATCGCGCAAGGGGCGGCGTTCTGTTCGGCGCTCGATCCGTTCACGGCGGACGACGCGGCGCAGAGCCTGTCCTTGCTTGCCCGGCTTCATTCGCGGGCGGACCTGCTTGCGGGCAAGGACTGGATTGCCCCGCGCGCGGCGCAGCTTGCGGCGATGACGTATGTGACGCCGGAAATGCTGCAGGACCTTCTCGACGGGCCGCGCGGGGAGGGGCTCGCCCCCGATGTGCGCCATGCCGGCAATCTCGTCACCGCGATGCAGGCACTGGCGGCGCGCGATGCGGGGCGGCCGCAGTTCCTGCTTCATGGCGATGCCCATGCCGGCAATCTCTACCGGACAAGCGAGGGCCAAGGGACGGGAATGGGTCTGATAGACTGGCAGCTTCTCCAGCGCGGCGGCTGGGCGCTGGATGTGGCCTATCACATCAATGCCGTGTTGCCGGTGGATATCGCGGAAGTAGAGGAGCGGCGGCTGCTTGGCGAGTATCTCGCCGCGATGCGCGGGTACGGCTGTGCCATGCCCGATCAAGACGAGGCCTGGGCGCAGTACCGGGAGGCGGTGGTCTACGGGTACTATCTCTGGGCGATCACCCGCCGCGTCGATCCGCCGATCATCGAGGCGTTCGTCGGCCGCCTTGGCCGCGCGGTCATGCGGCACGGCAGCTTCGCCCTTTTGGCCACCTGAACGGAAAAGGGCCGCCCGCAGTGCGGACGGCCCCTCCGACGAAGCGATTAGAGCATTTTCCAATCAGGTAGAATCACCCGATGACTCGGAAAATGCGACAAACCAAAAACTTAGAGCAGTCGATCCGACGCAGTCGGGTCGACTGCTCTAAACCGGATCAGCCGCCGAAGTGATACTTCAGGCTGAAGCCGTACATGCGCGGCGCGCCGACCGATGCGGTTTCGAAACCGGTGCCGGTCGAAAGGCCCGGATAGAAGGTATAATACTTTTCCTTGGTCACGTTGGTGGCGAAGAACGCCGCATCCACGGGCAAGCCGCCGATATTGTCCCAATTGACGTTCAGGTTCAGCAGGTCCGTGGCCGGCAGGAACGTCAGGCTCTGGATGTAGGCGACCGTGGCCGGATCGGACACCGCTCCTGCCTGGCAGTTCGGCAGGTAGGTGTTCGCCGTACCATTGCAGCCAAAGTAGAAACGGTTGCCGGTGTTCGCCAGCATCTTGTCGGTATGCGTGAAGGTGGCCCCGAACGAGACCTTGCCCACGCTGTCGGGCAGCGGAAGCGTGTAAGTGCCGCTGACGGTGACCTTGTTCTTCGGGCTGAGCGCCAGCGGATCACCCACCAGGTAGGTGCCCGACAGCACATAGGGCGATCCGGGTTCGAGCGAGAAAGTCTCCGCCGAAGTCAGCTTGGTGTTCAGATAGGTATAGCCGACCTGCAGCAGCAGGCCTTCGAACGGGCTGGCCGATGCGTCCACCTCGATACCCCAGATCCGCGACCTGCCGGCGTTGACCGGCGCGGCCGTGGGCGAGACCGGAGCGGCGATGCAGGCGCCGGTGTCGGGATCGGTGAACTGGCAGGGGTTGGCGTTGAAGCCCAGCTGCAGCTGCTGGTTGCTGAACTTGTTGTAGAACCCGGCGATGTTGAAATTGCCGGGTACCGACCCGCGCCAGCTGGTCTTGGCGCCCAGTTCGAAGGCATCCACCTTTTCCGGGCCGAAGACCGCGAAGGCAGAGGTCACGTTGGGCGCGATGCCGCCGGCGCGATAGCCGCGTGCGTATTTGCCGTAGATCAGCACGTCCTGGATCGGCGTATAGTCAAGATCGATCAGCCAGGTCGGCTTCTGCGACTTCTGCTTGATGTCGCGGCGGCATCCGTTGGCGGCGGTGGGATCCTGCACCGGGGCGTCCGGATAGGTGCAATACGTGAACAACGGGCCGGCCGGCACCGGCTGGAAGAATGGGAAGCTGAGCGGATATCCGGTGATCGTCGTCGTCTGGACGCTGGTGTTGTTCTCCCGGTCCCAGGTGTAGCGGAAGCCGCCGGTCAGCTTTAGCTGGTCGGTGAACTTGTAGGTTGCCTGGGCATAGAGGCCGACGTTGCGGAACGAAGTACGGCCCGCCGTGGTGTTGATCGCACCGGCGTGTTGGGTGGGATCGAAGGCGCCGCCGAAGAAAACCGGGGTGACGGCGGCCAGATAGCCCAGGATGTCATAGCACTGGCTGGCCGCGAGTGCGGCGGAGTCGGCGCAGGACTGGATGACGGGGGACTTCGATCCCACCAGCCCAAGCGGTTGCACCGATTCGAAGTAGGCGCCGGTCTGCCAGGTCAGCTTGTCGTTGCTGCTGCGGCCCTGAATCTGGAATTCCTCGGTAAAGGTCGATTCCGCCGCCGTGTCACGACCGGGCAGCGGGCGGCTGCTGGCAAAGCCGAAGCGATAGCTGGACAGGCCGATCTGCGGAATCGCCGGCGTTTCGAAGGCAGTGCCGAAGATCGGGTTGTTGAAGCTGTCCTTCAACTCGCCATAGCTGGCGATGTTCTTGAAGGTCAGCGTGTCGCTGGCGTGCCAGGTGGTGGTGTTGATCACCTGCCAGACGGTCAGTAGCGAACGCGCATCGGGCACGTCCTGCGCGAAGTCGTAGAAGCCCGAACCCTGATAGTTGGCGCTGCCCGGCGTCAGCTGCTCGTCCGCGAAGTGGCCCAGGCTGTAGGCCGGATCGGCCGCGATCAGCTTTTGCGCGTCACCATGCGTGTCCGAACGCGAATAAGTGGCGATCGTGTAGTTTTCGAGGTCCGGCGTCAGTTCCGCGACCACGCTGAGGCGGACCGAGGTATAGTCCACATCGTTGAAATCCTTGGGGCCGATGCCGCTGGTGTTGTGCAGATACCCGTCGCGCTTCATGCGGTCCACGCCGAGGCGGACCTTGAAGGTATCGGCCAGCGGCACGTTCAGCACGGCCTGGACGCGGCGCATGTCGTAATTGCCGATCGATCCCTGCACATAGCCTTCGAACAGGTCGGTGGGCCGCTGGGGGACCAGCAGCACCGCGCCGCCCGTGGTGTTCCGGCCGAACAGCGTGCCCTGCGGCCCCTTCAGCACCTGCACGTTCTGCAGGTCGAAGAACGCGCCCGGACCGGCGCCGTCACCCGAGGGCAGACCGTTCGATGCGCCGCGCGGGGCCACCACGTCGGCGAAGTAGACGCCCACCGAGGGCGCGGTGCCCAGATCCTGCACGAAGCCGCGGATCGCGAAGGACGAGTTCTGCGAACCGAAGTTGGTGTTGGCGGAAAGCGAAGGCGTGCTGGTGGCGAGGTCGGACGCGCTGACGACGTTGCGGTTGGTCAGCTGCTCCTGGTTGAACACGGTGATGGAGATCGGCACGTCCTGCAGGCGTTCCTCGGTACGCCGGGCGGTGACGATGATGTCGCCGGGATTGACTGCCGGACTTTCGCGGCGGCCAGACTGGGCCTGCTGCGGCGCCGTCGAAGCGGCCTGATCCTGCGTTCCATCCTGGGCGAATGCGGGTGACGCGATCAGCCCCGCGCCGGTCCCCACCGCCGCGACACCGATCATCAGCGAAGTCCTGAAATTCCTTGCAAGCATGTTCTTCCTCTCCTCACGGAAACCATGTTCTCACGGCAGGCCGCCTCGATTTCGGGGCGATGCGCGACGCCGGTTCTGACCGATCGACACGCACACGGGCCTGCATTGAAATTCTTGGGATTCGGCGTTCCGGGTAAAATGCGCCGTGCCGGCAGATGGCCGGACGACAATAGGCGCATGTCCCGTTGCAGTATGTTTGGGCCCGGTTTCCCGGATCTGTCCTCCCCACGTTCTCCCCGTGCCGATGAGCGGCATCTTCTGGGCGGTTTTGTTTTGTATGGACCGTATTTATTGGCGGTTTTTTCCGCGTGCGCACTTGAGTCTGCGTCTTCGCGAAAACTAACCCTCCTGTCGTTCCGGTGCAATTCGTCTGATGAACCTCCCTCATTTCTTTGTGGGGGAACAATTGCCTGTAGAAGACTCTTTGGAGCCGTTCAGGCGTCTACAGTCTCTTCCAGCAGGATAATCGTTCCGTTCCAGGCAATACGATGTGCCGTCCGGTCGTAGGCGATCCCCGGGGCGATGCCGTCGTGATCGGGGTCGGTGAAGGCGTGGGCCGCCTTGGCGAAAACCGTCAGTTGGTAATCTGCGCCGGCCGCATCCAATTCCGCGCGCAAGGCATCGACATCGGCAGCGGGGGCGTATGGATCCTCGCCCCCGGTCCAAACCGCGATCCGCGCGCCGATATCGCCGGCGCCGGCCGCCGCATGGGTGCCAAGCAGGCCATGGAAACTTGTGACCGATCGCAACGCCGCGCCGCTGCGCGCGAGTTCCAGCACGCATTTTCCGCCGAAGCAGTAACCGATCGCCGCAATTCGGTCCGGATCGACGCCGGGCAGTGCGCGAACGGCTTCGAACCAGACCAGTACGCGTTCCCGCAAGCGGTCGGGCGCGGCCATCAGCGCGGCGAAATGCGTGCCTGCCGCCTGGTTGGAAGAGATGTCGGCATCGGCGCCGTACATGTCGGGCGCGATAACCAGCCTGCCGCCTGCGGCCACTTCGCGCATGGCCGCATAAAAGCATTCCGAAGGCCCGGTGGCGCCAGGAAACATCATGACCGCTGCGCCGGACGGCGCCTTTTCGGGGCGCGCAACAAGGCCCCGAAGGACGGTGCCTTCATGCTCGCACTCAAGGGATTCGAAACCCGCCATGCGCCTCCCCTCTCCAAAACCCTGCTCTCTGTCTTCGGCGATGCTGACGCTGGATATCCGGCGAATCGTTGTCGCACTGGGGAACATGGGTTCGCATATGAGAATGACTGCGACCGGGCCGGCTGTCAAAGGGGCAGCAGTCACTTCGGTCCGGCGCGGCATGGCTTGCCATTCGCGCGGAGGGCGTGGCATCGAAGAGCCATGCGACCGGTGACTACAGGAGCCGATCTGCGGCCGCCGAGGTCCATCCGGTGGGGCATGGCCGCGCTTGTGCTGGTGTTGCATCTGTTGGTGCTGGCGCTGCTGGTGCGGGCTTTCGCGCCCCATTTTGCGGAAGACGTGGTGCGTTCGACCACGCGCGCGTTCGACATTCCGCTTTCGCCGCCGCCAAGCCCGCAGCCTGAAGTCCGCGCCTCCGCGCAGCCGACTGCGCCGCCGCGCGCACCGGGAGCCGAAGGCGCGCCGGGCAAGCGCGCCACTCCGCGCGACGTGGCAGTGCCCACGGCGCCGATAGCCATCGCGCCGACGCAGGCGCCACCGGTGGCCGGCGCCGGGCACGACGATGCCGCGGGCGCCAGTCGCGCCGGCACGGGAACGGGGGCGGGCGGGCAGGGTACCTGGCTCGGTTCCGGCACATCGGGATCGGACCAGGGCGGCGGAGGCGGTCTGGCCAGCAAGCCGGAAAGGATCGCCGGAGACATCAACTCGGCCCGCGATTACCCAGCGGCCAGTCGCGCGCTGCGGCTGGGCCACCAGGTCGTGGTGGTCCTGCGCGTGGGCGTTGACGGCAAGGCGAAAGCCTGCCGGGTCGCGCAGCCCAGTCCCGATGCCGAGGCGGACCGCATCACGTGCCGCCTGGCCATGGAGCGGTTCCGCTTCCGCCCCGCGCGGGATGCGGCAGGCAATGCGGTGGAGGCCGACTATGGTTGGCGCCAACGCTGGTTCCTGAAGGGGCAGGATGGCGACGCCCGGTAATCGGGCATCCCTAATCACCCCCGTTGCATTGCCCCGAAGGCGCGGTATGGCGATTGGCATGTCTTCCGATTCCCGCGATGCTTCGCGCCCAATCCCCACGATAGTCCCGGTCATCCTGTGCGGCGGCAGCGGCACCCGGCTGTGGCCGCGCAGCCGTGCTGCCAAGCCCAAGCCGTTCCTGCCGCTGGTGGGCGACAGCACGCTGTTCGAGGCAAGCCTTGCGCGCTGCCCGGCGCACTTGGGCTTTGCCGCACCGGTGGTGGTGACCGGCGCCATGCATCTCGACCATGTCGAGGCGCAGCTTGCCGGCGCCCCCGGTGCCAGCGTCATCGTCGAGCCTGCCGCGCGCAACACCGCCGCCGCCATCGCGCTGGCGGCCTGCCGCTTGCCTGAGGATGCGGTGATGCTCGTCTGCCCCAGCGACCATCACATCGGCCGTCCGGAAGTCTTCGCCGAAGCCGCCTGCGCCGCCGCTGCATTGGCGAGCGATGGCTGGCTGGTCTCCTTCGGTATCGAGGCGACCGCGCCGGAAACCGGCTTCGGTTATCTGAAGCGCGGCGAGGCGATCGAGGGCACGCCCGGCTATCGCACCGCGCAGTTCGTCGAGAAGCCGGACCTTGAGCGCGCCCAAAGCTTCCTGGCCGACGGCGGCTATGCGTGGAACGGCGGCATCTTCGCCTTCCGCGTCGGTGACTTCATGGCCGAACTCGCCGCCCACCGTCCCGAGATCGCCGCCAAAGTGCGCGAAGCCGTGGCGAAGGGCGCCGAAGACGGCCAGCGCTTCCATCCCGACGCGGCGACGTTCGCCGAGGTGCCCAGCGATTCGGTGGACTACGCAGTGATGGAGAACACGGCCCGCGCGGCCATGGTGCCGGCCGACATGGACTGGTCCGACATCGGCAACTGGCAGGCCCTGCACGACGCGCTGGAGCGTGACGAAACCGGCAATTCGGTGCGCGGGCCGGGCGCGGCGGAGCTGGTCGATTGCAGCAATGTGCTGGTCGACAGCGACGGGCCGCGCGTCTCGGTAATCGGGCTTTCCGACGTCATAGTTGTGGTGGACGGGAACGAGGTGCTGGTCACTACGGTTGAAGGCGTGCAGAAGGTCGGAAAGCTTCACGGCGCCGCAAACCAATAGACGCACCAGTAATAGAGGACCTGCCATGACTGCCGCACTCGCGATCCGCGAAGTCGAGAAGCCCTGGGGCAAGGACGTCCTGCCCGCGCCTTTCGTCGCCCCGGAAGGTGAGCGCATCGGCGAAGTCTGGTTCGAACCGCCCGCCGCACTGCCGGACCTGCTGGTGAAGTACATTTTCACCAGCGAAAAGCTGTCCGTTCAGGTCCACCCCAGCGATGCGCAGACGATCGCCAAGGGCCTTGGCAAGCAGGGCAAGGAAGAGTGCTGGCTGATCCTCGCTGCCGAGCCGGGCGCCACGCTGGGCATCGGTTTCGATGCGCCGATTTCCGAGGAAGCCATGCGCGCCGCCTCGCTGGATGGCAGCATCGAAGGGCTGATGACCTGGCACGAAGTGCAGCCGGGTGACTTCTTCTACATTCCGGCCAACACCGTGCACGCCATCGGTGAAGGCGTCAGCCTGATCGAAGTGCAACAGAACAGCGACATTACCTATCGCCTCTACGACTACGGCCGCCCGCGCGAGCTGCATCTGGATGAGGGCATGGCGGTGTCGAAGGGCGAGGTCTACGATCTGGCGCGCTGGCACAAGCGCATTGGCTCGAACGACACGCAAGTGCTCGTTGATGGCCCGCTGTTCCTGCTCGATCAGGTGGCCGGCGTGCCCACGCCGGACATCGCCGCGCGTTATCCCGGCGCACTGCTGGTGATCCCGCGCGAGGAATCAGTGAAGGTGGGCGACGACCTGATCGCGCCGGGCGGCTGCGGCCTTGCCAGTTCGCTGGCCGAAGTCGCCTTTGCGGAAAACGGAGTGTGCCTGCTGGCACGGGCCTGCGAAGCCTGATCCGTGTTCACCATCAGCGATTCAACGATCGTCCAGACCATCCAACTGGCGCTGACGCCGGTGTTCGTGCTGGTCGCCATCGGCAATATCCTGAACATCCTCTCGACCCGTCTGGGCCGGGTGGTGGACCGCGCCCGCACGCTTCAGGAACGCCATAACGAGACCGAAGGCCCCGCCCACGACATGGTGGTGCTGGAAATCCGACTGGTCGACAAGCGCATCAACATCATCACCAACGCCATCCGCTTCATGGTGCTTTCCGCGCTGTGCATCGGTACGACCGTGGCGGTGTTGTTCCTTCAGGGACTGGCCGGTTTCGACATGCACGGCATCGCGGCGATCATCTTCCTCGCCTCGATCGTGCTGCTGCTTGTCGCGCTGGTGCTGTTCCTGCGCGAGACGCAAGTGGCCAAGCAAGCCCTCAGCATACCGCGCGATTATCTGGAGCTGCACCGGACCATTTGATCGTGCGGGTATCGCCGGGGCGTTTGGCGATCTGGCCGCATGCCCTAGGCTCTCTCCCAAGGGAGAGAACAGATGCACGCACCGGGTAGAGCCGCGCCGGAACCGACCGGCCAGCGGGAGGAATGGCGACGGGGCTGGAAGCTCGTGCTGGCCTCGGCCGTCGGCTTCTCGTTCTTCTCCGTGCTGCTGGCGGGGACCGGGCTGTTCTTCGAGCCGCTGGGCAAGGAATTCGGCTGGAGTCGCTCACTGCTTTCGGCAGGGCCCGGCATCGCCACATTCGTCACCGCAATCCTCTCGCCCTTCTATGGCGCGCTGATCGACCGCATGGGATCGCGCCGCCTGGCGCTGCCGGGGATCGTGCTGGTCATGGTTTCGATGAGTTCGTTTGCCCTCGCCAACGGGTCGGAAGTGCAGTGGATCGCGCTTTGGGTGGTGTTCGGGGTGCTGCTCACCACGATCAAGTCCACCGTCTGGACCACCGCCGTCGCCGGCATGTTCGACAAGGGCAGGGGGCTTGCCCTCGGTATGACGGTGGCGGGAACGGCGGTGGCGCAGGCGGTCGTCCCGCCGCTCGGCAATTATCTGATCGACCACGCCGGATGGCGCGGCGCTTTCGTCTGGTTCGGGATCGGCTGGGGCGGGCTGACGCTGCTGCTCTGCGCGCTGTTTCTCTACGACGTTCACGACTGTGCGCGGCGCGATGCGCAAAAGGCCGGCGAAGCCGCCGCCGCGCGCAGCACGTTGCATCTGCCGGGGCTTACCCCGCGAGAGGCGCTGCGTAGTCGGGCGATCTGGCAACTGGCGGCATCGACTTTCCTCGTCATGGCGCTGACCGTTGGCCTTGGCATTCACTTGTTTCCGATCCTGACCGAAGCCGGCGTCACCCGCGCCAATGCCGCATGGCTTACGGCATTGACCGGCGTCGCGGGGATCGTCGGCAAGCTGGTTACGGGCGCGCTGATGGACCGCTACAAGCCTAACTGGATCGGCGGCGTGACCATGGCCGTTACCGCCGTGACTTTCATCGTTCTGATCTGGTGGATCGATTCGACGGCGGCGGTGATCTTCGGCCTGTTGGTGAACGGCTACGCGGCCGGGACCAAGACGCAGATCTGTGCTTTCCTCACGGCCGGTTACGCCGGAATGCGGCACTTCGGCGCGATCTACGGCGTGATGGCGGCAATGGTGGCCTTCGCCTCGGGACTGGGGCCGTGGCTGGCGGGCGTGGTCTACGACAAGTTCGGCGGTTACGGCCCGTTCCTGTGGGCCGGCGTGGTGGGCTGCGTGGTCAGCGGCGCGCTATTGGTCACTTTGCCGCGCTATCCCGATTGGGCGGCGCGTGAGGTGGCGGGCTAACATTCTCTGCCAGCAACAATGTTTTCGTCATCCCCGCGAAGGCGGGGATCCCGTTTCTTCTTTTGGCGCGCGGAGGGGCGGGTGGATTGCTGCGCGACCGCTCTGCGCCTTCGCGTCTTCGCGTGAAACCAAGAAAAGCGGGGCCCCCGCCTTCGCGGGGGCGACGGGTGGTTGAAGGAGGGTGAGTGGTACACTCTCGCCGACGAATCGAAACGGACCGGAAAGCGCAACGCTTCCCGGCCCGTTCCCAAATTCAAAACCGCAAGATCAGGCCGCGAGCTTGAACGGCTCGATCTCGCCCGACAGGTACAGCTTCTTCGCCTTGGCGCGGCTGAGCTTGCCGGAGCTGGTGCGCGGCAAGCTCTTGGGCGGCACCAGTTCGACCACGCAGTTCATGCCGGTGATCGAGCGGACCTTGTCGCGGATCAGGTCGCGCAGTTCGATGCGCTTGGCCGGATCGGAGACGCGGCAGTGGACCAGGACGGCGGGGGCTTCCTCGCCATTGTCCATTTCCACCGAGAAGGCGGCGATATCGCCGTGGTTGAAGCCCGGCAGCTGTTCCACGGCCCATTCGATATCCTGGGGCCAGTGGTTCTTGCCGTTGATGATGATCATGTCCTTCGCGCGGCCGACGATGAACAGGTAGCCATCGGCCATGTAGCCCATGTCGCCCGTGTCCAGCCACCCGTCGACGAGGCAGGCCTCGGTCGCTTCGGGATCGCGGAAGTAGGAGTGCATGACGCTGGTGCCGCGGCACCAGACCTTGCCGATCTTGTGGTCGGTCAGGCTGTCGCCGTTCTCGCCGCGGATCACCACTTCCATGTCGAGCACGGGCTTGCCGCAGTTGACGATGGCGCGGTAGCGGGCCGGGCGGCTGAGGTCGCGCGGGCTGCCGGACAGGCGCTCTTCCTCGACCAGTTCGACGCGGATGCCTTCGCCCGGGGGCATGATGGTCACCGCCAGCGTCGCTTCGGCAAGGCCGTAGCTGGGCAGGAAGGCGGTTGCCTTGAAGCCCGCCTGCGCGAAGGCGTTGACGAAGTTCTGCATCACGTCCGGACGGATCATGTCGGCACCGTTGCCGGCAAGCCGCCAGCGCGACAGGTCGAACCGGTCGTCGACATGGCTCTGGCTGGAGATGCGGCGGGCGCAGATGTCGTAGCCGAAAGTCGGCGAGTACGAGATCGAGGTGCCTTCGTTGCGCGTGATCATGTCCAGCCACGCCAGCGGGCGGCGGGCGAAGTCCTCGGTCTTCAGGTAGTCGCCCGAGACCTGGTTGGCGATCAGCGAGAGGAAGCAGCCGACCAGACCCATGTCATGGTACCAGGGCAGCCAGGAGATGCAGCGGTCGGTTTCGCAAACCTGCATGCCGTGGCTGTGCGCGGCCAGGTTCGACATCAGCGAACGGTGCGTAACGGCAACGCCGTGCGGGAAGCGGGTGGAGCCGCTGGAATACTGCAGATAGCAGATATCGTCCGGGCTGGCCTTAGGCAGGGCGACTTCGGGCGCGTCCTTGGCGGCGAAATCGGCCCAGGTTGCGTGGCCGCAGCCCTGGCGCTCGGCCGCGGCGGCGGTCATCTCGGCAATCTCGTCCGGGCCGACCAGCAGCATCGGGTCAGAGCTGGAAAGCTGGACGGCCAACTGCTCGATATAGTTGTCCTTGCCGCCGAAGCTGGTGGGCAGCGGCAGCGGCACCGGCCAGGCACCGGCGTAGACCACGCCGCAGAACAGTGCCGCGAAATCGGTGCCGGTTTCGGCGATCAGGGCGATGCGATCGTTCGGCTTCACGCCGCGCGCGATCAGCGCGTGGGCGACCTTGATCGAATCTTCGCGCAGCTGCGAAAACGGATAGACGCGTTTCAGCACGCCACGCGGATCGTGGAAATTGAAGCCGCGCTGGCCCTTCGCCGCATAGTCGAGGGCATCGCAGAAAGTGTCAAAATCGGCAAAACGGCGGGCAAGCGCGTCCCCGTTGGGGGTTGCGACAAGTGCTTCACTCGCTTGCGGCACCATGTTGATGGTGTCGTTCATCTCGTTATAACCCGTTGTTGTTATACCGTTTAATTCTCTACGGAACCTGGGACTTCTATCCGGCCCAACCTGAACCGGACATAGCAATTTTCACAGCTATCCCACCTGCATGGTTCCGTGCGCTCTCCCCATTCCGAGCCGACTGTGGCACGAATAGGGCAAGATGTCGGACAAGCGTCGTAATCCACAACCGCTTAACCAGACCCGCCTGGAGGAATTGGCGCTCGCCTATGTCGCGCGTTTCGCGACGACGCAAGGGAAGCTGCGCGATTATCTGCAACGTAAACTGCGTGAGCGGGGATGGGATGATGGGGATTTCCCCGATCTGGATGCCTTGATCGCCCGCTATTGCGAGCTGGGCTACGTCAATGACGCGGCCTGGGCGCGGATGAAGGCGGGCAGCCTGCTGCGGCGCGGCTATGGCGCCCGGCGCGTGGGCGAGGCGCTGGGTCAGGCCGGCGTGGACGAAGACTTGCGCCATGAGGCAAGCCCGGATGAGGGCGCGGCCCGGCGCGCGGCGTTTGTATTGGCGCGGCGCCGTCGGTTCGGCCCGTTTGCCGTTCAGCCGGCCGACAGGCCACTGCGCGAAAAGCACATCGCGGCCATGCTGCGGGCGGGGCACCGCCTCGACATGGCGCGCGCGATCATGAACGCGGAAAGCCAGGAGGCGGCAGAGGCCTGGGTGCAGGAAGCAGAATCGGAATCCGGAGAAGCCTGAACCATGCCCCTCAATCGTCCCATCGCCGCGTGCCTGCTGGCTTCCGTACTGTTGTTGCCGGCCGGCTGTTCGAAAAGCGGCGCGGAAGCCGCGATCAGCGCTGCGACGCAGACCGGCGCGGTCCATCCCGAATCGGGCCTGTCGGTGGTGCCGTTGACGGTGGCGTCCGCCGGCAAGTCGCACATCTTCCAGGTCGAAGTCGCCGAGAGCGAGGCGGAGCAGGCCAAGGGCCTGATGTTCCGCACCGCGATGGGCGCGGACGAGGGCATGGTCTTCCCCGAAAAGGCCCCGCGCAAGGCGGCGTTCTGGATGAAGAACACGGTGATCCCGCTGGACATCCTGTTCATCGGCCCGGACCACCGCGTGCTCAACATCGCCGCCAATGCCGTGCCTTATGATGAAAAGCCGCTGCCTTCGGCGGGGCCCGTGATCGGTGTGCTGGAACTCAACGGTGGCCGGGCCGCCGAACTCGGCATCGCGCCGGGCGACAAAGTGAGCTGGTAGCGAGACCTGCTAGGTCGGGGCGGTTGAAAAAACGCGCAAGGCAGAAGCGCCGCGCGCAAGCCTTGCGGGCGCCTGCCCCGCCAAGTGGGCGGGAAAGGCGTGCGATCCGCCTTACATGCTCGGCATAACTGTCGTTTTCGCGCGGGAACATGCTTGGCATCGGCGTGGAACGGCGCTAACGCGCAGCCCATGGGAATCCTGTCCAAGATCTTCACCTGGTGGGACGGCGCCACCATCGGCACCTCGCTCTGGAGCTCGCGCAATGGCGAGCACGTCGGCACCGACGCGCAGGGCAACAAGTACTATCGCTCGAAGTCCGCCAAAGTGCGGACGACCGAGGGGTACGAACGTCGCTGGGTGATCTATGCGGCCGCCAACGATGCCAGCAACGTTCCTGCCGAATGGCATGGCTGGCTGCACCACAGCTATGACGGCGTTCCCGAAAGCCACCTGCCGCCGCCGCGCATCTGGGAAGTGGACTACACCCCCAATGCCACCGGCACCGGCTCCGCCTATCGCCCGCAGGGTGCGCTCGAACGCGGTGGCGTGCGTGCGCCTGCCACCGGCGATTACGAGGCCTGGTCTCCCGAAGCCTGAAGGGCGCGCCTGTGAAGCGGGTCTTCGCCTACGCGCCGGTCGTTGCGCTGGCCTTGCCGCTGGCGCTGGCCGCCTGCGGCAAGGGTGAGCCCGCGCCGGAAGCGCAGGATACTTCGATCCCCGATGCCATTGCCGGCATGCAGGCGGGCCCCGCGCAGGCAGCGCAGGGCCAGCAGCTGGGCACGCCGAACAAGGACCGCGTGGTCACGCTGGGCGTGCTCAACAAGCGCAACAACCTGACTCAGGACCTGGTAATGAAGCCGGGCGAGGCGAAGCGCATCGGCAATCTGGTGGTCAAGGTCGCCACCTGCGAGAAGTCGCTGCCCTGGGAACGTCCTCAGGAAGAGGGCGCCTTCGTCCAGGCCTTCGTCGAAGAACGCGCCAACGCCAACGAGAAGCTGGCCTGGCACAAAGTATTCTCTGGCTGGCTGTTCAAGAATTCGCCCGCGCTGAACACGGTGCAGCACCCGGTCTATGACGTCTGGGTCAAGAGCTGCGCGATGACTTTCCCGGGTGAGGAAGCGCTGCCCGCCTCGGCAACCAGTTCCAGCAGCGCTGCGAAGGCATCGGGCAAGCCCAGCACCGCGCCTTCTTCGGATGCCACCGATTCGGCCGCGCCTGCTCCGGCAGCCACTGCCACGCCTTCCGCATCGCCGTCACCTTCGGACGATACTGCCGACTGAGCCTGCTGCAGCAGCGCCAGATAGCGCTTCTGCGGCATTTCCACCGCGCCAAGCGAGGCGAGGTGCGGCGTCATGAACTGGCAGTCCAGCAGCGTCGCGCCGCCAAGGCGCAGCGCCGCCACCAGCCAGGCCAGCGCCACTTTCGACGCGTCGGTCTCGCGTGAGAACATGCTTTCGCCGCAGAACACCCGGTCGAACCCCACGCCATAGAGGCCGCCGACCAGCCTGCGCGCGCCGTCATGCTCCTGCCAGACCTCGATCGAGTGGGCCTGTCCCAAGTGGTTCAGCGTTTCGTAGCTCGCCTGAATGCGATGGCTGATCCAGCTGCCCGATTCGTCTTCGTCGTCATCCTCGCGCACCCGGCGCGGTGCGGCGCAGGCTTCCATCACCTCGGAAAAGGCGGTGTTGCAGGTAACCGTGAAACGCCCGCGCCGCAGCGTGCGCGCCAGCGAGTGCGAAAGGTGGAAGCCATCCAGCGGCAGAATCGCGCGCAGTCGCGGCTCGATCCAGAAGATTTCCGGATCGTCGCGGCTGTCCGCCATCGGGAAGATCCCGCTGCGATAGGCCAGCATCAGCAGGTCTGGCTCGATCGCTCGGGTGGAATTGGGTGCGTGCACGTCTCTCGCCTGGTTGGAATGGCGGCTTGAAGGTGGTCTGCGTCAGGGTGAACGCAGGGGCCAGTGGATTGCAAGTCGCATTGTAGGCCGAAAAGGGGCGGGAAATGCATCCGGGATATCGGGCGCGTTGCCGGACCTGTGGATTAAGTTCGGCACTATCTGCCGTAATCCCCTTGTCATCCTGCGGAACAGTGTCTAGAGGCCAGCCCGCCCGCAGGAGTGTAGCTCAGTTGGTAGAGCATCGGTCTCCAAAACCGAGGGCCGTGGGTTCGAGTCCCTCCACTCCTGCCAGCATTTTCCTTCGCTGGAACGCGCTGAAATACAAAGGCTCCGGACATCTCCGGGGCCTTTGTGCGTTCACGGCGAAGTGATTCGTATTCGGATCGCGTTTGGCGGGTTGGTTGTGGCCGTTGCGTGCCGCTTGGGGTGCCGTTCCCGTCTTCGCATTTGCGATAAGCCGCAAGCCGCGATACCGTGATTCGCTTTGCCGATACCGCGATTGCGGTTAGGCGCGCTCTAGGAGGGGCCGCGTCTGGCGATTCGGGCACCCGTGGAGAAGCCGGCAAGCTTGCCGATCTCCCGCCCCGTTGGGCACCAGACTGGCTTGAAGTCGGGAAAGATTACGCCGCAGATGCACGGTACCGCGCAACCGCAGACCCAGGACCTGTTCAAGGCTGCGGCCAGTCGCTTCGGCGGCCGCTTCCGCTTGCCGACGATGGATCGCGGACTGATGTTCGCGCTCGCCATGGCGGTGCTCGCGGCATTGCCGGTGCTGGTCGCCTGGGCGCCGCAGATGACCGACTATCCCTCGCACCTGGCGGGATACAAGGTCGCGCTCGATCACGGGCAGGACCCGTATCTGACGCGCTATTTCCGCTTCAATTGGGAATGGACGGGCAATCTCGGCGTCGAACTGCTGATGGTGCCGATGACGCCGATCTTCGGGCTGGAGCAGGCCGGGCGCATCATCGTCGCGCTGATTCCGTTCCTTTCGGTGCTTTCCGTCCACGCCCTGTGCCGTTCGCTGAACCGCAAGATGGGCGTGGGGCCGATTCTCTCGCTGGCGATGATCTGGTCGCCCTCGCTGCTGATGGGCTTCGTCAACTGGTCGCTCTCGGTGGCGCTGGCGCTGTTCGTCTTCGCGGCCTGGGTGAAGCTGGAGGGCAAGCCATGGCGCTGGGCGGCGATGGTGCCGGCCAGCTTCGTGGTCTGGCTCAGCCACGTGTCCGGCTGGGGCGTGATGGGCGTGCTGATCTTCGGCTATGAATGGAGCCACCGGAAAAGCTGGCGCGACTGGCGCCCGTTCCTGAAGCCCTGGCCGCTGATCTTTCCGATGCTGCCGATGCTGATGGGCATGGGCAGCAACTCCAAGGTTTCCTACGGACGCTGGGTGCTCGATTACAAGTGGAGCATCCTCTACAAGTCGATGCGCAGCTTCGACTATACGTTCGATATCGCCAGCCTGTGGATCGTGCTGGGCGTGCTGGGCGGGGCGCTGGCGCTGCGCAAGATCGACGGGCGCTTCGGCTGGGCCGCGCTGATCCTGTTCGTGCTGACGCTGATCGTGCCGCGCCAGATCTTCGGCGGCGACTATGCCGACTATCGCCTGTCCACGATGGCGCTGATGGTGGCCTGTCTCGCGATCGACTGGAACCTGCCGCGCTGGGCGGTACGCGGGGCGACCGCGCTGTTCGTGGCGCGCACGCTGGTGACGACGGTGGTCTGGTATCAGGATGCGCAGACCGCGCGCGAACTGATCGCCGCGTTGGACAAGGTGCCCGAAGGCGCCCGTGTCGCCACCGCCGTGGCGATCCCGCGCAGCCAGTGGCGCTTCGGCCCGTTCGAGCATTTCGGCTCCTACGCCGTGGTCCGCCGCAGCGCGATGGAGAATTCGAACTTCGCGCTGCCCGATGTGCACATGCTGTCGATGCGCGATCTTTCCTATCGCTTCGCCGATCCCACGCAGCGGATTCTGTATTCACCGCAGCAGCACATTGATCTGCGCACATTCCCGCCCGCGCGCCATGCCGATTACCTGTGGTATATCGGCACGATCAAGCCGGTGGCGCTGCCCGATGGCGCGCGCGTGCTGTATTCCAGCTCCAACTCGTTCCTTGCACGTCTTGCCGATCCGGCAGACCTTGCAAATCAGGGCGACGGGCGCTAAGTCGCGCTTTCCTTCCGACATGCGGATCCCATCTGCCCCTCCCGGCCTAGGCCGGGGCGGCGATGAGCCCTAGGCGGAAGACAAGAGACTTTTTCCCGCCCGGATTGCCTTTCGGGCACCAGGCAGAGACGCGAGTACGACTGACATGGCCAAGACCACTCCCGGCGAATTCTTCCGCCAGGTGCGCACCGAAGCCTCCAAGATTCACTGGCCCTCGCGCCAGGAGACGGTGACGACCGCGATCTTCGTCGGCCTGATGACGCTGCTGCTGGCAGTGTTCTTCCTGGGCATCGACGCACTGTTCGGCTGGATCGTCAGCTCGCTCCTGTCGCTGATCGGCTGAAACCAGACAACGAAGAGAGAACCATGGCCCGCTGGTACATCATCCACGCCTATTCCGGCTTCGAGAACAAGGTGAAGGAATCGATCCTCGCCGAAGCCGAACGTATCGGCCTCTCGCAGCTCGTCGAGGACGTGCAGGTCCCGCATGAGACCATCACCGAGGTCAAGCGCGGCAAGAAGGTCCAGGTCGAGCGCAAGACCATGCCCGGTTACGTGCTCGCCAAGCTGACCCTGAACGACGACGTCTACCACCTCGTCAAGAACACCCCGAAGGTCACCGGCTTCCTGGGCAACAACAGCAAGCCGCAGGCGATCAGCGAGAGCGAGGCCGCACGCTACTTCGGCGCCGCCGAAGCCGCTGCCGCCGCCCCGCGCAAGCAGGTCAGCGTCGATTACGAGATCGGCGATTCGGTCAAGGTGCTGGACGGCCCGTTCGCCAGCTTCAACGGCATCGTCGAGGAACTCGATTTCGACAAGAACCGCGTCAAGGTTTCGGTGTCGATCTTCGGCCGCGCCACGCCGGTCGATCTCGATTTCGAGCACGTCGAACTCAGCAAGTAATCTGCTGGGCCGCTTGCGGTCCGTGGATACGAAAAAGGGCGCCTTCCCAAACGGAAGGCGCCCTTTTTCGTGTTAGTCATAAGGGGCGTAGATCGTCAGCCCCACTCGGGCGCGTTCTACGAAGCCCAGCTTGCGGTATAGCGAAAGCGCGGCCTCGTTATCGGCATAGGAATGCAGGATCGGCGTGCGGCCCATGTCGAGGATCGCGGCGGCGGCGCGGCGTGAGAGCAGGCCAGCAAGCCCGCGACCGCGCGCGTCGGGATGGGCGCAGACCGCGCTGATCTCGATATAGTTGGCCGTCCGCGTGCGCTGCCCGGCCATCGCGAGAATGCGGCCGTCTTCCTTCACGCCCCAGAAATCGCCCAGTTCGCCGGTGCGCGTGCCGAACGGGCCGGGCTGGGTGAGCGTGGCGAGTTCCAGCATCTCCGGATAATCGTCCTCCCCCAGAGGAACGATGCGCGGATCCTGCGCGGCCACGGCGATTGCTTCCAGCGCGGCGGCATCGCCGGCGAAGATCATCTGCACACCTTGGGCCGACTTCACGAGTTCGACGCCGGGGATCTGCACCGGTTCGCCCGGCTGCATCAGAGCCAGCGGCCCATGCTCGCGGGCGAGGGCGGCGAAGTCCGCCATGCTTTCCGCCGAAAAGTCGCGAATGGCCGCCAGCGGGCCGATCTCGGGATGGAAGCGGCGGGCGTTTTCCGTGCCCAAGGCGAAGCGGGCCTGTTCGCCGGAAAGCGCGGTCCAGAGCAGGCGGTCGAGTTCCGAATTGTCCATGCCGGGGGCTATGGCGGGCACGGCTCTCCGCGTGAAGACGTAATTATCAGCCTTTTAACCCTGTCTCTGTAATAGTCCCGGCGATGGGGATTTTCGCGACCTTGAAAGGAGAGGCGACAGGGCCGGGCGGACGCTTGACGCGTCTCGATGGACTGCGCGGTCTCGCCGCTTGCGGGGTGGCGTTTCTCTATCACCCGCAGTCGCTGTTCGCGCCGGACGTCAACGAGGCTCTGCCGGGCCTGTTGCGCTGGTTCCAGCACTGGGGCTGGACGCTGGTGGACCTGTTCTTCCTGATCTCCGGCTATATCTTCGCGCATGTCTATCTGATCGAGCGCGGACCGGGGCAGGGCTATGTCCTCAGGCGCGGCGCGGTGGGCAGTTTCACGGTTGCGCGGGTCGCGCGGCTCTATCCGCTGCACCTCGTCACGCTGCTGGTCTGCGCGGTGACTTTCCTTGGCGATCCGAACAACACGCCGCTGACCTTCATGGCCAACCTGTTCATGCTGCAGGGCTTCGTCGGCACGGTGGGGCACAGTTTCAACGGGCCGAGCTGGTCGATCTCCGTAGAGTGTCTGTGTTACGTGCTTTTCGCGCTGGGTGCCGTGGGCGGCAAGCGGATCTTGCAGCGAGTGACGGTGCTGGCGATCGCCGGCGCGCTGCTGCACTTTGCCGTGCAGGGCAGGGCGGGCGGCCCCTGGGTGGGCGACGGTCTTCCGCGCGGGCTTCTGGGCTTCTTTCTGGGGCAGGTACTCTGGCACGCACGGGCGCGGCTGCGCCATGCGCCGACCGGGCTGCTGGCCTGCCTGATGGCCATCGGCATCGCGCTGGACATGGGCCGGATGAGTTCGCTGCTGCCGCTGAGCCTGCTGGCATGGCCGGCGCTGCTGCTGGTGGCGCTGCGGCTGAAGTTCATGGGTTCCGCGCCCATGCGCTGGCTGGGGGACCGGTCTTACGCGATATACCTTGTCCACTGGCCGCTGCTGCGTGTCCTTGAGGGGTACTACGGGCCCATCTCGGGCGGGATCGCAACCTGGTTTGCAGTGACGCTGGGCTTCGGCGCACTGGTCCTGCTGGTGTCGGACCTTTCGTTCCGTTATCTGGAATGCCCGGCCCGCCGCATGATCCGTGCGGCCTGGCAGCGGCAGGTGGATGCGCGCAGGGCAGTAACCGCTGCCTGAGCGGGAATCACTTTCCGCCCTTTTCTTTTCTCCCGATTTCGTTTAGGGGCGCGCCCTTCGGAGCGGCCCTGTGCCGACCGATTCCCTGCGGGAGGATGCCCCCGGCGTCCGTAAGACCGCTAAACATGAGCATCTGCGCCGCAGGTGCGAAAGTGTGAAAGGAGTGGCCACATGGCCAAGAAGATCGAAGGTTACATCAAGCTGCAGGTCAAGGCCGGCAGCGCCACGCCGTCCCCGCCGATCGGCCCTGCGCTGGGTCAGCGCGGCGTGAATATCATGGAATTCTGCAAGGCGTTCAATGCCGCCACGCAGGAGCTCGAAAAGGGCATGCCGATCCCGACCATCATCACGGTCTATGCGGATCGCAGCTTCACGTTCGTCACCAAGACGCCCCCGGCGACCTTCCTCATCAAGAAGGCCGTGAACCTGAAGTCGGGCTCGAAGGAGCCGGGCAAGATCAGCGCCGGTACCGTCAAGCGTTCGCAGCTTGCCGAAATCGCCCAGGTCAAGATGGCCGACCTCAATGCCAACGACATTGATGCCGCCACCAAGATCATCGAAGGTTCGGCCCGCGCGATGGGCCTGCAAGTGGTGGAGGGCTGATTCCATGGCCAAGGTGACCAAGAAGCAGAAGTCGCTGGCCGAAAAGCTCGGCGAAAACCTCAAGCACTACCCCGTCGCTGACGCGCTGCAGACCCTGCGCGACCTGAAGACGACCAAGTTCGACGAAACCGTCGAAGTCGCGATGAACCTGGGCGTTGACCCGCGTCACGCCGACCAGATGGTTCGCGGCATGGTTTCGCTTCCGGCCGGCACCGGCAAGACCGTTCGCGTTGCCGTGTTCGCCAAGGGCGACAAGGCTGCCGAAGCTCTCGCCGCCGGTGCCGACAAGGTTGGTGCGGAAGACCTCATGGAAGACATGCAGGCCGGCAACCTGAACTACGACCGCGTCATTGCCACCCCGGACATGATGGGCGTCGTCGGCCGTCTCGGTAAGCTGCTGGGTCCGAAGGGCCTGATGCCGAACCCGAAGCTCGGCACCGTGACCCCGAACGTCACGCAGGCCGTGAAGGACGCCAAGGGCGGCCAGATCGAGTTCCGCGTTGAAAAGCAGGGCATCATCCACGCCGGTATCGGCAAGATGTCGTTCTCGGACGCCGACCTGCTGACCAACTTCAGCGCGTTCGTCGATGCGATCGTCAAGGCCAAGCCCTCGGGCTCGAAGGGCAAGTACGTTCGCAAGATCTCGCTGTCGTCGTCGATGGGCCCGGGCCTGAAGATCGACACGACCGACATCGCCGGCGCCTGATTTAGGCGCACGGTCCTTCGGGATCGGCGAAACGGATAGAAGGGCCGGGGGGAAACCTCCGGCCCTTTTTCTTTGTGTTTTTGGGGGTCGATAGACATCGCGCCTGCGCTTGGCGTTCCCAGGCACCCGCTCCTAACCTCTCCGGCATAACAGCGCGATGGAGAGCGATGGGATGAACGGATCGATTGCACCCGCAGGAGAGAGGGCAGGCTCAGTCGCCGTGGTGACCGGGGGCGGCCGGGGCTTCGGCAAGTCCTTCGGGGCAGCCCTGGCCGCAGAGGGCGCCCATGCGGTGCTGATCGACCGCGACGGGCCGGAAGCCGAAGCGGCCGCGGCGGCAATCCGGGCGTCGGGCGGTAGCGCCACCGGCTATGCCGGCGACGTCACCGACGAGACGCGGATGAACGCGCTGATGGCCGAAGTCGCCGCAGCGCACAGCGGGATCGACCTGCTGATCAACAATGCCGGCCTGCACAGCGACGAATATAGCCAACCGATTGCCGCGATGGGCGCCGCCAAGGTGCGCCGCCTGTTCGATGTCAACGTAATGGGCACCGTGATCGCGACGCTTGCGGCGAAACCATTCATGGCCGGCCGCGCTAACGCCAGCATCGTCAACATCTCGTCCTCGGCCGCGCATATGGGCGGAACGGCCTATGGCACGTCGAAGCTGGCGGTTGCCGGATTGACGATCACGTTCGCCCGCGAACTGGCCCCTGAAGGCATCCGCGTGAACGCGATCTCGCCCGGCCTGATACTGACCGACACGATCCGCAATGAGCTGCCCGAAGCGACCAAGGCGCGCGTGAAGGCGATGCAGTACCTCGAAGCTTTCGGGGAGGAGGCGGACATCGTCGAAGCCATGCTGTTCCTGTCTTCGCCCCGCGCACGCTTCATTACCGGAGAGACCCTGCGCGTTACCGGGGGCATGGCGGCAGGCATCTGATCTGCCGGAGTATCGGTTCAGGAGGGGGCGATTTTCCTACGCGGCCTCGTTCTGCCATCCTGCGCGGCGGCAAGGCTCTTTGAAATCGTCGGGATTATGCGCCTGAACGCCGTTTGGCGGGGGCCATTCTGGCGGCCGATGCAGGGGCGGGGCTTTCCGTTTCAGGACCGTGTCAACTGTGTCAACCGAAGTGTCACCTTGCGACGCGCGGGCGCGATCCATCGGTCCGAGGTTGCACGGGGTTTGCGAGTGCTGTACACATGTTCAGCATAACGAAACGGGAGAGGCGGCCAGATGGCTATCCGCTTTGAAGACATCAAGGAACACATCGGCTCGCGCGTGGTCTGGGACGACCGCGCCGACATCTTTACGCCCGAGGCTGCCAAGGCGATCCGCGCCAAGGTGGAGGAACGCACCGTGGTGGTGTTCCCCGAACTGAACCTGACCGATGCCGAACAGCTCGAAATCACTAACCTGATGGGCGAAAAGGTGCGCCTGACCGCGCGCAACAATGTCCAGTCGAACGACGAGGACGTCTATCAGGTCACGCTGGACGAGAAGATCAACCCGCAGCCCGAATATGTGCTGGGCACGTTCTTCTGGCACATGGACGGCATCACCGTGGACATGCCGCCGCCCTTCGCGACGCTGCTGTCCTGCCGTATCGCCCCCGACAAGGGTGGCGAAACCGAGTTCGCCAGCACTTACGCGGCCTATGAAGGCCTGTCGGACGAGGAAAAGGGCGAGCTTGAGGGGATGAAGGCGGTCCACTCGGTGCGTGCCAGCCTCTCGCCGATCGCCGACGCCATTCCGGAAAAGCACCGGGAGAAGGTGCTGGGCATCGGCTTGGTCAAGGAGCATCCGCTGGTCTGGACGCACGAATCGGGTCGCAAGTCGCTGGTGATCGGTACGACCGCCGATCATGTGGTCGGCATGGAGATCCCGGCCGGCCGCGCGATGCTGATCCGCCTGCAGGAATGGGCGGCACAGCCGGCATTCTCGCTGCGGCACAAGTGGACCAAGGGCGACTTCGTGATCTGGGATAACACCGGTGCGATGCACCGCGCGATCCCCTACGACAAGTCGACCGGCCGCATGATGCACCGCACCTCGATCGCCGGGACCGAGACGGTAGCAGCCTAAACTACTTCTCCAGCGCCTCGCGCTGGTAGCATTCGACGACGAGGCTGATCGGCTTTCCGTCGGGCAAACGCAGCAGCGCCCGGTGCGTCAGGAACGTGCCGGGCGGGCAGCCTTCAAGCCGGCCATGCCGCGATTCGAGCCGCTCGCGGGTGAAATGCAGGGGCGCGACGACTTTGCCGAACGGGGTGTCGGTATCGGCCAGCATCGCGTTCATCGTATCGGTCAGCCGCGCCGGCACGAACCAGTTATGCGCTTCGGACAGCGTCACGCCGTCGCAGGTAAGGCGGACATGGCGATAGCCGAGCGGTTGATCGCCGGAGACTTCCAGCAGCGCGCGCGCGTCGGAGGGAAGGGCGGCGTCCTCGCCCGTCACCGGCCTGGCGGTGACCACCGGGGCGTCGGCACTGCGATGCGTCGCGCACCACTCGCCCAGTGCGGCGGTGGCGCTGTCGTTGCGGGCGAGCAGGCGTTCGAATTCGGCCTCTTGCGGCGCGGAGCCGGCAAGGAAGATCGGGGCGAGGGAGATAAAGCTAAATCCCACCCGGCACGGCCGCCTTGCCCAGCGCGGCCAATCCATCGACCAGCGTGCGAGTGCAGGCGGCAAGCTGGTCGGCATCGACCGAGCGGATCACGAAATTGGCGCCGGTGCGGCCTTCGCCCCAGAAGGGATAGGAGCCGATCTGGCAGCCTTCGAAAGCCTTCTCCGTCTCGCGCAGCAAGTCCGCCACTTCGCTTTCACCGACCCAGCAGCCGACCGTTTCGGAAAGTAGCGGCGCGCCGCCGTCCAGCGTGCCGGTCAGTGCGTCGAGCATGCCGGCGGTGATGCTGGGCACGCCCGCCATGATGAACACGTTGTCATAACGGATGCCCGGCGCGCCGGTGTAGCGGTTGGGGATCAGGCTGGCACCGTCGGGCGTGCGCGCCATACGCAGGCGCGCATCGGTCAGGCCGCCGCGCGTCTCGTAATAAGTCTCCAGGATCGCCCGCGCTTCGGGGTGGACGATCACGGGAACGCCCAGTGCCTCGGCAATGGCGTCCACGGTGATGTCGTCGTGCGTCGGGCCGATGCCGCCGGTGGTGAACAGATAGTCGTTGCGTGCGCGCAGCAGGTTCACCGCTTCGACGATGGCGGGCGTATCGTCCGCCACCACGCGTACTTCCTTCAGGCGGATGCCCTGCACCTGCAACCAGGTCGCGACCTGGGCAATGTTCTTGTCGTGGGTTCGGCCCGAGAGAATCTCGTCACCGATGACGACGAGGGCGGCGGTGTAGATACGCGACGAATCGACCATGCCGCATTGGCTAGCCGACCCGACGGGACACCGCCACCCGTCCAAGCCGTCAATCGTCAGCCCGACGGCGTTTCTGCCGTCAATCGTCAGAAGGCATTACGATGAACTGCTCCCAGGCGCCCTTCGCGCCGGGATCGGCGTAAGTCGAGACCGCCAGCTTGCGGTTGCCGAAGGTGGCGGTGAAAGTGCGGTTGACGAAACCGCCGCGCAGCTTCGGCTTGCCTGCCGGTTCGAAAGCGGTGAGCGGGCCTAGCGGCGTCAGGCTCTCGCGGTAATCCTTGCGCACGGCGGCCGAGAAGTAGTCCAGCGCGTGGGCAGTGAAGTGCGCGGCTTCGAACTTGCCCGCCACCAGCGCTTCCAGTTCGGCGCGGGCATCGGCGGTGCGCGGAGCCTCGCCGCTGTCTAGCGGCAGGTCACGCGGCATCACGATATCGGCAATTGCGGAGGTGACGGTGCCCGTCACCGCGCCGAAATCGGCATTGGTGAGCACGACGATGGCCACATCGCGGTCGGGATACATCGTCGCCTGCGAGAGGAAGCCGGTCGATTCGCCGCCGTGGTTGATGATCCGGCGCCCATCGGTGGTGCGGGTGAACACGCCAAGGCCGTAGGAACTGTTTGTGCCGTCCGCGAGGATCACCGGGGCTTCCTGTTCTTCCCAGTCGGCGGCGGGTAGCAGGGTGCGGTGGAGCCGGGCGATGTCCCAGCGGGCGAGGTCGGAGGCGGTCATCGAGATTTCACCCGCCGCCCAGAGCCAGCCCGAGGCGGGCGGCGTGGCAGCAACCACAGGACCGAGCGCATAGCGGTGATAGCCCTGCGGGAAACCGGGCTTGTTGGTATCGTCCAGCTTCAGTGGATGCAGGCCGAGGGGCTGGAACAGCTCACGCTCGAACTGCTGCCACAGCGGGGCGCCGCCCGCCTTTTCCGCGATCACGCCGGCCACGACATAGCCTGTGTTCGAATATTGCCAGCGCGTGCCGGGCTTGTAGTCCAGCGGGGCGGTGGCCCAGCGCTTGACGATTTCCTCCGGCTTCACCGGGGTATGCATATCGACGAAATCGTAGTCCTGCGGCCAGAAGTCGCGCAGGCCCGAGGTGTGGGAGAGCAACTGCCGGATCGTGATCTCATCGCCGCCGGATACGCCGGTCAGGTACTTGGAAACCTTGTCGTCCAGCGAAAGCTTGCCCTGATCGCGCAGCTTGAGGATCAGCGCGCCGAGGAACTGCTTGGAGTTGGAGGCGATCTGGTAGGGCTGGTCGGGCCGCGCGGGCATGCCGTCTGCCGCCTTGCCCCAAGCCCTGGCCAGCACGATTTGGCCGCCGCGCGCGATGGCGACTTGCGCCGAAGGCACGCCGCTATGGGCGAGAGCTTTGGTCACGGCCTCGTCGATGGCCTTTTCCTGCGCGGGCGTAAGCGCGGCGCTCGTCGAAGCAGCGGCGGGCGCTGGCTGCGACGCGGGGGCGGCGGCGAGAGTGGCCGGGGAGAGGATGAAGGCGCCGGCAGTCAGCAGGCGGGTAAGAGCGGTGCGATTCATGGCGCGACGCTACAGGCAAGCCCGGCAAACTCAATGCCGGCACCGCGCGGAAGCCGGGCAAAAAGAAAGGGCCGATCCGAAGACCAGCCCGTGAAAGTTTTGGGAGAGGATGCCTGAAAGGCCCGATCCTTATGCTGCCAGACAGGTTTTGCTGCAAATGCGAAAAAATGGAGCATGGTTGCGCGTCGCGCAACCCATCGCAGGGGCGAAGTGGCGGATTTGCGTGAGTGCGGCTTGATGCATTTGCATTTCCTGGCCGTTTTTGCGGGTTTCGGTGGGTTTCGGGCGTGTGAAGGGGTGTTGCTGGCAGCACGCGCCGAAGTGGTGGCGCTATCAGTAAGCGCGAAGCCATATCCCGATGTCGCTGCTGCGATCGACATGTCTTGATGGATGGCTCTTAAGAGCCTTCCCGACAGTCGGACGGGCTGAGGGCAAAAAAGAAGGGCCGGTCCGAAGACCAGCCCCTTGGAAAGTTTTTGGGAGAGGATGCCTGAAAGGCCTGCTCCATATGCTCGCTGGACTGATTCTCCGCAAACGCGAAAAACTGGAGTATGGTTGCAAGACGTGCAACTAGGCGGGTCGGTGAACTCGCGGAAATGCGTCGTTCAGGTTTGTGAGTATTGCATTTGAACGATGTTCGGTTGGGTTTGAGGGCGGGCCGAACCGTCTAATTCGCCGCAGTTTTCGTCGGAACGCCTGCCCAACTCATCATCCCCGCGAAGGCGGGGATCCCGCTTTTTCTTTGCCCGCACCTCGCAGGAAGGAAGCGGGACCCCCGCCTTCGCGGGGGCGACGAATTTGAAGAGGTGCGTGGGCCCGTTAGCTGGTCAGGTCGTGATGCTGAGGGGGCACCCGGCGATGAGGGCAATGTCGCAGCCACCATTGTCATGCGCTACCATCCGCACTCGATCGAACGAGCCTCCCGCGCAAAGCAGGCAAAAAAGAAGGGCCGGTCCGAAGACCAGCCCCTTTAGAAAGTTTTTGGGAGAGGATGCCTGAAAGGCCCGCTCTATATGCTTGCCGGGCGGATTCTTCGCAAACGCGAAAAAATCGCCAATGATTGCAAGACTTGCAACTATAAGGCGCAGAACCGATAGGGATCAGCCCTGGGTCAATGCCCCGTAAAGGTCGTGTTCGTCCGCGTCCTCTACAAGAACGTCAACGATATCACCGACTTGCACGTCGCCCACGTTGCGCAGGAAGACATTGCCGTCGATCTCGGGCGCGTCCGCTTGCGAGCGGGCGGTTGCACCGATTTCGCCGTCCTCGTCCGGCTCGCCCACTTCGTCGATGATCACAGGGATCACGCGGCCGACCTTGGCCTGAAGCTTGGCGGCGCTGATCGCGGCGGTCTTTTCCATGATCCGCGCGTACCGTTCTTCCTTCACCTCTTCCGGAACCGGATTCGGCAGGTTGTTGGCGGAAGCACCCTCTACGGGTTCGAAACGGAACGCGCCGACGCGGTCGAGCTGGGCTTCGTCGAGCCAATCCAGCAGGTACTGGAAGTCTTCCTCGGTCTCGCCGGGGAAGCCGACCACGAAGCTGGAGCGGATCGCGATATCCGGGCAGATTTCGCGCCACTTGTGCAGGCGTTCCAGCACCTTGGCTTCATTGGCCGGACGCTTCATCGACTTCAGCACCGACGGCGCGGCGTGCTGGAACGGAATGTCCAGGTACGGCGTCAGCAGGCCTTCCGCCATCAGCGGGATCACCGCGTCGACATGGGGATAGGGATAGACGTAGTGCAGGCGCACCCACGGCGCGCGGCCTTGCGCATCCTTCAATTGACCCAGCTCGCGGGCAAGGTCGGTCATGTGGGTGCGGACTTCATGGTCCTTCCACGTGCGCGTCTCGTGCCGCACGTCCACGCCATAGGCAGACGTGTCCTGGCTGATGACCAGCAGCTCGCGCGTTCCGGCCTGCACCAGCTTTTCCGCCTCGCGCAGCACGGCGTCGATGCGGCGGCTGGCCAGCTTCCCGCGCAGGCTGGGGATGATGCAGAACGAGCACGCGTGGTTGCAGCCTTCCGAGATCTTCAGATAGCTGTAGTGGCGCGGCGTCAGCTTCACGCCGGCTTCGTCGTAGATCTGTGGGATCAAGTCGACGTAGGGCGAAAGCTCCGGCGGGGCGGCGTCGTGCACGGCCTCTACCACGGCTTCGTACTGATGCGCGCCGGTAACGGCCAGCACGTCCGGGAAGCGGGCGCGGATCACGTCGGCTTCATTGCCCATGCAACCGGTGACGATCACGCGGCCGTTTTCGGCAATGGCTTCACCGATTGCGGCCAAGCTCTCTTCCTTCGCGGAATCGAGGAAACCGCAAGTGTTGACGAGCACGACATCGGCGCCGGCATAGTCCGGGCTCATCGTGTAGCCATCGGCGCGCAGGCGGGTGAGGATGCGTTCGGAGTCGACAAGCGCCTTGGGACAGCCGAGGCTGACCATGCCGACCTTGGGCGGGGAGGGGATTTCAATAGCCATAGGAATGGCGCGCCCGATACTCCGATTGCGCCCCGGAGTCACGGATTGAATGGAATCCGGGCGAGTCGGCCTGCCGCAGCGGTGCCGAGGCAGGGCGCAAGTCATGGAAATTGCGCCTCGCAGGCGGCCCCGCTGCGAACGAGCGTGGGTTGCGGAAAATCGTGAACGCGGCCGTCACAACGCGGTGTGGCGGGTGTTTTCGTCCAAAAGCCGTCAGAGGAGATTCGCGCGCGGGCGGCTCTGCTGCGCGGATCGCTTGCGAGAGTTCCGCTGTACCACTAGGCCGGTACCTTCAGGGTGCGGCGGGTGCGGGTTGTGCTCGTGCTTTATGGACGAAAGGGTTTGCAATGGGTCCCGTGAACTGGCTGGCGGTGTTCCTTGCTGCGGCACTGGCGATCGCCGTGGGGATCGTGTGGCACGGGCCGATGTTCCGCACCGGTCGGCAGCTGTTTCCGGGCAATTCCAAGCGCACGGCGAATTACGGCGTTGTCGGGCTGGTGATGCTGATTTCCTCGATCATGCTCGGCCACAACTTCGCGCGCATCGGTGAAGCGACGCTGGCGGTGAAGCCGTGGCTCTATTTCATGCAGACCGGCGGCGTCGCCATTGCCTTCGTGATCCCCTCTGTCTGGCTTACGCATTTGCGCCAGGGCACCGAGCCGCTGAAGCGCGTGGTCGACTGCGCGTTCTGGCTGGTGGCCTATCTGGCGATGGGGCTGGTGTTCTGGGTGCTCGCTTGATCGATTCGGGCCTGACGGCGTTAGCCTGAGGGCTCTTCGTCGGACGCCTTGGTGGGCGCGATCTCGACCACGATGTCGCCGGCCTGCAGGACCTTGGCGTCGTCTTCCCAGAAGCCGATGCAGCGATCCCCGCGATAGACTCTGAGGCCGCGTCCGCCGGTGGCAAGGCGGTCCAGCGGCTGGCCGATTTCGGATGGCTCGACCGGCCGCTCCACCAGTTGCACCCGCCCTGCGACCGAGGCGAGGTCCGACAGGTATTCGGCCACATGCTGCCCCTCGGCCGATCCCGCCAGCAGCAGGCCGGTGAAGCGTACCGGGTTGATCACGTTGTTGGCCCCGGCCTGCCGGGCGAGCAACTCGTTATCGTCGGCGCGGATGACGACGGTGATCGGCACCTCCGGCGCAAGATGGCGCGTGGTCAGCACGATCAGCACCGAAGTATCGTCCCGCCCGGCGGACACCAGCACGGTGCTGGCGGTGCTGACGCGCACGGCGTTCTGGATCTCGTCCCGCGTGGCGTCACCCTGCAGGACATTGCAGCCCATGTTCTCTGCAAACGAAAGCCGGGCTTGGGCGGGATCGACGACCACGATCCGCGCGGGATCGGTGCCGCGCTCGACCAATTCCTTGACCGCTTCCGAACCGCTGACCCCGAAGCCGAGAACGACGATATGGCCCTCCAGCCTTTCCTGGATGTGCTTCATGCGCCAGGTCTCCCAGCTTCGCTTGATGATGAAGTTATAGGCGGTGCCCACGAAGATGGTGATCACCGCCAGCCGGATCGGCGTGACCAGTATGGCCTCGATCAGCCGCGCCCGGTCGCTGACCGGGGCGATGTCGCCGAAGCCGGTGGTGGTGATGGAGATCATCGTGAAGTAGACGACGTCCAGAAAGCTGACCTGCCCATCATGCGTGTCGTTCAGACCCGCACGGTCGGTCCAGTGGACCATGATGACGATGAAGATCAGCAGGAACGCGCCGCCGAGGCGCATGGCGACATCGGCCCAGACGGGAACCGCCAGCGAGCGGCGCAGCGGCCTGAACACCGCACGGGCAGGGCGCTTTTTCGACATGCCCCCGTAACTTACGGGGCCTTGGGCAACTCGTCCAGCGGGTCTACGGGCTTGCCGTCGCGGCGCACTTCGAAGTGGAGCTCGTCACCCTTGGCAAGGCCGGTGTCGCCCACCAGCCCCACGCGTTCGCCGGCGGCCACTTTCGCGCCCTGCTTCACGGTGACGCGGCTGAGGAACCCATAGGCGGTGAACCATCCGTCGCCGTGATCGAGGACGACGAGGTTGCCGAATTGCTGCTTTTCCGGTCCGGCGAACTTGACGGTGCCAGCGGCGGCGGCACGGACCATTGTGCCTTCGGGTGCCTTGATGTCGATGCCGTCATGCGGATCGGCCCCGGCGGCGAACTTGCGGCGGAGCGGCCCGGACACAGGCCAGAGGAAGCGGGCGGCGGTGGTTTTTGCACTAGATGCAGGCACCGGCGCGGAGGCTGCGACCGGCGCGGCCTTCGCATCGACCAGAGTCGGGATCAGCAGCGACTGGCCGGGCTTGACCGGCGCTGCGGGATCGAGCCCGTTGGCAAGCGCGATCTGATCCCACGGCACGGCATATTTCAGCGAAAGCGAGAAGCCGGTGTCGCCCGCCTTCACCGTGTGGCGCCGCGTGCGCGGGATCTTGAGCTGCTGGCCGGTGCGAACCGCATAGGGTGGCTGCAGCGCGTTTGCTTCGATGAGCAGTACGCGGGCGACGCCGGCGCGCTGGGCGATGCCGCCCAGTGTTTCGCCGGGTTCGACCTCATGGATTTCCTCGGTCTCGGCAGAGGCGGCCGCAGCCCTGCGCGCCACAGTCTGTGCGCGC
This sequence comes from Sphingomonas sp. BL-S-28, assembly GCF_055521515.1. Taxonomy (NCBI): domain Bacteria; kingdom Pseudomonadati; phylum Pseudomonadota; class Alphaproteobacteria; order Sphingomonadales; family Sphingomonadaceae; genus Sphingomonas; species Sphingomonas sp. BL-S-28. The sequence goes on from NZ_CM145484.1 coordinate 1,641,269, forward strand.
GCGGCGGTGCGCGCTTCGGGCGTGGGCGTTGCGGTGGGCGTGGGTGTGGCGGCAGGTTTGGCCGAAGCGGGAGGTTTGGCCGAAGAGCTGCGGGGGATCGTCAGCTTCTGCCCGGCCTTGACCACATAAGGCGCTTTCAGCCCATTGGCCTTGGCGATCGCGGTGGCCGATACGCCGGCGCGATTGGCGATGCCGTTCAGCGTCTCTCCCTGCCCGACGACGTGGACCTTTTCGGCCCCCGTGGCGGCAAGCGCGGGCGCGCCGGCTAGCGCGAGCGCGGCAATCGGGAGAAACGCGTGGCGGATCATGCCGAGTAGCGGCTCGCGATCTGCGCCAGCGAGGCGTCGTGGGTCAGGTCCAATTGCAGCGGCGTTACCGAAATATAGCCCTCGGCAATCGCTTCCAGATCGGTGTTGTGGCCGGGCGTGTGCTCGATGCCGTGCAGGCCGAACCAGAAGTACGGGAACCCGCGCGGGTCCATGCCTTCGACGACCGAACCGCGCGCATAATCGTGAAAGCCCTGACGGACCACGCGGATACCCTTCACGTCGGCGGCGGCCACCGGAGGGAAGTTCACATTGATCAGCGTGCGCGGCGCGAACGGAACGTCCAGCAGCGGGCGCAGCACTTTGGCGCCCCATTCCTCTGCGGCGGAGAAGCTGACGTTGTTGCCGTGGCCTTCGCCGGCGTAGACCTGGCTCAGCGCGATCGAGGGGATGCCGGCCATTGCCCCTTCCATCGCTGCGGAGACGGTGCCGGAATAGGTCACATCATCGCCCAGATTGGCGCCGCGATTGACGCCGGACAGGATCAGGTCGGGCGGGCCGGGCAGGGCCTTTTTGAGGCCAAGCGTCACCGAATCGGTCGGTGTACCCGTGACCGAGAAGCGCTTGGGCGCATGTTCGCGCATCCGCACCGGACGGCCCAGCGTGAGCGAGTGGCCGGCGCCCGACTGTTCTTCGCTCGGCGCGCAGATCCAGATGTCGTCCGAAAGCTGGGCGGCGATCTTTTCAAGGACGTAGAGGCCGGGGGCGTTGATGCCGTCGTCGTTGGTGAGGAGGATGCGCATGATGTCTCTCTAACTTGGCCGGGCGTTGGCCCATTCATCCTTCGACAGGCTCAGGATGAGCGGAGGGGGCCCATCCATCCTTCGACAAGTTCAGGATGAGCGGAAGGGGGGCTCAGACGGAGTGGGATTGGATGAATATCTTCCCAAACCCGCTCAGGCTGAGCTTGTCGAAGCCCCCTCGGAACTCAATCAGAAGCAGGGCTCCAGCTTCTCGATCCCGCCCATCCACGGCTTCAGCGCTTCGGGCACCAGAACCGAGCCGTCTTCCTGCTGGTAGTTCTCCAACACGGCGACGAGCGTGCGGCCGACCGCGAGGCCGGAGCCGTTGAGGGTGTGCAGGAACTCGGTCTTCTTCGAACCTTCCGGCTTGAAGCGCGCGTTCATGCGGCGGGCCTGGAAATCGCCGCAGTTCGAGACCGAGCTGATCTCGCGATAGGCGCCCTGGCCGGGCAGCCAGACTTCCAGATCGAACGTCTTGTTCGCGGTGAAGCCCATGTCGCCGGAGCAGAGCAGCACCTTGCGATAAGGCAGTTCCAGCGCCTGCAGGATCGATTCGGCAGCGGCGACCATCTTCTCGTGCTCGGCTTCCGACTGGTCGGGCTGGCAGACGGTGACGAGTTCCACCTTCTCGAACTGGTGCTGGCGGATGAACCCGCGCGTATCTCGGCCTGCGGAGCCTGCCTCGGAGCGGAAGCAGGGCGTGAGCGCGGTCATGCGCAGGGGCAGGGCCTCAAGATCGACGATCTCATCCTGCACCGCGTTGGTCAGCGAGACTTCGGCGGTGGGGATCAGCCAGCGGCCGTCGGTGGTCTTGAACAGGTCCTCCGCGAACTTGGGAAGCTGGCCGGTGCCGAACACGGCCTCGTCCTTCACCAGCAGCGGCACGATGCATTCCATGTAGCCGTTGGTGGCGGTCTGGGTGTCCAGCATGAACTGCGCCAGCGCACGGTGCAGGCGCGCCATCTGCCCCTTCAGGAAGGTGAAGCGTGCGCCGGAAAGCTTTGCGCCGGTTTCGAAATCGAGGCCGAGCGCCGGGCCGAGGTCCGCATGTTCCTTGGGCGTGAACGCGAAAGTGCCGGGGGTGCCCCACTTGGCAACTTCAAGATTCTCGGTCTCGTCCGCGCCATCGGGCACTTCGGCAACCGGGATGTTCGGCAGGCCGGCCAGCACGCTCTGCAGCTGCGCGGAAAGCTCCTTCTCCTCGGCTTCTAGCGCGGGGAGGGTGTCCTTCAACTGGGCCACTTCGGCCTTCAGCGCTTCGGCCGTGGCGGTATCGCCCTGGCCCATGGCCTTGCCGATCGCCTTCGAGGCCTCGTTGCGACGATTCTGCCCCTCCTGCATGTGCGTCGCGACCGAGCGGCGCTGCTCGTCAAGCGCGAGGATGTCAGCGGCCACGGGGGCAACCCCACGGCGGGCGAGGCCGGCGTCGAATCCTTCGGGATTCTCGCGGATCAGGCGGATATCGTGCATGGGCCGGGGCTATGCCGCCTCCTGCCCGCAGGCGCAAGATTGGGCGGCGCGCTTTGTGCCGCCGATCTTCGATGCACCCACAGTCTTTGCGCATGGCGGGCAAAGTGTCCGCACCGTTCCAACCCGGGCCGAAACGGACGTATTTGCCGTTGGCGCCATGTCGCAATTGCGAAACGATCCCGGCCATGGGAACGCTTCGACTGATCCTCGCCATCGCCGTCCTGCTTCAGCACATTGGTCGCTTCCCGTTCGGCGGAGACAATGCCGTTGTCGGCTTTTTCGTCATTTCGGGCTATCTCATGACTTTCGTCATGCAGCGCAGCTACGGATACGGCCTGGAGGGTTTCGCCCGGTTCTGGTGCAACAGGGCGCTCAGGCTGTATCCGTCCTATCTGCTCGTGCTTGCCTTTTCGGTGAGCCTGCTTGCCCTGGTGCCCGACGGTTTTCGCATCGCGTTCAAGCCGGAGATGGCGATTCCGGCTACCACCGGCCAATGGCTGGAGAACCTGACGATGATATATCCGGCCATCGTACCCAGCAGCATTTCGCCGAGGCTGGCGCCTGCGACCTGGGCCATCACGACGGAACTGGTATTTTACCTGCTCATCAGCCTGGGAATCTCCCGCAATCGGCAAATCACGCTCGTATGGTTTGGCCTGTCGCTCGCCTACAGCATGGTCGCAATACTTGCCGGTGACCTGGGCTTGTTTTCCTACCTTGCCATTCCCGGTGGCAGTCTGCCGTTCAGCCTTGGCGCGCTTGCCTATCATTACCGGGAGGGGGTCGGCGCCCGTATCACCGGGCATGCACCGAAACTGGCATGGTGCGCGATTGTGGCATTTGCAGCCGTCATTGGATCGCGTTTTGCCGCGAGAGCCCTGTGGGGACCGAGCGTTTGCGATGCGATCGCTCTGATCGTGACCGGCCCGATCGCGCTCCTGATCGTTACGCCTTTGGCCGTGTCGGATTGGAACCCCGTTCCGCGCGCATTGGACAAGCGCCTCGGGGACTTGTCGTATCCAATCTATATTTCCCACTGGATTGTCGGGTTGGTCATTGCATGGTCGTTGGGCTGGCAAGGGGCGCATTTGTGGCAGCGACTGACCCTTTGCCTCATCACCTTGATAGTCTCGATCGCTTTTGGCCGTTTATTGACTTTGACCTTCGACCCGCTCGTAGAGCGTCTCCGAACGAGAATTCGAACCCGAAGAATATCCACGAATATGAAGAGTGCTTCCTGTTAAGCAGGAAAATACCATTAAATTTCCGCAAGCTGCCCTTGCGACACCGCTGTTGATAATTCTTCGCAATCGAAGGTCGGGAACGCCGCCTATAAAACCCTTGGGGTCCGCAAAAAGCCGGAACGGTTCCGACTTGCGCGGGCGGGATTGGGGTAAAAGCTATGGAGTGGTTCAGGGCGAACGCGCCTATTCGGCTTAAATTGCTGATTTCATTTGGCAGTATGGCGGCGCTGACTTTGGCAAGCGGGCTGGCCGGGCTATACCTGGCAGACGGAATGGCGGGCTGGGCCGTGGTTGCAGCCACTTTCGTAGCGGCGGTTTTGGGTATCGCCTATCGCGAGGCGATTGCCGGGCCTTACGTTGCCACCGTCGTGCGGATGGAGGGGCTTGCCGCAGGCGATCTCGACAGTCCGATCGAGTTCACGCATTTCCGCGACTGTGTGGGGCGAATGACGCAGGCGATGTTCCAGTTCCGCGAAACCGCGCAGGCAGAGATCGCCAAGAGCGACGAGGCGCAGCGCAATGCCCAAGTGGTGCAGGGCATGGCGGTGAACTTCCGCCGTCTTTCCGATGGCGACCTGACGGCGGACATCGTCGAGGACTATCCCGGCGAATATGCGGCGCTGAAGGATAGCTTCAACGAAGCGCTGGGAAGTCTGCGCGGGCTGCTGGGTTCGGTGAAGTCAGGCACGCAGAACAGCCTTGTCGGCTCGCGCGAGATTGCGCAGGCTTCGGAAGATCTTGCCCGGCGGACGGAGGCCAATGCCGCCAGCCTGGAACAGACGGCTGCCGCGATTCAGCAGATCGATCATCGGCTTAAGGCGACGGCGGAGGCGGCGACGCGTTCGGTCGCGACATCGGGGCAGGCGATGGATGCGGTGCATGAGGGGCGCTCGCGCACCGATGCCGCGGTTGAGGCGATGAACCGCGTAAGCGAAAGCGCCAAGGGCATCGACGCAGTGATCGAGGGGCTGGACAAGATCGCCTTCCAGACGCGCGTGCTGGCGATGAACGCGGCGGTGGAGGCCGGACGCGCCGGCGATGCCGGGCGCGGTTTTGCGGTGGTGGCCGATCTGGTTTCGGCACTGGCCATGCGTGCCGAAGAGGAATCGAAGCGGGCGCGCGATCAACTCGGCGTGACGCAGACGGATATCGAGGCCGCCGTGGAGGCCGTGCACAAGGTCGATTCCGCTTTCGGCGTGATCTCAGTTTCGGGCGAGGAAGTCACACGGCTAGCCGGGCTGATCGCCTCTGACAACGACGCTCAGGCCGCCGCGATTGGAGAGATCAACGCCGCCGTCAGCGCGATGGACCATTCGACGCAGCAGAACGCGGCGATGGTGGAGCAGACTTCGGCGGCGGCGCGCAATCTGACGTCCGAAGTGGCCACGCTGGCGGCGGAGGCGGATCGTTTTCGCATGACGCCGACGCAGGGCGGTTTCCGGCCGATGCTGGTGAGCGGACGCGTCTGACGCTTCATTCCGTCGCGGCGGCACGGGTCGCTGCGGCGGAAGCCTGCAGAAGCCATCGATGTTTGGGGTGTTTGGAGATTACCATTCCGGGAAAGGAATGGTGGGCGCGGCAGGGATTGAACCTGCGACCCCACCCGTGTGAAGGGTGTGCTCTACCACTGAGCTACGCGCCCGCCGGCTGGACCATGTCCGCTGCGGAAGCGCGCCTCTAGATGAGTCGGATCGAATTGACAAGCGTGCATCTGCAATTAAATCGCGAGGCATGACCGAAGAGACCAAGACCGGCGCAGACGTGCCGCCCGACCACCTTGCCATCAACCCGAAGAGCCCGTTCTTCGATGAGGAAAAGCTGAAGCGCGGCGTTGGCATCCGCTTCAAGGGTACCGTGCGCACCAATGTCGAGGAATATTGCATTTCCGAAGGTTGGGTGCGCGTGCAGGCCGGCAAGACGCTGGATCGCAAGGGCAATCCGCTGACGGTGAAGCTCGCCGGCCCGGTCGAAGCCTGGTACGAGGATTTGGGCGAGGACGCGCCGGTCGCCAAGCTCTGAGAGTTTGTTTGGAAATTCGCTGAAGGCGAATTTCGCGGCACCGGCCCACTCCCCCACCCGACCGCCCACGAGTGTATCCTGATGGGCGGTCGGGAGGGGGAGTGGGCCGGTGCCGCTACGAAAATGCCCATCCGGGCATTTTCCAAACGGACTCTGAATATGGATCGGGCCGCGTGATGCGGCCCGATTGCTATCAGTAGGTGCCTGCGATGATGGCGCCGATAGGGTCGCTTCGGCGGCCCTTTTTCTTTGCCTGCGGCGTGAGGGCGGGCGATTCGTCGGGTTCCGCGATGGCGTCGAGCCGGGCACTGCCCAGATCCTTCATCGCGCCGGGCTTCGCATTATAAATGAAGCCGGAAACTGGCCAGTGCGTGGTGCCCAGGTTATGGATCGGTGCGTACCACACGCGCACTTCGCTCCAGTCGTTCTCGGGCGAGACGTCCAGCACGGTCACGTTCTTCTCGATCTGGCCGCGGCGGCCATTGATCGGGGACCAGTTGGAATGGCTGACCAGGATCGTGCGCGAATCGACGACTTTGCTGACCGTGGCCACATGGCCCAATTCGGAATTGGCGTAAGGTTGCATCGCCATGACTGCGCCGACGCGCGGCGTGTGGCCGGTGGCATAGCGTCCATGCGCTTGCTGCCACCAAGTATGGGCATCGCCGAAGATGCGGATGCCCGAAAGCTGGCGTGCATAGGGCACGCATTCCAGATAATCCGGGCCTTTGGCGGCGTCCGATCCGCCGTCGACACCGGCCATGGTATCGTCGATGGCGGCGCTGGCAGCGACCGGATTGATGGCTGGTGCCGCCGCCGCAAGTGCGAGGCCCAACATGATGAATCTGCGGTAACCCTTCATGTTTGCCATGTTCGGCGGGCAGGGTTAGGGGCTTCCTGAATTATGTGGTTAATGGCGCGGTAACTATTTGAGCGCCGAAACCGCAGAAAACCGTGTCTTTTTGCAGGGTCATTTCCATTTGCGGCAAATTCCCCTATCGGCGCGAATCCTTTATCGAGTTCTTATATGCTTCCCCAGGTGATCATCATCGGCCGACCCAACGTTGGCAAGTCCACGCTGTTCAATCGGCTCGTCGGCAAAAAGCTTGCGCTTGTCGACGATCAGCCGGGCGTCACGCGTGACCGTCGCTTCGGCGATGCCGAACTGCTGGGGCTCAAGTTCCAGATCGTCGACACTGCCGGCTGGGAGGACGACGAAGCGGAGACGCTGCCCGGCCGTATGCGCCAGCAGACCGAGGCTTCGCTGGAAACCGCCGACGTTGCGCTGTTTGTGGTCGACGCGCGTGCCGGCTTGACCCCGCTGGACGAGGAAATCGGCAACTGGCTGCGCGCCTCGCCGGTGCCGGTAATCCTGCTGGCAAACAAGGCTGAAGGCCGCGCGGGCGAGGGTGGTCTGCTCGAAGCCTATTCGCTGGGCCTTGGCGATCCGGTTGGCATCTCCGCCGAGCATGGCGAGGGCATGGCCGACTTGTTCGAGGCCCTGCTACCGCATCTGGAACCGCTCCAGCCTGAAGAGGAAGAGTTCGAAGAGCTGGACGAGGAAGCGCTGCTGCGCGCGCCGCTCAAGCTGGCCATCGTCGGCCGTCCGAACGCGGGCAAGTCCACCCTGATCAACAAGATCCTGGGGCAGGACCGCCTGCTGACCGGGCCGGAAGCGGGCATTACCCGCGATTCGATCGCGATCGACTGGGAATGGACCGATCCCAAGACGGACGAAGTCCGCCCGGTTCGCCTGATCGATACCGCCGGCATGCGCAAGCGCGCCAACGTGACCGAAAAGCTGGAACGCATGGCCGTGGCCGACGCGCGCCATGCGATCGACTTTGCCGAAGTGGTCGTGCTGCTGCTCGATGCAACGCGCGGGCTGGAGCATCAGGACCTCACCATCGCCTCAAAGGTGCTGGAAGAAGGTCGCGCACTGATGATCGCGATCAACAAGTGGGACGTGGCCGAGGACGCTTCGAAGCTGTTCCAGGGCATTCGCGGCGCGCTGGACGATGGTCTGGCCCAGGTCCGCGGCGTGCCGCTGCTGGCGGTTTCGGCACGCACCGGCAAGGGGCTGGACGAACTGATCGCCGCCGCCTTCTCGATCCGCGAGGCATGGACGCGCCGCGTGCCGACTGCCGCGCTCAACCGCTGGTTCGACGATGCGTTGTCGGCCAATCCGCCGCCGGCGCCGGGCGGTAAGCGCATCAAGCTGCGCTACATCACCCAGGCCAAGACCCGCCCGCCGGGCTTCGTACTGTTCGGCACGCGACTGGACCTGCTGCCGGAAAGCTACAAGCGCTACCTGGTCAACGGCATCCGCCGCGAACTGGGCTTTGACGCGGTGCCGATCCGCCTGAACCTGCGAAGTGCGAAGAACCCCTTCGCAAACAAGTAGGCGCCAATTGCCTCAGACATGAAAAAGCCCGCTTCCGCATTGTGCGGGAGCGGGCTTTTTCGTGGGAGCGGGGAGCCGTGGCTTACGAGGGGTGCGCTGCCGTTTCGGCGCTGGCACCGCGCTGCTCGGCGGCTTCGTCTTCCAGTTCGATGGCGTCGGGCTCGATCATGCCGTCTGCGCTGCGCATCTCGCGCATCAGGTTCCAGACCGAGATGAACAGCGCGGCGATCACCGGGCCCACGATAAAGCCGTTGAGGCCGAAGATCTGCAGGCCGGCGAGCGTGGCGATCAGCACCACGAAGTCTGGCATGCGGGTATCGCGGCCGACCAGGATCGGGCGCAGCAGGTTGTCGATCATGCCGATCACGAACATGCCGCAGAAGGCGAGGATGGAACCCTGCCAGACATGGCCCGTCGCCAGCAGGTACAGCGCCATCGGCACCCAGACGAGGCCGGTTCCCACTGCCGGCAGCAGCGAGAAGAAGCCCATCAGCACGCCCCAGAGCAGCGATCCGGGAATGCCCAGCAGCGAGAAGATGACCCCGCCGACGAGGCCCTGCAGGATGGCAACGACCACTGTGCCCTTCATCGTTGCGCGCACGACGACGAGGAAGTTGGTAATCAGCCGGTCGCGCAGGTGCGGGCGCAGCGGCAGCGATTCACGGATCAGTTCACCGTAACGGCGCCCGTCGCGGAGCAGGAAGAACGTGAGGTAGAGCATCACGCCCAATGCGGCGAGGAAGCTCAGCGCGCCCTGACCGGCGGAGACCAGACGCGTCGCCAGCCCCTGCAAACCGCTGGCGATTCCTGCGCCGAACTGGCGGCGCAGCGATTCGAAGTCGGCCAGTCCGTACCGGTCCACCAGTCCTTCCACCGAATCGGGCAGGGCCGCGCGTAGTTTTGCGATCGTGTGGCCGACATCCAGCTGGCCGGTGGAGATCTTCTCGTAGATCGCGCTCACTTCCTGCACCAGGCTGATGCCCAGCAGGATGGCGGGAATGATGAACAGGGCCAGCAGCATCAGCAGCATCAGCCCGGCGGCAGTGTTGGGCCGCCCGCCCATCTTCTGCGAAAAGCGGAAGGTCAGTGGCTCGAACAGGATCGCGGCGACCACGCCCCAGAGCACGGCGCCGAAATAGGGCATCAGCAGCCATGCGAAGGCGACCGATACGATGATGACCAGAAATGCGAAGCCATAGTCTTCGAGGCGATAGGGGGGCTGCGGACGTGGACTCTCCATGATCCTGTCTTAGCACGATTTCATATTGCGCCAGCCCGGATCGGGTACGGGGTGGATTTTTTCTGGCGGCTGGGCAAGACAAGCCGCATCGGGCGGGCGGCGAACGGCTTTCCGCGCATCCATAAAAAGAACCGGAGATCGCGTCTTGCGCACAACTCTCGCCCTTCGCCTCGCTATTCTGTCCCTCGGCTGCGCCGTGGTTCCCTTTGCGCCCGCCCTGGCGGACGATGCCGGCCCGCAGCGCGCCTTTACAGCCGACGATCTGTTCAAGCTTTCGGGCGTTACCGATCCGCAGATCTCGCCGGACGGCAGCCGTATCGCCTATGTGCGCTCCAGCGCGGACGTGATGGTGGATAAGCAGGTGCCGTCGATTTGGCTGGTGGACGTGGCAAGCGGCGCGCAGCGCCCGCTGGTCACCGGGCAGGGCGCGCATTTCTCACCGGTCTGGTCGCCGGACGGCAAGCGGCTGGCCTTCGTTTCCAGCGACGGCAGCGGCGCGCCGCAGCTTTACGTGCTGTGGCTGGATAGCGGCGCCAAAGTGCGCGTGACCGGCCTGCCGGATAGCCCCGGCAGCATCGCCTGGTCGCCCGATGGCCGCCAGATCGCCTATACCATGCGCGTTCCGGGTGAGGCGATGAAGCTGGGTTCCGGCCCCGCCAACAAGCCGGAAGGCGCCAAGTGGGCCGATCCGCTGGAAGTGATCGACCGCGTGACCTATCGCGCCGATGGCGGCGGCTATACGCAGCCGGGGTACGATCACTTGTTCCTCGTCTCCACCGATGGCGGTGCGCCGCGCCAGCTGACTTTCGGCAATTTCGACGATGAGGGCCCGCTCTCGTGGACGCCGGACGGCAAGCGCATCCTGTTTTCGGGCAATCGTAATGCCGACTGGCAGCGGGAAGCGAACAATTCCGAGGTCTATTCGCTCGACATCGCCAGCGGTTCGCTGACGGCGCTCACCACGCGCAAGGGACCGGATGCCAATCCGCTGGTCTCGCCCGACGGCAAGCGCGTGGCCTATCTCGGCTATGACGATGTGAACCGGTCTTACGAGAACACCGAGCTTTACGTCATGAACATCGACGGTTCGGGCGTGAAGGCGCTGACCGGCAAGTTCGACCATTCGATCGATTCGATCGCGTGGAGCGGCAATTCGACGGTGCTTGCCCAGTACGACGATCACGCGAAGACTTACGTGGCGCGCGTGGGCCTCGACGGTTCGATCCGCAATGCCGTGGAGGGGCTGAGCCCGGGCAAGGGGTATGACCGGCCCTATTCGGGCGGCGAGTTCTCGGTCTCCGGCAACGGGCGCATTGCCTATACCTCGGGCACAGCCGCGCGGCCGGCGGACCTTTGGGTGAGCAGCGGCGGAGCGGGCCGCAAGCTGACCGATCTCAACGGCACCTGGATGGAAGCCAAGGCGATGGCCCCGGTGCGCAAGCTGGCCGTCACTGCGCCCGATGGCCGTGCGATCGACGCATGGCTGGTGACCCCGCCGGGCCTTGCCGCTGGCCAGCGCGCGCCCCTGATTCTGGAAATCCATGGCGGCCCCAACACCGCTTACGCCCCTGGTTTCGCGACCGATTACCAGCTCTACGCGGCGCACGGCTATGCGGTGCTCTACACCAACCCGCGCGGCAGCACGTCCTATGGCGAGGAGTTCGCCAACCTGATCGACCGTGCCTATCCCGGTACCGACTACGACGACCTGATGGCGGCCGTAGACGCGGCGATTGCCGATGGCGTGGCCGACCCGAACAACCTTTTCGTCACAGGCGGTTCGGGCGGCGGCGTGCTGACGGCATGGATCGTCGGCAAGACCGATCGCTTCAAGGCGGCGGTCACGCAGAAGCCGGTGATCAACTGGATCAGCGAGGCGCTGACCATGGACGCCACCACCTTCACCTCGCGCTATTGGTTCGACAAGAAGCCGTGGGAAGACCCGATGGAATACTGGCGCCGCTCGCCGCTGAGCATCGTCGGCAACGTGAAGACTCCAACGATGGTCGTGGTGGGTTCGGAAGACTATCGCACCCCGGTCAGCGAGGCGGAGCAGTACTATGCCGCGCTGCAGATCCGCGGCGTGCCGACGGCGCTGGTGAAGGTGCCGGGCGCGAGCCACGGCGGTATCGCCGCGCGGCCTTCGCAGTCGGCGGCCAAGGCTTCGGCGATTCTGGCGTGGTTCGACAAGTACCGGACCGACAAGACGGCTCCGGCGGCGGACGCTAAGTAAGCGAAAGTTCGGCGGCGAACTGGGCGACCAGTTCCGCCGCCGGCATCGGCCGGGACAGCGGCGCACCCTGTCCCGCCCATTGCGCGCCGTAGAGCGGCTCGCCCTTGGCCTTGGCCGCGGCGTTGAGCGCCTTTCCGGCCAGATACGTGCGCGGATAGGCGGGGACCGGCGGGATGTCGCTGCGTTCGCCGAACTCCGTATAGCGATTTGCAAGGCAGCGGGCAGGGCGGCCCGAAATGGCGCGCGTCATCGTCGTATGGAGTGCCGCGTCGCTGGCGAGCAGGGCGCGATAACCGGCATCGGCGTTCGATTCCGTACAGGCGATGAAGGCAGTGCCAAGCTGCGCGGCCACCGCGCCAAGGTTCAGCGCGGCGCGAATGCCGGCACCGTCCATGATGCCGCCCGCCGCGATCACCGGCAGCTTGCCCCAGCGGGCCAGCAGCCGCGTCAGTGCGAACGTGCCAAGCCGGTCGTCTCGCGCATCGGGATCGAACATGCCGCGGTGGCCGCCGGCCTCCCACCCTTGCGCGACCAGCACGTCGACACCCGCCGCCAGCGAGAGTTCCGCTTCGGCAAGACTGGTGACGCTGCCGAGCAGCAGGCAACCGCCTGTTTTGAGCGCGGCGATGGCATCGGCTTCGGGCAAGCCGAAGTGGAAGCTGACGACGGCGGGCTTGGCCTCCAGCACGACGTCCAGCATGGCTGCGTTGCCTGCGAAGCTGTCGTAGATCGTTTCCAGCGCGGTGGGTGGTTCTGCGCCATATCCGCGAAACAGCGGGGCGAGGGCATCGAGCCATGCCTGTTCGCCCACAGGATCGGCCTGCGGCGTCTCGTGAACGAAGAGGTTGAGATTGAAAGGCCGGTCGGTGCGGCTGCGCAGATCGGCGATCTGCCTGCGGGCTTCATCCGGTCCGATGGCGCCGAGGGCGAGCGAACCGAGCGCCCTGGTATTGCAGACTTCGGCGGCAAGGGCCGGCGTCGAAGTGCCCGCCATCGGGGCCTGTATCAGCGGAATGGAAAGGCCAAGGCGCGCGAGAAAGTCCATCTAACCCGCGCGCCTTCCTAAAATCAGTCTTCCGCCGGCTTGCTTTGAAGCTGGCAGTAGTTCTGGATGCCCATGCGCTCGATCATGTCGAACTGCTTTTCGAGGAAGTCGACGTGCTCTTCCTCGCTCTCCAGAATGCGCGCGAAGATTTCGCGGCTGACATAGTCACGCACGGCTTCGCAGTGGGCGATGGCTTCGCGCAGCAGCGGAATGGCGTCATGCTCCAGCGCGAGGTCGGCCTTCAGCACTTCCTCCACGCTTTCACCGATGCGCAGCTTGCCCAGCGCCTGGAAGTTGGGGAGCCCGTCGAGATAAAGGATGCGATCGGCCAGCACGTCGGCGTGCTTCATCTCGTCGATCGACTCGTGGCGCTCATACTCGGCAAGCTTCTTGATGCCCCAGTTGTCCAGCATGCGATAATGCAGCCAGTACTGGTTGATCGCGGTCAGCTCGTTGAAGAGAGCCTTGTTGAGGAAGTCGATGACCTGGGGGTCGCCCTTCATGGGGGATGCTCCTGAAAATTTCAGGGCGCATTATGGGCGCGTATGCAAACGGGTGCAACCCGCGGAAAGCCCCGCGAGGTGAACCTCTTACGCCGGGTGTACCGTTTAGGCGGCGGCGCTGAGTGGTGCTTCCAGCGCCGACATTTCATCGGCGATAATGTCTTCGGCATCTTCCAGGCACTGTCCGCACTGCGGTGTCCGGCCGAGCGCGGCGTAGAGTGCATTGGCATCCCCACGGCAGCAGCGCGCGGCGGTGCGCAGGTCGTTTTCCTTAATCGCATTGCAGATGCAAACGTACATGGGCGAATCCTCTTACAAGGCCCATCATATGCAACTGCAAATGGATCGCAATAGCATTCTTTAGGGCCGAAAATCCGCCAAAAAACTCAGGTAGATAGTGGGCGCCGATTGGGCAAAAGGCGCTTTTCGACCAGCGAACGCCACACAAGTTCCAGCGGTCCGCGCCGGTATCGGCGCAGGAAAGGTGCGCTCCAGGCCAGCATGATCGACCAGCCTAGCAGCACGAACAGCCACTGCGCCGCCGCGCCCACTTTGCCGTAAAGGTCGAAGCCCCAACCGAAGAACAGGACGCTCATCAGCAGGCTGGTGCCGATGTAGTTGCTGAAGGCCATCTGCCCGCATGCGACGAGACGGCGGCCCATGCCGGTGCGCAGCAGCGCCGGCGCGGCGGCCAGCATCAGCGCGCCGTAGCCCAGCGCGGTAACGAAATGCGCCGGCATCAGTCCCTTGCCGAGCATCACGTACATGGCGACCGGCGGGAAATGGCGCGGCCAGGCCCAGCCCAGTGCGATCAGGGTGAGGGCAAGACCGATCCCCGCCGCTGCCGTGCCGAAAGCCAGCAGAGTGCGGCGTGATATAGCGCCTTGGGCCAGCCCCATGCGTTGAAGCACCAGGCCGACCAGCATCAGCGGGATCACCTCGCTCCACGCATGCAGAGTCATCGTCACCAGCCAGAAGGGATCGTCGCGCAGCTTGGCCGCCGCAATGTCCCAGAATCCCGCATGGTAGAGCGCTGCCTGTGCCTTTGCCGCTTCGCGATATCGCGCGAGCCGGTCGGCGACTTCGTGGCGCTCCGCCAGCGTGGCGATGCCTAGGCGAACGGCCTCTTCGGCCCGCAGAAGCGGCAGCATGGCGGCAAGATCGACGATCGCGGCGGTCAGCGCGATTCCCCCCGCCAATCCCAGCAGCACCGCGCAAGGCTGGCGGCGCACGAAGAGCACGGCGATGCCGCAAGTGGCGTAGACGAACAGGATGTCTCCCCACCACAGCAGCAGATAATGCAGCTGCCCCAGCAGCATCAGCCAGGCGAGGCGGCGGACCTGCAACACGTCTCCATCGCGCCCGGCGGCGTCCATACGATCGCAATAAAGCGCGATTCCGGCACCGAACAGCATCGCAAACAGCGCGCGCATCTTGCCTTCGAAGAACAGGAAGCCAATGGCATAGCCCCATTCGTCGGCACCGCTGACGGGCATCGCAAATCCGGGGGAGGCCGATCCCACCGCCGGCCCGGCAAAGCCCGAAATGTTGATGGCCAGGATACCCAGAACGGCGATTCCGCGAATGAGGTCAAGCGTTTCGAGCCGGTCCACAGCTTCCGCCGCGCCGGTCACCTCGAAATCGTAGTGGACTTCGCGGGCGTTATCGCCCGTCAATGCCTTCGGCATAGCCCCTGTCTCCCAATCGGGAGGCTATGCCTGCGACTCGCCGGAGTCCATGGAAATTGCCGATAGAAGACGGGATGGCGGGGGCTATCGCCCCGACGCTTGCCTCAGGCCGTTGTCAGGCGGTCATTTGGGCGGTGTGGCGATGCACTCGTGGCCCGAAGACTTCAGCGCCGCGCAAGCCTTATCGGCCTCCGCCTTGCCGGCGAAGCCAGTGGCATAGAGGAAGATCAGCGTGCCGCCGCGCGCCTGCTCGCGGCGGCTTCCAGCCAGTTCTGGGCGCTTCGACAGGCTGGACCACAGCTTGTCGGCATTGGCGGCCACCCCGAAGGCTCCCAGCTGGAGGCGCCAGCTACCGGGTTTGGAGGACGTGGCGGCGGAGGCGGAAGCGAGGGCAGGGGGCTTGGCAATTGCGACGGGTTTTTGCGCGGCAGGTTTCTGCGCAATGGGCTTCGCCACGGCAAGCCGCGCCGGCTCGGGCGGGCTTGCGCTTGGCACCGTCGCGACAATGGCCGGCTTCTTTGTGGGCGAAACCGTGGGCTTTTCGATCGAGGCGGGCCTTTCGATCGAGGCTGGCACGGGCCGCGCATAGTCGGCGCCCGCCGTCGCAGGGCCGGTGGGCTGCACCGATTCGCGGGCGAGTTGCGGGCGAGTCGCGGCGGCTCCGGGTGCGCCCAGTGCGGCGGACGCATCCACGCGCGCACGCTCTGCATCGGCGTCGGCGGCGAGTTTTGCGGCCAGCGGGACGCTCTGCTGCCGTTGTTCCAGCGGAATGTGCTCGTCCATCTGGGCAAGCGCGCGGGTGGCCTGCGGCAGACCGGCCTGCTGGGCCAGACTGACCAGCGCATAGGCGCGCACCCAGTCCTTCTCGGCAAGGTCGCCATTGAAGCAGGCAACGCCCAGAATGTACTGCGCCCGCGCATCCCCGCGGCCAGCGGCGGCGGCGATATAAGGCATGGCCTTCTCACGCTCTCCCCGCTGGAACAGCAGCAGGCCGTAATTGTCCGAGGCCTGCACATGGCCCTGCGCGGCGGCCTTGCCATAGAGCGTTTCGGCCTGCCCCAGATCCAGCGGCACGCCCCGGCCCATCTTGTAGGCCTGCGCCATGTTGAATTCGGCGTCGGCATCGCCCTTGTCGGCCAGCGGCTGCCATTGCTGCACGGCGGCTTCGTATTTCCCGTCCGACCAGGCATCGACTCCGGCCTTCACGTCAGCCGCGGCGGGAGTCGGAATCAGGGCGCAAAACGTGCAGAAGGCCCCGGTCGAGGCAGCGCTCGTTGCAAGGAAACGAAGAATTTTCTGCATCTTGATCCCGCCCCGATGACCGTTCCCGGATGGAAGACATGCTACGCGAAGATTGACGGATGGCACCAGCCCGGTCGCGGGACAATACGGGCTACTGCCGAAAATCGCCCTTAACCGGCATGGTAAACAAATTACTGACGCGAAGGTGGCATGAAAGGGTGGGCGCGGGAAGCCTGCGCCCGGGAGCGCGGCGTACGTAATTAACTCTAAATTAGGAACGATCTGCGATCCCAGCCCTCAGACAGGTTCACATTCCTTATGGAATTCTCAGGGGACAGGGCTTTGCGAGTACTGGCATTGGCATCGCAGAAGGGCGGCTCGGGCAAGACCACGCTCTCGGGACATCTTGCCGTCCAGGCGCAGCGCGTCGGCGCCGGGCCGGTCGTGCTGATCGACATCGACCCGCAAGGCTCGCTGGCCGACTGGTGGAACGAGCGTGAGGCCGAACTGCCCGCCTTCGCCCAGACCACCGTGGCCCGCCTCGCCGCCGATCTTCAAGTGCTGCGCCAGCAGGGCTTCAAGCTGGCCGTGATCGACACGCCGCCGGCAATCACCATGGCGATCCAGAGCGTGATTTCGGTTGCCGAACTGATCGTGATCCCGACCCGTCCCAGCCCGCACGACTTGCGCGCCGTGGGCGCCACGGTCGATCTTTGCGAGCGTTCGGGCAAGCCGCTGCTCTTCGTCGTCAACGCCGCCACGCCCAAGGCGCGAATCACGGCCGAAGCCGCCGTCGCGCTTTCGCAGCACGGCACCGTTGCCCCGGTTACGCTGCACCAGCGCACCGATTTCGCCGCCTCTATGATCGATGGCCGCACGGTGATGGAAGTGGATCCCAACGGCCGTTCCTCGCAGGAAGTGGCGGCGCTGTGGAACTACATTTCGGACCGTCTCGAAAAGAACTTCCGCCGCACCGTGTTCTCGGCCCCGCCGGTTCCGGGGCAGCCGGTGATCCAGGGCGCGCAGCGTCCGGTCGGTGGCTTCGGCCGCCGCGTCGCGGGGTCCTGAGCATGTCCGGCGCGATGAGCGAGCCCCGTACATTCGCGTCGCTTTCGCCGAGCCTGCTGGCCCGCAAGGGCAGCGCCAAGCCGGCGATGCGCCGTCAGGACAACGCCTCTTTCGGCATGAGCGGCATGACCGCCGCGCCGGCACCGATCGACGACCTTGGCTGGAACGACTGGGGTGCGCCCGAACAGGCTGCGCCGGTTGCGGCTGAACCTCCGGTTGCGGTTGTCGAGGCCGTTGCGCCGATGACTGTGGTGGTTTCGAACCCGGCTCCGATCGAGGAACCGGCTTTCGAGGCTCAGGCTTTCGAGGCTCAGGCTTTCGAGGAAACGCATGAGGCTGATCTCGGCGACATGCATTTCTGCGAGGAAGAAGGCGAAGACGGTTCGACCGACGCGCCGATGGCATCGCTCATGCCCGAAATGCCGGCTCTCGCGCCGCGCAAGCCGGACGTGCTGCGTCAGATCGAGGATCTGGCCGAGCGCATCAACCGTACCGCCGCGCCGGTGCGCCCGATGATCACCGAAGGTCGCCGCGCTGCATTCACGCTGCGGCTCGATGCCGAACGTCATTTCCGCCTCAAGATGGCCGGCGTGCTGCTCAACCGCAGCGCCCAGACCATCGTGACCGAAGCGCTGGACAAGTACCTGGCCGAATTCGCCGACGTTTCGGCACCGGCCCGCATGGCCGCGAAGCGCAGCTGATCGTCCTAGGGGGGACATTCTGATGGAACGCCTCAATTCTTCTCGCACCCGTACGGTTGGGCTGACGATGGGCGCGGCCATGGCAGCGGCGCTGCTGGTCAGCTGTGCGAGCCACGGACCAGTCGCCAGCTCCGGCGCCCCTGCCACGGCTTCGGCCGATGCGGGTGACAAAGCTATTGCCCGTGCCGAACAGCGCGTGGCCAAGTCTCCGCGTGACGCTGCCGGTCGTTCGGCTCTGGCGCAGGCGTATCTTACTGCGGGTCGCTTCGATTCGGCGGCCACCACGTTCGAAGATGCGATCTCGTTGGGCGATCAGGATCCGCATACTGCCCTTGGTGCCGCGCTGGCCTATATCGGTGCCGGCCGCAATGCAGAGGCGCTGGCCGTGTTGGAGCGCGTGCAGGACAAGCTTCCTGCCAGCGATTTCGGTCTGGCCGTGGCATTGGCCGGTCAGCCGGCCAGCGGCGTTTCAATCCTGACCGACCTCGTGCGCGGCGGCGAGGCGTCGCCAAAAACGCGCCAGAACCTTGCCTATGCCTATGCCCTCGACGGCCGCTGGCGCGAAGCGCGTCTGATCGCATCGCAGGATCTTTCGGGCGATCAGCTTGATGCGCGCCTCAACGAATGGGCCTCCAGCGCCGCCCCGGCGCAAGGTCGTGAGCGTATCGCTACGCTGATCGGCGCGCCGCTGCGGGGTGATGCGGGTCAGCCGGCAATGCTGGCACTGAACCCGTCGACCGATAGCGCTCAGCTTGCCACCGCCGAAGCTCCCGCACCGGTCGCGGAAGTACCGGTTGCCGCTCCGGCACCCGTGCAGGTTGCTGCCGCCGGTGGCGAACTCCCGGCGGTGCAGTCCGGCGAAACCTTCTGGGGCTCCGGCCAGGCCGAGGAAGCGGCCCCGGCGCCTGTCGCCGCGCCGCGCCCGGCCATGACGGTTGCCGTTGCTGCGCGCAGCCTGCCCCAACCCGCCTTTGCACAGGCGCCGGCCGCGCGCCGCGCTGCCGCTCCGGCCAAGGTCGCCGTTGCGCAGCCGAAGCGGGTTGCCGGTGGCACGACCCATCTCGTCCAGCTCGGTTCGTTCCGCTCGATGGACGGTGCCAAGCGCGCCTGGGCCATCTTCCAGGCGAAGAATCCGAAGCTGAAGGATCACACCCTGCGCATCACCGAGGCGCAGGTGAACGGCCAGCGCTACTACCGCGTCGCCGCCGAAGGCTTCGATCGCGATGGCGCACAGTCGCTGTGCTCCACTGTCCGCAAGGGCGGATCGGCTTGCCTTGCCTATTCCGAACGCAGCCCGCTGCCGGGCGCCAAGCTTGCGAGCCGCTGACGCGCCTCACTGCTTTACCAGTTCCATGTGAACCTGAACGGCCCCTGTTTTCGAACAGGGGCCGTCTTTTTTTGTGGGTATGGGGAGTTGGCTGGTCAGCGATCAGCGGAGCTTATCAAATCCAACCCGTCGCCCCCGCGAAGGCGGGGGGCCGCTTTCTTTTTGCCCAGCGCGCAAGAGAAGCGGGGGCCCCGCCTTCGCGGGGATGACGGTGTGTTTTGAGAGAGATTTGAGCGGGGCTGCGTCGTGTTCGGCCCCGCTCTGGTCCATGAAACCGATTACTTCTGCAGAACCGGCACGCCGCCCTTGAACAACGCCACGGCGCGGCCCTGCACGGGCTGCTTGTCGAACGGCGTATTGCCGGCGAGGGCGGCCATCTTGTCCGAATCGACGATCCACGGACGGTCCGGCGCGATCACCGCGATGTCCGCTTCCGCGCCCACCTCAAGCTTGCCGGCATTGACGCCCAGCAGTTTCGCAGGGTTGGTGGCGATCAGCTCGAACGCGCGCGACAGGGAAATCACGCCATCGCGGACGAGGTTCATGGTGTGCGGCAGCAGCGTCTCTGCCCCCGCCATGCCCGGCGCCGAATCGGAGAACGGCAGGCGCTTGTCCTCGGGCCCGCGCGGATCGTGGCCGGATGCGATGACGTCGATTGTGCCGTCGCCGATGGCGGCGATCACCGCCTTGCGGTCGTCTTCCGAACGCAGCGGCGGGGAGAGGTGGGCGAACGTGCGGAAACCTGCCAGCGCCAGGTCGGAGAGCATGAAGTAGGCCGGCGTCACGCCCGCCGTCACTTTCAGACCGCGCGCCTTGGCCGCGCGCACGAGGTCCAACCCCTTGGCAGTCGTCACCTTGCGGAAGTGGATCGGCGCATTCGCCAGTTCGGCCAGCGCGATGTCACGGGCAATCGCCAGCGCTTCGGCTTCGGCGGGGGCAGAGGGCAGGCCCAGACGGGTGGCCATTTCGCCCGCGGTGGCGACGGCCTTGCCGACGATGCCCGCGTCTTCCGAATGGGTCATCACCACCATGCCCAGCATGCCGGTGTACTGCAGCAGGCGCAGCATCGTGCCCGAATCGCCGATCCAGCTGCGGCCAGTGGCGACCGCCTTGGCGCCGGCATCGCGCATCAGCGCGATTTCGGCCAGCGAAGTGCCTTCCAGCCCCTGCGTCGCGGCGGCGAGCGGGTGGACCCAGAAGTCCGGCTTGCCCGATTGCGCGGCGAAGCGCACGCGGGCCGGCACGTCGAGCGGCGGGTTCTGGTCCGGCATCAGCGCCGCGCGGGTAATGCCGCCGAAGTGGAAGGCGGGCTTGTCGATGGCGAAGACGCCAAGATCGACCAGACCCGGTGCGATCAGGTGGCCGCCGGCATCGTGGACGGTGTCGCCCGGTTGCGCGGAGACGTCGGCGCCGATCGCGGTGATGAAACCACCCTCGCAGCGCAGAGCGCCGGGGGTGATAGTGCCGTCGGCAAGGACCAGTTTGCCGTTGGTGAGGGTGAGGGGTGCCTGATTGCTCATGCCCAGCCCTCCACATTGCGGGCTTTTCGGGTCAGCACATCAAGACAGGCCATGCGCATGGCCACGCCCATTTCCACCTGCGTGGTGATCTGCGAGCGGCCGACCAGATCGGCCACGTTCGAATCGATTTCGATGCCGCGGTTCATCGGCCCCGGATGCATGACGAGGGCGTTGGACTCAGCCTTGGCAAGCCGGTCGAGCGTCAGACCGTAAAGATGGCGATATTCGCGCGGGGAGGGGATGAACTGGCCTTCCATGCGTTCCAGCTGGAGCCGCAGCATCATCACCACGTCGGCGCCCTTCAGCGCGGCGTCGAAATCGTGGAACACCTTCACGTTCATCCGCTCGATATCCGCGGGCATCAGCGCGGGCGGCGCGCAGACGCGCACTTCGGCGCCCAGCGAGGCGAGCGAGAGGATGTTCGAACGGGCGACGCGGCTGTGCAGGATATCGCCGCATATGGTGACGCGCAGGCCGTTGAAGGCGCGCTTGGCCTGCCGGATCGTCAGCGCGTCCAGCAGGGCCTGGGTGGGGTGTTCGTGCTGGCCATCGCCGGCGTTCAGAACCGGGCAGTCGACCAGATTGGCGATCAGCTGCACCGCGCCCGAACTGGCATGGCGGATGACGATGGCATCGGCGCGCATGGCGTTCAAAGTCATCGCCGTGTCGATCAGCGTTTCGCCCTTCTTCACGCTGGAATTCGCCACCGCCATGTTCACCACATCGGCGCCCAGGCGCTTGCCGGCGATCTCGAAGCTCAGCAGCGTCCGCGTCGAATTCTCGAAGAACGCGTTGATGATCGTCAGGCCCGAAAGCAGATCGCGGCGTTTCTGCGTGCCGCGATTCATCTCGACCCATTGTTCGGCCTCGTCGAGGAGGAACCAGATCTCATGCGGGGCAAGACCGCCAATGCCCACGAGACCGCGATGCGGGAAGGCGAGCGCGCCTTCCGGATAGATATATTCTGGGGATGTCATCGAAGATCAGGCACTAGGCCCAGCTGGCTCCGGGCTCAAGCATTTTACGGGCAATAACACGCAAGAGATGCGCTGTGTCCGGAAACCTTGTTTCGCGGTCTGGCGGCAGGCCGCCGTGGGGCGTATGCAGGTTCCCGGAAAGGCTGGTGAATCCATGAAGTTCGCGCACAGGGTCTGGAAATTGCTGGTCGGCGTGAAGGACGCGCTGGCGCTGGTTTTCCTCTTGCTGTTTTTCGGCCTGCTCTACGCAGTGCTGACGTCCCGGCCGGCGGCCACCCGCATTCAGGACGGGGCGCTGCTGCTGGACCTCAATGGATCCATCGTCGAGGAGAAGAGCCGGCCCGATCCGCTAAGCCTGCTGGCCAGCAGCCAGGCGCCCGCCGGTCAGTTCCAGGCGCGCGACATAGAACGCGCGCTGAAGCTGGCCGCGACGGACAAGCGCATCAAGGTCGTCGTGCTCGACATGTCGCGCTTTCTGGGTGGCGGCATGGTGCATATCGAGGAAATCGGCCACGCGCTGGACGATGTGCGCAAGGCGGGCAAGCCGGTGCTGGCTTTCGCCAATGCCTATGCGGACGACGGCGTGCAGCTTGCATCCCACGCCAGCGAAGTCTGGATCGATCCGATGGGCGGCGCCTTCGTGGCGGGGCCGGGCGGCAACCAGGTCTATTTCAAGGCGCTGCTCGATCGCTTCAAGGTCAACGCCCACGTCTATCGCGCGGGCACCTACAAGAGCTTCGTGGAGCCCTATCTCCGCAACGACATGTCCCCCGCCGCGCGGGAAGCCTATCAGGACATCTACGGCGCGCTGTGGGGCAGCTACAAGGCGGATGTCGCCCGCGCCCGCCCCAAGTCGCAGCTGGACCGCATGACCGGCGATCCTATCGCCTGGACCAAGGCCACCGGCGGTGATTTTGCCCAAGGCGCAAAGGCGGCCGGACTGGTCGACCGCATCGGCGACAAGAGCGAATTCGACGCCCGCGTGACCGAGATCGCGGGCGAGGACGACGCGCGGGACGATAACGACCTGCCCTACAAGCACACCGATCTGGCGGCATGGCTGAAGGCCAATCCCGAAAAGCAGGAAGGCGCGAAGATCGGCGTTATCACCATCGCGGGAGAGATCGTCGACGGCGACGCCGGACCGGGCCGAGCAGGCGGAGACCGCATCGCCCAGCTGCTGGACGACAATATCGACGAGGGCTTCAAGGCGCTGGTCGTGCGAATCGATTCGCCTGGCGGCTCGGCCATGGCCGCCGAGCGGATGCGCCGCGCCATCGATCGGTATAAGGCGAAGAAGATCCCCGTCGTCGTCTCGATGGGCAACCTTGCTGCCAGCGGCGGCTACTGGGTCTCCACCCCGGGCCAGACGGTGTTCGCGCAGCCGGCGACGATCACTGGCTCGATCGGCGTTTTCGCGGTGGTGACCAGCTTCGAGAAGACGCTGGGCGAATACGGCGTCACCAGCGACGGGGTGAAGACCACGCCGCTGTCCGGCCAGCCCGACATTCTGGGCGGTTTCACCCCCGAAGTGGAAGGGATGCTGCAGGCCTCCGTCGAAAATACCTATGGCAAGTTCGTCGCCCTTGCGGCGAAGGCGCGCAAGACGACGCCGGAAAAGATGGATACGATCGCACAGGGCCGCGTCTGGCCGGGATCGGAAGCGCAGAGGATCGGCCTTGTCGACAAGATGGGCGATCTGGACGCGGCGCTGGCCGAAGCGGCCCGGGTCGGCGGCGTCGGCAACGGCAAGTGGCATGCGGTCTATCTGCAGAGCGAGGAGGACACTTTCAGCAAGTTCCTCAGCAGCATGACCTCTCAGGCCCCGGATGACAGCGCCCACGTGCAGGCGGGTGCCTACGACTTTACCAGCCTGGTTTCGCGCCGCCGTGACGAACAGGCTTCGCGCGTGGCCGGGCAGTTGACTGCGATGCTCTCAAGCCGCGGGGCGCAGGCCTACTGCCTTGAATGCCCGGTCGTACCGGGCAGCGCAGATCGCAAGGCGGACCAGGTTTCGACCCTGCGGATGCTCGCCAAGCTGGTCGGTTTCGACTGATGGAACCGGATGTCGCCGCTTAATCCGGCGGCGGCATCTCCAGCGGGCCGGTATCTGGCTGGTCGAAGTCCGGTCCTCCGGGCGGAAGTTCCTCGGGCAAGTCCGGCGGGCCGGGCTCCATCGGCGGAACGGGCGTTTCGGGTGGGGTATTGCCGGGATCGTCTGCGGGTTGGGTGGCCATGTCGCCTCTCGCTCGCTGGTGCGTGTCTGGTTCGTAGGTAACGCCTGAGGGTGCAAGTTGGTGCCCCGGCAAGGCGGTGCAGCCCGCCTTGCACCCGAAACGCCACGGCCATCCCACGCACAATATAAGGGCACGGCGAATCGCCGCCCTTGCCCTTTCCCGCGTGTCCTTATAAGGGCACGTTCCTTGAGTTTCTGGCTTTCATCCATGCGGGCGTGGCGGAACTGGTAGACGCGCTGGTTTTAGGTACCAGTATCGAAAGATGTGGGGGTTCGAGTCCCTTCGCCCGCACCAGTCTCGTCGCCCCGGGGGAGGGTAGCCGCGAGAATCGGCCCGCAGGCTCGTTGCCGGGCCCGTTGAATTGCACAGGAAGGCATTTGAAATGCAGATCGTCGAAACCACCAACGAGGGCCTCAAGCGCGCCTACACGGTGACCATTCCCGCTACCGCCATCACCGCGCGCGTCGAAGGCGAAATCAAGAAGATCGCCCCGCAGGTGAAGATGCCCGGCTTCCGCGCCGGCAAGGTGCCCGCCAACCTGGTCAAGAAGATGCACGGCGAAGCGATCCATCAGGACGCGCTGAACGCCACCATCCGCGAAGCCATGGATAAGCTGGTCACCGACCACGCGCTGCGCCCCGCCATGAACCCCGACGTTGCGCTGGGCGAAGGCTACGAACAGGGCAAGGATGCCGAGCTGACCGTCAGCCTGGAAGTCCTTCCGGTCATCGAAGCCCCCGCCATCGACGGTCTGAAGCTTGAAAAGCTGGTCGTGCCCGTGTCGGAAGACGCCGTGACCGAAGCGGTCGAGCGCATTGCCTCGCAGCAGCAGCGTTTCGAAACCAAGGACGGCGCGGCCGCTGACGGCGATCAGCTGATCATCGACTTCACCGGTAAGCTCGACGGCGTCGAGTTCGACGGCGGCAAGGCCGAGAAGGCCCCGCTGGTCATCGGTTCGGGCCGCTTCATCCCCGGCTTCGAAGAGCAGCTGGGCGGCGCCAAGGCTGGCGACGAGCGCACCATCACCGTGACCTTCCCGGAAGACTACCCGGCCGCGAATCTGGCCGGCAAGGAAACCACCTTCGACATCGTCGTGCACGAAGTGAAGGCACCTGCCGAATCGAAGCTGGACGACGATTTCGCCAAGGAACTGGGTCTTGAGAGCCTTGAGCAGCTCCAGGGCCTGCTCAAGGGCCAGCTGGAGCAGGAAACTGCCGGCCTGACCCGCACCGCGATGAAGCGCCAGCTGCTCGACCAGCTTGCCGCCGGTCATGACTTCGACGTGCCGCCGACCATGGTGGAAGCCGAATTCTCGCAGATCTGGCAGCAGCTGACCCAGGAAGCCGCTGGCGAGGAAGATCCCGCCGCCGCTCTGGCCGAGATCGAAGCCGAGAAGGACGACTACCGCAAGATCGCCGAGCGCCGCGTGCGCCTTGGCCTGCTTCTGTCGGAAATCGGCCAGTCGAACGGCGTCGAAGTGACCGCGCAGGAAATGTCGATGCTCGTCGCGCAGGCCGCGCAGCAGTATCGTCCGGAAGACCGCCAGCGCTTCATGGAATATGTCCGCCAGGACCCGATGATGGCTGCCCAGCTGCGCGCGCCGCTTTACGAAGACAAGGTCGTCGACTTCCTTATCGAGAAGGCTGACGTCACCGAGCGTGAAGTGACCCGCGACGAACTGCAGGCCGCCATCGAAGCCGACACCGACGGCGAGAAGGCCACCGAAGCCAAGAAGCCGGCCGCCAAGAAGGCCCCGGCCAAGAAGGCTGCCGCCAAGAAGGACGAAGCTGAAGCTACGGCCGAGGAAGCTGCTGCCGAGGAAAAGCCGAAGAAGGCTCCCGCCAAGAAGGCCGCTGCCAAGAAGGACGAGGCTGTCGAAGCTGAAGCCGAGGCGAAGCCGGCCAAGAAGGCTCCGGCCAAGAAGGCTGCTGCCAAGAAGGAAGACTGATCGCGTCGCGTAGAACGCTGACCGATCGTTGAAGGCCCGCCGTGCGCAAGCACGGCGGGCCTTTCCTTTTGCGGAGTCGGGAGAGTGCTCAGTCTCCGGGCGGCGCCACTGCCACCCAGCCATTGCCGATGCGCCGAAGTTCGATGGATTTCACGGCAAAGCCGCTGCGTCGCAGGTGGGTGAGGATCGCGGCGGCATCGAACCGGTGGTCGGCATCGTGCTCGGCCCAGAACAGTGTGGGGCAATTCCGCGCCAGCTTGCGCGAATCGTCCGATTCCAGCGCGAAGCCGAAGTGCGTGGCTACCGCCCGGTAGGCCCAGGGAATCACCGCGGCGTTGTCCACCGGAGGGCCGGCGATGACGTTGGCGTTCCAGAAGCGGTCGGTATGCACCAGCGTCTGCGGACAGTGCGCGACCTGATCGGCGATGAAGCCGCCAGTGCCATACCACGAATAGCGTGCCTGCGTGATTTCGACGTTCTCCACCAGCGACCATGCCGAGAGGATGAACGCAAGGCCAAGGAATAGCGCGGTCATGCGCGGCCCCAGCGCATGCAATAGTCGCCCGCAGGCGAGAGCGATGCCGACGCTGACGGCGCCGACCATCGCCGTCAGATACTTCTCGATCAGCATCGGATGCAGCAGGTGCAGCACCACGAGAATGCCCAGCCCGAGCACGACGCCGCCCGCCAGCAGCGTCAGCGTGCTGATGCCGCGACAGGGGAAGCGGCTGCGCATGAGATCGCGCCCCAGCAATGCCACGCCCGCCAATGCCCCCAAAAGGACCAGCGGATTCGCCTCCAGGCTTCGCAGCAGTGCATATTCGATCGACCAGCGCGCACTGGCGAGGCCGGGGCTGATCCAGAAGCTTTGCGTATTGGCCTGCCAATAGGGCAGTTGGACAAGGCTGACGGCCATGAAGACCAGCCCCGATGCCGCGGCAGGCAGGGCAATGGCGCGGGTCTGCGCCCAGTCGCGCCGCACCAACGCGGCTGCCAGGAAGGGGACGACAAGGGCCCCTGCGATCAGCGTGGTGACGATATGGGTGTTGAAAGCCACCAGTAGGGTGGCGGCGTAGACCAGTCGCCGCGCCGTTGATCCGCCTTCGCGGGTGAGTTCCAGCGCGGAAAGCGACAAGGCCAACAGAATGCCGACGCAGAGCGATAGGAAGTAGGATCGCAGCTCGCTCGCGCTCATCACCGACCAAAGATTGCCCATCAGCAGCAGGAGCAGCGCGGTGCCGGCCGGCAGCAGGCGCGGCACATCGCGGACGATCAGCGTGCCGGCCAGCAGACTGACCATGCCGATCGCCAGGTTCAACAGCCGGTGCGTCTCGGTCTGGCCTAACCACGCGGTCGCGCGGGCGAGCGCATAATAGAGGGGAGGGTGGTTGTCCGGCAACCAGCTGGTGTGAAGCGCCTCAAGCCAGCCCGGGCCGACGCGGGTGACGTATTGCGTGTAGAATTCGTCATACCAGGGCCCGCGATGCAGGCAGGCCCATGCAATCGCCAGGGCGAGAGCAATCGCGGCGAGCAGAATCGTGCTCGCATGGAGCTTTTTCGACATGGTGGGCTCCCCCCGAAGCCGGCGACACGTGAATTTACTTATCTTATGAAGGGATGGCCGAAATATTGATGGCGGGCAACGGAGAGGGCACAAATCCCCCGTCCATCCGATCGGAACCGGCGCAAGTTACGCTGTTCCGCCCGATTGCCCCCCGATAGTTGTGTGTCCTGCATCGAATGAAGGGTTAAAGCCCTTGAACATCGGGCAGGGGCACGCGACATAGGCGGTCCAAACCAAAAGAGGACTCCCATGCTCGACCTGTTTGGCGCCTCGGGCGCCCAAGGAAAGTTCACTACCGACCCCGTTACCGGCGCACTCGTGCCGATGGTCGTCGAGCAGACCAGCCGTGGTGAGCGCAGCTTCGACATCTATTCGCGCCTGCTGCGCGAACGCATCGTTTTCATCACCGGCGAAGTCGAGGACCACATGGCCTCGCTGATCGTCGCGCAGCTCCTGTTCCTCGAATCGGAAAATCCGACGAAGGACATCTCGATGTACATCAACTCGCCGGGCGGCGTGGTGACGGCCGGCATGGCCATCCACGACACCATGCAGTACATCAAGCCGCGCGTTTCGACCGTGTGCATCGGCCAGGCCGCATCGATGGGCAGCTTCCTGCTCGCCGCCGGCGAGCCGGGCATGCGCATCGCGCTGCCGAATGCCCGCATCATGGTGCACCAGCCCTCGGGCGGCGCGCGCGGCATGGCTTCGGACATCGAGATCCAGGCGCGTGAGATCCTGCGGATGCGCAAGCGTCTCAACGATCTCTACGTGAAGTACACCGGCAAGTCGCTGGACGAGATCGAGAAGGCGATGGACCGCGACACCTTCCTCGAAGCCGAGGAAGCGCTGGCGTTCGGTCTGGTCGACAAGGTCTTCGAAACGCGGCCCGACGCCGACAAGCCGGCCGAAGCCTGAGCATGACGCAGAAGGTCGGTGCCTGCGGGTATCGACCTTCAGTTCTTTGCAACGGTTATCGGGGTACCCATATAGGGCTAGGATTGCAAAACCGGCCCCGTCCAAGGTAGACTCGACGAGTCGCCTGGAAATGGCCTAAAGACGGAAAATGACGAAATTGAGCGGATCTGACGCGAAAAGCACCCTCTACTGCAGCTTCTGCGGCAAGTCGCAGCACGAAGTGCGCAAGCTGATCGCGGGCCCCACGGTCTTCATCTGCGACGAATGTGTCGAGCTTTGCAACGACATCATTCGCGAAGAAACCAAGGCCGGAATTGCGGGCAAGAAGGACGGCGGCGTGCCGTCTCCCCGTGATATCTGCGAGACGCTGAACGACTACGTGATCGGGCAGGACCGCGCGAAGCGCGTGCTGTCGGTAGCGGTGCACAACCACTACAAGCGCTTGAAGCACAGCGGCAAGCAGGGCGATGTGGAGCTGTCGAAGTCGAACATCCTGCTGGTGGGTCCCACCGGTTCGGGCAAGACGCTGCTCGCGCAGACGCTCGCCAAGACGTTCGACGTGCCCTTCACCATGGCCGACGCCACCACGCTGACCGAAGCCGGTTACGTGGGCGAGGACGTGGAGAACATCATCCTCAAGCTGCTGCAGGCTTCCGACTACAACGTCGAGAAGGCGCAGCACGGCATCGTCTACATCGACGAGATCGACAAGATCAGCCGCAAGGCCGAGAATCCGTCGATCACGCGCGACGTTTCGGGCGAGGGCGTGCAGCAGGCCCTGCTGAAGCTGATGGAAGGCACCACGGCCTCGGTTCCCCCGCAGGGCGGCCGCAAGCATCCGCAGCAGGAATTCCTGCAGGTGGACACGACCAACATCCTGTTCATCTGCGGCGGCGCCTTTGCGGGTCTTGAGAAGATCATTGCCGACCGCCTCCAGAAGCGTTCGATCGGCTTCGGCGCGCATGTCGCCGATCCGGACAAGCGCCGCGTGGGCGAACTGCTCCAGAAGGCGGAGCCGGAAGATCTGCTCAAGTTCGGCCTGATCCCCGAATTCGTCGGCCGTCTGCCGGTGATCGCGACCCTGAACGACCTCGACATCGAGGCGCTGGTCAAGATCCTGCGCGAACCGAAGAACGCGCTGATCAAGCAGTACGCCAAGCTGTTCGAGCTGGAAGACGTGGAACTGACCTTCACGGACGAGGCGCTTGAGGCGATCGCCCAGAAGGCCATCGACCGTAAGACCGGCGCGCGCGGCCTGCGCTCGATCGTGGAAGGGCTGCTGCTCGACACCATGTTCGACCTGCCGACCGAAGGCGATATCGCCGAAGTCGTCGTGGACAAGGATGTGGTCGAAGGCCGCAAGGAACCGGTCCGCGTGCTGAAGGGCGACAAGGCCGAAGCCGCAGCTTAAGCGCTGCCGCTAGGTCAAAACGAAAAGGGCCCGTCCGGATCATCCGGGCGGGCCCTTTTCGTTGTGGGGCTTTCGTTGTTCGGCGCAATTGCCGTGGTCCGCGCGGTGTGCTTCGGTCGGGCGATGAAGCGTTATCTCTTCGTCTGCAGCCAGAACAAGCTGCGCAGTCCAACGGCCGAACAGATATTTTCCAGCCGGGGCGATATCGAAGTGGCCTCGGCCGGAACCAATGTCGATGCCGTGGAGCCGCTGACTGGCGAACTGGTCGCATGGGCCGATGTGATCGTGGTGATGGAAAAGGTGCATCGCAGCAAAGTGCAGCAGCGGTTCCGTCGCCATCTCAACGGGCAGCGGATGATCTGCCTCGACATTCCGGACGACTATGCGTTCATGGATCCGGCGCTGGTCGAACTGCTCGAACTGCGGATGTCTCGCCACCTGCCGCCCCGGCCGACGGGCCGAGGCGGGTAGAACTAGGCCTCAGTTACCGTCGGGGCGGGGACCCATGCCGCCGCCACCGGGACCACGCTGGCCGCGCGGGGGCATCGGATCGCCCTTCTTCATCGTGCGAACGACCTGACCGTCGCGGGAGATGGTCATCTGCTCGGTCTCGGTGGACTTGAGCAGCCAGCCCTTATCGCTCTGCACCCAGGTATCGTGCGAAAGCTCGCTCATGGCGAACTGGTGTGACTGGCCATCGCGGTCCTGCCGATTGCCCGCAGCATCCTGACGCTGTTCGACTTCGGCGGTCTGGCCGTTGACGGTCACCGAAAGGATCGTGTTGGTCGACTTGCGGCTGGGGTCGACGGGAATATTGGCAAGGCGATCGATCATGTCGTCGGCATTCATCGAATTGCCGCCCAGATCGGTGCGCTTGAAGTCGGGCGTGAGGAAGGGCTTGATATCGTCCGGCTCGCGCGTGTCCATCGCGGTCTTGAGGGCGGCGTAGCGCGCTTCAAGGTCGCTCTTGGTGTCGGCATGGGCAAGGCCGGGCAGCAGGGCGCAGCCAAGCGCCGCGGAAAGCAGCAGGCGGGCGGGGTATCGAGGTGTCATTGCGGATCTGTCCATCCAGTCGGTGATGGACACGATTCCTAGCCACGGGCCCGCGTGCCGCAATCGGGATTATTGTACCTTATTGTCGCGGAATTCCCTGTGCGCCTGCGCGGTGCTGGAAACAGCCCAGTCAATGTTCAGACGACCATTTCGCTTTCCAGAGCGCAGGGGGTGTGGGCCTCCGTCTCGATCTGGATGGTCGGGTGGCCGATCTTGAATTTGTGATCCAGATCGTGGGCAAGATCATGCAGGAATCCATCGCCGGGCTGGCCGGCCGGCATCACCAGATGCGCGGTGAGGGCGGTTTCGGTCGTGCTCATCGGCCAGACGTGAAGGTCGTGAACGCGCGCGACACCGGGGCGAGCTTCCAAGAAGGTGCGGACGGCGGCGATGTCGATGCTTTCGGGCACGGCCATCATCCCCATGCGAAGCGATTCGCGCAGCAGGCTCCAACTGGACCAGGCGATGACGGCGGTGATGATCAGTGAGGCGATAGGGTCAACCATGGCCCAGCCCGTCCACACGATCACGATCCCGGCAATCACGACCCCGGCCGAGACCGCAGCGTCAGCCATCAGGTGCACGAAGGCGGCACGCAAGTTGAGGTCGTCCTTGCTGCCCTTGGCGAACAGCAGGGCGGAAAGCGCGTTCACCGCGATGCCGAGCGCGGCAACGACGATCATCGTCGTGCCGGTAACCGGTGCCGGTTCGGCAAACCGGCGGATCGTTTCCACCAGGATCGCGCCGATCGCCACCCAGAGCAGGGCGGCATTGGCGATGGCAGCGAGGATCGAGGAACTCTTGAGGCCGTAAGTGAACCGTTCCGTCGGCGGGCGAGAGGCGAGCACGCTGGCCGCCCAGGCGAGCAGCAGCGACAGTACATCCGAAAGATTGTGCCCGGCATCGGCCAGCAGCGCCATCGAATCGCTGATGAAGCCGGCTGCGACTTCGGCGATGACGAAGACCAGGTTCAGTCCTACCGCGAGTGCGAAGGCCCTGCCGACATTACCGGGAACGGCATGATGATGCCCGTGGTGGTGGTGGCCATGATTGTGGCCATGATGATCGTGTGCGACGCCCATGACGGTGATGATTGCCACGGCCAGTCGGCCGCCATCAAGCGATGTCGTAACATGTCATAGCTTCGGCGGCCCTCATGCGGCAGTGCGGAAAACGGGCGTAAGGCATCCTCGTGACATTTATGCCGCAGTGGGGAAGCGTGAATTTTTCGACAATCCTCGGAAATGTCACAAAAAATCGGATCCAACTGCATCGTTTCTGCCACACGGGTCAAAAATTGCTGCGACCTGTCCAGAAATGAATCCACTGTGTCAGAGACTTGTCATATTGCGCTGCTCTTAGCAGCCGCAGCAAAACTGTGGCGGGGCAAACCTTCTGCAAATTGCAACCAACCCATTCAGATGGCTCCAGGGGGCTAAGATGAAATTTCACACCGTTCTCTCTACGGCGACCAGCACGCTGGCCGTTGGCGCAGCGTTTCTTGCCATGCCGGCTCTCGCTCAGTCGACTGGTTCGACTGAATTCGAAGAAGGCACGATCCTTGTTACCGGTTCCGCCCAGCGCGGCATCGACGGGATCCAGCTGCCCGATTCGACCAAGACCAAGCAGGTCATCACCCAGGACATGATCGCCAATCAGCGTTCGGGTCAGGCCATTCACGAACTGATCAACCTGGTTCCGGGCGTCAGCTTCCAGAACAACGATCCGTACGGCGGTTCGGGCGGTACGCTGAACATCCGTGGTTTCGATGCCAGCCGCATCTCGCTGACCTTTGACGGTCTGCCGCTGAACGATACGGGCAACTACGCCCAGTATTCGAGCCAGCAGCTCGATTCGGAACTGGTCGAGCAGGTGAACGTCAACCTCGGCACCACCGACATCGATAGCCCCACGGCTGCCGCGTCGGGTTCGACGGTGAACTATCGTACGCGTAACCCCACCGAAGACTTCCACGTCAACGTGCGCGGTTCGGCGGGTGAATACGGCTACTTCCGCATGTTCGGCGTGGTCGACACCGGCGTGTTCACTGGCATTGGCACCCGCGCGTTCGTTGCCGCCAGCCATGCGACGAACGAGAACCCGTATCAGCGTTCGAGCAAGACCGACCGCACGCAATTCAACGCCAAGATTTATCAGCCGATCGGCGATAATGGCGACTTCGTGTCGGTTGCGGGCAACTACAACATCAGCCGTAACCGCAACTTCTCGTCGGTTCCGCTGCGCACTGACAGCAAGATTTTCGCCGTGTCCGGCACCTCGCCGAATCAGACCCTGACGAGCACCGATCGCGTCGTCGGTTCGGGTTCGAGCAACCGTTTCCCCACCAGCATGAGCGAAGCCGATTACACGCTGGCCTCGTGCCACATCGCTGCCGCCAATCCCGGCGTCACCGACTCGCCGAACACTTGCGGCACCCGTTACGACGAGAGCTACAACCCGTCGAACACCGGTAACATCCGCATCAACTCGCGCTTCACGCTGTCGGATAGCCTGATCCTGACCGTGGATCCGAGCTACCAGTACACTAAGGCCAATGGCGGTACCGGCGCGGTCACCGGCTATGAAGGCTTCTACACCCGCGCTGCGACCTCCACTCTCGCGGCAATCGGGCCGATCTATGGCTACATTGGCGGCAAGCCTTACTTTGGCGGCGTCGATCTGAACGGTGACGGCGACACGCGCGACAGCGTCACGGTTTATGCTCCCAGCGAAACCAAGACCAACCGCTTCGGCCTGATCGCCAACCTGATCTGGAACCCGATCGACGGTCAGACCTTCCGCCTGAACTACTCGTTTGACTACGGCCGTCACCGCCAGACTGGCGAAGTTGCCGCAGTGTACGGCAGCGGCCTGACGACGGAATACTTCCCCGAAGACAATCCGCTCCTCGATG
The DNA here is from genome assembly GCF_055521515.1 of Sphingomonas sp. BL-S-28. Taxonomy (NCBI): domain Bacteria; kingdom Pseudomonadati; phylum Pseudomonadota; class Alphaproteobacteria; order Sphingomonadales; family Sphingomonadaceae; genus Sphingomonas; species Sphingomonas sp. BL-S-28. The sequence continues at coordinate 1,675,064 of NZ_CM145484.1, forward strand.
TGGGCGGCGGCGTCATCCAGAAGCGCAACCGCAAGTCGATCGCCATGCTCAACCAGGTTTCGGGTGAGTACCGCGGCGAATTCATCGACAAGCGCCTGACCGTCAACCTGGGCATTCGTTCGCCCTGGTTCACGCGCAAGCTGAACAACCTCTGCGTCACCGAAGCGGGCGGTTCGTTCGTCGACTGCTTCACCGACGCGGCGCAGCAGGCAACCTTCCTGGCGGCCAATCCGACTTATGTCGGCCCGACCAAGCGCAACTATAACTTCCACAAGATCCTGCCGACCGGCGGTTTGAACTTCTCGGTCACCGACAACCTGAGCGTGTACGCCAACTACACCAAGGGTATGCAGGTTCCGGGTACGGACAACCTGTATCAGTCGCTGGGCTTTGCCGCTGGCCAGGCTCTGCCGAAGCCGGAAACCACCGACAACCTCGACATCGGCACGCGCTTCATCTCGGGCAAGTTCCAGGCGCAGTTCTCGGCCTGGTACACCTGGTTCAACAACCGCCTTGCTTCGTCGTACAACCCCGAACTCGATGTTACGACCTATCGTAACCTCGGCAAGGTTCACAAGTACGGCCTCGATGGCAGCGTTGGCTACTCGCCGATCCCGGAAGTCACGCTCTATGCCTTCGGTTCGGTGCTGAAGTCGAAGATCATGGACAACGTTCAGTCGGGTGAGTGCACCGCGGCCAACGTGGCTGCCGGCGTCTCGACCGGCATCGGCACCTGCTCGGCCGTTGGCGATCCGATCTACTACATCACCAAGGGCAAGCGTGAAGGTGGTGCTTCCACCTACATGTTCGGTGGCCGCGTGCAGGGCAACCTGGGGCCGGTCGAACTGGGCGCGCAGGCGAAGCGTACCGGTCCGCGTTACGTGAACGATCAGAACCTGCCGATCGTTCAGACCTACACGGTCAACGGTGCGACCACCACGTACCAGGTCTATGGCGCCAAGACCCCGGCCTACACGGTCGTGGATCTCGACGCGAAGGTCGGTCTGGGCTTCCTCGGCCTGAACGACATGACCTACCTGCAGCTCAACGTGACCAACCTGTTCAACAAGCTCTATGTCGGCGGCTTCACGTCGAACACGGCTACGAACTCGGTTCCTTACGCCTACATCGGTTCGCCGCGCACTGTCAGCGGCACCATCTCGATGGGCTTCTGATCCGAAAAATCGCGTCACGCGAAACAGGGGAGGGGAGGGAACTGCGGTTCCCTCCCCTTTTTTGTTGGCTGCCAACTTTGGAAAATCATTCAGCGCGGAACATGGAAATTCACGAAGATACCGTCGATCTTGCCGATGCCGGGGCAATTCCCGAGGGCACGCCACATAGTCTGTTCGAAGATGGCTACGCCTTGGTCGTGGGCACGATCCTGCTGTCGATGGGCCTCATTCTGCTGCAGCAGGCCCAGCTTGCGACTGGCGGCGTGGCGGGGCTTGCGCTGACGCTGAATTATCTCACGGGCGCGCCCGTGGGACTGCTCTATGCGGTGCTGTCACTGCCCATGCTGGCACTGACCGTGCGGTCCATGGGGAGTGCGTTCCTCCTCAAGACGATGATCGTGACGCTGGGGCTCTTCGCACTTACCGCGCTTGCGCCGCATGTGCTGGTGCTGGATTATGTCGCGCGCCCGGTTGCCGCGGTGTTCGGCGGGACGCTGATCGGCATGGGCGCATTGGCGCTGGCCCGGCACGCGGCGGGTTCGGGCGGGTCGGGTGCGGTCGTGCTGTCGCTCTACCGGACGCGGGGATGGAATGCCGGGCGCACGCAGATGATCTTCGATACCGGCGTTCTGTTGTTTTCGCTGCTGGCGCTGGACCTTGTGCAGGTCCTCTGGTCGCTGCTGGGCGTCATGGCGACCGGCGGCATCCTATTCGTGTGGCACCGGCCAGGTCGCTATAACGGGTATTAATTTAGTCGTAGACGCAGGAATCGAAGCCTTCGCGCTTCACCGTGCCGATGCGTGCGGCGATGATATTGCCGTAGCGGCGCGTGAAGCCGGACGGGTTCTTGACGTCGCGCGTCTTGGGGCTGGGCAGTGCGGCGGCGATGCGGGCGGCCTCGATCGGGGTCAGGTTGGTGGCGGACTTGCCGTAGTAGCGCTGGGCACCCGCTTCCACGCCATAAGTGCCGATGCCGGTTTCCGCGACGTTCAGGTAGACTTCCATGATCCGCCGCTTGTCCCACAGGTTCTCGATCAGGAACGTGAACCAGACCTCGAAACCCTTGCGCAGATAGCGGATCCAGCCGTCGCCCTGCCAGAGAAAGACGTTCTTCGCGGTCTGCTGGCTGATCGTCGATCCGCCGCGAATGCGGCCGCCGGCGGCATTGCGCTCGAACGCCTTTTCGATGGCATCGGTGTCGAAGCCGTTGTGGGTGCAGAACTTGCCGTCCTCACCTGCGATCGCGGCGGCGACCATGTTGCGGTCTATCCGGCTGAGCGGCTGCCAGTCCTTGGTGATGCCGTTGCCGTCCACCAGCATCGTCACCGTCACCGGCGGCGGCACGAAGCGGTAGAGCACGGTCAACCCCACGCTGATGGCGACGAACCAGATGATGACCTTGGCAAGGATGCGCAGCAAAGGAAGGGAGCCCCGAATTCTCAGATTGACGCCGCCTGCCTAGCGAGGTTGCGCGAGGGGCGAAAGGTGGCGTGCGATCAATCGCGGGTATCGAATGCGGCCCTGGCCGTCTGAACGTCGCCCAGATGCTTCTCCGCCCAGAGCCAGACGCCGCAGAATGCCTCGCCCAAGCTATGGCCCAGCGGGGTAAGGCGATAATCCACATGCGGGGGGATCACGGGGTGGACGGTGCGATGGACGAAACCGTCGCGCTCCATCTGGCGGAGTGTCTGCGTGAGCATCTTCTGGCTGATTCCGGGAACCGTGCGGGCAAGCTGGCTGAAGCGTGATTCGCCGCCTTCTTCCAGCGCCTCCAGCACCAGCAAGGTCCATTTGTCCGCTACACGGCCGATCAGTTCATTGACGAGCGCGTCCACACCGGGGACATTGGAGTAGGTGGTGATCGGCTGATTTTCCATTTCTTACCTTCCGGTGACTACAGCACTTTCAGGTGCCTACTTTCCAAAAGAGAGTATAAGCATCACACCGTCTTCGCAACCTTCCTCGCAGCTTTGCTTCCAAGGAGTTCACTATGAAGACCAGCGGCAACACCATTCTTCTTTCCGGCGGCGGTACGGGCATCGGCCGCGAACTGGCGCAGCGTTGGCATGACGCCGGCAATGTCGTGATCGTCACCGGGCGCACGCTTTCCAGTCTGGAAGAGACGGCAAAGGGGCATGCGAACATTCACCCGATGGCGCTGGATGTCGGCGATCCGGAGGGGATCCGTGCCTTTGCGCAGGACGTGCTGGCGAAGTTCCCGGCGCTCAACGTGCTGGTCAACAATGCCGGGATCATGCCGCTGGAGGACATTTCGAGCTCGCGCGACCTGTCGCGGGCGGAGGCTTGCGTGACCACCAATCTGCTGGGCCCGATCCGCCTGACCGATGCCCTGATCGATCACCTTTCGGCGCAACCGGATGCGGCGATCGTCAATGTCAGTTCCGGGCTTGCCTTCGTGCCGCTGGTTGCGGCGGCGGTCTATTCGGCGACCAAGGCGGCGATCCATTCGTGGACCGATTCGCTGCGCTTCGCGCTGGCCGGCAAGGTAGAGGTTATCGAACTGGCGCCGCCGGCGGTGCAGACCGAACTGACCCCTGGGCAGTCCACGCGGGAGGGCTACATGCCGCTGGGCGATTTCACCGACGAAGTGATGAGCCTGTTCGCACAGCAGCCGACGCCCGAACTGATCGGCGTGCAGCGCCTTGGCTTTCTGCGCAATGCAGAGGCGGAAGGCCGCTATGCCGAGACGTTCGCCACTCTCAACGCGCCGCACACCTGAAAAACGGCTCACCGCTGGAACCATCCGGCGGCCGGTGCTATCACTGTATGTTGCAGCGCAGCATCGGCGGCACGGCCATGTTTTCCAAAGACAAGCACGTACATTACCTGGATCTCGCACTTCAGGGTGGAGGCGCGCACGGCGCCTTCACCTGGGGTGTGCTCGACGGGCTTTTACAGGATGAACGGTTGATCCCCGGCGCCCTGAGCGGGGCAAGTGCGGGGGCCATGAATGCCGCCGTGCTGGTTTCGGGCCTCGTTAGCGGCGGGCGCGAGGGCGCGCGGGATAGGCTTCGCAGCTTCTGGAAGGAGCTGAACCGCTCCGGCCGAGAGGCGGGGCCGCTGATTCCGATGATCGAGGCGTTTCCGCAGACATCGCGCGCGCTCTCGTCCTGGTGGTCGACCGTGTTCAGAGACGTGGGCATGGCCCATGCTTCCCCCGAACTGGGCCGCGAGATGCAGGAAATCCTGCGCAAGGTGATAGACAAGCACGTCGATTTCGATGCGATCCGCAGCGAAGAGGCGCCGCCGTTGTTCGTTTCGGCTACCAATGCCCGATCGGGCGCCTTGCGTCTGTTCCGCAATGCCGATTTGACCAGCGATGCGCTGCTCGCCTCGGCCTGTCTGCCGCTTTATTTCCCTCCCGTCACGATCGACGGGAAGGATTATTGGGACGGCGGCTACAGCGCCAATCCGCCGCTGGTTCCGCTGGTGCAGGAAAGCGCCAACGACGATCTGCTACTGATCACCGTGAATACCCAGGTACGTTCCGAAACCCCGCGCAATGCCGCCGCAATCATCGATCGGCTGACGGAAATCGGCTTCAACCAGTCCATGCGCAAGGAATTGCAGGGGTTGGTGCTGCTGCAATCCGCGATCGGGCAGGCCCGGACGAAGGCCGGCGCGAAAGATGGGCTGGTCGCGCAAGTCGAGCGGCTGCGGCTTCATGAGATTCACGATGAGCCCACGCTTGCCGCCATGCCGGCGCAGACCAAGCTGCTGCCGGTGCGGCATCTGCTGCTGAAGCTTCACGATGCCGGTGAGGCGGCGGCCAAGCTGTGGTGCGAGGCGAATGTCGAGCATCTTGGCAAGCGTAGCACCGTGAATTTCGCCAAGCGCTTCGGGCCGGCGTGACGCCAGCGCAAATGACAAAAGAAAACCGGGCCGCCCTTGCGAGCGACCCGGCTAATCTTTGCACGTACCTAGACGAAAATTACATCGCCGGAACCAGCTTCTTGCTGGTGGCGATGCGGGCCATCGCCTTCTGCAGCTTTTCGAAAGCGCGAACCTCGATCTGGCGCACGCGTTCGCGGCTGACGTTGTAGACCTGGCTCAGCTCTTCGAGCGTCTTCGGGTCTTCGGTCAGGCGACGTTCGGTGAGAATGTCGCGTTCGCGGTCGTTCAGCGAGTCCATCGCCTCGACCAGCATGTCGTGGCGAACGGTGGCTTCTTCCGCGTCGGCAACGGTCTCGTCCTGCAGCGGGCGGTCATCCGCAAGGATGTCCATCCACTGGCCTTCGCCTTCCTCGCGCAGGGAGACGTTCAGCGAAGCATCGCCGCCCATCATCATGCGCCGGTTCATGTTCACCACTTCCTGCTGCGACACGCCAAGCGTGGTCGCGATCGTGGCGACATCGTCCGGATGCAGGTCGGTGTCCTCGTAGGCGTCGAGGTTCTTCTTCATGCGGCGCAAGTTGAAGAACAGCTTTTTCTGGCCCGCGGTGGTGCCCATCTTCACGAGCGACCACGAGCGCAGGATGAACTCTTGAATCGACGCCTTGATCCACCACATAGCATAAGTGGCGAGGCGGAAGCCCCGATCGGGCTCGAACTTCTTGACCCCCTGCATAAGGCCGATGTTGCCTTCGGAGATCAGTTCGGAAACGGGCAGGCCATAGCCACGGTAGCCCATCGCGATCTTCGCGACGAGGCGAAGATGGCTGGTTACCAGCTGTGCAGCAGCTTCGGGATCCTCGTGTTCCTTGTAGCGCTTGGCGAGCATGTATTCCTGCTCGGGCGCAAGCACAGGGAACTTGCGGATCTCGGAGAGATAACGATTGAGGCTCTGCTCGCTGCCCAGCGAAGGTACCGCCGGGAGATTGCGTCGCTTGGTGTTCACTGTCATCCGTCCTTTCCGGTCGGCCCGCGGTCGAAGACCCTATGCAGGCATCTTAGCTTGGGGCCACCTTTGTAAGATAGCATGTTAATCCGATTTCACTGACGCAGTTCGTCGATCAGAGCCCGCATGTCATCGGGAAGGGGGCTGGAAAATCGGACTGTCTCCCCAGTAACGGGGTGGACGAAGCCAAGTTCCGCTGCGTGAAGCGCTTGGCGGTGAAATCCGAGTCGTTGCACGACCGGACGAATCGCTGAAGGTGTACGTCCATATACTGGATCCCCCAATAGCGAATGCCCGATTGACGACATGTGAACGCGTACTTGGTGCGTTCTTCCCGTTTCGAGGCGACATTCTACAAGCGACGCGCCTTTAAGCGCTTCGATCGTGCGGTAATGAGTCACCGCGTGTTTGCCTCTGCCTTCTTCGACCAGTGCCATCTTCTTTCGGTTGGTATTCGAACGACCGATCGATCCGGTTACAGTGCCGGCAAGAGGAATCGGTTTTCCGGCGACGACGGCGCGATAGGCACGCTCGATCGAGTGGTCGGCGAACTGGGCGGCGAGGCCCTCGTGGGCACGGTCGGTCTTGGCGACCACCAGCAATCCGGAGGTGTCCTTGTCGATGCGGTGGACGATGCCGGGCCGCGCCACGCCGCCAATTCCCGAAAGCTGGCCGCGGCAATGATGAAGCAGGGCATTGACCAGCGTGCCGTCCAGATTGCCGGCGGCGGGATGGACGACGAGGCCGGCCGGCTTGTCGACAACGATCAGGTATTCATCCTCGAACACGACGTTCAGCGGAATGTCCTGCGGCGCCGCTTCGGCGGGAATGGCTTCGGGCACGGCGATGGCGAAAGGCGTGCCGGGCTCCACCTTGAGCGAGGCCTGCGCGGCAGGTTTGCCCGAAAGCGTGATGCGGCCTTCGCCCATCAGGGCCTTGATGCGTTCGCGCGAGAGGCCGCTGGCCTCTGCAAGCGCCTTGTCGAGGCGGCCACCGGCCTCCCCGATCGTACCTTCAATGATGTTTTCCATGACCCCCATTGTCTGTACGATTTGGGGATGAATGTCGAAGTGACAAGAGAGGTTGTTACCGCTTTGATGGAGGAAGCCGCGCGCTGCCATCCGGAAGAGTGCTGCGGGCTGCTGCTGGGGGCAGCGGCGGGGGAGGGCACGCGCATCGACCGTGCGGTTTCCGCTGCCAATGTCGCCCCCGAACGCACCCGCCATTTCGAGATCGATCCGGCGATGCTATTGGCCGCCCACCGCGCCGCGCGGGCCGGCGGGCCGCAGATTCTCGGCTATTATCATTCGCATCCTACGGGACAGCCCGTACCTTCCGCCGTGGATCGCGAACATTCCACCGGCGATTTGCGGATTTGGGCGATCATCGGCGACGGGCGTGTTGCATTCTGGCGAGATAGCGGGAATGGTTTTTCACCAATTATCTGCGATGTCATCGGCGGGAATCATCCGGATTCGCCTATAGATTCTGCTGATGCGGCGCATCTTGCCCAAACCTGATCGCCACCTATCTGTTGGCCACCTGAAAGCATGGAAGTTTCCGCGAATATGAGCACCAGTGCGATCGAACTTGCCAGTCTCCTCTGTTCGCGCCTTTGTCACGACATGTTGAGCCCGGTGGGCGCGCTGTCGAACGGCCTTGAACTCCTGTCCGACGAGAAGGATCCGGAGATGCGCCAGCGCTGTTTCGAACTGCTGGACCAGAGCGCGCGAATCTCGGCAGACAAGCTGAAGTTCTTCCGCCTTGCGTTCGGCGCGGCGGGCGGTTTCGGCGACATGGTGCCGGTTACCGAGGCGCGGGCCCTGGTCGATGCGCTGATCGCCAATAATGCGCGGATCGTCGTCAACTGGTCGCTGGGCAGCGACACGATGCCCAAGCCGGCGATCAAGACGCTGCTCAACTTCGCGCTGATCGGCATCGAGGCGCTGCCGCGCGGCGGCACACTGGATATCGCTGCCGAACTGCGTCCCGATCAGCTGACTTGCGGCACCAGCGAGATCGTCGTGCGTGCGGCGGGCCCGCGTATCGCTTTCGACCGCGACGTCGGCCGGGCCCTTGAAGGCACGCTGCCCGAGGGCGACCTGTCCAGCCGCACCGCACCGGCGGCGATGATCCAGCAGCTTGCGCAAAGCCTTGGCGGGCGGTTGCAATATGCACTGGGCGACGATGCGCTGGTGCTCGGCGCGGTTCTTCCCGGTATCTGACGGGCCGCAAGGGAAGGGCATCGGACGATGAACCGCTGGCTGGTCAACCGAGTCGTCGAATCGCCCAACCACAACGAGCGCAAGCTGCCGGTTTCCATGGTGGTGCTCCACTATACCGGCATGAAGAGCGCCGATGAGGCGCTGGAGCGCATGTGCGATCCGGCGGCGGAAGTTTCCGCGCACTACATGATCGACGAGGAGGGGATCGTCACCTCGCTGGTGCCGGAGGACAGGCGGGCGTGGCACGCCGGCCGGTCCTACTGGCGCGGCGTGACTGACGTGAATTCCGCCTCGGTGGGGATCGAACTGGTCAATCCCGGGCATGAATGGGGCTATCGTCCGTTCCCCGAACCGCAGATGGACGCGCTGCTGCCGCTGCTGGCGGACATCATGGACCGGCACGACATCCCGCGTGCGAATGTGGTCGCCCATTCGGACATCGCGCCGTCGCGCAAGCTGGATCCGGGCGAGTACTTCGATTGGGCCCGCCTTGGCCAACTGGGGCTTGCGCTGGAAATCCCGCCGGCGAAGATGAACCTGTTCTACGACAATCCCGGCGCCTTCTACCTGGCGCTCGAACGGTTCGGATACGACATCGCGGATGGCCGCGCGGCGGTCAGCGCGTTTCAGCGCCGCTGGCGGCCCGAGATCATCGATGGCGTGATCGATGGCGAAATCGGCGGAATTCTCTTCGAACTGCTGTTGGAGCGCGACACCGGTCGTGCTAGGTGACCGCCCGCACCGGGGAGCCGGGCAGCCGCGGGCATCTTTGGATGCGCGAGGAAAGTCCGGGCTCCACGAAACAAGGGTGGCGGGTAACGCCCGCCGGGCGAGTTGGGTTTTCAGGCCCGGCGAAGCTTAGGGAAAGTGCCACAGAGAGCAGACCGCCAACCGGGCTCAGGTTCGGAAGGTAAGGGTGAAAGGGTGCGGTAAGAGCGCACCGCGCTACCGGTAACGGCAAGCGGCATGGCAAACCCCACCCGGAGCAAGACCGAATAGGGGCTGCGCGCCATCTTGAATGGCGGGTTCGTTTCGGACCCAGGCAGCCCGGGTTGGTCGCTTGAGCGACGCAGCAATGCGTCGCCTAGAGGAATGGCTGCCGCCGCGGCGTAAGGTCCCTCTGTTTGGGAGACCACGCCAGGTACAGAACCCGGCTTACAGGCTCCCCGGTGCGTTACGATCCTGAGCGGCGACCTGAATGACAATGCCGTCTGCAGTGTCGCAGGCCTGGATGAACCAGCGATTCTCGCCCTCCAACCCGATAGCCGTCAGCGTGCCGTGGACATAGGCGCCGGTGTCGATGCCGATGCGGTTGGAGCGGATTTCCGGCTGCTGGGTGATGGTGTGCCCATGCACGACCACTGCCCCGAAATCGCCGGCATGCGTCAGGAACGGCTCGCGAATCCATCGGCAGTCATGGCCCAACTGATGGTCCAGCGGCGTATCCGGCCGCACCCCGGCGTGGACGAACAGATAATCGCCGATGCGCACCATTTTCTCGAACCCGTCGAGGAAATCGAAATCATCCTGCGGGATGGCATCCAGCATCGCCAGTTGCAGTTCTTCCGGCTCGGCTGCCATCACGAAACCTGGGTCCACGCCATAGGAGATGATCGTCTCGCGCCCGCCGTACTTCACGAAGCTGCGGAACGCGTCCAGCTTGCGCGCGGCGACCAGCAGCATTTCCTCGTGATTGCCCTGAATGAAGTCCACCCGGCGTTCGCGCGACCATCGCCGCGCCCGGTCGATCACGCCGGCGCTTGCGGGGCCGCGGTCGATCAGATCGCCAAGCAGGATGACGTTGCTGACGGCCTCACCCCGATTGGCGTCGTCGCGCTCGATCGCGGCGATGAGTCCCTCGAAGAGGTCGAGCCGGCCATGAATGTCCCCCACGGCATAGACTCGCTGGCCTGGCGGCAGCTTGGGCGTCCATTGTCTGGCGGGACGGGCGACAAGATTTTTGAGCTTTGAAAGCATTCTATGCCGGCCGGTATACGCCGCGCCCGGAGCCTGGGCAAGCGCGCCGCGCTGCAACTGCGAGTGGCAAAAAGTCCACACTTCGTTTCCCGATTGTTGCTTTTCTGAAATTTTCCTTGTGCGTTTTCTTGGTGCGATGCAGCATTATTGTGCTGACGCACGCTGTCCCGAAACGAGGACGCGGCGAAAAGCGCAGGTGGGAACGAAGCACCAAAAAGAATTTGTGAGGGAATGAACATGGTTATGTCCGTCCGTGGCCTTATCGCCGCGACCCTTCTTGCGGGCTCCGCGCTCGCAGCGACCCCCGCCTTCGCCGACGAAGCCGACGCTCCCAAGGACTTCACCGTCACCGGTAACGTTGCGCTCACCACCGATTACCGTTTCCGCGGCGTTTCGCTGTCGAACGGCGATCCGGCCATTCAGGGCGGCATCACCGTTTCGCACAAGAGCGGCGTCTACGTCAGCACCTGGTCGTCCTCGATCCATGGTGGCGACGTCTATGGCGATCAGGAACTGGACCTCATCGCCGGCTGGACCGGCGGCCTGGGCAGCAGCGGCCTGACGCTTGACGCCGGCATGCTGTATTACGCCTATCCGAGCGGCCACGTGGGCGATGCCAACTACTGGGAACCTTACGCATCGCTGGCCTACTCGGTCGGACCGGCCAAGCTGAAGGCGGGCCTTGCCTATGCGTGGAAGCAGAAGGGCCTGCTGACCATCAACGGCTACAAGCACGACAACGTCTATGTCTACGGCAACGTCGACGTCGCCATCCCCAATACGCCGGTCACCGTGTCGGGCCACCTCGGCTACACCAACGGCGTGCTCGCGCCGTGCTATTACTGCAATGGCGACAAGACCGGCGTCGACTATTCGATCGGCGCTTCGATGACGGTGTACGGCCCGCTCTCGGTTGGCGTCAGCTACGTCGGCGTCAGCGGTCCCAGCATCGACAGCTACACCAACGACGCGGTGGTGGGCACGCTTACCGCTTCGTTCTGATCCAACGAAAATTCGCAGGAGGACCCGCCCGGAGCATTCCGGGCGGGTTTTTCGCGTCCGGACGCTGCGATTGCGAGAACATGGTGGAGTGGCAGGCTTGGTCTGGTCTATCGTGCCCCATCCAAGTCAAAAATGCGTGCGGACGCCCGCAAAGGTGCGCTGCCGTTTTCCAAAGGACATCCCGTGACCAAGTACCTTCACACCATGATCCGCGTGACCGATCCGGACGCGACGATCGCCTTCTTCGAACTGATCGGGCTGAAGGAAACGCGCCGATTTTCCAGCGAACAGGGCCGTTTCACGCTGATCTATCTGGCCGTGCCGGGCGAGGAATCGGAAGTGGAGCTGACCTATAACTGGCCGGCCGAGGACGGTTCGTTTGAGGAATATACCGGCGGACGCAATTTCGGCCATCTCGCCTTCCAGGTCGACGATATTTACGCCACCTGCCAGACGCTGGCCGATGCGGGCGTGACCATCAACCGCCCCCCGCGTGACGGTCACATGGCTTTCGTGCGCACGCCCGACGGCATTTCGGTGGAACTGCTGCAGGACGGCCGCCTCGAACCCGCAGAGCCCTGGGCCTCGATGCCGAACGTCGGCGCCTGGTAAGGCCTTGCTACGAAGACCGGCGCGGCGTCAGGCCGCGTCGGCCGTTCGCGCAGTACGTCCCGCGGATTGCGGCGCGAAACGCAGGATCGCGAAGCCCAGCAGCGAAGAACACAGCGACCCGGCCAGCACCCCCAGCTTGGCTTCCTCCACCAGCTCCGGAAAGCGCGGGAAGGCAAGCGCGCCGATGAACAGGCTCATCGTGAAGCCGATCCCGCACAGCGCTGCCATGCCCCACAGCTGAAGCCAGCTGGCACCTTCCGGGCGCGAGGCGAAACCGGTGCGGTCCGCCAGCACGATGGCGGCGAAGATGCCGATCTGCTTACCCAGAAACAGGCCCAGCGCCACGCCCAGCGGCACCGGATCCAACAAGCTGTTGCCGGTGCCATCCCCCGAAAGCGCCACGCCCGCGTTGGCAAAGCCGAACAGCGGCACGATCAGGAAGCTGTTCCAGGGCGCCAGCGCATGTTCCAGCCGCAGCAGCATCGATTCGCGGCGCAATGGGCGCAGCGGGATCGTGAAAGCCAGGAGCACGCCGGCTACCGTGGCATGGATTCCGGAATTCAGCACGCAGATCCACAGTGCAAGGCCCAGCAGCAGATAGACCGACAGGAACGGAACCCGCAGCCGCCCGCAGGCCAGCAGCGCGATCAGCACGCCCAATCCCGCCATGGCCCAGATCGCATCGATGTGCGCAGTATAGAACAGTGCGATCACCGCAACCGCGCCAAGATCGTCGACAATGGCTACGGTCAGCAGGAACAGACGTAGCGATGCCGGCACGCGGCGGCCGAGCAGGGCAAGTACGCCCACTGCAAAGGCGATGTCGGTTGCTGCCGGGATCGCCCAACCACGCTGGGCGGGTGGCTCCAGGCCGGCGGTCGCAAGATAGATCAGTGCAGGCGCAATCATTCCGGCCAGCGCCGCCAGTACGGGAAGCCGCCGCCGCGCCGGGCTGGACAGTTCGCCGTCGATGATCTCGCGCTTTATCTCCAGCCCGACGACAAGGAAGAACACCGCCATCAGCGCGTCGTTGATCCAGGCATGCAGCGTGTCGAGTCGGGCGACCGGCGTCCAACTCAGCGGATGGTGAAACAGTTCATGGTAACCATGACCAAGCGACGAATTGGCCACCAATAGCGCCATTATTGCGACGAAAATCAGCAGAATCCCCGCCGAAGCCTCGCTGCTTATTAACTTTATGAAACGGAACGCCAATTCATTGGCGTAATTGCGCTGTGCACTCATAAGTCCTGTCTCGGGCAGACTTGGCGGCGATGCAAGCCGCCCATGCAATCCGGATGCCGGCCTGACGGTAACGTCAAGCGCTTCATCCGGAATGCGCCTGTCGGGGTTCGGGGGGACTACGTGGTAACAGCTGGTGCGATTCAGCAGGCGCTCGTGTGCCTGCAGCATGTCGAGCAGGAACTTCTGCTCTTTACGGCGTTCTGGCTTTTGCTGGGCGCGTGCGACGATCTGGGCACGGACATTGCGTGGCTTTGGTTGCGGCTGACGGGCAGGGCGCGCGGCACACGCTTGTCGCAGGAGGACTGCGATGCGCCATTGACCGGACGCGTCGCGATCCTTGTGGCCGCCTGGCAAGAGGATGAGGTGATCGGCCACACCATCCGGCACGCGCTTGCGGCGTGGCGACAGCAGGATTTTCGCCTCTACATCGGCTGCTATGCCAACGATCCAGAAACGCTGGCGACTGCGATGGACGGAGCGGGGCAGGATGCCCGCGTACGCCTGGTGATCCATTCGCGCCATGGCCCCACCACCAAGGCCGATTGCCTGAATCGCCTTTACGACGCCCTGTGCGAGGATGAGCGGCGCTGGGATCATCCGTTCCGCTGCATTGTGCTTCACGATGCCGAGGACATGGTTCATTCCGCCGAACTGACCGTGATCGACCGCACGCTGGACCACGCCGATTTCGTGCAGTTGCCGGTCCGTGCCGAACGCGAGGCGCGCTCGCGATGGGTGGGCGGGCATTATCTCGACGAGTTTGCCGAAGCCCATGGCAAATCGCTGGTGGTGCGCGATGCCTTGGGGGCAGCGTTGCCGGCTGCAGGGGTGGGCTGCGGGTTCTCCCGCAAGATGCTGGCGCGGATTGCACAGCAACGCGTGGCGGCGGGCGGCAAGGGACCGTTCGCGGCCGAATGCCTTACCGAAGACTACGAGCTGGGCGTGCTGGTCTGGCGGGAAGGCGGCAAGGGGCGCTTCGTCCGCGCGCGCGATCCGCAGGGCGAACTGGTCGCTACGCGGGCCTATTTTCCGGATCGGCTGGAGGATTCGGTGCGGCAGAAGACGCGCTGGATCCATGGCATCGCGTTTCAGTCCTGGGACCGGCTGGGCTGGAGCCGCATCGACGGGCGCGCCGGCCGGGCCGCAGGCATGGCCGATGTCTGGATGGCGCTGCGCGATCGGCGCGGGCCGCTGACGGCGGTGATCCTGGCGGCGAGCTATCTGCTGATCGTGGTGGAGGCGGCCCTGGCAATTCTTCGTCTCAGTGGCTGGCAGATCTTGCCGATGCAATCGCCCGTGCTGCGGATCATGCTGATTGCATGCGCCGTCAGCCTGGCATGGCGATGCGCGCTCAGAGGGATGTTCACCGCCCGCGAATACGGCGCGATGGAAGGGGTTTGGGCTATTCTGCGCCTGCCGGTGGCCAATATCATCGCGATCCTTGCCACGCGCCGGGCACTGACCAGCTATGTGCGGACGCTGGCGGGCGGTGCGGTCGTCTGGGACAAGACGCGCCACGCGGCCCATCCGGCGGCCATTCCGGCAAGTGGCCACCGCCTTGCTCAAAATCGCCCAGCGGCGGCCGTTTCGTCGATACGTGGGACTGCGGCGGCCGAACCTATGCGGACGGCCGCATGATGTCGGGGCGCATGCGCGGACAGCCTGTGGTCGCCTTGCTCGCGGTGCTTTGCGGATGGGCGGGCGGCCGGCTCTCGGCATGGGAGGCGGAGCCTTCGGTGGCGGCGCCGGCGATAGGTACGGCAAGCGCCGGCACGGAAGGGGAGGGCGGTTATCGCGTCGACCCTGCGACGGGGCCCCAGTCGTTTACCGGGACCTATCCGTTTGCCGGCGGATATCCGGATGTGCCGTCATCTGCCGGCCAGGCCTATGGCCCTCCGCAGTACTGGCAGCCGGGCGCGATGGTTCCGCGCGGGGCGGTTTTCCGGCAGGTCCGCGTCGCCGGTTATCCGGGCGGCGTAGCCTATGTTTTCGTGCCCGGTCCGGCAGGTGCAGCGGGGCGCGACCCGGCCCTTTTCGCGCAGGCGAATGCCGATAACGAGCAGGCTCCAGGCTGGGCCGCTGTCGACCCCGGGCGGGACTTTCCGCGAACGCCGATGGGGGCCGTGGCGCCGCGGCGGCTCCCTGCCGGTTTGCCGTCCTTCGCGTTGCTTTCCGCGCCGTTACCCGTCGATGCGCCTGCTGGTGCCGGGCAGGTCGCGCCGCCGGAGGGGCAGGACGGAGCCGCACGACCTGCGTTTGCGTTGAAGCGCTGGTCGGTCGACTCCTGGGCTTTGCTGCGCGGCAATGGCGCGGGGCCTTTGGCGAACGGCGCATTGCCGGCCACTTATGGCGCCAGCCAGACGGGTGCGATCATCCGCTACCGACTGGCGCGGCAGTCTGCCTATCGCCCCGAAGTCTACCTGCGATCCACGACCACGCTGGGGCAGACCCGGAACGAGATCGCCACCGCAATCGGCCTCGCCGCACGTCCTTTGCCAGGCTTGCCCGTGGTGACCGCCCTTGAAGCGCGCATGACCCAGCAGGCCGGGCAGCACTGGTTCCAGCCGGTCGCCATGGCGATTACCGCCCTGCCGCCGTTCGAACTGCCGCACCGGTTGCGCGGTGAGACCTATGGCCAAGCCGGCTATGTCGGCGGCAAGTTCGCGACGCCGTTTGCGGAAGGACAGCTTCGGGTTGATCGCAGCCTGTTCAGTCTGGCGCGCGCGGAAGCGCGGCTGGGCGGGGGGCTGTGGGGCGGTGTCCAGAAGGGGGCGGGCAGGCTGGATGCTGGGCCCTCGGCCACGCTGGCGCTGCCTCTGGCAAAGAACGTGTTCGGGCGTCTGGCAGTCGATTGGCGTTTCCGCGTTGCCGGAGACGCCAAACCGGACTCCGGACCGGCTCTGACTCTTTCCGCAGGTTTCTGATTCGCGGCTTTTCTCCGCTGCCGTGCTGCGTTAGCGAGAGAACTGGAATGGATGTCTATCTTCCCATCGCCAATCTCTCGGTCAACGGGCTGGTCATCGTTGCGCTGGGTGCACTGACAGGGATCCTGTCGGGAATGTTCGGCGTGGGCGGCGGCTTCCTGACCACGCCGCTGATGATCTTCTACGGCATTCCCCCCACGGTCGCGGCGGCATCGGCCGCCAGCCAGGTTACCGGCGCCAGCGTTTCGGGCGTGTTCGCCCATGCCAAGCGCGGCGGAGTGGATTACCTGATGGGGTCGGTCATGGTGTTCGGCGGCATCGTCGGCACCGGGATCGGCGCGCTGCTGTTCAACCTGCTGGCGCGGCTGGGCCAGATCGATACCGTGATCAACATCCTTTATGTCGGGATGCTGGGTTCGATCGGCAGCCTGATGGCCAAGGAAAGCATTCAGGCGATTCGGGCGGAGCGCAGCGGCGTGCCGATCGCGGCGCGAAAACGCCGGCATCACCCGATGGTCGCCAGCCTGCCGATGCGCTGGCGCTTCTATCGATCCGGCCTCTACATCTCGCCACTGGCGCCACTGTTGCTGGGGGTCGCCACCGGTATCCTGACGATGCTGATGGGCATCGGCGGCGGCTTCATCCTGGTGCCGGCCATGCTCTACATCCTGGGTATGAGCGCCAATGTCGTCGTCGGCACCTCGCTCTGGCAGATCCTCTTCACCACGATTGCCACCACCATGATGCACGCGATGACCACGCATGCCGTGGACATCGTGCTGGCATCGCTGCTGCTGTTCGGCTCCGTTACCGGCGCCCAGATGGGCGCACAGCTCGCGCAGAAGGCAAGCCCGGTGAAACTGCGCCTGATTCTGGCGGTGATCGTGCTGCTGGTGGCGGGGCGCATGGCGATCGGGCTGGGATATCGGCCTGACGAGATCTTCACGGTCGCCCCGCTATGAGGCTGGTGGCTGCCTCATTCGCTCTCCTGGCAGCGGTCATGCTGGGCGGCGCGCGCGATCCGATCCTGGTGCCCGAAGTCTCGCAGCATGAAGTGGCGCTGCAGCAGGGTTTTACCGGCACCGAACTGCTGTTGTTCGGCGCGATCCTGACCCCGGAAGGATCACGCGCCGCGCAGGACTATGACATCGTCGTGGTGCTGAAGGGGCCGACCCAATCGATCATCCTGCGTGAAAAGCGCAAGGTCGCCGGGATCTGGATCAATGCGAACAGCACCGAACTGCGTTCGGCGCCGTCGTACTATGCCATCGCCTCGACCAAGCCCATCGCCCGGATCGTCGATGACAAGACGGCGGCGATCTACGAATTGGGCCTGAAATGGCTGCAACTCTCGCCGATCGGCGCGATCGACCCGGATGAGCAGACGCGCTTTGCCAATGGTCTGGTCGACCTCAACCGTCGCAACGGGCTCTATCGCGAAGATGAGGGCGGCGTGAAGGTCAGCGAGCAAGTGCTCTATCAGGCGCGCATCGGCCTGCCCTCGCGCGTTCCGACGGGAACCTACACGGCCGAGACTTTTGCCATTTCGAAGGGGCGCGTGGTGGCATCGGCCAGCAGCCAGGTCGAAGTGCGCAAGCTCGGCGTGGAGCGGGCAATCGCCACTTTTGCCGAGAACTACGGCTTTGCTTATGGCCTGCTGGCGGTGATCGTTTCGGTGGGCATGGGCTGGATCGCCGGCCGGCTTTTCGCGCTGCGCTGAAGCGCCGGCTCGGTTTGGTGCTGAGACTTTTGTACGAGTGCGATCTTAGCCGGAAATTAACTGCCCGGTCATAGCTCTCAATGGCCCGGAATTTTCCTTCCGGTACCGTTTCGAGGGCACAATGAACCAGATGCAGATGGAAGGCTTCGATCCCGCGCGCGCGCCGCAGGCCGGGCAACCGGCAGCGCAGCCTGTGGGGCAACCGACACAACAGGCCGCCGCGCATCCGGGGACCAGCGCGCCCAATCCCCACGCTCACGCCGCAGCCCAGCGGCAGGCGCCGCGGCTGGATACCGGGCGCGAGCCGATCGGCGTGATCCTGGAGATTTCCGGCGCCGGCACGCGCATCGCGCTCGACATCAACCGACTGGGCGAAGTGACGAAGGACGGCGATCCCTCGGTCGCGCAGTCCGGGCAGGTTGGCAGTCAGGTGAAGATCCGTGTCGGCAATGGCTGGTTGCTCGCCAGCGTCCGCAACCAGAAGAGCGACAGCAAGATTCCCGGCGGCATCGTGGCCGAGGCGGACTTTCTGGGCGAAGGCAGCGAGGAGCGGCTGACCGGGCGCATTCACGGCTTCCGCCGCGGCGTCACCTTCTATCCCTCTCCCGGCGCGCTGGTCTATCCCGCGACGACGGAGGACTTGCGCCAGATCTACGCGAGCGACGGACGCAGCGCGGTGCAGATCGGCAACGTCTATCCCACCAAGGACATCCGCGCCGGCCTCTATGTCGACGCGTTGCTGGGCAAGCACTTCGCGCTGCTGGGATCGACCGGCACCGGCAAGTCGACCAGCGCGGCGCTGATCCTGCACCGCATCTGCGAACATGCGCCGGAGGGTCACATCATCATGATCGACCCGCACGGCGAGTATGCATCGGCGTTTCGCAACACCGGCGTGATCCTCGACGTGTCGAACCTGCAGATGCCGTACTGGCTGATGAACTTCGAGGAGCATTGCGAGATCCTGCTGACCTCGCGCGGGGACGATCGCCAGCTGGATACCGAGATCCTCGGCAAGTGCTTGCTGGAAGCGCGGGGCAAGAGCCGGCTGGCGGAACAGCTGGGCAAGATCACCGTGGATTCACCGATCCCGTACCTGCTCTCCGACTTGTCCATCATCCTCAACAACCACATGGGCAAGCTGGACAAGGGGCACTCCAGCGCACCCTACATGCGCATCAAGAACAAGCTCGACGAGATGAAGGGCGATCCGCGCTACCAGTTCATGTTCTCCGGCATGCTGGTGGGCGATACGATGGCGGAGTTCATTTCCAAGATCTTCCGTCTGCCCTCGAACGGCCGGCCGATCGCGATCATCGACGTTTCGGGCGTGCCTTCGGACATCACCAGCACCGTGGTCGCCGTGCTCAGCCGCATGGTGTTCGACTATGCGATCTGGGGGCGTGAGGAGAAGACGCGGCCGATCCTGCTCGTCTGCGAGGAAGCGCACCGCTACGTTCCCAGCGAGAAGAACGCCGATGGATCCTCGGTAGGCCGCATCCTTTCGCGCATCGCCAAGGAGGGCCGCAAATACGGCATCTCGCTGGGTCTTATCACCCAGCGCCCGTCCGACCTCGCCGAAGGCGTGCTGTCGCAGTGCGGCACGATCATCTCGATGCGCCTCAACAACGATCGCGACCAGGCCTTCGTGCGCGCGGCGATGCCGGAAGGCGCACGCGGGTTCCTCGATTCCATCCCGGCGCTGCGCAACCGCGAGTGCATCATCTGCGGCGAGGGCGTGACGATCCCGATCCGCGTCTCTTTCGACGAGCTGGAAGAGTACAAGCGCCCCGCTTCGGCCGACCCTTCGTTCACCGAGCTGTGGAACAGCTCCGGCGGGGAGGAGGAGTCCGTCCTGCGCACCGTTCAGCGCTGGCGCGCGCAGGGTAGGTAACGGCGCTTGTGTCCTCCCCAGCAAGGGGAGGGGGACCGCCTGAAGGCGGTGGAGGGGTGTCGCCGCTGGCGTGGATACCCCTCCGTCAGCCTTTCGGGCTGCCACCTCCCCTTGCAGGGGAGGAATGTCTCAAAGATCGAAGGCCGCGCGCCACTTGCCCCAGCGATAGTAGGCCAGCGTCAGGGCCACGGTCAGCGCCGAGCCGACCGGGTAGGACCACCAAAGCGCTTCGCTGCCGATCAGCGGATAGGCGAGGTGGTAGAAGCCCAGACGGCCGGGATAGAGGCCGATGAACATGATCACCAGCGGCACTACCACCGCGCCATAGGCGCGCAGCGTGCCGGTGAGGATCATGGTGATGGACACGATCACGAACGAGGCGGTGCAGACCAACTGGATATGCTGCGCGATCGGCATCGCCGGGCTATGCCCGCCCAGGAACAGCGCCAGCAGCGGGTGATCGAACACCACGATCAGTGCTGCCATCAGCGTGGAGAGCGCGAGGTTGGTAACGAGGCCGATCTCGGTCACCTTGCCCACGCGGCCGTGATCGTGCGCGCCCAGCGACTGCGCGACCATCGCGCTGACCGCCGAACCGATCGCCATCGCCGGCATCTGCAGGTAGTTCCACAGCTGCAATGAGGCGCCATAGGCCGCCGCCGCCTCCAGCCCTTCCGCGTTGACGAGGCTGACCATGATGAGGCCGGCGGAAGACACCAGCAGCATCTGCGCGCCCATTGGCAGACCCTTCAGGATCACATACTTCAGCTCGCTGCCGCGCGGGATCAGATAGCCCAGTTCCGCGCCGCGCAGGCGCATCGGCAGGTCCTTGCGGTAGATCGTCCAGAGCTGGAACACGAGGCCGGCGAAGTTCGCGAAGGCCGTCGCCGTCGCCGAGCCGGCAATCCCCAGCGTGGGCAGCGGGCCGGGGCCGATGATCAGCAGCGGGTTCAGGATCACGTCCAGCGCCACCGTCAGGATCATCGCGTAGAGCGGCGTCTTGGAATCGCCCGCACCGCGCATGCCCATGGAGACCATCAGCGAGAGCGATCCCAGCGGCAGCGTCACGAAGATCACGCGCAGATAGGCCAGCGCCTCGATCCGGCTGGCGCCCGGCGTACCCAGCGCGTGCAGCAGAGCATCGGCGCCGAACCAGCCGGCCAGGCCGCAGCCGATCGCCAGCAGCGAGCAGAAGCCGACACCCGAGCCGAAGGTCTTGCGCGCCGCATCGATGTCGCGCGCGCCGAAGTGCTGGCCCACGCGCACGGTGGTCGCCATGCCGAAGCCGAAGACCAGCGCGATCAGCAGGAACATGATGATGTTGGCATTGGCCGTGGCCGCCAGCGCGCTTTCGCCCAGCAGCCGCCCGACCCAGATCGCGTTCACCGATCCGTTCAGCGTCTGGAGGACGTTCGAAATCAGCATCGGGATCGAGAACACCAGCAGCGTCTTGAGGATCGGCCCCTGCGTGAGGTCGCCCTTCATGCGCTGCTGCTGCGCCGGCGTTTCAGGTTCCCCCGGTTCGGTTTCCCCGGCGGGAATCGGCGATGCTTCGTTCATATGTCCCCTTACGTGCCCCGCGTATCGCCCCAGATGTGGATGTGCAGGCGGTCCGTGAAGCGATAGCCCTCACGCATGCATAAATCCGAGAGCCAACCCGAACGCTGCCGGATGACATCGCTGGAGCGGCCTTCCGGCATCAGGAATAGCCGCTCGCGCGGGATCGCGTAAGTCTCCCTAAGCGCTTCCACTTCGGCCACGTCGGCGGGTTCGGCCACCACGAACTTGAAGTAGGCGCGCGGGTCCGCCGCCCATGCCGCCAGCCGTTCGGGCACCAATGCCAGTTCCGCCGGGTTGCCGCTGTGCGCCAGTTTCGGGCTGACATTGTACTGCTGCACCCGCGCATCGAGGCTGGCGTGCGGTGCGACCGATCCGTTGGTTTCAATCTCCACATGCATCCCCGGCCGCGCTTCGTCGAGGGCCGCCAGCATTCGCGCCAGTTGGGGGCCTTGCAGCAGCGGCTCGCCGCCGGTGATGACGAGCCGGTCGGGCGGCAAGTCCGCCACCATGCGTGCCACATCGGCTTCTTCGGCCATGACCTGATTGGCCTTGCGCTCGAACGCCAGATCGTCGCGGTGGAAGCGGTTATCGCCGGTGAAGCGCCAGGTATACGCGGTGTCGCACCACTGGCAGGCAAGGTTGCAGCGCGACAGCCGCACGAAAGTGCTCGGCCGCCCCATGCTGGGCCCTTCGCCCTGAAGCGAAGCGAACACTTCGGGTTCGCCGGGAGTGGTGGTGGCAAGCGCAAGCGTCACGGATGGTCTCGAATGCAAGGTTACGGTTTTGAGGGGTGAGGTTGACACAGTTTACACGGTCCAGAGGGAAAAGTGTCACCTTGTGTCGAGGGTGTCACCTTGTGGCTGGAATCGTGGGGAAAGAGCAGGGCGGTCATGCCCGGAAAAGTGTCAGATGCGCGTGGGGTAGGAAATCCAAAACGAAGCGAAACGGTGCCGGAGCAACGCCCATCCCTCAATATTCGTCATCCCCGCGAAGGCGGGGATCCCGCTTCTTTTTTAGCACGCGGAGGCGCGGAGGCGCGGAGGCACGGAGAATGGGGTGGCTGCACTGTCCCTCCGCGTCTCCGTGCCTCCGCGTGAAACAGGAAAAAGCGGGGCCCCCGCCTTCGCGGGGGCGACGAGGGAAGGGGGTTGTGTCGGCCCCGCTTCCCTCCGCTTCATCTTATCCCAGCCGTGCCAGCGCCGCAGCCAGACGCTCCGCTTCGGCCGAGTGGTGGGCATGGTCGGCGCGGGCCTTGTCGATCGCCTCGGGCTTGGCCTTCTCGACGAAGGCCGGGTTGCCCAGGCGCTTGTCGAGCGAGTCCCGTTCCTTGACCGAAGCGGCCATGGCCTTTTCCAGACGGGCCTTTTCGGCGGCGATGTCGATCACGCCTTCCAGCGGGATCGCCAGCGTCGCGTCACCCGCGCCCACCTGCATGGCGGCACCGGCCGGAGCGGCCTCGAACAAAATCGCATCCAAACGCGCCAGACGGTCGATCACGGTGCCGTTGCGGCCGATCACCGCGCGCGTCGCGTCCGAGGGATCGGCGACATAGGCGGTAAGGCGCGCGCCGGGTGCGATACCGAGTTCGGACTTGGCGCCGCGCAAGTTGCCGACCAACGCGATCAGCCATTCGACTTCGGCCTTGGCCTCGCCGTCCACCGAAGCTTCCGGCGCGGGCCATGCGGCGACGATCAGGTCCTGATCGCGCGCGCCCATCTTGCTCCACAGCTCTTCGGTGACGAAGGGCATGAAGGGGTGGAGCATGACGAGGATCTGGTCGAGCACCCAGCCGGCGACGGCCTTGGTCTCTTCGTCGAAGTTGCCCTTGATGAGTTCGATGTACCAGTCGCAGAACTGGTTCCACACGAAGTGGTAGATCGCGTTGGCAGCGGCGTCGAAGCGCAGGTCGGCCATGGCCTTGTCCAGCGCGGCGACGGTTTCGACGACTTCGCCGATGATCCACTTGTTGACGGCGGAACTGGCTGCAGGCGCCTTGATCGAGGTGCTGGCGACGATGCCGTTGGACTGGCAGAAACGCGCGGCGTTCCACAGCTTCGTGGCGAAGTTGCGGTAACCTTCGACGCGCTTTTCATCCATCTTCACGTCGCGGCCCTGGCTTTCCATGGCGGCCATGAAGAAGCGCAGCGCGTCCGCGCCGTACTTGTCGATCAGGCCCAGCGGATCGACCACGTTGCCCTTGGACTTCGACATCTTCTGACCGTCGGCAGCACGCACCAGACCATGGAGGTAGAGCCGCTTCCACGGCACTTCTTTCATGAAGTGAATGCCCTGCATCGCCATGCGCGCATCCCAGAAGAACAGGATGTCGAAGCCGGAAACCAGCAGGTCGTTCGGGTAGTGCTTCTTCAGCAGCGGGGCATCTTCATCGGGCCAGCCGAGCGTGGCGAAAGGCCAGAGCGCGGAGGAGAACCAGGTGTCCAGCACGTCGTTGTCGCGGGTCAGCTTCTTGTTGCCGGCCTGCGCCTGTGCCTCTTCTTCGGTTTCGGCCACGAAGATTTCGCCGTCTTCGCTGTACCATGCCGGGATGCGGTGGCCCCACCAGAGCTGGCGCGAGACGCACCAGGGCTGGATGTTTTCCATCCAGTTGAAGAAGGTCTTTTCCCAGGTCTTGGGCACGATCTCGATCGCGCCGGAGCGGACGGCTTCCATCGGCGGGCCGGCCAGCGTCTGCGCATCGACGTACCACTGATCGGTCAGCCAGGGTTCGATCACCACGCCGCTGCGGTCACCGAACGGGGTCTGGATTACGCGGTCCTCGACCTTTTCCAGCAGGCCGTCGTCTTCGAGGAACTGGACGATCGCCTTGCGCGCCTCGAACCGGTCCATGCCGATGAACTGCGCGGGGACAAGGCCGTCCTGCGTCTGGCAGACATGGGCATCGGCATCGAGCATGTTGAGCATGTCGGCGGCCTTGAAGCCCGCGCGCTTGCCAACCTCGAAATCGTTGAAGTCATGACCCGGGGTGATCTTCACTGCGCCCGAACCCAGTTCGGGATCGGCGTGTTCGTCGGCGACGATCGGAATCTCGCGGCCGGTGAGCGGTAGGGTAACGGTGGCGCCGCGCGCCAGCAGTTCCTTGTAGCGCTCGTCCTCGGGATTAACCGCGACGGCCATGTCGGCCAGCATCGTTTCCGGGCGGGTGGTGGCAACGTGGATGTAGCCCGAACCGTCCGAAAGCGGATACTTGATGTGCCAGAAGTGGCCGTTGGTCTCGCGCGTTTCGACCTCAAGGTCGGAAATGGCGGTGCGGAACTTCGGGTCCCAGTTCACCAGCCGCTTGTCGCGATAGATCAGGCCCTGCTTATGCAGGTCCACGAAGACCTTGACCACGGCCTTGGTGAAGTGCGGATCCATCGTGAACTGCTCGCGGCTCCAGTCCATCGAGCAGCCGAGGCGGCGCAGCTGGCCGGTGATGGTGCCGCCGGATTCGGCCTTCCACTCCCAGACCTTCTCAATGAAAGCCTCACGCGTGTAGTTGGCGCGCTTGTCCTGCTTGGCTTCCATCTGGCGTTCGACCACCATCTGGGTGGCGATGCCGGCATGGTCGGTGCCGACCACCCAGAGCGCGTCCTTGCCCTTCAGGCGCTCGTGACGGATCACGATGTCCTGCAGCGTATTGTCCAGCGCGTGGCCGATGTGGAGCGATCCGGTGACGTTCGGCGGCGGGTTCACGATGGTGAACGGCTGCGCGTCGGCACGCTCGGGGCGGAACAGCCCTTCGCTTTCCCAATGCTGATACCACTTCGCCTCGATCTGGGCGGGGTCGAAGGTCTTGTCGAGCCCAGATTCGAGAGCGGCTTCGGGGGCGGTTTCTGGAGTGTCGGTCATGGCGCGGCGCTTTGCCAGTAGAGCCCCTCGCGCGCAAGTACGCGTAGGGGCGGGGGCTAACTCTGCCATCAAATTGCCACGGACTATTCTCAGACAGACTCTTGCGAAATCAACAATCCGTCGCAACCGGGGAACCCCTTGCCGGTACAGGCATTTTCCCCCAATACGAGCGCACATGCGGGAATGGGCTGAATTCACTCTGTCGGGAAGCGACCAAGGCGGTGTCCACACGGTGGCGCTTAAGGGGCCGCTGTGCGTTCATTCGCTGGGCAATCTCGATGCCAAGATGGCGGAGTGCGGCTCTCCCGTAGACCGCATAGACTTGTCCGGCGTGACCGATATCGACACCACCGGCGCCTGGCTGGTAAAGCGTTTCGCTGAAGAACATGGCCTTGAAATCGTTGGTCAAAGCGAAGGGGCCAAGCGCCTGTTCGCGGCCATCGGCCGCATGCCCAAGGATGAAACGGAAATCGTGCCCCAACCCGGCCTGCTGATGCGCACGGTGGGTGAGTTCGGCGATGTCGTGGTCAACTGGGGCAGGGGTTTCGTCAAGGCCATCGGCTTTCTGGGCGAACTGATCCTGGCGCTGGGCGTGGCGATCCGCCACCCGTCGCGCCTGCGCGGCACGGCGCTGGTCTTCCACATGCAGCATGTGGGCATCAACTCGCTGTGGATCATCGGGCTGATGAGCTTCCTGATCGGCATCGTCATCGCCCAGCAGGGTGCGGTGCAGCTGGCGCAGTTCGGGGCGGAAATCTACACGATCAACCTCACCGGCCGCCTTGCCATGCGAGAGCTTGGCATCCTGATGACCTCGATCATGGTCGCCGGCCGCTCCGGTTCCGCTTTCGCGGCGCAGATCGGCACGATGAAGCTGACCGAGGAAGTGGACGCCATGCGCACCATCGGCGTTTCGCCGATGCAGGCGCTGGTGGTGCCGCGCGTGCTGGCGGCGATGCTGATGATGCCGCTGCTGGGCTTCTATTCCACGGTGCTGGCGATCATCGGCGGCGCTTTCATTGCCAACTTCGCGCTGGATATTCCGTTCTGGACGTTCCTCCAGCGCACGCAGGAAGTGGTGCCGACGACGGACATCTGGGTTGGCCTGCTGAAGGCACCGGTCTTTGCGCTGATCGTGGCGCTGGCGGGCTGCTATCAGGGCATGCAGGTCACTTCCAATGCAGAGGAAGTGGGCCAGCGCACCACGCAGGCGGTGGTCACGGCGATCTTCACGGTGATCGTGCTGGACGCCTTCTTCGCCATCTTCTTCACCAAGATCGGCTGGCAATGACCGATATGGCCACCGAACAGGTCGATGACCGCGCCGCCGCCCGTACCGAAGCGGACGATGAATATCCCATCGTCGTCGAAGGGCTGACCAATGCCTTCGACGGTTTCGTGGTGCACGAAAATCTGTCGCTCAAGGTTCGCAAGGGCGAGATTCTGGGCGTCGTCGGCGGATCGGGCACTGGCAAGTCGGTGCTGATGCGCTCGATCATCGGGCTCCAGCAGCCGCAGTCGGGCGATATTACCGTGCTGGGCCACCACATGGAGGATTCCACCGACGAGGAGGGGATCGACCTGCGATCGCGCTGGGGCGTGCTGTTCCAGGGCGGCGCGCTGTTCTCCACGCTGACGGTGGGTGAGAACGTGGAAGTGCCGCTGAAGCAGTTCTTCCCCGAGATCGGCGATGAATTGCGCGCGGATATCGCCCGTTTCAAGGTGCGCCTTGCCGGTCTGGCCGAAGAGGCGGCCTACAAGTATCCGAACGAGCTTTCGGGCGGCATGAGGAAGCGCGCCGGCCTGGCCCGCGCGCTGGCGCTCGATCCCGAGCTGCTGTTTCTGGACGAGCCGACCGCCGGCCTCGATCCCATCGGCGCCGCCGCGTTCGACCGGCTGACCCGCGGCCTGAAGGAAACGCTGGGGCTTACCGTGTTCCTAATCACCCACGACCTCGACACGCTGCACGCCATCTGCGACCGCGTGGCCGTGCTGGCGGACAAGAAGGTGATCGCGGTGGGGACGATCCCGGAGCTTCTGGCGCTCGACCATCCGTGGATTCAGGAATATTTCAACGGCCCGCGCGGCCGTGCGGCGCTAGGCGCCAAGGACGAGATTTCGGCAGGCAAAGCGGCGGACGAACCGCTGATCGCCGCCGTGGAAGACAATACCGGCAACACGTCTGACGAGCCGGGGGCATAGGGCACCAGAGTATGGAAACACGCGCCAATCACGTCTGGGTCGGAGCGGTCACGCTGGTGCTGCTTGCGGCGCTTGCGGCGTTCATCATCTGGATCGCCCGCCTGAACGAAGGCGCGCGCAACGAATACGACATCTTCTTCAAGCAGTCGGTAGACGGGCTGGCGAAGGGGTCGGGCGTCGATTACGCGGGCGTGCCGGTGGGCCAGATCCGCGAGATCGAGCTGTGGCCGCAGGATCCCAGCTTCGTGCGCGTGCGCATCCGGGTGGACAAGAAGGTGCCGGTGACGGTCGGCACCACGGCAACGATCCAGGGCAGCTTCACCGGCGTTTCCGACATTCAGCTGGAAGGCGCGGTGAAGGATGCCCCGCTGCTGACCGAGCCGGGCCCCGAAGGCGTGCCGGTGATCCCCACCAAGCGTGGCGGCCTTGGTGAAATCCTGTCGAACGCCCCGCTGCTGCTGGAACGGCTGGCGACGCTGACCGAGAACCTGAACCTGCTGCTGTCCGAGGATAACCGGCGTTCGATCACCGGCATCCTGAAGAACACGGACAAGATGACCAAGGACCTTTCGGCCGCTTCGCCGGAAGTGCGCAAGACGCTGGTTCAGCTTCAGGGCACGCTGGATCAGGCGACCAAGACGCTGGCCGCCTTCGAAGGCGTGGCCGGCAAGGCGGACAACCTGCTGGGCGATCAGGGCAATTCGCTGGCCGATCAGCTGCGCAAGACGCTGGCATCGGCGCAGAAGTCCATGGATACGCTGGACACGACGCTGCAGCATGCGCAGCCCGCGTTCGACAAGGTTTCGGACCAGACTCTGCCCGCCGCAGAAGCCGCGATCCGCGACCTGCAGGCGACCAGCCGCGCCTTGCGCTCGGTAACCGAAAAGATCGACGAACAGGGCGCCGGCGCGCTGCTGAAGGGGCAGAAGCTGCCCACCTATAAGCCATGATGGGGCCCGAAATGCGAACTGCGATGCGAACCGTGAAGACGAACGCCGGCAAGGTTCTCCACCGGAAGGCGCTGGGCAGCGTGCTTGCGATCGCGGCCTGTCTGGCGTTGCCCGGCTGCATCAGCCTTGCCCCCAAGCCGCCGGAGCAGCTGATCCGTCTGACGCCGGACGAAAGCGCCGCTGCGGGTTCACAGGTCAGCGGCCAGCTGTCCGAGGCGATCGTGGTGCTTGATCCCGACTCCGATCGCAGCCTGGATACGCCGCGCGTGCCGGTGAAGATCGATGCCTCCAGCCTTTCCTACCTGAAGGATGCGTTCTGGACGGAGAAGCCTGCGCGCCAGATGCGCGCGCTGCTGGCCGAAACGCTGCGTGCGCGCACCGGCCGAATGGTGGTGGAAGGGCTGAATTTCGAGAATGCCGGACAAGTCCAGATCGGTGGACGGTTGCTGGCGATGGGCTATGACGTGCCGACCCGTTCGGTGGTTGTCCGGCTTGACGTTACCAAAGTTGAACGCGGCGGCCCGCTGACCACGCGCCGGTTCGAAGCCAGTGTGCCCGATGTGAAGCCCGATGCCGCCGCCGTGGGACCGGCGCTGAACCGGGCCGCCAACGATGTGGCCAAGCAGGCAGCCGACTGGATCAAGGGTTCCTGAAAGACTTGATTGCGACCCGGCGGGGTGGCGAAAGTAATTTTTGCTATTCCCGCGCATTGCCGGCCCCAGGTGTGAACTTTTTGTAGTCCGGCCGTTTATATTTGACAGTGCGATTGCTGTTTGGCGCTCGTCAATTGTTGCTTAAGCGTTTCTGCGGGTTGCACTGCTTTTCCTGAAAATTCCTGTGTGGCCCGATTGCAACGGCAAGGGCGAGGGTAAGTCGTGCACTTCCTTATATCGTTGCAACATGGCCGGTGCCCTGTATTCGGCCCCCACTCCGCGCCAGGGGGGCGGGAGTGAATACAGGTGCGAATTACCATGAAGAAGATCACCCTCGCCGCCGTTGCGGCGCTGTTTGCCATGCCTGCCGCTGCCAATGCGCAGGCTTATGTGCAGGTGACTGGCGGCTACGATGCCGTCTCCTACGGCAGCGATATCAACTCCGACGGCTTCGACTACGGCGCCGCTGCCGGATACGAACTGCCGATCAGCAACGCGATGTTCGTGGGCATCGAGGCGACGGTTGCCGGCAGCACCGGCAAGAAGTGCTACGGTGACGATACGGCGCGTCTTTGCATGAAGACCGGCCGCGACCTCGCCGGCGTCGTTCGCTTGGGCACCAATGTGGGTGCGAACAGCAAGCTCTACGTCCTTGCCGGTTATACCAATGGCCGCGTCACCGCGACTTACGAAGATCCGGACCTCAAGCTGAAGGCCAGCGGCGACGCCGACGGCGTCCGTCTGGGCGCCGGTTTCGAACAGGCTCTCGGCCACAACATGTTCGGCAAGATCGAATATCGCTATTCGAACTATGAAGACGGCTTTTCGCGCCACCAGGCGCTGGCCGGCTTCGGCATCAAGTTCTGATGAACTGAGGTACCGACGCTGACGGGCGGGGCGAGCGACCCAGCCCCGTCCGCGCGAGGGGGCCCGTTCCGGCTTGTCCGGGGCGGGCCTTTTTCTGTTCCGAAGGTCGCATGGAAAGCTGCGACCTGCCTGCGGCAGCCGTTACCCCGCGCGTGCCAGGCGGGCGAAATCCATTGCCAGCTTGAAGGCGGTGAAGCGCGTGGCGCGGCGTTCTGCCGCTTCCCAGTCCTCGCCCCAGAGTTCGACCTGCCAGTCCTCTTCCAGATTGGCGGCGTTCCACAAGGCGTCGGCATCGGCGTCCGGCTCGATGGCGGCCTGCGCGATCACCAGCGAGGCGGCAAGGCTGGACAGCATGCGCAGCGCGGCCAGCGTGAAGGCATCCTGTGCCGTCAGCATGGCTTCAAGGCGCGCCAGCGTGTCGGCCGGGACCGACTTGTGAAGAATGCCGGAAACGCGCGGGAACTGCAGGCCATGGCGCGCTTCGGCGGCAGCCAGCATCGGCTCCCACACCGCCAGTTGGCGCTGGTACAGCGCGTCTTCGGGATCGGCGCGGTAGCAGAGCGTATCGGTTTCCGCATAAGGCAGGATCTCGCGAACGGCCAATTGCGGGTCGGCCGCCATGGCGTCCACGGCGAAATCGGCAAGGTCGCGCAGCGGGAAGGTCGCGGTATCGATCTCCTCACCCTGCGCGGCCCATTCGGCGGCCATCGCCTCTGCCAGCGCGCGGCTGGGCAGCACTTGCGCGCGGCCGCCGGCGGTCTTGATGCCGCGCCCGTCCAGCAGCACGCGCCAGCCGCCACCCGCATCGCCGCCCGCCTCGCCGTCCATCTGGGCGACGGTTACTTCCTTGTAGAAACGCTTCACTTCACGAATTTCCGGTCAGTTGCCGCTGCGCCACTTGCGCGCAAGCAGGCGGGGAATGACGAAGACGTCGATCATGCCATTGAGGATGAGCAGATAGCCCAGCCAGAGCGGCCATTGCAGCTTGTTCGCGCCGATCGCCATGCCGGCGACCACGCAGGCCACGCCGAACAGGCGGACAAGCTGGATGGTGATCCAGCGATTGCGGGCCGGATCCTTGGCGCCGGCGCCATTGCTGTCGGTCGTCATGCGAGGAGGTGCTCCAGCAGTTGCTGCGGGGTTTCGAAGACCTTTTCGGCCCCGGCGGCGATCATTTCGGTGGGGTGGTGATAGCCCCAGTCCACACCGATCCCGCGCGCGCCGGCATTGGTGGCCATCTGCATGTCGTAGACGGTATCGCCGATCATCACCGTTTCGCCCGGCCGTGCGCCGGCATCGTCCATCGCTTCCTCCAGCATCGCGGGATGCGGCTTGGAGGGGTGGCGGTCCGCCGTCTGGAGCGTGACGAACAGGTCCTTGATGCCGTTCGCCTCCAGGCAGAACGACAGGCCGCGGTCGGACATGCCAGTGGCGACGCCCAGCGTCCAGCCGGCGTCCTGCAAGCCGTGCAGCACTTCGGCGATGCCCGGGAACAGCGGCTGCGAGACGCGCCCCTCGGTGCGCGCCTGCCGGAACGCGGCCTTGTAGCCATCGGCCATGGCGTGCTGCTGCGCCTCGTCGCTGTCAGGCAGCAACTGGCGCATCGCTTGCGGCAGCGACAGGCCCACCGCGCGCCGGATCAACCCGCGCGAGGGGGCGGGCAGGCCGAACTGGGCGAAAGTCGCCTCCATCGCCTCACAGATCGGTGCCTGCCCGTCGACCAGCGTGCCGTCGCAATCGAAGACGGCGAATTTCATCCAACCAAATCCCTCATAAGCTGCGCAATCGCGCGCGAACCTTCAGCTTCGAGCCCCAGCGCGACGCGTTCGCGTTCGTCGGCGGGCTTGTTTTGGGAGAGCTTGAACGTCGGCCGCCAGGCCTGCACTTCCAGCTCGAAGCCGACGATGCCGGCCTTGAGTTTCGCGAGATAGCCGGGCGAGACTTTGTCCATGGTCCAGGCCTCACCCTGCGAAATGCGCGCCTCGTTACGGGCGGAAAGGGCTTCGAGCAGGCCCATCAGGCCTTCGTCGTCCATCCGCCGCACGCGGCCCTCCATTTCCACGCTGACGTAATTCCACGTCGGCACCTGTTCGCTGCTCTCATACCAGCGCGGCGAGACGTAGGCGTCAGGCCCGTTCACGACGGCCAGCGCATTGGTGTCCGCAATGTGGCGGGTAAGGGCGTTGCCGCGCGCCAGATGAAACTGCACGGCGCCATCCCCGGTCCAGAGCAGGGGGGTGTGGGCAACGCGCGGCCCGTCCGGCGTGGTGGCGAAAATCATGCCGAAGCCGATCTCCTCCACCAGCGCCTCGGCCATCATGCGATCGGCCGGACGGAACTGCGCGTTGGGGTGCATCAGCGCTTGCCGCGCGGTGCGCCGCCGCCCGGAGAGCCGCTGGGCCGCCCGCCAGCGCCGCCGGAAGGCTTGCGCGGGCCGGCCGGCTTGCGAACGCCTGCGGGCTTTCCGGCAACCGGCTTGCCTGCGGCCTTGCGCGGACCGGCCTTCGGACCGCTCGGCTTGCCACCCGCTTTGCCGCTGGGCTTTCCGCGCGAGCCGGGGCGTTCGGAGGCGCCGTCGCGGCGCGAACGGCGTTCGCCGCGGCGTTCCTTGCGGTACTGCTTGGCGTGGGCCTTGGCGGCACGCTTTTCGTCGTCCTTGGTGAACACCGGCGCGCCTTCGGGCAGTTCGGCGCCATCGGCCTCATCGAAGCCGAGCGATTCCATCGAATTGGCGAAGTGCTCGGGCAGGGGGGCGGTCACGTCCAGCGGGGCGCCGTCCGGATGCTCGATGATCAGGCGGCGGGCGTGGAGGTGCATCTTGCGGCTGATCGTGCCGGAGAGGAACGCTTCCTGCCCGCCGTACTTGCCGTCACCCACGATCGGGTGGCCGATCGCCGCCATGTGGACGCGCAGCTGGTGGGTGCGGCCGGTCAGCGGGTGCAGTTCCACCCATGCGGCGCGGTTGCCGGCACGGTCCAGCACGCGGTAGCGCGTCTTGGCCGTCTGGCCTTCCTTCTCGTCCACATGCATCTTCTCGCCGCCGGTGCCCGGCTGCTTGGCGATCGGCAGTTCGATCATGCCGTCGTTGATGCTGGGCACGCCGACGACGAGCGCCCAGTAGATCTTCTTGGCAGTGCGGCCGGAGAACCGCTTGGAAAAGAATGCCGCGCTGCCCGGCGTGCGGGCGACGAGCAGGACGCCCGAGGTGTCCTTGTCCAGACGGTGGACCAGGCGGGGGCGCG
This sequence comes from Sphingomonas sp. BL-S-28, assembly GCF_055521515.1. NCBI lineage: Bacteria > Pseudomonadati > Pseudomonadota > Alphaproteobacteria > Sphingomonadales > Sphingomonadaceae > Sphingomonas > Sphingomonas sp. BL-S-28. The sequence goes on from NZ_CM145484.1 coordinate 1,708,019, forward strand.
GGCCCTTGTCGGCATAGGCGTCCAGCAGGCCGTCGACATGTTCCTTCATGCCCGAACCGCCCTGCGTGGCGAGGCCCGGCGGCTTGTTGAGCACGATGGCGGCGCGATCCTGCGTCAGCACCATGGCGTCTGCGCGCTCGATCTCTTCCTCGGTCAGTTCGCGGCGCGGGCGCGAGGCGCCAAGGCCGGGCTTGGGCTCGCCGCCCGGCGGCACGCGCAGGACTTGCCCGGCGGAAAGGCGGGTATCGACATCGGCGCGCTTGCCGTCGACGCGCAGCTGGCCGGTGCGCGCCCAGCGCGAGACCATGGCGAAGCCGACTTGCGGCAGGTGGCGCTTGAACCAGCGGTCAAGGCGGACGCCTTCGTCGTCGTGGCCGACGGTGAACTGGCGGACGGTATCGGTATTCTCTGGGCGGCTCATGCGGCGCTCCTCATCATGGTAAGGCCGAGGAACAGCGCGCAAAGGCCGGCGGCCAGCGAAATCGCGACGTAAAACACGGCAAGCCCCGGTTGGCCGCGCTGGGCAAGCGCGACGGTATCGAGGCTGAAGGAAGAAAACGTGGTGAAGCCCCCTAGCACGCCCACGCCGACTAACAGGCGCAGGCCCTCTCCACCCGGTGCCGAGCGGCCGAGCCACCCGACGAGCAGGCCCATGACAAGACTGCCGACGATATTCACCGTCAGCGTGCCATAGGGAAACGCCAGTGCACGGACGGGGCCAAGCAGGGCACTGAAGGCATAGGCAACGGCAAACCGCAGCCATGAGCCGACCGCGCCGCCCAGCACCACCAGACAGGAGGCGAGGAGGAAGGAAGGTTGGGGCATTGAGCCCGCCTTAGCCGCGAATGCGCGGATTTCCAATCGTGGTGGAGCGGATGGGCAAATGAAGCGCCTCATCCGTGCAGATACTTGTGTGCGCTTTGACCGGTTGCCGCGTGCCGCACTCTATAAAGAGCCCTGGGTGCGACCCCACTCCGCAAGGAGACATTCAATGCAAGTCTCATCCGCAACGAGCGCCATGAGCGCTCTGTTCAATCCCCGCAAGGATATGGACGACAAGATCACGTCCGCCGTTTCCAGCGGTTCGATCACCGACACCGATGCCTCGGCTCTGGAATCGGCGCTCGATTCGATCGACAGTTCGCTTTCCTCCAGCAGTTCTTCAGGCAGCCGCCTCGATCCTTCGCAGATGAAGGACCGGATCGATTCGCTGATTTCCGATCAGGTATCGTCCGGCACGCTGACCGAGGATCAGGCGAGTGCGCTGCAATCGTTGTTCGCACAGGGGCCTTCGGGCTCGTCCGCCACGGATGCCTCGGCTTCGGCCGGCGGTGAAGAGGCGATGGGCGGTGTAGAGGGCATGGGCGGCCCGGGCGGTCCCCAGGGTGCCGGCGGTCCGCCTCCGGGTCCGCCGCCGACGGGCGCGGCCGATGAAACCGACGATACGGACGATTCGACTTCCACCGATTCGACCGATGACACCGATTCCACGGATTCGACCGATTCCACGTCGGAAGCGCTCGATGCGATCCTGGCCTTCATCCAGAACCTGAAGGACACGCAGAGCACTGGCAGCACGTATTCGGCCTCCGGCGTCAGCGAAACCACGGCTTCCGGCCTGATCGTCGACCAACTGGCCTGATTGGCCATATTGGTGTAGAACATCCTCCGTCGGGCAGCCGCGCCCGGCGGAGGACTGTGTGAAAGCGGCTATTTCGGCCTCGATTGTGCCGACATTGCTTGCCTTGCAGCCCCGTTGGTGCTAGCGGCCCCCAACTTCGAGCCGACCTCGCAAGGGATTCGGCGTATTTTCGTATTTTCTCAGGGCACCTTCCGCGTCGGAATGCGGAAACAGTGCTTTCGATTTGTGAGGTGTGTCGGTTTATGCAGATTCTCGTCCGCGACAACAACGTCGATCAGGCTCTCCGGGCTCTCAAGAAGAAGCTGCAGCGTGAAGGCGTTTACCGCGAGATGAAGCTGCGTCGTCACTTCGAGAAGCCCTCCGAGAAGCGTGCACGCGAAAAGGCTGCTGCCGTTCGCCGCGCCCGCAAGCTGGAGCGCAAGCGTCTCGAGCGCGACGGCGTCAAGTAAGAGCACTTGCCGATAGGCGTGGGGATTGTCCCTGCGCCTTGCAGGCATGTCTCGGGCGGCTCGCGCCCTCATCCGATACTGCTTCCGGTTTTGCCGGGGCGGACAAGTCGGGTGAGGGCGCGGGCCGCTTTCGCTTGCCTGCCGTTTATTTGCCTGCCCGCCCATTCGGTTCCGCGATCTTGCGGCCTGCTGCATATCGGGCAACCGGAAACGCGGCTTAATCGCTTGATGGTTGCGTTTTCCTGATCCATGAGGGCGCGGACGAATCCCGCGCCCTTTTGCGTATCCGCGTCCCGCGCGCGAACGCAGCCCAACCGGCGCCACAAGATAAACCAGGAAGGCTCCATGACAGAGATCACCCGCGTCCCGCTGCAGCCGATTGCCAAGGGCGCCGTTGCCAAGATCTGGATCGGCGTGGCCGCAATCGCGCTCGCCGCTGCCGGCATCGCCTATGCCTCGCTGCCGCCTTCGGTCCATGTCGAGACGATCAAGGCCGGTTCGGGCGAATCGCCGACCATGGATGACGTGGTGCTGATCAACTACAAGGGCACCCTGCCGGACGGTAAGGTGTTCGACGAGCAGAAGAACGCCCCGATGGCCCTGGCGGAAGTGATCCCCGGCTTCGGCAAGGCGATGGTGAAGATGCAGCGCGGCGGCAAGTACGATGTCGAGATCCCGGCTGCGCTCGGTTACGGCCCCAAGGGTGCCGGCCCGATTCCGCCGAACAGCGATCTGAAGTTCGAAATCGAACTGATCGACTTCAAGAGCCGCGCCGAGATCGAGCAGCAGCAGCGCATCCTTCAGCAGCTGCAGCAGATGCAGATGCAGCAGGGCGGCGCTGCGGCCGGCGCGATGCCCGGCGGCGCAGTTCCCGGCGGTGTGGCCCCCGGCGGTGCGGCTCCCGAAGGCGCGCCTGCCGGCGCCCCGGTCCAGCCCTGATCGCGCGCCCGGTGAAGTTCGCCCCCCTCGCGCTGGCCTCCGGGCTGGCGCTCGCACTCCCCGTGGCCGCTCACGCGGCTGCGAAGCCCGCTGCCGCGCCGGTTGCTGCGGCCCCCGCTGCTGCCGCTCCGGCTGCGCCCAAGGTTACCGTGGAAACGGTGACCAAGGGTGAGGGCGCCATGCCCACGCGCGACGACTTCGTGCTGATCGCCTACAAGGGCATGCTCAAGGACGGCACCGTGTTCGACCAGTCGGACGCGACGCCGATGGCCGTGGGCGACGTGGTTCCCGGCTTTGCCGATGGCCTCGTGCAGATGCAGCGCGGCGGTTCCTATCGCCTGACGATCCCGGCCGCGCTGGGGTACGGTGCCGAAGCTACCGGCCCGATCCCGGCAAATTCGGACCTCGTGTTCGAAGTGCAGCTGATCGACTGGAAGACCCGCGCCGAATTCGAACAGATGATGGCGCAAGTTCAGGCCCAGCACGAAGCGGATCAGAGTGATCCGGCTGGCGCCCCTGCGACACAACAACCCAAGCAATAAAGACGTCGGCGGCCCTTCGTGGGCCGCTCGATGCTTGAAGCAATTCCGGCCGGGTGCTAGCGCCCCGGCCTGAACTTTCCGGTGCGCGGCAGCCGCGTGCCGGATTTATCGTGAAGGAAAGCCATGTCGGTCGATACCGCAACCGTTGCGAAGATCGCCAGCCTTGCCCGCATCAAGGTGAGCGAGGCTGAAATCGAGGCGATGGTCCCCGAACTCAACGGCATTCTCGCCTGGGTCGAGCAACTTGGCGAAGTCGATACTTCGCAAGTCGAGCCGATGACCGCCGTCATCCCCAATACGCTGCGCCTGCGCGACGACGTGATCGATGCCGATCCGCTGACCGGCGGCGACAAGCGCGATGCCGTTCTGGCCAATGCTCCCGCCGCCGAACACGGCTTCTTCGGCGTGCCCAAGGTGATCGAATAATGACTGATCTTACGGAACTCGGCGTCGCGCAGATCCGCGACGGTGTTGCGGGCGGCGATTTCACCGCCGTCGAAGTGGCGCAGGCGTTCAACGCGAACGTCGCCGCCGCGCAGGAAGCGCTGAACGCCTTCATCATCACCACCCCCGAAAAGGCGATCGAGGCCGCGCAGGCCACCGACGCCAAGCGCGCCAAGGGCGAGGCTCTGGGCAAGATGGGCGGCGTGCCGATCGGCATGAAGGATCTGTTCGCCACCTTCGACGTGCAGACCACCGCCGCCAGCCACATGCTGGAAGGCTTCAAGCCGCAGTACGAATCCACCGTCTCGCAGAAGCTGTGGGATGCCGGTGCGGGCATGCTGGGCAAGCTGAACCTTGACCAGTTCGCCATGGGCTCGTCGAACGAGACCAGCTATTTCGGCAACGTGATCTCGCCGTGGAAGCGCAATGACGGTGGCAATGCCCCGCTCGCGCCCGGCGGTTCCTCGGGCGGTTCCTCGGCCGCGCTCGCCGCGCGTCTCTGCCCGGCGGCGACCGGCACCGACACCGGCGGTTCGATCCGCCAGCCGGCCGCTTTCACCGGCACCACCGGCATCAAGCCGACCTATGGCCGCTGCTCGCGGTGGGGCGTGGTGGCGTTCGCCAGCTCGCTCGACCAGGCAGGCCCGATGGCCCGCTCGGTGCAGGACTGCGCGATCATGCTCGAAGCCATGGCCGGTTTCGATGCCAAGGATTCGACCAGCCTCGACCTCCCGGTGCCGAACTGGGAAGCCGCGCTTTCGGGCGACATGAAGGGCAAGAAGGTCGGCATTCCCAAGGAATACCGCGTCGATGGCCTGGACGACGATGTTGCCAAGTCGTGGGACGACGGCATTGCCTGGCTGAAGGATGCGGGCGCGGAGATCGTCGAGATTTCGCTGCCGCACACCAAGTACGCGCTGCCGACTTACTACATCATCGCCCCGGCCGAAGCCTCGTCGAACCTCGCCCGCTATGACGGCGTGCGGTACGGCCTGCGCGATCTGCCGGACGGTGCGAACCTTCAGGACATGTACGCCGCGACCCGCGCCGCCGGTTTCGGCCCCGAGGTGAAGCGCCGCATCCTGATCGGTACGTACGTGCTTTCGGCCGGTTTCTACGACGCCTACTACACGCAGGCCCAGAAGGTCCGCGCGCTGATCGCGCAGGATTTCGCCAAGGCTTTCGAGCAGTGCGACGTGATCCTCGCGCCGACCGCGCCTTCGGCCGCCTTCGGCCTTGGCGAGAACGTCGACGATCCGCTGAAGATGTACCTGAACGACGTCTTCGCGGTGCCGGCCTCGCTTGCGGGTCTTCCGGCGATGTCGGTCCCGGCCGGCCTCAACCGCGAAGGTCTGCCGCTGGGTCTTCAGGTCATCGGCAAGGCATTCGACGAACAGGGCGTGTTGAACGCCGGTCTCGCGCTGGAACAGCGCGCGCTGTTCGCGGCCAAGCCGGAGAAGTGGTGGTAAGCTGGTCGTTCCTTTTCGAACTGGTCAGCGGCATCGCGGAGGTGTTGCCGATCCGGGAGCCGAAAAGGGAAGACGACCGACCCGCAACTCGGCGCAAAGTGCCGGAGCGGGAAACAAATGACGGGGTGAGGCAGCGGCATCGGCTGCTGCGTCGCCCCAGAAGTGGACCGAAACACGATGACTGAATCAACCTATCGCATCCAGGGCGCCACCGGTGACTGGGAGGTCGTGATCGGCCTCGAAGTCCACGCGCAGGTCACCTCGAACTCCAAGCTGTTCTCCAGCTCTGCCACCGCGTTCGGCGCGGAGCCGAACTCGCAGGTCTCGCTGATCGACGCGGCGATGCCGGGCATGCTGCCGGTTCCGAACCGCGAATGCATCCGTCAGGCCGTGCGTACCGGCATGGCGATCGAGGCGCAGATCAACAAGTGGTCGCGCTTCGACCGCAAGAACTACTTCTACGCCGATCTTCCTCAGGGCTACCAGATCAGCCAGCTCTACCACCCGCTGGTGGGCGAAGGCTCGCTGACGATCGAGGCGGACGAGAAGGCGGGCATCCCGGCCGACAAGGTGATCGGCATCGAGCGCATCCACGTCGAGCAGGACGCGGGCAAGCTGATGCACGACCAGCATCCGACGATGTCCTATGTCGATCTCAACCGTTCCGGCGTGGCGCTGATGGAAATCGTCAGCCGCCCGGACATGACCTCGCCCGCAGAGGCCGGGGCTTACGTGGCCAAGCTGCGTCAGATCCTGCGCTATGTCGGCTCGTGCGACGGCAACATGGATCAGGGCTCGATGCGCTGCGACGTCAACGTCTCGGTGCGGAAGGCCGGCGAGCCGTTCGGCACCCGTACGGAGACCAAGAACGTCAACTCCGTGCGCTTCGTCATGCAGACGATCGAGCATGAAGCCAGCCGTCAGGTTGATGTGCTGGAAAGCGGCGGCAAGATCGTGCAGGAAACCCGCCTGTTCGATCCGACCACCGGCTCCACGCGTTCGATGCGGTCGAAGGAAGACGCGCACGACTATCGCTACTTCCCCGATCCGGACCTGCTGCCGCTCGAACTCGACGATGCCTTCCTTGAGGAATGCCGCGCGAGCCTGCCCGAGCTGCCGGACGCCAAGCGCGCCCGTTACGAAGGCGAACTGGGCCTTTCAGCCTACAACGCCGCCGTGCTGACCGCCGATGTCGATACTTTCGCATGGTTCGAGGCGCTGCTGGCCGAAACCGCTGCTGCACAGGGCAAGGCTCCGTCCGAAGTGGCCAAGCAGGCGGCCAACTGGCTGATTTCCGAATTCTTCGGCGCGCTCAACAAGCAGGGCAAATCGCTGGAAGACTCGCCGATCAGCCACGAACAGGCGGCGGAACTGCTGGCTCTGGTGGGCAAGGGCACGATCTCCGGCTCGATCGCCAAGCAGGTTCTCGAAACGATGTTCGAGACCGGCGACAATGCCGGCGTCATCGTTGAGCGCGAAGGTCTGAAGCAGGAATCGGACACCGGCGCCATCGAGGCCAAGGTGGACGAGATCCTCGCCGCCAATGCCGACAAGGTTGCCCAGTACCGCGAAGGTAAGGTTGCGCTGTTCGGCTTCTTCGTCGGCCAGACGATGAAGGCGATGGCCGGCAAGGGCAACCCGCAGGTGGTGAACGAGATCCTGAAGGCCAAGCTGGGCTGATCTCTTTACCGAACGCATAGAAAAGCCCCGGAAAGCAGCGCGCTTTCCGGGGCTTTTTCATATCAACCTTATCTCGTCGCCTCGCCCTTCTGCTGGCCAGTAGGCCGGCCGCTCAGGATGAACTGCCCGGAGGGCAGGTGGGGGCGTTGCCTTTGCGCCGCATCAAGAACAAGCGGGATCCCCGCCTGCGCGGGGATGACGGCGAGGTTGTTGGGATGGCTATCGGCATAGCCATCCCAATCGGCACATCCACCCCGATCGCTCGCCTATCTCAGGCGACCTTGGTGCCGGTCAGCTGCATCGTGCCGAAGAAGCCGGCCTTGATCGTGCCGGTAAGCTCGGCGCCTTCGACGGTCGCCTTGCAGTCGAGGTCGATCGGCATGGGCGAGGTCATCTTCATCTTCCAGCTCAGCTGATTGCCGCTGATCTTGCCGCCGCGCAGGTCCATCGTGCCGAGGTCGCCGGTGATCTGGCCGGTGAAGCTGTCACCTTCGCCCGGAACGACCGTCAGCGTGCCCTTCTGGTTGCCCATCGGGGTCTTGGTCGAGCATTCGTAGGTTCCCCCAAGCGACATTCACATTCTCCTGTTCGTTGTCCGGCGCGGATCGATCATTCCGATTCGTCGCCCGTTGCTGCGGGTGCCTGCTGGATTTCGATCGGCAGGCCAAGCCCCTTGAGCTGGGGTTCCACCACCTTGCGATCACCCACGATCACGAAGACCAACCCCTGCGGCCGCAGGAACTGCGTGGCGGCGCTGGCGACGGCGGGCTTGTCGATGCCGCGGTACTTGGCGGCCAGCGTCACGTAGTAGTCTTCGGGGCGGCCAAGACGGTCGTTCTGGCTGATCGCGCCGGCCACCTGTCCGTTGGTTTCGAACAAGTTGGGAAGCTGGCGGATGGCGCCGTCCGTTACGCGCTGGAATTCCTCGTCCGTGATCGGCTTGGTGGCCGGATAGGCGGCCATGTCCGCCAGGATCGCCTTGATCGAGGCGCCGGTGCGGTCCGACTGGACGGGTGCGGAAAGCGTGAAGCTGCTGGGCCCGATCGGCTTGCTGACGCCGCTGTGGACGCCGTAGGACCAGCCCTTTTCCTCACGCAGATCCTTGTTCAGGCGCGAGAGGAAGCCGCCGCCCAGCACGTCGTTGGCAAGCTGCAGCGTTTCGGTATCGGGTGTGCGGCCGGTGACCGGCAACACGCGCCCAGCCAGGATCACCGACTGGGGCGAGTGCGGACGGTCGATCAGCACGATGCGCGGCTTGCCGGCGGCGATCTGCGCGGTCAGCGGCTTTACCGGGGCGGGGGTGGCCGGGGCCTGCCAGTTGCCGAACGCGCGTTCGAGCAGCGGCTTCAGCTGCTCCATCGACACATCGCCCACCACGGTGATGCGGGCGAGGTCCGGCCGCAGCCACTTGGCATGGGCGGCTTTCAGCGCATCCGGTGTCAGCGCGGCGAGGGTGGCGGCCTGACCCAGTCCATCATTGGGCTGGGCATAGGGGTGCGCACCGTAGAGCGCGGCGCCCAGCGCGCGGCGGGCGAGCGCGGGGGGCGAGGACAGCGTCTGCGCCAGCGAGGCTTCGGCCTGCGCCTTCACGCGCTCCACTTCGGACGGGGCGAAGGCCGGGTGGCGCACCACATCGGCCAGCAGGTCCAGCGAGGGCCCAAGATTGTCGGTCAGTGCGGTCAGCGTGGCGCTGGAGGTGTCCAGCGATCCGTCGATGGAGATGCTGGCGCCCAGCCGTTCCTGCGCCTCGGCAATCTGGGTGGCGTCGAGCGTAGCGGTGCCCTGATCGAGCATCGAGAGCATCAGGCCCTGCGTGCCCGGCGTGTCCAGCGCATCCGCCGCGTAGCCCGCGTCGAAATCCAGCGTCAGCACCAGCTTCGGCACAGCGGTACGGCGCGCCAGCACCACCGGAATGCCGTTGGAAAGCGTGGTGCGCTCCATCGCCGGGAAGGCCAGCGCGCCCACCGGGGCGACCGGCGGGGCGGAGATCTTCGGGGCGGGCGGCAGCGCGGGTGCGGGCTTCTTCGCGTCCGGCTTCGGCGCAGGAGTCTTGTCCTCATCGCCCCAGCCGCCCAGCTTGGCGCCGTCCATCGTGCGTTCGCCCGGCACCACGTCCAGCGCGTAGACCGGGCGGGAGAGCCACTTGTTCATCGCCGCCTTGATCTGGTCCGGCGTCAGCGCGGCCATGGCGGCAAGGTCATGCTTGTACTTGGCCGGGTCGTTCGAATAGGCCTGCCCTTCCGCCAGCGTGGCGCCCTTGCCGGCGAAGCCGCCGACGCGCTCCAGCCCGCCGATCTCTTCGGACAGCGTGCTGACGACGGCGCGGCGCACTTCATCCTCGGTCGGGCCGTCACGCAGAAAGTCGGCCAGCACCTTGTCGAAGGCGGCATTGGCCTTGGCGCGATCGACGCCGGGCTTCACCTGCATCGCCATGCCCAGGAAGCTGACGCCTTCCTCGATCTGCGCGGAGGCGGTGACGCCCACGGCAAGTTCCTGACCGCGCACCAGTTCGTTATCCAGCCGCGAGCTGGCGAGGCCGCCCAGAATGTCCATGCCCACTTCGAGAGCCGGGGCATCGGCATCGTTGAGGCCGGGGCCGGTCCAGTTGCGGGAGAGGTAGACCAGCGGCACCTGATCGGCGATCTCACGATGGAGCGGGGCGGGCAGGGTTACGGGCCCGGCAGAGACAGGCGCCACTTCCGGTCCGCGCGGGATCTGGCCGAACCACTTTTCGACCAGCGGCTTGGCGGTGGCGGCGTCGATATCGCCGGAAAGCACGAGCACGGCGTTGTTGGGGCCGTAGTGATCGGTGAACCATGCGCGCACGTCGCTCAGGCTGGCCGCATCAAGGTCCGCCATCGAACCGATGGTGGTGTGGCGATAGGGGTGGCCGACCGGCAGCAGCCCTTCGTTCAGCGCATATTCGACCAGACCATAGGGCTGGTTGTCGCCCTGCCGCTTCTCGTTCTGGACGACGCCCCGCTGCTTATCGAGCTTGTCCTGGGTGACGGCGGGCAGCAGGTGGCCCATGCGGTCGCTTTCCAGGAACATCGCCAGCGGCAGCGCGCCGGTGGGCACCGTCTCTACATAGTTGGTGCGGTCGTAGGAGGTCGATCCGTTGCTCGACGTGGAGCCGGCGGCATCCAGCGGCACGTCGAAATCGGGCACGTTGGACGATCCACCGAAGAACAGGTGTTCGTAGAGGTGCGCGAAGCCGGTCTTGCCGCGCGGTTCGTTGCGCGATCCGACGTGGTAGTAGAGCGTGACGCCGACGATCGGCGCCTTGCGATCGGTGTGGACGATGGTGGTGAGGCCGTTGGCCAGCACGAACTTCTCGTAAGGAATATCCACCTTGGAAACGAGCGCGGCCGGCGAAGCGGGCTGGGGCGCTGCGGGCACGGCTGGTGCCGGCGGTGTCGATGCCATCTTGGAGGCGGGCGCTCCGGCACAGGCGGACAGGAGAAGGGCGGTGGCGAGCGCGATGGCGCTGGAACGATGGTCGAGACGCATGGCGCAAGGTCTATCACGTTGATCGCGACTGACCAGAGTTTCGATTGAGCCCAACCGATTGGCAGAGTTTCAGACGGTTGACGGGCTTTGATCGCCTGCGCCACCTTTGCGTCATAAACCTCGTCGTCCCCGCGCAGGCGGGGACCCCGCTTTTCTTGGCTATGTAGCAAAAGGCAGCGGGGCCCCCGCCTTCGCGGGGGCGACGGGATTTAAGATGCGAGCTTTTTGTCCGACTTCCTGACTGGGCGACTTATCCGCGCCGGAAGATCTGCCCCGAATCGAAGCGGGTGATCCGCCATTCGCCATCGGCATCGCGGCGGCATTCCATCTTCACGTCAGCCACGGCCAGCGGGTCGCAATACTTGTCGAACGGTCCTTCGCCCACGGCGGCGAAGAACACCAGCAGGTAGCCGACCTTGGCATTGTCCGCATCGTCGAACGAGACGCGCAGCGAGGTGATGATGTGGCGCATCGTCATCAGTCCGGCGCCCGCGCGCAGCGCCTCCGCACGGCCCTGATAGAAGGTTTCCACCGCCTTCAACCCTTCGCGCCATTCGCCGCCGACGTTGTAGGCCACGTCTTCGGCCAGCACGTCCGCCTTGCGCATCGAGAGGCCGTTGTTGAGGTCGAGCTCGTCGCCCCACTCATAGACGACCTGCTTGATCGCGAGCACGTCCGCTGCCTGCTGGGGGGTGAATTTCGCCACTGTCGATGCCTCTTCCCGTTGGTTGGCCCGATGCTACGGGTTTCCCGGCGAAAGCTAGGCAAAGCGGGCGCGGAGGCCAAGCTTTGACGCGCGATCAACGCCCCGGCGTCGTTTGCGGGGAGAAAATGCCGCGCGGTTCAGGGTTATCGGGGGTGGCAATCTGCGCGCAGACACCCATCTTGGTGCCCGGCCGGTTCCGGCATTCGCTGTCACGAGGAAAGACTGAGCGCGATCAATGCTTTCGGGCCCCGAGTCGGGCAGAAAGAAAATCCGCAGGGCAGGCCTTGTGTTGTAAATATGCAACACTATATGATCGAGGTCAGGAGGCATTCACGACCATGAATCTCGAAAAGTTTACCGACCGGGCCAAGGGCTTCCTTCAGGCGGCGCAGACCGTTGCGATCCGCATGAACCACCAGCGCATCGGTCCCGATCACATCCTCAAGGCCCTGCTGGAAGACAGCGAGGGCATGGCGTCCGGCCTGATCCAGCGCGCGGGCGGCAATGCCGCGTTCGCGCAGCAGGAAGTGGACAAGGCGCTGGCCAAGTTGCCCGCGGTATCCGGCAGCGGCGCGCAGGCGTCGCCCGGGCTGGATAACGACGCCGTGCGCGTGCTGGACCAGGCCGAGCAGCTTGCCACCAAGTCGGGCGACAGCTTCGTCACCGTGGAGCGCATGCTGCTGGCGCTGGCGCTCGCCACCACCACTTCGGCCGGGCAGGCGCTGAAGGCGGCCAACCTTACGCCGCAGGCGCTGGAAGCGGCGATCACCGATCTGCGCGGCGGCCGCACGGCGGACAGCGCGGGCGCGGAAAACGCCTATGACGCGATGAAGAAGTACGCGCGCGACCTCACCGAAGCCGCGCGTGAGGGCAAGCTCGACCCGGTGATCGGCCGCGATGAGGAAATCCGCCGCACCGTGCAGATCCTTGCCCGCCGCACCAAGAACAACCCCGTGCTGATCGGCGATCCCGGCGTCGGCAAGACCGCCATTGCCGAGGGGCTTGCCCTGCGCATCGCCAATGGCGACGTGCCGGATAGCCTGAAGGGCCGCAGTCTGATGGCGCTCGACATGGGCGCGCTGATCGCGGGCGCCAAGTATCGCGGCGAGTTCGAGGAACGGCTGAAGGCCGTGCTCGACGAAGTGAAGGGCGCGGACGGGCAGATCATCCTGTTCATCGACGAGATGCACACGCTGATCGGCGCGGGCGCCTCCGAAGGATCGATGGACGCGGGCAACCTGCTGAAGCCGGCGCTGGCGCGCGGCGAACTGCACTGCATCGGTGCGACCACGCTGGACGAGTACCAGAAGTACGTGGAGAAGGACGCCGCCCTGCAGCGCCGTTTCCAGCCGGTCTTCGTGGGCGAGCCGACGGTCGAGGACACGATCTCGATCCTGCGCGGGCTGAAGGAGAAGTACGAACTGCACCACGGCGTACGGATCACCGACGGCGCCATCGTGGCGGCGGCGACGCTCTCCAACCGCTACATCACCAACCGCTTCCTGCCGGACAAGGCGATCGACCTGATGGACGAGGCCGCCAGCCGCATCCGCATGGAAGTGGAAAGCAAGCCCGAGGAGATCGAGAAGCTCGACCGGCGGATCATCCAGCTGAAGATCGAGGAAATGGCGCTCGGCAAGGAGACCGACGAGGCATCGAAGGACCGCCTCGCCACTCTGCGCGAGGAACTGGCCAATCTCGAACAGCAGTCGAGCGAACTGACCACCCGCTGGCAGAACGAGCGCGACAAGATCGCCGCCGAAGGCAAGATCAAGGAGCAGCTCGATCAGGCGCGGCTGGAACTGGAACAGGCGCAGCGCGGCGGCGACCTCGCCAAGGCGGGCGAGTTGTCCTACGGCACGATCCCCTCGCTGGAGCGCAAGCTGGCCGAGGCGCAAGCGCAGGCCGGAAATGCGCTGCTGCGCGAGGAAGTGACCGAGGATGACATCGCCGGTGTCGTCAGCCGCTGGACCGGCGTGCCTATCGACAAGATGCTGGAAGGCGAGCGCGAGAAACTCCTCAAGATGGAGGAGATGATCGGCGCCCGCGTGATCGGCCAGAAGGATGCCGTTTCGGCCGTGTCCAAGGCCGTGCGGCGTGCGCGTGCGGGTCTGCAGGATCCGAACCGACCGCTGGGCTCGTTCCTGTTCCTCGGCCCCACGGGCGTCGGCAAGACCGAACTGACCAAGGCGCTGGCCGGCTTCCTGTTCGACGATGACAGCGCGATGGTGCGCATCGACATGTCGGAGTTCATGGAAAAGCACGCGGTGGCCCGCCTGATCGGCGCGCCTCCGGGCTATGTCGGCTACGAGGAAGGCGGCGTGCTGACCGAAGCCGTGCGGCGCCGGCCCTATCAGGTCGTGCTGTTCGACGAAGTGGAGAAGGCGCACGCGGACGTGTTCAACGTGCTGCTGCAAGTGCTGGACGATGGCCGCCTGACCGACGGGCAGGGCCGGGTGGTGGACTTCACCAACACCCTGATCATCCTGACCAGTAACCTCGGCAGCCAGTACCTGACCCAGCTTGATGAAGGGCAGGACGTGGACACCGTGGAGCCGCAAGTGATGGAAGTGGTGCGCGGGCATTTCCGGCCCGAGTTCCTCAACCGCCTGGACGAGATCGTGCTGTTCCACCGCCTTGGGCAGGAGCACATGGGGCCGATCGTCGATATCCAGGTCGCGCGCGTCCAGAAGCTGCTGAAGGACCGCAAGATCACGCTGGACCTGACCGACGCCGCCAAGCGCTGGCTGGGCCGGGTGGGCTACGATCCGGTCTACGGCGCTAGGCCTTTGAAGCGGGCGGTGCAGCGGTACCTGCAGGATCCGCTGGCGGAGAAGCTGCTGGCGGGCGAAGTGCCGGATGGCTCGCACGTCAAGGTCGACGATGGCGACGGGGCGCTGGCGATCAGCGTGGCGTAAAATCTACGGGGGGCGGGAAACCGGCCCCCCGTTTTTCATTCCATCCCGTTACGCGGGAATGCGGTGGTTCCAGATGTCGATGGGTTCGGCACGAATCCAGCGCGTGGCCGCCCACTTCGCGCCCTGTCGAACGGGGGCGCCCGCATGGCTGCTGCGGGGATCGGGCGCGCCGTCTGCGTGTGTATTGCGGAAGGCGACCATGTCGCCGCCGCCGCCCGCCACGGAAAGGCCCTGCCGGGGAAAACGCGTCTCGCCACCGAGGTAGCCGGTGTTGAGATAGACCAGAGCGGTGGCGATCCTCTGGTTGGGCTCGTTGGGCAGGGTATCCATGTGCTCGCGGTATTCCTGCCCCGGCGCGTAGTGGAGCACGCTGAGCGGCTCGCCCTGCTCGACGCGGGTGCCGGTGGCGGCGGCGATCCGCCGGAGTATGGCCTGTAGCGGCAGGGATTCGCGCGTGGGGCCGACGACCGCAGCTGAGGAGGTCCGGATGGGATGTGCCATCAGGCGACCCGTGCGCGGATCGGCTACCGTTGACGGCGCAAGCAGATCGCGCGCAGCCATGGCGATGTGGGCGCACTCGGCAGGCGTGAAAAGGCCGCGCCAGTGCCGGACCTGGCAAGCTTCATCGAGGACTTCCGGATCGCCGAGGACGGAGGGGTAGCCCTGCGCATCGAGGCTCATCTGTTCCAACAGGGCGAGATCATCCGCCGCCGGGCCGCCGTAACGATCCGCAGCCGCCTTGAGATATTCCACGGCGCTGGCCCAGTCTGCGGGCGCGCCGGTGCCGTTGGCGGTCAGCGCCACTTCCATCAGGGCCGCGTCTTCATGTCCGGCAAGCGTTGCCGCGCGCAGCAAACGCCGGGCTTCGGGAAGATCGCGCGTAAGCGGGCTGCCGATCAGCCGCCATTGTCCGAGCAGCGCCAAGGCGTCGGCATCGCCGCGAGCCGCGGCATCCTGGGCAATCGCGACGGCGTCGGCATTATCGCCGTTGTCAAGGGCGGCAAGGGCTCGGTCGCTGGCTAGGGTCATGGAAAGTCTCTTGGCCTGACATGTCTTCAAAGAAAAGGGGCGGCGGGATGACCCGCCGCCCCTCGAAGGCTTGTGATCGCTACGATCAGAACTTGGCGGTGATGCCCGCGTAGAAATAGCGACCCATGTTCGGGTAAACGCCCGAACCTTCGCCGACGCCGGTCAGACCGTACGGCGGCATCTTGTTGAAGACGTTGTCCACGCCAAGGTAGAACGTGTAATCCTTGCCGATTTCCGTTTCGAGGCGGATGTCGTGGTAGAACACGTCCGGGTACTTCTTGATCGGGGCGTAGTCCGCGTTCTGCGGCGGGTTGCCGTTGACCGAGTTGTAGTCCTCGTAAGCGTTCAGATACATGGCATCCAGCCAGCGCAGGCCGTAGCTGAACTTCACCGGACCAGTCTGGAACGTCGCATTCAGGTTCACCGCATCCGACGGGTAGCTGAGTTCGTCGAGATAGGTGTCCTTGTAGGTCGGATCGGTCGGATCGGTGAAGGTGTCGTTCTGGAAGTAGTGCGTCCAGTAAGCCGACAGCGTCAGGCGACCGAAGTCGAACCGGTGATCGTAGCTGGTTTCCACGTTGATGCCGCGAACCTTCATCTTCGCGTAGTTCAGCGAGCTTTGCAGCAGCGAACCTTCGAGGATCTGGTACGGCTGTTCGCCGTTGGGACCACCGTTTGCACCGGCGCGCTGGAACAGCCCGCAGTACGGGTTGTCGAGCGAAGCCGAGTCATAGCACAGGTCCGCGATGGTCTGCGCGTCAACCGAAGCGATCACGTTGTTGACGGTGATGTCCCAGTAATCGACCGAGATCGACAGGCCGGGGACCCAGCGGGGCTGGATGACGGCACCCACGGTGTACGAATCCGACGTTTCCTCACGCAGGTTGACGTTGCCGCCGCTGAGGATTTCGAGCGAGCTCGAATAGGCGTAGTCGTACGAGCTGGGGATACCAGCCGCGGCGCAGTTGGCGGGGCGGTTGGTCGTGCCGGTGGCGATGTTACGGGCCGAGCAGGGGTCGACGAAGCTCGGCGCGTAGTTCTGGCCGACGGCCGAGTACAGTTCGCTCAGGTTAGGCGCGCGAATTGCACGGGCATAGGTGCCGCGGAACTTGAGGTCGCGGACCGGGCTCCAGATCGCTTCGGCGCCATAGGTGGTGACGGTGCCGGTCGCGCCCTTGTAGTCCGAGATACGGCCGCTGCCGCGCACGCTCAGATCTTCGAAGAACGGACGGTCCTTGAGGATCGGAAGCGCGATTTCCGCGTAAGCTTCCTTCACTTCGAAAGCGGGCGAGTCGAAGGACGGAATGGCGTTGTAGAACGCGTAACCTTCCTGCGTCAGGTCATCGAGGTTGTACTTCAGCGTCTCGCGACGGTATTCGCCGCCGATCGAGAAGGCCACCGGGCCGCCCGGCAGGTTGAAGAACTCGCTGGAGTCGCCCGAGATGAAGCCCACGGCGTCGAACTGGGTGATCTTGCCGGTCGCCACGCTCTTGGTCAGGATGTAATCCTTGGCCGCCTGGCTGACGGAACCCTGACCGAAGGGATTGAGCGGAACGCAGGCTGCGATATCGCCGGCGAGACGCGGGTCGGTGGAAGCGTCGCCGCCAGTGATGTACGAGAACGCGGCCGAGGGGTCGACCTTCGAACGGCAGACGATGTTGCCGTTGGCGTCCGTCGTCGTGTCAAGCGCCAGCAGGTAGCGCTGGACGTTGACGTTGCCGGTGATGACGTTGCGTTCCTTGTGCTCGCCATAGTTGGCGGACAGTTCGTAGTGCCAGTCATCGTTGAAATCGCCCTTGACGCCGCCGACGATGCGGAAGGTCTCGCGCTTGATCTGCTCGTCGCGCATGCCGAAGTCGGTCCAGTTGCGGCGAAGGTTGAACTGGAACGAGCCATCGGCAATTGCGGCCCGCTGTGCGGCGAGTGCGGCGGACGAGAGCGCAGCACCGGTGTTCACGTTAACCGTCGAAGCCATGAACGCATCGGTCAGCGTCTGACGCGCGTCGTCGCTCAGATACGGGTTGTCGAGGCGAACCCGCTCGCGCGAGTCGCCCAACGTGGTGCCTTGCGAGAAGAACGGACCGCTCTGCGAACCGCGCGCGTCCGTGCGGCTGTACTTGGCCTCGAAAAACGGCACCAGCGCGGGGCTGACTTCGTAATGGCCAGCCAGGTTGACGGTGTAGCGCTGCAGGTCGGGAGAAAGCGCGACCAGCTGGCCTTCGCGGCTGTTCGTGCCGTTGCCGCCCTGGAAGCTGCCGTTAGGACCGATGCCGATGCGTTCGCCGGTCTGCGCCACCAGCGAGCCGTCACGCTGGAACAGGTAGTTGCAGGTGAAGGCCCGGCCGTTGGTGCCGGTGCCGCAGGGGGCTGCGGTCGGATTCACATAGGCTGCGACCTGGCCGCCCAGCGAGATGGTGGCCGAGTGGATGTCGTTGTAGAACGTGCGGTCCGGAATCCCGTTCGAACCGTTCGGCGAACCGGCCGGATCGACGTCGGTGATGACGAAGTTCTGGTTGCGGCGCAGGCCGGGACGGTCGGACGCGTAGAAGTCGTCCGAGTGCGAATACTCGGCCGCCAGGGTGATGTTGCCGCGACCTTCGGCGAAGTTCTTGCCGGCCACGAAAGAGACGAACTGCTTGCCAGCGTCGCCGTAAGTGGAGATGCCGGTCTGAGCGCGGGCGCGAATGCCGTCGAAGTCTTCCTTCATGACGAAGTTCACGACGCCGGCGATCGCGTCGGAACCGTAGACGCCAGAGGCGCCGCCGGTCAGAATGTCGACGCGTTCGATGAGGTCGGCAGGAATCGTGTTGACGTCGACCGACACGCCATTGACGAGAACGTCGCTGCCGACGTGGCGGCGGCCGTTCACCAGAACCAGCGTGCGCTGCGTTCCGAGACCATAGAGGTCGAGCAGGTTAAGACCGCGCGTACCGAGGAAGCGGGTCGAGTTTGCCTGGCTGAAGTTGCTGCGCAGCATGGGCAGTTCGTTCAGCTGGTCGCCCACCGAAAGGTTGCCGGAGCTGAAGATCTGCTCGCCGGTAAGGACGGCAACAGGGTTGGCCGATTCGAGGTTCGGCGACGAAATGCGCGAACCGGTGACCACGATGGCCTCGCCGGCTTCGGCGTCGCTTGCGGTGTCGGCAGGCGCTTCTTGCGCGTAAGCCTGGGTCGAGCACAGGACGGCAAACGCCGTCAGGCTCGTGGCGCCCCGCAGGGCGCCCTTCATGAGCGTCGATTTCAAGTGTGTGTCCCTTGTTTGCGACCCGCCTCCCGCAGCGTGACCAAACAGGGAGGGGGTGGATGTAGCTGACAGGCATCGGAAAATGCCCGCCGCCATGGGACGATGTGTTGCCTCAGCAGACGGGCCGTTCAACCCGTATTCCTACCTGAACGGATAATGAATTTTGCTTTGTGGCGTTTATGTAACAGATTTATTGCAGGGATTTTTCAGGATTAACAGAGTTTGGGTGCGGAAGCCGCAACGATGCGTCGAATATAGCGCGAGGCATGGGCTAAAATTCCACGCGCCAAGTCCTTTTGGTAATTATCGTGCAGTTTCCAAAGGGCCGGCCGAAGTGTGAATTATTGCACACGCCGCATCTTAAGCGCTGTCTGTCCGCGAACCGAAACGAAATAGGTGCCGAGTACCCCGCGGGTAATGCGAGCTTCGTTGCCTGGCTTGGGGGACAGGACGAAATCGTTGGTGTCGTTCTGCTCCCACGTGCTGTTGTCGGCGAAAGTGATCACCCAGCCGTTGGGGTTGCGGCGCGCGCTCTGGACCGTGGTCGTCACTTCCTTGATCTCGTTGGCATCCTCCTCGCTGCCGCCGAAGCCCATCAGCTTGGCTACCGGGGCGGCGAATCCGAACAGGCCGCGCTTGGCCTGTTGCACGGCCTGTTTGTCGGCAACGACGATCTCCTTCTTGCGTGCTGCATCGTCCAGCGCAGAGGCTTGGCGATCGAAGCAGGAAAGACGTTCGGTGTTGTCGGTGATCGTGCGGCAATCGAGAAGGCGCTGGAACAGTTCCGGCTGTGCCGGGGATTCCGCCTCCTTGCGTGCGGCCGTGGCGGCAATGGGGGTGAGCAGGGCAATGGCGATAATCGTCTTCAGACTCGTGCTGATCGTCCTGCGCATCGTGTGTCCTTTTTATGTCGGCTGCATCCGGTCAGCCGCGAGACGGGCGTAGCAAGGCCCGGCGGGCTTTCGCAAGCTTGCGCCATATCCGCGTAATGGATGCGCTGCGCGAGAGTCCGGTTGCGCAATAAAAGAGCGAACTTTAAGGGCGTGTTTCTTGCAATGTTGCGACAATGCCACGACCGATGGCTTGGTTTTGACGGCTGCGACGCGCGGCTGTCCGTCGCAGCAAATCTGTAATGTTGCGCATATGCCACAAGGTAACGGTAATGTTGCGCCGCAAGAGGCAAGGCTCTTTGCGATAGCCCAGCTTTGCGCAATGAAACGGCATCTTCCGGGGTTGCGAAATATCGTTGCTCGGATTTTGCACTGCCGGGGAATTCAAGGCGCATGGGTCACGCCGCGCCTTATGAAAGGGACACACCAGTGAAAAAATCCACTCTTACCGCGCTGAAGGCAGGCGCAGCACCCGTGGTGCTGGGCTTCGCTCTGGTCAGCAGCGCTGCCTATGCGCAGGACGCCGCTGCACCCGCAGATGCCGCGCCTGCTGATGCCGGCACGCCGATCGTCGTCACCGGTTCGCGCATCGCGTCGCCGAACCAGACCTCGATCGCACCGATCACCACCGTCACCTCGCAGGACATCAAGCTGCAGGGTACGATCCGCACGGAAGACCTGCTGAACTCGCTGCCGCAGGTCGTCGCGGGTCAGAGTTCGGGCCTTGCCAACGGCGCCACCGGTACCGCCACGGTCGACCTTCGCGGTCTTGGGCCGTCGCGCACCCTCGTGCTGATCAACGGCCGCCGTCTGATGACCGGCGACCCGAACAGCACCTCGTCGGCTGCCGACCTTAACTTCATCCCCGCCGCGCTGGTGAAGCGCATCGACGTGCTGACCGGCGGTGCTTCGGCTACCTACGGTGCGGACGCCGTTGCCGGTGTCGTCAACTTCCAGATGGACACCGAGTTCGAAGGCTTCCGCATCGACGCCAACTACGGCCTCTATACGCACAGCAACGGCAATGACTTCGCTCAGAGCATTCTCGACAAGCGTGCCGGCAACCTCGACTACACCTACCCGACCGGCACCAATGCCGACGGTGGTCAGTATGACGTCACTGCCGCGTTCGGCACCAGCTTCGACGACGGCCGTGGCCACGCCACCGCCTATGTCGGCTATCGCCGTGCCAGCGCCGTGACGCAGCGCAAGCGCGACTATTCTTCGTGCTCGATCGGCGTGAGCAAAACCGGCGTGTTCAGCTGCGGCGGTTCGGCCACGGCCAACCCGGGCAACGTGCTCTACTACGATCCCTCGAACACCTCGTCGTCGACCATCGGCGCGCTGGGTGCCGGCACGATCAAGCAGGGCGCGCAGAACATCTACAACTTCGCGCCGCTGAACTACTATCAGCGTCCGGACGAGCGTTACACCGCTGGCGTCTTTACGGACTACGAAATCAGCGAAGCAATCCATCCGTACATGGAATTCATGTTCATGGATGACCGCACCGTTGCGCAGATCGCCCCTTCGGGCGACTTCGGCAACACGCTGACGATCAACTGCGACAACCCGCTTATGTCGGCCGCTCAGAAGGCAGAACTCTGCCAGGCGAGCAACCTGATTACGGGCTATATCGGCAACTTCCCGGTGGCTTCCGGCGCGCCGTTCAACCCGAATCCGGGGGCGGGTCCGCTCGACTTTACCGATCCCAGGGGCAGCCAGTACAACAAGGCGTTCATGCAGTTGCTGCAGCGTAACGTTCAGGGCGGCGCTCGCCAGAGCGACCTCCAGCACACCGCGTTCCGCACCGTCATCGGTTCGCGCGGCGAGCTGGGCAAGGCCTGGTCGTACGATGCTTACTACCAGTATGGCCGTACCAACTACACGCAGGTCTACTCGAACGAGTTCTCGGCTTCGCGTCTGGCCAATGCGCTTGACGTGGTTAGCTACACCAATCCCCAAACTGGTGTAACGAGCAACGTATGCCGCGTTGCCATATCGGATCCGTCGTCGCGTTGCGCTCCTTACGACATCTTCAGTGGCAACGTTTCGCAGGCTGCGATCGATTACCTGTCGGCCACCGGCTTCATGAAGGGCCAGACCTCGCAGCAGGTCGCCAGCGCCACCTTCACCGGTATGCTGGGCGAATACGGCATCCAGTCGCCGCTCGCTTCGGATGGCGTGAACGTCGCTCTCGGCGCCGAATATCGCCGTGACTCGCTGGAACTGAACACCGACGAAGCCTTCACCACGGGCGACCTCACCGGCCAGGGCGCTCCCACGCTCTCGACCGCGGGTAGCTACAAGGTCAGCGAACTGTTCGGCGAAATCGACGTTCCGATCGTTCAGGACGGCTTCGTTCAGAGCCTGTCGTTCAATGGCGGCTACCGCTATTCGCACTACAGCATCTCGAACGGCCGTACCTTCAACACCAGCACCTACAAGCTGGGTGTGGAACTCGCTCCGATCTCGGACATCCGCCTGCGTGCCGGTTACAACCGCGCCGTTCGCGTTCCGAACATCCAGGAACTGTTCTCGCCGCAGATCGTCGCGCTTGACGGCACGACCGATCCTTGCGCCGGCCAGGACGAACTCTCCGCCGCTTGCGCCGCGCAGGGCCTCACCGGTGGTACCTCAGTCAACCCGGCTGGCCAGTACAACGGCCTGATCGGCGGCAACCCCGATCTGAACCCGGAAAAGTCGACCACCAAGACCATCGGTGTCGTGCTTGCTCCGCACTGGATCCCGGGTCTGACCGGCAGCGTCGACTGGTTCGACATCAAGGTGAAGGACGCCATCCAGCGTTACGGCGCCGATGCGATCCTGGCTGCTTGCGGCGTTTCGGACGGTGCGGCTGATGCCTGCGATCTCATCCATCGCAACCCCGCCGGTTCGCTGTGGCTCAGCTCCGACGGCTACGTGGAAGACATCTACCACAACGTTGGTAGCGTGAAGACCCGCGGCATGGAGTTCAACGGCAACTACACCACCGAAATCGGTAATGCCGGCCGTCTGACCCTGAACATGGTCGGCACCTGGCTGAACCACTACACGGTCGATAACGGTCTGACCGAGGTGTACAACTGCGCCGGTTACTACGGCCCGACTTGCGGCACCCCGCTGCCCAAGTGGCGCCATAAGGCCCGCGTGTCGTTCAACACGGCCAGCGGTATCGGCGTGTCGTTCCAGTGGCGTCACCTCTCGGGTGTCACCACCGAATTCGCCAACGCGTCGAGCACGCTGCAGTCTATTCCCAAGAACCAGCTGCAGCAGCAGAACGACCTGGACACCAAGATCAAGTCGCAGGACTACTTCGACCTGACTCTGACGGCGGCTCTGGGCGATCACCTGACCTGGCGCCTGGGTGCGACCAACCTGTTCGACAAGGACCCGCCGCTGGTCACCTCGACCGGTTGCGCCAGCGTGGTCTGCAACGGCAACACCTACCCGGGTACCTACGACGCTCTGGGTCGTTACGTGTTCACCGGCATCACCATGAACTTCTAATCGTTCCCTTGAACGTTTAGTCTTCGGCGGCGGTCTTCCCTGGGAGGGCCGCCGCCTTTGTATCCGGCCTCCGCGTAAATCGCGGGAAATGGCCCAGAATTTTCCGGATCTCGCGCATGACCGATACCGCCACGCCCTCCGATGAGCTTCGCCGGATCGCCGGGCTCGCGCGCATGGGGCGGCTCGACGAAGCCGCTTTGGCGGTCGCCGCTGCGGTCGCGGAAAGCCCGGCGGACCCCACGCTGGCCGCGCTAGGCGGTGCGGTGGAGTTTCACCGCGGCCAATTCGCGCGTGCCGTGCCCTATCTCGAAACCGCCCATGCCATGCGGCCGCAGGATCTGGTGGTGCGCACCAATCTTGCCGAAAGCCTTTGGCGGACAGGCCGGAATGACGAAGCCCTGGCGCTGTGCGACGAAGGTTCCGCGCGCGCCGATCCCAGCTTGCGGCTGGCCGGGCTGGGCGCCCATCTGGCGCAGGAAGCGGGCGACTTTCCGCTGGCCATCCGCCTCTACCGGATCGTGCTCGCCAAGCGGGCGGATGACTGGTCCTTGCTCAACAACCTTGGCAATGCGCTGTCGCAGGAAGGCGAACACGCGGAGGCGGTGGAGGTGCTCCAGCGCGCGATGAAGCTGGCGTCGGACTCGCCGCCGATCCGCGTGAACCTGGGTACCGCGTTGCTTCGCGCCGAGCGGACCGACGAGGGCGTGCAGGTCCTGCGCGATGCCGCGCGCGATTTTCCGGCCGACCATGTGCCGATGCTGACCCTTGCGACCTTCTATCGCGATACCGGCATGGATGCTTTGCAATACGAAGCGATCGCCGAGGCTGCGCGCCGGGCGCCGGGCGATGCAGGCATTCTTTCTGATTACGGACAGGAAGCCGCGCGCCGAAACGACTTCGCGATTGCGGAGCGCCAGTTCGAGGCCGCGCTGGTCATCGATCCGGCGCTAGGGCCTTCGCTGGTTGGCCTTGCGGCGGTCTATGAACGCAGCAATCGCGAGGCGGAATTGGAGCCCTTGCGCGAACGGGCCATCGCCCATGGTGCCGATGCCCAGACTCAGGCGTTCATCGATGCCTTGCGCTTCAAGCGGATGGAGCAGTTCGATCAGGCGTTTACCGCGCTGGAACAGGCGGGCGATGTGGTGGTCGCTCACCGTCTACACCAGCTGCGCGGCATCATGCTGGATCGCATGGAGCACTATGACGAGGCGTTCGCGGAATTTACCGCGATGAATGCCAGCCAGTTGGACGAACCCTCGCAGCCGGCGGAACGCGCCGCACAGTTCCGTGACGCTATTGCGCGTGCGAAGGCGCAAGTGACGGCGCCGTGGGTGGCGGGCTGGACCGATGCTCCGGCCAGCGAACGCGCCGCGCCCATCATCCTGCTGGGCTTTCCGCGTTCGGGCACGACGCTGCTCGATACGATGCTGATGACCGCGCCCGACACGCTGGTGCTGGAGGAAGAGCCGCTCTTCGATCAGCTCGAGACCGAACTGGGCGGCATCGATGCGCTGGCGGGGCTGGACGGCGAAACGATCGCAGCGGCCCGCGCCCGCTATTTCGATCGGGTCGCGGCACTGGGTACGCTGGGCCCCGATACTACGGTGATCGACAAGCACCCGATGCATCTCAACAAGGTGCCGGTGATCCGCCGCCTGTTCCCCGATGCGAAGTTCGTGCTGGCGCTGCGCCATCCGTGCGACGTGGTTCTCAGCTGCTTCATCACCAACTTCCGCCCGAACAACGCGATGAGCAATTTCCTCGATCTGGAAACGGCCGCTGCGTTTTACGACTTGACCTTCTCCAACTGGGAGCAGGCGCGCGCGGTGTTCGATCTGCCGGTGCGGACGGTCGTCTACGAACGGCTGGTGGCCGATCAGGCCCGTGAACTGGAACCGCTGTTCGATTGGCTGGGTCTGCCCTGGCAGGGCGAGGATTTCGATCACCGGGAGGCCGCCCGGTCGCGCGGCGTCGTACGAACGGCTAGCTATGCACAAGTGACCGAAGCGGTCTACACGCGCGCGGCCGGTCGCTGGCGGCGCTATGAGCGCCATCTTGCACCCATTTTCGCAACGCTGAAGCCCTGGGTGGAGGGCTTCGGATATTCGCTCGATGACGATCGGGTGCCGCCATGGTCGGAACCGTCCGGTTCCGACGTGCCTTAGAGTTGATCGGACCCGGGGGGGTAATGAATTCAGGCCTTTCGCAACCAGAAACGCAACTTGCGGAAATCGATCGACTTGTCGCTGCGGGGCGCTTGCCCGATGCGGCGGATGCACTTGAAAGGCTGCTGACCGGGAATGCGGGGGCATTTGCCGGTGCGCAGGCCCTGGCGCAATGGCTGAAGCTGGCGGCGCTGCGGCGCGCTCTGCGTCAGCCGCGCCGCGCGCTGGACGCGGTGCACCGCGCGCTGGAACTGGCGCCTCTCGACGTCATGGCTCTGGTCATGCGCGCCGGTTTGCTGGAACGGCTGGAGGATCCCGGCGCCGGTGAGGCGTGGGGACAGGCGATCGCGCAGAAGCCCGATGGTGCATTGCCGGCGCCGCTTGCTGCCGCCTTCACGGCGGGCGAGGCGTTTCATGCCGTCTGGCAGGCAGAGCGGGAAAAGCGTCTGGCCGAAGCCAGCGAGGCGGCGCTTGCCCAGGCCGAGCCCAGCGCGAAAACCACTGCCGAAGCGGTCGATCAGAATGGCGACGACATGGCGTGGAAGCTGGCGCGGTTTCGCGACAATATCCTGCACAAGACGCGCGTCTATCACTCGACCCCGACGCATTTCCATTATCCCGGACTGGTCGAGCGCGAGTTCCATCCGCGCCATACGATGCCCTGGCTGGCCGATGTGGAGGCGGGTTTCGACGCGATCCGTGCGGAAATGCTGGCGCTGATCCAGTCCGAACGAGCCGAGCTGGAACCTTACGTGCAGTACGAGGATCGCCAGTCGCTCGATCAGTGGCGCACGCTGAACCACAATGCCGACTGGAGCGCGATCCACCTGCTGCGCCATGGCAAGACGGTGGAGCGCAATGCCGCGCAGGCGCCGCGCACGATGGAGATCCTGTCGCGCCTGCCGCAGCCGCAGGTTCCCGGCGCGTCTCCCAATGCGATGTTCTCGCTGCTGGCGCCGCGCACGGCGATCCCGGCCCACGTCGGCGTCGACAATACGCGGCTGGTGTGCCACCTCCCGCTGGTGGTGCCGCCGGGCTGCTGGTTCCGCGTGGGCGCCGAAACCCGCGAATGGCGCGAGGGGGAGGCTTTTGTCTTCGACGATACCATCGAGCATGAGGCGATGAACCCCAGCGAGGTGCTGCGCGTGGTGCTGATCTTCGACGTCTGGCATCCCGGCCTTTCCCAGCCCGAACGCGATGCGGTGGCGGCGACCATCGCTTCCGAAGGGCGGGGCTGACCGGCGATGCGGCCCGTTGCGGCAGAAAGGGACGATCCCGAACAGCTGGCCGCGCTTGCCGGGCAGGCGCTGGCGGATGGCACCGAGGAGGCGGCCGAGGCGCGACTGACCCGCTATCTGGACCGTCATCCGGCCGATCCCGCGCTTTTGCACTGGGCGGCGATGTTGCGCCGCGCATTGGATCGGCGTGACGCGGCGATTTCGGCGCTGGAACACGCGCTTCGCCTTTCGCCTGACAATGGCGGCATTGCCCATGCTCTGGCGCATGTCCGGCTGGAGGCAGGGCTTCTCGCGTCGGCGGCGTTCGAGCAGGCGGTCCGGCTGGCTCCAGCCAAGGCCGAGATTCGGCTGGGTCTGGCGTCGGCCCGGCATGCGGAAGGAGAGGGCGCGCGGGGGCTGGCCGAGATGGAGGCGATGCTCACCGCCAATCCGGGCTGGATGGAAGGGCACCGGCAATTCGCGCAATTGGCCACGCATCTGGGCCAGAATGCGCGGGCGCTGGCGACGATAGAGGCTGCGCTTTCGCGCTTTCCCGATAGCGATGCGCTGCGCGGATTGGCGGTGGACCTGCTGCTGGCGGGCGAGCGCTTTGCGCCGGCGCTGGCAGTGGCGGATCGCGCGTTGGCGCGGAATGGTCCGTCTGTGCGGTTCCAACTGGCGCGCGCGGCGGCGCTGGACGATCTGGGCCGGATTGATGAGGCCGCGGCGCAGTTCGCCGCCTTAGGCGCTCCGGCGGATCAGGGGCACGCGGTCTGGCTGGTCCGGCACCTTCTGCGCGGCGGGCGCCATGCGGAGGCGCGCGAGACTATTGAGCCTTGGCTGACGGCACCGGGGGCGGAAGGCATGTGGCCCTATGCCGCGCTGGCATGGCGGTTGACGGGCGATCCGCGTTCGGAGTGGTTGGATGGACAGGCGGGGCTGACCCGCGTGGTCGATCTCGATCCGCAGGAGATGGGCCTTGCCGATCTGCGGGCTTTCCTGGGCGGGCTGCATGGCCGTTCGGGCCGGTTCCTCGATCAATCGGTGCGCGGCGGTTCGCAGACCGATGGGGCGCTGCTGTCGCGGATCGAGCCGGAAGTGGTGCGTCTGCGCACATTGCTACGCCGCGAGGTGGCGCGTTACATCGCCGATCTGCCGCCGCCGGACGCGGCGCATCCCTTGCTCTCTCATGCCCGTCCGGCACGGCCGCGCTTTGCGGGCAGCTGGTCGGTCCGGCTGGCGGGGGCGGGGTTTCATACGCCGCATCACCATCCGCAGGGCTGGATCAGTTCGGCGCTCTATATCTCTGTGCCCGAAGGGCTGGAGGACGGGCAGGGGCACCTTGACCTCGGCGGCGCACCGGCCCCGCTGGGAATCGAATTGGCCCCGCGTCTTACGGTTGCGCCGCGGCCCGCGCGACTGGTGCTGTTCCCGTCGTGGATGTGGCACGGCACCCGCCCGTTCCCGTCCGGCGAGCGCATGTCGGTGGCATTCGATGTCGCCCCACCGCCCCGCGCGTGATGATCTTGGGCACTTGAACGGGGCCGCAACGCAGCATAGTTTCGTTTCATTGAGAAAGCGGCGCGATGCCTGCGGGGCGCGCGCCCGGGAGATTACAATGTTGAAGCGTACCCCTGTTCTGATTGCCGCCTTCCTTTTGACTGCGACACCGGCCTTCGCTGCGGGCCAGACCACTGCGCCGGCTGCCCCGGCCGCCGCCGATGCGGCCAATGGCGCTGCCGCTGCCGCGAACCCAACCGCCGGTCAGGCTGCCGTCCAGCCGGCCTCGCAAGTGGCGCCGATCGAGAAGAAGGATCCCATCGTCTGCCAGCGCCAGCAGGAAATCGGCTCGCTGCTGCACGCGAAGAAGGTCTGCATGCCCAAGAGCCAGTGGGATGCCCAGCGCCAGATCAACCGCGAGAATATCGAACGTTCGCAGATCCAGCGCGGGCTTGACCCGGTTCAGTGACGTCCGGCCCCCGGCGGCCAACGTCGCCGGGGCGGGTTTTCGCGCTGAGTGTTGACC
Source organism: Sphingomonas sp. BL-S-28 (assembly GCF_055521515.1). Taxonomy (NCBI): domain Bacteria; kingdom Pseudomonadati; phylum Pseudomonadota; class Alphaproteobacteria; order Sphingomonadales; family Sphingomonadaceae; genus Sphingomonas; species Sphingomonas sp. BL-S-28. The sequence continues at coordinate 1,736,396 of NZ_CM145484.1, forward strand.
TGTCCACGAAGGCCGCTTAACCGGCCGATTAAATTGTCGTGCAACCTTCTCGCACAGGCGGAAGGCGGGCGGCTTCGTGGAACGGGAGAATTCGATGATTCTGGACAGCAGCACGGCCGCCGTAGTCACCGGCGCAGCCTCCGGCCTTGGCGCGGCCACGGCCCGCGCGCTTGCGGCCAAGGGCGCGAAGGTGGCGATCTTCGATCTGAACGAGGAAGCGGGCGAAGCGATCGCGGCGGAGATCGGCGGCGTGTTCTGCAAGGTGGACGTGACCAACGACGCCAGCGTCGATGCCGGTTTCGCCAAGGCCCGTGCGGCGCACGGCCAGGAACGCGTGCTGGTCAACTGCGCCGGCATCGCGCCCGCGTCCAAGACCGTGGGCAAGAACCGCGAGACGGGCGAGCCGCGCGCGCACGACATGGCCGTGTTCGAGAAGGTGATCGCGATCAATCTGGTCGGCACCTTCCGCTGCATCAGCAAGTCCGCCGCCGGCATGGTCACGCTGGATCCCGTCGACGAGTTCGGTGCGCGCGGGGCGATCGTCAACACCGCCTCCGTCGCGGCGCAGGACGGGCAGATCGGGCAGGCGGCCTATGGCGCATCGAAGGGCGGCGTGCTGGCGATGACGCTGCCGGTTGCCCGCGACCTGATGAGCGAGGGCATTCGCGTCAACACCATCCTGCCGGGCATTTTCGAAACCCCGATGATGGCCGCGATGCCGCAGCAGGTGCAGGATGCGCTGGCGGCGATGGTGCCGTTCCCCAAGCGCCTGGGCAAGGCCGAGGAATACGCCAAGCTGGCGCTGTTCATGGTCGAACACGACTACCTCAATGGCGAAAGCGTCCGTCTGGACGGCGCGATCCGCATGGGGCCGAAGTAAGCGGGGCCCGGTCAGATGGCCCAGAATAGCTCCACCAGCGAAGAGACCACGCCGCCACCGGGCGCGCGGGCGCACCTGCTGGATACGGCAAGCGCGATCATGCGCGACGGTGATGTGATCGACATCTCGCTGTCGGAGCTTTCCTTGCGGTCTGGCCTCAATTCGGCGCTGGTGAAGTACTATTTCGGCAACAAGGCCGGGCTGCTGAAGGCGCTGCTGGACCGGGACTGGCAGGCCATCGTTACCAGCGTGGATGCGCTGCTGGCGAAAGATGGCTGGTCGCCGGAGGCCAAGCTGCGCCGTCACCTCTGGAAGGTGGTCGATACCTTCTACGAAGTGCCTTACCTCAACCGCCTGACGATGCGCATGGTCCGCGAAAGCGACGATGCCGAGGCGCGCCGCATTGCCGACAGCTACCTCTCGCCGATCTACCGGGCCTATGAGGAACTGATCGGCAACGGCGTCGACGCCGGGGTTTTCCGCGAGATCGACCCGCAGTTGTTCTACTTCACGGTGACGGGGGCGGTGGACCGGTTCTTCTCGGCCCGGCTGGTTCTCAAGCACTGTTTCGGTCAGGACACATTGACCGAGGAACTGCGCGACCGCTATCGCGAGCATACCATAGACATCATCATGGCAGGTATTCTTGCGCGCTGAAAAAGGCAGCTTCTGGCACATCGGGGTGATCGGCGGATCGGGTCTGACTGCCGGGATCGAACTGGAAGAAGCACAGGAGATCGCGGTCTCCAGCCCCTTCGGAGAGCCTTCGGGGCCGGTCGTGACCGGGCGGCTGGAAGGCATCCGCTTCACTTTCATCGCCCGCCACGGGGCCGGGCATGCGATCCCGCCTTCTGCCGTAAACTACCGCGCCAATATCGATGTGCTGGCCCGCTGCGGGGTGACCGATGTGCTGGCGCTTTCCGCCATCGGTTCGCTGCGCGAGGCGATGGCGCCGGGGCACATGGTGATGGTTGATCAGTTCATCGACCGCACCCATGGCCGGAGCGGCAGCTTCTTCGGCACCGGCATGGTGGCGCATGTCTCGCTGGCCGATCCGGTCTGCCCGCGCCTTTCCGCGCTGGCGGGAGAGGCGGCGAAGTTGGCCGGGGCCACGGTGCATCCGGCCGGGTGCTACCTTGCCATGGAAGGCCCGCAGTTCTCCACCCGCGCCGAAAGCCGCATGTATCAGGGCTGGGGCGCGGATGTGATCGGCATGACCGGAATGCCCGAGGCACGCCTCGCGCGCGAGGCGGAACTGCCTTACGCGATGCTGGGCATGGTCACCGACTATGACGCATGGCGCGAGGACGAGGCCGGCGTCGAGGTCAGCCACGTGCTGGAAGTGATGCACGCCAATGCCCGCATTGCACGTCAGACGCTGCGCCTGCTGGCCGCCACGCTGCCGGCTGAGCGTACGCATAGCCCTATCGACCATGCGCTGGACCACGCGCTGATCACCGCGCCCGACGCGCGCGATGCTGGCGTGCTCGCAAGGCTGGATGCGGTGGCGGGCAGGGTGCTCTCACCGCAAGGGTGATCCGGCTGTGGCGAAACGCAAGAAACGCTATCTGACGGCGACGATGCCCGATGGTTATGTGAAGACCATCGGGCCCACGGCCGATCCGTTCACCCATTACTGGCGCATCGTCGCCGAGCTGGAAAACGGCAAGACCGAGGTGTTCTGGGGCCACGAGCGTTCGCTGGCCGAGGCGAAGCGCAAGCGTGCGGCCACGGAAGAGGCCAAGCGTATGCGCGGCTGGAAAAGCTATCAGTTCGAGATCGTGGAACTGGCTGAAGTTCCGGTCTGAACTATCTGATTTTACGGGAAAGTCCGCATTGGCGGAAGGGAAATGGTGGAGCCTAGCGGGATCGAACCGCTGACCTCCTGCATGCCATGCAGGCGCTCTCCCAGCTGAGCTAAGGCCCCAATCATTTCAGCAGATCGATCCTGGGAAGGTCGATCCGTGCCCCTGCTTGCGCCGGGGAGGAGCGCCCTTTGGCGGGACTTTGCCGGGCTGGCAAGACAAAAATGAAGTTATCGACAGGCTTTGCCCGAACCCTCCATTCAGGCCGGCAAATAGGAGTCGCCCCACCGGCTTGCGCGGGATTTACCCGATGGGCGCGGGGGCGCGGGCGTGGTGTTGCAAGGGTTCCACGCGAAGGAGCCGCGCCATGGCCAACGACCGTCGAACTGCCGAAACGCCAGACATTCTGCCTCGCCCGGATTTCCACTTTCAGGGCGAAGTGGGGCGGACCTACAAGGATTCGGACCCCGCCACCTTCCCCCAGCCTGTGCAACCGCCCAAAGGCGCGCCCAATATCGTGCTGATTCTGCTGGACGATGTCGGCTTCGGCCAGTTCAGCACATTCGGCGGCGGTGTGCCTTCGCCAACGATGGATCGGCTGGCGGCGGAGGGGCTGCGCTACAACTATTTCCACACGACGGCGCTGTGCAGCCCGACTCGCGCGGCGCTGATCACCGGGCGCAATCACCATTCCACGTCCTTCGCGGGGATCACCGAACTGGCCACCGGCTATGACGGCTATTGCTGCATCCTGCCGCGCAATTGCGGCACGGTGGGCGAAGTGCTGCGCCAGAACGGCTACATGACCGCGTGGATCGGCAAGAACCACAACACACCCACTTGGGAAACCAGCGCGGCAGGTCCGTTCGACCGCTGGGCCAACGGTTTGGGCTTCGACTATTTCTACGGCTTCAACGCCGGCGACATGAACCACTGGAACCCGATTCTCTACGAGAACAAGAACCTTGTCCCCGCATCGGAAGACCCGGACTATCACCTGACCGAAGATCTGGCCGACCGGGCAATCACCTGGGTGCGGCAGGTGAAGAGCATCGCGCCCGACAAGCCCTATTTCCTCTACGTCGCGCCGGGGGCCACCCACGCCCCGCATCAGGCGCCGAAGGAATGGATCGACAAGTTCAAGGGCCAGTTCGACCAAGGCTGGGACGCCTACCGCGAACAGACCATCGAACGGCAGAAGAAGCTGGGCGTGGTGCCGGCCGACACCGAACTGACCGTGCGGTCAAAGGGCCTGCCCGCGTGGGACGATCTGAACGCCGATCAGAAGCGGCTCTATGCGCGGATGATGGAAGTCTTCGCGGGATATGGCGCGCAAGTCGATGCGGCGATGGGCCGCGTGGTCGATGCCGTGAAGGCGCTGCCCGATGCGGACAACACCATCATCATCTACATCGCCGGCGACAACGGATCGAGCGCGGAGGGCGGCCTTGAAGGATCGCTCTGCGAGAACATGTTCTTCAACGGCTTTCCGGAAAATTGGGAAGACAACATCAAGGCCATCGACGAACTGGGCGGGCCGAAGCACTTCAATCACTTCCCGTCATCATGGGCCCACGCGATGAACACGCCGTTCCAGTGGACCAAGCAAGTCGCCAGCCACTTCGGCGGCACGCGCAATCCGATGATCATCTCCTGGCCGGACGGCATCAAGGACAAGGGCGCGCTGCGCGACCAGTTCATCCATGTGATCGACATCGTGCCGACGCTTTACGAGGTATGCGGCGTGAAGGCGCCCAGCGTGCTGAACGGCATCCAGCAAAAGCCGGTGGAAGGCGTCAGCTTCGCAGCGACGTTCGATGACGGCGCGGCGGCCAGCAAGCGCAAGACGCAGTATTTCGAGTTGGGCGTCAACCGGGGGCTCTATCACGATGGCTGGATGGCTTCCGCACCTTCCTTCGTGCCATGGGCCCCGGTTCGCTCCGAGGACTGGGACCCTGACGAGCAGGTCTGGGAACTCTACAAGCTGGACGGGGACTTTTCGCAGGCGAAGGACCTCGCGGCCGATCATCCCGACAAGCTTCGAGAACTGCAGGACATGTGGTGGGTGGAGGCGGCCAAGTACAGCGTCCTCCCGCTGGACTGGCGCGCGACGATCCGCATGAATGCCGAAGCGATGGGGCGGCCCAGTCTGGTCGGCGGGCGGACCAAGGCGGTCTATTACGAAGGGCAGGTCGCCTTGCCCGATGCCGCCTGCCTGCCGATGCTCAACAAGAGCTGGACGATCACCGCGGAGATCGACGTGCCCGATGGCAAGGCGGAAGGCATGATCGTCACCCACGGCGGGCTGGAGGGCGGCTATGGCCTCTACTTGCGGGAGGGCAAGCCGGTGTTCGTCTATAACTTCCTCTCGGTCGACCGGCCGACATTCGTGGCGGAAACGGCCTTGCCGAAGGGCAAGACGACGCTGGTGGTCGATTTCAAGTACGACGGTGGCGGCATGGGCAAGGGCGGCACGATCACCCTTTCCGCCAATGGCGCGCAGATCGCCGGAGGGCGGCTGGAGAAGACGGTGCCGATCCAGTTCTCGCTGGGGGAAGGGCTGGATATCGGCCTGGATACCGGATCGCCGATCGACTTCACTTACAAGATGCCGTTCAAGTTCACCGGCAAGGTGGAGCGGGTGGAGATCGAGGTGAAGCCCGGGCAATAGGATCTGCAGGCAAAAGGGGTGGCACGGTCATGATGCGGCTGTAGAAGCGCGTCATGACCGGCCTTTCCCTGCTGCTTGCCTTCGTCGTCGCGGCGACGATCCTGACGATCACGCCCGGCGTGGACACGGCCATGGTGCTGCGCTCCGCCACTGTGGACGGTCGCCGCCCGGCAGCTTTTGCCGGCATGGGCATTCTGGTCGGCTGCCTGATCTGGGGCGCGGCGGTAGCGCTGGGGCTGGGCGCGCTGCTGCGCGCGTCCGAGATGGCCTATACGGTCGTGAAGTTTGCCGGCGCCGCCTATCTGCTGTGGCTGGGCGCGAAGCTGGTGCTGCGCCCGCGTGAGGCGCTGGACGTGAAGGAGGGGGCGGTCGATGCCCCGCCCGCGGGGCACGGGGCGTTCCTGCAGGGTTTCCTCACCAACATGCTCAATCCCAAGATCGGCGTGTTCTACGTGACTTTCCTGCCGCAATTCGTGCCGCATTCGGTAACGGGCAGCGCGGGCGTTGCCGGGTACACCTTCTTTCTTGCCGTGGTCCATGTGCTCCTGACGGTCGTGTGGTTCGCCGCACTGATCGGCGCGGCGGCCCCGCTGGGCCGGTTCCTGCGCCGTCCCGGTGCGGTGAAGACGATGGACCGGCTGACCGGCGGGGTGTTCGTGCTGTTCGGATTGAAGCTGGCGACCTCTTCTGCGCGTTGAGCCGCGCTCTACTTATCAACGGAGTAACAATGCGATAGAGTGCGCACCGTGTAGCGGCGAAGGTGCGAAAGCTATGATGGGGTTGCGGCTCAGAAGGCGGCTTGTCTGCATAATGGCCATACTGACTTTGTCGGAATCGTCATTGGTGGCGGCGCAGACTTCTGCGGACACGAATGCCGATATCGTCGTCCGGGCCCAGCGTAAGCAGGAAGCACGCGATTTCGTTGCCGCCATGACATCTGCCAATATCAGCAGCCAACTTGCGCGCTGGGACCGACAGGTCTGCCCCGAAGTGATCGGCATCGCTCCGGATCAGGCACGGGCAATGGAACGGCGGATCGGCGAAGTGGCAGCCAGCGTGAGGCTGCGGGCGGGTCGAAGTCCCTGCGCCAACTCGCTCTTGATCATTGTCGACAACGATGCGGATGGCGTCGTCGCGCGGTTGGTGAAGTCGTTTCCGATATCGCTGCGGCCTGATGATGCGGACGGACTGCCCCGGTTTGCGCAGTCGCGGCGGCCGGTCCGCTGGCTCAGCGTCACCAAACCTTGCGGATTCGGAGGCTGTGCGGTGTCCAATTCGCGCCTCACCACGGCTGAACGCCCGGTCTTGACCGGGATGCTGATGGTCATTGATGGCCGCAAGCTCGACGGTTTCGATCTTTCCGAGTTGTCCGACTATGTGGCCTTCGTAGCATTGGCCAATCCGCGCGGAGGTGGCGCCCCGCCCGCGACCTCGATCATGGCGATGTTCGATCGGGACCGGCCGCCGGGGGAACGCTGGCAATTGACCGGCAATGACATGGCTTTCCTGAGCGGTCTCTATCGCTCGGCCGTGGATGCCAGGGGGCCAAACCAGCGCAGCGACATTTCGGCGCGAATGGCAAAGGCGGCAGATTCGGGCGAATAGGGTTCCAAAAAAGCAAACCCCCTTCCGCGGCCCCCCTTCCGCGGCCAGTGCCGGGAAGGGGGCTCGGTATTTAAATGACCTCAGCGCGTCTTACTTCGGCGGCGGATGCGGATCGCCGCCGGAGAAGGCGTCGGCGATCGAACAGGCCGCCGGGCCAAGGATGACGACGAACAGCGTCGGCAGAATGAACAGGATCAGCGGCACGGTCATGATCGCGGGAAGGCGCGCGGCCTTTTCCTCGGCGCGCATCATGCGCTCGTTGCGGAATTCGGCCGAGAGCACGCGCAGTGCCGAAGCGAGCGGCGTGCCGTAGCGCTCGGTCTGGATCATCGTCGTCACCACGCCCCGCATCGCGTCCAGATTGACGCGATAGGCCAGGTTCTCGAACGCCTGGCGGCGCTCGGTCAGGAATGAGAGTTCGATGGAGGTGAGGGAGAATTCCTCGCCCAGTTCGGGATAGGCACGGCCCAGTTCGCGTGCGACGCGATCGAATGCGGCGTCGACCGTAAGGCCGGCCTCGGCGCAGATGACCAGGAGGTCCAAGGCGTCCGGCAGGCCCTTGCGGATCAGATCGGTGCGCTTGGTGATCAGGTTCTGCAGGAAGATGTCCGGGCCCTTGTAGCCAAGCAGCAGCATGGCGGCAAAGCCCATGAAGCGCTTGAAGGCGCTCCATTCGGGGAAATAGTTGATGCCGTAGATCACCAGTGCGGCAGTGCCGCCCAGCACGATCGGGGCCACCATGCGCGCGAAGACGACCGCGACCGCCCATTCCTTGTTGCGGATGCCCGCCTGCGCCAGCTTCTGCTGGATCACCTTCAGCTGGCTGTCCTGCAGCACCCGCATCGCGCCAAGGACGCTGCCGATCTTGTCGGTCGTCTCGTTGCGGCGGACGACCGAAGTGCGCTTCTTGGCAGTGCTGGTGACGAGGCCGGACTTCAGCGCTTCACGGCGCTGGTTGAGTGCCTTTACGCGCTTGGCCATCGGATCGCGCACGGTGATGGCGGCGTAGATCGCCATGAGCACGGCGACGGCGGCCACCGCCGAGAGAAGCGTGGCGACGAAGTAGACGTCGAAGCCGAGGAGGGTGGGACCTGCGGATTGGTTGAGCATGGTGGTTCTTTCCGCTCAGATCTCGAAGCTGACCATCTTGGCCATGATGAAGGCGCCGATGCCCATCCAGATGCCGCCGCCGATGCCGGCGACCATCAGGCGTTCGTCGATGAAGAACTTTCCGATGTAGCCCGGGTTGATCCAGTAGATCATGCCGAAGACGATGAAGGGCAGCGAGCCGACGATGTAGGCCGATGCTTTCGATTCCGAACTCATCGCGCGGATCTTCAGCTTCATCTGCGAACGCTTGCGCAGCACGTCGCCCAGGTTGGCCAGGGTTTCCGCCAGGTTGCCGCCGGTTTCGCGCTGGATCGCAAGGGTGATGCAGAAGAAGTTGAATTCCGGAATCTCAAGCCGGTCCGCAGTCTCCTGAAGGGCGTCCTCCATGGTCTTGCCGATCTTCATGCGTTCGGTCACCAGCTTGAATTCCACGCCCACCGGGCCGGGCACTTCGGCGGCGACGATGCCCAGCGTCTCCGTAACCGGAAGGCCGGAACGCAGGCCGCGCACCAGCAGGTCGATGGCATCGGCGAACTTGACGTTGAAGGAATTGGTGCGGCGCGAGATCATCTTGCCCAGCACGAAATGCGGCAGCCACAAGCCCAGGAACCCGCCGAAAGCCAGCGCGAACAGCGGCATTCCGGACTTGAGGTAGACCAGCAGGGTCAGCGCCACGGCAAGCCCCGCCGAACCGTAGATGTACTGCGACACCGTCCAGGCCTGCCCCGAACGGTGCAGGCGCAAAGCCAGCGCATCGATCCTCGATCCCGATCCGGCGACCTTGTGCACGCGCGGCTTGCGCGCGGCGACGGCGCGGCGCATCTGCGCCTCCATCCGATCCGTCTGGCTCTGCGAATGGCGAAACCGCACCGATTTCAGGCGGCGCGAGGATTCCTTGGCGGCCGAAGGGCCGGAGAACGCGGCCAGGACCAGCCCGATCACTGCGATCAGGCCGACTGCCACCAGGATGAGCTGCATCACATTCATTGCCGTCGTCCGTCACCGGGCCAGGCGCCGCGTGGGTTTCCCCACGCGGTGCCCTCAGGCCGCCGTTTCTTTCTTGGTGCTCTTGCCCATCATCGCCTTGAGATCGAACTTGCCGAGCAGCGACGGCTTGGCCGCGCCCTTTTCGGACGCTTCGCCGGCGTCCTCCAGGATCATGCGCGAGAGTTCGCGGATCGCCCCGCCCGCGCGGGTGGAGCGGTTGGCGTCGGCAAAGGTCTGCCCCAGCTTGGCCGCGGTGGAGGCGGCCTTGAGATCGTAGGGGATCGAAAGCTGGATGCGCGTTTCGATCGAAGCCTCGAAATCGGCCTTGCTGATTTCTGCCAGACCCGACTGGACCTTGTTGGCCACCACGATCACCCGGGCATGCGGGGCATGGGCCTTCAGCCAGGACAGCATGCGGATCGTGTCACGCGCGGAGGCCAGTGTGAGTTCGGTGGCGAGCACCACCACGTTCACGTCGGCCACCAGTTGCGGGAAGTTGATCAGCATGTTGCGCGGCAGGTCGATCACCGTCATCTCGAAGGCCTGACGGAACTCTTCCTCCAGTTGGACGAAGGCGGAGCCATCGGTCATCAGCGGCGTGCTGATCGGCGCTTCGGCGGAAAGGATCGCCAGATTGTCGTTGGCGCGGATCATCGCGCGTTCGATGAACAGGCCGTCGATGCGGCTGGGGTTCTCGATCGCGTCAGTCAGGCCGCGGCCCGGCTCCAGATCCAGCACCAGCGCGCCGGTGCCGAAGTGGATGTCCAGATCCAGCAGCGCGGTCGGCAGCTTGTTGTCGGCGCTGAACAGCCAGGCCAGCGAGGTGGCCAGCGTCGATGCGCCCACACCGCCGCGCGTGCCGATCACGGCCGTCGCGATGTGCGGCTTGGAGGCGCCGCCGTCATGGCTGCGCGGCGCGGTGAACACGGCTTGCGCCTGTGCCAGCGAATCGCGCACTTGCGAGGGCGAGAGCGGCTTCAGCAGATAGTCGTGAATGCCGCTGGCGATCAGATCGCGGTAGAGGCGCACGTCGTTGACCTGGCCCACCGCGACGACGACGGTGCCCGGCTCACACACTTCGGCCAGGGCATTGATGTCGTTCAGCGGATCGCCGCTTTCCGACAGGTCTACCAGCAGGATGTTGGGCGATGCAGTGATCGCCAGCGACTGCACGGCGTTGCGCAGGCCGCCCTTGTTGCACTTCTCGGGCTGCCAGCCCATCTCGATCGCGATCGGACGCAGCACGTCGAGCGAGGCTTCGTCGCAGAGATAGGCGGCGAACTGGTCGCGGCCAGCAGGGCCGCCGGATTTCCAGGGTGCGTTCATGGGATTAGCTCCCTCCCTTCGAAGAGACGGCAGAAACGGCAGTGCCGCCACCGCCGGTGGGCATGGCGTTGCGCCAGGCATCGATCGCCTTGGAACTGCGCACGCTGGAAGTGCCTTCGGATTGCTGGCCATGGACCAGGTCTTCCGGGTTGGCGACCATGGCGGCCAGGTTCGAATTGTTGGCGCAGCCATAGTTGCTGGACAGGCCGCTGCCGGGATTGAAGTCGCTGTTGCTCGACCAGTCCGGGCAGCCGGCCACGGTCGCCTTGGCACGCACCAGCACCACGCGCGCGCGGCCCTGATCCAGATAGCCCTCGGTGGCGGGCGCGCCCTCGCTCAGCTGAATGCCGAAGCGCGAGGCAACGGCTTCCACCGCGCTGCGCGTGGCCGGGTTGCCGCTGGTATCCTCGATATAGACGCGGTCGCCATAGCGGGCACCCATGGCGGTGAACCAGTCGGCAAGGCGGGTCTGTTCGCCATAGGCCAGGCCATCGCCGCCCATGCCGACGTCCAGCGTGTAGTTCACTTTCTCCACCACCGGCTGATGAACCGAATTCATCGAGCGGTTGGTGGGGATGCCGCCGCAGGCGGACAGCGCGAGGCCAAGCGAGAGGGCGAATGCGCCCCCGGCGATGCGGCCGGAAAGAGCCCGCGAGGGGGCGCTTTTGATCAGGGTCATCGGTTTCACCTTTCTCACTTCATGCTGAAGCCGGGGCGGGCGCCTGCGGGTGCCGAAGCGCCCTTGGAGCCTTTACCGTCGCTTGCGCTGGCGCCACTGCCCACCGAAGGCGCGGCCGGAGCGGTGTCGCCGTTCGATGCCGGTGCCTGTTGCTTGGCGCCGCTGACGCCGTCGCTGGCCATGTTGCCCAGCAGGCGCTGCAGGTCGTTGGGTGCGTTGAACCCGTCGGTCGGCAGCTTGATGTCGTTGGCGTCGACCGGGTTGACGAGGTACGGGGTGACCACGATCACCAGTTCGGTTTCGCCGCGCTTGTAGTTGGTCGACCGGAACAGGGAGCCGAGGATCGGTATATCGCCCGCGCCGGGCAGCTTCTGGATGGTGTTCTGCGAATTGTTGCTGAGCAGGCCGGCGATCATGAAGCTCTGGCCGGAGCCCAATTCCACGGTCGTTTCGGCGCGGCGCACGTTGAGCGCCGGGACCGCATATCCGTTCAACGCAACTGCGCCGTCAGCCGAAAGTTCAGACACTTCGGGGCGCACGCGCATCGAGATGCGGCCGTTCGAAAGCACCGTGGGCGTATAGCTGAGCGAGACGCCGTAGTTTTTGTATTCGACGGAAATGGCGTTGCTTGTGCCGCCCTGCGCGACCGGGATCGGGTATTCGCCGCCCGCCAGGAAGTTGGCGGTCTCGCCCGAAAGCGTGGTCAGGTTCGGCTGGGCTAGCGTGGTGGAAAGACCCACTGTTTCACCCGCATCGAGCGCGCCAAGGATGTTCATGCCGAACAGCTTGCCCATGCCTGCCAGCGTGCTGCCAGTGGTGATGGGATTGACCCCGGTGCCGGGAGTCTTCGTCCCATCGGGGTTGGTGCGGACGATGGTGTTTCCCATGCCGAGAGGGCCGCCGGTATTGAATTGATCGTACCAGCCGGTGCGGCCTTGGCCTAGGCCGAACTGAAAGCCGCCGGTGCCGTCGATGGTGGTGATGTTCGTTTGCAACTGCTTGACCAGCGTGCGGCTGACTTCAGCAATGCGCACCTGCAGGTTGACCTGCACGGGCGTCGCCAGGCGCAGGCGGCTGATCACGTTGGCGTCCTTGCCGACATAGGCCTGGACCAGACGCTCCGCCTCGGCCGCGTCTTCCGGAGACTTCACGGTGCCGGTCAGCAGGAACGTGCCGGTGCCCACGGTGGAGACGCCGATCCGGGCTTCCGGCATGGCGAGGTGCAGCATCGAATCGACGCTGTCGATGTTGGAGCCGACTCGGATCGTGGCCGACCAGACCACCGCGCCGGCCGCATTGCTGGCGTAGACGGTGGTGGTGCCGCCGGCCTTGCCGAACAGGTAGAACTGGTTGCGCGACTTGACCTGAACGTCGGCCACCGCGTCGTTGGCGACGAACACGTCGGTCATCGCGCCGGGCACGTTGACCAGCTGGCCATTGCCGATCGCGAGCGAGATGTCCTGCGCGGGGCGGACGACCGACTGGGCGGTGACCGGGGCGGCAAGCGGCATGGCCAGCGGCGAGAGCACACAGGCGGCGCGCAGCAGGGACTTGAGAAGGCGCGTGTTCATCGGATTGCCCTTCATCGGGTGAAAACGGTTGAGGTTCGGCGCGCGCATCAGTGGCTGCCCACGGATTCGACGGTGACGTTCTTGCCGCGGGTCACGCGAACCACGGGGCCAAGCGGAACGCTCGGGCCGCCGGCGGCGATCCGTGCCGGGGCGATCATCGGCCCGGACGGGGCAGACATCGAGGGACGGCTGGAACGCTGGAAGCGCGAGACGTCGCCACCGGTCTGGTATGTCGTATTGCCTTCCATCGGCTGGTTCATCGCGGTGCGCATGATCTGTTCTTCCTGCGCCTTGGTCGCACCTTCCGGCACTTTGACCTGGCCGGAGGCGAGGATGCGCTCGAATTCGCCCTGATTGTCCGCGATCGAGCGGAGCGAGAGGCTGATCGTGCCCAGTTCCTGCGCAACGGCGACCTTCTCGGCAATGCGCGGGGTTACTTCGAGGGTAACGGTGCTGAAGGCGTGGACCACGGTCTTGCCGTCCACCACTTCGTTGTCGGTAGCCTGGTCGGTGGCGAGCACGCGCATGTTGCGCAGGATCGTTTCCGAAGCGCGCAGCGGTTGGCCGCCGTCGTTGCCGGTGACCTGCTGCGTGAGCACGAGGTCGACGTGGTCGCCCGGGAAGATGAAGCCGCCGACGCCGGTCTTGGCGGATACCGGGATGGTCACCGCGCGCATGCCGGGCGCCAGTGCGGCGGCCAGGAAGCCGCGGTCGCCGGGTGCGACGAGGCCGCCCTGGGTGACCGGCTGGCCGGCGGTGATGGGATAGCGGACCACGGTGCCGAGCAGCTTCTGCATGTCGGCCTCGCCCTCGATGAAGTAGGCGTCCTTCACCAGTTCCTTGGGCCAGTCCTGATAGGAGATCGAATCGGCGGTGATGATCGTGCCGACCGGAAGCGCGCGCTGCGCCACCAGAACCTTGGGTCCGGTGGGTACGGCAACGGCGCCGGCCTGCGGTGCGGCGGCACCGCTGAACAACGATCTGGCGACAAAGGCGGTGCCGGCTGCGACAAGCAACGCGACGACCAGCAGCACCAGCTTCTTCTTATCCATGGCTTAAAAGCCCCCTGAGTATCCCCGACTAACTCTGTGTACCTTCGGGTAAATTGGTTAAAATCAGGTTCACCCCAACAGGGTGCCCGGCAAGACGTTAGTATGAACCGCCGCGATCGTGCGGTCCGCGATCACCCAAAGGGCGGCGGCAGCGATGGCCACGCCATAGGGCACCTTCAGCCGCGACTTCTGGCGGCGCTGGATGTGGACGAAGGCCAGCATGAACAGGACGACGATAGCCAGCGCGCCTGCAGCAGCGGCAAGCGCCGAGATCCCGGCGAATGTATCGGGCGTCAGCAGCGGATGGCCGGTGGCCAATGCCCAGGTCGTTGCGGCGGCCAGCCAGACCCAGCCGGCGGCAAAGGTCCACGCAGCGATGTCACGCGCCAGCTCTCCGGGGCGACGCTGCATGTTGAAGGCGGCCATGCCGACAGAGGCGCCGCCGCCGACAACGGCCATCAGCACCACCAGCACCAGGAAATGAGGCGGGGAGAACCACAGCGCCAGCGCGGTCAGCAACTTTACGTCGCCGCCGCCCATCTGGCGCACGATGAAAAGAAGGCAGGCCACCACGAACGTCGCCAGCGCAAGGCCGATCTGGAAACCGGCCTGCGTCCAGCCATAGCCGATCGCCAGCCACCACAGCGGAGCCGCCAGTGCGATGCCAAGGTTAAGCGTGTTGGCTATTTCGCGGCGTTTCAGGTCGGTGAAGGCGGCCACGACCAGCGCGGTTGCCAATGCGGCCAGCAATGCGTAGGCAAAATACGCGGCGTACATGCGTTAGGACCCCCCTTAACAGGGGAATGATCTAGCGAGTATCACTTACCAAATAGTAACCAGTGCACTGAGGCTGGAATTAGCCACGTGACCATCGAAACAAGCGAAATTCCCCATCCTTTCAAGGTAATGGAAAAGAAGGACCGGGCCCGTCGGGCCATTCCGTATGACGCCGTGGAGGGCCGCTGGCTGGCCGCCGACGGCAAGACCGCGATCCGCCGGATCGATTGGGCAGAACCCGAAAAACCGCGCGGATCGTTGCTGTTCCTGCCCGGGCGCGGCGACTGCTACGAGAAGTGGCTGGAGACGCTGGAACAGTGGGCCGAAGAAGGCTGGGCGGTCAGTTCGATCGATTGGCGCGGGCAGGCGCTGAGCGGCCGGCTGGGCCGCGACGGCACCACCGGCCATGTCGACGATTTTGCCCTCTGGATCGACGATCTGGCGCAATTCTGGGCCGATTGGGCTGCCAGGACTCCCGGACCGCACGTGCTGGTCGGCCATTCGATGGGCGGGCACCTGGCCATGCGCGCGGTCGCCGAGGGGCGCGTCGATCCCGATGCGCTGGTGCTTTCGGCGCCGATGCTGGGCATCCATCCCACCACGCTTCCCGCTGCGCTGCTCCATCCGGTTTCGCGGATCATCGCCGCGCTGGGCGATTCGCGCCGGCCGGCGTGGAAGGGTAACGAGAAACCGCAACTGATCCCGAATGCCCGCGCGCTGCTGCTGACTCACGACGAATCGCGTTATGCCGATGAGGGCTGGTGGCGGCGGGAACGCCCGGCCATCGCCATGGGACCGGCCAGCTGGGGCTGGGTGGAACGGGCGCTGGCCTCGATCCGGGGGCTGGAGGCGAAGGGCGTGCTCGAATCGGTAGACATACCGGTGCTGCTGCTGGCGACCCGCCATGACGGGTTGGTCTCATGGCCCGCGATTCGCCGTGCCGCCGCGCGGTTGCCGCATGTCCGGCTGGTCGACTGGGGCCGCGAATGCCGGCACGAAATCCTGCGGGAAGTCGATCCCGTGCGCGATCAGGCGATGGCGGCGATCCGGGATTTCCTGAACGACACGGCGCCCGGCAAACCATGATCGCTCCATCCTGAGGCGGATCGTGCGCGGGTTATTCATGGATCGCCGCTTTTTCCGGAACGTCAGGTGATGCCACCAGCGTTCAAAATGCTCTAGGGGCTGGCCCCTATGGATTCGCGGTTCGATATCGTCATCGTCGGTGCCGGCATGGCCGGTGCCTCGCTCGCCGCACGGCTTTCTGGCGATTTTGCCGGCCCGGCAGGTAAACCGTCCGTGCTGGTGATCGAGCACGAGGATCGTCCCGGTTATCACGCCACGGGTCGCTCCGCTGCATTCTGGACGGAAAGCTACGGCGGCCCCGGCGTGCAGCCGCTGACGGCGGCGTCCGGCCCCGAACTTCGCGCGCTGGGCGTGCTGGCTCCGCGCTCCGCGCTCACGCTGGGCCGCGCGGGCGAGGAGGCCGACGTCGAACGGTTCGCACGGGTCTACGGCGATCTGGGCGTGGAGGTTCATGTGCTGGACCGCGCCGGAATCGCCGCACGTGTGCCGGGGCTGCGCGGCGGCTGGACTTCCGGTGTGCTGGAACCCAGCACTTGCGATATCGACGTGGCCGGGCTGCACCAGCACTACCTTGCCGCCGCGCGCCGGGAAGGCGTGGAGATCCGCTGCCGTGCGGGCCTGCGCGCTGCCCAGCGTACCGCGACCGGTTGGGCGCTGACGCTGGCCGATGGCAGCGAGGCGGCCTGTGACATACTGGTCAACGCGGCCGGGGCGTGGGCCGATCCGGTGGCGCGACTGGCGGGCGTGCAGCCGCTGGGGATCACGCCCTATCGCCGCACCGTCGCGCAGCTTGCGGTCGGCCGCCCGGTGCCCGACGATCTGCCGCTGGTGCTGGATCTGGGCGAAACCTTCTACTTCAAGCCCGAGCACGGCCGCCTCTGGCTCAGCCCGCATGACGAGGCGCCCAGCGCCCCCTGCGATGCCGCGCCGGAGGAACTGGACGTGGCGCTGGCGATAGACCGGCTGGAACAAGTGGTGGACTGGCCGGTGGAGCGGGTGGAGCATCGCTGGGCAGGCCTGCGCTCCTTCGCGCCGGATCGCTTGCCGGTCTACGGCTTCGATCCTGCCGATCCGGCGTTCTTCTGGTTCGCCGGGCAGGGCGGCTTCGGCATCCAGACCGCGCCCGCGGCGGCCACGCTGGGCGCTGCGCTGCTGATGGGCGGGCAGGGCGGCGATCTCGACCCCGCGCCTTACGCGCCAGGACGTTTCGTGACAGCCTGAAGTCCTGCTTGCACCGGGCCGGATCCTGTTCAAGTATCGCTGCGGGGGGCTCGTTTCGCGACTGGAGAACCACGATGGCGCACCGTTTCGAGATCCGGAAGAACAAGGCGGGCGAGTTCGTCGCCTACTTCCTCTACAACGCCGAAACCATTTTCTGGACCGAGGGCTACTCCAGTAAAGCCTCCGCCAAGAGCGCCATCGAATCGATCAAGAAGAATGGCCCGGCGGCCGAAACGGTCGATACCACCACCGAATAATCATTCCGAACCGGGAGTATCTTCCAAGCGCCCGGCAGGTTTCCGGCCGGGCGCCACGAAGTGCCAGATCAGCAGGACAGGCTCCAGCACGGCCATGCCGATCAGGATGCTGATCAGGCGGTGGATGGCGGGCAGGATATGCGCGTCCGCATAGGAATCGGGCACCAGCACGACCAGCACCGTCAGCGTGAACTGCAGGCCGAGGTAAGTGATCTGCGGCAGGCCGTTCTCGATATGGCGGCCGATCACGATGCCAAGGCACGTGCCCGCGATCAGCACCGGCGCGCTGCCTTGCGCCACCAGCAGCACGGTCAGCGCCAGCGCACCGCCGGCAAGACAGCCCATCGTGCGCAGGAACAGGCGCCGCGTCACCGGCACGAAGCCGCTGGCGCCGATGCCGCCGATCGGCACGATCATTACCGCCATCACCGTGACCGCCGCCTGCGCCATTTCCGGCAGGTCGAACAGCGCATGGAGCAGCGGCAATACCGAAATGGCGATGCCCGCCTGCACGGCATGCCGCGCCGCATGGGGGTGCCAGCCCATCCGCTCCGGACGGGGGCTCTGCAGGTCCAGCCACTTCTTGCCCGCCAGCGTCGCCGTTACCAGGCTGACGATCACGCAGGCGATAGTGCCCGCGATCACTTCCAGCAGGCGCGTCTGGGCGAAATCGATAGTGTCGAGCGCGGGGTGCTCCAGCTTGTCGAGCAGCACCATCTCGAAAGTCAGGCCGAACAGCAGCCAGGCATAAGCGCGGCGCGCGGTGATCATGCCGTAGAGGCCGATAGTGCCGACGATCGCCGCGCTGGCCATCGCCAATGGCAGAGAGCGGGCCGCCCAAGGCACCACGATCAGCGCCAGCCCCGATCCCAGCGCCGTGCCGACGATGCGCAGCACCCCGCGCAGCATCGTTTCCGAAGCCTCGCTTTTCAGCAGGACGAAGGCTGTGAAGGCCGCCCAGCCGACCATCTTCGCGCCGATCAGATGCGCGATGACGATGGCCAGCATGACCGAGGCCACGCAGGCCCACTCGTCCGCCATGCGCGGACCGGGCGTGATCAGTGCGCGCGCTTCCTGCCGGAATGCCTGCCGAAAGGCGCCGAGTGTCAGAGCCCGATCCGGCAAACCATCAGCTCTTGCCGGCTGCGACCGCCGCGTCGCTCGCCAGCTTGTCCACGCGTTCGTTTTCGACATGGCCGGAATGCCCGCGCACCCATTGCCAGTCGATCTGGTGGCGGGCAGCAGCCTCGATCAGGTCGTGCCACAAGTCGGCATTGCGAACGGGCTGCTTGCTGGCGTTGATCCAGCCCTTCTTCTTCCAGCCGTGCACCCACTTGGTGATGCCGTCGATCACGTACTTGCTGTCGGTATGCAGCGTGACTTCGCAAGGCTCGGTCAGGGCGTTCAGCGCCTTGATGACGGCGGTCATTTCCATGCGGTTGTTGGTGGTATCGGGATCGCCGCCCGACATCTCCTTCTCATGCACGCCCATGCGCAGCAGCACGCCCCAGCCGCCGGGGCCGGGGTTGCCCTTGCAGGCCCCATCGGTGAAAACGTCGACCTTCTTCATGCGCCGAAGATACCGTGGTTCGCCGGATCGGCATAGAATTCAAGGCGTCGCGCGAAAGCCATGGGGTCCTTGGGAGTAACCAGCGCGTCTGCGGGCGTGTTCAGCCAGTCGTAAGCGCGGGTGGAGAGGAAGCGCACGGCGGCGCCGCGTGCCAGCACGGGCAGGGCGGCGCGTTCGGCGGCGGAGAGCGGGCGCACGCTTTCGTAGCCCGCGATCAAGGCGGCGGAGAGTGCAGCGTCGAACCGCGTACCGTCGTTGGAGAAGCACCACGCCGCATGCGTCACCGCCACGTCGTAGGCCAGCAGATCGGTGCAGGCGAAGTAGAAGTCGATCAGGCCGGTAACCCGGTCGCCCAGCATCAGCACGTTGTCGGGGAACAGGTCGGCATGGATCACGCCGCGCGGCAGGTTGGCCGGCCATTCGGCCGCGAGCGCCGGCAGTTCGCGCTCCACCAGCGCGGCCAGATCGGCATCGATGGAGGCCAGCCCGTCATGCCTGCAATCGCCCAGCAGCTGCTGCCATGCGGGCAGATCCAGCGAATTGGCGCGGTCCATCGGGAAATCGGCGGAGGCGCGGTGCACTTGCGCCAGCGCGGCACCCACCGAACGGGCCTGATCCACCGTGGGTTCGGACACCGAAACGCCGGGCAGGTATTCGATCAGCGCCAGCGCCTTCTTGCCTTCCGGCGTATCGATCAGGCGATGGCTGGCGCCGTCGCGGTCATGCATGGTGCGCGGCACCGGGCAGCCGCGTTCGGCAAGGTGGTCCAGCAGATCGAGGAAGAACGGCAGTTCCGCCACTTCGGTACGGCTTTCGTAAACCGTCAGGATGAAGCGCCGCGATTCGTCGCCCTGTTGGGTTTCGATCAGCCAGTTGCTGTTGGAAACGCCCTCGGCAATGCCCTTGGCGGAGATCAGCGTGCCCACTTCGAAGGCATCGACGATCGCCGCCATCTCTTCGGCGCCGAGCCGGGTATAGACTGCCATGTCTGGAAAATCCTCAGCGGACGAGCTGGCGGGGCAGCTTGAAAGTGATGGTCTCTTCGGCGGTGACGACCTGTTCGGCCGTCACGTCGCGCAGTTCCGCGATGCGGGCGATCACTTCGTTGACCAGCTCCTCGGGCGCGGAGGCGCCGGCGGTGAGGCCGACGTTGGAAATCCCGTCGAACCATGCCGGATCGATATCGGTGGCGCGCTGAATCATGCGGCCGATCGAACCCGAACGCTCCGCGACTTCGACAAGGCGCAGCGAGTTCGAGCTTTTAGGGGAGCCGATCACCAGCACCAGTTCGCACTGCGGGGCGATCTGCTTGACCGCGGCCTGCCGGTTGGACGTGGCGTAGCAGATGTCTTCCGCCTTGGGGGCGACGACATGGGGGAAACGCGCCTCGATCGCGGCGATGATCGCGTGGGTATCGTCCACCGAGAGCGTGGTCTGCGACAGGTAGGCCAGTTCGCGGTCGGCGGGCACGTCCACGGTGGCGACGTCTTCCACCGTTTCGATCAGCGTCATGTTGCCTTCGGGAACTTGCCCGAACGTGCCGATCACCTCGGGATGGCCAGCGTGGCCGATGAACAGGATGTGGCGGCCGTCCGCGATCTGGCGTTCGGCCTGGCGGTGCACCTTGCTAACCAGCGGGCATGTGGCGTCCAGCCATTCAAGCCCGCGCGCGCTGGCTTCGGCGGGGACGGACTTGGGCACGCCGTGGGCGGAAAAGATCACCGGCACGCCGTCCGGCACCTGATCCACGCGTTCGACGAAGACGGCGCCCTTGGCCTTTAGGCTATCGACCACGAACTTGTTATGCACGATTTCGTGGCGCACGTAGACGGGCGCGCCGTAGATCTCCAGCGCACGCTCGACAATCTCGATCGCACGGTCGACACCGGCGCAGAATCCACGGGGTGCAGCGATCAGCAGGCGCAGGGGCTCGTTCGTTTCGAGCGTCTTCTCAGGCGGAAAGGGCGCGTTCATGAATGGGCCTCTAGCGCTTTGCCGCGCGCGCCGCTAGGGCAAGCGCACGCCACTCGAGGGATGTACCGATGAATGCACGCCGCCTGACTGCTACCGTCCTCTGCTCCGCCGCCGCGGTGACCGCGCTGAGCGGTTGTGCAAAGAAGGGCGATATCGTGGTCGATTCGGGTGTCGGCATCACCGCAGTGCGTACCGCGTGCCCGGCCGTGGGCGTTCCGGACTATACCGGCGACATCACGCTGTTCCGCACCCCGAATGACAAGACCTCGACCAATATCGACGTCGTGGCGGCGATCACCAACGTGCGTTCGCAGTGCAGCGACCAGAACGGCGCGCAGGCGAACGACAAGGTTACCTCGCAAGTCGGCTTCGACGTGCTGGCGCGCCGCAACGATACGCAGGGCGCCCGCCAGGTGACGCTGCCGGTGTTCGTTACCGTGCTGCAGGGCGGTTCGGCCGTGGTTTCCAAGCGCGTCGGCCAGGTTCAGGTGAGCTTCGCCGCCGGCCAGGACCGCGCGCAGGCACACTTCGCCGGCACCGCCTATGTCGATCGCGCCGCCGCCACGCTGCCGCCCGAGATTCGCGAACGCATCACCCGCCCGCGCAAGGCCGGCGACCAGGACGCGGCGGTCGATCCGCTGTCGCAGCCCGAGGTCAAGAGCGCCGTGGCGCGCGCCAGCTTCGAAGTGCTGGTGGGCTTCCAGCTGGATGAAAGCCAGCTGGCATACAACGCCACGCGTTGAGGTTGGTGGACGGCCTGTACCCCGCGCGGCAGCGTCGTGCGGGGGCGCAAGCCTTTTATTTTACGGGCTTTCCGCGTTCATCGAGTTTCATGTCGCCTCCGCGCAGCCGTTGGATGGCCGTTACTTTGCCATCGGCCACATCATAGGCCACCGCATCATAAGACCAGCAGCAATGCGACGGGATGTTGGTGCCCCAGCTTCCGGCTGAATTGAAATATTCAATGAACAGCAGGCGGCCCGTGGAGGAAAAGCCGGGAGATACCTTGAACGACACGCCATATGCGGCCAGCTTCTTGCCGTATTGTGCGATCCAGTCGGCTTTGCCATGCGCTATTTCCTTGCCGTCTTCGGTAACGGCAACGTCATCAGCCAAGAGGGCGGCGTAGCCGTCCACATCTTTGCTTTCGATGGTGCGGACCAGTTGCTCCGCCAAAATGGCTTGCCCCGGCAACGATGGCGGAGGCAGCACCTGAGCTTCTGTCGCCAGAGGTGTGCTTAACATCAGAAGCGAAAAGATTATCCTGCCGAGCACGCCTGCTTCCCACCGCTGATATCCGCTTTCAGGCTCTCACACAGACTGACCCATGGCAACCAATGGTCGTGACCAGCGATGCCATGAGCGGCCAAATTCGCGGCGAAACCGGAGGCTGTTCTGCTTGTGAAGTAGTGGGCGGATCCCCCAACAGGCGACCTTGCGCTTTTATTCTGCCATCACTCGCTCGATCGCCTCGCGCGCATGTCGCGCGATGGTCTTGCGATCGGCGCGCTGGTCGCCGGTCAGTGGTGGCAGGAAGTGCAGCGTGAGGTGCAGCGGTTTCAAGCGCGCGAGGATGCGCAGGAAGTTGTCCAGCCCGGGTTCCTCGCCCACCCAGGCCATGTCCGCGACGTTTGGCCCATAGTCCAGCCAGACCGGCTGGATCGCCAGTTCCCCGCCGCCCGCCTCGACAGCCGACAGCAACGAGGACTTGAAGGGCAGCAGGTCGGTGCCGTCGCTGGTGGTGCCTTCGGGGAAAATCGTCAGGCTGCCGGTATCGGCAATCGCATGGCGGACCTGCTCGATCTGCGCGGCGACGCTGCGGCGCTCGTGGCGGGCCACGAAAATCGTGTCGTTCAATTCGCAGAGCCAGCGCAGCGGGCCGAAATCGGCGAGGCCGTCATGCGCGACGAAGGCCGTGCCGGTCGTCCCCGCCAGCGCGGGAACGTCCAGCCAGGACACGTGATTGGCCAGCAGCACGCTGTGGCCGACCGGACGCGTGCCGCGCATCGATATGCGCAGGCCGGAAATCGCCGCAACCGCACGCAGGAACAGGCGCGGTGCCGGATTGGCGCGCGTGAAGATGGCGATCAGGTAGTAGGCGGCAAGGCTGGCGAGCAGGGTGGCCAGAAGCGCGACCAGCCGGATGGCGACAAGCGGCCAGCCCCAGAACGCGATCGCGCGCCCCGGAGTGGCCGTTGCGGCCTGTGTCACTTGCGGTTTTCGCCGTCCTCGCGTTCGATCTTCACGCCGAACAGTTCCATGCGGTGATCGACGAGGCGGAAGCCGAGGCGTTCGGCCACCTGACGCTGCAGCGCTTCCAGTTCGGGGTCGACGAATTCGATGACGGCGCCGGATTCGACGTCGATCATGTGATCGTGATGCGCTTCGGGCGCGGCTTCGTAGCGGGCGCGGCCGTCACCGAAATCGTGACGGTCAAGAATGCCGGCTTCTTCGAACAGACGCACGGTGCGGTAGACCGTGGCGATCGAGATGCCGGGATCGAGTGCGGAGGCGCGCTGGTGCAGCTTCTCCACATCGGGGTGGTCCGTGCTTTCGGACAGGACCTTGGCGATCACTCGACGTTGTTCGGTGATACGCAGGCCGCGTTCGGCGCAGAGGGCTTCGATGTCGATGGGTTGGTGCACGTTTGACCTGTATCAATGAAAAGAGGCGCACCCGCTATTTAGGCTGGTGCGCCCCCAATCACAACCTTTGGGCGGCCGAACGATCAGGCTTTCCGCAATTTGTGCGAATCCGGATGGTTCGGCGCGCCGCCGCTCAGGCGGCGGCGGTCTTGGGCTTGCGGCCGCGGCGCGCGTTGGGCTTGCGGCCCAGGCCGATCTTCTTGGCCAGTTCGCGACGCTTTTCGGCGTAATTCGGGGCAACCATCGGATAGTCGGCGGGCAGGTTCCAGCGCGCGCGGTATTCTTCCGGGGTCATGTTGTAGTGGGTCATCAGATGGCGCTTCAGCATCTTCAGCTTCTTGCCGTCTTCAAGGCACACGATGTAGTCGGGCTTTACCGAAGCGCGCACCGAAACGGCGGGCTCGGGCTTTTCTTCCTCGACCACGGGGGTGCTGCCGAGACCGGCAAGAGCGCCGTAGACATTGGTGATGAGCGAGGGCAGGTCCTCAACACCGACGCTGTTATTGCTGACATGCGCGGCCACGATGTCAGAAGTAAGCGTGATCAGTGTTTCCTTGGCATCAGCCTGGATAGTGTCCATTTTCTAACGACCTCTTATTTTTGCGACCTATTGGAAAGGAATCGCCACAGGGATTCACATTCCGCAGTTCGCAATGAACCAATCCTGTGGAGAAAACAAGACGTTTCCCTAATGGTTCGTAATTGTTTTAATTGTCGGTCGTTAATCCAGCGTGAATACTGCGGGTTCGGTTGAAATGTCAGTGCAAGTCGGTCGCAATTTCGCCGCAAATGTCGCAAGCGAAGGTGATTGCATCGATCCGCTCGCCATTGGGCATGCGGTAGTAATCCTTACGCTCGCCAATGGGATAGAAACCAAAGCCGCAATAAAGGAATTCTGCGGGATTGCCTTTTCTCATTTCCAGAAGCAGCCGGCGGGCGCCGCGTGTTCCCGCATCTTCGCGAAGCGCATCCAGCAGTGCGCGGCCAAGTCCAAGTCGGCGATATTCGGGCTTAACGCCAAGAAGAAGCAGTTCTTCTTCTTCGTAACCGGTACGGGAAAGAGAAAATCCGGCCGCTTCTTCGTCTTCGGAGACGGGCAGACCTTGCGCGGAGATCAGGCGGTAATGGCAATTGCCGATGGCCAGCGCGTCATCCACCTGGCGGCGGTTCCAGGCTTCGCCCCATGCCGGATCGAAGGCCGCTGCCATCACATCCATGATGCGGTCCAGATCGTCGAACATGCGGGCGCCGGTCATTATTGAACTCCGGGGGCAGCCATCGGCTTGGCGTCGGGTGCGCGGCCGTAGAGGGGATGCGCCTCGGCCGTGAGGGCGCCGGCCGGCAGCAGCGGCAGGCAGCGCGCGTCGGGCCAGAGCGGCAGGGCATCGCCGTTGCCGCGCGCGGTGACGAGTGCCTCCGCCTGCGTGCCGGCGATCACCGTTTCGGTGCATTCGGCCGCTGCCACATCGGGGCGCAGCGAGGCGAGGGGGCGGATCGTGGCGCCGGCCGCGTCGAAGCTCTGGACGAACCACTCGCCATGCCCGCCGGTCATCGCCACAGCTACGGGCACATCGCCACGATCCCGGCGCGCCATCGCCGCAATCAGGTCCATCGTCGGATAGCCCACCACTTCGGCGCCCCATGCCAGCGCCAGCGCGCGCGCGGTAGCAAGGCCCACGCGCACGCCGGTGAAGCTGCCGGGGCCAAGTGCGACGGCGATGCGGGCTGCGCGGCCGCGATCGGGCAGGGCGGCGATCATCGGCACCAGCGCTTCGGCATGGCCGCGGCCCAGCATGCGGTAATCGCCCGCGATCAGTTTGCCATCGGCGAACAGCGCGACCGAGCAAGCCTCGGTGGCGCTGTCTATCGCGAGAGTCAGGCCGGGAAGATCCAGCGCACGGCTATCGGCGGGTGCGGTCACGTTAGCGTCGGGATCAGGCGGCGCGAACTTCGGTGACTTCGGGAACGTAGTGCTTCAGCAGGCTTTCGATGCCGTGCTTCAGCGTCGCGGTGGAAGAGGGGCAGCCGGAGCATGCGCCCTGCATCGCCAGATAGACAACGCCGTCGCGGAAGCCGCGATAGACGATATCGCCGCCGTCATTGGCAACGGCCGGGCGCACGCGGGTTTCGATCAGGTCCTTGATCTGCTCCACGATGTCCGCATCGGCGGGATCCTCGCCATAGTCCACGTCCTCTTCGGGCGGGACCGAGAAGCCGCTGGCGGTGCCGCCGGCGAACAGCGGTGCCTGCGACACGAAGTGATCGAGCAGTACCGAAACGACCTGCGGCTTCAGGTCCGACCATTCCACGCCGGGCGCGGCGGTAACGGATACGAAGTGTTCGCCGAAGAACACGCCGGTCACGTCGCCAAGGTCGAACAGGCCCTGCGCCAGCGGCGAGGCTTCGGCAGCCTCTGGCGAGGTGAATTCGCGCGTGCCCGCGGGCATCACCTGCCGGCCGGGCAGGAACTTGAGCGTGGCGGGATTCGGCGTGGTTTCGGTTTCGATGTACATGGTTCTCGCGATGTAGGAGGACTATGCTTCGGGTCAAGTCCGCACCGTCGCCGGAATGCTGCAAATTGCGCGCGTCGATTGCAACCGATGGTGCGTTTCCGGTGTTATTTCTATTCACTGGCCCTTAAGCAATCGCGGTCTTATACCAAAAGTGATGACGACTACTTCGCGCGCCGCTCGCTCGCTCGCCGCCCTGCTGCTTCTGGCACCGCTCCCGCAGCCCTTCCTTGCACCGGCACTTGCCGGAACGACGGCCAATGCCGGCAAGGATGCTGCCGCCACGGCGCAGAAGTCGGCCCCGGGCACCAAGCAGCAACAGCCCGGTGCGCCGGCTTCGACGCGCCAGCGCCCGCTGCCGGTGGTGGTGAAGCAGGATGGCGATGATGAGCCGCTGGTGGGGGATGCCGATCCCTGGCTCTACCGCGGCAGCGACATTCCGCATGACAAGGAATGGCATTTCGGCGAACTGTCCAACGGCCTGAAATATGCCGTGCGCCGCAACGGCGTGCCGCCGGGTCAGGTTTCTATCCGCATCCGCGTCGATGCCGGTTCGCTGTACGAAACCGATTCGGAACGCGGCTATGCCCACTTGCTGGAACACATGCTGTTCCGCGAATCGAAATACATTCCCGAAGGCACCGCCATCGCCGCCTTCCAGCGCCTGGGCGCGACTTTCGGCAGCGACACCAATGCGGTGACATCCACCACGCAGACCGTGTTCAAGTTGGATCTACCCAACGCCACGCCCACCTCGCTGGACGAGACGTTCAAGCTGATGAGCGGCATGGTCACTGCGCCGGCGCTTTCGGCGTCGAACCTGAAGCAGGACCTGCCGATCGTCATGGCCGAAATGCGCGAGCGGGGCGGAGCCTCCAAGCGCGTGCAGCAGGCGATGCAGCAAGTGCTCTACGCCGGCCAGCCGCTGGCGCAGCGGGAGCCGATCGGCACGGTGGAAACGCTGACCGCCGCCACGCCGCAAAGCGTGCGCGCGTTCTATTCGCGCTGGTACCGGCCGGACAACGTGGCCGTGATCGTGGCGGGTGACGCCGATCCGGCGACGCTGGAAAGCTATGTGAAGAAGTGGTTCGCCGACTGGAAGGCCAGTGGCAAGCTGGCGACCGCGCCCAGCTTCGGCGATCCCGCGGCGCCGGCCGATGCCGATCCGAAGAACCCGGTGGGCGAGACGCGCGTGCTGGTGGAGCCGGACCTGCCGCCCTCGCTGCTCTATGCCACCTTGCGCCCCTGGCGGCAGGTGACGGACAATATCGCCTATAACCAGGGCCTGATGGTCGATGCCATCGCCCAGGCCGTGATCAATCGCCGCCTGGAAACGCGCGCGCGGGCAGGGGGCAGCTATCTCTCGGCCTCGGTCGACCAGCAGGACGTTTCGCGCTCGGCAGACGCCACGTTCGTCTCGATCACCCCGCTGGGCGATGACTGGAAGGCCGCGCTGCGCGATGTGCGCGCGGTGATCGCCGATGCGCTGACCCATCCGCCGACGCAGGAAGAGATCGACCGCGAAGTGGCGGAGCTGGACGTCAGCTTCCAGGTCCCCGTCGAACAGCGCCGCATCCTGCCGGGATCGAAGCTGGCCGACGACATGGTCAACGCGCTGGACATTCGCGAAACGGTGGCTGGGCCGGAAGACGTGCTGAACATCTTCCGCCAGTCCAAGCCGATGTTCACCCCGGCCAAGGTGCTGGAACATACCCAGCAGCTGTTCTCCGGCACCGTTACCCGCGCGCTGTTCACCACGCAGAAGCCGGGCGTCGTCACCGACGATGCCCTGCGCACCGCGCTGATGGAGCCGGTGAAGCCCGACGCCGCCACGCGCACGGCCAGCAACGCGCCGCCGGTCTCGTTCGACACACTGCCCGCCATCGGCAAGCCGCAGAAGGCGATTTCCGACAAGCCGACCGGCCTGCTGGATATCGAGCAACTGGACTTCGCCAATGGCGTGAAGGTTCTGCTCTGGCCGGTTCAGGAAGAGCCCGGCCGCGTGACTGTTAAGGTGCGCTTCGGCGGCGGTACCCGCTCGTTTTCGCCCAAGGATGCGCCCTATCTGGGGCTCGCGGACTATGCGCTGGTCGGCTCCGGCCTTGCCACGCTGGGTCAGGAAGACCTCGACCGGATTTCCACCGGCCGCAAGATGGGCTTCGACTTCAACACGCAGGACGCCTCTTTCGTCTTCACGGCGGAAACCCGCCCGCAGGATCTGGCGGACCAGCTCTATCTCTTCGCGGCCAAGCTGGACCTGCCGCGCTGGGATCCCAGCCCGTTCACCCGCGCCAAGGCGGCGGCGAAGATCCAGTACGATACTTATTCCACCTCTCCGCAGGGCGTGCTGAACCGCGATCTGACGTTCTATCAGCGCGGGCAGGACCCTCGCTTCGCCACGCCAACACCGGCGCAACTGGCCGGCACCACGGCCAAGGGTTTCAAGGCGGCGTGGAGCAAGGCGCTCGCCAGCGGGCCGGTGGAAGTGCAGATCTACGGCGATTTCGACAAGGTGGCCGCCATCGGCGCGCTGGAGAAGACCTTCGGCGCGCTAAAGCCGCGCAGCCCGGCGCCGATCGTGCCCGCTGCCGAGGTCAAGGTGCCCGCGCCTTCGGACGTGCCGATCGTGCTGCACCACCACGGCGATCCCGATCAGGCGGCGGCGGTGATCTCCTGGCCCACCGGCGGCGGCGCCATGGGCATCAGCGAATCGCGCAAGCTGGAAGTGCTGACCCAGCTCTTCACCAACCGCTTGCTCGACGCCGTGCGTGAGAAGCTGGGCGTGGCCTATTCGCCCTACGTCTATTCGCAGTGGCCGGTGGACATGAACACCGGCGGTTCGATCACTGCGATGGCGCAGATCGATCCCAAGTCCGCCACTGTGTTCTTCCAGACCGCCGACGAGATTGCCGAGAACCTGATCGCCAACCCGCCCAGCGCCGAGGAACTGGCGCTGGTGACCGAGCCCATGCGCCAGCAGGTAACCCGCGCGGCATCGAGCACGGCCTTCTTCATGAGCCAGCTTGAAGGCGCGACCTACGACCCGTCCCGCATCGGCACGGTGCGCACGATCCTCAACGATTACACGCAAGTCACGCCGCAGCAGATGCAGCAACTGGCCGCGCGCTATCTGGGCAAGGACAAGTCGTGGCGGCTTGAGGTGATGCCGGAAGGCAAAAGCTCCGGCACGGTAGCCAAGCGCTGATTGAAACGGGAGGCTTCGGCCTCCCGTTTTTGTTTAGGCGGTGTGTCGGGGAGGCGAATTCTGGCCGCCAAATAAGGTGCTGGCGGTTCTCAATGGGAAACAGGCTGGGTGTCATCCGCTGCCGCGTCGTCAGTGTTTAACTTCCGGGGCGATACCGAAGTCTGTGGTTTTTTGGTCGAGGTTGTCGTCCGGAATTATCCAATGCACCCGGCCTCGATAGACGCCGGTAACTGGCCTCGCATCGTTGTCGGTCACGGGTTTGAAGCGGGCGCGGTACATAATGTGGGAACACGTTGCCGTGTCGAGGCTGCCGGAACCGCTTGATGCCGTGACACTGCAATCGATGACTTTGCCTGTTGTATTAACGTCGAGGCGGAAGCCCGTCGTCCCTTGTGTGCCCGACCGCAAATCCTGCACAGGGTAGTCTTCCAGAGTTATCCATTTTGAAGGATCATTCAGCGGCGCTGCGGGCCTTTGTGGCAACGGATATTTTTCAGGCACATGCGGCACGTCACCCCCGCAAGGGATGAAACAATTTGGAGGGTTTAGAGGAGGCAAGGGGGCGATTACAATCAAGGGCGTCTCTGGCCACCCTTGCCGGTGTGGCAACTCGGCACGGCTATGCTTGGCCAATTCCTGATCCAACCCAATCAGCAATCCGGTATGCAATAGCGCCACAACAGCTAATGCCGTGCCATGCCGACGAATTGTGGTCCATCTCTCGACATTATTCATAACGACCTCCCTGTTGTAAGGTACGCTAATCGGGAGCGGCTAGCTAATAGGCTGTCTTAAAGAATTTCGGGGTGTTGTGGCGTTAAATGCCTGCCATTGTCATGTCGGTATCTGGCCGTTCGGCCGCTTCCGTGCATGACGTGGGGACTGGCGTTCTTCGCCGGGCGGCGAAATGCGAAAGATGGCACGACTCGGATCGAAAATGCCCGCCAAGTCCACCCTCCGGCAACAATCTTACCCATCGCCCCGGTGTTGCGGCGCAATCGATCACGCTGATCGCCTAAACCGGCTTTGCAAAAATTGCTTGGAGCGGCTATGGCGCGCCCCTTGTTTGCGGTTCTTGCCGGTTTGGCCCCATGCATTTGGCGCGGGGAGAGAAGGCGAAGGAACCGCCAGGAGTACGTAACGTGGCTAGCAATTGGACCCCGGAAAGCTGGAAGGCTAAGGAAGCCCGCCATCTTCCGGTATATGGCGATGCGGAGAAGCTGGGCGAGGTTGAGGCCACGCTTGCAAAGTTTCCGCCGCTGGTCTTTGCGGGCGAGGCGCGTGCTCTGAAGGCGGATCTGGCCGAAGTCGCCGCCGGTCGCGGTTTCCTGCTTCAGGGCGGGGATTGCGCGGAAAGCTTCGCCGAATTCAGCGCCGACAATATCCGCGATTCCTTCCGCGTGCTGCTGCAGATGGCGGTCGTGCTGACGTTCGCCAGCAAGCAGCCGGTGGTGAAGCTGGGCCGCATGGCGGGCCAGTTCGCCAAGCCGCGCTCGGCGCCGACCGAGATGGTGGGCGGCGTGGAGATGCCCAGCTACTTCGGCGACATCATCAACGGTATCGAAGGCACCGCCGAAGCGCGTCGCAACGATCCGGAACGCATGCTGCGCGCCTACACGCAGTCGTCGGCCACGCTGAACCTGCTGCGCGCCTTCGCGCATGGCGGCTATGCAAACCTGCGCCAGGTCCACCAGTGGACGATGGAACACATAGGCCGCAGCCCCTGGGGTGAGAAGTTCTCGCAGATGGCGGACCGCATTGGCGAGGCGCTGGACTTCATGGCGGCTTGCGGCGTGGACCCGACCTCGGTTCCGCAGCTGCAGGGCACCGACTTCTACACCAGCCACGAAGCGCTGCTGCTGCCTTACGAGGAAGCCCTGACCCGCCGCGATTCGCTGACGGGCGACTGGTACGACTGTTCGGCCCACATGCTGTGGATCGGCGACCGCACCCGCTTCGAAGGATCCGCTCACGTCGAGTACCTGCGCGGCGTTGGCAACCCGATCGGCATGAAGTGCGGGCCCAGCCTTGAGCCTGACGCGCTGCTGCGCATGCTCGATACGCTGAACCCGGGCCGCGAACCCGGTCGCATGACCCTCATCAGCCGCTACGGCTATGACAAGGTCGAGGCGGGCCTGCCCAAGCTGGTGCGCGCGGTGAAGGCGGAGGGTCATCCGGTGGTGTGGTCGTGCGACCCGATGCACGGCAACGTCATCAAGACCGACACCGGCTTCAAGACGCGCCCGTACGAGCGCATCCTGGCCGAAGTGCGCGGCTTCTTCGCCGTGCACCGGGCCGAGGGTACGCACGCCGGCGGCATCCATATCGAGATGACCGGCCAGGACGTGACCGAATGCACCGGCGGCGCCATCGCCATCACCGACGAGGCGCTGAAGGACCGTTACCACACCCACTGCGACCCGCGCCTCAACGGTGCGCAGTCGATCGAACTCGCTTTCGAACTGGCGGACCTGCTGAACCTGGAAGCGACCGAACGGCAGAAGCAGGCGGCCTGATCCGCCGGTTTCGACAAGCCTGAAGCCGAACATTGGAGCGGTTTTCGACCCGACTGCGTCGGATCGAAAACCGCTCTAAGTTTTTGGGTTGGCGCATTTCCCGAGACATCGGGTGATTCCACCTGATTGGAAAATGCTCCAAGCGGGCAGGGGAGAAGGCTCTCCTGCCCGTTTGTGCTTGCGGCCATGCTGCGAACTTGTCGGCCCGGCAATGTCGTCGTAGATTTTCCGAAAGCCGGGCGGGCCGATCGCCTGGGTGTGGATGGGAAGGCTGGGGCGATGAAAGTTTATACGCGGCGCATTCTTGGACTTGCGGGCTTTACCGCTTTGGCGCTGGGGGCCGGTTTCCCGCTGGCAGCGGGCTCCGCTCTGGCGCAGGAGAGCCAGCCTGCGCCCAGCGCTGCCCCCACGTCGCCCATCGTCGTGCAAGGCGACAAGGCCCAATCCGCAGCAGCCCAACCGGCCGCGCCGCAGTCCGCGATCGATAAGGCCGATCCGGTGGTTTGCGAGAAGATTCAAGAAATCGGATCGCGCCTGAAAGTGAAGAAAGTCTGCCTCACCAAAAGCCAGTGGGACGCGCAGAAGCGTGAGGACCGCATGAATATCGAACGCTCGCAAGTCACGCGCGGCGTCGGCAACTGACGGATAACCTGCGAACGAGGTTCTCACACTGCCTCGGCCCCAGTAAATTCCTCGATCAGTCGCTTCAAGCGGCCGGCAATCTCCGCCGTCGCCGGATTGTAGACCATCATGGACAGATCGGGCCGCCCCTCCAGCGTGGAATAGTCCGTCAGCACGGCGGCCGCCGCCACGTTCCAGGCCATGACGTCCAGGTGGCGGTGCGGATGATCGCCGGGCAGTTTTCCGGTCCTGCGCTGCTTCACGCTTGACCGTGCGAAATGCACGGGCCACCAATCGCGGCCATGATAAAAAACCTTCGGATCGCCATCAGCGTCGCCGCCGCGCCGCTCGCTCTCGCCGCTGCCTCGCAGCTTTCCGCGCAGGATACTGCTGCACACACCGACACGATGGCGAACGAGCAGGTCGCCGCGTACGACTGGGTGCGCCCGCAGGCGGACTACATCCGCCGCGTGGTGATGATCCCGATGCGAGACGGCAAGAAGCTCTACACCGTGATCGTCATGCGCAAAGGCACGCATGACGGCCCGATCCTGCTCAGCCGTACCCCCTACAACGCCGACAAGTCGACCAGCCGCAACCGCAGCCAGAAGATCGAGGAAATCCTGCCGGTCGCGGACGCAGACTTCGTGAACGACGGTTATATCCGCGTCTATCAGGATGTGCGCGGTCTGGACGGATCCGAAGGCGATTACGTGATGAACCGCCCGCTGCGCGGGCCGCTGAATCCCACGAAGGTCGATCACGCCACCGACACGTACGACACCATCGACTGGCTGGTGAAGAACGTGAAGGAAAGCAACGGCAAGGTGGGCATCACCGGGTCGTCCTACCTCGGCTTCACTTCGCTGATGGCGCTGATCGATCCGCACCCGGCGCTCAAGGCTTCGGTGCCGCAGAGCCCGATGGTCGACGGCTGGATGGGCGACGACTGGTTCCACAACGGCGCCTTCCGCATGTTCGGCTTCGATTACGACCTTGGCCAGACGGTCAAAAAGGGCGGCGGCGCGGTGCCGAAGGGCACGGGCGACGAGTATCGGGCCTATCTCGATGCCGGATCGGCGATGGAATACGCCAAGGCCTATGGCCTGCTGCAACTGCCGGTGGTGCGCAAGGTGCTGGAACATCCCAGTTATGACGCATGGTGGCAGGGTCAGGCGGTGGACAAGCTGCTGGCCGCGCGCAAGCTGACGGTGCCGACGATGCTGGTGGTGGGCCAGTGGGATCAGGAAGACAGCTATGGCGCCCCGGCGGTCTACAAGGCGCTGGAGCAGCAGGACACCAATAACGACATGGTTTCGCTGGCGATCGGGCCGTGGCGCCACTCGCAGGTGAATTACGAGGCGCGTGAGCTGGGCCCGCTGAAGTGGGAAGGCGATACCGGCGCCCAGTTCCGCCGCAATTACATGAAGCCGTTCCTCGACTGTCATCTCAAGACCGATGCGCCGAAATGCGATACGCCGCCGGTGCTGACCTATGCGACCGGCGCCGTGGGTGCGAAGGGCGGCTGGGAGGTTTCGCAGAAGTGGCCGGCGGGGAACTACACGCCGCTTTACCTTGCCGGCAATTACGGCCTCACGTGGTCGAAGCCCGCTGGCGGCAGCGACAGCTACGTGTCCGATCCGGCCAAGCCGGTGCCGATGCTGCCGCGCCCGGTGCATATGCAGGGTGAGGAGTGGAAGACCTGGCTCGTCCACGACCAGCGCTTCGTCGATGGTCGTCCGGACGTGCTCAGCTACACCACCGGCGTGCTCGACAAGCCGGTGCACATCATGGGCGCGCCCAAGGTGGAACTGCACGCCAGCACCACCGGGCAGGATAGCGACTATGTGGTGAAGCTGATCGACGTCTATCCGCAGGAGAACTCGGCCAATCCGGAAATGGCCGGCTACGAACTCGGCATCGGCATCGAGATCTTCCGTGGCCGCTATGTAAACGGTTTCGACAAGCCGCAGCCGCTGGAATCGGGCAAGGGCTATAGCTTCCAGTGGTCGCTGCCGAACGTCGATCACGTGTTCCTGCCGGGCCACAAGATCATGGTGCAGGTGCAGTCCAGCCTGTTCCCGCTCTACGACCGCAACCCGCAGTCGTGGGTGCCGTCGATCATGGAGGCCAAGGCCAGCGACTATGTGAAGGCGACCGAGACGGTGACTTATGGTGGCGATGCCGCCAGCGCCGTGTGGCTGCCGATCGCCAAGGACTGAAGCCTCTCCCGCGTGGGGAGGTGATGTGAAGTGCTGACGGGGGAGCGGACTCCCTCGTCAGCGCGTTCTGTCAGATTTCCTAAACTTCGCTAAGCCCGCCGGATTACACCGCGTTGCGCTTGGCAATCGCGCCCAGCACGGCCGCGCTCGGCTTGGGCGTGCGGGCGAATGTCGCGCGGTCGACAGAGCACAGGCCGTACTTGTGCTTGAAGCCGAACACCCATTCGAAGTTGTCCGCCAATGTCCAGTGGACATAGCCCAGCACCGGCACGCCATCGGCGATTACCTGCTGCAGCCCGGCGAGCGCTTCGGGAATGAACTTCGCGCGCACCGCGTCGTCCTCGATACCGATGCCGTGTTCGGTCACCATCACCGGGCGCCCGGTCGCCTCATGGGCATAGCGGACCGCACCGGCCAGCGAGGCGGGGTAGATTTCCGTGCCCATCTGATTGCGCGGCGCATCGGCGGGCGGCTGGACCTGACCGTCGGCATTCCAGATCGCGCGGGCATAGTTCTGCACGCCGATGAAGTCGTCCTGCTTCGCGAGGTCCAGCCAGGCGCCATAGAACTGCTTGCGGATCGCATCGCGCTGCGAATTCGCGCCCACGGCCTGATCGTCGCTCATGGTCAGGCTGACGCCCACCGGCAGATCGCCACGCGCGGCCTTGATCGCGGCGCGGCCGGCCTTGTGCGCGGCCAGCATGTTTTCTTCCAGCAGCGGAATGTCGTCATGCTCGGGCAGCATGCCGTTCTTGAAGTTGCTGGCCCCGCAGGCCGCACCCGCCGCCTGGTTCATCGCTTTCACCATGCCGGCCATCTGCGGCGGCAGGCCCTTGTCGACCAGGTGGATCATGTTCGGCTCGTTCAGCGTGGTGGCATAGCCCATGCCCGCCGCCAGCCGCCGCGCCGCCTTGTCGCAATAGCGGGCGAACAGGTCCGCCGCGTCCTTCTGCGTCCAGCCGCCCTGCGCGGCGAACCAGCGGGGCACGGTGAAGTGGTTGAACGTGACCATCGGCGTCAGCCCGCGCGCATGGCAGCCTTCGATGATCCGTGCATAGTGATCGAGCATGGCGATCGAGAACACGCCGGGGCGCGGCTCGATCCGGGCCCATTCGATCGAGAAGCGATAAGTGTCGAGCCCCATCTGTTTCACCAGATCGAGGTCACGCGGCCAGAGTTCGAAGGAGTTGTTGGCATCGCCCGAAGGCTCCATGAACATCGTCGGCTTCACCTGTTCGACCAGCCAGAGGTCGCTAAGCGTATTGTTGCCCTCCACCTGATGCGCGGCGCTGGCGGTGCCCCATTTGAAGCCTTTGGGGAACGCCTTCGGCGCCGCTGCCATCGCCTTGCCCGCCTGCGTGGCCAGCGCGCCGGCCGCCAGCCCGGAGGCCAATACTGTCCTGCGATCCATTACTCTCTCCCTGTTTGCGCCGGTTTACGGGATCAGCCGGTCGGCGGTTTCATTCCATGTCATCACGAGGTCGAAGTCGCGGTCCTCCAGCAGCCACTGCAGTTCCAGCCCATCCATCGCCGCCAGCACTTGCCGGGCGAGGCACTCGGGCGCGCCGCTCAAAGGCGCGAACAGTTCGGCGAAGCGCCGCCGCGCCAGTCGGTCGCGGGTGACGAAATAGGCGTGCGCGGGGTGATCGGCGGCCAGCGCCTCCACCCGCAGCATGGCGTAGAGGCGCACGAGTTCGGGCCGCTCCGCATTGCGGGCGACGATGGCGGCCAGCACGCGCAGCATTTCCGCGCGGTCGCAGGGGGCTGCATCGCTGGGGAACAGGGCGGCGATGGCGTGTTCGTCCTGCGCGTCGCGATGGTCCAGTACGGCGAGCAGCAGGTCGGTCTTGGAGCCGAAGTGGTGGAGCAGTCCGGCGTCGGTCATCGCGCAGCGCAGCGCCAGATCGCGGATCGAAAAGCCGTGAAAGCCGCGTTCGCCGATCACGGCAATGGCGCTGTCGAGAATCGCGGCGCGGCGATCCTCCCGGTTCATGCGGGTGCGCATGGGCTTCCTCTCGTTACCTAGTGATCGCTAGGTAAGGCGATTGGTGTGGGGCGGGAAGGGTGGGGCGGGAGGCATCGCCGGGACGAAGAAAGCCGATCCTCCCCCACCGGGGGAGGGGGACCGCCCGAAGGGTGGTGGAGGGGGCAGGCGCTGTGCTGCCGAAAGCCCCCTCCGTCAGCGCTGCGCGCTGCCACCTCCCCCGGTAGGGGAGGATCTAGGTCAGCTCTCGCCGAACAGCTCGCGCTGGGAAGCTTCGATTTCCTCGAAATACCGGCGCCTTGCATGGCGCTCGGTCACCACGCCGACGACTTTGCCCACGCCGTCCACCACCGCGAGTTCGTCCGCCACGGCAATGTCGAACGCCTTGATCATCGCGCGGATGTCGGTCGCCGGGGCGAGGGTGGTTTCGGTCAAGGTCGCCAAAGTGCCCACCTCGGTCTCGGGATCGAGGTTGGGGTTCCAGGCCGACGCAGTCGTGACGATGCCGGCATAGCGCTCGTCCCCGTCAAGCAGGATGGCCTTGCTGGCGGATCCCAGCGGCACCCGCGCACGGAATTCGGAGAGGGGCAGGTTGGCCGGCGCCGAAACCCAGTCCGTCCGCATGATCCGCCCGGCGGTTAGGCTGAGCATCCAGCCGATGTCGCGCGGGGACCGGATGATAGACCCGCGAATATGCAGCCGCCACGTGGAGAACGAATAGCCGAACGTCTCCCGCGTGAAGGCGCTGGAAACCAGCGAGGCGGTCAGCACCACGCCCATCAGCGCGAAGTCGTGCGTGGTCTCCAGGATCAGCAGCGCCAAGGTCATCGGCCCTCCGACGATGGAGACGGCCACGCCCGCCATGCCAACCAGTGCGGACTGCGTGGGGTCCAGCTCGATACCGAACGGCAGCATCTGCACCGCGTCGGCAAAGATCAGCCCGACCAGCGAGCCGAGGAACAGCGAGGCGAAGAACAGACCGCCGCGAAAGCCGAAGCTGAGCGAGATGACGGAAGCCATGATCTTCAATGCCAGCACCATCAGCAGGAACTGGATCGCCGGCTGCATGGCCAGGTTGAGGTGCATGGCCCCGTGCCCGGCGGAGAGCGACTGCGGCGAAAGCCATGCCAGCGGCATCAGCAGCAGCCCGCCGATCAGCGGGCGCCACTTCGCGATGCGGGTGAGTTTCTGGACATGGATCTCGATGAAGGTCACCAGCCGCATCACCAGAATGCCCACCAGCGCGCAGGCAAGGCCAAGGATGGCGTAGATGAAATAGTCCGGCGTGGTCAGCGCGCGGGTGCTGGATGCGGCAATCAGATAGGGCTCCACGCCCAGTTGCCGGGTGATGAAGGCGGCGCCCAAGGCGGCGGCGATGACCGGGGCGATGGCGGCCGGGGTATAAGTGCCGATCACGATCTCGAAGGCATAGAATGCCCCCGCCAGCGGCGCACCGAACGCTGCGCCCACCGCCGCGCCGGCACCTGCGCCCACCAAAGTGCGCATATCCGCGCGGCGCAGCTTGAACCACTGCCCCAGTACCGAGGCGACCCCGCCGCCCATCTGCGCATAAGCTGCTTCCAGCCCGACCGAGGCGCCGGCGCCGTTGGAAACGATGGTCTGGGCGGAGATGATCAGGTTGTCGATGAACGGAATCCGCCCGCTGTGCAGCGCGTTCGCCTCCACCACGTCGATCGGCGCGCGGCGGCGGCGGCGCAGCAGATAGGCGATGCCGATCAACACGAGGCCACCCAAGGGCAGGGCGAGCAGCCGGATCGGATGGCGGATTTCGCCGATGGCGCTCAGGCGGTTGCCGGTGACGCCGTAGAGTACTTGCTGGATGGCGTGGGCCAGAAAGCCCTGCAGATTGGTCAGCCAGCCCGCGGCGATGCCTGCGCCGACGGCAAGCAGGATGAACGCCAGTTCGCTTTCGCGCATGCGCCGTCGCTGGCGGACGACCAGGGCTTTGAGGGCATTGACGGCGGGACGTCGCATCGCCGCCGATTGGGCCTCAGGGCGTGGGAGAGTCAAGGTGGGTGTTGGGAGAAAAGGAGGAATTGCGATGGAAGCTCCTCCCCTGCAAGGGGAGGTGGCAGCCCGTTAGGGCTGACGGAGGGGTGTAACCGGTGCGTCGTGGCGCGACCGAAAGGCTGACACCCCTCCACCACCCTTCGGGTGGTCCCCCTCCCCTTGCAGGGGAGGACTTGGCTTATGCCCCAAACCAGCCCTTCGCCTCAGCCACCGCCAGTTCGCGCTCCATGTAATCCCACAGCGCCGGCGCACCCAGGCTGATCTGCGGCTTCAACCGCTTCACTACGCGATCATGACTGATGCCGTTCTCCCGCCAGCTCTGCCCCTCGTTACGCAAGTTCAGCAGGGCCGGCATGGCGCGGTCGATGGCGTGGGCGAAGCGG
Organism: Sphingomonas sp. BL-S-28; assembly: GCF_055521515.1. Lineage (NCBI taxonomy): Bacteria > Pseudomonadati > Pseudomonadota > Alphaproteobacteria > Sphingomonadales > Sphingomonadaceae > Sphingomonas > Sphingomonas sp. BL-S-28. The sequence goes on from NZ_CM145484.1 coordinate 1,775,084, forward strand.
GCCTCGGCGGTCTGTTCTTCCTCGAACTCGATCCACAGGCCGCGCAGGTAATCCGCCTCGGCATCGGGCAGGATGCCGAAGATCCGGTCTATCGCCGCGCGTTCGGCCTGCTTGCGGTCTGCCAGACCTTCCTCGAAGAACACCATGACATCGCCGGTCTCGATCTCGCCGATGTCGTGGACCAGCAGCATCGCCATGACCCGCCCGATGTCGGGCGCACCCACGGCATAGGGCGCCAACGCCACCGCAAAGAGCGCGATCTGCCAGCTATGTTCGGCCGAGTTCTCGTAACGGTCCAGCCCGATCGGCTTCACCTTGCGGGTGACGGCCTTGAGCCGGTCCAGTTCCATGACGAAGTCGATGACGTTCTGCATTGTTTGCGAGCCTCCAGATGCGGAGCGCTCTGGAATCATGTCCGGCGATTCTCAAGCGAGGGGCGGGGAAATTCTTCTCAACCTCGCTCAAACCAATCGCCAAAACACCCCGTCATCCCCGCGAAGGCGGGGATCCCGCTTGTTCTTCTCCGCGGAGGCAGAAGGAAGCGGGGCCCCCGCCTTCGCGGGGGCGACGATGTGATTGGTAGGGGCCGCCGCTTACTTCGGCGGCATGCGAATGCCGCCATCAAGGCGGATGCACTGGCCGTTGAAGTACGTGTTGCGCGTCAGCTCCAGCACCAGAGAGGCGAACTCGTCCGGATTGCCCAGGCGCTTGGGGAAGGGCACGGCCTTGCCCAGCCCTTCGTAGACCGCCTCGTTCATCTCCTTCACCCGCAGCATCGGCGGGGTGGCGAACGTGCCGGGCAGGATGGCGTTGACGCGAATGCCCAGGTCCATCAGGTCGCGCGCCATCGGCAGCACCATGGCATTCACCGCGCCCTTGCCGCCGCCATAGGCGACCTGGCCGATCTGGCCGTCCTGCGAAGCGGCGGAGGAAGTGAGGATGATGCAGCCGCGCTCGCCATCGTCATTGACGGGGTCGGAATTGGCCATGCCGAGGGCCGCGATGGAGGCGACGCGGTAGGATGCGGTGAAGATGCCGTCGGCCGACTTGGCGATCTGCTCGGTCGGCGCGCGCTTGTAGGCGCCGGTGGCCTTGTCGAACGAAACGGTCTTGCCGCCGCCGGCCACCACCGCGCAGTGTACCACCACGCGTTCCTGCCCATGCGCGGCGCGGGCCTTGGCAAAGCCGGCCTCTACGCTTTCCTCGTCAAGGATGTTCACCTTGCAGAACACGCCGCCGATTTCGGCCGCGAAAGCTTCGCCCGCTTCCTCGCTGATGTCGAACACGGCCACTTTCACGCCGGCATCGGCCAGAGCCTTGGCGCTCGCCCGGCCAAGGCCCGATGCACCGCCGGTAACGACGGCGGCAAGCGTGGTGTCGATCTTCATCAATGGTCTCCCGGCACGATTCGTATTTGCGCCAAGGGCTAGCGCAACTCGGCAGGCGCCCGCGCGGGGAGAATGCGGGCGGGCGGCAAGTATCGCTCCCACGCGATGGCCTTATCCTGCTTGCGCCGATTGCCGATCAGGCTGCACCTTCGGTCAGGCGAGCGACAGGCGGCAGTGGAAGACCGTCACGCAAACAAGCATGCGGAGAGAGTGAAATGGCCGAAGGGGATGTTGTGCTGGACACCAGCGACGTCGACAAGTGGGTGGGCAAGCCCGTCATCTTCGCGGAGTTCTGGGACCCCTGCAATGCCACCGACATCCGCCGCTGGGCACAGGCGATGGACTATGCCAACCCCTTGCACTGGGACGAGAATTTCGCGCGCGCCAGCAAGTTCGGCGGCATCGTGGCGCCGCAGAGCTTCACCGTGGCGATGGACTATGGCCACGGTTGCCACCCGTCCTGCGTGGGCAAGATTCCCGGCTCTCACCTGATCTTCGCGGGTGAGGAGTGGTGGTTCTACGGCAACCCCGTCCGCCCCGGAGACAAGCTGACGCAGGAACGCACCTTCGCTGGCTATCGCATTGCCGAGACAGGCTTTGCCGGGCCGACGATGTTCGCCGATGGCGATACCGTGCACCGCAACCAGCACGGCGCGCTTGTTGCCAAGGAGCGGGCAACCTCGATCCGCTACCTCGTGGAGGAGGCGAACAAGCGCAAGGTCTATGACAAGGAAAGCCGCGCGCCGAAGCTTTGGACCAAGGCGGAACTGGATGAAGTGGCGAAGATCCGGCTGGACTGGATCAAGTCTGGCCGCGAGGGGATTTCGCCGCGTTGGAGCGCCGTGAACGTGGGCGACGCGCTGCCGCGCCGCGTGATCGGCCCGCACAGCCGCGTCACTTTCGCGCTGGAATGCCGCGCGCACCGGCAGAACATCTGGGGCACCTGGCGCTGGAATGTGCCCGAGGGCGTCTACGATCCGGCGCAGGAAGATGCAGGCTTCGGCGGCGACATGACTTACGATTTCGAAGCACGCAAGATCGATCCGCGTCAGGCGGATGGCCTGTTCCACGGCCCCAGTTCCGGCCACATCAACCCGGAAAAGGCCGAGAAAGTCGGCATGGGCGGCGCCTATGGCTACGGCTCGTCGATGAATGCATGGCATCTGGACACGGTGGCCTACTGGGCGGGGCATGAGGGCTATATCTGGCACTCGAAGACCCAGTTCCGCAGCCCGGCGTTCGAGGGCGACGTGACCTATGTGGACGCCACCGTGATCGACAAGCAGGAGACCAGCGAGTTCGGCATGCCGGTGGTCACGGTCGAAACCCGGATGACGACGCAGGACGGCGCGACGATCCTGAAGGGCACCGCCACGGTCTCGCTACCGCTGTAAGGGAGAAGGGCACCATGGCGGACCGTGAGGACATCGTCGAACGGCTGAATCTCTACGGGTTCGCCATGGACACCCGGCGGTGGGATCTGTTCGACCGGATCTTTCTGCCCTTTGCCGCCGTCGATTACGGCCCCGGATCGTGTTGGAGCGAGTTAGGTGCCTTCAAGGACGCGTTCGGTGCCTTTCACGCCCTGTTCGACGCCACCCAGCACATGATGAGCAATCACCTCGTGCGGGTGGAGGGTAACAGCGCCTTTTCGATGACTTACGGGCAATGGCGCCTGATCCGCTATGCAGCAGGCGATCCACCGGTGTGGGACGGCAGCGGCTATTACGACGACGAATGGACCCGCACGCCGGAAGGCTGGCGTATCGTTCGGCGGACTTGCCGGGTAATCTACTGGACGGGCAACCCGCGCGTCCAGACGCCCAGCGAAGACCTTGAATTCAAACTGGACCTCGCCGCGCTGCACAAGGAGGCGGATGGGGGCAGGGTCAGCGTGCTTGGGAAGGTGGCTCCTTCATCCTCTAACTATTAGGATGACCGCTATACCGGGCTAATCCAGCGCAAATCGCGCCGGTTCCAGCCGCATCCCAGCGACCGGCGCGTGGGTGCGATAGAGGTGGGAGTTGCGTGCGGTGATCTCGCCGCCCTCCTTCAAGGTATCTCCGCCGTCGGCAGGTACCGAGTTGAAATAGAGATCGCGCATGTGGGCACCGCCAAAGCGGAGCTGCGTGATCGAGCCCTTCTCAAGATCGAGATGCGCCAGTTCGCGGCCATCCGGCGCAAGGCAGGTCAGATGGCGGGATCGGAAGCCGGTAAGCCAGAGGTTGCCGTCGCTGTCGAGCGCCATGCCATCGGCGTCTTCCTTCTCCAGCAGCAGACGGCGCTCCGTCACGGTGAAGTCGGCGGCAAGGTCGAACCTCCAGGTGCCGCGGAAGGTGTCGTTGCAATAGAGGTAGCTGCGGGCGGCATCGAACATCACGCCGTTCGAAAAGCCGATGCCCTCGGCAACGCGCATGACTTGCCGATCTGCCGTCAGCCGATAGATTTCGGTGGGCTCCGGCGTCTGTCCGGCGATCACGCTGGCAATGTCGATGGTGCCGAACAGGATGCCGCCGGCCCCGTCCGATACCATCTCGTTGATACCATTCACCGCGCGGTCGCCCAGCGTATCGATCAACCAGCCCGATCGACCGGAAGCCGGGTCATTCCACATGATCCCGCCTTGCCCGCTGGACAAGACGCAGCCGTCGGCATTCATCATGACGCCGCCGGTCCACATGCGCGCGGGGTTGAGCGTGGCGATTGCGGTTCCATCCGGTCTCACGCCATGAATGCCGCCGCCGATCACATCGCTGTACCAGATCGCATCGCGATCATGATCGACCGCCAGCCCCTCCAGATAGATGCCGGCGGCGATAGCGCTGCACACGTGCGCTGGCCGGTCAGCCGCGTTTTCGTCCATGCTCCGCTTCCGCATTGTCTTGACCTGCGGGTCTGTTGATGGCGCGCGCACGAGTCAAGCAGATGGGCAGCGCGCCTGCGATCCGCGTTATCGGCGGGGTGGACTCGCAGATCGGCGCGGGTCTGTTATGGAGGCGCTCAGGCGGCCATGATCGGCCCATGTCTGGACTACAGGAATTCTCGATTGACGTGTTCGAGGTACGGCTGATGCGGACGGTGTCTGCTTTCGGGATGCGATGCGCGCTGTTGCGCGGGCTGCCCGGCCTGCTCATGGCGCTGATGGCGGCGCCGGCAATTGCCCAGGCGGCGACCCCGCCCCCGCAGCCAGACGCGGCATGGCCGGACCGGACCCGCATGGCGGTCGACTATCTCGATACGCAATGGGGCAAGCCCGCCGATTGGAACGGGATCGAGGCATGGCAGCGCTTCGTCGTGGTCGACGCCTTGCTCGACTATCAGCGCCGGACCGGCGATCGCCGGTTGCACGACAAGATCGCTGCAGCCGTGCGCAACCGTGCCGGCCTCTATCTCAACGACGATGCGCTCTGGGCCGTCATCGCCAGCATCCACGCCTGGCAGGCCGACCGCGATCCCGCGCTGATGGACTATGCGGCCTCCACGTATCAGCACCTTGTCAGCACCTATTGGGACGACCGCTGCGGGGGCGGCCTGTGGTGGGATCCGGCGCGCACCTACAAGAACGCGATCACCAACGAACTGCTGCTCTACGCATCCACCCAAATGTTTCTGGCGACCGGAGAGCCGGGCTATCGCGACTGGGCGCTGCGCACGTGGAACTGGTTCGAACACTCCTCGATGATCGGCCCGGAAGGCCTGGTCAACGACGGGCTGGACGCACAATGCAGCAACAATGGACAGCCCTATTTTACGTATAATCAGGGCGTGCTGCTGGGCGGGCTCACCGATCTGACGACGATCACCGGCGACAGCCGTTACCGCATCGTTGCCGCAAACACTGCCACGGCCGCCGCGCGCCGGCTCTCAACGCCGGAGGGTGTCCTGAAAGAGCCGGTTCCCATCGGTTCGGACGGGCTGATCTTCAAGGGCGTCTTCGCGTTTCACCTCGGCCATCTGCTGGACGACATGGCGGAAGGGCCCGAACGCCGGGAACTCACCGACTGGGCCCGCGTCAATGCCGATGCCGTGTGGCGATCCAGCGCATCCGGTGCGCAAGCGATCGGCAGCGACTGGTCGCAAGTCGGAGCCTCGACGCCCAGCGCGGCAGCACAGGCGGCGGGAATTGCCATGATGTCGGCAGGAATCGGCATGTCGCTGCCGCACCGCGACGCGCGGGTTGCCGGGGCGGAAAATTCCGGGGCGAAGGATCCTGCGGAAAACTTCTCCCAAAGCCTCTTTTCACCGCGCCGCTAACCCGCTAAGCGCGCAATCCCTGCTGGGGCGTCGCCAAGTGGTAAGGCACCGGTTTTTGGTACCGGCATTCGCAGGTTCGAATCCTGCCGCCCCAGCCAATATTTTGACCCATTTTGACCAACAAGGTCTCAAGGGGTCTCAATAAAAAAGTCTGTTTTCAATGGCTTAATTCGCGTATTCTGTCCCACACCGGAGCCATTCCGATCAGACAGTTTCATGCGATTTGTTGGCCAACCTGTTGGTAAAAACAGGCCTCGAAGGCAGCAAACTGGACCAAGCAGGTTTCGGATCCGCGACGGCAAAGCCGGAGTGCCGACCATGCTGACCGATCAATTCCTCACCACCCTCAACGCCTGCGACAAGCAGATCAAGAAATCCGATGGCGGCGGCCTGCATATTGTTGCCATGCCGAGCGGAAAAAAGCGGTGGCGCCTCGCCTACCGCTTCGCCGGCAAGCAGAAGACTGTTGACGGCGGCGAGTATCCCGCCGTGAGCCTGCACCGCGCCCGCGTTTGGGCCGAGGAAATGAAAGACCTTGTCGCAACGGGCATAGATCCTATTGCCCATAAAAAGGAGGCGAAGTTTCAGGTCGCCGCCGACAAGACGACGTTCGAGATGCTCACCCGAGAATGGATCGAGGCTCGCCGCCCGGCCTGGTCGCCCCGCTATGCCCGGCTTATCGAAGGGCGGCTCCAGAGCGATATCCTTCCCGTCATCGGCGACAAGCCAATCCGCTCCATCCTCCCCCGCACGATGCTGGAAGTATTGCGCGTCATCGAGGCTCGCGGCTCCTATGAGATGGCGCACCGCATCAAGAACCATTGCAGCGAGATATTCCGATTCGGCATTCCCGACGGACGCTGCGAAAGCGATCCTTGCCGAGACTTGTCTGCCGCAATGATCAAGCCGCCCCCAGTCCGCCACCGCGCCAAGATCGAAATCAAGGAACTCCCCGAATTCTTCGCCCGTCTGAGCGCCGACGAAGGGTCACGCCTGAGCCATCTCGCGCTTCGCTGGACCATTCTCACCATGGTTCGCACTCAGGAGACCCGATTCGCGCAGTGGACCGAATTCGAAGGGCTTGGAAGCGGTGAGCCGCTGTGGCGTATACCGGCCGAGCGCATGAAGATGCGTTCGGAACACTTGGTGCCGCTGCCACCACAGGCCGTAGAACTGCTGCGCCAGATCCGCGACGCTAATCCCTTCGGCAAAGCGGGCAACGAGCGCCTCGGAAAGTACCTCTTTCCGGTCGCCGGATCGCGCTCAGATGTCATCAGCGAGAACCGCATGCTCGACGTCATGTACCGGATGGGCCTGCGCGGGAAAGCCACGGTCCACGGGTTTCGATCGCTCGGAAGCACTGTGCTCAACGAGTCGGGCCTTTTCATGCCGGACTGGATCGAGATGCAACTGGCCCATATGCCGCGCGGCGTAAGAGGCGTTTATAATTCGGCACGCTATCTCCCACATCGACGCAAGATGATGGTGTGGTGGGCTCAATATCTCGATTCCGCCGAGAAAGCAGCGCCGCTCGTCCTAGAGGACTACAAGATCACCTCGCGCAAGCCGGAGAAGACGCTCGCCTGGTTTCAAACCGATTGGTAAGCGCCCACATCGTCTGTTTTAGAACCCAGCCACTCAGGCAGGCTGCAGACGATACCCGCTTTAGCCTTGATGATGTACCAGCGATCCCGATAACGACTCCTCCTGCAAGGAAGTGTCAGCGGGTTCCGGGCCACGGAGTCGGGATAACCGCCGTTCCCCAACAAAGAACGGCGGTTTCGGCTGCCGACCCTTCCCGGTCACTCAGCGCTCCAGTTTCGCGCCCCAGCAACGGACCGGCAGCTTTCCCATCGTTCTTCCGAGAGGATGGCCGTGAAGAGACCTGCCGGTTTCGGGCGCTTCACTAGTCAGGGAGCTGTCTTTCCGGTCAGGAATCCCTGCATAGAAAGCCACGCGATGAATTCGTCTAGCACGAGCGTTGTCGTGGTGTTTGGCTTTCCGAGCCCGAAACCATGGCTCCCCTGCTGGTAGCCATGAATTTCTACAGGCCGCTTGGCTGCGAGCCAGGCCTGCGCAATCGGAAAGCCCATCGATGGAAACAGGGGATCGTCGAGAGCGATTGCATCGAACATTGGCGATGCGTCTGCCGGAACATCGATCTTTGCCTGGGGGCCATAGATGTACCCGAAGAAAGCAGGTCGTTCGCCCGACTTCGCGGCAAGGACGGTCTGGAGCGAGGTCATGGCGCCTGCCGAAAAGCCGATCATGCCGACACGGGCGGGGTCGACGCCCCATTTAGCGGCATGTTCGCGCACCATCTTCAGCGCGGCAAGTCCATCTTCAGTCGCCTGCGGATTGGTGAGCACCGGTTGCTTGGTCGGATCGGGAATGCCTTCCATCATCTTGGCCCAGACATATTTCCCGGCTTCGACTTCATCCTTGGGGGTTGGCAGGAGGCGATATTTCAGAACGAACGCGGCAATACCACGATCTGCAAGGGCCTGAGCTACATTCCAGCCCTCATGCGACATGGAAAGCGCCATGAAAGCGCCGCCGGGCGCCACGATCACAGCGGCGCCGGTCGCTTTGGCGGGATCGGGAAGAACTGGGGTCAAGGTGGGCCGGGTGACATTGCGGACCCCATAGTCCTTACCGAAGTATCGGGCCCAGTTCTCGTTGGCGGCAGATCCTGGCGTCTTGGCGCCATAGAGCGGGAAGGCGCCCGTCTCGACCGGCGCGCTTGCCGGAGCGGGTGCAGGATAGTCGGCAGGCTGCGCAGCAGCATTCCCTGTTGCTGCTACGCACGCAGTTGCCATAACAAAATATGCCAATTTGCCAGTTGCCATCCACCATCTCCCCTATTGTTGGGAAGGTGAATGACATCTACAAACGTAAAGGGTCAAATACGCTTATTTTGCAATTCCATAGTAATTTTCTATACGTCCGTGCCTTGCGCCCATGCTTGATGGTTGGCTGTGACAACCATTGCGCGGGGTCGTCAGATGGAGAACCCCCGACCGTTCCCGGTCACTCCATCGTCGATTTCTACTTTCCAGGATCAGACCGGCCGCTTTTCTATCCTACATGCACGCGCTGGGAAAACCGCTGACCCGTGATTGTAGGCGCTACACAAGGGATTGTTGCCAACGCACTCCACCGAGCTAAGTTGATGCAATGATTGAGTTTGGAATTCACGAGGGCGCCCAGAAGATAATGAGTAGGTTTGCCCGGATCAGGTCTGGAGACGTGCTGAGCCGTAAAAGGTATCAGCCGCTCATCTTACGGAATACGAAGTGAACCGCTTGTTTCGGCAAGACAGGATGATCGGGTGGAACACGCTACGGGTAACGTTCGCACTATGGCGTGATCGGGCGATTGCTGTCGTCATGCTACTTGGCGCTTTGGCGGTGGCACGCTCCTGGTTTGCCGACCAGCCTTGGACGGTTGCGGCTTGGGTTGCATTCGCGGCTGCTGCCATGACCGGCCTCGGGGCGGGCCGCCTTGTGATGACGCGTCTCGCGTTCCACGTCTCTGGCGGACTATTCGCGGCCGATGCTCTGCATCCACGGACGCGCCGACGCTATATGGCGGCATGGCACTGCGTCGGAATGGCGCTACTGATCCTGGTAACGCTGGCTGCCCGGCCGTCACTACTGGTCGTGAGCGTTCCCGCTTATTTAGGTGGGGCGCTACTCGCCGGTCTGACGAATTGCTTCAGGACACCGAAGCGCGTCACCGGCACGCCCCGCCCCGGATGGACAATTCGAGCTTGGCTGCACCGTCCGATCGCCGGGGTCATTGCGGCTGTGATCTTGTTTCTGTCGGTGCTGCCAGCGTGGGGACTGGACACCAACGCACTGACGGTTGTCGTCGGCATCGAAGCGATACTGGCCACCCTAACATTGACCATGATCGATGACAGTGCCGTCCGTTTCATGACCATCGTTGGGCATGGATCGTCGCACATCATTGTTCTCCATAGCAGGGGTATGGCGTCATTCCTTGCTGTAGCGATGCCGGGAAGTTGTCTCATCGTCGGGCCGGCCGCAGCTGGCGTCGTTGTTGCTGCATGCGCTGCGGCGCTGTTTCTCCTGACTTTACGAATCCTTGCATACCGGCAGCACGGCAAGCGGCTTGCCGATCTCCTCGTCTCCCTATTCGCAGCGCTGCTCATGTTCGTTGCTTTTTTCATGCCGATGGCTTTCCCCGTCGTTGCCTTCGCCATGCTCTGGCAGCTGCAACGCAAGGGCCGCGCAAACACATGGTTGCTGGCATGAAATCCGCGATCCATCTCGTCGATGTAGCGGTCGAGCGTAATGGACGGCGGGTCATACAAGGCGTCGATCTGACGGTCACGCGTGGATCATGGTTCGGCCTTATCGGCGCAAATGGATCGGGCAAGACCAGCCTGCTGCGGGCACTCGCCGGGAGATTGCCGTTCACATCCGGATCATGTTGGGTGAACGGCGAGGAACAAACTTGGGATCGCGCCGGTCGCGCGATGCTTTTCGGCTTTTCCCCTCCAGCCGACAAGCTTCCGGATGCGTTGCGAGGACGCGATGTTCTCGAACTCGTCGGAGGGACTATGGACGATGTCCGCGTCCGCCTTGGCGCTCTGCATGAAGCATTGGACTTGTCCCCATTGCTCGATCGCTGGATTGGCGATTGCTCCGCCGGGATGCGGCAAAGGATCGCGGTCGCCGCAGCGTTCGCGGGTGGTCACCGGCTCGTTATCTTGGATGAGCCGTTCAATTGGCTCGATCCCGTCGCGATCTTCGATCTTCGCGAGGTACTACGGCAAATGGTTGATGGCGGCCTCACACTGATAACCGCCCTCCATGACCTTGGAACATTGGCCTCCGCCTGCGATGCTGGCCTCATGCTTGCGGGTGGCAAGATCGCGTTGGCGCTGGATGAAGATATGTTGCGGACTGCTGCCCGAAATCCCCTAGCCTTCGAGCGGCAGACGATCGACCTCCTTCGATCTGGAGCAGCCAGGTAACCGGCGGAATAATAGCAACTAGGCAGGAACGGCGCGCGTAGTAGCGCGTTTCCGCGCTCGACCCATTCCGGGCACTCAGCCGCCGATTTTCACTCCCCAGGTGCGGACCAGCCGCTTTTCCAATCTGAACGCCCAAGACTGGCCGTGAAGGGACCGGCAGCTTTCGGTGACATAATTGAGAAAGCTGCCACAAGGCCATCGCAACCGAAGCGGGCTCAGAAGCGAATGACTGCAGCGTTCCCACTACGAATTTTGCGTGAATGGCCTATTGCAGCAATGGATCTCACCTTGGCAGTGCCACCGGCATAGTACGAATCGAGCGGTATGGTCCCGATTGCTGTAATGACTGCGCGGAGGACAAAATCCGAGGAATATACATAACACTACCAATATGCGCATATCTATCAGCGTGCAATTCGCCGGAATAATGCGACCGGCCGGTGATTAGGCTCCGCCTATTTCATGACGTCGAGACTGTTTAATTTTTCCAAATTCGAATGCGTCAGGCGATCTTGATGAAGGTGAGAGAAGCATGAAAGCATCTGTCTCGGTCTCACGAGTTTCGATCTCGGGCCTGTTGCTGAGCGCTTTGGTGGCCGGACCGGTCTCTTCGCAGAGTCAGGATCCTCGCAACGATGCGACGGAGGCTACCAAGGAGGCAAACGAGACATTGCTTCGTACCTTGCCATTTGCCGACAAATCGGACTTTGAAGATGCACGCCGCGGCCTGATTGCGCCTCTGCCAGAAGGCACCATCAAGGGCGAAGCCGGCAATGTGATCTGGAATCCGAAGCAATACAGTTTCATCAAACAGGATGCCGCCGCGCCCGCCACTGTGAACCCCAGTCTTTGGCGGCAGGCACAACTGATCACGGTCAGCGGCCTGTTCGAAGTCGTGCCGGGAATTTACCAAATTCGCAACGCCGACCTTTCGAACATGACGATTATCGAAGGCAAGGAAGGATTGACCGTCGTTGACCCGCTGATTTCTGCGGAGACGGCCAAGGCCGGCATGGCGCTGTACTTCAAGAATCGCGGGAATAAGCCGGTGAAGGCGGTCATCTATACCCACAGTCACGTGGACCATTATGGCGGCGTGAAAGGCGTTGTCAGCGAAACGGATGTGGCAGCGGGGAAAGTGAAGATTTACGCGCCTGAAGGTTTCCTGGAAGCAGCGGTGGCCGAAAACGTGATGGCCGGCAACGCCATGAGCCGCCGGGCCAGCTATATGTACGGCAACCTGTTGAAACCCGACCCCAAGGGTCAGGTTGGCGCGGGGCTTGGGACTACTACGTCAGCAGGAACCGTTACGCTTATTCCTCCAACTGACATCGTTGCAAAAACCGGTGAGAAGCATGTCATCGACGGCCTTACCTACGAATTTCTGATGGCACCCGGGTCCGAGGCGCCCGCTGAAATGATGTGGTTCATTGAGGAAAAGCGGGCGATGGAGTCTGCTGAGGATGCGACACACACCCTCCATAATACCTACTCGCTGCGCGGTGCTAAAATTCGCGAGCCATTGCCTTGGTCAAAGTACCTGAATCAGGCGCTCGCCATGTGGGGCGACAAGGTCGATGTGATCTTCGCGCAGCACCACTGGCCCACCTGGGGAAATGGCAAGGCGGTCGCACTTCTGAAAAGCCAGCGTGACCTCTACAGATATATCAATGACGAGACGCTGCGCATGGCCAACCAAGGCATGACAATGCGGGAGATCGCAGAGTCATTCAAAATGCCCGACAGCCTTGGAAACGTATGGGCCAACCGGGGCTATTACGGCTCCGTCTATCATGACGTCGCTGCGACGTATGTCCTCTATCTCGGCTGGTTCGATGGCAATCCGGCCACACTTCACGAATTGGAGCCGGTGGAAGCAAGCAGGAAGTACGTCGAATTTATGGGCGGAGCCGACGAAGTGCTCAAGCGAGCGAAGGCGTCCTATGACAAAGGCGAATATCGCTGGGTAGCGCAGGTCGTTCATCATGTCGTGTTCGCGGATCCGAACAACCAGGCCGCCAAAAATCTGGAAGCCGACGCGCTCGAGCAATTGGGCTACCAGGCAGAGTCTGGGCCGTGGCGTAACTTTTACCTGACAGGCGCCCAGGAACTGCGGAAGGGAGTGGCCAAACTGCCGACGCCCAATACCGCCAGTCCGGACACGGTCAGGGCAATGTCGGTCGACATGTTCCTCGATTATCTTGCAGTGCGCCTCAACGCGCAAAAGGCGGCGAGTGCCCACGCCAAGCTGAATCTCGACCTTGGCAAGGACGGCACTTACTTCCTGGAACTTGAGAATGGCGTCCTCAACCATTCTTCGGGAACAGCAAGCGATGCGGACGCCACGATTACGCTCTCGCGCGATACTTTGAACAAGATCATTTTGCAGCAAACCAAGCTTTCCGACGCGGTCGCGTCGGGCGACGTCAAGGTCTCCGGCGACCAGACGAAACTTCAGGATCTGGTGACGAACCTCGACAGCTTCGAATTCTGGTTCAACATTGTCACGCCTTAGGACGGCAGTGATCGTACGCATACGACGGGAAGGAGGCTGCCCCGAGGAACGGTATTTCGTGAAAGCTGGGTTAGAGCAGGTCGCGCGGGAAATCCGGAATTCGTGAGGTGCAGCCGCACGCAGAACCTCCTCACCATCCAACGACAGTCCGCCTTATTGGGTGCTGGTGCCGTCACACTTCCGATGCGATACTCGCTGCGAAATATTGAAAGCTGTCAGGATGGCATTCTGTCCTCGTTGGGCACAAAACAATGCTGACCGTGTTTTCGATCTCGTGAGGCTTGATGGCGCAGAAATTGCCCGGCAGGTCCTGGCAGAGTTCGAAGGCCAGATGACGCTGCGCAGGTTTCGGCGCGCCGTTATGGCCGTTCAACATCCCAAGGTCATCAAATGCCGGCAACAGATGCTCCTCGGCTGGCAGCGCACGCTGCTTGTCGAAGACGATAGGGATGGGCTGGACGCCAGCATCTGCCTCATTGGATTTGTTCCCCGTTGGAGTTCTGCGGGTATTGAGTTTGAACGGCATATGATGGGCGTGTTCGTACACAAGCACGCGCTTGCGCGGCTGTTCCAACGGGCGCTCCAACCACCGGAGGGCGTAGCGGCCAGTTTGCTCAGTCCACATTTTGTGAACTGCTTCCCCTCGGTGACCTCGGAAGATTTTGAGCCGGGCTTTGCCGTGCCCTTTCAAAAGGGACGGTTCGTGGGCTCGTTGGAATGGGTACGTGACATTGACGGTGTGTTGACCGGCCTATTTGGAATTCGGTCGTGGTTTCCCGATCCGCTAGAAGAGTTTCGCTGGACGGATAAGGCCAGCCGTAGCCGGCTCAGAGCGATCGATTTGAATCGCAGAACCCGTGTTTTGGATCTCCTACATGCGGAGAAAAGGTCATCGCATGGAATTGAGTTTTCGGGTTTCCCGGTACGTCAGCGCGATGCCGATGCGTCGAAAATGACCTGATCGTAGGACCACAAGGCATCAAAGAACGCGCGCGCTAGCGGCAATGCAGCCCCGCCCGCCCGATCCGCAATTTCGGCGATCGTTCGCTTTCCATCGATGGCATCGAGCATGACTTTCTCGTCCGGACCAATAGGCAGGATCAGGTCGTGAAACTTGTGAGTCCGATTGAAGAGCAAGCCCACGGCACCCGGCGGAAGCCGTTCCTCGACACAGGAGGTCGCAGCAAGGCGGATCGGCACGTAATCCCTCCAGGCCTCCTCCCGAAAATCGATCGCAGCAGCCGGGGCATCTTCGTCGCAACCGACAACGATGCTGTGAGTCGCCATTGCGCCGCGCCACAGTTCCATTGCTGCATATTGCTCCGGCGCCTCCAATTCCGCGATCTTCGCGCTATGCGCAGTCTCGGCGATCGCCCCGCAGACGGGAAGGTAGGGTGCCTGTTTATACCATCTCCGGAACGCCAGTCCGTTGGCGGCCAAGGCGTCGAACAGTTGCGGCACGCTGTAGGCCCTGTCACGCGGATTGAGCAGGGCATCGGCGAGTGCATCGGGTGCGAGGAAATCGCGTGACTGCTGGAGCGCAGGTTGCAGCGGATGCTGCCAGGGAAGCGCTTCCACTGCCTCCACCAATTCGGCGATTGCCTCGGGCGAGGTGCCGATGCCAAGCCTGCGGCAATAATCCTGCAGAAGGTAGATGCCAGTGCGGCCATACGGCGCATAGACCATGAGGTAGAGCACGCCGCCAGGCTTGAGTACCGAACGAAGGGCCTTGAGCCCCGCTTCGGGATCAGCAAGGTGGTGCAGGACCCCGGTGCACACGACGAGATCGAAGCGGCGCTCAAGCTTACCCAGATCCTCGATTGCACGTTGTTCGGTTTCGAGATTGGCAAGCGCGTATCGCTGCTTGAGTTTCTCGGTTTCCTGCAGGCTTGTCGAGCTGACGTCGATCCCCATGACCGATGCTTCCGGCCAAGAAATCGCATGGCGAGCGGCCTGCGATGTGCCGCAACCGGCGACAAGGATGTCGATATCCGTGCGGTAGGGGCGATCCGGCCAGAAGAGGTGAAACTCGCCGCGCGCACGGTTGGGATCGCTCCACGCCTTGCGAACGCCCTCGAGATCGGGAAGAGGCGGCGGATAAGGGTGGGCCGTGTAAAACGCGCGGATCGGATCGGCTGCTCTCCGGTTCAAGGAAACGTTCTCCGCCAAGGCAGACATAGCTGCGCCTCATTTCTAGGGGGCAAACTTGCGCCCATCAAGCTGCTGCTGCGAAAAGAGAATGGGCCGGCGTGTAGGCGCCGGCCCATTCCTTGTTCATCGGCCAAATGGCAACAAAACTAGTTGCTACTTGCGCTAGCGTTCTGAAGTTTCGCCATCGCCTTTTCGAGCGTGGCGTGTACGCTCAGTGAGTCCGCTCCCTGGCGCGGCGGATAATCCATGATGCTCTTCATCTGGGCCGCGATATAGGGGGACGCCGCGTTCGGAGCCCACAACTTCGATCCCACGAACTTGCGACCGATATAGCCCCATTCGGCATCTTCAGGGTCCATCTTTTCCAGCGGATCCATCCGCAGGTTGAAGATGTAAGGGACCGAAGGCCAGTACTTTTCATTCCACCAGCTGTTTTCCTTCTTCACGCCGATGTGCATTTTCCAATTGCCGACGCGTACGGCCATCAGGTCGGTTTCGTCGTAGTAGAAATAAGCGTTTCGGGCCGACTTGGTCGTTTTGCCGGTCCACAGGTCGAGCTGATTGAAGCCATCGAGATGAACCTTGTAGGTGATCTCGCTCTTGCCCAGCTTAGTGCCTTTGAGCAGCCTTTCCTTGATGTCGGTAAGCCCGGCTGCGGCGGCCAGCGTGACATAGGCGTCTTCATGGCTCTGCAAAGCATTTGACTTGCTGCCGGCTTCGATCTGGCCCGGCCAGCGCACCATCATGGGCACGCGTACACCGCCTTCCCAAGTCGTGCCCTTTTCAGCGCGGAACGGGGCGTAGCCGCCATCGGGCCAGAACATCAGTTCGTTACCGTTGTCGGTCGAGTAGATGACGATCGTGTCTTCGGCGAGGCCGTTGTCATCGAGCCACTTCAGCAGCACGCCGACATGTTCGTCGTGCTCGATCATGCGGGCGCGGACGACGTCTTCTTCAGCCCGCCCTTCGTCGACCGCCATCTGTACGTACTTCGGTGCCGGATGCGAGAAGATGTGGATCGCGGTAGTGTTGAACCAGCAGAAGAATGGACCTTCCTTGTTGCGGTCCAGCCAGTCGATCGTCTTGTCGAGGACTTCCTTGTCGAAGGTCTCCATCCGCTTACGGGTGAGCATGCCGGTGTTTTCAACCTTCTGCTTGCCGCGCCGACCGAAGACACCGTCTTCCGTGTCATCATCCTCTTCTGTCGCCCAGGCGTGCAGCACGCCGCGCGGCCCAAACTTCTTGAGG
This sequence comes from Sphingomonas sp. BL-S-28, assembly GCF_055521515.1. Taxonomy (NCBI): domain Bacteria; kingdom Pseudomonadati; phylum Pseudomonadota; class Alphaproteobacteria; order Sphingomonadales; family Sphingomonadaceae; genus Sphingomonas; species Sphingomonas sp. BL-S-28. The sequence goes on from NZ_CM145484.1 coordinate 1,791,645, forward strand.
TATTCGGGATCCTTCTGGCCGGGATAGTCGAGTTGCTCCGGCTCTTCCTCGGCATTGAGGTGATAGAGGTTGCCAAACCATTCGTCGAAGCCGTGGACGGTCGGCAGGAAGTCGTTGCGGTCGCCAAGGTGGTTCTTGCCGAACTGGCCGGTCTTGTAACCGGCTTCCTTGAGCACTTCTGCCAGCGTCGGGTCTTCCTTCTGCAGGCCAAGCGCCGATCCGGGAATGCCGATTGTGGTCATCCCGCTGCGAAGGGGAATCTGGCCAGTGATAAAGGCGGCGCGACCCGCGGTGCAGCTGGGCTGTCCGTAGTGATCGGTGAAGATCATGCCTTCTTTGGCAATGCGGTCGATGTTGGGCGTGTCGCCCATCATGCCGTGGGTATAGGCACCCACGTTCCACATTCCGATGTCGTCGCCCCAAATGACGAGAATATTGGGCTTTCCATTGGGCATCTCGCTGCTCCGGATAGGCTTTTGGGAGCGCTACGGTTACCAAGCTGCCGCTGTTAGCGGGATCGGGTGAAACCCCGAGTCTCAGCTAGGGTGGCACTGAGTGTAGAGCGAACGGCCCAACGATCCTGTTGAGTGGCGAGCGGCACGCCCCGTCAGGACCCCCGCGAAACCCTGTCAGGGTTTTTACCTATGGAGCGCCCCTACTCCAATCCCTTAGGTAGTTTCCCTAAGAAATCGGGTCGCCATAATCGTCCAAGATATTGCAATTAGCAATTATTCAAGGTGGTTCATGGCTCAAAGGCTGGCACGAATTTTACTTGCTGAACCCTACGAAGTCCTTCGGCTGGGGATTCGCAACATACTATCCACCCACCACGGATTCGACATAGTTGCCGAGGCCTCTGATGGCCTCGAGGCAATTGAGGTGTCGTATGACGTACAGCCAGATATTGTCATAGTGGAGCACGCTATGCCTTCGCTAAACGGCCTTGACCTTACGCTCAGGCTAAGGAGCAAACTTCCAAACACCAAGATCATTTCTTATACGTCGTGTTTCACCGATGAAATGATAGTTGACTATATCAAATGCGGCGCTCGTGGTATTGTACTAAAAACTGACGAGAATGATGAACTGCTTAGGGCAGCCAAAAAGGTCCAGCTTGGAAAGGCTTATTTCTCCTCCTCGATATCCGATGTATTGGTTGAAAAGCTTACGCATCCGCAGGAAAGCGAACCATCCGCATTGACACCGCGTGAGAGACAGATCGTTCAGCTGATTTCTGAAGGAAAATTGAATAAGCAGGTGGCTGCCAACTTGGGGATCACCACCAAAACGGTAGAAACTCATCGGGCAGCGGTGATGGCAAAATTACAGTTGGCTTCGGTTGGTCAATTGGTCCGCTATGCTATTCGAAACAATCTTGTAGCCGTGTAGGAAGGCACAGCCGGATTGCCAGTCGCCCCTGGTATAGAAATGAGTCATGGTGGGAAATACCATCCAACCGCGGCTGCGGTGCCCGATCATCGCATCTATTTAATACCGATGCCACTTCGGCGAATCGTAAGCGCTGTGCTCAGGCCACGGCGGTCCAAGGCATGAGTTCACCAACGGCGTTGGCGGGATGACCTGCGGCGAGCCTGGAGAGGGTCTCGGCGAGCCAGGCATGCGGGTTGATGGCTGAGATCTTGCAGTTCTCGATCAGCGTGGCGATGACCGCCCAGTTGTCGCCGCCTTCGTCAGAGCCTGCGAAGAGGGCGTTCTTGCGATTGAGGGCCAGCGGACGGATTGATCGCTCGACAGTGTTGGAATCCAGCTCGACGCGGCCGTCTTCGAGGAACAGCGACAGCCCGGACCAGCGGGTGAGCGCGTAGCGGATAGCATCGGCGAGCTTGCTCTTGGCGCTAACCTGACGAAGTCGTGCCTCGAGGTAGATGTGCAGGTCATCCACGATGACGCGGGCCTGTTCGGCGCGCACGGTGCGGCGCTGCTCCGCCGAAGTGCCGCGAACCTCTTCCTCGATCGCGTAGAGCACTGCGATCCGGCGCAGCACCTCGGTCGCGACCGGCGAGCTGTCGGCCAGTTCGTAGAACTTGCGCCGCACGTGCGCCCAGCAGAAGGCCAGGCTCACTTGCTGCCGGCGCTTGGCCAGAGCAGCGTAGCCGCCAAAGCCATCGACCTGCAGGATGCCGACGAAGTCGCCTAGATGCGCCTCCGCCCGCTCACCCTTGCGGTCAGCGGCATAGACGTAGGCCATCATCGGCGGATCTTCGCCGCCCCATGGTCGATCGTCGCGAGCATAGGCCCAGAGCTGGCCCGTCTTGGTCCGACCACGCCCTGGATCGAGCACCGGCGCCGTGGTTTCATCGGCGAACAGCCGCCCGGATCGTCGCAATCGCTCGAGGATGTGATCGCGCAAGGGGCGCAGATACCAGGCTGCCCGGCCGACCCAGTCCGCCAGGGTCGAGCGGTCGAGCTGGACACCTTGCCGCGCGTAGATCTGGGCCTGCCGGTATAACGGCAGATGATCGGCGTACTTGGCGACCAGCACCTGCGCGATCAGCGCCTCGGTGGGGATGCCGCCCTCGACGATCCGCGCCGGAGCCGGTGCCTGGACGATCGCGCCCTCGCATGAGCGGCAGCCATAGCGCGGACGGCGCGTGACCAGGACGCGGAAGGTGGTAGGCACCACGTCGAGACGCTCAGCCACGTCTTCACCGATCTGGTGGAGCGCGCCGCCGCAGCAGGGGCAGGCCTTATCCTCGACATCGACGACCTGCTCGATCCGCTCGAGATGGGCGGGAAGCGAGCCCCGGTTGACCTTGCGCGGGCGATCCGCCGATGCCCGGCTCGCCTTGTCCACGGCGTGCTGGGCCTGGGCCAAGGCCATCTCGACCTCTTCCAGGGCAAGCTCGAACTGATCGGGATCGAGTTGCTCGGAACGGCGGCCAAACCGGTGCCGCTGCAGGGCCTCGATGATCGCCTTCAGGCGTTCAACTTCGGCCTGGAAAACCTTCAGAACATCAAGCTCACGGGCCTGCTCGAGGACGAGCGCGCGGAGCGCTTCGACGTCGTTGGGGAGATCCGCTTCCATGAGCATGGAAGGAGTGAATCAGTAGGAGGAACCATCGTCAACCGGCAATCTGCGGAGCGATCGGGCGGCGTCCGCCATGCACACGGCGCCAGTCCAGACCCTCAAGCAAGGCGCCCAACTGCGCCGCCGTCAGGCGCATCACGCCGTCCTGGATGGCCGGCCACTTGAACCCGCCGGACTCCAGCCTCTTGGCCATCAGACACAGCCCCGTACCATCCCACCAGACAAGCTTGATCCGATCACTGCGTTTGGCCCGAAACACGTAAATTACGCCAGAATAGGGATCACCGCCGTACTCGACACCGACCAGCGCGGCCAACGCGTCGGGCCCCTTGCGGAAATCGACCGGGCGTGTGGCCACCATGACCTTGGCACCTGCGCCGGGTCCGATCATCGGGTGACCCGGAGCGCTTCGATCACCGCGGCAATCACCCCGGCATCGGCGCCGCTGCTGATCTTCACCGCAACGCCGTCGATCTCCAGTTCCACTGCGCTCGCCTTCGAGCGCCGTCGCTTCTTCGGCCGCTGGATCGCAGGCGTGAACTCCTCTGCGGCAACGGCATCGACGACGGCAGGAACAAAAGCCGGCACGGCCGCGCCCTGGCTCTCCAACTGCTTGCGGAGTTGCCGGCGCCAGGTGAACAGCTGCGACGGGCTCATGCCATGCCGCCGCGCAACCGAGCAAACCGTCTCCTGCCCGGAAAAGCTCTCGGCCAGGATCGAAGCCTTGACCTCCGGCGGCCAATCCCGCCGCCGCCCCGCACCAGTGAACACTTCGAAACGGGTTACCCGGCTAGTGCCAGCATCATCACATGGCATCGTCATAGCACCAACGCCCTTTATCCGGTCAGGGCGCGCAGACTCGGCGCTGTGCTTCAGACCCGCAAGGTGGGTGCGCGGCCCCGCTTACGGCGAATCGAGCATGATCGAACCTGCTAAGTCCTTTTGGACAGTCGCTTGGCGTTTTCGGCCCGCCGCACGCTCTAGTTGCACGGCCTCAAACCCGCTTTCAACGGATCGCTAGCCAAAGCGCTGGCAGCGCTGCTAATCGAAGGAAGGTCGAGGCGCGATAGAAACTAGGCCTTGGTAAAGCAAATATCTGGGAAGTGCTCTGGCCATACACTTTCCAAAGCATATCGGCCAGGTGCGACAGCATAATCGCCGCTCCGACAAACGCTAAGCGCCAATTCCAAAAATGGACAAGCGATAGCAGCGTGCATACGCACATCGCGAGCCCGACCCCTTTAGATAGGCGCTGCTTCGCAAGATCGCGCCGGGCGCCCTGTGCAAGAACCTCCGAGCGCGCACTCGCGATACACTGCAACGTCTTTACTGATGTCATTCCGCCCACAAAAATGCCGACCAACTTTGAGCAAACCCACCCGAGTCCGGCCCACGCAGCAAGAGTTGCGACAAGCTGAAAAATCATCGGCCTCCCTTGTTACCTTACGCTGCGTTTAAATATGTAGCAGAGTTTCGCCGTTGTTTCTGAAGTGCGCCTCGTCGGCGTTGGCGCTCACTATGATGAACGATTCTGCATCCAGTGCAGGTTAAAATGCTGAAGTTCATTAATGATCAAGGCGTGATAGCGTGATATTCGTCACATTTTCATAACCGTAATGGGATACTATGCCGGCGCGACCCAAGGGCGACTCGATTTGAGTTAAGCCTGACACTGACCCGGCAGCCTCGTCTGCCGGGTCATTTTTTCGCGTCTCGCTGTCAGAATGCGTTTCGCAGCGTAGGCTTGGCGGCTGCAGCGATATTGCGGAGATCAATACCTTTCCGACGGGTCTTGGAACATGCCGTCGATCGGTAGTCGGCAGAACAGCCCGAGCCGAACGCTTTGGGTGTGAGCGGGGCGGGGTTGGACCGGAGGTTCAACCATTTTCCTAATCGGGCGGCTTTGCCTGGCGGGCTCTTATTTACCGCCGCCACGGCCGTGCCATCGCAGGTCAAAAAGGACGTATGGCTTATCGGTCCAAGCTGAAGAGCTGTCCTCCTCGTGTCACACGGCGTCAAACTTAGCATTCGACATGGAACTGGTTGTGGCCACCTTAATCCTCATATAGCCGCCACCTGCAGTGACCATTCCTGTGGGCTCATATCTGCCATCACAACTTTGAAATGCTGGCATCGGACATTTGCGCTTGTGCGACACGTTTTGCTTCTATCTCTTTGGCTTCCCTCTCCCGCAAACCGTCAAGATCGCGATCCAGGAAGAAGTTCAGGAATGTCCGGAGCACGGCTATCGCGGCCAACTTGCCGATATCATCCCACGTCGGTGCAATAGTCGTCTCGACTATATCTGCGGCGAGCTGGAACGTGAGGCCCGCAACGAGCCATCTCGCGAGAGACAGCCACACTGGCCTTAGCTGCTCTTCACTGGCGTGGAAAATCAGTAACCTCGAAAGCCCAAACGCACCTTGCAAAGCGCCAATGGCGATCGAAAGAATTGCAAACAGGTTGACTGCTGCTGCAATGTACTCCGCTAGCCTATGTAAAGCTTCTTCCATTGCCTGACTTCCTATCGCTCATCGGACGAATTCTGCTCGACACCGCCCGCGTTGCAATCAGGGAAATCCCGGGCATTCGTTTAGTCGCATCCGACCCGATGGGCGCGCATTGACGGCCTTATGGATCCAGGCCCGCCGAGCGGACAGCCATTAGAACATTACACCAATTCCGACGATCCCGACATTTGCATTCGGCTCACCGCGTTGCACGAAAAGGTGTTTGAACTCGATTTTCGCATATATCTTTTCGTTGAGGCTTTGCTCCCAGCCCGCTCCGAGCCCGACCGCGTTTCCGCATTCTCGACAATCTTTCGACTGCCAGTTCACGCCGGTGAAGATTTTGCTTCGTGGCAGCACCGCGGCTCCGAAACGTCCGCCGATTCCCCACGCTACGCGGGTGCCATCCGTTAGAAGCTTTTCTGCGGTACCCTCGACGCCCACGAAAAAAGTCTCGTTGAGATCGACATCGTATCCGACGGCGACTCCTGCGATCGCATCGGTCTCGTCGGCTGTCCAATTTACACCGCCTGTGGCCTCCACATAGGCTTCATCGGCAAAAGCCGGGCGTCCAGTGAGCCCAAGTGCGAGCGCTATTAAAGTCCAGGCTCTCCGCATGATTTGAATTCCCAACCATGAACCTCAGGCGAGCTTAGCAGACTCGCTACGCAGGCAGATCCCGGGAATTTCGCTCTGGAATGGAGGGGCTAACCCTGACATTCGGCAAACCGCAGATGGCGCGTGAGCGGTTGTCTCCAAGCGTTGCGGTCTACTTCATGCGCAAAGCTAGCCGAGATCCCGATTACATCCCTCGCACGCGCATAACTGCGACACTTTCAAGCGCTACCCTTGAGCGTAGTGTCATGGGAGCCGCTCGCGTCCGGCTCTATCGTGTTCCCGAGAGAATAGCCTTAAGCAAACAATAGGCCAACTTCTAGCTGAGCTAAGAGCGCGCCAGCACCACTCCGGGTTCTACCATTGGCCATTCGGTACAAGGAAAGCGGACGGGCGGCTTCCATTATCGTCAAATCAACCGCCGAGCGACCGGAATGGGCGCATTGCAGCCAAAGCACTGATGGCAATTTCTATGCCCGGAGCGTCAGCTTTCTTGGGCTACCTGCTCGGAACCGGACCGAGCGAAATGTCCCAAAGTTAGCCGTTCACCGTCGCTATCAGCTTGGTGAACGAAGGTCGTCTTTCAGGGCGCGCGAATGGGGCAGCGAACGTCCCTTTGGTCGGGCAAGCGGACATTGTCGCATTCATTACGACGGTATATCCAGCATCGATGCGGAAATTGCTTGTTTCATGCTCGCTTGCCATTTCGAGTGCTGGTTGCGCGTCGAGCGCCCCAGCTAAAGCCATAGGCGAGTTCACTGTTTGCCAAGTGACAGCCCATCCAATCGACTTTGAAGGGCGCTCGGTAAATCTGTCGGGTCTTTGGCGGCAAGATATCGAAATTGCCTATCTGGTTGATCCAACATGCGAGCAGCAGTCGATCCTCATTCCGAACAACATTCAGAATCCAGATCGCGTTGGCCCTATTCGATTACAGGGCAAGCAGGTTGTGCTCCCCAATGTACGGCTACGAGGACAGATTCGCTTAATTCCTCCTCTGCCAGGTGGGAAGCAACCGATTGTGGCACTCGAGCATGGGCAAGTCCTCTCAGGCGACTTGGTCCGCTGAAGCGAAGCATCTGTGGATGCTGCAAGAGCCACAAGGCTATGTCCGCATCGTCGGCGCGTCCGGAACGGCAGGTATCAGATTAAAACTCTGAAAATCGGCCATTCCGCTTTGTTGGGTCAGCTGACATGCCGCCTCTGCTTGCGAACACCAACCCAAAGTCCGCAAAGCCCAACGAGCAACCACACGGGTGTCGCGACAAGAGCAAGTCCGCTACCCGCATAGAACCAGAAACGACCGGCTTCGGTAACACGCTCAAAAACGGGATTGCCGAAGAGAAGGGCATCTCTGATGCCTAGCATTAGCCAAAGCAAAATCGGCAAGCTGGCCGCGATACCAACCGCGACTGCGCGCACCCAAAAACGTGTTGATTGCGCTCCGAAGAAGCCAATTACCCCGGCGGCAACTAGGTAACATATAAGAAACACGATTGGTCCCATGAGCCTCTTCTAAACCGGCTTTGGAAAGTCCGCTATGTCAGCGTGTCCGGAAGGGCAAGTTTCGGATTAAAATCGCGCAATCCGGCCGACCTGGATCCAGAGTGGCCGCGATGGCAGTTCTATGACCGGCGAGGGTGGATAGCCGACAGGCAGCTTGGAGGCTTCAGCGGACGTGACCAACAACCCGTAAGCCAGTCGAGATGTCTTCCAAGGGAAGTTTCCTGCCGAGCGCCAAAAGCGCAGAACGGACGGCCGCAAGATCGTGTGTGTAGTGTGCCGCAGGTACATTATTTTTGCGAGGAAAAACAGCTACCGCTGGAATCTCAATCCATTCGATCCCGACAAGTGGAAATGGGCCAAATTCAAAGCTGTCCGCAAAAACATGGGGCGCATGGAGCCATGGTAAACTGATAACCTTTGCGTCCTCGGTCTCGATAAACTTGACTACAAGCTGTCGTATGCCGAGGCTATCGTCCTCTAAGGTATCGAAGACAGACCGCCATTTTGTATTCGACATGAAAGATGTCGAGTATGATCGCAGGACAGCGCGGCGCTCGCGACGTAGCTCGGCTGATAAGTCATGCTTCATGCCACCTGTCTGCCTTCAATTAGAAGCGGTCGCAATACGCGATAGGCAACCAGCACAGGCGACCACAAAGTCGGCGAAAGCGGTCAGTCTCGTCACGGCCAGAGCCAGTCATTCCGACGTGTGAAGTCGCTGCATGTTCGCGCGCCCACTCCCAACGCGATTGGCTTTGCGGTTTGCTTTGGGGTTGGCAGATTTTGCGGATCCGACCTCTTGGTCCTCGCCCGAACGCAAAGTGGCCTGCATTTTCAACCACCTGTCCGCATCGGAAACCTCTAAAAGCCGTTCTCCGGCAGCCCATTTATCGCGCCCAAGGATCGCCGCCGCCCGTTCCTCCGGCCAATGCCAGCTCGCAGGAGCCATCCATGAAATGGCGTCCTTACCGACACCCCCTAGGAAGAGCCCAACAATAAGCGTCACGCTGGCGGTGATCGCCATCCACTTGTTCTGCACCTGCCCATCGCGGGCCTTGGTGACCACACTGTCGATGGAAGCAACACCGACGCAAAGGTCGCTCCGCGCCCGCTCCCACGCCTGCTGATCGGCCAGACGCCCCTCCCTGCCTGCCTCCTTAATTTGCCCGGCGATCTTGTCGGGCGTCAGCGCCATAGCCGGATGATGGTTGAGTTTTTCGACGACCCCGCGCACCGCCTCGAAACGCTCTTCGATCTTCGCCAGCTCGGGACTGTAATCGCGGGCATGCATCTCCTGAAACTTGACGGCGAGGCCGTCGATGGCGGCAGTAAGTCCTGCGAGACGCTGGCCCATGGCCTCGAACGCAGCGGCAGGATCAAGCTCTTGGGGGGTGTGGATGTCGGGCATCCGATCAGCTTATCCCGATTCCACGATCGCGCGAGCGGCCGAGCCAGTTCTGGATATTGTGAGATAACGAAGCATTCTCACGCACCGGGATTCCCAGCTCAAACGATCTCGCCTTCAGCCGCGACTCGAGTTCGGGGTCGCGATGGAGACTTTTGGCGAACTGATCGATTCGCTCTGCCGCCCGTTCCATGCCGAGTTCATTACCCTCCCTGCGCATCCGCATGAGGAGCCGGGTCTGGGTCTGGAACTCGTTGACGAAGCGGTCGGCACGCAAGTCGGCATCGATGCGGATCTCGCTCTCGGCCATCATCGCCTGGATCGCGCGGCGGGTCTGCCCCTTCCCGGCTTCGTCGGCGAGATCGGGCTCCTTTCGCATCGCCTCCTGAAGATCGCGGGCACCATGCTCCCGCACGCGGTCCAGATTGTCGGCCGCTTGATCCAACGCCTGGTTCTGCATGCCGATGGGTTTGAGCCCCATCGCCTGCATGCGACGGATTTCCTGCACCGCGCGCCCGTAGGCCTGCACCGCCACCTCCAGCGGCTTCGGCGGCGCGGCAATCGTCGGCGCCTTTAGCTTGAGCCCGGCAAAAGGATCGCGCTTGATGGCGATTTCGGCTTGCGGCTCACGCTTCAGCTCGAAGGCCGGGCTGTAGTCGGAAGCCATATCCTTCGACCGATCCCGGCTCAGCACACGAACCAGCTTCGAGCGATCGGCAAAGTCGTCCTTGCCATAATGAAGATCGACCTGCGCCCGGTGGCGCGACAACGCCACATAGGCGCCATGCCGGTCGAGCCCCGGCGTGGCGAGCACTTGCACCCGGTCCACCGTCATGCCCTGCGCCTTGTGGATCGTCGCGGCATAGCCGTGATCCACATTGGCATAGTCCTTGAGGTCGAAGGCGACCGACCGGCCATCATCGAGCATGACCGCCATGCTGAAGGGCGAGACGCTGCGCAGGGTGCCCAGCGATCCATTCTTCACCCCCATGCTGCGCTCGTTGCGGAAGAACATCACCCGGTCGCCCACGGCAAAGGCCCGCTCGCCGCGCTCGACCTTGAGCGCCATATCCTCGCCGAGCTCTCCAGCCTCGCGCATCTTCCCGCGCGCCGCCGTATTCAGTTCGCCAACCTCGTCATTGGTGTGGGTGAGAATGATCCGGCTTGCCTCGGGATTGCGCTGCCGATCGCGATCCCACTGTCCGACCAGCGCTTCGCGCGCAGCCTCGCGGGTCGGCGCCACATGGACATGCCCAGCCTGCTCATAGGCCAGCACCGCCTCGCCGGTGCGTCCGGTGGCAAGATCGCGGGTGGCCTCGCGCTGCCACTCTTCGCTCTGGCGCCGCACCTGCATGATCTCGACGCTGCCATGGCGCTCGGCAATGCTGCGGAATGCTGCACCGGCCTCGATCGCCTGCAACTGTTCGGGATCGCCTACCAGCACGACCTTGGCCCCGCGCTTCTCAGCCTCGGAGAGCACGCGCTCCATCTGCCGGGTGCCGACCATCCCGGCCTCGTCGATGACGAGGACCGAGCGGTCAGTCAGAAGCTCGCGATCCTGCGCCCATTGCCGCTCCATGCTGGCAATCGTGCGGCTTGAAATACCCGACCCGCTTTCGAGGTTCTCGGCGGCGATGCCGGAGAGCGCAGCGCCGCGCACCTCATAGCCTGCCGAGTGCCAGGCATCATGGGCCACGCCGAGCATCGCGCTCTTGCCAGTGCCGGCATAGCCAATCACCGATGAGAGCCCACGGCCATTGGTCACATGTTCGAGCGCGCCGCGCTGCTCTCCCGATAGCGAGAGGCCCCTCGCCTCTGCACGGGCGAGCGCCTTTTCCTGCATGGCACGGCTGACGCCGTGACGCCGCCCGGCATCGAGTTTGATCGTGGCCTTCTCGAGCCGCCTCTCGGTCTCGATCATCGACCGCGAGGTGAAGCGATCCTCGCCGCGCCCGTCCTTGCCGAGCGCGATCAGCTCGGGCGAGGCGCGGACCGCGCCCAGCACCTGATCGAACTGCTCCTTCCCATCGCTGTGCCGGTGCACGAACTTGGCGAGATCGCGCGCGGTGAACGTCGCCTGTTGGTGGGTGATCGCATCAAGCGCGATTGCCGGATTGGCGAGGATCTTCTCGCCATTGGCGCGGGCAATCGCGTGGTGCTCTTCGAGCCTTTCACTTTCCAGCCCATGCCCCGCCATGCGCGAGGCGGCAGGACCGATCTTGTGTTGCGGCTCGAGCTCGATGCCCTGCGCTTCCAGCGAGCGGTGATCGATCCGCGCATCGATATCGAGTTCGGCCAAGCGCTGGTTGACGTGATCGGCCCAGGCCTCGCGCCAATGGGTGAGCAGTTCGGTGCGGTTCCAGTCGCGAACCTTGGGACCGAACCCTTCCTCGGTCACTTCGCGCATGCCGAGCATCACATGGGCATGGGGCTTGGGCTGGCCGTCCTCGCCGATATCCCAGTGCACATTGAGATCGGCGACCATGCCCCGCGCCACGAATTCACGGCTCACGAAGTCCCTTGCGAGGCGAATGCCCTCGACTTGGTCGAGCTCGCGCGGAATGGCGAACTCGACCTCACGGCAGAGCTGTGCGTCCTTGCGCTTCTCGGCCGCCTCGACATCGTTCCACAGCCGCTCGCGATTGTGCCACTCCTCGGGCGCGTTCTCGGGGAGCATGACTTCCGAGTGGACGACGCCCGCCTTGTTGGAAAAGTCATGATCGCGCCCCAGCCGCTCATCGTGCAGCCGGGAGGCGGAACGATAGGCGGCGGCGGCCACCGCCGAGGAGCCGGTAGCGCGAGAAATGACTTTGGCCGAGAAGTGGTAGATCGCCATGACGGCCAACCATTTACACTTCAAGCAGCACGTCGGCACGACGTATAAGCGCGCCCTCGAACGATTTCATCGCACTCGGGAACGCGAAATCCCAGAAGATTTCACGCTATTGTTCGGCGCTGAGACTCCCGATAGCTGAAACGTCCGCCTCGATCAAAGAAAGGACGGACGATGCGCAAGCCCCGTGACTATGACGCCGAACTCAAAGCGCTTACCGATAAGGCGCGGCAACTCAAAACGCGCAAGACCAGCCAGCTCGGCGAACTGGTGAACGCGACAGGTGCCGATGCGCTTTCCGCCGAAGTGCTGGCCGGCGCACTCCTTGATGCTGCCACCTCCAACGATGCAGCAAAGAAGGAGGCGTGGCGCAAGCGGGGCGCCGCGTTCTTTTCAGGGCACGGCAAAGGCGCTCGCGCAGGAACTGGCAGCGAGCATCACAGCAACTTGGGCAGCGCTGCGGCGGAACCAGGCAGCGCGCAACTGCCACTTGGCGAGCCGGGCGCGGCATGATGCCCGCGCGTGGCAAGTGAAGCGGCGCGAACGCACCCGCCAGCTCATCGAACTGGGCGGGCTGATCGCGAAGGCCGAACTGGTCGAACTGACCGGGGATGACCGCGCAGTGATCCTCGGTCTGCTCGTCGAAGCAGCGGCGAAGCTGCGCGGCGAAGATCGCGATCAGGCACTGACGCTGTGGCGAAGGCGCGGCATGCGGGCCTTTAGCGATCGTTTAGACTGTTGAAGGCACAACCGGCGTGTTCGCGGGGCCAAGGCCCACGAACACGCAGCCCGGGTTGGGCAAACGGGGGCGGGGAAGCGATGTCCAACAGGAGGCGATTTCGGGCGCTGCCGCTTCAGCACGGCAGACAGTTCAGGAAACGCCCTGCGCCGCGCAAGCGACAGTCGCAAACCCGCCGGACCGCAACGTGGCTCGGCCTCGCAGCGATTGTGGGCGGCGGCGTGGGCTACCTCAGCACCCAGGGTGATGAACCGCTGCAAGCGGTCCAGCAATTGCTGCCCTCTTCCGGCTCAGCCTCCTCGCCGAAGTCGTGGGCCTACTATGCTAACTGCGATGAGGCGAGAGCAGCCGGCGCAGCGCCGCTCTACGTGGACGAGCCCGGCTATCGTCCGCAGCTTGATGCCGATGGCGATGGAATTGCCTGCGAGCCTTATCGCGGTTCGCATTCGCACAGGCGCAGACTGCGTTTTCACCTCTAGGCGGAGCGCAGCATCGGAAGATCGCTGTAACTACCGTCCGAGCGCCACTGGACCGGCCCGATCCAGTCAGAACTTGGCCTAAGGATTCCCGTCTGTTATCCTGCCAAGGCGCTGTGCAAAGGGCAGCGCCGGGACTGGTAATCCCGCAAGTGAATCAAGCTCGGAAAACACAGTTTTCCGGGGTGCCGACGCGTATGTCCAAACCTTCGGGTTAAAGGCGGCGGCGCATGTCACTTGCATGTTACCAGCTCCGGCGGCTCCCGCGCGTTAGCGTGCGGGAGTTCGGGACTGGTCCGCAGGTTGTCCCGAAGGCTTCCGCCAACCCGCCCTGATGCGGACCCGGAGGTGCCAATGGACGTTCTTGTTCCTGCTGCTTCACCCGATGAAATCGCCGCTGTCTCTGCGGCGCTCAACTCCTTGCCCCACGATAATTCCGCGCTCGCCGCGCTCTGGAAAATCTACGACGCCGAACCAGTGCGATTGCTGCGCACCAAGCAAGGCCGCAGCCTCAGTCGTGACCGCTACAAGCGAGCCGAACAGTTCGCGGCCATGCTGTCACCGGACGCGCCATTCGACTGGCCGGACTTTCTCTATTCGACCGGGATCGTCGTGCAGCTCGCACTGTCCTCGCATCTGCTCGATGTCGGCTTTCCGGACAGCTGGTGTGCCCGGTACATCAGCCTGCATGTCGACAGGTCGCTAGCCTACGCCAACATGACCGCATTCGGGTACGATTGCCCGGAGACGGCGCGGCTGATGCAGGTGCTGGCGCCTTACTGGAAATGGAATCGCCGCAATCTGATGGACGGCAAGCATCCCGACGATGGCGGCTTCACGCCCGATGAGGTTCGGGCGCTGGTTGCCGCGCTGCTCGGTCATGTGTGCCAGGTCACCGGCCACGCGCGGTCGCGGCAGCGGGCAGTGCGATCCTGATAGCACCATTGCGGCGCTGACATTCCAGACGGAGGCGCGGCGTGATCGTCGTCGAGGTCTGACGCGATTCGGGCTCATGAGATGGTTGAGGCTCGCGTGCGAGACGCGGGCTGAGACGGCTTGGGACACAGCCGGAGGATGTGTGCATCCTGCGACAAAATTATTTTGTCGTCCCCAGTCGACCTCAGTCGTCCCAGGGCGTCCGATTGAAGGAATTCCCCCGCTTTACGGGCGTTTCGGGTACTTGCGCCCTGCTCGAATTGGCCCAATCTTGCTCATGGCCGGCCAGTCCACCTCACGAACAGGAAAGGACAACGCCAATGAACATGACGCCCCACGACCGTTTCCTGCGCCTGAATATCGTTCTCGAACGCACGGGCCTGTCCCGCGCAACTCTCTACCGCAAGATCCAGTCGGGCACTTTCCCGAGACAGGTTCGCATTGCCGAGCGCTGCTGCGGTTGGCGCGAAAGCGCCATTACCGAATGGATGAATAGTCCGATCTCGTACCTGGTCGACGACTTCCCGCCGCAAGCCTGAAAAATCGTCACGCCTGAAACAAGGCCGAGGCGCGTCCGCCGCAGCGGACGCGCCCCGGTTCCTTACCAGCCCTTGCGCTCCTGCCGATCCCGCGAGCGCACGATCATGCCCATCGCGCAGCCAAGCTCTTTCTCCACCCGGCGAACACTGATGCCCATACGCTCGGCGATCTGCTCAAAGCGGAGACCTTCGAAGCGCCAGAGGCAGAAGGCCCGATTGGGCAGGTACGGAAGCGAGTAGATCGCGCGGGCCAGACGCCGCAGTTCCGGCTGCTCGTACTCGGGGAAGGCATTACGCAGGAATGCCTCGTGGAAGCGCTGCTGCAGCAGATAGAGATACCACCTCATGCTGCTTCCTCCCCGAAGGCGAGGAGGTAATCGGCTGCCTTGCTGGCTGCACTGGCCGCCCGGAAGATCGCCTTCTCGTCGGCGCGGAGCACTTCAAGCCATGAGCCAATGTAATCGCTGTGCCGCACCGTGGGCTGGATACCCAGCGATGCACAGGCAAAGGCCGAGGTCATCTCGGCAATCAGCTCTTCCTTTGCATACGATGCCGTACCGTACTTGCCGGTGTGATCGCGATCCAATCGGCCCTTTCCGCCACTCCAATGACCAAGTTCATGAAGTGCCGTCCGGAACCAGTTCACCGGCTCATGGAAAGCCGCCTGTGGGGGCACCTGCACGTAGTCCAGCTTGGGGGCATAGAAAGCCTCGTCCCCGCCGATCCGGAAATCCGCGCCGGTGGCTGCGATGATCCGATCCACCTCGGCAATTGCCATCACCGGATCGGGAACCACCGGTTCCTCCGCATACTGCTCCGGCAGCCCCTCGATCTGATCGAGGTTGAACACGACAAAGCGCTTCAGGAACGCAATCGTGCGCGCCTCGCGATCCTCGCACTGTGCCTGCTCGGTCTCACCCTTCGGGGTGAAGCGATCCGCATAGCAGATGACCGTACCCTTCTCGCCGCGCCGCACATGACCGCCTGCCGCCAGGGCCTGTTTAAAGGTAAGCCAGCGCTGCGAAGCGAACCGGCGTTCCACTGCCTCACACCACAGGATCAGAATATTAATCCCGGAATAGACCCTTCCGGAAACCGCATTATGCGGCATCAGGCAGGGGCACCGCGCACTGTCCCAGGGTTGCACCCAAGGGAGCCGCCCCTCTTCGAGCTCGGCAATGATGCGCGACGTGACCTCTCCATAGAGGCTCTGGCGATTGGTCCTTTCCATTTCTCCTGTTCCTTTCCTCAACCGCCATTGACCGGCGCCGGGGTGGCGGGGGGCGGCAGGAGCGGACCAAAAGCCTCGCCTCAGATGGCGGGGTGCACCGAAAGGCCGGAACAGGGTGGAGGACCTGGGCTCCGCCCAGGTTGCGGCTCGCCATGGCGGGGCTAAGGGGCCGTGACGCCCCCCGTCACCCTGGAGCCGAGGCACACGCCGACGCGCCACAGGCGCGGAGACCGCTGACGGGACGCGGACAGCGTCCCGCCCCGCCAGCGATCGAAACGGCTATGCCGACGAGACGCCGCAGGCGGCTCGGTTGAGCGTCAGCGAAATAGAGCGCGGCCGTGCCCAGGCACGGGGCGGCTGGACGGTGCCTTCAAGGCGGCAACCCTGGAGAATCTCCACGCCATGCGTAAAAATCGCCGCTCAGAGACCCAAAAAATCAAAAAACCGGCACCACATCTGAACAGCTTGACTTAACCTAAGACAAGTTTCATAGTTTCTCAGTGAATCCCACCAACGGTCACAATTATATTGGATTTAATGTTGGTAAGGTTTTCACTATATTTTCTGGTGCAAATAACATTTCAAATAGTTGTTGCGAAATTACGAATCCTGCCGCCCCAGCCAGTTTCCCAAAAATCACGTCGGTTTCCCGAAACATGATAGGCATCGGCTCAGGTGCCGCAATCGGGCCCGCTCAGATCCAGTCCCGCCATTTGAACCACAAGTAGGGGACAAGGGCGGAGAGCAGGCAGAGAATGAGCGCGAAGGGATAGCCCAGCGGCCAGGCCAGTTCGGGCATGACATGAAAGTTCATGCCGTAGACGCCGACCACCAAAACCGGCGGTATTCCCACAACCGAGGCGACCGTCAGCACTTTGACCACGTCGTTCTGCTCGATGCTGATGAAGGCGGTCGCCGCGTCCTGTAGCAGTTGGATCCGGCCGCCCAGGCTCGTCTCGAACTCGTCGAGCGAGGCTATGTCGTGCTGGACGGCCTCTAGCCGATCCCGCAGAGCCTGATCGAGTTCCGGCGTGCAGCGATCGAGGACGAAACTCACCATGCGGCCGATGCTCAGGAACGTGTAGCGCACGCGGGAGGCGCGATCGCTGGCCTGGCCCATGTTGCGCATGATCTCGCGAATCTTGCGGGTCTCCTTGCCTAGGCGGGATCGGAACGTCTCTTCGAAGAACAGCGCCTGCGATGCCTGGGAGACCATTTCCGAAGCGTGTTCCAGGTGGTCTGCGTCGCGGTCCACGATGTCTTCCAGCAAGGACGCAAGTGCAGAGCCCGGCGTGAGATCGGGCGCATTGCGGACGGCGTTCGCAACGGAGTCGAACGGCAAGAGCTCCGCATAGTGCACGGTCACCAGGACATCGGGGGTAAGGATGAAGCCCGCCGGTGCCAGTTGCCAGTGTCCGGTGTTGATGCCGCCGATCAACGGCGCGCTCATGTAGAGAATCTGGCCGTCGACGCGCAGGCGGCTGGAGGATTCAATCTCGCGCAGCGCGGCCAGATCGGGAATGCGGATGCCGAAGCGCTGTTCGATCGCCCGTTTCTCGTCGTCGTCGGGCGATAGAAGATCCAGCCAAACCGCGCTGCCTTCCGCCGAGCCTTCGGGAAACGATCGCAACATCCGAAGGCTCCTGCTCAGCCCTGCAACGGATGCGACGGCCTACGTGCCATCCGCGGCGACGACATCGGGAAAGGGCTGCTCGAAAGAATGACGGACCTCATGCCCGGAAACAACCATCCACTGCAGACAACGTTCCCTGCCTTTACGGGCGCGCGCGCTCTATGTTCCGGTGGCGTGACCCGTGATGCTGGCCTTGCCCGCTGCCTTTTGCTCCCGCGCTTCCTGGATCAGGCTGTAGGCGACGTAATACTTGTAGATATTGCTGACGTACGTGGTCGTTTCCGATCCGATCTTTTCCATGGCGATACGTTCGACATTGCCGAACCAGATGTTCGGATTCAGGCCGCGTTCCTTGGCGATCGCGCGCAGCTGTGCGATCCGGGCGGCGCCGGCGTTGTAGGCGGCGAAGGTGAATAGCGCCTTGTTCAGCGGATCCATCGGCTCCTTTTCGAAATAGCGGTCACGCAGGAAGCGCATGTATTTCACGCCGGCATGGATGTTCGGTTCCACTTGGCGAATGTCGCCGACTTTTTGCGTTTCGCCGGTTTTCGGCATGAGCTGCATGATGCCGACTGCGCCGACCGGACTGTGCGCATTGTTGTCCAGCCGGGATTCCTGATAGCCTTGCGCGGCCATCAGCAGATAGTCGAAATCGTACTCCCCGCCGTAACGGCGGAACAGTGCCGCAAGGTTCAGGAACTTCTGACGCTCCGCATCTGAAGAGGCGTCTTTCACATAGTTCGTGTTCTGCAGGTACTTCTTCTGGAGAACCCGGCCGATCGCGGAATTGAGGCCCTTTGTTTCGATGAACTGATTGAGGTTCGCCATCATCTGCGGCGAATTCTTGCGGATCGCCACCGCCAGCGATCCATTGCGGCGCACGGCGATGTCATCATGGATCTGGATATTGGGGAAGACCGACTTCCAGAACCGCGCAAGGTAGTCGTCCACGACCGTCGCCGGGATCAGCCCGGCGTTCACCATTTCCAGCAGGTCGTCGTCTTCAAGCGATTCCGGCGCTGCGCGGATATCGACAGGCTTCTTGCCCGCGCCCTTCAGCGCGGCGTTGAGTGTCTGCAGGCTGGCATAATAACTGGAACTCTTGCGAACGAAGATGGTCTTCCCGGCGAGGTCATCGGTGGAGTGAACCGGCGCAGCGCCCGGTCCGGTAATGAGGACTTCCGAAATGCCGGTGCGCGTGGGGTTGGTGAAATCGATCAGGCTCTGGCGTTCGGGCGTGATCGTCAATTGCGCGATCACCATGTCCACGCGGCCGTCGCGCAGGGCAGGCAGCAGGGCGTCGCGTGGCATTGGGATCGGCACGACGTGGATTTTCAGCGATCCGGGAGGTTGCCGCTTGTTGAGCTCTTGCTCCAGCATGGTGAGATATTCGTAAGACAGGCCGCGCTGCACGCCCTTGTCGATGAAGTAGAAGGTGCGGTTGAACGGCACGCCCACGCGAATGAGGCGCCGGGCGATCAGCGCATCGAAGTCGCCGGTGAACTTGATGTCCACCAGTTTGCGCATGTCGGGCGGCAGGCCCAGTTCGTATGTCGGCGCTGCATCGCTGGCTGCGGCTGTCGCGGTTTCCTTGTGCTCGGGCGTTTTCGTCTGGTCTTTCGGCCCGGAGCATCCGCTGGCCAGCAGCCCCGTCAAGGACGCGCAGGCGAACACGATGCTGATCACCCGATTACGGGCGCGGCGTTCCAGATAGGGCCGATCTGCCATCATCATGCATCCGAGCTTGTCGCATCGGCACGCCGTTCACGTCGCGGCGAGGGGGAACGCCCGGATTTTCGCCGATGCGATCATGCAGAAAAGGTTCTGCCTGGATGGCTTTCCAGAATTCTTCACGTGAGGGAATCGGGAAGAATCCCAAGGTCGGCACAGGATATCCATGACCTTTGCACGCCTGCCGCGACCGCCGCGGCGAACGGCGGTCGCATTCGGTGTTCCGATCAGCCGATGTCTTCGACCTGATCGAGATAGGCGCCGTAGCCCTGGTCCTCCATCTCTTCGCGCGGGACGAAGCGGAGCGAGGCCGAATTGATGCAATAGCGCAGGCCGCCACGATCGAGCGGGCCATCCTCGAACACGTGGCCAAGGTGGCTGTCGCCGTGGGCGGAACGCACTTCGGTGCGGGTCATGCCGTGGGTGTGGTCCACCAGGTTGTTCACGTTGGCCGGCTCGATCGGCCGAGTAAAGCTGGGCCAGCCGCAACCGGATTCGTACTTGTCGGAAGAGGCGAAAAGGGGTTCGCCCGAAACGATGTCGACGTAGATGCCCGGCTTCTTGTTGTAGAGATATTCTCCGCTGCCGGGCCGTTCGGTGCCGCTGTGCTGGGTGACGTGGAACTGTTCCGGCGTCAGGCGCGCGATCGCTTCGGCGGACTTCTGGTAGGTGGGCATGAACTGTTCTCCTTGGCGCGAAGATGGTGATGGATTCGCGCGGAGGGAAGAGGGCCTAGAAGAACCGGGGAATCGGTCCAAGCTGCGGCGTCTGGTCCGGCAGGTCTACCTCCACCCGATCCACATAGCACCAGCCCCAGCCTTCGGGCGGATCATAGCCCTCGATGATGGGGTGGTGCGTCGCATGGAAATGGGCGCTGGCGTGGCGGTTCGGGGAATCGTCGCAACAGCCGACATGGCCGCAGCTGCGGCACAGGCGCAGATGGACCCAGAAGCTGCCCGTCTTCAGGCACTCCTCACAGCCGCGCGCGCTGGGCGTGACCGTGTTGATCGTCGAACTGTGCGGGCAGGAGCTCATGGCACGGCCTTTCGGGCAAGGAGGGCATGGATCTGCGAGACGACCGCCGCGCCTTCGCCGACGGCGGCGGCAACGCGCTTGGTGGATCCGGCGCGCACGTCGCCGATCGCGAAGACGCCGGGCATGGCGGTTTCCAGCGGCTGCGCGGCGCCGGTGACGACGAAGCCGTTCCCATCCTTCTCGACCTCGGCCGGAAGCCAGTCCGAATTGGGATCGGCGCCGATGAACAGGAACATGTGGCGCAAGTCGCGCTGGCGGACCACGCCGTCGCCGCAGCGGATGTCGATGGTGGCCAGCGTGCCGTCCTCCTGCCCGTCCACCGCGATGACTTCCGCGCCCACGTGGATTTCCACGTTCGGCAGTTCGGCAATCCGCTCTATCAGGTAACGCGACATCGTCTGTTCCAGTGGCCGCCGCACGATCAGATGCAGGCGCTTCACTTGCGGCGCCAGATAGACCACGGCCTGCCCGGCGGAGTTGCCGCCGCCGACCAGCGCCACTTCCTCACCCGCGCAAATCCGGGCCTCTATGGGAGAGACCCAGTAGGAGATGCCCGTGCCTTCGAAGCGTTCGAGGCCCTGGATGGGAAGCCGGCGATAACGCGCGCCGGATGCGACCACCACGGTTCGCGCCTTCACGCAGCGCCCTGCGGACATGGTGATGCGCAAGTTCTCCTCTTCCGGCATCAGCGCTTCGACAGAGACGGGAATGGCGATCCGGGCGCCGAACTTCAGCGCCTGGTTGAACGCGCGGCCGGCGAGTGCGTGGCCTGAGATGCCGGTGGGGAAGCCCAGATAGTTCTCGATCCGCGCAGAAGCACCGGCCTGTCCGCCCATGCTGCGCGAATCGAGCACGACCACGGAAAGCCCTTCCGACGCGGCATAGACCGCTGCGGCCAGCCCCGCCGGCCCCGCGCCGACGATCGCAACGTCGTGCAGCACGTCCGAATCGATGTGCGAGGTCAGGCCAAGGCAGGCGGCCAGATCCTCCTCGTGCGGTGCGCGCAGGATCGATCCGCTGGGGCAGACCACCAGCGGATATTCCGATGGCCCCACGCCGAGGCGTTCGACCATGGCCTTGCCTTCCTCGTCCCGGGTCGCATCCAGAACCAGCGAGGGGTAGCCGCTGCGGCGGAGGAATTCCTGCAGGCGCAGCACTTCCGCGCTTTGCGGAATGCCGATGATGATCGGGCCGGCGCCGCCTTCCTCGATCAGGCCGACCCGGCGCAGGATCAGCGCGCGCATGACCTTTTCGCCGAGTTCCGCCGAACCGATCATGAGCGCGCGCAAATGAACGTCGTCGATCGGCACGGCGGTGCAGCCGTCCGGTCCGGCGGTTCCGCCGGCGATCGTCGGGCGGCCGGACAACTGATTGATTTCCCCGCTGAACTGGCCGGGGCCGTGGGTGGTGATCCGTGCAGCCCGGTTGAGCCCGTCGCGCCGCTGCACTTCGATCGCGCCTTCCAGCACCAGCCAGGTCGGCGCCTGCGTATCGCCGATGGCGTAGACGGTCTCTCCGGCGGCGAAGCGGCGCTCCGGCCCGCTGGCGAAGTGCCGGGCGAGAGACAGCTCGCTTGCCGACAGGACCGGAAACATCTGGTATTCGCGCGTCTCGATCGTGCTCATGGGGCCTCCGCGGCGCGGTGTGGACGCCCGAGACTAACCCATGATGCCAAGGCTGGAAACGCCAAGGCGGCAAGATCACCGCCCCGCGGGCTCATGGGTCTTGTCTGTCCGCGATCAGGCCAGTCCGGTAATTTCCAGATTCTGGGCCACGCGCCGGATGGTGCAGAGCTTCCTTGCGCCTTCCCAAAGCTCCGCGCTGCGACGAGCCGCCTGCTGATGGGCGATGATCAGGGCGCCGGCGATGTCGGGAGCCGAAAACTCGAGGCGCTTGGCAAGGCCGATGCCGTCTTCCAGAAACTTGAGCGTGTAGACCTTCATGTCCATCCTCCATGGGCGGTTCGATCTCGCGTTTTCGCGCCCGGTCGTCAATTATCCGCTTGGGTAGGAAGCCGAACCGTTTTGCGTCGGAATGAAGGGAAAATCCCGTCCGAGTGCTGCCGCTATGATCACAAAGAGGTGTAATGGACCGTTTTGTAGTGCTTTCCGGCTGCTCCGGCGGCGGCAAGTCGACCCTGCTTGGCGAACTGGAACGGCGCGGCTTCGCAGTGGTGGCGGAGCCTGGGCGCCGGATCGTTGCGCAGGAGCGGTTGACCGGCGGCGCGGCCTTGCCGTGGATCGATCCCACCGCATTCGCCCGGCGCGCGGTCGCGATGGCGTTGGAGGACCGCAGGCAGGCGGCGGGTCTGCCGGGCACGGTGTTCTTCGATCGCGGGCTGATCGATGCGGCGGTGGCGCTGGAACATGCCGCCGGCATCCCTGCCGCACACACCTGCGGAGCCGAACGCTATCACCGCCGCGTTTTCATGACGCCGCCCTGGCCGGAAATCTTCCGCAATGACGGAGACCGTCTCCATGGCTTCGACGAGGCTGTTGCCGAGTATGAAAGGCTCGTCCGGGCTTGCGAGCGACTGGGATATTGCGTCGAACCGGTGCCCCGGATGCCGGTGCCGGCCCGCGCCGACTGGGTGCTGGCGCGCCTTGGCATCGGCGTTTCGTCGTGACGGTTCATCTCCGTCCCGCACCGCATGGCGGACGGCGGTGGAAGGTGTTAGGGGCCGCGCGCAATTGATACGGGACTATTCGAAAAATGCTGGCAACGATCCAACCGGGCACGACTTTCAAGGACACTCTTCAGAAGCTGCCGTCGATCGACGGCGTGCAGCGCCTCGACCTTGTCGATGAAGCGGGCACGGTGGTGGCCGGGATCGAAAACAAGCCGGGCAAGCAGGGATCGCTGGCGGTCTACCAGTACCTGAAGCAGTGCTTCGGAGTGCTGGACGCGAAGGCTGCCGAACACGGTCTGGAGATATTCTGCGAACACACCGAGGACGCACGCAACCGCCCCGGCGCGCATCCTAACGTCGACCTGTTGCTGGCGATTGCTGCCGGCGGCGCGCCGCTGGGCATGGAAGTCGTCGCCGCAGAGGGCTGACGTCGCTACGCCCTGTCCTCGCGGCCGAGCACGATATGGGTCGCGAGGTCGGTGGCGGTGGATTGCGTCACGCGGTAGCCCAGCGCGGGAAGGTCCAGCCCTTCGAATAGCGCCTCGCCCTGTCCCAGGAGGACGGGCGAGAGCGCAAGGTGCAGGTCGTCGATCAGGCCGGCCTGCAGATACTGGCGAACGGTCGAGACGCCGCCGCCGATCTTTACGTCCAGCGTGCCGGCGGCTTCGCGGGCACGCTCCAGCGCGGCATGGATGCCGTCGGTGACGAAGTGGAACGTGGTGCCGCCTTCCATCACGATCGGGTCACGGGGGTGGTGCGTCAGGATGAAGGTCGGCGCGTGATAGGGGGGATTGTCTCCCCACCAGCCTTTCCAGCCATCGTCCGGCCATTCGCCGCGTGACGGGCCGAACATGTTGCGGCCCAGGATGAAGGCGCCGAAGCCTTCCATCGAACGGCGGGCAAAGCTTTCGTCCACGCCGTCGGACCCGCCGCTTTCACCGATCATGGCCTTGAAGGTCCGGGTTCCGTAGATCCAGCCGTGCAATTCGGTCCCGCGCTTGCCCAGCGGATCCTGCAGGCTCTGTTCCGGGCCTGCGCCGAAACCGTCCAGCGATATCGAAAATCCTGCGACTCTTACGCGCGCCATTCCGGTCTCCTCTGCTCCGCCCGCCATGCTGCCTTGCCCCGCTGCCGGCTGCAATCCGAAAGCGGGGCAAGAAACATCGCTGGAGGTAGAGGGCCTTAGGCCGGGGCGACGCGCGCCGTCGCGCCGCCGCGCGCGACGAGGAGGACGATGACCAGCCCGATCGTGGAGGTTGCCGCGCCCGCCAGCGCCACTGTCGGATAGCCAAGGCCGGCTGCGATCACGCCGCCGCCCAGTGCCGCGCCGATGGCGTTGCCGAGATTGAAGGCACCGATGTTCACGGACGAGGCGAGGTTGGGGGCATCGGCGGCGGCGGTCATCACCCGAACCTGAAGCGGCGGCACCAGCGCGAAACTCGCCACGCCCCACAGGAAGATCAGGATCGCCGCCGGCGCGGCCAGCGGCATCAGCAGCGCGAAGGCGACAAGGATCACGGCGAGCGACCCCAGCGCGGCGATCAGCGTGCGGTCTACCGACCGGTCCGCAAAGCGCCCGCCCAGCCAGTTGCCCACGGTAAGGCCGAGGCCATAGGTGACCAGCATCGCGGTAACATATCCCAGCGAGGCATGGGTCACTTCGCGCAGGATCGGCGTGATATAGGTGAACACGGTGAACATCGCGCTCGATCCGATGACGGTCAGGCCCAGCGCGCCCAGCACGCGGCCGCGCGTCAGCACGCGCAGTTCGGCAATCGCGTCGCCACCGGCCGGCGCGGGAAGCTTTGGAAGCGTCAGCCACAGCGCCGCCATCGTGATAACGCCAAGCCCGGCGGTTCCCCAGAAGGCCGCGCGCCAGCCCATGTGCTCGCCCGCCCAGGTCGCCAGCGGCACGCCGACGACATTGGCGATGGTAAGCCCCATGAACATCGCCGCGACGGCGCCCGCGCGCTTCTGCGGCGGCACCAGACTGGCCGCGACGACCGAGCCGACGCCGAAGAAAGCACCGTGGTTGAGCGAGGTGACGATGCGCGCCACCAGCAGCATCGAATAGCTGGTGGAGATCGCCGCCATCAGGTTGCCGAGCGTGAAGATGCCGGTCAGCGCCACCAGCAAGGTGCGGCGCGGCACGCGGCCGGTGGTCAGCGTCATCAACGGAGCGCCGATCATCACGCCCAGTGCATAGGCGCTGATCAGCAGCCCGGCGACGGGGATGGAGACGCCGGTGCCTTCGGCGATGACGGGCAGCAGGCCCATCGGGGCGAATTCGGTAACGCCGATGCCGAACGCGCCAAGCGCGAGGGCCAGCAGGCCGGGGTTGAGCTTCATGGCAAGATGTCCGTTCAAACCAGCGGCGGGTTCAGGCGGGCAAAGCCCTCCTGCTGCCGGTAGGGGGTGTGGGGGTAGGGCGGCAGCACGTCGCTTGCCGCATCCAGCGCGGCGATCTGTTCGGCCGAGAGCGACCAGCCGACCGCGCCCAGATTCTGGCGCAATTGCTCCTCGTTACGCGCGCCGATGATGACGGAGGAGACGGTGGGGCGCTGCAACAGCCAGTTGATCGCGATCTGCGGCACGGTCTTGCCGGTTTCGGCGGCGATCGTCTCGATCGCGTCGATCACGCGGTAGAGGTGCTCCTGTTCGACCGGGGGCGCGAACTGTTCGGTTTCGTGCAGGCGGCTGCCGTCCGGGATGGGCCGGTCGCGGCCGATCTTGCCGGTCAGACGGCCCCAGCCGAGCGGGCTCCAGACCAGCGCGCCGATGCCCTGGTCCGCGCCCAGCGGCATCAGATCCTGCTCATAGGCGCGGCCGATCAGCGAATAGTAGACCTGATGCGCCACGAAGCGCGGCAGTCCGTGCTGGCTGGCATGGGCCTGTGCCTTCATCAGCTGCCAGCCGGGATAGTTGGACACGCCGGCATAGCGCAGCTTGCCCGCGTCGATCAGGCCAGCCAGCGCCTCCATCAGTTCGTCCACCGGCGTGGAGGCATCGAAGGCGTGGAGCTGCAGCAGGTCGATATGATCGGTGGCAAGGCGGCGCAGAGCGTCCTCCACGGCGCGGACCAGCCGCGCGCGGGATGCGCCCCAGTCGGCCGGACCATCGCCCATCGGCAACCCGGTCTTGGTGGAGATCAGCACCGCGTCGCGCCGGCCCTTGATCGCATCGCCCAGGATTTCTTCCGAAGCGCCGTTCGAATAGACGTCCGCCGTGTCGAACAGGGTGACGCCGGCCTCAAGGCAGATGTCGATCAGCCGCCGCGCGTCGCGCGCGTCGCTTTGCCCCCAGGCGCTGAACAGCGGGCCTCTGCCACCGAAAGTGCCGGTGCCGAAACTGAGGGCGGGTACCCGCAGGCCGGATGCGCCAAGCTGCCGATATTCCATTGCACGATCCTTCAGATTTGCGTTCGCCAATTTCCATTCGCGAATTCATATTCAGGCGCATAAATGGATTACGGATGTCGGCGGCAGAAGCGCCCTTGGTGGCGAAGGATTTTTGACATGGATGCAAAAGTGACGCTGGGGGCAGACCGGGCGCGGGCGCTGGAGATATTCGCGACGGTTGCCGATACGGGCAGCTTTTCGGCGGCCGGGCGGCTGTTGGACCTGACTCCTTCGGGCGTCAGCCGCACGATCGACCGGATCGAGGCGCGGCTGGGCGTCCGGCTGCTGCTGCGCTCCACCCGCACGCTGACGCTGACGGCGGAAGGGCAGGCCTACCTGCAGGCGGCGCGGCGCATTCTCTCCGATCTGGACGACGCGGAACAGGAGATCGCGGATCAGGGCGCACCGCGCGGCCGGTTGCGGGTGAGTGCGGCACTCTCACACGGCCGGCTCTGCGTCGTCCCGCTGCTGGGCGCGTTCGCCCGGCGCTATCCGCATATCCTTGTCGACATCGCGCTGACCGATGCGCTGGTGGACGTGGCGGGTGGTCAGGCCGATGTCGCGGTTCGCTTCGGCCCCTTGGCGGATAGCGCGCTGACCGCGCGGAAGATCGGGGAGACGGGCAGGGTGATCGTCGCCTCGCCCGATTATCTCGCCCGCCACGGCACGCCGCGCGCGCCGGAGGACCTGCACGGGCACAATTGCCTGAACTTCAATTTTCGCCGCGCCGAACCGACATGGCCGTTCCGCCGTGACGGTCAGGACTTCGCGCTTTGCGTGAAGGGCAATATCGAGGCGAACAACGGCGAAACGCTGGGCCAGCTTGCCGCCAATGGCGTGGGCGTCACCCGCGTCGGCGCGTTCAGCGTGGCATCCGAACTGGCCGCCGGCGGGCTCGTTCCATTGCTGGAGGAATACAACCCGGGCGATGTCGAGCCCATCCACGCGGTGTTCGTGGGCGGTGCGAACGTCCCGCGCCGCGTGCGCGTGTTCGTGGACTTTCTGGTCGAGAACTTGCGTTGATACGGAAGGGCACGGCGCGCCGGCGGGCAGGGAAGCGCCCGCCCGCCGGTCTTTGCGATGTCTGTGCAGGCGGGGCGATCAGTCCAGCATGATCTTGCGCAGCTTGGCGAAGTCCGCGTCGGTCAGGCCCACCTTCTGCTTCAGGTAGCCTTCCGATCCGCCGTACTGCTGATCGAGATAAGTGAGGAACTGCGCGAGGTTCGATGCACCACTGGGCGTGTAGAGCGGCTCGGCCTTGGGCGGCTGGCCGTCGGCGCGGGCGGCGTAGTATTTCAGGATCGGGTTGTTCGGAAAGTCGGCCGGGTCGACCTTGGGCATTTCCCACTGCGGGCGGCGCAGTTCGGTGGACCGGTGATAGTCCTTGATGATGGTCTCGCGGTCGACGCCCAGCACGTCGTAGATCAAGGCCGTGGCGATGCCGGTGCGATCCTGCCCGGCCGAACAGTGGTAGACCACCGCACCCTCGTTCGCGAGAAGGCGGTTGAACAGTGCGCGGAACTGCGGAACCAGCATCACTTCCATGCCTTGGTACATGTTCTTGCCGCCGCTCTTGGCCATCTTGGCGAACAGCGGCTTCAGCGAATAGTCGTTGGCAAGGAACAGCGCGCCGGTGCGGTCGTCCAACTGGTCGGGCGCGACTTCGCGTTCCTCGATGGAGCGCAGATCGACCACCGCGCCGAGATGGAGCTGGCCCAGCAGGGCATAGTCGGCCTCGGTCAACAGCGGCATCGCGCCGGACCGGAAGGCCTTGTCCCACTTCACGGTATGGCCGTCCTTGGTGGCATAGCCGCCGATATCGCGGAAGTTGCTGCCCTGCTGAAGCGGCAGCACGCGCTCTGCGACGACGGTGGTCTTCCCGTTCTTGCCCTGAAGGATGACGTAGCGGCGTTCGCTGACCGGGATCGGCAGCTTGAGCCTGGCGTCCGTACTGGCGGTGGCGAAGCGCTGGTCGCCCTTGTCCAGCACGGTATCGGCGCTGATCCACACGGCGGCCGGGCCGGTATCCGTCCGCGAAAGTTCCACGGTCTGGTCATCGAGCCGAACCAGCGTGGCAGGCTCCGCCGCGATGGCGGGTGTGGCAGCCAAGGCAATGGTCAGGGCGATAAGAGCGGGGGCGGCCTTGCGCATCAATCGAAACCTCAAGCTGAGTGGTGGGTGGTGGCGCGTCTAGAACGGATGTATGTATCTCTTGTGACAAACCTGGCGTCAAATGGGCCGCCGCAATGATCGCCGATATGATGGATAAAAAGCATTTATCGTGCTCATTTCACTACCGTTCCGGAACGCGATTTCGGGTGAATTGGCGAGGATAATGTAACGATTGTTCCGTTGCGGCGATCGGCAACTGCGATCCCTGCGCAAGCGGCGAAGCGGCATGGCAGGCTTGCGTGGTTCGTCTGGGGCCGCCAATTGGCGCGAATGCGTATCGCTCTCTTCGAACCGGAAATCGCTGGAAACGTCGGCGCCGTCCTTCGCCTCGCCGCCTGCATGGGCGCCATCGTAGACCTGATCGAACCGATGGGGTTCGAATGGGACGATCGCCGCGTGCGCCGAACCGCGATGGACTATATCGACCACGTCACGATCGTGCGTCACCCCGATTTCGATGCGTTCAGAGCATCCATCGGAACGCAAAGGCTGGTGCTGTTCACCACCAAGACCGACCGGTCGGCCTACGATTTCCAGTACAGGGCCGATGACGTCCTGCTGTTCGGCAAGGAAAGCATGGGCGTGCCGGCTTTCGTGTCCGACGCCTGCGCGGAGCGGGTGCGCATTCCGATGCGGCCGCAAGTGCGTTCGATGAACCTTGCCACTTCGGCGGCACTCGCGCTGGGTGAGGCATTGCGGCAGACGTCCTGCCTGCCGGGCTGATCATCGCGCGTCAGCGCTTTCCGGCAAAGGCCCAGCGTATCGTGGCGGCCATGGCGCGGGTGCCGGCGCGCACGGGCAGGGCGACAAGGCCGGGGCGGCCGATGCCCAGCATCGTCCGCGCAAAGGGCGGCAGCAGATCGACGGCTGCGGTGCCCAGGGTCTGCAGCACCGTGCCGGGACGTCGGCCCGGCTCTCCTTCCAGCAGGAATGCGGCGACTTCGCGCGCGGCAGGGCTTCCGGCCAGTTCCTCGCGCATGTCGGCGATGAGCGCCACCGCCTCGGCCCGGCTGCGCGGCACCGGCGCACAGCCAAGCAATTCGGCGACCGTGGCGCTCTGCTCGAAATAGCGATCCTGATCGGCCGCCGGCATGTCGGGATCGGCATAGGCCAGATAGGCTTCCAGAAAGCTGGTCGCCTCGGCAACGTGGACCCAGGCCAGAACGCGCGGATCGGTTGCGGAATAGGGCCGGCCGTCGGGCATCGTTCCGCTGATTCGGGTATGAATGGCGTTGACGGTGGCGATGGCTTTCAGCGCCTCGTCCCGGTGGGCGTAAGTGGTGGTGGCAATGAACCTTGCGGTGCGGCGCAGGCGGCCTTCGACGTCGTGCCGGAAATCCGAATGGTCCAGCACGCCCTGAAGCGCCACGGGATGCAGCATCTGCAGCAGGAGCGCGCGCATCCCGCCCACCATCATTGCCACCACATCGGCGTGGACCATGCGGATGGGGCTGTCCGGCGGGAACAGGGCGTCGGCGGAAGGGAGGACCGGCGCCTCGCCCTTCGAGCGGTCGTTGAAGACCGCGCGGACTTGCCGCACCAGCAGGTTGCGAAGGGCGTCCGCAGGCTTGGGAATCGGCGCGACCATCGGTGGAGAATGCCCGAATTAAGGCAATCGAACCAGCACGCTCAGGCGTCGGCGGTGCTTTCGCCGTGGAACCGCCGGAACAGACGTTCGCTGCCCAGAGCGGCGCGCGCATGATCGCGCATCGCGCGCTCGGCCGTGTCCGCGTCCATGCGCCGGATCGCCGCGATCACGGCCACATGTTCGCGATGCGCGGCGCAAAGGTGGGCGAACTCGTCCGCGGGTTCGTTCTCCAGCGTCAGCGCAACGGCGGAGGCGAAGGGCAAGTGGTCGTTGCGCGCCAGTGCCTGCCCGATCGAGGGGTTGCCGCTGGCATCCACGAGAAGGGTGTGAAACGCCAGATTGTAGTCGTGGAACCGGTCCACGTCGCCCTGCGCCAGCGTGCCTTTCGCGAAGATGGCTTCCCCTTCGGCAAGGCAATCGGCGAACCGCATTTCCTCCGCCGCGGTCATTCCGCGCAGGGCTAGCCGCCGTGCGGCCAGGCCTTCCAGAACGCCGCGCACTTCGATGGCGCCGTTGATGTCTGCAGAGGTGATTGCCCGCGCGGTATAGCCCCGCGCGCCCAGCTTTTCGACCAGGCCCTCTGCTTCCAATGCACGCAGGGCGGTGCGCACGGGCATGCGCGAAACGCCCAGCGCATCGGCCGTGGCGATCTCCGCAATCCGCTCGCCGGGGCGGAATGCACCTTCCGCGATCATCCGCCGCAGCGAGATGATCACGTGCTGGCCCGGCTTCAGCCGGCGTCCGCCCTGCGGTTGGGAATCCCCTTCAACGTCCATGGTTTGCTTTCGGCGCGCGGGTGCGGCCTGTCAAACCTGCTCCGCGCACTCGGCAGCAATGGCACGATCGATCATCAGGCGCGATCGCGCGCCGCCGGCATCAATGTTCAGCTTCAGCAGCCGCCGTTCGGGCCAGCGCAGCAGGTTGGCCTGCTGCCGTTCCAGCATCTCCAGATCTTCTCCGAAAATCTTGCGCTGGCCTTCGCGGATCGTGTCCGTCAGTTCCCCATCGTCCACCGCGAAGCGGCGCGCCATGCCCCAGAAGTAGTGGTGGCTGGTTTCGGTTTCCGGCGTGATGAAATCGACGACGATGCTGGATGCCTTGACGGCTTCCGGCGCGTCGTAGCCGCCCTGTCCCTCCAACGCGACGCCCACCTCGATCATCACGTGGCTGGGCAGCGTGAAGCGGCAGAGCTGCCAGCGGTCGACCGTGGCGTCTTCGTCCAGGCCGGCGCCGCGCAGCGCCATGCGCCAGAACGGCGGGGCCTTGATCGCATCCATGAAGCGGCTGGTGACGACCTCGTTCGCATCCGCGCGGGTGCGGACGGGGGCCTCGTCGATTTCCTTCTGGCCGATGCTGCTCGAATGGACGTAGGTTTCGTGCGTCAGGTCCATCAGGTTGTCGATCATCAGCCGATAGTCGCAGGCGATGTGGTAATAGCCGCCGCCATATGCCCATTCCGCGCTATCCGCCCATTCCAGCGGGTGGAGGCGGGTTGCATCGGCCTCATCCGGATCGCCGGGCCAAACCCAGATGAAGCCATGGCGTTCGATCGTTGCGAAGCGGCGTCCGGCGGGAAAGCCGCCGACTTTCTGCCCAGGCATTTCCGCCGCCTTGCCCAGACAATCCATCACCAGCCCGTGATAGCCGCAGACCAGCCGGCCTTCGCGCACGAAGCCCAGCGACAGCGGTGCGCCACGATGGGGGCAGAAGTCCTCCAGCGCGGTCGGCTGGCCGTCCGGGCCACGAAAGAACACCATGCGTTCGCCGCAGATGGTTCGGCCTAGCGGTCCATCCGTGATCTCGTCCGGCGTGCAGGCGACGTACCATGCGTTTTTGGGCCAGATCGCGGCAGTCGAAGCCGGGGTTGCGCTATCCATGGATCCACTCCTGTGATCAATTATTGGATCCAATAAGTGATATTTTGGATCCAATGTCAACGCAAATCCCGGCGGTGGCGCCTTGCGAACGCCGTGTGGGGCCTATTGGAACGACGAAAATCACACCGCCTGCGCACGCGCGGGCGGGGTGATTTCGTTGGGATCAGGGAATGGCGGGGCAGCAAGGCGCCCGGTAAGCGGGCGCCGGAAGCTTATTCAGATTGGGCTCTGTCGCTTCAGCACGCGTTCCGCCCAAAGCCCGAAGGCTAGTCCGATGGTGGCCCAAAGAACCAGTTGCGTTCCCATCGATGCCACTCGGAACTTCCAGAGGAGGACGGCGGGGAAATCGGCGGGCACTTCGTTGATCGTCGGCAGCAGAAACTGTCCGAGGGCAACCGCGCCCAGATAGACCACGACAGCAAGAAGGGTGGCATCGAAGCCGCGACCCGGGCGCGCCATCGCCCTGCGCACCCGCGCTGCGACCACGGCGGCGCCCAGCGAAAGGGCGATCATGCCGAAGTAGGCGGCCGTGCGCAGCGCCACTGTCTCATGTTTGCCCACCGCAGGCGGAGTTTGCGGATATTTCATTGCCGGCACGATTACGACCAGCAGGAAAGTCAGCGCCGCCAGCACCAGCGCAAAACTGCGCGGGCCCAGGTGGCCCATACGGCCATAGCCATAGGCGAAAACCAGCGAGAATACGCCGCCTACCGCCGCGCCGTAGAGTGCCAGTGCGGTGAGAAGGCCCGCGCCTTTCTGGGTGGCGCGGCTGACGAGTTCCTCTTCCTCCGGCATGCCGGGGTGATGCATCGCATGGCTTTCCTCATAGCCGATGGCGAGGTCGATCTGCGGCTCGGCAAAGCCACGTGCGAAAAGCGTGGCCAAAAGCGCGCCCAGAATGCCGGCAAGCATTCCGCGCCAGAGCAGGTCTCTGGTCATGTCGGGCGCCTTAGTGGCAGGGGAAGCCGAGGAGATGGCGTCCATCATGCACGAATTCGTGCACGTACATGCCCTGAAACAGCGCGAAGGCACCTTGTTCGGTGCTGACGAAATAGAGGAAGATCAGCGCCAGCAGCGTGCCCAGCACGGCCCAGGGAGCGATATCCTCAAGCGGAATGGCGTTGCCGCCTTGCACGGGGATGAAGGTATCGTCGAAAACTGCGGCACTGGCTGCCATTGTCATGCTCCTTTTCGGGATTGCGCGTCCCTTGGAAAACCTGTTGCCGGGAAAGAAGGTCTGGCTCTCGACGGGGTGGTTACCGCACGATTACAGTGGCGCGACCGCGCCGGGATTGCACCGGCTTCTTCGTTCCTGAACACAAGTCCCTTTGGGCGCTGCGCCTCTTTCCGTCAACGATTTCAGGGCTTCCTCCCTTGGCAACTACGCTTCTGCTCCTCTGTATCGCCTCTACGTCGTCCAGTCGCTTGGGCGGTTTCCCCGATCCGGCAGAGCCGTTGGACGATGCCGGTCGGCGTGACGCGGCGGTGGCGGTGCCCGCTTCCCGTTTCCATGCCCGTGTGCATCGCAGCCCGGCACTGGCCGCTGCGGAGACTGCCGCGGCAATGGGTCTGGCCTCGACGCCGGATCCGGCGCTGGCAGATATCGATCATGGGGCATGGATGGGTCTGCCTTTTGCCGAAATCGCGCCCGCCGAACTGGGGGCATGGCTTGCCGATCCGTCCCGCGGCGCACCGGGCGGAGAATCGATGGCGGCGGCGTCCCGGCGGATAGGAGAATGGATGGACGAGGTTGCCAGACAGGACGCGCCGGTCTGTGCCGTTACCCATCCCATGATGGTGCGGGCTGCGCTGGCCCATGCGCTCGGCATGCCGTTTTCGGCCGCGCTTGCCATCGATCTTGCCCCGCTTTCCCATACGCTACTGTCGTTCAACCGCGCATGGCGCCTGCAGTCGCTGGGCCCTGCGATCTAGTGCCGTTTCGGGTGCGCGACGCCCAACAAGGTGATAGCCTGCCCCGACAACCTGCGAAGGAGAGCATGATGCCGCTGATCGAACGGGCCGCACGGGTACTGGCGAAGTCCAGAAACGGAAGCGACGATTGGGATCATCTGGACGCAAGGACGCAGGAGGAATTGAAGAGCACCGTAATCGCCGTGATCAAGGCTCTTCGCGTTCCGACTCCGGGCATGTGCGCCGCCGGGCACAAGCTGCTGCTGGAGGAGGGGCATTCCGCCGGAACCAGTGACGCGCACGATGCATGGCAGGTCATGGTCGATGCCGCCGTGGGAAGCGTTCCCGTTTCCAGCGCCTAGGGATCGACGTTCGGCCCATGGAGGCCGGCGACGCGCGGGAACGTATGGAGAATGGCTCCACTACGTCCCGCGGCCCGATGCGGCGGCTAGCCTGCCGCCGCATCTTCCGTGCGGTTATCCCGCCAGCACGACGTCGATATCGGCCGCCGAGTGGCGCTCGCGCACGAAGCCGTCGCCATTGCGATTGACGATACGGCCGCGCTGAATGCCCTTGCGCGCGGCCAGTTCCTCACCCCAGCGGACGAGGTTGGTATAGCTGGGCACATCCAGGAACGTGGCCGCGTCGCCATAGGCATCGCCGCGCAGGAAGGCGCCGAACCAGCCGTAGGCGGCGATGTCCGCGATGGTGTATTCGTCACCCGCCAGATAGCGGGTCTGGGCCAGCCGCTTGTCGGCAACGTCCAGAATGCGCTTGGTTTCCATCGCATAGCGGTTGATCGGGTATTCGAATTTTTCCGGCGCGTAGGCATAGAAGTGGCCGAACCCGCCGCCGATCATCGGCGCCGTCCCCATCTGCCACATCAGCCAGGACATGCACTCCGCCCGGCCCGGCTGCGTGGTGGGCAGGAACATTCCGAACTTTTCGGCCAGATGGAACAGAATCGAGCCCGACTCGAACACGCGAACCGGCTCATCGCCGGACAGATCCAGCAGAGCAGGGATTTTCGAGTTGGGATTGATCGATACGAAATCCGAACCGAACTGGTCGCCGTTGCCGATGTCGATCAACCATGCGTCGTACTCTGCGCCCGCCACTCCGGCCGCCAGAAGTTCTTCCAGCATGATGGTGACCTTCTGGCCGTTTGGCGTACCCAGCGAGTAAAGCTGGAAGGGATGGGTGCCGCGCGGCAGTTCCTGCTGATGCGTCGCGCCGGAAACCGGGCGGTTGGTCTTGGCCCATTCACCCCCGTTGTCCTTGTCCCAGGTCCAGACTTTCGGCGGGTTGTAGGTACTCTTGAGCATGCGGGCACTCCGTCAGTGTCGTTGGCGGAGAGGTAGGTGCGCCTACCCCGTCCGACAACCCTTTGGAGTGCTTGGGAAAGACACCTGAAGCGTATTAAATAAAGGAAATAAATCAATCTTATGGGCCGAAAGTATGAGGAACCTAACCCCTCTTAAATCATTGACTGCAGTGGCGGGGGTGGCCAAGCAGGGCATGCATGATTCAATCGATTGAAAAACAACCCGCCGAAGATGCGGGGGAAACCAGCCGTCAGTCGCGTCGCCGTAACAAGGGGTTTGAAGAAACCCACCTGGTGCTGATCGAGACCGCCGTCAAACTGGTTTCGATGAAGGGGATGGAGGCGCTTTCGCTTTCGGAAGTTGCGCGCGAGGCGGGGGTCAATCGCACGACCGTCTATTACCACTTCACCGATCGCGATGCCTTGATCGATGCCATCCGTGATTGGTCGAAAAGGCAGCTCAGCGCCGTACTGACGCCTACCGATCCGCCGGAAAACCGCACGCGCATGGTGATCCGCTATGTGCTGGAAAACCCGGAAGTGGTCGCCTTGTGGACCGAAGAGTTCCTGGCGCCGGGCCGAATCCACGACCGTTACGTTACCTTCGCCCGGTTGACCGAGGATCTGGGTATTCGCTTCTCGGACGAGCCGCGCGCTGCGGGAATGGAGCCGGAGGTCTTTGCGACGTTTATGCTGACATGGTCGATGGTGGCGCCGCGCGTCTATCGCAACAGCGTGCGGCCCGACCTTTCCATCGACGAGACGGTGGACCGGCTGACCCACACCCACATGGCGATGTTGCGCCAGTGCGGATTGGCCGAACGCTAAGGCAAAATCGAATCGTGCGGCAATGAAAAGGCCCAGCGTGCAGGTTGCACGCTGGGCCTTTTCGTTTGCCTTGGGCCGTGGGCCTCAGGCGATCTTGTGGATCCAGTTGTGCGTGTCCGCCGCTTCGCCGCGCTGGATCGAAACCAGACGGTTCTTCAGCTTGGCGGTGAGCTGGCCGGGGCCGCCCGAACCGATGGTGAATTCACCATCGCGGCCCGAAACCTTACCGACCGGGGTGACGACGGCGGCAGTGCCGCAGGCGAACGTCTCGATCAGCTTGCCCGAAGTGGCATCGGCGCGCCACTGATCCAGGCTGTACTTGCCTTCCACCACCTTCAGGCCTTCCTCACGCGCCAGCTGCAGCAGGCTGTCGCGGGTGATGCCGGGCAGGATCGTGCCGGTAAGGGCAGGGGTCAGCAGGGTGCCGTCCTCGAACACGAAGTAGAGGTTCATGCCGCCCAGTTCCTCGATCCACTTGTGCTCTGCAGCGTCGAGGAAGACGACCTGATCGTGCCCGCGTGAGATCGCTTCGGCCTGCGGGACGAGGCTGGCGGCATAGTTGCCGCCGCACTTGGCCGCACCGGTGCCGCCGGGGGCGGCGCGGGTATAGTCCGAAACCCAGATCGAGACGGCCGGTGCGCCTGACTTGAAGTAGTTGCCCGCCGGGCTGGCGATGACGATGAACTTGTACTGCTTGGCCGGGCGCACGCCCAGAAACGCCTCGGTGGCGATCATGAACGGGCGCAGGTAGAGCGAGGCGCCCTCGGCGGCCGGGATCCAGTCACGGTCGGCCTGCACCAGGCGCTCGATCGCCTCGATGAACAGCGCTTCGGGCAGTTCGGGCATGGCAAGGCGTTCGGCCGACTTGTTGAAGCGCGCGGCATTGGCTTCGGGGCGGAACAGCGCGATCGAGCCGTCGGCCTGCTTGTAGGCCTTCAGGCCTTCGAAGATTTCCTGCGCATAGTGCAGCACGGCGGCTGCCGGATCGAGCGCGATCGGCTGACGCGGGCCTACCACGGCATCGTGCCAACCCTTCCCTTCGGTCCATTCGACCACGACCATGTGGTCGGAGAAATTGGTGCCGAAGCCGGGATTGGCGAGAATGGTCTCGCGCGTTTCGGCGCTGGTCGGCGCGGGGTGGGGCAGAGTGCTGAAAGTCAGGCCGGCATCGGCGAGCGTCGCCATCGAACGAAATCCTCTAAACTGAGATTGCTGGCGCCTCTGAACGAAAATTACGCGCGGCGCAATCAAAAAGTAATTTTGATACTCTGTCTTATAGCTTTAGCACGGCGACAAAGCCGGATGAACCGGCAACTTTGGCCCAGGCTGCGGCAGCATGCTCTTGCCCCCGCTTTGCGGTAAGGGCCAGTGCGAAATTCGCCTTCGCGCTTGCGCAATGGCGGGCCGGTGCCTGTGGAGGCGCGCTGCTGGAAGACTAGAGGAAAGCCCAAAATGAGAAGGGCCGCCCCGGTTGCCCGGTGCGGCCCTTCGCATGGTCAGCGGCCGGGAGTGCCGCCAGCGAAAGCCTTTATCGCGAATTCAATTCAGCGATAATGCCTCGCGACGGAAAAAGCCGACCTCTCTGCTGAACCATGAGACATCGGATCACCTCCTTTCGCGCTGTTTGAGCCATAGGGCGCCGCTGGTTAAAGCGGCTGGGCTTCGGGGTGCTTCCGGGCGCGTTTCCCAGGGTCCCTCTGCCCTGTTCAAATGTGTCTCCGATTCCGCAGCGCACAACAAGTCTTGTATTCGTTTTTTTTGCGGTCATTATTGATGCTTCGGGCGAGTTATCCCCAGCCTTTGAGCCGTATTGAAGCTCGATTGCCGGGGCAGCCGAGTGCGGCCTGAAAGCGCCTTTTTTGCTGCAGAAATCGACCGCTGAACGGGTGCCGAAACGCCTTTTCGGGCGTCCGGTGATTCCCGTTCACAAGTGCACTTTGGCGGCGGCTTATCGGCAGTCCTCGACCACGCGAGAGACTTCGGTCCAACTGGGCACGTAAAGCGTGGCCGCGCCCGGCGCCTCGATGGCGAAACGGCCTTTGCTGAACGCTATCGAATCGAGCAGGGTGTCGCGTGCGGGCAGGGCGACGGATAGCCCGGTCGTGCCTGCCGTTGCGGCCAGCGTGCGCGCGGTTTCGGAAGTGCGCACGACCAGCCTGGGGGTG
This sequence comes from Sphingomonas sp. BL-S-28, assembly GCF_055521515.1. Taxonomy (NCBI): domain Bacteria; kingdom Pseudomonadati; phylum Pseudomonadota; class Alphaproteobacteria; order Sphingomonadales; family Sphingomonadaceae; genus Sphingomonas; species Sphingomonas sp. BL-S-28. The sequence continues at coordinate 1,829,775 of NZ_CM145484.1, forward strand.
CTTGCGGTACCGGCGCGGGTCAGGGTGACGGTGGAGGCCTGCCGATTGCAGGTAAGCGTGACGAGGCCGTCCGCAAAGCTGGCGGCGCCCGGGGCGGTCATGCGCCAGTCGCCGGGCGTCTGCGGCGCATCCTGCCAGCTAACGGGCGGCGGAGGCGGAGGGGGCGGCGCCTGAGTCGGCACAGGGCGCGGCGTGGGTGGCGGCGCCTGCGGCGCGGGCACGCAGGCGGCAAGCAGCGCCAGCACGGTCAGCGGGGCGCTTGCGACAAGTTTGCGGGGGAACGACGGGTCGGCTGCGAGCCGGCGCGGATTTGCCTTCATGGCCCCGGTATGGAATGAGGCGCGCTCCTTCTCAAGTACGCAAAGCCATGACCGACCCGTCCGAGCCCCGATCCACCGAAAAGAAAACGCCTTCTAAGGGCCGAGTCGACCAGATGCTGGTCGATCGCGGCCTTGTGGAAAGCCGCACGCGTGCGCAGGCGCTGGTGCTGGCCGGGCTGGTGTTTTCGGGCGAGACGAAGATCGCCAAGCCCGGCCAGAGCATCAAGGCCGATGCCCCGCTGGAAGTGCGCGGCCGCGATCATCCCTGGGTTTCGCGCGGCGGAATCAAGTTGGCGCATGCGATCGAGCATTTCCAGCTGGACCCCACCGGCGTCACCGCGATGGACATCGGCAGTTCGACCGGCGGTTTCACCGATGTGCTGCTGACGAATGGGGCGGAGCATGTCTTCGCCGTCGATTCGGGCACCAACCAGCTGGCGTGGAAGCTGCGGCAGGACCCGCGCGTCACCGTGCTGGAGCAGACCAGCGCGCGCATCCTGACGCCGAACGAGATCGACCGGCCGTGCACATGGGTGGTCTGCGATGCCAGCTTCATTGCGCTGTCCAAGGTTCTGGAGGTGCCGCTGCGCCTTGCCGCGCCGCAATGCCGGGTAGTGGCGCTGATCAAGCCGCAGTTCGAAGTGGGCCGCAACGAAGTGGGCAAGGGCGGCGTCGTGCGCGATCCGGTGCTGCACGAACGCGTCTGCGGCGAAGTGCGGGATTGGCTGGAAGGAGAGGGCTGGACGATTCAGGGAATCGTCGAAAGCCCGATCAAGGGGCCGGAAGGAAACGTGGAATTCCTCATCTCCGCATCGCGGGGATGACGGTTTCCGGGCGGGCCGGGCGACTTTTGCGCCGCGCATGCATTGCGTGTTGGCATTTGTCGTACCACAAACCGCCAGACTTGATGGTTTTTCCTGATTCGGGGGTTGCCAGGGAATGAACCCGATTGCCTCACCGGCCCAGTTGCGTGCCAGCCTTTTGCGCTGGGCACTGGTGCTCGTGCCGTTGATCGTGCTGCTGGGCTTTCTTTCGGGCAAGGTTGCCGGAAGCGGGCCGGGCAACGCGTGGTTCGACGCGCTTGCCAAGCCTGGCATCTATCCACCGCCGATCACGTTCGCGATCGTCTGGACATTGCTTTACGTGATCATGGGGCTGGCGCTGGCGATGATCTGCGCGGCGCGGGGCGCTCGCGGCCGGGGCGTGGCGGCGATGGCCTTCGTCGTGCAGTTCGTGCTCAACCTGGCGTGGAGCCCGGTGTTTTTCGCGCTGCACAAGATGACCGGCGGGCTGGTGGTGCTGGGGCTGCTGGTGGCGGCGGTGATCGTAACCATAATGCTGTTCGCCCGCGTACGGCCCGTCGCCGCGCTGCTGTTGGTGCCGTATCTAGCCTGGATCTGCTTCGCGAGTTACCTGAACTTCGCGTTCCTCCAGCTCAATCCGGACATGGACGGCGTTGAAGGCCCCCGCGCAGTGGAGCGTTTCAACATCTAACCACGGTCCCTCTTGCGTGCGGGGCCGCGAACGACCAAATAGCCCCCATGCAAAGCGAAAACCCCTTCGTCGCCGATTTCGTCAAGATGATGAACAGCGCCGCCGGCACGCTGGCCGGCGTCGGCCGCGAGGCGCGTGACAATGCGCGTGAGCGCTTCCGCGAATTCATGGGCGACATGGACTTCGTCAGCCGCGAGGAGTTCGAGGCTGTGAAGGAAATGGCCGCCACCGCGCGTGGTGAGATCGAGGACCTGAAGGCCCGCATCGCCAAGCTTGAAGGCAAGTCGGGCGAGTGATCGCCTGCGGGGGCAGTCTTTCATGAGCCTGCCCCGCTCCCCCTCGCTCCGCGTTTCTTGAAGCCCTAATCGCCGCAGCCATGCAGTTGCGCGCCCCTGCCATCGTCTGTGCCACCCGGCCCCACGGCGAAACCGCCGTTATCGCCCGGTTGCTGACCGAAGAGGCGGGGATCGTTGCCGCCTATGTCGCCGGAGGGCGCGGGCGGCAGCTTCGCCCGGTGCTGATCCCCGGCAACCTTGTCGAAGCGGACTTGCGCTCGAAAACCGACGAGCAGCTTCCTTTTGCGCGCATCGAACTGATCGAATCTCGCGGGCCCTGGCTCAGCGAGCCATTGCCCGCCGCGGCGATTTCGTGGGTTACCGCGCTGGCGGCCGCCGCGCTGCCCGAGCGACAGGCTTTCCCCGCGCTCTATCAGGCACTCGCCGCCGTACTCGATGCGATCTGCGTCGCGCCCTCCGCACGGGGCTGGGTCATGCCCTTGCTTTCCTTCGAAGTCCTGCTCCTCCGCGAACTGGGATACGGGGTTCCGGTGGACCGTCCGGCGGATGACGACTGGGGGGCGATCCTTGACGTTTTCGACCGGCTCGGCCCCGAGCTTGCGCGCTATCCGCTTGCCGAACGGCGCGGAGACGCTATGGGGGCGCGCGTCCTGCTGCGCGAGCGGCTCAGGCGGATTCACGGCTAAACGCCCAACGGAGAACGTACATGCGCATTGCAGTATTTGCAGGAGACGGGATCGGTCCCGAAGTCACCGAGCAGGCAGTGCGTGTTCTCAAGGCGCTTGAACTTCCCGGCCTCGAACTCGTCGAGGGCGATGTCGGCGGCGTTGCCTATCGCAAGCATGGCCATCCGCTGCCCGCCGAAACGCTGCAGATCGCGCGCTCTGCCGATGCGATCCTGTTCGGCGCGGTGGGCGATTTCTCGTGCGACCATCTTGAGCGTCACCTGCGTCCCGAACAGGCCATCCTTGGCCTGCGCAAGGAACTGGGCCTTTTCGCAAACCTGCGCCCGGCGCGCGTGTTCCCCGGTCTGGAAGACCTGACCACGCTGCGCGAGGAAGTGGCGGCGAAGATCGACCTGCTGATCGTGCGCGAGCTGAACGGCGATGTGTACTTCGGCGAGAAGGGCATTCGCACGCTGGAAGACGGCCGCCGTCAGGGCTGGGATATGATGTCCTACGCCGAAGACGAAGTGCGCCGCATCGCCCATGCCGGTTTCCAGGCGGCGATGACCCGTTCCAAGAAGCTGTGCTCGGTGGACAAGGCCAACGTCCTCGAAACCTCGCAGCTCTGGCGCGACGTGGTGATCGAGGTTGCCAAGGAATACCCCGAGGTCGAACTCAGCCACATGTACGTCGACAATGCCGCGATGCAGCTCGTGAAGAATCCCGGCCAGTTCGACGTGATCGTCACCGGCAACCTGTTCGGTGACATTCTTTCCGATCAGGCCTCGATGTGCGTGGGCTCCATCGGCCTGCTTGCTTCGGCCAGCCTTGCCGAAGGCTCCTACGGCCTTTATGAGCCCATCCACGGTTCGGCGCCTGACATCGCCGGCAAGGGGCTTGCCAATCCGATGGCGACGATCCTTTCGGCAGCCATGCTGCTGCGCCACTCGCTGGGCCTTGAGGCCGAGGCAGTGCGGATCGAGGCTGCGGTGGCGAAGACGCTGGCCGATGGGATCAAGGGCGGCGACCTTGGCGGCTCGGCAGGCACCCGTGAGATCGGGGATGCAGTCGTAGCGCGTCTTTGACCGCGACTAAGGTTTCTTCAGATTTACCACGTAAAACAGGGCGCATGAACATTACCTCTTCCGATCTTGCAGAGGCCGTAGACGTTGCCGCAGCTCAGGCCGCGAAGCCGCTTGAGCTGGCCGTCGTTCTGCCGACCTACAACGAGCGCAAGAACCTTGCGACGATGATCGATCGCCTCGACAAGGCGCTGAAGGGCGTTTCGTGGGAGGCGATCTTCGTCGACGACAACAGCCCGGACGGCACCTCGGACGAGGCGCGCAACCTGTCGCTGCGCGATCCGCGCGTGCGCTGCATCCAGCGCATCGGGCGCCGGGGCCTTGCCAGTGCCGCGATCGAGGGCATGTGCTCCACCGCCGCGCCCGTCGTGGCGGTGATGGACGCGGATCATCAGCACGATCCCGAACTGCTGCCGCAGATGCTGAAGGCGATTAGCTCGGGCGAGTACGATCTAGCCTATGCCTCGCGCTTCGCCGAAGGCGCCAGCACTGAGGCATGGGGCCGGCCCGACCGTGTGAAGGCTTCGGGCCTTGCCAACAAGATCGCCAACAAGGTCACCGGCGTCGATCTTTCCGACCCGATGAGCGGCTTCTTCATGCTGCAGACCAAGACTCTGCGGGCCGACGCGCATCGGCTCTCGGGCGTGGGTTTCAAGATCCTGCTCGACATCCTGGCAACGGTGGATACGCCGCTGCGGGTCAAGGAGTTTCCCCTGAACTTCGCCGCGCGCGCGGAAGGCGAGAGCAAGCTGGACAGGACGGTCGTGTTCGAATTCCTCATCGGTCTTTACGACAAGTGGCTCGGCCGCTTCATTCCCACCCGCTTCGCCCTGTTTGGCACCGTCGGCGGCCTGGGCGCGGTGCTGCACATGACGGTGCTGGCGCTGGTTCTGCACCTGTTCGGCGCGGAATTCGCGATGAGCCACTATCCCAAGGAAGCGGCCTTCATCACGGGCCAGACGATCGCGGCCATCGTCGCGATGACGTTCAACTTCGTGCTGAACAACGAACTGACCTACGCCGACAAGCGACTGCGCGGCTTCGGCCCGCTGGTGCGTGGCTGGGCGCAGTTCGCGCTGACTTGCGCCTTCGGCATGATCGCCAATATCGGTGCATCGACGGCGCTCGTACGCATCGGTTTCCATGACTATGCGGCGGCGATCATCGGCATCGTGCTGGCTTCGGTTTGGAACTTCGCGTTGTCGAACAAGTTCGTCTGGGGCAAGTACTGACCTCCGGAACCACCGCGCGGCACGGCGTGCCGCGCGTACAGATCGGCCTGCTGCTGCTTACGGCGGCAGCGGCCGTTTTCAGCCTTGTCGATACCCCGTTCCCGCGCCTTGCGCCCTTGCAGAACCTGCCGACGCTGGCGGTTCTTGCCGCTATAGGCTGGTCGCTGCGGCGCTGGCCGATGCCGACAAGCGCGATTGCCTGCCTTTGCCTGTTCCTGATCCTGCACACGATCGGCGGGCGCTACATCTATTCCTACGTCCCCTATGAGCACTGGGCCCGCGCGCTGGGCCTGCCGTCTCCTGCCGCCTCGCTCGGGCTGGAGCGCAATTCGTGGGACAGGCTGGTCCACTTCGCCTTCGGGGCGCTCTGGGTGCATCCGATCTCGGCCTGGCTGGCGCGGCACAAGGGGCTGTCTCCGGCGCTTGCGACTTACATCGCCGTCGAGTTCGTGCTTGCGGGCAGCGCGCTTTACGAAATCTTCGAATGGTTGCTGACGGTGTTCATGGCCGGGCCCGATGCGCTTGCCTACAATGGCCAGCAGGGTGATCCGTGGGATCCGCAGAAGGATATGGCGATGGCGGGGCTCGGTGCGGTCAGCGCCGCGATCGTCCTGCGGTTGAACGCGCGCCGGAAGTAACGCGGGTGTCGTCTGTCGGCGTTACTTGAACGTTTGCCGAAGTTGTTTTGAATAGATCGCCGTAATCCTGTTTCTCCCTTCCCGTGAATTGGCCCTCATGGGGCCGGGGAGAAGGCGATGATCTTTCACGTTTCCATCGATGCACGCGATCCGCAGCGCGTAGCCGAAGTGCTGGCCGAACTCATGGGCGGCGAAGCGACGCCGTTTCCGCCGGTGGCCGAGGGCAGCTGGCTCGCCCATGCGGGTGACGATCGCAACACGATGGTGGAGGTCTATCCGCGCGGCACGCAGCTGGTGGAAGCGCCGGGCAAGGCCGATTTCCTTGGCGTGCCGGGGGAGGGCGGCTTGACCTCCACGCACTTCGCGATGGCGACGCAGCTTGGGCCCGCGCAGATCTTCCTGATCGCCGCGCGCGAGGGTTGGCCTGCCAAGTACTGCAAGCGTGGCGGCGCCTTTGGCGTGATCGAGCTATGGATGGAAGGCAATCGCGTGGTTGAGGTGCTGACGCCCGAGATGCAGGCGGAATACCTGGCTACGGTGACCTTGCCGAACTGGAAGGCGATGCTGGCCCACGGGGATGAGAAGCATCGCGTGATGGCGTGAGTGGGTTGCGGTCTGGAACCAACACTCATTCGTCATCCCCGCGAAGGCGGGGATCCCGCTTCCTGCCCGCGGCGTAGCGAAGAACAAGCGGGGCCCCCGCCTTCGCGGGGGCGACGAAGTGCTATTGTAAAGCTACTGCGAGAACGGTTCGGTCACCGCCAACTCGGCAGCCACATCCAGAAGTTGTAGGTCTCTTCGGTCGGCAGCGGCAGGCCCGAGATGATCGGGAAGAACAGCACGAACATGCCGAGCGTCACCGCCATCGATAGCGTGGCCAGCTTGCGCCAGCGGTCCTTGCGCCGCCACAGCGCGTCCAGCGCGAAGGCCAGCAGCGCCATCAGGAAGGCGCCCGGCAGCAGGTAGTGGTAGTAGAACTGCACGGGCTTGCCGTTCACCGCCCAGATCATCAGCGTGGCGGCGTAGAGCACGCAGAACGCGGCGATGTCGCCCCGGCGGCGGAACAGCGCCGCCCACAGGCCCCAGAAGAATGCCACCAGGCCCGCCAGCATCGAGAACGGATTGCCCAGCATCACGATGCCGCGATGCGCGCCGTCGACGTTCTTGAACAGGTACCAGATCACCCGCCAGTCGACCGCCCACTGATACCAGAAGCTGCGATAGGGGTGCGGCTTCTTCACGCTATCCTGCAGGCGCACCATCAGCTCGTGCTGGCCGATGAAGTCGTAGGGAGAAAGCGTGAGGCGTGCGTAGAACATCGCCGGTGCGTAAGTGGCCCAGTAGACGGCGAGGGGCAGCAGGCCGAGCCAGAAAACCGCCTCTACCAGCGAGATGCCGGGGATCGGTCCCGCACGGCGCTTGCCAATGAACTTCCAGCCCGTCTCCCGCACGCGCAGCACGAAGAAGCACAGGCCCGGCATGATCAGCGCCGGCGCACTGCTCCACTTGGCACCGAGCGAAAGGCCCATGGCGACGCCGGCCAGAGCCAGGCGCACGCGCGCCGCGCCCGTGGTCCTGGCATTGAGCGCAGCGGCGAACTGCCACAGTCCGACCATGCACATGGCCGCCTCCACCATGTCCAGCATGGCGATGCGGCTCTGGATGAACCACATGAAGTTGGTTGCCAGCAGCACGATCGCGGTGATCGTCGCTCGGCGGCGGTGGGAGGCGTGCCAGACCAGCCGCCCGAACGCGAACAGGCCCGCCGTGCCGAACAGCAGTGGCCCCAGTCGCCAGCCCATCGGCTTGTCGCCCAGGAAGTGGATGAACGTGGCGATCACTTCCTTGCCGAACAGCGGATGCTCTCGATTCGTCGGAATCAGCTGGAGCATCTTCAGCGCGGCGGGAACGTAGTGAACCTCGTCGAAATAATAGACGCTGGGTGTCGCCAGCCGCCACAGCGCCAGTGCGAAGAAAAGTGCGGTAACGGCAAGGCACCAGCCGAGCGGGTCACGGTCGTAGCGGGAAGCGTTCGGCAGCATTGAAGGCGCGGAATAAGGGGGATGCGGGGCGACTGCAAGGGTGCCAAGAAGCGTGTCACCGGCGCTTGCATCCTTGCCTTCGCGATCCTAGAGCCGTGCCCATGAAACGTACCACCGGACAGGACCGTACCAAGACCCGCAACTGGCGCCCGGCCACCCGCGCAATTCGCGGCGGCACTTGGCGTTCGGAAATGGGGGAGACCAGCGAAGCGCTGTTCCTCACCTCGGGCTATTCCTATGACGATGCCGCCACCGTTGCCGCCCGCTTCATGGGCGAGGACGACGGCATGACCTATTCGCGCCTCCAGAACCCGACCGTGCAGATGCTGGAAGAACGCATCGCTCTGCTGGAAGGGGCCGAGGCGTGCCGCACGCAGGCATCGGGCATGGCGGCGATGACCGCCGCGCTGCTCTGCCAGCTTTCGGCGGGCGACCACATGGTTTCCGCGCGCGCCGCCTTCGGTTCGTGCCGCTGGCTGGGCGACAGCCTGCTGCCGCGCTTCGGCGTGGACGTGACGGTGGTGGACGCCACCGACCTTTCCGCGTGGGAAGCGGCGATCCGCCCCAACACCAAGGTGTTCTTCTTCGAAACCCCGGCGAACCCGACGATGGACGTCGCCGATCTTGCCGCCATTGCCGAAATCGCCAAGGCCCACGGCATCACCACCGTGGTGGACAACGCCTTCTGCAGCCCCGCGCTCCAGCGTCCGCTGGAATTCGGCATCGACGTGGTTGCCTATTCGGCCACCAAGCTGATGGACGGGCAGGGCCGCGTGCTGGCCGGCGCCGTCTGCGGCAGCGAGGAATTCATCAACGACAAGCTACTGCCGTTCCAGCGCAACACCGGGCCGAACCTGTCGCCGTTCAACGCCTGGGTGGTGCTGAAGGGTCTTGAGACGCTGGACCTGCGCGCCAAGAAGCAGAGCGAGAACGCCCTGAAGGTCGGCCAGTTCGTCGCCGGCCGCGTGCCGAAGATCCTGCACCCCTGGCTGGACAGCCACCCGGCGCAGGCACTGGCGATGAAGCAGATGGACGCTTGCGGCCCGATCTTCTCCTTTGTCCTCGACGGTGGCCGCGTCCAGGCCCATGCGCTGCTGGATGCGCTGGAACTGATCGACATCTCCAACAACATCGGCGACTCGCGTTCGCTGATGTGCCATCCTGCCTCCACGACGCACCACAACATGGGGCCGGAGGCACGAGAGGCGATGGGGATCGGTGAAGGCATGCTGCGCATCAACATCGGTCTGGAAGATCCCGACGATCTGATCGCGGATCTCGATCAGGCGCTGGCCAAGGCGGGTCTCTGAATCGCTCCGAACCTGGCCCCCAGCTTGGGACCGACGCCGCGGCCTTCCTCGCGGCGATCGTCGAATCGAGCGACGATGCCATTGTCGGCAAGTCGCTCGACGGCACGATCCTCAGCTGGAACCAGGCGGCCGAACGCATCTTCGGATGGCCGGCCGCCGAAATCGTCGGCATGAACGTCCGCACGCTGATCCCGGAGGATCGGCTGGCGGAGGAGGACGCGATCATCGCCAGCATCACGCGGGGCGAGCGCGTGCCCATGTTCGAAACGGTGCGCCGTCGGAAGGATGGCAGCCCGATCGACGTGGCGGTCACAGTTTCCCCCGTGCGCGATGCCAGTGGCCGGGTGGTCGCCGCCAGCAAGATCGCCCGCGACATCGGTCCCAAGAAGCAGACACTGCGCCGGCTTGAGGAAAGCGAGGCGCGGCTCAGCCTGCTGGCGGATAACATGTCGCAGTTGGCGTGGATTGCCGAAAGCGACGGCAAGGTGATCTGGCGCAACAAGCGCTGGTTCGACTACACCGGCACCACGCCCGAAGAGATGCGGGGTGAAGGGCGCCGGACGGTGCAGCACCCCGACTATATCGAGTCGGTGAACGCGCGCTTCCATGAACATCTCGCCTCGGGCGAGGATTGGGAAGATACGTTCCCGCTGCGCGGCGCCAACGGCGAATGGCGCTGGTTCCTTTCCCGCGCGACGCCGATTCGCGATATCGATGGGGCGGTGCTGTTCTGGTTCGGCACCAATACCGACGTGACCGAGATGCGCGATGCCGAACAGCGCATCGAACTGCTGCTTCAGGAAGTGAACCACCGCAGCAAGAACATGCTGGCGATCATCCAGTCGCTGGCGCGGCGCACCGATATCGCGCGGCCGGACTTCCTGGAAAGGCTGGAACAGCGCATCCGCAGCCTTGCCGCCAATCAGGACCTGCTGGTGCGGCGCGCCTGGGCGCACATTCCGGTTTGCGAGATGGTGGACGCGCAGTTGCAGACGCTGGGCGATGCGCGCGGCCAGGTGGATTGCCACGGGCCGGAAGTGATGCTGTCACCCGGCGCGGCAGAGGCGCTGGCGATGGCCCTTCACGAGATGGGCACCAATGCGCTGAAGTACGGCGCCCTTTCCAGCATGACCGGGCGCGTTGCAATCGAATGGTCGGTCCGCCCCAATGAGGCGGCGCAGGCCGGTGACGACAACGAACTGTTCCGCATCTCATGGCGTGAGCAGGGCGGCCCGCCCGTCTCGGCCCCCGAACGCCCCGGCTTCGGCACCCGCATCATCGTCGACGTGCCGCGCATGAAACTGAACGCGCATGTCGAGACAACTTACGACGCTGCCGGTTTCGCCTGGCAACTCCAATGTCCCGTTTCGGCATTATCGTGATCCACCGATAATTTTCCTGCGATTTGCGGGAGCAGGGCAATAGGTCTAAGAGTTGCGTATAAGTCGTTAACCGGTAAGGTTGGCCGTATCATGAAGGAATTGTTCCAACATAGCGCCATCACCGAAGGGGTGACCGTCCGCGTCGCGGTGAACTTTCTGCCCGAGCAGTCTCGTATCGAGGCGGGCAAATGGTTCTGGGTCTATCACATCCGGATCGAGAACGATTCGGATGACACGCTGCAGCTGATGACGCGCCACTGGCGCATCACGGACGGCAACGGTGAAGTGAACCTTGTCGAAGGTGAAGGCGTTGTGGGCGAACAGCCGGTGATCCGGCCCGGCCGCAGTCACGATTACGTATCGGGCTGCCCGCTCTCGACGCCGCAGGGCTCGATGGAAGGGCATTACACTTTCGTCCGCAGCGACGGTGAAGAGGTCGAGGCGCAGATTCCTTTCTTTCCGCTTGCCGCTCCCGCCCGCGTCGGGTGAGCGTGCTTCCGTAATCGCCGCAGCCGCTATTGCATCCAAATCTGCGATGAAGATTTCGTGCCGAGCCACCGCCTTGCTCGATTGTCTGTGAGCGCTTAGGGAAGCGCCATGAAGCGGACGCACTTGCCTCTCAATGCCCTGCGCGTTTTCGATGCGGCGGCGCGGCATCTCTCGTTTACCCGCGCGGCGGACGAACTGGCGGTGACGCCGGCCGCGGTCGGCCAGCAGATTCGGGCGTTGGAAGACCTGCTGGGCGTGGTGCTGTTCCGCCGCACCAGCAAGGGCCTGGAACTGACCGAGGAAGCCGGCGCCGGCCTTTCGGCGCTGCGCACCGGATTTCTGCATTTCGAGGATGCGGTGCAGGCCATGCAGGCGGGCCAGTCCAGCCACGTCTACACCATTGCCGCCCCGCGTGAATTCTTCGCGGCCTGGCTGGCGCCGCGTCTTGCCGCGTTCCGCGCCGCGAACCCGCAAGTGCGCTACGTCCTTGTCGACGGTGAACTAACCGATTTCACCGAGGCCAACCTCGATCTGGCCGTGCGCTGGTCCGAAGGGCCGGACGATCTGGAAGGCGTGCGCCTTGGTGCGGCCGAATGGGTCGAAATGGGTGAGGGCGACTGGATCGGCTGGCCGGGCGATCCCGCGCCGGACAGCAACGATGGTGCCGAGAGCGAGGACGCCAAGCCTGCAATCCAGCTCGCCGATGCCGGTCAGGCTGTTGCCGCCGCCGCATCCGGCCTTGGCCGCGTGCGCGTTCCGGCGCTGCTGGCCGAGGGGCTTGCCGCCGGAAAGCAGATCAAGGTCGGCGCCAGTTCGCCTTGCCGCCGTGCCTACTGGCTGGTGGCACCGCTGCCGCAGTGGCGCCAGAAGAAGGTGAAGGAACTGGTCGCCGCGCTGATCCAAGGCGACTGAAAACCCTGATAGCGAGCGACTTGAATGGCGTGGTAGGTTCCGGCTGCATCAAGCGGGAGACTGCCATGTCCTTGAGCGATATCCCCCCGGAACATCCCGAAACGTGCTGCCGTACTCGAAGAGAGATGATCGGCGCGATGGCCGCGCTGGCGGCCGCGCCTGCATTGGGGCTGGTTGCCGAGCCAGCCTTGGCGGCAGCCGCATCTCCCGAAACGCTGACGCCCGATCAGGCGCTGAAGGAGACCATGGACGGCAATGCCCGCTTCGTTGCGGGAGCGCCCACGGCGCACACCAAGGACCTGGCCATCATCAAGGCCCGCGTGGCGGAGGGGCAGTGGCCGATCGTCGGCGTGCTCTCCTGCGCGGATTCGCGGGTGCCGGTGGAGATGGTGTTCGACGAGCCGATCGGCCGCCTGTTCGTCACCCGCGTCGCCGGCAACATCACCACGCCGGAGATCATCGCCAGTCTTGAATACGGGATCGCCGTGCTGGGCATCAAGGCGGTGGTGGTGATGGGCCATTCGAACTGCGGTGCAGTGAAGGCGGCTATCGAGAACCCGGAAGTGCCGGGCCAGATCAGCGCACTGTTCCCGGCGATCCTGCCGGCCGTCTACATGAGCAACAGCAGCGATCCGATGGTCGTCACCCGCCAGAACGCCGTGATTCAGGCGGCGACGCTGATCAATTCGTCCCCCGTGGTGGAAGCGAAAGTGAAGGCCGGCGAACTCAAGGTCGTTCCGGCGGTCTACGATGTCGCGACGGGCAAAGTGGAAATGCTGCCGATCCCGCCGGCCATGCGGGTGGGCAAGTAAGCGGGTTGGGGACGGCTTGAACCGCCCCCGCCGCGCATTTTCAGAAGCCGAGATCCTCGATTGGCCCGTCGAAGTTGCCGCCCAGCTTGTGGATGGCCTTGGCGAGCTGATCCTGCGGCACGCCTTTCAGGTAGCCGTCGATGATCCGTTCGTAATTGCTGATCAGCCCCTCCACGTCCTTGGACAGGCGCATGAATTCGAAGCCGGTCGCGTGCAGGCCCTTCTGCTGGATCGGGATGTTCGAATAGTCCTGACGCGGAATCGGCGGGAATTCCGGGCTGTTATAGGGCAGCACCACCGGCTCCATCACCGTTTCGAAGTCCTCGCCCTCTGGCACGTAAGTCAGCGACCAGATCTCGAAGTAGCAGCTTTCCGGTCCGGTCGGGCGGATGCGGTAGGCCGACATCGAGGTGAAGTAGGGCAGCAGGAAGTAGTGGGGGAACAGGAATTCCACTGCCTTCACCGGATGCGTCTGCGATACGGCGCAGAGGTCCGGCACCGGCTCGCCGCGTGCGCTCAATTGGGCGGAGATCTGGTGCATGACGATGCCCAGCCAGTGGAACATCGCCATGTTCTGGTCTTCGGGCAGGCCTTCCTCGATACCGATCAACCCGCGCGCGATCTCCACTTCCTTCTCGTGGACCATGCCGGCCATGCCCTCGCTCAGAAGGGCCATGGACTTGACCTGCAGCTCCTGGTTCTCGCGATAGGAAAGGTGCGCTTCGGCCATGATCGGCACCGGGCCGCGCGGGCTGCGGTACATCGAATCGTACATCATCGGCGCGGCGTGCTGCAGCTGCGGGTGCGTTTGCATCACGTGGTAGCCTTCCATGAAGGCCTCCATCGCGACTTTCCAGTTGGCCGGCAGTTCCGCGCCGTAGCACCATTCCGCGCGCATCTTGTCCAGATTGCGGGCTTCGAGATTGCCCGCCACCGGGCCCAGCGAATCCCGCACGGAGGGGGCATCGTTGTCGTGGTTGATCCAGACGCAGCCGATGAAGGTTTCGGCGCGGCAGGGGATCAGGTTGATATCGTCCGGATTCAGCTGGCGGTCGGAGAACAGGTGCTTGCCGTAGACCTGGGTGGATTCGCCGTCCATGTTCCAGCGCCAGCCATGGAACGGGCAGACGAAGCCGGACTTGGTGCAATTGCCGTGTGCATGGCCGGTGCCGCCCGCGAAGGGCACGCCGCGGTGGCGGCAGGCATTGTGGAAGGCCTTCACCCCGCTGGTGGTGCGCACGATGATGACGGACTTGCCGACGTTCTCGTACTCGATCCAGTCGCCCACTTCGGGGATCTGCTCTTCACGGCAGGCCATCTGCCAGACGTGCGGCCACAGGTGGTCCAACTCTGCCTGATAGAACTCGGCATCGTAGTAGCGCTTGACCGGGATCCGTTCCGGATCGTCGATCGGATAAGGGACGGACCGCAGTCCGCCGTCATGGGATTTCAGCACTCCGACACCTCTCGGGTTGTTCTTCAATTCGTATTGAACGAATGTACAACCCTGCGCTGGGCAGGCAATGGCCGGACGCGCGAGGCGCATCGCAGGCGCGCTAAGTGGGGGAGGCTCAGCGCGCCCGAATGGTCACTTCCGCAGCGGATCGAGCGCCGAAGCCCGGCGCGCAGGTGCTGCGGGGGCCGAACGCTCGGCACCGTCCATCGCCATCAGCGCGGCAATGCGCTTCTCGGTCGCCGGGTGGGTGGAGAACAGGTCTGACACACCAGTCGGCACGATATAGAGCTGCGCGGCGGCCGGATTGCGTTCCGAAGCGACGCTGGGGATCGCCTGCGCCGGCCCCGCGATCTTGGCGAGTGCGGAGGCGAGTGCGCGCGGATTGCCGCTGATTTCGGCGCCCGCACGGTCTGCACTGAACTCACGCGTGCGGCTGATCGCCATCTGGACGATCATCGCCGCGAAAGGCGCCATCACCATCGCCGCGATCGCCACGACCGGGTTCGGCCTGTCTTCTCCGTGGCCGCCGAAGAACATGCCGAAATTGGCGATCATCGAGATCGCGCCGGCAATCGTCGCCACCATGGTCATGGTCAGCGTGTCGCGGTTCTTCACGTGGCCCAGTTCGTGCGCCATCACGGCGGCCACTTCGTCGCGGGTCAGCCGGTCGATCAGGCCGGTGGTCGCGGCGACGGCGGCATGCTCCGGATTGCGGCCGGTGGCGAAGGCGTTGGGGTTGGCGCTGTCGATCAGGTAGACGCGCGGCATCGGCAGCTGGGCCCGGCGGGCCAGCCCTTCGACCAGGCCGTAGAACTCCGGTGCGGAGCGGGCGTCCACCTCGCGCGCGTTGTGCATTTTCAGCACGATGCTGTCGGCGTTCCAGAAGGTGAACAGGTTCATGCCCGCCGCCACGATCAACGCGATCACCGCGCCGCCGCTGCCGCCGAACACATAGCCCAGCCCCATGAACAGCGCCGTCAGCGCCGCCAGCAGCATGGCCGTTTTCATCCCGTTCACTTCCTTAAACTCCTTGAATTGGTTGAATGTCGAATCTGGGTATCACATCGCTGCTTTCAATATCCGGAACGGGTTGTCTGACAATGTGCCGGGGCACATTGTCGTTGCGGCACCAGCCCACTCCCCCACCCGACCACCCATCAGGATACACTCGTGGGCGGTCAGGTGGGGGAGTGGGCTGGTGCCGCCAATCCGGCCGTCGGTCGGATTGCCAACAACCACATCGCCTGCGCGAATTGCTTCGCCGGGCGCGCCTTCGGTGTCCCCAAGCGCGCCAATCCCCCCTAGGACCGCCGGAAAGAGGCTTTTGGGGAGTTGCAGACAATGGCGTTCAAGACCCGCGTCACCGAGATGCTCGGCATCGAACATCCGATCGTGCAGGGCGGCATGCAGGGCGTGGGCCTTGCCGAACTGGCCAGCGCGGTGTCCAACGCCGGTGGCCTGGGCACGCTGACCGCGCTCACCCAGCCCAGCCCGCAGGCGCTGCGCGAGGAGATCGAGCGCTGCCGGTCGATGACCGACAAGCCATTCGCCGTGAACATCACCGTGTTCCCCACGCTGCTGCCGCCCGACTACAAGGCCTATGCGCAGGCGGCCATCGACGGCGGCGTCAAGATCATCGAGACCGCCGGCACCCAGCAAGTGCGTGAGATCTGGGAGATGGTGAAGCCCCACGGCATCACCGTGCTCCACAAGTGCACCGCCGTCCGCCACGCGCTTTCGGCCGAGAAGCACGGCTGCGACATCATCTCCATCGACGGTTTCGAATGCGCGGGCCATCCGGGCGAGGATGATATTCCCGGCCTGATCCTGATCCCCACGGCGGCGGACAAGGTGAAGATTCCGATGCTCGCCAGCGGCGGCTTCGGCGACGGTCGCGGCCTTGCCGCCGCGCTGGCGCTGGGTGCGGAGGGCATCAACATGGGCACCCGCTTCTGCGCCACGCAGGAAGCGCCGATCCACGACAATGTGAAGGCCAAGTACATCGAGAATGATGAGCGCGGCACCAACCTGATCTTCCGCAAGTTCAAGAACACCGCCCGCGTCGGCAAGAACGGCGTGTCGGACGAAGTGGTGGAGATCTCCGCCCGCCCCGAATCGACCTTCGACGACATCAAGCACCTCGTCGCCGGCGCCGTGGGCCGCGAACTGCTGCAGAGCGGCGACCTGACCAAGGGCATCTTCTGGGCCGGCATGGTGCAGGGCCTTATTCACGACCTGCCCACCTGCAAGCAGCTGATCGAAAGGATCGTTGCCGATGCGGAAGAGATCGTGAAAGGCCGGTTGGGCGGCATGCTGGCCTGAGCCGGCACGAAACGGGACGGAGCGATGCCTGAAATGAACTACGAAAAAGTCCTCTACAGCCTTGAGAACGGTGTTGCGCGGATCGCGATGAACGATCCGGCCACGCGCAACGCAGGCTCCGCGCAGATGGGCGAGGAACTGTTCGACGCGATGACCCGCGCTTCGTTCGAGGCACGCGCGGTGGTGCTGACGGGTGAGGGCAAGGCGTTCTGCTCGGGCGCAAACCTTGGCGATGCCTCGGACATGCTGGCCGATCCGCGCCGCGACGTGGGCACGCTGCTCGATCGGCACTTCAATCCCGTCATCGTCGCCATGCGCAACATGGAGCAGCCGGTCGTCACCGCCGTGCGCGGCGCGGCGGCAGGCGTTGGCGCTGGGCTCGCCATGGCGGGCGACCTGATCCTCTGCGCCGAAAGCGGCTTCTTCCTGCAGGCTTTCCGCCATGTCGGCCTTGTGCCGGATGGCGGTTCCTCGTGGTTGCTGACCCGCGCGGTGGGCCGCGTGCGCGCCATGGAAATGATGCTGCTGGGTGAGCGTCTCCCCGCCGCCAAGGCGCTGGAATGGGGCCTGATCAACCGCGTGGTGCCGGACGAAGACCTCGATGCCGCCGCTCTCACGCTGGCGGGCGAACTGGCGCAAGGCCCGTGGTCGCTGCGCCGGATCAAGCAGGTGGCCTGGGCGGCGACCGACTGCACGCTGGAACAGGCCCTGACCAACGAACGCCTCGGCCAGCGCGACGCCTCCCGCACCGAGGATTTCGTTGAGGGCGTCACCGCCTTTGCCGAAAAGCGCAGCCCGGTTTTCAAGGGCCGCTAAGCACAAGGTGACAGTCCGGTTGACACAGTTGACACGGTCCAGAGGGAAAAGTGTCACCTTGGGGCCGGAACTGTCACCTTGTAGAGCAAAGCGTAACCTTGTGCCGCGGGGCCTTTGCCGAGCGGCGCATTGGGTTTGAGGTGAAAGGTGAGGCGGCATCACCCGCAGAATAACGCGAGTGACAGGGTGTAGGAAAATGGCCGACCACGCCACACCCGGGCGGGTGGAGGCAACTGCGGTATCCGCATCGCTTCGACCACTTGCCGGCATTCGCGAGATAGCGGAGAAGGCCGCATCAGCTCGTAGGGCGGGAACTATGGAAGACCTTGCGGATGATACCCGCTCGACGCCGGACTTGTTCGCGGCCGCGCTTCGATCCGATGATGATGTCGCGTGGGCAGCCATTCCTGTGCTCCAGCGGCGGGGATCGCTAGAGGTACTCGATCGGGCGATCGGCCTAACTCGCAGCGACGATGCGTTCATGCGCATGCGCGGCGCGGATATTCTCGGTCAGTTGGGCATCCCGGTTCGGACCTTCCCGGAAGAATGCTTCCAGTCGATCGTTCCTCTGCTCGCAGATGGCGATCTTGGGGTTCTGGATTCTGCGATCACAGCATTGGGCCATCTCGATCGTGATCGTTCTGCCGACTTTATAGCCCCTTTTCATGCCCATGAGGACGGCGATATCCGTCTGGCCGTGGCAATGGCGCTGGGTGGCGCCGAGGCTCCGATGGCACTGGAAGCCCTGATGCGGCTGATGACTGACCCGGACAATCGCGTTCGCGACTGGGCGACCTTCGGGATGGGCGGCCTGTCGACGACCAACACCCCAGAGATCAGAAACGCGCTTGCAGCGCAGTTGGACGATCCCGACGATATGGTTCGCTACGAGGCGACCTGCGGGCTCGGTCTCCGGCGAGACGGACGGGCGGTTGCGCCGCTGATTGCGATGCTGGGGGACGTCCCAGATGGCTTCTTTCTGAGGGAAGCCGCTGGTGTCATGTTGGGTGAGCCGGATGGACATGAGGTATCCACCCCAGACCTGATCGATCGCCTGCGCCGCATTCCCTGATCGCGCGCCAATTCCGGGGCAGCAATTCCTGCGCGTTCCTTGCCATCCGCCCGGCTAGGGTGCCCACCCGCGGAACCTGCGGGTTTCTCCCGATTTCGGGCGGATGGTCGGGTCTGGATAGTCGAATGCTCCTCGCATTCGATGCGCCAGCGGCAAGGTCTTCGCCATGCACGATCTCGAAGAGCTGTTCCGGCTCGGTCCGCCGCGACATCTGGCGCGGTTCGTTCGGGCCAGTCGTCCGCCTTTCGTCAAGCCGATGCCGCGCGTGCTGCTGGTTCTTGTGGTGGGCTGGCTGCCGCTCTTCTTGCTGACGGCCTTGGGCGCGCCGGACCAGATGCGCGACCTTGTTCGCGATATCGCCGTTCATGCGCGCTATGCCGTGGCGACGCCGCTGCTGGTGGTGGCTTACTCCTCCTGCGGCCGGCGATTGGGCCTGATTGCCGGCAACTTTGCACGGGCGGGCCTGCTGGATGCGGCGGGGCGGCAGATATTGTTCGAACAGATCGCGGGCAGCCGCCGGCTGCTGCAATCGCGCACGGTCGAAGTGGTGGCGGTTGTGCTTGCCGTCGCGTCGGCGGCAGCGACGCTGAGCGGCCTTTCGATTTCCGAGGAGATGTCGGCATGGACGCGCAATGCCGGGGCGAGTGACTTGTCGATGGCGGGGCTCTGGCAATTCGCGATCAGTTTGCCGCTGCTGCTGACGCTGTGGTTCGGCTGGCTCTGGCGCATCGCCGTCTGGGCGCGGCTGCTGGTCCGCCTGTCGCGCCTCGATCTCAACCTGATCGCATCGCATCCGGACCAGTGCGGCGGGCTTGGCTTTCTAGGCCAGTCGCTGCGGGCCTTTGCGGCGTTCGGCATGGCGCTCGGCGCGATTTCGGCGGGGCGGCTGGGGCACAATCATCTCGCCGGAACCTCGACTTCCTTCACCGACGGCTTGCTTGCCGTGGGAACGGTGGCGGTGGTCGCCTTGCTGTGCATCGGCCCGCTCTGCGCGTTTTCCGGGCGGATGATGCAGACATGGCGCTGGGGTTCGATGGCCTACGGCGCGCTGGCGACCGAACTGGGCACCCGGCTGGAGGCGGCATGGCTGGACCGGCATGATCGGCTGCTGGCGGAAGGCGAGCAGAGCAGAAGGGCGGAGCGTGGCGGGCCGCCAAGTGCCGACAAGTCTGATGACGATGCCGGAGACGGGCGTCCGCCGATACTGGAAGCGCCGGATTTCTCGGCCGCGGCGGACTTGTTTGCCGTGGCGGGCAGCGTCCAGACCATGCGCTTCATCCCGGTGGATACGCGAAGCGTGATCGTGCTCGCGCTGGCGACGCTGCTGCCTTTCGTGGCCGCGCTGTTCCTGACGATGCCGTTCGATGTGGTGTTGGAGACGCTGAAGAACCTGCTGGTTTGATGGCCCGCGCCGATCGACCTGACGCCAGTTTCGTCATCCCCGCGAAGGCGGGGATCCCGCTTACCTTGCGGCAGGACGAGAGGTAGCAAAAGAAGCGGGGCCCCCGCCTTCGCGGGGACGACGATGGATTGGTAATGGTACGTGGGTTGATCAGCCGAGAGGTGCTTACACCGCCCCGGTTGCGCGCAGTTCCGTCAGTCGCGCTTCGTCTATGCCGATCTCCGCCAGCACTTCGGCGGTGTGTTCGCCCAGCATCGGCGGGGCCATGCGGATGGTCGCCGGGCTGGCGGACATCTGGGCGAGCGGGCTGGCGATCAGGTCCACCGAACCGCTTTCGGCAAAGGCGTGCGGCGTGGTGGCCCGCAAGTTCCGGTGCTTGACCTGCTCGTCCTCCCACACGTCCGCCAGTTCGTTGTAGCGCGCGGCGGGAATGCCGACGCCGTCCAGCATGTCCTGCATCTGGGTGACGGTGAACCCGCTGCTCCAGGTGTTGATCAAGTCCATCAATTCGGCGCGGTTGGTCTTGCCGCGCTTCAGGTTGCTGTCGAAGCGCGGGTCGGTGAACAATTCGGGCTGTTCCATCAGCACGGTCAGGCGGCGATAGTGCTCATCGGTGCCGGCGGTGAGGTAGATGATGCCGTCCGCGCAGCGCATCAGGTCCGCCGGGCCGCCGCCGTTGCCGCCGTTGCCAAGGCGGGGAGGGGCCTGACCGCTGATCAGGTAATCCTGCATGATGTGGCTGACCATCGCCACCGAACTGTCGAGCAGGGCGATGTCGATGAACTGGCCCTCTCCAGTACGATTGCGGTATTGCAGCGCGCCCAGGATGGCGAGGGCGGTGTTGTGGCCGGTCACGAAGTCGACGAGGCTGGGGCCGGTCTTCAGCGGGCCATTGCCGGGCTGGCCTTCGGGAATGCCGGTCACCGCCATCATGCCGCCGGTGGCCTGAAACAGCCCGTCATAACCGGGGCGTGCGGCCATCGGGCCGGTCTGTCCGAAACCGGTGACCGAGCAATAGATCAGGCGCGGGTTGATGGCTTTCAGGCTCTCGTAATCGAGGCCGAAGCGGGCGAGATCGCCCACTTTGTAGTTCTCGATCAGCACGTCCGCCGTCTTCACCAGTTCCTTGAGGATCGCCTGACCCTCCGGCTTGGAATGGTTGAGCGTGATGGAGCGCTTGTTGCGGTTGGAAACGGTGAAGAAGCTGGAATGGCGGGTCTCGATCCCGTCCTTGCCGGGCACCCACGAGAAGCCGTAGCCGCGCCCGTCGTCGCCCACGCCGGGGCGCTCGATCTTGATGACGTCCGCGCCAAGGTCGCCAAGGATCTGCGCGCCTACGGGGGCGGCGAAGACGCGGCTCATGTCGATGACGCGGATGCCGGCCAAAGCGGCATTGGGGGCGGCTTTATCGTTCTGGTTCGTGCTCATGATGGGCCAAGGCTAGACCTGCCCACGGGGGCGGCCAAGGTGCGCGGCCCCGCTTATCGCAGAAGCGATCAAGCATCGTTGCCGCCGTGGTCAGGCTTATCCGCCGCGCCGAAAGCGCCTAGCCGAAGGTGAAAGACGATCACGAGAGGTATGCGATGAAGACGGCGATCATCACCGGCGCGGGCAGCGGCATCGGGCTGGAGACTGCGAAAATCCTTCATGCCGAAGGCTTCGCCATCGTCGGCGTCGGTCGCAGCAAGGACAAGCTGGCCACGTTGGAGGCCGCAATCGGCAATCCCGACCATGTGCTGGCGATCAGCGCCGACCTGACCGACCCTGCTGCACCCGGCGCGATCGTGAAGGCGACGCTGGAGCGTTTCGGCCGGATCGACGCGCTGGTGAACAATGCCGGTGTCGGCAGCCCCAAGCCGCTGGACGAGACCGATGACGACACGCTGGACGACTTCCTCGACATCATGCTGGTCGCGCCGTTCCGCCTCTGCCGCGACGTGATCCCGCACCTTTCGCAACGGGCCAGCGTGGTCAACGTCACCAGCACTTTTGCGCATATCGGCGGTCGCCGCGGCGGTGCTTACTCAGCGGCGAAGGGCGGCCTCAAGTCGCTGACCGAGCACATGGCCTGCGAATACGGCCCGCGCGGCATTCGCTCCAACTGCGTTGCGCCCGGCGTGACGATGACCGACATGGTGCGCCACCGGTTCGAGGATGAGGGCTTCAAGCGCGCCAACGTGGAAACCACGCCCTATCCGCGCCTTGCGCTGCCGGAAGATATCGCCAGCGTCATCGCCTTCCTCTGTCTGCCGGGCAGCGAGATGATCAACGGCCAATCGATCGTGGTCGATGGCGGCTGGACGGCCACCAAGTACCTTAGCCCGCGCGTGACGCGCACGACCTGGGTGGAGCCGGGCGAGGCGTAAGTCCGTTTGGAAAACGGCCATCCCGGCATTTTCTTGCGGCACCGGCCCACTTCCCCACCCGGCCATCCATCAGGGTACGCTCGTGGGTGGCCGGGTGGGGGAGTGGGCTGGTGCCGCGAAATTCGCTGAAAGCGAATTTCCAGACAGATACTACGCCGCCACCATGATCGCGCCGCCGCCCTTGTTCTTGGCGCTGTAGAGGGCGGTATCGGCGCGGACGAACAGGATTTCCGGATCGACGTCCACCCGGGCGGGCACTTGCGCTATCCCGGCCGAGGCGCTGAGCGGCAGCAGCTCGCGGCCCCAGGGCACCGGCGTCAGCAAGTGCGGCAGGCGGCGGCGCAACATGCAGTCCGTCATCTCGATCTCGCCCGTGCGGTTCAGCAGCATGGCGAATTCGTCCCCGCCGATCCGCGCGATCATGCGGGCATCGGGGAAGGATTCGGACAGGCGGCGGGCGAAGGCGGCAAGGCAGGTGTCCCCCGCGACATGGCCCCAGCAGTCGTTGATCTTCTTGAACGAATCGAGGTCGAACAGCACCAGCGTGCCCAGATCCGCCAGCATCTGGTCGCCCATCGGCCGGTCAAGGAAGTGCATTTCGAACAGCGCGCGATTGGCCAGGCCGGTGACCGGATCGTTCTCCGCCATGTGGCGCAGGCGCTGCCAGCGGGCGTGTTCCTCGGTCACGTCCTGCTTGGTGCCGAACAGTTCGACCGTGCGACCATGTTCCATGCGCGCGGCGGCGGTAAGGCGCATCCAGCGCGTTTCGCCATCGGTGCGGCGGATCTGCGCATCCATCGTGAAACCCGCCCCGGTGGCGATGGTATGAGCGCGCAGCCGCTCCATCGTTTCGCGCGATTCCTCAGCGTAGAGCGAAATGGCCTCGCGCCGGTCGATCCTGCGGTCGGCGGGCAGGCCGAACAGATCGAACACGCATTCCGTCCATGACAGGTTCTGCGTCGCCAGATCGCAAGACCATGCGCCCAGACCGATCAGGCGGGCTGCATTGGCGAACAGCGCCGGGTCGGCGCTGGCGGTAGGTCCGGTTTGCGGTACGGCTGCGATGGGCGAGCCGACGGGCGAATGGAGCAAGCGAATGTCCTCGGATGGGGGCGACGCTAACGTCTCCGGGAAAGCACTCAAGTTAATAAAGGGAAATGGTAAATGTCCAATAACCGTCCCTGAGGGGCAAGCGCGCCGCCGAGGGAGGCAAGCCGCCGCGATTGCCCCTTGGCGTCGGTCCACCGATACTTGCGGCAAAACCATAAGGGAGAACAGGCCATGATCCGGGGTATCCACCATGTCGGCGTGAATTGCCGCGATATCGGCCGGATGAAGCGCTTCTATTGCGAGGCTTTCGGGTTCGAGCCGGTGGGCGAGGGATTCGGCTGGGCGGACGAGCCGGTGATGGACCTGATCGTGGATGTGCCGGGATCCGCCGCGAAGGGTGTGATGCTGCGCGCGGGGCAGTGCTACCTCGAACTTTTCGAATATTCCGCGCCGGCTTCGGATATCGCCCGGCCGCTGCGGCCCAACGATCGCGGTTACACGCACATGTGCATCGACGTGACCGATATCGAAACCGATATCGCCCACCTCAAGGCTTGCGGCATGACCTTCAACGACCGCGATTTCGTGGACGTGGGCCACGTGCGCACGCTCTACGGCTATGACCCCGAGGGCAATGTGATCGAAGTGCAGCAGTGCATGCCGGCCAACGGCTTCACGCTGGAGGAACTGCGCGCGGCGAATGCCGCCAAGGGGAGCGTCAGCGCGGCATAGCGGCCGCTTGCGCCAACGGCACTTCGCCGATGGGGGCGACGGAGGCGCGCAGGACCGGCCGGGCTTCGAAATTCGCGTCGAATCCCAGATCGGCGGGAGGCGGCAGCGTTCCGCCGGACAGGCGCAGCACGGCGGCATGGCCCATGCGATCCCACGGCACATGGACCGAGGCGAGCGGCGGCACGGTCATCGCGGCCAGCGGCGTATCGTCGAAGCCGGCCACGGAAAGCTCCCCCGGCACCGCGATCCGCATTCCCGCCGCCGCGGCGAGGGCGCCGGCAGCCATCTCGTCATTGCAGGCGACGATGGCGGTGGGGCGGGGGCTCAGTTCCAGCAGCAGGCACGCCGCTTCCATGCCGGAGGCGAAGGAATTGTCTCCGGGCGCGACCAGCCAGGGCCCGCGATCCAGCCCCCGCGCGGACAAGGCATCGTGATAGCCCGCCGCCCGCAGCCGGGCGGCGCGCGAGTCGTCCGGACCGGCGATCAGGCCGATGCGGCGGTGGCCGTTGTCGAGCAGCCAGCGGACCAGATCGGCCATGGCTGCTCGCTCGTCCATGGCGCGCTCGTTGACAGCGGGGCCGGTCTCCCCGTCCTCCTGCCCCAACCGGATGCAGCGGGTTCCGGCGGCCCGGCAGACGTCGGCAAGATCGTCCCGCTCGGCCAGCGGCGGCAGCAGCACCACGCCGGCCGGCGAATGGCGATCGAGAAAGGCGCGCAGCCCGGCCGCCTCGTCCCGCTGTAGGGGGCAGAGCACCAGCGCCAGTTCGCTGCCTTCCATCGCCCGCACCATGCCGGCTTCCACCGCTTCCCGGATGCCGCGATCCGATCCGTTATGGACCAGCGCGATCAGGAAACTGCGCCGCAGCGCCAGAGCCCGAGCCTGCGCGTTGGGTACGAAGCCAAGCGTGGCAATCGCCGCCTCCACCCGCGCGCGCATGGCGGCGCTGACGTCGGGCGAATTGTTGATGAAGCGGCTGATCGTCTTCTTCGATACGCCGGCGATCCGGGCGACATCGTCCATCGTGGGGCGTGGGTTCGTCGGCGTCATATCGCCATGATGGCGGGGGCCGGTTGCCGCCCCAAGCCCAGTTTGATCCATTCCGGATGAACCGCGGAATCGCCCCCCGGATGCGCAATCCGCGCGGGCCCGCGCGCCAAACGCGACGGAATGATACAACCCCGTCATTGCGGAAAAGCGCAGAAATCCCTAAGTGGGCCGCAATGTCATAAGCTGTGCTATAAGCCGGCGCGTGAGTGTTGTGAGCCGCGTTCCCCCGTGTGGAACCGCCATCCCCGTTGGAGAACGATGAAGCCCGCCCCGTCGCAACGCCACTATGGAATGGATTGGCTGCGCGTTGGCGCCTTCGTCCTGCTGATCTTCTATCATGTCGGCTTTTCGTTCACGCCGTGGGGTTTTCAGACCCCCACGCGCGGTGTGGTGAGCTGGGCGGAAATCCCGCTGCTTGGCCTCAGCGCCTGGCGTCTGGCGCTGCTTTTCGCCATTTCCGGATATGCCAGCGCGGCGCTGCTGAAAAAGGACGGCAACAACCGTGTCTTCCTGAAAAGCCGGCTGCTGCGCCTTGGCATTCCGCTGCTGTTCGGCCTCACCGTCGTCGTCCCGCCGCAGCCCTACATGGGCCTGATCAACAGCGGTTACGAGCACGGCTACGGCTACTTCCTGTTCCATGACGCCTTCAGCTTCCGCAAGGTGGGCTACGAAGACCTGCCGGCGACCATGCATCTGTGGTTCGTCATCTACCTCCTCGTCTACACGCTTGTGCTTTGCGCCGGGCTGATGTTCCTGCCGGATTCGTGGCGGGCATGGATGCGCGAAAAGGCGGAAATGCTGCTTTCCGGGCCGCTGATGCTGCCGCTGGGCATCGTGCTGATTTTCGGCATCCGCATGTTCTACGATGGCTGGACGGACATCCACAGCCTGTTCGTGGACCGCGCCGCGCATCTCCATTACTTCGGCATGTTCCTCTACGGCTTCCTGCTGCGCGGGTCCGAACCGATGCGGCAGGCAATTGCGAAGCAGTGGAAGACCGCGCTGGTGCTGGGCGTGCTCGGCTATGTCTGGGTGATCGGCGATACGCTGCTCTGGCCCGGCAACACGCCGACGCCTGCCGCGTGGGAACAGCCGCTGTCCTTCGCCAAGTCGGTGCAGTGCTGGGGCACGGTCGTCGCGCTGTTCGGCATTGCCGACCGCTACTGGAACTTCGATAGCAAGTGGCGGCCGATGCTGGTGGAAGCGGTGTTCCCGATCTACATCGCGCACCAGACGGTGATGGTCTTCGTCAGCTACGCCATCCGCGACATGGGGCTGACCGCCCTGCCGGAATTCCTGACGCTTTGCGTGACCGTGGCGGGGGGATCCTGGATCTTCTACCTGATCGGCCGCGAGATCGGCCCGCTGCGTCCACTGATCGGGCTGAAGCGGCATCGAGCGCCGCGTAAGGTGCCGCAGGTGGCGGTGGCCTGAGGGCCTGTTTGGCCGGCAAACTGCGTTCGTTTCTGCTACGGTAGCTTTCGCGCAGGCTGACAATTCCAATCAAGAACTCGTCGCCCCCGCGAAGGCCGGGGCCCCGCTTTTTTTGGGATCACGCAGAGACGCGGTTACCCACGACCTCTCTGCGTCTCCGCGTGGTCTAAAAGAAAAGCGGGATCCCCGCCTTCGCGGGGATGACGGAGTTGGATGGGTGAGCGCGGGTAGGGGGCTCGAAACCCTCTGAACTCGGAATATTCCATCCCCGGCCTCGCAGGAGGAGAGCCCGCGAGGCCAGAGCTCTCAATCCCGTGCCAGCAGCAGCGCCGCCGCCATCGGGCCGCCGCCCGAAGTCGCCACGGCCACTTTCGGATCGCCTGCGATCTGCCGCCCGGAGGCCGTGCCGCGAAGCTGGTTCACTGCCTCATGCGCAAAGCCGAAGCCGTGGAGACGGCCGGCGCCAAGCTGGCCGCCGAAGGTGTTCATCGGCAGTTCGCCGTCCAGCGCAATGCGCGTGCCGCCTTCGATGAACTTGCCGCCTTCGCCCTTTTCGCAGAAGCCCAGGCCTTCCAGCCAGGTGATCGGCAGGAACGCGAAACCGTCGTAGAACTGGGCGGTGTCCACGTCCTTCACGGTATAGTCGGTGCGCGTCCAGAGGTCGGCGCCGGTTTCATAGGCGGCGGGCCATTCGACCTGATCCCACGAGTAGCGATCGACCGATCCGGACATCGCGGCCACGCGCACAGGCGTGGATTTAACGTCGCCCAGCGCATCTCCGGCCGAGACGATCACTACGGTGGAGGCATCGGAGAAACGGTCGCAATCGTAGAGGCACAGCGGCGTGGTGATCATCCGCGCGGCCATGTACTTGTCCAGCGTCAGTTCTTCCTTGGTGATCGCCCTTGCGCGCGGGTTGCGCATGGCGTTCTTCGAACCGTTGATGGCGATCTGGCCAAGCTGTTCGCGCGTAAGGCCATAGCGATGCATGTGGCGTGCGGCGTATTGCGCGGTCCAGCAGGCGGCGGACGTGGCCCAGAACGGGCTGGTCCACTGCGAGGAACCGGTGACGGTATCCTGCCGCGCGCCCGACATATAGGTGCCCGGATCGGCCATGCCGCCCGCCTCGTAAACGGTGCGGAAGCAGATCGCGTGGCGGACGAGGCCCTGCTTCACCGCCATCACCGCCGCGCCGATGGCGGCAAGCTGGGCGGGTTGTTCCGCAGCACCAAGGTGCCACTTGGACTTGATGCCCAGCACTTCGATCAGATCGTCGCTGCTGACGGGGGAGAAGGCGGTGTAGCCATTCATCTTGCCGGGGTAGGTGAACACACCGTCGATCTGCGAGAGCGTCAGCCCCGCGTCGTCCAGCGCCTCACGCACGGCATCGACGGTCAGCAGCAGCGGATGGCGCGGCAGGCGCACGCCGACTTCGGACTGGCCGAGGCCGGTGATATAGGCTTCCGTACTGGCCATCAGACGGTCCTCTCGAAGAGGGGGTAGAAAATGCCGTCCTGCTCCTCGAACACGACGCGGACCTTGTCCTCGAAATCGACCGCATCGACGGGGCAATTCACGATGTTGGTGGTCAGGTAGACCCCCGGCGCGCCGTCCAGCTTTACGCGGGCGATCACATAGGGGACTTCCAGATCCTTGGCCCAGGGCTGGTGGTTCACCGTGAAGCTGTCGATCACGCCGGTGCCGGCTACCGCGTGGGCTGCCACATTCTCGGACTGGCAGTGGCGGCAGAGCAGGCGCGGGGGATGGGTGAACTCACCGCAATCGCCGCACTTCACGATGTTCAGCTTGCCTTCGCTGCCGCCTGTCCAGAACGCGGTATTCTCCTGGTCCAGCTTGGGCCGTGGCCGCGGTGGATTCATCGCCTCTCTCCCATTCGTTGGGATGAGAAGTCCGGTGTGGGGGCCCCTGCGTCAAGGCGGGCGGGGGATTGATCGTGCCAGCGCTTCAATGCGGCGGTCAGGCGATGGCCGGCATGATCTCCTCGGCGATCCACTGGGTGTAGTCGCGGTAGGCATCGACGCCGGAAAGCGGCGGGATCGGCACCGAACTCCAGGTAACGCCCATCCGCGCGAGTGCGCCGAGGCGGTCGATCAGTTCTTCCTTGCTCTGGCCGGGCCGGGCGGAGGGATCGTGTTGTACCTTGTGCCCTTCGCCGACGCGGGCAGTGGAGATGCCGTAGAACACGTCCTGCAATTGCCCGTTGTAGTCCGGCTGGGCGCGGATGAAGTCGATCCTGTCGGGGATCATCTCGGGCTTGGTCAGGAACGGCCACCAGCCCTGCGCATAGCGCGCGGTGCGCTTCAGCACGGCATCGGCATCGCCGCCGAACCACACCGGGATATGCGGCTTCTGCACCGGTTTCGGCTCGAAAGCGACATCGCGGAAGGAGACGTATTTGCCCTCGAATTCCGGGTTTTCCTGAGTCCAGAGCGCAAGGATCGCCTGAATGTATTCCTCCGCCATGGCGCCGCGTTCGTGGAAGGGAATGCCGAGCAGGGCGAATTCGTCCTCCAGCCAGCCGACCGCGAATGTGATCGTCACGCGGCCGGAGGAGAGCCAGTCCATCGTCGCCAGCGCCTTGGCGGTGACTATCGGGTGCTGGGCGGGCAGGATGGCGATGCAGGAATTGACCCGCACCCGCTCCGTGGCGCCGGCGAAGTGGCTCATCGCGGTATAGGCGTTGAAGTAGAACGGGCCGGAGAGGTCGACGTGGCGCTTCGGAATGACGTGGTGCTCGGGCACCGCGATCATCTCGAACCCCAGCTTTTCCGCCCATTTGGCAAGGGCGGTCTGGTCCGCGCCGGTGACGGCCAGTTCCCATGGCTGCATCGTCGCCTTGAGTTCCAGCATGTGCGGCATCGCGAATGCGAGTTTCATCTGATTTCTCCCTCGTCCGACCTGACGGTCGGAATGCGGCACCGGCCCACGCCCCCACCCGACCTCCCATCAGGATACACTCGTGGGAGGTCGGGTGGGGGCGTGGGCCGGTGCCGCATGAAAATGCCCGGATGGGCATTTTCACGGTCCAACCTTCAGTCGATCACTTTGCGGGCTATCAGATCGTCCATTTCGCTTTCCGACAAGCCCAGAAGCTCGCGGTAGACGTAGCCGTTGTGCTCTCCCAGCAGGGGCGCACCGCGTTCGACCAAGGGGCCTTCGGGGCTGACCCGCCATGACGGGCCGATGATCGGGCGCGTGCCGTTGCGATGGTCGCTGACCATGCGAAAGGCGTCGCGGCCCCAAAGGAAACCGTCCGAGCACAAGTCCATTGAACTCATCGCCTTGAACGCCGGAACGCCTGCATTTCTGAGCTTTTCGGCAAGGTCTGCGGCGTCGCGCGGGCGGGTGAGCGTGGAGAGTTCGGCATCGAGTTCGGCGCGATTGGTCAGTCGGTCCGCCAGCGTCGCAAAGCGCGGATCTGAGGCGAGGGCAGGGGCGCTTAGCGTGTCGCAGAGTGCCTGCCATTCCCTCTCGTTCGCCACCGCGATACTTGTCCAGCCGCTCTCGCCGCAGGGGTAGAAGCCGTGCGGGGCCATCTCCGGGTGGCAGTTGCCATCGGCCTTGGGCACGTCTCCGGTGACGCTGGCGGCGAAGAGGCTGTCGCCGACGAGGCTGGTCATAGCTTCCACCGCCGACAGGTCGATGAACTGGCCTTCGCCGGTGCTCTCGCGGTGGTGGAGCGCGGCGACGCAGGCGAGTGCGGCAAGCGCGCCGGCGGTGGAATCGCCGTAGCGGATGTTCATGCCCTTGGGCGTCTCGCCCTCATGCCCCACCAGCGCGGTAAGGCCGGAGAGCGCGGCGAAGCAGGGGGCGTAGCCGGTCTGATAGCCCAGCGGTCCATCGCTGCCCCACATCTTGATCGCGCACTGGATCAGGTCCGGCTTGATCGCCTTCAGGCTTTCGTAATCGAGCCCGGACCGCTCCATCGCGCCGGGGCGGATGTTGTCGATCAGAATGTCGGCCTGGGCGATCATGCGCTTCACGAGGTCCAGCCCCTCGGCGGTCTTCATGTTGACCTGAACCGAGAGGATCTCCTGATTGATCGACAGGAAATAGGGTGCGGCGTCGATGTCCACGCCGCCATAGGCGCGCATCTCGTCGAGGTTGGAGCGGGATTCGATCTTGATGACTTCCGCGCCGAGGTGGGCGAGCAGCTTGCCCGCGTAAGGGCCGGCCCAGACTTTGGCGAGTTCGACGACGCGGATGCCGGCGAGGGGGCCTTGTCGGTCAGGGAGTGGCATGGTGGCGCTCCGGGATTGGGTTCACGCGGAGGCGCGGAGACGCGGAGAAGAAGAGGGAAGAGAAGGGGATGCGCGCAAAGGCGCAAAGGCGCAAAGATGTCGTGTTTTCGGCGAAGCCCTTTACGTTGCGACGATGGCGCGTGCCGCAGCGTTTGGAAGATGAGGAAGCCTGCGGCGCAGCGCGACTCCTTTGCGCCTTTGCGCCTTTGCGTGAAGCCAACCTTCCTACTTCTCTTTTCTTCTCCGCGTCTCCGCGCCTCCGCGTGAAACCAATCATGCTTCCGCCTCCTGTCGGCTGGCGCCCAGTTCCGGCGCGGCAGAGCGAATTCGCACCGGCGTGGCGCTCATGCGGTAGGCGGCGGTGGGATAGGAGACTTCTCCAAACGCCGGATGCTGGGCCTGCTGGAAAAAGCCGCGATGGACGAACTGTTCGTGGCGCGGCAGGTCATCGGCGGTCTGGACCGGCACCATGGCGACGCCCGCCTTTTGCGCGGCCTCGGTAATCGGATGCTTGTCCTGCCGGGCGATCCAGCCGGTGAAGTGTTCGCGGAATTTGGCGACATTGGGCGGCGTGCAGTCGAACTCCAGCCAGTCCTCCCGCAGTTCCTGCGTCCAGGCCGGATCGCCCATCAGCGCGCAGAGGCCCTTCCAGTGCGCGCGGCTGGTCATCAGCAGGAAGACATGCCCGTCGCGGCAGGCGAAAGAGGTGCCGGGGCCGCCCATGTCGTAGGCGGTGCGTGCGTCGCTGGGCTCCGCCTCGCCCGCCAGCATGCGGTCCAGCACGCAGTCGATGCGGTTGATCTGCACTTCCACTTCGGAAATATCGACAAACTGGCCCTGACCTTTGCGGCGCAGGCGCAGCAGCGAGACCATGGTGGCCAGCGCGGCGTCGATCCCGGCTTCGTAGTCAGAAAGGAACCGGCCCGCGCCTTTCAGCGGCGGCTTGTCGGCAGGCGTTTCGCTGGGGCTGTGATAGGCCCAGCCGCCGGCGGCGATGACGTTGATCGGGCGAGCGGATTGCCAGCCTTCCGGCGCGTCCTGTCCGAACGGCGTGACCAGCGTGTGCACCAGCGCGGGATGCGCAGCGGCGACGGCTTCGGGCGTCAGGCCCATGGCGCGGCACCAGCCCGCGTCGTGATCGTCGATCATGCCATGCGCGCGCGCCAGCAGGCGGTCCAGCACCTTGCGATCCGCTGCATCGGCAAGGTTCAGCACGACCGATTTCTTGTTGGTATTGAGGTAGGCGAACAGCGTCGATTCCCCCGCCGCGAAAGGCCCCATCGCGCGCGTCGGAGCGCCGCCGGGACGTTCCACCTTAATGACTTCGGCGCCGAGATCGGCCAGCAGCTTGCCGGTATATTCCCCGCTCACGCGCTCGGCGACCTCGATCACGGTCAGCCCTTCCAGGGCACCTCTGCTGGTCATAACGATTGCCCGTCGTCGATCGTGAATGTCGCGCCCGTCACTTGCGCGGAGGCGTCGGAAAGCAAGTAGAGCAGCATAGGCGTCAGCGCCTCGGCATCGAGCAGGCGGCGGCGGTGGAGGGCGGCGATATCGGCCTGTCCGCGCTCGCTGGCGAACCAGTCCGTGTTAATCTCGGTGGCGATCCAGCCGGGTTGCAGGGTGTTGACGTTGATCCCCTGCCGCACCCATTCGCGCGCCAGTTGTCGGCCGAGGTGGGCAAGGCCGGCCTTGGTGGCGGCATACATCGCATCGCCGGTGCCGTTCTGCTGGGCGGTGATCGATCCGATCAGCACTACGCGCCCGCGTTGATGCTCGCGACTGCCGCCCGCGATCAACCGCCGTCCGGCCTCGCGCGCGACCAGCATCGCGCCGAGCAGGTTGGTATCGAGCACGCGGCGCAGCCCGTCTTCCGGCACATCGGTGGAGCGCCCCCCGGTGCCCACGCCGGCATTGCAGATCACGCCGTCGATCACGCCGAACCGGGCCTCTGCCGCATCGAAGGCGGCGCGCACCGAAGCTTCGTCCGTCACGTCCAGTTCGACGGCTAGCGCTTCGCCCAGTTCCGCCGCCAGCTCGGCGCAGCGGTCCACCCGCCGCGCGCCCAATACGACGCGTCCGCCCGCAGCCGAAATGGCGCGCGCGAAGCCTGCGCCGATCCCGGAGGAGGCGCCGGCCACGAAAATGGTGCGACCTGAAAGCGAGAAACTCACGGGCGCTGTAAAGCCCGGAAGTCGGGATGATAGGGCGGTAGTGCCATGTACTTGTCGATGGTCTGTTCGAAGTGGCGCACGCGCACTTCCTGATAGTCGCCCAGGGTGATGCCGGGCTTGGCGCTCGCTTCCAGCCCCTCCTGCTGGGCGTAGAGATTGTCGGTATCCTGATCGAGGATATGGCCGAAACCGGGGTCCATGCCCTGCGCCTCTGCAAAGGACTGGTGATCCTGCAGAATCTCCACCTCGGCCGTTTCCACCTCGCTGCCGTCCTTCGGCTTGGGCCGCATGAACATCACTTCGTAGATCGTGCGGCGATGGTCGCGCGCGTCGGGGCGGAAGCGGTAGATCATCGGCAGCGAGATGCCGGGGAACAGGAACAGGTTCGGGAAGAACGTGTAGCTGTAGGTATCGAGCAGTTCGGTATCCGAAACGTGGCTGAGATCGGTGTTCGTCGCCGTCTCGAACATGTCGCGGAACATGTCTGCCATCACCTGCCGCGCGCGTTCGCCCGCCTTCAGTTCGGGCTTGCTGCCGCCCAGCGAGGAACTGTCGCCCAGCGTGAAGTTGGCGATGATGTCCGCCTCGCTGTACTTGTCGCGCAGCTTGGGGCTGACCACACCGAGCGTGGAGATGAAGCGGTCCACATGATCGCCGTAGACGTCGTACTGCGAGTTCACGTCGCCATTGGCGGGCGCGACTTGCGGGTGGGTGTCGCCGACGTGATAGGCCTCCATGAAGGCTTCCATCGTCAGCTTCCAGTTGGCCGGATAGCTCTTCTGAACGTGGAGGTAGATGTAGCGATCCTCCAGCTTCCACGCCTTGAGATGGGCGAGGGCCTCGGCACCGAGGTACTCTTCAAGGCTGGGCGCGGCGGGGTCCATGTTGACCCAGACGAAGCCGCCCAGCCGCTCCACCCGTGCCTCGGGCAGGCACATCTTCTGCGTGGCGACATGCGCGAAGTCCCACTTTTCGGGGATTTCCTTCAGCGATCCGTCGAGGTTCCAGGTCCAGCCGTGGAACGGGCACTTCAGGTTCGTCGCGAAGCCCGCCGTGCCGGAAGGCTTCAGCTTGGTGCCGCGATGGAGGCAGGCGTTGAAGTAGGCGCGGATCTCGTCATCATCACAGCGCGTGACGACGAACGAGTACGATCCGATGTCGTAGACGTAATAGTCGCCCACTTCGGGGATGTGATCCTCTCGGCAGGCCATCTGCCAGGTGCGCGTCCACATCCGCTCGAACTCCGCTTTGGCGAAGGCGGGATCGGTGTAGCGTTCCTTGGAAACGTCCTCGCTGCCGAGGTAGTGGTAGCTTTCGCTGGCCGCCCAGGCAGGCGCAGCGTTGCGGTCCGCGGCGATGATGTCCTGCGTGGATTCGGCGGGGCAGCGGGCCTCGCCGGGCTGCAGCGTTCCGGTGGCGACGTTCATTCTGAGGCTCCTTATTCCGCCGCTTCGAGCGTCGGCGTGCTCGCACGTACCGCGAGGGCGGGGCTGATTTTCTGGACAACGCCGTCCTTCATCACGAAGGCGACCTTTTCCGGCCCGGCGAGGATGGAAATGTCTGCAAGCGGATCGCCGTCGACCAGGATCAGGTCGGCCAGCTTGCCCGGCGCCAGCGTGCCGAGTTCGCCGCCGTATCCCATGGCGAGGCCGCCATTGCGGGTGGCGCAGACCAGCGCCTCGGCCGGGGTGTAGCCGTAGAAATCGACGAAGGATTTGAGGTCTCGCCCCTGCGTGCCCTGCGGGCTCCAGCCGAAGCCGTAGTCGCCGCCGATCAGGTGACGGATGCCGCGCCTCCGCAGTTCGGTATGCGTCTTCAGCGAGTTTTCCAGCAGGTCCGGAATGTTCATGTAGCCGCCGACTTCGGGCGAGAGGCCGTGCGCCGAAGCCTCACCCGCCATGATCTGCGCGAAGAGGCCGACGGTGGGGACGACGAAGATGCGGTCCCGCGCCTCCTCCATCATGTCCAGCAGTTCCTCGTCCACGTATTCGCAGTGGAACAGGCCGTCGACGCCCGCACGGACGCAGTGCTTGGAACCTTCAATGGAACGGGTGTGCGCGTTGATCTTGCGGCCATAGGCATGGGCCGTTTCGGCGGCGACGCGCACTTCCTCGAAAGTCATCGGCGTCGTGTTGCCGGGGGTGCCGGGGTAGAACGGGTCGCCCGAGACATCGAGCTTCACGTTGTCGATGCCCTCGCGGCAGTGGAGGCGCACGGTCTTGCGCATCTCTTCCACGCCGTCGACGATGGCGGAGGGGCCGATGCGCGGATTGTGCAGCTTGCTCTCATCCCCCATCGCGCCGGTAACGGAGATTTCGAGGCCGCCTGCACGGATGCGCGGGCCGGGAAGGCGGCCGGCATTGACCTCGTCACGCACGGCGACGGCCAGTTTCAGCTTCGCTTCGGACGCGCCGTAGGCTGAGGTGAAGCCGGCCTCTATCAATGCCTTGGCCCCGCGCGCGGCGGTGAAGACCTGCGTTTCGGGGCTGGGGGTGATCAGGTCCTCGGTCGCGCAGACATTCTCGAACGAGAGGTGCGCGTGGCCTTCGACCATGCCGGGCATCAGGAACATGCCACTGGCGTCGATCGTGATGTCGTCCGGCTGTGCGACGGTCGTGGTGCCGACCGAGGTCACGCGGTTGCCCTCGACCACCAGATCGCCTTTGATAGTAGCCTTGCCTGTCCCGTCGAATATCGTGGCGTTCTGGATCAGTGTCCGTCCCACGGTTTTTCTCCTTTCGGCCATCGATGTGTGCGTGGCTCGTATGGCGCAGGTTAGGAGCGGGGAGGGGCGCGGCAAATGACGGGCCGGGCAGAGGGCTTGTCCTGTACGGGAAGGCGCGCCGGCTACGTGGTGGCGGTTTTCCCGCTGGGGCAAGTCGCAAGGCATGGGGAGCGCTTTGCGCGGCCCCCCGGCTGCGGCATCACGTGTGAAAATCAAACGAAGAGGACCGGGCCGGATTTATGGGCAACCTTCATGTCACCATGACCGACATCGACGGCGTGAAGCACGAATTTTCCGATGTGGATGAAGGCGTGAGCCTGATGGAACTGGGCCGTTCGCGCGGTGTTGCCGGAATCATGGGCGATTGCGGCGGCGGCTGCGCCTGCGCGACCTGTCACGTCTATGTCGCGGCAGACTGGTGGAATGAGGTGGGCGAGCCGGACGATGTGGAATTCGCCATGCTCGACATGGTGGCGGACGTCATGAAGGACACCAGCCGCTTGGGCTGCCAGATCAAGATGAGCGATGATCTGGATGGCTTGGAAGTCACCGTGGCGCCTGCGTCGGGGTACTGATCCTTCCCCTCGGGGCAAGCCTTGGTTCGAGGGCGGGCATGGCTGGCCGTCGCTGCCCGGTCCATAGAAGATCGCAAAGACACAGAATACGGGACAGGCTAATGGCGACGTCAACGCAACTTGGGGCAAGCGAAGATCGGATCAGCGAGCGGCGGGAACTGACCGCCGAGGAACAGGCGCTGCTCGACAGCGGTTCGCTCGCCGATACCGCGATCCAGGCGCAGCCCAACGCGTTCTACCGCGCCATGCGCCATGGCGATCCGATTCACTATGACGAGCGGCTCGGTTCCTGGCTGGTGACGCGGCACGAGGATATTGCGCAGATCCAGTCGGACCCGGTGACCTTCTCGGTCAAGCACGGGTATTCCGAACAGCAGGCGCGCGGGATGCGGGAGGAGTTTCAGGCCTACCTCCAGGAACATGGCGGCGGCTATTTCCCGGATGCGATCATGTCCGACCCGCCCTATCACACGCGCATTCGCAAGCTGATGGAGCAGGCCTTCACCGCGCACCGCGTGAAGGAACTGGAACCGCGCATTACCGAAGTGGTGCGCGGCGTGATCGCCGATGTGGTGGCGCGCGGGGATGGCCAGTGCGATGCCGTGAAGGACATCGCGATCCCGCTGACCATTCGCGTGATCGTGGAGCAGCTGGGCCTCGATCAGGGCATGGAGGAGCAGATTTCGCGCTGGTCGGTCGCGGTCACCGCGCAGATCGGCGCGATGCAGAGCCGTGAGACGATGCTGGCCAATGCCGCGCAGATCGCGGAGCTTCAACAATACCTGATCGCCAAGATGAAGCAGCGTGAGGCGAACCCGTCGGAAGACATGCTTTCCGATCTGGTCCATGCCGAAGTCACCAATGAGGATGGCGGCAAGGAGAAGCTGACTTTTGCAGAGGCCGTCTCGCTGGTGCGCGCCACGCTGATCGCGGGCAACGACACCACGGCGACCGCCATCGGTAACTTGTTCTACGTCCTCACCACGCGCCCCGGCATGGCCGAATTGCTGGACAGCGTGGCGGACGACGATCGCCAACTCAACCGTTTCGTGGAGGAGCATCTGCGGGCCGAACCGCCGGTGCGTGCGCTCAGCCGCATGACCACGCGCGAAGTCACCGTGAACGGCACGACGATCCCCGCCCATGCGCATATGCTGCTGGTCTACGGATCGGGCAACGATGACGAAACGGTGTTCCCGGAGCCGCGCAAATTTGACCTGACCCGCCCCAATCTCGGCCGCCACGTGGCCTTCGGCGGCGGCCCGCACCGCTGCATCGGGCTGGCGCTGGCACGCATGGAAGTGAAGGTGGCTGCGCGGGAGATCGCCCGGCAGATGAAGAACCTGAAGCTGGCCATTCCCGAAAGCGCGATCCGCTACACGCCCACCGTCGCCACGCGCACCATCGAGTCGCTGCCGATCACTTTCGAGGCGCGCTGATGGAACTTGCGGGCAAAGTAGCGGTTGTCACCGGAGGCGCCAGCGGCATCGGCCGCGCCACCGTGGAACTCTTCGCGGCGGAGGGGGCGAAAGTCCTGATCGCCGATATCGCGGACGAAGCGGGAGAGGCGCTGGCGGAAAGGCTGGGCGCTTCGGCGATCTATCAGCGCACCGATGTGTCCGACCCGGCGGCAGTGGAGGCGATGATCGAGGCTGCCGTCACCCGCTTCGGCGGGATCGACGTGCTGTTCAACAATGCGGGCATGTCCTGCGGCGCGTTTCCCAGCTTTCTGGACGATACGCTGGAGGATTTCGACCGGGTGATGCGCGTCAACGTGCTGGGGCCCATGTTGGGCACCCGCAATGCCGCGCGGATCATGGCGAAGCAGGGCAGAGGAGGCGTGATCCTCAACAATGCCTCCATCGCCGGCACGCTCGCGGGCCATGCGATGATGACCTATCGCGCGTCCAAGGCGGCGCTGATCCAGTTTTCCAAGTCCTCCGCGATCGATCTGGCGCGGCACGGCATCCGGGTGAACTGCATCGTGCCGGGACATGTGCGCACTGAACTGTCCTCGTTCGGAGAGAAGGGGGCCGAGAGCGGCCTTGCCGCGCGGATCGAGGAGGGGGTGAACGCGGTCTACCTCTCCAACCAGCTGATCAAGCGGCGGGGCGAGCCGGACGACGTCGCGCAAGTGGCGCTGTTCCTTGCCAGCGACCGTTCGCGCCACATGACCGGCGCAGTGATTCCGGTGGAAGGCGGCGTGACCGTGGGCGACCCGGTCAACCATCTGGAGCAGATATTCGACGCTCGCGCAGCGGCATTCGCAGCGATGGAGCGCGTGGAAGGCTAGAGTTGGTTTGAAAATGCCTTGAGGCATTTTCGGCGCGGCACCGGCCCTCTCCCCCACCCGACCACCCGACAGGGTATGCTCATGGGTGGTCGGGTGGGGGAGAGGGCCGGTGCCGCAAAATCCGGCTGCGCCGGATTTTCAAACTGAGTCTGAGAGATCCCGAAAACGGGGCAAGGCATTGGAAGCGGTGGTGTGCCGCTTTCTGGGGAGGAGAGGGAACATGAGGAACTGGCTGAAGGTCGCGCTTGCGGCCGGAACCGTGCTGTCGGGTGTCGACGGCGCCTATGCACAAACGCAGCAAGCCCCAGCAGGCAATGTCACGGTCCATGAAGGCGATATCGTCGTTACCGCGCGGCGGCGTGACGAGAGCCTGTCCACCGTGCCTGCGGCGATCACTGCGCTGAGTGCCACCGATCTGGTCGAGCGCGGCGTGAAGACCGATTCCGACCTGCAGCGCATCGCGCCGGGCCTGACCATCCGCCAGACGCAGGGCAACAACTCGCTGACGTACTCGATCCGCGGGCAATCGGCCGATACGTTCTCGGGCTCGCCCTCGGCCGTCATCGCCTACCTCAACGAAGTGCCGCTGACGATCAACAGCGCCTCCTCGTTCTACGATCTGGAGAACGTGCAGGTGCTGAAAGGCCCGCAGGGCACGCTGTTCGGCCGCAATGCCACTGGCGGCGCGGTGCTCTACAATTCGGCCAAGCCCAGCGACAAGCTGGAGGCGGCGCTGACCGGCCGGGTCGGCAATTACGACATGTGGGAAGGCGAGGGGATGCTGAACGTGCCCCTGCTGGCGGACAGGATCCTGCTGCGCGGTGCCTTCGACGTGATCCGCAAGGATGGCTACATTCGCAACCTGCTGAACGACGAGCGGCTGGGCGACATCCGCCGTGATAGTGGCCGCGTGACGCTGACGGTGAAGCCCACCGATACGCTCAGCAACACCACGATGCTGCAATATACCAACACGCGCGGCACTAATACCGGTGCGTCCTACACCTACAGCGTCTATTCCTGCGGCCAGACCAACAACGGCTTCGCGCTGACCTGCGGGGCGGGAAGTCTGTTCGGACCGGGGCTGGACGCGATCACCGGGCCCGGATCGTGGGACGCCTATCTGGCCGCACACCCCGATGCCTATGCGCCGGGCCTTATCGACTACGTGAACGAACAGCGCCGCATCGGACCCTACAAGACGCGCCATCCCGGCGGAGCCAGCCACCACGGCAAGGACTGGTTCGTCACCAACACCACCGAGGCGGAGCTGAGCGACAGCATGACGCTGCGCAACATCTTCGGCTGGTCGGATTCCAAGACCCGTTCCGAACAGCCGCAGCTGGGCGCGCCCTTCGTGACGATCCTGACCGCCAATGCCGCTGCGAACGAGTATGGCAACCAGCTTAAGGTCCGCTCCGTATCCGAGGAATTGCAGCTGGTCGGCGATGCGATGGACGGCAAGCTGGACTATATCTTCGGCTACTACTTCCAGAACCAGCGCAGCGACACGCTCTGGCCGCAGACCTATTTCGATGTCTCGCCGATCATTCCGCCCAGCTACGTCACCAACAACTTCCGCATCCGTAACCGGACGAATGCGGTCTACGGCCAGGTTTCCTATGAAGTGGTGCCGGACCTGAAGCTGACCGGGGGCCTGCGTTATACCTGGGAGCGCGTCTCGATCGCCCAGCTGCCCGGCGCAACCTACACTTACGGCGCGCCGGACCAGAGGAAGACCTTCCATCATCCGTCCTGGGAAGTGGGGCTGGAATACAAGGTCACGCCGGACTGGTTCGCCTATCTCAAGACGCGCGGAAGCTTCCGTTCGGGCGGCTTCAACGGCGCGGCCCCGCCGGTCAATGCGACGGCGACCGATGGCGGCAACTTGTTCAATTCGGAGCATACGCAGGATATCGAGGGCGGCGTGAAGTTCGCCGGCGATGTCATGGGCCGTCCCGCCAATTTCGCCAGCGCCGTGTTCATCCAATGGGTGCAGGACGTGCAGCGCGTGGAGTTCCCCGATCCGGACGGCCCCGGCGGCCTCGCCTCGATCGCGGTGACCGCAAACGTGCCTTCGGAACGCATCTGGGGCTTCGAGGCGCAGGGCAATATCCGACCCGCCGCATGGCTCGAACTGGGCGGTTCGGCGGCCTACACGAACGCGACGTTCACGGACGGCGAGATCGAACTGTTCGGCACGCCCTATTCCTACGGCCCGGTGGGCGATACGCCGAAGTTCTCCGGCACCGCCTATGCGCAAGTGTTCCTGCCGGTGGCTGAGGATGCGGGCGAAGTTTCCCTGCGCGGCGATCTTTACGGGCAGACGGCGCAGTATTTCTCCAACGCAGCGGATTCGATCGCGCCGGGGACCAAGCTGCCCGGCTATGTGCTGGTGAACGGCCGGCTGAACTGGAACGGCATCATGGGATCGGATTTCTCGGCGGCGCTGTTTGCCAAGAACCTGACGGACAAGGCCTATTTCGTCGGCGGCATGACCTTGGCCGCCGCGCTGGGTCACAACGCCGCCGCCGTGGGTGAGCCGCGCACATACGGGCTGGAGATCAGCTACAAGTTCTGAATTACCGGCGGGTTTGCGACGAACGTGTCGCAAGCCCGCCAATTGCCCATTCAATCCATGGTGGAGGTGAAAAGCGTTGCTTAATTGCATCGCTGAATTGGAAATCATCGCCCTGAATGTTGCCCGGACTGGCGTGTGAAGTTCTTGTAACGGAAATGTAACAGCCCGTTTCTAGCTGCCCGTTCGGCTCAACCCATAAGGGACATCCCCCCGTGCGACACATTTCCTGCCTTCGACCAGCCCTTCTTCTTGGCTCAGCGCTCGCCTCGCTCGGCTTCGCCGATGCCGCCATGGCGCAGGACGCGGCCGATGCCGCCCCCGCCGCCAGCGAAGGTCTGGGCGAGATCGTCGTCACGGCCGAGCGTCGCCGCGAAAACCTTCAGGACGTGCCGGTTTCGGTTGGCGTCGTCTCCGGCGATCAGCTGCGCAATTTCCAGGCCGCCGGTGACGACACGCTGGCGCTGGCGGGCCGCGTTCCGGGCCTCTACGCCGAAACCACCACGGGCCGCATCTTCCCGCGCTTTTACATTCGCGGCCTTGGCAATATCGACTTCTACCTCGGCGCCTCGCAGCCGGTGTCGATCATCCAGGACGACGTGGTGCTGGAGCACGTGGTGCTGAAGTCCAACCCGGTCTACGACATGGACCAGGTGGAAGTGCTGCGCGGCCCGCAGGGTTCGCTGTTCGGCCGCAACACCACGGCCGGCATCATCAAGTTCGACACGATCAAGCCGACGACCGACCGCTGGACCGGCCGCGCCAGCGCCAGCTACGGTTCGTACAACACCGCCACGTTCGACGGCGGCGTGGGCGGCCCGATCATTCAGGACCTGCTGGCG
Organism: Sphingomonas sp. BL-S-28; assembly: GCF_055521515.1. Taxonomy (NCBI): domain Bacteria; kingdom Pseudomonadati; phylum Pseudomonadota; class Alphaproteobacteria; order Sphingomonadales; family Sphingomonadaceae; genus Sphingomonas; species Sphingomonas sp. BL-S-28. The sequence goes on from NZ_CM145484.1 coordinate 1,871,596, forward strand.
ATCCGCGTTTCCGCACTCTACCAGCGCCGTGACGACTGGGTGGACAACACCTATGACGGCCCCAGCGCCGACGGCACCGTCTCGCCCAAGAAGGATGCGATGGGCGGTTTCGAGGAGCGCGACGCCCGCGTGCAACTCTTGCTGGCGCCGACCGGCAGCGGTTTCTCGATGCTGACCAGCTTCCACGCCCGCAAGTATGAGGGCACCTCCACGATCTTCCATCGCGGCGCCTTCACCAAGGGTTCGAACGACGTTTCGGATGAGCCGCGCAGCAAGATCGCGCTGGACGAGGCGCACAACAACCCGCAGGCCTATGACACTTACGGCGCGTCCAACCGCATCGCGATGGACTTCGGTCCGGTCACGCTGACCTCGATCACCGCATGGGAAACGACTTCCGGCTACAGCCGCGGCGATACCGATGGCGGTGCGGCGGCGGACTTCCCGGTGAACGGCGTGCCCAACGGCTATGGCCAGTCGCAGGGCAACGTGCGCGATCTGGACCAGCTGAGCGAGGAACTGCGTCTGGCCAGCAATGGCGACACCCGCTTCAAGTGGCAGGTGGGCGCGATGTGGTTCGATTCGCGTGACATCACCGATTTCTACCAGCGCGCCTATTTCCTGACGCCGCCGGCCAACAACCCCAACAACTGGGTGCGCCTGCGCAACGTCAACACCAGCTGGGCCTTCTTCGGCCAGGCCAGCTATGAACTGGTGGACGGCCTGACGCTGACCGCCGGTGCGCGCTATACCAACGACACCAAGAAGACCCGCCTGATCAAGACCGCCGATACCGCCGCCGGCGTGGTGACCTACAAGGGCCGCTACAACGTGCGCCTGTCGGACGAGAAGCCCAGCTGGGACGTCAGCCTGAACTACAAGGTGAACCCGGACGTCAGCGTCTATGCCCGCGTCGCCACCGGCTTCCGTGGACCCACCATTCAGGGCCGTTCGGCGGTGTTCAATACCGACTTCACCACGGCGGATTCGGAAACGATCCTTTCGGGCGAAGCCGGCATCAAGACGCAGCTGTTCGACAACAAGGTACGCTTCAACCTCTCGGGCTTCGCCTATCGGGTGAAGGACATCCAGCTGAACGGCAACGATGCCGACGGCAACGGCGTGCTGTTCAATGCCGACAAGGCGCAGGCCTACGGCATGGAAGCCGAACTGGAAGCGCGCCCGGTTCCGAACCTGACGCTGACCGCCGGCCTCAGCCTGCTGCATACCGAGATCAAGGACAAGAACGTCTACGCACAGGTCTGCGCGCTGAACGGCGTGGTGGTCTGTACGGTGGAAGATCCGACGATCACCGTCGCCGGAAAGGGCGTTTTCGCGCAGATCGACGGCAACCCGCTGCCCAACGCGCCGAAGTACACCGCCAACGTCACCGCGCGTTACGACGTGCCGCTGGGCAATGGCGGCTCGATCTTCGCGGCCACCGACTGGATGTTCCAGGGCTACACCAACTTCGTGCTCTACAAGACCAAGGAGTTCTACTCGAAGGGTGACTTCGAGGGCGGTCTGAAGATCGGCTACTCGGCCCCCGGCGGCCAGTACGAGATCGCTGCCTTCGCCCGCAACATCACCAATGAGAAGAACCTCAAGGGCGTGATCGAGAACTACATGGCCGCCGTGTTCAACGAACCGCGCGTGATCGGCGCCTCGATTTCGGGCAAGTTCTGATTTGAGGGCAGGGGCCGGGGATGTCTCCGGCCCCTGTCGTCATTGCGAGCGTAGCGAAGCAATCCAGCGGTGGTTCTGCGCCGCTCTGGATTGCTTCGCTACGCTCGCAATGACGAATATCGTTTGATCGCTTCCTCCCCAAACACACCGCTCATCCTGAGCTTGTCGAAGGATGGAAGCCTAGCGCCACGCTACCGCCAGTTCACCGCGCCTTCTTCTGCTTCTCGATCAACACGGCCTGCTGCCACTTGCTCGGCGCCTTGTCGGTGCGGTGAATGCAGCCGGGCCAACAGCAGGGGCGCTTCTTGCCCTCGACCAGTTCCTCGCAAGTCCGCTCGATCCGGCGCTGACGGGTTTTCGCCTGCTTCGCATCATCCACCCAGCAGATGAACTCGTTCCGGCCAAGCGGCGTCAGGTTTTCCCATAGCTGCAGGATGTCCGGGTCCGCGCGCAGGGCGGTTTGCAGGTCTTCGCCTGCTTCGTGGACGGTGCCATGTGCAAAGGCGTTCAACGCGAAATCTCCAACCAGTCGGGCCGTACGTCGAGGGGCTGACCCTGGCCGCAAGGGGATGGAATGTCCATGCCGGAAGTCGCCATCTCTTCCTCCCCATCGTCGCCCCCGCGAAGGCGGGGGCCCCGCTTTTCTTCTGGAACCTCTCGTGTGCCCCAAGAAAAGCGGGATCCCCGCCTTCGCGGGGATGACGATAGTGGGATCGATAAGTTCCACGATGTTTTGGCGCGTCAAGGAAAGGGGCACGGGATTAGCCCAGAAACGCCGCAATTTCTCCCGCCAACACTTCGGGAATTTCGAGATTGAGCAGATGACCGGCCCCGGCATGGTCGATGCGTGTGACGTCCTGCCCGGCGCTGGCGACAAGCTCCGCGATCAGGCGGAAGTCCTCGGTGTCGCGTTCTCCGGTGAGCAGCAGTGTCGGCACGGAAAGGACGGTCAGCCGATCCACGTCAGGCAGTTCGGGGCGTTGGTCGTCTTGCACCCATTGGGTGCCGGGGAACGCCTCTATCGATGCCTTGAGATGTGCAGCAGCCTCAGGAATTTCGCGCGTGCTGCCGAACAGCAGATGGTTCCACCAGAGGTCGCGTGCGGAGGCCATGTCCCCGGTCCGGGCAGCGCGGCCCATGGCTTTCCAGCGGTCGATCCAGCCCTCCGTCCATGACCAGCCGAGCATGAGCGGGCTGACCAGAATGAGCCGCCGAACGCGCTGGGGATGGTCGAGCGCAAAGTGCAGCACATTGCCGCCGCCCATCGAAAGACCGCAAAGGTCTGCGCGCTCAATCTCCAGCGCATCGAGGAGGGCGTGGAGGTCGTCGGCATGGGAGAAGGGCACGCCCGGCTCGGCGGGAGAGCTGCCGAAGCCGCGCGCGTCGTAGGCGATCAGCGGCAGTTCGGCAGGAAGCGCGGCGATCACCGCGTCCCAGTCCTGAAGCGATCCGCCGAAGCCGTGGGCGAGCACCAGCGGCGCATCTGAACCTTGGCCAGAACCTTCACGCCGCACGCCGACGAGCGTTCCGCCCGGCAGGTCGACGCGAAAGTCCTGCATTCCGGCAATCACATCCGCTCGGCAAAGCCGCCGTAGCGGCCCTTGTGGAACAGCATCGGATCGTCCTCACGCACCGTTTCCATGCGCAGCACTTCGCCCAGCACGAACCAGTGGTCGCCCGCCTCGGTCACCGAATAGAGGCGGCATTCGATCGCGGCGATCGAGTTGGCGATGATCGGCAGGTTGTGCTCCGATACGGTGTATTCAACGCCCACGAACTTTTCCGCACCCTTGGCGGTGACCGCGCGGGCGACGGCGGCCTGATCGCTGGCCAGCACGTTCACGCAGAAGTGCCCCGCCTTCTCGATCAGCGGCCACGAGGTGGAGCGGCGGTCCGGGAAGAAGCCCACCAGCGGCGGATCGAGCGAGACCGAGGTGAACGATCCCACCACCATGCCCGCCGGGCGGTCTTCGTCCAGCGCGGTGATCACGCAGACTCCGGTGGGATAGCTGCCCAGAACCTTGCGGAATTCGGCCGGATCGATGGTCGTCGTGGTCACTGTGCGTGCTGTCCCTGAATATTGCCAGTCATGGCGTGAGAACTCCCTCCATGCGCCTGACGGTTTCGTCAAGCCACTGCCGGAACGCCACTACGCGGGGGAGCTTGCGGATGTCTTGGTGCGTGACGAACCAGAAGCTGCGCAGGATGCGCTTTTCGGGCAGCACCGGCACCAGCCGGGGGTCGTCATCGGCCATGAAGCAGGGCAGCACGCCAAGCCCGGTGCCGCTGGCGATCAGGCTCTGCTGCGCGGTGATGCTGGGGGAGCGGACCGTGGCGCGCAGCCCGGCGTGGATCTCGTCCAGATAGCGCAGTTCGGGGGCGTAGATCAGGTCTGGGATATAGCCGACGAGAGCGTGGCCTTCGAGCAGGTCTGCCGGGCGGGAAGGGGTGCCGTGGGTGCTCAGGTAGTCGCGGCTGCCGTAGAGCGCCAGCGCATAGTCGGCCAGCTTGTGCGCCACCAGAGGCCCGGTGCGCGGGCGGGAGAGCATCACGGCCACGTCCGCCTCGCGCCGGCCGGGGCTGAGGAAGCCGCTGGATGCGACAAGGTCGATGGCTAGGCGAGGGTGGGCGGACTGGAACTGTGGCAGGTGGCGGGCGAGGAACCAGCATCCGAACCCTTCCGAGGTGCTGATGCGCAAGGTGCCGGAGAGCCCATCGCTCTGGTCCGCCCGCTCGCTGATCCGCCCGGCTGCGCTGGCCATGGATTCCACCGAGGCGAGCAGCGCCTCGCCCGCTTCGGTCAGGTCTTGCCCGCTGCGGGTCTGCTCGAACAGGCGGGTGCCGAGCGCTGCCTCCAGCCGGCGCAGGCGGCGGCCCATGGTGGTCGGGTCCACGCCCAGTGCGCGCGCGGCGGCGGCCAATTGCCCCGCCCGGGCGATGGCGAGGAAGGCCTGATAGTCGCTCCAGTCTATCGATGGCATCAGTAAGGCATCGTCACTGCGGGAAATCACTCTCTGGGCTGCAAATGTGCAGTTATCGATGGCGTATTTTCAGCTTGCCTGCAAATCGAGCCGGGACCACCTAGCCTTGAAAGGGCGCGCCTGTGCCCGAAGACAGAATTTCGAAAGGATGAGGAATGCGCCTGATTGACCACTTCGTAGTCGGCGGACCCGGCAGTCCGTCCGCGCGTCTCGGCGATGTCTTCAACCCCAGCACCGGCGCGGTGCAGGCGCAAGTGCCGCTGGGCGACGCCGCTCTGCTCGACCGCGCGGTGGCCACGGCGCAGGCCGTGCAGCCCAAATGGGCGGCCATGAACCCGCAGCGCCGCGCCCGCGTGCTGTTCAAGTTCAAGGAACTGATCGAACAGAACATGCAGAGCCTCGCCGAACTGCTGGCGAGCGAGCATGGCAAGGTGGTGGACGACGCCAAGGGCGACATCCAGCGCGGGCTTGAGGTCGTGGAATTCTGCTGCGGCATCCCGCACATGCTGAAGGGCGAATATACCCAGGGCGCTGGTCCGGGCATCGACGTCTATTCGCTGCGCGCGCCGCTGGGCGTGGGCGCGGGCATCACCCCGTTCAACTTCCCGGCGATGATCCCGATGTGGATGTTCGCCCCGGCCGTCGCGGTGGGCAACACCTTCATCCTCAAGCCGTCGGAGCGCGATCCCTCGGTGCCGAACCGCCTTGCCGAACTGTTCATCGAAGCCGGCGCGCCCGAAGGCGTGCTGCAGGTGGTGCATGGTGACAAGGTGATGGTGGACGCGATCCTCGACCATCCGGGCATTGCTGCCGTCAGCTTCGTCGGCTCGTCCGACATCGCGCACTACGTCTATTCGCGCGGCGTTGCCGCCGGCAAGCGCGTGCAGGCGATGGGCGGCGCGAAGAACCACGCGATCGTCATGCCCGATGCGGACATGGATCAGGCCGTCAACGACATCATGGGCGCGGCCTATGGCTCGGCGGGCGAGCGCTGCATGGCGCTGCCGGTTGCCGTTCCCGTGGGTGACGAAACCGCCGACATCCTGCGCGAAAAGCTGATCGCCGCGATCGACAAGCTGAAGGTGGGCGTCTCCAACGATCCCGAGGCGCAGTATGGCCCGGTCGTCACCGCGGTGCACAAGCAGAAGATCGAGAACTGGATCCAGACCGGCGTCGATGAAGGCGCGGAACTGGTCGTCGATGGTCGCGGCTTCTCGCTGCAGGGTTACGAGGAAGGCTTCTTCGTCGGCCCGTCGCTGTTCGATCATGTGACGCCCGAGATGAGCGCCTACAAGGAAGAGATCTTCGGCCCGGTGCTGCAGATCGTCCGCGCCAAGACGTTCGAGGAAGCGGTGGAGCTTCCCACCAAGCACCAGTACGGCAACGGCGTCGCCATCTTCACGCGCAACGGCCACGCCGCGCGGGAGTTCGTGAACCGCGTGCAGGTGGGCATGGTCGGCGTCAACGTGCCGATCCCGGTGCCGGTCGCCTACCACAGCTTCGGCGGCTGGAAGCGTTCGGCCTTTGGCGATCACAACCAGTACGGCATGGAAGGCGTGCGCTTCTGGACCAAGGTGAAGACGGTGACCCAGCGCTGGCCGGATGGCGGCGCGGGTGACAGCGCTTTCATCATTCCGACCATGGGGTGAGATAGACGGGAAGGAACAGCGGGGCCATCGAGGGCGTTCTTGGTTGAATGCCCGAAGTGCAGAAGGACGTTTCGTGATGAATATCAGGACCGTAGCCGCCCCACTTTCCCTCTCCATCGCGCTCGTTCTGGGTCTGTCGGCCTGCCAGAAGCAGCCGCAGCCCGAAGCGACCGCGACGAGCGAGACACCGGTGGGGGAGGCTACGACGGAAGTCGTGCCGGCCCCACTGCCCACCGAAATTCCGGAGGGCCTGCGTGGGCGCTGGGGCATGGTCGATGCGGACTGCACCAGCACCGCCGGCGATGCCAAGGGCCTGCTGACCGTCGATGCCAAGCGGCTGACGTTCTACGAAGCTGTCGCCTCGCTGGGCACCATCAAGTCGGCCGCCGACAATGCGATCGAGGCCGATTTCGCCTTTTCGGGCGAAGGGCAGAGCTGGAACCTTGACGTTGCGCTCTCCAGCCCCGACGGCGGCAAGACGCTGGTCCGCAAGGACACCGGGCCGGACGCCGCGCCCGGAACGCTTACATACAAGAAGTGCCCCTAGGGCACCCACCAGACAGCAGGACTCAGATGACCGAACAGTTTGGCCTCACCGAAGACCAGCTCGCGATCCAGGAAACGGCGCGCAAGTTCACCGCCGATCGCATCACGCCATACGCCGCCGAGTGGGACGAGAAGCACCACTATCCGGTGGACGTGTGGAAGGCCGCGGGCGAACTGGGCTTCGGCGCGATCTACGTTTCGGAAGAGAACGGCGGCATCGGTCTTGGCCGTCTGGACGCGGCGCTGATCATGGAGGCCATGTCCTACGGCTGCCCGGCCACCAGCGCCTATATCTCGATCCACAACATGGTCGCCTGGATGATCGACAAGTTCGGCGATCAGCAGCTGAAAGACCGTTACCTTCCCGATCTGGTGACGATGGACAAGATCGGCTCCTATTGCCTGACCGAGCCCGGCTCCGGCTCCGACGCGGCGGCGCTGAAGACCACCGCGCGTCTTGATGGCGATCATTATGTCCTCAACGGCACCAAGCAGTTCATCTCCGGCGGCGGCGTCAACGACATCTACGTGGTGATGGCGCGCACGGGCGAGCACAAGTCGCGCGGCGTTTCCTGCTTCGTGGTGGACAAGGATACGCCCGGCGTTTCCTTCGGCGCGCCGGAGAAGAAGCTGGGCTGGAACGCCTCCCCCACCGCGCAGGTGATCTTCGAGGATGCGCGCATCCCCGCCGAGAACCGCGTGGGTGCAGAGGGTGACGGCTTCAAGTTCGCGATGGCCGGCCTTGACGGCGGCCGCCTCAACATCGGTGCCTGCTCGCTGGGCGGCGCGCAGCGCTGCCTCGACGAAGCGGTCGCCTATGTGAAGGACCGCAAGCAGTTCGACCAGCCGATCGCCGAATTCCAGAACACCCAGTTCCGTCTGGCCGACATGGCTGCCGAACTGGAAGCGGCCCGCGCGCTGCTTTATCTGGCCGCCGCCAAGGTGACTGCCGGCGCGCCGGACAAGACGCGATTTGCCGCCATGGCCAAGATGATGGCCAGTGATACCGGCTCCTCGGTTGTCGACCGGGCGCTCCAGATGTTCGGTGGATACGGCTATCTGAAGGATTATCCCATCGAGCGGTTCTGGCGCGACCTGCGCGTCCATCGTATCCTCGAAGGCACCAACGAGGTCATGCGCATGATCATTGGGCGTGACCTCCTCAAGTAAGCCGGAACGGGGACGACCATGACCACCGATTTGCTGACTGAAGAACTGCTTACGTCCCGCGAAGGCATTGCCGGCGTGATTGCGCTGAACCGTCCGAAGGCGATCCACGCGCTCACTTTGGGCATGTGCGAGTCGATGAGCGATTCGCTGACCCAGTGGGCGGACGATCCCGAGGTGAAAGCCGTGTGGATCGAGCACAGCGAAGGACGCGGGTTCTGCTCCGGCGGGGACATCAATCTGCTGCGCCGTTCCGCGCTGGAGGATGACGGCCATTCGGGCCGCCGCTTCTTTTTCGCCGAATACCGGCTGAACCATCAGCTGTTCGAATATCCCAAGCCCGTGGTCGCCTTCATGGACGGCATCACCATGGGCGGCGGCGTCGGCATCTCGCAGCCTGCGCATTACCGCGTGGCGACCGAGAATACCCGCTTCGCCATGCCCGAAACCGGCATCGGCCTGTTCCCGGACGTGGGCGGCGGCTGGTATCTTTCGCGCCTGGAAGGGCGGCTGGGCCAGTTCCTGGCGCTCACCGGCGCGCGGCTGGACGGGGCGGAATGCCTCTGGGCCGGGCTCGCCACGCATTACCTGCAGAGCGAGGACCTGCCCGAAGCCAAGCGCCGTATCGCCGCCGGGCATGACATCGGCGCCGTGCTCACCGCGCTTGCCGTGACGCCGCCGGAACCGAAGATCGCCGCGCACGACGCGCAGATCCGCAAGCACTTCGCGTTCGACACGCTGGAACAGGTGCTGGTCTCGCTGGAAGGCGACGACAGCGAATGGGCCGCGCGCGAACTGGCGACCTTGCGCACCAAGAGCCCGCAGGCCTGCAAGGTCTCTCTGCGGCAGCTGGCCACCTCGCTGACCTTGGACACTTTCGCGCAGAACATGGCGATGGAGTACCGCATCGGCAGCCGCGTGCTGGTCCTGCCGGACTTTGCCGAGGGCGTGCGCGCGGTGATCGTCGACAAGGACCATGCCCCGCACTGGAAGCCGGCTGAGCCGGAAGGCGTGACCGAAGAGATGCTCGACGCGATCTTCGCGCCGCTGCCGCCTGAGGAAGAATGGAGGCCGATTTGACGTTTGCGACGCCGATCGATCTCTACCACGTCGTCAAGAAATCCTGGGGCCCCGACAGCATTCCCGATCCGTTCGATCCGGCAAATCCGTGCCGCAACCAGTGCGCGGTGACGGCGCTGGCGGTGCGGCACTATTTCGGTGGCGACATCTTCAAGACGGCCACGAAGGGCGGCACGCATTTCTACAACCGGATCGACGGCCGGTTCTGGGATCTGGCGACCGATCAGTTCGACGAGCCGATCCCCTACGACAATACGCAGACCTCTGCCGAAGAGGCGCACGAACATGCCAGCCCGGCCCATCTGGCCGCGCTGATCGCCAACATCGAAGCGAACACCTGAAGGAATTGCGATGAGCTACGAGACGATTCTGGTCGAGAAGAAGGACAACGTCACTCTCATCACGCTGAACCGGCCGCAGGCGCTGAACGCGCTGAACTCGAAGGTTCTGGCCGAACTGATCGACGCTTTCGCTGCGTTCGAAGCCGATGCCTCGCAGGGCTGCGCGGTGCTGACCGGATCGGGCGAGAAGGCCTTTGCCGCCGGCGCCGACATCAAGGAGATGTCGGACAAGCCGAGTGCCGAATTCTATTCGCAGGACTTCTTCGCTGGCTGGACCAGCCACGTGGTCAAGGCCACCCGCAAGCCGTGGATCGCGGCGGTGAACGGTTTCGCGCTCGGGGGCGGCTGCGAAGTGGCGATGATGGCGGACTTCATCATCGCATCCGAAAACGCCAAGTTCGGCCAGCCGGAAATCAAGCTGGGCGTTGCCCCCGGCATGGGTGGATCGCAGCGTCTGGCCCGCGCGGTGGGCAAGTCGAAGGCGATGGACATGTGCCTGACCGGCCGCATGATGGACGCGGCCGAGGCAGAGCGTTCGGGCCTTGTCAGTCGCGTGGTGCCGCTCGACCAGCTGCTGGACGAAGCGCTGAAGACCGCCGCCACCATCGCCGGCATGCCGCCGCTGGCCGCGACGATGAACAAGGAAATGGTCAACCTCGCGTTCGAGACCACACTCGACACCGGCCTCATCATGGAGCGCCGCATGTTCCAGGTGCTGACCGCCACCGAGGACAAGGTCGAAGGCATGGCCGCCTTCGTCGAGAAGCGGCCCGGGGTCTGGAAGGGTAAGTAAGGTCTCGCGTCATCCCAGCGTAAGCTGGGATCGCTGTGTGGCGGGCGGCGACGTGCGCGTTGCAGCCCGGCCATGCACGCGGGTTCGCGTAAATCGATAGCGGTCCCAGCTTTCGCTGGGATGACGGGCGCGCGCCCGAGAGATTGGGAGAGAATATCATGAAAATCGCCTTCATCGGCCTTGGCAACATGGGCGGCGGCATGGCCGCGAATCTTGTGAAGGCCGGGCATTCCGTGAACGCCTTCGACCTTTCCGGCGATGCTCTGGCCCGCGCGGCCGAACAGGGCTGCGCGGTCTACGAGACGGTTCCCGATGCGGTCGAGGGTGTCGATGCCGTCGTCACCATGCTGCCCAATGGCGGCATCGTCCGCGCGGTCTATACCCAGGAAGTGTTCGGCAAGGCGCCCAAGGGCGCACTGTTCCTCGACTGCTCAACCATCGACCTTGCCACGGCGCGCGAAGTGGTCGAACTGGCGCAGGCGGCGGGTTACGAGATGGCCGACGCCCCCGTCTCGGGCGGAATCGCGGCTGCCAATGGCGGTACGCTGACCTTCATGGTTGGCGGCAGCGATGCGGTGTTCGATCGGGCCAAGCCGATTCTCGAACCGATGGCCAAGGCGGTGATCCATGCCGGCGACACCGGGGCAGGGCAGGTCGCCAAGATGTGCAACAACATGCTGCTGGCGATCCACATGATCGGCACCTGCGAGGCGCTGGCGCTGGCGGAGAAGGCGGGCCTCGATCCGCAGACTTTCTATGAGATCAGTTCGAAGGCTACCGGCTATTGCTGGTCACTCAACGACTATACGCCGATGCCCGGCGTGGGGGCGACCAGCCCGGCGGACAATGGCTATGCGGGCGGCTTCGCCTCGGCATTGATGCTGAAGGATCTGCGTCTGGCGATGGCCGGTGCGGAAACGTCCGGTGCCACCGTGCCGATGGGTGAGCATGCGACGAAGATCTACGAGGCTTTCGTCGAGGCCGGCAACGGCGGCAAGGACTTCGGCGCGATCTTCACGACGCTGTGATCGGCGTGCTGCCTTATCAAACTTAACTCGTCATCCCCGCGCAGGCGGGGATCCCGCTTCCTTGGCGATGGCCGCGTTTAGACGCGGCGCCGGAGAAGAAAAGCGGGGCCCCCGCCTGCGCGGGGGCGACGGGGTGTTATGTTGAGAACAGAGAGTTTGAAAACGGAGAATTGAGTTGTTGGGGCGGATCTAGTCCCCGCTTACGCCGCCATCATCTCCGCTCGGCCATCCAGCACCACGCGGTTGCGGCCGTCGCGCTTGGCGCGGTAGAGCGCGGCGTCGGCAGCTTTGATCAGCGTGGAGCCATCGCGCTCCATGTTCTCTTCCCAGGTGGCGATGCCGAACGACATGGTCGTCAGGCCCAGCATCCGTCCGCCCTGATGCACCGAAAGCTCGCTGATCGCCTGACGGACGATTTCCACGCGTTCGGCCAGAACGGTGGCGGAGGTGCCCGGGGCGATGATGGTGAATTCCTCTCCGCCGAAGCGGCAGACCACGTCACCGTCGCGGAAGCGTGAACGCATTTCCGCCGCCACCGCGTGCAGCACGGCGTCGCCCGCTTCGTGCCCGAACTCGTCGTTGAAGCGCTTGAAGTGGTCGACGTCGCACATGACCAGGCTGAGCGGGCTGCCCGTGCGCGTGGCGCGGGCGATTTCCAGCGCCAGCGTCTCTTCCATGTAGCGGCGGTTGAACAGGCCGGTCAGTGGATCGCGGATCGTCTGTTCGCGCAGGCCGCGCTGGAGGCGGTGGTTGACGAGGGCGGAGGCGATGTTCTCGGTCAGCACCGTCAGGCGGAAGCGGTTTTCCGCCCCGACCACGCCCTTCAGGTAGAGCACGCCGATCACTTCGCCGCCGGCCAGCAGCGGTTCGCAGTGGTAATGGTCGGTATCGTGGCCGATGTGGGCGCAGACGATGTCCGAGCCGGGCTCGATCACAAAATGGCTCTGGCCGCGGCGCAGGGCCCAGCACTGGTCCGGCGCGAAGCCGGCAGCTTCCACTTCCAGCCCGCCCCATGCCGCGATCGGCACCAGCAGATTGCGCGAATTGTTGTGGGCGTAGAGCGCGCCGGGAATTTCCGGCAGCACGCGCGGCACGAAGACGCGGATGATGGAGGCCAGTTCCTCGTCCGTGCGGGCGGCCTGCATCCGGTGGGCCATACCGCCCAGCAGTTCGATCACTTCGCCGCGCTCGCGCAGAACTTCGGCATTGCGGTTGAGTTCGCTGTTGGCGTGGTGAAGCTGTTCGGAGCTTGCCACCTGATCGGAAACGGCGGCCTGCAACTCGTCGGCCATTGCATTGTAGCCACGCGCAAGCCGCTGGAACTCGCTCGATTCCATACGTGCGGTAATGCGGGCGCTGCGGTCGCCGGAGCCGAGCTGGCCCATCACCGCCATCATCTGTTCGACCGGGCGACGAACGCGGCTGATCAGCGCGGTGGCCAAGAAAGTGATGGTGATCACGGTAATCGGCGTGCCGAAGATGACCAGCCAGCGAATGTTGTCGAGGCGGAACTGGACGGCCGCCATGCGCTCAGCGGCCAGTGCGCGTTCCGCATCCAGCAGGTCGTTCAGGCGGGCGTTGACCAGCATCATCAAGTCGCGGCCCTTGCCTGTGGCGACACGGCTGCGGGCGCCGGCAAAGTCGCCGTCACGGGCTAGCCGGCCGGTTTCGTCAAGCGCCTGCGCGCGCTGGGCGATCAGCGACTGCACCTGCCGGGCGCGGGTGCTTTGCAGCGGGTTGTCGGACGTCAGCGCAACCAGCGTGGCGGCATCGCGGCGGGCGGCGGCGATCTCATCAGCGACGCTGGCGGCGAATTCCGCGTTCTGCGTCAGCACGAAGCCGCGCTGGCCGGACTCTGCGGCCTGCAGGTGGCGCAGCGACCGGCTGCCGGTCTCCAGCACTTCGGACGAATGCGCTACCCAGCCAAGACTCGTGCGCATCTGTGCCGACGCATCGAGCAGCAGGCCGGCCAAGACGGCCAGCACTACGCTAAGAATTGCGCAGAGGACGACGATGCGCCGGGATAACGATCCGACCAAGGGAAACTCCGTAGGGGGCTGAGGTTCAGCCCTCGGTCAATCGTAGGATTCTTGCAACCTCAATCGGTTGCATCGATCCAACTTTTTGCCGTGCAGTGGCCGGGAAATCGACGAGTTGAGCGCGGACCCGCGCCGTCTTGGCCATGCGACGTGCGTGACGCAGGTTACGGAGCGTCGGAGTGCCGTTCGCGCCGCTCACGCTCGAATCGGGGCAGGCGCATGCCTTTGGTGCGACTGGTCAGGTGCCAGCGCCGGCACAGCGGGCAGCGATAGGGGCGCAGTGTGACGTCCGCCTGCGCCGCGACTGCCAATGCTTCCTCTTCGGTTTCGAAGCGCCGCTTGCGCTGACAGATGCCGAGCCGAGTGCGCACAGCGCTTAGCCCAGCAGCCGAGCGCCCAGCAGCATTAGCAGCTTCACGTCCATCGCGTAGCCCGCGTCGCGCCATCCGGCGATCTGGCGTTCGATTCCGGCCATGGGCACGCGGTGGACCACGATGTCTTCGCTGTCCACGCCGCCACCTTCGCCGACCTTCACAAGATCGTGCGCGCGGAACAGGGTGAAGCTTTCGCTGACCATGCCGGGTGAGGAATAGAATTCGCCCAGGTTCTCCATGCGGCCGGCGTGGTAGCCGGTCTCTTCCTCCAACTCGCGCGCGGCGGCGACGCTGGCGTCTTCGCCCGCCACATCGTCATGGTCGCCGACAAGGCCGGCGGGCAGTTCGATGCAGCGCTTGCCCAGCGGCACGCGGTACTGGTCGACGAGGATCACGTGGTCTTCGGCATCGATCGGCAGGATCACGGCGGCACGGATGCCGCGCGCGCGGCTGACGTATTCCCAGCGGCCACGCTTGCGGGTGGTGATGAACCGGCCCTGCCACATCACCTCATCGGGAGCGTCGGCATCGGGGGGCAGTTGGGTCACTTCGGTCATACTTCGATCAGCCTGTCGGGTAGTTCGTTGATATCGTCATCGGCGCGGGGGAAGTGCTGGGAGAGGATTTCGCCCACTTTGCCCACCGCGACCACCATGCCGTCCGCCACGCGGTCCTCGCGCACATGGGCGAGCATCGCGGTCATCACATGGCCCCAGATCTCGGGATCGACTTTGGCGGCGATGGCCTTGTCCGCCACGATTTCCGCGCGGTGCTCACGCATCGAAAGGTAGATCAGCACGCCGGTGCGGCCCGTGGTGCGTTGTTCCGCGCCGATGCGGAAGGCGCGCAGGGCGTGGGCGTGGACGCGCATGGTCTTCACCGGGCCGGGCACCAGCCAGAACTTCAGCGGTTGCCAAAGTTGCAGCGCCAGCATGGCGGCGAACTTGATCGCGGCGACCCCGGCGGCAAGGCCGATGATCATGCGCGGCGTCCATTCGTGCCCCCAGTCGGCCAGCAGCCGGTCATAGAGGCCCATGTAGAAATGCGGCGCGATCACCAGCGCGGCGAGGGCGAGGAACGCCACGACGACGCTCCACGCCAGCGCCACGTCGGTATAGCCGTCCGAACGGTCCGCCAGCACGGTGACGATTTCGCCGGAGCTGTGCATCTCCGCCTCGCCCACGGCGGCGCTGATGCGGGCGTGATCCTCGGCCGAGAGGTAGATGGGTGAGGGCATGTCCGGTCTCTCCTCTACCAGCTACCGCTCGCGCCGCCGCCGCCGAAGCTGCCGCCGCCGCCCGAGAAACCGCCGCCTCCACCGAAGCCGCCTCCGCCGCCCCAGCCGCCGCCACCGCCCCAGTGGTCGTCATCGTCGTCGCGGCCGAACGGGCCGGGCATCCAGATGATCGGGCCGCCAAGGCCGCTGCGTCGCCGCCCGCCGCCGCGCGCCTCGTTGATCATCGGCAGCACCACGAACAGCACGATGAAGCCGATGAAGATCACGGTGCCAAGCGGGAAGCCGCCTTCCTGCGGCTTGCGCGCGGCATCGGCGTTTGCGGCCACCTGACGCGCCTGATCGGGCGGCAGGGTCAGTTGCTTGATCAGCGCATCGGCGCCGGCGTTGATGCCGCCGGGATAATCGTTCGCCTTGAAACGGGGGAGAATGTCGTTGTTGATGATCAGGAACGAGAGGCCGTCGGTGATGATCGGTTCCAGGCCGTAGCCTACCTCGATCCGCACCTTGCGCTCGTTCGGCGCGACGATCAGTAGCGCGCCGGTGTTCTTGTCCTTCTCTCCGATGCCCCAGGCGCGGCCGAGTTGGTAGCCGTAGTCGGAGATTTCGTAGCCCTGCAGGCTGGGCAGGGTGACGACCACCAACTGGCGGCCGGAGTTCTTCTCCAGCGCTTCCAGCTTCTGCGTCAGCTGGGCTTCCTGTTCAGGGCTCAGCAGGCCGGCATCGTCGACGACCTGGCCGGTCAGCTTCGGAAATGTCGGCTCGGCGCCCGCTTGCTGGGCAAGCAACACGCCGAAGGCCAGTAGAATGACCGCAAGGACGGCCCGAACGCGGGTCACCGTGTTACATCTTGCCTTCGAGGCTGGGCGCCACTTCCGCGCCCGGCGTTGTCGCCTGATAGGGCACCATCGGGCTGGCGCCGCGCAGCTTCGCGCCGATCATCGTGGGGAAGGTGCGGACCTCCGTATTGAAGTCCTGAACCGCCGCATTGTAATCGCGCACGGAGATGCGGATGCGGTTTTCCTGCCCTTCAAGCTGGGTCTGCAGCATCTGGTAGTTCACGATCGACTTGAGATCGGGATACTGCTCAACGCTGACCAGCAGGCGCGAGAGGCTCTGGCCGAGCTGGCCCTGTGCGGCCTGGAACTGCTGCATCTTGGCCGGATCGTTCAGATCGTCGGCCGAAAGCTGGATAGAGGTGGCCTTTGCGCGCGCTTCCACCACGCCGGTCAGGATTTCCTTCTCCTGCGTGGCCGCGCCCTTTGCCACGGCGGCAAGGTTGGGCACGAGGTTGGCGCGTTCCTGGAACGCGGCCTGCACATCGGCCCACTTGGCCTTGGCGGCTTCCTGCTTGGTAGGCACCGAGTTGAAGCCGCAGCCGGCCAGCGATGCCGTTACGCCCACGATAAGGGCAGTGCGGCCGATTCGCGATGCAGGGGAAAGGCGCATGGGGGGTGATCCTCCTGATGGACTATGCTCATGACGGGCCGGTAGGGCCGCGTCTCGTCCTCTTGGCATAGATAGCAGGCGTATATGCCGGTTCAAGGACCGGCGCCATTGCAACTTATGGCCGCAACCGATTGTTACCAAAGGGCCATTGTGGCAATTTTGCGCGGTGCGGCCATGCAGACTTGCCCGAGAAACTCAGGGGATCAGCTAATTATGCTACAGGAATTCAAGACTTTCATCGCCCGCGGCAACGTGCTGGATCTGGCGGTCGGCGTGATCATCGGCGCCGCTTTCGGCAAGATCGTGTCCTCGCTAACCGATGACGTGATCATGCCGTTTATTGGCCTGATCACCGGCGGCATCGATTTCAGCAACAAGTACGTGGTGCTGGGTTCGGTTCCGGCCGGCTATACCGGGCCGATGACTTATGCCGGGCTGAAGGCGGCGGGCGTGGCCATGTTCGGCTATGGCGCGTTCCTGAACGCGGTGATCAACTTCCTGATCCTGGCCTTCGTCATCTTCCTGATCGTGCGCCAGGCCAATCGTCTGATGCCGGCAAAGGAAGCCGCGCCTGCCGGCCCGACGGAAGTGGAACTGCTGGCCGAAATCCGCGACGCGCTGAAGAAGTAAATAGCCGAGGCAAGCGGTCCGGCAAGCCCCGGTGCGAAGGGAGGGGAGGGCGCAAGCTCTCCCCCTTTTCTTTTGCGGCGGACACCCTATATGCGTCTTTGCCGGCTTGCCGGCTATGAGGATAAACTGCGCCGTTCAATAGGCACAGCGGACCCGGGGGCGGTACCCGGCGGCTCCACCATCACCCGTCCAGCCAGGCTGGGCAACCCTGTTGTCGCAGGGGTGTTGATGGGGCCGAACTAGGATCGACGTGTGTTGAAAAGCGGTGTTTTCTTCCGGGCTGAGTAACCCGTTCAAGGCTCAAAACTCATAAGTGCCAACGACAACGAAGCACTTGCTCTCGCGGCGTAATTCTAGGGCCTAGCGGCCTGAAGTTACAAAGTTAGAACACGGTTGGACCCACCGGGTAACAGAAGCGGATTCCAGGGGCTGGGGGCGAGCCTTGCAACAGAATCGCCCTACCTTCCTTTCCTTTGCGATCACAAGGCCGCCTGCGTGAGCGGCGCATCGCCGCGCGCGGGCCGGATGCGGCGCGCCAGCCAGTGCGATGGGCGCTCTACTCCCAGCCACAACAGCGTGGCACCGGCGATGCAGGCGGCCAGGATCAGCACCAGGCAGATCAGATCGGCGGCAGGTCCATCGCCGAAGAGCCGGTGGCCTACGAACCCTGCCGCGCCCGTCAGCGGGTTGTGGACGAGGTAGAGGCTGTAGGAAACCGCACCCAGGAACTGTAACCAGCGCCAGTTGAGGCCCGTCCGCGCCCAGCCGCTGCGCATGGCAAGATAGAGGAAGATCGCCGTCAGCGCGGCTGTGCGATCGAAGCCGGGCGTTGCCAGCAGCGCCGCGCCCAGAACCAGCGCGGCCAGCTTGGCCACTTCCGAATCCAGCGCCCTGCGTGCCAGCACGCCCAGATAGAAGACCCCCCAGAACTGGACGAACCAGCCGGACCAGTTCTGCCCGAACCATCCCTGGGCGGATGCCAGTGCGAGTACCCACATCGCCAGACTGGGCCATGGCGCCAGCGGCCAACCGTGACGCGACCATTTCGCGCGGATCAGCAGCATCATGGCGAGGAAGACGTAGAACTGAATCTCGCACGCCAGCGTCCAGTAGACGGGATTGATCGGTGCGATCTTCAGAACGTCCTGAAGATAGAGCGCATGTGCGGCGATCTGGCCGCCGGTGGGCACCAGATGGGGCTCATGCCGGATCATCGCGGAAAGCCCGGCAAGCGCTACGACGAAAGCGATGGATAGCCAATAAGCCGGGGCCAGGCGGATGGAGCGGCGCAACAGAAACCGGCCAAAGTCAGCGCCATTCGCGATCGGGGTTTCGGCAGGTGCTTTGCCGAAAAGGCTATGCGCGATCACGAATCCGCTGAGCGTGAAGAAGATCGCCACACCCAGATGCCCATCGGCGAAAAGAAACGGTGAAAGCGGGGCCACGCTCTTGAGTTGCCCGCCTTCGGCAGCGTGAAAAAGCAGCACCCAAAGGCAGGCCACTCCGCGCAATGCCTGGATCACAGTGTAATTGACGCGTGGCTCCGACATGACGGCACAGTGTCAGCAAGCGCGCGGAACCCGCAAGAATCAGGACTGCGGACGGCAAATCGAGTGCGGAAGAATCGGGAGTGGTCAGGCGGCTTCGCGGTCCCGAAGCGACGGTGCGCCGTGGGTCGCTTCAGTTGCGGCCAGTCGCTGCGCCTTCTCGTACTTCAGCGCGTCCAGGATCTTGCCGCCGGCCATGAACACCGCGCCGGTGCAGGCCAGAAACAGCAGCTTGCCGCCGAAACCCGGAAAGCGCGTCAGGTAGACGCTGCCGCGCTCCACCGCGCCCAGCGCTAGGGCATAGATGATCATGTAAGCTTCCCAATTCGTCTTGATGACGAAAAGCCGGGCGATCTTGCGAAACATGACGTTCCTTCTCGGCCTCGCCCCCACCTTGCTCTCATTCCACTGAGCAACGTCCATGCCAGTCACGGGTTCCAGGCGGACTTGATGGTTGACGAGTCCTTACAATGTAAGCCTTTCCGACGCCGTTGTAAGAGGGACCGACGAGGTACTCCCTTTGCGGCACACCGGCGAAGGCCCTGTTGCCATTTGCGGATCGATCGGGCATAGGTGCAGCGATTCCTCCCCGGGACAGTCTTGGCTACTATCACGGACGCGCCGTGCTCTCTTGAGCCGCGCGTATGGACTGCGAGGAATGATGACGAACAATTTGGAAAGAGCGGGCCTGCGGGTCGACGCGGGACTTGCGCGCTTTGTCGAGGAGCAGGTCCTGCCCCCCGTTGGCCTCGACGCGGCGGCTTTCTGGAGCGGCTTTGCGGCGCTGTTGGGCGAATTCGCCCCGCGCAATCGCGCTTTGCTGGCGAAGCGGGACGATCTTCAGGCGCAGATCGATGCATGGCATCTGGCCCGTGCCGGCAAACCCTTCGATCAGGGCGAATATCAGGCCTTGCTGCGCCAGATCGGCTATCTGGCCCCCGAGCCGGGCGATTTTACCATCGGCACCAAGGGCGTCGATCCCGAAATCGCGACGATGGCCGGGCCGCAACTGGTCGTTCCCGTGCTCAATGCGCGTTTCCTGCTGAATGCCGCCAATGCCCGGTGGGGCAGCCTCTATGACGCGTTCTACGGCACCGACGCGCTGGATGCGGCGCCTGCGCAGGGCAAGGGCTATGACCCGGTGCGCGGTGCGGCGGTGATCGCGGCCGGGCGTGCGTTTCTGGACAAGGCGCTGCCGCTGGCGGCCGGGTCCTGGGCCGATGCCGAAACGGCCGAGGCAGCGCTGGCCGATCCGTCGCAGTACGTCGGGGAGACCGCGAAAGGCCGTCTCTATCGCTCTAACGGCCTTGGCATCGAGATCGTCGTCGATCCGTCGAGCCCGGTTGGCTTGACCGACAAGGCGGGCATTGCCGACATCGTCCTCGAATCCGCGCTGACCACGATCGTCGATCTGGAAGATTCGGTCGCCGCGGTCGATGCCGAGGACAAGCTGGCCGCCTATGCCAACTGGCTGGGCCTGATCCGCGGAGACCTGACCGAGACGTTCGAGAAGGGCGGCAAGACGCTGACCCGCGAACTGGAGGGCGACAAGACCGTCACCCTGCCCGGCGGCAAGTCGGTCGATCTGCCGGGGCGTTCGCTGCTGTTCATCCGCAATGTCGGCCATCTGATGACCAATCCGGCGATCCTGCTGCCCGATGGCAGCGAGATTCCCGAAGGCGTGATGGATGCCGTGCTCACCAGCGCCATCGGCAAGCAGGATGTCATGGGCCTCACCCGTTTCGGCAATAGCCGCGAAGGGTCCATCTACATCGTCAAGCCGAAGATGCACGGGCCGGAAGAGTGCGCCTTCACCAATGACCTGTTCGATGCCGTCGAAGACCTGCTGGGGCTGTCCCGCCACACGATCAAGGTCGGCGTCATGGACGAGGAACGGCGGACTTCGGCCAATCTTGCCGCCTGCATCCATGCGGTGAAGGACCGTATCGTTTTCATCAACACCGGCTTCCTCGACCGCACGGGGGATGAGATCCACACCTCGATGCGCGCGGGACCGATGATCCGCAAGAATGCGATCAAGGCCTCGACCTGGATCGCCGCCTACGAGAAGCGCAATGTCGCCATCGGCCTGGCGCACGGGCTTTCGGGCGTGGCGCAGATCGGCAAGGGCATGTGGGCCGCGCCGGACATGATGCGCGACATGCTGGAGCAGAAGATCGGCCATCCGAAGACCGGCGCCAACACCGCATGGGTGCCTTCACCCACGGCGGCGACGCTCCATGCGATGCATTACCATCAGGTCGACGTGTTCGGCTTGCGCGGCGAGATTGGGCAGGGCGAAGTTCCGGGGCTCGATCTGCTGCTGCAGGTTCCGCTGGCCGATGGCGCGAACTGGTCCGAGGAGGAGATTCGCGAGGAGCTGGAGAACAACGCACAGGGCCTGCTCGGCTATGTCGTGCGCTGGATCGATCAGGGCGTCGGCTGCTCCAAGGTGCCGGACATTAACGATGTCGGCCTGATGGAAGACCGCGCGACCTTGCGCATTTCCAGCCAGCACATGGCCAACTGGCTGCTGCACGGCGTTTGCAGCGAAGCGCAGGTGATGGATGCGCTGCACCGCATGGCGGCCAAGGTTGATGCCCAGAATGCCGGCGATCCGCTCTATGAGCCGATGGCGGGCAATTGGGACAGGTCCTTCGCGTTCCGCGCGGCCTGCGATCTGGTGTTCAGGGGCGTGGAACAGCCCAACGGCTATACCGAGCCGCTGCTCCATGCGTGGCGTCTGCGCAAGAAGGCGGAAGCGCCGACTATGGTTGATGCCTGATTTACACTGCTTATCAGTATTAACTTCCTTTTGAAGCTTGGCGGATATGGTCCCCGGGTGACGAGTGCCGGGGGCCGTATTCCATGAAGGAGCAGAAGATTCTCGCGGGGGAGCACGCGCGCATGTCTGTGCGGCTGCGTGTGCGGGGGTCTGCGAGTGGCGGCGATGCGCAGGTGCTGGCGGCCAGTACACGTGCGCTGCGCGTATCGATGAGCGCACCGCCGGCACGGGGCGAAATCGTGGAGATCATGGTGGGCCGTCAGTCGCTGGTCGGCTGGGTGCGTTGGCGGATCGGCCGGCGCTGCGGCATCGGGTTGGCCGAGCCGATCAACGTCATCGCCCTGCTGGCGGGCGACGTGGTCCCGCTTGTTCTGCCGCCTGCGACGGAGATCGCTTTCGAACGTCGCCGCACATTGGCGGTGGCACTTGCCTCGGACGGTCCGATACAGGCGCGCCTGTTTCAGGCAGCGGTTATTTTGGCGATCCTGACATGCGGCACGGCATGGGTTCTCCACCTCGCCGGCATGGCCGGCTGACCTAAGGCCCTGAATTTAAACAATATGCGCGTCAGGACAGTTCGCGCGCCACGCTGACGAATTCGGAAACCGACAGCGTCTCCGCGCGGCGCTGGGCATCGATGCCCAACCGTTCCAGCGCATCCAGCGCGCCGGGCACGCCCTTCAGGCTCTGACGCAGCATCTTGCGGCGCTGGCCGAAGGCGGCTTCCGTCACCCGTTCCAGCACGCGCATGGACACGCCTTCGGGCGCGTCGCCCGGCACCACATGAATGATGGCGGACATGACCTTGGGCGGCGGGGTGAAGGCGCTGCGGTGCACTTTCAGCGCCAGCTTCGCTTTCGAACGCCACTGCGCCAGCACGGCCAGACGGCCATAGGCGGAGGTATCGGGATCGGCCACGATGCGGCGAGCCACTTCCTCCTGGAACATCAGCGTCAGCGATAGCCATTGCGGGGGCCAGGCCGCGCCCGAGAGCCAGCCGGTGAACAGCGCGGTGCCGACGTTATAGGGCAGGTTGGAGGCGATGTGGTATGGCCCGTCGAACAGTGTCGCCGGGTCGATCTTCATGGCGTCGCCCTCGATCACCTTCAGCTTGCCGGGGAAGGCGGCTTCCAGTTCGGCCAGCGCGGGCAGGCAGCGGCGGTCCATCTCGATCGCGGTAACGTTCGCGCCGGCGCGCAGCAATGCGCGGGTCAGGCCGCCGGGGCCGGGGCCCACTTCCAGCACGTTCGCGCCGTCGAGGCTGCCGGGGATCGCGGCGATGCGGTCCAGCAGTTGTTCGTCGAACAGGAAGTTCTGGCCCAGCGCCTTGCTGGCCGAAAGCCCGTGCTTCGCGATCACTTCGCGCAAGGGGGGAAGGGTGGTCATGCAGTCAATTCCGTGGAGAGCCGCCGCGCGGCGCATTCGCCGGCCATGCGCAGCGCCGCGATCATCGCGCCCGCGCTGGCCACGTTCTTGCTGGCGATGGCGAACGCCGTGCCGTGATCGGGCGATGTGCGTACGATCGGCAGGCCGAGCGTGACGTTGACGCCGGCGTCGAAATCCAGCGTCTTGATCGGGATCAGCGCCTGATCGTGATACATGCAGAGCGCCACGTCGAAGCGGCTGCGCTCATGCGCGGCGAACAGTGCGTCGGCGGGATGAGGGCCGGTGACGGCAAGGCCCTCTGCGGCAAGCGCGGCGATGGCGGGGATGATCGTGTCGATTTCCTCGCGCCCCATGCGGCCGTCTTCGCCGGCGTGGGGGTTGAGGCCGGTGATCGCGATGCGGGCGGGCGAAAGGCCGAAGTCCCGCGCCAGCGCGCGGGCAACGATCCGCGCCTTGCGTTCGATCAGGTCGCGGGTAAGCAGCCTTGGCACCTGAGTCAGCGCCACGTGGACGGTTAGTGGCACCGTGCGCAGGTTCGGCCCGGCCAGCATCATCACCGCATCGTCATGTGCCACACCGCAGGCATCGGCGCAGAATTCGGTCTGGCCGGGCTGGGTGAAGCCCACTTCGGCCAACCTGGACTTGGCGATGGGGCCGGTGACGATGGCGCCCGCCGCACCCGAAACCGCCAGCGCGGCGGCCTGAGAGAGCGAATGGAGTGCCAGTTCGGCGCCTTCGCGCGAAGGTCGGCCGAAATCGGCGGGTGCGTCCGCATCGCCCAATACCGGCAGTCCGCGCGCAAAAGCTTCGTGGGCTTCGGCCGGATCGGCAATGCGGATCACCGGCAGGTCGATACCCCGCGTGCGGGCGGCGGCGGCCAGTACCCGGCTGCCGCCCACCACGAAGAACGGCGTGAGCGCCGCCTCGTCCCGGCGGGCCCAGCTTTCCGCGATCAGTTCGGGGGCGATCCCGGCGGGATCGCCCAGCGAAACGGCAAGCGGCGCCGCAGGCGTGACTTCGGTGCCGCCCACGCAGCGATCAGTTGTATTCGATGATCGCGTCACGCCGCAGATCGCGCAGGTACATCTGCGCACGCTTGTTGACGCGGTCGTCCTCGATCTGGGCCTGCAGCTGTTCGAAGCTGGGCCCCGAATCGACCTGCGGATCGTCGCGGCCGCAGAGCATCAGGATGCGCACGCCCTCGGTCAGCGAACCGAACGGCGGCAGCGTCTCGCCGGGCGAGAGGTTGAGGATCGAGGTCTGGATGGGGCCGGGCAAATCGCGCGCCTTCACCTGATCGTTGGTGACGACCTGCGCGCCGATGCCGGTCGCAACCTTGTCCACATCACCACAGCCCTTGGCGGTGGCGATGCTCTTGGCGAAGGCTTCGGCGCGGCTGTTGGCGTCGGCCTCGCTGATGCCCTTGGGGAAGTTCATCGAGATCTGCTTCAGCGAAAGCACCGCGTCGCGCGGATCGGCGGTCAGCACCTGGCGCTTGTCGATCAGGTAGATGATGTCGTAGCCGCCGGGCACTTCCACCGGGCCGACCAGCTGGCCGGGCTGCATGTCGCGCGCGGCAGTGGCCAGTTCGGCGGGCAGCTGGCCAAGGCGAATCCAGCCAAGGTCGCCGCCGACCGCGGCGGTGGACGCCTGCGAGTACTGGCGGGCATAGGCGACGAAGCTGCCGCCCTGCTTGAGCTGCTGCACGATCTGCATCGCGTTCTGGTAGACCTGCTGCGACGATTCCGGGGTCGAGGACAGATAGATCTCGCCCAGCCGGTATTCGTCGGTACCCTTGGCGGCCTTCATGCGTTCCAGCATTTCGTTCACTTCGTCGTCGGAGACGTTGATGAACGGCTGGACGTTACGCTGCAGCAGGCGCTGCCACGAAAGCTCACCGCGGATCTGGCGCTTCAGCGATTCGGGCGAAGACCCGACGCGCTTCAGGTAGCCGTCCATGGCCTTGGTATCCTGGCCGAAGTTCTGCGAGGCAACGCGCGCATAAGTCTGGTCGACTTCCGCGTCGTCCACCGTCACGTCGGCAGCCTTGGCGCCCTGGATCTGCAGGGTTTCGTCGATCAGGTTGCGTAGCACCTGCAGACGCAGACGCTTCTTCTCTTCCTCGTCGATCTTGCCCTGGTTGGCGGCCAGGATCAGCGCCAGGCGCTGGTCGACGTCGGTACCGGTGATGATGTCGCCGTTAACCACGGCCGTCGCGCGGCGCAGGTTCGGGTTGTCGTTGCCGAAGATCTTGACGTCGTCCGGGATGACGATGTCGCCCTGTTCGGACGTGGAAGACGCCACCGGGGCATCGGCCGGCGCGCCGGCCTGTGCAAGCGCGACCGTAGACGTCGCGAGCGGGGAGAGGGCGGACGCGATTGCGCCACCGGCGATCGCGCAATTGCGTGCCGCGCGCTTGAACCTGCTACCTTGGATTGCTGTCACCGTGTTCTCTATCCCGTCTGCGACCGGTCATTCCCGGTCCCCGGACGCGGGTGCAAAACACCTCGCGCACGTTTTCCGGCCTATGTCGGCCTGCGGCTTAACCGAAACTGAGTGCGTCCGATAGCGGCTTTGGCAAGGCCTGCCAACGCCCCGGACGCGTGCCGGTCAACCAATTGATGTGCCTGTCGATGTCAAGAAGGCTTGCCTCAGTGAACCCCGATGTTCTTGAGGGCGAAGTGAAGCTGGAAGGAATTGCCCTTGCGCGCGTCGCCGTTGGATACGTAGTCGCGGCGCCAGGTCAGCGAGATTTCGAGGCAATCGTCCTCGTAAGCAAAGCCAAGGCGCGTGCGCAGCGGCTGGAAACCGTCCGACCCGTTGGTGGGATCCTCGCTCTTGTCGGTCAGGTTGACCACCGCCGAACCGAACATCGACCAGTAGTTCGCAAAGGCCACGCGGCCGGCGGCGCGCACTTCCTCGCGATCCTGAAGATCCTCGATCATGTTCGAGATGTTGCGGTCCAGCTTGGCGTAACCCATTTCGAAATAGGTCTGGTTGCCGCCCAGCGAAAGGTCGAATTCGTTGCGGCGGAAGGCCAGGCTGTCCTTGTCCAGCCGGAAGCGGTGGATCACGCTGACGAAGTTGCGGTAGCGCACTTCGGTCCGGCCGACATAGTCAGAAGTCTTGTCGGCAAGGCCGGTGCCGTCGGGTAGGATCTGTTCTTCGTTGCTGAGCCGGATCGACTGGCCCAGCGTGCTCTTCACGCGCCAGCGCGGGCGTTCGAACGTCCAGTCGAACCCGTACGTGAAGCGCACGCCATCCTCGAACCGGTCATAGCCGGGGAAGCGGTTGAGCGAGAAGAGGTTGGTATCCTCCAGTTCGATCGCGCGCGAATCCTCGTTCGGGATTTCAAGGTTGCGGATATGCGGCGTGGCGACCAGCTGGACGCGCGGGGTGAGGACCTGCGTACCGCCGAAGACCTGGCCGACCAGCGGCCATTTCACATCGGCTGCGGCCAGCGCGATTGCGCGGCCCTGCCAGCCCGATTCGCCGCGGTAGAGCAGGGTGGTGGTCGTGTCGTTCTCGTCGGAATGATAGACGTCGCCGCGCAGCAGGCCGGTCAGCACCAGTTCCTGGCCCATGCTGGTGATCTTGCGCAGCGACCACTGGGCGCTGGCGAAGGCGCGCTGCGTATCCTGCCCTTCCTTGCGGGTGATGCCCATGGTGTTCGCCTGAATCTCGAACTTGCCGCCCAGCAGCGGATCGTCGATGCGGCGGCGATAGTCGATCACCGGGATCGCGACGGGCATCAGGCCCTGATCCTGCCCGGACCGCATGGTCTGCGTGGTATATCCGGCGAAGGAGAAATAGCTGTCCTGATCGATCCGCTCGATCTCCACGCTGGAGCGCAGGCGATCGTCGCGGCTGATGTCATAGCGGCGCAGGAACGTGCGATCCGTCGCGCGGCGGATGGAGGCGGTGATGCTCCAGTTCGGGTCGAGCTGGAACTTGCCGTTGGCGAAGATATAGCCGCGAAACGCGCGTTCGCGGTTGGGATCGGGATTGGTATCGTCCAGCGAGATGCGGTTGGACGAGGTGGCATAGCCGGTGATCTGATATGCGCCCTTGTCGGTAAGCGCGCGATACTCGAAAGACGCCATCGGCGCCGACTTGGTGAAGACGTGCAGTGTGCCGGTAAGGTCGCGGTTGGGGGCGATCTTCCAATAGTACGACTGGGCGACTTCGATGCCGTTGGACGGGCTCGATTTGATATCCGGCACCAGGAAGCCCGATACCGCGCCGCCATTGGTGCTCACCGTCAGACCCAGCAGCGGGATCTGCACTTTGCCGAAGAGTTCCAGCCGTGCGTCGGAAAAGCGGACGAGGCTCTTTTCCTCGCTGTAGACCACCGTCTTGGCCAGCACGCTCCAGGTCGGGCTCTTGGGGCATCCGCTGTCGTCGGACACCGCGCAGCCGGTGTAGGCGGCGTGGTGCAGCACGACATCGCCGTTGGCCAGCCGCTCACCCTTGTTCGCCGCCAGTCGCGCGCCTTCGCGCAGCACCAGCAGAAGGTTTTCCATCGCGCCGGTCTTCAGCTCGTCCGTCAGTTCGACCTGTTCGGTATAGAGCTGGTTGCCGTTCTGATCGACCAGACGGACATTGCCGGTGCCGACGATCTGGCCGGTGTTGCGATTCCAGGTGACGGTATCGGCGCGCACGGATTGCTTGTCCTTGCGCAGCACGACATTGCCCTTGGCGGTAACCGTTTCGCCGTTCTGATCGTACTCGACAGTGTCGGCCTCGAACGCGACGGGCACTTCTTCCGCAGTTTCTGCAGGAGGTGCCGGCGGCGCGCCCTGGATCGGTGTGGGGTCAACCGGACGGGTCAGGTCCTGTGCCGATGCAGCGCAAGGCAATGAAATGGAAGCAATTCCCACGGCCAGCAGGGGCAGCGGGAGGGAAAGCAAGCGCAATTTGCGGACATGCAGCAGGGTCTGAGCGGCCGGGAGCATGGCTTGCCTATCGCACCGCCTGTGCCTAACTGCAATCCGCTGTTGCGGCGAAGCGCACAAGTCCGTCGCTCGCCCACGAGAATTCAGGAGATCCCATGAATATCCAGTTCCTTGACGCCGCTGCCGCCCCCTCGGCGCGTCTGGTCGCCCGCTTCGTGAATCAGGACGCGATTCCCGCCGATCTGGAAGCGGTGCTGGCGGAAGGCGCGAAAGCCTCGCGCTTTACCGGCAAGGCCGGACAGGTGTTCGAGGGCTTCGTAGAGCGTGACGGCAAGATCGTGCGCGTGGCGCTGGCCGGGATCGGTGCTGCCGATGGTAAGGACCGCAAGGGCGCTGTCGAGCGTGCGGGCGCGGGCATTGTCGCCAAGTACCTGACCTCGGGCGAAACCGCCGTGACGCTGGACCTGACCGGCGCCGGCCTTTCGGCCGACGAAGCGGCTGGCGCTCTCCTCGGCGCAGTGCTGCGCGCATGGCGTCTCGACACCTATCGCACCAAGCTGGCCGATGACGCGAAGCCCAGCCTGGTCGACATCGCCGTGATCGGCGCGCCGGAAGGCACCGAGGCGGCCTGGGCTGTGGAACAGGCCATCGTCGAGGGCGTGTCCTTCACCCGTGAACTGGTGACCGAGCCGGCCAACGCGATCTATCCGGAATCGTTCGTCGCGCGCTGCGAGGCTAAGATGGCCGGCAGCGGCCTGAAGGTTCGCGTGCTGGACGAGAAGGAAATGGCCGATCTCGGCATGGGCTCGCTGCTGGGCGTGGCGCAGGGCTCTGCGCGTCCGGCGCGCCTGCTGGTGCTGGAATGGCTGGGCGGCAATGCCGGCGAAGCCCCGGTTGCCTTCGTGGGCAAGGGCGTGACGTTCGACACCGGCGGCATCTCGATCAAGCCGGCGGCCGGCATGGAAGACATGAAGTGGGACATGGGCGGCGCCGGCGCGGTGGCCGGCACCATGCTCGCCCTCGCACTGCGCAAGGCGAAGGCCAACGTGGTCGGCGTCTGCGGCCTTGTGGAAAACATGCCCGACGGCAATGCCCAGCGCCCCGGTGACGTCGTCACCTCGCTCTCGGGCCAGACCATCGAAGTCATCAACACCGACGCCGAAGGCCGTCTGGTGCTGTGCGACGCGCTGACCTGGGTGCAGCGTGAGTACAAGCCCGCCAAGGTGGTGGACCTTGCCACGCTGACCGGCGCGATCATCCTGTCGCTGGCGCACGAATATGCGGGTCTGTTCTCGAACAACGACGACCTTGCCGCGCAGCTCACCGCCGCCGGCGACACCTCGGGCGATCGCCTGTGGCGCATGCCGATGGGCCCGAACTACGACAAGATGATCGACAGCCCGATCGCGGACATCAAGAACGTCGGCCCGCGTTTCGGCGGATCGATCACCGCGGCGCAATTCCTGCTGCGCTTCATCGAGAACGACACTCCCTGGGCACACCTCGACATTGCCGGCACCGTGTGGACCGACAAGCCGGGCGCGACCTGGGATAAGGGGGCTTCGGGCTTCGGCGTGCGCCTGCTCGACCGCTTCGTGCGCGACAACCTTGAAGCATAAGTAAAACGGGCAGGGCCGCGACATGCGCGTCGATTTCTATCAGCTCAGTCGCGACCCTGCCGAAAGCGCTTTGGCGCTGATCGCCGGAAAGGTGGCGGGGAATGGCGAGCGTCTGCTCGTCGTCTCCGCCGACCTTGGCCAGCGGCAGCGCATCTGTCAGGCGCTCTGGTCCACAGGCCCCGAAAGTTTCCTCGCCAACGGTTTCGCGGGCGAGAACGGAGAGGATCGCCAGCCGATCCTCATTTCCGACGCGCCGGAACCTGCCAACGGTGCGAAGTTCATGGCCATTGCCGATGGCCAGTGGCGCGAGGGCGCGGAGCCTTTCGCGCGCACCTTCTTCCTGTTCGACCAGTCCACCCTCCAGCACGCGCGCGATACGTGGCGTGCGCTGCGCGAACGTGAGGGCGTGGAGCACTATTACTGGAAGCAGGATGGCGGGAGATGGGTTCAGGCCGGATGATTTTCCCCCTCTGAGGGTTCATCATTACAGCGCCTAATTCTTGCGGAGCGGCGCGTTCCCGGCTACGGGCCCGCGCAACAATTCAAAACCCCTCTCGCAAGGAACCTACCATGGCGTTTACCCGCACCTTCTCGATCATCAAGCCCGACGCGACCCGCCGCAACCTGACCGGCGGCGTGACCAAGCTGCTTGAAGAAGCCGGCCTGCGCGTCGTCGCTTCGAAGCGCATCCAGCTCTCGCAGGAGCAGGCTGAAGGCTTCTACGCCGTCCACAAGGAACGCCCCTTCTTCAACGATCTGGTGTCGTTCATGATCTCGGGCCCGGTGGTCGTGCAGGTTCTCGAAGGCGAAGACGCCGTGAAGACCAACCGCGACGTGATGGGCGCCACCAACCCGGCCGACGCCGCTGAAGGCACCATCCGCAAGACCTTCGCCGAATCGATCGAAGCCAACTCGGTCCACGGTTCGGACTCGGACGAGAACGCGGCGATCGAAATCGCCTACTTCTTCAAGCCCGAAGAAATCGTCGGCTGAAGCAATTGTTTGACGAATGCGCGAAAGCGCATTCGTTAAGCGGCACCGGCCCTCTCCCCCACCCGACCACCCATAAGGTACTATCGTCGGGTGGTCGGGTGGGGGAGAGGGCCGGTGCCGCGATCCGACGTAAGTCGGATCAAACAAGCCTAATGAAAGGGCCGTCCGTTTGGGCGGCCTTTTTGTTTTTATCTGTTCGGTTTCGCTGGTAATTGTTCTTCCGTCTCATGCGACTGGAGGCAGGCGATGAAGCAATTGGCCGGACCGAGCATACTCCTGTTCCTCGCAGCCTGTTCGGGCGGGGGCGGTGCAGAACCCAGTCCGTCCGCGAGTCCTGAGGTAGAGGATACGGCCACCGAGTTCGTCACCGAAACTGTCGCGGCCACTGACGCGGCGCCCGTCGCGGTGGCAACGCCCAGCTTCGATTGTGCGAAGGCGGATGGCGATACGCAGAAGCTGATCTGCACCACGCCCGAACTGGCGGCGATGGACCGCGAACTGATGCGGCTCTACGATCTTGCCCTCACCGGCCCGCACATCAATGCCAGGAACAAGTCGCAGCTTCAGGCGACCCAGCGCGGCTGGATCAAGGGGCGCGACGATTGCTGGAAGGCCGACGACAAGCCCGCCTGCGTGCGCAATCAATATGCCATGCGCATTCACGAACTGCGTGAAGGCTATGCCGATGCCCGTGCGGACGATGCCAAGGGGGTGTCGAAAGGCCCGCTGGCGCTGGCCTGCAACGGTCAGGACTTCGGCGTCTCCGTCACTTTCGTGAACACCGATCCCGGCGCGGTCTGGCTGGCGTGGAAGGATCAGGGGGTGGGGCTTGCCCATGTCGTCAGTGCATCGGGCGCGCTTTACGAAGGGCAGAACTACGCCGGCAAGGCCAGCCTCTTCACCAAGGGGGAGGACGCTATGCTGACGCTGCCCGGCGGCACGCAGAAGACCTGCAAGATCGAGGAAATCGGCTGAGCGGCGCTGTTTTCGGTTTGGGGCAACCGGCATCTGGGTTACTTTCCCCGCCAAGAGGAGAGAAAAATGCAAGGCATGGGTGAAACGGGCGAAGCCTGCCCCTTCGAATTCAATTTCGACGCGGCCAGCTTCAAGGTGGGCGATACCGTCAGCTACCGCGTCAACGGCAGCCTTGAGGGCTTTCCCTTTGTCGGCACTCTGGTGGAGGTCCACGACGATCACGTCCTGATCGCGGGCGACCCGCGTGAGCCAGACAAGCGCTATCTCGGCACCCGTGAAAGCCGGCCGCAAGTGGATTACTCGCAGATCTGAAATTTCCCGCCTTGCGCTTGATCTCGCGCAAGGCGCGAGGAGGGTGAGGGGCTAAAATCGAAGCTCGATCGAGCACAGAGGAGAGCCGATGACCTACAAGCCCCACGAACTCGCCGAGGAATTTCCCGAGGACATCGAAGTCCTGCACCACCTCAAGGCCACGCGCGGCCATTTTGCGGCGCTTGTCGATCGCTACGGCGAGGTGAACGGGAAGATAAACCGGATCGAGGAGCAACTGGAAGTCGCCTCCGACGCGCGGCTGGAGGACCTCAAGAAGGAGCGTCTGACCCTGCTCGACCAGATCGGCCGGATGATCCGTGACGCGAGGGCGGTCGGGGCCTGATTCAAGCGGCAGTTTGGGGTGTTGGGGCTGCCAGGTTGGGTGGCCGGCACACGCCCGCCGAACCCATTACATTTCGTCGCCCCCGCGAAGGCGGGGGCCCCGCTTCCTTTTCTCCACGCGCGCGACGAAAAGCGGGATCCCCGCCTTCGCGGGGAGGACGGGAGTTATGTTGATGGGTGAGGGTGGGGAATTTGGCGCCGGGTTATCGGCGCTCTCTCAAAACTGATCCGCCACATCCAGCAGCGCAGTCAGCTTCTTCGGCGCCACTGCGCGCCATGAGCGTGAGAGCCAGTCCGCAATCGCGTCCCAGTCGTTCTCGCCAAGGTCCAGACGAATGCCGATCCAGCCGTCGCCGAAGTAGGCGGGGCGGAAATAGCGGTCTTCGTCCTGCTCGATCAGCATGGCCTGCTCGTCCGGGCCGCTGATCTTCACCAGCAGCGCGGTGCGACCGTCGCCGTGATGGTCGGACGTGAAGTAGGCGAACTTCTTGCCCTTCACGATGCCGAAACAAGGCATGCCGTGGCTGGAAATCTCATCCGCTTCCGGCAGCGCCATGGCGCGTTCGCGCACGCGCTCCAGCAGCCACTCGGGCGAAGCCTCACGCGAGACGAGATCGGCCAGGCAGCGCGAATAGAGCTGGTGCTCGGCGATCAGCACGCGCGCGGCCAGCGTCTCGGCAGTGTCGCCGGGTACGATGGCGACCGGAAGCTGGCCGAGGATCGGGCCTTCGTCGAGTTCGGGGATGACGAGGTGGACGGTCACGCCGCCATGGCTGTCGCCCGCGTCGATGGCCCGCTGGTGGGTCTGCAGGCCGGTGTACTTGGGCAGCAGGGAAGGGTGGATGTTGACCATCCGCCCGTTCCACTTCTCAACGAAGGTGTCGGTGAGGATGCGCATATAGCCGGCCAGCGCCACCCATTGCGCCCCCGATTCGCGAATCGCCACATCCATCGCCGCGTCGTGTTCCTCGCGGCTCAGCCCCTTGTGGCTGAGCGCGAAGGTCGCCACGCCCTCGGTCGCGGCGAGCGCCAGGCCCGACGCGTCCGGCTTGTTGCTGGCGACGAGGACGATCTCATACGGGCAGCCGTCCAGCCGGCTGGCATAGAGCAGCGCGGCCATGTTGGTGCCGCTGCCCGAAATGAGGACCGCGATCTTTGCCTTGTCAGGCAAGGTGGATGGCTTCCCAGTCTTCGCGGGCGGACCATTCCTCGGCCTTGCCCTGAACGGTGCAGCCCTTGTCGCCTTCTTCGATCACGCCGATCACGAAGACGGTTTCGCCGGCGGCTTCCAGTTCGGCCTTCAGCGAAGCGACTTCGTCCGGCGAGACTGCCAGAACCATGCCGATGCCGCAGTTGAAGGTGCGGGCCATCTCGCCCGGCTCGATATTGCCCTGCGCCTGCAGGAACGCCATTAGGCGCGGTTGCGGCCAGGCGCCAACGTCGATGCGGGCATGCAGGCCCTTGGGGAGAACGCGCGGGATGTTTTCAAGCAGGCCGCCGCCGGTGATGTGGGCAAGCGCATTGATACGACCGGCGCGGATGAAGGGCAGCAGGCTCTTCACATAGATGCGCGTGGGCGCGATCAGCGCGTCGATCAGCAGCACGTCCGAATCGAACAGGGCGGGGCGGTCCAGCTTCCAGCCCTTGTCTTCGGCCAGACGGCGAACCAGCGAATAGCCGTTGGAATGCACGCCGGAGGACGCGAGGCCCAGCAGCACGTCGCCATCGGCCACCTTGTCGCCGGTCAGCTGTTCGCCGCGTTCCACGGCGCCGACGCAGAAGCCGGCAAGATCGTAATCGCCGGCGGCATACATGCCCGGCATTTCGGCAGTTTCGCCGCCGATGAGGGCGCAGCCCGACATCTTGCAGCCTTCGGCGATACCGGCGACCACGCGCTCGGCCACGCCGTTCTCAAGCTTTCCGGTGGCGAAATAATCAAGGAAGAACAGGGGTTCAGCGCCCTGGACGATAAGGTCGTTCACGCACATGGCGACAAGGTCGATGCCGATATGGTCGTGGCGGTCGTGATCGATCGCCAGCTTGACCTTGGTGCCCACGCCGTCGTTCGCGGCGACCAGCAGCGGGTCTTTATAGCCGGCAGCGCGCGGATCGAAGAATCCACCGAAGCCACCCAGTTCGGCGTCGGCGCCGGGGCGTGCGGTGGATTTCGCCAGCGGGCCGATGGCCTTCACCAGTGCGTTTCCTGCGGCGATCGAGACGCCGGCCTGCTCGTAAGAGTAGCTCTTCGGGGAGTTATCGTCGGACATTGCGCGCCCCTATCGCTTTCCGGCTTGGATTTCCATTCCCGTTTGGGCAAAAGGCGCATCGGTTTCGACGATGGCGATCACGTTCTCCCAGAATTTCCGGCGATTGGCCGGCCGCGACAAGGGTCGGCGCTGGACTGCGGCACGTGCAGCAGTGCTGCTTGGCGGCTGCGCGGCGCTTGGAATGGTCGGATTCGGCGCATGGCGAATCGCCGCGCAGGTCGAAGGTGATCGCGGGATTCCTCCGCTCGCCAATTCCGAAGACATCCAGGTCAACGGCATCCAGGTCGACGTGACGG
The DNA here is from genome assembly GCF_055521515.1 of Sphingomonas sp. BL-S-28. Taxonomy (NCBI): domain Bacteria; kingdom Pseudomonadati; phylum Pseudomonadota; class Alphaproteobacteria; order Sphingomonadales; family Sphingomonadaceae; genus Sphingomonas; species Sphingomonas sp. BL-S-28. The sequence goes on from NZ_CM145484.1 coordinate 1,906,010, forward strand.
CGAAGACCGGCGCGGAAGCGCGACTCGAAGGCTGGAAGCAGGCCGAGAAGGAAGCCTGGAAGAAACTGGGCGGGCCGGACATGCCGGTCGAATCGATCGATGCCATGGTCTCATCAGTGGTGATCGGGCAGGAACAAGTCGGCCCGCGCCGTTATATCGCCACGCTGGGCGTGATCTTCGACAAGGGCAAGGCAGGACAGTTCGTGGGCGGCGGTGGTGCCGTCGCGCGGTCCGCGCCGTTGCTGCTGGTGCCGGTGCTCTATTCGGGCGGCGTGCAGCAAGTCTTCGAAGTGCGCGGCCCCTGGCAGAAGGCATGGGCCGAGTTCCAGGCCTCGCAAAGCCCGGTCGATTACGTTCGTCCCGTGGGCGCAGGCGGCGATTCGCTGCTGCTGACCGCCGGGCAGGCGACTCGCCGCAGCCGCCTGTGGTGGCGCGGCGTGCTCGATCAGTTCGGCGCGACCGACGTGCTGATCCCGGTCGCCCGGCTTGAGCGTCAGTGGCCCGGCGGGCCGATCCACGGCACGTTCACCGCGCGCTATGGCCCGGACAATACTTTCCTCGACAGTTTCGAACTGGACGCGGCAAGCGATCAGGAACTGCCCGCCATGATGGCGAAAGCGGTGGACCGGGTCGACGGCATCTATCGCACGGCGCTGGCCAGCGGGCAGTTGCGGCCCGATCCCACGCTGACGATGAGCCAGGCCGCGCTGGACCGGGCATTCGCCGAACTGCGCCAGAAGCTGATGCCGCAGGGCGCGCCGCCGCCCGATGTGGATGTGGCGCCGATCGTGCCGAACCTTCCGGTGCCGCCGGCTCCGACAGCGGGCGCGCCTGCCCCCGCCGCGGTGGAGACGGTTTCGGTCCAGTTCGCCAGCCCCGATGCTGCATCGGTCGATGCCGCGCTCGCCGCCGTGCGCGGTGCGCCCGGCGTGAAGGGCGCGGCCACCGTCAGTCTGGCGATCGGCGGCATTTCCGTGTTGCGGGTGAGCGCCGAAGGCGGCGCCGACCGGCTGGCTGCGGCCTTGCGCGCGCAGGGCTGGAAGGTTTCGGCAGGGGGCGGCGCGCTGAGAATCAGCCGCTAGAAGGTTTCGGGGGATGAGGCAGATACCACTTCCGCTGTCGACCGCGAGCGACAGCCCGCCGCGCATTGTCGTGGGCAACGCCAATGCGCATGCGGTGGATGCATTGCTGGAACCGGGCCAGTGGCCGTTTCACGCCGCGATTCTTTCCGGGCCGGCCCGGGCGGGCAAGTCCCTGCTGGCGCGCTGGTTCGTGGAGACCGGGCAGGGCGACGCGCTGGACGATGCGGACCGCATGGAAGAGGACGCGGTGTTTCACGCCTGGAATCGCGCGCAGGAAAGCCACCGGCCACTGCTGATCGTTGCCAGCCATCGCCGCGGCGAAGGGGAGGGGCGCTGGCAAGTGGTGCTGCCGGACCTGCGTTCGCGCCTGGGTGCTGCGCTGGAACTGGAAATCGACGCGCCGGATGAGGCGATGATGGCCGACCTGATCGACGTTCACGCGCAAATGCGCGGGCTGGCGCTTGATCCGACGGCGATCGACTACCTTGTACCGCGCGCGGAACGTAGCCATCTGGGCGTCGAACGGCTGGTCGCCGCCATCGACCGTCTCAGTCTGGAGCGCAAGCAGCCGCCGACACTGGCGATCTGGCGCGATGCGCTGGAAGAGGTTAAGGGCGGCGACACCAAGGGTATTTGACCATCGGTTCGGCAGGCATTGCCATGCGGACCGTTTGATGGGAGATTCGCGCGATGCTGGGTAATCTCGTCCGCTATCTGGACTCGGTCGTCGCGCGCGACCCTGCACCGCGTTCGCGGTGGGAAGTGCTGCTCTATCCGGGCGTCTGGGCGCTGTTCTTTCACAAGATCGCGCATCGCCTGTTCCGCGCGGACCTGTTCTTCATGGCGCGCGTGGTGAATCACCTTTCCCGCTTCCTGACCGCGATCGACATCCATCCGGGCGCGACGATCGGGAAGAACTTCTTCATCGACCATGGCTTCACGGTGATCGGCGAAACGGCCGAGATCGGTGATAACGTGACGATCTACCAGTGCGTGACGCTGGGTGGCTCCAACCCCACCAACGGCAAAGGCGGCAAGCGCCACCCGACACTGCTGGACAACGTGATCGTTGGCTCCGGTGCGCAGATCATCGGCCCCGTCACTGTGGGCAAGCGTGCCCGCGTGGGTGCCAGCGCGGTGGTGACCGAAGACGTGCCCGAAGGCGCGACGATGATCGGCGTCAAGGCCCGCTCCACGCTGGTGAAGGCGGAGACTTACGCCAAGGAATTCATGCCCTACGGCACGCCCTGCAAGGAACCGTGCGAGCCGGTGGGCAGCCAGCGCGTGGACGAGCTGGAAGAGCAGGTTGCCGCGCTGCGCGCGCAGGTCGATCAGTTGCTGAAAGCGCGTGAAGTAGAGAAACACGCCGAACCGGTCGTGAAGGGCGCCTGACGCGGGAATGGCGGCAGGCCCACACGGCAGCGGGAATCCGGGCAGCGCAAATCCGCTTCCGGCAGGCGTAGTCGCCTTTCCGGGGCGCGTGCCGCTTCAGATCGGTTTCGACCGGCTGGAACTCCAGCGCATCCTCGATCTTTACGGCCGCATGGTCGCCGCTGGAATGTGGCGCGACTACGCGATGGATTTCGACAAGGATGCGGCGCAGTTTAGCGCTTTCCGTCGTGCGGCGGAACGCCCCCAGGCCCGTATCGAAAAGCGTCCGGCCCTGCGCGCCAAGCAGGGCATGTGGACGCTGTTTGGCGAGGCCGGGCAAATCCTCAAGCGTGGGCACGAACTGGTGAATGTACTCAGCCCGCTGGAGCGCAAACTGCTCAAAGTGGTTGAGGACTGACGCTCAGGCGAAGATCGATTTCCCGTCCATCAGCGAGTCTTGCGCAGTGGTGATCCGGCGCACGATCACCGCCAGATAGCCCGCGGCGAGGCACCAGAAGACGAGGCCAGCCAGGCTGAGCCCCAAAGCCAGCGCAGTGGGCGTCAAGATCTTGAAGGGGGTCAACACGTTGATGAATGCGGTGATGAACTGCATGGTCATCAGCAGCGTTCCGGCCAGCAGGCAGGTCCACCATGTCGTCACCGCGCCGACGCTGGCGCGTGCCTGATATTCGTCCTCCCCATGGCTGCGATTCCACAATTCGCGCATCGTTGCGTAGGGGACGGACAGTTGCGCTATCGGCACGAACATGCTGGCGACGGCCCATATCGGGCGTGCTACCAACCCCGACAGGCCGACATTGCGCAAGTTGGCGATGGCCTTGTGGAACCACAGCAGGAACGCGACCACGGCGATTAGGTAAAAGGCCGCGGCAGCCATGATCGCAAGTCCGGCGACACCCGCCCAAATCGTGAATTGCGAGTCGGTGCGGTAGGCGCCATGGCGCAGCAAGTACTGCATGACCGCGATGGCGGGAACGATCACCACGCAGCACAGTGCACTGCCCGCCGCGGCCACTTGCGTGACGATGGAATAAGTCTTCAGTCGCGCCTTGTCGCGCGGCGCAATCTGCCCCTGCATTGCCCTGTATTCCCCGGTAATATCGCGTTCTTTGAATTGTAGTGCGGGGAGAGGGGCGTCAACGCGGCAGTACGAATTTTAATCGTTGGATTTCAGCAGCAACGACAAGGCGTGATGCGCTTGTTCCATGCCTGTTTCGAGTACCCGGTCCCCTGAGCGGTCGCGCACGCGGTTCCACGCGGCGGCAAAGCCTTCGACGGTGAGCGCATCGCCTTCCAGCAACACGCCTTCGTTCATGGTGATGAACACGCCCTGGCAGACTCCGCCACCGGCGGCGACGATGGCGTCGGTAGGGGCATCGTTAGAAACGAGATAGAGTGCGGCGGGCACCACGGCCTCCGGCTCGAAGGCGGCATAGGCTTCGTCGGGGAAGATGTCCGCCGTCATCCGCGTGCCGGCGGTGGGCGCCAGCGAATTGACGCGGATGCCGTACTTGGCGCCTTCCATGCGCAAGGTACGGGCCAGCCCCAGCACGCCCGCCTTGGCGGCGCCGTAATTTGCCTGCCCGAAATTGCCGCCAAGGCCGCTGGAGCTGGTGGTCATCAGCACGCGGCCATAGTTTTGCTCTCGCATGGTGTCCCACACCGCCTTGGTGGCGCAGGCGCTGCCCAGCAGGTGGACGCGCACCACCAGTTCGAAATCGGCCATGTCCATCTTGGCGAAAGTGCGGTCACGCAGGATGCCGGCATTGTTGATCAGTACATGGATGCCGCCCCAGGCTTCCTTTGCGCGGGCGACCATCGCCTGCATCTGCGCGAAATCGGAAACGTCCCCGCAGTCCGCCATCGCCTCGCCGCCAAGCGACTGGATTTCCTCGACAACGGCAAGCGCGGCATCGGAATGGCCCGATCCGTCGCGCGCGGCGCCAAGATCGTTCACCACCACTTTTGCGCCGCGTCGCGCCAGTTCCAGCGCATAGGCCCGGCCCAGGCCGTGGCCCGCTCCGGTAACGATGGCGACTTGTCCGGCGAAGGAGATGGGATCTTGCATCGCGCCGAAATGGCAGGTTGGCGAACCGCCTTCAATTGCAAAGGTGGCATCCAACGGCCGCTCACACCTTGCCCCGAAGCGTTCTCGGGGCCATAGGCGCTGTGAAACGAATCTGCGCTCCGCGAAGCGAAAGGTCCCCAGATGAAAGTCCGCGTCCACGTCAGCCTCAAGCCCGGTGTTCTCGACCCGCAGGGCCGTGCGATCCATCACTCGCTCGAAGGCCTCGGCTTTGCCGGCGTCAACGACGTGCGTGCGGGCCGCCTTTTCGAGCTGGACGTTGCCGAAACCGTCACCGACGAAGCGCTTGACGACATGTGCCGCAAGCTGCTCGCCAACATGGTGATCGAGAACTACCGCATCGAGAAGGTCGCCTGATGTCGTTCCGCTCCGCTGTCGTCACGTTCCCGGGTTCCAACTGCGACCGCGATCTGGCGGTGGCGCTGGAGAAGATTTCGGGCAACGAATGCATCCGCGTCTGGCACGGCGATGCCGATCTGCCGGACAATCTGGACTTCATCGGCCTGCCCGGCGGCTTCTCCTACGGCGACTACTTGCGCTGCGGTGCGATCGCCTCGCGCTCGCCGGTGATGCGCGCCGTGATCGATGCCGCCAATCGCGGCGTGCCGGTGTTCGGCGTGTGCAACGGCTTCCAGGTGCTGACCGAAAGCGGCCTGCTGCCGGGCGCGCTGCTGCGCAACTCCGGCATCCGCTTCGTCTGCCGCGACGTGACGCTGAAGGTGGAAAACGCGCAGTCGCTGTTCACCTCGGGCTATGAGGCCGGGCAGGAGATCTCGATCCCCGTGGCCCACCACGACGGCAACTACCACGCCGACGAGGAAACGCTGAACCGTCTGGAAGGCGAAGGCCGCGTGGCGTTCCGCTATGTGGACAACGTCAACGGCTCGGCCCGCCAGATCGCCGGCGTGCTCAACGCTGCCGGCAACGTGCTGGGCATGATGCCGCACCCGGAGCGCGCTATCGAGGAAACGCACGGCGGCACTGACGGCCGTGCGCTGTTCGAAAGCGCCATCCGTGGCATGGTCGGCGCCTGACGCCACCTTCCGGCATTACGGATCGAACGAACGCCCCCGTCACCGGGGGCGTTTTTCGTTGTCCGATGCGGATTTGGCCCAATAGGAAAAGTGGATGAAAACAGGGCCGTCGGCTGTTTTATCTCCGCCGAAGCCGGCGCTTTTCCCCACATAGCTCTGCGCGGCAAGTCTGTCGTAGAAGGACCGTTTCTGGAAGTCTTCCGCGAGCGCAGCGCTCTGGGCGTTATTGATGGCTGCGCGCAGGGTCACTTCGCAGATGGTGGCTGCGCAGTAGACGCGCGCCTTCTCCTTGACGCCGCGATGGCCCAAAATCTTGTCGTATTCCGCAGCGATGGCGCGTTCTGCCGGTGCGGCCCAGGCATCGTCACGCTTCTCCGCCCGGATCTGCCGATACTGTTCTCCCGGTGACATGCTGGACGCCATGGACCCGATTGCGGGGTCTATCGGCAAAGGCTGCGTCGCCGGTTCGACGCCCGGTACGATGCCCGGTACGGGGGCAGACGGTGTAAGCATTATTGCGGCGAGTACGCTGCCGACAAGCGCGATGGCGATCATGATGAAGGGCCCTCCGGTCATCCATGGCCATCGCGTAGATGCGTGGCCGGCCTGGAGGTCGTTGCCTTCTTCATCTAGCGGATCGAGATCGATTTTTTCGTACCGATTTTCTTGGACTGCAAGAATGCGGGCGAGTTCGCGGCTGCTGGCAATGCCGGTTTTGCGCCGCGCCTCGCGCAGTCGCTCGTTGACGGCACCTACGCTGCGCTCGGTCGCCGTCGCCACGCTCTTGGCAGTGTGACCTTGCGCGAAAAGTCGAAGGATATGGAGTTCGGCTTCGCTCAGCTTCGACAGGTCGATGGTCTCGTCGGACATGGGATCATGTCAGCGAAACCGGCGGAAACTGGCAACCACAATTTATTCGTGCGCGGCCCGAACGACCGGACCCACGCCCTCAGGCGGCGGTCTGGTCGTGGGCGAAGCTGCGGTTGTGGAACAGGCCGAGCGCGTCCTTCGCCGCCATCGGGCGGCCGAAGTAATAGCCCTGGATCTTCCGGCAGCCGAGTTGGCGGATCATTTCCACTTCCTTCTCGGTCTCCGCACCTTCGGCCGTGGTGGACATGTCCAGGCTGTCCGCCATGGCGACGACGGCGCGGATGATGGCGAGGCTTTCGGCATTGCCGGTCGCCGCGCCCTGCACGAAGGAGCGGTCCACCTTGATGGTGGAGAAGCGCAGCTTGCGCAGGTAGCCGAGCGAGGAATAGCCGGTGCCGAAATCGTCCAGCGCCACTTTGCAGCCCAGCGCCATGACCTGCTCCAGCGCGGAGCGGGCGAGGGTGGCGTCACGAAGGAAGATGCTTTCGGTGACTTCCAGTTCGAGACGCGAGGCGGTGAGGCCGCTCTGGGTGAGGGCGGCGACGACGCTGGCCGCGAAGTTGTGGTCCAGCAACTGCTCGCCCGAGACGTTGACCGCCACGCGGACATGTTCGGGCCAATTGATCGCTTCGCGGCATGCTTCCTTCAGCACCCATTCGCCGATGGGGACGATCAGGCGCGTGTCCTCTGCCAGCGGGATGAACTTCGCCGGGCTGACGAAACCGTGTTCCTTGCTGGTCCAGCGCAGCAATGCCTCGAACGAGACGACGGCTTCGCTGTCGGCATCGACCACCGGCTGGTAATTGAGGGTGAATTCCTGCCGCTGCAGTGCGTTGCGCAGCGAGAATTCCAGCTGGCGGCGCTCTTCTGCATGGGCATGGAGTGCCGGTTCGTACGTGAAGTGCGCGTTGCCGCCGCCGTCCTTGGAGCGGTAGAGCGCGAGGTCGGCGTTGCGCATCAGCGTTTCGACCGTCTGCCCATCGCGCGGGCCGATGGCCGAGCCGACCGAAGCGCCGACGTAGAGCGTGTGATGGTCGACGTGATAGGGCTGAGAAAGCGACTGGATCACGCGCTGGGCCACACGGTTGACGTGTTCCAGATCGGTGGCGTCGCGAATGACGACGGCGAACTCGTCCCCGCCAAGGCGGCCGCAGAGTTCCTTGTCGGTCATCTGGCCCTTCAACCGTTCGGACACGCGCGCCAGCAACTGGTCGCCGACCAGATGGCCAAGCGTATCGTTGACGGCCTTGAAACGGTCGAGGTCGATCATCAGGAAGGCGCAGCGGGTGCGCCACTTTTCGGCATAGGCCAGCGCTTCGCCCAGCGCCTCTGTCAGCATCAGGCGGTTCGGCAGGCCGGTCAGCGTGTCGTAGCGGGCGAGCCAGGCGATCTTGTCGCTGTTCTCACGCGCTTCGGTTACGTCGGAACCGACGCCGCGGAAGCCGTCGAACTGGCCGCTGTCGGAAATTTTCGGGGTGCCGGAAAGCTCCCACCAGCGCGGGCGGCCGTCGATGGTGACACGCACCAGCAGATTGGAGAAGCTTTCGCGGCGCTTCAGGCGCTCGGCAAGGTCGTGAAGGCTGGGCGGGAACTGGCCGCTGTCCCATGCGGAACCGGCGATCAGCTGGATGAAGGGCACGCCCTCGATCTCAACGGCGTCGCGGCCCAGCGCATAGGCGAAACGCGGCGATACGGCGCGCACGCGGCGGGCGGTATCGATCTGCCAGAGCCAGTCTGCCTCGCCCTCCTCGAATTCGCGCAGAAGCATGGAGACGACTTCGTCGCGTTCATGCATGCCGGCTTCGGCGACTTTGGTGGAGAGATACTGGCGCGCGCTTTCGACCGCGCCGGCAATGATCACGCCGACGAAGGCCAGACCCACGAGCGCCATGTCGTAGCTGCCGAAGACGACGAAGTAGGCGATCGTCGATCCGCCGACGATGCCGGTGAAGATCAGGGTGCCCAGCGGCACACCCGGCACCAGCACCGCGCAGCCGGTCATCAGCATGGCCATCACGGCCCACAGCTTCACTTGCGCCTGAACGTCGATGAAGGGGCCGAAGGCGCAGACCGGAATGGCCCAGACCAACGCGCGTGCGGCCACCGTCATGCCATGGCGGCGAATCTCGGCGCTGGTCAGGCGGCGGCGGTCGGCATCGGCAAGGCCGCCTTCCACGCTGGAGCCCCACCACAGCACGGCGCAGACGGCCACAGCCCAGGCGCCGATCGCGGCGGGGTGCATGTGCCCGAACAGCACTGCGACCGTGGCGACCATGGCCGCCACTTGCGTTGCGATTCGTGCCGCCTTTCCGCGACCGAGGCAGGAGTACTGGAGACCGCGAAGGCGTGCCCAATCGCCCTCGGCCGGCTCGGAAAAGCCGAGCACGGCGAGGACGGGCAGCTCTTTCGGGAGCGCTTGAGGGGTTTGCGACCGTTTTTCCACGGACCGGGGCATACCCTTGGAAGGGTTATTACCAGGTAAACCCTCTTTCGGTCCGTCGCATTCCGCGCATCCGCGGGCGATTATTCGACGGTTACGCTCTTGGCCAGGTTGCGGGGCTGGTCGACGTCCGTGCCTTTCACGCAGGCGACATGATAGGCGAGCAGCTGCACCGGCACGGCATAGACCAGCGGCGCGATCAGCGGGTGGACGCGCGGCATCTCGATCGTGGCGATGCAGCCTTCGCCCGCCTCGGCAATGCCTTCCGCGTCGGAGATCAGCACGACCTTGCCGCCGCGTGCGCGCACTTCCTGCATGTTGCTGACGGTCTTTTCGAACAGCGGGCCGGAAGGGGCGAGCACGATCACCGGCACCGCCTCGTCGATCAGCGCGATTGGGCCATGCTTCATCTCGCCCGAGGCATAGCCTTCGGCGTGGATGTAGCTGATTTCCTTCAGCTTCAGTGCGCCTTCGAGGGCTAGCGGATAGTCCGGACCGCGCCCAAGGTAGAGCACGTCGCGGGCCGGTGCGATCAGGTGCGCCATGGCGGCGATCTCTTCGTCGAAGGCGAGCGCGGCGTTGAGGCTGGCCGGGGTCTGCAGCAGGTGCTGGACGACCTCGTTCTCTTCCGCGCGGTCCATGCGACCACGTTTGACGGCAAGGTGCGCGGCGAGCGCGGCGAGCACGGCGAGCTGGCAGGTGAAGGCCTTGGTGGAGGCGACGCCGATTTCCGGCCCGGCGTGGGTGGGCAACAGCAGGTCCGCCTCGCGCGCCATCGTGCTGGTGGGCACGTTGACGACAACGGCGATGGTCTGGCCGGCCGCCTTGCAGTGCTTCAGCGCGGCAAGGGTGTCTGCCGTCTCGCCCGATTGCGAGATGAACAGGGCAAGGCCGCCCGGCTCCAGAACGGGGTCGCGGTAGCGGAATTCTGATGCCACATCGATGTCGACGGGCAGGCGGGCGAAGGTCTCGATCCAGTACTTCGCCACCATGCCCGCGTAGAAGCTGGTGCCGCAAGCGACGATGGTGATGCGCTTGATCGCCGAAAGGTCGAAATCGATCTGCGGCAGGGCGACCGACTGATCCACCTGATGGATATAGCTGCGCAGGGTCTGCGCCACCACCGTCGGTTGCTCGAAGATCTCCTTCTGCATGAAGTGGCGGTAATTGCCCTTCTCGATGGCGACGGCCGAGGCGCCGGAGGAGACGATTTCGCGCTCCACCGGGTTGTTGTCCGCATCGAAGATCCGCGCGCCGTCACGGGTGATCACCACCCAGTCGCCTTCCTCAAGGTAGGAAATGCGCTGCGTCAGCGGGGCAAGGGCAAGCGCGTCCGAGCCGAGGTAGGTCTCGCCGTCGCCATAACCGACGACCAGCGGCGAGCCGAGGCGCGCGCCGATCAGCAGGTCCGGGTGTTGGCGGAAGGCGATGGCCAGCGCAAAGGCGCCGCGCAGCTGCGGAAGGACGACCTTCACCGCCTCTTCCGGCGAAAGCCCGGCCTCGACCTGTTCGGAAACGAGGTGGGCGACCACTTCGGTATCGGTCTGGCTCTCGAAGGTGCGGCCGCGCGATTCTAGGGCTTCGCGCAGTGGCTTGAAGTTCTCGATGATGCCGTTGTGGACGAGGGCGAGGTGCTCTGTCGCGTGCGGATGCGCGTTGGCGGCGGTGGGCGCGCCGTGGGTGGCCCAGCGGGTGTGGGCGATGCCGATCAGGCCCGGCGCGGGATCGCGGGCCAGTTCGTTGACCAGATTGATCAGCTTGCCCTGCGCGCGGCGGCGGATGAGCTGGCCGTTTTCGACCGTGCAGACGCCCGCGCTGTCATAGCCGCGATATTCCATGCGGCGCAGACCGTCGACGAGCCGATCCGCGACCTGTTCCTTGCCGACGATGCCGATGATTCCACACATGCGCTTGAAGTACCTTGTTCGAGACGGAATTTGCCTTGCCACTACGCCGATAATCGTTGGCGTTTTGTGGCGCCACCATGAAGGCTTGGTAATGTGTGCAAAGCGGAGGGAATTTCAACGGAGATCGAGGGCTTGATCGCCTTCTAGTCGTCCCCGTCGATCATGCCCGCAAGCCCGCCCAGCGCGCCTAGGCCGAGCAGGGTGCTCTCGCCGCGGTTCTGTCCGCCATAAGGTATCGCCGCTGCCATCATCCGTCCGGCAAGGCGGGAGAAGGGCAGGGACTGGATCCAGACTTTGCCGGGCCCGCGCAGGCGGGCGAAGAACACGCCTTCACCGCCGAAGATCATGGATTTGACAGAACCTGCCCGCACCACATCGAAATCGACGCCGGAGGTGAAGGCGGCGACGCAGCCGGTATCGATGTGGAGTTCCTCGCCCGGTTCCAGCGTGCGTTCGATCACGGTGCCGCCCATCTGCACGAAGACCCAGCCGTCCCCGTCCAGCCGCTGCATGATGAAGCCTTCGCCGCCGAACATTCCGGTCATGATCTTCTGCTGGAAATGAACGCCGATGGAAACGCCGCGCGCGGCGCAGAGGAAGGCGTCTTTCTGGCAGATCAGGCGTCCTCCGATCTGGTCCAGCTTGATTGGCACGATGGACCCGGGAATCGGTGCGGCAAAAGCGACTCGGGCTTTCCCGCGTCCTTCATGGGAGAAGACGGTGGTGAACAGGCTTTCGCCCGTGACCAGCCGCTTGCCGGCGCCGAGCAGCTTGCCCATGAAGCCGCCGCCCTGCTGTTCGGACCCGTCGCCGAACACGGTGGACATGGTGATCGGTGCGTCCTTCCACACCATCGCGCCCGCTTCGGCGACGGCGCTCTCGCCCGGATCGAGTTCAATTTCAACGAACTGGAGTTCCTGCCCCTTGATTTCGAAGTCGACGTCATCGGCCACGGACGCGTCGCGGCTGTGGCTCCAGGGGCTGGCGGGCATGAAAAACTCCGATTGTTGAAATAAGGTTTGCCGTGATCTGGGTGCGGCGAAACATCTTGTCAAACCGCGGTCGTCCGATACTCTACCTGCTTCGACGAAGACCGTTCGATGAAACAGCCCGGCGAAGACTGGCGCGCGAAGGTCCGATCGGGAGAGGACAATGCCGATGAACTTCACGATGAAGTCGGTTTCGTTGCTTGTTTCCGTCGCCGCTTTGGCGATGCCGGGGCTTGCAATGGCCGGAGAAGCCACGCCGATCGCGCTGATCAGCAGCGCGGCCCATGCCGAATATGTCGGCACGGTCAGCCGGGGCTTCGACATGATCCGCGCGGGCAAGCCGGGCAAGGCGGTGAAGCTGTTCGATTCGGTGATTTCCGCCAATGAGCAGGGTCTGGCGGGCGATGCCCGTCCGCGTCTCTGCATGTCGGAAAAGACCTCCACCCATGCCGTTCCGGGCGATGCGGTGATGGTCAGCAGCGCCGTCTGCGATGCGCACTTCGGCAAGGGTTATGCACTGGTCGATCTGGGCCGCGGCGATCTGGCCGAGGCGGAACTGCGCCGCGCCACCGAATTGGCGCCGGACAATGCGCATTATGCGAATGAATATGCCGAGCTTTTCAAGTCCCGCCGGCAGTTCCAGGAAAGCTACGACCTGTTCGCGCGCGCCTGGTCGGTGGTGGACAAGGACACCAAGGGGCCGGACGCCGGCATCGCAGCGCGCTCGCTGCGGGGCATGGGCTTCAACCTGATCGAGCTTGGCCGTCTGGACGAGGCCAAGACAATGTTCACCCAGTCACTCTCTTACGATTCCGGAAACTCGGCGGCGAAGACCGAACTGGATTTCATCGCCCAGCGTCAGGCCATCGGCTCGTGACCTGAAGGGTGAGGGCGGCAGAAGCCGCCCTCCCATCCCTTACTTTCCTTCGGCGGCCTTTTCGGCCTTTTTCTTCTTCATCGCATCGTGGAAGCGGTCGGCCCAGCCGGGCTTGACCAGCTGTTCGCCGCGCACAAGGCGAAGCTCGCCATCGGCAACGTCGCGCGTCACCGTGCTGCCCGCCGCGACGATGGCGTCGGCACCGATCTTCACCGGGGCGACAAGCGCGCTGTTCGAGCCGATGAAGGCCCGCTCGCCGATCACCGTGCGGTACTTGAAGTAGCCGTCATAATTGCAGGTGATCGTGCCCGCGCCGAGGTTGGCCTTGGCGCCCACCGTGGCATCGCCCACGTAAGTAAGGTGGTTGGCCTTGGCGCCTTCGCCCAGTTCGGCGTTCTTGATCTCGACGAAGTTGCCGACCTTGGAACCCTTGCGCAGCAGCGCGCCGGGGCGCAGGCGGGCATAAGGGCCAACGGTGGCGCCGGTTTCGATGGTCGCCCCTTCGATGTGCGAGAAGGCGTGGATGGTCACGCCGTCGGCCACCGAAACGCCCGGGCCGAAGACCACGTTGGGTTCCACGGTGACATCGCGGCCAAGCTGCGTGTCCCAGGCGAAGAACACGGTTTCAGGCGCGATCAGCGATACGCCGTCGGCCATGGCCTGCACGCGGCGGCGGGCCTGCCAACGGGCTTCCGCCTCTGCCAATTCGCCGCGGCTGTTGATGCCGCCCACTTCGTGCGGATCCTCAGTGACGATCACGGCGCAAGTGCGGCCATCCAGCGTGGCCACGTTGACGATGTCGACCAGATAGTACTCACCCTGCGCATTGTCGTTGCCGACGCGCGAAAGCAGATCGAACAGGTCGGCCGATTTCACCGCCATAAGGCCCGAATTGCACAGGCGGCAGGCGCGCTGTTCCTCGTTCGCGTCCTTGTATTCGACCATCATGACGATCCGGCCGTCATCATGGGCCAGCACGCGGCCATATTGCAGCGGGTCTTCCGGCTTGAAGCCGAGCACGACCACGGCCGGCGCGTCGGCAGCGTGAAGCCGATCGATCATCGCGCGCATCGTTTCGGTGCTGACGAAAGGCACGTCGCCATAGAGAATCAGCACGTCGCCGGAGAATCCGGTGAGCGCGGCCTCCGCCTGCTGCACCGCGTGGCCGGTGCCCAGTTGCGGGTCCTGCACCGCGATGGTGGCGCGGCTGCCCAGCGCCTTTTCAAGCTGTTCGCGGCCATGCCCGGCCACCACGACCTGCCGTGCCGGGGCAAGCGCGGCCGCGCTTTGCAACAGGTGTTCCAGCATCGGCCGGCCGGCGATGGGATGAAGGACCTTGTGCAGGTCGCTCTTCATGCGGGTGCCCTTGCCAGCGGCGAGGACGACGATTGCGAGCGGATTGGAATTTTCGACCATGTTCATCACTTGCCAGCAAATTGTTGCGGTTTCTACGTTGAGGTTTTCATTGGGTCAGGCCACTGAAGGGCGGATGACGCAGTTCCCTTTCGACGTAGTCGGCTTCGATCTTGACGGCACCCTGCTCGATACGCTGGGCGATCTCGCCGTGGCGCTCAACCATGCGCTGGCGATCGAGGGGCGGCCCGCCATTCCCGTGGACACGGTGCGCGACCTCGTCGGCGGCGGTGCCAAGAAGATGCTCGCCAAGGGGCTGGAAGTCACGGGCGGCGGCGTTTCGAACGAACGGCTGAACGAACTCCACGCCGCGCTGCTTGAATTCTATGCGGACAACATCGCCAACACCACGCGTTTCTACCCCGGCGGTGAGGCGATGCTGGACGGCCTTGCCGCGCGCGGGGTGAAAGTGGCGATCGTCACCAACAAGCTGGAGCGGCTGGCGGTGGAGATCTTCGCCGAACTGGGCATTGCGGACCGCTTCTTCACTGTGATCGGCGGCGATACGCTCGGCCCCGGTCGCGCCAAACCCAAGCCCGATCTGATCGAACTGATGCTGGAACGGGCCGGCGGCAGGGACAGGCCAATCCGCGCCGCTTTCGTGGGCGATACGACTTACGACACCGGCGCCGCCGCGGCGGCAGGCATTCCCTGCGTCGCGGTCAGCTTCGGATTCAACGACAGGCCCGCGCATGAGCTGGGCGCCACGGCGGTGATCGATCATTTCGACGACCTGATCCCGACGCTGGAGCGTCTGGGCCTATCTCACGCTTCCATGTTGTCGAACACGTAGCCGAACGAACGCACCGTGCGCGGCAGGTGCGGCACCTGCATGGTGCGCAGTTTGCGGCGCAGGCGACTGACCCACGAATCGACCGTGCGCTCGTCGCAGACTTCCACGCTCTTGCCCAATACGCCGATCAGTTCACCGCGCGTGAACACGCGGTTGGGATTGCGCGCGAAGTGGTTCAGCAGGCGCTGCTCGTTCGATTGCAGTGGCACCACGAGGCCCTTGTACCGCGTCAGGTGCGAATCGGGCTGGATCACCAGTTCGCCGATCTGGATCGCCGGGGCTTCCTTCCGCGCGGCGGAGACCGGCTGGTAGATTCGCAGGCGCTGCACCAGTGCCTTCGGCGTCAGCGGGCCGATCAGGTAATCGTCCGCGCCGGCCTCCAGCGCGCGGGCCTGCGCGCGCGGATCGGGTTCCGGCAGCACCATGGTGATGTGGAGCGGGTGATCGTTGATGCGATCACGCAGCAACCCGCACAGCTGCAGCCCCGACATTTCGGGCAGCAGCCAGTCGACGAAGGCCCACGTGGGTCCCCGCAGCGCGCGGGCGCAGAGTTCGGTTGCGTCGGTCACTTCCGCCTCAAAGGTCAGGAAGTTGTCGCGGATGGCGCTAACATGGGTCAAATCGCCCGAAGTCAGCACGATGTCGCCGGATTTGATCATTACATCCTGCAATTCGATAGAAATGATCTGGCCACATAGTGGCACTAGGCTCGCCACACACGTGTCAAATTTTTCATGTTTGGCCTGTCACAATCCGGTCAAGAATTTTCCAAGAAAGCAACACAGTTCTGACCTGACCGCTGCCTAGTCAGCCTCCCTGTCGCTCCGACGGGCGACCCCGTGCTGCGATTGCACGAGGAAAACCCAAGGGTCTCAGGGAGTTTACAATGATTCGCCACGCCATCCGTCTGGCGGCCACTTGCAGCATCGTCGCGCTGGCCCAGATGCCGGTTGCCGCGTTCGCAGCAGACGCCGCTGCTGCCCCCGATGCCGCCCCTAATGCTGGCGGTGCCGCCGATACCGGTGAAGGCGCGCCCATCATCGTTACCGCCACCAAGCGTGAGACCGATCTGCAGAAGACGCCGATCGCCATCGCCGTCGTTTCCAGCGCTGACATCGAAAAGCAGCATGTCCAGAGCCTGATCGACCTTGCCAGCGGCACCGTGCCCTCGCTCCGCGTCGCTACGTTCGAAGCGCGCCAGTCGGCCCTCACGGTCGGCATTCGCGGCATCGTTCCGTTCGACGCCAACCAGACCGCGCGCGATCAGGGCGTGGGCGTCTACCTCGACGGCGTCTACCTCGGCCGCCAGCAGGGCCTGAACGCCGCGCTGTTCGATGTGCAGCGCATCGAAGTGCTGCGCGGCCCGCAGGGCACGCTGTTCGGCCGCAACACCGAAGGCGGCGCGCTGTCGATCGTGACCAAGGCACCCACCGGCGAATTCGGTGGCCGCGTGGAAGCCGGCATCGGCAACTACGGCCAGCGCACCGGCGAAGCGCATATCGACTTCCCCGAATTCAACCACATCTCGATCAAGGTGGACGGCGTCTACCAGCATCAGGATGCCACGGTTAAGAACCCGCTCGATAGCGAGAAGGGCTGGAACTACTACGACCGCGTGGGCGGCCGCATCCAGGCCCAGTGGAAGCCGGTCGACGGCTTCACTGCGAACATCTCGTTCGACAAGTCGCGTGACGACAACACGCCGATGTACAGCCAACTGGTCAACTACAACCCGAACGGCTACGCGGTTTCCTCGCTGGCGCAGATCGCGGCCAACGGCGGCAAGCTGCTACCCAACACGATCTCGCCGCTTTCGCCGCTGGTCGACGTTACCGGTGACAAGCGCGTGAAGACGGCCGATGTCGGCGTGCCCCAGCAGGTCAGCACCGACCGCACGCAGGGCGTGATGGGCAACCTTAGCTATGACCTGAATTCGCAGCTGACCCTGCGCTCGATCACCGCGTGGCGTCAGGTCGATACCGATCAGTACGACAACTCGGGCGGCCCGGCCCGCACCGTGTTCCTGCCGAACACGAAGTTCAGCCGCTATTCGCTCTCGTTCCTCGATCAGCACCAGTTCAGCCAGGAACTGCAGCTTGTCGGCAGCCTGCCGCAGGTCGATTTCGTGGCCGGCGCCTACTACTACAACGAACACGCCAATGAGAACGCGGCGACGCCCAGCTCCAACCTGTGGAACGCGGACGGAACCGGCTACACCGTGCTCAGCCCGATCGTGACCGGCCCGGTCACTTCCGGCAACCAGGGCTGGGACGATAGCTCGCTGTTCCTGCAGCGTGACAGCCACGCCAAGGCGCAGAGCCTGGCTGCCTTCGCACAGGCCACCTACACCCCGGCCGGACTCGACCAGCTGCACCTGACCGCCGGCGGCCGCTACACGCACGACAAGCGCGACGGTACGCTGGACATGGTGAACGGCGCCGTCGTCGATTACACCTTCCGCTATCGCAAGGACCGCTTCGACCCGATGGTCACGCTGGCCTATGATGCGACGCAGGACATCAACCTCTACGCCAAGTATTCGACCGGCTACCGCGCCGGCGGTGCGAACGATCGTTCGCAGACCTTCACTGCCTTCGGTCCCGAAACGGTGAACTCTTACGAAGCCGGCGCCAAGATGATGTTCCTGGATCGCAAGGTTCGCCTGAACCTGGCCGGCTACATCATGGATCGCAAGGGCACGCAGGTCGACTTCGACAACGTGAACAACGATCCCACCAGCCCCTACAACGGCCTGCACACGCAGGAGACGCTGAACGCACCGGGCACCACCAAGATCCGCGGTGTCGAGGCTGAACTGAACATCAACCCGATTGATCACCTGTCGCTGGGCGCATCCTACGCCTACACCTACACCAAGGTGCCCAAGACGCTGAATCCGTTCCTCAGCACCGATACCAACCCGGTCTATCAGAACGTCTTCATCGTCTACACGCCGAAGAACGCGGCTTCGGGCTTCATCGACTACAGCATCCCGGTGGGTGCGGGCGACGAAAGCGTGCAGTTCCACCTCGATGCGGCCTACGCGGATCCGCAGTACAGCTTCGAGGATGAAAGCACGAAGACGCAGAGCAGCTTCATCGTCAACGGCCGTATCGCGCTTGCCGATATTCCGCTGACCGAGGCCGGCACCAAGCTGACGGTTTCGCTCTGGAGCCGCAACTTGTTCAACGAAACCCACATCTACCGCCGTTCGGCCGCCAACTCGGTCTACACGGTCAACCCGCAGACCGGCGCGAAGAGCTATGCCGGCGTGCTGGGGGACTATGCCAACTTCAACCCGCCGCGCACGTTCGGCGTGGAAGGCACCGTCAACTTCTGATCGCTTACCAACCCGGGCAGGCTCTCCCTCGGAGCCTGCCAGCAGGTCCTGCCTGCATTCCTGCACGCGGCGCGGCTTCGGCCTCGCCGCGTGTTCTTTTATGCGGGGGCGATGAACGCCGCGACTGCGGCGCGATGTGCTTGCCGGTATGTCCGGATCATGCCAGCCATGCTTCCCGAGGACGGCCAAAGGGCCGCGATGACGGGAGATCAATGCGATGCCGACACCGGGTGAAAAGCTGCGTGCGCTGATCGAAAGCGGTGATCATTTCGTGGCGGCGGAAGCCTATTCGGCACTGACCGGCCGCGCTGTCCAGCATGTCGGCTTCAAGGCGGCCTATATGGGCGGCCATGCCTGCTCTGCCTTTCACTACGGCGTGCCGGATAATGGCGTATTTTCGCAAGTGGAGATGATCGACCAGTCCGCGCGGATCGCGCAGGCCATCGACATTCCGCTGATCGTCGATGCCGATACTTTGGGCGAGACGGTGGCCGATGCCTACCATTTTACCCGCCGCTACGCCGCCGCCGGGATCGCCGGCTACCACGTAGAGGACGAGGTGAATCCCAAGCATTCCAAGCATGTGAACGGCCTCTGCTCGATCGAGGACATGCAGCTTCGCATCGAGGCGGGCGTGAAGGCGCGGGGCGATTCCGGGCTTGTCATCATCGCCCGCTGCGATGAACTGTACACCAGCGCCAATGGCGGTGGCGGCACCGGGTCGATCGAGGAAGCGGTACGGCGCGGCCATGCCTATGCGGAGGCGGGGGCCGATGCCATCGTCTTCGCCAGCGCCCCGCCCGAGCAGCAGGCCGAAGTGATTCCGCAGATGAAGATTCCCGTCTGCACGCTGGGCTTCAACCTGCCGAACACGGCCTTCACGCTTTCCACCGGATGGGGCTGGGTTTCGGCGGCGGTGGGGCATCTCGCCATGGCGCGCGAACTGATGGAAACCGGATCGGTGAAGAGCGCCATGAACGCCTTCGCCAATTTCCCGGAAAAGTACGATCTGATCGACCAGAACCTCTATGACGATCTGATCGTCGAATGGGCTGAACGGACGGGGCGGCCAACCAGGCCCAACCACGCGCGGTAAAGTTCGGGATTTGGGGAGGGGGCGCCAGAGCATTTTCTAATCAGGTGGAATCACCTGATGACTCGGAAAATGCGCCAAACCAAAATCTTAGACCAGTTTATCCGGTGCAGCTGGGTCGAGAACTGCTCTAAAGCCGCTCCATCCGCAGCCAGCTCGGATCGCCCAACCATGCGCGGCCGAAGGCCTGCCTTGCCGCTGCCGCCTCGGCCGCATGACCTTGCGCCTCCTCGGCTTGGGACAGGCCGTAGAGCGCCCAGGCATTGTTCGGCGTCTGCACCAGCGCGGCCCGGAAGGCGGCGCCGGCTTCGGCATAGCGGCGGTCCATGTAGAGCGCAGCGCCCAGCGACTGGTTCACCGGGAAGTACCAGTAAGGCGGCTCCTGATAGGGAATGCGCTGCTCGATCGCGATGGCCTGCCGATAGTGCTGCGCTGCCTCATTATAGCGCCCGGATGCGGCGGCAAAACGGCCGCGCGCGACGTGATCGGCCAAGGTCAGCAGGTCCGGCGCGGGCATTCCCTGCGCCACCATGTCCGCCATCGCGGGGGACGCCTTGAGCGCGGCCATGGCCGCCAGTTCGCGCTCGAAACCGGCGCGGTCCTTGCGCTCAGCCTGCGCGACGGCGCGGGCGTAGTGGTGCATCCCCGTGGCATAGGCCAGCCGCGCATCGGGCGCGGGCAGGGCGAGGATGTCGGCAGGCGCGGCGAATTGTGCCATGGCGAAGTAAGGCGCGGCATCGACGGCCTGAAGCCACGCGATCCGCGCCGAAGTCTCGGTATCGAGCAGCGTGCGCAGCCGCTTTGCCTCACGGATCGCGGTGCCCATGTCGCCCGCCATCTGCGTTGAAGTGACGATGAAATGGACGTTGTGCGGATAGTAGCCATAGCGGACGAGGCCGTTGTCGCCCGCATCGCGGATGAACGCCTCATCCGCGCGCGCGGCGGCGACATTGGCGCGGATCGAGTTCGCCTGCCGGCCCAAGACCTGATAGATGTGTCCGGGCATGTGGACGAGATGGCCGGCACTGGGCACCAGCGGTGCGTTCAGCCTGTCCGCCGCCGCTTCGGCGCGCTTGGGGTCGGAGGCTTCGAGCAGGTGGATGTAGAGGTGCGCCGCCTGCGCGTGCTGCGGGTTGCGGGTAATGACGGTCTCTACCAGCCGCACGGCTTCTCCGCTGCGGCCGATGGGGGTTTTCCTGTCTGCCTGCCAATAGTTCCACGGCGTCGTGTCCATCGCGGCTTCGGCGGCCAGCACGGCCACGTCGTCCTGCGCAGGGAAGCGCTTGGCGACGGCGATCATGGCATCGGCATAATTCCCGTCCAGCGCGGCGCGGTCGGCGGCCGGATCTCGCGAATAACGCTGGGCGACAGCCTCGATCAGCGCGCGTTCGACCGGCGTGGCATTTCCGCGCAGCGCCATCGCCCGGTCCATCGCCGCCAGCGCCGCGCCTCGGTCGCGGTCGTCCATCGGCGCGTTGATGTTAGGGCCGAGCGCGAGGGCTTCTCCCCACCAGCACATCGCACAGCCCGGATCGAGCCGCTGTGCCTCCCGGAATGAGCGCACCGCGCCGGCATGGTTGAAGCCATAGGCCAGCGTCAGCCCCTGACTGAAATAGCGCTGCGCCTGAGGATCGCGGGTGGAAATCGTGAAGCCGGATCGGGTGAGGTCGTCATAGAGCGGGATCGTCCGACCTGCGCTGGCGGGAGCGGCGACGGCGGTGGAGATCAGCAGGCGCTGCATCAGCGGCGCGCCATCACGTTGCCCGTTGCAGGTATTTTCGGCAATCCGGCCGGGATCGAGCATGGCCAGCAAGGCAGGCGAGATCGCGCTATCCGGCGCAAAGCTCGCGAGCGAAAGTCCCATCCCCGTCACGGCCGCTGTCCTTAGAGGTCGTTTCATGGCGAAACTCTCTGGATTGCGGTTCGTTTTGGGGTTCTACCAAGGCGTATGCTCCGCCTCAATACGGGGCGGCCCCCAGCGGAAGGCCATCGGGCCGTAAATTCATAAACGGCACCATCGAGGTTTGAAGCAAAATGGTTCAGCGCAAGGAAGGAAGACGTAGGAATATGTCCATATTTCAAGGCTTCCTGACGCAGCGATGGACCATTTTGGTCAAATCCCGGAGGGACGTCCAAATGGCTTCCATCTCGAACCAAAGCGACCTTGGACGGGCAACCAGCCCGCCCGGCAGTCGCTTTGGCCCGAGCTGTTCGCCATTTGGACGCCTCGATGGTGCCGTTTATGAGTTTACGGCCCAAGTGATGTTGCCCATCGTCCATTGGAGTGAGTGCGGGAGCGGCGCGCGTTGATGGTCGAGCATCTGATCGCTCGCTTCGGCCTTGCCGGCCTGTTCCTCGGCGCCGGGTTCGAGGGGGAGACGGTCACCGTGCTCGGCGGCCTGATGGCGCATCGCGGGCTGCTGGCCTATTGGCCCGCCGTGGTGGCCGCGTCGGCGGGGTCGTTCGTGGCGGACCAGTTGTTCTTCCTGATCGGGCGGCGCTTTCGCGGGCACGGGCTGGTGCGCAAGGCGCAGGCCAAGCCCGCCTTCGCCAAGGCGTTGGCGGCGTTTGAGCGGCATCCGGTGATCTTCACGTTCGCGTTCCGCTTCCTTTACGGACTGCGCACCGTCAGCCCTATGGCCATCGGCACTACGCGGCTGCGGACGACGACTTTCCTTGCCATCAATGCGGTGGCGGCGGCGGTGTGGGGGCTGGTCTTCGTTTCGCTCGGTTACTTCTGCGGGCAGGCGGTGGAGGCTTTGTTCGGGCGCATTCACGCGCTGGAGCCGGTGATCGGCGGGGTGGTCGCGGGGGCAGTGTTGATCGGGATTGTCGGCCATTTCCTGCACAAGCGGCGTAAGGGTGCCTGAGCGCTTGTTTGAAAAATGCCCATGAGGGCATTTTTGCTGCGGCACCGGCCCTCTCCCCCACCCGACCACCCATCAGGGTACACTCGTGGGTGGTCGGGTGGGGGAGAGGGCCGGTGCCGCAAAATCCGCCCGCGGCGGATTTTCAAACGGACTCTGAGCGCTTGTCGCGGCCGCCTATGGGTTCCATCTAGGGCGCACCCGATCAACGGAGGATTTCATGCCCGATACCGACGCCACGCAAGCGCTGACGCTGATTGTCAGCCGCCTGAAGACGCTGTCCGCCATGCTCGACAAGGCCGAGGGGCTCTGGGTGGGCCGGGATCTCGACGCGCTTGCCGCCGCGCGGGTCGCACCGGACATGCATCCGCTCAGCTGGCAGGTGGCCGCCACGGTGACGCAGGCGGAACTGTTCCTCGGCTGGTGCCGGGGCGAGGATCGCTCGAACGCGGTGACGGCGCCGAGCGGCTGGGCAGAGGCCAAGGCGATGCTCGCCACGGCATCGGCCGATGTGGAGGCGGGCGTGGCCGAGGGGCTGGTCATGCCGGAAAAGCGGCATATCCGGCTGGAGGCCATCGGCATGTGCCTCGATCTTTCCGGCCAGCGCTATCTCGACGACTGGATCCTGCCCAACCTCTATTTCCACCTCATCACCACTTACGCGATCCTGAGGATGCAGGGGCTGGAGTTCGGCAAGGCGGACTTCATGGCGCACGTCATCGGCGATATCCGGCCGATCCAGCCGACTCCCGTCTGAGGGGGCGGTATGACCGTCTCCATGAGTGGCGGCTGCCAGTGCGGCCGCATTCGCTACACGGCGGAGGTCGAGCCGGAAAAGGCCTACCTCTGCCATTGCAAGATGTGCCGCAAGGCGACCGGGGGCGTCTCCATCGCCTTCATCAACCCGCCGCGTGAGAACGTGACGTGGCACAGCGAGCCGGACTGGTATCAATCCTCCCCCATCGCGCGGCGGCCGTTCTGTTCGCACTGCGGCACGCCGCTGGGGTTCGAATTCCTTCAGGGTGCGAAGAACATCGACCTGACCGTCGGCAGTTTCGACGATCCCACGCCGTTTCGGCCGGAGCACAACTATGCCACCGAATCCATGCTGCCGGCATGGGCTGACGTAAGGCATCTGCCCGGCTACACGAGCGCGGAGAATCCCAATGTGATCGATCGCTGGAAGGCGGCCGGCATGGAGCCGCCCGAGTGATCGCCCGAATGATCGACCATCCCGTAAAGCAGGCGAATTTGCAGTGAGCGAAGCGAAGACCGAATATCTCGAAGGTTATGCCGGTACGCGGCTGGCGGTGCATGTCATGGGCGATCACGGCGCGCGGCCGTTGCTGCTGCTGCACGGGCTGTTCTCCAGCGCGGACGTGAACTGGATCAAGTACGGCAATGCCAAGATCCTGGCCGATGCCGGGTTCGAGGTGTTCATGCCGGACTTGCGCGCCCACGGGCAGAGCGGCGCGCCGCACGACGCCGATGCCTATCCGGGCGACGTGCTGGTGCGCGATCTGAAGGCGACGGTCGATCAGCTTGGCCTCGGCGACTTCGACCTTGGCGGCTTCTCGCTGGGTGCGCGGACATCGGTGCGCGGCGTGCTGGCGGGGCTGGCGCCGCGCAAACTGATCCTGGGCGGCATGGGCCTGACCGGCCTGTCCGGCTGGGCGCGGCGTTCGGCGCATTTCGTGGATGCCATCGACCGTTTCGGCACCATCGAACGCGGCGACAAGGCCTTCGTGGCGCAGGCGTTCATGAAGTCCATGAAGATCGACCGCGTGGCGGCGCGACTGCTGCTGCAGTCGGTGGACGATACGCCCGCCGATGCCATCGCGCAGGTTTCGATGCCCACGCTCTGCGTCTGCGGCAAGGACGATCACGACAACGGTTCCGCGCCCGAACTGGCGGCGGCGCTGCCCGATGGGCACTATGTGGAGACGCCGGGCAATCACATGTCCTCGGTGACATTCAAGGACATGGGCCGGGCCATGGCGGCGTTCCTGCTCGATTGAGCAGGGACAAGCTCACTTCCATCACCACTGAACCTCGTCGTCCCCGCGCAGGCGGAGACGGCGAAAAGGTTGGAGCGAGGATATGCGCCTGCACTCCTTTCAGTTCGCGCAAAGGCGCAAAGGCGCAAAGAAGGAATAAGCTCTTCGCGTCTTTGCGCCTTTGCGCGAACCACTTCTTCTGCCATCGGCCGGCTTGAATTGAGAATTATCCGGCATCCGTAACCCTACACGGTTGATCTCGCGGGAAGCCCGGCTAGTCTCCGGCGCCATCAGAACATACCAAGAGGGCACCCCCATGAAATTCGCATCCACCGCACGCGCGGCGCTTGCCGCCGGGCTTTGCTTCGGCCTTGCCGTTCCCGCCTTCGCCGAAGAGGCCAAGGCGGACTATCCCGTCACCGCCGCCGGGGCCGCGCAGTTCATCGCCGATGCCGAAAAGGACCTTTTCCCCGCCTCGGTCGACAATGCGCGCATCAACTGGGTGAACTATACCAATATCACCGACGATACCGACGCGCTGGCGGCGCAGTCGAACGCGGCGATTACCGAGAAGCAGGTGGCCTATGCCGTCGCCGCAGCGAAGTACGCGAACGTTCCGGGCCTCAATCCCGATGTCGCCCGCAAGCTTTCCATCCTGCGTCAGGGCATCGTCCTGCCGGCGCCGACCAAGCCGGGCGCGGCCGATGAGCTGAGCACGATCTCCACCCGCCTTGCCTCCGCCTACGGCAAGGGCCGCGGCACGCTGGACGGCAAGGAAATCAACGGTTCGGACATCGAAGCGGAGATGGGCAACCTCTCGCACACGCCGGCCGAATTCGCCGAGATGTGGACCAGCTGGCACAACAACGTCGGCGCGCCGATGAAGGGCGATTACGTCAAGATGGTCGGCATCGCCAACCAGGGCGCCAAGGAACTCGGCTATGCCGACGTCGGTGCCATGTGGCGTTCGGGCTACGACATGACGCCGGAGCAGTTCTCGGCTGAAACGCAGCGCCTGTGGGAAGAAGTGAAGCCGCTCTACCTCGCGCTGCATACTTACGTGCGCCACAAGCTGAACGAGAAGTATGGCGATGCCGTGCAGCCCAGGACTGGCCCGATCCGCGCCGACCTGCTGGGCAACATGTGGTCGCAGGAATGGGGCAACATCTACCCGCTGGTGGCTCCGGCCGGCGCGGGCGATCTTGGCTATGACATCGGCGCGCTGCTGAAGGCCAAGGGCAAGACCCCGCTGGACATGGTGAAGTATGGTGAGGGCTTCTACTCCTCGCTCGGCTTCGCGCCGCTGCCGGAAACGTTCTGGAAGCGCTCGATGTTCGTGAAACCCGCCGACCGCGAGGTGATCTGCCACGCATCGGCCTGGGATATCGACAACAAGGACGACGTGCGCATCAAGATGTGCACCAAGGTGAATTCGGAAGACTTCGTCACCATTCACCACGAGCTGGGCCACAACTACTACCAGCGCGCCTACAACCAGCAGCCCTACCTCTACCTCAACGGCGCCAACGACGGTTTCCATGAGGCGATCGGTGACTTCATCGCGCTGTCGATCACGCCGCAGTACCTCGTCCAGATCGGCCTGCTCGACAAGGTGCCCAGCGCCGACAAGGACATCGGCCTGCTGCTGCGTCAGGCGATGGACAAGGTGGCGTTCCTGCCGTTCGGCCTGCTGATCGACCGTTATCGCTGGGGCATCTTCGACGGTTCGATCCAGCCCGCCGACTACAACAAGGCCTGGACGAAGATGCGCCAGGACTATCAGGGCATCGTGCCGCCGTCGGCTCGCCCGGATGACGGCTTCGACGCCGGCGCCAAGTTCCACGTGCCGGGTAACACGCCCTACACGCGCTACTTCCTGGCGCGCATCTTCCAGTTCCAGTTCTATGAAGCCGCGTGCAAGCAGGCCGGCTGGAAGGGCCCGCTCCACCGTTGCAGCTTCTACGGCAACAAGAAGGTGGGCGAGAACCTCGACCGCATGCTGAAGATGGGCATGTCCAAGCCCTGGCCGGAAGCGCTGAAGGCTTTCACCGGCAGCGACAAGCTGAGCGCCAAGCCGATGCTGGCCTACTTCGCGCCGCTGCAGAAGTGGTTGGACGAGCAGAACAAGGGCGAGAAGGCCGGCTGGTAACGGCGGCTGATCGCTAAAGGGAAGGGGGCTCTCCGCCGATTGGTGGAGGGCCCCTTTTCGTATCTACTGCAGCTTCGGCATCCAGGCCGGGCCATTGTCGCTGGCGGCGGCATTGGTGAGGTTGCCGATCCACAGCGACTTGTGGCCCGAACGCGGCAGGATGTGGCCGGAGAACCGGAACGTCACGAAGCGCGGATGCCCGGCCAGCACGCCGGAAAGCGCCTGGGTGGCATCGCGCGAAAGTTCGAAGCGGTTGCGGCCGGTATGATCGTCGCAGCCGGGCGCCTGAAGCGAGAAGCCGTCCACGCTGGAAACCAGCACGGCCTGACCCTGCACGGGGCCGGATGTGGAGGAGTTGACGTTCCAGCAGGAACCAAGATCGGCGGCGGGCTTCAGTTCCGAACAGCCGGTGGCCGTCAGCAGAAGCAGGCTCGCAAGAGAAACGCCGGCACGGGCAGCTTTCATAAGCAGTCTTGTCCTCTTCCCAACTTACGGCCGACTTTTGTCGCCGTCTTTTTCGGAGAGGATGACTTGCCTTTTGCCGTCTGGCAACCGGGTAGTCTGAACCGTCCAAAACACAGTTTCGGATCGGGCATAAGAAAAGGGAGCCGGTTTGACCCGGCTCCCTTCCCGTGACGAAATCGAATAATCGCCGATTTAGAAATCGACAGTGATGCCGGTGAAGAACGTCCGGCCGTAGACGTCGTAGGTCGTCGGGTAGGTGTTCGACTGCTCCTGGTTGTCGCCCAGGATCGGCGGCTTCTTGTTGAACATGTTGTTCATGCCGATATTCCAGGTGAAGCGCTTGGCCACGTCGATGCTCGCGGTGAGGTCGAAGTAGTCGTAGGCCTTAATCTTCTCCACGCTGTATTCCGTGGAGGAATCGTCGTCCTTGACCGGCGAGAGGTGGCGCCAGGCGAGCGACAGGGTCTTGCCGTCGGTCGCCCAGGTCATGCGGCCATTGAGGCGCCACTTGGCATAGACGTTGCCGCAGAGCAGGCCGAACTTGCCGGCGCAGTCCACTGTCAGGTCGGACAGGGCGGCGATCGGCTTGAACGTCCAGTTCAGCAGGCGGGTGCCGCTCATGCGCAGCGTCAACTTGCTGGAATCGTGCACGCCGAAGGCCAGCGGGATCGCGTACTGCATGTCGAAGTCGATGCCGTCGGTCTTCACGCCGCCCGAGTTCGACAGGTTATCGACCGCGCCGGTGATCGTGTAGCTGTTGCTGTCACGCGGCAGCAGCGAACAGTAGCTGGTGTCGTAAGGCGTCCAACCATTCGATGCGGTGCCGTAGCAGGCCGAGATGATGTTCGACGTGCCGGCGGCGGTGATGAAGTTGTCGATCTTGATGTGGTAGTAGTCGACAGTGAGCGACAGGCCCGGGATCGCGCGCGGCTGGATCATGGTGCCGACGGTCCAGGTGTAGGCTGTTTCTTCGCGCAAGTTGCGATTGCCGCCGTTGTAGCTGTCGATCTGCGCGTCACCACCATTGTATGCGGTGCCGATCAGGTTCGACGGGATGCCGGAGGACAGGCAGCTGGCGTTGAGGTTGGCGTTGGTCAGCGCGGTCGAGGTCGTGCAGGGGTCGGATGCCGTCTCGAAGTTCTGCGCGCTGCCGCTGTAGAGGTCGTTCACCGTCGGCGCACGCACCGCGCGCGAGAACTGGCCGCGGAAGCTGATGTCCTTGATCGGCGCCCAGACGAGGCCGAGCGAGAACGTGCTGACCTGATCGGCCGCCGTCGAATAGTCCGAGAAACGATACGAACCGTTGAATTCAAGGCGATCGACGAAAGGCTTGTCGGCCAGCAGCGGCACGAAGGTTTCCGCGAAGAGTTCCTTCACGTTGTACCCGCCCGAGGTCGGCTCGGAGGCGTTGAAGCCGATCACGTCACCCGAAGCGAGTGCCTCGTCCGGGTTGAAGCTGCCGTGTTCGTTACGGTATTCCGCGCCGAAGGCGATGCTGGCGGCGCCGGCGCCCAGATCGAACAGGTTGTCGTTGGTGATCGCGCCGCTGGCAACCTTCTCGGTGATGGTCGAGCGGTTCACCGTGTCGATCGAGATGAAGTCGGCCGCTTCCTGGCTGATGTTGCCGGCACCGAAGATGTTCAGCGGGACGCAGCCGTTGCTGGTGTCCGAACAGACCAGGTTGCCGCTCGAATCGTAGCTTGTCAGCAGGGCCTGCTGCACGCGGCTGGCCGAGACGTTGCCGTACTGGCGCTCTACCTGCTTGGTGCGGGAATAGCTGAAGTACGCGTCGTAGTTCCAGCTGCCGATGATCTGGCCGCGGGCACCGATCAGGCCGCGATAGGCCTTGCTGTCCATGTTCGAGACGCGGTTGCCCACTTCCGACAGGCGACGATAGACCGAGGCGGAGGTGTAGCCGTCGCCATCGGTGTCGTAGCTGGAGAGCAGCGCCTGGGTATCGGGCGACAGGAACGAGGAATCCGTGTCGAGCGAGTAGGTGCCGGTGAGCGGCGTCGGGGCCAGCTGGTTCTTCACCTTGTTATGGATGAACTGGCCTTCGCCGTAGAGCGTCAGGTGATCGCTGAAGTCGAAATGGCCCTGGCCGGAGAACAGGACGCGCTTCTGCGGAACCTGCAGGTAGTTTTCGGAAGCGTAGTTGTAAGCGTCTGCCGAGGTGTAGGGCGAATAGCTGCCGTCTTCGCCGAACTTGTAGTTGTTGCCGCCCAGCGCGATGCGGCCGGCCGGGATCGAGCTGGAGCCGCCGGCAGTCAGGCCGCCTGCGCCGTCGTCCGTCTGCGCTACCGAGGTATAGCTGCGGCCCGACTGCAGGATCGATTTGCGCTGCGTGTAATCGCCGTAAACGGTGATGTTGCCGCGGCCGTCGGCGAAGTTCTTGCCGACCAGAAGGCCGCCATTGTACGTCGCGCCGTCGCCTTCGCCGGTCAGGCGATAGTTGGCATTGGCCTGCACGCCGTCGAAGTTCTGCTTGGTGACGAAGTTGACGACGCCGGTAACCGCGTCCGAACCGTAAACGGCGGACTTGCCGCCGGTCATCACGTCCACGCGCTCGATCAGCGCGGTCGGGATCGTGTTGAGGTCGACGATCTGGTTGGTGTCATACGAAACGTAGCGGTGGCCGTTCACCAGCACCAGGGTGCGCGCCGCGCCCAGGCCGCGCAGGTCGGCCGTGGCGACGCCGCCGCCGGGGTTGTTCGATGCTGCGGTCGTGCCCGGCAGGATCTGCGGCAGGTCCTTCAGGATGTTCTCGACGTTCACCTGGCCGGTCAGCTTCATCTCCTGCGCGGAGACGGCCATGATCGGCGCGGCCTGTTCGAGATTGGGGTTGGACAGGCGCGAACCGGTGACGACGATTGCGCCGCTGTCGGGTTCGGCTTCCGCGCCGGATGCGGTGGCGGTGTTGTCCTGGGCCTGTGCTGCGACCGGCAGACCCATGAGGAGCGTGGACGCCAGCAGAAGGCGCTTCATCTCGGATGTCATTGATTACTCCCTATTGCGGATCCCGACGCGGGAGAGGGTGTGCGCGTCGAAATCAGGCCGCCGGTGTGCGGGGGAGTTCTGCAGTTGTCATGCAGGATTAATAGTAATGTTCGATTGAATTTGGCGGAGTTGTAGAATCGCCACAACTATTTCATGATACGAAAAGTATATGAAAATTTAAAGCTACAACAAGAAATTCAATTGAAACATCATTTCAGCTATTTTTCAGCGGCTTCAATTCTAGGAAATAGCTGTTGCGTGTGGCGTAATCAAGCTCGAAAATGTCCCTAATGACGTTCGCTTTATAATTTGATGCCGCCTGCATGCGCTGCATCGCGGTATTCATTGCGTGGAGGGCGTGCTGATGCCGGTGGGTAGTTCAAAACGGGCGCGGCTACCCTGTCGATGCGCGAATGACGCTTGCGGAATGCGCAACGAAAAGCCGCCGCCTTCATTGTGGAAGGCGGCGGCTTCTGGCGTTCATCGAGGAGGGCGGCTTGCTGCCGCCGTCGATCAGCGGAACGGCGGTTCGTTGAACGCGCGCAGCTTGCGGCTGTGCAGGCGCTCACCTTCGGCGCGCAGCAGGTCGCAGGCCTGGAGGCCGATCTTCAGGTGGCTGGCGATCGCTTCCTCATAGAAGCGGTTCGCCTGACCGGGCAGCTTCAACTCACCGTGGATCGGCTTGTCCGAAACGCAGAGCAGGGTGCCGTAGGGTACGCGGAAGCGATAGCCCTGGGCGCTGATGGTCGCGCTCTCCATGTCGATGCCGATCGCGCGGCTGAGGCTGAAGCGGTGCGCGGATTCGGTGTAGCGCAGTTCCCAATTGCGATCGTCGGTGGTGACGATGGTGCCGGTGCGCATGCGCTTTTTGAGATTGGCGCCGCCTTCGCCGCTGACCGTCTCGGCTGCGCTGGCCAGCGCCTGCTGCACTTCGGCAATGGCGGGCAGTGGGATTTCTGGCGGCAGCACGTGGTCAAGCACGTGATCGTCACGCAGATAAGCATGGGCGAGCACGTAGTCGCCGATGCGCTGCCCTTCGCGCAGGCCGCCGCAGTGGCCGATCATCAGCCAGACTTCGGGGCGGATCACCGCGAGATGGTCGGTGATGGTCTTGGCGTTGGAGGGGCCGACGCCGATGTTGACCAGCGTGATGCCCGACTTGTCCGGCCGGATCAGGTGATAGGCCGGCATCTGGTGACGGCGCCATGCGGTGTCCGACAAACGCTCGCGCGCATTGTCGACCGGCGCATCGAGGTAAAGGCCGCCGGCGCCCGAAAGCGCGGTGTAGCCATCGGTGCCGATCTGCTGGCCGGCCCAGTCCACGAACTCGTCCACATAGCGGTGGTAGTTGGTGAAGAGGATGAAGCGCTGGCAGTGCTCCACGCTGGTGCCGGTATAGTGCTGCAGGCGCGCCAGGCTGAAATCGGTGCGTAGGCCATCGAACAGGGCCAGCGGGACGGGTTCGTCCTGCGGCTGGGTGAAGATGCCGTCGGCAATCTCGTCCCCGATCATGGCGAGTTCGGTGGTCGGGAAGTGCGCGGCCAGTTCCTGCGGGGTGACGCTGCCCATGCCGATGCCGTCCAGCACGTAGGGGAAGGGGATTTCCTGCGTGGAGCGGTCGACCTCGATCGCGATCTCGTAGTCTTCGTGGAGAAGGCCGAGCTGTTCGTTGAGGTAATCCGCGAACAGGCGCGGGCGAGTGATCGTGGTGACGTAGGTGCCCGCATCGTTCAGGCGCCCGAACGAACGGCTGTAGAACGAGCCGCGCTCGACACCGTGATAGGTGATGCGCAGTTCCGGATAGCACCAGGCGCGCGTCTCGCGACGATCGGAAGGGGGGAGGGTGCCGTTCTCTACGAAGGCGGCAATGTCGGCCTTCAGGGTGGTGACGGCGGTTTCATAGACGCGGACCAGTTCCGCGATCGTGCTTTCTATCGTTTCCATCTCCCACACTTACGCGATTCGTGTTGCAGTGCAATAGTCACCGGCGAAGTGTGTGGGCGAGGTAGGTCACGGTCTTCCCGTTCTCCAACAGTGCTTCGCCGACGGGCTCGAAGCCCAGGGCCAGGTGGAATGCCTCGCTGGCCGGGTTCGGCGGATCGGAATTGACCTCGCAGACGACACGTTCGTGGCCAGCGGCGCGGGCCTGTTCGAACAGATGGGCGTAGAGCGTGCGGGCATGGCCGCGGCCGCGTGCTGCTGGCGCAGTGACAACGCGGTCGACGTAGACGAAACGCGGATAGCGTTCGCGGAACCACTGGAAGTTGGCGCTGTCGTAATCGGCATCCTGATCGAAGGCGATCAGCGCGGCGTCGAGCGTGCCGATCCGGGCCGCCACGAAGGCCCGCTCCACCAGCATTGCCATCCGTGCTTCGTCGGCCAGCGAGAGTTCGACCGCGTGGGCATTGTTCAGTGCCAGCAGTGCTTCGCGCAGTTCCGCGTCGGCGGCATAATCGGCGCGCAGGTCGGTGGGAGTTTCGGTCATCATCTCGTTCGCAGATAAGAGAAAAGCCCCCGCTCCGCGAGGGAGCGAGGGCCTTTCGAAACAGTGGTCAAGCGGAAGGGGAAGCTCAGGCTTCCTCTTCGCTCTCCACGGCAGCTTCTTCAACCGCGATTTCGCCGGGTTCGGCGTTCGGGTCGTAAGCTTCGGTGAAGCCCGAGACGTCCTGTTCGAACATCGCGGCCATGACGTCGACGCCCTGCGACTGCAGATCGGCTTCGTCGGGCGAGCGAGCGACGTTCACCTTGACGGTGACGGCGACTTCGGGGTGCAGGCTGACGCGAACGTCGAACACGCCGATCGTCTTGATCGGGCGTTCGAGAACGATCATCTGCTTGGTCACTTCGGCGCCTTCGGCGTTCAGGGCGTCGACGATGTCGCGCACCGAAACCGAACCGTACAGCTGGCCCGAGTTCGACGAAGCGCGGATCAGGACGACCTGCTTGCCTTCGACGTTGCCCGAGTGGGCTTCGGCAGCCGAACGACGCTCAGCGTTGTCCGATTCGATCTTCGCGCGGTTGGCTTCGAAGACCTTCTTGTTCTTTTCGTTGGCGCGCAGCGCCTTCTTGTTGGGCAGCAGGTAGTTGCGTGCGTAACCGTCCTTGACGGAAACGACGTCACCAATGGCGCCCAGCTTTTCGATGCGCTCGAGGAGGATGATATCCATGAGGTTCGTCCCCCTTACTTGACGATGAAGGGCAGGAGGCCGATGTGCCGGGCGCGCTTGATCGCCTGGCTCAGCTCACGCTGCTTCTTTGCGGAAACCGCGGTGATGCGGCTGGGAACGATCTTGCCACGCTCGGACATGAAGCCCTGGAGCAGACGAACGTCCTTATAGTCGATGGCCGGAGCGTTCTTGCCCGAGAACGGGCAGGACTTGCGGCGGCGGAAGAATGCGCGTGCCATGGAAATTAGTTCCCTTCACGTTCGCGACGGCGAGTACGCTCGCGGTCGGTCTTGCGCATCATGACCGACGGACCAGCTTCGTGCTCGTCGACGCGGATGGTCACGTAACGGATGATGTCTTCGTTGATCTGGGTCTGACGCTCGAGCTCGGCGACGACGTCGCCCGAAGCTTCGATGTTCAGCATCACGAAGTGCGCCTTGCGGTTGCGCTTGATCTTGTACGCGAGGTTCTTGAGGCCCCAGGTCTCGGTCTTGGTGACCTTGCCCTGGTTCGACTCGACGATCTCGGTAGCGGTGGCGGCAAGCGCATCGACTTGCGCCTGGCTGAGGTCCTGGCGCGCCAGGAATACGTGCTCATAAAGAGCCACGGCAGCTTCCTTTTCTCTAATCTAACCGATCGCTGGCTTGTCCGCGGGATTGCGGGGCCCCTCCGGCTTTCGTCCTTTCCGCCTCACAAGGGTGGAGACGGAAGGCGCGCCCTTATGCGGATCGGCGGGGGAATGCAAGCGGATTCGGGGTGAAGAGCTTCGGGCGCGGCGCCATCAGACGCCGCTCCCGCTCAGGGCTTGATCCCCAGCTTCGTGTAAAGCGCGTCCACGCCGGGATCCAGCCTGCGAGCGACCGCAATTTCCGTCTTGCTTTCCGCCGCGCGGCCAAGGTGGGCCAGGACGATGCCGCGCATGTAGCGGCTTTCCGCCTGTGTGGGTGCCTCAAGGATCACCGCGTCGAGGTCCTTGAGCGCATCGTCGTACCGGCCAAGCCGGAACCATACGACGGCGCGGCTGTCCAGCGGGCCTACCGGGCTGGCGGCGAGTTCCACGGCGCTGGAACACTGCCGCACCGCGCCTTCCACGTCGATCCCGCGCATACCCTTGATCCAGCAGGCCAGGTTGAGCAACTCGGGGCTTTGCGGGCGCTGGGTCATCATCGTGTCCAGCATCGTCAGCGCTTCGGTGGCATCGGCGTAGAGGCCCAGCTTTTCCACCTTCGACATTTCCCAGCCACGCTTCTGCTCGCCGCCCAGGGCGATCTTCTCGTCCAGCAGTTCACGCGCCTCGGCCGCCTTGCCGTCTTGTGCTAGCAGCGTTGCCACCAGTTCGGCCGCGGCATTGTCCGATGGATCGAGTTCCTGCGCCTTGCGCGCATCGGCCATGGCGGCAGGCAGGTCGCCCAGCGCGCGATTGACAGAAGCGCGATCGAGGTAGGAAGCGGCATCGGCGGAAAGGGCGATGGCGCGGGTCAGATCCTCTCGCGCACCCTTGTAGTCTCCGGTGCCCTGCCGCAGGCTGGCGCGGGCGACCCAGGGAAGGGCTTCCGGCTCCTTCGCGGCCATCGATTTGCCGAACACGCTTTCGATGGCGGCAAGCTGGGTCGATCCCTTCGCGGCCGATCCGAGTTCCCAGCGCCGCGTCGCATTGGCCGGCGCGACGAGCTGCGGCACTTGCGTCTGTGCCTTGGCAAGCTGGGCCCGGTCCGCCGCGATACGATCGGCCGGAACCTCGCGGCCGGTGCCTTCCTTGCGTTCGGTATAGGTGAAGACGCCGTCGGCAATGGCGGCATGGCTGGTAAAGTGCGATCCGCCCGCCGTCGCATCGATATCGCCGGCGCCCTCCATCGTATAACCGGTGCCGCCATCGGGCAGCTTGACCCGCAAGTGATAAACCATGCTCACCGGCTGGGGAGTCGCCACCGGAATTTCACGCCATTCGGCGCGGGCGCGGTCGGGCGCAAACGTAAAGCTGCTGAGCATACCTTCCACGCCGCGCTTCATCTGCCGGTCGCGCCGCTTCCACTCGGTGGTCATGATACCGCGCCCCTTCAGCACGGTAGTGGCGGTTTCGGGGGAAGCTTCCAGCGAAAGATCGGTGAACTGGCCTTCGCCCAAAATGCTGCCGAGTTGGCCGCGCACCATTTCGTCGCGCTGTTCGGCATCGAGCGAGTTCACGGCGAGGCCAAGGCTCAGCGCCTGCGGCCCGCGCAGCGTGACCTTGGCGGTGACCACGGTGGGCAGGTCCAGGCTGGTGCTCTCATCATAATCGACATCCAGCTCCATGGTCGGGCGGGCGTTGGCATGGGTCTCGATCAGTTCGGGCTCGGCCCCGGCACTGCGCAAGGGCAGGACATAGCCGAAGTCCGGCGTGTCATGGATGTCATCAATCCGTGATCCGATCCCGGTGCCGTCCAGCCAGAGGCTTTGCCCGCCCACTTTGGCGCGGACCAACACGTGGTCGAACACGGCGGCGCTGGGCAGGCGGCGCGGCAGGTCATAGGCGCCGCCGGTGGCGCTGGCGGTCACGGCCTCCGCCTCGATGCCCAGACGGTCCAGCAGGGCGAGCAGCAGCAGGGTCTTGGCCTTGCAGTCGCCATAGCGCAGCGGCCAGGTCTCGTCCGGCTTCTGCGGCGTATAGTTGCCGCCGTTCATCTGCACGGCCAGATAGCGCACCTTGTCCTGAACCAGTTGCAGCGCGGCCTGCGTGCGGGTGAGCGGATCGGTGGAGGTGGCGGCGATCTTGTCCGCCTCGGCGGCAAGCGGGCTGCCGTCCGCGATCAAGCCCTTGGCGGCATAGAGCGGCGCGAACGTGCGCGAGACGTCAGCCCAGTCGCGGAATGTGGTGAGTTCGAACATCGGCAGTGGGCGAAAACGGGCAGGCGCATCGTTCGGCATCTCGGGCTGCTTGGCGAGTGGCAGCGCGACTTCCAGTTCCATCGTATCGCCATGGCGCACGGGGGTGGCGGCGAAGTCTTTCGCAAGGATCTGCCACTTGGCGTTCTCCGCCACTGGCCAGATCGCGCGCAGGCGGCCCGTGCCCATGCGAAGCGGGCGGGTGGGCAGGCCGATCGTGCTCTGCACGCGGTCGCCGAGCACTTTGTCACGCTGGGTGATCGAATAGCGCAGGCGGAACATGTCGCCCACGCGCAGGCCCTGGATCGCGGCGGTGGCGCTGAGCACGCCGTTGAGCTGGCGCTGTTCCAGCAGTTCCTCGCGCCGCAGCACGTCCAGCTTCATGCCGTTCTTGATCAGGTCGATCGTCTCGCCATCGCGGATGATGGAGATTTCGTGGATGATAAGATCGCCCTGATCCGGCGACCACTGCGCGCCTACGGTGGAGAACTGCGCCAGCATCTCCGCCGAGCCGATGCGCACGGCGGTATCCGAATAACGCCAAAGCTGGCCGCCTTCGACTTTTTCCTGCGCATCGAACACGGTGAAAGGCGGCGCATCGGCAGTGGTGGCGGGCAGAGCCGCGATCTTCACCCATGCCGGGGCGGGCTGGTAGAGAATCGCCTCCCCCGCGAAAGCCGGCGCCGAAACGGCAGAGACGATGGCGCAGGCCAGCACGGCCCGCGAGACTTTCCCCAGATACACTTGAATTTCCCCCAATTCTGACGGCGCGAATGTGTAGGCCATTGCCATTCGCGCGCAATAGTGGCCTGCAAGTTGACAGCGCTTTTAATCGGGCCGGTATGGGCCGGCAGGAGACTTCGGATGACAGGCGGAAACGACAGGCTCGATGCGGCGCTGAAGGCCATCGGTCTGGGCGGCCTCGACGCGGCACGGCCCTATACGGGTGGCGCGCGCGCCGGGGCGGCGAACGCTGCGGCCGAGGTATCCGATTCCATCGCGGCCGCGCGGCGGGACTGGATCATGCAGGTACAGGAACGGCAGAGGAGACTTTCCGTGAACGCCAGTGCGCTGATGCGATGCCGCGACTTGCCGGGGCACGCCTTCCTCGATCATTTCTACGCGCCCGGTCGCCCGGTGGTGATCGAGGGCGCCATCGACCAGTGGCCCGCGCTGGCGAAGTGGACGCCCCACTATCTGGCGAAAGCGGTGGGATCTGCCGAGATCGAGTATCAGGGCGGCCGCAACGGCGCCGCCGATTTCGAACTCGCCAAGGAACGCCACAAGCGCCGCATGGCGTTCGACGCCTTCATCGCGATGATCACCAGCGGGCAGGGCAACGACGCCTATATAACCGCCTACAACAGCGGCACCAACGCGGCTGCCTTCGCGCCGTTGATGGCGGACGTAACGCCGATTTCGGACTATCTGACTGCGGCGCCGGGAATGCTCTGGGTGGGGCCGGAAGGTACTTTCACGCCGCTGCATTTCGACCTGACCAACAACCTGCTGATCCAGGTCACCGGCCGCAAGCATGTGCGTCTGGTGCCGCCTTCGCAGACGCGG
This sequence comes from Sphingomonas sp. BL-S-28, assembly GCF_055521515.1. Classification (NCBI taxonomy): domain Bacteria; kingdom Pseudomonadati; phylum Pseudomonadota; class Alphaproteobacteria; order Sphingomonadales; family Sphingomonadaceae; genus Sphingomonas; species Sphingomonas sp. BL-S-28. The sequence goes on from NZ_CM145484.1 coordinate 1,943,396, forward strand.
CTGCTCTATAATCACCGGCATGTCTTCAGCGCGGTTCACGACCTCGACGATCCCGCGCGTCTGGACGCGCATCCGCTGGCGAAGCAGGTGGCAAGCTATGACGTGACGCTGGAGCCGGGGGACATGCTCTACATCCCGATCGGCTGGTGGCATCAGGTGCGCTCGCTGGATTTCAGCGTAATGATGACTTGCACGAACTTCCTCTGGCCCAACCTGGGGCACGAGGAATTTCCCGAAGGGTAGGGCGCCTCAGCTTACCGCCAGCACCAGATTGCGCACTTGCGGATAGACCTGCGTTTCCCAGCGCGAACCGGCGAATAGGCCATAGTGGCCGACGCCGGGCTGCAAGTGATGCCGCTTCAGGTGCGGGCGCAGGCTGGAGCACAGGAAGTGCGCCGCCGCCGTCTGCCCCACTGCGCAGATATCGTCGCGCTCGCCCTCTACGGTGAGCAGCGCGGTCTTGCGGATGGCGCCGCAGTCCACCTTGCGGCCACGGTGTTCCAGCTCGCCCTTGGCCAGCAGCGCGCGCTGGAACACCTTGTCGATGGTTTCCAGATAGAACTCGGCCGTCAGGTCCAGCACGGCGAGGTATTCTTCGTAGAACGTCTCGATCTTTTCGACATCGGCCTGCCGGTCGTCTGCCAGAGCCTGATAGAGTTTGCGGAATTGGCCGAAGTGGCGGCCCATGTTCATCGACATGAAGGCGGTAAGCTGGATGAAGCCGGGGTAGACCTTGCGCCCCGCGCCCTTGTGGCGCCAGGGCACTTCCTGGATCATCGTATCCTCGAACCAGCTGAAAGGATGCTCGGTCGCGAGTTCGTTGACGCTGGTGGGGCTTTCGCGCGTGTCGATCGGGCCGCCCATCAGCGTCATGGAGCGCGGCTGGCAGGGATCGTCGTCCTGCGCCATCAGTGCCACGGCAGCCAGCACCGGAACGCAGGGCTGGCAGACGGCGAGCACATGCGCGCCCCGGCGTTCGACCGGATCGCCCAGTTCCTGCAGGAAGTGGATCACGTAATCGACGAAGTCGTCGAACCCGAACTGCCCCTTGCTCACGGGGATGTCGCGGGCGTTCTTCCAATCGGTGATGTAGACGTCGTGATCGCGCAGCAGTGTGAACACGGTATCGCGTAGCAGCGTGGAGTAGTGTCCGGAGAGCGGGGCGACGACCAGCATCTTGGGCTGCGGCACTGCAACATCATGCTTGGCGAAGTGCAGCAGGTTGCCGAAAGGTAGGTCCACCACGACTTCCTCACGCACCGCAACCTCACGATTGCCGCTCATGACGGAGGTAATGCCGTAGGACGGGCGCTGGTGGGTGATCGTCGCCTTCTCGAACGTCTCCGCGAGCGCGAAAAACCGCCGCATCCAGGGCATTTCATGGGCGCCGCCGAGGTAATCGTCACGCAGGGAAACGGCATTTCGGGCGGCCCAGCGCGGCAGTTCGAGCAAGTCCGAATACGTCTGATACGCCTGATAGAGCATGCGCGGTCTGTTCCCTGTGGGCAGTACGTGCGCGATTCGCTCTGGCGTGCAATCGGCGCTGGATTCATGCTGCGCTGCATCATAAGCTGATGCAAGCAAAAGCACACTTAGGCGGAGACAGCAGTGAGCGAGTCGGGCGTTAAGGGTTCCGCCGGGGCGAGGCTGACGATTTCCAGCAAGACGTATTCGGCCTGGTCGCTGCGCGGCTGGCTGCTGTGCCGTCTGGCCGGGCTGGAGGTTGAGGAGAAGACTGTCGTCAACGATGCGGCCAACCGGGCCGAACTCTTGCTGCTCACTCCATCGGTGCTGGTGCCCCGCCTCGACCATGAAGGGGCGAGTGTGTGGGATACGCTGGCGATTGCCGAATATCTCAACGAGAAGTTCCCCGATGCCGGGATGTTGCCGGCCGATCCGATCGCGCGGGCGCACTGCCGGTCGGTTTCGGGCGAGATCCATTCGGGCTTCACCAACTTGCGTTCGGCCCTGCCGATGAACCTGAAGGTGGAGCACGAGAGCTTCCCGATCTTCTCCGGAGCGCGGCCGGATATCGAGCGGGTGGAGGCAATCTGGAACGAGTGCCTCGACACCTATCGCGGCCCGTTCCTGTTCGGCAAGAAGCCGACGGTGGCAGATGCGATGTATGCCCCGGTTACCCGCCGCTTCCTGAGCTATGCGGTGCCGATGGATGATCGCCTGCGCGCCTATTGCGATGCTGTCGCGGCGTGGGCACCGATGGCCGAATGGCTGGCGGCCGCCAAGGCGGAGCCGGAGGATATCGAGGAACTCGACGTCGAGTTCTGAGGCCAGCCGACCGGGCACTTTCCTTGCCTCCTTCGTCATTGCGAGCGTAGCGAAGCAATCCAGGGCAGTTCAGCACCGCTCTGGATTGCTTCGCTGCGCTCGCAATGACGAGGTGTGGGGAATGGTCACACCTGACCAAAAAACGAACCCGGCGGACATCGCTGCCCGCCGGGTCTTGATGAAACCGAAGGTTTCGCTGGGGAACCGATCAGCGCAGGAGCGAAAGCACGTCCTGCTGGGCCTGATTGGCCTGCGCGATCATCGCGGTGGAGGCCTGGCTCAGGATCTGCGACTTGGCGAGGGACGTGGTTTCCACCGAATAGTCCGCATCCTCGATCCGCGAGCGGGCGTCGGACAGGTTGGTCACATTGCTGGTCAGGTTGTTGATCGCCGATTCCAGCCGGTTCTGCCCGGCGCCGAGCGAGGCGCGGTTGGCGTTCACGGACTTCAGCGCGGCGTCCACATGGTCCAGCGTGGCCGAGGCGGCGGTGCTGTCCGAAACGTCCAGTGCCGTGCCCAGGTGGGTGCCGTCGATGGCGACCGAGGTGAGCGTGACCTTTTCTCCCGAGTTCGACCCGGTCTGGATATCGAACGTGACGTCGGAGCCCGAGGTGGTGGAGAACAGTGCGTTGCCGTTGAACGTGGTGGTGGTCAGGATGTCACCGATCTGGTCGGTCAGCGCGGTCACTTCCTGCTGCATCGCATCGCGGTCGGTGTCCTGATAGGTGCCCGACGCCGACTGGATCGCCAGTTCGCGGACCCGCTGCAGCATGTTGGCCACTTCGTCCAGCGCGCCATCGGCGGTTTGCGCCAGCGAGATGCCGTCGTTGGCATTGCGGATGCCCTGGCTCATGCCGCGGATTTGCGAGCTCATCGAGGTGGAGATGGCAAGGCCGGCGGCATCGTCCTTGGCGGAATTGATGCGCTTGCCGGTGGAGAGGCGTTCCATCGCGGTGCTCAGCGTCTTGTTGGCGGCGATGGAGGCGTTGGATGCGCGGATGGCGCTGATGTTCGTGTTGATAACCGACATGATTTTTCCCCAGTATCAAGAAGTTGGAAGGTGCCGTGGGAGGCTCCCTCCGGACAGTCCAGAGAACGGTCGCGGCGGGAAGGCGTTAAGGGCAGGGGTGCGAGGAAAGCGGAAAAGTCGCGGAGAGCCGGTTGCAAGACCTTGCTCAAGTCCCTTTGCAATCAAGGATTTTGCGGGATTTGCTTGATCGGCGAAAAATTCGCCCGCATGGCAGCGGTCTGTGTTTCAATGATGAGGGATTTTTCTTCCGATGGCTTCCGGCCTCGTTGCTCTTCTCGATGACGTGGCGGTGATCGCCCGCGCCGCTGCCGCTTCGCTGGACGATGTGGGGCTGGGGGTCGCCAAGGCCGGCAGCAAGGCGGCCGGCGTGGTTATCGACGATGCGGCGGTGACGCCGGGCTATGTCACCGACTTCACGCCCGAGCGCGAACTGCCGATCATCTGGAAGATCACCAAGGGATCGCTGCGCAACAAGCTGTTCATCCTGCTGCCCATCGCACTGCTGCTCAGCGCCTTTCTGCCCTGGCTGATCACGCCGATCCTGATGATCGGCGGCGCCTATCTGGCGTTCGAGGGGGCGGAGAAGGTTATCGAAAAGTTCGGCGGCGCCAAGCACGGCGAAACGCTTGAGCAGCCGGTGCAGGACGCGGTGACGTTCGAACAGGTTCGCGTTTCCGGCGCGATCCGTACCGACCTCATTCTTTCCGCCGAGATCATGGCTATCGCGCTTTCGGAAGTGGCCGACAGTTCGCTGATCACGCGCGCGGTGGCGCTGGCGCTGGTGGGCATCCTGATCACGGCCGGCGTTTACGGCGCCGTCGCGCTGATCGTGAAGATGGACGATATCGGCCTGCATCTCGCCAAGAAGGAAGGAAAGGGCACGCAGGCTTTCGGCCGCATGCTCGTCAACGGCATGCCCAAGGTGCTGACGGTGCTGGCCTCGGTAGGCACGCTGGCGATGCTCTGGGTCGGCGGCGGGATCATCCTGCACGGACTTGAGCAATTGGGCGTTCCCGCTCCGGCGCATCTGGCGCACGGCATCGAACATTGGCTGGCGGTGCTGGGCGGCCCCGTCGGGGGCGTGCTGGGCTGGTTGGGCTATGCGCTGGCTTCTGCGGTGGTCGGCCTGGTGCTGGGCGCGGTGATTGCCGTTGCCGTGCACGTGATCGCCCACATGCGCGGCGGGAAGGACGAAGCCGGGGCGCACTGATCGCGCCCCGGACTTTCCAATCAGGGCAGGCGCGCGAGCAGGTCCTTCGCGAAAACCGTCAGCGTATCGTCGCGCGCACCCATCACGACCACGCGGTCTCCGGGCTTGGCGATTTCCACGATGCGGCTGGCGCAGTCCTCGCGAGAGGGGACGTATTCAGCCTTTCCGCCGTCCGCTTCGATCAGTCGCACGATGCGCTCGCTGCCTTCGGAACGGTCTACGGTGCCGCCGAAGTAGACCGGGTCGCACAGGATCGTCACATCGTCCGGCCCCAGCTTGGAGGCCAGCACTTCGGCCAGTTCGTGGCCCATCTGCTTCAGCGGGCCATAGCCGTGCGGCTGGAAGAACGCGATCACGCGGCCCGGATGGGCCTTGAGCGTGGCCAGCGTGGCCGAAACCTTGTCCGGGTTGTGGCCGAAATCGTCGATCACCGTCACGCCGGAGGGCGAGGTGCCGACGATATCGAACCGGCGCGCAAGCCCCACGAAGCTGCCCAGCGCCTCGACCGCCTCGGCCACCGAAACCCCGGCGGCATTGGCCGCGGCGATGGCGGCGAGCGCATTGTAGAGGTTGTGTCGACCCGGCACTTTCAGTGCCAGTGGATGCGAAGTTCCGTCGCGGCGATCCAGCACAGTGGCGGTCAGCGAAGTCGGCCCTTCGACCACATCGCTCGCGCCGATCTGCGCGTCCGGCGATGCAATGCCGAAGGTAACCAGCGCCTTGGCATGCGGGGCGAGGGCGGCGGTTTCCGCATCGTCCAGATTGATCGCGGAGGTGTCCGCGCGGGCAAGGAAATCGCCGAAAAGCTGGCGCAGTTCCTCAAGGCTCTTGTGGTCGAGGCTGACGTTGCCCAGCACCGCGACTTTCGGGCGATAAAGCGCGATGGACCCGTCGCTCTCGTCCACTTCCGACACGAAGACCTCGCCCTGACCCACGCGGGCGCTGGCGAAAGGGGCGTCGGGGCTGACGAAATTCTTCATCACCGCGCCGTTCATGATCGTGGGATCGCGGCGGGCATGGGTCGTGATCCAGCCGGTCATTCCGGTGACGGTCGACTTGCCCGAAGTGCCGCCGATGGCCACGCCGAAGGGCGCCGCATTGAAGAGCGTGGCCAGAAGCTGCGCACGGCTCATGCGCGGGCAGCCGAACTCTTTCGCGCGGACTACTTCGGGCACCGTATCTTCAACCGCCGCCGAGGCGACTAGCGTTTGCTTGGCGCCGGTAATGCCGCTGCCATCTTGCGGGTGCAGGTCGAAACCAAGGCTTTCCAGCCAGGCGAACTTTTCCGGGGTGCGGCCCTGATCGCGGCTACGGTCCGATCCCGCGATCTGCGCGCCGTGGCCCCGAAGGATCAGTGCAAGCGGCAACATGCCCGATCCGCCGATGCCGCAGAAGAACCAGGGGTGTGAAGTGAGATCGTGATCGGAAGTCATGACGCTTCGGTATGCGGCCTTGTTCGTCCTGACAACCTCGATAGGAAGGAGCCATGACCCGTATCGCAGTTTGTGCACCGTCCACCCCGATCACCCGCGAGGATGCGGAGGCCGTCGTCGCTCTGGCGGCTGCCGAGTTCCCCGATGTGGAGCTTGTCATCCACGATCAGTGCTTCGAAGTGGAGGGCCATTTCGCGGGCAGCGACGCGCGGCGGATCGCGGCGCTGGTGGAGTGCGCGAACGATCCTTCGGTGGATGCGGTGTGGTTCGCGCGCGGTGGCTATGGTGCATGCCGTGTGGCGGAAGCGGCCATTGCGAAGTTTACGCACGATGCGCAGGCGAAGACCTTCCTCGGCTATTCCGATGCCGGCTATCTGCTGGGTGGGCTCTATCGCGCGCGCATTGGCAAGCCGGTTCACGGACCGATGCTGGCCGATATTCGCCGGGCAGGTGGGGCGGAGGCGGTGCGCCGCGCATTGCGGTGGCTGACCGGCGATGCCTCGGGCGTGGAGCCCACCGGCGACGATCATCCGCGCGTCGCCTTCAACCTGATGACGCTGGCGATGCTCTGCGGTACGCCTCTGATGCCGGGGCTGGCGAAGCATGTCGTGCTGGTGGAGGAGGTATCGGAGTATCTCTACGCGGTGGATCGGCTGTTTTTCCACCTCACCGCGCACCTTGGCGGTGTGGCAGGCCTGCGCCTCGGCAGGGTCAGCGACGTGCCGGAAAACGACCGTCCGTTCGGTGTCGAGGCGGAGGAAATCGCCCGCCATTGGTGTGCGCATCACTCGATCGCCTACCTCGGCAGTGCCGATATCGGGCATGACGCGATGAACCGGATAGTCCCGTTCGGACTTGCGGAGCGGCCCTAAGGTCAATAACGCGCCGCGCCACATGTAGAGATTCACAAACCGGCAGGGCGCAATCGTGGGGCCCGCCGGACAGAAGGAGCCGCCAAGATGCGTGCATTCGTTTTTCCGGGACAGGGCAGCCAGAAGGTCGGCATGGGCGCCGAACTCGCCGAAGCCAGCGCCGTCGCGCGCGAAGTCTTCCAGGAAGTGGACGAGGCGCTCGGCCAGAACCTCTTCCGCGTGATGACGCAGGGCCCCGAAGAGGAGCTGACCCTCACCGAAAACGCCCAGCCGGCGATCATGGCCAATGCCATCGCCGTTCTGCGCGTGCTGGAAAAGGAAGGCGGCATCACGCTCGCCGACAAGGCGGACTTCGTCGCCGGTCACTCGCTGGGCGAATATACCGCGCTTTGCGCCGCTGGTGCCTTCAGCCTTGCCGACACCGCGCGCCTGCTGAAGCTGCGCGGCCAGTCGATGCAGGCCGCCGTTCCGGTCGGTCTTGGCGCCATGGCTGCGCTGCTCGGCGCCGATATCGAAAAGGCCACCGCGCTGGCTGAAGCCGCTGCCGAAGGCCAGGTCTGCACCGTCGCCAACGACAACGACCCCACGCAGGTCGTGATCTCCGGCCACAAGGAAGCCATCGAGCGCGCCATCGCGCTGGTGAAGGACCACGGCATCAAGCGCGGCGTGCTGTTGCCGGTGTCGGCGCCGTTCCATTGCCCGCTGATGCAGCCCGCTGCCGATGCCATGGCGGAGGCGCTGGCCACGACCCCTCCGGGCAGCCTGCATGTGCCGCTGTTCGCCAATGTCACCGCCTCGGTCGTCACCGATCCCGCCGAAGTCCAGCGCCTGCTGGTCGAGCAGGTCACCGGCCGCGTCCGTTGGCGTGAAAGCGCGATCGCCATGCGCGAGGCGGGCGTCGAGACGTTCGCCGAACTCGGCGGCAAGGTGCTCGGCCCGATGATCAAGCGTTCGGCCGGTGAGGTGGAAGTGATCTCCGCCGTGACCATGGCTGAGATCGAGGAACTGGCGAAGGGCCTTTAAGAGTTCGCGCAAAGGCGCGAAGGCGCAAAGGGGGCGGCCTTGGTTGATGTCGATGCGATCAGCGCAGATGTCGTTGATGCTGCCGTTCGAATACATCGCGGCCTTGGTCCAGGCTTGCTGGAAAGCGTGTACGAAACTGTCCTCGGGGCTGAACTGGAGCGCCGGGGATACAAGGTTGACCGGCAGAAGCCGGTCGATATCCGTTTCGACGATATGCATTTTCCAGCGGCTTTCAGGGTGGATCTACTGATCGAGAACAGTCTCGTCATCGAAATCAAGTCGGTGGAAAATCTCAGCCGCGCCCATGCCAAGCAGGTTCTCACCTACTTGCGTTTGCTCGATCAGCCCCTAGGGCTGCTGCTCAATTTCTCGGGTGAAACGATGAAGGAAGGAATTCGGCGGTTGGTGAACAACCATCGATCCGATCGCTGAGGCCTTCGCGCCTTTGCGCCTTTGCGCGAACCCGTTACAACTAAAGCCATCACGGAGTGACCCAGATGTTCAACCTCAACGGAATGACCGCCCTCGTCACCGGCGCCTCGGGCGGCATCGGTTCCGCCGTTGCCCGCGCGCTGGCCGCGCAGGGTGCGCGCCTCGCCATCTCGGGCTCGAACGCGGACAAGCTGCGCGCCTTCCGCGATGAGCTGGACGAGCACACCCCGCAGCATGTGCAGGACGTCGATCATGTCGCCATCGCCTGCAATCTGGGTGATCCCGAGCAGGTCGAGAAGCTGGTTCCCGCCGCGCTCGAATCGCTGGGCAAGATCGACATCCTGATCAACAACGCCGGCATCACCCGCGACAACCTCGCCATGCGCATGAAGGACGAGGAGTGGGATCAGGTCATCAAGATCAACCTCGAATCGACTTTCCGCCTGATGCGCGCCGTGACCAAGCCGATGATGAAGGCGCGCTTCGGCCGCATCATCAACGTCACCTCGGTCGTCGGCACCACCGGCAACCCCGGCCAGATGAACTACTGCGCGGCGAAGGGCGGCATCACCGCCATGTCGAAGAGCCTCGCGCAGGAACTCGCCAGCCGCAACGTCACCGTGAACTGCATCGCGCCGGGCTTCATCCGTACCGCGATGACCGACGTTCTGCCCGACGCGCAGAAGGACGCGCTGAACGGCCGCATCCCGATGGGCCGCATGGGTGAGGGCGAGGATATCGCCTCTGCCGCCGTGTTCCTCGCCTCCAAGGAAGCAGGCTACGTCACCGGCCAGACGATCCACGTCAACGGCGGCATGGTGATGATCTGAGGTGATGTCGGGTTTGGCGCGGATGGTGAGGGTGGAGCCCTGCGATCCGCGCGATCCCGATGCTGCTGCGGTGATGGCGCGCCTTTCCGGGGCGCTCGCCGCCATTACCGGCGACGGAGGCACCTCATCGTTCGATCATGACGATGTACTCGTGCCGCGCGCGCTGTTCGTGATCGCGCGGGACGGGCAGGGCAACGCGATCGGCTGCGGCGCTTACCGGCCGCTTGAGGCCGACGTGGCTGAAATCAAGCGCATGTATGCCGAGCAGGGCTGCGGCGGGCTGATTCTCGTCCATCTCGAAGCGGCTGCACTTGCCGATGGATACGGCGCGGCGTGGCTCTCCACCCGGCGCGTGAACGCTCGCGCAGTCTCGTTCTACGAACGCCATGGATACGGAGAGATCCCGCCATACGGGCGCTATGCGGATCGGCCGCAGTCGATCTGTCTGGGGAAGGCGCTGAAGTCTCAGTCGTGAATGGCGCCGTCTGCGTTGACGATATTGGCACCCAGCTTGCCTGCCAGATCGCGCGCTACGGCCAGGATCGAGTGCCCGTCCGGTTCCGGATCGGGCGCGCTGAAGCTTACGGTGCCGTTGGGCGACCACCAGAGTGCGCGCAGCCAGCCGTCGTAGCCATCGCGCCATACTTCGACATCGCCACCGCGGTTCGGCATCACCACCCATTCGCGGGTAACGGGATTGAGCGCGTTGGCATCGCCTTCGGCAAGGCGAACCCCTTCGATACCGCCAACGGCATCCTTCCATTCGGGCAAGGTGATGGGCTTGATTTCGCCGCTTTCGTCCTTGCGTTCGATGCGCAAACCTAGAGACAAGTCGTTAGGCTCCCACGATTTCGGGGTTATTGGGGGTGCAGTGCAGCATGCTCTGCGCTAACGTTTAGGGCAAGGGGAAGGTGCCGTCCGGCCCGGATCGTGCGGCGGAATGTGCCGGAACCGTTCAAAACACGGCAGAACCCCCCGATTTATCCCCAGTTTCGCCTTGAGTGGGCCATTACTCGCTTGCCGCAAGCCTTACGTTCGCTAGAGATATTCGTCCTGAAATTCGGGATTGTCCGTGTCAACCGGGCGTCCCAAGCCCGACCAAGGGGGACCTGAGGCTGACATGAAGGCCACCATCGAACGTTCCACGCTCCTGCGCTGCCTCAGCCACGTGCAGTCCGTTGTTGAGCGGCGCAACACCATTCCCATTCTCTCGAACGTGCTGATCGAGGCTTCGGGCACCGGCTCCCTGCGTATCATGGCGACCGACCTTGACCTGCAAGTGGTCGAGACCCTCGGTGCGGTCTCGGTAGAGCAGGCCGGCGCGATCACCGTGTCTGCGCACCTGCTGTTCGACATCGCGCGCAAGCTGCCCGATGGCAGCCAGGTCAGCCTCGACGCTTCGGACAACCGCATGGTCGTCAAGGCCGGGCGCAGCCGCTTCCAGCTGCCGACGCTGCCGCGTGACGATTTCCCGGTGATTGCCGAGGGCGAACTGCCGACCAGCTTCGAAATCTCGGCGGCAACGCTGGGCCAGCTGATCGATCGCACGCGCTTCGCGATTTCGACCGAGGAAACGCGCTATTACCTCAACGGCATCTTCCTGCACGTCACCGATGACGAGCTGAAGGCCGCCGCCACCGACGGCCACCGCCTCGCTCGCTTCACCCTGGCCCGCCCCGAAGGCGCGCAGGGGATGCCGGACGTGATCGTGCCGCGCAAGTGCGTGGCCGAATTGCGCAAGCTGCTGGAAGAAGCGCTGGACACCAACGTGCTGGTTGACCTTTCTGCCAGCAAGATCCGCTTCACGCTGGGCGGTGAGCACGGCGTGGTGCTGACCAGCAAGCTGATCGACGGCACGTTCCCGGACTACACGCGCGTCATCCCGACCGGGAACGACAAGCTGCTGAAGGTCGATCCCAAGAGCTTCTTCGAAGGCGTGGACCGCGTTGCGACCATCGCTACCGAAAAGACCCGTGCCGTGAAGATGGCGCTGGAGCAGGACCGCGTGACGCTTTCGGTCACCTCGCCGGACAACGGCACGGCGGCCGAAGAAGTGCCGGCGGACTATTCCTCGGATGGTTTCGAGATCGGCTTCAATGCCAACTATCTCAAGGACATCCTTGGCCAGATCGACGGCGACACGGTGGAACTGCACCTTGCCGACGCCGGCGCGCCGACGCTGATCCGTCAGGACGAAAAGAGCCCGGCGCTCTACGTGCTGATGCCGATGCGCGTCTGATCGCAGGCCTTATCGCTGAAACGGAAAAGGGCCGGGGTGCGAACCCCGGCCCTTTTTCTTATGCGCCCAGTGTGACGTCAGGCGACTTCGCTCTGCGGTATCATCGACGCGGTGAAATAGTTCGGCACCTCGTTCGCCTCGATCGGCCGGCTGTAGAAATAGCCTTGTAGGTGCGTGCAGCCGGCGCCTTTGGTCGCGTCGATCAGATGCTCCTCGCTGATCCCTTCGGCCACGACTTCGGCACCGACGTGGCGCGCCATCGTCACCGCCGCTTCCAGCACCGCGACGGAGGCGGGATCCTGCCCAAGGTCCATGACCAGGCTACGATCCAGCTTCATGCGATCGAACTTGAAGCTCTTGACCATCGACAGTGACGAATAGCCGGTGCCGAAATCGTCCAGCGCGATGCGGAAGCCCAGGTTGCGGAGCAGGTTCAGCGTCAGCAGCGCGCGGGTGTTGCGTTCGATGGAGAGCGATTCCGTCACTTCCAGAAACAGCCGGTGCGGGGCGATGCCGTGGCGGCCGCAGGCATCCAGCAGGAAGGCGCTGAATCCGTCGTGCTGCAGCTGCAGGGGCGAGAGGTTGATGCTCATCAGCATGTCCTGCGGCCACTGAGCAAAGTCCTGCAGCGCGCGGCGGATGATCCATTCGCCCAGCCGCACCATCAGCCCGCTGCGCTCGGCCGCGGGGATGAAGGTGGAGGGCGGCACTTCGCCCAGCGCGGGATGCTTCCAGCGGACCAGCGCTTCCACTTCGCGTGCCTTGTCGGAAACCGGGTGGATCGGCTGGTAGACCATTCGCAGTTCGCCCTTTTCGAATGCGGCTTCCAGGTCCTTTTCCAGCGCGCGGTCCACGGCGCGTTCTTCCGCCATCTGCGGCGCGAAGCCGGTCGCGCAGTTGCGGCCGGTCTTCTTGGAGGCATAGAGCGCCATGTCGGCGTTGCGCAGGATCTCATCGATATCCGCATCGGGCGATGCCGCCACTTCGGTGACGCCGATCGAGACGGTGATCGCCACCGAATATTCGCCCAGACTGAACGGCGTGCGCATCGAATCGGTAAGGCGCGAGGCCAGCCCGGTTACGGATTCGCCGGCCGAAAGCTCGATGCAGACGGCGAATTCGTCACCGCCCACGCGCGCGACGATGCTGGAATCGCCAAGGTTGGTCTTCAGCCGCCCGCCGATCAGGCGGACGAGTTCGTCACCCGCGGCGTGGCCGTAATCATCGTTGATGTGCTTGAACCGGTCGATATCGATCAGCATGCAGGCGAAGTGGTGCTCCGGCGCGGCGCTGAGCAGCCAGCTGACGTCTTCCTGAAACGCGCGGCGGTTGGGCAGGCCGGTGGCGGCATCGCTGAAGGCCAGATTCTTCACGGCCTTCGCATTGCGGCGGAAGGTTTCCAGCGGGCCGGACAGGTCTTGAAGTTCCTTGAGGCGGAAAGAGCCGATCTCGATATCGAGATCGCCGTTGGCAAGGCTCTGCAGCGATCGGTGCATCCGGCGCACGGCGGGCAGGATGTTCTTCAGGATATCGAACAGCACCAGCGAAACGATCAGGATGGTGACCAGCCCGGCGCTCAGCACCAGCAGCTGCCAGCGCGCGATGGAGGCGACGAGGCGGCGCTGGGCGGCTTCGCGTTCTGCATGGGCGCGCTCGACGATGCGCGTGGCCAGCACCGCCATGGCATTGTTGCGCGTTTCGATCCGGTTGATCAGCCCGCGCCGGGCGATATCGCCGGACTGGACTGCCAGGATCGCGGCAACGTGGCGATCCAGATCGGCAAAGGGATCGGACGCTTCGGGAAGGTCATAGAGCGCCATGCCGCTATTGCGCAGCCGGCCCAGCTTGTCGCCGATGGCAATGGCGGCATCGGTAAGCTCGTTACCGGTGCCGTCTTCGTCACTGGCGGCAAGGCCGCGATTGGTGGCCATGCGCAGCTTGCCCACCGCTTCGGCGAACTGGTCCGCATTTTCGGCAATGGCCGATGCATGAACCAGTGCCTCGCCGTCGCGGCGCAGCCCGAATGCCTCACGCTGGGTGACGATTTGCAGCAGGCCGGTCGCCACGACGATCAGGATCAGGGCGCCGACAAGGCGCGTTTCCAGCGAAGAGAATAGTCGGCCGACGGCCGGTTTCCATGATGACATCAGCGCACCCGAAATTCTTTGTCTGACCGGAGATAGTCGAACGATCTCCGGTCCAGGACTTGATTTGCGGATGGTGAACTAGACCGGAAAGTCTAAAAAATCATAAGAATAACAATAATTTATTTCGATGAACTGTCATCAAACCGTAACAAGAAAAAGGGATTTGAAACAGTTCTTGGAAGTTGGCTTGCCTAAAGCCAATCAGGCCGGCGGCTTTTCAGCCAGCAGCGGGATCAATACCGCGTTGAGATCGTCCAGATCGAAAGCGCCTGCCTTGGCGTAGCGCACCACCCCGGCCCTATCGATCACGAAGTTCGTCGGTACGCCGGTCAGCGGTCCATAAGGGCCCTTGATCCTGCGGCCTGCCGGGATCGCCATGGCCTTGAACAGGGCCTTCAACTGGTACAGCGGCAGCGAATCCTGCGTGGTGATGGCGAAGGCCTTCAGCCCGTGCTTGGACTGTATCGCATAGTACCTGTCCAGCGTGGGGAGTTCGGTCCGGCAGGGCACACACCAGGTCGCCCAGAAATTGAGCACGACGACCTGCCCGCGAAGCTGCGCAAGCGTTACTTTGCTGCCGTCCATCAGGGTGATTTCGAAATCGGGCGCGGGTTGTCCGACTATCGGCGTGGAGCCGGCCTTGGCCTCGGCCCTGGAATCGACCATGCCCGACGGCGCGGCCAGCATCAGCGCCGCCGCCAAAGCAGCGCCAACGTGCATTATCTTCATGTCGCGTAACCCCCTGTTCGCCAATCCATTGCGCATAGCAGCGGGTTGGGGGCGAACCAATGAAATCGCCGTAAGGTTGTGGGGCTGGGGCGGCGAAGCCGACGAAGCAATCCAGAGCGGCGTAAACTGCCCTGGATTGCTTCGCTTCGCTCGCAATGATGAGGGCCGAAAGGATGGCCCCGACGGCAAGCTTACCGCTTGCCGGCCGCCTCGATCATCTGTTCCACCGCCACGAACTTTTCGCGGGGCGCGCCGTTGCGGGCATTGGCGACTTCCGCCTCGTCGATCTTCTGCCAATCGGTGAACTTCACGTAGTCGATCCCGCGTTCGGCCGCGAGCGCGTCGAATCCGGGGCGGCCGGGCTTGCCGGCGCCGTCGGCGCGGAAGCCGCCCAGATCCTCGGCAATGCGTTCGACGATGGCGAAGCCGTCCGGCCGATTGGTGCCGATGGTGCCGGTAGGCCCGCGCCGGGCCCAACCGACGCAGTAGAGCCCCGGTGCGATCCGCCCGTCTTCGTTGGCGAAGCGGCCGTGCTGATCGTCATAGGGCACGTCCGGAATCGGGGAGGTCTGGTAGCCGATGCAGGCGACGACCAGCCCGGCGGGAATGCGATAGGTCTCCCCGGTGCCGACCGCCTTGCCATCCTCCAGCCGGGTGCGCTCCACTTCCACCGCTTCGACGCGGCCGTCACCCAGAATCGCGCGGGGGGCGGCGTAGAAGTCGAATTCGATGGAGACTTCGTCCACTTGCGGCTCGGCAGGCGCGGCCTTGGCGAAGCTGCGCAAGTGGCCCACGGCCTTGCGCTGGCCGGGATCGAGCGCGGCATCGCCGGTTTCGGCCGGAAGGTCTGCCGCGTCCACATGCGGGCGGGCGCGGCTGAGCAGGGTCAATTCGCCCAGTTCCTTGGGCGTCATGGCGATCTGGAACGGCCCGCGCCGGCCAAGGATGACGATGCGGCGCACTCGCGATCCGGTCAGCGCCTTCAGCGCATGGGTGACGATGTCGGAGCCTTCGAACTCCTTCTGCGACTTCGCCAGGATGCGCGCAACGTCCAGAGCGACATTGCCGTTGCCGATCACCACCGCCGTATCGTGCGCAAGCTGCGGGTTAAGGCCGGAGAAGTGCGGGTGGCCGTTGTACCAGCCGACGAAGGCGGCGGAGCCGAAGACATTGGCCAGATCCTCACCGGGCAGGCCAAGCTTGCGATCGTTCGGCGCGCCGGTGGCCAGTACCACCGCATCATAGAGTTCGCGCAGTTCGCCCACGGTGACGTCGCGGCCGATCCAGACATTGCCGATGAAGCGCACATTGTCAGTCTGCGCGGTTGCCTCGTATCGGCGCGAGACGCCCTTGATCGACTGGTGATCGGGGGCGACGCCGCTGCGGATGAGTCCGAAGGGCACCGGCAAGGCGTCGAAAATGTCGACCCGAACCCCGTCCCCCCATTGTCTGAGCGCTGCTTCGGCCGTGTAGTAGCCGGCCGGCCCCGAACCCACGATCGCGATATGTCGCATGGACTTGCTCTCCCGTGAAAGAGCGCACCGGGCGTGCGCCCCGTCAAAAAACAAGCAAGCATGGGGCAGGGGGCGGGGCAAGCGAAAACGCCCA
Organism: Sphingomonas sp. BL-S-28; assembly: GCF_055521515.1. Classification (NCBI taxonomy): domain Bacteria; kingdom Pseudomonadati; phylum Pseudomonadota; class Alphaproteobacteria; order Sphingomonadales; family Sphingomonadaceae; genus Sphingomonas; species Sphingomonas sp. BL-S-28. Next base: position 1,959,235 of record NZ_CM145484.1, read on the forward strand.
CTTGCGACCAGCCGTTAATCTACGCGTTAGCCCCTGTAACGCGCCGCAAAATCGGATTTTTGCCCTTTTGAGCCGCTGCGGATTTAACCCTTTTGAAATGGGCCGGGCCGCAAGAGCGGGGCATGGCGATGACAGGTTCCCGCAGGAAACGGCACACCGTGCGCAAGGGCGTGCCGGGCGGGCGCGAATCCGGGCTTTTGCAGGTGCGTGCTCGGGTGCGTACGGCAGCCGATACGGATTCGCCCGTTACGGACAATCCCGTTGCCGATTTGCCCGTCACCGCCGAATCGCGCGGCATGGCCGGGAATTTTGCGCAGTTGCGGCCCAAGGGGCCCAGCAGCGATCCGCTGTTTTACTTCGTCGCGCGTCGGTGGGAGCTGATGGCCCCGGCGATGGTATGCGTGCTGGCGATGACCGCGGTGCTTTCCGGCACTCGGCCGGGGCGGGCGACTATTCTGCTGGCGCTGTTGGCGATGGCCGGCTGCCTTGCCGCGCCCTTGCTGGCGCGAATCGAGGAGCGACGCCGACACGACAGCCCGATGCGCTATCCGTTGATGCTGCTGGCGATCGGCGTGCCGATGGCACTGTTCGGCCTTGCCACCTCGCTGTGGGCGTCGGCGGTCGATGCGGGCTACACGGTCAAGGCGCACGTCCTGCTGGTCTTGCTGGCGACGGTGCTGCTGAACGGCCGGATGACCTCCATCGTGGCGGCCACGGTGGCGCTGTGGTTCGGGGCGTCGCTGCCTTCGGCCTCGGTCTATTCGTTCGGCCTGCTGGCGGCGGGCTGCGGCTTGGGGCTGGTGGTGGCCATGCGGCAAGTGCGCGAGGCCGCCGCCGAATCGGCACACCGGGCCGAGCAGGACATGCGCCAGCACCGCGCCGAGGAACTTCTGGGCGAGTACGAGGATACCGGGCAGGGCTGGTTCTGGGAAAGCGACCGGCGCGGCATGGTCACGTATGTCTCCCCGCGCATTGCCCAGCTGCTGGGCTGCACGCAGGACGAAGTGGCGGGCCGGCCTTTTACCAGCCTGTTCCATGTCGAGGCGGACGGGCAGCCCGAAAGCGAACGCACGCTGGCCTTCCATCTCGCCACACGGTCTTCGTTTCAGGACCTGACGGTGCGGGCGGCCACGGGTGAGGCGGATGAGCGCTGGTGGTCGATCTCCGGCCGGCCGGTGCTGGACCAGTTCCACAATTTCCTGGGTTTTCGTGGGTCAGGCACGGATCTGACCGAAACCCGCAAGTCGCAGCAGCATGTTACCTTGCTGGCGCGGTTCGATTCGCTGACCTCGCTCGCCAACCGATTCCAGATGGCGGAATGGCTGGAGAAGATCCTGACCTCTCCGCGGCTGGAAAGCCGGGCCTGCGCGGTGTTCCTGCTCGATCTCGACCGTTTCAAGCAGGTCAATGACACGATGGGCCACCCGGCCGGTGACGCCCTGCTGAAGCAAGTGGCCGAACGCCTGACCACCACGGTGGGCGCGATGGGCCGCGTGGGGCGCCTGGGCGGGGACGAGTTCAAAGTGCTGCTACCCGGCCATCACCAGCACGAGGGCCTTGCCCATATCGCGCGCCGGATTATCGAAAACCTGTCGCAGCCTTACGAAATCGACGGCGTGCGGGTGACCATCGGTGCCTCCATCGGCATATCGCTCTGCCCGGAAAACGGCAGCACGGCCGAAGAGATCATCCGCAACGCCGACCTTGCGCTCTATGCCGCCAAGGGCAGCGGGCGCGGGCGGCATTACTTCTACGACGACGACCTGCACTCGGACGCCAAGGAGCGCCAGCAGCTGGAGCAGGACCTGCGCGACGCCATCGTGCTGGGCACGCTGGAACTGCACTACCAGCCGCAAATCCACACGACGACCGAGCGTATCACCGGGTTCGAGGCGCTGCTGCGCTGGAACCATCCGCGCCACGGTTACCTGTCGCCCGCCAAGTTCGTGCCGGTGGCGGAGGAGACCGGACTGGTTGCCCAGATCGGTGAATGGGCACTGCGCACCGCCTGCCGCGATCTGGCCGATTGGCCGGAAGACGTGCGCGTGGCAGTCAATGTCTCGCCGTTGCAGTTCTCCAACCCGGCGCTGCCGGAGATCGTCACGCGGGCCATCGCCGATGCGGGAATTGCCGCCGGCCGTCTGGAGCTGGAAATTACGGAAAGCGTGTTCCTGGGCGAAGACAAGTCCACCGAAGGCATGTTCGCGGCACTGAAGTCGGTGGGTGTGCGTCTGGCGCTGGACGATTTCGGCACCGGCTATTCCTCGCTCGGCTATCTGAAGCGCGCGCCGTTCGACAAGATCAAGATCGACCAGAGCTTCGTGCGCGGCGCTACGATCGAAGGCAGCCGCAACGGGGCGATCATCTCTTCGATCGTGAGCCTGGCCGAAGCGCTGAACATGGAAACCACGGCTGAAGGCGTGGAGACGCTGGACGAGCTGGATCTGGTGCGCCTGCTGGGCTGCAGCCACATTCAGGGCTATATCTATGAAAAGCCGCTCACCGCCGTCGGCGCGGCGGCAAGGCTGGCGCAGGGATTGAGCGCCGTGGCGCAAGGGCCGCGTTCGGCCCGCGCTCCGCGCCAGACGATGCTGCGCAAGGTTGTGCTGGAACACGATGGCCACATCTACCACGCCACCATCCGCAACGTTTCGCAGACCGGGGCGCTGGTGGAAGGGCTGTGGAACGTGCCGGTGGAGACCTGCTTTGCGCTCCATCTGGCCGAGGATAACGTGGTTCTCGCCACCGCACGCTGGTGCCGGGACGATCACATGGGCGTGGAATTCGGCACGCCGCTGGAACTCGATGCCCACGGCGCGGTGCTGTTCACACCGTCGCGGACCCTGTTCGAGGCGAGCGAGGACGGGCCGCTGCGCAAGGTCGGCTGATAGCCGTGTGACGGGCGCCCGGAATGGCGGGCCTGAAAATGCGCGCACACCGCATTTTCAAATGGCCCAAGCGCTGCTAACGGCGCATCCATGACCGAACTCGCCCAGATCCGTAATTTCTCGATCATTGCCCACATCGACCATGGCAAGTCGACGCTTGCCGACCGTCTTATCCAGCGCACCGGGGGCCTCTCCGACCGCGAGATGAGCGCGCAGGTGCTCGATAACATGGATATCGAGAAGGAACGCGGGATCACCATCAAGGCGCAGACCGTGCGCCTGAACTACACGGCGTCCGACGGGCTCACCTACGAGCTGAACCTGATGGACACGCCGGGCCACGTCGACTTCGCCTACGAAGTCAGCCGCAGCCTTGCCGCATGCGAAGGCGCGCTGCTGGTCGTCGACGCCGCGCAGGGCGTGGAAGCGCAGACGCTGGCCAACGTCTATCAGTCGATCGAGCACGACCACGAGATCGTGCCCGTGATCAACAAGATCGACTTGCCCGCCGCCGAACCGGAAAAGGTGCGCAACGAGATCGAGGAAGTGATCGGCATCGATGCGTCCGAAGCCGTGCTGGCCTCCGCCAAGTCCGGCATTGGCATCGACGAGATTCTCGAAGCCGTCGTCGCCAAGATCCCCGCCCCAAAGGGCGACCGCACCGCGCCGCTGAAGGCGATGCTGGTCGATTCCTGGTACGATCCGTACCTGGGCGTCGTCATTCTGGTGCGCGTGATCGACGGCGTCATCAAGAAGGGCCTGAACGTCAAGTTCATGCAGGGCGGCACCGACCATCTGGTCGACCGCGTCGGCTGCTTCACCCCCAAGCGCATCGACCTGCCCGAACTCGGTCCGGGCGAAATCGGCTTCATCACCGCACAGATCAAGGAAGTGGAGCAGGCCAAGGTCGGCGACACGATCACTACCGTGAAGCAGGGCGCCACGCAGGCGCTGCCGGGCTACAAGGAAGTGCAGTCCGTGGTGTTCTGCGGCCTCTTCCCGGTCGACGCCAACGACTTCGAGAAGCTGCGCGAATCGATCGGCAAGCTGCGCCTGAACGACGCCTCTTTCAGCTTCGAAATGGAATCGAGCGCGGCGCTGGGCTTCGGCTTCCGCTGCGGCTTCCTGGGCCTGCTACATCTGGAAATCATCCAGGAGCGTCTGAGCCGCGAGTATGACCTCGACCTCATCACCACCGCGCCTTCGGTGGTCTATCGCCTGACGATGACCGACGGCACCGTGAAGGAACTGCACAACCCGGCTGACATGCCCGATCCGGTGAAGATCGACTTCATGGAAGAGCCGTGGATCAAGGCGGTGATCTACACGCCGGACGAATACCTCGGTTCGATCCTGAAGCTCTGTCAGGATCGTCGCGGTATCCAGAAGGACCTTACTTACGTCGGCGGCCGTGCGCAGGTGACGTACGAACTGCCGCTCAACGAAGTGGTGTTCGACTTCTACGACCGCCTCAAGTCGATCAGCCGCGGCTATGCCAGCTTCGACTATGAGCAGATCGGGCTTCAGGAGGGTGACCTCGTGATGATGAACATCCTCGTGAACAACGAGCCGGTCGATGCGCTGTCGATGGTGGTCCACCGCAGTCAGGCCGAACCGCGCGGCCGTGCGCTGGTGGAGCGTTTGAAGGACTTGATCCCGCGGCACATGTTCAAGATCCCGATCCAGGCGGCAATCGGCGCCAAGGTGATCGCGCGCGAGACGATCTCTGCCATGCGCAAGGACGTTACCGCCAAGTGCTATGGCGGCGACATCACGCGTAAGAAGAAGCTTCTGGAAAAACAGAAGGAAGGCAAGAAGCGCATGCGCGAGTACGGCAACGTGCAGATCCCGCAGGAAGCCTTCATCGCCGCGCTCCGCATGGGCGAGGAGTGAGGTTTTCGCCTCGCTGCTTTCTGGCAGATTGAGAAAAGGGCAGGGGAGCCGTGGCTCTCCTGCCCTTTTTCTTTGCCTGAAGCGTCGGGAGAAGGAAGGAGAAGCAGGAAGCGGGATCCCCGCCTTCGCGGGGATGACGAAAATTGAGGTTGCTAGCGGGTGTTGAGCACCCCCGCCCCCATCGTCATCCCCGCGAAGGCGGGGATCCCGCTTGTTCTTAAGCCAAGCGCGACGGCCGAAGAGCGCAAACCACTCCCCCGGCAATCGCATCGTCAGAAAATCCGCCGCACCGAAAGCAGCACTGTGCGCCCCATCGGGTCCAGATAGTCCTTCTGATAGGCATAGGGCGTCGCCCCGGTGGCATCCGTCACCGTCTGACGCGTGTCGAACAGGTTCTCGATCGACAGACTGACGCGCGTACCACGCGCCCATGCCTTGCCGCGGAACCGGTTCTGCAGGTTCGCAAACAGCCGAAAGTCCAGCGTCGCCAGAGAGGAGAAGTGGAGGTCTCCGGTCGAACTCGACATGGTATCGCCAGTGACCTTGGTCGCGCTCTGCCAGTTGCCTTCAAGCCGCATGCCGACGCCATTGTCCACGACGCCAAGGCTGGCGGTGATCTTGTGCTGCGGCGTCGTGCTGCCGGTGACGGTGCCGCCGTGAAGCAGGTCGATGGTATCGCCATCCTCGGTAAGCTGCACGTCCGAACGCAGCACCCAGGTGTGATAGACCGATGCCAGCAGACGCGCGCCATTGTCGCTGCCGCCGGAGAACCCGCGTCCGCCGCGTCCGCCGCCGAAGCCGCCGCCCGGGCCACCAGGTCCGCCGCCGGGGCCACCCGGTCCGCCGGGGCCACCACTGGGAGGCGGGCCGAAGCCATCGGGCGGCGGGCCGTCGCGGAAACCTTCCGGCGGAGGGCCGTCGGGCGGGAAACCGCCGGGAGGCGGGCCGAAGCCGCCGGGGCCTTCCTGCTCGCGCTGGCCGTTGACGGTGATCTCGCCATCCGCGCCGGGCTGGCCGGGCGGCGTCTGCGCGCCGGGCATCTGGCCGGCAGCTTCGCCGGACGGCTGGCCGCCCGGTTGGCCGCCTTGCTCTCCTGCACGGCGACCGCGCCACTGCCCATTCTCACCGGGGCGCGCCCATGGCGGCCGCTCGGGACGCTTGGGCTTGCGCAGCAGGGCGGAGAAATTGAAGCCCCAGCGCACTTGCTCGGTACGCTGCATATAGACGTTTACCGGGCGGGCATCGACGCCGACCAGCGTGCCCGTGGCGTCGCGGGTGAAGCGATCGGGGAAGGCGTCTTCCATTTCCTCGGTCACGCCGCCGATGCTCATCACCGCGTTGCGATTGCGGCTGTTGACGTAGTTGGCGCTGAAATTCAGCTTCGGCTCGTCCAGAATCTTGGCGGTCAGACCCAGCTTGAAACTGTGGCGGTCGTCCGCCTTCAGGTCCGGATTGCCGCCCGTCACCGTCGTCACCAGCACCGACTGGCCGGTCACATAGTCGTAGACGCGCTGGTTGGTGGTGGTGATCACCGGGCCGCTCAGCTGCGATACGGTGGGCGCGTTGCGATCCTCGTTCACCGCGGCGATCACAGTCACCCCGTCCACCGGCGTCCAGGTCAGGCCATAGCCGAAAGTGCCCAGCGTGCCGTAGTCGGAAACCTGGGTGATCCCGCCGTTGAGGTTCAGGCTCAGCGATCCGATGGCGCCCAGGAAATGCTTGCTGCGGCTGGTCAGCGGAATGTCGACGGAGAGTTTGGCGTTGCCGTTGGTGCGGTTGGCGTCGCTGTCCGTCACCAATCCATTGCGAGTGGTGCTGGACGATTGCGCAGTGAAGTCGCCGCCCAGTTTCAGGCTGACGCCCATGTCGCCCGCCGGCAGCTTCAAAAGCTTGCCGAAGATCAGCGCGCTGGCGCTGCCGGTATCGGTGTTGGACTTCGCCCGGTTGGTCAGCATCTGGCCCAGCAGATCCGACGAAAACGGGCCGTAGGGATCGACGGAGGGGGTGTTGGCATCCAGCGCGGCCTGAAGCGCGTCGGTATCGTAGCCGGTCTCCGTGCGGGTGTCCGATTCGCTGTGCTCGTAACTGCCGACCACCGACAGCTTCCAGCGGCTGGACAGGTCCATGTTGAAGGTGGATCCCGCCGAAACGTCGGCCGAATTCACCGACTTGTTGAGCGGATCGGTGGACAGGTAGCGGGTGAAGGCCGCCTCGCTTCCGTCCGAATAGGGATTGTCGGCCGGAACCGTCAGGTCGCCGGTGGCCAGACCATCCAGCGAGCGGCTGGTCTTGTAGGTGCCTTTGAGGTTGAACGAGAGGTTTGCCGATCCGCCCAGATCGTGCGCAAGGCTGGCGCCCAGCGCGTAATTGCGCGTCGATGCCTGCAGCGTGCGGTAGGCGCGATCGTCGGCGATGCCGTCTGCCGGCGTGATGCCGCTGTCCGGATCGGGCACGATGTCGCGGTCGCTCTCCAGGATGGAGGCTTGACCCGAAACTTTGCCGGTCAGGTTCAGGCGGTCGTTGTCATGGATCCTGGTGTAGGCGAAGGCGCCGTTGCCTTGGCCGCCGCCGCCCTTGGTGGACATGCCGCCCTCCAGATTGGCCACGCGCGACTGGAAGCGACGCTTCAGGATGATGTTCACCACCTTCTGCTGTGCATCGTAGCCGTACTTGATGGCCACTTCCTCGGGCAGGATATCGACGCGCAGTACCGACTCCACGGGCAGATCGCCCACTTCGTTGACGCCGGAAACGCGCTTGCCGTTCACCAGAACGACCGGCCCGCTGGACGAATCGCGGCCCGAGATGCTGGCGGTCTGGTCGGCGATCTCGCTGAGCAGGTCGCTGATCGAATCGACGCCGTAGGAGGCGATTTCGCCCTGATTGATCTGGTTCTCGGGCGGGATGTCGCCGATCACCGCACCCGGCACGGCTTGCCCACGGACGACGATCTCGTCCGTACTGCCGCTGTCTTCGGCGGTGTCGGGCTGGCTGGTGGTTTTGGCCGCCGTGCCCTTTGCGCTGGTTGTGGCGGCGGGCGAAGCCTGCTGCGCGCGGGCCTCTATCGGTGCGGTAATCGCCGTTGAGGCGAGTATCAGGCACAGTACGCCGTGGCGGCCCCCAGCGGAACGGGGGCTGGGCCGAGAGGCGGAAAGGGGGGCGACAGGTTCGGGCATCCTCATGATTCCCGGCTAGATCGCAGGGCGCCCGGCGGAAATCCTCGAATAGTAAGAAATTGTAATGAGCCGGGCAGAGTTGTCGCGGACGCTCCCAATTCGGCCTCAACCCAGCAGGCCAGCTCCGCTAAGGTATTGGGTTTTCAAGGATAGTTAAAGCCATTGCAGGAAATGCCGGTGATCGGCAGAGCAACCATCCGAAATGAACGATTCGTGCGTGAGGAAAGCGCTCTGTCGATAGTATATGACTGGAGCGCGGGTTGATCACGAATTGGTTACCGACATATATGTAGCAATAACGACTGGCAGGGTGGAGGGTACCCTGTCGGAACGGGGATAAACGGGTCCGATGGAAATCGATTGTTGGGCACATGAACAGACACCGGCGCAGTTCCGGCGGGTTCTGGAGGTTCTGCCATCGTTGACGGAAAAGCAGCACGAAGTGCTTCGCCTCGTCGCCGAGAATCGGACGAGCAAGGAAATCGCCTGGGAACTGGGCATTTCCGAAAGCGCGGTGAACCAGCGCATCGAAGGTGTTCGCAACCGCACCGGCGCCCCGCCGCGTGCCGAACTTGCACGCGCTTACAGGCATTACCTGCGCCCCGCAGATACAGCCTATAATCCTCTACCAGACAAGAATCCTCAGGTTCCTCCAGCCACCGATGCGACCGAAGAGTGGGAGCAGGACGAGCCGGGCGATCGGCTGCGACTGTCGGATGGGGTGACCTTCAGGATTGAAGCACCCTGGCAGGCAGAACCGGCAGACCGGCTCGTCCCCGAGGTGCTCGATGGCAACGATGCCGGTCTAAACCGCATGGCAGCCATGGTCCTGATCGCCGGCGGGTTGCTGCTCGTGGCGGTGTTCGGCCTGGATCTTGCCACGGCGTTGGGTCGGCTTTCGTGAGCCAGCCTCGATCCTGGTCATGCTTGGGCTCCCCGTTCGTGCCGGGGACGTCGAAGGAGGGTCTACATGTCGATGACGATTTCCGCAGCAACCGCCCGCATCACCCGCCAGCTTCCCGAGGCCGAAGGCTCGCTGGATTCGGCGCTTCTTGCTTCCGCCCGGCTCATGGAATCGATGCTTCTGGCACGCCAGGTGGAAGGCATTGCCAACTTCACTGGCCAGAGCGCGCTGCTGCGCCTTGCCAAATCGCAGCGGTCGCTGCTGGAATGCCAGAACGACATGATCCGCGTGCATCGCGCACTGCTGGATGCCGGGCGCGACGTGAACGCGATCATCGACGAGCCCGAAGCCTGCCCGCCCTCCGCGGCACTGATCGAGGAAACGGGGATGGCGCTCTCCGCCTGAACCGAACGGCGGGCGCTGCGGCGCCCGCGCAAGGGACGGCATGGTACCGGGGGGTGACCATGCCGATCCCGGCCGATCGGGGCCTGTCATGCTGATCATCCTGGCAGCGCGGGCCTATCTGCTTCACGTCGTGCTCATTGTGCTGTTCGTTCAGGCGCTGCGCCGCGGTGCGGCGCCCGAACGCATCCTGACCACTACACTTCTGGCCATGCTGGTCGTCGATCGGATCTATCATTTGATCACCAGCCAGCAGGGCGTGATCGTCATGGGAGTGAACGTTGGCCACTTTGCGATCGACACTATCGCTCTTGGTGTATTCCTCACCGTGGCGCTCTGCGCGAACCGGAGCTATCCGCTGTGGATAGGGGCGGCACAGTTGATCGCTTTTTCAAGCCATATCTATCCGATGCTGGCGCAGGATCTGCGCGGCCCGGCCTATCTGGCGATGAGCATAATGCCTTCTTACGTACAGGCCACCGCGATGGGGCTTGGCCTGATCGCTCACATGCGGCGGCAGAAGACGCCGGGCAACTATCGGTCCTGGCGCGCGTCCTTCATCCCTACGCCGGCGAACAATCCAGAGAGGTTGCGCTCCGCCTGATCCGCGCCTTCGGATCCTTGCGCGGCATCTACACCGCGTCCTCTGATGCCCTGGCCGAAGTCATCAGTGGAGAACCCTGCAGCCAGAACCTCCTGGCCGCCGCAATCGCCGTCGCGCGCGACATCGCCATGCTGGCAGCCCGCGAAGCGCTTTACGGCGAGCCTACCGAACCCGGCAATCCACGCCTGCGCCGATACCTTGTGCGCCGGCTAAGCGCCTTGCGGGAAGAGTGCGTGCTGGTGCTGTTCCTCACCGCCGAAGGGCTGTTCATTGCCGAGGATTTCTACGCGGGGACACAGTGCAGCGTGGTCACGCTGCCGCTACGCAGCACGGTGCGCCGCGCGTTCGATCTGAATGCGCGGCGGTTGGTGATCGCGCACAACCACCCCTCCGGCAATCCGGAGCCCAGCGCATTCGACATTCGTGCCACGCGCCATTTCATCGATGTGACCTCGGCACTCGACTTTTCGGTGGACGATCACGTCGTCGTTGGTGCCAGCACAGTGGTAAGCATGCGGGACAGAGGGCTGATTTGACGCGAAAAATCGTGTAACTGGTCCTAAAGGGGGCACAGCTGCACCGAATTGACCCGTTCGCGCATTTGACATTGGGTGCCGTGTCACCAGACTGTTTCCAGTCGCTTCCACATATCTCGTGCGACGGGGAGCCGTTCCGGAGATTCCATAATCACTGGAACAGCTTGGCACTTCGTCGATTGCACACCTTCTTTCCCCACCGCTTATGGAGACCCGCGCTTTGATCCGGATCGTGACCGTTCCCACAACACCCTATGAAGGCCAGGCGCCCGGTACTTCGGGCCTGCGCAAGAAAGTCCGGGTTTTCCAGCAGCCGAACTATGCCGCGAACTTTATCCAGGCCGTGTTCGATGCCGTGAAGCCCGCGCCGGGTGCAGTGCTGGTGATCGGCGGGGATGGGCGGTTCCATAACCGCGAGGTGATCCAGCTGGCGATCCGCATGGCCGCGGCCAATGGCTATGCGCGCGTGCTGGTGGGGCAGGGCGGTATCCTGTCGACTCCAGCGGCCAGCAATGTGATCCGCAAGTACGGCGCCAGCGGCGGGCTGATCCTTTCGGCCAGCCACAATCCCGGCGGGCCGGACGAGGATTTCGGCATCAAGTACAACATCGCCAACGGCGGGCCGGCACCCGAAACGGTGACAGCCGCGATCCACCATCGCACTACCGAGATCGACCGTCTGCTTACGGTGGAGACCCCCGACATCGACCTGGACGCGCTGGGCGAGGTCATGGTCGGGGATATGGCGGTCCAGGTGATCGATCCGGTGGCAGACTATGCCGACCTGATGGAAACGCTGTTCGATTTCGACGAGATCCGCCGCATCGTCTCCTCCGGCTTCACGATGCGTTTCGATGCCATGAGCGCGGTAACGGGCCCTTATGCGCATGAGATTCTGGAGCGCCGGCTTGGCTTCGCGCCCGGCACGGTGATCAACGGGGTGCCGCTGGAGGATTTCGGCGGCCACCATCCCGATCCCAACCTGATCCACGCCCGCGCGCTCTATGACGTGATGATGGGGCCGGACGCGCCCGATCTCGGCGCCGCGTCGGACGGGGATGGGGACCGGAACCTGATCATCGGCCGCGGCCGCTATATCACACCGTCGGATTCGCTGGCGATGCTGGCGGCCAATATCGAGATCGCGCCCGCCTATCGCGGACGGCTGACGGGAATTGCCCGTTCGATGCCGACCAGCGGCGCGGCCGATCGCGTGGCCGAGGCTTTCGGCATTCCCTGCTATGAGACGCCCACAGGCTGGAAGTTCTTCGGCAACTTGCTGGATAGCGGCCAGGTGACGATCTGCGGAGAGGAAAGCGCGGGCACCGGATCCGACCATGTGCGGGAAAAGGATGGCCTGTGGGCCGTGCTGCTCTGGCTGAACATCCTGGCCGTGCGCGGGATCAGCGTGGACGATCTTGCCAAGGCGCACTGGGCGCGTTTCGGCCGCAACTATTACGCCCGGCACGATTACGAGGCCATCGACAAGTCCGCTGCCGATGCGCTGATGGCCGAACTCAAGGCATCGCTGCCCGGTCTGGCGGGCAAGGCGTTCGGCCCGCTGACTGTCGCCCATGCCGACAACTTCGCCTACACCGACCCGGTCGACCATTCGGTGAGCGAGAACCAGGGTGTGCGCGTGCTGTTCGAGGATGGCAGCCGGGTGGTCTTCCGCCTTTCCGGCACGGGCACGCAAGGGGCGACGCTGCGGGTCTATTTGGAGCGTTACGAGCTGCCTTCCGGGCATATTCTCGCCAATACGGAAGCGATGCTGCAATCGCAGATCGATGCCGTCGATGCCATCGCCGGTATCGCCCGCCATACAGGCCGGACCTCGCCTGACGTGATTACCTGAACGTCATTCTTTGCGCGGCTTTCCACGGCAGTTCACAGGTTTTGCGCACTATTCGCACAGAATATCCACAGGGTAGTCACCAGGGCGTGCCGGCGTAACGCGGGGGCGGTATCGCCCTCGCGGCGCTGCCCGCCGCCTTGCGCGAATGTCGCTTGCGGTCGAGCATCTCCGCCACGACGCCCCGAAGGGCGCTTTGGGGAGAACGCGGATGCCTCGGATCGACGTGGGTGGAATCGGCATTGCCTTTGAGTTGCTGGGCAAGGAGGGCGATCCGGCGGTGGCCCTGACGCCGGGTGGACGTTTCACGATGGACGTGCCGGGGCTGCGCGAAATGGCGGAAGGCTTTGTGAAAGCCGGCCGCCGCGTGCTCATCTATGATCGGCCCAACTGCGGCGCATCCGATGCATGCCTGCTGGGCGAGAGCGAATCCGAAATGCAGGCGGAGGCGCTGGCCGGCCTGATCCGCAAGCTGGACCTTGGGCCAACGGTGATCGCCGGCGGATCGGGCGGCAGTCGCGTATCGATGCTGGCGGCAGCGCGCGATCCGGAGATTTGCTCACACCTCGCATTGTGGTGGATTTCGGGCGATCCGATCGGCCTGATGCAACTTGCCACCTATTACTGCGGGGAAGCGGGCACCTTGGCCAGCCGGGGCGGCATGGAGGCGGTGCTGCAGGCGACCAGTTGGGCCGAGAACCTCGCCAAGAGCCCCCAAGCGCGCGACTACATATTGGCGCAGGATCCGGATCGGTTCATCGCCGTCATGCAGAAATGGGCGGCGGCTTATGTTCCCTCGCCGGTGAGCCCGGTACCGGGTATGGCCCAGCGCGATTTTGCGCGGCTGACGATGCCAACGCTAGTGTTCCGGTCGGGCACCAGCGATCTTTCGCATACCCGCGCAACCTCCGAATGGGTGCATCGCCTGATCCCGCAATCGCGCTTCATCGACCCGCCATGGGGCAACGACGAGTGGAACGATCGCTCGATCGAGACTCATTCGGGCCAGAGTGGGCACACGCTTTTCCGCTCATGGCCAATGCTGGTGCCGCATATCCTCGACCTCGCGGCACAGTAAGGCCAGCCTGAGCGGCGAGACCTTGTAGCATACGCCATAAGCCGTGAGGCGAGGATTGGGTATTGCCGTTCCCGTCATCCCCGCGAAGGCGGGGATCCCGATTTCTTGCGCCACTCACAGCGGCAAGCGGCCTTGCCTGCTGCTGTGGTTCCACAGGATACCCACGGGAAGTACACAGTTGGTCCACCGGCTGTACACCATTTATCAACAGGGATGCAGCCAGTTATCCAGCAATACCCACTCCATTTCGACAGCTTCCGAACATCCTATCCCATCATTACACACAATCTTATCAACAGGCTTGCCCGCGGGTGGGCGGGAGTGCTCTAGAGCGGACATGGACCTCTCGCGCTACTTCGCCCGCATCGGCCTGACGGCCGCGCCCGCTCTCGATCCAGAAGGGCTCGCCGCGATGCAGCAGGCGCATCGCCGCGCGATCGGCTTTGAGAATCTTGCGATCCCGCTGGGCGAGGGCATCCGCATCGACAGCGCCAGCGTATTCGACAAACTCGTCGGGCGCGGGCGCGGGGGCTACTGCTTCGAGCAGAACCGCCTGTTTTCCGATGCCCTGAGCGCCCTCGGCCTGGTCAATCGCCCCCTGCTGGCGCGCGTGCTCCTGGGGCTGCCCGAACACGCTGCCCCGCCGCGCACGCATACACTGCTGCTGGTGAACATGGCCGGCGCGGCGTGGATCGCGGACGCCGGTTTCGGCGGCAGTTACGTCCCGCCGCTGCCGTTGGAAGACGGCGCGCAAGTGCAGACGACGGATGGCGCGTGGCACCGGCTGTTGCGCAGCGGCGAACGCGGATCGCTGGGCGGTGAATGGCGCATCGAACGCGCAGGCCCGGCCAGCGCCACCGACGGGCGCAGCGCACCGCATGGCGACTGGCAGCCGCAATATTGCTTCGATCTGGCCGAAGTGGCGCAGGACGATCTGGAGATGGGCAACCATTGGACGTCCACCCGTCCCGACACGCGGTTCACCACGCTTTGCGTCGCCAGCGTGGCCCTCGATGGCGGTTTCGCGGCGATGACCGGCCGCCAACTGACGATCTACCGCAACGGCGCCAGCGAAACGCGTGAGATTGCCGACGCAGCCGACTACGCCCGCACCTTGCGTGACGTCATGGGCATTGCGCTGTCCGATGCGGAAGCCGCTCGTCTGCCGTTGTTCGGCTGACGAGACGCATTAGTGCCGGATTTGCCGCCGCCCCAGCCTGCTCAGGAACAGGTCGCCACCGCTCTGGCGGATTGCGGACTGGATCGCGGCGGGATCATCGTTTCCTATGACAATGATCTTGAAGCCGATGTCGTACGGATAAAGGTGAGCGCGCGCCAGCGATAGTCAGTTTGCCTGCATCTTTGCTGCGACGTCCGACGAGGAGGTTTCGTTCGAAGATTTAGGCTTGCAGGAGGGCTACGCTGCCTACAGCCAGGCCGCGTTACGCCCGCAGATGATTGCATCCGTCCGCAAAAGTCTTGCCGATATCGGCAAGCTGGAAGGGTTGCCGCAGTTGGGTAGTTTCAACGATACCACCGCGTTTTTCCGCGCCGTTTAGATACATTGCGGCTGGCGTGCCGGCGCAGCTCTCCAGGAACTTTCGCCGGGCGACTGGACGATAGCACCGGAGGCTCTCCGCAACATTGAGCCGCAGGACGAAAGAGCGATCTGCCTGCTTGCGGCGTGGATGGCACAAGACGAAGATCTGGAAGCGCGCGGCCTGCACTTGGGATTTATCGGCAACGCTGCACGCGGGGACTGACGCCGCGCAGGCGCTTCAGACCTCGCGCAGCCTCGGCATCAGTTCCACGAAATTGCAGGGCCGATTCCGGCTGTCGAGCTGTTCGGCAAGGATGCCGTCCCAGCCATCCTGCACCGCGCCGTTGGAGCCGGGCAGGGCGAAGATGTAAGTGCCCCGCGCCACTGCCGCGCAGGCGCGCGACTGGACTGTGGAAGTGCCGATCGTCTTGTAGGAGATCCAGCGGAACAGTTCGCCGAAGCCGGGAATGTCCTTGTCCTTCACCCGGTCGATTGCCTCCGGCGTCACGTCGCGGCCGGTCAGGCCGGTGCCGCCGGTGACGATGATGGCGTCGATCTCGCGGTCATCGATCCAGTTGTTGAAGCGGCTGGCGAGGCGCGCCGCATCGTCCTTCTCGATCGCGCGGACGACAAGGTTGTGGCCCGCCTTGCGGATGCGGCCTTCGAGAATGTCGCCCGAGGTATCGTTCTCGGCCGTGCGGGTGTCGGAAACTGTCAGCAGGGCAATGTTGATGGGCTTGAATTGACGCTCTCGATCAATGGCCACGCACTATTGCTCCATTCGCTGCCATGCGCACGCCCTGCGAGCCGGTGAGGCCCGGGAAGGTCGGCCACATGTCCTGTGCGAGCGCCATGCGGCTTTCCGAAGGGCCGCCGGCCTGACGCTCGTACATCCAGTAGTTGCGCAGCACTATGTTCACGTAGCCGCGCGTTTCCCAGTAGGGCAGCGATTCCATCCACAGCAGGGGATCGCCGCCGCAGTTCACTTCGGTGTTCCAGCGCGTGATCGGCACCAGCCCGGCGTTGTAAGCGGCCATGACCTTCAGCAGCAGGCCTTGGGTGCCCGACGAATCGCGCAGCGTCTGCAAGTGCTGCTGGCCGAATGCCAGGTTCACTTCGGGCTTGTTGAGATCGGTGGCCGTGCCGGAAACGCCCAGCAGCGAGGCATGGTCGCGCGCGGCGGCGGGCATGATCTGCATCAGCCCGCGCGCGCCGGCAGGGCTGACGACGCTGGTCTGGAAGATCGATTCCTGCAGCGTGTGCGCATAGACCAGTGCCGGATCGACCTTCCAGCCGCCGGCCGGGGTCCACTTGGGCGTCGGGAAGCGGCTGGCCGGTTCCGGCCGCCCGCCCGCAGGCGCGTTGTAGGCCATCCACAACTGGGTCGAGGGCAGGCCAAGATCGCGCGCCAGGCGGCTGATGGAGGCATATTGAGATGCGCTGCCGATGCGCGCCTGATGGCGCAGCACTTCGTCGGCCAGCCCGTCCTCACCGATTTCGGAAAGCTCCACGGCGGCACGGATGTTCGGCGTGTCGCGCAGCGTCTGCCAGTCGGACGAGGTGAAGTCCGCGCCCGAATGCTGCTCCGGCAGCCGCATGCCCAGCTGTTCGGCGGCCAACATGCCGTAAAGCGTCTCGTCCCGCGCGGCGGCAAGGCGCAGTTCGGTGGCGGCGGCTTCCGGCTTGCGGCAACGCACCAGTGCGCGGCTGCGCCAGTAATGCGCGGCGCTGGTTAGTTCGCTGTTCTCGGAATTCTTCGCGGTCTTGTCGAAAGCGTCGGCGGCGCCGTCGCAGTCGCCCAGGCGCCATGCGGCAAGCCCGGCAGTCCACCACGATTCGCCCACCCACGGGCCGCCGCCCATCGCGCCCAACTGGGCCATCTGGTAGGCGGATGCGTCCTGGTTTTCGATATAGAATGCCCAGGCGACCTTCTGGCGCCATTCGGCCTGCGAAGAGGCGCTGAGGCCGGAATCGATACCGTCCAGCAGCAGGCGCGCGCCCATCGGATCGTCGTTCTTGATGCGATCGTTGATGCCGGAGGCGATCGCGGCGGGCATCGTGCCATCGTCGATCGAGGCGGGGCGCACGCGCTTGGCCATCGTCGGCAGCCGGGCAAAGGCCTGTTCACTGGGAACCGAGGGCACCGAAAGCGCGCCGCGCTTCAGCGCCAGACGGCTGATCTGGTCCGCGCCGGGAAGCTCCGTCCCCTGCGAAAGCCAGGTCTGCAGGTCGGTAAGTTCGATCTTCGGCGATCCGGACGCCAGATAGTATTCGGCGCGAAGCTGCTGGTGCAGGGGGCCGTCTGGCCGGTCCGACAGCATCTTCTGGACCGTGGCCCAGTCTTTTGCATCGATCGCGGCGAAGGCCTGCTTGTAGTACGATCGGTCGTCCTGGCTGAGCAGCGAAGGGACCGCCGTGCTGTCCGCGCGAGTGCGGAAATATTCCACCGCCGCGCTGTTGGCGAATGCCGGCGTCGTGGCCAGCGTGGCTACAGCAAGCGCTGCCACCCCCGCGGCGCGCGCTGCCATGGCAAAGTTTTTCACGTCAAAATTCCCCGCATCGTGCGACCTAACCCCGCATTTTGGTGGCCGTCCGGATGCGCCCGTCAGGGGTTCGTCCAGTCCAGCCAAGCCCTCCAGATGCCTGCCTTCGCGCGCGGATTCTGCAGCAGCGCGGCAAGCCCCCATCCGGCCAACAGAGGTATACTCACTCCTTCATGATCAAATTGTCTTAAAACGGCAGTGCGTTGCGGCACGTCGTGGCCGATCAGCGACAGAACGTTGCCGCCGAGCACAATCAGCCGCTCTGGAGCCACCAATTTCACGTGCCGGGCGAGGGCATCGCCCACGCCGCGTTCCCCCGCGGCGCGCCAATCGGGCACCGGATCGGGGCGGGGCAGGGCGCTGGCGAGATAGATATCCTCCCGCGTGGTGCCGAATGCTTTAAGCATCGCGTCCAGCAGTTTGCCCTGCGGTCCGCTCAGCAGCCGGTCGCGATCTCCCGCCTCCGGCGTTTCAACCACCACCATCAGCTTCGCGCCGGCTTGGCCTTCGGGCGAGAGGCGGCCGACCGGGCCGCCATCATCGAGCAAGGTCTCGGTCAGCCACCAGGCGCGGAATGCGTCGAGATCGGCGGGCAGCAGGGCGGGATCGATGCGCGTGGGCACCACCGGCGCTTCCACCACCACCGGCACGCGGCGCGGGGGCAGGCGATCGCCGTTTTCGTCCTGCTCGTCTTCCGGCACGATCCATTGGCGCGGTTCGTCCTGGAAGTCGCAATCGACGCCTGCATCGCGCCACCAGTCGAGCGCGGCGGTGATATCGGATTTGATATCGTCCAGAAATTGCCGATTTGGGGCCTGATCCATCGCGTGGGTCTTGACCTGTCGCATTCCACCAATCAAGGCACAACACGAATTAATCGCGCGCTTAAGTGTGTGAATCGCAATTTTTGGGGCAAAAAGGCCCACATTAGGGTCGATGACAGGGGCCAGGAGTCGGGACTGCCATGATTGAACGTGAAGAGATGCCTTACGACGTGGTGATCGTCGGCGGTGGACCTGCGGGTCTGTCCACGGCGATCCGGCTCAAGCAGGTCGATCCCGAACTGGCTGTCTGCGTGCTGGAAAAGGGCTCGGAAGTGGGCGCGCACATCCTTTCGGGTGCGACCATCGATCCCAAGGCGCTTGACGAACTGCTGCCCACCTGGCGCGAAGACGGTTGCCCGCTGGCGGAAACGCCGGTGACGGACAACCTGCACTGGCACCTGACCAAGAAGAAGAAGTTCGCGCTGCCGCACTTCATCCAGCCGCCTTTCATGTCGAACGACGGCAACTACACCGGGTCTCTGGGCAACCTTTGCCGCTGGCTGGCCGAACAGGCCGAGGCGCTGGAGATCGAGATCTTCCCCGGCTTCCCGGCTGCCGAAATCCTTTACGACGACAATGGCGCCGTGATCGGTGTGCAGACCGGCGATATGGGCGTCGACCGTGAAGGCAATCCGAAGGGTGACTTCCAGCCGGGCATGAACCTGCTGGGCAAGTACACCGTGTTCTGCGAAGGCGCGCGTGGCCACCTGACCAAGCGGCTCAAGGACAAGTATGACCTTGAGGCGAATTGCCAGCCGCAGATCTACGGTCTGGGCATCAAGGAACTGTGGGACATCGATCCCGCCAAGCACGTTCCCGGCCGCGTGATCCACACGCAGGGCTGGCCGCTGAGCGAAAACAACGCCTGGGGTGGTGGTTTCCTTTACCATCAGGCGAACAATCAGGTCGCGCTCGGCTTCGTCACCGCGCTCGATTACAAGAATCCCTACGTCTATCCGTTCGAGGAATTCCAGCGCTGGAAGCAGCACCCGGAAATCCGCGCGATCCTGGAAGGCGGCAAGCGCGTCGCTTACGGTGCGCGTGCGATCAACGAGGGTGGCTGGCAGTCGGTGCCGCAGCTGGCCTTCCCGGGCGGCGTGCTGGCGGGCTGCTCGGCCGGTTTCGTCAACGTGCCGCGCATCAAGGGCACGCATACCGCGATGAAGAGCGGCATGCTGGCGGCCGAGGCGATTGCCGCCGCGATCAAGGCCGGGCGCGAGCAGGATGCGCTGACCGAATACGATACGGCGGTGCGCGAAAGCTGGATCGCCAAGGAACTGAAGCTCGTCCAGAATGCCGAGCCGATGGTGGCGAAGTGGGGCGGCGAGCTGGGCACGATCCTGGCCGGCGCGGACATGTGGCTGCGCACGCTGTTCGGCTTCGGTCTCGCCAAGCCGATGAAGCATCACACCGATGCCTCGTGCACGCAGCGCGCCGATCTCTACCAGCCGATCGCCTATCCCAAGCCGGACGGCGTGATCAGCTTCGACCGTCTGACCAGCGTGTCCTACTCGTTCACCAATCACGAGGAAGATCAGCCCTGCCATCTGCGGCTCAAGGATCCGACGGTTCCCACGCGGGTCAACCTGCCGGTCTATGCCGGGCCTGAGGCGCGCTACTGCCCGGCGGGCGTCTACGAATTCGTCGATCCGGACGGTTCGGGCATGAAGCTGCAGATCAACGCGCAGAACTGCGTCCATTGCAAGACTTGCGACATCAAGGATCCGACGCAGAACATCGAATGGGTTACGCCGGAAGGCGGCGGCGGCCCGAACTACCCGAATATGTAATGTGCCAGTCCTCCCCGACTCGGGGAGGTGGCAGTCCGCAGGACTGACGGAGGGGATTCTCCGCAAACACCGACGCCAGCGCCGTGGCGAGAATCCCCTCCACCATGCTTCGCATGGTCCCCCTCCCCGCGCCGGGGAGGGCACTTGCGCCAAGCGCTCTGGCATCGCATGGACGGTGCGATGATTTCGGAAACCGCCTACGCCAAGATCAATCTCGCGCTCCATGTCCGCAAACGGCGCGAGGATGGCTATCACGAGCTGGAAACGCTGTTCGCCTTCGTCGACGCGGGGGATGAACTGACGGCGACACCCGCCCACGCGGATCGCCTGACGACTCACGGCGCGTTCGCCGCGAAGATCGACGATCCCTTCGGCAACATCGTCGCCAAGGCGCTCACTGCATTGCCGCATGGCAAAGGCCCGGATGCGGGGTGGGCGGTCGATCTCGAAAAGCGCCTGCCGGTCGCGGCGGGGCTGGGCGGAGGCTCTGCCGACGCAGGCGCAGTGTTCCGCATGGTAGAGCGCGCGCACGGTCTGCCGGAAGACTGGCACGCCCGCGCGGCGAAGCTCGGCGCTGACGTACCGGCTTGCGTGCTGTCGCGCCCCTGCATCGGCACCGGCACGGGCACCGATCTTGCCGAAGTGGCCGAGAACGACCTCGCCGATTGTCCGGTCCTGCTGGTCAACCCGCGCCTGCCGGTACCGACCGGTCCGGTGTTCAAGGCTTGGGACCGCATCGACCGTGGCCCGATGCCCACCGGAAGCTTGCGCGAAATCGCGCTGACCGGCCGCAACGACCTTGAAGCGCCTGCCATCGAAATCTGCCCGGCCGTGGCCGATGTTCTGGCGGCACTGCGTGAGACTGGACCGTTCCTCGCCCGCATGTCCGGCTCCGGCGCGACGTGCTTTGCGCTTTACGACAGTCAGCAAGCCTTAAGCGAAGCGGCGGCAAGGATCGCTGCAACCCGCCCCGACTGGTGGCAATTGTCCGGGAAACTGCGTTGATTACCGAATCCTATCAACTGCTTGGCACACCGCAAGCCGGCGGCATCCTGATCGTCGCCGACCACGCCTCCAACCGCGTGCCTGAAGGCGTTGACCTTGGCATCGACGGCGAACTGCTGAACCGCCATATCGCCATCGACATCGGCGTTGCCGGCGTTGCGGAGCGCATGGTAGATACGGACATCGCCGCATGGCTCGCCAACGTCAGCCGCCTCGTCTGCGACTTCAACCGAGACCTCGACGCGCCCGGCCTGCTGCCCGAAGTGTCGGACGGCCACGAAATCCCCGGCAATGTGCTCTGCGCGCAAGGGCGTTCGACGCGCCTTGCCCAGTACTTCCACGCCTATCACGACGATCTGGAAGCCCAGCTTACCGCTACCGAGCCGGCGCTGATCCTCTCGCTCCACAGCTTCACGCCCGCGCTGGCGACCTGCGACAAGCCGCGCCCCTGGCACGTCGGCGTGCTCTATAACGAGGACGACCGTGCCGCGCGCATCGCGATCCCGCTGCTGGAGGCGGAGGGTCTCGTTGTCGGCGACCAGCTTCCCTATTCGGGCAAAGTGCTCAACGCGACGATGAACCGCCACGCCGAAGCGCATGGCCGCCCCTACCTCGGCATCGAGATCCGGCAGGACCAGATCGGCGACGCCGCAGGGCAGGCGCTCTGGGCCGAACGCATGGCGCGTATCTGCCGCGAGGTTGCGGCCGCATTCGCCTGACTTGTGAAGCAATTGCCGCAAGGATAGTCTCCCGGCCTTAAATCCGGGGGCATCATGATCGGCTATCACCTTGTACGACTGGCGAAATTCTCTGGCCGGGAGGCGCGTGCGAAGTTCTGGCCGTGGGCCGGGATCGTGATCGGTTTGAACTTTTTCGCGACGTTCGCCGTCATGCTTCCGAAAATCTTCGACGCGATGGTCAGGATGCAGGAATTCGCCCGCGCTCACCCGGATCAGGCCACAGTCACGTCAGGGCCCGGTCACTACGAAATCGCCATCCAGGGCAGCCATCCGGAGTTCATGCCCGCCATGGACGGGGTCGCCGCGACGATGGAGGGCCTGATGACCGTAACCATCGTGCTGCTTGCCGCCGCCGTCGCCCGCAGACTTCACGATACCGGTCGCACCGGCGCATGGGGATTGCTGCCGCTGCCGTTTCTGCTGATCGGGTTCGCGAAGATGCCCCGCATCCTGGGGGCGCCTGATCCGGACATGCGGCTGTTCGGCCTGCTGTTCCTCAACAACCTTTGTTATCTCGGCGCTCTTGGCGTGCTCGTGCTGTTGCTCGCCCGTTCGGGAAGCAAGGGTGAGAACCGCTACGGAGCCTCACCGGAAGATTGATCTCGCACGATCCGAAAAGCAAAAAGCGCATTTCCGGAAATTTTATGCCTCGCAAAAGCCCGGCACATCGCGTAGGGGCGCGGCAAGACGGTCGCCATCGCGCACCGCCCCCATGACCAATCCCGGAGTTCGCACAATGCCCGCCTATCGTTCACGCACTTCCACCCACGGCCGCAACATGGCGGGCGCGCGTGGCCTTTGGCGCGCGACGGGCATGAAGGATGCGGACTTCGGCAAGCCGATCATCGCGGTGGTGAACTCGTTCACGCAGTTCGTGCCCGGCCACGTCCACCTCAAGGACCTGGGCCAGATGGTCGCGCGCGAGATCGAGGCGGCGGGCGGCGTTGCCAAGGAATTCAATACCATCGCGGTCGATGACGGTATCGCCATGGGCCACGACGGCATGCTCTATTCGCTGCCCAGCCGCGACCTGATCGCGGATAGCGTGGAATACATGGTCAACGCCCACTGCGCGGACGCCATGGTCTGCATCTCCAACTGCGACAAGATCACGCCGGGCATGCTGATGGCCGCGCTGCGCATCAATATCCCGGTGGTCTTCGTTTCGGGCGGACCGATGGAAGCGGGCAAGGTCGTGCTGCGCGGCAAGGAGCAGGCGCTCGATCTGGTCGACGCCATGGTCGCCGCCGCCGATGAGAGCTACACCGATGAGGAAGTGAAGGCGATCGAGCGTTCGGCCTGCCCGACTTGCGGGTCGTGCTCTGGCATGTTCACCGCCAACTCGATGAACTGCCTGACCGAAGCGCTGGGCCTCTCGCTGCCGGGCAACGGTTCGACTTTGGCGACGCACTCCGACCGCCAGCGCCTGTTCCTCGAAGCCGGCCGCCTCGCGGTCGATCTCTGCCGCCGCTATTACGAGCAGGAAGACGAGACCGCGCTGCCGCGCAATATCGCCAGCTTCAAGGCGTTCGAGAACGCCATGAGCCTGGACATCGCCATGGGCGGCTCCACCAACACCGTGCTCCACCTGCTGGCCGCCGCCGTCGAAGCCAGCGTGGACTTCACGATGGAGGATATTGACCGCCTCAGCCGCAAGGTGCCGTGCCTCTCCAAGGTCGCGCCCGCGAAGAACGACGTCCACATGGAAGACGTTCACCGCGCCGGCGGCATCATGGCGATCCTCGGCCAGCTTGACCGTGCCGGTCTGCTGCACACCGATCTGCCGACCGTCCATGCCAAGACGCTGGGCGATGCCCTGAACCACTGGGACATCTCGCGCACCAACGCGCCCTCCGTGCAGGAATTCTTCAAGGCCGCACCGGGCGGCGTGCCGACGCAGACCGCCTTCAGCCAGTCGCGCCGCTGGGAGGAACTCGATCTCGACCGTGAGAACGGCGTGATCCGCAGCAAGGAACATGCGTTCAGCCAGGACGGCGGCCTTGCCGTGCTCTACGGCAATATCGCGCAGGACGGCTGCATCGTGAAGACGGCGGGCGTGGACGATTCCATCCTGAAGTTCACCGGCACCGCGCGCGTTTACGAATCGCAGGACGCTGCCGTTGCCGGCATTCTCGGCGGGCAGGTCGGCGCCGGTGACGTCGTGGTCATCCGCTACGAAGGACCGCGTGGCGGGCCGGGCATGCAGGAAATGCTCTACCCGACCAGCTACCTGAAGTCGAAGGGCCTGGGCAAAGCGTGCGCGCTGCTGACCGACGGCCGTTTCTCGGGCGGCACCTCGGGCCTTTCGATCGGCCACGCCTCGCCGGAGGCGGCCGAGGGCGGCGCCATCGGTCTCGTCGAGAATGGCGACACCATCGAGATCGACATCCCCGGCCGCACCATCAACCTGATGGTTTCGGACGAAGTGCTGGCCCATCGCCGCGCCCAGCAGGAGGCGCGCGGTGCCGATGCATGGTCGCCGGTTCACCCGCGCCCGCGCAAGGTTTCGGCCGCACTGCAGGCCTATGCGGCGATGACCACCAGCGCCGCCAAGGGCGCGGTGCGCGACGTGACGCAGCTCAAGCGCAAGTGATCGAAGGGGCAGGGGGTGTCTCGCCCCCTGCCACCGGATTAGGCGTGCGAACGCCGGGCAAGGATCATGGCGGCATCGGTGCCGCCATGGTTTTCATAACGCACCAGCATTTCGGGAAAGCCGCTTTCGTCGAACAGGCGTAGCACCTGATCGAGCGGATACTCGTTCATTTGCATGACCGGCGTATCGGCCGCGCGGCCGCCCAGCAGGTTCATCACCGCTTGCCCGCCGGGAAGGGCATGGCGAACATGGTACCCCAGCTTGCTCCAGCGGCTGTGGTTGCGCTTCGTCGAAAGCTGGATGATTGTGCCGCCGCCCGGCCGCACTCGATCCAGCAATTGCTTCAGGATAGCCATTCCGCGCGCCACCGGGATGTGTTGCAGCACGATGCAACTGATCACGAAATCGAACGATCCCTCAACCCGCGAAAGCGTGTCATCGGAAAGCAGGTAGTCGATCTGCCTCCCTTCACTATTGCGCCGGGCCTCTTCCAGCATGGCGGGCGCGATATCGAGCCCGACTGCGCTCTGGAAATGATCGACCAGCGGAATGGTCAACCGCCCCACGCCGCATCCGAAATCCAGCGCGCGGCCGCGCGGCAGGCCGCCGAAATGCCGCTCGACTTGCCCGAGCCAGTGCGAAACGAAAGCCTCGCCGCTTTCGAAAAATGTCTGTCGATTGGCATCGATGCTCTCGCTGCGAAACTGCGCTTGGGTGAGCACGGCGTAGTAGGGGTCGCGCTCGCCCCAGACACGCCAATTATGATCGCTGTCAGCCATTGCGCACGCTTAGTCCCGTTCGCTCTCTCTGCCAACGGATGCGATTGTTTTTGGAGCTTTCCGCCGGGCGTTAATCCCCTTTGCCAGTGTGTCCCATTCTCGGGCTGGGCGAGGCGAGCGCTTGTCGGCGGCGGGAAAGTCCTTGTAGCCAAGGGGTATGGCTCGCTTTCTGATCGGCATCATCCCTGCTCTCGCGCTTGGCGCCTGCTCCTCGCATCAGGAGGCGCCCAAGGTGGCCGAGGGGGACGAGCATATTCCCTGCGCGGTTTCCGGCTCCGGCGATCTCAAGCCCATCTGCGCGGTGGAGCGGCACCAGGGCGACGACGGCCTAACCTTGCTGGTCCGTCATCCGGACGGCGGCTTCCGCCGGTTCGCGGTGGTGAGCGATGGACGCGGGCTGGTGGTTGCCGATGGGGCGCAAGTGGCGGTAACAAGGTTGGAAGGCGGGCAGCTCGACGTTTCGGTCGGGCCGGACCGCTACCTGTTCCCGGCAACGAGGAAGTCCCATGCCCCACAGGCTGCTCCCCCCCAATGACCAGATCCTGACCGTTGCGCAGATGCGCGCGGCTGAGGACGCGCTGATCGCGTCGGGTTCCTCGGTAGAGGCGCTGATGCGGATCGCCGGGCTGGGCGCGGCGGAATGGGTTTGGCGGGTTTCGGCGGGGCGGCCGGTCACGGTGCTCTGCGGCCCCGGCAACAACGGCGGCGACGGCTATGTGATTGCCGAGGCCATTCGCGAGCGGGGCGGGCCAGTAACGGTGGTGGCTTCAGCGGAGCCCCGGACCGATGCGGCGCGCGATGCCCGCGCGCGCTATCACGGCGCGGTGCTGGGCGCGGACGCGGAAGTGCATGGCGATGTCTTCGTCGATTGCCTTTACGGCAGCGGGCTGACGCGGCCGCTTTCCGAACAGGACCTAGCTTTGCTTGTGCGGCTGGCAAAGGCGCATCACCATCGCATCGCGCTGGACCTGCCGAGCGGTGTGCAGTCGGATAGCGGAATGCTGCTCAATCCGGGGCTGCCGCGCTATGATGCCACCCTGGCGCTGGGCGCCTGGAAATTTGCCCATTTCCTGATGCCGGCCACGACCACAATGGGCGCGCTGCGGCAGGTCCCCATCGGCGTCGCGGCAGTGGAGGGGGCGGCGGTTGCGCTCGCCAAGCCCCGGATCACCGCGCCTTTGGCGGACGCGCACAAGTATCGGCGCGGGCTGCTGGCGGTGGTCGGCGGCGCGATGCCCGGGGCGGCGGTGTTGGCCAGCCTCGCCGCGCAGGGGGCAGGGGCGGGCTATGTGAAGCTCTTTGCCGACAGCAGCCGCAATGTGCCTGCGGATCTGGTGGTGGACCAGAGCGCGCTGATCGATGTGCTGACCGATGACCGCAATACGGCGGTACTGGTCGGGCCCGGCCTCGGCCGCGATACCACCGCGCGGGAGCGGCTGACGATCGCATTGGCGGATCGGGTTCCGGCGGTGGTCGATGCCGATGGGCTGGTGCTGCTGGGGCCGCGCCATCTCACTGAGCGCGGCGGCGCGACGGTGGTGACGCCGCATGAGGGCGAGTTGATGACGCTGGAACGCGCCTTCGATTGCGAAGGCACTGGCAGCAAGGCGGAACGTACGCTCGCGCTGGCGAAGGCGGGCGGCATGATCGTCGTGGCCAAGGGACCGGACACCGTGATCGCCGCGCCGGACGGACGGATCGCCTGCGCGCCGCGCGCGACTTCTTGGCTGTCGACGGCGGGAACGGGCGATGTACTGGCGGGCTGCATCGCCAGCCGCCTTGCCGCTGGCGCCGAAGGATTCGCGGCCGCTTGCGAAGGCGTCTGGCTTCATGGAGAGGCGGCGCGGCTCGCTCCGCCCGCCTTTACCGCCGGTCAGCTTGGACAAATGGTGCCGGCTGCGCTAGCGGCCTGCCTGTGACTGACGAAATCGAAGAAATTCTCCGCATCGCCGCCAAGGGCGATGGCGTAACCGCATCCGGCCGCTTCGCTTGGGGCGCGGCGCCCGGCGACCGGCTGCATGAAGACGGCACCCTGGAATGGGGCCCGCATCATATCCAGCCGGTCTGCACCCACTTCGGCCGCTGCGGTGGTTGTCAGCTTCAGCAGCTGGACGAGGAAACCTTGGCGGCCTTCGTGGAAGGGCGCGTGGCCAATGCCTCGGCGTCGCAGGAACTGGGCGCCGAAACGATCGCGCCGCCCTATCTCTCGCCGCCGCACGCCCGCCGCCGCGTATCCTTGCGCGCCGAAAGCTCGGGCGGGCGCGTGGCGATCGGTTTCCGCGAGGCGAAGTCGCACCGGCTGGTCGAACTGGAAGAATGCCCGGTCATGGCGCCGGAACTGTTCGCGGTACTGGGCCCGCTGCGCAAGCTGCTCATCACCATGGGCAAGGCGGCGCCTGCGAAGAAAGGTCGCCACGGCAAGCCGGGCAAGCACCAGCAGACCCGCATGGCCGCCGATATCGAAATGACGCTGACCGATCAGGGTGTCGATCTGGGCGTCAAGGGTCTCACCGCGGAGGGGCTCTCCGCGACCGAGGCGATGCTCGATTTTTCGCGCGAGCATAAACTTGCCCGCCTGACGATGGACGGCGGCTACGGTTTCGAGACTGTGTGGGAGCCGGTGCCGGTTACGGTCACGCTGGGTGGCGTTCAGGTACCGCTGCCGCCGGGTTCGTTCCTGCAGGCAACCGTCGATGGCGAGGAGGCGCTGGTCGATGCGACGAAGACGTGGCTGGAAGGCGCGGCGACCGTGGCGGACCTGTTCTCCGGCCTTGGCACCTTTGCGCTGGCGCTTGCCGGGCCGCAGACCCGCGTGCTGGCCGCCGAAGCGGCACGCGATGCGCATCTGGCCTGTAAGTCCGCCGCCGACCGCGCGCAGCTGCCGGTTTTCAGCGCCCACCGCGATCTGTTCCGCAATCCGCTGCAGCCCGATGAACTGAGCAAGTTCGAGGCCGTCGTGCTCGATCCGCCGCGCGCGGGGGCACGCGAACAGGTGGACTGCATCGCCGATTCCAGCGTGGGCCGGGTGGTCTATATCTCGTGCAACCCGTCCAGCTGGTCGCGCGATGCGGCGCGGCTGGTGGAGGCGGGCTTCCGGCTGGTGGAACTGCGACCGGTGGGCCAGTTCCGCTGGTCTACCCATGTGGAACTGGCGAGCTATTTCGAACGCGGCTGAGGTTTTCGCCTCAGTCGCTCAGGCTCAGTCGGATTCCTGCGCCTTCGCCATCATGTCCATGAAGTCCCGCGCGGCGTTGCGGTCATCCTCGTTGTCGAACGCAACGTCCAGATCGGGCGAGGCGCCGAACATGTAGAGCAGGGACCACAGCGCGAAACGCCGCGCGCGGTCCTTCTCCATGCCAAGGTCCACGCGCATCCGGTCCAGCCCGGTTTCCAGCGTGGTCGGCGCGATGGTCGCAAGGTCGTCGGTGCCGAAGTAGCGGCGCAGCTGATCGTCGAAGTCCATGGCGGCGCCTTAGCAGCGATCAGGGC
The DNA here is from genome assembly GCF_055521515.1 of Sphingomonas sp. BL-S-28. Classification (NCBI taxonomy): domain Bacteria; kingdom Pseudomonadati; phylum Pseudomonadota; class Alphaproteobacteria; order Sphingomonadales; family Sphingomonadaceae; genus Sphingomonas; species Sphingomonas sp. BL-S-28. The sequence goes on from NZ_CM145484.1 coordinate 1,987,871, forward strand.
GAAACGTCACGCGTTCCCGTCACTCTCGGTATCCTCGGCGTTGCACGAGAGCAGTTGGTAGATCACTGCGCCCCAGGCACTGCCGATCACGCCAACGAAGAACAGCGACCAACTGAGGTTCCAGCTGGTTCCCAGCGCCTTGGTGACCACCACGGCCAGCGTCAGCACAAGAAAGCCGACCTCCATCACAAGAACGGCCCAACACACCGGCGGACTGGCCAATTGCCGACGCACTGTTTTCACGCAGCACCTCCCGAACTACGCACTCCCGACGTGGAGAGTACTCCCGCCGGAGAGCTTCGTCTAGAACATCACAATGGCTGCGCGGGCCACCAGGAACATCAGGCAGAAGCTGGAAAGCGCGTAAAGCGTGAAGCGCGGAACCATCTGGTTGAAGGTGGTCTGCACGAGCGAATGGAGCACCCGGAATACGACGTAGGCCCAGGCCACCTGCGTATTCAGTCCGTCCCCCAGTCGAAGCAGCGCCAGAGTGAGCGAGACCGCGTAGAATATCACCGGATCCTGCAGCAGATGGCGGTAATTGTGGGCTTTCCACTCCACCTGCGGGGGCAGGACATGATCGAGCGAGACATGGGGATCGTCGATCAGTTCCTCTGGATCGACCTTGCCGAACGAGGAAATGCGCGAGCCGTAAAGCCAGAACCACATGACCATGGTCCAAGCCGCCAGCGCGACCACCGGTTGCAGGATTGCCATTCCAGTCATTGGACGCTCCCTTGCTTGCCAAGGGAGCGTCCGCCGCGCTGGCCCTCTTGTCAATCCAGTACTTAGGCGTTTCCGGCCAATACCTTGGCGAAGGCTTCGGCATCGGTATTGCCGCCCGAAAGCACAACGGCGGTGCGGTCGGTCAGTTCCACCTTGCCGGCCAGCACCGCCGCCAGTGCTGCCGCGCCGCCGGGTTCCAGGACGAGGCGCAGCTTGGCGAAAGCCAGCCGCTGCGCCGCGCGCACTTCGGCGGGTGTGGCGATCAGGCCGAAGGGGCAGCGCGCCTTTAGCACGTCGAAATTGACCGGCCATGTCGCCGGTGTCTGCAATGCGTCGCAGGCGGTGGGCGGCGCATCGGCGGCGACGCGCTGGATCTCTCCGCTGGCAAGGCTGCGGCAGACATCGTCCCACCCCTCGGGCTCCACCGGAATTACGGCGGCATCGGGCAGGGCGAGCGCAAGGCCCGCCGTCAGTCCGCCACCACCGCAGGGCGTGATGATCAGGTCGGGACTGCCAAGGCCAAGCTCTGCCATCTGCGCGGCGATTTCGATGGCGACGCTGCCTTGGCCCTCGATGATCCACGGATCGCCGAAGGCATGGACCAGCGTTGCGCCGCGCTCTGCGCAGAGGCGCTGCGAAACCTCGTCGCGGTCCTCGCCGCCGGGGCGGTCATAAAGCACGACTTCGGCGCCCAAGGCGCGGGTATTGGCCAGCTTCACTGCCGGCGCATCGGTGGGCATGACGATGGCGGCGGTGATGCCCAGCCTCTGCGCGGCCCAGGCGACGCCCTGCGCATGGTTGCCGCTGGACACGCCGACGACGCCGCGCTGGCGTTCGTCTTCGGAAAGCGCGGTAAGGCGGTGCCACGCGCCGCGAATCTTGAAGGCGCCGACCGGCTGAAGGCTTTCCGCCTTGCACCAGATCGTGCGGCCATCGACTTCCAGCGGCAGCAGCGGCGTGCGCGGCAGGATCGCGGCGACTTTGGCGGCGGCTTCGATGACCCCTTCATGGGTCGGGCGGCGCTGAAGATTCGTACTCATGCCCCGCGGCATAGCCGCAACTATGTCTATCGGCATAGCCTTAGCGGACGAGGCGTACCATCTGGTAATAGCCCAATGGGCCGCGCGTGAATTCAACCGACATCCCGCGATCTCCGGCAATGCGCGCCGCCATGATCGGCAGATCGAGCCGAGGCGTGACATGAAACTTCGCCAGCCAGCCCCGCAGGCCCGCCCGCAAGGGGGAAGGCAGGCCCGCGAGGTCGCCGAAATCGACGACGTGAACTACGCCGCCGGGGGAAAGCGCCGCCACCGCGCGCGACAGGGCATCCTGCCAGCCGGGGATCATGGAGAGCGTGTAAGAGAGGAAAATCCGGTCGAATCCCTCGCGCCCGAACAGCGCCTTGGGATCGAAGCGCGTGGCATCGCCGGTCATGAGCTGAGCGTCCGCGCCTAGCCGCTTGCGGGCGTTCTTCAGCATCTCGCTGGAAATGTCGAAGCCGTGAAGCGCCACGCCGGGCCACGCCTTGCCCGCCAATTCCAGATTGCGCCCGGTGCCGCATCCCACTTCCAGCACGTACATGCCCGGCGCTGCGTCGAGTTCGCGGATCAGCCGGTCTCGGCCGAACAGGTAGTACTTGCGCGTCAGGTCGTAGATATGGCGCTGGCCGCGATAGACGCGGTCCATCAGCGCGGCGTGATCGGCGGGAAGGGCGGTGTCGCTCACCGTCAGTCCTTCAGCACGTAGAGGTGGACGCCGCCGTAGATCGAGGAGCGATCCGCCTCGGTAGCCGTGCGCGATTCTTCCTCGCGGTAATCCCAGCGGGACAGGATTTCGTCCGGCACGCGGCCCGGAAGCAGGGTGGGTTCGGCAGCGGTGCGGAACAGCACCCGCGATCCGGGGCGGGCGGTGCGGGTGATCTCGCTCCACAGCTGCGTAAGCTGGGCGTCGCTCATCCAGTCCTGCGCGTCGAGCAGGATGTAGCGGTCGAGCGAGGCGTCCGCGCTTTCCTGAAGGACTTGCGTGAAGCTGGCATGGCGCAGCGTCAGGCGGCCGAGCCGTTCGCGCACGTTCGCCACGTTGGCTTCCTGCAGGTAGGGCGGCAGCGGGGCCTTGTCCTGACGGCCATAGCCGCGCCCGAAGGCCTGCCATGCGAAGTAGTTGTCGTTCAGCGGGAAGTGACAGGCCAGCTTTTCGAGGCGCGCGCGCAGCACATCGGCCATCCGCTGGCCGCCGGCAAGCGCGTCGTACTGGGCAGGCGGAATGCCAAGGCCGAACAGCGATGCGGGCTGGTCGGTCAGCCAGCGCACCAGCTTGCGTTCGAAGATCGGGGCGAAACGCTCGTCGAACACGCGGCGCTGTTCTTCCAGCGTCTCGGCGCCGAGGATTTCGCTGGGGTCGATCTTGTAGAGCTTGGCCAGCACATGCGCCGCGCCGATGAAGTGGCCCAGCAGGCCGCGCTTGTAGATGCCGCGCGTGAAGCCCCGGATGCGCTGGCGGCCGACGAGATCGCGGCCTTCCCAATAGCGGCGCGTCGCTTCGTCCAGGTGCGGGGCCAGCTTCTCACGATAGATCGCGGCGTTTTCCGGCTTGTCGGCTTCGGCGATGAAGCTGCGCAGATCGGCGTAATCGAGGCTCCGGATCGCCGCGATCTTCAGGCGGCCCAGCGCGATATGCGCGGTGTTGAGATCGACGCAAGTGATCGCGGCCGGATTCGCGGTGAGGTAGGAGAGGGCGTTGCAGCTGCCGCTGGCGATCGTCAGCACGCGGCTGTCCGGCCCGATCTGCAGCGCCGCCATGTCCGCCACCGGGTCTTCCCAGATCTGCGCATAGACCAGACCCTTGAAAGCCAGCGCGAAAGCCTTGTCCAGCAGGCGCGCGGTGCGCGAGGATTCCGAGCGGACGACCGCTCCCTCGATCAGATCGGAAGCAGGGCGTGCGTGCGGCATGGTAGTGGTCCCCCGGTGCCAGGTCGGCGTGTCGTGGCGGCAATGCCTCCACAGGGTGACCGCGTGATGACGGGACGATGGCGGTTTATGACAGTCCTTATCCGGGCTCACGCCCGGTGCGGTGCGGGCATACGCCCGCACCTGCGGCACCAGCCCACTCCCCCACCCGACCTCCCATCCAGGATACACTGTTGTGGGAGGTCGGGTGGGGGAGTGGGCTGGTGCCGCAAGCCTTCGACGGATGTCGAAGGCGCACCAACAAAAACCTCTTGTGCGGGGCTTGGCCCGCACAAGAGTTGAGTTGTCACACAGGGGCACTATATGCGGCCCTTTCGCGGCTTGCGCGTTCAAGGAGATAGATTGGTGAGCAAGGTTCTGGTGATCGGCGCAGGCGGCGTCGGTTCGGTCGCGGTCCACAAGATGGCGATGAATCCGGATATCTTTTCCGACATTCATCTCGCCAGCCGCACGGTTTCCAAGTGCGAAGCGATCGCCGAATCGGTGAAGCAGCGCACCGGTGTGACGATCAGCACGTATGCGATCGACGCCGACGATGTTGAGGCGACCTCGGCGCTGATCCGCTCGATCGGTCCGAAGCTGGTCGTCAATCTGGCGCTGCCCTATCAGGACCTCGCGATCATGGACGCGTGCCTGGCGACTGGCACGCACTACATGGACACCGCGAACTACGAGCCCAAGGACGTGGCCAAGTTCGAATACCACTGGCAGTGGGCCTATCAGGAGCGCTTCAAGCAGGCCGGCCTGATGGCGCTGCTGGGTTCGGGCTTCGATCCGGGCGTCACCTCCGTTTTCGCGATGTGGCTGAAGAAGCACAAGCTGAAGACCATCCGCACGCTGGACATTCTGGACTGCAACGGCGGCGACCACGGCCAGGCCTTCGCGACGAACTTCAACCCGGAAATCAACATCCGCGAAGTCACCGCGCCGGCCCGCCACTGGGAAAACGGCGAGTTCGTCGAAACCCCGGCGATGGGCGTGAAGCAGAGCTTCGACTTTGAAGCCGTCGGCCCCAAGAACATGTACATGATGTACCACGAGGAACTGGAAAGCCTCGCCAAGTTCATCCCGGAAATGGAGCGCGCGCGCTTCTGGATGACCTTCGGTGACGAGTACATCAAGCACCTCACCGTGCTGCAGAACGTGGGCATGACCCGCATCGATCCGGTGATCTACAACGGTGTGGAAATCATTCCGCTCCAGTTCCTGAAGGCCGTGCTGCCCGAGCCCAGCTCGCTTGGTTCGACCACCAAGGGCAAGACCAACATCGGTGACATCGCGACCGGCGAAGCGCTCGATGGTTCGGGCGAGAAGACGTTCTACATCAAGAACATCTGCGACCACGAAGATGCCTATGCCGAAACCGGCAACCAGGCCGTCAGCTATACCACCGGCGTTCCGGCGATGATCGGCGCAGCCATGATCCTGACCGGCGCATGGTCGGGTGAGGGCGTGTTCAACATGGAGCAGTTCGATCCCGATCCCTACATGGACATGCTGAACAAGCACGGCCTGCCCTGGACGGTCGAGGAACTCGACGGACCGCTGGCGTTCTGATGCGCGGGCTGTGGACCGTTCTTGCGGGCGCATTGGCGCTTGCCGCCTGCGCGCCGCAGGACGGTCCCCAGCCGCCTGTCAAACCGCCTGTCACCCCGACAGGCGAAACTTCGCAGCCCGGCAGTTTGACGCGCGAGATGAGCGCGGCCGACCGCGCGGCGTGCGAGCAATCCGGCGGCACCGTGCAGCGGCGCGGCCGGATGGGCATGGAGCAGTGCGTCCACCGCTTCGCCGATGCGGGCAAGACCTGCACGGACAAGTCGCAATGCGAAGGCAAGTGCGTGGCCAGCGCCGGTGACGTCTCGCCCGACAAGCCAGCGGTCGGACAATGTCAGGCCGAGGACAAGCTTTATGGCTGTTACGCTGAACTCCGCGACGGCAAGGCGCCCGCCGCGATCTGCGTAGACTGAGAACTCGCTGATGAACTGGAATTTCGTGGCGCCGGTTGCTCTGCTGGCGGGCTCCAACCTGTTCATGAACACGGCGTGGTACCTGCATCTCAAGATGCCGGGCAAGGCGCTGTGGGTGGCGATCGCGATGAGCTGGGGCATCGCCTTCTTCGAATATTGCCTCGCTGTCCCAGCCAACCGCATCGGTAGTCAGGTCTATTCGCTGGGGCAGCTGAAAGTGCTTCAGGAGGCGTTCTCCCTCACCGCTTTCGTGCTGGTGGCTTGGGCCTTGTTCGGCCAGAAACCGGGGCTTAACGAAGTCATCGGATTTTCACTGGTGGGGGCAGGGGCTTGGTTCATCTTCAAGGGGCCGTTCGGATGAAGCGCGCACTGGCGGCCATGCTGGCCTGCTGCGCGCTGACATCGCCGGTTCATGCACAGCAGGCCGACGTTTATGCACCCGGCCGCGCGGTGATCGCGGATATCGATCGCATCGTTACCGCCAAGGGCGTGGACGAGACGCAAGTCGTCACGCTCGGCTGTGCGAAGCAGGTCGTGAACATTCGCGGCGCTGATCGCGACAATCCGATCCTGCTGTTCATTCACGGTGGCCCCGGCGCGGTGGAAATGCCGATTGCCTGGGCCTTCCAGCGGCCCTGGGAAGACTACTTCACCGTGGTACAGTGGGACCAGCGCGGGGCCGGGCGTTCCTATCCGCTCAACGATCCAAAGGCGCTCGCGCCGACCCTCACGCTTGAACGCTATCGCGACGATGCCATCGAACTGATCGAGTGGCTGCAAAAGCGCTATGGCAAGCGCAAGGTCGTGGTGCTGGGCCATAGCTGGGGATCGGCTGTGGGCATGGCAGTGGCGGCGAAGCGGCCCGATCTGCTTCACGCCTATGTCGGCCTTGGCCAGATCATCGATTTCAAGGAAAGCGAACGGCGCGGCATGGCCTGGACCATTGCCGAGGCGAAGAAGCGCGGCGATGCCAAGGCCGCTGCTGCCGTGGAAGCGCTGCGCCCCTATCCCGATCAAGGCTTCACCATCGACAAGGCCGATGGCTGGCGCCAGTTCGCCATCCCTTACGGCTCGCTCGCCTGGGGCCGTGAGAATGCCGATTTCTATCTGAAGGCACCGCGCCTTTCCCCGCTCTACACGCCGGAAGACGTGAAGGCCTGGGGGCAGGGCTCCGAATACACGATTACCCGGCTCTGGCCGAAACTGGCCGATGTCAGCTATACCGCGCTCACCCGCATGAACGTGCCGGTGGTCATGATGATCGGTCGCCACGACCATACCACCGACGCTGCATTGGCCAGCGAGTGGATGGACCACTTGCAGGCGCCGTCGAAGAAGACCATCTGGCTGGAAAATTCGGCCCACCTCGGAATGATCGAGGAGCCGGGCAAGGTCTTCGCCGTTTTGTTGCGCGATGTCCTGCCTTTGACCGAAAAGGACTGAACCCGTCATGGAAACCCGCGCCGGCGATCCGGGAGCCTTCGTTCACTTCGACCTGTCGCGCGTCGACAGCCCCAGTTTCGTGGTCGATGCCGCGAAATTGCGGGATAACCTGCGTGTGCTGAGCGACATCGGCGAGCGTGCAGGCGTCAAGGTGCTCTCCGCGCTCAAGGCCTTCTCGATGTGGTCCACCGCGCCGATCGTCGGCGAGTATCTGGACGGCGTCTGCACGTCTGGCCTGTGGGAAGCGCGCCTTGCCAGCGAGTTCTACGATGGCGAGATCGCGACTTACTGCGCAGCCTACAAGGCCGAGGATCTCGATGAGATCCTGCGCCTGTCGGACCATGTGATCTTCAATTCGCCGATGCAGATCGAGCGCTTCTGGTCGCAGATCGAAGCTGCGCGCGCGCGCGGTGAGGACTTCGACATCGGCCTGCGCGTCAATCCGATGCACCCCGAAGGCGAAGTGCCGAAGTACGATCCTTGCGCGCCGCATTCGCGCCTTGGCTTCCCGATCGACCAGCTCACCGAAGAGCATGTCGAGATGATCGACGGCATCCACATGCACACCCTGTGCGAGCAGGACTTCGAGCCACTGCGCCGCACGTGGGACAAGGCGTTCGACTATCTCGAACCCTTCTTCGGCCAGTTCAAGTGGATCAACCTCGGCGGCGGCCACCACATCACCCGCGCCGATTACCAGCGCGACGAGCTGGTGGAATTCCTGATCGACCTTCAGGAAGACACTGGCGCCGAAGTCTATCTGGAGCCGGGCGAGGCCGTCGCGCTCGATGCCGGCATTCTGGTCGGCTCGGTGCTCGATATCGGCCACAACGGCATGCCGGTGGCGGTGGTCGACATCTCCGCCACCTGCCACATGCCCGACGTGATCGAGGCGCCTTATCGCCCCGCCATGCTGGGTGAGCGCGAGGATGGCGATGGCCAGCCCGTGCGCCTTGGCGGCCCGTCCTGCCTCGCGGGTGACGTGATCGGCGACTATGTGCTGCCCGAACGTCCCGAGCCGGGGATGCGCTTCGCGTTCCTCGATCAGGCGCACTATTCGATGGTCAAGACCACGACCTTCAACGGCGTGCCGCTGCCGTCGATCTGGCTCTGGGATTCGGAAACGGACTCGCTCGAATGCATCCGCCGGTTCGATTACGAGGATTTCCGCAGCCGTCTCAGCTGACGGCATCCGAATGGAAATGGGGCAGGGCGGCTCTGTCCGTCTTGTCCCTGCCACGATCGAGGCACCGATTGATCCCCTGCAAGGGCGAGTCGTGTGAACCCTTGATCCCCGGGCGCGTTTTAACCGTGAATCGCGACGCCTATTGCAGCCTGCCGGAGTGATGCTCCGGTTGCTGCGATAGGTCGTTTAACCACTTGTATTTGAACGCCTAAATTCGGGTCCAGGGTGCCACTTCCGGCACGTCATGTTTGTTATGTGACGTTTTCGTGAAGGGGGTGTTTTTTCACTTGCGATTCATCCGCTCAGCCCTATATCCGGCCCCTCGCTGCCCCATGGGGACTTCCAAACCGCAAGGCAGCTTTTCGCTAACAATTCCGTTTGGGGGTCCCTTGAGTTGCTCGAACATCTTGATGCATCGGTCGTAGCGCGCACCATCGCGCCTGACGAACCCGTTATTCTCAATCGCCCGCATGCTGCTGCGCGCGCTGCCCGTTTCTTCGCCACGAAGTTTCCGGGCAAGTCGCTCTATGCCGTGAAGGCGAATCCCTCGCCGGATCTCATCCAGATCCTGTGGGACAATGGGATCACGCATTTCGACGTTGCCTCGATCGGTGAAGTCCGCATGGTTCGCAAGACCCTGCCGGCCGCGACCCTGTGCTTCATGCACCCGGTCAAGACCGCGAGCGCGATCCGCGAAGCCTATTTCGAGCATGGCGTCCGCACCTTCAGCCTCGACACCATCGAGGAAGTCGAAAAGATCCTCGACGCGACCACCGATGCCGATGGCAACGGAGCGACCGACCTGCGCCTCTGCGTGCGTCTGCGCGTTTCCTCGGAATATTCGGAACTGAGCCTCGCCTCGAAGTTCGGTATCGATCTGGCCGACGCCGGTCCGCTGCTGCAGGCGACCCGTCAGGTGGCCGACTGGCTGGGCGTATGCTTCCACGTCGGTTCGCAGGCGATGACGCCGTTTGCCTATGTGCAGGCGCTGGAGCGTGCGCGTGCGGCGATTGCCGACGCAGGCGTTGTCATCGACATGATCGACGTCGGTGGTGGCTTCCCCTCGGTCTATCCGGGCATGGAACCGCCGCCGCTGGAAGACTTCTTCCAGGTCATCCACCGCCACTTCGAAGCGATGCCGATCGCGTACAACGCCGAACTGTGGTGCGAGCCGGGCCGTGCGCTCTCCGCCGAATACAGCTCGATGATCGTCAAGGTCGAGAAGCGTCGCGGTGACGAGCTTTACATCAACGAGGGCGCCTATGGCGCGCTCTACGATGCGGCGCATGTGGCATGGCGCTTCCCGGTGAAGTGCATCGCGCGTGACGGTGAGCGTTCGGAGGACCTTCAGGAGTTCTCGTTCTACGGCCCGACCTGCGACGATGCCGACTACATGGAAGGCCCGTTCATGCTCCCCGCCGACATCAAGGCGGGCGACTGGATCGAAGTGGGCATGCTGGGTGCCTATGGCGCCGCCATGCGCACGGCGTTCAACGGCTTCGGCACCGGCGATGTGATGACCGTCTCGGACGAACCGATGGCGAGCCTCTACACCGGCGAGCGCAAGGATCCGCGCGTTTCGGACAACGTCGTCTCGCTGCGCTAAGCCGCCGAAACGACGACAAGAGAAAAGGCCCCCGGTCGCGATGACCGGGGGCCTTTTTCTTTGGGTGCCGAGCCTGTTTAGTTCGCGGTGAACAGATCCTTCAGCCCATGCGGCTGGCAGCGCAGGAACTGCGGCGATACTTTGACCTGCGCGCCCAGAGCGGCGGCAGCGTGCCAGGGCCAGCGCGGATCGTAGAGCACGGCGCGGGCAATCGCGATCATGTCTGCCTCGCCATTGGCGAGGATCGCTTCGGCCTGCTCCGGCTCGGTAATCAGGCCCACGGCGATCACCGGCATGGTCTCCACCGCTTGCTTCACCTTCTGGGCGAGCGGAACCTGATAGTTCGGTCCGACCGGGATCTTCTGGTCGGCATGAAGGCCGCCGCTGGAAACGTGGAAGCCGTCGCAGCCGCGCGCCTCAAGCGCCTTGGCGAACGCGACCGTCTGCTCGGCGTCCCAGCCGCCCTCTACCCAGTCGGTGCCCGAAACGCGCATGGTAACCGGCTTGTCGGCCGGGAAGGCGGCGCGCACGGCGTCGTAGACTTCCAGCGGGAAGCGCATGCGGTTTTCAAGGCTGCCGCCGTATTCGTCCGTGCGCTTGTTGGACAGCGGCGAGAGGAACTGGTGCAGCAGGTAGCCGTGGGCGCCGTGAAGCTGCACGGCCTCGATGCCCAGACGGGCCGCGCGGCGGGCGGCATCGGCGAAGGCATCGCGGATGCGGGCGAGACCGGCCTTGTCGAGCGCCTCAGGCGCGTTCTCATGCGGAAGGAAGGGGATGTCCGATGCGGAGACCGTTTGCCAGCCGTTCGCGTCCTGAGGGGCGATCTGGCCGCCTCCGTCCCAGGGCTTGGCGGTGCTGGCCTTGCGACCCGCATGCGCAAGCTGGATGGCGATGGGCATGTCCGACCAGCGGCGCACGGATTCGAGGACCTTGGCCATGGCCGCCTCGGTCTCGTCATCCCACAGGCCGACGTCGGCGTAGGAGATGCGGCCTTCGGGGCTGACAGCGGTCGCCTCGATGGTGAGAATGGCCGCGCCCGACTGGGACAGGTTGCCCAGATGCTGGACGTGCCAGTCGGTCATCTTGCCGTCTTGCGCGGAATATTGGCACATCGGCGCGATGACGATGCGGTTTGCGAGGGGGAGCTTGCCGAGGGAAGTCGGTTCGAAAAGCTTGGCCATGCGGGTCCTTCCGGTCATGTCGTCGCAGTTGGGGGGGAGAGAGCGCGCCGAGCGGCACCTGCGACGGCAGGCAACTTGGGGTGCCTTGGCCAAATGAAAAGGGCTCCGACCTTGCGGTGGAGCCCTTCGATGCAAAGAATATATTGCAGGCGCGAAAGCGTCAGGCCGCCAGTCGCATTTCCAACCGTTCCCAGATCTCGACGAGCGCGTCGGTCAGGTCGCGCATCATCGCTTCGGTATGCGTCGGCCCGGGGGTGAAGCGCAGGCGTTCGGTGCCGCGCGGCACGGTGGGGAAATTGATCGGCTGCACATAGGCGCCATATTCGGCCAGCAGAATGTCGCTGATCTTCTTGGCCTTGACCGGATCGCCCACCATCAGCGGCACGATGTGCGTGGTGGAGTTCATCACCGGCAGGCCCGCATCGCGGAACATCTGCTTTAGCGTGGAGGCCGAGTGCTGCTGCGCCTCACGCTCCGCGCTGGAGCTCTTGAGGTGCTTTACCGAGGCCAGCACGCCCGCCACCAGTACTGGCGAGAGCGAGGTGGTGAAGATGAAGCCGGGGGCATAGCTGCGGATGCAGTCGATCACCTTCTGGTCGGCCGCGATATAGCCGCCCATCACGCCGAACGCCTTGCCCAGCGTGCCTTCGATGATGTTGATGCGATGCGCCGCCTCGTCCCGGTCGGTAATGCCGCCGCCGCGCGGGCCGTACATGCCAACGGCGTGAACTTCGTCGATGTAGGTGAGGGCGTTGTACTTCTCTGCCAGATCGCAGATCGCGTGGATCGGCGCGATATCGCCGTCCATCGAATAGACCGACTCGAAGGCCACCAGCTTGGGCAGGTTCGGATCGGTGGCAGCCAGCAGTTCCTCAAGATGTTCGAGGTCGTTGTGGCGCCAGACCTTCTTCTCGCAGCCCGAATTGCGGATGCCGGCGATCATCGATGCGTGGTTCAGCTCGTCCGAGAAGATCACGCAGCCCGGCAGCAGCTTGGCGAGGGTGGAGAGCGTGGCGTCGTTCGAGACATAGCCCGACGTGAACAGCAGCGCGCCTTCCTTGCCGTGAAGGTCCGCCAGTTCCTGCTCGAGTTCGATGTGATAGTGCGTGTTGCCACCGATGTTGCGGGTGCCGCCGGAGCCGGCGCCAACGTCGTGCAACGCCTCTTCCATCGCCTCGATCACCTTGGGGTGCTGGCCCATCGAAAGGTAATCGTTGGAGCACCAGACGGTGATCGGCTTGGGCCCATTGTGGCCGGCAAAGCAGCGTGCGTTGGGATAGGCGCCCTTGTTGCGCAGGATATCGATGAAGACGCGGTAGCGACCTTCGGAATGCAGGCGTTCGATCGCCTGTTCGAAAATATGCTCGTAGTTCACCTGGGCTCTATCCTGCACTGGCCGTAAGAGGCTTCTACCTGTTGTTGCGCGCCAATACCGCATCGCTGGAAGCCTGACCAGCCGCTTGTATCAGTTACTGTGATCGATATCGCCCCGGGACCAGCTTGAAATAAACGGTCGCCCAGCCGAATTTTTCGCATCCTGCCTGCCGGCCCGATCGTCAGGAGCGGACGAAACCCCGAGGGATGCCCTGGGGCGCCGCCGGATCGTACCCGCTGACGATCACCATATGCGGCGTCGCGGCATGCAGCGCCTTGATCGTCATCAACCACGACGCGATTTCCGTGCGTTTCTCCGGATGGCCGATATCGGCAAGACGGCGTGCGGGGGGGCGGATTAACTGCCAGCTTTCCGGTACTTGCGCAGTGTCGCCGGTGAACAGGAATTCGCGGCCATCGGCCAGTTGCACGAAGACCATCATCGGTGCGTCGGGCAGCCCGGACTGAGGTATCGCAACGACGCCAGGCGCGACTGCGTGTGGGAGACCGTCGGAAAAGTCCGGCAAGGGCATGGCGTGAAGCGACCGGATCGCAGGATTGCCGCTGTGGATTGGGCCGTTTAGCAAGTGCAGTCGCACGGCGGCTTGCGCGACCTCATGATCGACACGGGCTTGCGCGGCCTCGTCGAAATCGCGGACGCCGGCTTCCGCCGCCAGTTCGCGTGTCGTGCCGGCGTCGATAAGGATGGGCGGCGCACCCGGAACAAGCAGTTGATAGGCCCGCACGCCGATGCGCATCGGCCGCAATCCAGTGCCTGCGGCCAATCGGTTGTGCAGCGAAATGCGCGTGCCGATCAGTTCGTGGCGGATTTCGCTCGGGCGCTGCCCCTTTTCCGCATGGGCCAGCGTGCGGAGTTGCTCGATATCCAGCGGCTTGGGCCGGGCGTCGGGCGCGCTGGCATCGAACTGGAACCAGTAGAGCGGCAGCCCGAACAGCACGAGAAGGAAAAGCAGGAAAACGTTGAGGCGCGGCGTCAAAACCGGCCGCCTTGCTCCAGCCCATAATCGGCGAGGGCGGCCTCATAGGCCGCCGCCTGACCCGCCGGGCCGGTGAACAGCGCGCGGTCGGGAACGAGGCGGGCATAGGGCTGCCCCTCAGTCAACCGAGCGACCTGACGGGCGATGCCCTGCGCCCCGTGGACGAAGGAGACGCCGGGCCCGAATGCCTCGGCCAGTTCTTCCTCCAGCAATGGGAAGTGGGTGCAGGCAAGAACCACCGTGTCGATATCCGCGCCGCCGGGCATCGATCGCAGCGTCTCTGCGGCGCGGCGGATGGCGGCGGGATCGACACGCTCGCCGCGCAGCTTGGCTTCGGCGGCTTCCACCAGTTCGGGTGCGCCGTGGCGCAGCAGGCGCTTGTCGGCGGCGAATTCCTGTTCCAGCCGGTCCACATAGGCCTGCCGGATGGTGGCCTCCGTGCCCAGGAGGCCGATCGTGCCGGTGCGCGTCATCGCCGCGGCAGGCTTGATCGCGGGAACCGTGCCGACGATGGGCACCTCCAGCACTTCACGCACCATGCCCAGCGCGATGGTGGAGGCGGTGTTGCAGGCAATGCAGACAAGGCGCGGGGCGAAGCGTTCGGTCATCCGGCCCAGCAACCCGGCCACACGTGCGGCGATCTGCGCCTCGGTCTTGGTGCCATAGGGGAGGCCCGCCGTATCCGCCGCATAGATCACGGGCGCCTGCGGCAGCACGTCGCGCAGGGCGGAAAGCACGGTAAGCCCGCCAACACCCGAATCGAAGACCAGGATCGGTGCGGCGGGGTCGACCTGATGGGCGGTCAACACGGCGGAATTTTCGGAAGGCATCGTTTTTCCCTGTACCTTGCACACTGTTAACCGTGTCTGGGCGGGAAGGGCAATGTCGAATGCTGCAAGTGGCTTCGCCTTGCCCGCCGGAGCGGCTAAGAGACCGCGCATGAATTGGATTCTTCCCCTCGTTATCGGCTACGCGCTCGGTTCCATCCCCTTTGGCCTGCTCCTCACGCGAATCGCGGGGGGCGGCGATTTGCGCTCGATCGGCTCCGGCAATATCGGCGCCACCAACGTCCTGCGCACCGGCCGCAAGGGCCTTGCCGCGGCCACGCTGCTGCTGGATCTGCTGAAGGGCCTGGCCGCCGTGCTGATCGCCGCGCATTTCTGGCCGGGTTTCGCCTGGCTCGGCGCGCTGGGCGCTTTCCTTGGCCATTGCTTCCCGATCTGGCTGCGCTTCAAGGGCGGCAAGGGCGTTGCCACGATGGCCGGCGTGGCGTTCGGCCTCGCCTGGCCGGTGGGGCTGGCTTACGCGCTGACGTGGATCGGGCTGCTGCTGATCGTGCGGATCAGCTCGGTCGCCGGCATGACCGCGGCCGTGATCGCGCCGATCGCCGCATTCCTGTTGGGTGAGACGCAGGCGGCAGCAGTACTGGCCGTGATCGCCGTGATTGTGATCTTCCTGCATCGCGAGAACATCGGCCGCCTTCGCGCCGGCACCGAGCCCCGGATCGGGAGCGGCAAGAAACCGTGAGTCTGGCGGAGGGGGACAGCCAAGCCAAAATCTCGCAGGACGAGGCTTTCGCGCGCATTCGCCTGCTGCGCTCGCCCAATGTCGGGCCTGTCACCTACCGCCAGTTGCTGGCCCGCTGCGGCAACGCGGTGGCCGCGATCGAGGCCTTGCCCGAACTGGCCGGACGCGCCGGGCGCCGTTACCAGCCCGCGGCGGAGCGGGTGGTGGAGGCCGAAGTGGCCCGCATCCGCAAGGCCGGCGCCAGTTATCTGTTCCACGATTCACCCGACTATCCGCGCCTGCTCGCGCAGAGCGAGGGCGCTCCACCCATCCTGACGCTGCGCGGCGATACGGCGCTGCTAGCCAAGCCCTGCGTCGCCATGGTGGGCGCGCGCAATGCCTCTGCAGGGGCGGTGCGGCTGGCGCGCACGCTGTCGCAAGAGTTGGCCGAGGCTGGCTACATCGTCGTCTCGGGCCTTGCCCGTGGGATCGACGGAGCCGCACATCAGGGCGCGCTGGCCGGAGGTGCGACCATCGGCGTGATCGCCAGCGGGATCGACGTGACATACCCGCCCGAACATGGCGAATTGCAGGAACGCATCGCCGCCGAGGGCCTGCTGCTGGCCGAACAGCCGCCCGGTACCGAGCCGCTGGCGCGCCACTTTCCCACCCGCAACCGCATCATCGCCGGGCTTTCGGCCGGCACCGTGGTGGTGGAGGCAGCGCCCAAGTCCGGCTCGCTGATCACCGCGCGGCTTGCGGGGGAGATGGGGCGAGAGGTCATGGCCGTGCCCGGTTCGCCGCTCGATCCGCGTTCGCGCGGCTGCAACCAGTTGATCCGCGACGGGGCGGTGTTGGTGCAGTCGGTGGAGGACGTGATCGAGCTGATCACCCATTTCGATGGCGTGCCGCGCTCCACCTTTCGGGAAGAGCCGCCCGGCTGGGCACCGCTGATGGAAGAAGCGGGGGCATCCTCCGGCATCGCGGAAATGCTCTCCACTGCGCCCATCGCGGTCGATGAACTGATCCGCCAGTCGGGGGCGAGTCCGTCTGCGGTGCAAATGGAACTACTCGAACTGGAGATCGCGGGTCGACTTTTGCGCCATGCGGGCGGCAGGGTGAGCCTGGCCTGAGGTTCGGGGCGAGGGCGATTACAAAATAGTAGCAGGCTTGCTGTAGGGGCCATTGTTCAGCAGGCATCAGGATCGAATAAGCAGGGGGTAATCTTGAGCACTTATCGACGCGCCTTCACGGTAGGCGACATCTTCGCTGAGACCTTTTCGATATTCAGGGCAAATTGGCGAATTTTGGCGGTTTACGCCGTGGTTCTCGCGCTTGCGACAAACGGAGTGCATCTGGCTGCCGGACTTACCGCTGGTGATCCTGCCAAGCTGCTCGGCGGGGGCTTGGCGGTGAACCTGATCTCGGGTGGGATGGCCACCGTCGCCAACTATATCATGCTTTGGAAAGTGCTCGAAAATCTCGGCCTTGCGACCGTGTCTCGCTCGGTGGCACTCCTTTTTGCCAGCATTTTCGGCAGCATTGTCATGGTGCTGTGCGGCGTCATCGGCCTGATGCTGCTGATCGTGCCGGGTCTGCTGCTTATGGCGCGATGGTCCGTCGCTCCGCAGCTCATCATCGGTCGCGGCGTCGGCGTTGTGGATGCGATGCGGGAAAGCTGGGCGCTGACCAAATCGCGCCAGTGGACTATCGTGGGGTTCTATTGCCTGTGGATCCTTGTGTTGGCAGCCATCATGATCCCCATTTCGGCGGGTATGTTGGCTGTCAGCCTGAATCTGGGTCTCAACGGCAGGATGGACGTGGCAGGGAACTTCAGCCTGTTGGGCGCCGGTATCCTCCTGCTTCAGGCGACAATCCAGTATCTGGCGTCGAGCCTGGGAATCTGCACTAGCGCGGCGCTTTTCGCACTGGTGCTCGAACATTCCGGGGCTGAAGAGGACGTCTTTGCCTGACCACCGATGTGGAAGGCTGTCTACGTGCCGGGTTGCGGCCTTGCGCTGGCCGATCCTCCCTGACATGCCTTTGTCGCATTGGGGTGCTTGACGAAGCCCCCCAAAGCTTCCCACCCTATGCGTGTACACACATGCGCCCGCGTGGGAGCGCGCGCGTAGGGGCTATAAGAGTAACGAATGCAGCTAGTCATCGTAGAATCGCCGGCCAAGGCGAAGACCATCGAGAAGTACCTGGGCAAGGACTACAAGGTCCTCGCCAGCTATGGCCACGTCCGCGACCTGCCGCCGAAAGACGGCTCGGTCCGTCCGGACGAGGGTTTCGAGATGGATTGGGAACTTTACGGCGACAAGCAGCGCCAGGTGAAGGCCATCACCGACGCGGCCAAGGAAGCCGACCGCCTGATCCTAGCGACTGACCCTGATCGCGAGGGTGAGGCGATTTCGTGGCACGTGAAGGAACTGCTGGCCAAGCGCCGGGCGCTGCCGAAGGACGTGCAGCGCGTTACCTTCAACGCCATCACCAAGGAAACCGTCACCAAGGCGATGACCCAGCCGCGTGAGCTGGATCAGGACCTGATCGACGCCTACCTTGCCCGCCGCGCGCTGGACTATCTGTTCGGCTTCACGCTCTCGCCGGTGCTCTGGCGCAAGTTGCCGGGCGCCAAGTCGGCCGGCCGCGTACAGTCGGTGGCGCTGCGCCTGATCGTCGACCGCGAGCGCGAGATCGAGGCATTCACGCCGCAGGAATACTGGTCCGTCACCGCGCAGATGGCGCATGACGGCACCGATTTCACCACCCGTCTGGTGACGTTCGACGGCCAGAAGCTGGACCGCCTGAGCATCGGCGACGAAGGCACGGCCCTGCGTGCCAAGGCCGCTGTCGAGAACGGCGCCTTCCGCGTCGAGACGGTGGAAACCAAGCCGCACCGCCGCAACCCGCAGCCGCCGTTCACCACCTCGACCCTGCAGCAGGAAGCCTCGCGCAAGCTGGGCTTCTCGGCCAGCCAGACGATGCGTGTGGCGCAGACGCTCTACGAAGCGGGCGCGATCACTTACATGCGTACCGACGGCGTGCAGATGGATCCCAGCGCCATCTCGGCGGCACGCGCGGCGATCACCGATCGCTTCTCTGGCCACTATCTGCCCGAAAAGTCGCGCCACTACGAAACCAAGGCGAAGAACGCGCAGGAAGCGCACGAAGCGATTCGCCCGACCGACTTCACTAAGGACCGTTACGGTTCGGGTGACGAGGCACGCCTCTACGACCTGATCTTCAAGCGCGCGATGGCCAGCCAGATGGCCTCCGCCGCGCTGGAGCGCACCACCGTCACCCTGCGCGACGGCACCGGCCAGCACGAACTGCGCGCGACTGGCCAGGTCGTGAAGTTCCCGGGCTTCCTCGCGGTGTACGAGGAAGGTCAGGACAACAAATCGGATGACGACGATTCGGGTCTGCTGCCCTTCATGAAGTCGGGCGATATGCCCGCGAAGAAGGACGTGAACGCCGAACAGCACTTCACCCAGCCGCCGCCGCGCTATTCGGAAGCGAGCCTGGTGAAGCGTCTGGAAGAACTCGGCATCGGTCGCCCGTCGACTTACGCCGCGACGATCCAGGTCATCAAGGACCGCAACTACGTCCGCACTGAGAAGAACCGCTTCTTCGCCGAGGAATCGGGCCGTCTGCTGACCTCGTTCCTCGAACGCTTCTTCCAGCGCTACGTCGCCTACGAATTCACGGCGGGCATGGAAGACGAACTCGACGACGTTTCGGGTGGCCGTCAGGAATGGAAGGCGCTGCTCGAAGCCTTCTGGCGCGACTTCAAGCCGAAGTCGGACGAAGTGATGGAGAAGAAGCCCTCGGAAGTGACCGAGGCGCTGGACGAGTTCCTGTCTGACTACCTGTTCCCGCCCAAGGCCGACGGCAGCGATCCGCGCCTGTGCCCGAAGTGCGGTGAGGGTCGTCTCTCGCTGCGCGGTGGTCGTTATGGCGCCTTCGTCGCCTGCTCGAACTATCCGGAGTGCAAGTACACGCGCAAGTTCGCGCAGCCCGGCGGCAGCGCCGATGGCGGCGGCGAGGATGAGGCGCTGGGCAAGGATCCGGAAACCGGGCTGGAGATCGTCCGCCGCACCGGCCGCTTCGGTCCCTATATCCAGCTGGGCGAAGGCAAGGAGGCCAAGCGCGCGTCCATCCCGAAGGACATCGACGAACTGACGCTGGAATGGGGCATCAAGCTGCTGAGCTTGCCGCGCACCATCGGCCCGCACCCGGAGACGGGCAACGACATTACCGCCAGCATCGGCCGCTATGGCCCCTATCTGGCGCATGACGGCAAGTACGCGCGCCTGCGCAACACTGCCGAAGTGTTCGAGACGGGCATGAATGCCGCCGTATCGATGCTGGCCGATGCCGCCAACCGTGGCGGTGCCGGCGCGCGGGCCAAGGCGGAACCGATCAAGGTGCTGGGCGCTCACCCGACTTCGGCCGGGGAGATTAAGGTCATGGCGGGCCGCTATGGCCCCTATGTGACCGACGGCACCACCAACGCCACCCTGCCGCGAGACCAGAAGCCCGAGGACCTGACGGCCGAGCAGGCAATTGCCCTGATTGACGCCAAGGCCGCCAAGGGCCCGGCGAAGGGCAAGAAGAAGGCCCCCGCCAAGAAGGCGGCGCCGAAGAAGGCTGCTGCGAAGAAGGACGGCGCTGCCAAGACGGTGGAGAAGAAGCCCGCCGCCAAGAAGGCTCCGGCCAAGAAGGCGGCGAAGAAGGAGGCGGCCGAATGAGCGACAAGATCGCCAAGCACAAGCAGCCCTGGAAGCCCGAAGAGCTGCAGAAGCTTCAGACCCTTGCCGGAAAGGGCAAGGGTCTGAAGGAGATCGCCAAGGCTCTGAACCGCACCGAGGAATCGACGAAGGATGCCGCGCGCCAGCACGGCTTCTCCATCGCCAAAGCACGCTGAAAACGCCGGTCTATCGCCTCACGGAACTCAGTTCGTGAGGCGATAGACCGTATTTGCGAGTGCCGAGAGTTACGCCATGCACCGTGGCAATAACTTCTCGGCCAGCCGCTTCCTTCGCGGCCAGTCTGCCCGACCCGGCCGAGCGTCCGCCTTGCTCATCGTTGATTGCGCATGAGGCAGGTATCCAGCGGCATGCCGGGCCGCCACATCATCGGCTTGCTTTCACGCGATGCCCTGCGACAATTTCTTACCATGCCGGACTTGCGACGAATCCGGCTGAGGGGTGTTGGTCGATTGATGTTGCAAGCGCGAGATGACGAGCCGGCCCCCGTGGCCAATACCTCAGCCGGAACCGGCCATGCGGCAGAGATCGATCCCGGCCTGCCGATGCCGCGGCGCCTCTGGGCGATCGTTGCGATCTCATTCGGCACCGCGCTGTTCGTGCTGGACGGCACGATCGCCAATGTCGCGCTGCCTACCATCGCCCGCGATTTGGGCGTGGAGCAGGGCATGGTGGTCAATGTCGTCACCGTCTACCAACTGGTCATGGTCATGGCGCTGCTGCCTTTCGCCAATCTGGGCGAGCGGCTGGGGCTGCGGCGCGTCTACCAGTTCGGCCAGCTGATCTTCATGGCCGCGTCCGCATTGGCCTTTCTCGCGCATTCGCTACCCGTGCTGCTGATTGTCCGCGCCGGGCAGGCGTTTGGTGCCGGCATGGCGATGAGCGTTTCGGCGGCGCTGATCCGCCAGATCTATTCGAAGGCCAGTCTGGGCAGCGGGCTGGGCATCAATTCGGTGATCGTGGCCAGTTCCAACGCCGTGGCGCCGGTGCTGGGCGGGCTGATCGTGGCCGATGCCGACTGGCGCTGGGTCTTCGTGGCGGCAGTGCCGCTGGCGGCGATCTCGCTGCTGATCGGGCGCTTCCTGCCCGATCCCCAGCCGGGCAAGACCCCGTTCGACTGGCGTTCCGGCCTGTGGAGCGCGGCCAGCTTTGCCATGCTCATCGGCGGGATCGAGATGGCCGCACATGGCGGCAGGGTGGCCGTGGGCATTGCAATCGCACTCGCCGGGCTGGGCTCTGCGCTGGCCTTGGCGTGGCGGGAGCGGCGACAGGCCAGCCCGGTGTTTCCGGTGGACCTGCTGGCGATGCCGGCCATCGGCCTGTCCACGGTCGCGGCGGTGGCGGCGTTTGTCGGGTCGGCCGCGCTGATCGTGGCGCTGCCGTTCCGGCTGGAGCAGGGCATGGGTTACACGCCGCAGGAAGTGGGGCTGATGGTGCTGCCGTTCCCGCTGACGATGCTGGTGGTGGCGCCCATCGCCGGTTGGCTGTCCGACCATGCATCGCCCTCGATCATGGGGCTGGTGGGCATGGCGATCGCGGTTGCCGGCCTGTGTTTCATGGCCTTTCTGCCAAGCCATGCGGGTGCATTCGACGTGGCATGGCGGCTGGTGGTCGCCGCGCTGGGCTTTTCGCTGTTCTTCTCCCCCAACGCGCGCATGATCGTGGGCAATTCGCCGCGAGAACGCGCGGCGGCAGCGGGCGGACTGCTGGCGACGGGGCGGCTGTTCGGGCAGACGCTGGGCGCGGCGTTGGTGGGGGTTACCCTGTCGCTGGGGCTGGGAGAGGGGCCGGTGCCGATGCTGGCCTGCGCAGTGCTGGCCGGCGTGGCCGCTCTCGCCAGCCTCGCACGGTGGAGGCTGGCGGAGCAGGCGCCGAAGGCACCTTAACGGCGGTTACGCGTTCCGGTGCCGGTCGGTGTGGGAACGGGCTTGGCAACCGGCTTGGCGGTCGGCGCCGGAACCGGCGGCGGCGTGACCAGCGGGGCAGGGGGCGGAGCCACGACTTGCGGCAGATTGGGCTTCACCGGTTTGACCCCGGTGCGCGTCAGCCACCAGGCGATGTCGTTGGCGGTCGCTTCCATGCCCGCGAAATTGAGGTGCCACTGCAGGCCCAGCCTGCCGTCATACCCCTCCGGAGAGCCGATCAGCCACGGCACGGTATCGCAGGGCGTATGCGTGGCGGAGCTTTGGTTCATGCTCACCACCAAGGCCCCGTTCGCGGAGGCGACGCGGGTGGTGATGTCGGCAAGGCGCACGCCGATCTGGCGGATGATCGCGGCGTGTTCCTCGCTGATCGGGGTATCCGCGCAGAGCTTGCCCGGCGCCGGCAGCGGCGTCAGGTATTGGACGAAGACGATGCGGGCGCGCGGTGCCTGCGTGCGGATGCGCCGCGCGATCTCCATCAGCTGCATCTCGTCGCGCGCGTAGTCGTATTCGGTCGGCACCTTCACCGCCGCGCAGGGGCGCGGTTTGCCGCCGGCCGCCAGCGACTGCTTCGCGCGGTAGGCGCAAGTGGCGTTGAACAGGTTGCCGACGTAGTTGAGGTCGTTGCCGCCGATGGTGAGCGTGACGAGGCGCGTCTGCGACGTTACTGCGTTGATCTGTGGCGGAATGTCGCCCCACGGCCCCAGCACATTGTCCGTCGTCGCGCCCGAGCAGGAGCGGTCCGTCAACACCATGCCGAAGTATTCGGACAGCAGCGTGGGATAGTTGCTCATGCTCTGGCCGCAGCGGGCCGGGCCGCCAGGCTTGGCGGGCGGCAGCATCGGCCCCGCCGCGAACGACGAACCGATGGCGACGTAGCGCTGGCCGGCCAGCGTATCGTCTACGGACGAGACGACATCCGCATCCGCGCGTGCCTGCGTGACAGGCGCCGCGCAGCAGAGTGCGATCGCCGTCGCGGCGAGCGTGGAAAACCGGATGCTGGGCATTACTTCACCCAGTCCAGCCCGATTTCTTCGTAGAGATCGCGCGCGTCGGCCCAGTTTTCCTCAACCTTCACGTGCAGGAACAAGTGCACCTTCTGGCCCAGCACTTCGGTCAGTTCCTTGCGTGCAGCCTCGCCGATCGCCTTGATCTTGGCGCCGCCCTTGCCCAGCACGATGGCGCGCTGGTTGTCGCGGGTGACGACGATCTGCTGGCGGATCTCCACCGAACCGTCCTTGCGCTGCTCGTAAGCCTCCGGCCGCACGGCGGCGTCGTAGGGCAGTTCCTCGTGCAGCTGGCGGTAGAGTTGCTCGCGCGTGATTTCGCAGGCCAGCAGACGCTCGCTGGCGTCGGAAACCTGATCCTCGGGATAATGCCAGGGGCCTTCGGGCATCAGCTTGGCCAGATGCGCCTTCAGTTCGGGCACGCCGTCACCGGAAAGGGCGGAGACGAAGAACACCTCGTCGAACTGGACTTTGCCGGTCAGTTCCTGCGCCAGCACCAGCAGCGGTTCCTTGGCGCCGGCATCGACCTTGTTGATCACCAGGATCTTGCGTTCGGGGCGGGTGGCCAGCGTTTCCAGCAGCGGTTCCAGCTCGTGCCGGCGCTTCTTGATCGGGTCCACCACCAGCAGCACCGCATCGGCCTCCTGCGCGCCTTCCCAGGCGGCGGAGACCATCGCGCGGTCAAGCCGGCGCCGGGGCGCGAAGATGCCCGGTGTGTCCGCCAGGATGATCTGCGTGGTCCCTTCCAGCGCGATGCCCAGCAGGCGCGCGCGGGTGGTCTGGGCCTTGGCCGAAGTGATGGCGACCTTCTGGCCGACCAGTGCGTTGACCAGTGTCGACTTGCCCGCGTTGGGCGCACCGATCACGGCGACGAGACCGCATGACTCGGTCATCCGAATTTCCTCATGAATTCCTCGGCGGCGCGTGTTTCGGCATCCTGCTTGGAATTCGCGATTGCCCGCGCCGAGCCGACGTTGTGAATGGTAACCTCTACAGTGAACTGAGAGGCATGGTCGGGGCCGGAGCGCTCGACCAGCTTGTATTCGGGCATCCGGCGGCGGTTGCCGGCGGCCCATTCCTGAAGGGCGGACTTGGGATGCTTGCGCTTGCCGGCCTTGCCCTGCATCGCCTCGGCCCAGAGCGTGCGCACCATGGCGCGTGCCGCTTCGAAGCCGTGTTCGATGAAGCAGGCGCCGATCAGCGCTTCCATCACGTCACCCAGAATATTGTCGCTGTCCTGCCCGCCATCGTCGCGCGCCTGCTTGCCCAGGCGCATGCGCGGGCCAAGGTCGATCCCGCGCGCCACTTGCGCGCAGGTGGTGCGGGCGACCAGCGCGTTCAGGCGCTGCGAAAGGCGGCCTTCGGCCTCTTCGCTGTTCTGATAGAGCCATTCGGCGACCGAGAGCCCAAGCACCCGGTCGCCGAGGAATTCCAGTCGTTCGTAATTGCGCTTCTCGCCGGTGCTGCCGTGGGTAAGTGCGGCGGCCCACAGGGCTTCATCGGCGGGCTCTGCCCCCGATACTGCGGCGATGAAGGCGCGATCCTGCGCGTCAATCACTCAGATAACGCTCCCGATACGGCTCCAGCGCGCGGCGGTGAACCACGTCCACGGCAGGAACCAGTTCGCCGAACCGTCGGTGGAGAACATCATCACCGCCGCCTTGCCGACGAGGTTGTCTTGCGGGACGATGCCGATGCCCGCGCCTTCGACGGCGGGGAAGCGGCTGTCCAGCGAGTTGTCGCGGTTGTCGCCCATCATGAACATGTGGCCTTCGGGCACGACGTAGACGCCGGTATCGTCCTGCGGCGTGCGGCCCAGGTCGAGCACGTTGTAGCTCTTACCGTTCGGCAGCGTCTCGCGGTACTGCGGATAGTTGCAGACCGGAGCGCCCTTGGCGTCGGTGCCTTCGAATTCGGGGGCGTAGCAATGGGTGTTGGGCGTTACCGGCAGCACGAAATCGGGCTGCTTCACGCGCGGCACCGGCTTGCCGTTCAGCCAGACCTGTCCGCCCTTCACCTGGATCTCGTCACCCGGCAGGCCGATCACGCGCTTGATGTAGTCCACGTCGTTGCCCGGCGGCGCCTTGAAGATCGCCACGTCGCCGCGCTCGGGCTGGCTTGCGAAGATGCGGCCCGGGATCAGCGGCACGCTGAAGGGCAGCGAGTACTTCGAATAGCCGTAGGACCACTTCGACGCGAACAGATAGTCCCCGTTCAGCAGGCGCGGCAGCATCGATTCGCTGGGAATGTTGAACGGCGAAATGATGAAGCTGCGCAGCACCACCACGCCCAGCACCAGCCAGAACAGGAAAGCGATGAAGCTTTCGTCCTTCTTGGCGGGCTTGCCGGAGTGTTTGTCGCGCGCGGTCGGTGGAGACTGGCCGGTGCTGTTTGCCGGGGTTGCGGATGACGGGGCCGGAGCCGCAGTGTCGGTTTCGCTCATGAGGCGAACCCTTGTTGTGCGCGCACGCTTCCGTCAAGCGCAATCCCGCTGGATATGCCATCCGGATCGACCAAAATCGTCATCTTTCGCGCAGGATTGGTCTGCAACAATGGGCCTTGGCCAAGCCGTGCCCGCGATGCATAACGCGCCGCGCGATTTCGGCCGCACATCGGGCCGGTACAAAATGAAGGAATCAAAGGCATGAGCAAAGCGTTGTGGACCAAGCTGGAAGGCCTTCCCAAGCCCACGCTGGCGCAGCTTTTTGCCGCCGATCCCGACCGCCTTGCCACATTCGCCACCCATTTCGAGGCTAGCGATATCGAAGCCGACTGCGGCATGCGTTTCGACTGGTCGAAGACGCACCTTGACGCTGAGCACGTTGCCGCGTTCGAGGAACTGGCCGCCGCGATGGACTTCGACGGCCGCCGCGCCGCGCTGTTCAACGGCGATATCGTGAACACCACCGAAGGCCGCGCCGCAGAGCACACCGCCCAGCGCGGCGTTGGCAATGAGGAAAGCGTCGCTCTCGCCGCCGAATACCACCACCGCATGGCCGCTATCGTGGAGGCCATCCATCGCGGCGCCATGGGTGAGGTGAAGCACCTGATCCACATCGGCATCGGCGGTTCGGCGCTGGGCCCGGCGCTAGCGATCGATGCGCTGGCGCGCGATGGTGCCATGGTGAACGTGCAGGTCGTCTCCAACATCGACGGCTGCGCGTTGGAAGCGGCCTTTGCCAAGTGCGATCCGGCGACGACGATGCTGGCGGTCGCCTCCAAGACCTTCACCACGATCGAGACGATGACCAACGCCGAAAGCGCCATCGCCTGGCTGCGCGAGAACGGCGTGGAGGATCCTTACGGCCGCGTCGTCGCGCTGACCGCCGCGCCGGACAAGGCGATCGAATGGGGCGTGGACGAAACCCGCATCCTGCCGTTCTCGGAAAGCGTGGGCGGCCGCTATTCGCTGTGGTCCTCTATCGGGTTCCCGGTGGCCATGGCTCTGGGCTGGCCGGACTTCGCCGAGTTTCTGGACGGTGCCGCCGCGATGGACGCGCATTTCCGCGATACCGATGGGCTTGCGAACCTGCCGCTGCGCGCCGCTTTTGCCGACCAGTACTACACCCGTCTGCGCGGCTGCCAGACGCGCGCCGTCTTCGCCTATGACGAGCGGCTGAAGCTGCTGCCGGACTATCTCCAGCAGCTGGAAATGGAATCGAACGGCAAGAGCGTGAAGGTGGACGGTTCGCCGGTCGACGGGCCGACCGCGCCGATCACCTGGGGCGGCGTGGGGACCGATGCGCAGCACGCGGTGTTCCAGCTGCTGCATCAGGGCACCAACCTTGTACCCGTCGACTTCATTGCCGCGATCGGGCCGGGCGACGACCTGAACCCCGCGCACCACCGCATCCTGCTGTCCAACTGCTTCGCACAGGGCGCCGCGCTGATGGCGGGCAAGCCTAGCGAGGATCCCGCCCGCGCCTACCCGGGCGACCGTCCTTCGGCGACGATCCTGCTGGACGAAGTGAGCCCGGCCACCTTCGGTGCGCTGGTCGCTTTCCATGAGCATCGCACGTTCGCCAATGCCGTGCTGCTGGGGATCAATCCCTTCGACCAGTTCGGCGTCGAACTGGGCAAGGAAATCGCCAAGCAGATCGAACAGGGCAACACCGCGTTCGATCCGTCGACCGAGGCGCTTCTGGAACTTGCCGGCATCAAGTAAAATCCTGAAATAAGGCCCCAAAGTGAGGGCTCGAACCGAACCGCGCCTCCGCAGGAATACGGCGGGGGCGCGGTAGCCCGGATTAGGGCTTCCTGCGCTATAATGCCCCCATAGGGACAACGCCGGGCTGGCGTGCCGGCAAGGCATGGCCACCCCGGATGTATCACGGGGAATGGCGGGCAATGGCGGGCGGAAACGCGGGTGCAGGAACGCAAGACAGGCCGGCGCGCCCAAGCATGCGGGCGTGGCACCGCGTGGCGGCGGCGAGCCTGCTGGCGCTTGCCGTGACGGGCTGCGGAGGCGGCGGTGGGGTCAGTTCGACGCCGACACCTACGCCAACGCCAACGCCCACCCCGACACCCACTCCAACTCCGACGCCTACCCCAACTCCGACGCCCACGCCCACGCCCACTCCGACGCCTTCATCCGGCAGCACGCCGCCGGCGGGTTACGTCATCACGCCGGCCTCGCAGCAATCCAAGCGATCGGCCAACGACGACATGGAGTACCGGCGCAACTACGTCTCGTTCGAGTATGTGAACGCGCTCTATGCGCTGGATGCTGGCTATACCGGCCAGAACGTGCTGGTCGGCGTGCTGGACGATGGGGTGAAGACCGTCTCCGAACTGTCCGGGCAGATATCCTCGCTCAGCCGGGATTTCGGCACGGTCACACAGAACGGGGTCACTACCACCCGCAATGTGGTGGGTGATGACTGGTCCGATCATGGCACCATGGTCGCCAGCGTGATCGCCGCGCGTAACGATGGTTCCGGCGTGCAGGGCATCGCGCCCGACGCGAAAATCGTGGCCTTGCGCATCAGCGCCGTGGACCTTGACGAAACCGATGTCGACAAGGCCGAGACGCTGGGCATCCACATGGCCGAAGCGCTCGACTATGCGGGCCAGAACGGGGTCAAAGTAGTCAATGCCTCGATCGCGAAGGCCGATTCCTCGTTGCCCAGTGCCTATTGGTCACAGGCGGTGGCGCGGTACGTCGCCACGGGCGGGCTGTTCGTCAATGCGGCCGGCAATGACAGCGAAGCCAATGCCGCGAATTATCTGGACGTCAACAGTGCCAACCGGGATGGCTGGCTCTTCGTGGTGGCGCTGGAAGGCACGCAGACCAGTTACGAACTGACCGATTATTCGAACCAGTGCGGCGCGACGGTGATGGATCACTGCGTCTCCGCTATGGGCACCAATGCATCGCAGGCAGTGGACGGCAGTTATGTCTGGTTTTCCGGCACCAGCGCGGCGGCGCCGCAGGTTTCCGGGCTGGCCGCGCTGATCCTTTCGAAGTGGCCGCAATTGACCGGCGTGCAGGCCGGGCAGGTGATCCTTTCAACGGCGCGTGATATTGGCGCTCCCGGTGTCGATCCGATCTACGGGCACGGTCTGGTCGATGTTCAGGCCGCCCTGTCGCCGGTCAATCCCACCCTGTCCAACGGCACGGTGACGACGGCCGCGAGCACTGCGACGCTGCTGGCGCCCGGCGCGATCGGCACGACCGGGATCAAGACCAAGGCCTTGTCGTCCGTAACCGTGCTGGACGCTTTCGGACGCGATTTCACCGGCGACCTTTCCGGCCTTGTCGGCAAGCTGAGCGAAGCACCGCGCAGCATGGAGCGGCAGGTTGATGTGCAGGCCCGCGCTGGCAGCAGCCATTTCGAGAGTGACGGGCTTCAGGCCAGCATGGGCTTTTCGGCGCTGCGCGAAGGGCCGGGCGCGGGGGAGGTGCGCGGGTTGCTGACCAGCGGTGAACTGGCCGTCCGCACCGGATCGACATGGCTGACCGCGTCCCTCCATTCCATCGATGCCGTCTCGCCCGAATTCGTGGGGCTGGCCCCCAGTTCGGACGCTGCCTTTGCCTATTCGCCGCTGGCGGACATGGCCTTCGGCGCCGAGCATCCGCTGGCCGGCGGCAGGCTGGGAATCTCCGTTGTGGGCGGATCCGAGCAGGTAAACCT
This sequence comes from Sphingomonas sp. BL-S-28, assembly GCF_055521515.1. NCBI lineage: Bacteria > Pseudomonadati > Pseudomonadota > Alphaproteobacteria > Sphingomonadales > Sphingomonadaceae > Sphingomonas > Sphingomonas sp. BL-S-28. The sequence continues at coordinate 2,016,659 of NZ_CM145484.1, forward strand.
GACCTCCGGCCGCGCCTCCCTGCGTGCCGCTGGAACCGTGGTGAGCTGGCGAAAGCATCGCACCAGCTTCAAGGCCGGCGTGATCGACGAGCAGGGCGCCGTCTTCGGCACGCCCACCGGCGATGGCGCGCTGCGTTTGGGCGACGGTGCGACGACAGCCTTCATAGAGGCGGCGCACGAAATGGAACTGGCCGGAGGATGGGGCCTGTCCGGCTATGCCAGCCTTGGCGGAACGCAGCTAAAGCTGGCGCAAGACATGCTGCTGACCCACGCCGGTACCCTGGCGACCACGCGCTTTGGCCTCACTGCCAGCCATCGCTTGCGCGGCGGCGGCGTGCTGCGGTTCGGTCTGGCGCAGCCTTTGACGGTGATCGCCGGGCAGGGGACTTATACGCTGGCTACCGGCTACGACCTGCTGAGCCGTTCGCTGGTCTTCGGCGCGCGCAAGGTGGATTTTTCGGGCGGCATCGATCCGCTGCTGACCTTCGGGTTCGAGAAGGGTGGGGAGGCGTCGCAATTGCGGCTTGCCGCTGCCGCGCGCGCCGATGGTGGGGATGTGCGCCTGATGGGCACCTGGCGCCTGACGCTGCGCTGAAGGCAAAGCCGCCGGGAATGCAGTGATCCCCGGCGGCGAGAATAGGTATCAGGAGCGGTATTCGAGCCCTTCCGACCAGTCTCCATGCGTGGGGACGTGCGGCGCGGTTTCCGACGGCCGCGTGTTCATCAGGCGATGCAGCAGGCGCTTGCCGTCTTCCCAGCTGCCGATCTTCGAATCGGCATTGATGTGGCCGGCATCGCCCGCATCCTCGAACTGGCTGCCCCATTGCCGCGCCAGCAGCTTGGCGGTGGGAAAGCCGATCCACGGATCGTTGCGGCTAGCGACCAGAATGGAGGGGAAGGGCAGGGCGTCGGCCGGCGTCGGTGCGAAGCCGTTGAGCCGATCGTCGCGCGGGAAGAAGTCCACTTCCGGCGGGGCGACCAGCAGCGCGCCGATCACCGGGCTGGACCAGCCGGGTTGTTCGAACTTCGCCCACCATGCCGTCAGCAGGCAGCCCAGGCTGTGCGCCACCAGCACCACCGGCCGTCCGGCGCGCTGTACGGACAGGTTCAGGCGGTTGATCCAGGTGTTGCGATGCGGCTTTTCCCATAGGCCAAGGTCGACCATCTGGGCATCCTCCATCTCGTCCGCCCAGCGGCGTTGCCAGTGGCCGGCGCCGCTCCCGTCAAGGCCGGGGATGAGCAGGATGAGAGGCTTTTCGGCAGGCGCTGCAGGGGTTTGCGTCTGTGCCATCAATCTTCTCCCAAAAGGGGCGCCCGCCGGCAAGGGGATCGGGGGAAGCGGCGGGCGACATGGCTTTCTATAACTCAACCAAAAAAGTTGACAATGACTCTGCGCCCAGCAGAGAGCGGATTTCGACGATCCGATTTGAAGTGGTTTCGAGGGGGAAGCAGGTCAGTCGCAAATGACCCGTTGGCAATCCGCGTGCCCATGCCCCATATGCGCCCCGCAAAAGATAACGCCCCCATCATCCTTTCAGGCGACGGGTGCACAGGAGCAAGCCGCATGTCCGAATTCGACTATGATCTCTTCACCATCGGCGCCGGATCGGGCGGCGTACGCGCCAGCCGCATTGCCGCATCGCACGGTGCGCGCGTAGCGGTGGCGGAGGAGTTCCGGGTCGGCGGCACATGCGTGATCCGCGGCTGCGTGCCCAAGAAGATGCTGGTCTACGGCGCGCATTTCGCCGAGGATCTGGAAGACGCCAAGCATTTCGGCTGGGACATTCCGGAAGCGAAGTTCGACTGGCTGAAGCTGCGCGACAACGTGCTGGGCGATGTGGACCGGCTGAACGGGCTCTACACGCAGACGCTTTCGAACAACAAGGTGGAGATCTTCCACGAGCGTGCCGTGATCACCGGCCCGCATGAGATCACCCTGTCCAGCGGCGAGAAGAAGACCGCCAAGGTGATCCTGATCGCCACCGGCGCGCGTCCGCACGTGCCCAGCTGCCCTGGCCACGAACTGGGCATCACGTCCAACGAGGCATTCCACCTCGACGCCATTCCACGCCGCATCCTGATCGCCGGCGCCGGCTATATCGCCAACGAATTCGCCGGCATCTTCAACGAATTCGGCGCCAAGGTGACGCTGATCAACCGGTCCGACCAGCTTCTGCGCGGCTATGACGAGCAGCTTCGCGACCGTTTGCTGCAGATCTCGCTCGCCAAGGGCATCGACTTCCGCTTCAACGCGGACTTCCGCGGCATCGAGAAGAACGACGGCGGCTCGCTGACCGTCACCATGACCAACCACGAGCCGCTGGTGGTAGATTGCGTGATGTTCGCCACCGGCCGCGTGCCCAATGTCGAAGGGCTGGGGCTGAAGGACGTCGGCGTGGAACTGGACGACCACAACGCGATCAAGGTCGACGAATATTCGAAGACGAGCGTCGATCACATCTACGCAGTCGGCGACGTGACCAACCGCGTGCAGCTTACCCCGGTGGCGATCCGCGAGGGCCATGCCTTTGCCGATACCGTGTTCGGCGGCAAGCCGACCACGGTGGACTATGCGTGCATCCCCTCGGCCGTGTTCAGCCACCCGCCGATCGGCGCGGTTGGGCTTACCGAGGCGCAGGCGCGGCAGAAGTATGGCGACATCGCCGTCTACACCAGCGACTTCCGCCCGATGAAGAACGTCGTCGCCCACCGCAACGAACGCTCGCTCTACAAGATGATCTGCGAGGCGCACACCGGCCGCCTGCTGGGCCTGCACATGATCGGGCCGGATTCGCCGGAGATCATCCAGGCCGCCGCCATCGCGGTGAAGGCCGGGCTGACCAAGGCCGATTTCGACGCCACCGTCGCCGTCCACCCGACGATGTCGGAAGAGCTTGTGCTGATGAAGTGAGTGCAGACGGGGGCTCAGGCCCCGTTCCGAATGCAAATGTCGCAACCGCTTCGGCGCGGGAGTGAAGAAAGCCCGGATGCCGCCTTTGCCAGGCGGCCTGCCGGGCTTTTCGTTTTCGGGCCGTCCTGGGCGGTCGATATCGCGAAATTGCGCCATTCCATCGGCAGGGCGTTGCTCATCCATCACTGGGGCGAATTTACCGTCAGAACATTACTCCGACCATTTAACCGAGCGATTAAAACTATTGACCTGAGGCGTTCGACCTGCCTTAGCAGTCACAGCAAATTCGCGCCGAGCGGCCAGTCGAAGGCCGGGGTCATTGCAAGGGATAACGGATGTCAGCCAATATCGCTGAAATGGAGAAGCGCCGCGCCGCAGCAAAGCTGGGTGGTGGTGAGAAGCGCATTGCCGCGCAGCACGCCAAGGGCAAGCTGACCGCGCGGGAGCGTCTCGACATTCTGCTGGACGAAGGCAGCTTCGAGGAATTCGACCTCTACGTCGAGCATGACTGCACCGACTTCGGCATGGAAAGCCAGCGCATCCCCGGCGACGGCGTCGTCACGGGGTCGGGCACCATCAATGGCCGCCTTGTGTATGTGTTCAGCCAGGATTTCACCGTGTTCGGTGGCTCTCTGTCGCACCGTCACGCGCAGAAAATCTGCAAGCTGATGGACAACGCGATGAAGGTCGGCGCGCCGGTGATCGGCCTCAACGATTCCGGCGGCGCGCGCATTCAGGAAGGCGTGGCCTCGCTCGGCGGTTATGCCGAAGTGTTCCAGCGCAACGTGCTCGCATCGGGCGTGGTGCCGCAGCTTTCGCTGATCATGGGCCCCTGCGCGGGCGGCGCGGTCTATTCGCCGGCGATGACGGACTTCATCTTCATGGTGAAGGACAGTTCCTACATGTTTGTCACCGGGCCGGACGTGGTGAAGACCGTCACCAACGAAGTCGTCACGCAGGAAGAGCTGGGGGGTGCGGTCACGCACTCCAGCAAGACCTCGGTGTCCGACCTTGCGCTGGAGAACGATATCGAGGCGCTGCTGGCGGCGCGCGATTTCTTCGACTTCCTGCCGCTCAACAACCGCGAGGAAGTGCCCGAGCGTCCCTGCGCCGATCCGTGGGACCGTGCCGAGGAAAGCCTCGACACCGTGATCCCGCCTTCGGCCAATCAGCCTTACGACATGCATGAGGTCATCAAGAAGACGCTCGACGAGGGCGACTTCTTCGAGGTTCAGCCGATGCACGCCGGTAATATCATCGTCGGTTTCGGCCGTATCGAGGGCAAGACCGTGGGCGTCGTCGCCAACCAGCCGATGGTGCTGGCGGGCGTGCTGGACATCAACTCGTCCAAGAAGGCCGCGCGTTTCGTGCGCTTCTGCGATGCCTTCAACATCCCGATCATCACTTTCGTGGACGTGCCGGGCTTCTTGCCGGGCACCGATCAGGAGCACAACGGCATCATCAAGCACGGCGCAAAGCTGCTGTTCGCCTATGCCGAGGCGACCGTGCCGAAGATCACCGTGATCACCCGCAAGGCCTATGGCGGTGCTTACGACGTTATGGCGTCCAAGCACCTGCGCGGCGATCTCAACTATGCCTGGCCGACCGCCGAAATCGCGGTGATGGGCGCCAAGGGCGCGGTGGAGATCATCTTCCGCGGCCTCTCGCCCGAGGGCATTGCCGAGAAGACTAAGGAATACGAAGACCGCTTCGCCAACCCCTTCGTGGCGGCGAGCCGGGGTTATATCGACGAGGTTATCTACCCGCACTCCACACGCAAGCGCATTGCGCTGGGCCTGCGCAAGCTGCGGACCAAGAGCCTCGAAAACCCCTGGAAGAAGCACGACAACATTCCGCTGTGAGTGCGATGTTGATCCCTTTGATCGTAGCGGTCGGGTTCGTTTTGATGGCGGTCGATATGTGGCGCCGGGCTGGCTTGGCCGCGAAATCCGGACGGTTTGCAATGCGGGGTGCGGTGATCTCGCAAGAGGAACAGCCCAAGAGATTCAAATTCTACGTATTCGCGTTTCGATTTTTGTCTCTCTGGGCCGTTCTTCTAGCCGGGCAAGGGGTCTTCACTTTTGTAATTAGGCCGCATTAACGTCGGTCAGGGGTAGAGGTAGGCTGTAATCATGGAAGACATCTACATCGTCAGCGGCGTGCGCACGGCAGTCGGCGATTTCGGCGGCTCGCTGAAGGCGTTCATGCCGTCCGATCTCGGCGGCAAGGTTGTGACCGAGGCGCTCTCCCGCGCGGGCGTTTCGCCTGAGGACGTCGGCCATATCGTCATCGGCCAGGTCATGCCGACCAGCGCCAAGGACGAGATGCTCAGCCGCGTGATCGGCATCAATGCCGGCGTGCCGTTCGAAGTGCCTTCGCTGACGCTCAACCGCCTCTGCGGGTCGGGCGTGCAGGCGATCGTTTCGGCCGCGCAGATGATGAAGCTGGGCGAGGCGGGGATCACCGTCGCGGGCGGCGCGGAATCGATGTCGAACGTGCCCTATCACGACCACGGCGTGCGCTGGGGCAAGAAGATGGGCGCCAACACGCAGGAAGACGCGCTGACCGTCGGCCTGTCGGACGCCATCGGCGGCTACCACATGGGCATCACGGCAGAGAACGTGGCCGAACGCCACTGCGTCACCCGTGAGGACATGGACACGCTTGCCGCGACCAGCCACCAGCGCGCCTCGCGCGCGATTGCGGAAGGCCGCTTCAAGGACCAGATCCTTCCCATCGAAGTGAAGACCCGCAAGGGCGTCACCGTTTTCGATACCGACGAACATGTCCGCGCCGACACCACTGTCGAAACGCTGGGCAGCATGAAGCCGGCCTTCAAAAAGGACGGCGCGGTCACGGCTGGCAATGCCTCGGGCATCAACGACGGCGCTGCCGCCGTTGTGCTGGCGACCGCTTCGGAAGTCGAGAAGCGGGGCCTGAAGCCGATGGCGAAGATCGTCGCCTGGGGCCATGCCGGCGTCGAGCCTGCTTACATGGGTGAAGGCCCGATCAAGGCGGTGCCGGTGGCACTGAAGCGCGCCGGACTTTCGCTCGACCAGATCGACGTGATCGAAAGCAACGAGGCTTTCGCCGCGCAGGCTGCCGCCGTTTCCAAGGTGCTGGGCTTCGATCCGGAGAAGGTGAACCCCAACGGTTCGGGCGTTTCCATCGGCCACCCGGTCGGCGCGACCGGCACGATGCTCGCCATCAAGTGCATGTACGAATTGAAGCGCACCGGCGGGAAGTACGGCCTTGTCACCATGTGCATCGGCGGCGGGCAGGGCATCGCCCTCGTGCTGGAGAATGTGGCGTGAAGCTGGGTCGTCTGAACCACATCGGCGTCGCTACGCCCGATCTCGACGCCTCGATCGCATTCTATCGCGACGTGATGGGCGCCACCGATATTACCGAGCCGTTCGTGCTCGAAAGCCAGCAAGTGCGCGTTTGTTTCGTGAACACACCCGGCGAGGACGGCACGGCGGGCACGCAGATCGAACTGCTCCAGCCCACTGCGGCGGACTCGGCCGTGGGCAAGTGGCTGGAGAAGAACCCGCTCGGGGGCCAGCACCACATCTGCTACGAAGTGCCGGACATTCACGCGGCCAAGGCGTGGTTCGAAGGCCTTGGCAAGCGCGTGCTGGGTGAGCCGCGCGTGGGCGCGCACGGGACGCTGATCTTCTTCGTCCACCCCAAGGACATGGGCGGTCAGCTCACCGAGATCATGGAAACGCCCAAGGGCGCTCACTGAGAAAAATTACGGTCCGCGGCAGTGAGAGTGGGCCGGAAGGGATGCGGAACATGGCAGACATCAACGACTGGAAGGCAGCCGCCGACAAGGAGGTCAAGGGTAAGGACCTGACCTGGAACACGCCCGAGGGTATTGCGGTGAAGCCGCTCTACACTGCCGAGGACGTGACCGTCGATCCCGGCCTTCCCGGCTTCGCGCCGTTCACGCGCGGCGTGCGCGCCTCGATGTATGCCGGCCGTCCCTGGACCATCCGCCAGTACGCGGGCTTCTCCACCGCCGAGGAATCGAACGCCTTCTATCGCCGCAACCTTGCGGCGGGCCAGAAGGGCCTTTCGGTCGCCTTCGACCTTGCCACCCATCGCGGTTACGACAGCGACCATCCGCGCGTCGTGGGTGACGTGGGCAAGGCCGGCGTCGCCATCGATTCCGTCGAGGACATGAAGATCCTGTTCGACGGCATTCCGCTCGATAAGATGTCGGTCTCGATGACGATGAACGGCGCGGTGATCCCGATCCTGGCCTTCTTCATCGTGGCCGGCGAAGAGCAGGGCGTCGATCGCAAGCTGCTCGACGGGACCATCCAGAACGACATCCTCAAGGAGTTCATGGTCCGCAACACCTACATCTACCCGCCAGAGCCCTCGATGCGGATCATCTCGGACATCTTCGGCTACACCAGCCGCGAGATGCCGAAGTTCAACTCGATCTCGATTTCCGGCTACCACATGCAGGAAGCCGGCGCGACGCAGGTGCAGGAACTGGCCTTCACCATCGCCGACGGCGCGGAATACGTGAAGTACGGGGTGGCATCGGGCCTCGATATCGACAAGTTCGCAGGCCGCCTGTCGTTCTTCTTCGCCATCGGCATGAACTTTTTCATGGAAGTGGCCAAGCTGCGCGCCGCGCGCGTGCTGTGGCACCGGGTGATGACGGAGCTTGGCGCCAAGGACGAACGCTCGAAGATGCTGCGCACGCACTGCCAGACTTCGGGTGTTTCGCTGCAGGAGCAGGACCCCTACAACAACGTCATCCGCACCACGATCGAGGCGATGGCCTCGATGCTGGGCGGCACTCAGTCGCTGCACACCAACGCACTGGACGAAGCGATCGCGCTGCCGACCGACTTCTCGGCCCGCATCGCCCGCAACACGCAGATCATCATCCAGGAAGAGACCGGCATGTGCAATGTCGTCGATCCGCTGGGTGGGTCCTACTACATCGAGGCGCTGACGCAGCAACTGGTCGACCAGGCGTGGGAGATCATCGAGCGCGTTCAGGCCGAGGGCGGCATGGCCAAGGCCGTCGCTGCCGGCTGGCCCAAGGCGATGATCGAGACCGCCGCCGCTGCCCGTCAGGCCCGCGTGGACCGGGGCGACGACGTGATCGTCGGCGTCAACAAGTACCGCCTTGCCAGCGAAGACCTGCTGGAAACGCTGGAAGTGGACAACGCCAAGGTCCGTGAAGGCCAGATCGCCCGCATCAACAAGATGAAGGCGGAACGTGACGAGGCTGCTTGCCAGGCAGCACTCAAGGCCCTGCGCGACGGCGCCGCCACGCCTGCCAGCATCGAGAACAACCTGCTCGCGCTCGCCGTGGAGTGCGCCCGCGCCCGCGCCACGCTGGGCGAGATCAGCTCGGCCATGGAAGACAGCTTCCAGCGCTATGGCACCCAGCCGACCCCGGTGAAGGGCGTCTATGCCGCGCCTTACGAGGGTGACAGCCGCTGGCAGCAGGTGCTGGACGGCGTGCAGGCGGTGGAGCGCCGTCTCGGCCGCAAGCCCAAGGTGCTGGTCGCCAAGATGGGGCAGGACGGCCACGATCGCGGCGCCAACGTGATCGCCTCCGCCTTCGGGGACATGGGCTTCGACGTCGTTTCCGGCCCGCTGTTCCAGACTCCGGAAGAAACCGTGGTGTTGGCGCTGGAAAGCGCGGTCGACGTGGTCGGCGCGTCCAGCCTTGCGGCCGGTCACAAGACGCTGATCCCCGAACTGATCCAGAAACTGCGCGAAGCCGGCCGCAGCGACATCAAGGTGATCGCCGGCGGTGTCATCCCGCCGCAGGATTACGAATACCTGCGTAACGCGGGCGTTCAGGGCATCTACGGCCCCGGCTCCAACGTGGTGGAATGCGCCGCCGACGTGCTGCGCCTGCTCGGCCACAACATGCCGCCGCTCGGTTCGGCGCTGGAAGCGGCGGAATAAGGACGGCGATGCTGGATCGACGCCGCGCTTGCCCCTATGACCGGGGTTTGGCCGCGCGTCATCCCGCGCGCACCGCCTGAGGAATGACTATGACCGAAACCCCCGCCGTCACTGCACGAAACGACTGGACCCGTGAGGAAATCGCGGCGCTGTTCGACCTGCCGTTCACCGAACTGGTGTTCCGCGCAGCCGAAGTCCATCGCGCCAGCCATCCGCACAACGAAGTGCAGCTTTCCACGCTGCTTTCGATCAAGACCGGCGGGTGCGTGGAAGACTGCGGCTATTGCTCGCAGTCGGTTTCGGCGAACAGCGGCGTCAAGGCGACCAAGCTGATGGAAGTGCAGCAGGTTCTCCAGCGTGCGGCGCAGGCGGCGGATCAGGGCTCTACCCGCTTCTGCATGGGCGCCGCATGGCGCAACCCCAAGGACCGCGACATGCCCGCCATCATCGAGATGGTGAAGGGTGTGCGCGCCATGGGCATGGAAACCTGCATGACGCTGGGCATGCTGACGCCCGATCAGGCGGACATGCTCTCCGAAGCGGGCCTCGATTATTACAACCACAACATCGACACCTCGCCCGAGCGTTACGATCAGGTGATCACCACGCGCACGATGGACGACCGCCTCGATACGCTGTCGAACGTGCGTATGGCGGGCATCAACGTCTGCTCCGGCGGCATCGTCGGCATGGGCGAGACGCGCGCCGACCGCGTGGGCTTCGTCCACACGCTGGCGACGCTGCCCGATCACCCGCAGTCGGTGCCGGTCAACGCGCTGGTTCCCGTGAAGGGCACCGTGCTGGGCGACATGCTGGCCGATACCCCGCTCGCCAAGATCGACGATGTGGAATTCGTGCGCACCGTCGCGGTCGCGCGCATCACCATGCCGCTGTCGATGGTGCGCCTTTCGGCGGGCCGCGAATCGATGTCCGAAATGACGCAGGCGATGTGCTTCATGGCCGGCGCGAATTCGATCTTCACCGGCGACAAGCTGCTGACCGCGCCGAACTCCGGCGACGACAATGACGCGGCGATGTTCGCTCGCCTCGGCATCAAGCCGATGGCCATCGAGCTGACCCCGGCTCAGGTCGAAGCCCAGCGCATGCCCAAGGGCTGTGCGAAGCTGGAAGCTGCCGAGTGAGACACCGGGCAGGATCAATGCTGCTGGCGCTGTCCTGCCTTGCTTTTACGCCGGGCGTTGCGGCTGCCGCAACGCCTGCTGCGTCTCCGATCACGATCGGTGAGACGCATCTCGTCACCTTTGCAGATGGCGATCAGAGACAGATCAACGTCTACCTTCCCGAAGGCTATGCGAAAGGAAACGCGCGTTACCCCGTCCTCTATCTGATCGATGGGGGGCTCTCTCAGGATTTCCTGCATGTCGCCGGATCCACCGCGCTCAACGCCGTGTGGGGCCGCTCGCTGCCGGTCATCGTCGTGGGAATCGAGAGCAAGGACCGGCGCGCCGAACTGATCGGCACGCCGGGTAGCGCCGCGCAGCACAAACAGTATCCCACCGCCGGGCATTCGGCTCAGTTCCGCGCTTTCCTGCGCGATCGGGTCAAGCCCCTTATCGAAGCGGACTATCGCACCAATGGCGATGACGGTGTGATCGGCGAGTCGCTCGCCGGGCTGTTCATCGTTGAAACGTGGTTGCGTGAGCCCGGCCTGTTCCACCGCTACGCCGCCATCGATGCGAGCCTGTGGTGGGAAGACGGCGCGCTTTCGAAATCTGCGGCGGGGCTTCTTGCGGCCAAGCCAAAGCGCGGTTCCCTGTTCCTCACCTATTCCAATGAGGGGCCCGAGACCGCCGAGGCAGCAGAGCGCGTTGCCGGTGTGGGGGGCTCGCTCGTTTGCCTGTCCCCGCGCACCGATTTGACGCACGCGACTGCCTATCACGTCCTTTCGCCGCAGGCGCTGCAATTCCTGTTTCCGACCGACAACAAGCATGACCCCGAATGGGGCTTCGAGGTGACATGTTCAAAAAGATCCTGATTGCAAACCGTGGCGAGATTGCCTGCCGCGTGATCAAGACTGCACGCCGCATGGGCATCCAGACGGTGGCCGTCTATTCGGACGCCGATGCCCGCGCGCCTTTCGTGCAGATGGCCGATGAGGCCGTGCACATCGGCCCCGCGCCCGCCGCGCAGTCGTACCTGATTGCCGACAAGATCATCCAGGCCTGCAAGCAGACCGGCGCCGAAGCCGTCCATCCGGGCTATGGCTTCCTGTCCGAACGTACCTCCTTCGCAGAGGCGCTGGCCGCAGAGGGCATCGAGTTCATCGGTCCTCCCGTCGGCGCCATCGCCGCGATGGGCGACAAGATCGAATCCAAGAAGCTTGCCAAACAGGCCGGCGTCAATGTCGTGCCCGGCTTCGTCGGCGAGATCGAGGATACCGAGCACGCCGTGCGCATCTCGAACGAGATCGGCTATCCGGTGATGATGAAGGCCTCGGCTGGCGGCGGCGGCAAGGGCATGCGCCTTGCCTACGACGAAAAGGACGTGCGCGAGGGCTTCGAGAGCGTGAAGCGCGAAGGCCTGAACTCCTTCGGCGACGACCGCGTCTTCATCGAGAAGTTCATCCTCAATCCGCGCCACATCGAGATCCAGATCCTGGGCGATAAGCACGGCAACATCCTCTACCTGAACGAGCGCGAATGCTCGATCCAGCGTCGCCACCAGAAGGTGGTGGAGGAAGCGCCGTCGCCTTTCGTCACCGAAAAGATGCGCAAGGCCATGGGCGAGCAGTGCGTCGCCCTGTCGCGCGCAGTGGGCTACTACTCGGCGGGCACGGTGGAGCTGATCGTCTCGGGCGCCGATCCGACGGGAGAGAGCTTCTACTTCCTCGAAATGAACACCCGTCTTCAGGTGGAGCACCCGGTTACCGAAGCGATCACCGGCGTCGATCTGGTCGAGCAGATGATCCGCGTCGCCGCCGGCGAAAAGCTGGAGATGACGCAGGCCGATGTGAAGATCGACGGCTGGGCCATCGAAAACCGCGTCTATGCCGAAGACCCCTATCGTGGCTTCCTGCCCTCGACCGGCCGCCTCGTGCGCTATCAGCCGCCGGTGGATGGCTGGACCGATGACGGTTCGGAGAATGGCCGCCGCGGTGTGGACGGCATTCGCGTCGATGACGGCGTCTACGAAGGCGGCGAAGTCTCGATGTTCTATGACCCGATGATCGCCAAGCTGATCACCTGGGGCGAAACCCGCGACGAGGCGGCAGACAAGCAGGTTGCCGCGCTTGACCTGTTCGAGATCGAGGGCCTTGGCCACAACATCGATTTCGTCTCGGCCATCATGCAGCACCCGCGCTTCCGCTCGGGCGAGCTGACCACGGGCTTCATTGCCGAGGAATATCCCGAAGGCTTCACCGGCGCGCCTGCGTCCGAAGAACTGAAGGGCAAGCTGGCCGCCGTCGCTGCCTTCGTCGCCACCGCGCGGGCCGACCGTGCGCGCCGCGTCGACGGGCAACTGGCGCCGCGCCGTCTGGCTCCGCCTTCCGAATGGACCGTCACCATCGACAAGGCGCCGTATGAGGTCGTCATCGACGATGAGGACGTCACCGTGAACGGCGTCTCGGTCGAACTGGCGATGGAATACACGCCGGGCGACCGCCTGATCGCAGCGGAGATCGACGGCGAAGCCATCGGCATCCGCGTTGCGCCCACGCGCACGGGCCTGAAGATGACCACGCGCGGCGCGATCCACGATGTGCTGATCCTGCCCAGCCACATCGCCTCGCTGAACAAGCACATGATCGAAAAGATCCCGCCGGATCTTTCGAAGTACCTGATCTGCCCGATGCCGGGCCTGCTCGTCGCGCTCCATGTGGGTGAGGGCGACAAGGTGGAAGCAGGTCAGCCGCTTGCCGTTGTCGAGGCCATGAAGATGGAGAACATCCTGCGCGCCGAGAAGTCGGGCGTGGTGAAGGCGGTCAATGCCAAGGCGGGCGAAAGCCTTGCGGTGGACGCCGTGATCCTTGAAATGGAATAAATGCACTTAGACCACGACCCCGCCGCACCTGCGGCCGAGCAGATTTCCTTCGACGACTTCCTGAAAGTGGACATCCGTGTCGGCACCATCGTCGCCGCGGAAGTCTACGAGGGAGCGCGCAAGCCAAGCCTGAAGCTGCGGATCGATTTCGGCCCCGGCATCGGCGAGCGAAAGAGCGTGGGGCAAGTCGCCGCGCTCTATTCGCCGGAGGAACTGATCGGCCGGCAAGTGGCGGCGGTCGTGAACTTTCCCGCGCGGCAGATCGGCAAGGCGCTGTCCGAGGCATTGACGCTCGGCTTCGCGGACGAGGAGGGCCGTGTGGTCCTCTTCGCGCCGGACAGCCGCGTTCCCAACGGTTCAAGGTTGTTCTGATGACGGGTTTTGCCGCGCTTCTGGCCGCAGCGGAAGAGATCGAGGGCGGTTTCGCCTTCGACATTACCGAGGATTGGCTTCAGGGCCGCACCGCTTACGGCGGGCTGACTTCGGCTCTGGCGCTGGCAGCGGCGCAGCGCGTCGATCCCGAATTGCCGCCGCTGCGTTCGGGCCAGTTCGCGATGATCGCGCCGCTCGCAGGGCGTGTCGAAGCGCGGGCGCGGATCGTGCGCAAGGGGCGGAATGCCACTTGGGTTGCAGCGGAACTGTCGAATGAGAAGGGCGTCGGTTTCAGCGCCAGCTTCGTGTTCATGCGCCAGATTGACAGCGCGGCGGATATCGCCGGCTATCCGATGCCGGAAGGCGTGAACCCCGTTGCCGATGCCAAGCCGGTGCCGATGGAAGTTGCGCCCGAATTCCTGAAGCGGAATTTCGACGCGCGCTTTGCCCTGCCGAAGTCGGCGCTGGGTGAAGCGGACCTGTGCTGGTGGGTGCGCCTCAAGGAGCGCGACGGACTCGATCCGGCGCTGGAGGCGGTGCTGATCGGCGATGCCTTGCCAACGGCGGTGCTGCCGCTGCTCAATTTCCGCGTGCCGATCAGTTCGATGCACTGGCACGTCAACATGCTGGAGCCCGCGCCGAGGACCGAGGACGGCTGGTGGCTGCTGCGCTCCACCAGCGAATTCGCGCGCGACGGCGGGGCCAGCGAGCATATCCTGCAGTGGAATGCTGCCGGTCGGCCAGTGATCGCCGGAATGCAGTCGGTCGCGGTGTTCGGCTGAGGGGGCTGTCCCGCCAACCCTGCAATATCAAAAACCCTCGTCGCCCCCGCGAAGGCGGGGGCCCCGCTTGTTCTTTCTCGCGAGGTCGGAGGAAGAAAGCGGGATCCCCGCCTTCGCGGGGACGACGGGCGTGTTATTGGTCTGTCCGGTCAGGCCGGCTTCGGCTCACCCGCCAGCGTCTTGCCCAGCAGGATCTTGAACGCGGCAAAGGCGATCAGGCCGAAAGTCGCGGCGCCGACGTGCATCAGCCAGAACGACACGGTATCCATCGAGGAATACCAGCCGCCGACGATGCCCACTGCCTTGTTGGCGCCGAAGAACGCCAGATAGTAGATGCCCACGACGGTTGCATTCAGCGAACGCGGCGCGATCTTGGTGAAGAGCGCAAGGCTCACCGGCATGATGTGGGCAAAGCCGATCGAATTGAACAAGTGGAACATCACCGGCCAGAACAGGCCGATCTTTCCGCCTCCAGCCGTCGCGGCCGCGATCACCAGACACATGCCGCCGGTCATGGAGAACAGCGATCCGATGATCATCTTGCCCAATTCGTCCGGCTCACGGCCTGTACGGTCAGCGTAAAACTTCCAGAACGCAGCCACCGTAACCAGCATCGAGAAGCTGAGCGTGGCGTCGACGGTGATCATCCAGCTGGACGGCAGGGTGATGCCGAAGAAGGTAAGCTGGAACTTGGCATCCGCCCAGACAAGGTAGGCGTTGAAGATTTCCTGATTGGTCAGCATCGCGATGGCCAGCACCGGCACCAGCACGGCCAGCGCGCCAAGGCGTGGCCAGTCCGATTTGGTGAGGCGTGTGCGCTGCGTCTTGTCGGCGCCCTTCGGTGCGCGATTGTCGGCCGGCAGCCACGGCTGCGCCTTCAGGTAGAGCAGCAGGCCGAACACCATCACCACGCCGGCAGCGCCGAAGCCGTAATGCCAGCCCACTTTCTCGCCTAATGTGCCCGAAATCAGCGGCGCCGCGATCACCGAGACGTTGATGGCGATGTAGAAGATCTGGAACGCCATCGCGCGGCGCAGGTCGTTGGGACCGTAAAGTTCACCCACCTGGCTGGCGATGTTGCCCTTGAACAGGCCAACACCCACCACCAGCGAGATCAGCGCGAAGAGGAACATCCCCTCGAACGCCATCAGGAAGTGGCCGATGGACATGACCACGGCGCCGGCGATCAGCGTCGCCTTGCGGCCCAGCCAACGGTCCGCGATCACGCCGCCCAGGATCGGCGTCAGATAGACGAGCGAGGTGTAGTCGCCGAAAATCGCCGAAGCGAGCGGCTGTCCGTCCAGCCCGGCGTAGTGCCAGCCGCGCAGCCACGACAGGCCCAGCACTTTGCCCACATTCTCGGGCAGCAGCAGATACTTGACCATGTAGAGCACGAGCAGCGTCTGCATGGAGTAGTAGGAAAAGCGCTCACACCCCTCGACGAACGAGAGGTAGCCCAGCCCGCGCGGGTGGCCCAGGAAGGCGCGATCGTCTCGCGCCGCTTCCTCGGGGAAGTCGAGCTGGGGGGTAGCTTCGGCAACAGTCATGGCGATCCCGGAAATATTGTTATTTTTGAAAGACGTTTATGTTCTTGGTGCATGCGTATAATGGCGCAGTCGGGAAATGTCACGCTATTGACGTCATGACGTCGCATCGGCGTCTCAGTCTGAGACGTGCTCGGGCTTGCCCTTGCGTTTGGTGGAAGCGAGTTCCTCCAGCTGCTTCTCGGTCATGCTTTCGGCCATTTCGCGCGATGCGCCTTTAAGGTCGCTCTTCTTCGTCTCCCCGCGCTTGGCGGAGAGGGCCGCACCTGCGGCTTTCTGCTGGGCTTTCGATTTTGCGGGCATGGCTGATGCTCCCTTGCCGTGATGCAAGAGATGACACGCAGCATGCCATGAAAGTTCCCGAGGGCTGCCGAAGCAGCCCCATTCGGATCAGATTTTAGACCGGATCGCGGGCCAGTTCCTCGTCGAGGAACACGGCCACATCCTCCAGCGAGATTTCGCGGTCGAGGTAGGTCTGGCCGATGCCCTTCATCAGCAGGAAGGGCAGGGTGCCGGCGTCCATCTTCTTGTCGTGAAGCATGTGCTCCACCAGCGCGCGGCCATCGCATTCGAGGCCGAGCGCGGAGAGGCTGGCGGGCAGGCCGATCTCGCCGATATGGCGGGCGACATGTTCGGCGCTCGCCTGCGGCATCAGGCCCCGGCGGGCGGAGTAGCGCGCGGCCAGTACCGTGCCCAGTGCCACGCCTTCGCCGTGGAGCAGGCGAGTGGAGAAGCCGGTTTCCGCTTCCAGCGCATGGCCGAAAGTGTGGCCAAGGTTCAGCAGGGCGCGCTTGCCGGTGGTTTCGAACTCATCCTCGGCAACGATGCGCGCCTTGCTCGCCACCGAATGGGCCACGGCATATTCGCGCAGCGCCGCGTCGCCTGCGATCATGGCGGCGGCATTGGTGTCGCACCATGCGAAGAAGTCGGCATCGTCGATCAGGCCGTACTTCACCACTTCGGCATAACCCGCCAGCAGATCGCGGCGGGGCAGGGTTTCCAGCGCGGACAAGTCCGCCAGCACCAGCGAGGGCTGGTGGAACGCGCCGACCAGGTTCTTGCCGGCGGGCGTGTTGATCGCGGTCTTGCCGCCGACGCTGGAATCGACTTGCGCCAGCAGAGTCGTCGGCACCTGGATGAACTTGCAGCCGCGCTTCAGCACGGAGGCGCAGAAACCGGTGAGATCGCCGATGACGCCGCCACCAAGGGCAATCACGCTGTCGCCGCGCTCCACGCCCAGTTCCAGCAGCCAGTTGACCGTCGCGGCCAGTTCGTCCCAAGACTTGGTGGCCTCGCCCGCCGGCAGGATGCGCCAGTGCGGCTCATGCCCGTTGTCGCGCAGGGATCGTTCCACCACTTCGCCCCATGCCGCGTGGACATGGGCGTCGGTGACGATCGGCACTCCGCGCTTGCGCAGCAGACCCCGGCAGTTCGGCACGAGTTCGGCCAGCAGCCCGGCGCCGACGCGCACTTCATAAGGGCGTCCGGCGATGTCGACGGAAATCACAGCCATTGCGATAGTCCCTGAAGTACCTTGTTGATGGTCTGCACATGCGGGCCGGGGGAGCTTAGCACGTGAATGGGGGCCTGTTCGTAATGCGGGCGCCGATCCTCGCGCAGGCGGGCCAGTATATCGCGCGGGTCGCCGCCTTGCAGCAGCGGGCGATTGTCCTTGCGCGCCGTGCGATCGACCAGCGTTTCCACTTCGCTGTCCAGCCACACGGTAATCGCGTGTTCCAGGATCAGCGCGCGCGTCTCCGCATTGCAGAATGCCCCGCCGCCGGTGGCAAGCACGGTGGGTTCGGCGCCCGAACCGAGCAGGCGGGCAATCACCCGCCGCTCCCCGTCGCGGAAATAGGATTCCCCATAGGTTTCGAAAATCTCGGGGATGGTCATCTGGGCGGAACGTTCGATTTCCTCGTCCGCGTCGACGAAGGGAAAGTCCAGCAGGGTGGCAAGGCGTTTGCCGACGCTGGACTTGCCGACGCCCATCATGCCGACCAGCACGATGGGGCGATCGATCCGCCGGGCGAGGGCAGCAATTTCTTGCGCGGAAAAGCGGGTCTGTTGAACGTCCATTGCCCCACCGCCTATAGTTGCGCTAGGTCGCAGCGCAAGCATCGGTGAAGGAAGGCGAGTGACGGTACCAAAGGGCAGGCGAAAGCTTTCGGGAGCGATCCCGGGCGTGACTGTGGCCGTGGTGATCGCGATCGTGGTGGTAATCGGGGGGCTGGCCTGGGTTGACGGTGGTCACCGGCAGGTCCGCGATATCGTCCAGCCGGTGAAGGTCCCCGACCAGAAGGTAACGCAGACGCCATGATGAACGCTCGCATTCGCGCCTGGCACGTGATGGCCGGCACCGCGCTGGCGCTCACGTCCGTATGGGCGGCGGCGCAGGACGGCCCCGAATCGCTTCTGCCCAAGGGATTCGAGCAGCCGACGCCGACTCCGACCCCCGCCCCGGCCAAGGCGCCCGCAGCGGCGCCGGCGAGCGGAGGCAGCGCCGCGCCCGCACCGCGTGCCACCTCCACGCCGGTGATCCAGCAGCTTCCGAGCATTGCGCCGGCCGCCATTGATGCGAGCGGCGGCATTCCTGGCCTGACTGCGCAGGGCGGGCTGACGCGCGTGCCCACGCTCGAAGAACTCGAACGCATGTCGCCCGAGGATTTCGAGGATCTGCTGGGCAACAAGATCGATCTCGACATGCCGCCGCAGGCGCGCCGTTCGATGGAGCGCGTCGGCCTGATCGACGATAGCGAAGGCGGCTTTGCGGCTTCCTCGCTCTCGACGATGAACTGGACGGTGGTGGAGGCGGCGCTGGCTGCCAATCGCGGGCAGCTCGTCTCGCGCTGGGGCCATGTCCTGCTGCGCCGCGCGCTGATCTCGCGCCTGTCGCCGCCCGCCGGCATGAGCCCGCAGCGTTTCCTGGCGCTGCGCGTCTCGCTGCTGCTGCGCATGGGCGAAAGCGATGCCGCCCGCGCCGTGCTGCAGGATATCGATATCGCCAACTACACGCCCGAACTGGGCGATCAGGCGTTCGAAACCTATCAGCGCACGGCCGATTTCACTGGCCTTTGCCCGGTGTTCTCCTCGGCCGGTTCGCTTCGCGACGATGCGCAGTGGAATGCGGCCAAGTCCATCTGCGAGGCGTTCCGCGGCAGTGGCGCCTCGGCCATGGCGAAGCTGGACAAGATGCGCGTGCGCGGATCGATGGACCGCATCGACTTGCTGCTGGCGCAGAAGTATGCCGGAGCCGCCGGCCGCTCGCGCAAGGCGGTGACGATCGAGTGGGACGGCGTAACGACGATGACGCCTTGGCGCTTTGGCCTTGCCAATGCCGTTGGCCTGACGCCGCCCGATAGCGCGATGGACGGTGCCGGGCCGCTCTTTGACGACATGACCGCACTCGCGCCGATGGTGGGTCTGGCGCGCCGCGCTGCCGCCGCCGATCATGCCGGTGCCACGGGCGTGCTGTCGAACGCGGCGATGGTCGATCTCTACAGCCAGCTCTATTCCGATCCGGAAGTGAACGGCGATTGGCAACAGCGCGCGGAAACGCTGCGCAATGCCTATGTGCTCGACGACCCTTCGGCACGCTTTTCGGCGATGCAGAGCCTGTGGAGCGGCGCGAGCGGCGCCGATGCCACTTATGCGCGGCAGGTGCTGACCGCCGCCGCAGCAGCCCGCATCACGCCCAGCAAGGACATGGAGGAGCAGGCACCGCTGCTGCTGACCTCGATGCTGGCGGCCGGATTCGATGCCAATGCTCTGGCATGGTCGCCCGTGGTGGCGTCCGGCAGTCAGGGCTGGGCACTCCTGGTGCTTGCCGCGCCGGGGCGGATCCGGGCGGTAGGTTCCAGCGCGGTCAGCACTTACGTCGACGCGGACGACAGCACCGACAAGCGCCGCAGCGCCTTCCTCGTTGCCGGTCTGGCGGCGCTGGGGCGCATTGAGCAAAGCGATGCCGGCAGCTTCTCCGGTCAGCTTGGCCTTGGCCTGGATGGTTCGACCCGCTTTACCGAGGCGCTGGACCATGCCGCTGCCAATGGCGATCAGGCCGGCGTGGCGCTGCTGGCCGGGCTGGGCATGCAGGGCGGCGACTGGCACCTGATGACGCCGCGCTATCTCTTCCACATCGTCTCCGCGCTGCGTGCCGTCGGGCTCGACGCGGAAGCCCGGATGATCGCGGCCGAGGCAGTGGCGCGGGCCTGATGAGGCCGATGCGGCGATGAGCCGGGCAAGGTCGCCATCAGGGGCTTCAGCTGCCGAGCGCTTCCTAACGATGCTGGCGGCCGAGCGTGGTGCCGCCGCCAATACGCTGGCGGCCTATCGCCGCGATCTCGATGCGGCGGCCGATGAGGTGGGCGACCTCGTCACGGCGGATGGCGATGCGCTTGCCGGATTGGGCAAGGCGTGGAGCGCGGTTGCGCCCGCGACGCTCGCCCGCCGCTGTTCGGCGCTGCGTCAGTTCTACGGCTTTCTTGTCGACGAAGGGCTGCGGGAAGACGATCCTTCTCCCTCGCTGCCGCGCCCGCGTACGCGCCGCGCTTTGCCGCGCCTGCTGTCGCGGGACGAGGTGGAGCGCTTCCTGACGCAGGCCGAGGAAGAAGCTGCGGCGGACAAGCCCGAATCGGTGCGGATGCTCGCCTTGCTGGAATTGCTCTACGGTTCGGGGTTGCGCGCCAGCGAACTGGTGTCGCTGCCGGTCGCGGCAGTGCCGCGCGATGCGCCGTTCCTTCACGTTACCGGCAAAGGCGGGCAACAGCGGATGGTTCCGGTCAGCGGGCGCGCCCGCGCGGTGCTTTCGCGCTGGCTGGCGGTTCGGCCGGAGGGATCGCGCCACCTTTTTCCCTCGCGCGGCGAAAGCGGCCATCTCACGCGGGTGCGGCTGTTCCAACTGCTGCGCGATCTTGCGGTTCGTGCGGACCTCGACCCGGAACGCGTTTCTCCGCACGTGTTGCGCCATGCTTTCGCCACGCACCTGCTGGAAGGCGGGGCGGATCTTCGCGTGCTGCAGACCTTGCTGGGCCATGCCGATATTGCCACCACCCAGATCTACACGCACGTCGAAAGCGCCCGACTGGTGGCCCTGGTGAATGCACGGCATCCGCTGGCACGGCAGGGATAGGGCGCCTTCCACTCTCCCGAACGCTCTTGCGGAACAGGGGCTTGTCCGGCCAGTTGTCTACGGCAACCAAGGTGCGAAGGGAGAAGCCATGACTGCAGGAAAGGTGGGGCGGGGCCGGGGCGCGGCGCTGTCGGGCGCGATTGTGCTGGCCCTCGCTCCGGGCAGTGTGGAGATGGCCACGGCGGCTGCGGCCTATCCGGCCGTCACCGCGATCAGTCAGGCTGACAAGGCGCAAGGGGCCAAGGCCCATCCCGATCTTCTGGCGGAATTCGGCGGCGCGGTGAGCGGGCCACAAGCCGCTTACGTGGAGCAGGTGGGCAAGAACATCGCCGTCCAGTCCGGCCTTTCGAATGCGAAAGGCGACTTCACGGTCACGCTGCTCAATTCCTCGGTAAACAACGCTTTCGCGATTCCGGGCGGCTATATCTACGTCACCCGCCAGTTGGCGGAACTGATGAACAACGAAGCGGAACTGGCCGGAGTGCTGGGGCACGAAGTGGGCCACGTGGCCGCGCGGCATTCGGCCAAGCGGCAGCAGGCGGCGAATCGCAACCAGATTATCGGCGTGCTGGGCTCGATCCTGTCCGGCGTCTTGCTGGGTGACAGCGCGCTGGGGCAACTGGGTCAGCAGGTCGCGACACAAGGCACGCAGATGCTGACGCTGCAATATTCGCGCTCGCAGGAGCAGGAGGCGGACCGGCTGGGCATCACTTACCTGAAGCGGGCCGGGTACGATCCACGGGCGATGGCGACGGTGCTGGACAGCCTTGCGCGGCAGAATGCGCTGGAAGCGCGGCTCAACGGCAACTCGGCGCGGGTGCCTGCATGGGCATCGACGCACCCCGATCCGGCTTCGCGCGTGCGCGATGCTCAGTCGCTTGCCGGCAATGGTGCCACCGGAACCACGAATCGCGACATGTTCCTCTCGCGAATCGATGGCCTGACTTACGGCGACGATCCGCATCAGGGGGTGGTCGACGGCACCCGCTTCATCCATCCCGACCTGAAGCTGGCGTTCCAGGCGCCTGCCGGGTTCTACATGGTCAACGGCACGCAGACGGTTTCGATCAGCGGGCAATCGGGTAAGGCGCAATTCGGCGGCGGCCGGCTGGGCACGGGTCTCGACGCTTATATCGACGGCGTTTTTGCCGGGCTGACCGACAAGGGGCAGTCGCGCATCCAGCCGGACAGTATCGAGAAGGCCACCGTGAACGGCATTCCCGCCGCCTATGGCGTGGCGCGGGTGCAGACTTCGGGCAATCAGGTGGAAGTAGCGGTCTTCGCTTACGACTTCGGTAGCGGCAATGCCTATCACTTCCTGACGATGACGAAAGTAGGGGGCGTTGGCGTCTTCAACCCGATGTTCAAGTCCATGCGCCGCATCTCCGCGGCGGAGGCGGGGCAGGTGCGGCCGCGCCTGCTGCGGGTGGTGACTGTCAAGGCGGGCGACACTTCGCAGTCTCTGGCCGCGCGCATGGCCTATTCCGATGCGCAATTGGACCGTTTTCTGGTGCTGAACGGACTGCAGGCAAGCGATCGCCTGGTGCCCGGCCAGAAGGTGAAGATCGTCACATACTGAAAAGGCCCCCGGTTTCCCGAGGGCCTTTCAAGATTGCCGAGCCGGAAACGGAAAAGGGCGGCAGGTTTCCCTGCCGCCCTGAACCGTTTAGCTCGAAAGCTTCTTACGAGTTCGTCGAACCCAGGGTCGACGAGGTCTTCGAGAAGGTCGAGGTGAGCTGCGAGCCCATGCCCTGCATGGCGGCGATCGCGGCAACAGCGATGAGGGCGGCGATCAGGCCGTATTCGATAGCGGTGGCGCCTTCTTCGTTGCGACGCAGCTTGGCGAGAAACTTCATGGTATGTCTCCTGATGTAAAGCAGTCTTCTGTACCCGGTCCATCCCGCCTGGCGTCTCGCTTCAGCGCTCCGGACAATTTCGCTTTTAGGTTGGAAGTGTTGAAAAATGTTTAAGTTGGAATTTTCTTCAGCTTGCGGAGATTGCAGTAGATGACTTCGAGGCGATGCTATTCCACATGCCAACAGCTTCATCGGCGGCGCCGCTGATTGCTACGACAACCATAAGTACAATCAATCCAAGGATCAGTCCGTATTCGACGGTGGTGGCGGCGGTTTCTTCTTTAAGAATTCGCACGCCGATCGATCGAACAGTCATGATGCACCCTGCAGTTCTCCAGAACACTCTCGGGGATGCCATCGTGGCGTTAACGAGTTCCTAATAAGGGTATCGATGCTGGAAAATTCTTTTACACCGATGGTCGTCGTTGCCGTGGCGCTCGTGCGCGGAGACGGGCGGGTGCTGATGCAGCAGCGGCCCTTCACCAGCATGCACGGCGGGCTATGGGAATTTCCCGGAGGCAAGGTCGAGCCGGGCGAAAGCCCCGAAGCGGCGGCCGTGCGCGAACTGGACGAGGAACTGGCGCTGGGGCTCGATCGCACCGTGCTGGAGCCGGTGAGCTTCGCCAGCGGGCGAACCGGGGACGGGGCCCGATCGCTTGTCATACTTCTTTACGTTTGCCGCGAATGGCGGGGCGAGCCTCACCCGCACGAGGCGGAGGCGCTTGGCTGGTATGCCCCCGAAGCCATCGAAACGCTGGCAATGCCGCCGCTCGACTATCCTTTGGCGGCGGCCTTGTGCAAATTCCTGCGCTCAAGTGCGATATAGGCGTTGACGGGGGGCGGATCCCTTTCTATTGGCGCCACTCCAACGCGCCCGTAGCTCAGCTGGATAGAGCATCAGACTACGAATCTGAGGGTCGGACGTTCGAATCGTTCCGGGCGCGCCACTTTCCTCTCGGGGAAATCGTGGCCTTGGTTGGATAGAAATTGGCACGCGCCCGTAGCTCAGCTGGATAGAGCATCAGACTACGAATCTGAGGGTCGGACGTTCGAATCGTTCCGGGCGCGCCATTTCTCCATAGAGAGGTTTCCAGACCTTTCGCCGTATGGATACATAGGGCATCTGCGCGCCCGTAGCTCAGCTGGATAGAGCATCAGACTACGAATCTGAGGGTCGGACGTTCGAATCGTTCCGGGCGCGCCACTTTCCTCACCACAGCAACCTCCGATCATTCGGGGGTTTTTTATTGTCTGCGCGGTGCGCGAACGGGCGGCGCGAATCGCATCGCCCGCCCTATTAGCTGCCAGCCTTCGCCTCATCGGAAGCCTGCGGGCGAGCGAAAGCGCGCGACAGGCCGTGGTAGAGCTTTTCCTTGCAGACCAGCGTGCTGGCGGCATCGGCGATGATGGCGGTGAGGAACAGCGGCACGATCATGCCGCGGCTGGCGGTGGTTTCCATCAGGATGATCACGGCCGTCAGCGGTGCACGCACCACCCCTACGAAATAGGCGACCATGCCCAGCAGCACGATGGCTGGGGCCGGATCGTCCGGAAATCCGTAAGACAGCAATTGCCCCAGTCCCGCGCCGACCGACAGCGAGGGTGCAAAGATGCCGCCCGGCGCGCCGGAGACGGCCGTGGCCGCCGTGGCGAGGAACTTGGCCGGGCCGAACCAGGGGGAGGGGTTTGCCGTCCCCTCGATCATGTGGCGCGTGGTTTCGTAGCCGGTGCCCCAGGTCGATCCGGTAAGCACGCCGGTTACCGCCACGATCATCCCGCAAACCAGCGCCAGCGTGACTGGCCGAGCCCGGGCCGTCTGAAACAAGGGGTGCGTGCTGCGCGAGAAAGAAAGCAGGGTGCGCGAGAACAGGCCGCCCAGCACGCCGCCCGCAACGCCCGCCACGGGTGTGATCAGCAGTACGGAGGTAACGCCCAGTGTCTGGCGCATCGCCCCGAAATAGACGTAGTCGCCCGCCACCGCCAGGCTGACGAGGCCGGAGATCACCACGGCGCCCATCACCAGCACCGCGACCTTCTGTTCAAAGGCGGCGGCCAGTTCCTCGATCGCGAAGGCGACGCCTGCCAGCGGCGTATTGAAGGCGGCAGCTACGCCTGCGGCGCCGCCGGCGATCAGCACCCCGGCCGAGATCGGCACGCGCAGAATGCGGTGGCAGGTGACCATTATCGCGGCGGCAACCTGCACGGTCGGCCCTTCGCGCCCCACCGATCCGCCCACCAGCAGCATCACCGTGGTCAGCAGCAGCTTGGCGATGGCGGTCGGCAGCGAAAGCAGGCGTGAATTGGCGAGTTGCAGGTCGTGTCCGGCCGCCATGACCTGCGGGATGCCCGATCCCTTGGCGGCCGGCGCCCAGCGCTTGGTAATGGCAACCGTCGCCGCGAAGACCAGCGGGGTCATCACTAGCGGCGCATAACGATGCTGGGCCTGGAACTGCGTGAAAATCTTCTGCGCCAGATCGCCCATCCAGGCGAAGACTATGGCGATCATGCCCAGCGCCACTGCGCCGAGCACCGTCGCTGCGCGCCTGCGGGCCATGGCGAGCGAACTGTCGAGGCCGGGTGCCGACTTCTGGAATGAGCGAAAGTGTTCCAGGGGCGTCATTCGGTTCCGATCATCTCATCGCGGCAAGCCCGAAAGCGGGCGGCCCGGCTCAGGCGCCGAAAGGCAGGCACCAAAATAGGCGAGGGGGCGATCGTCGCAAAGCGGCAGATCGACGCCCTAGTGGGCCAACACGGGGTATTATCGCAAGGACTTTGGCCGAAAAATGCAAAAGGCCCGGGATCGGCATTGCGATCCCGGGCCTCCATCCCATCAGGTCCCCGGCAAATCCGGGGCCGATTTTTACTTGCCGCTGGAGCCGCCAGCAGCACCCTGAACCGATGCGTTGAACTGGGCGGCGGTCACGCCGACAGCCAGCGCACCGTCGGCGCCAAGGCCGATGGTGTTCTTCTTGAGCGAGACGGGCGAGCCGGTCTGCAGCGCCACGGTCACGTTATCGCCCTCAACCTTGCTGACGGTGCCGAGCACGACGCCGTCGCTGCTCTTCACCGGCGCGTCGGGCACCAGCGCAGTGGCCAGCGCTTCGCCGGTCTTGGCCTGCGCGCCCTGCACGGCGGCTTCCAGCTGGGCCTTGGTCATGCCGATCGTCAGGCCCTTGTCACGGGTGACGAAGGCAGACTTGGGCAGGCCCGCGCGTGCGACGCCGGTGTTGACGGTCACCACGTCGCCCTGCACGGCCTCTACCGAGCCCACTTCATTGCCTTCGGCATCGAAGACCTTCGCACCGGCAGTCGGCTCGGCTGCGGCGGCAGCGGTCGCCGGTGCGGCCTGCGCCATGGCGGCGGCGGGAACGAGCGTGGCTGCGGCAAGCGCGGCGGCGATGATCGATTTCTTCATGGCGTACTCCTTCTCGATGCGGAAGCCGACCCAACGGCGACCGACACGCAGCCCTCCAACGCAAGAGGGCCCTCAAAAACAGGTCCGGAAAGTTGACGACCCGGACGATACGATCCGGCCAGAGCCGGAACCCGCTCCGCGCGCCGTTGCGCGTGGGAAGGAGCGGGGTGAAAGACATGCTTGTTTGCATGTGCGTAACGGAATGGCGGGTGAACGGTGCCGGATCAACCGCTGGGCCGACCTCATTTTGCGATGAAGCGGCCCAAACCCGTCGTTTCGTTCGCTGTATGCGGTGAACTGCGTAACGGCGGCGAAATGCCATGGCCCTTGCCGCAGGGAACATGTTGCGCTCTTGTTCGCTAGGTGCAGCACCTGGGTACGCGCGCGCGATTGAGATCGAACGGGGGAACGCATTGGAAAGCGAGATTTTGAAAGAGGCGGAGGAGCCTGCCGTCTCTCCGTCGGTCTGGCGCTATGCCATGGCGCGCCGGGCGCATGTGGTGATCGACGCCGCAGACTACTTCTCCGTGATTCGCGAAGCGATGGAATCGGCGCGGCAGCGGATTTTCATGATCGGGTGGGATTTCGATTCGCGCATCCTGCTCACATCCGGCCGGCGCTGGTGGCAGGGCGGTCGCAAGGACCGGTTTCCGGCACGGCTGGGATCCTTCATCATCTGGCTGGTGCGGAGCCAGCCACGGCTGGAGATCCTGCTGCTGAAGTGGAACGTCTCTCTGGTGAAGTCGCTGTTTCGCGGCACCATGGTGATCGACCTGATCCGCTGGGCCTTTCGCGATCGCATCCACTTCCGCTTCGACGGCGCCCATCCGATCGGCTGCAGCCACCATCAGAAGATCGTGGTGATCGACGATGTGTTCGCTGCCTGCGGAGGCATCGACATGACCTCCGACCGTTGGGACACGCCCGAGCATCGCCCGCACGACCCGCGCCGCCGCAGGCCCAGTGGTCGGCTCTACGGACCCTGGCACGATCTGACGATGGTGATGGAAGGCGAAGTGGCCGGCACGCTGGCCGAACTCGGGCGGGCGCGCTGGGCGGCGGCCGGGGGCGACGAGATCGTGCCCTGCGCCCCGCAGGACTTCGTACCCTGGCCCGAAGGACTGGTGGCCGAGTTCGAAAACGTCGAGATCGGCATAGCCCGCACGCGCGCGGAATATGACGGTTGCTCGCAAGTGTCGGAGATCGAGCAGCTTTTCGTCGAGCAGATCCGCCGTGCCAAGCGCTTTATCTATGCGGAGACGCAATACTTCGCCTCCCGCGCCGTGGCGGAGGCGATTGCCGAGCGATTGCTGGAGGATGATCCGCCGGAAATCGTCATCATCAATCCTTTGAGCGCCAGCGGCTGGCTGGAACAGGTGGCGATGGACACCGCGCGCGTGGAACTGGTGAAGACGCTGCGCAATGCCGATCACGCCGGCCGCTTCCACATCTTTCACCCGCGCGCGGCGGACGGCGAGCCCATCTACGTCCACGCCAAGCTGCTGATCGTCGATGACGAGATTCTGCGCGTAGGCTCGGCAAACATGAACAACCGGTCGATGGGTCTCGATTCGGAGTGCGACGTGTTCATCGATGCGGCACGCCCGGCCAATGTCCATGTGGTTCCGGCGATCCGCGCTTTGCGCATTCGATTGCTGGCCGAGCACTGTGGCAAGACTGAGGACGTGATCGCGGAGGCGCTGGATCGTTACGATTCGATGGCCGCGATGATCGAAGGTCTTGTGCCGGTGGGCAAACATCTCGAACGCTTGCCCTTGAAACATCTCTCCGATGCTGAAAGAGCGCTGGGGGAAAGCGCTCTGCTCGATCCGGAACGACCCGGTGAGATGTTCGAGCCGATCGAGCGGCGCGGTCTGTTCCGCCGCAAGGGGCAGCTTATGCGGCTGCGCCTACAGGAAAGATTGCGAAGGAGTATCAAGGGATGAGCAGCCTGGTCGGTCCCGACGAGGACAGCCCTTTCGAAAAGAAGCCTGCGGTGCCGGAAGACGTGCAGGAAGCGATCCGCACGCTGATCCGCTGGTCCGGCGACGATCCGGAGCGCGAAGGGCTGCTGGACACGCCCAAGCGCGTGGCGCGGGCGTGGAAGGAATATTGCCAGGGCTATGGCGAGGATCCGGCCATCCACCTCAGCCGCGTGTTCGAGGAAGTGGGCGGCTACGATGAAGTCGTGCTGCTGAAGGACATTCCGTTCCAGTCGCACTGCGAGCACCACATGGCGCCGATCATCGGCAAGGCGGCGATCGCCTATCTGCCGCGCGATCACGTGGTGGGCATTTCCAAGCTGGCCCGGGTGCTGCAGGGCTATGCGCAGCGCCTGCAGATCCAGGAACGGCTGACCGCCGAAGTGGCCGAATGCATCTGGACGCATCTGAAGCCGCACGGCGTTGCCGTGGTGATCGAGGCCAGCCACGCTTGCATGTCCGCGCGCGGCGTGCGCACGCCGGGCGTCAGCATGATCACCAGCCGCATGATGGGCACGTTCCTTGAGGACGAGCGCAGCCGCAAGGAAGTGCTGAGCCTGATGGGCTACTGAGGGGGCATTCTGGCACGGCGCCAGCTTACTCCCCCACCCGACCTCCCAGATTCTACCCTGTAGGGAGGTCGGGCGGAGGAGTGAGCCGGCGCCGCACAATTCGCGTTTCGCGAATTTTCAAACCGGCGCTTATCCCCGTTTCCGCGCGCCGGGAGCTTGAACGGCTCCCGCCGTGCGGCGATGGAGGCTTGGCGGCGCCATTCGCGCCGCGCCGGGGGTAGTTTGAGCGGTTTCAAGAATAGCGTCGAAGGGCAGGGCGCCCCTCTGCTGCGTTACGGGGCTGCGCTGGTTCCGGCGGCGATGCTTTGCGTGCTGCTGCTGCGCAGCGTCTGGGACGTCGACATCTTCTGGCAGTTGAAGCTGGGTGAGATCATCCTGGCTCATGGCGGCCCGATTTCCCGCGAACCTTTCGCCGCGCTCCATCTGGGCGAGCCACTGCCGGCGGTGGGCTGGCTGGCGCAGGCGAGCATGGCCTGGGTGCGCTTGCTGGGCGGCTGGGGCCTGCTGCGAGTGTTCGATTCGCTGGTCTGGTTGGGCGGCTTCTGGGCCGTCGCCGCGGCCTGCCGCCATCGCGGCGCTACCGCGCCCGCAATCGCGCTGGCACTGGCACTGGCCTTCTTTGCAGCCTTGCCGACCGCGAGCATCCGTCCGCAGAGCTTCGCGGCGCTGTGCTTCGGCCTGCTGCTGGCGCTGATGCAGCTGCGCCTCCGCCCGCTGCTCACGATCGCATTGGGCGCGCCGCTGTTGGTGCTCTGGCAGAATTTCCACCCCTCGGTGAGCATCGGTGTGCTGACCTTGGGCATTCAAACTGTCGTTGGCGGCCTGCTCTGGCTGCGCGACCGCAATCGCCCGCTGCCGGTTCCCGCTGCCGTGCTGACGCTGGTGGCCATCGCGGTGATCTTCGCGACGCCGGACGGTTTCTCCATCCTCGCCATCTCCGCCACCAATACGGAGATGAGCCTGGCCATCGGCGCCAGCGAGTGGCGGCCGCTGTGGATCCCGGCGAACTGGAACAATGCCGTGCCGGTGCTGGCCGTGCTGCTGCTGACGTTATGGACCGTGCTGCGCGGGCGTCGCTACGACCCGGCCGAAGTGCTGGTGGCGCTGGCGCTGCTGGTCATGACGATCTTCGCCTATCGCTTCGTGCTGTTCTGGGCGCTGGCGATGGTGCCGGTGGTCGCGCGCGGGGCGAGTTCGCAAGAGCGCGCACTTGCCGCCCCACGCTGGTTGCCCGCTGCCGCCGTCGCAGTGGTGGCATTGGCCTTGCCGCTCCTGGCGCCCACGCGCTTTGCGCCGAGCCTGCCGCTGGAGAGCATCGCGCGACTGAAACAGGAAAACCTGCGCGGTACGGTCTATGCGGATTTCCCGTTCGGCGGCCCGGTGATCGATGCCGGCTGGCCCAACTGGCGCGTGGCTTACGACGGGCGCTATTACCGCTACACCCATGACGAATGGCAGTACAACGGCGGGATCGAGAATGGCTACGTCCCGCTGGTGGACGTTATCGCCAAGTGGCACCCGGTGGCCTTCGTCATCCAGGAAGACCACAATGCGCCGATCGCCGCGGAACTGGCGCATTCGCCGCGCTGGAAGCGGATATTCCGGGGTGCTGACGGGGTGGTGGTTTACGTCAGGCGCTAGATTTCGCGAATTAATGCGGACAGAGTACGGACATTATCTCGAAACCCCTAACTCCGTTGCCCTCGCGAAGGCGGGGGCCCCGCTGCCTTTCTGCGACATCGCCAGAAAAGCGGGATCCCCGCCTTCGCGGGGATGACGAGGTAATATGAGTTGGGGCTGGGTCGATCCCGACCCAAGTCGGCTCAATCGCAAGGGTCCGTGCGAGCCGCCTCAACCGCCGCGCGTAACCGGCAGCAGCGCGCCTGTTACCGCACGCGCGGCGTTGGAGGCGAGGAACAGGATCACGTCCGCAATCGCCTGCGGTTGCACCCAGGTCGAGAAATCGGCATCCGGCATATCGGCGCGATTGGTGGGCGTATCGATGATGCTGGGCAGTATGGCGTTCACGGTGACGCCGGTGCCGGCCAGTTCCTCGGCCAGTGCTTCGGTCAGGCGGTGGACGCCGGACTTGGAGGCGGCATAAGCGCCCATGCCCATGCCCGCCTTCACCGCACCGCCCGCGCCGATGCTGATCACGCGCCCGGCCGCCGAAGCCTTGAGCGCGGGCAGCGAGAGCTGGGTGATCGTGGCGGCGGTCGTCAGGTTCATGGCCTGCATCTTCGCCCACGAGGCCAGCGATCCGCCTTCCAGCGTTTCCCAGATGAAGCCGCCGGCGATGTTCACCAGCACGTCGATGCCGCCATGCGCTGCCGCCACCTTGTCGAGCGCGGCGCGGGTTGCGGCTTCGTTCGTCAGGTCGACGCCGCCGATATCCAGCGCGCCTGCCAAGGGCTCGCGGGCCGAAGGGGCGAAGTCGATGCGGGCGACTTGATCGCCTTGCGCAGCGAAAGCGGCGGCAACGGCGCTGCCGAGTATGCCGAATCCACCAGTGACGATAACCGAACGGGTCATGGAAATTCCTCTCTTTGCGCGGACGCTATCGCGCCGGCCGGGGAGGGGCAAGCCGGGCCGGAATATCGGGCGTGAGCCAACGCCCTACCGATGCTCAGGAAAAAGGCGGCGCTTCCGAATGGAGGCGCCGCCTTTTCAAACGTCAGCCTGAAATTAGAGCTGACCGAGCATGTAGTCGGCGGAGCTGACTTCGAACGCGCCCGGCGCTTCGACGTTCAGCTGTTCGACCACGCCGTCGTTGACGACCATGGAGAAGCGCTTGCCGCGCTCACCCATGCCGAAGCCGGTGCCGTCCATCACGAGGTCGATCGCCTTGACGAAATCGCCATTGCCATCAGCCAGCATGGCCACGTCGTCGGAGCCGGAGGCCTTGCCCCATGCGCCCATCACGAAAGCGTCGTTCACGGCGGTGCAGGCGATCGCATCGATGCCCTTCGCCTTGAGTTCCGCAGCCTTGTCCACGAAGCCGGGAAGGTGCTTGGCCGAGCAGGTGGGCGTGAAGGCGCCGGGAACCGAAAACAGCGCAACCTTCTTGCCAGCGAAGAAGTCTGCGGTCTGAACCGGTTCGGGGCCGCCTTCGCCGGCCTTGATCAGCTTTACGTCAGGCAGCTTGTCACCAACGGCGATGGTCATGGATTTATCCTTTGTCTGCAAATGAATCGCGGATGCGCGCTGATATAGGGCGGCCGTGTCGGGGCGCAAACGGTGCGCGCGTCGAACATGGTTAAAATCGCCTTCACCTGAGCCATTAAAATCCGGTGAACCACTGCGTGAGAGCCTGTCTGCGGGGTTCGGCAAATGCCGGATCGTCGGAGGAGGCAAGCGATGATGAGCATGAAGCGCGTCGCCGTAGGGGGACGACATAATCGAGGGACACTGGGCCATCGAACCTCGCGCGGCGGCGAACGTCGCTTGTTGGCGGGGTCGATCATGGGTCTGGTGGCGGCGCTGGCGGTCGGCCTGTCCGATCCGGCTCACGCGGCCAAGCCGGGTATCGAAAAGAACAAGTCCGGGCCGGTTCCGGCCGCAACCGCCGGGGCGGGCGACGGCGCGGAGCAGTTGCGCCGGCTCGACATCATGCTGATGGTGACCAGCCTGCGCTGCCGCCGGACGACCGACGATTTCCAGGCGGACTACGGCGATTTCACCAAGGAGCATCTGGACGATCTGAATGACGCGGCCCGTTCGCTTCAGGCCGGATTTGTCGGGCGTTACGGGCAGCAGGGCGCTACCCGCGCGCTGGACAAGATCAGCGTCGTGATTGCGAACCAGTACGGTGCCGGGCATCCTTGGCTCAATTGCCACGAGTTGAAGCAGATCACGCGCGGACTGGTCCGCAGCCATGGGCGCGGCGCGCTGGTGGACGCGGCGCAGGAAGTGCTGGCGGATCAGCGGCCGCGCACTGTCGTTGCGCTGGCGCTCAAGTAATTCAGGCCGAGACGGCGGCCGGCGCGGGGACTTCGATCACCCGGTCGGCCAGCCGGTCCACTTCGGCCCGGTCATGGCTGACGTAGAGGATCGGCAGGCGCAATTCGTCGCGCACGCGTTCGATCACGCGCAGGATTTCCTCGCGCCGCTCCGCATCGACGGAGGCGAGCGGCTCGTCCATCAGCAGGAAGCGCGGGCCAGCCAGCAGCGCGCGGCCGATGGCGACGCGCTGCGCCTCACCGCCGGATAGCGTGGCGGGCATCCGGCTGAGCAAATGGCCGATGCCCAGCACCTCCAGCGCGACCTCCTGCTCCAGCCAGCGGTGTTCGGGCGCGGCGATGCGCCAGCCATAGAGCAGGTTGTCGTGCACGGTCTTGTGCGGGAACAGGCGCAGGTCCTGAAAAATATAGCCGCAGCGGCGGCGTTCGGGCGGCAGGTTGATGCGGCGTTCGGCATCGAACAGGATGTCGCCGGAAACCGCGATGTGGCCTCGCGACGGTTTCACCAGACCGGCGATCATGTCGAGCAGCGTGGTCTTGCCCGCGCCGGACGGACCGAACAGCGCGGTCAGTCCGCCTTGTTCGGCGCGGAAGGCATAGTCGAACGTCCGTTTCCCGCGCTTGAGGCTGAGCGAAACGTCAAATGACATAGCGCATTGCCCCCGCTTGATTGCGGCGTGCCATCCATTCGGAAATCACCAGGGCACCCAGCGAGAGAGCGATCGACAGCCCCGCCAGTCGCGCTACCTGCCATTCCGCGCCGGGAACCTGCAGGGCGCTGTAGATGGCCAGCGGCAGGGTTCGCGTCTCGCCCGGAATGTTGGAGGCGAAGGTGATCGTGGCGCCGAATTCACCCACTGAACGCGCGAAGCCCAGCACCAGCGCGGCCAGAATGCCGGGCAGGGTAAGGGGCAGGGTGATCGTGGCGAACGTGCGCCAGCGGCCGGCGCCCAGCGTGCGCGCGGCCAGTTCGTAACGGCGGTCCACCGCCTCGATCGACAGGCGCATGGCGCGCACCATCAGCGGCAGCGCCATGATCGTCGCGGCGAGCGCGGCCCCGGTCCAACGGAACATGAAGGTGAGGCCGAAGGCATTCTCGAAAAAGCGGCCCATCGTGGAATTGGGGGCCAGCGCGATCAGCAGCAGCCAGCCGGTCACCACCGGAGGCAGGACCAGCGGCAGATGGATCAGCGCGTCGAGAACGATCACGCCGGGAAAGCGCCAGCGGGCCAGCACCCATGCCAGCGCGAAGGCCAGCGGCAGCGCGCAGGCCATCGCCACGCCGCTGACCTTGAGCGACAGCAGCAGGACTTCCCATTCCTCTGGCGTCAGGTTCACGCGCGGGTCCGGTTACTTCGTGCCGAAGCCGAACTTGCGGAACACCGCCTTGCCCTCGGCCGAGATCAGGTAGCGGCGGAACCCTTCGGCATCGCGATTGCGCGAGGCGGAAAGCACGGCGACCGGATAGCTGATCGGCGGGTGCGAATTGGCGGGGAACACGCCGGCCACCATCACGGCCGGTTCGGCGCGCGCGTCGGTGGCATAGACGATGCCCAGCGGCGCGGCGCCGCGGCCCACGAGCGCCAGTGCGGCGCGCACGTTCTCTGCCGGGGCAAGGTTGTCCTTCACCGAATCCCACACGCCCAGCTTGGTCAGCGCCTGCTTGGCGTAGATGCCCGCCGGAACCGCTGCCGGATCGCCCACGGCCAGCCGCCCATTGCCCAGCGCGCGGGCCAGCGGGAAGCCGGGCTTGATGGCGATGCGCTGCGGCTTGGCCTTGGGCGCGACGATGACGAGATCGTTGGTCAGGAACGAAACGCGCGTGCCCTTGCGGACAAGGCCCTTGGCCTGCACTTCGTCCATCCACGGCTCATCGGCGGAAACGAAGACATCGGCCGGCGCGCCCGCCTCGATCTGGCGGGCCAGCGCGGAAGAGGCGGCGAAGGAGATCTTCGGGCGCGGATGGCCCTTCTTTGCCCAGCCATCGGCAGCGGCATTCATCGCTTCCTGCAGGCTGGCGGCGGCCAGCACCAGCGGGCCTTCCGACTGCGCGAAAGCAGGCGTCCAGAGCGAGGCGAGCAGGAGAAGGACAGGCAGGAACAGCGCGCGCAGCCGGAGCATCTTGGAAAACCTTCCGAAAGTATCTGTATCCGGCTGTATATGGTCCGTCCGGTCTTGCCTAGGGTGCCTTCACGTGCAGTTCAGTGCCCGCGCGGTTCGGTCGGGCTTTGCCGCAGAAGCGTTGAAAGCGCGGCCAGATCCGCATTGTCGGCCGCCTGTTCGATCCGCCGCTGCAGCGCCCGGTAATGGGTGAGCACCGTCTCGCCCGCTGCGGTAAGGACGGCGCCGGCACCGCCCGCGCGGCCGGGAGAAGTGGCCACCAGCGGGCTGGCCCAGCAGCGGTTCATCGCATCGACCAGCAGCCAGGCGCGGCGATAGCTCATGTCCATCGCCCGCGCCGCTGCCGAGATCGAGCCATGCGTGCGGATCGACTCCAGCAGGTCTGCCTTGCCCGGACCCATGGCGATTTCGCCGCCGCATACGAGGCGCGACTTGATGGAGAGCAGGGCATGATCGGTCATGAAGAAATTGTCCGTGGCAAACTGGCAAAAGACCTATGCCATGGGAGGCAAGCGGGCAATGTGGAGAGAGATTGCAGGAACGCATTCGTCTGATAGCATGTCGGTTGAAGCCAGTGGCTTCGGGTCGCCACGGCCAAAAAGGTCGGGTGATCGGGGACCGGCGGGGGCGATCCGGAACAGGACACGGGGCCTGAACAGGAAAGGAGGCGCAAAGCCTCCACATCGCGCCCGCGCACGAGAGAGGATGCGTGGATGAAGGTCGCTGATGAGAAGACTATCCGTTTCGAACGCCGCATCGACTCGGCGGGGGGAATGGTGATTCCCGCGCCCGCGATGGCGTTGGGAAGCGGCAAGCGCGATGACAAACAGGACGTTCGCTCGCTTATTACCGCCGTGGCGATGTGCGTCGCCTGCTGGCTGGTGCTGGGTTACTACCTGCTGACCTGAGGCCGCTTCAACGGGCGGCAACGGTCTCCGCCGGTACCCAGCCGCCCGCCGTTGCCGCATAGAGCCGCGCGACGTTCTGGAACTGCCGCGCGCGGGTATCGACCAGCGCCAATCGCGCGTGCTGCGACGATCGGCTGGAATCCAGCACTTGCAACACGCCGCTGTTGCCCACTTCGAAGCTGCGGCGAGAGAGGCGCAGCGAATGGTCAGCAACTTGCGCCGCCGTTTCCCGCGCGCCGAGTTCGCGGGCATCGTTGCCCAGTGCCGAAAGCAGGCCGGATACCTGACCGAAGGCTTCGGTCACCACCTGCTTATACTGTTCGGCGGCGGCCTGCGCTTCGGCCTCTGCCTCGCGCTTTTCGGCCTTCAAGGTGCCGCCATGGAAAATCGGCGCGGAAACGCCTGCGAAGATGTCGAAAGCGTTGAACTTGCTGCTGAACATACTGGCGATTTCGGATGTCGACTGGCTGGTCGTCGCCCCCAGCGTGATGTCCGGATAAAGGTTAGCGGTGGCGACGCCCACTCCGGCCACGGCGGCGTGAAGCCGCGCTTCCGCCTCGCGAATGTCCGGGCGGGAATGGACCAGTGTGGAGGGCAGCGCGACCGGCACATTGCTCGGCAGCACGAAGGCGCTCAGGCCGAACCCGGTTTCGCCCAGTTCCTGCGGTGAAATGCCCAGCAGCACCGCCAGCATCGCGCGGCCTTCGGCCAGTTGCTGTTCCAGCCCCGGCAGGTCCGCCCGATCATTGGCGAGTTGGCCCTGCGCGCTCAGCACTTCCACCTGTGTGCCTTCGCCGGCACGGTCGCGTTTCTGCGTGAGCGAGACGTTGCGCTCATCCTCTGCGATCAGCGCGCGTTCGGTGTCCAGCCGGTCGTTGAGGGCGGCGATGGCAAGCACCTGGGCAACCACGCGTCCGGCGATCAGCAGGTGCGCTGCCTCGGTCGCGCGCGCCTCTGCTTCGGCCTGTGCGGTGGCGCGTTCCAGCGCGCGGCGGTTGCCGCCGAAGAGATCGAGGTCGTAGCTGACGCCGCCGCCCAGCGTGTAGAGGTCGAACTTCGGGTTGGGGATCGCGCCGAACTGAGAATCGCTGGAAAGTCCGAAGGCAGCCAGATTGACCCGCTCGTACTCCGCGCGGGCATTGGCATCCAGTTGCGGCAACTGCCGGCCGGCCACGGCGGCGACCTGCTGACGTGCCTTTTCCAGGGTTGCGCGCGATGCCGCCAGCGAGTGATTGCCGGCGAGGGCCTGCGCCACCAGCGCATCGAGCCGGGCATTGCCGAAAGCCTTCCACCAATCCGACTGCGCCGCTTCGCCCAGCGATGCGCTTTCGGCCGCGGCGCCATAGCCCGCTTGGGCTGAAGGCGGGGCAGGGGGCGCATAGTGCGGCCCCACCGTGCAGGCGGCGCAGAGAAGCAGCGGGACGAGAGTGGCGGTCTTGCGCAAGGTCATTCCCCGATGGGCAGCGTATGGGTGTCCACCTGCATCTTGCGCACGCGCATCATCATCACGAGCGGGATCAGGCAGAGGGTCAGCAGGAACACGGCGTGGAACAGCGTGACGTCGCCCACCATCGTCGCCTGGCGGGAGACTTCGCCATAGATGGCGGACAGGGCCTGCTGCGATCCGAAGTCGAAATCGGGGCGGGCCCAGGCGAACACGGGATTGTCGGGGCGGACG
Organism: Sphingomonas sp. BL-S-28; assembly: GCF_055521515.1. Classification (NCBI taxonomy): domain Bacteria; kingdom Pseudomonadati; phylum Pseudomonadota; class Alphaproteobacteria; order Sphingomonadales; family Sphingomonadaceae; genus Sphingomonas; species Sphingomonas sp. BL-S-28. Next base: position 2,053,838 of record NZ_CM145484.1, read on the forward strand.
TGCTGCACCAGATCGTTGCGGGACTGGGCGATCAGGTGGAGATATTCGTACTGGATCGCCGATATGCCCACCGCATTGCCGACATTGCGCGTGAGCGCGAAGATCGCCGCGCCCTCGTTGCGCAAGGCCGGGTCCAGCGTGGAAAAGACGATGACCGACAGCGGCACGAAGATCATTCCGCTGCCCAGTCCCTGCACCAGCCCGCAAATGAGCAAGGTGCGCTGGTCCACATAGAGGTCCACACGCGAATACATCAGCATTCCGGTGCCCATCAGCACCAGCCCGGTGACGATCACCGCGCGCGTATCGACATACTTGAGCACGCGGGAAACGATCAGCATCGACGTCAGCGTGCCGATCGCACGGGGCAGACTGATGAAGCCCGCCTGCAGCGCCGAATAGCCGAGTAGCGACTGCGTCATCACCACGATCATCGGGATCGTGGCGAAGGCCACCACGCCGATCATCATCGAGAAGATCGATCCGATCGCGAAATTACGGTCCTTGAACAGGCTGGGCCGGATGAAAGTGTCCCGCGCAGTCGCCATGTGCACGACCATCAGATAGGTCGCCACCGAGCAGATCAGCGCATAGATGCGGATCTCTCCGGAATCGAACCAGTCCAGATGCTCGCCCCGGTCGAGGATCAGCTGCAATGTCGTCAGCGCGATCGAGACGAGGATAAAGCCCAGCAGATCGAACCGCGTCTGTAGCCGGCTGGGGCGGCGGCGCAGGAAGGCCAGCATTCCCAGGAACGAGAGCGCGCCGAACGGCAGGTTGATGAAGAACACCCAGCGCCACGACAGCGCATCGGTCAGCCAGCCGCCCAGTGTGGGGCCGATGATCGGCCCGGCCATGGAGCCGAGCGCGAAGATCGCCATGGCTTTGCCATGTTCTTCCGGCGGGTTGATGTCCAGCAGGATTGCCTGGCTCAGTGGAACGAGGCCAGCCCCGCAGGCGCCCTGCAGGAAGCGGGCGAGGATGATCGTCTGAAGATCCGTCGCCAGCCCGCAGAGCGCCGAGGCCAGCGTGAACCCGGCGACCGAGAACAGCATCACGTTCTTGCGCCCCACGCGTCCGGCCAGCCAGCCGCTGAGCGGGGTGGCGATGGCGCTGGCGACAAGGTAGCTGGTAAGCACCCACAGCACCTGCTCCTGAGAGGCGGAGAGGCTGGCCTGCATGTGCGGCAAGGCGACGTTGGCGATGGTCACGTCCACCGCCACCATCGTCGATGCCAGCATGCAGGGCACCGTGATCAGCAGCCGCTCAAGCGGCGGCGGGTAGGCCGAGGTCGCCGGCATGACCCGAGTTCCTCAGCGCTTTTGGGGTGTGGTCTTGGCCGTCGTATCGGCGGCGAAGAGATGGCGCTGGTGCCCGGTATCGACCGTGACCGTGGCGGAAAGCCCGGCGCCCAGCGGCAGGTCGCCCGCCGCTTCATCCAGCGTGATCTGCACGGGCAGGCGCTGCACCACTTTCACCCAGTTGCCGGTGGCGTTCTCTGCAGGAAGGACGGAAAAGCTGGATCCGGTGCCGGGGCTGAAGCTCTGGACATGGGCCTTGAACGTGCGGTCCGGGAATGCGTCCAGCTTCACGGTCGCCGGCTGGCCCGCACGCATGTAGTGAAGCTGGTCTTCCTTGAAATTCGCCTGCACCCAAAAGTTCTGGCCCGTCAGCATGAACACCGCGCGACCGGGCGAGACGTAGTTGCCGACCTGAAGCTGGTTCACGCGGGTGACGACGCCGTCCTGCGCCGCGCGCACTTCGGTATCGCCAAGGTCGATGCGGGCCTGCGCCAGTTTCGCGGCGGCCTTGCGCACTTCGGGCAGGGCGGATGTGTCGCCGTCGACCCGCCCGGCCAGACTGGCGCGCAGGCTTTCGACGCGCGCCTCGGCAGCCGCAATGGCCTGTTGCGATGCACGAGCCTCGGTCGCGGCCTGTTCGTACTGCGCGCGCGAGGAAATGCCTTCGCCGGTCAGCGATTTCTGGCGCGCGGCTTCGCCCACGGCGAAATCGTGCCGCGCCTTGGCGGTGGAGACTTGCGTCAGGGCCTCGCGGTAATCGGCGCGCAGGGAGGCAGCATCGGTTTCCGCCTTGGCCAGTTCGGCTTCGGCGGAATCGACGGCGGCGGCGAAGTTGGTCGGGCGGATGCGGAACAGCACCTGTCCCTTGCGAACGCGGTCGTTCTCATGAACTTCGATGGCGACGACAGTGCCCGCGATATTGGGGCTGACCGCGACCATGCCGGTCTGCAGTGCGGCGTTGTCGGTCTCTTCATAGCGACCGCCGGAAAGATAGAACCAACCCGCGCCGGCCAGCACGATCAGCGGGCCGGCAATCATCAGCACCGCCCGCAGAGAGCGCCGCTTTGCGCGTGGGACCGAAACAATGTTGTCTTCGGCCTTGATCGAGGTTTCGGCGTTCATGCGTTCCTATGCCCTTGGTGCGCGCTGGGGCCGAGACTCGGGCCCGGAACTTCTGCGCGCAGATACTAAGCATAGTTATTATCAGCAATACAACCATCGCAAGGGTGCGCATCGGGTGATCGCGATTGCGATCATGTCGGCCGTCACCTGGCGAGGAACGCCTTCACGTCGCCCATGAACCGGTCGAACTGGTCATGGTGCAGCCAATGCCCGGCATCGTCGTACTCGATCAGCTGCGCCGTCGGGAAATAGTCGATCCGCCCGTCGATCGAGGGGCTCTGCGAGAAGCTGTTCTTTCCCCACAACATCAGCATCGGGCAGGTGATCGCCTGCCACAGCGCGGTAACGTCGCTGGTCGGCATGTCGGAGACCGACCAGATGTTGACGTAATTGTCGAACTTCCAGCTCCAGGTGCCATCCTCGTTCCGGTTGGTGCCATGGATGGTCAGGTGGCGGGCCTGCTCGTCGGTCAGGAAGGAGTTCTCTTCCTTCATGCGCTCATAGGCGTCGCGGCGGGTGGCGTATTTGCGGGGTGTGCGGCCGGCGGCCTTGCGCTTGTCGTCGATCCACTGGCGCAGCCGTTCGCCCACGCCGCGCTCTTCCATCTGGCGGCGGATATGCGGCGGAGGGCCGAGTCCCTCGATATTGACGAACTTCTCCACCTTGTCGGGAAACAGCCCGGTGAAGCGCGTGGCGATGCCGCCGCCCAGCGAATGGGCGATGATCGTCACCTTGTCATAACCCAGCGTGTGCACCAGCTGCGCGAAGTCGTAGACCATCGCGTCCATGCCGTAGTGGCCTTCGGGGGACCATTCGGAATCGCCGTGGCCGCGTAGGTCCGGGCAGATCACGTGCCAGTCGCGCCGAAGCTCCTCGGCCACCCAGTCCCAGCTGCGGCAATGGTCGCGCCCGCCATGCTGCAGGATCAGCGGCGGCGCGTCGACATTGCCCCAGTCGACATAGTTGAGCCGCAGGCGCTGCGAGACGAAGTGGTTGGAAGTGGGGCCGAGTTGTGTGTCCATCGGCTGAGCGTGGTCCGCCGAACAGGGCCCGTCAACCACGGCGAAGCGATGATTTGCGGGGATCAAGTATTTCCATGAGGACCGGAACGCTTGGCAAACCGGGGGTCTTGCCCCTATCTCGCGCCCCGACGATTTTCACGAATTGCATTGTTTGAGATTCAGGCCGGAGGCTTCGTAAATGGCGACCACGCACAAGACCCGCATGCTCATTATCGGTTCCGGCCCCGGCGGCCTGTCCGCCGCGATCTACGGCGCGCGCGCTGGCATGGAGCCGATCGTGGTGCAGGGTCTTCAGCCCGGCGGTCAGCTGACCATCACCACCGATGTCGAGAACTATCCCGGTTTCCGCGAAGTGATCCAGGGCCCCTGGCTGATGCAGGAAATGGAGGCACAGGCCGTCCACGTTGGCACGCGAATGATGTACGACGTGATCACCTCGGTCGATCTGGAAGGGCCGGTGTTCCGCGCCGTGGGCGATTCGGGCGACGTCTACGAAGGCGACACTCTCGTCATCGCCACCGGCGCGCAGGCGCAGTGGCTGGGCGTTCCCGGTGAGCAGGAGCTTTCGGGCAAGGGCGTGTCCGCCTGCGCCACTTGCGACGGTTTCTTCTATCGCGGCAAGAAGGTCGTGGTGATCGGCGGCGGCAACACCGCCGTGGAAGAGGCGCTGTACCTCACCAACCACTCCGACGAAGTGACCCTGATCCACCGCCGCGATACGCTGCGCGCCGAGAAGATCCTGCAGGATCGCCTCTTCGCCAACCCGAAGATCAAGGTGGTGTGGAACAAGCGCGTCGAGCGTTTCATGGAGGGCGAGAACGGCGAACTGCGCGCGCTGGCCCTGATCGATACGCACACCGGCGAGCAGAGCGAAATCCTCACCGACGGCGCTTTCGTCGCCATCGGCCACGCCCCGGCGACCGAACTGTTCAAGGGCAAGCTGCCGATGGACGAGACCGGCTACCTGCTGGTCGAACCTGGTACGCCGAAGACCGAAATCCCCGGCGTCTTTGCCTGCGGCGACGTCATGGATCACACCTACCGCCAGGCGATCACCGCCGCCGGCACCGGCTGCATGGCCGCACTCGATGCCGAGCGCTACCTTGCCCACCGCGACTTTGCCGAAGCGGCGAAGGTCGAGGCCTAAGCATCAGCGGGGCGGGAAGGCACAGCTTTCCCGCCTTGTTTTGACCATTGCCGCTAAGTAACGCTGCCCAAATCCCGTCATCCCCGCGAAGTCGGGGATCCCGCTTGTTCTTGAGACGCAGTGCAAAGGAAGCGGAGCCCCCGCCTTCGCGAGGGCGACGGAGTTTAGTGGGCCGCGCGCGGCGCCACAGCCTCAAGACATTCCAGCACCTGACCTGCCAGCCAGTCCTGCGCTGCCGGCTCGACAAAGCTATGCGAAGCCTCCGGGCATGATTGCAGGCGGGCATCGGCCTTATTCCAATTCGCCGCGAAGGCGAGCCCGGTACGATCCCGCCCCGCGACCAGAAACCGGACCGGTCCTCCGAACTCCGCAATTCCCGCCGCTATTTCCGCAGCAAGCCCCTTCGGCACGGCCGGAGCGGGGCGCGCCGCCGCCAGCAGACTGCGCAGCAGCGGGACAACCGCCACTTTTCCGGTAAGAAGCCGCTTCAAAGCCGCCGGATCGGCAAGCCGACGCCGATAGTGATCGCGCACGACTTCGGCGGGAGCCTCGTCGGCGGCATCCTCGTCGAACGTCCATGGGTTCGACAGCACCAGCCCATCCAGACCCGCGCCACCGGCCAGCATCAGCGCGCTGGCGGCATCGCAATTGCCGAAGCCGACCACGCGGGAGACTTGCGGACACTGCACTCGGAGCGCGGCAATCGCGGCGGCCATGTCCGGCCCGCTGGAGCGGAAGCCTCGGTTGATCCCCTCGCTGTCGCCCACGCCGCGACGGTCGAAGCGCAGTGCAGGGTAGCCCTCGGTAGCGATGCGGGCGGCGAGCAGGGCTTGCCCGTTCCACGCCCCGGCGCGGGTCTCGTTGCCGCCGGAAACAATCAGCAGTGCCGTGGTTCCGGCAGCTTCATCGAGACTGGCGGCAAGCTCCGAGCCTTCGCAGGCGAACGTGAAATGCCGCCGTGTCATGCGCGCATCCCCTCAATCAGCAAGGCGGCCAAGGCATCGGCCTGTGCCGCATCCTCGTCCGGCTCGGCGCGCAGCCAGAGGCCGCTGCCGCCCAATTGCTCCTGCGCGATGACGGGCACTGACGGATCGGGCGCGAGCGCTTCAAGATCGCGGAACAGTGCCGGACCCAGCGGATATCCGGCCAACACGATGCCATCGCGATGCGCCGTTTCCGTCAAGACCTCGCGATTTTCCTCCCGCCCGGCCTCGCGGCTGGCGAGCATACGGGCGCGCAGCATCGAGCGCAGGATATTGGCTCCCTTCACCGGCGCATAATGCCACGCGGGGAGGGCGGTCGGGGTGACCAGGCATCCTCCGCGCAGGGCGAGCACATGGGTTGCGCCGAAATGACCGACCGCAGCCGTCATCGCCGCGCGCCAGCTTTCGGCGTCCTGATCGCGAAGATCGCGCAGGCTCTCGTTAGTGCCGGGAAGGTCGGGCAGGAATGCATCGATGCCCGCCCGGTCCAGCCGCCGCATGACTTCGGCGCAGAAACGCCGCAGGCGGTTTGCTTCATCGAATAGTGCGGGAACGATCAGCAGGCGCGACGCGCAGCCGCGATCGCAGGCGAGGGCATATTCCTCGCTCGCACCACCTTCAGGCAGGGGGCAGGGCCAGGTGAGGGGGCTCATCGGGCGATCCCCCCATCAAGGCAGGTCAGGCCGTGGCGCGCTTGGCCTTGGCGAATTCCAGCAAGGCGCCGAAAGTCTCCAGCATCTCGCCGTCGATCTCGTCGTCCTCGATGATGATATCCAGACGGTCTTCCAGCTCGGTCAGCAGGCCGGCAACGGCCATCGAATCGAGTTCGGGCAGGTGTCCGAACAGGCCGGTATCGGCCTGAAAAGTCTCGGCTTGTCCCTGCTTCAGGCCCAGCACGTCCGTCAGGATGCGGCGCAGCAGCAGGTCGGTGTCGTCTTGCATGGCCCCTCTCTTCGGGCATTGTCGTAATCTCCGCGCCTCTAGCCGCGCTTCGCGGCTGCGGCAAGGCGGCGCGCGCCGTGTTTGGCGATATGCAGCCAGTTTCTGGGATCGAGCGGCCGATACATCTCCAACCTGTATCGCGGCCGCACAATTTCCATCCAGTCGCGCTTGTAGGGATCATCGCCCGTGCCGAAATCGACGAGGTCTACCTTGTCGATGTCGATCACACGGCGGAACAGCGCCGCGCTCAGCACCGATCCGGGGGAGAATGGCTTCGCGCTTTCCCGGTGGGCGAGCTTGTGGATCCACGCGGTGCCGCCTTCCACTGTCCACATCTGCGCGGCCACGGCCTCTCCGCCCACATGGGCGACGCCCAGCCGCAGCCGCCCGGCGGCGCCTTCGGCCACCGCAAAGGCATGCAGGAATGCGGGGCTGCCTTCCGCCGTCTTCCAGCTTTCGGCGTAGATGTCCTCATAAGCCGCCCATGCAGCGGCGTCGAAATGATCGAAGACGGCCGTCATCACTTTGCCGGACTTGCGCTTCAGCGTGGTGCGCAAAGGGCCGGGGCGAGAGGCGATATATTCGTCGTAACCGCGCCCGGCGATCAGCAGCACGTGATTGGTATCGCACCGCGAGCGGGAGACGACCCAGCCGGACTTGCCGAAAGCCTGTTCCAGCCGCGCGGCGCTGCCATCTTCATCGGGCACGCCATGCAGCGTTACACGATGTGCCTGCTTGCGCAGATCGTTTGCCAATGCCGGCAGCAACGCGTCCGATTTCGCGATTAGAGGACGAAATCGAAAGGAATACCAGTTTGATAGAGCCGTAAGTTCACCCGATTTCCCGGTCAGCGGCAGCACCGCCAGCTCGTTCCCGTCCCGCGCCACTGCGATCAGCGGGGCGATACCGCAATGTTCGGCCAACATCGCAAACCACTCCAGCCGGTCGAACGGCGCACGCTGGTTGCTCTCGGAGAGCCACATCGCTAGCGGGCCATCCGATTGCACTTGCTTAAGATCGCGGTGATAATCGACGTTTACCACGTAGCTACGAACCTCTTGCGGAGCCTTTCCTCACCATGAGCGGCAGTCCCGAAAACCCGATCCTGCCGCTCGACCATCTGGCGCTGCGCGGGGCAGACGATGCCCCGGCGCTGGTGTTGCGTGGAGAGACGCTGGACTACAAGGCCTTAAGATCGCGTGTCTCTCGGCTTGCGGCATGGTTGGCACGTGAAATTCCCGAAAAAGGGGCGCGTGTCGCCACCTGGGCGGCCAAAGGTGAACTGACCTGCCTGATGCCGCTGGCCGCGGCGCGGGCGGGGCTGGTGCACGTTCCGGTCAATCCGCTGCTGAAGCACGCGCAAGTGGCGCATATCCTTGCGGACAGCGGCGCGGTTATGCTGATCGGCACCCCCGCGCGGCTGGCGACCTTGGGCGAAGCGGACGTTCCGGCCGCCTGCCGTCTGGTGGAGGAAGTGGCGGCGTTGGCCAATGCGCAGGAATTTGGCGGCGATCTGCCGCCATCGCAGGCCGATCCCGACGATTTGGCCGCGATCCTGTACACCAGCGGTTCGACCGGGCGGCCCAAGGGCGTGATGCTCAGCCATGCCAACATGTGGCTGGGGGCGGAGAGCGTTCACGATTATCTGGGCCTTGCTTCGGATGATCGCACGCTGGCGGTGCTGCCGCTGTCGTTCGATTACGGTCAGAACCAGTTGCTTTCCACATGGCACGCGGGCGGCTGCGTGGTGCCGCTGGACTATCTGATGCCGCGTGACGTCGTGAAGGCGGTGGAGCGGCACGGGATCACTACGTTGGCCGCCGTGCCGCCGCTCTGGGTGCAGATCACCGAACTCGACTGGCCGGTGGAAACCGCTGCCCGGTTGCGCCGCCTGACCAACAGCGGTGGGGCGCTGACCGTGGATCTGGTCCGCCGCTTGCGCGCACTGTTCCCGCAAGCCCGGCTTTTCGCGATGTACGGACTGACCGAGGCGTTCCGCTCCACTTATCTCGATCCCGCGCTGATAGACACGCACCCGACATCGATGGGCAAGGAAATTCCCCACGCAGAAGTGCTTGTAATCAATGATTTGGGAAATATTTCTCAGAATGGAGAGGAGGGCGAACTCGTCCATTCCGGCCCGCTGGTGGCGCAAGGATACTGGCAGGATCCAGAGCGTACGGCGGAGCGCTACAAGCCTGCGCCTGCCGCTTCCCGCTATGGCGGCATGGCGGTCTGGTCGGGGGATCGGGTGAAGCGTGAAGCCGATGGGCTGCTCTATTTCGTCGGCCGTCGTGACGCCATGATCAAGTCCGCCGGCAATCGCATCAGCCCGCAGGAAGTGGAAGAGGCCGCGCTGGCCACCGGCCTCGTCGCCGAAGCCGTCGCGCTGGGCGTGGCCGATCCAAGGTTGGGGCAGGCGGTTCATCTCGTCGTTCGCACTGCGCCCGGAACCTTGGATGGCGCAGAAGAATTGCCGCGTAAGCTTAAGGAAGAGTTGCCTAATTTCATGATGCCCCAAGTCATTCACTGGCGCGATGCCATGCCCATCGGTCCCAATGGCAAGATCGACCGGACCGGCCTTGCGGCCGAACTTGCGGAGATGGCCTCGTGAAGCCGCTGGGTCCGATACCAAAGGGTTACGAAGCACTCGACGGCGTGCTCGCGGTGGGCGGTAAGCCGGTGATCGAATGGGTTGCGCAGGCCGGTGACACGCCGCTGTTCCTCTACAGCGCCGAATTGGTTCGCCGCCGTGTCGCGCAGTTGCGGGCGGCGATGCCGGCGAAACTGGCGCTGCATTATGCGGTGAAGGCCAACCCCTTCGGCGCGCTGCTGACGTTGATGAGCGGGCTGGTCGACGGCTTCGATATCGCATCCGGCGGCGAACTGGACATCGTGCGCGGCGCCGGGATCGATCCGGCGACCGTCAGCTTCGCCGGCCCCGGCAAGCGTGACCGCGAACTGGAGGCGGCGATCGCGGCCGGTGTCACTCTCAATCTCGAATCCGAGGCCGAGGCGCGCCGTGCCTTCGCCATCGGTGACAAGCTGGGCCGCACGCCGCGCCTCGCCATTCGCGTGAACCCGGATTTCGATCTCAAGGGGTCGGGCATGAAGATGGGCGGCGGTGCCAAGCCGTTCGGCATCGATGCCGAGCGGGTGCCCGCGCTGGTTCGCGAAGTGATCGCCAGCGGCGCGGAATGGCGCGGGTTTCACATCTTCGCCGGTTCACAGGCGCTGGATGCGACGGCCATCGCGGAAACGCAGGGGCAGACGCTGGATCTTGCCGCCCGTCTGGCCGAAGCGAGCGGCGCGGCGCTGCCGCACTGCAATCTGGGCGGCGGGCTGGGCATCCCCTACTTCCCCGGCGATGTCCCGCTGGACCTTTCCGAAGTGGGCGCGCGCCTGTCGGAACGGTTCGAATCGCTGCCCGAAATTCTGCGCGAAACGGAATTCTGTATCGAACTCGGCCGCTATCTGGTGGGCGAGGCAGGCGTCTACATCGCCCGCGTGATCGACCGGAAGGTCAGCCATGGTGAAGTCTTCCTGGTCACCGATGGCGGGCTGCACCACCAGCTTGCCGCCTCCGGCAACTTCGGCACGGTGGTCCGCCGCAACTATCCCTCGGCCATCGCCACGCGGTTCGACGCGCCGGTGGAGGAAGAGGCCTCGATCGTTGGATGCTTATGCACTCCGCTCGATAAGCTCGCGGATAAAGGCGGTTTTCCGCGCGCAGACGTGGGCGATCTGATCGTGGTTTTCTGTGCCGGGGCTTACGGTGCCAGTGCCAGCCCGGCGGCGTTCCTGGGGCAGGGACCGGCGCGCGAAATGCTGGTCTAGCAGCTGTTTCAGCATTAGCGGCAAGTCTGTCCCAACTCGGGACTACTCCCGAATCGGGGTGAATTGGCTAACGCAATGTTCACCCTTTTAACCGATAGCGGAGGCTGGATTCTGCCATGTCCGTATGAGGTGCCTTCCTCTACGGGCCGGCGCTGGAGGAATGTATTTATGCTGCAGTCCCGAATTATCCGCCTTTTGGGCGGCTCCGCGCTGGCCGGCGTGGTGTTGACGGGTTGCGCAGATGCGGCCTCGCGGCCGCAGTTGCCGCCGGCGCAGTTCGTGGCGATGCAGGAAGGGCCGGGCGAGGAATACGTGATCGGGCCGCTCGATCAGTTGACGATCTTTGTCTGGCGCAACCCGGAACTGGGCGCGAAAGTGCAGGTTCGTCCGGACGGACGCATCACCACGCCGCTGATCGCGGACATGCCGGCCGTGGGCAAGACCCCGGCGATGCTGGCGGAGGACATCCGCCTCCAGCTTTCGCAATATATCGAGGATCCGCTGGTTTCCGTGATCGTAGACGGGTTTTCCGGTACGTTCAGCCAGCAGATCCGCATCGTCGGCGCGACCGAGAAGCCGGCGTCGATCCCCTACCGCGCGAACATGACCGTGCTGGACGCGATGATCGCGGTGGGCGGCCTGTCCGAATACGCGGCGGGCAATCGCGCCAAGCTGATCCGGTTCGACAAGGCCAGCGGCACGCAGAAGGAATATGCGCTGCGTCTGGCCGATCTGCTGAAGAAGGGCGAGAGCAAGGCCAACGTCATGCTCAGCCCCGGCGATGTGATCATCATCCCCGAGAGCATGTTCTGAGAGGGGCTTAGGGCGACATGAACGGCCTCTACGAAGAACTGCTGAGCGCGGTCCACAGCGTCTGGCACCGCCGCTGGATCGCGCTGGCCGTGGCCTGGGCGATCTGCCTTGCCGGCTGGCTGGTGGTTGCCCTGATTCCCAACGGCTACGAATCGCAGGCGCGCATTTTCATCCAGCTTGACGATGCCCTGGCAGAGCAGGTGGGCATCGGCGTGGCCGACAAGAAGCGCGATATCGAACGCATCCGCCAGACGCTGACCAGCGCCGTCAATCTGGAAAAGGTCGTGCGCGGCACGCGCCTTGGCGCCACCGTCAATTCGCCCGTCCAGATGGAAGCGGCGGTGCTGCGGCTGGGCAACAAGGTGAAGGTCGTCAGCCAGGAGGACAACCTTTTCCAGATCACCGCCACCGCGGACTACGGATCGTTCTCCGACGCCGAGAATGCCAAGCTGGCGCATGAGATCGCGCAGAAGATGATCGACATCTTCCGTGAGGAAAATCTCGCCGGCGACAAGGGTGACATGGTGGAGACGCTGGAATTCGTGAACCAGCAGCTGCGCCAGCGCGAAAAGGAGCTGGAAAGCGCCGAACAGCGCCGCACGTCCTTCGAAGCGCAGCACCCGGAACTCGCGCAGGGCGGCGTCGCCGTCGTGCAGCGGCTGGATTCGTCGCGCACGCAGCTTCGCGATGTGGAGGCCGATCTGGTGGCGGCGCAGAGTGCGCTTGCCTCCATGGACGGCCAGCTTGCCAGCACCCCGCGCACGCTTCCCGGTACGGCCGGCAGCGGCGCCGGTGCGGCGCTGGCGCGTGCGCAGGCCGACCTCGCTTCGATGAAGGCGCGTGGCCTTACCGACAATCACCCCGACGTGATCGCCGCCCGCAACCAGATCGCTGCGCTGAAAGGCCCGGCGGCGCAGGAAGCGGCGAGTGGCGGCGGCACGCCGAACCCGGCCTATAGCTCGCTCCAGTCGATCCGGGCGGAACGCCAAGCGGCCGTGCAGGCGCTCGTGGCGCGCAAGGCGGGCTTGCAGTCCGACATCGGCTCGCTCACCGCATCGGCCATTCAGGACCCCGAACTGGCCACCCAGGCGCAGCGGATCAACCGCGACTACGATGTGCTCAAGGAACAGTACGACAAGCTTCTGCAGGACCGCGAGGAACTGCGCCTGCGCGGCGAAGTGAAGACCGGGCGCGAGGCGGTGAAGTTCCAGGTGGTCGATCCGCCGACGAGCCCGCGCAAGCCAGTGGCGCCTAATCGCCCGCTGCTGCTGTTCGGCGTGCTGCTGGTCGGCATCGGTGGCGGTTGCATGGCGGCCTTTGCCCTCAGCCGCCTGCGTTCCGTATTCGCGACCGCCGGCAGGCTGGAACAGGCGACCGGGCTGCCGGTGCTGGGCGCGATCTCGCAGCACCTTACCGATGGCGCGCGGGCGGTGCGTGCGCGCCGCCTGAAACAGTTCTGCGGTGTTGGCGCCGGATTGGGGGCGCTGTTCGTGGTGTTGCTGGCGGTGGAATTCATCCAGCGCGGCACGGTGGTCTGAGGATACGGCAACGATGACCGAACACAGCAAGCTTCCCGTGCCAGAAGATCACGGTGCAGACGCAGGCGATAACGCGCAGCCGCGCGAATCGCTGATCGAGCGCGCTGCCAGCCGCTTCGACTTTACGCGCATGATGCGTCCGGCGATTTCGGTGCCGCCGGTATCGCCTGTCCCCGTGCAGGCGCCGGTAAAGCCAGTTGCCCCGGTAAAGCCCGTTACGCCTGCGGCATTGGCGGCCCCGGCTGCGGAAGAGCCTGCCGTTCCTGCAGTCGAAACTTCGGCTGCCGCAGCGCCCGTACACGAAGCCGTCGCGCCGCTGTCATTCGCTGGTCCGCGCCACCCGATCGATCGGGATCGGCTGCGCGATCAGGGCCTGATCGTGCCCGAAGGTGCCGTGACCGCGCTTCTGGAAGAGTTCCGCATCGTCAAGCGTCACCTTCTGGTGCAGTCGGCCGAGCTTCGCCGCCAGAACGCCGGTGCTGCCGCGCAGCGCGTGCTGATCAGTTCACCCCACCCGGGCGAGGGCAAGACCTACTGCGCGCTCAACCTTGCGCTGGCCATCGCGGCCGAGAAGGAGAGCGAGGTCCTGCTGGTCGATGCCGATTTCGCCAAACCGTCGATCCTCTCCACGCTGGGCCTCCCCGGCGGGCACGGGCTGATGGACGCGCTGATGGACGAGAGCATCGACGTGGCCGATTGCGTGCTTGGCACCGATGTGCCCGGCCTCTGGGTACTGCCGGCCGGCGATACGACGGTGAACGACAGCGAATACCTGGGCACTTCGCGCGCGGCGCAAGTGCTGGCCCGGCTGACCGAGGGCGCGCCGCGCCGCATCGTGATCTTCGATTCCCCGCCCGCGCTGGCCGCATCGCCCGCCGCCGAACTGGCCAAGCATGTCGGCCAGGTGGTGGTGATAGTGCGCGCAGACCGTACCGGGCAGGGCGCGCTGGAAGATGCCGTATCCCTGCTGGACGGCTGCCCGAATGTTCAACTCCTGCTCAACGCTGCACAGTTCAGCCCGAGCGGCCGCCGGTTCGGCGCCTATTACGGGTACAGTGGATGAAGTTTGGACGTTCGGTGGCGTGCCTTGCCGGTGCGCTTGTTTCTATTGCCCTGATACCCGCAACTGCTCTGGCCCAATCCATGGGTTATGAGCCTGCGGGCGGTTCCTCGGCTTCCGGCGATGGCGCCAGTGGTACAGCCGGTGGTGGAGCCGATGCCGGCACGCCCGGCAAATCCACCGGCCGAAAAGGCCGTGGCGGCACCAAGGGCACGCGCCGTCTGGAAGTATCGCCCTATATCGAGGTGGACCAGATCGTGACGGCGGAGCTTTCGCCGGGCAACGATGTTCTTACCTGGACGCAGCTGGCGGTGGGCGTCGATGCTTCGATCGAGGGGCGCAACAACGCGCTGGCGGCATCGGTCCGCTATCAGAAGCAGATCGGCTGGGGCAAGGCGACCAACGGCGACGTCATCAGCGGCGTCGCGCGTGGCTACACCACCATCGCCCCGGGCCTGACGCTGGAGGCGGGCGCTCTCGCCACGCAGACCAGCGTGGACAATCGCGGCGCGGCGCTTTCCGGCGGACTGGTTCCGGTGAAATCGCGCACCAATATCTATTCGGTCTACGGTGGCCCTTCGTTCAAGACGCGGGCCGGCGATATCGACCTCTCGGCCGACTACCGGGCGGGTTATACCAAGGTAGACCAGCCCAATGCCTACGTCGTCACGCCGGGGGCGTCGGCGACCGACATCTTCGATCACAGCGTGACGCAAGTGGCGGACGCGGAGGCGGGCGTCGCGCCTTACGTCATCGCCCCCGTGGGGCTGGGCGTGGCCGGCAGCTTCTATCAGGAAGACGTTTCCAACCTTGATCAGCGCGTGCGTGATGCACAGGCGCGGGGGCTGGTGACCGTACCCGTCAGCCGCACCGTCCGTCTGGTCGGCGCGCTGGGCTACGAGGATGTGCAAGTCTCCAGCCGCGATGTGCTTCGCGATGCGGACGGCAATCCCGTGATCGGCAGCAATGGCCGGTACAAGACGGACAAGAGCGCACCGCGCGAACTGGCCTATGACGTCAGCGGACTGATCTGGGACGTGGCGGTGATGTGGCGGCCCGGCCCGCGCACCTCGCTCACCGCGCATTTCGGCCGGCGTTACGGCGGCACGGCTTATGGCGGCACGCTGGCCTGGGCACCGAACGACCGCAACAGCGTGAACCTGGTGGTCTATAACAACCTGTCCGGCTTCGGCGGCCAGCTCAACCGCGCGATCGACCAGCTGCCCGACGATTTCGAGGCGGTGCGCGATCCCGTTACGGGCGATCTGCGCGGCTGCGTATCCTCTCTGGATGGTGGCAACTGCCTTTCGGGCACGCTGGGTTCGGTGCGATCTGCCGTGTTCCGCGCGCGCGGTTTCGCGGCCAGCTGGTCTACCAAGATCGGCCGTCTCGATGGCGGCGTCGGCTTCGGTTACGACAATCGCCGTTTCATCGCGCGGCAGGATTCGGTGCTGGCAGCCGCGAACGGCGTGATCGACGAAAACTGGTGGGTGGCCGCCTATCTCTCCGGCCGTCTGGGCCGCGAGGCGGGCTGGTCCACCAGTGCCTATGCCAACTGGCTGTCCAGCAACGATTCGCTGACCGGCAACGTGGCAGGCTATGGCGTCAGCGCGTCCTATTACCGGATGCTGGCGCGCCGGCTGCGAGCAACGCTGGCGCTGAGCCTTGACGGGGCAAGCCGTGACGATTCACTCAGCGATGATTATTGGACCGCATCTGCCCTGGCAGGGTTGAGGTACAGTTTTTAAGAGTTTCGTGGGAGAACAGAGAAATGTTCGAAGATTTCTACGGGCTCCGGGCGAGGCCCTTCCAACTCACCCCCGATCCGGCGTTCTATTTCGAGAGCGCGACGCACCGCAAGGCGCTGTCCTACCTGGGCTATGGCCTGGCGCAGGGAGAGGGCTTCGTGGTCATCACCGGCGAAGTCGGCGCGGGCAAGTCCACGCTGGTTGCGCACCTGATGGCAACGATCGATCCCGCGCAGCTTACCGTGGGCTTGGTTGTGACCAGCGCGCTGGATGGCGAGGAGATCGTCCACGTCGTCGCGCAGGAATTCGGCCTGCCGGTGGCGGGGCATGACAAGGCATCGGCGCTGGGCGCGATCGAAAGCTTCCTGCATTCGGAAGCGCGTGCAGGCCGTCGCTGCCTGCTGATCGTCGATGAGGCGCAGAACCTTTCGGTGAGCGCCATCGAGGAACTGCGGATGCTCTCCAACTTCCAGCTGGGCGCGCATCCGCTGCTGCAGACGCTGCTGCTGGGCCAGCCGGAATTCCGCGCGACGCTGCTGGAAAGCCCGGAGCTGGAGCAGCTGCGTCAGCGCGTGATCGCCACGCATCATCTGACGGCGATGACCGTGCGCGAAGTGAAGCCTTACGTCGAACACCGTCTGGCTTGCGCCGGCTGGCAGGGGCAGCCCGCTTTTGACGACGATGTCCATGCCGAAATCCATGCGGCCACCGGCGGCATTCCGCGCCGCATCAACCAGGTGCTCAATCGCCTGCTGCTGCTGGGCGCGGTCGAGCAGAAGACGCGGATCGACGCGGAGATGCTGCGCGAAGTGCTGAGCGAGCTGGATGACGATGGCGCCCGCGCGCTGGTCAGCCCGCAGCCGAAGAAGACCAAGGCCAAGGTTTCGGCGCAAGCCGCTGCCGCCGCGCCGGCCATCGCCATCGATACCGCTGCGACCGCCGCGATGATCGAGGCGGCGCTGACGCATCGGGACATGCAGATCGACGAATTGCAGCGCGCGGTGCTGGAACTCGCCGCTGCGGCCGACGAGGCGCGCCATGCGCCTGCGGGTCAGAGCGATGGTGCAGCCGTCGCGGCTTTGCAGGATCAACTGGCCCAGGCCCAGGCGCAGGTCGCCAGTCTGGAAGCGCGCGTGGCGGAGCAGGAAGCGACGCTGCGCCACATGCTGACCATGCTGATCGAATGGTTCGAGGGCGGCGCAGGCCACCGCGCGGCGGCCTGATCCAAACCGGCGTCCCGGAAACGGAGCGAGACATGCGCGATGTGCGCCCGGTAAACGGGCAGGCGATCAACGGGCTTTCGGTCGATGTCGAGGACTGGTTCCAGGTCGGCGCGTTCGAAACCGTGATCGACCGCGCCCAATGGCCCTCGCTGCCGTGCCGGGTGGAGCGCAACTGCGACGAGATTCTGGCGCTGTTTGCCGATGCCGGCGTCGTCGGCACCTTCTTCACACTGGGCTGGATTGCGGAGCGTCATCCGGCGATGATCCGCCGCATCGTCGATGCCGGGCACGAAATCGCCAGCCACGGCTGGGATCATGAGCGGGTGTTCCGCATGGACGCGGCACGCTTCGGCGAAGACCTGTCGCGCGCCCGCAAGGCGATAGAGGATGCCGCGGGCACGCCCGTGACGGGGTATCGAGCACCCAGCTTTTCCATCGACGCGCGCACCCCTTGGGCTTTCGACGTGCTGGCCGAGCAGGGCTATCGCTATTCCTCCAGCGTGGCGCCGGTGGTGCACGACCACTACGGCTGGCGAGAGGCCCCGCGTTTCGCGTTCCAGCCCATTGCGGGTGCCGATTTCGTCGAGATCCCGGTAACCACCGCGCTGCTGCGCGGACGGCGACTGGCCGCGGGCGGCGGCGGGTTCTTCCGCGTGCTGCCTTATGCCTTCTCCCGCTGGGCGATCCGGCAGGTGAACGGGCAGGGCCGCCCGGCGGTGTTCTATTTCCACCCGTGGGAGATCGATCCCGGCCAACCGCGCGTCGGCAACGCGCCGCTGCGTTCCCGGCTGCGGCACTACACCAATCTGAGCGTGATGGCGGGCAAGCTGCGGCGTCTGTTGGGCGAATTCCGCTGGGGCCGGATGGACGAACTGGCCGCGCGAGAGGCGGCGGTCGCCCCGATCCTGGCCGAAGCGTTGGCAGAAACGTTGGCGGCATGAACGCGCCGTTTTCGCTGCCGGCCAGTATCCGCCTGCTCGATCTTGCCGACCCGGACGAACTGGCGCGGATCGAGGGGTTCCTGGCACGCCATCCCGACGCCACGCCGTTCCATCGCCCCTGCTGGTTCGTCGCCGCCGCCAAGGCCACCGGCAATCGCGCTCTGGCGCTGGTGCAGGAAAAGCAGGGGGAACTGGCAGCTTTTCTGCCGCTCAACGCGATCCACTCGCCGGTATTCGGGCGGCTGCTGGCCTCCAGCGGCTTCGCCGTCGGCGGCGGGCTGCTCACCACCGATCAGGCAGACCAGGAAGTCATCTTCGCCGCGCTGGAGGAACTGGCGCTGCGCCTGTCCTGTCCTGCCATCGAACTGCGCGGCGGTGTTCTGCCCGATGCGCGGCCGGGCTGGGTGCGCAAGACGGAGAGCCACTGCAACTTCGCGCGCCCGCTTGCCGCGGATGACGAGGCGGAACTGCTGGCGATCCCACGCAAACAGCGTGCAGAGGTGCGCAAAGGGCTGGGCTTCGACCTCGAAATCGAGGTCGGCACCAGCGAGCGCGACCGCGCGGCGCACTACGCGGTCTTTGCCGCAAGCTATCGCAATCTCGGTACTCCGGTCTTCCCCCGCGCGCTGCTCGACGCGGTTGTTGACGCATTCGGCGCCGACGCGGACATCTTGACCGTGCGCCATCAGGGCGTACCCGTCGCCAGCGTGATCTCGCTCTACCACCGGGGCGCGGTGATGCCCTATTGGGGCGGGGGCACCCACGCCGCACGGGCCTTGCGCGCCAATGACCGGATGTATTTCGAACTGATGCGCCATGCCCGCGTGCGTGGAGCCTCGCATTTCGACTTCGGCCGTTCCAAGACCAATAGCGGCGCTTATCACTTCAAGCGGAACTGGGGCTTCGAACCGGAACCCTTGAGCTATGCCGCATGGACCGCGCCCAGCGCGGCCAAGCGCGATGCCGATCCCACCAGCGCGGGGCTCTCTCTGCAGATCAAGGTGTGGCAACGCCTGCCGCTGGCGCTCGCCAACCGGCTGGGGCCGCTGATCGCGCGCGGGATCGGCTGATGGAAGTGCTGTTCCTGGCCCACCGCATCCCGTTTCCACCGGATCGCGGGGACAAGATCCGTTCGCACCACATCCTGAAGGCGCTGGCACGGATGGGCCCGGTTCACGTGGGCTGCTTCGCCGACGATCCGGCCGACCGGGCGAGCGAGAGCGATCTGGCGCAACTGGCGACCAGCCACCTGCTGCTCGATCGCGGCAAGTCGCTGCCGCGCGCGGGGCTGGAATCGCTGGCACGTGGCGCGCCGATCAGCGTGACGGCGTTCCATGATGCCCGCATGGCGCGCTGGGTGGCCGAAACCCTGCGCACGCGGCGGATCGGCGCGATCTACCTGTTTTCCGGGCAAGTCGGCCAATATGTCCCGGCGGATTTCGCGGGGCGGGTGATCGCCGATCTGGTCGACGTCGATTCCGCCAAGTTCGAGGCTTACGGCGCCAATGGGCGCGGTTTTCGCGCCTGGATGGAGCGGCGCGAAGGGCGCCTGCTCGCCGCCGAGGAAGCCCGCATCGCCCGCCGCGCGTCGGCAACGCTGCTGGTGAGCGAGGCGGAAGCGGCGCTGTTCCGCGACCGTCTGGCCGATCCGTCCTGCACCGTCCGCGCACTGGGCAGCGGCATCGACAGCGATTTCTACGATCCTGCGAAGATCTCGCCCGAACCGCGCATGGCCGCCATGCCCGGTCCGCGCCTGATCTTCACCGGGCAGATGGACTATGCCCCCAACATCGCCGCCGTGGAGCGGGCGATCACGCGGATCATGCCCGTGGTGCGGGCATCGTTCCCGGATGCCAGCCTTCACGTCGTCGGCCGCAATCCGCCAGCCTCGCTTGTCGCTCAGGACGGGAGCGACGGTATCCGCGTCTGGGGCCGGGTGGACGACGTGCGGCCCTTTCTGGCGGCGGCCGACATGGCGCTCGTCCCGCTGGAAATCGCGCGGGGGGTGCAAAACAAGGTGCTGGAGGCGATGAGCATGGGCCTGCCCGTGGTGCTTTCCTCGGGCGCCGCAACCGGTATCCCGGCCGGGCCGGAGGCTTTTTCGGTGGCGGACAGCGATGCCGCGCTGGCCGCTGCGGTATCTACGCTGGCCGGCGATCCGGCGCAGGCGGCCGCGATGGGGCGCAGCGCGCGGTCCTGGATCGAAACGAATGCCGGCTGGCAAGCCGCGCTTGCATCGCTGCCGGGGCTGATGGGCTGCAAACCCGCCGGGCTTAGCGATGCCGCCTGAGGCTGGCCGATTGGCGCCGACCCTGCCCATGACCCTGCTGCCGGAAAACTGGCGCCTTGCGCTGGTGCGTGTCGCCTTGGCATGGCTGGCGCTCTTCGCGGTGTTCCTGCCCGACTGGGCGGCGATGGCACGTCAGTGGTGGGACATTTCCACCTACAATCATGTCGTGCTGATCCCGCCGATCCTTGGCTGGCTGGTATGGCAAAGGCGGGGCGAACTCGCGCGGCTGACGCCATGCGCCTGGGCGCCGGGGTTGATCCCGTTCGCCGGCGCGGGCTTCCTGTGGCTGCTGGGGGCCATCTCGGGCCTTGATCTGGCGCGGCAGGCGGGCGCGGTCGGCCTTCTGGCGGCGACGGGTCCGCTGCTGCTTGGCCCGCGCGTGACGGCCGGGCTGCTGTTTCCGCTCTGCTACATGGGCTTCCTCGTTCCGTTCGGGGAGGAACTGGTCGAAGTTCTGCAAACCCTGACGGCAGCGATCACCGTGGCGCTCACGCATCTTTCCGGCATCGACGCGCGGATCGACGGCGTGTTCATCGATACACCGGCGGGCCTGTTCGAAGTGGCTGAGGCCTGCTCGGGCGTGAAGTTCCTGATCGCCATGGTCGCCTTCGGCACGTTGGCGGCCAATGTCTGCTTCGTCGCATGGCGCAGGCGGGGGCTGTTCATGCTGGCCTGCGTGACCGTGCCCATATTGGCCAACGGCGTGCGGGCATGGGCGACGATCTATGCCGCGCAATTCGTCGGCGCCGAAAAGGCGTCCGGCTTCGACCATATCGTCTACGGCTGGATATTCTTCGCGCTGGTGCTGGCCGCCGTGATCGCGGGCGGCTGGCGCTTCTTCGACCGGCCGGTGGACGCGCCGATGATCGATGCCGCGAAGATAGAGGGCAGCCCGCTGCTGACCCGTATCGAGGCGCGGGGGAAAATTCCTGCGCTCGCGGCGTTGGTCGCCATGGCGGCGCTGGTGGCGGGTCTGCTGCTTTGGGCGCGCGGAGCCGACGCGCTGGCGGCGGCCATGCCGCAGCGGATCGATCTGCCCGAAGTGTCCGGATGGCACCGGGTGGACTACGATCCGCAGATCTGGTGGCAGCCGCGCGCGCAAGGGGCGGAGCACCGGTTGCTGGGCCGCTATGCGGACGAGGGCGGTCAGGAAGTGGACGTCTTCGTCGCCTTCTACACCAGCCAGGGCGAAGGCCGCGAGGCTGGCGGGTTCGGGCAGGGCGCTCTGATGCCGGACAGCCCATGGGCCTGGCAAGGAAATGGTCCTGCTTTCACCGACGTGCGTAGCGAGCGCCTGCTGGGCCACGGCAGCGTCGAACGCCTTGCGGTAACGTGGTTCCGCACGGGCGACATGCTGACCGGCAGCAATGCGCAGCTGAAGCTTGCCGTGATCCGTGACCACCTGCTGCTGCGTGCAAGGCCGACGATGATGCTGATCCTATCCGCCGAAGATCGCCCCGGCCGGCCCGCCAAAACTGCGATCGCCCGGTTCCTCACCGCGACGGGCGACCCGGGCGCGTGGATGGACCGCGTCGGCAAGCTCCGCTAGGCCCTTCATTTATGTGCGGGATAGCCGGAATCTACCACCTTGAGACGCCAAAACCCGTCGATCCGGCGCGGGTGGAGGCGATGTGCGATGCCATTGCGCACCGCGGCCCCGATGGGCACGGCGTGTGGACAGCGCCGGGCGTGGCGCTGGGCCACCGCCGGCTTTCGATCATCGATCTGGCCGGTTCGCCGCAGCCCATGGCCTCGCCCGATGGCCGGGCGATGCTGGTGTTCAACGGCGAAATCTACAATTTTCAGGAGCTGCGCCGCGAACTGGCCGCGCACGGCGCCGTGTTCCAGACCGAAGGCGATAGCGAGGTTATCCTGGCCGCCTGGCAGCACTGGGGGCCGGCCTGCGTTTCGCGCCTCCACGGCATGTTCGCCTTCGCCGTCTACGATCTGGAGGCACGCACGCTGTTTCTGGCGCGCGACCGGCTGGGGGTGAAGCCGCTTTACCTTGCGCCGCTCAGCGACGGCAGTCTGGCCTTTGGTTCGGAGCTGAAGGCACTGCTGGCCCACCCACTGCTGCGGCGGGAGGTCGATCCGCTGGCGGTGGAGGACTACCTCGCCTGGGGTTACGTGCCCGACGACCGCGCGATCCTGAAGGGCGTCAGCAAGCTGCCGGCCGGCCACACGCTGCTGCTGCGCCACGGCGCGCCCATGCCCCGGCCGACGCAGTATTGGGACGTTTCCTTCGCCGAACGACGCAAGGGCAGCGTGGCTGACCTTGAGGCCGAATTGCTGCATCTGATGCGCGAGGCGGTAACCTCGCGCATGGTGGCTGACGTTCCGCTGGGCGCCTTCCTCTCGGGCGGCGTGGACAGTTCCAGCGTCGTCGCGCTGATGGCGGAGGCGTCTTCGCGTCCGGTAAAGACCTGCTCGATCGGTTTCGATGTCGAGGCGCTGGACGAGACGGCCTATGCCGACGTTGTCGCACGGCGGTTTTCGACCGATCATGTATCGCGCAGGGTCTCACCAGACGATTTCGGGGCGATCGACATGCTGGCGGGCATGTTCGATGAGCCGTTTGCCGATGCGTCGGCGCTGCCGACTTGGCGCGTCTGCCAGTTGGCGCGGGAATCGGTGACCGTCGCGCTTTCGGGGGACGGTGCGGACGAGGCCCTGGCAGGATACCGCCGTCACGTGTTCCAGCATGGCGAGGATCGGGTTCGCGCGATCCTGCCGCAAGCGCTGCGCGGGCCGGTTTTCGGCGGCATGGGACGGATATGGCCCAAGGCCGACTGGGCACCCCGGCCGCTGCGTGCCAAGGCGACACTGCTCTCTTTGGCTGCGGACAGTGCGACGGGCTATGCGCGGGCGATCGGTTTTACGACGCCGGAACTGCGCGACACGCTCTATTCGGACGCGTTCCGGCGGCTGCGCGGCGATTATCGCGCGGAAGATGCGGTGATCCGCACGATGCGGAATGCGCCCGCCCGATCCGGTCTGGACCGTGCGCAATATGCCGATCTGAAGCACTGGCTGCCCGGCGATATTCTTACCAAGGTCGATCGCACCAGCATGGCGGTAAGCCTGGAAGCGCGCGAGCCGCTGCTGGACCATCGGCTGATCGAGTTCGCGGCCAGTCTGCCGGAATCGATGCGCGTGCGAGGCGGGCAGGGCAAGTGGCTGATGAAGCGCACGATGCGGCGGATGTTGCCCGATGATATTCTCTACCGGCCCAAACAGGGCTTCGTGACGCCGATCGCCCAGTGGCTGCGCGGGCCGCTGGCCGGCGCAGCGCGCGAAATCGCCACCAGTGCCACGCTGGCCCGCACGGGCTGGTTCGATTCGCGCCGGATCACGGCTGTGGCGGAGGCGCATATTGCCGGCCGGGCCGACCACGCGCGACTGCTGTGGCAACTACTTATGCTCGACAGGTCGCTCTCGCGGCTGGGAATCGCGTGAAGTTAACCGGAAAACCCGCATTCGGCCGGAAATCATCGTGAACGTCGATTAACCTAACCTATTGTTAGTAGCTTTGTCCTAGGTCGGTGCTCCAGGCCTCATCGCAGGACGTGCATGAAGATACCAGGTCGCCAATATCGGACGCTTGAGCGCGGCTTTCCCGCGCCGCGCGAATCCGTGCAATGCTGCGGCAGAGCGCGCCTTCACGGGGGCGCCGCCTAATGTCCGATATCCTCGCCCGTTTGACCCGAATCTGGAAGAGCCCGCGATTCCGCATCGTGTTCTGGGCGGCCGTGACCGGTATTCTGTTCGGTGTCAGCGGCGTCGGTCTTCCGTTGGAGGACGCGATCGTCAACGGCCGCACGATTCTGCGCTCCCATCCGTCCGACGGGCGGATTGTGATGGTGTTCCAGGACGAGCGGACACTGCAGGAACTGAACTACGCTGAAATCTCGCGCGGCGACGATGCGCGCGTCGTTGCCAGCCTGCTGCGGGCCGGGGCCGGGCACGTGTATTTTGACCGCACGCTCAGTTACATGGGCGAAGGCCAGGACAACCAGGACTTTCTGGACGTTCTCAAGGCCAATCGAGGACGGATTTTCCTGGGCGCGATGCCCAGCAGCGAAGGTAGTCGCGGCAATTATGCCGGTACGATTCCGCCGGCCGCGTACCGCACCAATGTCGGCATCGTTTCGCTGCTGGTCCTGAACCATCCGTTCAACCTGAGCGCCAGCTTGCCGTTCGCATCTGACAGTCCGATCGGGCACATCCCAAGCATATCGGCCAGGCTCGCCGGAATCACCGGATCCGAACGCGAGGTGTTCCGCCCCGACTACTCGATCGATCACTCGACGATCCCAACCGTTAGCTACGTCGACGTCCTTAAGGGGCGGCTGGACGCAAGAATCGTGCGCGGCAAGGATGTGATCATCGCGCCTGCGGCGGACATCTATCATGACATTCATCCCATGCCGACGCAGGGCTATGCGCCGGGTGCGTATTTCCACGCCATCGGCGCGGAAACCCTGCGAGGCGGCGTGCCGATCTCGCTTGGGTGGATGCCCGCCTTCGCGTTGGTGCTCGTGCTGATCATATCGGGCATCGGCCGTGGTCGCGCACTCGACGTCTATCGCTTTTCGGGGCTGGTGGTCGTTCTTGTTGGCGCGCCGCTGATGCTCGATGGACGGCATATCGGGGTGGACATCGTGCCGGCCATCGCGATGGCGGCCGTGGCGGTGTTTCGCATGCGCCATCTCGACAAGGTAGAAGTCGCCGGGGAGACCAATGCCGGCTCCGGGCTGCCCAGCGTGCAGGTATTGCGCAAGTATGAGGCTGGATCGAGCCGCATTCTGGTGGCGCTCAAGATCCGCAACTATTCCGCCATCATCGGCAGTTTCGCGGGCGAGCTGGAAGCGCAGATCGCTCATGAGATTGTGCGGCGCATCCGCATCAGCGACAGCCAGGTGGTGGTCTACCACGAAGGCGGCATGTTCCTGTGGCTCTCGACGATCCGCAGCACTTTCGACTTGTTCGAGAATCTGGAGGGGCTGCACCGCATCGTCCAGAACGGGATCCAGGTCAGCGGTCTGGATATCGACCTTTCGTTCAACTGCGGCATCGATTCCGAGTTCGACCGCCCGGTCTCCAGCCGCGTGGCCAGCGCAATGCAGTCGGCCGAGGAAGCCGTGCGCAACGACGAACTCGTCTACAAGTACGACAGCCACAAGCATGAGGCGCGCTGGGAAATCTCGCTGCTGACCCAGCTGGACCG
This sequence comes from Sphingomonas sp. BL-S-28, assembly GCF_055521515.1. Classification (NCBI taxonomy): domain Bacteria; kingdom Pseudomonadati; phylum Pseudomonadota; class Alphaproteobacteria; order Sphingomonadales; family Sphingomonadaceae; genus Sphingomonas; species Sphingomonas sp. BL-S-28. The sequence goes on from NZ_CM145484.1 coordinate 2,079,032, forward strand.
TGCGATCGACAATGGCGAAGTCTGGGTGGCCTACCAGCCCAAGCTGGACGTCGCGAGCAATCGCGTCACCGGGGCGGAAGCGCTGGTGCGCTGGACGCATCCGGAACGCGGACCGATCAGCCCGGACAAGTTCATTCGCATTGCCGAGGAATTCCACCGGATTGAGCGCATCACCCGTTTCGTGATCAACGATGCGGTACGGGCGGCGGTAGAACTGCGACGGCAGGGGCTTGGCCTGACCATGTCGGTCAATATCTCCGCGCAGCTGCTGCGCAATCCTGGCCTGCCAACGATGATCCTCGATATCCTGGCGCTGCATGGGCTTGAGCCCGAAATGCTGATCCTGGAGATCACCGAGACTGACCGTTTGGACCGCAGCTCGCGCACGTTCCAGATGCTGCAGAAGCTGGTCCAGGCCGGTCTGCGCCTCTCGATCGACGATTTTGGCACGGGTAACGCCACCATCGATTACCTGCGTTACCTTCCGGCGAGCGAGGTCAAGATCGACAAGGTCTTCGTCCAGGCGATGGAAGCGAACAAGGAAGACCTGCTGCTGGTCCAGTCGATTGTCGACATGGCGCACTCGCAAGACCGCACGGTAGTGGCAGAAGGCGTGGAAACGCACGCCGCCCTGGAGATTCTTCGGGCCATGAACTGCGACGTCATCCAGGGGTACTATGTTTGCCGCCCTGTTCCATTCCGGGATTTGCTGACTGAAATCAAAGGGCGGGAGGCCCGCCGAACTGGTTAAAAAAGTCTTGATGACCCTTTAACCCATTGTTATCCATTGTGGCAGCCGCGGAACAGCGGCGGTTCACATGGGGTTATTACAATGACCAAGGGCATCTACGACTGGTACTGGGGCGGCTACGGCAGCAAGTAATCAGTTTCATGCGGCGTTTCTCGGGAAAGTCCCAGGAAACGCCGCAAATGAATTAAGAAAAAACCACGGAAATCCGCGAAAAATAGCCAAGCTTAAACGCTCGATTGTTTCTTAAGGATATTCCACCGCAGCGCCTCTCCGTTAAGGACCGGGCGCTTTAATTTTGCCTGGGATGAGGGTGGCAGTGCCGCAAGGCCATCGCGGGGTGGCCCGAATCGAAAGCGGCGCGAACGTCGTTCGAAGGCTGGCGGACCGTTAATTCCTTAACCGACGGGGCCAGGATTAACGGTCTTACAAAATGTTAATAGCGATTGCCGGCAGGGCGGAAGCTCTTCGAAGCGGGCTTCGTTAACGCTTACCGGCACCGAAATTGCCGGTAGCGGCGTCAGTCTTCGCCGTGGCCCAGTGCCAGATATTCGGCGCTCTGCATCTCGTTGAGACGGCTGACGGTGCGCTCGAATTCGAAGCGGCCATCGCCGGCTTCGTAAAGCTCCTCAGGCGGCGCATCGGCGGCCGCGATCAGCTTCACCTTGTGCTCGTAGAGGGCGTCGATCAGCGTCACGAAGCGTGCGGCTTCGTTGCGGCGATCCGGGCCCATCTTCGGAATGCCGACGATGATCACGGTGTGATAGGCGCGGGCCACCGCAAGGTAGTCCGCCGCGCCGCGTGCCTCGCCGCAGAGGCGCTTGAAGCTGAACACGCCCACGCCCTTCAGGCTCTTGGGCACGTGCAGCATACGCCCGCCGCCCACGTCCAGTTCGGCCGAGGGAACGTGCTCGCTGTCCTCGGGCGGATAGTCGGTCAGGCGGTAGAACGCCTCGCGCGTCTGGTCGGTCGCTTCCTCGCCCAGCGGATAGTGCCAGGTGTCCATGCCGCCCAGGCGGTGCAGACGATAGTCGGTCGGGCCGTTCAGCGTCAGCACGTCCAGTTCCTTCTCGATCAGGTCGATGAAAGGCAGGAAATGCTCGCGGTTGAGGCCGTTCTTGTAGAGGTCCTTGGGCGCGCGGTTGGAGGTGGTGACGATGGTCACGCCCTCGTTGGTGATCAGGTGCGTGAACAGCCGGCTCATGATCATGGCATCGGCGGAATTGTTGACGACCATCTCGTCGAAAGCGAGGCAGCGCACGTCCTTGGCGATGGCCGCAGCCACCGGCGGTATGGGATCGCCGCTTTCCTTCTTGCGCTCATCGCGCAGGCGCGCATGCACTTCCAGCATGAAGGCATGGAAATGGATGCGGCGCTTGTCGGGAATGTCGAGCGTGTTGTGGAACAGGTCCATCAGCATCGACTTGCCGCGCCCGACGCCGCCCCACATGTAGAGGCCGCGCGGCGGATGCGCCTTCTTGCCCAGCAGCTTGCCGATCAGGCCCGAGGCCGCATTGGCCTTGTAAAGCTCTCGCTGGAGCCGATCGAGGCGCTGTGCGGCAGCGGCCTGCTCCGGGTCGGAGCGCAGCTCGCCGGTCGCAACCAGCGTCTCGTAGCGTTCGAGCATTGCAGTCATGATAGCGTGACAGGCGTGAGCATTCGGAATGAGGCGATGAAGACGGAACACATGGAACAGCCGGTGTAGACCCGCATATCGGGTCCGCACCGGGCTGCGTCAATCCGGCTCACTGCAACGATCCGCCAGCCAAAAGGCCTGATCAGACCTGGCGCTCTGCCTGCATCTTCTTGATTTCGGCAATTGCGCGCGCGGGCGAGAGGCCCTTCGGGCAGACGTTCGCGCAGTTCATGATGGTGTGGCAGCGATAGAGGCGGAAGGGATCTTCCAGTTCGTCCAGACGCTCGCCGGTCATCTCGTCGCGGCTGTCGGCCAGCCAGCGGTAAGCCTGCAGCAGGATCGCCGGGCCCAGGAACTTGTCCGAATTCCACCAGTAGCTGGGGCACGAGGTGGAGCAGCAGGCGCACAGGATGCACTCGTAGAGGCCGTCCAGCTTTTCGCGCTGTTCGGGGCTCTGCAGGCGCTCCTTGCCCGAAGGCGTGGTCGAAACCGTCTGCAGCCAGGGACGGATCGAGGCGTACTGCGCGTAGAAGTGCGTGAAATCGGGGACGAGGTCCTTGATCACTTCCATATGCGGCAGCGGGGTGATGCGGATGTCACCCTTCAGATCCTCGATCGCGGTGGTGCAGGCGAGGCCGTTCTTGCCGTTGATGTTCATCGCGCAGGAACCGCAGATTCCTTCGCGGCACGAACGGCGGAAGGTGAGCGAGGGATCCTGCTCGCTCTTCATCTTGATCAGCGCGTCGAGAACCATCGGACCGCACTTGTCGAGATCGATCTCGAACGTGTCGTAGCGGGGATTCTCGCCCGAATCAGGGTCGTAGCGATAGACGGTGAACTTCTTGGCGTGCGTCGCCCCGACGGCCTTGTGGACGTTGCCCTGCTTCTTGATCTTGCTGTTGGCCGGGAGGGTGAAGGTCGCCATGAAAAATCCCCGTGATCTTGCACTGCGGCATGAACCGCGACTGTTGCCCCTCCCTCTAGCGATTGTGCGGCGCGTAGCAAGCGCAACTGTGCACGCCGTGGCGGATTGCAAGTGTCTTGACGCGAAACGCAAGCGGTTTGCGGCCGTGGGAGAGCGGGGCTCCTCCGAATTTGCAGGCGGAACCGGCCCGTTTTCGCGGTATTCTACGCCGATGTTTGGGCCGCGCGGTGCGGATGCACCGCCCGGGCGGATCGACGGAAAGGATGCAGGCGATGATGAAGCGTTACGTGATCGAGCGGGATCTGCCGGGCGTGGGTACCATGAGCGAGTCGGAACTGGGCGGCGCGGCGAAAGTGTCCAACGATGCGCTTGCGAAAATTCCCTGCCTGCAGTGGGAGCATTCCTACGTTACCGGCAACAAGACGTTCTGCATCTACCTTGCCGAAAGCGAGGACCGCATTCGCGAACATGCGGACAAGTCCGGCTTTCCCGCCACGCGTATCACCGAAGTGACCGCCATCATCGACCCCACGACCGAGCGCTGCATTCTCGGCTGATCGCGGTGATTGCGGTCGGGCGCGAGGAAGGGCGAGGGCAGGAACGTGAGTAGGGGGCATGAAAAAGGCCCCGCATGTTGCCATGCGGGGCCTTGTTTCTGGCGGAGGTCCGTGAAGACCGTCAGGCGTTCACAGGATTGCTCGCCGCCGGATTACTCACCGAACGTGCGCTGCCACCAGCCGCGACGCGGTGCGGCTTCGGCTTCCTCGGTCGCTGCAACCGCTTCTGCCGGAGCAGGCTCGGGCGTGGCTTCCGCAACCGGTTCGGCCACGGGCTCAGCGGCTGCTTCGGCGGGTTCGGCCTTCTTGCGACGGGTGCGCTTGGGCTTTTCCGCAGCCGGGGCAGGGGCTTCCTCGGCCGCCACTGCGGCCACGGCCTCGACGGCATCAGCCTTCTTGCGACGGGTGCGCTTGGGCTTTTCCGCAGCCGGAGCAGGGGCTTCCTCAGCCACCACTTCGGCAACCGGCTCGGCAGCGGCTTCGACGGCATCGGCCTTCTTGCGACGGGTGCGCTTGGGCTTTTCCGCGGCCGGGGCAGGGGCTTCCTCAGCCACCACTTCGGCAACCGGTTCAGCGGCGACCTCGACCGCATCGGCCTTCTTGCGGCGCGTGCGCTTCTTGGGCGCAGGCGCTTCCTCGGCCTCGACGGCGACCGGTTCGGCCACGACTTCGATGGCTTCGACGACGACAGTCTCTTCGACGAGGTCACCGTCTTCGCTCACGTCGCCGGCTTCTGCGCCATTCTCACCGTTTTCGCCGTTGCGACGGTTGCGACGGCGGCGGCCACCACGACGGCGGCGCTTGCGTGGGGCTTCGCTGCCATCGTCCTCGCCAGTGCCTTCGGCTGCCGCGACGCTGTCGTCATCGCCTTCCGCGTCGGCTTCGTCGCCTTCGCCGGCTTCGTCCTCGGCTTCGGCGTCTTCGGAGACCTGCTCGTCCTGACGGTCGCGATTGCGGCCACGGCGACGCTTGCGGCGCTTGCGGCGGGCACCGCCTTCACCGTCCTCGTCCTCGCCGCGCGAGCGTGCTTCCTCGCGCTCTTCTTCCTCGAACTCGTCCTCTTCGTCGATGAAGTCGTCTTCGACATCTTCGGCGATGGGGTCGAAGCGCGGAACGAATTCGTTGCGCGGGCCGGAGGAGATGACGCGCATCTTCGCGCCTTCGTTCTCACCCTCGGGGATCACTTCGACGTTGACGCCGTAACGGTCCTCGATGTCGGCAAGGTCGGCGCGCTTGGCGTTGAGCAGGTAGATCGCCGCTTCGGTCGACGCGAAGAGCGAAACCACGACGCCCTTGCCCTTGGCGGCTTCGTCCTCGATCAGGCGCAGCGCCGAAAGGCCGGCGGAGCTGGCGGTGCGGACCAGGCCGGTGCCGTCGCAGTGCGGGCACGAGCGGGTGGTCGCTTCCAGAACGCCCGTGCGCAGGCGCTGGCGGCTCATTTCCATCAGGCCGAAGCTGGAAATGCGGCCCACCTGGATGCGCGCGCGGTCGTTCTTCAGCGCTTCCTTCATCGCCTTCTCGACCTTGCGGACGTTGGAGCCGTACTCCATGTCGATGAAGTCGATGACGACAAGGCCGGCCATGTCGCGCAGGCGAAGCTGGCGGGCGATTTCCTGCGCGGCTTCGAGGTTGGTGGCGACGGCCGTCTGCTCGATGCCGTGCTCCTTGGTGGCGCGGCCCGAGTTGATGTCGATCGAGACCAGCGCCTCGGTCGGGTTGATGACGATGTAGCCGCCCGAGCGGAGCTGCACGACCGGGTCGTACATGGCGGTCAGCTGGTCTTCGGCGCCGAAGCGCTGGAACAGCGGAACCGGATCGGCGTAAGGCTTAACCTTGCGGCCGTGGCTGGGCATCAGGAGCTTCATGAAGTCCTTCGCCGCGCGATAGCCTTCCTCGCCCTCGACGATCACTTCCTCGATGTCGCGGTTATAGATGTCGCGGATGGCGCGCTTGATCAGGTCGCTGTCCGAGTGGATCAGCGCCGGCGCGGCCGAACGCAGCGTCTGTTCGCGCAGTTCGTCCCAGAGGCGGGCGAGGTAGTCGAAGTCGCGCTTGATCTCGGTCTTGGTGCGCTGGAGGCCGGCGGTGCGGACGATGCAGCCCATCGAACGCGGCAGTTCCAGTTCGGCGATGATCGACTTCAGGCGCTTGCGGTCCGAAGCCGAGCTGATCTTGCGGCTGATGCCGCCGCCGTGGCTGGAATTCGGCATGAGCACGCAGTAGCGGCCGGCAAGGCTGAGGTAGGTGGTGAGGGCAGCGCCCTTGTTGCCGCGCTCTTCCTTCACGACCTGAACCAGCAGCACCTGACGGCGGTGGATCACGTCCTGGATTTTGTAGCGGCGGCGCAGCGCCATGCGCTTGGCGCGCAGTTCGTCGGCTTCCTTCGAGCGACCACCGCTGCGGCCGCCCTGACGGCGACCACGGCCACGACGGCCACGGCCCGAATTGTCTTCCTCGGCTGCTTCTTCTTCCGAAGTTTCGAAGCCGTTCTCGACGTTGCCGTCCTCGATCGTGGCGACCTGGTCCTTCTCGGACGTGTCGACCTCGGTCAGGCCGCCTTCCTCGAAGCCTTCGCCGCCTTCCTCATCCTCGTCATCGCCTTCCGAAGCGCGCAGGGCGGCTTCTTCCTCGGCATGGGCGGCTTCTTCCGCCAGCAGGGCCTCGCGGTCCTCCTTCGGGATCTGGTAGTAGTCGGGATGGATTTCGCTGAAAGCCAGGAAGCCGTGGCGATTCCCGCCAAAGTCAACGAACGCCGCCTGCAGCGAAGGTTCCACGCGGGTAACCTTCGCCAGGTAGATGTTGCCCTTTATCTGCTTCTTGTCGGCCGATTCGAAATCGAACTCTTCAATGCGATTTCCCTTGAGTACCGCCACCCGCGTTTCTTCCGGGTGGCGCGCATCGATGAGCATGCGCGTTGCCATTGTGTATTCTCCATGCGCGCTCGGTCCCGGCCTCTGGGGCGGTGACGGCGCGATCCTGTTCGTGAATGTCCGCTGCCTCGGCGCAAGGCCGGCCGGATGCGGCTGGGCCTGCTGAGCGAGTGCTCGCTTCGGCGCGGACGGGGGTAAAGGTGAAGTGGGGGCCGTTGTTCGGCGCCCGCAGTGCGACTCTTTTGTCTATCGCCCGTGCAGGCATGTCCGATGACATGCCGTGGGGCGTGATCGTGTCTGCGAGAGACAGTTCGCGTGGCGATACTGGACACGCGGAAAATTGCGACCACACCACCCATGCCCCTTCGGGCATCGGCTGGCAGGGCGGCAATTGGCTTCTCATCTCTCGCGTCAACCTGTTCGTACCGGACGGAATTTATCCGGTTTGGCGACCGGGGTGCTGGCTTCGTCGGTCTCGACCGGCGGCATATGGGAATGCACTTGCCGGATGGCGATGACCCGAAGCTTCGTTTCCCCGGAACGAAAGGGCCTAGCATTCATGGCCTTGCACTACAAGGTCATTGCCATGCTTTCATGCGACTCCGGAGCAACAATCTTGACTTTGTCTTTTCCGAGTCCCGGATAAGGTTGTTGCGCCGATCCGGATCGCGGCTCGCATTCTGTTGCGCGCTGGGCAAATTTTCGCTGATAAGCCGGGGAAACCGCGCGGCTGGGGGATTGCCCCGTGCCGAGGTTACGGCATAGCCACTGCCCTATGTCGCCCAACCTGCAAAAGGTTCTGCTGTTTTCGGCGCCGCTGGCGCTGCTGGTGGCCTTGCCCGTGCTCTGGCCGCATCTGGCGGTTTCGGTGCGTGATCTGGACTATGTGGTGCGCTTCGATCTGCCCGCTGCCGATGCGCCGGTAGGCCTGCCTCGTGTGGACGGACCGGCCGATGCCAGCCGTCCGCTGGTCGTCATCGACGCCGGTCACGGCGGGTTCGATCCCGGTGCCGGGCTGGGCGACGTTCGCGAGAAGAACGTGGCGCTGCAGATCGCGTTGGCGATCCGCGAGAAATTGCTGGCCAGCGGCGGTATTCGCGTGGCGCTGACGCGCGACACCGATCGTTTCATCGCACTTGGAGATCGGCCGGATATCGCCCGGCGCCTGAATGCGGACCTGTTCCTGTCGATCCATGCCGACAGCGCCGATAGCGACGGTGCGCGCGGCGCCAGCGTCTACGTCCTTTCCGAAAGGGGATCGAGCGAGGCGGCGGAACGTTTCGCCGCGCGCGAAAACCAGTCGGGCAAAGTCAACGGCGTGGCGCTGACGCAGACCAGCCAGGATGTCGGCGCGATCCTGCTCGATCTTTCGCAGCGCGGCGCGCAGGCCGGATCGAGCCAGTTCGCCGGGCTGATCCTGCGCGAAATGCAGGACGGCGGCATCGGCCTGCACCGCGACCAGATCGAAACGGCGGCGCTGGCGGTGCTGAAGGCGCCGGATATCCCGTCCGTCCTGTTCGAAACGGGCTACATCAACAATCCGGACGATGCGCGTTTCCTTACCTCGCGCGAAGGGCAGGCGCAGCTTTCCGAAGCCGCCGCGCGGGCGGTGCGCGCATGGTTCGCGCGCCGGGCCGGGGCGTGACGGATGGGCATCGTCGGACGCGAAAAGCGCGCGGCGGATCGTCTCCAGACTGGCCTAGCACAAAATCCCCATGCTAGAGGGCGGTCGCAATGACTGACGATACCAGCGAAAACGGTGCCGAGCAGGCTCCCGAGGATGCCCACTTCCGCCTGCGTCGCGGCGCCCGTGCTTCCCTGGCGGGACGGTTCGATGGGCTGCGCAAGGCATGGCGCGAACGCAAGTGGCTGCGCCGCTTCGGCTATCTGGGCGCGGTGGGCCTGATTGGCGTAGGCAGCCTCTACATCGTCGTCGCGCACGACCTGCCCGATGCGAACAAGCTGCTGGAATACCAACCACCGCTGCCCACGATGGTGCGCGGTGTCGATGGCAACATCGTCTATTCCTATGCCCGCGAACGCCGCGTGCAGCTGCGCTATGTCGACTTTCCGCCCAAGCTGATCGACGCTTTCCTCTCTGCCGAAGACAAGACGTTCTGGACGCACGGCGGCGTCGATTTCGGCGGTCTGGCCGGCGCGGTGGTGGACTATGCCACCAAGCTGGGCACCGGCGGCCGCGCGCGCGGCGGTTCCACGATCACCCAGCAGGTGGCGAAGAACATCCTGATCGGCGACGAATATTCCGTCACGCGCAAACTGAAGGAAATGATCGTTGCCCGCCGCATCGAGGGCGTGCTGAACAAGCAGCAGATACTTGAGCTTTACCTCAACGAAATTCCGCTGGGCCGCCAGAGCTTCGGCGTGCAGGCCGCCGCGCGTGCCTATTTCGGCAAGGACGTGGATCAGCTTGACCTGCATGAAGCGGCATTCCTGGCGATCCTGCCCAAGGCGCCCGAACGCTATGGCCGCAAGCAGTACGAGGAAATGGCGATCACCCGCCGCAACTGGGTGCTCGATCAGATGGTCGACAATGGCTGGGCCACGCGCGCTGAAGCCGATGCCGCCAAGGCGCAGCCGCTGGGCCTGATCGCCCGCCGCGTCGAAACCTACGATACCGCCAACGCCTACTTCATCGAGGAAGTGCGCCGCCGCCTGATCGACCAGTATGGCGAAAAGGCAGAGGACGGCCCGAACAGCGTCTATGCCGGCGGCCTCTGGGTGCGCACGTCGCTGGATACGGAGATGCAGAAGGCCGTGCGCGATTCCCTGCGTGCGGGCCTGCTGAACTACCAGGGCGGCCGCGAGTGGGCGCGCCCGATTGCGCACATCAACAATCTCGATAACTGGCAGACCGAACTGATCGTTTCCAACAAGACGATCGACTACAAGGACTGGCGCATCGGTGTGATCCTTGATCGTTCCGGCAGCGGATCGGGCGGTACTGGCCGCATCGGCTTCTCGGACGGCAGCACGGGCACGCTCACCAATATCGCCGAGGCTGCTCGGGCGGGCGACGTGGTGGCGGTGGCGCCGGTGTCCGGCGATACCTATGCGCTGCGCACGATCCCGGAAGTTTCGGGCGGCATGATGATGGAGCAGCCCGGCAGCGGGCGCATCGTTGCCATGCAGGGCGGCTTCGACGCGGGCCTCGATTCGTTCAACCGTGCGGTTCAGGCCGAACGACAGCCGGGTTCGACGATCAAGCCTTTCGTCTACGCCACTGCGCTGCAATACGGCATGACGCCGGCTACGCAGGTGCTGGACGGCACGTTCTGCGTCTATCAGGGCGCGGCGCTGGGCGACAAATGCTTCCGCAACTTCAATGGTGAAGGCGGCGCCGGCAGCCACACGATGCGTTGGGGCCTTGAACAGTCGCGCAACCTGATGACCGTGCGCATTGCCAACGACACCGGAATGCCGCGTGTTATCAAGACGTTCCACAACGTCGGCATCGGCGATTACAAGGCCTATCTGTCCTTCGCGCTGGGCGCGGGCGAGACGACCGTGGCGCGCATGGTCAACGCCTATTCGGCGCTGGCGAACAACGGCGTGCAGTTCCAGTCTTCGCCCATCGACTATATTCAGGATCGCAACGGCAAGGTCATCTGGAAATCGGACAATCGCCGCTGCGACACCTGCAACATGGCCAACTGGGATGGCAAGCCGATGCCGCGCATCGCCCGCCGCGGCAAGCAGGTGCTGGATGCGCCGACAGCCTATCAGGTGGTCCATATGCTGGAAGGCGTGGTGACGCGCGGTACCGCCGTGCGTCTGCGCGAACTCAACATGCCGCTGTTCGGCAAGACCGGCACTACCAACGGCCCGACCGACGTGTGGTTCATGGGCGGCACGCAGGACTATGTCGGCGGCGTCTACCTCGGTTACGACAACCCGCGTTCGCTGGGCGGCTATGCCCAGGGCGGCCGCATTGCCGCGCCCATCTTTAAGCAGGTGGTGGAGGCGACGCGCCCGCGCTGGGGCATGCAGCCCTTCATTGCCCCGGCTGGTATCCGCATGGTCCGCATCGACCGCGTGACCGGCAAGCGGGTGATGGGCGTGGAGCCCAGCGACGATCCGAAGGCGGCGGTGATCTGGGAAGCGTTCAAGCCCGACACCGAACCGCGCCAGTACACGCCGGAGGATGAATTCACCCGCCGCCGCGATGCGCTGGTGGCCGAAATCCGCCACGCCCGCGATGCACGGCAGGCGGCGAGTGCGGAGAACTCCGGCGACATGACCAACTTCATCGAGGAACAAGGCGGGGTTTATTGAGGATCAAGCGGCCCGGGCGGATGATCGCCCGGGCCGCTTCGTATCTGTCTCGCCAGAATAACAAAGCAAGGTTAGGATCCGCTCCATAACAGGGAGAGAGGATCCATCGATGAAGAGGGAAGATCGTACGGCGCGGGGTATGGCGCTGCCGATGGCACTGGCTGCCAGCGTGTTGGCGCCGTCTGTTCCGGCACTGGCGGATGCATCGATCGCCGCCGCTTCCGACGATGCGATCTACGTCCGCCCTGATGTCACTGCTTACCTGAAGGCCTCCGCCGCGCATCCGCTGCCGGTGATGACGGCCGACGTGCTGGCGCAGATCCGCAAGATGCCGCCGGGATCGATGCCCTCGCGCGACTTGCCGGTGGGGGAGATCGCCGTGGCCAGGGATCTGGAAATGCCGGGGCCGGGCGGGGCGATGAAGCTGCGCCTTTACGATGCGCGGGCACAGCGCGGGCCGGGGCCGGTCATGGTGTTCTACCACGGCGGGGGCTACATCCTGGGCAGCATCGATACGCACGCCGCGCTGGCTGCCGAGATCGCCCGTCGCCTCGATATTCCGGTGGTTTCGGTCGAATATCGTCTTGCGCCCGAGCATCCCTGGCCGGCCGCCCCCGACGATGGCGAGGCCGCTGCACGCTGGATCGCCGCCAACGGCAAGGCGCTGGGCCGCGACGTGACCGGACTGGTGCTGAGCGGCGACAGCGCGGGTGGCAACCTGACGCTGGTTACCGCCGCCGCACTGCGTGACAAGCCGGCGGCGGTTCCGGTCATCATGCAATTGCCGATCTATCCGGCGACCGATTTCGTCGACCAGTACCGCTCGCAGCAGCTTTTCGGCAGCGGGTACGGATTGGATGCGAAGGACTCCGCGCTGTTCCGGCAGCATTACGCCGCCGATCCGAAGAGCCTGCGGACCTCACCGCTGCTGGGCGATCTGAAGGGCCTGCCGCCGACGGTTCTGGTTACCGCCGGCCTCGATCCGCTGCGCGATCAGGGCAGGGCCTATGCGGCGAAGCTGGTCGAGGCGGGCGTGCCCACGGTTTATTACGAGGGACACGGGCTGGTCCACGGCTTCGCCACGTTCCGCAAGGATATCCCTTCGGCGCAGCAGGATACGGAGAACTTCCTGTCGCTGGCGAAGACGATGCTGGGCGAAGTGCAGGCGAAGTGAACTGATGGAGCCCTAATCCCACTCCGTCGCCCCCGCGAGGCGGGGGCCCCGCTGCCTTCGCGCTACGCCTCAAGAACAAGCGGGATACCCGCCTTCGCGGGGATGACGGGATTGGGTTTTCAAGGTTGGGGGGGGCGGTCGCCCCTCAACACCCTGCGCGGAACTGTTGCGGGGTCATCCCGGTCCAGCGCTTGAACGCCCGGCCAAAGCTCGTCTGCTCGCCATAACCCAGCCGGTCCGCAATCTCGTCGAGCGACAGCCGCCGATCCGCCAGATGCGCGCGGGCCAATGCCTCGCGTTGCTTCTCGACCAGCTCGGAAAACCGCACGCCTTGCTCGGCCAGCCGCGATTGCAGGGTGCGCACCGAAATCCCGGTCTTCTCCGCGCAACGCTCGATCGAGCAGCGTCCGTACGCCAGCGAGCCGCGAATATAGCTCTCCACTTTGTCGACGATCGACGGGCTATGCGTGGATTTCACTTGCTGAAGGTACGATCCCAGTAGCTTATAAAGCAGCCGATTGGCACTCGGCACCGGCTGCTCCAGCGCGCCGACCGGGAAAGCGACCGAATTGCGCTGCGATTGCCCGCGCACCTTGCAGCCCAGCAGCTTCTCGATCTCCGGCAGGTCGCTGGAGCGCGGATCGGCGGAAAGGCTGACCCAACTGGGCCGGAAGGCCGGGCCCCCGATCGATTGCAGTAGCTTCAGGTTGAGCATCGCCGCCTGGTAATTCGCCTGATCGTTCAGTCCGATATCGGTGTTCACCAGCCAGGTCAGTTCCGCCGTCTCACGCCCCTCGATCAGCACGACCTCGCAATCGGGCGCGTGGACCACCGGCAGGAACTCGATCAGGCAGCGGATGCCGGCGCGCACGGTGGGCGCGGAGCGGCAGAGCGCGCTGACGCAGCCGAACACTTCGGGATCCTGCATCGAACCGAAGTGCAGGCCGAACAGCGGATCGTCGAACAGCGTGCTGCAATATTCGAAGGTGTCCGCCACCTGCTGCGGGGCGACAAGGCTTTCGGGATCGATCAGCACGCGCGATTCCATGCCGTGCCGCTCCACGATGCCGCGCGCATCGCGGCCGTGGCTGCGGGCAAGGTTGGCGAGGCCGGCGAAATTGGCGGCGCGCACCTGGCCGCCGCTGGGCGCAACGTCCAGCGGACCGTCGAGGCTGAAGAAGCTGTTGCCGTGGACCATGCTCATCCCTCTTTCGGGCGGTATCCGCCTCTCGCGTCGCGCATCCAATATCGAGAAGGTCGCGCCTAATGCCAATCCCCCTTTCCTTGCCTGTGGCAGCACTCGGGAAAGCCCCGAAAGTCATGAGTGGGCCCAAAATTGAAGGCGGAGAGAACCATGAAGACGATAGCCGACCACAAGAAGGTGGCCGAACAACATGTCCTCTACGAGAAGGACCCCGAAACCAAGATCGCCACGATCACCTTCAACCGGCTGGACAAGCACAACACCGCCACCATCGGCATGCGCGCGCGCTTCGGCGAACTGGTGTTCAAGGCGAACATCGATGACGATGTGAAAGTGCTGGTGATCCGCGGCATGGGCGATCACCTGGGCAGCGGCGGCGATCTGGATGAGCACGGCGATCTCTACCTGAACCCCCAGCCGGGCGACGGTTTCCTGGTCGATCTGGAAATCGACGATCCGGACGTGAAGTACCCGCCGCCGGGCTCTTTCCGCTATCTCCACGGCCTTACCGACTATTACGCCAAGGCGCGTTCGGGGAACCGGCCGCTGCAGGAATTCAAGAAGATCTCGATCATCGAGGCCAAGGGCTACTGCTACGGCTGGCACTTCTATCAGTGCGCCGATGCGGACATCATCGTCTCGTCCGACGATGCGCTGTTCGGGCATCCCTCGTTCCGCTACGCCGGCTGGGGCCCGCGCATGTGGCAGTGGCTGGAGATGGTGGGCCTGCGCCGCTTTTCCGAAATGCTGTTCACCGGCCGCCCGTTCGCGGCGGACGAGATGTACAACTGCAACTTCGTGAACTCGGTCGTTGCGCGGGACAAGCTGGAGGCGGAGACCGCCAAGTATGCCCATGCCTGCTCGATCACCCGGCCGACCGACGTGGTGGTGGCGCAGAAGACCTTCATCGAGGCGTACAAGCAGTACCGCGGCGAATACATGGGCAGCCTGCTGACCGGCTGGCTGGAAGGCATGCTGCCGCTGATGAAGGACGATGGCGAGAACGACGTCAATCTGGGCAAGGGCAGCACGTTCAAGCAGGGAATCGGCAAAGTCGTGAAGGGCCATGACGAGAACTATCCGCCCGAATGGCGCCTCTCGATGAAGGGCCGGAAAGGCTGAATCGACCGTCGAAACGGGCGGGAGGCTGCATCTTTGGACGAAATCTGCACCCAATGCAGATTCGGTTGCATCTGATGTAGAGTTGCGGCGCGTACTGGTGGTACTCTCGCGGGTGAGCCTGTGAGATCGTCAGCAGTCGGCCGCAGCCTCGCCAATATGGGCCGAACGCGAATTGTGCATACATTCGCATGGCCTTCAGCACCCGGGGAGAGGGTCATGGCTGAAACTTTGTTCGCGCTGGACAGGCGCAATGTACACGAAGGCCAGAAAGTGTTCCGGGGCGACCGGGCACAGGAATACTATCGCGGAGACTTCTGGGTAGAGGATGCGCCAACGGTAGACGTGCGCTCCGAACGGCGTGCGGTGGGGGCGGTTTCGATCATCCGCCAGCGCTCCGCCAGCAATCTGTTCTTCCGCCGATCGCGCCAGCATATCCGCGAGGATGCGACTGACCTTTCGATCCTGTGGTTCGTGCGGCGCGGCGAATTCGCGTTTTCCAACCAGTGCGGCGCGAAAGTCGCGGGAGAGGGCGATTTCGTCATCACCCGCTCCATGGAGCCGTTCCTGATTGAATGCCGCACCGACGGCACGGGGCTGAGCGAAGTGCTGCACGTCACCGTGCCCACGCATCTGCTGCGCGCCCATGTCGCGCAGGATTGCAGCAGCGCGCTGGTGGTGCCGGCTTCGCGGGGCAGGGCGGTTCCCGAACTCGCCATTGCCGAGCACATGCTGGGTGACGTCTTTTCCGATGACGGCCGGCTTTGCGAGAACTCGGCGCGACTGCTGGTGGAAACGGCGCTGGGCCTGATCGGCCACGCCGTGCGCGCGCTGGAAGAGCCGCGCCCGGCCCGCCAGTCGATCGCCGAACGCCGGCTGGAAGACGTGCTGCGCTTTATCGAGGTACACCTGTCCGATCCGCAACTCTCCACCGCGATGGTCGCGCGGGGATGCGGGATCAGCCCGCGCTACCTCTCGTTCCTGCTGCGCCTGCGCGAGACTTCGTTCTCCGAACTGGTGTGGGAACAGCGACTGGGCAAGGCGCGTGACTGGCTGACCAATTCCGACCCGCGCGACATCTCGATCAGCGAGATCGCCTATGGCGTGGGTTTCAAGAGCCCGGCGCACTTCAGCCGCATGTTCAAGCGCGTGTTCGGCGCCAACCCGCGCGAATACCGGGGGGACAGCGGCGCGGAGATCGCCCGCCCGGCGGCGATGGCCACCGGATTTGGGGACTTCGTCAGCGGTTCTAGCCTGCTCCAGTAACCGGCGCGCCGCCCGGGCGATGCCTGCACAGACGCGAGCCCACGCCGCGCCGCCGCGCTTGCCAGCGCGCGCGGCGCGGAGTGATGTTCGCCGCAACAGCATACAATCAGGAGGATGCCGATGCCCCGTTACAAGCTTGTCGCGCTGACAACGCCGCTGCCCGGCCGTGAGCAGGACTATCATGAATGGTACAATACCAAGCACCTGCCGGAACTGGTCAACAAGTTCGGCATGAAGGGCGCGCAGCGCTATGAACTGGTGGCCAAGCTGATCGGCAACGATGCCAATCCCTATCTGGCGATCTACGACATCGAGTGCGACGATCCGATGGCGCTGCTGGGCGCGATCGGCAAGGCGACCGCCGCCGGTGAACTGACGCAGAGCGACGCCTCGGACATGGCGACCTGCTACACCGCGCTGTTTTCCGAACTGGGCGAACCGGTGCTGCCGGCCTGATACATTCGACCCTCGCGCCGACGTCGGCGCGAGGGTTCGATCCTCTTACCGTCCGATAAATTTCGGCGCGCGCTTTTCCTTGAGGGCCAGAACGGCTTCCAGGTGATCCGCACTGCGGACCGAGACGCTTTCATAGGCGATGCCGGCATCCATCACCGCCGTGGCGAGGCGCTTCAGTTCAAGGTTGGTCAGCACCTTGGTCGCGCGGATCGCCATCATCGCACCGCCAAGCAGCTTGGCGCAGAAGGCATCGACTTTCGCGTCGAGTTCGTCGGCCGGCACGCAGTGATTGACCAGGCCGATCTCGGCCGCCTTGCTGGCGGTGAGGACATCGCCGGTCAGCAGGTATTCCTTGGCGCGGGTGAGGCCGATGCGCTGCGCCCAGATCACCGCGCCGCCGTCTCCCGCGACTAGGCCGATGCCCACGTGCGGATCGCCGATCTTGGCACCTTCCGCCGCGAAGATCACATCGCAGAGCAACGCCAGCGTGGCGCCCAGGCCGACGGCGTGGCCGTTCAGGCGGCAGACCACCGGCTTGTCGATATCCAGCAGCGTCAGCACGATGCGCTTGGCGATGCGGGCCTCGTGATCGAACAGATGCGGGTTGCGGGCCGAATTCTCGATATGGTCGAGGTCTCCCCCGGCGGAGAAGGCGCGGCCGGCGCCGGTGATCACGATCACGTCCGAACCGGCATCGCCCTGCGCGAACCACAGTGCCTCTGCCAGTTCGTCATGAAGCTGCAGGTTCACGGCATTGAGCGCGTCCGGCCGGTTCAGCGTCAGGCGCAGAAGCCGCCCTTCGCGCGCGAGCAGGATGGTTTCGAATTCCGGCAGCGGCGGCGCATTGTCGCTCATCTCGGCGTATCTCCCTTTATCCCTAACGCTCATAAGCGCAGCCGGGATTTCGGCCACCCCGCAATCGTTCGGCAGGCAAAGCTTCGCCCCGGCGAAACCTTCGTGGTGGCAAGGCCTTGGCGGCCCGCTTCGCTTGCCAATGCCCGGCAAGTCCGATCTATCTCGGCCAAAGTCCGCGCCACGGGAGCGCAGGGCGTGGGTGAGAGAGCGAGATGGCCGAATTCGACGAGACGTTCGACTGGGTGGTCGTGGGCAGCGGCGCGGGCTCCATGGCATCGGCGCTGCTGATGAAGCAGGCGGGCAAGTCGGTCGTCATTCTGGAAAAGGCCCCCTGGGTCGGCGGCACCACCGCGAAGTCGGGCGGGGTCATGTGGATCCCCAACAACCGCTTCATGGACCCGGGCGAGGACAGCTTCGAACAGGCCTGCCAATATCTGGACGCCGTGGTACCCGATGGCGAGGACAGCCCCGGCACCAGCCCCGAACGCCGCCGCGCCTATGCGCGCGAAGCGCCGAAGATGCTGGACTTCATCGTCTCCCAAGGCGTCGCCATGGAGCGTGGATCGACCTTCTGGCCGGACTATTACGACGAACTTCCCGGCGGCGTGAAAACCAGCCGCACCGTCACCGCGGTGCCGTTCGACAAGAACGAGCTGGGCAAGGACTGGGCCGGGCGTCTGCGGCAGGGCTTCGCCGAAGTGCCGGTGAAGCTGGATGACGGCATGAAGCTGCCGTTCGCCAAGCATTCCTGGGCGATCAAGATGCTGCTCGTGCGCGTGGGGCTGAAGATCATCGCGGGTAAGCTGACCGGCAAGCACTGGGTAACGGCGGGCGCGGCGCTGCAGGGGCGGATGCTGAAGGCGGTGATCGCCAAGGATGCCGCCGATATCCGGCTGGAATCCCCGGTCAACGAAGTGATCATCGAAGACGGCAAGGCGGTGGGCGTCGTCACCGTTAAGGACGGCAAGCCCTGGCGCGTGGGTGCGCGGCTGGGCGTGCTGATGAACGCGGGCGGCTTCTCCCAGAACCAGGCGATGCGGGACAAGTACATGCCCGGCACGCGCGCGGCATGGTCGAACGGGATCGAGAGCGATGCCGGCGACATGCATGTCGAACTGGAAAGCAAGGGCGCGGTCTTGGCGCAGATGGACCAGATGGTCGGCTTCCAGATGAGCGAGGCGCCCGGCTGGGATACCGACTACGTCAAGCCCGGCACCCAGAGCACCACCGGCAAGCCCCATGCCATTCAGGTGGACCAGACCGGCGTGCGCTATCTGAACGAGGGCGGTTCGTACGAGGAATTCTGCGAGAACATGCTGGTACGCAACCGCACGGTGCCCGCGATCCCCAGCTGGGCGATCATGGATCAGCAGTACATGGACGAATACGCGGTGGCCGGCAAAGGCACGGCGAAGAAGAACATGGCCGGCTGGCTCTCCTCCGGCTGGATGCGCAAGGCAGATAGTCTGGAGGCGCTGGCCCGGCAGATCGGCGTGCCTTCCGATGCGCTGGCCGGCACGGTGGAGCGCTGGAACGGCTTCGTGCGCACCGGCAAGGACGAAGACTTCCACCGCGGCGAGCGTGCCTACGACAACTGGCTGGGCGATCCCTTCTTCAAGGACGGCCCCAATGCCTGCATGGGCACGATCGAGAAAGGCCCGTTCTACGCCATTCCCATCGTGCCGGGCGATGTCGGGACATATGGCGGCGTGGTCTGCGATAGCGATTCCCGCGTACTGAAGGCGGATGGCTCGCCGATCGAGGGGCTCTATGCCTGCGGCGTCACCACCGCATCGCCGATGGGCCGCGTCTACCCCGGCGCGGGCGCCAGCGTGGGCCCGTCGATGACCTTCGGCTGGGTAGCTGCCAAGCATGCGGCAGGGCTGGGCAACCAGCTCTGACCGCGCGGTCAAGCGGCTGCGCAAGGCTCAGTGCAACGCTCAGTTCTGCGCGGCTTCCAGCACGGTCTGCACGCGTACGCGGGGGAACACGTCTTCCAGCGGCGTGCTATCGGGCAGGACGTAGACATAGCCGCCCTTCTTCTGGAACAGGGGCACCACGCCCTTGTTGTAGAAGGCCATGGGCACGTTGATGCAGCCGAAGGTGATGCGGTTGTCCTCGATCGTCTTCGACAGCATCCGCGCCTTGCGGTTTTCCTTGTTGCCGACGGGGATCGTGTGGAGCGCTACGGACGTGGTGTAGTCCACCCAGAGCACCTTCTGGTTACCCGCCGCCAGCCCGAACTTGGCGAGGAAGCGGCCAGCGGGCGTGGTCTTCTCGGCCGGGCCGATCTCTGAAAGCGACTTTGCGCCTACCCCCGGGGTGGCTTCGTCGCCCAGCGCCTTGCCGATCAGCACCGGCGCATCGGCCAGCGGCTTGCCCGTGGCATCGAACAGGTATGCCCGCGCGGATGGCTTATCGACGATGATGTAGGGCAGTGTGCCGTTATCCTGCGATCCCGCGATCCAACGCGAAACGAGCGCGGCGGAGTCCGACAAAGCGGGCGCATATTCGGCGGCGTCTTCCTTCGGCGCACCGGCCTGTTCGGTTTCCGACACTTTCGGAGCAGCCTTGGCGGAAGTCTTGGCCTTCGCCGTGCTCTTCGCCTTGGCGGGCGCTTTCACTTTTGCCGGGACTTGAGCTTCGGCAACGGCCTTTGCCGGCGCAGGCGTGTTCACCGGGGCGGCGCTGGCCAGAGCAAGCGCGGCGAACGCCAGAGGGGCACTTATCATCGTGTGAATGTACTCGAAGAAGGCAGACATGGAAATGGTCGGCGTCGTGGACGACGCCGACACATAACCTCACACTAAAGCCAAATTAAGGCTTAACAGGCGCTCAGTTGCGGGCTTTCTTGCGCTGGCTGTTCTGCAACTGCTGCTCGACGCCATCGACCCGGCTATTAAGCTGGTCGATCCGCTGGGCGTTCTGCTGGGCAGTTCCGGAAGCGGCCTGCGCCTCTGCCAGGGCCTGCTTGGCGGTGGCATCCGTCTGCTGAAGGCGGGAATCGAGTCCGTCGATGCGCTGGTTCACCGTGGCGATCTGGTCGTTCACGTAACCTTTGGTGGCGCATCCACCAAGGCCGACCGAACCCACGAGCACGATCGCTACGGGGGCGAGTTTCGTCAGATATGGCGACATCGCATTCACTCCTTATGTCTATATTGTTTAACAGCCCCGCAAAAGTTCCAAGCCGAGCGGGTAAGCGTGAACAATGCGATTCTGGCCGACCGTGCCTCCGTTCAGGTGAACGGAAGATTGGACTGCCATGTGCAATAAGTAACGCAGCGCCGTTCGGTTCCACGCAATCTGTTTGTCTGCGTCGGCGCAGCGAAGTGACTGGGCGTACCTTGCGCATTTTCGCGCCTTTCGCAGGGCTTCGCGCCGCTGCTAGGCCCCATCGCGAGAGTGGACCCGCGAGTGGGAGGATTGAAAATCATGCATCATGCCGGCACGTCAGCAAGCGGAAGCGCCTGTGCGTTGCCCGATCCCGGCATGTCGCTGGTGCAGGCCCCCCCTTTGGCGGAGGAGCCGGGGCAGGGCGCGCATACGATCGGTGGCTATCTGCGCGAGGTAGCGGCCCGCTACGGCCCGCGCGAGGCGGTGGTGCTGCGCAAAGGCGAACACCGCACGACATGGACTTACGACGATCTGCTCGCCCGCTCGATGGAAGTGGCCCGCGCGCTGGTGGCGCGCAGCATCGGCAAGGGCGAGCGGGTCGGCATCCTGATGACCAACCGGCCGGAGTTCCTCTCCAGCCTGTTCGGCACGGCGCTGGCAGGCGGGGTGCC
Source organism: Sphingomonas sp. BL-S-28 (assembly GCF_055521515.1). Classification (NCBI taxonomy): domain Bacteria; kingdom Pseudomonadati; phylum Pseudomonadota; class Alphaproteobacteria; order Sphingomonadales; family Sphingomonadaceae; genus Sphingomonas; species Sphingomonas sp. BL-S-28. The sequence goes on from NZ_CM145484.1 coordinate 2,099,923, forward strand.
GGTGGCGCTGAGCACGTTCTCCACCCCGCAGGAACTGAATCATCTGCTGCGCGCCTCCGAAGTGACGCTGCTGCTTTATGAGGCGCGGGTGCTGAAGAAGGACTTCGGCGCGATGTTGCTCGAACTGGAGCCGGACATTCTTACCGCGCGGAGCGGGCTGGCCTCGGCGCGTTTCCCGTACTTACGCCAGCTTGTCGCGTTGGGCGGCGCGCCGGGCGAAGCGGAGCCATTCGCCGTGGGTGCCGGCGGCGCGGTGGAGACCTGGGACGAGTTCCTTGCCCATGGCGCGGGCGTTGCAGACGATCTGGTGCTGGCCCGCGCCGATGCCGTGCATCCGGCCGACGCCGGCGGCATTTTCTTCTCCTCCGGCACGACCAGCCTGCCCAAGGGCGTGGTCCATTCGCAGCGCGCCTTTGCCGTGCAGTGGTGGCGCTGGCCGCGCCTTTTCGCGATGCATGAGCCGGTGCGGAGCTGGACGGGGAACGGCTTCTTCTGGTCCGGCAACGTCTCGATGGTGGTCGGCACCGCGCTTTCCACGGGTGGCACGGTTGTGCTTCAGCGCATGTTCGACGCGGACGAGGCGCTGGACCTTGCCGAGAAGGAGCGGGTGACCTTCCTCAACGGCCGGCCGCACCAGTGGGCGCGGCTTCAGGCTTCGCCCAAGTGGGCAGGGGCGGACCTTTCCAGCGTGAAATACGTGCCGCGCGGCGAACTGATCTGGCAGCATCCCAGCGTCTCCACCCAGTGGGAAGTGCCGATGTCGTTCGGCTGCACGGAGACGATGACGATCTGCACCTCCTTCGTTGCCGACGATGCGGAAAGCCGGGTGGAGGGCGCTTTCGGGGCGCCGCTGCCGGGGAATATCCTAAAGATCGTAGAGCCGATATCGGGCCGTCTCGTGCCCGTCGGGACGGTGGGTGAGATGTGCATCAAGGGGCCGACGCTGATGTCCGGCTACCTCGGCAAGGCCCCCGAAGAGTGCCTCGATACGGAAGGCTTCTTCTGCACGGGCGACGCCGGGCGGGTAGACGAGACGGGGCGCTTCTTCTGGGAAGGGCGCATGACGGAGATGATCAAGACCGGCGGCGCCAATGTCACGCCGATCGAGGTGGACGAGGTGATTGCCCGGATTCCGGGGGTGAAACGCACCCAGACGGTGGGCGTGCCGGACGACTTGTTGGGTGAGATGGTGGTCGCCTGCATCGTCCCCCTCGACGGCGTGGTGCTGGATGAGGCGGCGGTGATCGCCTCCTGCAAATCCCAGATCGCCAGCTTCAAGGTGCCGCGCCGGGTGCTGTTCTTCCGCGATGAGGACTATGCCATCACCGGCAGCGAAAAGGTGAAGTCAAGCGAAGTTCGCGCGCTGGCCGTCTCCCGGCTGGCAGCCGATAACGCCGAGGCGGTCCGGCCCACCCTTGCGTGACCGTGCCCGTGGCGTACTGAACTGTTGGTCAGCCCGCCACGTTCATCTCTGGGCGGAATGAGGCTGTTCTAGAGAGGACCTATGAGCCAGACACTGGAGAACCGGGCTAAGCCCGACGCCAAGACCCAGCTCGACATCTATCGCCGGATGATCCGGATCGAGCGCAACGACGACGCCACCCGCACCCAGATCCGTCGCGGCCGCATTACCGCGCCGTACTACTCGGCGCGCGGGCAGGAATGCATTCCTTCGGCCATCTCGGTGCTGCTGAATAACGACGACAAGATCTGCACGATCTACCGCGGCATCCACGACATGGTCGCCAAGGACATGCCGCTCCGCCCGCTCTGGGCAGAGATCTGCGGCCGTGTCGACGGCACTTGCAAGGGCAAGGGCGGCCCGATGCACCTCACCCACCCGGAAACCGGCGTGATGGTGACGACGGGCATCGTCGGTTCGTCCATGCCGATCGCCAACGGCTTCGGCTGGGCGGCGCTGCTGGACGGCACCAAGCAGGTGACGGTTGCCTACTTCGGTGACGGCGCCAGCAACATCGGCGCGTTCCACGAAGCGCTGAACCTGGCTTCCGTGTGGAAGCTGCCGGTGATCTTCGTGTGCCAGAACAACGGCTTTGCCGAACATACCCGCTATGAGAACGGCACTTCGGTGGACCAGATCTCCAAGCGCGCGATCGGTTACGGCATGCCGGGCTACACCGTGGACGGCAACGACCCGGTCGACGTCTACGCCCACGCCCACGCCGCCATCGAGCGTGCCCGCGCGGGCGAGGGGCCGACGCTTCTTGAATGCAAGACCTTCCGCTTCATGGGCCACGTCTTCGGCGATGCCGATGGCTACATGACCAAGGAAGAAAAGGCAGAGGCGATCGCCAAGGATCCGCTGCCGATCTACCGCCAGAAGCTGATCGACGACGGGATCGCCACGGCTGAGGAGCTCGACGCGCTGACCGCGAAGATCGAGGCCGAAGTGAACGACGCCATCGAATTCGCGATGGCCTGCGAATATCCGTCCGACGACGAACTGCGCCGCGACGTCTTTGCCGAGGAGATTCCGGCATGAGCACCGATACCCTTGACGCTCCGGTCGTCGAGACCGTGAAGATGAACGGCCTTCAGGCGATCAACGCCGCGCTGATGGAGGCGATGGAGGCCGATCCCAAGGTCCTCGTGCTGGGTGAGGACATTGCGGACAACGAAGGCGGCGGCGTCGTCGGCGTCACCCGCGGCCTTTCCACCAAGTTCGGCACGATGCGCGTGCGCTCCACGCCGATCTCGGAACAGGCGATCATCGGCGCGGCCATCGGCGCGGCCATGGGCGGCTACAAGCCTGTTGCCGAAATCATGCTGATGAACTTCACGACTGTCGCCATGGACATGATCGTGAACCACGCGGCCAAGCTGCGCTTCATGTCGGGCGGCCAGAGCCAGGTGCCGATGGTGATCCGCACCCTGACCGGCGCCGGCAACCAGACCGCCGGCCAGCACGCCGACTTCTACGAGGCATGGTTCTGCCACACCGCCGGCATCAAGGTGGTGATCCCCTGGACCCCGGCGGACTTCAAGGGCCTTTACCTCTCGGCTATTCAGGACCCGGACCCGGTCATCATCGTCGAAAGCGGCAAGACGCTGTTCGTGCCGATGGACGTGCCTGTCAATCAGGGCCCGATCCCGCTGGGCAAGGCCAATGTCGTCGCGCCGGGCAGCGATATCACCATCGTTTCCTATGGCCAGATGATGTTCACCGTCATGCAGGCCTATGAGGAACTGACCAAGGCTGGCATCTCGGTCGAAGTGATCGACCTGCGCACGATCTCGCCGTGGGACAAGGAAACGGTGTTGGCCTCGGCCGAGAAGACCGGCCGCTTGCTGGTGGTCCACGAAGCCGGCCGCAACTTCGGCCCGGGCGCGGAAATCGCCGCAACCGTGCAGGAAACGCTGTTCGGCAAGCTGAAGGCCCCGGTCGGCCGTCTTGGCGCGCCGTACTGCTCGGTGCCGTTCGCCAAGAAGCTGGAAGACGCCTTCCTCGTGCAGCCGCCGGAGATCATTGCCGAGGCGCAGCGCCTCGTCGCCATGGGCTGAAACGGCGCACGAAATTGACTGTAAGGGAAGGGCCTCCGTAGCGATACGGGGGCCTTTTTCGTGCTGCGCTGCGGCGCGAATTTTCGGACTTTGGCAGGAGAGCGGGAGAAATCCTTTGCTGCCGCGATGTGCATTTGTGACAAAACATTGCGTAATCGTGGCAGGCGATCACAATCATTAAATCGATCAGTTTTTTGGAAAATTTCTCCGCCGCTATCCCGGACCTCCAACAAGGTTCGATCAACAGGAGGAGGAACCAATGTCCAGAACATCGACTTCGCTTTGCGCGCTGATGGCCGCCGTGCTGCTGCCGCTCGCTGCAACGCCCGCTTATGCAGACGGTGCGGGGGTACCGGCTGCTGCTGCTGCTGCGCCCAATACCAATCAGGACTGGTGGCCGGACCGGCTCGACCTCTCGCCGCTGCGCCAGAACGATCCTGCATCCAACCCCTATGGCGCCGGCTTCGACTACGCCAAGGAGTTCGCCACGCTCGATATAGAGGCGGTGAAGGCGGATATCCGCAAGACGCTGACCACCTCTCAACCCTGGTGGCCGGCAGACTATGGCCACTACGGCCCGTTCTTCATCCGCATGGCCTGGCACAGCGCCGGCACGTATCGCGTTGTGGATGGTCGCGGCGGCGGCGCGGGCGGCGAGCAGCGCTTCGATCCGCTCAACGCCTGGCCGGACAACGTCAGCCTCGACAAGGCCCGCCGCCTCGTCTGGCCGATCAAGCAGAAGTATGGACGCAAGATATCCTGGGGCGATCTGATGGTGCTGACGGGCAACGTCGCGCTGGAGGACATGGGCTTTAAGACGCTGGGCTTCGCGGGCGGTCGGGCGGACAGCTGGGAGCCGGACACGGTGTTCTGGGGACCCGAAAAGAAGTGGCTGGGCGATGAGCGCCGCGATGCCAAGACCGGCCTGAAGGGCCCGCTGGCCGCCACTCAGATGGGCCTCATCTACGTCAATCCCGAAGGCCCGAACGGCAATCCCGATCCGCTGGCCGCCGCTGCCGACATCCGCCTCGCCTTCGGCCGCATGGCCATGGATGACGAGGAAACCGCCGCGCTGATCGCGGGCGGCCACACCTTCGGCAAGGCGCATGGCGCGCACAAGCCGGAAGAATGCCTTGGCGGCGATCCCTCGGCCGCGCCGGTGGAACAGCAGGGCCTCGGCTGGGCGAACAAGTGCGGCAAGGGCAATGCCGAGGACACGATCACCAGCGGCCTTGAAGGCGCATGGTCGGCCGATCCGGTGAAGTTCACCACCCAGTACCTCGATAACCTCTACGGTTTCGAATGGGTGAAGACCAAGAGCCCGGCAGGCGCCACGCAGTGGGTCCCCAGCGATCCGAACGCCGGTCAGCTCGTACCCGATGCACACCGGCCCGACGTGCGCCATGCGCCGATCATGTTCACCACCGACATCGCGCTGAAGGAAGACCCCGGCTTCCGCGCGATCACCACCAAGTGGCGTGAGAACCCCGAACTCTTCGGGCAGGCTTTCGCGCGGGCATGGTTCAAGCTGACCCACCGCGACATGGGCCCTTCCGCGCGCTACCTCGGCGCGGATGTGCCGAATGTCAGCTTCGTCTGGCAGGACCCGCTGCCCAAAGCCACTTACGCCACCATCGATCAGGCCGATGCGACTGCGCTGAAGGCGAAGATCCTCGCCACCGGCATTGCGCCGCGCGAACTGGTGAAGACGGCATGGGCCGCTGCGGCAACCTTCCGTGGCACGGACATGCGCGGCGGCGTGAACGGTGCGCGGCTGCGGCTCGATCCGGCCAGGGGCTGGGCGGTCAACGATCCGGCGGAACTGGCCAAAGTGCTGACCAAGCTGGAAGGCGTGCGCAAGGCGTTCAACGCTTCGGCTCCGGCCGGCAAGCAAGTCTCGCTGGCGGACCTAATCGTGCTGGGCGGCAACGCGGCGGTGGAACAGGCGGCGGCGAAGGCGGGCTATACGGTGACCGTGCCATTCACGCCGGGCCGTGTCGATGCCGCGCAGGCGGAGACCGATCCCAAGTCCTACGACTACCTGCGCCCGCGCGCCGATGGCTTCCGCAACTACTACGGCGCGGACAGCGATCACTCGCCGGCCGAGATGCTGGTGGACAAGGCAAACCAGCTGGAACTGACGGTGCCGCAGATGGCCGTGCTGGTGGGCGGCATGCGCACGCTGGACGCCAATACCGGGCACTCGGCGAACGGCGTGTTCACGGCCGCGCCCGGAACGCTGTCGAACGACTTCTTCGTCAACCTGCTCGACATGGGCACGAAGTGGCAGAAGTCGGCCAAGGTCCCCGGCGTTTACGAAGGCTATGACCGCGCTAGCGGCAAGCTGAAGTGGACCGCGAGCCCGGTGGACCTCGTGTTCGGATCGAACTCCGAACTGCGCGCGGTTTCGGAAGCCTATGCCTCCGATGACGCGAAGCAGATGTTCGTGACCGACTTCGTGGCGGCCTGGGGCAAAGTGATGAACCTCGACAGGTTCTGACGAGATGTGGCGGCGCCGGGGATCCGGCGCCGCCGCTACCCTAACATCTTCGTCGCCCCCGCGAAGGCGGGGGGCCCCGCTTCTTTCGCGCTACGTTTCAAGAACAAGCGGGATCCCCGCCTACGCGGGGATGACGGGGTGGTTTGGATCGGCATCGGGCGTTAGAGGCGCCAACCCACCTAACAGCCCCCATTCATCGGATCGTTTTCTTGTGAAGACCTATTTCCTCGCGGCCGCTCCCGTCGCGGTTCTGGCCATAGCATTGGCCTCCACCGGCTCCGCGCAAAACGCGGCCCCGCGCCCCGCCATGTTCGCCACTTGCGCCGCCTGCCACGCGGTCGAGGCGGGCAAGACCTCCTACGGCCCGAACCTCCACGGCATCGCCGGTCGCAAGGCGGCGAGCCAGCCCGGCTATGCCTATAGCCCCGCACTCAAAGCCTCCGGTCTCACCTGGGACCGCCCCACGCTCGACGCCTGGCTGACGTCGCCGCAGAAGAAAGTACCGGGCACGAAGATGCCCTTCGCCGGCATCCCCGATCCCGCCAAGCGCAAGCAGGTGATCGATTATCTGATGACGCTGAAGTAACTTACCACACCATCGCATCCGCCCGCTTCTCCGGACGGATGTAGATCGAGGTGATCCACGGGGAGAGCGCCTTCATCCGGCACTCCAGATCCTCGATCAGCGTTTCGGCGTCGCCCATCCTGAGGTCGTCCGCGAAATCGGCGCTGATGGCCACGAAGATGGCCTGCGGGCTCGTGTGGATGGTGCGGATGTGGTTGACCGCGTCGATGCGGGGATGGCCGTCCAGCACCTCGCGGATTTGCGCGATCAGCACCGGATCGGCTGCCTCGCCGATCAGCAATTCCTTGGATTCGCGGGCGAGCAGCACGGCGACGCCCGCCAGCACGCAGCCGATCAGCACCGAGGCGACGCCGTCTATACGCGGGTCGGCGTAGTGGATCGAGGCCCAGACGCCCACCGCCGCGATGACGAGGCCGATCAGCGCCGCACTATCCTCGAACAGCACGATGAAGCCCGGCGGGTCCTTGCTGCGGTGGATCGCCTGCCACCATGTCTGCTCGCCGCGCCCGGCATTGAATTCGCGCACGGCGATGGACCATGAGGCGCCTTCCATCACGAAGGCGATGGCGAGCACGATGTAATTGAGCGTCGGATCCTCGATCGCGTGGGGCTGCTGGATATGGACGATCCCTTCGTAGATCGACACGCCCGCGCCCACTGCGAAGATCAGGATGGCGACCACGAAGGCCCAGAAATAGAGTTCGCGCCCATAGCCGAACGGGTGCGTCGGGTCCGGCTTTCGGCTGGCGCGTTTCTGGCCGTAGAGCAGCAGCACCTGATTGCCGCTGTCCACCAGCGAGTGTACGCCCTCGGTCAGCATCGAGGAGGAGCCGCTGATTGCGGCAGCCGCGAACTTGGCAACGGCAATGCCGAGGTTGGCGGCCAACGCGCCATAAAGCACGATATTCGCCTTGAAGTGCGCGGCGACGCTGTCGGGCTGGTCCATCGCGGGCCGGTTCCTCGTCAAAGGCGGTGAAGCACCTTCAACTGTCACCGGCCCGGCAAGTTTCCGCAAGTGTCTTAAGCTTGTAGCGCCTCGCGCCCCACGCGCTCGTTCCACAGGTCCGCATTGCCGCAGAGTTGCAGGTTCAGCAGCGCGCGCTTGAGGAACAGGTGGCAGGGATGCTCGTCGGTGAGGCCGATACCGCCGTGAAGCTGCACCATTTCCTCGGTCACGAAGCGGAAGGCTTCGGCGGCGAGTACCTTGGCGGCGGCGAGTTCGGTGACGCTGGCGCTCTCATCCCGCACGCGCTTCCACAGCAGCGCTTCGGCGACGATGATGCGTGTCTTCATGTCTGCTGCGCGGTGCTTCAGGGCCTGGAACAGCGCGATCGGCCGGTCGAACTGGCGGCGGACCTTCATGTACTCGATCGTCATGTCGAGCGCCGCGTCTGCCGCGCCGATGCAATCGGCCGCAAGCGCGAGTTGCGCTTCGCCCGAGAGCCGGTCGTGCAGCGCCTTCGCGCCCGCCGCGTCGGTGAGCATCAGGGCAGGGGTGAAGCTGTCCAGCTCCACGTCGAACAAGCGGCGGCTGGGATCCCAGATCGGCCGCTCGACCAGCGAGACGCCCGGCGCATTCAGCGGCACCAGCGCATAGCCGCCGGGAAGCTGCGCGACCACGGCAACCGCCATGTCGCCTTCGAACACACCGGAAATCGTGCCGGAAACGGTGCCGTCCGAGGCCTGCGTCAGCTTGGAGGAGAGCATCGGCAGCGGCGCATATTCGCCGCCGACCAGCCGCTCCAGCCAGTCGGCACGCTCGGCAAAGTCGTGGCTGGCGGCAATCGCCTGAAGGCCAAGCTGCGCCGGGATCAGCGGCATCGCGGCCAGCACGCGCCCCATTTCCAGGTGCAGCGCGGTCGATGCCTCGCGCGTGAAGCCAAGGCCGCCGTCCTCTTCGGGCAGGCGCACCATCAGCCAGCCCATCTCGGCGGCGAGCCCCCAGCTTTCATCGCGCGAGGGCGAGAGCTTGTCGGCCGGGAATGCCTTCTGCGCGGCGTCGGTCAGTTCGTTTAGTGCAATCACAGCACCCACCCCTTCGGCTCGCGCGGCATGTCCAGCATGCGTTCGGCGATGATGTTGCGCTGCACTTCCTCGCTGCCGCCGGCGATGGTCCAGGCATAGGAATTCATGAAATCGGCCATCCAGTTGCCGGTATTGAGATCGCCGAAAGTGATCGGCGCGACGTATTGTTCGTCCATGCCGCCCAGCCGCAGGCCGAGCGCCGAATAGGCCCGCAGTGCGCGGCTATAGGCGTTCTTGACGATGGAGGCGTCGCCCATGCGCTCGATCCCGTTGATGCGGTTGTCGAGGAATTGGTCGGCAATCGCGCAGACGGCGTCCACTTGCGTAACCAACACGCCGAAATCGCGCAGCACACCGCGATCTTCCGAGTGGCCATGGTCGCGGATCAGCTTGGCCACGCGGCCCAGCGCGCCGCGCATCCGGTAGGACAGCTCCATCAGCGTCAGCCCGCGTTCGGAAGCGAGCGTCGCCTGCGCCACGGCCCAGCCTTTGCCTTCCTCTCCCACACGCTCGGAGACCGGAATTTCCACATTGTCGAGGAAGATTTCGGCGAATTCCTCGTCCCCCTGGATCTGGTGGATCGGGCGAACGGTGACGCCGGGCGCCTTCATGTCCATCAGCAGGTAAGTGATGCCGGCCTGCTTTACGCCGTCGGACGAGGTGCGCGCCAGCAGCAGGCACTTGTCTGCGAACTGGGCCATCGTCGACCAGACTTTCTGGCCATTGATGACGTAGACGTCGCCGTCCGGGCGTGATTGGAGTTCGGCCCGCGTCTTGATCGCGGCAAGGTCCGATCCGGCGCCGGGCTCCGAAAAGCCCTGGCACCACGTCTCGCCCTCAAGGATTTTCGGTAGATAGCGTGCCTTCTGCTCGGCATTGCCGCATTCGTGCAAGGTGGCGAAGGCGTGATAGGTAGACACGAACGAGAGCAACAGGCGCGGGCAATCGGCGCCGGCCAGTTCCTCGTAGATCACCTTCTGTTCGGCCAGACTGCGGCCGCCGCCGGGAAATTCGGCGGGCCAGTGCGGGATGGCGTATCCGGCGCGCACAAGCTTGCCGAACCAGTCCCGCTGGGTGCGGACGAAATCGTCCTGCGTGCGGCTGGCATCGCGCCAGCCGGTGGGCGCTTCGGCGGCAAGGAAGCTGCGGACTTCGCTGCGCAGCGCGTCTAGATCGGCACTATCGGTCATGCCCTGTCCTTGCCGCTGCGCTGTCAGGGCGTCCAGACGGGGGCGGGTCGCCGCGGCGATATCGCGGGGCTCAGTCCGCCTTGGTGGCCTCTGCCGCGGATTTGGGTTCAAGGATCAACTGGTTGTTCTGCACGCGCCAACTGCCGAGTTGCGACAGCAGGTTCATGCCGATGACGTTGGTCTCCACTTCGTTGTCCGGGCCGATGGCGACGGGCAGCGACGTCGCCTCGATCGAGCCGAAGCGTAGCGAACTGGCGGTGGCCATGCGGGCGACGATGGTGCCGTTCGCGGTATCCAGCATCACGCCCTCATCGCCCTCATCGGGAACGATACCGGCGCGCCGAGCAACCGATTGCGAGATGCCGGTGTAGGTCGCGCCGGTATCGATCAGGAAGTTCACCGGCTCGCCGTTCAGCTGGGCCTCGACCCAGAAATGATTGTCGGTGCGCAGCGGCAGCACCGTCTGCGTGCCGTTCACGGCGGCCGGGCGCACCTGATCGAGCCAGAGCGCCGCATCGGAACGGTGGGCGTTGCCGGCAAGGCTGGCGACGGTGAGCAACAGCGCGGCGGTGAGCCCCAGATAGGCGGTGTTGCGCAACCCGTGGCTCAGGCGCGGGTAGCGCACGGTCATCATGCCCGCCAGCATCGAGACGAGGATCGCCGCGATGGTCAGCGCCATCAGCGGCTTCTGGTAGAGAAATTGCGAAAGCTCGCCGAGGTTCACGAGTTTTGCTCCGCCAGTTCGGCATCGAGCAGGGCGTCGACACGGGATGCGGCGGGGAAGCCTTCGGCGATCCAGCGGTCCTGCACCCGGCTCAGGATGCGGGCGACTTCCGGCCCGGCGCTGACGCCGCGCGCGACGATCTGACCGCCCTTGAGCGGGAACTGGGGGATCTGCCAGTCGCCGAGCGGGGAGGCATCGGCGCCGGCGATCAGCAAGCGATCAAGCGCGCTTTCGCGGCCAAGGCGGTATGCCAGCGCGCGAGCGTCGCCCACCGCGTTCTCCCGCGCGGCGGCGAGGGAGAGGCGCTTCTTCTGCGCGCCGGAAAGGCGGAAGCGCGATGCGACCTGTTCGGCCAGCGAGGTTTGCGCGGGCAGCAGCGCGGCAAGGCGGCGCAGCGGATCGGGGGCGATACCCTGCGCCTGCTCGGCAGCGACCAGCGCGGCGAGGGCGGCGGGATCGGCTTCGGGCAGGATCACCGCCAGAACACCCAGTTCGGCCATGCGCGCTACGGTCGGCGCGGGATCGGGCAGGCCGAGCAGGTTCATCATCTCCATGCCCACGCGCTCACGCGACAGGCCCTTGAGCGTGGCGGCGAGTTCGGAGCAGGCGCTTTCGGCTTCCGCGTCGGCCGGTTGCGATCCGAACCGGGCCTGAAAGCGGAAGTAACGCAGGATGCGCAAGTGATCCTCGCGGATGCGCTGGCGCGCGTCGCCGATGAAGCGCACGCGGCGGGCGGCAAGGTCGGCCAGGCCGCCGAAATAGTCGAAGATCTCGCCGGTCAGCGGATCGGCATAGAGCGCGTTGATCGTGAAATCGCGGCGGGCGGCGTCTTCGCGCCAGTCCTCGGCGAAGGCCACGGTGGCGCGGCGGCCGTCGGTGGAAACGTCATGGCGCAAGGTGGTGATCTCCACCGGACCACTGGCCAGCACGGCAGTGACGGTGCCGTGGTCGATCCCGGTGGGCACGCGGTGGATGTCCGCGCGCTTCAGGCGGATCATCACCTCGTCCGGCTCCAGCGTGGTGGCCATGTCGATGTCCTTCACCGGCTGGCCCAGCAGGGTGTCGCGCACGGCGCCGCCCACGTAGCGAGCGTTTTCGGCGCCCAGCGTTTCGACCAGCGCGGCGATGTCCTCCCGGTGCATCCAGTCGGGTGCGATGCGGGTGGGCAAGTGTTCAGTCATTCCAGTCGAGCCTGCGGGAAAGGTTGTGAAGGATCGCGCCGGTCACGCCCCAGATGCGGTGGTCGTGCCAGTTGATCTCCACGAAGCGGTGGTGGCGGTTTTCCCATTCGACCGAGCATTGCTGCTGGTTGGCGGGATCGAGGAGGAAGCCCATCGGCGCCTCGAACCACTGCGCCACTTCGGCCGGGTTGGGGTGGATCGGCAGGTCGGCCGGGATCACCGCGAGAACCGGGGTGATTTCGTAGCCGCTGCCGGTGCGGTAGACGTCGCTGGTGCCCAGCACTTGCACGTCGCGCGGGTGGATGCCCAGTTCCTCGTCCGCCTCGCGCAGCGCCGCTTCGATGGCGGTTTCGCCGTCGTCCAGCCGGCCACCGGGGAAGGCGATCTGGCCGGGATGGGCACGCATGGTGGAGGGGCGGTGGAGCAGCAGCGTGCCGGGCTTGTCCCGCTCGGTCAGCGTGACGAGGACGGCGGCGGGCTTGAACTCAGGAATCTCGTCGATGCGGGGATCGAGCCAGAGTTCCGGCGGGGCGTTCCTGTGCGCGGCGTCGAAGCGCGGGCGCAGGCGGTCGAACAGCAGGCTCATGCGGGCACCAGATCGAAAGTCGCGCCTTGGCTCGTTACCGAAAGATCGCCGCCCGCGAGCGCGATTTCGGCAAGCTGGCCATAGGTGCTGCGGTTCAGGCGGGCCTCGGTGCCGTTGCGGACGGAAAGGTAGATCGCCGGGGTTTCGGGATCGCCCTGACTGCGGATCGGGTGATCGGGCCCGGCGATGACGATATCGTCAGTGTTCAAGCGGAAGACCAGCGCATCGCCTTCCGCGCGCACATCGGTGGCGATGAAGGCGGCGTCTTCCACTTCGATGGAGAGCTTCTCGGCCGGCGTGACCAGCCAGTGCTGGCCCTGATCGTCGCGCAGCAGCAGGGAGGCGAAGGCGCGGACCATTGCCGGGCGGCGGATTTCTCCGCCCTGATGGAACCAGCGTCCGTCCGCCAGGATGCGCATTTCGCTGTCGCCGGTGACCGCGGGCAACCATTCCGAGACCGGTGGCAGCTTGCGCGCGGCCACCAGTTCGGCCGCTTCGGACAGCGTCAGGGCGTTCAGATCGGGCGGCACGTCATAAGGCATGGCTTTGCGATGCCAGATAGGCGCGCGCACGCCAAGGTCCAGCCCGCGATTTAACGCGGGCCGGCTACCTGAGTTAACGCAACCAAGGCCCCAGCATACCTTCACGCGGGAGAACGGCGGGATTCTCGCTGCGCACCAGCAGGCGGTGCTGCTCGTACGGGCCGGGTAGGCTCCAGCCGCCGGTCGCCTCGCTGGTGAAGCCCCAGCGGTCGTAATAGTCCGGATCGCCGATCAGCACTTGCGGCAGCGGCGCACGGGCATCGATCCCGGCAAGGCTGGCCGAGACCAGCGCCTTGCCGAAGCCCTGACCCTGCAATTCGGGCAGCACGGCCACCGGGCCGACCATGATCAGCGGATGCGCACGGCCGTCCGGATCGGTGAGTGCCACCGGCCAGCACTGGATCGAGCCGACGAGCATCTCCTGACTGTCGAGCGCCGCGAAGGACAGGCCGGGCAGCCAGTCGGTGCCCTCACGCACCTTATAAGCGGTGCGCTTGTGTCGTTCCGGCTCGAACGCACGATCGAGCAGCGCTTCGACGAGCGCGGGATCGACATTGTCGAGCGGAATGAGCGTGGCAGTATCTGACATGGCGCGCGCCGATAGGTATGGCGCGCGCCTTTGTCGATTCAATTCGGCTAATGTCGGATTAGCGCGATAGCGATCACGCCTGCGGCGTCAGGTGCAGCAGGCGGCCGGAATCCGGCGCGGGGCCGTCTTCCAGCAGCCAGATCGACCCGTCCAGCCCCTGATCGATTTCGCGGATGCGGTTGTCGAGCGGGTAGCGCGCTTCCTCCACCGCCTTCTCGCCATCGATCCGCACGCGGACGAGGCCGGGCACGGTGAACGAGGCGATCATGAACTGGCTCTTCCACTGCGGGAATTTATCGCCGGTGTAGAAGATGAAGTCGCCCGGCGCGATCACCGGGTTCCAGCTGATGGCCGGCGCGGCGAGATCGGGCCGCGTCTTGTGACGGGGGATCGGCTTGCCGTCGTAGTGATCGCCGTCCGACACCAGCGGCCAGCCATAGTTCTGGCCAGGCTTTACCAGATTGATCTCGTCGCCGCCCGCAGGACCATGCTCCAGATCCCAAAGCCGCCCCTTGTCGTCGAAGACGAGGCCCAGGACGTTGCGGTGGCCGTAGGACCAGATCTGGTTCGTCGGGGCAGGCTTGTCGGCATAGGGATTGCCGGGTGCAGGCGTGCCATCAGGTAAGAGGCGCACGATCTTGCCGAGATTGGTGCCCAGATCTTGCGCGGGCGTGAACTTCTGCCGTTCGCCCGAACTGACGAAGAGGTATTTGCCGTCCGGCGAGAACGCCAGTCGGTGGGAATAGTGCCCTTCGCCGGAAACCTTGGGCGTCTGCCGCCAGATCACGGTGAGGCCCTGCAGCGCGCAGCTTGCCGGTTGCGGGCAGGAGAGGGTGCCCTTGCCGACCGCGGCACCGCGCGTATCGCCTTCGCCCGCCTCGGCCCAGCTGAGGTAGACCACGCGGCCGTCGAGCGTCTTGCCTGATTGCGCCGGAGCGAAGATCACATCGCCAAGGCCGCCCTGGCCGCCATAGGCCACCGTCGGCGCGCCGCTCACTTCGCCCAAGGTACCATCCGCCAGACGCAGGCGGATCTTGCCTTTCTTCTCGGTGACGATCATCGCCCCGGTGGCCTTGTCGATATCCATCGCCCAGGGCTCGTCGAAAGAGGCCACTTGCGAGACCTTGAACGGCGCCGCATCGGAAGTGGCGGCCGAGGCCTTATCCCCGGAGCCTGCGGCGCCGCAGCTTGCGAGGATGAAGGCTACGGGCGATACCGCCGCAAGGAAAGGTCTGGAGGTTTTCCGCTTGGTCACGTCGATTACATCCCCTGTTGCCAATGCACCGGGCCGCCTGATCATCGGAGTGGATGAGGCCGGGCGTGGCCCTCTGGCGGGTCCGGTTGTGGCGGGCGCGGTCGTGCTGTGCAAGCCCCGGCCTTCGGGTCTGGACGATTCCAAGAAGCTTTCCGCCAAGCGCCGGGCTGAGCTGGAAGAAGCGATCAAGCGCCGCTGCCGCTGGGCCGTGGGCGTGGTGGACGTGGAAGAGATCGACCGGATCAACATCTTCGGCGCGACGATGCTGGCAATGACCCGCGCCGTCGCCGCGCTGTGCGAGCAATTGGGCGAAGAACCCGGCGAAGTCCTGATCGACGGCAACATGACGCCGCATGGCCGCACCGCCGAATGGCGCTGGACCGCCCGCGCCATCGTGGGCGGAGACGCGGTGGAGCCGTGCATCTCCGCTGCCTCAATCATCGCCAAGGAACACCGTGACCGCCTGATGCGCGATCTTGCGCTGGCGCATCCTCATTACGGGTGGGAGCGCAATGCCGGGTACGGCACCGCCCAGCATCTTGAGGCGCTGCGCCTCCATGGCCCCACCATTCACCACCGCCGCAGCTTCGCGCCGGTCGCTCAACTGGAGATGGCGCTTTGAAGGGATTCACCGCTGCGGACGTGGCCGGGCAGGCTGGCAAGTGCTTCCTCGTCACCGGTGCCAATACCGGGCTGGGGTACGAGGCGACCAAAGTGCTGGCCGCGCGCGGGGCGCGCGTGCTGCTCGCCTGCCGCAGCGAGGAGAAGGCCCGGCAGGCGATGGAGAACATCCGGCTGGAAGTGCCGGGCGCGAACCTCGCCTTCGTTCCGCTCGATCAGGCGGACCTTGCCAGCGTGCGCGAATGCGCGGCGATCGTTGCGCGGGATGAGCCCCGGCTCGATGTGCTGGTGAACAATGCCGGCGTGATGATGCCGCCGCTTCAACGCACGGTGCAGGGGCATGAACTGCAGTTCGGCGTGAACCATCTGGGCACGTTCGCGCTGACTGGGCTGCTGCTGCCCAAGCTGTCCGAAGTGCAGGGTTCGCGCGTGGTCATCACTGCCAGCCTTGCCCATCGTCGCGGCAAGATCGATTGGGACGATCTGGACGCGCATCGAAGCTACAACCGATCGCAGCGTTATGGCGACAGCAAGCTGATGAACCTGCTGCACATGTACGAACTGGACCGGCGCCTGCGCGCGGCGGGATCGCCGGTTACGGCCGTGGCCTGCCATCCCGGAGTAGCCTCCACCGAACTGGGGCGTCACTCGCTGGCGTTCAGGGCGCTGTTCCCGATCGTGGGCATGGTGCTCAACAGCGCGGCCGACGGCGCATGGCCCACATTGCAGGCGGCGACGGACGCCGTGGAGCCGGGCCAGTACTACGGCCCGCAGAAGATGGGCGAGGTTTCCGGCCCGTCCGGCGTGGCGAAGCGCAAGCCTTCGGCCACCGATCCCGAAGCGGCGCGCAGGCTTTGGGACGTGAGCTTCCAGATGACCGGCGTGGACTACGGGCTGATTTGAATCTCGGCCGGCCGGGCAGCGGCCCGGGTCGTTCAATGACGCATCTGTGCATTTCGGCGCGCGCCATGTTGATAAAAAAATTTGCCTGAATCGCGCGAGTCGTTTTCGAGTCGCGAACCCCAAGATGTTGAGTCGTCGGATTCGCCCATGACTCGATATCTTGTGTTGGATTCGTTTTGTTCCATACTGCTGAACAGGTGAATCACTAGGGAATCCGGCGAGTCGCGGCTTGACGGTGAATCGGGAAAGACTCATTGGGGAGTCAATCCACAGTTCAAATTCCCCGGAGCAAACATGGGCCAGCTACTCGTCAAGCAGAAGATCCGCGCGCGCGCACCCGCGCCGACGCCGAAGGAACTGCTGCCCCTCGGCCAGATCATCCCGGGCGACTGCATCGAGGCGATGCGCACCATTCCCGACGCCAGCGTCGACATGGTCTTCGCCGATCCGCCGTACAACCTTCAGCTCGGCGGCGACCTTTCGCGTCCGGACGGCAGCCATGTCGATGCTGTGACCAACGACTGGGACAAGTTCTCCAGCTTTGCCGCCTATGACCAGTTCACGCGTGACTGGCTGACCGAAGCGCGCCGCGTGCTCAAGCCCGAGGGTTCGCTGTGGGTGATCGGTTCATACCACAACATCTTCCGCCTCGGCGCGATCATGCAGGACATGGGGTTCTGGATCCTCAACGACATCGTGTGGCGCAAGGCCAACCCGATGCCGAACTTCAAGGGCACCCGCTTCACCAACGCGCATGAGACGCTGATCTGGGCGTCGATGGGCGAAAAGTCGAAGTACACCTTCAACTACCGCGCGATGAAGACGCTGAACGACGAACTGCAGATGCGTTCGGACTGGGTCCTGCCGATCTGCAACGGCGCGGAACGTCTGAAGAAGGGCGGCCGCAAGGTGCACCCGACGCAGAAGCCGGAATCGCTGCTCTATCGCGTGATGCTGGCCACCACCAACGAGGGCGACGTCGTGCTCGATCCGTTCTTCGGTACCGGCACCACCGGCGCCGTCGCCAAGCGCCTCGGCCGCGAGTGGATCGGCTGCGAGCGTGAGGGCGACTACCGCGAAGCCGCGCTGGAACGCATCGAAATGGCGCTGCCGCTGGACGAAAGCGCGCTGAAGACCATGCAGTCGAAGCGCACCGCGCCCAAGGTGGCGTTCGGCACGCTGATCGAAACCGGCTGGATTGCCCCCGGCACCGTGCTTTCGGACAAGAAGAACCGTTTCCGCGCCGTGGTGCGGGCCGATGGTTCGCTGGTGGCGGACAAGGCCACGGGTTCGATCCACGGGCTGGGCAAGGAACTGCAGGAAGCGCCTTCGTGCAACGGCTGGACGTTCTGGCACCTTGAGCATGAAGGCAAGGTCAAGCCGATCGACGCGATCCGCCAGCTCTACATCCTCGCTACCGAGCCTTGAGGCTTTTGAACCGCCCTTCGAGATCGATCGAAGGGCGGTTTTAAGTTTTTGGGGTGCCGCATTTTCCGAGTCATCAGGTGGTCCCACCTGATTAGAAAATGCTCTATTAGCCAGAGGTGATGGGCAGAGCCTCGAAACCTGTTCTGCGTGGCCCGCGCAAGAGCTAAGGGCCGCCCCATGACTCGCAAGATCTACATCCAGCCCATCGCCTTCGCCCAAAGTCCGCAGAGCGAGGAGGGGGAGACCGTTCGCCTTGCCGGCTCGCTGGTCTGGGCCAGCCGCTTCGCCCTGATCGTGCGCGAAAACGGCAAGGTGATCTCGCGCGAGCGTTTCGGTGCTGCCGAAGTGCCCGCCGCGCTGGCGGCGCTTCCGGCCGGTCTTGGTGCCGATGCAGAACGCCAGTGGGCCAACTTCAGGAAGGTCCATCCGCCGCTGCAGTGTGGCCAGCGGACGATCCGGCTTGAGCAGCCGCAAGTCGCAGGCATTCTCAACATGACACCGGACAGCTTCTCGGACGGCGGCTCGTTCCTCGACAAGCCTCAGGTTGCCTTCGACCACGCCGCGGCCATGCTGGAAGCGGGCGCGGCGATGATCGACATCGGGGGCGAATCCACCCGTCCCGGCGCCGGCGCGGTGTGGGAAGGGGACGAGATCAAGCGCGTGGTGCCGATGGTCGAGCAGCTTGCTGCCATGGGCGCGGCGATCAGCGTCGACACGCGCCGCCCGGCGGTGATGGAGGCCACGCTGGCGGCGGGCGCGCATATCATCAACGACGTCTCCGCCCTGCGCTACGATCCGCGCAGCCTTGAACTTGCGGCCGCCTCGCGCGCGCCGGTGGTGCTGATGCATGCGCCAGGCAAGGCGGACGACCTCCATTCCAACGGCGACTATGCCGATGTCGTGCTGGACGTGTACGACTGGCTCGAACAGCGCCGCGACGAGTGTCTGGCGGCGGGCGTCCGCGCCGAGAACATCATGATCGATCCCGGCGTCGGCTTCGGCAAGACGGTGGCGGAGAACCTGGCGCTGATGAACGGCCTCGCGATCTTCCACGCGCTGGGTCACCCGCTTTACGTCGGCGCCAGCCGCAAGCGGATGATCGGCGCGCTCTCCAACGAGGCTGCCGCGCATGACCGGCTGGGCGGATCGCTGATGCTGGCGATCAAGGCGATGGACGCCGGCGCGCATATCCTGCGCGTGCATGACGTGCGCGAAACGGTGCAGGCGGTCCACGTCTGGCGGGGCCTGCGCGATGCGGCGCTCACCGATTTCGGGCTATTGCCGCGCTGATCGTTGCGACAAAGCTGGCTCCCCGATGAACCGCGCCTTGCGCGCGGATGAACCGCCGCGCGCGCTGTGTTTACGCGTAAACGTATGATCCGGCACCATTTCGGATCGTCCGCCGCGATGCCCGTTTCGTCTATTGGCGCGACGTAAAACGCCAGTGGGTTCGTTTCTCCCTCCGAACACACGAAAGCGAAGGGAGAAGTCCCATGAAGAAGACGTTTTTCCGCAGCGCACTCGTTGCGATGGCCCTTGTTCCGGCCGGTGCCGCGATTGCGGTCCCGACGATGTACGAGAAGGAAGTGGCGCGCGGCGAGGAAGCCCGCATCATCCAGAGCCCGATCGGCGGCGTGCAGAACAGCAAGTGGTACGATTACCGCATCAACGTGAACGAGACCCGCAAGGAACTCGCCAGCGACTTGCGCCACGCCACGGACATCGAGGACCAGCGCGACGCCTATAGCGAATATGCCAGCGAGCTGTTCCAGGAACGCGGCAAGTACGTGAAGTACATGGCCAAGCGCGGCTATCGCGTGCCGCAGGTCTATCTGGAAAGCCTGTAACCCCGGTTTCCCCTTGGGGGCAGCCCTGAAAGGGGCGACGACCCCGGAGCCACGGCTCCGGGGTCGTCTATTGTTAGGCCGCCCTTTTAGGCTGCCCCGTTATGCTGCATTATCGATGCCGAGTTCGGTCAGCTTGCGATAGAGCGTGGAGCGCCCGATCCCCAGCCGCCGCGCCACTTCGGTCATGCGGCCGCGATAGAGGCCGATGGCCAGACGGATCACATCCGCCTCGATCTCTTCCAGCGGTCGCAGATGGCCATCGGGCGTGTAGAGCATCACGCCGGAGCTTTCCTGCCGTGGATTGCCTGCCACCGTGGCGGGCCCGGATCCGAGGATGGAAAGAAGCTGCGGGAAATCGTCAGACGTCAGCGCGTCGCCGTCGCAGAACACCGCCGCGCGGAACAGCACGGCCTGCAATTGGCGGACGTTACCGGGCCAGTCGTAAGCCGCCAGCAGTGACAGCGCGCCATCGGTGATGCCCAGTTCGCGCAGGCCCGGCTGTTCGCCGATGCGGGCGAGGAAGAAGCGGGTGAGCGCGGGAATGTCGCCAGACCGTTCGCGCAGCGGTGGCAGTTCCACTTTGGTGGGCGCCAGCGCTTCCAGCAGTTCGGGCAGGAATTCCCCGGCGTCCACCAGATCCTGCAGCGGCATGTTGCTCGCTGCGATGATGCGCAAGTCGATGCGGAAAGAATGGCGTGCGCCGATCGGGCGAACATCGCTCTTGCGGATGGATTCGAGCAGGCGTTCCTGCACGCTCATTGGCAGGCGGTCGATCTCGTCCAGCGCCAGCGTGGCACCGTCGCAGTGTTGCAGCGCGCCGATCTGCCGTTCGAAGGCACCCGGGAAAGCGCCTTTTTCATGCCCGAACAGATTGGATTCGATCGAATTGGCAGCGAGCCCGGCGATGTTGACCATCCGCAGCGGATTGCGCGCGCGCGGGCTGGCGGCATGGACGGCGCGGATCAGCACTTCCTTGCCGGTGCCGCTTTCGCCTTCCACCAGCACATGCCCGTGCCCGCGTGCGGCCTTGGCGGCCACGGCCAGCGCCTTGCGGAAATTGGGAGAGGCCCCGATCATCGATTCGAAATCGGGGTTGGACGGCATCTTCTCGGTCAGCGGCGCCAGTTCGTCACGCGGGGCTTCCCGCGTGGTGGCGGATCGCAGCGCGTGCATCAGCCGGTCCGGCGCGATGGGCTTGACCAGATAGTCGGTCGCCCCCGCGCGCATCGCCTCGACGGCCAAAAGGGGCGAGGTATTGGCCGTGAGCATCAGGATCGGCAGGGCCGGGCGGCGCGATTTCAGTTCGGCAATCAGCGCGCAGGCATCTTCCCCGGGGACCCATTGGTCCAGGATGATGGCGGAAAGCTGCATGCCCTGGCGCGTGCCGAGCGTGGCGATCGCCGTCTCCGGATCACGCGCGATCAACGTTCGCCACCCTTCGCGCGCTGCCAGTGCCGAGATCAGGCGGCTTTGCGCAGGTTCGTCGTCGATCAGCATGAGGAGGCGCTGTTCTGGTTCCGCCATTGTCACGCCTGCTACATCGCCTCCTGCTCTTGACGTAAGCTGCTTAGGGCAAACCAGTAAAGACGAAATTAAGCCTGCGCCACGTGCAAGCGATGTGCTGCACCCTTGTCGCAGTCTTACTTCAATCGCCCGAACGATCCGAAATCGCCTGAAACAAGTGACAGGGGCGATAGCTTGCCCCTTGAGCGACCAGCCTTGCCCGGTTAGACCAAGCGAAAGAATTCAAGGTGATCGTATCATGCGGTCGCGCAAGAACAACCACAGGGGATACGATCGATGGCATCCGGCACCGACATCAAGGTTGCGACCGAAACCTACAACAGCTTCATCAAGGCCGCGACCTGGGGCACCGCTGCCATCGTGGTGATCGTGGCGATCGTCGTCGGCATCATCGCGCGCTGATCCGCCGGTGGCGGGCGCAACGCGCTTCGCCGTCCTGAAAGAGCGGGCGGCGGGTGAAACGCGGGTCTCGGCCACGCCGGAGACCGTGAGGAAGCTTATCGCGCTGGGCGCGACTGTCGCCGTGGAAAGCGGGGCCGGGCTGGCTGCCACCATCTCCGATGCGGACTATGCCGCCGTCGGGGCCGAAGTGGGCTCTGCCGAGCAGGTTGTGGCCGGCGCAGATGTGGTGTTCGGCGTGCAGGGCCCCGATCCGGCGCTGCTTTCGGGCGTGAAGCCGGGCGCGTGGATCGTCGCGGGGCTCGATCCTTTCGGTAAAGATCCGAATGGGGGCCGGGCGCGGGTCGATGCCTATGCAGCGGCGGGGCTGGAAGCGCTGGCGATGGAATTCATGCCGCGCATCACGCGCGCGCAATCGATGGACATCCTCTCCTCCCAATCGAACCTTGCCGGATACAAGGCCGTGCTGGTCGCGGCCAATCTCTATGGCCGGGCCTTCCCGATGATGATGACGGCGGCGGGCACGGTGACGGCGGCCAAGTGCTTCGTGATGGGCGTCGGCGTCGCCGGACTGCAGGCGATCGCCACTGCGCGCCGCCTTGGCGCGCAAGTCTCCGCCACCGACGTGCGTTCGGCAACGAAAGAGCAGATCCTCTCGCTGGGCGCCAAGCCGATCTTCGTCGAGAACGTCGCCGGGATCGAGGGCGAGGGTTCGGGCGGCTATGCCACCGAAATGAGCGAGGAATACCAGGAGGCGCAGGCCGAGCTGGTGTCCGGGCACCTGGCCAAGCAGGACATCGTGGTGACCACCGCCCTGATCCCCGGCCGGGCCGCTCCGCGCCTCATCACCGATGCGCAGATCGCGACGATGAAGCCGGGCAGCGTGATATTCGATCTGGCGGTGTCGCAAGGCGGCAATGTGGAGGGTTCGGAGGCGGATCAGGTGGTCGTGCGGCACGGCGTGAAGATCGTCGGTTATTCGAACACGCCGGCGCACCTTCCGGCCGATGCTTCGGCACTGTTTGCGCGGAACCTGCTCAACTTCATCTCGGCGTTCTGGGACAAGGAGCAGGGTAGGCCGGTGCTCGATGAGGAAATCGGCACTGCCATCCGGCTGACGCAAGGCGGCAAGGTGGTGAACGCGAGGCTGTTGGGGTGAGTTTCGCGCGGCCCAGTCCTCCCCGGAACGGGGAGGGCGACCGCGCGCAGCGCGGTGGAGGGGATTCGCGGTTTACACCGCGCTCTGCCGTGAGCCGGGCTCGCAACCTACGTCGCACAATGACCAGGCCCGAAGTCGCCCTATGGCAAGAGTTACGCCAGCGACCGGGTGGACTGAAATTCCGCCGCCAGCATCCGATCGGGCCTTACATCGCCGACTTCTGCTGCCTCTCCATAAGGCTTGTCGTCGAGGTTGACGGTATCGTGCATGACATGGCCGATCGGCCGCAGAGGGATGCGGAGCGGGAACGTTTCATCAAGGAAAACGGGTTCAGGGTTTTGAGGGTTTCGGCTTCGCGAGTGCTGGCGGATGCGGCAGGGGCTGCCGCTGCTATCGCTGCGTGGGCTGAGAATCCCCTCCACCGTCCTGCGGACGGTCCCCCTCCCCGTACCGGGGAGGACAGGTAAAGGCATGGATTTCGTTTCGATCCTCTCGATCTTCGTGCTGGCCTGTTTCGTGGGCTACTACGTCGTCTGGTCGGTAACCCCGGCGTTGCATACGCCGCTGATGGCGGTGACCAATGCGATCTCCTCGGTGATCGTCGTCGGCGCACTGGTGGCGAGTGCGGCTTCGGGCTCTCCGCTGGCCAAATGGCTGGGGCTGGGTGCGGTCGTATTGGCCAGCATCAACATCTTCGGCGGCTTTGCCGTCACCGCGCGTATGCTGGCGATGTACAAGAAGAAGGACAAGCCGGCCTCCAGGGAGACGAAGTGATGGAGGCGCACGCGGTGAACCCCTGGGTGGCGGTTGCCTACCTGATTGCCGGCATCTGCTTCATCCTCGCGCTGCGAGGACTTTCCTCGCCGGCGACCAGTCGCCGGGGCAACCGTTACGGCATGGTCGGCATGGGCATCGCCGTGGTGACGACGCTGCTGACGCATGAGATCGCCAGCCTGCCGGAAATCGCCATCGCCATCGCCATTGGTGGCGGGATCGGTTTCGCAATCGCCCGCAAGATCCAGATGACCGCGATGCCGCAGCTTGTGGCCGCCTTCCACTCGCTGGTCGGGCTTGCGGCAGTGCTGGTGGGCGTCGCGGCCTATTACAACCCGGCGGCTTTCGGCATTCTGGACGCCAGCGGGCTGGATATCCTGAAGGGTAGCCGCATCGAGATGGGGCTGGGCGTCGCCATCGGCGCCATCACCTTCTCCGGCTCGGTCATCGCGTTTGCCAAGCTCAACGGCAACATGAGCGGCGCGCCGATCCTGCTGCCCGCGCGGCATGTGATCAATCTGGGTGCGCTGGTGGCGATCGTTGTGCTGGTCGGCCTGTTCCACTGGACTACGCCGCATCTGTTCTGGGCGATCGTGGTGCTGTCCTTCGCCATCGGCTTCCTGCTGATCATCCCGATCGGCGGGGCGGACATGCCGGTGGTCGTCTCCATGCTCAACTCCTATTCGGGCTGGGCGGCGGCGGCGATGGGCTTCACGCTGCACAACACGGCGATGATCATCACCGGCGCGCTGGTCGGCTCGTCCGGCGCGATCCTCAGCTACATCATGTGCAAGGCGATGAACCGCAGCTTCATCTCGGTGATCGCGGGTGGCTTTGGAGCGGACAACGGCGGCGGGGCGGGCGGCGAAGCCAAGGAACAGCGCCCGTGGAAGCGCGGCTCTGCCGAGGATGCGGCCTTCCTGATGCAGGAGGCGGAAAACGTCATCATCATCCCCGGCTATGGCATGGCGGTGGCGCAGGCCCAGCACGTGCTGCGCGAAATGGCGGACCTGCTGAAGAAGCACGGCGTCAACGTGAAGTACGCGATCCACCCGGTCGCGGGCCGCATGCCGGGCCACATGAACGTGCTGCTGGCCGAGGCCAACGTCCCCTATGACGAAGTGTTCGAACTGGAGGACATCAACGGCGAGTTCGCGCAGTGCGACGTCGCCTTCATCATCGGCGCCAACGACGTGGTGAACCCCGCCGCGCGCACCGACAAGACTTCGCCGATCTACGGTATGCCGGTGTTCGATGTGGAGAAGGCCAAGACGATCTTCTTCGTGAAGCGATCGATGGGTGGCGTTGGTTATGCGGGCGTCGACAACGACGTGTTCTACATGGATCAGACGATGATGCTGCTGGCCGATGCGAAGAAGATGGTTGAGGACATCAACAAGGCGCTGGCGGATTGAGGATGAGCCGCTAAGGGCGCGCTATGCGTATTCTCAAGCGATTTCTGCTGCTTGTCGGCCTTGTCGTGGTCTTGGTTGTCGGCGCGCATTTCTATGCGGCGTGGCGGCTGCATTCGGCGCTGATCGAAAACGGCATGTCCAACCGCGTCGCCACTTGCATGACCAAGCGCATGATGAAGCGGCTGAACCTGATCCAGATCGTGAAGCTGCAGAAGCTGGAGGGCGAAAAGCCCACGCTGGGCGCCTGGGTCCGCGCGGTGAAGTCGGTGGATGACCGTGAGGTGATCCTGGTCACCACCACTTCGGCGGCGCTGTGCAAGACTGGCCTGGCGCAATAAGATCCGGCGGTGAAACAGTTGAAAGTCAGGTGTTTCCACCGCCCCTGAAAATGCTCTAGGGGCGGCAAGAAATTCCTAGTTCTGGAAAGACCAAGGCTTGACCCTCGCACCTTATGCATCCGATCCGGCCCGCACGCGCGGGCGCGAATATCCGATGGAGGACGGCGTCGCGCGGGGGCCGCGCAGCGCCTATCAGCGCGATCGCGACCGTATCGTCCATTCGATCGCGTTCCGCCGCCTGCGCTACAAGACGCAGGTCTTCATCGCGCCCGACGGCGATCACTACCGTGTCCGCCTGACCCACAGCCTGGAAGTCGCGCAAGTCGCCCGCGTGATCGCGCGGATCCTTGGGCTGGACGAGGATCTGACCGAGGCGCTCGCACTCGCCCACGATATCGGCCACCCGCCGTTCGGCCATGCGGGGGAAGAGGCGCTGGACGCTGCGCTGCACAAGGCGGGTGGGTTCGACCACAACGCCAATTGCCTGCGCACGCTGATGCGCATCGAGAGCCCCTATTGCGAGCATGACGGGCTCAACCTGACGTGGGAGACGCTGGAAGGGCTGGCCAAGCACAACGGCCCCGTCGCCACGCCGAACTGGGCGCTGGGCGAACTGGACGCGGCCTATAACCTCGAACTCGGCTCCTATGCCTCGCTGGAAGCGCAAGTGGCGGCGCTGTCTGACGATATCGCCTACGACAACCACGATATCGACGACGGCCTGCGCGCGGGCTTCCTCGATCTGGACGAGCTGCTGGCGCATCCCTTCGTGGTGGACCGCTGGCGCGAGGTGGAACGGCGCTTCCCCGGCGTGGCGCGCAGCCGCCAACTGGCCGAACTGATCCGCAGCCAGATCGGCTTCATGGTCAACGACTTGCTCGCCCAGACCAAGGGCAACCTGATCGGCATCGAGAGCGTGCACGACGTGCGCATGGCCGGTCGCCAGCTGGTCACCTTCTCGCCCGAAGTGGAGGAGGGCGAACGTGCCTTCAAACGCTTCATGTACGAGAAGCTCTACTACCACCCCGAACAGCTGGAAACCGCGCGCCGCGCGCGGGCGCTGATCGCCGAACTCTACGCCGCCTATTCGCAGGAGCCGGTGCTGATGGAGGAAAGCTGGATCGACGGCCTGCCGCGCCATGAGCCGGAGCGCAGCCGCCACATCGCCGACTATATCGCCGGCATGACCGACCGCTACGCCATCGCCTGCCACGCGCAGATCTACGGATCGACGCCGGAGGGCCTGCGCAATGTCTGAAGCGCGCCGTCTTTGCCTTGTCGGGGCGAGCGGACTGGTCGGGCAGGCGGTGATCGCCGGTAGCATCGGCCGTAGCGACGTGCGCGTGATCGGCGTCGCCCGGCGCGAAGTGCGGCTGCCCGAAGGCGCGCAGATGGAAGTGCTGGTGGGCGAAACCGACCAGTGGCCCACGCTGATCGCCGCCGCGCAGGCACAGGTTCTGGTCTGCGCGCTGGGCACCACGCGCAAGGCGGCGGGCAGCGACGAGGCCTTCCGGGCGGTCGATTACGATCTGGTGCTGGAAACGGCCAAGGCCGCCCGCGCCGCCGGGATCGAGCATGTGATCCTGGTCTCCTCGGTCGGCGCCGACCGGGCGAGCCGCAACCTCTACTTGCGGACCAAGGGCGATATCGAGGACGCCGTTCACAAGCTGGGCTTCCGCCGGCTCGACATCCTGCGCCCCGGCCTGCTGCGCGGCCATCGCAGCGAAAGCCGCCCGCTGGAAAGCATGGCGCAAGTGCTGAACCCAGTGGCGGACGCCATCGTGCTGCACGGCCGGTTTGCCAAGTTCCGCTCGATCTCCGTGCGCCGCCTTGCCGATGTGATCTTCGCGCTGAGCGCCGAGAAGACGCGCGGCCGCTTCATCCATGAGCATGAAGCGATGATGCGCGCACTGCGCCGGGCAGGGGATTGAGCGGGGAGCGTCCCACTGGGGCAATAACCCTTCTTCGTCATTGCGAGCGTAGCGAAGCAATCCAGGGCAGCGCGAACCGCCTCTGGATTGCTTCGCTACGCTCGCAATGACGAACGTAGTGAGGGGTTCGCTCGAAGGCTGAAGCTTCATCTCGGGGAAATAGTGCCGCAGCGCAGCGCAACCGGCGTTGACACAAACGCACCTGTCACCCAAGGGTCAGGGCATCGCTGACAGCGCGGGAGAGACCTGCCGATTCGCACATGCGGAAAGGTGGGCGCCGAAGGAGCAACCGCCCCGGAATCTCTCAGGCAAAAGGACCGCGCCAAGTCGATAGCGAGACTCTGGAAAGTGTCTCATTCCCTTGGGGATTGAGGCCGCCGACGGTGTAACTTTGGCCTGCCTGTCATGGGCTTGTCGAGGGAAGCTCTCAGGTTTCCGTGACAGAGGGGGCACCTGGAATGGTGTGCCGAACTGTGCGGAGTCATGTCTTGAGCGAATACCCGATTTCCGATTCCGATCAGGAACCCGAAGAACTGGCGCCGATGCTTCTGCCGCTGGACGGCTGGCACCGCGATCACGGCGGCCGCATGGTCGAATTCGCCGGTTACATGATGCCCGTGCAATACGAAGGCATCATGGCCGAGCACCTCTGGACGCGTGAGAACGCCGGCCTGTTCGACGTCAGCCACATGGGCCAGCTGCTCGTGACCGGCGAAGAGGGCGCGCAGACCGATGTTGAGCCCGCGCTGGAAGCCGCGCTGCCGATCGACCTTTCGACCCTGAAGCTGGGCGCCGTGCGCTATTCGCTGCTGCTGGACGAAAACGGCGGCATTCTGGACGACCTGATGGTCTCGCGCTGGCCGGGCGGTTTCTACCTCGTCGTCAACGGCGCCACCAAGTGGGACGATATCGGCACGCTGCGCGAATATCTGCCGGACGACATTACGCTGAACCACCTCGACGACCGCGCGCTGCTGGCGCTGCAGGGCCCCAAGGCTTTCGCTGCGCTGGAACGCGTGGCTGAGGGTGAATACCCGCTTTCGGCGCTGACCTTCATGAAGGGCGGCCGCTTCACGCTGGGCGGCGTCGATGCCTGGATCAGCCGTTCGGGCTATACCGGCGAAGACGGTTTCGAAATCTCGATCCCCGGCGAATCCGCTGCCGAAGTGGCGGACCTGCTGCTGGCCCAGCCCGAAGTGAAGCCGATCGGCCTTGGCGCGCGCGATTCGCTGCGCCTTGAAGCCGGCCTGCCGCTCTATGGCCACGACATGGACCCGGAACGCGGCCCGGTCGAAGCCGGCCTTGCTTTCGGCATCAACAAGCGCCGCCGCCTCGAAGGCGGCTTCCCCGGTGCCGAGCGTGTCCAGCGCGACTTTGCCGAGGGCACTGCCCAGAAGCGTATCGGCCTTAAGCTCGAAGGCCGTCAGGCCGCGCGCGAAGGTGCCAAGGTTTTCCATGGCGAACAGGAAATTGGCGTAGTGACCTCGGGCGGTTTCTCGCCCTCGCTCCAGCACCCTATCGCTATGGCCTATGTCGACGCGGCACTTGCTGCGGACGGCACCGCACTTTCCATCGAAATCCGGGGCAAGAAGCTCGACGCCACAGTCGCAGCCATGCCCTTCGTCCCTAACCGCTATCACCGCTGAGGAACTTCTCCCATGACCCGTTATTTCTCGCAGGAACACGAGTGGATCGAAATCGAGGGTGACCTCGGCACCGTGGGCATCACCGATTACGCACAGGGCCAGCTGGGCGACATCACTTTCGTCGACCTGCCGGCCGAAGGCGCCACCTTCGACAAGGGCGATTCGGTGGCCGTCGTCGATTCGGTAAAGGCCGCTTCGGACGTCTACACCCCGGTTTCCGGCACCATCGCCGAAGCCAACGAGGTTCTGGCCGACCAGCCGGAACTGGTGAACACCGACGCCGAAGTCGGCGGCTGGCTGTTCCGCATCACCCTGTCGGACGCTTCGGAACTGGAAGCGCTGATGGATGAAGCGGCTTACAAGGACTATGTCGCAAGCCTCTGACGTCCAATCCTCCCCGGTACGGGGAGGGGGACCGTCCGCAGGACGGTGGAGGGGAATCGCCGCCGGGCGCAACGCTTGCGCTAGGTCGCCAATCCCCTCCGTCAGCCTTTCAGGCTGCCACCTCCCCGTGCCGGGGAGGACAATCATGCAGGAAACCCCATGCGCTACCTTCCCCTGACTCCGGCCGACCGTGCCGAGATGCTCGGCGTCATCGGCGCCGCCAGCGTTGACGATCTCTTCATCGATGTGCCCGTCGAAGCTCGCCTTTCCGGCCCGATCGCAGGCCTGCCCGCTCACGCCAGCGAAATGGCGGTGGAGCGGCACATGTCCGCACTTGCGGCCAAGAACCTCTCGGCCGGCACGGCGCCGTTCTTCATCGGTGCCGGCGCCTATCGCCACCATGTTCCGGCCTCGGTCGATCACCTGATCCAGCGCGGCGAGTTCCTGACCGCCTACACGCCCTACCAGCCGGAAATCGCACAGGGCACGCTGCAGGTGCTGTTCGAGTTCCAGACGCAGGTCGCGCGCCTGTTCGGCACCGACATCGCCAATGCATCCATGTACGACGGTTCGACCGCGTGCTGGGAAGCGATCCTGATGGCCAGCCGCATCACCCGCAAGGACCGCGCGGTGCTGTCCAGCGGTCTGCACCCGCACTACGCCGAAGTGGTGCGCACGATGGCCAAGTTCACCGAAGACGATATCGTCTCGCTGAAGGCGCAGCTCGTGCCGCAGGCCGATGACGCCGCCGTGATCGCCGCGATCGACGACAAGACCTCCTGCGTCGTCGTCCAGTATCCGGACGTGATGGGCCGCATCCCCGATCTCGCCGCGATTGCCGATGCCGCGCACGCCATGGGCGCGCTGCTGATTGCCGTCGTCACCGAGCCGGTTGCGCTGGGCATGATCGAAGCGCCGGGCGCGCTGGGTGCCGACATCGTCGTGGGCGAAGGCCAGTCGATCGGCGTCGGCCTGCAGTTCGGCGGCCCGTACCTGGGCCTGTTCGGCTGCCGCGAGAAGTTCGTGCGCCAGATGCCGGGCCGTCTCTGCGGCCAGACCGTGGACGCCGAGGGCAAGCGCGGCTTCGTGCTGACGCTCTCCACGCGCGAACAGCACATCCGCCGCGAGAAGGCGACCAGCAACATCTGCACCAACTCCGGCCTTTGCGCGCTGGCTTTCAGCATTCACCTGACCCTGCTGGGCGGTGAGGGCCTGGCCCAGCTTGCCGCCGTGAACCACGACAAGGCGCAGGCGCTGATCGAGCGTCTGGCCAAGGTTCCGGGCGTGAAGGTGCTGAACGACGCCTACTTCAACGAGGCGACCGTGGTGCTGAACCGCGATGCGCGCGAAGTCGTGCGCGAACTGGCCGACCGCAAGGTGCTGGGCGGCGTCTCGCTCGGCCGCCTGTTCCCCGAGGACAGCGATCTGCACAACGGCCTGCTGGTGACGGCGACCGAGACCGTGACCGACGAGGATATCGAAACCTTTGCCCGTGAGCTTGAAGGAGTGCTGGCATGAACGCGGTAAACGCAAGCGGCTGGCGCCCCAGCATGGGTGAAGCCGGTGAGGGCGCTGCCTTCAAGACCGCCTCGGGCGACTATGGCCTGATGCTGGAAGAAGCACTCAGCTTCGAACTCGGTTCGTCGGCCAAGTGCGGTGTCGATCTCGACACGCCGACGCGTCCGGTTGCTTCGGGCCTCTCGAAGTTCCTGCGCAAGGCGGCTCCGGCGCTGCCGGGCCTGACCGAGCCGGAAGCGGTGCGCCACTACACCCGCCTGTCGCGCCAGAACTACGCGATCGACCTCGGGCCGTTCCCGCTCGGTTCGTGCACGATGAAGCACAACCCGCGCCTGAACGAGAAGATGGCCCGTCTGCCGGGCTTTGCCGACGTTCACCCGCTCCAGCCGCAGAAGACGGTCGAGGGCGCGTTGGAAGTGATCGAGCAGCTGGCCGACTGGCTGATCACGCTGACCGGCATGGCATCGGTGGCGATGAGCCCCAAGGCCGGTGCGCATGGCGAGCTTTGCGGGTTGCTCTGCATCCGCGCCGCGCTCGACGCGCGCGGTGAGAAGCGCGACGTGGTGCTGGTTCCGGAAAGTGCCCACGGCACCAACCCGGCAACCGCCGCTTTCGCGGGCTTCAAGGTGCAGTCGATCCCGGCGACCCCGGAAGGCCGCGTCGATGTGGAGGCGCTGAAGGCCAAGCTCGGCCCGAACGTCGCGGGCGTGATGATCACCAACCCCAACACCTGCGGCCTGTTCGAGCCGGAGATGAAGGCGATTGGCGATGCGGTCCACGCAGCCGGCGGCTACGTCTATTGCGACGGTGCGAACTTCAACGCCATCGTCGGCAAGGTGCGCCCGGGCGACCTGGGCGTCGATGCCATGCACATCAACCTGCACAAGACCTTCTCCACCCCGCACGGCGGTGGCGGCCCCGGTGCCGGCCCGGTCGTGCTGTCCGAAGCGCTGGCGCCCTTCGCGCCGCTGCCCTTCGTCAGCCGCGGTGAAGATGGCCGCGTCCACCTCGTCGAAGAGGAAAACGCGGGCGAGGGCCATGCGCAGGCATTCGGCCGCATGGTCGCCTTCCACGGCCAGATGGGCATGTTCACCCGCGCGCTGACCTACATCCTCAGCCACGGCGCGGACGGTCTGCGTCAGGTTGCCGAGGATGCGGTGCTCAACGCCAACTACGTCCTGCGTTCGTGCGAGGATCTGCTGCCGGCACCCTTCGCCAAGAGCGGCCCGTGCATGCACGAGGCGCTGTTCAGCGATGCTGGTCTGGCTGAGGGCTTCTCTACGCTGGACATCGCCAAGGGCCTGATCGACGAGGGCTTCCACCCGATGACGGTCTATTTCCCGCTGGTGGTGAAGGGCGCGATGCTGGTCGAACCGACCGAGACCGAAAGCAAGGCCGGGCTTGATCGCTTCATCGGTTCGCTGCGCAGCCTTGCCCAGCGCGCCAAGGACGGCGACCAGAGCCTGCATAGCGCACCGCACTTCGCACCGCGCCGCCGGCTTGACGAAACGCTCGCGGCGCGTAAGCCAGTGCTCGTATGGCAGGGCACTCCGGGT
Organism: Sphingomonas sp. BL-S-28; assembly: GCF_055521515.1. Taxonomy (NCBI): domain Bacteria; kingdom Pseudomonadati; phylum Pseudomonadota; class Alphaproteobacteria; order Sphingomonadales; family Sphingomonadaceae; genus Sphingomonas; species Sphingomonas sp. BL-S-28. Next base: position 2,132,066 of record NZ_CM145484.1, read on the forward strand.
GAGCCGGGGACGCCCTCGCTGAGCGAGTTCGGGGGTAGCTGAGGATTATGGGGGGATCCGGTAACGGTATGGCGGCATGGTTGCCGCTGGCGATTTTCGGCGCGGTAATGCTCTGGCGTTTCCGCAATCTGGAAAAAGCCCGCCCGCTCCGGCTCCCCCTCCTCTGGATCATGCCGCTGATCGTGGCGGCACTGATCTGCCTTGCGCTCAGCGCGATGATGCCGTCGCCGCTGGGCTGGGCCAGCCTTGCCGCCGGCTTCGTGGTCGGCGGCGCCATCGGCATGCAGCGTTCGCGCCTGATGCGGCTACATGTAGAGGGTGAGGGCGACGATGCCCGCGTCATGGTGCGTCAGTCGCCATTGGCGCTGGTGCTGATTCTGGGCGTGTTCCTGATCCGCCGCCTGATCCTGCCGAGTGGCATGACCGTGGGTGCGGGCCATCCCGCCGCAACCGCCATGCTGGTGACCGATGCGATGCTCGGCTTCGCTCTGGGTGTGGTTCTAGTGAGCCGCTTCGTGCTCTGGCAGCGCGCCCGCGCCATGGTTGCGGCGCATATTACCGACAGCTGAAAAGCCTGTTCGCGAAGGGGCTGGGGCCTGCCGGGCAAACCCGACAGGCCATGACCCTCACGTCGCGCGGTCGACCGAGTTCGCCGCGGATTCGAGGTCCTGTCCCACACCGCGAACGGTGTTGCAGGCAGCCGCGCCAAGCACGAGGCCCGCGCCCACGGCAACCAGGACAAGTTTCCTGATCATCTCTTCGCCATCCTTCTGATCCGGCGCCCCGATTGGTGCCGGATCGCTGACCGCTAGGCGATCAGGGCTGACAGCGAAAGAGGGAAGAGCAAGCGCTTTGGCGCTCGGCCTGTGCGGTTCGGCTTACTTGTTGATGGCGTCCTCACCGGCCTGACCGACCGATTGCACATCCTTCCCCGCACCCTTGACCGTATTGCAGGCCGATGCCGAGACCACGATGCCGCCAACCACAAGGGCGAGTACGAGTTTCTTGACCATTTCCGGGTTCCTTTCGTGCGACCACCGTCATGCAAAACCGGTATCCGCACAAGGCAACGCCCGATCCGGGCGCCGGTTCCCTGCGATCAGCGAGAGGGTCTTTCGTCCGCAATCTCTTCCGTTGCACCCTCATCCAGCGCGGAGGTGGGAGAGATGCGCTTGGCCAGATAGTGTTCGCGCCAGGTGATGATCAGGCCGGCGGCGATGATCAGCGGCGCGCCAAGCCAGATCGAGGCGGGCGGCAGCGCGCCGAACACCGTGCGCTCGTAAAGCGTGGCCCAGATCAGTGCGCTGTAATCCATCACCACCACCGTCGCCACCGCGCCGAACCGCAGCGCCGCCGTGACCAGCAATTGCGCCAGCGTTCCCGCCAGTCCCACGGCCACCAGGAGCAGCCAGACGTGCGGTTCGTGCGACTGGCCATAGAATGGCAACAGCACGCTGGCGAAGACCGCGCCGAAGAACGAGAACCAGAACACGCAGGTGATCGGCTGCTCCGTGCGGCCAAGGTCGCGGATCTGGAAACTGACGATGGCGACGATCACCCCCGCGCCAAGCCCGGCGGCTAGGCCCGCCAGCGGAATGTCCTGCTGGCCGGGCCGGGTAATCAGCAAGACGCCCAGAAAGCCCAGGATCACGGCGGTCCAACGCCACGGCCCGACTTGATCGCGCATGACGATTGCGGTGATCAGCACCGCGAACAGCGGCGCGGTGAAGCCCAGCGTCGTTCCCACCGGCAAGGGCAACAGCATGGCGGCGGTGACGTTGCAGACAAGCCCGACCGTGCCCGTGGTCGCCCGCATCGCATGGCTGCGCAGGCGCGTGGTCCGCAGCAGACCCAGCCGACCCGTCGCCAGCAGCCAGCCGCCCATCAGCGGCACGGCCATGGCCTGCCGCCAGAACACCATTTCCGGCGCGGAAACGCCTTCGCGTCCGGCAAGGCGGATCAGCATGAACATGGTGGAGAGCATGACCATCGCCATAAGGCGCAGGCCGATGGCCAGCATCGGCCGGTCTGTGCGCCGGGATGATGCGGCCGGAGAGGACGGTTGGGTGGAAGCGTTCACGCGTCGGGCTTTATCTTCCCGTCGCGAGGAGGCAAGGGCGGCAGATGACCGATTCCGACCTCATCATGGCCGTCGCCGGCGGCATCTGCGTTTTTCTGGCGGCAGTGGCCTGGATCGGTGACCGCCGCCGCATGAAACGCACGGATCTCGATCGTGTGGGCTTCATGCCGTGGACGGGGGTATTCTTCATCGCGCTAATGGGGGCAGTGCTGCTGCTGGGCATTTCCGCAAAGGACTGGTTCGCCGGGTAGCAATCGCCCCGTCTCACGCCGCGCGTTGAACCAGCGCCGCCCCGGCCACCTTGCGCACCGCATCGGTCAGCGATCGCAGCGAACCGGCCTGAAGGCGCGTGACCGTCCAGTAGAGCCGTACCTCCAGCGGCGCGCGCGGGGGCAATTCAAGCAGAGTACCAGCCGCAATGTGGGGCAGGGCCAGCGGCTCCGGATGGAGGCCCCACGCCAGCCCTTTCGCGGTGAAATCGAGGAAGCCCTGGGTGGAAGGCACCCAGTGTGTCGGCGCCGACAGCTTCACCCCGTGAAAGTCCAAGGCCCAGCGCGTCTGCACGGCATCGCGCCGGTCGAAACGCAGGCAGGGCGCTTTCGCAAGGCTGCGCTGATCGACGCCGTCGGCAAAATAGCGGGCGATGAATTCGGGCGAGGCGCAGGCGCGATAGCGCAGCGATCCCAGTTCGATCGTGCTGCAGCCCTGAATCGGTTCGGGGTCTGAAGTGATGATGGCGGAGACTTCGCCCGAACGCAGCCGGTCCGCCGTGTGGGCCTCGTCATCGACGATCAGGTCCAGCAGCGTGCCGGTGTCCTGCACGAATTGCGCGGCGGCTTCGGGAAACCAGGTGGCCAGACTGTCCGAATTGACCGCGATCTTCAGGATCAGCGGCGCTTCGCCTTTGCCGAACTGCGGTTTCAGATGCGGCGCCAGATCGGCCTCCAGCAGGCGCACCTGATCGAAATGCGCGCAGAGCGCACGACCGACCTCGGTGGCATCGCAAGGCTGCGCGCGCACGATCAGGACCGTGCCCAGCCGCTCCTCCAGCCCGCGCACGCGCTGCGATACGGCGGAAGGCGTGATGCCCAGCAGATCGGCCGCCCGCTCGAAGGAGCCTTCGCGAACCACGGCGGAAACCGCCGCCAGGGCAGGATAGTCCAGCATGATGAAGCCATGCTTCACCAGCGTTAGGCGATCAAGTTTTATTCATCACCGCGCTTGCGATAAATGGCTTGGCCATGAACGTGCTTTTGCTCCCCTGCTGCCTGACGCTCGCCGTGGTCTGCGGCCAGCTTCTCTCGCTCTGGATCGGTCTGAAGACGGGACCGTATCGATGATCGGTGCCGCCTATCCGTTCTTCTCCGGCTTCGCCCTGATGGCGGCGCTGATCGTGGCGATCGGCGCGCAGAACCTGTTCGTGTTGCGGCAGGGGCTCCGCCGTGAACATGTCGGGCCAGTGGTGCTGTTCTGCGCCGGTGCCGACGTGACCTTGATCGCAGCAGGCGTGGCCGGGGTTGGTGCCGTGCTGGCGGCTCTGCCGGGGCTGGCCACGGTGCTGACCGTTGGCGGTGCTGCGTTTCTGGGCTGGTACGGGATACAGGCGCTGCGGCGGATGGCGGTGCCGGCCACGGTGGATATCGCGGACGGGCAGGGCATCTCTCTGGGCCGCGCATTGGCCGCGACGGCGGGCTTCACCTTCCTCAACCCCCACGTCTATCTTGATACCCTGCTGCTGATGGGCGCGGCCGGTTCGGCGCAGCCACCCGCGCTGCGACCGTTCTTCGTGGCCGGCGCGGCGACTGCCAGCTTCGCGTGGTTCGCCGCGCTCGGCTACGGCGCGCGCCTGCTGATCCCGCTGTTCGCACGCCCGGCGGCGTGGCGGGTGCTGGATGCGGTGGTGGGCGTGACGATGCTGATGCTGGCGGCTTCGCTTGTCTTGCGGGCGCTGGGGTAGAGGGAGCGCGTGGCCGGTCGTCGTCGTCACGCTGCAGTCGCCGCTGCCCTGCAACTCCCCACCTTCGTCATTGCGAGCGTAGCGAAGCAATCCAGAGGCAGTCTTGCGCCGCACTGGATTGCTTCGTCGGCTTTGCCTCCTCGCAATGACGAAGTTGGGGTGGCAGACTGAGAGAGGCATTGGGGTCGGTCGTGCCCGATCCTGTCGCTTTCCTACACCCGGCAAATCTGTCCTAACCTTGCGGATGAAACGCCGCTCGCCCCGCCGCAAACCCCGCCACGTTCGGGTTCCCGCATTCGCGCCTGTCCCCATGCGCACCCGCGCCGATGGTTGGACGCCGGAGCGCCAAGCCGCATTCCTTGGCGCACTGGCGGAAACCGGATCGGTCGTCGCCGCCGCGCGGCGCGTGGGGATGGCGCGAGAGACCGCCTATCGCCTGCGCCGCAAACCGGACGCGGGCAGCTTTGCCGCAGCGTGGGGCAGGATCGTAGGCTCGCAAGGTGACAGGTCCGCACAAGGTGACAGATCGCGAAAACGGAAGGTCACAGCCGGGGAGCGGGCGCAGCGCGCGCTGTTCGGCTTGCTCAAGGTGCGGATGTATCGTGGCAGGCACGTCGCGACCGAGCGAAAGGCGGACAATTCCGCGCTTCTGGCCTATCTCGCGCAACTGGACAGGCAAGGAAAGCCGGACCGCAAGGCGAAGACAAGGTTACACCGTTTCGCACCCGGTTTGGTGTCAACCGGGTGCGCTTGGTGAGGTTTACAGGCAGGCTTCGAGGAAGGCCTGGTCGAATCCGAACTGGCGGGCCTTTTCCAGCGTGTAGGGGCGCAGGCCCGATGGGCGGAATTCGCCGATGATCTTGCCGTCGTCGGTCTCGTCCAGATACTCGAACTTGAACAGTTCCTGGGTGACGATCACGTCGCCTTCCATGCCGATCACTTCGGTGATGTTGGTGGTGCGGCGCGAACCGTCGCGCAGGCGCTTCACCTGCACGATGATGTCCACCGACTCCGCGATCTGGCGGCTGATGGCTTCCTTGGGGATCTTGATGTCGCCCATCAGGATCATGTTCTCCATACGGCCAAGGCACTCGCGCGGGCTGTTGGCGTGGAGCGTACACATGGAGCCGTCGTGGCCGGTGTTCATGGCGGCGAGCAGGTCGAAACACTCGGCGCCGCGGATTTCGCCCAGGATGATGCGGTCAGGACGCATACGCAGGGCGTTCTTGACGAGGTCGCCGATGGTGATCGCGCCTTGGCCTTCAAGGTTCGGCGGGCGGGTTTCCAGCGGCAGCCAGTGCGGCTGCTGCAGGCGGAGTTCGGCGGCGTCTTCGATGGTCAGCACGCGCTCGCCCGGATCGATCATCTTGGACAGGGCATTGAGCATCGTGGTCTTGCCCGAACCGGTACCGCCGGAGATGACGATGTTCATGCGGCAGGCGCCGGCGATCTTGAGCGCGGTGGCCATCTTCTCGCTCATCGAACCGAAGTCCTTGAGCATGTCGATGGTGATCGGCTTCTCGGAGAACTTACGGATGGAGATGGCGGTGCCGCGCAGCGACAGCGGCGGCACGATCACGTTGACGCGGCTGCCGTCCTTCAGGCGGGCGTCCGCCAGCGGCGTGGTCTGGTCGACGCGGCGGCCGACCTGGTTGACGATGCGCTGGGCGATCTGGAACAGGTGCTGTTCGTCGCGGAACTTGGTGGGGGCCAGCTGCAGCTTGCCCTTCTTTTCGATGTAGGTCTGGTTCGGGCCGTTGACCATGATGTCCGACACGTCGGGATCGTTCAGCAGCTCTTCTAGCGGGCCGAAGCCCAGCAGCTCGTCGATCAGCACCTTCTCCAGCGCGAACTGTTCGCGGCGGTTGAAGGTGATCTTCAGCTCGGCCAGCACCTCGATGATGATCGGGCGGAATTCTTCGGAAAGCTCGTCCTTGGTCAGCGTAGCCGCCGCTTCGGGATCGACGCGTTCCAGCAGGCGGGGGAGGACCTGTTCCTTGATCTTGTGGATCGACGCTTCGAAGCTGCTCTGCTCCGATTCGCCGGAGTGGACCGAGTTGGCGCGATCGGACAGGCGCGACATAGCATCGTCGCGCGAATTCTGCGGGCCGGATGCCGGTGCATCCATGCCGGGCACGGGCGGAAACTGGTCGCCGCCGGGCATGGCGCCGCCGCCGGGAAGGGAGGGGGTTTCTCCAACGCCGCTCTTCAGCGGCTTGGCCACGCCGAACGCGGGACGCGCGCCCTGGCCCATCCCTCCCATGCCGTTACGTCGCCCGAATGCCGTCATGCTCAAACAAACCTTTCCAGCGCTCCGATTGCGCGGACCAAGCCGGCAACCTGTGCGAATATGCAGAGGATTAAGGTTGAAACTTTGATAACTTCCTAATGCGAACCGGCATTCGGACGTCATGGGCGCGGTTTGGAGCGCAGCGCGGCCTCACTTGCCGCCGCAATGGGTCCAGACGATTTGCGGCTGCGGGCCATTGTGGTCGTAGAGCATCATGCGCCGGGATTGGCGGCAGGTTCGCAGGTATTCCCGAACTTGGGCAACATTGTCCATGTTGAGGGGCGAAACCTCCAGAGGTGCTTGCTCGACGACGCTTGCGGGACGTAGCGACAGGATGCGTTTCAGTTCCAGAACTTCATTGCGGCCGCTCGTCCCGCGCTCGTCCCAGGAATAGAAATGGGCGGGGAAGGTCAGCGCCGAAAACGGCGGCGTCCCCATGATATGATAGAGATAACTCGGCATTCCCCATACCAGCAGCGAATGGTCGGGCGTCTGCGCTTTGAGATAGGAGACCAGTTGATCTTCTGCCTGACGTGCGTGCAATCGCGTTGGCAGGTTCAAGGTGTGCCCAAAGATCAACGCGATGACCACGATTGCACCGAACGCCGTCGTTCCTATGTTCCCGCGCGCGAAAAAGCCAGCCGACAGGACGCAGAGCGGGGCGATCAGCGGCAAGGCGTAGTGCGGGAAAATGTTGGGATAGAGCAGCATCGCCGCGATCGCCACGATTGCCCAGAGCCCCACAAATATCAGCTTGTCGGCATGGGCAGCTTGTCGGCGCAGCTCGGAAAAACCCATAGCCGCGCAGGTGAGGGGCAGTGCCAGCATCGCCGCGAGAAGGACGACGCGTTCGCTGCGTTGCGCGCCCCCCATGTATTGGCGACCGAAATTGGAGAGCACCAGAGCCTGCCACAGGTCCGCGAAATGTCCCGTAATCGCGTAGTAGGTCATGGTCAGCAGCGTTGGCGCCAGGCCTATGAAGGCCAGCAAGGCAAGCGCACGGAGCTTGCTGGCCAACGACACGCCCGATCTGGCGACAAGCCAGCAGACATAGCCGCCAAAGAACAGGCACTCGAACACGGCGTTCAGTTTGAAGGTTATGGCCAATCCGGCGCAAAACATGCCGAGCACGATACGCGCATCGATGCGGCCTTCGCGCAGAAGGTCGGTTCGGGTCACTATCGACCATGCCCCGACGATCAGGAGGGGGTTGTAGAACACTTGCGCCTGCGCGGCCGCGCCGCCGAATTGCAGGATCAGCATCAGATACGTGATGCCCGCCAGCATCGCCGCCGCCGGCGGAGCGACCAGCCGCGTCAGCCGATTGACGCCATAGGCCCCCAAGGCGGCGAACAGCGTTGCTGCGACATGAAAGCATACGACCGAGGGCCAGATCGCGGAAAGCGCGGCAAACGTGAGGAAGGTGGCGGGGCCTTTGCGATCCCAGATGTCGACGTAAAGCGTGGCGCCGTCGAGCAATCGGTGACCCACCAGGAAATAGAACTGCTCGTCGATGTCGAAGTTCCAGTCACCCCAGACGGAACAGCGGCTGGCGATAGCGACCGCCAAGAGCATGAAGAACTGGGCCAACCTGCTTCGGTGCAGGACAGCGATTGCGTCGTCGCACCTGGCGCGCAAAAGCGGTTCATGACGCAACTGTCCGGCAGTTGCCTCCATAGTGCTCGTCACCCGGTGTCCCTTTGCTCGCCTTAGCCGATGGCTATCGCATAAGCAACTAGTGGTTGATAAACCGCAAATTGACCAGCGCGGCGAACCGTCGTTGCGGTGCCTGAGCATGGCGCGACAACAAAAAGGGGCGCTCTCGGCATGCGAGAGCGCCCCTTTTTTGTTGCTCAAGGGAAGAAATCAGCCCTCGACGTGCTCTGCGAGCACGGTCAGGCCCTTTTCGCCCACTTCGGCGAAGCCGCCGGTGATGCGGATTTCCTCGGCCGGGCCGCCGTCGGTCTTGTAGACCTTGAGCGCGCCGTCAGCGACGGTCGACATGAAGGGCGCGTGGCCCTCCAGCACGCCGAACTCGCCTTCGGTGCCGGGGACGACCACCATGTGGACGCTTTCCGAGCGGACGAGCTTCGCCGGCGTGACGAGTTCGAAGTGCAGTGCCATGGTCGATTACGCCTCTTCGGCCAGCTTCTTGGCCTTGGCGACCACTTCCTCGATGCCGCCGACCATGTAGAAGGCTGCTTCCGGAAGGTGATCGTATTCGCCTTCGACGACGGCCTTGAACGACTTCACGGTGTCTTCCAGCTGGACGAACTTGCCCGAGATGCCGGTGAAGACTTCCGCAACGTGGAACGGCTGCGACAGGAACTTCTGGATCTTGCGGGCGCGGGCGACGGTGAGCTTATCTTCTTCCGAAAGCTCGTCCATGCCCAGGATCGCGATGATGTCCTGAAGCGACTTGTACTTCTGCAGGGTTTCCTGAACCTTGCGGGCGGTCTCGTAGTGCTCGGCGCCGACGACGCGGGGCTCAAGCACGCGCGAGGTCGAGTCGAGCGGGTCGACGGCCGGGTAGATACCCAGTTCCGAAATGGCGCGGTTCAGCGTGGTCGTTGCGTCCAAGTGGGCGAACGAGGCGGCTGGCGCCGGGTCGGTAAGGTCGTCCGCGGGGACGTAGATCGCCTGGACCGAGGTGATCGAACCCTTGGTGGTCGAGGTGATGCGTTCCTGCAGCGCGCCCATGTCGGTGGCGAGGGTCGGCTGATAGCCCACGGCCGAAGGAATACGGCCGAGCAGAGCCGACACTTCCGCGCCCGCCTGGGTGAAGCGGAAGATGTTGTCGACGAAGAACAGAACGTCCTGGCCTTCCTGGTCGCGGAAGTACTCGGCCATGGTCAGGCCCGAGAGAGCGACGCGAGCGCGGGCGCCCGGCGGTTCGTTCATCTGGCCGAATACGAGAGCAACCTTCGAACCGTCCGAGGTCGCGTTGCCTTCGGCGTCCTTGGCGATAACGCCGGCGTCGAGGAACTCGTGGTAGAGGTCGTTACCTTCACGGGTGCGTTCACCGACGCCCGCGAAGACCGAGACGCCGCCGTGGCCCTTGGCGATGTTGTTGATCAGTTCCTGAATGAGAACCGTCTTGCCCACGCCGGCGCCGCCGAACAGGCCGATCTTGCCGCCCTTTGCATAGGGGGCGAGAAGGTCGATGACCTTGATGCCGGTGACCAGGATCGCCGCTTCGGTCGACTGGTCGACGAATTCGGGAGCCTTGGCGTGGATCGGGGCGAACATGTCCGAACCGACGGGACCACGCTCGTCGATCGGGTCGCCGACGACGTTCATGATGCGGCCGAGGGTCTTCGGGCCGACGGGGACCGAGATCTGCTTGCCGGTGTTGGCAACGGGCTGCCCACGGGTCAGGCCATCGGTGCCGTCCATGGCGATGGTGCGGACGGTGTTCTCACCAAGGTGCTGCGCGACTTCGAGAACCAGCTTCTGGCCGTTGTTCTCGGTTTCGAGCGCGGTGAGGATCGCCGGCAGTTCGCCTTCGAAGGTGACGTCGACGACGGCGCCGATGATCTGGCTGATCTTGCCAGTGGCGGTCAGGTTTAGCACGGGTGCGGTGGCCATTTTGGTTTCCTTGCCTGCGGTGACTTACAGCGCTTCCGCGCCGGCTGTTTCAGGTGATGCTACAGCGCTTCCGCGCCAGCAATGATTTCAACGAGTTCAGTAGTGATCGCGGCCTGGCGGCTGCGGTTGTACTGGATGGTCAGCTTTTTGATCAGGTCGCCCGCGTTGCGCGTCGCGTTGTCCATGGCGGTCATCGACGCACCCTGTTCGGACGCGGCGTTTTCCAGCAGGGCACCGAAGATCTGCGTGCGCAGATAGCGCGGCAGCAGCGCGGCGAGGATTTCTTCCTCTTCCGGCTCGTATTCGGTCACGGCATCGCCGGTAACGACCGCCTTGGGGGCGGGCACCGGGATGATCTGCTGATCGGTCGGTTCCTGAAGCAGCGCCGAGCGGAACTTCGAATAGAACAGGTGCGCCACATCGAACTTGCCGGCCTCATACATGGCGACGAGTTCATCGGCGACGCGTTCGGCTTCGTTGAAGCCGGGATCGCGCACATCGGTGGTGTCGAACATGTGCGCGATCTGCTTCGGGAATTCGCGGCGCAGCGGCGCGCGACCCTTGCGGCCCACGAGGTAGAACAGGACGGTCTTGCCCTGTGCTTCCAGTTCCTTCGCCTTCAGGCGCGCGGCCTTGACGATGTTCGAATTGAACGCGCCGCACAGACCCTTGTCCGAGTTCGCGACGACGAGCAGGTGCACCTTGTCGCTGCCGGTGCCGGCGAGCAGCTTGGGGCTGTTCTCGCTGACCGTGATCTTGCTGGCGAGCGAACCCATCACCTCGGCGAGACGCGCGGCGTAGGGGCGCGCGGACTCCGCGGCGGCCTGCGCCTTGCGCAGCTTGGCCGCGGCGACCATCTGCTTGGCCTTGGTGATCTTCTGGGTCGACTTGACCGAGTTGATGCGGCCTTTGAGTTCCTTGAGCGAAGCCACTCAATTTTCTCCATTCGTCCATCCCAGCGAAAGCTGGGACCGTTGGCAACCAAGCAAAGCCTGGCCGAGAGCGACCCCGGCTTTCGCCGGGGTGACGCAAATTAGGCGAACTGCTTGGCGAACGCGTCGAGCGCAGCCTTGGTCTTCGCCTTGGCTTCGTCACCGAAGTCCTTGGTCGAGCGGATCAGCGCGAGGACGTCGGCGTGCTTCTCGTGCATGAAGTCGAGCATTTCGGCTTCGTACTCGGTGACCTTCGAAACCGGCAGGGCGTCGAGGTAGCCGTTGGTGCCGGCGAAGATCGACACGGTCTGCTCTTCGAACGACAGCGGCGAGAACTGCTTCTGCTTGAGCAGCTCGGTCAGGCGCGCACCGCGGTTGAGGAGCTTCTGGGTCGAGGCGTCGAGGTCCGAACCGAACTGGGCGAATGCCGCCATTTCGCGGTACTGCGCCAGCTCCAGCTTGATCGAGCCGGCAACCTTCTTCATCGCCTTCGTCTGGGCCGAACCGCCGACGCGCGACACCGACAGGCCGACGTTGATGGCCGGACGGATGCCCTGGTAGAACAGGCCGGTTTCAAGGAAGATCTGGCCGTCGGTGATCGAGATCACGTTGGTCGGAATGTAGGCCGAGACGTCGCCGGCCTGCGTTTCGATGATCGGAAGCGCGGTGAGCGAGCCGTTGCCGTTCTCGTCGTTCATCTTCGCAGCGCGCTCAAGCAGGCGGCTGTGGAGATAGAACACGTCGCCCGGGTAAGCTTCGCGGCCCGGCGGGCGGCGCAGCAGCAGCGACATCTGACGGTAGGCGACGGCCTGCTTCGAAAGGTCGTCGTACACGATCACGGCGTGCATCGCGTTGTCGCGGAAGAATTCGCCCATCGCGGCGCCGGTGTAGGGCGCGAGGTACTGCAGCGGAGCCGGTTCCGAAGCGGTTGCGGCGATGACGATGGAGTATTCCATCGCGCCGTTTTCTTCGAGCTGGCGAACGATCTGCGCAACGGTCGAGCGCTTCTGGCCGACGGCGACGTAGATGCAGTAGAGCTTCTTGGACTCGTCGTCGCCCTTGTTCGCTTCCTTCTGGTTGATGAAGGTGTCGATGGCGACGGCGGTCTTGCCGGTCTGGCGGTCACCGATGATCAGCTCGCGCTGGCCACGGCCGACGGGGACGAGGGCGTCGATCGCCTTCAGGCCGGTCTGCACGGGTTCGTGCACCGACTTGCGCGGGATGATGCCGGGAGCCTTGGCTTCGACGCGGGCGCGCTTTTCAGCGACGATCGGGCCCTTGCCGTCGATCGGGTTGCCAAGGGCGTCCACCACGCGGCCGAGCAGGCCCTTGCCGACGGGAACGTCGACGATGGTGTTGGTGCGCTTGACGCTGTCGCCTTCCTTGATCTCGGCGTCCGAGCCGAAGATCACGACGCCGACGTTGTCGGCTTCGAGGTTGAGGGCCATGCCCTGCACACCGTTGGAGAATTCGACCATTTCGCCGGCCTGGACCTTGTCGAGGCCGTGGATGCGGGCGATGCCGTCACCCACCGAGAGCACGGAACCGACTTCCGAAACCTGGGCTTCGGTGCCGAAATTGGCGATCTGGTCCTTGATGACCTTCGAGATTTCTGCGGCGCGGATGTCCATTGTGGTGCCTTTCTTAGCCCTTCATGGCCTGGGCGAGCGAATTGAGACGGGTGCGGATCGAGCTGTCGATGCGCTTGGAGCCGATGGTGACGACCAGGCCGCCGAGCAGATCGGCGTCGACATTGGTCTTCACGCTGATCTTGCGGCCTTCGCGCAGTTCCAGCTTCTGGCGCAGCTCTTCGACCTGAGCGTCGCTGAGCGGGTGCGCCGTGGTGACTTCGGCAGTCGCCTCGCCGCGCTGGGCGGCGGCGATCGCGATGAAGGCACGAATGATCTCGGGCAGCGCGGAAAGGCGGCGATTGGCCGCCAGCACGCCGACGAAGTTCTTCGTCAGGGCGGAGAGGCCGAGCACGTCGGCAACAGCCTCCATGGCCGCACCGGCCGCCTTGCGGCTGATTTCGGGGTTGCGAATCAGGTCGGCGAGGTCGCCGTTTTCCTTGATCGCAGCGCCGATACGGTCGAGGTCGCCCTCGACGTTCGTTACGACGCCGTTCTCGCTGGCAAGGTCAAACAGCGCCGAAGCGTAGCGCCCTTGCAAGCTGGCTTTGATGCCGCCGGAATTCTCCACGCGTGTCCTATCCTTACATCGGGTGGGCTGAGGCACTTGGGTACACGACTTTGCCGTGCCCCCCGGCCCGCAGACGGGGCGCGCATAGCGACGATAGTGTTACTATGCAAGGTGCGGGAGGACGCCTGGGGACAATGCCCAAAAAAGCGGTTTGAAAGCAAGGTGCGGGAAGCGAGGGCGGTGCAGGTGCTGCAGAACTTCGGGCGAAGCGTGGCAGGAGTGTGGCAGTGTCTTTTCGAATCGTTGGCCTGGATGCGGGTCGTTTCGCCCACTATTTCTTTCATGAGTGACGCGGAACTGAGGCGTTCCGGCGCCCGGTTGCTTGTCGCCGATGCGCATCCCGGCTTTCCCTGCAGGGTCAGCCTGGAGGATGCGCGGGCGGGAGAGCGGGTTCTGCTCGTCAACTTTACCAGTCACGACGTGGCCAATCCCTATCGAACCGCACATGCGATATATGTTCGCGAGAGCGCGTCGCAGGTCGAGCCCTTGGTCGATCGGCTGCCGCCGGTGTTCACTGGACGGACGATGTCGCTGCGTGGATTCGATGATGAGGGCATGATGGTCCGCGCGGTGCTTGCGGGGCCCGATGAGGTAGAGGCAGGCATCGCCGCGCTCTTTGCCGAGCCGCGCGTCGCTTGCATTCACGCGCACAATGCCGCCTATGGCTGCTTCGCGGCCCGGATCGAGAGAGAGGGAGACGCGCTGTGAATATGAATATGACTCTGATGAGTGCGCATATGGACCATAGCCCCGTCGACGACGATCGCGCCTGGCAGGCGGTGCTTGCGCGGGACAAGTCCTTCGATGGGCGCTTCGTCACCGGGGTGCTCTCGACCGGGATCTATTGCCGCCCGTCCTGTTCGGCGCGCCATCCCAAGCGGGAGAACGTCCGCTTCTTTGCTGAGGCTGGCGAGGCGGAGCACGCCGGCCTGCGCGCCTGCTTGCGCTGCAGGCCCAACGAAGTCTCCCGCGACGAAGAGGCCGTGACGCGCGCGCTGGCGATGCTGGACGAAGTGGCCGATGTCGCGCCGGGGCTTTCCGAATTGGCGGAGGCGGTCGGCTACAGCCCCACGCATTTCCAGCGCGTGTTCAAGCGGGCGGTCGGGCTTTCACCCGCCGAATATGCCCGCGCCCGGCGTTTCGACCGCGCCGGGGAGGCGCTGAGCGGCGGTGCAAGTGTGACCGAGGCCATCTACGAAGCCGGTTTCGGTGCCGCCTCGCGCTTCTATGAGGGCAGCGATGGGCGGATGGGCATGGTGCCTTCGGCCTGGCGTGGCGGCGGGGCAGGGGTGGCGATCCACTGGTCCGTGGTGCCGACCACGCTGGGGCCGATGCTGGTCGCCGCCACCGACAAGGGCGTGTGCCGCCTGTCGTTCGGTGAGGGGCGCGAGGAACTGGCCGAGCGCTTCCCCAAGGCCGAGCTGGTCGAAGGCGGGGAGGATTTCGCCCGGATCGCAAGGGATGTCGTTGCCGAGGTCGAGCAACCCGGCCAATCGCGGGCGATCCCTCTCGACGTGCAGGGCACCGCGTTCCAGCAGGCGGTCTGGCGTGAGTTGCAGCGCATTCCGGCCGGGGAGACCCGCACTTACGCGCAGATCGCCGCCGCCGTCGGCAAGCCCGGCGCCGTTCGCGCTGCCGGATCTGCCAATGGCGCCAACAATGTCGCCGTGCTGATCCCATGTCACCGGGTGATCCGCTCCGACGGATCGATCGGCGGCTATGCCTATGGCGAGAAGATCAAACGCGAACTGCTGCGGCGGGAGAGCGCTCAGACGAAGCTGTAGGGGTCCACATCGATATGCACGCGCACGCCGCGCGGGAACTGGAGCGGTTCCAGCCACTCGCGCAGCACCCTCTGAAGTTCGGCCGAGCGCTTTGCATTGATTAATAAGCGAAAACGATGGCGCCCCCGCAGCAGCGACAGCGGTGCGGGGGCAGGGCCCAGCACCAGCATGTCCGGCAGGTTGGGCGCGGTGCCGCCGATGGCGCGGGCGGCGGCTTTCGCTTCGGCCTGATCTTCCGAGGATACGATGATCGCGGCCCAGCGCCCAAAGGGTGGCGCGTTGGCGTCGCGCCGGGCCTCGATTTCGGCGGCGTAGAAGGCGTCGCGATCACCGGCGGCCAGCGCGGCGATCACCGAGGCTTCGGGGTGGCGCGTCTGGATCAGCACTTCGCCCGGCTTCTCGCCGCGGCCCGCGCGTCCGGCAACCTGCGCGACCTGTTGGTAGGTCCGTTCCGCCGCGCGCAAGTCTCCGCCTTCAAGGCCCAGATCGGCATCGACCACGCCTACCAGCGTCAGTTCGGGGAAGTGATAGCCCTTGGTGACGAGCTGGGTGCCGACGATCACGTCGATCGCCTTGTTCTCCGCCTTGGCGACGAACTCGTTCATCGCCTCTGCCGTGTTCATCGTGTCCGACGTAACCAGCGCCACGCGCGCTTCGGGCAGGATTTCCGCGACTTCGTCGGCAATACGCTCCACGCCGGGGCCGCAGGCGACAAGGCAGTCGCCGGTGCCACATTCGGGGCACGCCTCGGGCACCGGCACTTCGTGGCCGCAGTGATGGCAGGCAAGGCGCTTGGAAAAGCGGTGCTCCACCAGCCAGGCCGTGCAGTTCGGGCATTGGAAGCGGTAGCCACAGTGGCGGCATAGCGTTAGCGGTGCGTAGCCCCGGCGGTTGAGGAACAGCAGCGACTGTTCGCCGCGGGCAAGGCGGGCCTTCATTTCCTCGACAAGGCGCGGGGCGAGCCATTTGCCGCGCTCCGGGGCTTCCTTGCGCAAGTCGACGATCTGGATATCGGGCAATTGCGCGCCGCCGAAGCGGGCGGGCAGGTCGATCTTCCGGTAGACCCCGGCCTCGGCCAGTTGCATCGTTTCCAGCGCCGGGGTCGCGCTGGCCAGGATGACCGGAAATGCCTCGAACTTGGCGCGCATTACCGCCACGTCGCGGGCATTGTAGCGCACGCCGTCGTCCTGCTTGAACGAGATTTCGTGCGCCTCGTCCACCACGATCAGGCCCAGATTCGCATAAGGCAGGAACAGCGCCGAGCGGGCACCTACGATGACCTGAGCGTCCCCTAGAACGATAGAGCGCCACGCACGCCGCCGCTCGCTGGACTTGAGCGAGGAGTGCCAGAGGATCGGCGGCACCCCGAAGCGATGTTCGAAGCGGCGCAGGAAGTTTTCGGTGAGCGCGATCTCCGGCAGCAGCACCAGCACTTGCCGATTGAGGCGCAGCGCTTCGGCCACGGCTTCGAAGTAGGTTTCGGTCTTGCCCGATCCGGTCACGCCGTCGAGCAGGAAGGGCGCGAACTTGTGCGTCTGCACCGCTTCCACGAATACGTCGGCCGCCGCCTGCTGGCCTTCCGACAGTTGCGGTTCCGCGAACTTGGGATTGGCGCGCGGATAGGGCCGGTCGAGATCGACCACCACCGGCTCCAGCAGTCCCGCCCCGACCATGCCGCGCAGCACGCCTTCGGAGACCGAGGCCAGCTCCGCCAGTTCCTTGATCGAGGCCTGCTCACCCTGCAAGGCATCCAGTGCGGCCGCGCGCTGCGGGGTGAGGCGGGCCGGTTCCTCGCCGGTCAGCCGGTACTCGGTGGTCGTCCCGCCGCCGCGCAGCGCCGCCATCGATCCCAGCGACATCCGCGCCACCGAAGCGAGCGAGGCGCAGTAATAGTCCGCCGTCCACTCGATCAATCGGCGCAGACGTTCGGGGATAGGGGGCACCGGCAGCACTTCCAGAATCGGTCTGAGTTTGCTTTCAGGCACTTCCTGCGCGCTCAGGCGTTCTGCTTCCCACACGATCCCCAGAACCTGACGGGGGCCGAGCGGCGCGATCACCACGGATCCGTATTCGACCTGCTTACCCTCGGGCACGCGGTAGTCGAGCACGCCCAGCGCGGCATTGAAGACAAGGATTCGAATGCGTTTCATCTGAAATGCATATAGGCATCGAGGTAAGGGCACGTGAAGGAGATGATGATGGTGAATTGGGGATCGCCTGAATCCGTCGGGCAGCAGGACGACTATATGATGGCCCGCCGCACGGTTCTGGGCGGGCTGGTGGCCGTGGGGGCGCTGGTGCTTTCCGGCTGTGCCACAAGCGGGATCGGCAGTGCGCTGACGGGCGGCAGCGCCAGCGATGCGGAGCCGGTGCGCCGCCTGATGCGCTTCTCCTCCGAACGCGCCTTCACCTGGCTGGTGCAGCCCGATGGCTTCTGGACCAGCCCGGTCGCGCGCATTCCGCTGCCGGTGCTGTTCACGCGCACGGGCAAGACCAGCTCCGCCAGCCTGCGCGATCCCAAGTTCAAGCTGGAGCTTCAGCACCAGCTAAACACCATTGCCGGCAAGAGCGCGGGCGCGGCGGCACCCCTGGTGGCGCAGGCGACCAAGCAGGTCCCCATTCCCGATCCCGCCGGCGTGCTGCGCGGCGGCCGCACGGAAGCGACGACGCTGCTCCGCAAGTCGATGGGCCCGGCGCTGGTCAATGCGATGATGCCGCAGATCGAAGCGGCCATGCAGCAGACCACCGATCCCACGCTGTCCAAGGCGATCGCCTCGCTGAACGGCGTAACCGTTACCGATGCCGCGCATGCGCTGGCGCTCGAAGCAGACAATTCAATCTGGTACGAGATCGGCTCGGCAGAGGCGTCGATCCGGCAGGATCCGTCGCAGACCAACGATCCCTTGCTGATGGGCGTCTTCAAGGCCGCCTGAGGTTCGGGCGGGGTATCCAGAAAGGCCGTGCTTGCCTATAGGGGCGCCAGATTCGCCCCGGGCAGGTGCTTCCCGGTGGCGATAGCCATTACAGGAACCCCGCCATGAAGTTCTTCGTCGACACCGCCGACACCGCCGAAATCGCTGAGCTTGCCGCCACCGGCCTGCTCGACGGCGTGACCACCAACCCCTCGCTGATCGCCAAGTCCGGCCGTGACTTCATCGAAGTGACCAAGGAAATCTGCGGCCTCACCGATGGTCCGGTCAGCGCCGAAGTCGTCGCGCTCGACCACGCCGGCATGATGCGTGAGGCCGAAATCCTCCGCAAGATCGCCGACAACGTCTGCATCAAGGTGCCGCTGACGTTCGACGGCCTGAAGACCTGCAAGGCGCTGACCAGCGACGGCACCATGGTGAACGTCACGCTGTGCTTCTCGGCCAACCAGGCGCTGCTCGCCGCCAAGGCCGGCGCTTCGTTCATCTCGCCCTTCGTCGGCCGTCATGACGACAACGGCTTCGACGGCATGGACCTGATCCGCGACATCCGCCTGATCTATGACAACTACGCGTTCGAGACCGAGATCCTCGCCGCCTCGATCCGCCACCCCGTCCACGTGCTGGAATGCGCGCGCATCGGTGCGGACGTTGCGACGATGCCGCCGGCGGTCATCAAGAACCTGGTGAAGCATGTGCTGACCGACAAGGGCATCGAAGGCTTCATGGCCGACTGGGCCAAGACCGGCCAGAGCCTCTGATCTGTTGGAGGGAAATGCCCTTTTTGGGCGTTTCCCGGCCAGGATTTCAAACCCCGGATGCGCATCGCGTGTCCGGGGTTTTGCATTGCAGCGTCTTGCGCCCGCGCGGCTATGCCGCCATTGAGCGGTCATGTCCGATGAAACACCCGTCGACCGCTTCAAGTTCGCGCTGACCGGCGCCGCGCGCGCCATCGCCCACGATGCCGAAGTAGAGGTCAACTGGACCGCCGATGCCCCCAGCGCGACCGGTGGCACGTTCCGCATCCCGATGCCGGGCCGCTCCGTGCCCCGCGCCGCCGCCATGCAGGCACGCGGCTATGCCGACAGTTTTGCGCTGAAGCTGCGCCACCACAACGAGGCGCTGCACCGCCGCAACGCCCCGTCCGAACCCTCTGCCCGCGCCTGCTATGACGCCGTGGAGATGGTCCGTTACGAAGCACTGGGCGCCAATGCCTATGCCGGCATGCGCGACAATCTCGACGCCTCGCTGGAAGCACGCATCGCCAGCGACCCGATTGCGCGCGCCGATGCGCCGGACAAGGTGCCGGTGCCGACCGCGCTGGCGCTGCTGCTGCGCGAGCGTCTGACCGGCCAACCCGTGCCCGATGTGGCGCACGAAGGCGTGCAAATGGTCCGCCGCTGGATCGAATCGAAGGCGGGTGACGACTTCGATGCGCTCGCCGGATTGCTGGAGGACCAGAAGGCCTTCCAGAAGCTCTCGCTCGACATGCTCGCGCACCTCGAAATGACGCAGGCCGATGAAGTCGACCTGCCGCCCGAAGACGCCGACGAAATGGACGGCGATGAGCAGACCGAGGAAGACGAGACCGGCGACGAAAGCGGGCGTGAGGAGCAGCCTGCCGAAGCCGCCGCCGAACCCTCGAAGGGCGAAGACGAGGGCGAGAGCGAGGCCGAGGGCGAAAACCCGGACGACATGGATGAGGGCCAGGACGGCGAAGAGGGCGAGGAGGGCATGCTGCCCGTTCGCCCGAACCGCCCGTGGACCGACATTCCCGACAGCTTCGACTACAAGGTCTTCACCGAGGCTTACGACGAAGTGATCGGTGCCGCCGACCTTTGCGACGATGAGGAACTGACCCGCCTGCGCGCCTATCTGGATGCGCAGCTGAAGGGGCTTCAGGGCGTCGTCACGCGGCTTGCCAACCGTCTGCAGCGCCGCCTGATGGCGCAGCAGAACCGGTCTTGGGACTTCGATCAGGAAGAGGGCATGCTGGATGCCGCGCGGCTGGCCCGCGTGGTCGTCTCGCCCGGCCAGTCGCTGTCCTACAAGATCGAGCGCGATGTCGAGTTCAAGGACACCGTCGTCACGCTGCTGCTGGACAATTCCGGATCCATGCGCGGGCGGCCGATCTCGATCGCGGCGATCAGCGCGGATGTGCTGGCGCGCACGCTGGAGCGCTGCGGCGTGAAGGTGGAAATCCTTGGCTTCACCACCCGCGCGTGGAAGGGCGGGCAGAGCCGTGAGGCATGGCTGGCCGGCGGCCGCACCGCGCATCCGGGGCGCCTGAACGACTTGCGTCACATCGTCTACAAGAAGGCCGACGAGCCCTGGCGCCGTGCGCGCAAGAACCTTGGTCTGATGATGCGCGAAGGTCTGCTGAAAGAGAACATCGACGGCGAGGCGCTGCTCTGGGCGCACAACCGCATGCTCGCCCGGCAGGAGGATCGCCGCATCCTCATGGTGATCTCCGACGGCGCGCCGGTGGACGATTCGACGCTGTCGGTGAACTCGGCCGGTTATCTTGAGGCGCACCTTCGCCGCGTGATCGAATGGATCGAGGCGAAGAGCCCGGTCCAGCTTGTCGCCATCGGCATCGGCCATGATGTCACGCGCTATTACCGCCGCGCCGTCACCATCATGGATGCCGAGCAGCTAGGCGGCACGATGATCGAGCAGTTGGCCGGTCTTTTCGAGGAAGAGTGAGGTTCCTTTTTCCGTCCCGCCGATTTTCTACCGGTCGGTATTGAATCTTCCATGGCCGATCCCAAGTTCGGCGGCGGTTTGCAAACTGCAGCCAGCGAAGGGAAATTCATGAACGTTACCGATGCCGTCCTCAGCCGCCGCTCGATCCGCGCATTCAGCGACGAGCCGGTGAGCCTCGACGTGCTGCGCCGCGTGCTCGACAAGGCGCGCATGGCGCCTTCGGGCTGCAACTTCCAGCCCTGGGAGGCGACCGTGCTGACCGGCGAACCGCTGAAGGCGCTGCAGGACAAGATGCTGGCCAGTCAGCCGCAGGATCCTGAGGAATACAACTGGTCCGCTCCGATGCAGTCGCCCCGCCATGCTGCGCGCCTGCAGGAACTGGGCGGCTTCATGTACGGCGCGATGGGCATCGAGCGTGACGACAGCGCAGGCCGCAAGGCGTTCATGCACCAGAACGTCACCTCGTTCGGCGCACCGGCGCTGCTGGTCTGCTATTTCGAGCGTTTCATGGGATCGCCGCAGTGGTCGGACGTGGGCATGTGGCTGCAGACGATCATGCTGCTGCTGCGCGAGGAAGGGCTCGATTCCTGCCCGCAGGAATGGATGGGCCTCTATGCCCGCCTGATCAAGGACCACATCGGCGTGTCGGACGAAACGCACTTGCTGTTCTGCGGCCTGTCCATCGGCAAGCGCCTCGACGTGCCGGTGAACGCCTTCGATCGCCCGCGCGTGGCGCTGGACGATCAGGTGAAGTTCCTCGGATTCGAATGACGGGATGCCGGGCGTGGCTTGACTGCGCCCGGCTCCTGCCTAATTGCCCTGCGTCATGACCGAAACGAAGTCCCTGACGCTGTTCAACAGCCTGACCCGCCAGCTGGAGCCGTTCCAGCCCGTCCACGCCGGCGAGGCGCGGGTCTATACGTGCGGGCCGACGGTCTACAACTACCCCCACATCGGCAACATGCGCGCCTATGTCTTCGCGGACATTCTGGGGCGGACGCTCAGCCATGCGGGTTACAAGCTCACCCACGTCATCAACATCACCGATGTCGGTCACCTGACCGACGATGCCGACGCGGGCGAGGACAAGATGGAGAAGATGGCGCGCCAGCAAGCGCAGTCGATCTGGGACATCGCCGCGCATTACACGCAGGCCTATTGGGCCGACATCAAGGCGCTGAACATCCGTCAGCCGGCCAAGTGGTCGATCGCGACGGACTACGTTCCGCAGATGATCGAATTCGCCGAGAAGATCGCGCCAAGGCATTGCTACGAACTGGAGAGCGGCCTCTACTTCGACGTTTCCACCGTCGCAGACTACGGCCGCCTTGCGCGCGAAGACGATCTGCTCACCGAGGTCATACAAATTGGGCGAGATTTGAGAGAGGCATCTCGCGCAGGCGGCGGGGTCGAGCCGAATCAAATATTGAAGAAGGCGGCCATTCGCTTTCTGACAACGCTTCGCGAGTTTCACGTTCGCAAACCGCTCTCGAAGTACGGCGACCTCATCCAGCTTTGGCAATGGGTGGAAGATGAGGCGGCTGTATTCGACACTGTTCGGTTGCAGGAAACGGTTCAAATAACCCGCGCGAAGGTTCGTGACGGCCGCATTGAAGCTGTTGACGGTAAGCGGAATGATGAAGACTTCGCGATCTGGCGCAAGACGCCGGAGGGTGAGAAGCGGCAGATGGAATGGGATTCGCCGTGGGGCAGGGGCGCTCCCGGCTGGCATCTCGAATGCTCGGTGATGTCGGGTGACCTGCTCGGCTTCCCTTTCGACATTCACACCGGCGGCATCGACCACCGCGAGATCCACCACCCCAACGAGATCGCGCAGAACCAGGCGTTTTGCTGCAAGCCCGAAGACACTTGCGGTCTCGACGTGCCTGCAAATTCGGGTGCCAACGTGTGGATGCACAACAATTTCCTCGTCGAGCGTTCCGGCAAGATGAGCAAGTCTTCGGGCGAGTTCCTGCGGCTGCAATTGCTGATCGACAAGGGCTACCACCCGCTCGGTTACCGCATGATGTGCCTTCAGGCGCATTACCGGTCGGAGCTTGAGTTCTCATGGGAGGGCCTTGCCGCCGCGCTCGTGCGTCTGAAGCGCATGATCATGGTGGTGGAGCGTCTGGGCGATGTGGAAGCTGGCGATCCCAGCCATCCGAAGCTCGCGCCGATGCTCGAAACGTTCGAGAAGGCGATTGGGGACGATCTCAACACCGCCGTCGCACTGACGGCGCTGGAAGATGTGCTGGCCGCCAAGAAGGTGGACCCTGCGGTCAAGCGTGCCGTCGTCGAGCGCATGGATGCGGTTCTCGGCCTCGACCTCTTTGGAACCGGCCGCGCCGATCTGCGCATCCGGCCGAAGGCTGCCGAAATCACCGAGGCCGAGATCGAGGACGTGCTTGCCCGCCGCAAGGCCGCGCGTGCCGAAAAGGACTTCGCCACGTCCGACGCGCTGCGCGACGAACTCGCGGCGAAGGGCGTGGAGGCGATGGACGGCGATCCGCTCGGCTGGGAATGGAAGCTGGGCTGAGGGTTCAGCGCCGGGGCACGACCGTCAGCTTATAGGGCATGTAGAGCAGGACTTCCGAGAGTCCTGACCGTGCCCATTCCACCGGGCGGTTGAGACCTTCGATCTCCACGCCGTAGCCATCGCCAAGGCGCGCCGCCATGGCTTTGGCATCGGTCGCGATGGCATCGGCAATCTGGCCGCGATATTGGTCCGGTGCAACGACCGACAGCGAGAGGTCGTCGCTCTCGCTCATCAGGGCGCGGCCCACCGGCTTCACCGATTTGACGAAGATCGTAATCGCAGCCTGCGCGCCTTGTGCGTCCATCGATCCCGTCAGCGGCACTTTCACAAGGAAGCCGGTGCGTTGGCTATCCGGCCGCGAATCGTTGCGGAGCGACAGTTCGCGATAGTTCTGCACGGTTAGCGGCTGCAGCGTGCGCTCTCCATAAGCCAGTTGCACGCCGGCGCGCGGGGCGGCAGCGATGGCGCCGCGGATCATGTCGTAGATTTCGCTCTCGCGCTGCGCCTTGTCGCGGCTGTCGCCGGAAACGGTGACTTCCACCACGGCGAAGTCGGCTTTGCGGCGTAGACCCACCGCGGGCATGTCCGCCGAATAGTCATCCGCGTCGCGCCGCATGGCGGTGACGACCACTTCCTGCGATCCTTCGTCCTGCGCCATTGCGCCGACCGGGACGATCGATCCCAGAAACGCAACCGCGAATGCCCATTCCCGCCTTGCCATGCCCGCTCCCCCTGCCAATTTCAGCCTCGATCAAGTTGTTACGTTGCATCGGAGCCTGTCAATGACCATCGCCCTCATAAATGCCCAGTCCCGCGCGCTGCTGGAAGGCAAGTTGCCGGATGGTGTGGAGGCGCTGTGGTGGGAGGGTGAGGAAGACCTCATCGCCAAGGCGCCGCAGGCCGATCTGGCGTGGCTCGACCCGGTGCGTCCGGCGCTCGCGGCCGAGGCGATCGCCCGCATGGAGAAGCTGCGCTGGTATATGGCGATGTCGTCCGGCGTGGATTGGCTGCCGCTCGATCTGTTTCGCGAACGCGGCGTCACGCTCACCAACGGCGCAGGCATCCATGCGCAGAGTGTGGCCGAATATGCGGTGATGGGGATGCTGACCACGGCCAAGGGCTGGCGTCAGGTGGTGCGTGCGCAGGATCGTCACGAATGGCTTTCGGAACCGCCTGGCAAGGCGGAACTGCTCGATTCGAAAGTCCTGGTGCTGGGCGCCGGGGAAATCGGCGGGCGGATCGCCGAAATCCTGCGGGTGTTCGGCGCGGACGTGACCGTTGCCCGTCGGCGTGCCGGTGCTGGCGAACTCGGCCCGGACGAATGGCGCGGCGCGCTGGGGCGCTCCGATTGGGTGATTCTGATCGTCCCCTCGACCCCGGAGACCTATCGCCTGTTCGGATCGGCGGAGCTTGCGGCAATGAAGCCGGGCGCAGTGCTGCTCAACTTCGCGCGTGGCACGGTTATCGATCAGGAAGCGCTGCTGGCGGCCATCGATTCGGGCCATCTCGGCGGCGCATTCCTGGACGTTACCGATCCGGAGCCGCTTCCCGCCGACCACCCCCTCTGGTCGCGCGAGAACGTGCATGTCTCGATGCATTTGTCCGGCCGGGCGCAGGATGCGCTGTGTCAGCGGGGGGCGGCGCGGTTTCTGGACAATCTGGGCCGATTCGTGCGCGGTGAATCGCTCGCGCACGTGGTCGACCTGTCTCGGGGTTATTGAACCTAGCTTTCGTCGAGCAGCAGCAGTTCCACTTCCACGATCATATGCGGCGGCGGCCCGGTTTCGTGCCCGACCGAGGCAATCGTGGCGTCGGCGACCAATTGGCCGGGCACCGTGAATTCGTGATCGGGCAGGGCGGCGATCAGCGCTTCGGCACTGTCCACCGCCACTTGCCCGGTGAATTCCAGCGCGATGGTGTGGCGCGATCCCGAAAAGGTCGCGCTGCTCCACGGACGTTCAGCATGATGGCGGAATTCGGCGTGGTGCCCCGCCAGCGTCAGGACTTCCGACAGTAGCGCCAGCCAGGGGCCCCGTGCGCGCCTTTCGGAACCGAAGGCCTGCCGCGCGGCGGCGCGGGCGGTGTCGAGCGGCGATGTGGTCTGGGCAGCATCAGCGTGCATGGCGGGCCTCCAGATAGCTGGTCATGAAGTTTTCTATGCGCGCTTCGGTGCCCGCACGCGGCACGCGGCCATTGCGCAAGTCGCCCACGAAGCGAGGGTCATGGGCAGCGAGTCGGCCGAACTTCGTGCAGGGCATGTGCGTGATTCTCAGGAAATTTTCGATGTGGCGCAGGAGCATTTTCCGGGTGTCCTCCTATCGGGGTGGGGCTTTTGTTCGCCAAATGTTCCAACTGAAATCCTACTTGTCTAGGAAATTTCCTTCACGTAGGATTACATTGTGGAAAGCCCAGACGCCCGTGCCCGCCTGCTGGAACTCGCCGATGGGCGGGGAGTAAGCCTGTCCGCCTTGTCCCGCATGATCGGCAAGAATGCGAGTTATCTCCAACAGTTCATCCGAAAAGGCAGCCCTCGCAAGCTGGAGGAGGCCGATCGCGGCGCGCTGGCCCGGTTCTTTGGCGTGGAGGAAAGCGAGCTTGGCAAGGTAAAGGAAAAATACCGCGCCGAGAATATTCGAGGCGAGGGCGGCTGGATGGACGTTCCGCGCCTTGCGGTTGGTGCCTCCGCCGGCTCGGGCGCGCACGCCGGAGCGGAGGAAGTTTTCGGAACGCTGCGATTCTCGGGCCGTTGGCTGCGATCAATGGGGCTGCGACCCGATACGCTTTCGGCAATCACCGTGACGGGCGATTCGATGGAGCCGACACTGCGGCATGGCGACGAGATCCTCGTCGACAGCAATTGGCAGCCGCTGCGCGAAGGCATTCATGTCGTGCGGCTGGACGATGCCGTGCTGGTCAAGCGGGTTGGGGTGCTGGGGGCGGAGCGGATCGCGCTCATCAGCGACAATCCCGCCTATCGCCCGATCGAATGCGGTTTGGACGAAGTGGCGGTGATCGGGCGCGTCGTGTGGAAGGGCGGCCGGATCTAGGGGCGCATCCAGAGGCGTTGCATTCGGGGCGGCTTGCCGCCATTTCCGCAGGCATGACCGATACTGCCGACGACCGCCCGATGCGCGTGGGGATCATTCCCGTCACGCCCCTTCAGCAGAACTGCACGCTTCTGTGGTGCACCAAGACGATGCGCGGGGCCTTCGTGGATCCGGGCGGGGATCTGCCCAAGCTGCGGCAGGCGCTGGAAAAGACCGGGGTGACGCTGGAGAAGATTCTCGTCACCCACGGGCACCTCGATCACTGCGGCATGGCCGGCGTCTTCGCCAAGGAAATGGGCGTGCCGATCGAAGGGCCGCAGGAAGAAGACCGCTTCTGGATTGCCCAGCTCAACGACGATGGCCCGCGCTGGAACATGGAAGCGCACACGTTCGAGCCCGATCGCTGGTTGGAAAATGGCGACAAGGTTACGGTGGGTGAACTGGAACTGGATGTTGTCCACTGCCCGGGGCACACGCCGGGGCACGTGATCTTCCACCACGCGCCCAGCAAGTTCGCCATGGTGGGCGACGTGCTGTTCAACGGCGGCATCGGTCGCTGGGATTTCCCGCGCGGCAATCTGGAGGATCTGGTGAACTCGATCACGCAGGGGCTCTGGCCGCTGGGCGATGATGTGACTTTCGTGCCCGGGCATGGCCCGATCAGCACTTTCGGCGATGAACGCCGGAGCAATCCTTTTGTCGGCGATGCTGCGCTGGAGCGCGGCCTGCCGGCCTGAAGGAGGACGGCACCGGCCGAAACGCCGGTGCCTCCCATACCTATAAGAGAATCAGAATCGTCCCAGCGCGATCAGCACGGCCACGACCGAGAGGCCCAGCAGCGTCAGTACGGTGATGGCGACCCCTGCCATGCGCAGCGGGTGGGGGCGGTCCGAATCCATCCCGAAGGCGTGCAGCACGCGCCCCAGCATGAAAATCGACCCGACGATGGCAAGCCAGGCACCGGCCTTGGCGGTCATCTCGATCGCGGCGACCAGGATCAGCACGAAAGGCGTGCTCTCCACGAAATTGAGCTGCGCGCGCATCCGGCGGCTCAGCAGGACGTCGCCGCCATCGCCGTGCAGCACCTTTGCCTTGGTGCGCACTTGCCCGATACGTACTATATGCCAGAAGGTGATGACGGCGGCCGCGGCTGCCAGGCACAATGTCGTCTGAAGAATCATGCGGGGTTTCTCTCCGATCCCGGGAACTTGAATGTTCCGCGTTCATGCGACGGGGAGGAACGGGTTGCAACTCGTCAGAAATCGGTTATAGGCGCGCCTTCGCAAGCCGCCGGTCCGGGTAATGACGGTCTCGGCGGCGTTTTTGACATTCATTTATTCCAGGAACAGGTGCCGAAATGGCTGTCCCTAAGAGAAAGACCACCCCTTCCCGCCGTGGCATGCGCCGCAGCCATGACGCGCTGAAGGTCGAGGCTTTCCACGAATGCCCGAACTGTGGCGAGCTGAAGCGTCCGCACAACCTCTGCAACGCTTGCGGCCACTACAACGGTCGTGAGATCGTCGCGGTCGAAGTCTAAGACCACGAACGAGTCTCGGAGAGTGCCATGAGTCTGCCGCGTATCGCGATCGATGCGATGGGCGGCGACGAGGGCGTGCGCGTCATGATTGAAGGCGCTGCGCTCGCGCGCCGTCGTCATGAACGTTTCAAGTTCCTGTTGGTGGGGGATGAAGCGCGGATCAAAACCGCGCTGGAAAATCATCCCAACCTCAGGGCCAGCTCCGAGATCCTCCATACGGAGGGCGTTATCAGTGGCGAGGATAAGCCCAGCCAGGCCTTGCGCCGGGCCAAGGGCACCTCGATGGGACGCGCTATCGAGGCGGTGAAGGCGGGTGACGCCGGAGCCGCCGTCAGTGCCGGCAATACCGGCGCGTTGATGGCGATTTCCAAGCTGGCGCTGCGCACGATGCCCGGCATCGATCGGCCTGCATTGGCTGCGTTGCTGCCTACGCTGGGCGACAATGACATCGTGATGCTCGATCTTGGCGCCAATGCCGAGTGCGATGCACGCAACCTTGTGCAGTTCGCGATCATGGGCGCTGCCTATGCACGCGTCGCCACGGGGCGCGAGCAGCCGCGCGTGCGTCTGCTGAATATCGGTTCCGAAGAGACCAAGGGCACGGACATGCTGCGCGATGCGGCCTCGATGCTCAAGGCGGCTGCTGGCGATCTGTCGATGTCCTTCGACGGATTTACGGAGGCCGACAAGCTGGGAAGCGGCGACATGGATGTCGTCGTTACCGACGGTTTCTCGGGCAATGTGGCGTTGAAGGCAGTGGAAGGCACGGCGCGTTTCGTGGCGGACCTGCTGCGGCGCGGCTTTTCCAGTTCGTTGCGATCGAAGATCGGGTTCCTGATCTCGAAGCCGGCGACAGAGCTGCTGAAGCACCATCTCGATCCCAATAATCATAATGGCGCGGTTTTCCTGGGTCTGAACGGTATCGTCGTGAAAAGCCATGGCAGCGCGAATGCTGCCGGCGTCGCGAATGCCGTGGCGGTTACCGCGCGGCTCCTGGAGGAAAACGTGACCGAGCGGATCTCCGCTGACCTTGCCCGCATGGGCGGTGCCTCCTTGCGCAAGCCGCGCGTCCAGGAAGAGAGCGCCTGATGCGCCGTTCGGTCATCGTCGGCACGGGTTCTGCCCTGCCGCGCCGCGCGGTCAGCAACGCCGAACTCGCGGAAAAGGTCGATACGAGCGACGAGTGGATCGTCGAGCGTACCGGTATTTCCAACCGCCACATCGCCGCTGACGACGAAACTACCTCCAGCCTGGCCACCGATGCCGCCCGCAAGGCGATCGAAGCGGCCGGCATGGATGCCTCCGCGATCGACCTGATCGTGCTGGCGACTGCGACGCCGGACCAGACGTTTCCGGCCACCGCGACTTTGGTTCAGGCCAATCTAGGTTGCCGTGGCGGTATCGCTTTCGACGTTGCGGCAGTCTGCTCGGGCTTTCTCTACGCCGTGGGTGTAGCCGATTCGATGCTGCGTTCGGGCATGGCCCAGCGCGCGCTGGTGATCGGATCCGAAACCTTCAGCCGCATTCTCGACTGGGAAGACCGCACGACCTGCGTGCTGTTCGGCGATGGCGCCGGCGCCATCGTGCTGGAAGCGCAGGAGCAGGACGGCACTGAAGAGCGTGGCGTTCTCGCCACCCGGCTCCATGCCGACGGCGCGCATAACCAGTTGCTCTACGTCGATGGCGGTCCTTCGACCACCGGCACCGTGGGCAAGCTGCGCATGAAGGGCCGCGAAGTATTCCGCCACGCCGTGGTGAATCTGGCTGAAGTGCTTGAAGAAGTGCTCGCTGAAACCGGCCATTCTTCGCAGGATATCGACTGGCTGGTGCCGCATCAGGCCAATGCCCGGATCCTGGATGCTACTGCGAAGAAGCTGAACATGCCGGCTGAAAAGGTTGTGAAGACCGTTGGCCAGCATGCGAATACTTCCGCGGCTTCGGTCCCGCTAGCCCTTGATCAGGCCGTGCGTGACGGGCGAATCAAGCAGGGCGATCTGGTCGTGCTGGAAGCCATGGGCGGCGGCTTTACATGGGGCGCCAGCCTGGTCCGCATGTAAATTTGCGCGGCGCTTTACACTATCGCGGCGTTTACTGCCTCGAGCATTGCTTTTCCCTCATTTTTTCATATTATCGTCATGGGGGTTAGGGCTCGAAGGGGATGCGGTTTTGATGCGCTCCACAGAAACACTGACGAGAGCGGAGATCGCCGAAGCCATTCACCGGCGGCTGGGCCTTTCTCGGTCCGAGTCGCTCGGGATGGTTGAAGCCATTCTTCAGCATATGTCGGAAGCACTTACCGAGGGGGAGAACGTGAAGATCTCCGGCTTCGGTACTTTCCTGTTGCGAGACAAGGGCGAGCGTGTGGGACGCAACCCGAAGACGGGGGTGGAAGTGCCCATTACCCCGCGCCGGGTCATGACATTCCGCGCCAGCCAGATGCTCAAGGATCGCATCGCGGAATTGTGATTCAGGCCGCTCCCGCGGGGCGGCAACGCCCAAAGGAGCCAGTTTGATGTCCGGCAGCACGGGGAAAACCCGTTCAATCGCCCATTTCGACGATGGAAAGGACGCGCAGGCGCTCCGCACCATCGGCGAAGTCACCAAGGCGCTTGGCGTCCGGCAGCATGTTCTGCGCTATTGGGAAGAGCAGTTTCCCGCGCTTCAGCCGATCAAACGCGCTGGTGGCCGGCGTTATTACCGTCCCGAAGACATTGCGCTGATTGCGGAAATCGACCGTCTCGTTCACCGCGAGGGCTATACGCTGCGCGGCGCGCGTCAGGCGATCGAGGCGCAAGCCGATACGCCCGCGATGCCGGCGGTGGAACCGACCGAACCCGCTTCGCCCGTGCAATCCGCGCCGGCGGCGGCTTTCGGCAGCGAGATGATCGATCGTTTGCGCGCCATCCGCGCGCATCTGGCAGAGGCACTTCAGGCCGCTTGATGGTCGCAGTCTGGAGCGTTTTCTAATCAAGCCGACGCAGTCGGATCGGAAGCTGCTCCGGCCTGTCCGACCTTGTTTCACGTTTCGATTTGCGGGCCCAGTTCGGGGTCCAGATCGCGCGGGCGGGTGAGGTGAACGAGCCGTCCGCAGCCGTCCGTAAGCTCGCTCCACGATTCGATGTTCAGTTCGATCACCGCGAAGGCGGCGGTGGGGAATTTCTCCTCCACCACGTCGCGCATCGGGCTCGATCCGTCATCGGGCACGAGGTCGAAGATCACATCTTCCAGCCCCGGATTGTGGCCTACCAGCATGATCGTACGCGGATCGCCCTTCTGTTCGCGCAGCACGTCGATCAGCGTCGCGGAACTGGCGAGATAGAGGCGGCGATCCCAGGTGATCGGGGGCGATTCGCCGGCTGCTTCTTCCGCCAGTTCGATGGTCTGCGCCGCGCGCACCGCGGGGGAGGCCAGGATGCGGTTCCACTTCACTTTGTGATCGCGGATATGCAAGCCCATCAGCGCCGCGCCCTTGCGCCCGCGCTTGTTCAGCGGGCGGTCGAAGTCGCGCAGGCGCGCATCGTTCCAGTCGGACTTGGCGTGCCTGAAAATGCCGAGAGTCTTCATGCGGATGATGCGCTCACATTGGGGGGCGGACGGGATCGCCGTCCTTCACGGTTTCCCCTGAAACACTTGCCGCCACGCGATGCAAGGCCTCCTCCAGCGAAATGCGACGCACCGGGGTCCCTTGCGGGAACGCGCTGAGCAGGCGGGAAGGGAAGGCGGAGGACAATACGACGAAATGCCCGTGGTCGTCGCGGCTGCGGATCAACCGGCCGAAGGCCTGCGCCAGTTTGGCGCGGATCAGGCTGTCGTCATAGGCGGAGCCACCGCCGGCAACGCGCCGCGCGCGGTGCAGAATTGTCGGTCGCGGCCATGGCACTTGCTCCATGACGACAAGACGCAGCGAATGGCCGGGCACGTCCACACCGTCCCGCAAGGCGTCGGTGCCGAGTAGTGAGGCCTTGGGATCGTCGCGGAAGATGTCGACCAGCGTGCCGGTGTCGATCGGATCGACGTGCTGCGCATAAAGCGGCAGGCCCCCGCGCGCCAAGCGATCGGCGATGCGGCCATGGACCGCGCGCAGGCGGCGGATCGCGGTGAACAGGCCCAGCACCCCGCCGCCCGAGGCCTCGATCAGTCGGCCGTAAGCGCCGGCGAGCGCGGGAATATCGCCCCGCGGCACATCGTTGACGATCAGCACTTCGGCCTGCGCGGCATAGTCGAAGGGGCTCAGATGCTCGGAAAGCTTGGGCGCGACGTCGATATAGGGCGTGCCGGAGCGCTTGATCGCCTGATCCCAGGTGTCGCCGTCGCGCAAGGTGGCCGAAGTCATCACGACACCATGCGCGGGTTCCAGTACCACGCTGGCGAAGGGCTTCATCGGATCCAGCCAATGGCGATGGATGCCGGTGTCGTATTCGCGCGCTTCGGATCGTTCGAGGGCCAGCCAGTCGACGTATTCGGGATCGGCCGGACCGGCGAGGCGGGCAAGCAGCGCTTCCCATGCCGCCAGCAGGTCGATTCGCCAGCTCAGCGAATGGCGTGCGCCCTCGATGCGGGCGCGGCCGGGGCCGTCCAGCCAGTCCGGACCGTCTTCCAGTAGCGCTTCCAGCCTGAGGCTAAGGCGCATGAGGGGCTGGCGCAGTTCCGCCAGCGATTCTCGCGCAGCCTCGGAGGCTTCCACGAAAGTGCCGTCGAGGCCGGCCGCTTCGGTTTCAAGGCCATAGCCGGCTTCCTGGCCGCCGCTTTCGTCGCGGGCGTAGACGGTGGCGCGTACGGCGGCGAACAGCTCCTCCAGCGGGCCGGACGGGGCGCCATCGACGATGCGTTGCATCCAACTGTCGCCGGGCAGGGCTTCGGCGGCGGCCACGGCGGCGGTGATCGCCTTGGCGCCCGCCTCGTCATAGCTGGCGACATCGGCAAGCCGCGCGGAGAGGCCGCGGCGGCGGCCGCGCGCGTTCTTTTCCGGACCGATCACCCAGCGGCGCAGTTCGATCGCCTCGGCCCCGGTAAGCGCGGCGGCGAAAGTCGAATCGGCGGCATCGAAGACGTGATGGCCTTCGTCGAATACCACGCGGGTAGGGCGCGATGCCTGATCGCGTCCGCGCGCGGCATTGATCATGACCAGCGCATGGTTGCCGATCACCAGATCGGCGCCGACGCTGGCCCGTGTGGCGCGTTCTATGAAGCACTTCCGGAAATGCGGGCAGCCGGCATAGACGCATTCGCCGCGCCGGTCGGTGAGGGCGGTGATGCCGCGCTGGCGGAACAGCGTGCCCAGCCAGCCTGGCAAGTCGCCGCCGATCATGTCGCCGTCCTGCGAGTAGGCGGCCCAGCGCGCGACCAATTGCGCCATGATCGCGGCGCGCCCGGCGAAGCCGCCTTGCAGTGCGTCTTCAAGGTTCAGCAGGCAGAGGTAATTCTCGCGCCCCTTGCGCACCACCACGGGCTGGCTGCCATCCGGGCGGTACTCCGGCCAGGCGCGGCGGCTTTCCTTGCGGAGCTGGCGTTGTAGCGCCTTGGTATAAGTCGAAACCCATACGGTTCCGCCCGATTGCTCCGCCCAGAGCGAGGCGGGGGCCAGATAGCCCAGCGTCTTGCCGATGCCGGTGCCGGCCTGCGCCAGCACCACATGCGGGCGTCCGCGCGCCTCACGCGGGGCGAAGGCTTCGGACGCCTCCACCGCATAGGCGCGCTGGCTCTGGCGCTGTTCGGCATTGCTTCCGGTCAGCTGCGCAAGGCGTTGCAGCACTTCGGCGGGCTGGAGCGTGACTTGGCGGGGCTGAGGGGCTTCCGGGCTTTCCTCCCATTCGGGAAGCCGCGTGAACAGCCAGCGTTCGGCCTGCTGCGGCTTGGCGATGCGGCCGCTGAGCAGCGTGGACCATGGCCAGCGCATGCGGACCAACGATTGCAGCCCGGTCCATGCGCCTTCGCGTTCGGCCCAGTTGGGGCTTTCGCAAGTTTCCAGCAGCGCGCCGGCCGCTTCCTGCAGCAGGCGCGGCACATCGGCGTCGCCGCTCGGCTCTTCAAGGCCGAGGGCATGGGCAAGGCCCTTGGGCGTCGGCACCACGAAGCGCGCCGGATGGATGAAGGCGAAGAGTTCCAGCAGATCGAGCCCGGACAAGTCGGGATAGCCAAGGCGCGTCGCCACCAGCGGCGCATTCAGGATCAGCAGCGGCGTATCGGCAGCCGCCGTGACGGATTCTCCTTTCGACACCGGGCGAGTCGCGCCGGAGGCATCCCGAAGCCAGGAACCGGCATGGCTGGCGTGCAGCGCAGGAAGGGGGAGGGCGACCATCGTCCCGTCTTAGGCGCGGTGGGCAGCGAGGGGAACCGTGCGGCGGCAGGTTTCGTCAGAATCCAGTCGCTTCATCGAAAAATGCATCAAGATATATTTTTATCTCTTGTGAAGTTCGTTTTAAGATATATCTTGTAGCCATCATGAAGACACACAGAGAGATGAAAATGATGAACTTCCACCATAAGCGCCGTCATGGCCGCGACCATGGCCACGGGTGCGACCGCGGCGGAAACCGCGAAGGTTTTGAGGGCGAAGGCTTCGGCCGTGATCGTTTCGGTCCGCGCGGCATGCGCGGTCGCGGCGGCTTCGGTATGGAGCGCGGTCCGTTCGGCCGTGATGGCGACGATTTCGGCGAGGGTTTCCCCGGAGGCCGTGGGCGTGGTCGCGGCGGCCGGGGTGAGGGCTTCGGCGGCGGTTTCGGTGGCTTCGGCCCCGGTGGCGGCCGCATGGGCGGCGGACGTCGCAAGCGTCTGTTCGATCAGGCCGAGCTGCAGATCCTGCTGCTGGCGCTGATCGTCGAGGCTCCGCGCCACGGCTATGAACTGATCCGCGAGATCGAGACGCTTTCGGGCGGCGACTATGCGCCCAGCCCGGGTGTGGTCTACCCCGCGCTCACTTATATGGAAGAAGCGGGCCTGATCGCGGCACAGGCCGAGGGCGGCGCGCGCAAGTCCTATCAGGCGACCGAGGAAGGCCGCACGCAGGCGGCAACCGATGCCGAGAAGGCCGTGGAACTGAAGGCCCGCCTTTCGTTGCTGGCCGAGGCGCGTGACAAGGTCGATCCCGCTCCCGTCCGCCGCGCGATCCATGCGCTGAGAACCGCGATGCATGATCGCCTTTCCAAGGATGGCAGCAATCGCGAGGTGATCCTGCAGATCGCCGATGCGCTGGACGAAGCCACCCGCAAGATCGAAAGGATCGAAGGTTGAGCCACACGATCGCGGCTGATGTCGCAACGCCGAACGGCGCAAAGTATGTGCTACAGCTTTGCAAGCATTGGAGCCACAAGCTGGAAACCGTCGTGGAAGGGAGCACCGGCACGGTGACTTTCCCCAAGGCGGTGGCGACGATGGCACCCGATGACGAGGGCATTGCCATCGCCATCACCGGCGAGGATCGCGCCGAGGTCGAGCAGCTGACCGACGTGGTCGCCCGCCATATTGACCGCTTCGCCTTTCGTGAGGCGCCGCTGGCCTATGACTGGCAGTGGCAGGAAACGGCGGCACAGTGATCCGCTGATCCCGGTAAAGCATCGGCCCGCTCTCCATCCGGAGGGCGGGCCGATCTTGTTTTCCGTTCCGGGAACGCGCGGATTACGCGGCGCGCTTGCTTTGCAAAGGCGCGCGATCGATCGGCAGTGCTTCCTTGAAGGTGTTGGTGACGTAGGGGTAGGGAATCTCGATCCCTTCACCGTCAAGCGCCGCCTTGATCGCCTTGATCGCATCGCTTTTGGTAAGGCGCATGTCGCGCGGGCTGGAATCGGCCCACCACTGGATCAGGAAATCGATCGAACTGGAATTGAAGGACTGTGCCACCACCAGCACCGTCTTGCTGGAATCCACGCCCTCCACGCTCCTTACGGCGTCGCGAAGCAGGGTTTCCGCGCGGTCCAGATCGGCGTCGTAGGAAATGCCGACGACGAGTTCGTCGCGCCGTATCGGTTCGTCATTCAGGATGCGAACCGGATTCTTGAACAGCATGGAGTTGGGCACGACGGTCAGTTCGCCGGTGAACTGGCGGATATGCGTTTCGCGCAGGGTGATGCGCTCCACTTTGCCCTGGATCTTGTTGCAATCGATCGAATCGCCGATGTTCATCTTGTCGCGCAGCATGATCAGCACGCCGGCCAGGAAGTTCTCGAAAATGTCCTGGAACGCGAAGCCGATGGCCAGGGCGCCGACGCCGAGGCCGGCAAAGGCGCCGGCGGGGGTGAAGCTGGGCACCGCCACCGTCAGTGCGATCAGCGATCCGAAGATCCAGACCAACAGCCGGACCAGCGTATCGAACAATTGCTTCAGATCGTTGCGGATGCTGGTGCGCCCGGTCAGTTTATCGGCGATGCGCACGGCAAAGCGGGCGACGGCCCAGGTGGCGACCAGCACCATCAGCGCGATCACGAGGCTGGGCAGGGCCTGCACAAAGCCATCGGCCATGCTTTCAAGCTGCCTTTGCAGGGTATCGACGTACTTCACGGCGTAATATGTCCTTTTTCGACCCAGGGATTCAGAACGGGTTCCCGTTCCAGTGGTTCCCCGCATAGCTTCGCGCTTGCGAAATGCGGCAATTTCGCGTCATAGCGCGCGCATGACTGAACAAGCCCTGATCGAAGCCGCACGCGTGTCCAAGGCCTGGCCCTTCCAGGAGGCCCAGAAGCTGCTCAAGCGTTTCCCGAATGGAAAAGCTGGCCCGGACGGAAAACCCGAGCCGGTGTTGTTCGAGACGGGTTACGGTCCCTCGGGCCTGCCGCATATCGGAACGTTCCAGGAAGTGCTGCGCACCACGCTGGTCCGCCGCGCCTACGAAGCGCTGACCGGCGGCGCGCCGACGCGCCTTGTCGCCTTTTCGGACGACATGGACGGCCTGCGCAAGGTGCCGGACAACATTCCCAATGCTGATGTGCTGGCTGCCAATCTCGGCAAGCCGCTCAGCCGCATTCCCGATCCTTTCGGCACGCACGAAAGCTTCGCGCATCACAACAACGCGATGCTGCGCGACTTCCTCGACCGTTTCGGCTTCGACTACGAATTCGTCTCGGCCAGCGACCGTTACAACTCGGGCGCTTTCGATGCCGCGCTGACCCGCGTGCTGGAATGTAACCAGGGCATTCTGGACATCATGCTGCCGACGCTGCGCGAGGAGCGCCGCAAAACCTATTCGCCGATCCTGCCGGTCTCGCCCACCAGCGGCGTGGTGTTGCAGGTTCCGGTCGAAGTGATCGACCCGGCCACCGGCATGGTCCGCTTCACCGATGAGGACGGCTCGGTCGTCGAACAGTCTGTGTTCGGCGGCAAGGCCAAGCTGCAGTGGAAGGTCGACTGGGCGATGCGCTGGTATGCGCTGGGCGTCGACTACGAAATGTGCGGCAAGGACCTTACCGATTCCGTCACCCAGTCGGGCAAGATCGTGCAGGTGCTGGGCGGCCGGAAGCCGGAAGGCCTGATCTATGAGCTGTTCCTTGATGAGAACGGCGAGAAGATCTCGAAGTCCAAGGGCAACGGCCTCACCATCGAGCAGTGGCTGACTTACGGCACCGAGGAATCGCTGGGCTTCTACCTGTTCCGCGAGCCGAAGAGCGCCAAGCAGCTTCACGTCGGCGTGATCCCCAAGGCGGTTGACGAGTACTGGCAGTTCCGCGGCAATCTGGCCGACCAGGCTCTGGACAAGCAGCTTGGCAACCCCGTCTGGCACCTGCTGCGCACCAGCGGTGAAGGTGAGGGCGCCGGTGATACCGTGCCGGTTACGTTCTCGCTGCTGCTCAACCTCGTAGGCGTGCTGGGCGCGGATGCGACGGCGGAGCAGGTCTGGTCCTACCTCGGCAATTATATCGAGGATGCCCGCCCCGAAGCGCACCCGGAACTGGGCGAGATGGTTCGCGCCGCGCTCGCCACCAACCGCGACTTCATCGCGCCGACCCTGAAGCGCCGCGCGCCGACTGCCAATGAGGCCGAAGCGCTCAAGGTGCTGGATGCGCAGCTGGAAAAGGCCGGAGCCGGCGCTTCTGCCGAAGAACTGCAGAATGCCGTCTACGAAATCGGCAAGAATGAGGCCTATGGCTTCGAGACGCTGCGCGACTGGTTCAAGGCGCTCTATGAAACCCTGCTGGGTTCGCCGCAGGGCCCGCGCATGGGCAGCTTCATCGCCCTTTACGGCGTGCCCGAAACGCGCAAACTGATTGCCGAGGCCCTTTCGGCCGCTTGAGGTCGGAGTCTAGCCTGAATGCGTAAAAATCCGCGAACGCCCGAGGAACTTGCCGAAGAACTCCTCGGGCGCAAGCTGGACGAACTCGATCCCGAGGATCGCCGCGTGCTCGACCGCTTGGCGGCGGGTACGCTGGTCGGCCCGGATGCCGATGAACTGGCGGCGATGCACGCTTCCCATGCCGACCGCATTGCCGACAAGGTGGCGGCGGTGGGCGGCAGCTGGGGCTTCATCATCGCGTTCGCGGTGGTGTTGTTCACGTGGATGCTGCTGAATTCCAGCGTGCTTCAGATGCTGGGTATCAAGCCCTTCGATGCCTATCCCTACATCTTCCTGAACCTGATGCTCTCTATGCTGGCGGCGATCCAGGCGCCGGTGATCATGATGAGCCAGAACCGCCAGTCGGACAAAGACCGCATCACCGCCCGCCACGATTACGAAGTGAACTTGCGCACGCAGCTGGAAATCATCCGGCTGCACCGGCGCTTCGATCACTTGTTCGAGTATCTGGAGACGCGGCAGGCGGTTGAAGACGGCGAGGAGTGCTGAGCGGCGCTCACTGCCAGTTGCGCGCGCGGTACCATTTGGTGAGTACGTACTTTACGCCGCGCTCCACCGGGCGCGCGGCGTGCAAGGTCCATGGATTGGGCGATCCATCCGGGCAGGCGTTGTTCCAGAGCAGCAGGGTGCCGGGCCGGGGGCGGACCCGCAGGCCCAGCTTGGTGAAGTCGGTATAGCCGCCTTCCTCCACGGCATTGAGGTAGATCATCGCCGTCCAGCTGCGCTGGCCGCCATTACCGTCCTCATAGGGC
The DNA here is from genome assembly GCF_055521515.1 of Sphingomonas sp. BL-S-28. Lineage (NCBI taxonomy): Bacteria > Pseudomonadati > Pseudomonadota > Alphaproteobacteria > Sphingomonadales > Sphingomonadaceae > Sphingomonas > Sphingomonas sp. BL-S-28. The sequence goes on from NZ_CM145484.1 coordinate 2,170,680, forward strand.
CAGTATGCGGCGCCGGTGTCGAACCAGTCGCAATGCTCGTGATAGTATTCGCCGGTGAGGTAGCGCTGGCCTTGCGCGCATTCGCTGCGGGCAGCATCCAGCCCGGTAAGGCGGCTGAGCTGCCCTTCCAGCGCGCGCACCGTGGCATCGGCAGGGTCTATGTCCCCTGAATAGCTGGTGCGATAGCCGGCCCAGTCATCTTCCTCCACCAGACGGGACGGGCAGGCGACATCGTCGATCAGCCCGGTCAGGCAGCGGCAGGTTTCGGCGGCTACGAAGTTGTCTACGGTATAGATTTCGGCGCCGTCCACCGGCGCGCGGTGGACCGATTGCAGGCGCGATAGGCGGCTGCGAACGTCGGCGCCGATCCGCGCAAGCGCCTCACTGTCCGGATGTCGTTCTCCCCGCATTGACGGGTAGACTAACCTAGCGGCGGGCAAGATCAATCCGCAGAGAGGATGCTGCGAAAATGCCTCCCGAAACCGCAGTTTCGGGAGGCATCAAGGCGTTACCAGAAGAAGTCGTAGATCACATCGACCACTTCGCCGGTGTAGACATCCACCAGCAGCACGTCGTCGTAATAGCGGACCCAGCGATAGGGGCCGTAGACCGGCGGCAGGCGGTACATGCCCGGATCGTCCAGCCAGTAGGAACTGCCGTAGAACAGCGATCCCAGCGTGAAGCCGATGCTCACGCGGCTATAGGCGTAGCCGCGATAGGGCGAATAGTACGGCCGGCCGCGATAGACGTCTCGATGGCTGTTGCGATAGTCGCGCCAGTCATAGCGGCGATCCTGACGCCAGTTGTTGTTCCAGCGGCGGTCGTCGTTGCTCCAGCGCGAGCCATTGCCCTTCCACGAAGGATTGTTGCCCTGCCAGGACGGGCGGTTGCGATCCGGCGCGATATTGCCGGGGCGACCGGGGCCGCCCGGAGACGGGCGATCGGGGTTGTACCCGCCCTGCGGCGGGCGCCCGGGATTGTTCCCGCCTTGCGGCGGACGTCCGGGGTTATACCCCCCGGGACGATTGCCGTTCTGCGCCCAGTCGGGGCGACGATCGGGGCCGGAACCAGGGCCACGGTCGTTCGGGCCGCGGTTGTCCTGCTGCGGCGGACGTCCGGCCCAACTGGGGTTCTGAGGCGGACGCTGGTTGTCGTTGCCGCGATTGCCGTTCCAGTCGGGACGGTTCTGGGGGCGTGCCTGCTGAGGAGCCTGCGCCTGCGGCCGGGAGCCCGACCATGCATGCTCAGGCCGCGGCTGCGCTTGCGGCTGGCCCTGCGGCGCAGCTTGCGGACGGGCCTGCTGCTGCATCTGCGGGCGGAACTGCGCCTGCGGGGCGGGGCGCGGCTGGGGCGCGCTGCGGCCTTCGCGGCCGTTGACTTCCGGGCGCGTGTTGGAGCGCGGGCGATCGTCGGCCATGGCCGGGCTTGCCAGCGCCGTCAGCACCACCGCCATGGCACCTGCCGCACCGGCGCTCTTGAGGAACTTGGTCTTCAGTGTCGTACCCTTCGTAAACATTTCCGGTCTCCAAAACCGGACTTGCCGCACCCCTTCGCGGCTTATCCTAAGGCTTTGGATATACGAAGCGTGCTGTCGAATCCGTGAACCGGGCTGTTGCCATTCGTTCATAATATGAGTTTTCAAAATGAACAAAACCGCCGCCCGGAAAGCCGGACGGCGGTCTTTTTTGTCAGCTTTTTGTAAGCTAAATCGCTAAGTTCAGCGCGTCAGCTTCTTATAGGCAAGACGGGTCGGACGGTCGGCCGCATCGCCAAGGCGGCGGCGCTTGTCTTCTTCGTAAGCCTCGAAGTTGCCTTCGAACCATTCGACGTGGCTGTTGCCCTCGAACGCCAGGATGTGAGTCGCGAGGCGATCGAGGAAGAAGCGGTCGTGGCTGATGACCACGGCGCAGCCCGCGAAGTTCTCGATGGCTTCTTCCAGCGCGCCCAGCGTTTCGACGTCAAGGTCGTTGGTCGGTTCGTCGAGCAGGAGGACGTTGCCACCCTCCTTCAGCATCTTGGCCATGTGCACGCGGTTGCGCTCACCGCCCGAAAGCTTGCCGACGTTCTTCTGCTGGTCCGCACCCTTGAAGTTGAACGCGCCGACATAGGCGCGGGTCGACATGTCGTGGCCGTTGACCTTCATGTAATCGAGCCCGTCGGAGATTTCCTCCCAGACGTTCTTCTTGGGGTCCAGGTGATCGCGGCTCTGGTCCACGAAGCCCAGGTGCACGGTCGAACCGATGTCGATCGTACCCTCGTCCGGGGTTTCCTTGCCGGTGAGCATCTTGAACAGCGTGGACTTGCCGGCGCCGTTCGGGCCGATCACGCCGACGATGCCGCCCGGCGGCAGGATGAACGACAGGTCTTCGAACAGCAGCTTGTCGCCGAACGCCTTCGAGATGCCCTTCACCTCGATGACCTTGCCGCCCAGACGCTCAGGCACCTGGATGACGATCTGCGCCTTGCCGGGCTTGCGGCCGGCCTGTGCTTCCTGAAGCTGTTCGAACTTGCGGATACGCGCCTTCGACTTGGTCTGGCGGGCGGCGGGGGTCTGCCGCATCCACTCCAGCTCGTCCTTGAGCGCCTTCTGGCGGCCGGATTCCTCGCGGTCCTCCTGCTCCATGCGCTTGGCCTTCTTCTCGAGGTAGGTCGAGTAGTTGCCTTCGTAGGGGAAGTACTTTCCGCGGTCGAGTTCGAGGATCCAGTCCACCACGTGGTCAAGGAAGTAACGGTCGTGGGTGATCATCAGCACCGCGCCCGCGTATTCCTTCAGGTGGTTTTCCAGCCATTCGACGGATTCGGCGTCAAGGTGGTTGGTCGGTTCGTCGAGCAGCAGGATCGACGGCTTCTGGATCAGCAGGCGGGTCAGTGCCACGCGGCGCTTTTCACCGCCCGAAAGCTTGTCCACGGGCCAGTCGCCCGGCGGGCAGCGCAGCGCTTCCATCGCGATTTCAAGCTGGTTGTCGAGCGTCCAGCCATCGACCGCGTCGATCTTGTCCTGCAGTTCGCTCATCTCGGCGCCGAGAGCTTCGAAATCGGCGTCTTCCTCGCCCATTTCCATGCCGATCTGGTTGAAGCGATCGACCATGTCGGCGGTCGCGCGGGCGCCGTCCTTGACGTTTTCGAGCACGGTCTTGGTCGGATCGAGTTCCGGTTCCTGCTCCAGATAGCCGACGGAGATGTTCTCACCCGCCCAGGCTTCGCCGGTGAAATCGGTGTCGATACCGGCCATGATCTTGATCAGGGTCGACTTACCGGCGCCGTTCGGGCCGACGATGCCGATCTTGGCACCCTGATAGAACTGCAGGTTGATGTCGTTCAGCACCGGCTTCTGGGCGCCGGGGAAGGTCTTGGTCATGCTCTTCATGACGAAGGCGTATTGCGCGGCCATCGGATTCCTCTGGATGGAAAGTCTGTAAGATCGAAATGTCGGGTGTCTTGGGCGCCGCTCTACAGGCGCGCGCCCGCGTTGCCAAGGGCAGGGGCGGGGAACCGGCGCGTGCGGCGTCCCGCCTGACACGAAACCTTGAAATCGGGCGCCGACCGGCATTTTTCAAGAGCGTGTTCGAACGGTTCGGGAAAGCTTTCCCAATTTTCACGACGGCCCCGTTGGCAGAACGAAAAAGCCGGGCTAGCCAGTTGAGATGCAACGCACATTCACCCGCGCGGCGCTTCTCGCCGCTTCCGCCGCCGCGCTTGTCGCTGCTCCCGCATTCGCCACGCCGACGGAAGGTTCGGGCGTTGCCTGGGATATCGTCGAGGGTCTGACGACCGAGATCGGCCCGCGCATCGCCGGGTCGGATGCGGAAGGCCGTGCGCGGGCATGGGCCGATGCCAAGCTGAAGGCGCTGGGCTTCCAGAATGTGAAGGTGGAGCCGTTCACCACGCTCGCCTGGACGCGCGGTGAGGAGAAGGCGGTGCTGACCGCGCCGTATCATCAACCGCTGGCGATTGCAGCGCTGGGCATGTCGGTGCCGACGCCGGCGGGCGGTCTCAAGGCGGAACTGGTCTATTTCCCGACGCTGGCCGCCTTGCAGGCCGCGCCCGATGGCTCGCTGAAGGGGAAGATCGCCTTCGTAGACCACGCCATGCGTGCCGCGCAGGATGGTTCCGGCTACGGCCCCTATGGCGATGTGCGCCGCAAGGGACCGGCGCTGGCTTCGCAGAAGGGCGCCTCCGCCATCGTCATCCGCTCGGCGGGTACGGACAGCCACCGCAATCCGCACACCGGCGTGACCGTGTTCCCGAAGGGCGTGACCGCGATCCCGGCTGGCGCCGTCTCCAACCCCGACGCCGATCTGATCGCCCGCGTCGCCAAGCGCGGGCAGCCGATGAAGATGGATCTGACGCTGGCCGGCAAGCCGTTCCCCAACGCGCCTTCGGGCAATGTCATCGCCGAACTGCCGGGCCGCGATCCCTCGCTGCCGAAGATCGTGCTGGCCTGCCACCTCGATTCCTGGGACCTTGGCACTGGCGCCATCGACGATGCCTCGGGCTGCGCGATCGTGACTGCCGCCGCGCTTGCCGCGCAGAAGGACGGGCAGACGCTGCGCACGATCCGCGTGCTCTGGGCCGGTAATGAGGAAATGGGCCTGAGCAACGGCGGCAACGCGGCCTATGTGCGAATGCACGGGTCCGAGCCGCATGCGCTGGCGATGGAAAGCGACTTCGGCGCGGACAAGGTGTGGCAGGTGAAGTTCTCCGCCGCACAGCAGAACCAGGCCATGGTGGACAAGGTGAAGGCGGCGCTCTGGCCGATGGGCATCACCCCGCATGCGGGTGCTGCCGATGGCGGTGAGGACGTGTCCGGAATCATTCAGGCGCAGAATCTGGCGGTGATCGATCTGGGGCAGGACGGCACCCACTATTTCGACCTGCACCACACGCCCGACGATACGCTGGACAAGGTGGACCCGGCGGCGCTGCAGCAGAACGTCGATGCCTGGACGGCGGTGCTCAAGGTCGTCGCCAACGAAGCGGGCGAGATTGCCAAGGTTCCGGCCCACGGCGAATGACGCGCGCCATTTGAACGAAGGGAAAGGGCGGGCATTCCCGCCCTTTTTCGTGTCAGCCTGTCGTCGCGATCTGTTTCGCCACGGCAACAAGACGGCGGGCCTGATCGAGATGGAGCAGCTCGGTCATCTTGCCATCGACGCGGATCGCGCCCTTACCCTGATTTTCGGGCAGGGCGAAAGCCTCGATCACGCTGTGGGCCCATGCCAGATCCGCCTCGCCGGGTGAGAACACCGCATTGCAAGGCTCGACTTGCGCGGGGTGGATCAGGCTCTTGCCGTCGAAGCCGAACATCAGGCCCTGACGCGCTTCCGCCTCGAACGCATCGAGATCGCGGAACTCGTTGCAGACGCCGTCGAGGATGGAGATGCCGTGCGCGCGGGCGGCAGCCACGGCCATCGAGAAAAACGGCAGGAACGGCGTGCGGCACGGCGTAAGCTGCGCGCGCATTTCCTTGGCGAGATCGTTGGTTCCCATGATCCAGAGCGAAAGCCGCGTCGTCTGCGCCATGGCGGCAATGGCGGGCAGGTTGCCCACGCTCGCACAGGTTTCGATCATGGCCCAAAGCCGCATGTGCAGCGGTGCGCCAGCCAGCGCTTCCTCATAGCGGGCGATGTCTGCGGCATCGTTGACCTTGGGCACCAGCACGGCATCGGCCGGCGAACCGGCAATCGCGGCAAGATCTGCCGCGCCCCATTCGGTGTCCAGCCCGTTGGCGCGGATCACCACTTCGCGGTGGCCGAAGCCGCCTTCCGAAACCGCCTTCACCGCCGCATCGCGTGCCGCATCCTTGCTTTCCGGCGAGACGGCATCCTCAAGGTCCAGGATCACGACGTCGCAGGGCAGGGTGCGCGCCTTTGCGATGGCCCGCTCATTCGACGCCGGCAGATAGAGCGCGCTGCGCCGGGGGCGATCATTGGGCCGATCATTCGGGCGATCATTGTGGGTAGCGGTCATCCTGTCGGGCTCCTCGGCAGCGGACGGGTTCCTTGGCGTGAGGGGGCTGCTCCGGTCAAGCGGGAGCATTGCCCGGGGGCGATGCCGTGGCGGAGTAATCACGGTTGCTTACCGGTGGTCCACCATATGAGGGTTATTACATTGGCCTAAAGTCCAGATGTAATCGATTGCCTGGGGGCGTATACTTGCCCTTGTCACCAGCGATCGCCTGCTGCCTTGGCGATCGGGACAAGGCGCGGAATTCCCCTTTCCGCGTATAAAATGACGACAAACGACCGGGTCGCAACTCGCCGCCCCGTAAACGCGCCCATCATAAACCCTCGAGCGGCGCGGTTACGGGGCGGCAATTCTCCGAAAAGGGCAGTCAGTTCGTGGTGGCGAGGATGCGGTCGAGCATCCTTTCGCTTTCACTCCACAGCTTGGCGGCGGCGGCATCGTCCAGGGCCTGCGGCGCGGGCATCTCTTCCGCCAGTTCATGAAAATAGCGCCCGCCCATGCCGCCCAGTTCCACCGCTGTCGCCAGCCATACGATGGTGCGCGCGGGCTGTTCGGACGGCACGCTTTCGTTCGCGGCCATCCACGCCTGCATGTTCTTGTCCGCATGGCTGGCGAAATTGGACGCGACGCGGCCCGGATGCATCGCCAGCGAGATCACGCCCCGGTTCCTCACGCGCCGATCCAGTTCGCGTGCGAACAGCAGGTTGGCCAGCTTGGCCTGACAATAGGCAGCGTTGGCATCGAACGCGGTGTCCATGTTGAGATCGTACCACCGCATGCCCTGACAGGCTGCGTGCCCGGCCGAGGATACGGCGATGACGCGCACCAGCCCCGGCGGGCATTCCCCCGCCGCGCGCTCCAGCAGTGGCATCAGTTCGCGCGTCAGCAGGAACGGGGCGAGGTGATTGGCAGCGAATGTCGCCTCCAGCCCTTCCGAGGTGCGATACTGACCATCACGCACGCCACCGGCATTGTTGACGAGCACGTCGACCCGGTCGGTCAGGTCCGCGATCTCACGCGCGATGCGAAATACATCACCCATCTCATTGAAATTCCCGCGAAGAAAGTCCACGCGGCCCCCATTTCTGGCAACAGCGGCGATCTGCCCGGCCGCATCCTCGCAGCGCGCCTCGTCGCGGCCGGTGCCGATCACATGCCAGCCCATGCCGATGAAAGCCTTCGCGCTTGCCAGACCGATGCCGGAACTGGTCCCGGTCAGGACGACGCATCGCTGGCGTTGTGGCGCTTGTATCGGTTCCGCGTTTCCGGACATTCCCGTTTCTCTCCCATTTTGTTCGTTTACCGTCAGCGCGGCTCCGCCCCTTTGAGGAACAGCCGAACCGCGAAATCTACGCGGGTGCGCACGTCCGCCTCGCTCAGCGCATTGCCGGAAACGAGGAAACGCACCGGGCCGCTGACCACCATGCTCATGAAGACATTGGCCGCCAGCATCGGATCGTCCACGGCAAGCCGTCCGGCCTTGGTTTCATCGGCCAGGATGGCGGCCAGGAACTCGACCGTTGGCAGCGCGGCGATCTCGTAATACGTCTGGAAGATGTCCGGGAAGCGATAGGCCTCGGTATTGATAAGGCGCTGCATCTTCACGCCTTCCTCGGTGCCGGCCAGTTCGATGCGCAGCATGGCGATATTGATCAGAGTGGCTTGCAGGTCTTTCACCCTCGTCCCCTCTATCCGCGCGGGGCTGGCCGCGCGGCGTTCGGTCCCCCGGCGAAGCGCCGCGCGGAACAGCGCGGCTTTCTCCGGATAGCGCGCATAGACGGTGCGCTTGGTCATCGAGACTTCGGCGGCGATCCCCTCGATCGTGGTGGGTTCGTAGCCCTTGTCCAGAAAGTTCTCGAACGCGCAGTCCAGCAATTGCTCATGACGAGCGCGCGCTTGTTCACGCGTGGGGCGCCCGGCGCGCACGCTGGTTGGAGGGGCGGGGTTGTCGATAACGTCGGCAGGCTCGCTCATCGAACCATAGGAACCGATCTCGCTTGCCCTGCCAAGAGAATCGTGAATAATGATACGCACAAGTTGCCATTAATCGAGTCGAGGCCCGGCGTCCAGTCGCGACCTTTGGCCGGCAGGATTTGGGAGAGAACGAATGGGAGAAGCCGCCGACAAGCTTATGGCGCTGGTCGCCGATCCGCAGCGCTTCAGTTTCAGCGCGGAGGAACTGCGCGAAACGCAGGTCGCCGCGCTCGATGAGCGTTTTCAGGAGCGGAAGGACCGCATCAAGCTGCTGAGCCTGCGTGCCCGCGATGCCGGGATCGAGAAGATCGAATCCGTCGCGGACATGGTGCCGCTGCTGTTCCCGCACACCGCCTACAAGTCCTATCCCGAGAGCTTCCTGATGGAGGAGCGATGGGACAAGCTGACCAAGTGGCTCGGCACGATCTCGTCCTATCCGATCGACGGGCTGAACCTCGAAAACGTCGAAGGTATCGACGACTGGATCGAACGGCTGGCGGCGCTGGGCTACTTCATTTCCTGCTCCAGTGGCACCACCGGCAAGTCGGCCATGCTGATCGCCTCGCAGAAGGATATGGACTGGTCGAAGATCGATACGGTCAATGTCTTCGCCTGGGGATCGGGCGTGGTTCCGGCGCAGGACCGGGTGATCGTCGGCTGTGCGCCGGTCGCCACGGTGCCGAAGAACGCCACCATCGCGCAGGCGCAGTATGAGGCGTTTGCCGATCCTTCGGCGCCGCGCTGGCACTATCCGGTGCCGCCGATCACCGTGGGCTCGCTCACCTCGATGGTGGTCATGCGCAAGAAGATTGCCGAGGGCACCGCTCGCCCCGATGAGATCGCCGCTTTCGAGGAAACCTCCGCCGCGCGTGCCAAGGCCGTGGCCGATGCGATCCCGGCAACGGCGCAGTTCATCATCGAGAACCGCCATCGCAAGCTTCAGCTTTCCGGCCTGTGGAGCGGGTTGTGGCAGGTTGCCAAGGCCGTGCGCGATGCTGGCTATGGCCGCGCCGATTTCGATCCGGATAACTCGATCTATGTCGGCGGCGGGCTGAAGCGCGCGCAACTTCCTGATGATTATCAGGAATATGTGTTCGATACCTTCAACATTCCTGAAGATCGCCACTTCCAGAATTATTCGATGCAGGAACTGAATTCGGGCATGCCCAAGTGCCGCGAGGGCGGGCGTTATCACGTGCCGCCGTGGATCGTGCCGGTGCTGCTCGACAAGTCAGGTGACGCTGTAGTGGAGGGGGCCCTCGACCACACTTCAGGTGAAATGGAAGGTCGCGCCGCTTTCTTCGACCTCTCGCTCGATGGGCGCTGGGGCGGGGTGATTACCGGCGACCGGATCTCGCTCGATTACAGCCCCTGCACTTGCGGGAACCACGGTCCTTCGATCCGTGACAACATCGTTCGCTACGCGGATCTGGAAGGTGACGACAAGATCGGCTGCGCCGGCACGGTCGACGCTTATGTGCGAGGTGTGGCATGAACTCCATAACGCAACATTCTGAAACAGAAGAACTTGTTTCGGCTCCGTTCTTCCTGCGCGGTGAGGTGCTCCATGGCACTGACGTGATCCAGACATCGCGCGACCTTGGCGTGACGTTCGCGACACCTAAAATACCGTTCGATCGCGCGGTGCCGCCGCGCACCGAAGTGCCGCCGTTGCTCAATGTGCCCTTGGCGGAGATCATCGATTTCCTCGTCGAAACCGGCCAGCGTCTCGTCGCCTCCGACAACGACCATATGCAGGAATGCATCGAGCGGATGTGCCGCACGCACATCCTGCCGCGCGCCGTCGTCGAGAATACCGCGCGCCATGCTGCCGCCTATCTCGACAAGCGCGTGCTCATGGCGGAAGTGGAGCAGAACTTCCCCGATCCCCGCGTGCTCGACGAATGGGTGCCGAAGCAGGACTTCACCGGCCGCAAGAGCTTCGTGCGCGCTTTTGCGCCGCGTCTGATCCACGTGTTGCCGGGCAATTCGCCGGGCGTTGCCGTGAAGTCGGTGGCGCAGGGATCGATGGTGAAGGGCATCAACCTGTTCAAGATGAGCAGTGCCGACCCTTTCACCATGGTCGCGATCCTGCGGACTATGGCGGATATCGACGCGAACCACCCGATCGTGCGTTCGATGTCGGCCGTCTACTGGCGCGGCGGCGACGATGCGACCGAGCGCGTGCTCTATCGCCCGCAGTACTTCGACAAGATCGTCGCCTGGGGCGGGGGCGATGCGATCAACAATGTCATCAAGTACTTGGGCCCCGGTTTTCAGCTCGTTTCCTTCGATCCCAAGACCTCGATCTCGATGGTCGGGCGCGAAGGGCTGGTGGATGAGGAAACCGTCGATCGCGTGGCGGACCTTTGCTCCGCTGACGTCATGACGCTGAACCAGGAGGCCTGCGTCGCCAGCCGCTTCCAGTTCGTGGAAGGCAGCGAGGAGGAAGTGGACCGCTTCTGCGCCCGCCTGCACCACCACATCGCCCGCCGCGCGGCCGAAAGCGGGGACTTCCGCCCGCTCGACCGCGACATGCGCGAGGCGGTCGATACGATGATGCTGATGGACGATGACTATGGCGTCTGGGGGCGGACCGACGGCAAGGGACTTGTCATCCGGTCGGAGGAACCGGTCGATTTCCACCCGATCAACAAGACGGCCAATGTCGTGCGCGTGGATAGCCTCGATCAGGCGGTGAAGTGGATCAACGTCGCCACCCAGACGGTGGGCTTCTATCCCTTCGACCGCATGGCCGACTATCGCGACCGGCTGGCGGCCGGCGGCGCCCAGCGCGTGGTTCATCTGGGCGAGGCGGGCCCGTCGACCATCGGCAACCCGCACGATGCGATGTACCCGCTCCACCGCTTTGTTCACTGGATGGCGCACGAGGACGGCAAGGCGCCCGGCTGAGATAATTGGCGCGGGAATTGCCGGGGCGATACCGGCGCCATGCCCGGTGGCCCGCCGGCACGATCCTGCTATTCACGCTGAAAATGCGTGAATAGCAGGAAAGAGAGATCGGCAATGAAGGGCGCAAAGCTGGCAGCGAGTGTCTGCGGAGTGATCGCAATCGCGGCTGGGGCCGCGGGCATGGCCATAGGCCAAGCGCAAGTCGCGGCACCCGTACCCGCTCAAGGGCAGGCACCCGCTTCCCTGCCTGATGCCACCAAGGCGGCCATGGCGGAGATCATGCGCCACGGCAGCTATCTCCCGCGCGGCGGCGCGCCGAACAGCCTGCTCTACAATCCGGCACCGCCTGCGCCCGGCTCCGCAGCCAAGGCGCGTGACGAGGAGGCTGCGAAGGCCGCCATCGCCATGCAGGGAACGCCGCGCTGGGAACAGGCGAAGATCGATGCCGATCTCTTCACACCGAAAGTCACCGACACATTTTCCTGCGCCGCCGGCTTCCGCATCGGCGCAGACACCACGCCCAAGGTTCAGGCGCTGCTGCTCAAGGCGATGATGGACTTCGGACTTGCCAGCTATCCCACCAAGAACCGCTATCAGCGCGCGCGTCCGTTCATGGAAAACGGCAAGGCTACCTGCACACCCGATCAGGAGGCGATCCTGCGCAAGGATGGCTCCTACCCATCCGGCCATAGCGCCATCGGTTTCGGTATGGGGCTGATCCTTGCCGATCTGGTGCCCGATCGTGCCGGCGAACTGGTCGCGCGCGGCCGTTCCTTCGGGGAGAGCCGCAGGATCTGCAACGTCCACTGGTTGAGCGATATCGAGGAAGGGCGGATCGTTGCCGCCACCGTCTTCGCCCGTCTCAATGCGGAACCGGCTTTTGCGGCAGACGTGGCTGCCGCGCGTGCGGAACTGGCGGAAAAGCGTGCTTCTTTGCCCGTGCCGGACTGCGCGCGAGAAAACGCGGCACTGGCGATGTGATCGTACCGGCGAAACCTGCACGCGCCCGCACCGTCGGCCCTATGCCGGTGCGCGGGCGCGCGATAGGCAACGGACAAACATATTCGCAAAGGATCGAGAAAGACCATGGCCGTTGAAATCCTGCTCCCCAAGATCGGCTTCTCCATGCAGGAGGGACAGATCGCAGAGTGGCTCGCCAATGATGGGGACCAGGTTGCCGAAGGCCAGCCGCTGTTCTCTCTGGAAGCCGACAAGTCCACCAACGAGGTCGAGGCGCCTGCTTCGGGTACGCTCAAGATCGTTGCCGCCATCGGCGAGACTTACGAGGTCGGAACCGTCCTCGGCTACATCGAGTAAGCTGCGGTAAACGCATCCGATAATCGGAACAGGGAAGGGGGCTGGACAGGTTCCCTTCCGAGGTTCAGATTGCGCGCCATGCGCAAGACTCTTCCCGCCGTCGCCGCCGTTCTGGCCCTCGCTTTCTCCGCTGGTGCGGCCGATGCGGCGCTGCCGGTCGGTGCCAAGGCGCCCGCCTTTTCGACGCAGGGCGCGAAGGGCGGCAAGGTCATGTCGTTCGATCTCAAGGCGGCGCTGAAGAAAGGCCCGGTCGTCCTCTACTTCTACCCCAAGGCCTTCACGCAGGGCTGCACGCTGGAAGCGCACGCTTTCGCCGACGCGACCGAGGATTTCGCCAAGCTGGGCGCGACCGTGGTCGGCATGTCGAACGACGATCTGCCCACGCTACAGAAATTCTCGACCGAGGCCTGCCGGGATAAGTTCGCGGTGGCCGTCGCCTCGCCGGCGGTGATCAAGGCCTATGACGTCGCGCTGAAGCGCGAAGGCGCGCCTGCGGGCATGACCGACCGCACCAGTTATGTGATCGCGCAGGACGGAAAGATCGTGATGGTCCATTCCGATCTCGACTATCGTGACCATGTGAAGCTCACGCTTGAGGCGGTTAAGAAGCTGAAGGGCTGAGAGAGCCCTTCACGGCACTTGAACAGTACCCCCATCAGCGGGTAATAGCGCCGCTTTCCCGTGTCGTGCGCCGGTATCCGGCGTCGCGCGTGCTTTACTTACGTAGCCACTGCGCTATGCGCGGCGCTCGTTTCTTGGGAGTTTCAAGTCATGCGTGCCGAAGGGCAGGCCCACATTGCGCGTATCGAGAAGGCCCTCGCGCTGGTCCGCAAGTTCCTCGATTGGGACCGCGCTTTGCGCCGGTTCGACGAGCTGAACGCGCGCGTCGAAGATCCCACCCTGTGGGACAAGCCCAAGGAAGCCGAAGCGGTGATGAAGGAACGTCGCCGCCTTGAAGCCTCGATCGGCGCGGTGAACGAGATCAGCCGCGAGATGCAGGACGCCATCGAGTTCGTCGAACTGGGCGAGATGGAAGGCGACGAGGATACCATCAATGAAGGTATCGCGGCGCTGGCGGCATTGGCCGAGCGTGCCGATCACGACAAGGTGACCGCGCTGCTTTCGGGCGAGGCCGACGCCAACGACACCTACCTGGAAGTCCACGCCGGTGCCGGCGGCACCGAGAGCCAGGACTGGGCCGAAATGCTCCAGCGCATGTACACGCGCTGGGCGGAGCGTCACGGCTACAAGGTTGAGTTGGTGGACTATCACGCCGGTGAAGCCGCAGGCATCAAGAGCTGCACGCTGCTGATCAAGGGCGAGAACGCCTATGGCTATGCCAAGACCGAGAGCGGCGTGCACCGCCTGGTCCGCATCAGCCCCTATGACAGCTCGGCGCGCCGCCACACCAGCTTCTCGTCCGTCTGGGTATACCCGGTGATCGACGACAGCTTCGAGATCGACATCAATCCGGCCGACCTGAAGATCGATACCTATCGCGCTTCGGGTGCGGGTGGTCAGCACGTTAACACCACGGACTCGGCGGTGCGTATCACCCACGCGCCTTCGGGCATCGTCGTGGCGAGCCAGATCGACCGTTCGCAGCACAAGAACCGCGAAATCGCCATGGGCATGCTGAAGGCGCGCCTGTTCGAGGAAGAAATGCGCAAGCGCGAAGAAGCGGCGAGCGCGGAACATGCCTCGAAAAGCGATATCGGCTGGGGCCACCAGATCCGTTCCTACGTTCTTCAGCCCTATCAGCAGGTGAAGGACCTGCGCACCGGCGTGGTTTCCACTGCGCCGGGTGACGTGCTCGACGGCGCGCTCGACCCCTTCATGGCCGCCGCGCTTTCCCAGCGCGTGACGGGTGAAAAGGTCGAAGTCGAAGACGTCGACTGATCCGTAGCGGGACAGGCCCGGCGCTTGCGGCAGACTGTTTTGCCAAGCGCGGGCCGAACCGCTAAAGGGCCGCATGCGTTTGCCCCGTTCCCCTTTCGGTCGAACCGCTTCGCTGGCATTTTTGCTGGCGCTGGCGGCGTGCCACCAGAAGGCGCCTGATGACGGGCGGCCGGAGACAGCGCGCGCCTTTCCGGTAGCGGACCGGCCGGTCTCCAAGGCCAGCGACAGCGATTTCGGCAGCGAAATCCAGCGCGATTCCTTGCACGAAGCCGAAGTGGTGATGGATCTTGCCCGGATCACGCCGGGCATGACCGTCGCCGATATCGGCGCGGGTGAGGGGTATTACACGGTCCGCCTTGCCAAGCGGGTGGGCGCCAAGGGCAGGGTACTGGCCGAGGATATCGACCACGCCGCCAACGAACGCCTGGGTCAGCGCGTGCTGCGCGAACAGCTCGATAATGTGTCCATCAAGCTGGGCAAGATCGATGATCCCAGTCTGCCGGAAAACAGTTTCGATCGTATCTTCCTCGTTCACGTCTATCACGAAGTGAGCGAGCCATATGCCTTCCTCTGGCGGCTGTGGCCGGCGCTGCGGCCCGGCGGCAAGGTCGTGGTGGTGGAGGCAGATCGGTCGAGCGACAGGCATGGCATCCCGCCACAGCTGCTTTTCTGCGAATTTGGCGCAGTGGGCTTCCGCTTGACGGAATTTGTCCGTAAGCCGGAGCTTCAAGGCTATCTCGCACAGTTCGAAGCCACCGGGGAGCGGCCCGATCCGGCCAGTATCGTGCCGTGTCGACTATCCGGCAAATCCACGACGCAAAACAGGTGAGCGTCAGTCACACAGGGCGTATAAGGCAGGTCTGATCGACCCGCCGCGCCGGGGGAAAGTTGAAAGAGAAGATGGGTTTCAAGGGTCTCAAGCCGATTGTCTATGGTGGACGCGAAGTCTGGCCGCTCGTTGAGGGCGGCAAGGGTGTTGCCGCGACCAACCACATGAGCTCGGGCGCCTGGGCGGCGGCTGGCGGCATCGGCACCGTCAGTGCCGTCAATGCGGACAGCTATGATGCGGAAGGCAAGATCGTCCCCCAGATCTACCGCGCGCTCACCCGCAAGGAACGCCACCAGGAACTGATCGACTATGCCATCGACGGCGCGGTCGAACAGGTCCGCCGGGCCTATGAGATCTCGAACGGCAACGGCGCGATCAACATCAACGTGCTGTGGGAAATGGGCGGCGCGCAGGCCGTGCTGGAAGGCGTGCTGGAAAAGACCAAGGGTATGGTCGCCGGCGTCACCTGCGGCGCGGGCATGCCCTACAAGCTGTCAGAGATCGCGGCCCGCTTCAACGTCAACTACCTGCCGATCGTCAGCTCCGCCCGCGCGTTCCGCGCGCTGTGGAAGCGTGCGTATCACAAGGTTTCGGACCTGATGGCCGCCGTGGTCTATGAAGACCCCTGGCTGGCCGGTGGCCACAACGGCCTGTCGAACGCCGAAGATCCGCTGAAGCCGGAAGATCCGTACCCCCGCGTGAAGGCCCTGCGCGAAACCATGCGCGCCGAAGGCATTTCGGATGCGGTGCCGATCGTCATGGCCGGCGGCGTGTGGTTCCTGCGCGACTGGGAAAACTGGATCGACAATCCGGAACTCGGCTCTATCGCTTTCCAGTACGGCACGCGTCCGCTGCTGACCAAGGAAAGCCCGATCCCGATGGAGTGGAAGGAGCATCTGCGCACGCTGGAGCCCGGCGATGTGCTGCTTCATCGCTTCTCGCCGACCGGTTTCTATTCCTCGGCCGTGCGCAACCCGTTCCTGCGCAATCTGGAAGCCCGTTCGGAGCGCCAGATTCCCTACTCGAAGGTCGAAGCGGGCGAGCATACCGTGCGCCTTGACGTCGGCGTGAAGGGCAAGAACTTCTGGGTCGCGCCGAAGGATCTCGACCGTGCGCGTTCGTGGTCGGCACAGGGCTTCACCGATGGCCTGCGCACGCCGGACGACACGATCATCTTCGTGAACCCGGCCGAGCGTGACGAGATCCGTCAGGATCAGGCTGATTGCATGGGCTGCCTTTCGCACTGCGGTTTCTCGTCGTGGAAGGACCATGACGATTACACCACCGGCCGCCTTGCCGATCCGCGCAGCTTCTGCATCCAGAAGACCCTTCAGGACATCGCCCATGGCGGTCCGGTCGATCAGAACCTGATGTTCGCCGGCCACGCCGCGTACAAGTTCAAGCAGGACCCGTTCTATTCGAACGGCTTCACGCCCACCGTGAAGGAACTGGTCGACCGCATCCTGACGGGCGACTGAGTTCCGACCGGCACAGCTGGCAGATAAGAAAAGGGCGGCCCGATAGCCGCCCTTTTTTCATGTCCATTGGTGTGACTGATTTCAGCCGGCGATGCCGGTTCTGCTGTGATTGGCGCGGCAGATGCAATCCCGCCCCGCGCGTTTGGCATCATAGAGCGCCTGATCGGCGAGGTGGATGGCGTCTTCGATGTCGCCGCCGTCCCAGCGGCACAGCCCGGCCGAGAACGTGATCTGGCGGCCATCGACGTCACCGATGGGATCCTGACGCATTTGCGTGGCGATCCGGGAGAGGATCCAGTCGGCTTCTTCCTCAAGACTGTCGCGGAACAGGATCGCGAATTCCTCCCCGCCCCAACGCGCGACCGCGTCCACGCGGCGGATCTGGGCGGAAAGGCGATCGGCAAAGGCGCAGAGTACGCGGTCGCCCTGATCGTGGCCCAGGCGGTCGTTTACCTGCTTGAAGAAATCGATGTCGACGATGGCGACGCAGCCCTTGCGCTGCTCGGGCGCGAGGGCGGCGAGTTGGTCAAGGAAGCCGCGGCGATTGGCAATGCCGGTGAGCGGATCCTCAAGCGCCGCGAATGCTCAGGTCTTTCATCTGCGTGCTGGCGACCGTGGCGGCGCGGTGGACGCCGGCATAGAGCGTCTGGATCACATCGCCCACCTCGGTAAGCGGGGCAGGCTCTTCCTCGTTGCTGAGCGCGGCTGCCAATGCGTGGATTGGATTAAGCAGCGCGCCGATGCCGAACAAGGCCAACGCGGTGCCGGTGACGGTCGCCAGCGTGAGCAGCACGAATTCGGCCAGGGCGATGCGCCCAGTCGAAAATCCCCAGATGCAGTAACCGATCAACGGCAGATGCGTGGCGACGAAGCAGAGGGTGAAAAGCCTCAGTCGCAGGGAGCGGGGAAAGATGAAAGAGGTTGCAAGGTAGAACTGCATAGGCACCCGATAATGCTACGTTTTTCGGGGTAGGATGACAGCAGTTCTAAATGAAACCCCAAAAAACACGGTTAAGCCATGATTGCCAGACCAGCCGTGTAAGCCGCGTGGTCAGCCGTGCGGTTATGTCTCTTGGTAACGCGAATCGCCGGGGACGAAAGCCATCCCCGGCGTTCGGTGAATATCAGATTCGGGCTTCGTTGGCAGCGCTGAGCACGGCGCGGACGGAAGCCGTGGCCACATCCTCGTCGATACCCACGCCCCAGATGGTGCGCCCGTCCGGCGTCACGCATTCCACATAGGCGGCGGCGCGTGCGTCGGAGCTTTTGCCCATCGAATGCTCGGCATAGTCGCGCACTTCCAGGCTGACGCCGAAGCTTTCGGCCAGCGTTGCGGTGACCGAGGAGATCAACCCGTTGCCGCGCCCCGAAACGGTCTGTTCCTTGCCGTCCACGCCGATCTTGCCGGCGAAGACGCGGGTGCCGTCAGGCCGCTTGGCTTCCTCGTAATCGATCAGCGCGAAGTGCTGCGGATCATCGAGGCGGTAGGCCTGCTTGAACACTTCCCAGATGTCCGAAGCCTGCAGTTCGCGGCCCAGTTCGTCGGCCAGGTTCTGCACGTGCTTGGAGAAGTGCGCCTGCATGCGCTTGGGCAGCTTCAGGCCCTGATCCTGCTCGATCACCCAGGCGAAACCGCCCTTGCCGGACTGCGAGTTGACGCGGATCACCGCCTCGTAATCGCGGCCCAGATCGGCGGGGTCGATCGGCAGGTAGGGTACGGCCCAGAGTTCGTCGTTCCGCTTTTCCTGCGCGGCGAAGCCCTTCTTGATGGCGTCCTGATGGCTGCCGGAGAAGGCGGTGAAGACCAGTTCGCCGCCATAGGGATGGCGCTCTGCGACCTTCAGCTGGTTGCAGTACTCCACGGTCTGGATCACTTCGTCGATGTCCGAGAAGTCCAGGCCCGGGTTCACGCCCTGCGTATACATGTTCAGCGCCACGGTGACGAGGCAGCAGTTGCCGGTGCGCTCGCCATTGCCGAACAGGCAGCCTTCCACGCGGTCAGCGCCGGCCATCAGGCCCAGTTCGGCGGCGGCGACGCCGGTGCCGCGGTCGTTATGCGTGTGCAGCGAGATCACGGCGGATTCGCGGTTCGGCAGGTTGCGGCAGAAATACTCGATCTGGTCGGCGTAGACGTTGGGCGTGGCCGCTTCCACCGTTGCCGGCAGGTTCAGGATGATCGGGTTTTCTGGCGTGGGCTGCAGGATATCCATCACCGCTTCGCAAACCTCGATCGAGAAATCGAGTTCGGCGGTCGAGAACGTTTCGGGCGAGTATTCGAACTGCCACTTGGTCTGCGGATACTTGGCGGCCTGATCGCGCAGAATCTTGGCGCCGCTTGTGGCGATGCCCTTGATCTCGTGCGGCTCCATGCCGAACACCACGGTGCGCCACAGCGGCGATACCGCGTTGTAGAGGTGGACGATCGCCGAATGGACGCCGGCCAGGCTCTCGAAAGAGCGGCTGATCAGATCTTCGCGCGACTGGGTCAGCACCTGCACCAGCACGTCTTCGGGAATACGGTCGTTATCGACCAGTCCGCGAATGAAGTCGTATTCGGTGGCGCCGGCAGAGGGGAAGCCGACCTCGATTTCCTTGAGGCCCACTTTGACCAGCAGATCGAAGAAGCGGTTCTTCTTCTCCGCGCCCATCGGATCGATCAGCGCCTGATTGCCGTCGCGCAGGTCGGTAGAGAGCCAGCGCGGCGCCTTGGTGATGACCTGCGAGGGCCACTGGCGGTTCGGCAGGTCGATCTGCGGGAAAGGGCGGTACTTGACCGAAGGGTCTTGCAGCATGGTCATGGGTATTCTCGCTCGGATTTTCGTCTTCGTCGGGTGGGCCGATATTCCGGCCCGTTCTGGCAGGGTCCCCTTGAGCGCCGAGCGCGCCGCAGGACCGACGCGTCAACTCACGCCCAAGGGCGTGTAAGTCGCAGGGTAAGGCCAAGACGAAAGATCATGCGGGTGCCTATGCGCATTGAGTGGATGCTTGTAAAGCGAAAAGGCCCATCCTGTTGCGATCTATGGGGTTCGCGGCGCAACAAACTTGCCGGCAAACCCCGCAAGTTCGTCAGGCGGGCGGGTGGCGATCGAGGAACAGGCGGTCCAGCCCGCTCCACGGCAGCATCCAGAACACCGCGACCAGCGCCGCGCAGGCAACGCCCAGCCAGGGCGATACGAAAGTCAGCGGAATGCCAAGGGCGTAGACCGCCGCCGCGGCCAGTCCCTTGCGGTGCGACGCCTTGTGATAGCGGCGACTGGCCGAGGTTCGCGCGCCGGTGGCGGCGATCCGGCCCTGCAGCAGGACGTAGGCGAGCGCCGGCACCGTCATGGTAACCAGATAGAGCAGCGTCGCTTCGCGGCTGAAGTGATGCTCACCCAGATAGGCGGTGGAGAAGGGGATCAGTGACAGGGTGAACAGCAGCAGCATGTTCGCCCAAAGGAGTCCGCTCGTCACCACGCGGGCATGGCTGAGCAGGCGGTGATGGTTCACCCAGTAGATCGCGACGTAGGCATAGCTCAGCACATAGGCGATGAAGATCGGCCATAGCGGCCAGAGCGCCGAAAGCCCTTCGGTCACCGGGGTCTTCAGTTCCAGCACCATGATGGTGATGATGATCGCCAGAACGCCGTCGGAAAACGCCTCCACGCGCGTCAGGCTGTCTTCGCGTTCGATATCGTTGGCTTCGGTCATGCGGGCCCCTGCTGATCACCTGTCCTCATGCTTGGATGAGGCAGGGATCAGGATCAAGGTGCAGCGGCAGAGTTTGGCCCGGGAATCAGGTGCAGTTGAAGCCCTTGATCTTCCCGTCATCGCCCACCTGCACGTTCAGCCGCTCCGGCATGTAGTCCATCGTCACGGCCATGCCCGGCTTGATGACGCGCATCGGCTTGTCCCCGCGCGACCGGGTGATGGCGGCGATCACTTCGTCGCTGGCAGGCTGGCCGATATAGGCGGCGTACTGCTCGGCACCGCAATTGGGTTCCATTGAGGGCGGGGCTTCCGCCGGGGGCGTGGTTTCGGCCACTTTATCGTTCTTGGCGGTGGTGCAGGCGGAAAGGGCCATCAGGCCTGCGGTGAGGGCCATCATCGTGGTCGATTTGCGCATCATGCCATTCTCCCATCGGAATTTTGCCTGAAGGGAGAATGCTACAAAATGCCGCAACAGTCGATGACGGCCCGCACGGCGCGAAAAGTTACTGCTTTTCGAAGGCGGCGTTGATGACCAGCACCGTTTCGTCCGAGACCAGCGGCACGTACTTGGAAACGCCGAAATCCGAACGCTTGATCATCGCGCGAGCGAGGAAGCCGATGGAGTCCTTCTTGCTCATCGGGTTTGCGGCGGCGCCGAAGAAATGCGCCATGATCGTGATCGGCTTGCTGACGCCGTGGAGCGTCAGGGTACCGTCGATCGCCGCCGAGTCAGGCCCGCGCGGCGTGACCGAGGTGGCGACAAAGGTCGCGGTGGGGAACTTGGCGGCGTCCAGCCAGTCGGCGCTGACGAGTTCTTCGGAAAGCTTGGAACTGGTCGTCTGCACCGACGAGGTGGGGATGGTGACGCTGAGCTTGGTGGCGCCAAGGTTCTTGGGATCGAGCGTCATCGAGCCGCTGGCACCGGAGAAGGTGCCGGCGAAAGGCGAAATGCCCATGTGCGAGACGCTGAAGGTTACCTGCGTATGCGCGGGCTCAACCGCGTAAGTGCCGGCTTTCACATCGGCCGGAGTGCCGGCGCCGTGAAGCATTTCCATCCGGCCGCCGGGGCCACCGGGGCCGGGCTGGGCAATGACGGGGGCTGCGATAGCGGCTGCGACGGCAAGCGGGAACGCAATGAACGAAGGACGCATGGGCAACTCCCATTAAGGCAAAGAAAAAGGCGGCGCATTTCTGCGCCGCCTTCGCTTCACCGTCAAACGGGGAATTGCGTAACCGGATTAAAATCCGATCAGTTCTTTTCCTTGTCCACCAGCGCGTTGGCGCCGATCCAGGGCATCATGGCGCGCAGCTTCGAGCCGGTTTCCTCGATCGGGTGACGCTTGGCGGCGATGCGCGAAGCCTTCAGTTCCGGCTGGCCGGCGCGGTTGTCCAGCACGAAGTCCTTCACGAAGCGGCCCGACTGGATATCTTCCAGAACGCGCTTCATTTCCTTCTTGGTTTCTTCGGTGATGATGCGCGGACCGGTCTTGATGTCGCCGTATTCGGCGGTGTTCGAGATCGAGTAGCGCATGTTGGCGATGCCGCCTTCATACATCAGGTCGACGATCAGCTTCAGCTCGTGGAGGCATTCGAAGTAGGCCATTTCCGGCGCGTAGCCGGCTTCCACCAGCGTTTCGAAGCCAGCCTGGACCAGCGCGGTGGTGCCGCCGCAGAGCACGGCCTGCTCACCGAACAGGTCGGTTTCGCATTCCTCGCGGAAGTTGGTTTCGATGATGCCCGAACGGCCGCCGCCGACGCCCGAAGCGTAGGCCAGAGCCACGTCCTGCGCGTTGCCGGTCACGTCCTGGTGGATCGCGACGAGGCAGGGCACGCCGCCGCCCTTCACGTATTCGCCGCGAACGGTGTGGCCCGGGCCCTTCGGCGCGATCATGATCACGTCGATGTCGGCGCGGGGCTCGATCAGGCCGAAGTGGACGTTCAGGCCGTGGGCGAAGGCCAGCGCCGCGCCGGGCTTCAGGTTCTCATGAATGTCGGCGGCGTAGATCGCGGCCTGATGCTCGTCGGGGGCGAGGATCATGAGAACGTCGGCCCATGCGGCCGCTTCGGCGTTGGCGAGCACCTTGAAGCCGGCGCCTTCAGCCTTCTTGGCAGAGGGCGAACCCGGACGCAGCGCGATGGCCACTTCCTTGACGCCCGAATCGCGCAGGTTCTGCGCGTGGGCGTGGCCCTGGCTGCCGTAGCCGAGGATCGCGACCTTCTTGCTGGTGATCAGGTTGATGTCGCAATCGGCGTCGTAATAGACCTTCATCGTACTATCCTTTCGAGGACCCGGCCCCTCGATCGCTTGAGAGGCTGGGCCGGATTTGGGGTGCGCCTTGCAGCGCGTGGTTCAATTCCAGCGCCCAAGTCTTTCAGGGGCTGGAGGTATGGGTTTCCGTCAGGCGCCTTCGGGCCCACGGATCATGGCGACGATGCCGGTGCGGCCGACCTCGACAAGGCCGAGTTCGCGCATCAGCGCCACGAAACTGTCGATCTTGTCCGGTGCGCCGGTCAGTTCGAAAATGAAGCTGCTGGTGGTGGTGTCCACCGGGCGGGCGCGGAACACGTCGGCGATGCGCAGGGCTTCCACCCGCTTTTCGCCCACGCCCGTCACCTTGATCAGTGCCAGTTCGCGCTGCACGTAAGGGCCGACTTCGGTAAGATCGGTCACCTTGTGCACCGGCACCAGACGCTCAAGCTGGGCGTGGATCTGGTCGATCTGGCTGGGCGGGCCGTGCGTCACGATGGTGATGCGGCTTACCGAGTGGTTCTCGGTAATGTCGGCCACGGTCAGGCTGTCGATGTTGTAGCCGCGCGCGGTGAACAGGCCCGCGATCTTGGCGAGAATGCCGGCCTCGTTGTCGACCGTCACGGTCAGGACGTGCCGTTCCTCGGCTTCGTGCTTGATATGCATCATGATTTTTCTCTGATCTCTCGCGGTCTCAGACCAGCGCCTTGGCGGCATCGTCCATCGTGCCGGCGACGGTATCGCCGTAGAGGATCATTTCGACATGCGATGCGCCCGAGGGGATCATCGGGAAGCAGTTGGATTCCTTGGCGACCAGGCAATCGACGATGACGGGGCCGTCGTAGTCGATCATCGCCTGGATGCCGGCATCGAGTTCGCTCTCGTTCTCGATGCGGATACCCTTCCAGCCGTATGCCTCGGCCAGCTTCACGAAGTCCGGCAGGCTGTCCGAATAGGACTGCGAGTAGCGGCTCTCATAAGTGAGTTCCTGCCACTGGCGGACCATGCCCATCCACTCGTTGTTGAGGATGAAGATCTTCACCGGCAGGCGATACTGCGTGGCGGTGCCCAGTTCCTGGATGTTCATCTGGATCGAGGCATCGCCGGCGATATCGACGACGAGGCTGTCCGGATTGCCAAGCTGCGCGCCGATCGCGGCAGGCAGGCCATAGCCCATCGTGCCGAGACCGCCCGAGGTCAGCCACTTGTTCGGACCGAAGAAGTGGAAGTGCTGGGCCGCCCACATCTGATGCTGGCCCACCTCGGTCGAGATGATCGGATCCTTGTCCTTGCTCAGTTCGAACAGGCGCTGGATCGCGAGCTGCGGCATGATCGCGTTGCGATTCTCCGGGAAGGAGAGGCTCTTCTTCTCACGCCACGTTTCGACACGCGCCTTCCACGGCGCCAGATCCTGCGGCTTGCGGTTGCCCCACAGCTCAAGGATCTGCGCCAGAACGGTCGCGCAGTCGCCGATGATCGGCAGGTCGACGCGCACGGTCTTGTTGATAGAGGCGCGGTCGATGTCGATGTGGATCTTCTTCGAATTCGGCGCGAATGCGTCGAGGCGGCCGGTCACGCGGTCATCGAAACGCGCGCCGACGCAGATCACGAGATCGGCCTGGTTCATCGCCAGATTGGCTTCGTAGGTGCCGTGCATGCCCAGCATACCCAGCCAGTCGGCATGGTCGGCCGGGAAGGCGCCAAGGCCCATCAGCGTGGAGGTAACCGGCGCGCCGGTCTTTTCCTGAAGCTCACGCAGCAGCGCAGTGGCGCGCGGGCCGGAGTTGATGACGCCGCCGCCGGTGTAGAGCACCGGAGCCTTGGCCCTGGCGATCATCTCGACCGCTTCGGCGATTTCGTCGCTCGTGCCTTCGGTGCGCGGATCGTAGCGCTTGCGCCGCTGGACCGGGCCTTCGTGCCACGGGGCCATCGCGATCTGCACGTCCTTGGGAATATCGATCAGCACCGGGCCGGGGCGGCCGGTGGTGGCGATTTCGAACGCCTCGTCGATGATCGCGGCAAGGTCTGCCGGATCCTTCACGAGATAGTTGTGCTTGGTGCAGTGGCGCGAGATGCCGACGGTATCGGCTTCCTGGAACGCGTCCGAACCGATCAGCCCGGTGGGGACCTGTCCGGTAATGACGACCAGCGGAATCGAATCCATGAAGGCATCGGCAATGCCGGTGACGGCATTGGTCGCGCCCGGGCCGGACGTGACCAGCACGACGCCGGGCTTGCCGGTCGAACGCGCATAACCCTCGGCCGCGTGAGCCGCACCAGCCTCGTGACGCACGAGGATGTGCCTAAGTCGCTCGTCACCGAAGAGGGCATCGTAGATCGGTAGCACGGCGCCGCCAGGGTAACCGAATACGAATTCGACTCCCTGCTTGACCAGGCTTTCGACCAGGATGTTCGCGCCGCTGCGCTCTTCAGTCACAATACGTTCCTTTACGACTCTCGGCAGACCCCGGGGGTAGGGCGCCTTCGAATGTTGCGGCTCGATACGCTCTTTGCCGCATGACACAACACTTAGTACGCCGTTTCGCGCACTATAATGAAACCGACCCGACACGACGGACGCCGTGCCGGGTCTCCCTCTCCTCCTGCATCACTTCCACGGCAGGACGATGCGGGCTCTAGGGGGACGAAAATGTTACGTCAACCCCATAACCTGAAATAATCTATCTTCAAGAGTTTTTTGATCGAAATTTTCGTACTCAAGCCTGACCCATTCTTGCGGGGGCTGGTGACGGAGCCAGGTGAACTGACGCTTGGCGTAATTGCGGGTCGCTTGAGAGCCGCGGGCGATGGCGTCATCCAGGCTCCATTCCTCGCGCACGACTCCTGCCAGTTCGGGCACGCCGATAGCGCGCATGACCGGCAGGTCTGGATCGAGATTGCGGGCCAGCAGAGCCTCCACTTCGCCCAGCGCGCCGCGTTCGATCATGCGTTCGAAGCGCAAGTCGCAGCGGCGATAGAGCGCCTGCCGTTCGGGCAGGAGCACGACCGGGAACAGGCCGAGGGTGTGACCGATCCCACCGGTCAGTTCCGCCTGCCAGTGCGCAAGCGGCTTTCCGGTGGAGCGGACGACTTCAAGCGCGCGCGCGATACGGGCCGAGTCGGCAGGGGCGAGGCGGGCGGCGCGTTCCGGGTCTTCGATCTGGAGCGCGGCATAGGCTTCGGACACGGGCAGGGCGCGCGCGGCCTCCCGCACGGCCGCGTCGATTTCCGGCACCGGGGCGATGCCGTCCAGCAGGGTGCGGATATAGAGGCCAGTGCCGCCGACCAGGATCGGCACCGCGCCTTCGGCATGGATTGCGGCGATGGTTTCGCGCGCCGCCTTGGCCCAGTCGGCGGCGGAACAGCTGGTTGCGCCGTCCCACGCGCCGAACAGGCGATGTTCGATCCCGCCCATTTCATCGGGCAAAGGGCGGGCGCTCAGGACCGCCAGATCGGCATAGACCTGGGAACTGTCGGCATTGACCACGACGGCGCGACGACCGCGCCGTTCTAGCTCTTGGCCTAGCCGGACGGCACAATCGCTCTTGCCGCTCGCGGTTGGCCCTGCGATTAGCGCGAGCGGTGGCCTGCTGTCGTCGGCAGGCCTGCCAGTGGAATTTTCATACGCAGCTTCAAGGGAATTCGCAGTGCTCATTGCGCGGCTGATAGCAGAACCGGACCACCTCTCGGCAAGAATCGATGCGGCCCGTGCCGAAATGAAAGAGAGCGGCGTGCGGCTCGCTTCGGCGGAGATGCTCGATTTCTGCGAACAGACGATGCAGATCGCCTCTCCGGACAGCGATGCCGCGGCACTGCGCAAGGCGCTGGATGACCATTTCGCGCCGACCGACGGCCTTGTCTGCGATCATGAGCCGGTGATCCCCGGCCTGTTCATCTCCGACATGGATTCGACCATGATCGGGCAGGAATGCATCGATGAACTGGGCGACTTCGCCGGTCTGAAGGAGCGCATTGCCGACATCACCGAGCGGGCGATGCAGGGCGAGCTCGATTTCGAACAGGCGCTGCGTGAGCGTGTCGGCCTGCTCAAGGGCCTTTCGGTCGATGCGATCGAGGAATGCCTTGCCAGTCGCATCCGCCCGATGCCGGGTGCACGCACGCTGGTGGAGACGTTGAAGAAGTTCGGCTGCCGCACCGTGCTGGTGACCGGCGGCTTCCATCACTTCGCCGATCCGGTCGCGGCTTCGCTGGGCTTCGAATATGTCGTCGGCAACCGTCTGGCGGTCGAGGATGGCAAGCTGACGGGCGGGCTCGATGGCCCGATCGTCGACAGCACCGTCAAGAAGGCGACGCTGCTCGCCGAGATCGAGATGCTGGGCGGCGATGTCACCAGCCTTGCCACCGGTGACGGCGCCAACGATATTCCGATGCTGGAAGCGGCGACTTACGGCATTGCCTATCACGCCAAGCCCAAGGCGCGTGCGGCGGCCAATGGCTGGATCGACCGGGGCGACCTGACCAGCGTGTTGCGTCTGCTGGGTATTGACGAGCAGGAGTGGGTTCGGGTCTGATCCGGCCATAGATAAGCGGGGGAATGCGAATGGCCGGTGAGCGGGATACGATCTTCAGCCGGCTGTCGCACCCCCGCTATCTGTTGTTTCTGGGCGTGATGGCGATATCGGTCGTTCCGCTGCTTTCGTTGGCGCCAGCCGTAGAGGCGATAGTCACGGCGTTCGACCTTGGCGTGATTGCCTTCGTATTGTCTTGCGTGCCGCTCTGGCGCCACGGAAATGCCGATATCATGCGTCGGCAGGCCAGGCGGGACGATGCCGGCCAGATCATGCTGCTGATGCTGACGGCGGTGATCACTTCCGTGATCCTTGCCGCGCTGGGTACGCTGGTTCTCGACAACAAGAGCCTGAAGGCGGGCGAGATCGCGCTGCTGGTCGTGACGCTGCTGTCCTGCTGGACGTTCGTCAATCTGATCTACGCCTTCCACTATGCGCGGCTCTACTACTCGTCACGCGCTGGCGGGGATCATGAGGGGCTGGATTTTCCCGGCGACTGCGTGCCGGACTTTTCCGATTTCGTGAACTTTGCCTTCGTGATCGGCATGACCTGCCAGACTGCCGATATCGAGATCACGCAAACGAGCGTGCGGCGCGTGTCCACGTTTCACGGGTTGTTCGCGTTTGCATTCAACCTTGGCATTCTGGCGCTGACGGTGAATGTGCTGGCGTCGTCCACCGGCGGGTGAATTCGCGGCGGAATTGCGGATCGATCGGCAATTGGCTGCGCGTCACAACATGTCGTCGCCGCGAAGGCGGGGCCCCCGCTTCCTTTCCTCCTTGCCGCGAAGAACAAGCGGGATCCCCGCCTTCGCGGGGATGACGGAGTGTTTTATTGGCGGGGAGGTCGGTGGGGAGTGGGGACGTATACGCTTTACGAACGCTGCCTAGCGCAGTTCCTTGCGGATCATCAGCTTCAGGCCGGACCACACCGCGTCCACCGCGCAGACTTTCACATCCACCCAGCCCATCGGCAGGCAGACTTCGCGGATCGTATCCTCGGTGATGTCGGTGGGGACCTTGGATGCCTTCTTGGGCCAACTCACCCAGACGAAACCGTCCGGGGCAATCGTGCGGCGCAAACCGGAGAGCAGGCTCTCCATCTCGGCGTGACTTGTCGTGAAAATGTGCGCGGCCTGCAGGCCCGGCGAAGGCTCGGGCAGAATCCGAAGCCCGGCCTCACCGATGTCCACGAACACGCTCTCGGGCATGTCGTGAAACCAGACGGTGAGGCGGGCTTCAGCGATAGTTTCTGGGCCAGCGGAGTACTGGAGTATCCCGCTGGCACCGGATCAGGCTTCCATCCAGTCCTTGAAGAAGGCTTCGTTGGCCTGCTTCAGGGCGGCGATTTCGACGCCGGCAACCTTGGTGCCGCCGACAGTGCCGATCTTCACCGCGCCGGGCAGGGCGGTGCCGGCCTTGGCCGTGACGACGTAACGCGACTGGTCTTCGCCGAAGGCTTCCGCCGTGGTCAGCGCGGCGTCGAGTTCGACGCCAAGACCGCTGGCCAGCGCCATTTCGGCCAGCGCGACGAGCAGGCCGCCATCGCTGACGTCGTGCACGGCGGTGACCTTGCCGGCCGCGATCCAGTCGCGGATCGAGGCGCCGTTCTCGGCTTCGATCTTGAGGTCGACCTTCGGCGCGTCACCGGCTTCCTGACCGGCGATCTCGCGCAGCCAGATCGACTGGCCGAGGTGCGAACCCTTGCTGCCGAGCAGGAAGACGTCGTCGCCGGCGTTCTTGAACGCGACGGTCGCCATCTTCTCATGGTCGGCCAGCAGGCCTACGCCGCCAATGGCAGGGGTCGGCAGGATCGCCGAGCCGCCGCCGGTCGCCTTCGACTCGTTGTAGAGCGAGACGTTGCCCGAAACGATCGGATAGTCGAGCGCGCGGCAGGCATCGCCCATGCCGTTCAGGCAGCCGACGATCTGCGCCATGATTTCAGGGCGCTGCGGGTTCGCGAAGTTCAGGCAGTTGGTGATGGCGAGCGGAAGGCCGCCGACTGCGCTGATGTTGCGATAGGTTTCGGCCACGGCCTGCTTGCCGCCCTCGTAGGGATCGGCATAGCAATAGCGGGGCGAGCAGTCGGTGCTGATCGCCAGCGCCTTTGGCGTATTGTGGATGCGCACCACGGCCGCGTCGCCGCCGGACTTCTGCATCGTGTCGCCGCCGACCTGGCTGTCGTACTGCTCCCAGATCCATTTGCGCGAAGCGAGGTCGACCGTGCCCATCAGCTTGAGCAGGTCGGCGCCCACGTCGGCGCTTTCCGCCACGTCGCCCATAGCCGGAACCTTGGCCCAGGCCTTGTATTCCTCAGGCGTGACGTAGGGGCGCTCGTATTCCGGTGCATCGTCGGCCAGCGGGCCCAGCGGAATGTCGCAGACCACTTCGCCGTTGAATTCCAGAACCATGTGGCCGGTATCGGTCACTTCGCCGATTACGGCGAAATCGAGTTCCCACTTCTTGAAGATCGCCTCGGCCATGGCTTCCTTGCCGGGCTGAAGCACCATGAGCATGCGCTCCTGGCTTTCCGAGAGCATCATCTCGTAAGGCGTCATCGCCTCTTCGCGGCAGGGCACGTTGTTCATGTTCAGGCGAATGCCAGCGCCGCCCTTGCTGGCCATTTCGACCGACGAGGAGGTGAGACCGGCAGCACCCATGTCCTGGATCGCGACGATGGCGTCGGTGGCCATGAGTTCGAGGCAGGCCTCGATCAGCAGCTTTTCGGTGAAGGGGTCGCCCACCTGCACGGTCGGGCGCTTCTCGTCCGAATTCTCGTCGAAGTCGGCCGAGGCCATGGTGGCGCCGTGGATGCCGTCGCGGCCGGTCTTCGAACCGACGTAGACGATCGGGTTACCCAGACCCGTGGCGGCCGAGTAGAAGATCTTGTCCGTCTCGGCGACGCCCACGGTCATGGCGTTGACGAGGATGTTGCCGTCATACGCCTTGTGGAAGTTGGTTTCGCCGCCGACGGTGGGCACGCCCACGCAGTTGCCGTAGGAGCCGATGCCCTCGACCACGCCCTGCACAAGGTGCTTCATCTTCGGGTGATCGGGGCGGCCAAAGCGCAGCGCGTTCATGTTGGCGACCGGGCGGGCGCCCATGGTGAAGACGTCGCGCAGAATGCCGCCGACGCCGGTGGCCGCGCCCTGGAAAGGCTCGATGTAGCTGGGGTGGTTGTGGCTTTCCATCTTGAAGATGGCAGCCTGTCCATCGCCGATGTCGATCACGCCGGCGTTCTCACCCGGGCCGCAGATGACCCAGGGGGCCTTGGTCGGCAGCTTCTTCAGGTGGAAGCGGCTCGACTTGTACGAGCAATGCTCCGACCACATGACCGAGAAGATGCCGAGTTCGACAAGGTTCGGCTCTCGACCAAGGGCGTTCAGAACGCGCTCGTATTCTTCGGGATTGAGGCCATGCGCCTCGACGACGTCAGGGGTGATTCCGCTCATGCGAGGCGCCTTAGCCATGTCCGTCGCAGAGCGCTAGACGGCACGGACCCTGACATCAACTTTCACTTTCGGGCGCAGGGGCGATGTGTCACACGAAGGATAGCGATTGTCCGAATGATTCAGGGGATTTATGCGGAAAATCTTTGCAGCTCTCGTCATGGTATACGGGCTGGTGGCCGCAGGCACCGCGCAGGCGGCGCAGGCCCCGGCTGACGCGAAGGCCGAGACGCAGATGGTCACTGCCAAGTCTCCGGACAGCATCGTGAAGGCACTGCAGGATGCCGGATACCGCGCGCAACTGTCGAAGGATTCGACCGGAGACCCGCTGATCAAAAGCGCGTCTTCAGGATCGAACTTCACGATCATGTTCTACGGCTGCACCGAAGGCGCCGATTGCACCAGCGTGCAGTTCTATGCCGGATGGACCGAGGCGACGCATTGCACCCTCGATACGATGAACACCTTCGCCCAGAAGTACCGCTTCGTCACGCCGCTGGTGGATAGCGACAAGGACTGCGTGATCCAGTACGACCTCGATCTGGACGAGGGCGGGATGAGCCAGGCGCTGTTCCTGGATACGCTGGAATTCTGGACCGATACGATGTCCACCTTCAAGACCTACATTTACCAGGAAGAGCCAGCGCAATAGCGCGAAAATAGGGTGTTTCCCGGTAGCGAGCCGCCGCTTCCGGCAACCATCGGCAAGGAAACCGGAAAAGCGCGGATTGCTCCCTTGACCGTGTGATGCGGCAGGGCCATTGCTGGGCGATGGTCGAAGATACAGAAACCATCGAAAGCCTGAGCTTCGAAGACGCGCTGCGCGAGCTTGAGGGTATCGTGCGGCGCCTTGAAAGCGGCGACGTGCCGCTTGAGGATTCGATCACGCTTTACGAAAAGGGCGAGCGGTTGCGGCAGCACTGTCAGAAGCGGCTCGACGCCGCGCAGGCCCGTATCGAGCGAATCGTTGCAGGGCCCGACGGTGTGCCGACCGGCGTTCAGCCGTTCGACGCGGCGGATCGCTGATACCGTGACCGAGGTCGTGGTGAGCGACCCGCTGCTGGCCGAAGGGCTGGCGAGGATTGCGGACGAGATCGACCGCGCTTTCGATGCATTGCTACCAGTGCCGGACGATGCGCGTGGCCGCCTGATCGAGGCGATGCGCTACGCGGCGATCGGCGGCGGAAAGCGGCTGCGGCCGCTGCTGCTGACCGGGGTTGCCGAAATGTACGGCGTCGTTCGAGAAGCGGCGATTCGAGCCGCCATCGCGGTCGAATCGATCCATGCCTATTCGCTGATCCACGACGATCTGCCGTGCATGGACGATGACGCCCTGCGCCATGGCAAGCCGACCGTCCACATCGCCTATGATGAAGCGACGGCCGTTCTGGCTGGCGATTCCCTGCTTTCCTTCGCGTTCGAAGTGCTGGGCGATCCGGGCACCAGCGCCGATCCGTTCACGCGGATCGAGCTTGTTCAGGCACTGGCCCATGCCAGTGGCGCGCAGGGCATGGCCGGCGGGCAGATGATGGACCTCGTTGCCGAAAACAGCGAGTTCGATCTGCAGACGGTCACCCGGCTTCAGCAGCTCAAGACGGGCGCGTTGCTGGCGGCGTCGGTGGAGATGGGCGCGATCCTGGGCCGCATTCCGCCCGAAGGCCGCACGCATCTGCGCGGATATGCCCGCGACATCGGGTTGGCTTTCCAGATTGCCGACGATCTCATCGATCATGAGGGGAATGCCGAAGTCGCCGGCAAGGCAGTGGGCAAGGACGCGGCGGCCGGCAAGGAGACTTTCGTCTCACTGCTGGGCCCCGAACGTGCCCGCGAACAGGCGCGGATGCTGGTGGAACAGGCCATCGGTCACCTCGCTCAGCACGGCAAGGAGGCCGATCTGCTGAGGGCGGTGGCACGTTACATCGTTGAGCGGGATCATTGATCCGTGCTTCGCTGCTGCTGACACTTCTGATTGCCGGCAGTCGGGAGGATGCAATTGCCATCAGTCGGCGCCATCCTTCGGCCACACCTGCAATTCATTACGTCGATAACGCGGAATTCTGACGCGGAACTAGATCGCCCGGGAAGGGGCGCGGAGCGGGGTAAAAATGTCTGAACGAATCGGGGTCTATCCCGGCACTTTCGATCCGATCACGCTGGGCCATGCCGATATCATCCGGCGCGGTTCCAAGCTGGTGGATCGGCTGATCATCGGCGTGACGACCAATCCGTCCAAGAACCCGCTCTTCACGCCTGAAGAGCGCATGGCCATGGTCGCGCGCGAAGCCGCGGCCATGGGGATCGACAACGTGACCGTGGTCGGTTTCAACGCGCTGCTGATGAAGTTCGCGCAGAAGCAGGGTGCGACGGTGATCGTGCGTGGCCTGCGCGCCGTGGCGGATTTCGAGTACGAATACCAGATGGCCGGGATGAATCAGCAGCTGAACCCGAACATCGAAACCGTGTTCCTGATGGCCGATGTCGGCCTTCAGCCGATCGCTTCGAAGCTGGTCAAGGAAATCGCCACGTTCGGCGGCGATATTTCCCGCTTCGTCAGTCCCGCCGTGCGCGAGGACGTTGTTGCCCGCATTGCCGCTCAAGGTCTTCAGGGCGACTACTGAGAACGCTTGCGACAAATTCATTCATTGTCACGTCAGCCCGCGCGCTCTATCGCCGCGAGCCTGCACGGCTTCCTTCTGTGAGTAATCGATGACGTTTCGCCAGACTCTTGCCACGACAATGATCGGCCTTGCGCTGGCGGCTACGCCTGCGATGGCCAAGAAGAAGGAAGCGCCGGCTCCCGCGCCTGCTGCCGTGCCGATCCCGACGGTTCTGCCCACCATCGTTGACCCCGACATCAGCCACGAACCTGAAAACGTGCTGCTGCTGGATCTGTCCGACGGCGGGCGCGTTGCCATTCGCCTGATGCCGCAGTGGGCGCCGCATCACGTGGAGCGTATCAAGACGCTGACCCAGCAGGGCTTCTACAACGGCCAGATCTTCCACCGCGTGATCGACGGCTTCATGGCGCAGACCGGTGACCCGACGGGAACCGGCCAGGGCGGCTCCAAGCTTCCCGATCTTCAGTCGGAATTCAACGCGATGCCGCATGTGCGCGGCACCGTGGCGATGGCCCGCACGAACGATCCGAACAGCGCGAACAGCCAGTTCTTCATCGTGTTCTATCCGCGCTTCTCGCTCGATCACAAGTACACGGTGTTCGGCCGCGTGATCAGCGGCATGCAATACGTCGACGCGATCCAGCGCGGCGAGCCGCCCGCGAACCCGACCAAGATCATCCAGGCATCGATGGCTTCCGAGAACAAGGCGCCGCCGCCAGCTGCGCCTGCCGTTCCGGCAGCCTCGACGATCACGGCCGATCAGCTGAGCAAGTCGAAGTCGAACTGATTTCCCCGAAAGAGGGTGACTTGACGATGGCGCGCGCCTAGACGCGCGCCATGCGCGTTGACCTTTTCGATTTCGATCTGCCGCCAGAGAATATTGCCCTGCGCCCCGCCCGCCCGCGCGATTCCGCGCGGATGCTGGTGGTGGAAGGGGCTGGCGAAGGCCCGCTGGTCGATCGCCACGTCCACGAGCTTCCCGACATCCTGCGCCCCGGCGACGTGCTGGTGTTCAACGACACTCGCGTCATTCCCGCACAGCTTGAGGGCCGGCGCGGAGAGGCGAAGATCGGCGCCACGCTGCACAAGCGCGTCGACTTGCGCCGCTGGCAGGCTTTCGTGCGCAATGCCAAGCGGCTGAAGCCGAACGACCGCATCGAATTTCCTGCCGGGGTCACGGCCATCGCCGAAGAGCGGCTGGACGACGGCAGCTGGATTCTGCTGTTCGAAGGCGACGAGCCGGTGGAAGTGCTGCTGGAGCGGGCAGGGCGGATGCCGCTGCCCCCCTACATCGCCGGCAAGCGCGACACCGACGAAGCGGACCGCAGCGATTACCAGACGATGTTTGCGGATAAGGACGGTGCGGTCGCGGCGCCCACCGCCTCGCTCCATTTCACGCCCGAACTGATGGAGCGGCTGGAGGCGGCCGGCGTGCTGCGCGAAACGCTGACGCTGCATGTGGGCGCGGGCACGTTCCTGCCGGTGAAGGCCGACGATACGCAGGACCACAAGATGCACGCCGAATGGGGCAGCATCGATCAGGCGACGGCGGACCGGCTCAACGCCGCGCGGGCGGCAGGCAACCGGGTGATCGCCGTGGGCACCACCAGCCTGCGCCTGTTGGAAAGCGCTACCGGAGAGGACGGCGTGATCCGTCCCTTCGAAGGCGACACCGCGATCTTCATCACCCCCGGATACCGCTTCAAGGCGATCGACGGGCTGATGACCAATTTCCACCTGCCCAAATCCACGCTGTTCATGCTGGTTTCGGCGCTGATGGGGCTGGAACGGATGCAGGCGGTCTACGCCCATGCCATCGCGGACGGCTATCGTTTCTATTCCTATGGGGATTCGAGCATTCTTTTGCCGTGAAGGGACTTGGAACCGTCATCGGTTTCGCGCATCACGCGGTCCATGGATGCCATTCTCGAAATTGAAGGTCTGACAAAGACCTATGACAGCGGCTTCACCGCACTGCACGGTGTCGACCTTGCGATCAACAAGGGCGAGATTTTCGCTCTGCTCGGCCCCAACGGTGCCGGCAAGACGACGCTGATCGGCGCCGTCTGCGGGTTGGTGCGGCCTTCGGGCGGCACGATCCGGGCGTTCGGTGAGGATATGGGTCGCCATTGGCGCCGCCTGCGCGCCAAGGTCGGTCTGGTTCCGCAGGAACTGGCGACCGACATGTTCGAGACCGTGATCCATTCGGTGAACTATTCGCGCGGTCTCTTCGGCCTGGCGCCCGATCCGGCGCGGATCGAGGAAATCCTGCGCGCGCTGAGCCTTTGGGAAAAGCGAAACGACCAGATCCGCGCGCTCTCCGGCGGGATGAAGCGCCGCGTGCTGATCGCCAAGGCTCTGGCGCATGAACCCGAACTGCTGTTCCTGGACGAGCCGACCGCCGGCGTGGACGTGGAACTGCGCCGCGACATGTGGGCCCAGATCGCCCAGCTTCGCGATCGCGGCACCACGATCATCCTTACCACCCACTACATCGAAGAAGCCGAGGAAATGGCCGATCGCGTGGGCATCATCCAGGATGGCCGCATCCGCATGGTGGAGGAAACGCGCTCGCTGATGAAGCGGCTGGGCCGCACGGAAGCGCACATCGCGCTTGCCGCGCCGCTCTCGGCCGTGCCTCCGGTGCTTGAAGGGCTGAACGTCTCGCTGGCCGAAGACGGGCAGGAACTGGTCTATCGCGGTGGTGACGGATCCGGGCAGGGCAAGGCGGAAGTGGCTGAACTGACCAAGCGCCTGGTCGGCGCCGGCATCGACTACACCTCGATCGACATCCGCGAATCGAGCCTTGAAGACATCTTCGTCGATCTTCTGGAAGGAGCGGCGGCATGATCGCCTTCAACGCACGCAGCACCTGGACCATCTACAAGCGCGAAGTGATGCGCGCCCTGCGCACGGCGATGCAGTCCATCCTGGCGCCGGTGCTGACGACGGTGCTCTATTTCGTCGTCTTCGGCGCCGCGATCGGCGGGCGGATGCCTTCGGGCATGGGCGATGTGAACTACGGCGCCTTCATCGTGCCGGGCCTGCTGCTGCTCACCCTGCTGGCGGAGAGCGTCTCCAACGGCAGCTTCGGCATCTACATGCCGCGCTTCACCGGCGCGATCTACGAACTGCTCTCCGCCCCGGTGGGCGTGGGTGAGACCTTGATCGGCTTCGTCGGCGCGGCGGCCACCAAGTCGCTGATCCTGGCCGCAATCATCCTGACGACGGCGACCTTCTTCGTCGATTACACGATCGTCCATCCGTTCTATACGCTGGGCTTCATCCTGCTGGTTTCGGCCACGTTTTCGCTCTTCGGCTTCATTCTGGGCATCTGGGCGGACAGTTTCGAGAAGCTGGGTATCGTCCCGGCCCTGTTCATGGTGCCGCTGACGTTTCTGGGCGGCACGTTCTATTCGATCGACATGCTGCCGGAACCGTGGCGCTCGGTGGCGATGATCAATCCGGTCGTCTATCTGGTGAACGGGCTGCGCTGGTGCTTCTACGGCAAGTCGGACTTTCCGATCTTCATTTCGCTGGCGATGACGCTGAGCTTTCTGGCGGCGTGCGTGATCCTGATCGCGTGGATTTTCCGGACGGGTTGGCGTTTGCGCGCCTGACGGGCTAGGGCCCGAATTGAACGGCTGAGGGGAGGCAGCCTGACGGGGCAAGGATCTGAGTGGATACTTGATTGTTATGTCGATGCGTTTGATGGGTCTGCCACTGCTGTTCGCTGCCGTCCCGGCACAGGCGCAGCCCTTGATTCATCTCCCCCCCGCGCCGGAAGTGGTGCCGTTCATCGTGCCGGTAGTGCCGGTCGCGCTGCCGGCCTATCCCTGGGCTCTCCCGTTCGTTCCCGCCGGCCCGCCGCGTCTGGCCGAGAATGTGCGGGCGATGCTCGAATCGGCGATGCGCACCGGCGATTCGGCCACCGTGGCCGCCGTCGTGAAAGTTGCGATCGACACGCAGCCGTACGACAAGGACGAAATCCGCGCGATGCAGAGGGCCTTCAATGATGAGGCCGCCCGCCAGCTTGCCGCCAAGGCCAATGCCGAAACGCAGCGCATCCGTAATTCGGACATTCTGGAACTCTGGACCGGCAAAGTGGAACTGGGCGCTTTCCGCGCTACCGGCAACACCAGTAATTTTGGCTATAGCGGTGCGCTGAACCTCGATCGCAAGGGCATCAACTGGCAGCACACGATCCAGGCCACGGCCGATTACCAGAAGGATCGTGGTGCGGTCACGCGCGAGCAATACCTGGCCAGCTATCAGGCGCGCTACACCCTGAACGACGGCCTGTTCACGTTCGGGCGCGGGCAGTGGGAAAGCAACAAGATCCAGGGTTATTACGACCGCTATTCGATTTCGAGCGGGCTTGGCTACCGCGTCATCAAGCGCAAGGACCTGACGCTTTCGATGGAACTGGGGCCGGCTGCCCGTCGCACGATCTACGTCACCGATCCGGCGGAAACGACCTGGTCGACGCTGGCATCGTTCGATTTCGCCTGGGCGCTCGACGATGCGCTGAAGTTCACGCAGACGGCCTCCTCTTACATCGAGACCGGGAACAGCACGTTCACGACGCTCACCGGAATCGAGGCCGGCATGTCGAAGCATCTGAAGGCCAAGCTGTCCTATTCGTTCGAGCATGAGACGTCGCCGCCCATCGGAACGCTGAAGACCGATACGATCTCGCGCTTCTCGCTGGTCTACGGCTTCTGAATTCGATAACGGGCGGGCATGAACCCCCGTTTCGAATTCTCCATCCACGCCACCGACGGCAAGGCCCGCACCGGCGTCATCAAGATGCGTCGCGGCGAAATCCGCACGCCCGCCTTCATGCCGGTGGGCACTGCCGCCACCGTGAAGGCGATGAAGCCGCAGGATGTGCGCGCCACTGGCGCCGACATCATCCTGGGCAATACCTATCACCTGATGCTGCGCCCCGGCGCCGAACGCGTGGCGCGGCTGGGCGGGTTGCACAAGTTCATGAACTGGGATCGCCCGATCCTGACGGACAGCGGTGGCTATCAGGTGATGAGCCTGTCGGACTTACGCAAGATCACCGAGAACGGGGTGACTTTCGCCAGCCACCTCGACGGTTCGCGCCATCTGCTGACGCCTGAGCGCTCGATGGAGATCCAACGCCTGCTCGGTTCGGACATCGTCATGTGCTTCGACGAGTGTCCGAAGATCGATCAGCCGCTCGACGTGATCGCCCGCTCCATGGAAATGTCGATGCGCTGGGCCAAGCGCAGCCGCGACGGTTTCGACAGCGGCGGCGAGCACGCGGCCAATTCGGCGCTGTTCGGCATTCAGCAAGGCGCGCTGGATGAAGGACTGCGCAAGGCATCGGCCGATGCGCTGACGGACATCGGCTTCGACGGTTACGCCATCGGCGGGCTTGCCGTGGGCGAGGGGCAGGAGGCGATGTTCGCCACGCTGGAATTCGCACCGCAGCAGCTGCCGGCGGACCGTCCGCGCTATCTGATGGGCGTGGGCAAGCCGGACGATCTGGTCGGCGCGGTGGAGCGCGGCGTGGACATGTTCGACTGCGTCCTGCCTAGCCGTTCCGGCCGCAACGGGCAGGCCTTCACGTGGAACGGCCCGCTGAACTTGCGCAATGCCAAGCATGCGGAAAACAATGGCCCGCTGGATGAGCGCTGCAATTGCCCGACCTGCGCGACCTACAGCCGCGCCTACCTGCATCACTTGGTGAAGTCGGGCGAGATCCTCGGCTCCATGCTGATGACCGAGCATAATATCTCGTTCTACCAGCAGCTTATGCAGGCCATGCGCGACGCTATCGCCGAAAGCCGCTTTGCCGCCTTTGCTGCCGATTTCCGGCGCGATTACTTCGGAGGGTGACCGGCTCCTTGCGGTAGGATCACCTTGATCGTGATCGCCTTACGGGTGGATCAGCGGATCAACGTACGCCAATGCCGGAACGATGTGCTGGTGTGACCTTCCCTGGCAGGCTCTCACTCGCTGGACGGCAAGGCGGCGCGAACCACGGTTACCGGGGCAGGGCGATAGCTTCCTGCGGAGGGCTATGGAGCCGGTGGCGATTCCACCGCCTCAGGTCAGGCCTTGCTGCATTCCAGTGTCGTTTCGGGATAGGCCACGAAACGGCCTGAGCGGGAGTCAAGGAAACCGGCGCCGATGCGGCTTGCGAAGCGCTGTGCCATTTCGAGCGTGGCGTACCATTTACCGGTGTGGTGCGGAGTGACGTATCGGAATCGAGACATGGTGCTGGTCCAATGCCTGCAAACCGTGTCGGTTCCCTGACAGTCCGCTCGTCTCGGCGCAAATTCAGGCACTTCGCCGCAAGGCAACAATTGCTCACAAACAAAAAGGGCGGCTCCGAAGAGCCGCCCTTCCTATTTCTGGCCCGAAGACCCGAAACTTAGCGCGAGTAGAACTCGACGACCAGGTTCGGTTCCATCTTCACCGGGTAGGGCACTTCGTCTAGCGTGGGAACGCGAACGAAGGTCACCTTGTCGGTGCCGTCCTGAGCGACGTAGTCGGGAACGTCACGCTCGGGCAGGGCCTGAGCTTCGACGATCAGCGCCATTTCCTTGGCCTTGTTGCCCAGGCTGATGACGTCGCCGACCTTCACGCGACGCGAAGCAATGTTGCACTTCACGCCGTTGACGCGGATGTGGCCGTGCGAAACGATCTGGCGAGCCGCGAAGATGGTCGGAGCGAACTTCGAACGGTACACGACCATGTCGAGACGCTGTTCGAGCAGGCCGATCAGGTTCTGGCCGGTGTCGCCCTTCATGCGCGAGGCTTCCTGGTAGGTAGCCTTGAACTGCTTCTCGGTCACGTCGCCGTAGTAGCCCTTGAGCTTCTGCTTGGCGCGGAGCTGCAGACCGTAGTCCGAGATCTTGCTCTTGCGACGCTGGCCGTGCTGGCCGGGGCCGTAGCTGCGGCGGTTGACCGAGCTCTTGGGGCGACCCCAGATGTTCTCGCCCATGCGGCGGTCGAGTTTATACTTGGCGCTTTTACGCTTCGACATAAGTCGTCTCCTTTTCTGCTGCCGCTTCCACTGTGGACGCGGTCCATGTTTTCCCGGGGCGCACCATTCCGCCTATTTCGCGGAATGCGGCCGCCGCTTCACCGGGGTGCGGGGCCGAATGGACAGACCTGCTCAAGAAGGCAGGCGCCATGTGAAGGGGTGCCCCATACGGGCTCGGGGGTGAAAGTCAAGCGGATAAGCCGAAAAACGGCTCAACTACGCGGGCGACGCTCGTTTCCGAGGGCAGAGAGCACACCGCGAAGGGTGCGCACTTCGAGGTGATTCCAACCCGGCTTCGTGAGAAGATTGCGCAAGGTCAGCCGGTTGGCCGCCGCACGCGTTTCGGGCCAGAAATAGTTTTTGGGTTCGAGCAATTGCTCGAAGTGGCCGATAAGGCCTTCCAATTCGTCCTGCGGGGCAGGGGGGAGCAGTTCCTCAACGGTCGGCTGCGCCAGTTCGCCGGAGTGCGCGGCGCCCTTCGACCATTCGTAGGAACAGAGGATCACCGCCTGCGCCAGATTGAGCGAGGCGAACTCCGGGTTGATCGGCACCGTCAGGATCGCGCGGGCAAGCGCGACGTCTTCGGTTTCCAGCCCAGAACGCTCCGGGCCGAATACGTAGGCGGAACGACCTTGCGCTTCATGCACTTCGCGCGCGGCCTGTTCGGGCGTGACGACAGGCTTGGTAACGCCGCGCTTGCGGACGGTGGTGGCATAGACGTTGGCGCAATCGGCGACTGCCTCAGCCAGCGTCTCGTAAACTTTCGCGTGTTCCAGCACCACGTCGGCACCGGCAGCGGCAGGGCCGGCCGAGGGATTGGGCCAGCCGTCGCGCGGGGCGACGAGGCGCATCTCGGTCAGGCCGAAGTTGAGCATGGCGCGCGCGGCCTTGCCGATGTTTTCGCCCAACTGCGGGCGGACCAGCACGATGACCGGCTTGTTCACGTCAGCCATTGTCGGCGTCCTTTGTTGCGCCCTTGGCCGCACCTTGTCCGGCGACATCGCGTACGGTGCCGGCAAAAGCCTCGAAATCGCGCGCTTCGTTGAAGGCGCGGTAGACCGAGGCGAAGCGGATGTAGGCGACCGAGTCGAGCTGACGCAGGCCTTCCATCACCATCTCGCCGATTTCGCGCGAGGGGACTTCGGATTCGCCCAGGGTTTCGACCTGACGCTGCACGCCGGAGACGAGCTGGTCGATCTTCTCCCGCTCGATCCCGCGCTTGCGGCAGGCAAGAGTAACCGACTGCTCGATCTTGGCGCGGTCGAACGGTTCACGCGCATCGTCGCTCTTCACAACGGTGATTTCGCGAAGCTGGACGCGTTCGAACGTGGTGAACCGCGCGCCGCAGCTGGAACACTGGCGGCGGCGGCGGATCGCCGTGTTGTCCTCGGTCGGGCGGCTGTCCTTGACCTGGGAATCGTCGTGGGCGCAGAAAGGACAGCGCATTCAGTCAGTTACTTTCAATTTCTAGGAAACAGTCTGCTTCGTGTGCTCAGGGGCGCACGCGCTTGTAGAACTGATATCCCGCACCGACCGCAAGGCCGAGCGGGATAGACACGAACGGCAGCACGAAGCCCGCGACCGCCCCGGCCGCGCCCCAGGCGAGCACCGGCTTGGTCGAAGGGTGGTCGAGGCCATCCTGCAGCATTCCTGCAAGCTCATGGCGTGCGTCGGAAATGAAATCACCAGTGTCGTTGGGGCGGTTCGGGTCGGTCATGGCACTAGGGCTCCTGAATCAGTCCTCGTAGATCGGGAAACGATCGCACAGGGCTTCAACGCGCGCACGCACGTTCTGCTCCACCTGAGCGTCACCCGCTTCGCCGCACTTGGCAAGGCCGTCGAGCACGTCGGCGACCATGTTGCCGATTTCGCGGAATTCGGCCGGACCGAAACCACGGGTGGTGCCGGCGGGCGAGCCCACGCGGATGCCGCTGGTCTTCATCGGCGGCAGCGGATCGAAGGGGATGCCGTTCTTGTTGCAGGTGATGCCCGCACGCTCCAGCGCCTCGTCCGCATCCTTGCCGGTCACGCCCAGCGGCGAGAGGTCGATCAGCGCGAGGTGGGTGTCGGTGCCGCCCGAAACGATCGCGGCGCCGCGCTCCTTCAGAGTTGCAGCGAGGACCTGCGCGTTCTCGATCACGCGCGCGGCGTAGTCCTTGAACTCGGGGCGCAGCGCTTCACCGAAGGCGACCGCCTTGGCGGCGACGACGTGCATCAGCGGGCCGCCCTGAAGGCCGGGGAACACCGCCGAGTTGATCTTCTTGGCCAGCGCCTCGTCATTGGTGAGGATCATGCCGCCACGGGGGCCGCGCAGCGTCTTGTGCGTGGTGGTGGTGGCGATGTGCGCGTGCGGGAAGGGCGAGGGGTGCAGACCGGCGGCGACGAGGCCGGCGAAGTGCGCCATGTCCACCTGGAACAGCGCGCCCACGGCGTCTGCGATTTCGCGCATGCGCTTGAAGTCGATCACGCGCGGATAGGCGGAGCCACCGGCGATGATCAGCTTGGGCTGGTGTTCCTTGGCCAGGGCCTCAACCTCATCGTAGTCGATCAGGTGGGTGTCCTTGGTCACACCGTACTGCACGGCCTTGAACCACTTGCCCGAAAGCGCGGCGCGGGCGCCGTGGGTAAGGTGGCCGCCGGCATCGAGGCTCATGCCCATGATGGTGTCGCCGGGCTTCACGGTCGCCAGAAGGACGGCGCCGTTGGCCTGCGCGCCTGAGTGGGGCTGCACATTGGCGAACTGGCAGTCGAACAGCTGCTTGGCGCGTTCGATGGCCAGCGTTTCGACTTCGTCCGAAGGCTCGCAGCCCTGATAGTAGCGCTTGCCGGGGTAGCCTTCGGCGTACTTGTTGGTCAGCACCGAGCCCTGGGCTTCGAGCACGGCCTTGGAAACGATGTTTTCCGAGGCGATCAGTTCGATCTGCTTGCGCTCACGCTTCAGTTCGTGGCCGATGGCCTTGGCGACGGCGGGATCGCTTTCGGCAACGCCGTCAGTGAAGAAGCCGGCGGAACGGATGGCGGTGTCTACGGTCATGTTCGGGCTTCTCCGTTTCAGAAGACGGGGTTGGAAAGCTTTTCGACGCGGCCCGCGTGGCGTCCGCCACCGAACTCGGCCGAAAGGAAAGCATCGAGGCAGGCCTT
Organism: Sphingomonas sp. BL-S-28; assembly: GCF_055521515.1. NCBI lineage: Bacteria > Pseudomonadati > Pseudomonadota > Alphaproteobacteria > Sphingomonadales > Sphingomonadaceae > Sphingomonas > Sphingomonas sp. BL-S-28. The sequence continues at coordinate 2,213,756 of NZ_CM145484.1, forward strand.
GGCCATGTCTTCGCCGGTCAGGCGCGCGCCCATGGCGATGACGTTGGCATCGTTGTGCTCACGCGCGAGCGCGGCCGAGAGCGGCTCGGAAACGAGCGCGCAGCGGCAGGCGGGATCGCGGTTCACCGCGATCGAAATGCCGATGCCCGATCCGCAGAGGGCGACGCCGAACTGCGCGGTGCCGTCGGCAACGACTGAGGCCAGCTTGTAGCCGTAGTCGGGGTAATCGACGCGGTCGGCGGTTTCGGGGCCGAGATCGGCAACTTCGTGGCCGAGTTCGATGAGGTATTCACGCAGGGTCGCCTTTAGGTCGACGGCGGCGTGGTCTGAAGCAATCGCAATGCGCATGGGATCGGTTTGCCTGTCCTGATGCGGGGAGTCGTTTGCGCACCCCCTTAGTCGCGAGTTCGTCGCAATGCCACCATTGTTGGCGATGCAGGTATGCAATTGCCGGAAGTGGGCGTTTTAAATGGAATTTCCGCGGTATTTCGCGGAAATCGATGCCGATCCGGGCAACCTGCGCGGCATTTCCATTCCTTTTTGGGCTTTTGGGACGCATCGCCCTGCGATTGACAGCGGTGCTGGCCCGGCGGATGTTCTCCCTTTCTGCGAAGGGGTTAGTGGTGAAGTCGGCAAAGCTTTTGATCGTTTCGCTGCTTCTGGCGGTCGTTCTTGCGATAATGGGAACCACGCCGCCCCGGCCAGCGCCGTCCACCGCGCCGCAAGAGGCCTTCGCCGTCGGCCGGGTCATGACCGATGTGGCGGAGATCGGGCGTGCCCCGCACCCAAGCGGATCGCCACAGCTTGCGGCATTGCGCGGCTATCTGATGAACCGACTCGGCTCCTTCGGCATGGCGGTGCATACGCAGGAGGCGCTTTTCCCTGCCGAAGCACGCGATGTTCTGAACCATCGCAGCGGCGCGCAAATGTCGCAGATCCCGCTGGTCAACATAGTCGCTGTTCTGCCCGGCAAGGATCGCGATCTGCCGGCGGTGGCGCTGATGGCGCATTACGACAGCGTCTGGGGCTCACCCGCAGCGGCCGACGACGGTGCGGGTGTTGCTTCGATTCTTGAGACGATGCGAGCGCTTTCGCAGGATCGCGACCGCCGCCGCGACGTGATCGTCATCCTCACCGACGGCGAGGAAGCCGGGCTCAACGGTGCAAAGCTGTTCTTTGGGCAGGTGCCGGAGGCGAAGCGGATCGGCGCTTTGATCAATCTCGAAACGCGCGGGGGAGGGGGCAAGGCCAACCTGTTCCAGACTTCGGCAATGAACGGCGATGTCGCACGGCTTTGGGCTGCGACCGCGCCGCATCCGGCCGGAACTTCACTGGCGACGTTCATCTACAGCGTGCTGCCCAACGATACCGACCTGACGGTGGCCCTGCCGCATGGATACGCGGCATGGAACTTCGCGTTCATCGGCCGGCCGGGGCTCTACCATTCGCCGATGGCGACGCCGACCAACCTCGATCGCGGTTCACTGCAGCAGATGGGCGAGCAGACGCTGGGACTGGCGCGTGCGATGGCGAAGGCTCCGCAATTGCCGGGCAAGTCGCCCGATATCGTGTTCTTCGACGTGTTCGGTCTGTTCGCCGTGCATTACGCCGCCTGGTGGGGCTGGGCGATGCTGATCACTGGCTTCGTCGGCTATGGCGCTTTGGCGCTGCGCCGTTTCGATGGGCGCGCTTTTCTTGGCGGCGCAGCGCGGATGTTGGGGCTGATCGTGGTGACGGGCGGCGTTCTTATGCTGCTCAACCTGCTGTCGAACGGCAGCCCGGTGAATTATTACGACCGACTTGTCGCGATCCCCAGACTGCAGATCATGGCGCTTTTCGCGAGCATCGCTGTTGCGCTGGTCGTGCTGGGCAGGAAGCCGGACGGTGTCGCGGGCGAGGCGGGGCTGGTCCTGCCGGTTCTGCTGGCAGGGGCGGCATTTCAGGCTTTCGCACCGACTGCGGCCTATGTTCTGGCCGTGCCACTCCTGCTGGGCGGCACGGTGGCGCTGCTGCGCGCGTTTGGCCCCGACAGCCTGACTCGGGCCGCCGGCGTGGTGGTTGCCGGTGTGGTGACCGGCTATGCGCTGATGCTGGGCTATTCGCTGATGCAGGCGGTGGGGCCGACCATGCCAGCGGTCGCCGTGCTGCCGCTGGTCATCGCCGTATGTGCGCTGGTGCCCTTGCGTCCGCCGTTTTCGCTGCGCGGGTCCCGCGTGCTGGCGGCGCTGCTGTTGCTGGCGGCGATCGCGGTTGCGCTGTGGGTACGGCTCGACGCGCCGGCGCCGTCGATTGCCGCCTACACCGACCAGCGCAAGAACACTGGTCGGCGTTGAACAAGGGGATCAGCTCTTGGGAGCGGCCTGCGGGTGGGCCTTCAGGTAGGCTTCCACCTTCGTCTTGAGATCCGCGGCAATCTGCTGTGAAAGCACGGATACGTCCTTGAAATAGGCGGTGTTGACGGCGGCCACATCGGGGTCGGACATCACTTCCGTGCTCTGCTGCAGGAAACGTGAGCCGCTGGGCGTCTTGGCGAATGCGCGCACGTCCTGAAGTTCGGTCAGGGTGAACTTGCGTGCATAGGCCTTGGCGATGGCGTCCATCTGCTTGGGCAGGAACGTGCTGACGGCCGGCTTCAGAAGCTGCGGAATGTCGGTGAAGTAGTCTTCGAGGATCCGTTTCAGGCCGGCATCATGGATGGTTTCCAGCGGAGTGCTGGACTTGAACTGGGCGCTCATCGTGGTCAGCAGCTTCTGCATCATCGCGTCGCGCTGTTCCGGCGGCCACGCCAGCGTGACGATATCGTGCGCCACGGCGAGGCGGGCGGGGTCCGCGGGCTGCGAAGCAGCGGGAATGGCCGAAGAAGGCGCGGTAGTAGAGGAGGATTGAGCTTGCGCCGGAGCAATGGCGGCAAGGGTGGAAAGGCCAAGAACGGCCGCTGCGCACGAAGCACGGAACATCAGATATTTTCCCCATTCCAACCGCGCAAAGGCGCGGCGGTTCGCTTCGCTATGCGGCGGCTGGATTGAGGACAAATTAAAACGCCCGCAACCACGGTCGCGGGCGTTTCGAAAGTCGTTCGATTTGGCCGACTTACTGGTCGAGGAACGAGCGCATCTTGCGGCTGCGGCTCGGATGTTTGAGCTTGCGCAGCGCCTTTGCCTCGATCTGGCGGATACGTTCGCGAGTGACCGAGAACTGCTGGCCCACTTCTTCCAGTGTGTGATCGGTGTTCATGCCGATGCCGAAGCGCATGCGCAGCACGCGTTCCTCACGCGGGGTGAGCGAGGCAAGGACGCGGGTGACCGTTTCCTTGAGGTTCGCCTGGATCGCCGCGTCGACCGGGATGATCGCGTTCTTGTCCTCGATGAAGTCTCCCAGGTGCGAATCTTCCTCGTCGCCGATCGGCGTTTCGAGGGAGATCGGCTCCTTGGCGATCTTCATCACCTTGCGCACCTTTTCGAGCGGCATCGACAGACGCTCGGCCATTTCCTCGGGCGTGGGCTCGCGGCCCTGCTCGTGCAGGAACTGGCGGCTGGTGCGGACCAGCTTGTTGATCGTCTCGATCATATGCACCGGGATGCGGATCGTGCGGGCCTGATCCGCGATCGAGCGCGTGATCGCCTGCCTGATCCACCAGGTCGCATAAGTCGAGAACTTGTAGCCGCGACGGTACTCGAACTTGTCGACCGCCTTCATCAGGCCGATGTTGCCTTCCTGGATCAGGTCCAGGAACTGAAGGCCCCGGTTCGTGTATTTCTTGGCTATCGAAATCACCAGACGCAGGTTCGCCTCGACCATCTCCTTCTTGGCGATGCGCGCCTCGCGCTCGCCTTTCTGGACCATGTTGACGATGCGGCGGAATTCTGGAAGCGCCATGCCGGTGGCGGCGGCGATATCGGAGACTTCGGAACGAATACGTTCGACCGAATCGGCCTCTGCCTCAGCAAAGGCCGCCCACTTCTTGTCCTTCTTGGACATGTCGGTGAGCCACGTGTCGTCCAGTTCGCGGCCGACGTACGTGTCGAGGAAGTCGGCGCGCTTGACCTTGTGGCGCTCTGCCAGACGCAGCATCTGGCCGCCAAGGGCGGTCAGGCGGCGGTTGAAGGCATAGAGGTTGTCGACCAGGAATTCGATCTTGGTCGCGTGGAACTTCACCGATTCCACTTGCGCGGTCAGTTCCTCGCGCAGCGACTGGTACTGCTCTTCCTTGGCGGCCGGAAAGTCGATGCCGAGGGCCAGCGCGTCGAGACGCTCCGACTGCAGGCGCTCGAAAGCCTGGAACAATTCGGTGATGAGCAGGAACTTCTCAAGCGCTTCGGGCTTGAGGGCCGCTTCCATCTGGGCAAGGCTGAGGGTGTTGTCTTCTTCCTCTTCCTCGGCCTCACGCTTCGGAATCGGGTTGCCGTCCTCGTCCAGTTCCTCGGAGTTGTCCTCCTCTACCTCGTCCTCTTCCTTGAACGAGGGGCCGGCGGTCTTTTCGCTGATCTCGTCGTCGTCGCTCTCGCCGTCCTCATTGAGGCTTTCGGGCGCGGGTTCCTTGGACAGCATGGCGTCGAGATCAAGGATCTCGCGCAGTTGCATTTCGCCGTTGTTGAGCGCTTCGGACCACTGGATGATCGCGTGGAAGGTGATCGGGCTCTCGCAGAGGCCCAGGATCATCATGTCGCGGCCGGATTCGATGCGCTTGGCGATGGCGATTTCGCCTTCGCGGCTGAGCAGTTCCACCGCGCCCATTTCGCGCAAATACATGCGCACAGGGTCGTCGGTCCGCTCGACCGTTTCCTTCTTCTTCGCGTCCACGACCATGCGCGGGGCGGCGTCGTCCGAATCGACTTCATCGCCATCATCGTCGTCGGAATCGGCCTGGCCGTCGGCGTCTTCGTCGCTCTCGACGATATTGACGCCCATTTCCGAGATCGCGGCCATAATGTCCTCGATCTGGTCGGTGGACATCTGATCTTGCGGCAGGGCTTCGTTCAGTTCGTCAACGGTGATGACACCCCGACGCTTGGCGCGGGCGATCAGCTTCTTGATCGACGCTTCATTGAGGTCGATCAGCGGCGCATCGTCGTTGGTGTCGCCGGTGTTGTCGTTCTTGCTCATTCTTCGCCGTTTTCCCCGTGCATTCGTCCTGATTATACAATCAGAAAGACGCCGCCTGTCTTGTCGCCATTTGCCTTAGGCGACTATCGAATTCCAGCTTTCTCTTGAGAAGACGTTGCTGTTCGGCAAAAGCTTCTTCCGACAGCTCGCTTTCAAATCGGGCTGTCGCCTGCGCCAATGCCGCCTCCAGAATCGGACGTTCCACCAAGAGGTCGATCGCCTGAGCAAGATCCTCTGCCGCCTGGTCCGCGCCGGTATCGGGATTCAGGAACCCGAAGCGCAATCCTGAATATTCTGCGGTGCCGGGGATCTCCAGGCCGTTATTCGCCAATATGGTAGCAAGAACATCGCTTTCAAGCGGTTCGTGGACACGGTGGCTCACATCGTGGCAATCGAGCAGCAAGGCAAAGCGCGGATCGAGGTTCGGCGTGCGGGCGAGCGCTTCCGCATGGCGGGTGATCTGATCCGGCCACTGGATCAGCCCGGCGAGAATCGCGGAAGACAGGGCATCGCGGGCGCCGCCCGCCATGGCGCGGCGCAGGCGTTCCAGCGATTCGGGATCCGATTCGGGAATCGGGCTCCAGCGTCCCTTCTGGAAATTGCCCCTTCCGCCGCCGCGCGGCTGGTTGGGGCGGAATTGTCCGCCTTGACCACCGCCACCTTGCTGCCAGCGGCTTTCGCGCTTGGGGAAGGCGAATTCGGAATAGCGATCCTGCAATTCGCGGCGGTAGAGGCTGGCGATATCGGGGTGCTGGATCGTATCGACGTGCGCCATCAGCCGGGCCTTGAGTCCGGCCTTGTCTTCGGGCGTGGTCAATGGCTGGGCATCGCGCTCCACTTCCCACAGAACTTCGATCAGGCTTTTCGCGGCGCCGAGTATTTCTCCCATCGCCTGCGCGCCGCGCTGCTTGATGAGGTCGTCCGGGTCCAGCCCCTCAGGCAGGCGCACGATCCGCAGGGAGTGGGCGGGGCGCAGCAAGGGCAGGGCGCGGGTAACGGCGCGCATAGCGGCGCGTTGGCCGGCGGCATCGCCGTCAAAGCAGAGAACCGGCATTTCGACATGGCGCCACAGCATCTCGATCTGCTGTTCGGTCAGTGCGGTGCCCAGCGGAGCGACGCATTCGCCGATGCCCGCCGCCGCCATCGCGACCACGTCCATGTAGCCTTCGACCACCACCATCCGGCCCGACTGGCGCGCGGCGGGTGCGGCGCGGTGCAGGTTGTAGAGGGTGCGGCCCTTGTCGAAGAGGGGGGTGTCCGGAGAGTTCAGATACTTCGGCGCATCCGTCTTCTCCTTGGTGAGAATGCGGCCGCCGAACGCGATCACGCGGCCGCGGGCGTCCTCGATCGGCAGCATCAGGCGGCCGCGAAAACGGTCGTAGGGATCGCGGTTCTCCACCTCGATCCGAAGGCCCGCCTCGATCAGCATGGGCTCCGGGAATTTGCCGAGCGCTTCCTTCATCGCCTGCCGGCCCTCCGGCGCATAGCCGAAGCCGAAGCGCTGGAGGGTGTGGGCGTCAAACCCGCGCGTCGCCAGATAAGCGCGCGCCGCTTCTCCACCGGGGGAGGACAGGTTCTGCACGAACCAGCCTTGCGCGGCGGCCATCACGTCGTGAAGCGTATCGCGCTTCTCCGCCGCCTTGGCCGCGCGCGGATCGGGGGCAGGGACGTCCATCCCCGCTTCGGCCGCCAGTTCCTTCACCGCATCCATGAAGGACAGGCCCTGATGGTCGGTCATCCAGCGGATCGCATCTCCATGTGCGCCGCAGCCAAAGCAGTGATAGAAGCCCTTTTCGTCGTTGACGGTGAAGCTTGGAGACTTCTCGTTGTGGAACGGGCAGCAGGCCTTGAACTCGCGCCCCGCCTTTTGCAGGCGGGTGGAGCGACCGATCAGCGCGGAAAGCGTTATCCGCGTGCGAAGCTGGTCAAGCCATTGAGGGGTAAGCACGGTCCTGCCGCCCGATCTCGTATCAGGTCAGGCCAGTGCCGCCTTCACCCAGCCCGAAGCCTTGCCCATGTCGAGCTGGGTGCCGTGGCGCGCCTTCAGCGCGGCGACGACCTTGCCCATGTCCTTCATGCTCTCGGCACCGACTTCGGCCTTGATCGCCTCGATCAGGGCCTTGGTCTCTTCCTCGGAGAGCTGCGCGGGCAGGAACGTTTCGATCACGTCCAGCTCGGCCTTTTCTTCGGCGGCCTTCTCGGGGCGGCCACCTTCTTCGAAGAGCTGGATCGATTCGCGGCGCTGCTTCACCATCTTCTGCAGCACGTCGATGACCATGGCATCGTCGTCCGGAAGAGAATCGGCGGTGCGCAGTTCGATGTCGCGGTCCTTGATCTTGGCAAGGATGAGGCGAACCGCGGCGAGGCGCGGCTTGTCGCCTGCCTTCATCGCGGTGATCTGGGCGGCCTTGATCGAATCACGAAGCATTGTTTTCCTGCTGTTCTGCTGGTTTTGGAAAAGGGTGATGGCGCAAAAGTAGCAAGCCGTGCGCCAAATTGCACCTGTCGCGCCTTGACGCGGTGCACAACCCTGTCTAGCGGGCGGGCCTTAGCACACATAGTCAGAAACGCCGTAAACGGAGCGACCCACCATGGCCGACGCCGCATATACGCTTGCGCCCAAACCTGAAGGGGCGACAGGCGTTCTCGTCCTGAGCGATGGACACGTGGTCTGGGGCCGCGGCTTTGGAGCCGTTGGCGAAGCAGTCGGCGAAGTCTGCTTCAACACCGCGATGACCGGGTATCAGGAAGTGATGACCGACCCGTCCTACGCGGGCCAGATCGTCACGTTCACGTTCCCCCACATCGGTAATGTCGGTGTCAACGACGAGGATCTCGAATCCAAAGTCGATGGCGCCGTTGGCTGCGTCGTTCGTGAGGACGTGACCGCACCTTCGAACTTCCGCGCTGCGGGTGAGTTCGGCGAATGGCTTGCCGCCAAGGGCAAGGTCGGCCTTGCCGGGGTCGATACCCGCGCATTGACCCGCCGCATCCGCCTTCAGGGCGCGCCCAATGCGGTGATCGCCCATAACCCGGAAGGCGAATTCGACATTCCCGCGCTGATCAAGCGTGCGCAGGAATGGCCGGGCCTTGAAGGCATGGATCTTGCCAAGATCGTTAGCCGCGAAATCCAGGAGGGCTGGGAAGGCTCGACCTGGGAACTCGGTGAGGGCTTCGGCGCTGCTGCGGGCGATGCCCTGCCGCACGTCGTCGCCATCGACTACGGCGCCAAGGACAACATCTTCCGCAATCTGGTGAAGGCCGGCGCGCGCGTGACGGTGGTTCCCGCCGAAACCTCGCTCGACGCGATCCTCGCGCTGGAGCCGGCGGGTGTGTTCCTGTCGAACGGTCCGGGCGATCCGGCGGCGACCGGCGAATATGCCGTGCCCGTCATCAAGTCGCTGCTCGACCGTGACGTGCCGATCTTCGGCATCTGCCTCGGTCACCAGATGCTGGGCCTTGCGGCCGGCGCCAAGACCTCGAAGATGCATCAGGGCCATCGCGGCGCCAACCATCCGGTGAAGCGCCTTGACGACGCGGTTGTCGAGATTACCTCGATGAACCACGGCTTCGCGGTCGATAACCAGTCGCTTCCCGAAAACGTCGAAGAGACGCACGTCTCGCTGTTCGACGGTTCGAACTGCGGCATCTCGATCAAGGGCAAGAAGGCCTTCGGCGTGCAATATCACCCCGAAGCCAGCCCCGGTCCGCAGGACAGCTTCTACCTCTTCGAAAAGTTCGTGGGGATGCTGGCCTGATGGGCGTCACGGGTCGGTTTCTTGCTGCGGCGCTGGCGCCGTATCCCGCATCGGCGATCATTGCCGATGCGGACCAGCGAGATTTCGACCCGGCATGTCGCTTTGCCTATGCACTGGGAAGCCCGGCCTTCGCGCCGGCATTCCGTGCAAAGCAAGGTGCCATATAATGACCGACCTTATCGACCACATGACCGCTTACTATATTGCCGGACAGGCTGCCGAACTCTCGGTTGCGCCGCGGTTCTACCCTTACGGTGAACTGCAGCTCATCTTCGAGGACAAGATCTCGGTAGCCGTCCGCAAGTTCGGCCCCAAGGTGCGCAAGCATTCCAAGGAAGCCGGCAAGGCCTTCATCGACCGGATGCTCGAAACGGGCGCCTGGTCGACCACGGAAGGCGAGTACGGCGGTTCGATGCATCAGTTTCAGGCTGACCGGTTCAAGGCGGTGATCCGCGAAGAGCAGGACAGCAACCCGATCATTCTCAAAGCCAAAGCCGAAGGCCCGGATTACTGGGACAAGGCGTTTGGCGAACTGGTGGCCTAGGCCGCCAGTCCGACATACAAGACACACAGGACACCCCAGGACAGCCCATGCCCAAGCGCACAGACATCTCCTCGATCCTCGTCATCGGCGCCGGCCCGATCATCATCGGCCAGGCCTGCGAATTCGACTATTCGGGGACGCAGGCGATCAAGGCGCTGAAGGAAGAGGGCTACCGGGTCATCCTGGTGAACTCTAACCCGGCGACGATCATGACCGATCCGGACATGGCCGACGCCACTTATGTCGAGCCGATCACGCCGGAAGTGGTCGCCAAGATCATCGAGAAGGAGCGCCCGGATGCGGTGCTCCCGACGATGGGCGGCCAGACCGCGCTAAACTGCGCGCTGGCGCTGTTCAACGACGGCACGCTGGAGAAGTTCGGCGTGCAGATGATCGGCGCCGATGCCGACGCCATCGACAAGGCCGAAGATCGCCAGCGCTTCCGCGACGCGATGGACAAGATCGGCCTCAACTCGGCCCGTTCGGGCGTGGCGCACACCATGGACGAAGCGTTCAAGGTGCTGGAAACCACCGGCCTGCCGTCGATCATCCGCCCCAGCTTCACGATGGGCGGCACTGGCGGCGGCATCGCCTATAACAAGGCCGAGTTCGAGACGATCGTCCGCTCGGGCCTCGATGCCTCTCCCACCACCGAAGTGCTGATCGAGGAATCGCTGCTCGGCTGGAAGGAGTATGAGATGGAGGTCGTGCGCGACAAGCACGACAACTGCATCATCATCTGCTCGATCGAGAACGTCGATCCGATGGGCGTCCACACCGGCGACTCCATCACTGTCGCCCCGGCGCTGACGCTGACCGACAAGGAATACCAGATCATGCGCAACGCCTCGATCGAGGTGCTGCGTGAGATCGGCGTCGAAACCGGCGGTTCCAACGTCCAGTTCGCGGTCAATCCGAAGGACGGCCGCCTGATCGTGATCGAGATGAACCCGCGCGTTTCGCGCTCCTCGGCACTCGCGTCGAAGGCCACCGGCTTCCCGATCGCGCGCGTCGCGGCGAAGCTGGCCGTGGGCTTCACGCTCGACGAGATCATGAACGAGATCACCGGCGCCACGCCGGCCGCGTTCGAGCCGACCATCGACTACGTCGTCACCAAGATCCCGCGCTTCGCTTTCGAGAAGTTCAAGGGGGCCAAGAACGACCTCACCACCGCGATGAAGTCGGTCGGCGAAGTGATGGCGATCGGCCGCAACATCAAGGAATCGATGCAGAAGGCCCTGCGCGGCCTGGAAACCGGCCTGGACGGTTTCAACCGCGTGGTCGAGCTGGAAGGCGCGGGCCGCGACGTCATCACCGCCGCGCTGTCGAAGGCGACGCCGGACCGTCTGCTGGTGGCCGCTCAGGCCTTCCGCGAAGGCTTCTCCGTGGACGAGATCCACGCCATCGCCCACTACGACAAGTGGTTCCTGCGCCACATCGAAGAGATCATCGCCGAAGAGGCGCAGATCATGAAGCATGGCCTGCCGGTCGATGCGCAGGGCCTGCGCCGCGTGAAGGCCATGGGCTTCTCCGACAAGCGCCTTGCCACTCTGGCGGTGCGTTCGGTTGGCGTTGCCGGCGGCATGGGTGAGACCCAGGCCAAGCGCTCGGGCCTGCTGCATGACGCACTGCGCGCCATGGCCGGCGCCACCAGCGAAGAGGAAGTGCGCCAGCTGCGCACCAAGCTGGGCGTGCACCCCGTGTTCAAGCGCATCGACTCCTGCGCGGCCGAGTTCGAGGCGATCACGCCTTACATGTACTCGACCTACGAAGCCCCGATCTTCGGTGAGCCGGAGAACGAGGCCAACCCGTCGGATCGCAAGAAGGTCGTGATCCTCGGTGGCGGTCCCAACCGCATCGGCCAGGGCATCGAGTTCGACTACTGCTGCGTCCACGCCTGCTTCGCGCTTGCGGAAGTCGGCTACGAGACCATCATGGTCAACTGCAACCCGGAGACCGTGTCGACCGACTATGACACCTCCGACCGCCTCTACTTCGAACCGCTGACCGGCGAGGACGTGCTGGAAATCCTGCGCGTCGAACAGTCGAAGGGTGAGCTGGTCGGCGTGATCGTGCAGTTCGGCGGCCAGACCCCGCTGAAGCTGGCACAGGCGCTGGAAGATGCCGACATCCCGATCCTCGGCACCTCGCCCGACGCGATCGACCTTGCCGAAGATCGTGAGCGGTTCTCGGCTCTGGTGGAAAAGCTGGGCCTGAAGCAGCCGGCCAACGGCATTGCCCGCAGCCGCGACGAAGCGGTGAACGTCGCCAACCGCATCGGCTACCCGGTGTTGATGCGTCCCAGCTACGTGCTGGGTGGCCGCGCCATGGAAATCGTCGACAGCGAACAGCAGCTTGACGACTACATCGCCACCGCCGTTCAGGTGTCGGGCGACAGCCCGGTGCTGATCGACCAGTACCTGCGCGACGCGATCGAGTGCGACGTCGATGCCCTTTGCGACGGCGATCAGGTCGTCGTGGCCGGCGTCATGCAGCACATCGAGGAAGCGGGTATCCACTCGGGCGACAGCGCCTGCACCCTGCCGCCCTACAGCCTGCCTGCCGAGATCATCGCCGAGATGGAACGCCAGGCCGAAGCGCTGGCCTTCGGGCTCAACGTGCGCGGCCTGATGAACATCCAGTTCGCGGTGAAGAATGGCGAGGTCTATCTGATCGAAGTCAACCCGCGCGCCTCGCGCACGGTGCCCTTCGTCGCCAAGGCCCTCGGCCAGCCGGTCGCCAAGATCGCCGCGCGCGTGATGGCGGGCGAAAAGCTGGCGGACTTCCCGCCGTTCAAGCGCGACCTGCCGTACATGGCGGTGAAGGAAGCGGTGTTCCCCTTCGCGCGCTTCCCCGGCGTCGATCCGGTGCTGAGCCCCGAAATGAAGTCGACCGGCGAAGTCATGGGCATCGATGCCGACTTCCCGCGCGCCTTCCTCAAGGCCCAGCTGGGCGCCAGCATGCGCCTGCCGGATAGCGGCACCGTGTTCGTCTCGGTGAAGGACAGCGACAAGGCAGTGATCCTGCCTGCGGTGCAGATGCTGGTGAAGGAAGGCTTCCGCATCGTCGCGACGGCTGGCACGCACAAGTACCTGACCGAGGCCGCGCTGCCGGTGGAACTGGTGAACAAGGTGGCCGAAGGCCGTCCGCACATCGTCGACAAGATCGTCGATGGCGAGATTGCGCTGATCTTCAACACCACCGAAGGCTGGCAGAGCCTGAAGGACTCGCAATCGATCCGCGCTTCCGCCCTTACCGGCAAGGTGCCGTACTTCACGACCGCTGCCGCCAGCGTGGCCGCTGCACAGGCAATTTCTGCGCAACGCGGGAGCCAGCTTGAAGTGCGTTCGTTGCAGGATTATTATAGCTGAAATCGATCTAGCCTCCCCACATCGCTGCGGATCGGCCCAGCCCCCGGAAATGACCTGGGGGACGGGAAAGGAAACTAGTCTCCCCCGACTGGTTTCGCGAGCGGGGAGGCAGCAGGAAGGAAGTGTTAGATGGCCAGTATCGAAAAGCTCCCCATGCTCGCCGAAGGGTATGAGAAGCTTACCGCCGAGATCAAGGCGCTGCGCGAAGAGCGCCCCCGGATCGTCGATGCGATCGAGGAAGCGCGCGCGCATGGCGATCTCTCGGAAAATGCAGAGTATCACGCCGCCAAGGAACGTCAGGGCCAGGTCGAGGCGACGATTGCCGACCTTGAAGACAAGATCACGCGCGCCCAGATCGTCGATCCGGCCACTCTGACCAGCGACAAGATCATCTTCGGCGCCACGGTGACGCTGCTCGATGAAGACGACAAGCCGGTGAAGTACCAGATTGTCGGTCCCTACGAGGCGGACGCCCGTGTCGGCCGTATCAGTTACAACTCACCGCTCGGCAAGGCGCTGATCGGCCGCAAGGTCGAGGAAGAGGTCGAAGTTACCGTGCCGTCGGGCGACAAGTTCTACCTTGTGCAGCAGATCGAATTCATCTGAATTCGGACTTGTGCCGAGGACAAAAGAAAAGGCCGGCGAAAGCCGGCCTTTTTCGATTCCGCCGCCGTATGGTGACGGGGAGCCTGTTCAGGCTTCCGACTGATCCGGCTGGAGCAGGCGGTGGAGATGGACGATCACGTACTTCATTTCCGCATCGTCGACCGTGCGCTGGGCAGCCGAACGCCAGGCATCTTCGGCCGAGGCGTAATCCGGGTAGACACCGACCAGATCCATTGCGTCGAGATCGGCGAATTCGAGGCTGCGCGGATCCTTGACCCGACCACCCATCACGAGGTGAAGTTTCTGCATGGGGAGAGACCGCTTTCCTTTGGGAGAGACGAGCGTCCCCATAAGTCCAGACGGTGCGCAGAGCAAGAGCCGATCGCTTGCGCGACACGGCTCAAGATGCTCCTTTAAATCATTAGCAACAATTTTTCAATGACTGATGCGTTGAGCGAAATCCTGCATGCGCTGAGCGAAACGGAACGACTTCTCGCTCGCTGTTTCAGCCGCATCGTGGCTGATCTTGCCCGCCTTCTTCGCCGCGACGCCGCTTACTTTCTCTGCACGGTCGGCGGTCGCCTTGCCCAAGGCAGTGGCGGCGGCGAGGGCGGCAAGGCCATAGCGTTCCAGCCGTTCCGCCGCATGGCCGCCGGCCTTTTCCGCGCGTTCGGCGAGATGCCCGGCTTCACGCTTGGCGCCCAGGCCCAGGTCATGCGCCTTGCTGGAGGCGGTGCGCCCGAAAAGCAGGGCTGCGCTTCCAGCCGCTTCGGCCAGTTCCGCCGTGCGCGATGCGGCCCCGCGCGTGATGCGGCGCGGAAGCAGGGCACTGACAATCGCGCCGGCCGCGATACCGCCGGCGATGACGAGAACGGGGTGTTCTTTCACGAACGCGATTACCTTGCGCGATGGGCTGTCGGCCTCAGGCGTCGGCCGGATCGGCACGACCGCTCCCAGATTGCCATCGGTTGCGGATTGGGCGGGCTTTTTGGTGTCAGCGTCGCTCACCGTGAGGCTCCTTTTCGCTTTTAGTCGGTATCGTCCTCGCCAGAGACCGCGCCGAATATATCGGTGATCCAGGCAAGGATGGGGTTTCTCAGAAGCCAAAGCACCAAGGCCGTGAAAGTTCCGCCGATCACGGCGGGGTGTTCTTCCACGACGGCGACAGCCTCATCCAGAACGTCCAGCGCCTTGTCGATCGCTTCGTCGGCAAGGCGGCCGGCAATGCCGCGTTCCTCGATGTCCGCCTTGAGTGCGGCATAATGTGCATCGAACGTGGCCTTCGCGCTGTTGCGTAAGGCACGTCGTTCGGCGAGTTGGGTGGCGAGCGAGGCCATCAGATGTCGCTCCCACCATCGTTCCCGATCGCTGCGCGCATCCGCCGCACACGGGCCCGCGCGCCGAGGCCCAGAATCACGGCAATGACAAGCAGCACAAGTGTCCCCACGGCAGTCGCGGCCCAGGGGCCGATCACCGATGCCAGGGAGAGCACCAGCCCGAATACAAGCGCCATCAGTGCGAAGAACACGAACACCGCAGCCATCGCACCGAAAATCGCAATGGTACGGACTTCGGCACCGACATAGGCGGCCCGGGTTTTTTGAAAGGCAAGTTCCGCCTGCGCAAGCGTTCGCGCCTCCTCGGCGAGGAGGCGCAAATCCTGGGCGAATGAGATGTCCTCAACCTCAAGTTCGAGGGACGGTGCGGGATCGAGCATTGGCGCCTTTCGTGCCGGGGTGGGCTGAATCAGCTGCTCTTCTTGAACAGGCGGCCGAACAGGAAGCCTGCCGCAATCGCAATGCCGATCGCCGCGCCCGGGCTCTTGCGCACGAATTCGCGAGCCTCGTCACCCAGTTCGTCGAGCGACTTTTCATCCAGACGCGCCGCTGCATCGGCTACCGACTTCGAGGCGGAACGGGCGTAGTCGCCATACTTGGGTCCTGCCTTCTCGTCGATCAGGCCGGCATTGTCGTCGATCAGCTTAGACAGGCCGACCATCGCCTGGCTGGTCTTGGCCTTGCCCTGGTTGGCAAGATCGGTCGCCTTCACCTTGGCATCGTCCGCAAAAGCGCTGGCCTTGGTCTTGGCGTCTTCCGAACGGACCTTGGCCTCGCTCGACCACTCATCCTTGGCGCTGTTCAGTTTTCCGAGATAGCCTTCAGCCGCGGCCTGGGCTTCCTTGCCCAGTGCAATTGCGCCGGCGCGGGCTTCTTCCACGGCCTTGCTGAAGTGGCCCTTAGCGTTTTCGGTTCCGTTTCCGGTGCCGCTTGTAGGTTCGGCCATGGCGTAATCCTCCTTGTTCTCGGGGTACCCCGGTTTTTCGCCTATATGCGATGTGCCGACAGGGTAACACAAGTTGTCCTGGTTGCTGCAACGCAACTTGTAACATCAAGTTCCCCTGCTAAGACGCCCTCAAGAGCGCCAGGGCTTATTTCATTGGCGCCGTTCAAGAGGAAATCTCAGCATGACCGCGATCATCGATATCCACGGCCGCCAGATTCTCGACAGCCGCGGCAACCCGACCGTTGAAGTCGACGTTCTTCTTGAAGATGGCAGTTTCGGCCGCGCGGCCGTGCCGTCGGGCGCATCGACCGGTGCGCATGAAGCGGTGGAACTGCGTGATGGCGACAAGAACGTCTACCTTGGCAAGGGCGTGCTGAAAGCGGTCGATTCGGTGAATACCGAGATCGCCGAGGAACTCGTCGGCATGGATGCCGAAGACCAGCGTGACCTTGACCTTGCCATGATCGAGCTGGACGGCACCGACAACAAGGGCCGCCTTGGCGCCAATGCCATTCTCGGCGTCAGCCTTGCGGTGGCCAAGGCTGCCGCCAATGCGCGCGGCCTGCCGCTCTATTCGTACGTCGGCGGCGTTTCGGCGCATGTCCTGCCGGTGCCGATGATGAACATCATCAACGGCGGCGAGCATGCGGACAATCCGATCGATTTCCAGGAATTCATGATCATGCCCGTTGGCGCCGGCTCGATCGCCGAAGCCGTGCGCTGGGGCTCGGAAATCTTCCACACGCTGAAGAAGGGCTTGCACGAGAAGGGTCTGGCCACCGCCGTGGGTGACGAAGGCGGCTTCGCGCCGAACATCGCCAGCACCCGCGCGGCGCTGGACTTCGTTCTCGCCTCGATCGAAAAGGCAGGCTTCAAGCCCGGCGTGGACGTGCAGCTGGCGCTGGACTGCGCCGCGACCGAGTTCTTCAAGAATGGCAAGTACGAGATCTGCGGCGAGGGCCTTTCGCTGAGCCCGATCCAGTTCGCCGACTACCTGGTGGACCTTTGCGGCGCCTACCCGATCATCTCGGTCGAGGACGGCATGGCCGAAGACGATTTCGAAGGCTGGACCGCGCTGACCGAAAAGCTGGGCCACAAGGTGCAGCTGGTGGGCGACGATCTGTTCGTGACGAACCCCAAGCGCCTGACCATGGGCATCGAGAAGGGCATGGCCAACTCGCTGCTGGTGAAGGTCAACCAGATCGGCACGCTGACCGAGACGCTGGAAGCGGTTTCGATCGCCAACCGCGCCGGCTACACCGCCGTGATGTCGCACCGTTCGGGCGAAACCGAGGACGCGACCATCGCCGACCTCGCCGTTGCCACCAACTGCGGCCAGATCAAGACCGGCTCGCTCGCCCGTTCGGACCGGCTTGCCAAGTACAACCAGCTGATCCGCATCGAGGAAGAGCTGGGCAAGGCGGCGAAGTTCGCCGGCGCATCGGCTTTCGGCCGCCTTACGCGCTGATCGTTCGATCCGAATGAAGCAAGAGGCCCGGTTCCCATTGGGAGCCGGGCCTTTTTGCTTGCTCGGCGCGGCTGACGTCATGCTGTCACCGGCTCGCATAAGCGGGAGCTTTCGGGGGAATTGATGCCGGGTGGCCGGCTCCGGTCAGGGACAGCCAGCCACCCGGTCGCCTCTGTCGGTTCCGTGCCCGGATCCCCACCCCCAGGGGCAGAACGGGTTGGCTACCGGCAATTCAGCGCGCTGACGAGAACTCCATGCGGGGATCGTCGAGCAGCACGACGGAGCGCGATGCAGAGGCGAAATATTCGAGCATCGCGGCATACCCCCGCGCGCTCAGCTTGACGTAGACGCGGCGGGCATCGCCGGGATCGGCTTCGCGTACGAGCAAGCCCTGTTTTTCCAGGATCGTGATCCAACGCAGCGCCGTGGTGGATGGCACTGCGCTGCCGATGCACGCGCTCGTCACGGAAACCCGGCGGCGTTCCTTGGCGGCAATGAACAGATCGAGCAGGATATCCCAGGCGGGTTCGCCGAAAAGCTCTTCTGACCCGAAGATCTTGGTGCGCCGACGGCGATCGTCGTAAGTCTGCCGTGCCAGTTCCACCCAGATGGGGTGGTCCTGACTTGCACCCTTGGCGCCATCGCGTTCCGTGCTGGTCGGAGTTTCCGTGGCGATGGTCTGTCCGATTTCGAGTTCTCGCGCCATGGCGAGAAGTTCGTTGGCAATGCCAATCAGGCGAATAGCCTTCGCCCGGCCGCGCATCAATTGATCGGTTTTCTCCATATATTAGAGCCCGCCCAACGTCCGCCGAAAATGCTTTGCGCCGCCTTTGGGGGCGGTTGCAAAGATCAAGGGCAGAAATTACTCCAGAAGATCGTCAAGTGTCGCCAATCAAATGCCTTCGTCTTTTAGATAAGCAGATGATTGGTGCGACAGTTAACTTCCATGCATGGGTTGTGGCATGGTGGGGGCAGGTCGTCTTGCGCAGCTTATTCCAAATTGGACGGATCTAGCTCCGCGCTGGAGGTTGACCGCAGGGCGTCGATCGCGGCCTGGAGATGGGCCGCTGCCACCATGGCGCCAAACTCATCAAGTGCCGATAGTTCTGTCATGAGCGCTGCGATCAATACAGCGCGCTTCCGTTCCGTGTTCACTGGCATTTACTCCGCCGATCGGGCGAAAGGCCCGTCAGGACCCGTTTCCCCTGGGCCAAGGGCTGCGATTCGCATCATGTGGACGAGGTGTTCGAGTTGGACTTGCATTCCCAATACGGTCGATATCGGATATTTCTGCCATACCGCTACAGCACTATGAACAAATTGAAATCGCGGAATCGGCGTTGTCCAACTTGGGTACACTCGTTTCTTTGATGACTAACGTTTCGGAGCTTCCATGTTCGTGGACTGATTGTGTAAATTCAGTAATGTAGGAATTTTTCTACGCAATTGTACTTATTAAGCGCCGGCAAACAGTGCTTGGCATTGATCGGCAGAAAGTATGAGCCGTGCGGCTCCAGCCAGTTCATGCACTTGCTCGGGACTGGTGGCACTCGCGATCGGCGCGGCTATCCCGGCCTGTGCGTTGATCCAGGCGAGTGCGACCTGCGCGGGGCTGGCGTTCGCGTCGGCGGCTATTTTGCGAAGGGCCTTCAGGACATCCCACCCGCCTTCGGCGGCCGCCGCTTCCAGCGAATGCGCGCGGGCCGTGCCCTGCCAATCCGCGGGGCTTTGGTATTTGCCGGTCAGGAAGCCGGCAGCGAGGCCGTAATAAGGCAGGGCGGTTATGCCGAACTGCCGGCACACCGCCTGCAACGGTCCCTCGAATTCGCCGCGGTGGACCAGGTTGTAGAAGGGCTGAAGCACCGTGAAGCCTCTGACCTGCAGCCTTTCCGCCGCGGTGCAGATGCTGGAAAGGCGTTCCGGGGTGTAGTTGGATGCGCCAAGTTCGCGCGCTTTGCCGGCGCCGAAAAGCTCCCCGTAAACTCCTGCGAGACTGTGTCCCGGGGCGTGGTGTAGCTGAAGCCGAGGCGCCGCGCATTTCGGCATCCGTCTGGGCCGTTCATGCTCCTGGGACTGCTGAGAGCATGGTGATTGGATTGTCGCTGACCGGCGCCATGGTTTCAAGGGTCATATAGCGGGCACGCTGGACGGCCCATTCGTCTGACTGTTCCATGAGGATAGCGCCGATGAGTCGGGTGATGGCAGCCTCATTGGGGAAGATGCCGACGACATCCGTGCGGCGTTTGATTTCGCCGTTGAGGCGCTCGATGGGGTTTGTGCTGTGTAATTTGGCGCGATGCTCGCGCGGGAAGGTCATGTAGGCCAGCACATCGGGTTCGGCTTCATCCATCAGGTTTGCCAGTTTGGGCAGTTTGGGTCGCACCTGATCGGCCACGGCACGCCATTGCTGGCTGGCGGCCTCGGGTGTTTCCTGAGCGAAGGCGGTGGCGATGAAGGCGGAGACAACCCTGCGGCCGCTTTTACCGGCATGAGCCAGCGCATTGCGCATGAAGTGAACCCGGCAGCGCTGCCACGTGGCACAGAGCAGTTTGGAGACGGCTGCCTTGATGCCTTCGTGCGCGTCGGAGATGACCAGCTTGACGCCGCGCAGTCCTCGGCGCGTCAACTTGCGCAGGAAGGCGGTCCAGAAAGGCTCGGCTTCCGAGGCGCCGATGTCCATGCCCAGCACTTCGCGGCGACCGTCGCTGTTCACGCCTACCGCGACGATCACCGCCACCGAGACGATCCGCCCATTCTGCCGAACCTTCACGTAGGTTGCGTCGATCCAAAGGTACGGCCAATCCCCTTCGATCGGGCGGTCCAGGAAGGTATGCACGCGCTCGTCGAGCTCCTCACATAGGCGGCTCACTTGGCTCTTGGAGATGCCGTCCATGCCAAGCGCTTTGACCAGATCGTCCACTGAGCGGGTGGAAATGCCCTGGATGTAGGCCTCCTGGATCACCGCAGTCAGCGCCCGCTCCGCCATCCGACGTGGTTCGAGGAAAACGGGAAAGTAGCTGCCTTTGCGCAACTTTGGGATCCGCAGCTCGACAGTGCCGGCCCGCGTCTGCCAGTCGCGCTCGCGGTGCCCGTTGCGCTGAACAAGCCGGTCGGGAGACTTCTCGCCGTAGCCAGCGCCAGTCAGGTTGCCGACTTCCATCTCCATCAGCCGCTCGGCGGCAAACGAGATCATCTCGCGTAGAATATCCGCGTCCGGGGTCTTCTCTACCAGCGAACGCAGGTGCATCATCGGATCGGTCATCGTGATTCCTTCCGTCAGGTTCGAGTTTCGCAACCCAAACCTATCCGAAAATCACGGTGACCACCTCAACCCTCAGCTACACCACCTCCCGGGACACGATCTCCTGCGACTTCATCCAGCGGCGTGGTGCCGTCATCGCGATGGGCATAATAGAGGTCGACGTAATCGGTGCGCAGACGTTCCAGTGAGGCTTCCAGCGCCGCACGGACTTTGTCGGCGGCGAGCAGGCCCGGCGCGCCGCCTTGACCGGTCTTCGTGGCGATGCGCATTTCGGCGCGTATGCCGCGGCTTTCCAGCCATTCGCCGATGATCGCTTCGGATTCGCCGCCAACATGGCCGGGAACCCAGTTGGAATAGCCCTCTGCCGTATCGATCATGCGGCCGCCTGCTTCATAGAAGGCGTCGAGAACCGCAAAGCTGCGATCCCGGTCGATTGTCCATCCAAAGACGTTGCCCCCCAGTACCAGGCGGATGCCGCCGATAGACGGGTGCCCGAGGTTGGGGGCTTCCTTCGGGTCTGCGACCGGGATCGTATCAGCCATTCAACTCTCCGTCAGGCGAAGCGCTCCTTCAGGTCGTAGAGCGCGATTGCGGCCTTGGCGGCTTCACCGCCCTTGTCCTTTTGTGCGGGATCGGCGCGGACCAGCGCCTGTTCCTCGTTCTCCACGGTAAGGATGCCGTTGCCGATGGCAATGCCGTCCATCGTCAGCGCCATGATGCCGCGTGCCGATTCCCCTGCGACGATTTCGAAGTGGTAGGTTTCACCGCGGATGACCACGCCGATGGCGACGTAGCCGTCATAGTCACCGGTGGCATCGGCCATCGAGATGGCGGCCGGGATTTCCAGCGCGCCGGGCACGGTGATCACTTCGCCCTTGTGGCCGGCGGCCTTGAGGGCGGCCTTGGCACCTGCGATCAGCTGGTCATTGAGATGGTCATAGAAGCGGGCTTCGACGATGAGAAAACGGGCCATGTCAGTTCGCTCCTTCGGGGGCGCAGGGGATGGGGCGCTCGTCCACGATGTTCAGGCCATAGCCTTCCAGCGCGACAAGCGAATGATGCGTGTTGGTGAGCAGGATCATGTCGTGGACGCCAAGTTCCGCGAGAATCTGCGCACCCACCCCATAGTCGCGAAGTTCTTCGATGTCAGGCATTTCACCCGCACGGATCTGTTGCTTGATGTCCATGACCTTGGACATGGAGCTGCCGATCTGGCGATTGATCACGACGATGACGCCGGTGCCTTCTTCCGCGATCATTTCCATCGAGCGGTGCAGCAGATTGCCGCGCTCCGGCGATTCCTCGCCGAACACGTCGGTGAACATCGAAAGCGTGTGCATGCGAACCAGCGTGGGTTTGGCGGGATCGATGCGGCCCTTGATGAGCGCCATCGTCTCGTCGCCGGTGGCCTTGTTGTAGTAGCTGCGGGCCAGCCACTGGCCGCCGTGGCGGCTCTGGAAGGTGATCTCGTTCTTCTTTTCGACCATGCGATCGTGCTTGCGGCGATAGGCGATGAGGTCGCGGATCGTGCCGATCTTCAGGTCATGGATGCGGGCGAAGCCGATCAGGTCGTCCATGCGCGCCATGGTGCCGTCGTCCTTCATGATCTCGCAGATCACGCCGGAGGGGTTGAGGCCGGCAAGGCGCGAGATGTCGACGGCGGCTTCGGTGTGGCCGGCGCGGACCAGTACGCCGCCGTCACGCGCGCGCAGCGGGAAGACGTGGCCGGGGGTGACGATATCGGCCTTGCTCTTGGTGCCGTCGATGGCGACCGAGATGGTGCGCGCGCGGTCTCCGGCGGAGATGCCGGTGGTCACGCCTTCGCGGGCCTCGATCGAAACGGTGAAGGCGGTTTCGTGGCGGGTGCCGTTGTGGCGGCTCATCAGGTCCAGGCCGAGTTCGTCGACGCGTTGGCTGGTGAGCGTCAGGCAGATCAACCCGCGGCCGTGGGTGGCCATGAAGTTGATTGCCGCCGGGGTCGCCATCTGGGCCGGGATCACGAGGTCGCCCTCGTTCTCGCGATCCTCGTCATCGACCAGGATGAACATGCGGCCGTTGCGCGCCTCATCGATGATTTCTTCGATGGGGACGAGCATCTGGCGGTCGTCGTTGGAGAACAGTACGCGCTCCAGCTTGGTCAGCGTATCGGCGGTGGGGTTCCAGTCCGGCTCGGTGCAGTCGCGCAGCGTGTTGGCGTGAAGCCCGGCTGCGCGGGCAAGGCCCGACTTGCTCATGCCGCCTTCGGCGACGAGCTTGCGGACCTGTTCGATCACATTGCCTGCCATTGGAGTATCCATTCTCACATTGTGGTGTGAGCGCGATATGAACCCATCACATCGAAATTCAAGTGCCTTTGAACTCCGGCCGTCGCTTTTCCAGGAACGCGTCCACCGCTTCTGCGTGATCGTGGGTGGCGTGGGCGGCGGACTGCATGGCGGCGGCCATTTCCAGCAGCGTGGCCAGATCGGCGCGGCGGCCTTCCCATAGCAGGCGCTTGGTCATGCGCACGGCGTGCGGCGGGTTGGCGGCGATGCGACGGGCGAGGGCGCGGGCTTCGTCCATCAACTGATGATCGGGCACGACCTTGGAGACCAGGCCGCAGGCCAGCGCTTCGGCGGCATCGATCATGTCGCCGGTCAGTGCCATTTCGGCAGCCTTCGACCAGCCGACCACGCGGGGCAGCAGCCACGAGCCGCCATCGCCGGCAATCAGGCCGATCTTCACGAAGCTTTCGGCAAAGCGCGCGCTCTCGCCGGCAATGCGCAGATCGCACATGCAGGTAAGGTCACAGCCCGCGCCGGCCGCCGCGCCGTTGACGGCGGCGATCACCGGCACCTCGAGCGCCGCGAAAGCGAGCGGCAGGCGCTGGATGCCGCGCTTGTAATTGAGGCGGGTGCGGATCGGTTCGCCGCCGTTGACGTTGCCGCCGGGCTTCATCTCATTGATGTTGCCGCCCGAGGAGAAGCCCTTGCCGGCACCGGTCAGGATGGCGACGCGCGCGGCGGGATCGCTGTCGAGCCGTTCCAGCGCGCCAAGCAGGCCTTCGATCACTTCGGGATCGGAGATCGGATTGCGCAGTTCCGGCCGGTTGAGCGTGATCGTGACGATGCCTTCGGCGTCGATCTCGTAAAGTACGGCGTCGGTCATGCTGTTAGTCCTGCTCCTTGTTCTTGCATCCGCCTTAGCAGGTTGACGCATACGTAAAAGGGGCCGAGCGCAATCGCGTCCGGCCCCCCTGGAAATTTATCGGCGGAGCAGGATCAGGCGGGCTGCTTGGCGGCCGCGCTCATCATCTTGGTGATATCGACCTGACCGGTGGCAAGGCCACCCATGAAGCCGCCGTCCACCGGCATGACGATACCATTCACCACGCCGGCAAGATCGCTGCAGATCAGCACCAGCGGGCCGGCCTGTTCGGCGGGCGTGGTGTAGCGGCCCAGCGGCTCGGCAGCGGCGTCCACCACTTCCTTGCCCGAGGTGGCGTGGAAGGTCGCCATCATCGGCGTCTGCGTGGGCGAGGGCAGCGAGCAGTTGATGCGGATGCCCTTCTTGATGAGCTGCGCGCCCATGAACTGGGTCCAGACGATCACCGCTTCCTTGGAGAAGGCGTAACCCTCGCTCACCTGATCCATGTTGGCTTCGCACCAGGCGAGGCCGGCATCGAAGCCCTGCGTCATCAGCAGCTGCATATGAACGGGGATGCGGCGGCTCCAGCCGAGGCCACCGGTGGAGGCGATCGAGACGATGGCGCCGCCTGCACTCATCAGCGGCACGACCTGTTCGGTCAGATGACGGGTGCCGAGGAAGTTGACCTTCATCACGTCCAGCGCCGGGAAACCGCCGCCGCCGGCAAGGCCCGCGCAATTGAACAGCGCATCGATCTTGCCGCCGACGCCGGCGACGGCCGCTTCGATCGAAGCCGGATCGCGCAGGTCGATCTGCGTGAATGATGCCATCGGCACCGCGCTTTCCTTGAAGTCGAATCCGTGGACTTCGGCGCCGAGTTCGACGAGCAGCTTCGCCGTCGCTTCGCCCATGCCCGAGAAGCAGCCGCTGACGATTACGCGCTTGCCCTTGTAGCCGAGAATGTCGGTCATCCGCTTATCCTTCCTCTCTCGGGCGCGGACGCAGGACCGGCCCCAATCTCTTGTTGCGGGATAGCTAGTCGCAGTGGGGTGGGGGCTTCAACTGTGGACCGGGCTGATCGCCGGTACGATGGTCCCGGATGGGTCGCAAAACCGCCATCTTGTTGCTAGGCGAGATGGCGAAGATTGGCGGGAGAATGTGGTGAACGGGCAGGACGCGGCAATCGAGGCAGGGCCGGTCCCCGCGCTCTATCGCGCGGCGGAACGCGCCGGACGGATTGCGCTGGTGGCGGAAAGCTTTGAGCGTCTGTTGCGCAGGCCGCTTGTTCCGCACGGTGACGATCCGGTGGAGGCCTTGTGGCAGGCGCCGTTTGCCGTGGTCGCCCATGGAACGGAACCCGATCCGCTGTTCTTTTTCGGCAATGCCATGGCGCTGGCCGCGTTCGAATGCGAGCCCGACCAATTCGTGGGCATGCCGTCGCGGCTTTCGGCCGAAGCGCCCTTGCGGGAGGAGCGGCAGGCGCTGCTCGATCGCGTGACGGCGCATGGCTTTATCGATGACTATTCCGGCCTGCGCATCAGCGCGTCGGGGCGAAGGTTCCGCATTGGGCCGGCGATCGTCTGGAATCTTGTCGACGCGGGCGGCATCTGTCGCGGACAGGCGGCGACTTTCGCGCCATGAGCAAGATCGATCCGCGCGTGGTGGAGGCCGTCATGCAGCAAGTGCGCGGCGCGCTGGCCGCAGCACGGCTGCGCCCGGTGGTGATCGGCATCTGCGGCGCGCAGGGTTCGGGCAAGTCCACGTTGGCGCAGGCCGTGCAGGAACGGTGCGGCATCGAGGGATTGGCCGGTGCGGTGCTATCGCTGGACGATCTCTACCTCACGCGCGGCGAGCGGCAGATGCTGGCCCGTGACGTCCATCCGTTACTCGCCACGCGCGGAGTTCCGGGGACGCACGATGTCGCGTTGGGGTTGGAGGTTCTCGACCAGCTGGAAGGCGGCGGGCCCGTGGCTCTGCCGCGTTTCGACAAGGCGCAGGATGACCGTGTTGCGGAGCGCGACTGGCCTATCGTCGCGCCGGGTTGCGAGGTGCTGCTGTTAGAGGGCTGGTGCGTGGGCGCCTTTCCGCAGCGGACCCGCGACTTGGCCGATCCGGTCAACGCACTGGAAGCCCGGGAGGATGCGGATGGGCATTGGCGGCGCTGGGTGAACGACATGCTGGGCGATTCGTATCAGCGCCTGTTTGCCCGATTGGACCGGCTGGTGCTGCTCGCAGCGCCGGGGTTCGACGTGGTCCATCGCTGGCGGAGCGAACAGGAACGGGATCTTGCTGAAAATGGCGGAGCGGGCGCCCATGTGATGGGCGAGGCGGAAATCGCCCGCTTCATTGGCCATTACGAACGCATCACTCGCGCCATTCTTGCCGAGATGCCGCCCCGCGCGGACCTTGTGATCCGGCTGGACGAGAAGCGGCATCCGCAGGAAATCGTGGCGCGTTAGCTGGCCTCGCGTCGCACTTTGTCGGCCCGGCGATTGCGCTTGCGCTGCAAGTCTTCGAGCGAGGGTACGCGATCATCGATCACATCGGCCAGCACCGCGCCGCGCTGACCCGGTGGGCGGGCAGGCCCGCCGGTGGTGTCGCAGAAGGTCTGGCGTTCGATTTCGGCGTTGAGCAATGCTCCCAGCAGCACGCCATAGGCCGATAGAAACAGCCACATCAGGAAGACGACGATAGCCGAAAGCGATCCGTAGGTGGCGTTGTAATCGCTGATATAGGCAACGTAGAGCGAGAAGCCGAAAGATACCGCAATCCACAGCAGCGTTGCCAGCAAGGCGCCCGGCGCGAGCCAGCGCCACTTGGCCGGGCGTCGATCCGGTCCATAGCGCATGATCAGCGCAAATCCCAGGCTGCCCAGCAGAATGGCGGCAATCCATGTCAGCCAGTTGAACAAGGTCTGCGTCGCACTGCCAAGGTAGGTCGTCGCCTGCGTTTGCAGCCACGCGAAGACGCCGCCGGACAGGATCCCGGTCAGCGCGATCAGCACGGCCGAGAGCGTCAGCCCCGCCGCGCGGAAGGTGAGAGAGATCGTGCCCCGCGTCTCCCGCTCTTCATTGATGACGTTCAGGGCGCTGATCATTCCGCTGGCCGCGCGCATCCCGCCGTAGATCGCGAAGAACAGCGCGATCAGCAGGGCAAAGCCGGTGACGCCCCGGCTGGTGGTGACGATCTGGATCAATTGTTGTTCGAGCATCTTGGCGACTTCGGGCGGGACGACTTCGACAATGCTCTGCATCTGTTCGCGCACGGTGTTCACGTCGCCGATCAGGCCATAAGTCATCACAGTGGCCGCGATCAGCGGGGTAAGCGCCAGGAAGCAGTAAAAGGCAAGGCCCGCTGCCAGCAGGCCCAGTTCGTGAAAGCCGCTCATCACCCAGACGCGGCGCACCACGCGCCACCAGGCGCGGCCGGACAATGCCCACGGCGCGTTCGCATCGGCACCGGGGTGGGTATGGGGCGTCTTCCCATCGACGGATGCCGCTTCTTTGGCGTCGGAAACCGTATCCATAAGGTCACGGTCGGTTGATCCTTCGTGGGTATCCATTTACGTACCCCCTTGCAGGCGGGAACTTTCGCTGTTGCAATGCGATACGGTAAAGCACGAGGGGGCCTGCTGCCCAGTCTCGACAGGGGGATGTTTCATCGCGCCGTTCATGCCAATGCTAAGCCATCACGACCTCGTCGGTTCCCGGCTTGTACGTGAAGGTGCGGGACTGGTCACGCTGGCTCTGGTGCTGGCTGCCTCTTCCGTGCCGGCGGTGGCACAGGAAGCGGCTAAGGCTGCTGGCCAGTCCGATTCCCGATCTACGCCGCAATCGGGCGAGGCTGTGAACAAAGTCGGCCAGGCGGGCACTGCCCAAACTGGTGCGCCCCAGGCCAGTGCACCTCAAGGTGCGGGCCAAGCCGGGGCGGCCCAATCAGGTGCAGGGCAGGCTTCCCAGGTTGGCGATGACCTGCAGGCCGGCAAGATGGAGGTTCCCGCTCCCCCGGCCGATGTGCCCCTGCCGGAGGTCAAGCCGATCATCCCGGACGACGAATTCAACCGCTCCATCCCCAAGCTGGACGCGGCGGACGATCCGGAACTCGACAAGCCGCTCGAATCGATCGAAGCATTCGAGCAGCGTCTGGCGACCCAAAAGCCCAGCGATGAGGCGGGTGAACAGGCAGGCGATCAGGCGGGCAACAAGGCGGGCGGCAAGCCCGAGGAACGGGCGGAGCAGAACGCTACCCGTTCGGCCGCCGCAAATGGCACTGCCCAGCCGGCCGTCAGCGCGGGTGCTTCGGCCGCGGCTGTCGGCACTGCTGCAGCCGAGTCGATCGGTCAGGCTCCCGCTCGCGATCCGGAGCTGAACACGCCACTGCCGCCGATCGATCAGTTCGAAGTTACGCCGGTGCAGTTCGCGGAGAGCGAGGAATCGTCGAAAGATACCGAGGTGGCCTACGCCGTCCGGATCGACGGGCTCGAAAGCGCCGATGACGCGACCGACATCGATCTGAAGAGCGAATTCAAGACGCATTCCGCCCTGCGGAAGACCGGAAAAGCAGCGAACATCGCCATGCTGCGCGCGCGCCTGACGGAAGATGCGACGCTGATGCAGACCGTGCTCGCGTCCGAGGGCTGGTATTCGCCCACGATCAACACCCGGATCGAGCGCAATCGCAATGGAGACGAAGGACCGCCGCTGACGGCGGTGATCACCGTTGCCCCGGGCAAGCGTTACGTCTTCTCCGATATCGTGGTGAAGGCGGATCCGACCATTCCCTCCACGCTGATCGCGGACAACCTGGCTCTCAAAGTCGGCGATCCGATCATTGCGGAGAAGGTGCAGGGGGCGGAAGCGCAAGTGGCGCTGGCCTTGCCTGAAAACGGCTATGCCTTTGCGCAAGTGGGCGATCGCGACATCCTGCTGGATCAGGATAGCGGCGATGGCGTCTATACGCTGCCTGTCGATGTCGGTCCGCGCGGTCGCTTCGGCGGCTTCACCACGGCGGGCGATCTGGCCTTCGACGTGAACCACGTGGCCGTGCTGGCCCGCTTCAAGAAGGGCCAGCTTTACGACAGCCGCAAGGTGGACGATCTGCGCAAGGCGCTCGTTGCCACAAGCCTGTTCTCCACCGTCTCCGTCGAACCGCGCAAGACCGGCGAATCGGCGGGGCCGGACGGCACGGAATATGTGACGCTGCACGTCCAGCAGGATGCCGGGCCGCCGCGCACGATCGCGGGAACGGTGGGCTATGCCACGGGTGAGGGGCTCAGCGCACAGGCCAGCTGGACCAATCGCAACATGTTCCCGCCCGAAGGCGCGCTGATCTTCAGCGGGATTGCCGGCACGCGCCAGCAGGGGGTGAGTTCGACTTTCCGCCGGTCCAACGCGGGCAAGCGGGATCGCACTTTCGAACTCGTGGCCGAAGCGTTTCACAACGATTACGACGCCTATAGCGCCTACACCGGCCGCATCGCCGTGCGGATGGCGCGCGACTCGACCCCTCTGTGGCAGAAGAAATTCACCTACGCCTATGGCGCCGAAGCGCTGATCACCGGAGAAACCGACTACAACGTCGACACCGGAACACGCGATCGCAAGCTCTACTATGTGGTGGGCGTCAATGGGCAGGCTGGCTTCGATCGGACGGATAGCCTGCTGGACCCCACAAGAGGCTACCGCTTCACCGCGCTGGTGCAGCCGGAAGCCACGGTGAAGGGTGGTTTCAATCCCTATGTCCGCAGCCGGATCGACGCTTCGGGCTATTATCCCGTAACCGATGGACTGGTGCTGGCGGGCCGTGTGCGGCTGGGCACTATCCAGGGCGCGCAACTGTTCGACATCGCACCTTCGCGCAGGCTCTATGCCGGCGGCGGCGGCTCGGTGCGCGGTTACAGCTATCAGGCGCTGGGCGAACAGGCGCCGGACGGCAAGGCAGTGGGCGGCCGCAGCCTCAACGAAGCCTCGGCCGAGGTGCGCTATCGCTTTGGCACTTACGGCGTGGTTGCTTTTGTCGATGCCGGGCAGGCCTATCGGGAAAAGATGCCGCAGTTCAATAACTTGCGCTACGGCGTCGGTCTCGGCGGGCGTTTTTACACCAACTTCGGCCCGGTCCGCCTCGATGTGGCGACGCCGATCGACCGGCAGCCCGGGGAATCGCGCATCAATATCTACGTATCGATCGGACAGGCGTTCTGATGGAAGAGAACGACGAAGTCCTGCCGCCCGAAGGCGAAAACGGCGCATCGGAACCGGCGCGCAAGCGGCCTACGCTGGGCCGGCGCCTGCGCATCCGCGCGTTGAAGACCGTTGTCGGCCTGTTCCTGGGCGCGGTGGTGCTTGCCGCAGCAGTGATCTTCGGCATCGATACCGGGCCGGGCCACCGTTTCGTTGCCGAACAGATCGCGGCGCTGCGGTTCGAGAACGGGATGCGCATCAAGGTAGGGCGGATCGAGGGGTCGCTCTACAGCAAGATGACGCTGCATGACCTTTCGGTCAGCGATCCGCGCGGCGAATTCCTGTTTTCACCGGAGATTGAGGTCGATTGGCGGCCTTTTGCCTATCTGCGTAACCATGTGGACGTGCGCAGCGCCACTACCGAGCGCATGATCCTGCGCCGCACCCCGAAGTTCAACCCGACGCCGCCCAGCAACGAACCGCTGTTGCCCAATCTGGATATCGACGTTGGCCGCTTGCGGATTGCGCGCTTCATCGCCGAACCACCGGTTGCCGGCGTGCGCCGCATCCTAACGGTCGATGGCCGCGCACACATCGCCGATGGCCGCGCGCAGGTCTTTGCCAAGGGCGGCACGATCGCCATCGATGGCAAGCAGGGCGGCGATCGTTTCGATCTTGTACTGGATGCGGTGCCGGCCAAGAACCGGTTGGCACTGAAGGTCGATCTCGATGCGCCAACCGGCGGCGTCATCGCGGCGTTGGGCGGCTTCAAGCAGCCGCTGGCGCTCCGTCTTGATGGCAAGGGGGACTGGAAGGCGTGGGACGGCAAGTTCGACGCCGATCTTGGCGGCGGCGAGATGGCCCGCCTGGCGCTGTCGGCACGTGATGGCACGTTCGCGATCAAGGGGCCGACGCGGATTGCGCGCCTGTTCACCGGGCCGACGGCAGGGCTGCTCGGGCCGATCACCAATCTCGACCTTACCGCCGTGCTCGACAAGCGGCGGGCGAAGCTCTCCGGCCTGGTTTCCAGCGATGCCTTCACACTGCGACCGGATGGCATCATCGATCTGTCGCAGAACACCTTCGACGATCTGCGCCTGCAATTCGCTCTGCTGAAGCCGGCGGCCATCGCCAAGAACCTGAGCGGCGCGGGGCTGACGGCCTCGCTCGCGCTGGATGGTGCCTTCACCCGGCCCAAGGCGGCCTATCGCATCAATGCCGCACGTGTCAGGATGAACGACATGGGGCTGGAAGGCTTCAGCGCTCAAGGCGCGGCAAGGGTTGACGCGGATAAAATCCTGATTCCCGTGGCTGCCCGCGTGAACCGGATCGTCGGGCTGGATACCGTTGCCGGTGGCACGCTGAACAACGTCAGTCTCAATGGCGATCTGGCGATCGACGGCACCCGTGTCCTGTCGGACAACATGCGCCTGAGATCGGACCGCATCGATGCCAAGCTGATCCTGGCTGCGGATATCTCGAAGGGTTTCTACACCGGCGCCATCGACGGCAAGATCGACAACTATCGCCTTGAAAGCGTGGGCGTGTTCGACATTCGCACGAACATGGACCTCAAGAGCGAGCGGAACGGCTTCGCGCTGGAAGGGACGGTT
The DNA here is from genome assembly GCF_055521515.1 of Sphingomonas sp. BL-S-28. Taxonomy (NCBI): domain Bacteria; kingdom Pseudomonadati; phylum Pseudomonadota; class Alphaproteobacteria; order Sphingomonadales; family Sphingomonadaceae; genus Sphingomonas; species Sphingomonas sp. BL-S-28. The sequence goes on from NZ_CM145484.1 coordinate 2,245,069, forward strand.
CATGCCCGTTCCCGCAAGCTGTTCAATGCCAGCCTCGAAAGCTATCTGGGCGGCAATTTCGCGGCATCCTCGCGTGTTCGATATGGGTCTGACGGGATCGTGCATTTCTCCGCGTTGCGGATGAACGCGCCGGATCTCCGGATCGTGGATGGGCAGGGCAGCTGGTCGCCGGGCGGCCGGATTTCCCTGGTCGCCCGCGGGGCATCCGATCGCTATGGCGCACTGGGTGTGCGCGTAACGGGCACCATCGCCAATCCCGACGCGCATCTTACCGCCGAGCATCCCGGCTTCGGCATCGGCCTTGCCAATCTGGATGCCCGAATCACCGGCGTGCGCGGTGGCTATCGCTTCGATGTGAAGGGCGACACCGACTACGGGCCGCTTACGGCCGATGTCACCTTGCAAACGGGCCGCCAACTGGCGGTGCAGATCAACAGCGCCAATCTTTCCGGCGTCGATTTCGCCGGACAGCTTACGCAGACCCCGGCCGGTCCCTTTGCCGGCGAATTGACGGCGGCAGGCAACGGCATTGGCGGCGCTCTGCGGCTTTCGGCCGAGGGCAAATACCAGGCGGTGGACTTCAACTTGCGCGCCAAGGATGCGGTGTTCCCGGGGGCGGCGAAGCTGACGATCGGATCCGCGTTGATCGATGGCCGGGCAGTCCTTTACGACAAGCCGCTGGTGATCGCGGATGCCCAGCTTGCGGGAACCTCGCTCGGCGCGCTCGATCTGGCTGCCGCGCGCGTGCTGGTCGACTATCGCGACGGGCGCGGGCAGGCCAAGGCGCTGATCGAAGGCGTCAGCGGCGTGCCGTTTCGTCTGGGCGTGAATGCCGATCTGGCTCCTGAACTGTGGCGCGTGGCCCTGTCCGGCCGTGTGCGCGGCCAGTCGGTACGCACGCTCAGCCCGGCACGCATCGTTCCGGGCAAGGACGGTTACGAACTGCTTCCCACCACTCTGTCGGTCGGTCGCGGAACCGCGCGCGTTGCCGGCAAGTATGGCGCCGGCATGAAGCTGGAGAGCCGGTTCGAGAACTTCGACGTCGGCGTCTTCAACGCCTTCGTCCCCGGCTACGGCCTGGGCGGCACCGCCAACGGTAGCTTCGATTTCGAACAGGCCAGTTCGACGGCCTTCCCGCTTGCCGATGCGCGCCTGTCGATCAACGACTTTACCCGTACCAGTTCCAGCACGGTCAGCCAGCCGGTGGACATCAATTTCCTGGGCAAGCTGGTGTCGGACGGGGCGGAAGCTCATGCCGTGATCCGCAAGCGCGGCAGCGTGATCGGCCGCATGGAGGCGACCTTGCGGCCGCTTCCGGCAGGGGAAGGCTCATGGGCGACGCGGCTGATGGAAGCGCCCCTTGGTGGCGGCATCCGCTATAACGGCCCGGCCGACACGCTGTTCTCCTTCGTCGGTCAGGCGGGGCAGACGCTCAGCGGCCCGATCGGACTGGCGGCGGACTTCTCGTGCAAGCTGTCCGACCCATGCGTGAACGGCCTCGTGAAGGGGCGGGATCTTACGTACGAGAACCTGGCCTATGGCACCAAGCTCACCAACATGAGCCTGGAGGGGCGCTTCACCGGCAACAGCTTCGAACTGCAGTCGCTCAATGCCAATGCGGGCGCCGGCACGGTGAGCGCCAGTGGCCGCATGAGCCTTGCCGCTGCGGCAGGCTATCCGATGGATCTGACCGTGAAGCTGGACCGTGCGCAGCTCGCACGCAGCGCATCGCTGTCCGCCAGCGCCACTGGCACGCTGAACCTGACCAAGCACGCGGGCGAGACGGCACTCCTGTCGGGCCAGTTGCGGCTTCCGGAAACCCGGTACGAGATCGTTCGCCAAGGCGCGGTGGAAGTGCCGCATCTGACCGGCGTTCGCTTCAAGCCGAAGACCGGCCCGACCCGCGTGACGGGGGATGAGCAAGTGGAGCAGATCAGTTCCGCGTTCTCATCGCTGCGGCTCGACCTGCATCTGAGGGCGCCGGACAAGCTCTATGTCTCGGGCATGGGACTCGATTCGGAATGGAGTGCCGATTTCACCGTTGGGGGCACCAGTTCGGCGCCCAGCCTGACGGGCGACGTTACGCTGGTGCGCGGCAATCTCGATTTCGCCGGGCGATCGTTCAGCATTTCGGAAGGCAAGATCTCGTTCAACGGTGGCCGCACGATCGATCCCTCGGTCTCCATCAAGGCGGAAGAAACCATCGAGGACGTGAACGTCACCGTCTCGGTGAGTGGCCGGGCCTACAATCCGCAGATCGAGTTCAGCTCCGACCCAAGCCTGCCCGATGACGAAATCCTGTCGCGCATCCTGTTCGGCAGTTCGATCGCGAACCTTTCGGCGATCCAGGCGGTACAGTTGGCGACATCGCTCAATACCCTGCGCGGCAGCGGCGGCGGGCTTAACCCGCTGGGCAAGCTGCGTTCGGCGACGGGCATCGACCGGCTTCGCATCCTCAGCCCCGATGAGGCGAGCGGGCGCGGCACTGCGCTTGCTGCAGGCCAGTACCTGACGGACGATATCTACGTCGAACTGATCACCGACGCGCGCGGCTTCACCGCCACGCAGATCGAAGTGAGTGTGACGCGCTGGCTTTCGGTGCTCAGCCAGGCCGGTGGTTCGGGCGTCAACTCGGTCAGCGTGAAGATCAAGAAGGACTATTGATGCGGGGGCTGTTCCTTGCCGCCGCATTGCTGGCACTGGGCGCGTGTCACCGCGAACCGACGTTCGACGAGCGATACGAGGCCGCGCGCACGCAAATCGACAAGAAGGCGCACGAGATCGATGCGCAAGCGATGGGCACCGGTGCGCCTCCTGCCGCTGAAGAGGACGATGGCGAGGCGAAATAGGCTGGGTCTGCGTAGGCTAGGTCTGCACCGCGCCCTGCATGTTCGGGTCGCGGGCATGTTCGGGTCGCGGCGCAAGACGCGGCGTTCGTCCCTTAAGGCTCGCTCAAGGCTCCCTTAACCAGATTCGGTGCATCCCCCGTCAGCCGGCGATCGAAGCGGGATGGTCCCGCTCCGTTGCAACGGTTTCTAATGGAGGTGCCCGATGAAGAAGAGGTTGGCTTCGGCGTTCCTCTGCGCTCTGGCGCTGGGAAGTGCCGGACAGGCATATGCAGGCATAAAGGCATCGACTTCGGTGCCCGCTATGCGGCCCGCCCACGCGGTTACAGACGATGCCGGCAGGCGCGGTGCCAGCGATCGCGATTTTCACGCGCGTGATTCGCGTGGTCGTGACAATGCCGGAGACGGGGCCCGAGACAGGGGCCAGCCTGGCAATGGCGCGCATCACAGTTTCGAAGGCGAATGGAAGTCGCACGGCTGTTGATGCAGCGATGTAGATGGGAGAGGCGGCCTGGAAGGCGTCGTTACGGCTTATACTGGGAAGTTACGCGGTGGTGGACGCACTTGGGCTCGAACCAAGGACCCGCTGATTAAGAGTCAGCTGCTCTACCAACTGAGCTATGCGTCCACACGCGTTGCCGCGTAAGGTACGGAAATGGTGGACGCACTTGGGCTCGAACCAAGGACCCGCTGATTAAGAGTCAGCTGCTCTACCAACTGAGCTATGCGTCCACGCGTTTCCGCGTAAGGACAGGACTGGTGGACGCACTTGGGCTCGAACCAAGGACCCGCTGATTAAGAGTCAGCTGCTCTACCAACTGAGCTATGCGTCCACACTTTGCCCTGGCCGGGCTGCCGTTTCAGAGCCTTGTGGGCTCCTCCTCGGCGGCGGAGAGGCCCCTATAACGGCAAAATTTTGGATGGGAAGGGGGTAGGTCCAGATTTTTTTCAGGAAAGGCTGCTCGGCCGCTTGCTCCAGCGGCGGACGGCCATCAGCGTGCCGATGCAGATCATGTTCGTCATCATCGACGTGCCGCCATGGCTCATGAACGGCAGCGGGATGCCCACCACCGGCGCCAGCCCCATGACCATCATCAGGTTGATCGCAACGTAGAAAAAGATCGTCGCGGTCATGCCGGCGGCCAGCAGGCTGGAGAAGCGGTCGGGCGCGTTGCGGGCGACTCGCGTACCCCAGGTCAGCACCACGGCGAAAACGAACAGCACGAAGTATCCGCCCACCATGCCCCATTCTTCCGCCATCGTGGCGAAGACGAAGTCGGTATGCGGTTCGGGCAGATATTGCAGGTGGCTTTGCGATCCGTTGCCGAACCCCTTGCCGAAGATGCCGCCCGACCCGATCGCGATCTTGGACTGGGTGATGTGATAGCCGGTGCCCAGCGGATCGCTCTCGGGATCCATGAAGGTCAACACGCGGTTGCGCTGGTAATCGTGCAGCAGCGTGAAAAAGGCGATCGGCGCCGCGATAAGCCCGGTAAGGCCGGCGCCGACAAACCACCACATAGGCAGGCCGGCCAGAAACATGGTGACGCCGCCGCCGAAGCAGATCGCAAGCGCCGTACCGAGGTCGGGCTGGATGGCAACGAAGGCCACTGGCAGCAGGATCAGCACGCCTGCAGGCACCAGTCCGCGCCAGCTTGCCGTCATGGCATGGGGCAGGGTTTCGTAGAATCGGGCCAGCACCAGCACGATGGCCGGTTTCATCAGTTCCGATGGCTGCAGCGTCATGAAGCCCAGGTTGAGCCAGCGCTGGCTACCCCCGCCGACCGCGCCGATCGCCTCCACCAGCACCAGCAGGACAACGATCGCGCCATAGATCGGATAGGCCGCCATGCGGAAGAAATCCCGGCTGAAGCGGGAAATCACGATGGCCATGCCCAGGAATACGAAGAAACGCAGCACGTGGCTGAGCGCGTAGGGCTGAAGGCTGCCGCCCGCGGCCGAATAGAGCACTGCCGCGCCGAGTGATACCAGCCCCATCAGCGGCACCAGCATCCCCCAAGGCTGGCGGGCGATGGTATCGGGGACGATGGAACGGCTGATCATTGCGGAGTTCCGGGAGTTTGTACGGCGGCCGGCGTTGCAGGTGCCGTTGCGGCGGGCGGGGGCGAGCCTGCCGGAGCCGCGTTCGCGGCAGCCGGTTCGGGCGCGGGCGACTGGGCATCGCGGACGATCGGCTGCTGCGCTTCGGGTGCGGCATCGGCCTGATCGACGGCCGCGCTTTCCTGTTCGGGAGACACCGCAGGCGCGCCCACGCCGTATTCCGCGGAATACTTGCGATACCGCGCGTCGAGGCGTTCCTTGGGCGTGCCGCCCCAGCCTTTTTCAAGCTCGGTCAGGATATCCATGCCCTTCTGCTTGTCGAAGATATAGGTCAGGATATCACGGGCGACCGGATAGGCGGCGCCCGAACCGCCGCCGTGCTCGATCACCACCGAGCACGCGTAGCGGGGGTTATCCGCAGGGGCGAAGCAGATAAAGTGGCCGTGATCGCGGTGCTTCCACAGGCCACCCTTGCCGTTGCCGATATTGAGGCCGACGACTTGCGCCGTACCAGTCTTGCCGGCCAGCTTGATGTCCGGAAACGGCAGGCGGGCGTGCGGCGCCGAACCCGGGCCGTTGGCGACGTCGGACATGGCCTGATGGATATAGGCCAGATGCTCCTCGGGGATGCCGAGGGGCTTGGGTGGTACGTAGTCACTGCCGTGGATCAGGCGCGGCATGATGATCTTGCCGCTGGCGATTCGCGAAACCTGGATCGCCTGCTGCAGCGGGTTCACCAGGAAGTAGCCCTGGCCGATGGTGGCGTTGACCGTGTCGAAGGTCTGCCATTCCTTGCCGTACTTCTTCAGCTTCCACGCGGGGTTGGGCACGGTGCCGTAGGACTGGCCGGAAACCGGCAGCGGGAAATCGTGGCCGAGGCCAAGCCGGCTTGCCATCGCGGCGATCGGGTCCATGCCCATGCGCTGGGCGAAGTGATAGAAGTAGACGTCGCAGCTCTGGTAGACGCCCTTGGCCATGTTGACCTGGCCGTGGCCGCGATGCTGCCAGCAGTGGAACACGCGGTTGCCCACACGCAGGCCGCCGCTGCAGAATACCGATTCGTTCGGATCCAGCCCGGCTTCCAGAAACGAGAGCGCGACCATCGGCTTGACCGTAGAGCCCGGCGGATAGAGCCCGCGCAGCACCTTGTTGCGCAGTGGCACATGGTCGTCGTCCGACAGCATCTTCCATTCGAGGCGGCCGATGCCGTCCGAAAAGCTGTTGGGATCGAAGCTGGGCATCGAGCACATCGCCAGGATGTCGCCCGTCTGGCAGTCCATGACGACAGCGGCGCCCGATTCGATGCCGATCCGGCGCGAGGCATAATCCTGGATGCCGGCATCGATGGTGAGCTTGATGGTCTTGCCGGGAACATCCTCACGCGTGTCGAGGTCGCGGACGATGCGGCCCGATGCAGTAACCTCGACGCGCCGGGCACCGGGGGTGCCGCGCAGGTCCTTCTCGTAGAACTTTTCGAGCGCGTCCTTGCCGACCTTGTAGCCCGGCGTGATCAGGACGGGATCGTGATCCTTTTCATATTCCTCTGCCGAGGCTGGGCCGACGTAGCCGATCAGGTGGCCGACCGAAGGCCCCAGCGGGTAGAACCGCGAATAGCCGCGCTGCGTCACCACGCCGGGAAGATCGGGCAGACGCACGCTGACGGCGGCAAATCGCTCAAAATCGAGGCCGCTGGCGACTTCGACCGGGGCGAACCCCCGCGACTTCTCGATCTTGTCTTCCAGATCCTGCATGGCGATGGGCGTCATGCTGAGGAGCTGGCCAAGCACATTCAGGGTATGGGCCTTGTCCTCCATGCGTTCCGGCACCACGTCGACGCGAAAGTCGGCGCGGTTGGAGGCGAGGGGGGTGCCGTTACGGTCAAGAATCCAGCCGCGGCGCGGCGGAATCAGCGAGAGGTTGACGCGGTTGCTCTCCGCCTCAAGCTTGTATTTCTCGTTCTGGCCGATGGCGAGATAGGCCATGCGTCCGGCCAGCAGCACGCCGATGCCGCCCTGAATGCCGCCGATGACCAAACTGCGCCGGTCGAAGCTGTTGCGCAGGGTGCCGGCACTGACGTGGCGCGGTTGGATAAGGCGCCGGAAATTGATCTTCATCGCGCGACCAGAAACGGCTTCAGGCGGAAGCGATCGGCAATGGCGACAAAGCGGTCGACAAGGGGATAGGCAAGCACGGAAATCACGATTTGCGGCACGATCACACGGAGGGGGGCGTCCGCCCCGCCGACATTGGCGAGGCCCAGGCACAGCACGATATAGGCGAGGATAAGGCCGTTCGCCACCAGCCACTCGATCACGAAATTACGCCAGGGAAGGCGGGTTTCGACAAGGTCGAGGACGATGGAGGAGGCGGACCAGAGCAACACCGCGCAGCCGAAGGGCTGGCCCGAGAACAGATCGTCGAACAGGCCCAGCGGCAGGCCGGCCCAGATCGGCAAAAGTCCGGGGCGCAACTGGTGCCAGGACAGGAAGACCAGATAGCCGAGCGGCGGCATCACCGGGGCCGATGCAATCATCAGCCACGACGGGGCGATGGAGGCCAGCAGGATCGTCAGCCAGGGGAAGGCGCGCGCCAACGGCGGCCACGGCGCGCGGTTGATGCTACGGTGGGTGTGGCTGTGCGGCGCGCGGAACAGGTTCATCGCTTGCCCGCCGGCTTGATGCCATCGGTGGTGGGGGCCGGCGGCGGCGGAGGCGGCGGAGCCCAGGTCCTTTCGACCATGACGTAATCGGTATCCGAAGGGTTGCTGAGCACGCGGGCAATGGCGCCGTCGCGCAGCAGCTCGGTAACGATCGCCATCGGCGTGCCGGGGCGATAGAGCCCGCCGGAGCCCGAGGTGACGAGCACGTCGCCCTTCTTCAGCGGATTGATGCCAAGGTTGATCAGGCGGATCCGCAGCGTACCGTCCGACGCGCCTTGCGCGAAGGCGGGCACGCCGTCGGTGGAGCGGCGGACCGGGACCAGGCTCTCGCTGTCGGTAATCAGCAGCACGCGGGAACTGGATGCACCCACTTCGAGCACGCGGCCGACCAGCCCCATCGGCGAACGCACCGGCATTCCGGTGACTACGCCGCGATCACGGCCGGCGCCCAGCGTGGCATAGCGACGGGTGCTGCTGCCGGTCGACGCGGTAAGGCGCGCGAAGGCGACCGGTGTGGCGTCCGCTTCGGGAATGCCCATCAGCGCCTTCAGCCGCTGATTCTCGACGCGCGTGGCGTCTGCCTGGACTAGGCGCACTTTCGCCTCAGCCAGTTCGCGGCGGATGCGCGCGTTCTCGCTCCCCGAATGGAAGAAGCCGGAAACGCTTGCAACCGCGTCGCGGCCCAAGTCGCGTCCGCCTGCGACGGCCTGACTGGCAGGCTCCGTCGCATCGGAGGCAAGGCCGCGCAGCGGGGAGAACACATCGGGGTTGACCAGCGAGACCACCACGAGCCCCAACCCCACGACAGCGCCCAACACGCCCGCGGAATAGCTCAGGAAGGTGGAATATTGCGCTCTGCGCGAATAGCTGGAGCGCCTGTTTGCGGGCGGCGCCATGCGCCATGCACTCCTGAAACAAGGGCGGACGGACCGCCGTTAATGGCCTTGCCGACGAAACCCTCGCCGGAATCAAATGCGGGCGGCGCGGGCCCTGTTGGCCGCGCCGCCCGCGCGAACGCTTATGCGGACATCAGGACGCCGCGATAGACCGGGTCTTCCATCGCGCGGCCGGTGCCGAGTGCGACGCAGGACAGCGGATCTTCGGCGACGCTGACCGGCAGGCCGGTCTCTTCGCGCAGATAGTCGTCCAGGCCCTGGATCAGCGCGCCGCCGCCGGTGAGCACGATGCCCTGGTCGACGATGTCTGCCGCGAGTTCCGGAGCGGTGTTCTCAAGCGCGATGCGCACGCCTTCGATGATGGCGCCGATCGGTTCCGCCAGCGCTTCGGCGACGTTCGCCTGGCTGATGGTGATTTCCTTCGGCACGCCGTTCACAAGGTCGCGACCCTTGATGTGGATCGTTTCGCCGATGCCGTCCGCCGGGATGGTAGCGATGCCGTAGTCCTTCTTGATGCGTTCCGCCGTGGCGTCTCCGATCAGAAGGTTGTGGTGGCGGCGAACGTAGGAAACGATCGCTTCGTCCATCTTGTCACCGCCGACACGCACCGAAGTGGTGTAGGCAAGGCCGCGCAGCGACAGCACGGCGACTTCGGTGGTGCCACCGCCGATGTCGACAACCATCGAGCCGACCGGTTCGGTAACCGGCATGTCGGCGCCGATCGCGGCAGCCATCGGTTCGAGGATCAGGTAGACCTGGCTGGCGCCGGCGTTCGAGGCGGCGTCACGGATCGCGCGGCGTTCGACCGAGGTCGAGCCCGAAGGCACGCAGATCACGATTTCCGGGTAACGGAACAGGTTCTTCTTGCCGTGCACCTTGCGGATGAAGTGCTTGATCATCTCTTCCGCGATTTCGATGTCGGCGATCACACCGTCGCGCAGCGGGCGGATGGCTTCGATGTTGTCGGGCGTCTTGCCCATCATCATCTTGGCGTCATCGCCCACGGCCTTGACCTTCTTGACGCCGTTCAGCGTCTCGATGGCGACCACCGACGGTTCGTTCAGCACGATGCCGCGATCCTGAACATAGACGAGCGTATTGGCGGTGCCCAGGTCGATAGCCATGTTCTGGGAGCCGAGCTTGAAGAATCGCGAGACGAGCGAAGCCATCAGTAATCCGTTGTCTTTCAGGCCGCTTGCCGCCCTGTTGGGGGACGGCGTGGCCGGCTTGTTTGAAGGAGAGACAGCCCCTTAGCCGATCGATTTGCGAAACGCCAAAATTTTGTGACGATTTTTCGTGGGAATCCGCAGGGCTCCGTCTCGAAATCCTCGCGGTTCGTCGCTAGGGAGTGGAACAGTTCGTGAATGCCGCTTCGCGTCAATGATCTGCGCGGCGCAGAGCGCCTCCTTCGCCCCCAAGCAACAGGCCGAACCAGAGACTATCCGATGCCCACGATCCGCCGCCTACCCGAGCATCTCGTCAATCGCATCGCCGCGGGCGAGGTGGTGGAACGGCCTGCAGCGGCCCTCAAGGAACTGGTCGAAAACGCCATAGATGCGGGCTCTACCGAGATCACGGTACGGCTTGCCTCGGGCGGGCTCGACCTGATCGAGGTGACCGACGACGGCTGCGGGATGCGGCCCGACGAAATCGCGCTGGCGCTGGAGCGTCACGCCACGTCGAAGTTGCCGGACGAGGCGATCGAACTGGTGACCACGCTGGGATTCCGGGGCGAGGCGCTGCCCTCCATCGGATCGGTGGCGCGGTTGACGATCGAAAGCCGCCCTCACGATGCCGCCGAGGGCTGGAAGCGCGTGGTCGATCACGGACAGGTCGCGGTCGATTCGCCGGCCGCATTGCCGCCCGGCACCCGCATCCGGGTGGAGGATCTGTTCGGCAAGGTTCCCGCCCGCCGCAAGTTCCTGCGCTCGGCCCGTTCCGAATATGCCGCCTGTCAGGATGTGGTGCGCCGGCTCGCCATGGCGCGACCGGACATCGGCTTCACGCTGGAGCATGAAGGCCGCCGCGTTCTGGCGGTGCAGCCGCGCGAGGAACTGGCATCGCGCGTGGCGCGGCTTGTCGCCCGCGAACTGGCCGACGATGGCGTGCTGATCGATGCCGAGCGCGGCACGGCGCGGCTGACGGGCGTGGCCGGATTGCCCACCTACAATCGCGGCGTCGCCGATCACCAATATCTGTTCGTCAACGGCCGCCCGGTGAAGGACCGCCTGCTGGTCGGCGCGGTGCGGGGCGCCTATTCGGATATGCTGGCGCGTGACCGGCACGCGGTGCTGGCGCTGTTTCTTGAGCTTCCACCTGAAGAAGTCGACGTAAACGTCCATCCCGCAAAGACAGAAGTGCGCTTCCGGGATCCGGCCTTCATTCGCGGTTTCCTGGTTGGCGCGCTGCGCCATGCGCTCGAATCGTCCGGACAGAAGAGTGCCCAGCCGCCGCAGGCTGCAGCGATGAACATGTGGCAGGTCGAGCCGGTAGCGCCGCGCGCGCCGGAACCGGCGCCGGCGCTGGGTTCCTTGTTCGCACGCGAATATGCGCCCACGCTGCGCCCTGCCGCGCCGCGACTGTCCGAGGCGGGCACGGCATGGCGTTCCTACGAGGCCGAAGTCATGGCCGAACCTTCGGGCCGCGCCGAAGTGGCGCCCGAGGAGCCGCAGGAAGAGATCAGCTACCCGCTGGGCGTTGCGCGCGGGCAAGTGGCGGGAACCTACATCGTCGCCGAAGCTGAAGACGGCCTTGTCATCGTGGACCAGCACGCCGCGCACGAACGGCTCGTGCTGGAACGGCTCAAGGCGGCCGGCGCCGAGGATGCGATGGTGCGCAGCCAGGCGCTGCTGCTGCCCGAAGTCGTCGAACTGGAAGAAGCGGCCTGCGACGCGCTGGAGGACAAGATTGCCGATCTGGCGAAATTCGGTCTGGCGCTCGAACGTTTCGGCCCCAGTGCGATGCTGGTCCGTGCGGTGCCATCGGTCCTCGGCAAGAGCGATGTCCATGCGCTGGTGCAGGACGTTGCCGACGATCTGGCCAAGAACGGCGATGCGCTGCTGCTGGGCGAAAAGCTCGATCTGGTGTTGGCGACGATGGCCTGCCACGGATCGGTGCGGGCAGGGCGCTCGCTCTCGGTGGCCGAGATGAACGCGCTGCTCCGCGAAATGGAACGAACGCCGCGTTCGGGGCAATGCAACCATGGCCGCCCTACGTGGGTTAAGCTGGCACATCAGGATATCGAGAAGCTGTTCGGACGAAAATGACGCGATCCACGATGCTTGCCCCCGGCCTCGCTCTTGCCGCCATGGCCTCCCTCTCCGCTTGCGGCCGGGAGGATCCGGCCCGCAAGGACGCCGAGGATGCGCATGACATCGCGATGGTCGAGCGGATGAGCAAGGAACCGTTCAAGCCCATCGTTCCCAAGCCGATCACCAGCGTGGATGTGGAGCGTTATGGCCTCGACAAGCCCGGCTGCAGGTTCCGCAAGCAGGGGGAGGCGGACCCGATCTTCATCGGCAATGCCGAAGAAGGCTTCATGCGCATCGAAGGCGATCTGAAGCGCTACGCTGCGAAGCTGGAAAGCGCGCAATTACCGGGCAATGCACGCACAACTTACGTCGGGCTCTCAACATGGGTCGATCTGGTGAGCTTGCCCGATCGCGTCGGCGGATCGAACCATAGGCACTGGCCGGCGCGATTGGTCCTCCACGATTCGCAGGAGCGTGTGGCCTTCCTTGCCGATGGGGAGGTGACGTGCACCGACACGCCGGGGCAAGCATCTGAAAGTGCCGGGGAAACCGCCACCGCCGATTGACCCGTTTGGCTGTATCGGCATTATGCCGGTTCATTGAATGGGGGTATTTCATGAAGGTGCGTTTGCTGGGCGTCGCGGTTGCGGCGCTCATTGGTGTTGCCGGTTCGCCGGCATGGGCGGCGGAAAAGGAGGCCAACCTGCCGCCCGCCGCAGTGGCGGCAGCGAAATCGCTTCATCCGCAGCACGGCAAGATCGCCATCGCAGCGGCCCACGCGACGCTGGATCTGGGATCTGCCTATGACTTCTATGGGCCGGAAGACGCCCGGAAGATCATCGTCGAAATCTGGGGCAATCCGCCGAAGGTGGCCGAAGGCGTGCTGGGGCTGGTGATGCCGGCCGGCACATCGCCGCTGAGCGACGCCTGGGGCGCGGTCGTCACATACGAGGACACGGGCTTCGTGAACGACGAAGATGCCGGCAAGGTGGACTATACCGAGCTGCTGTCACAGATGCGCGAGGGTGAGGACGAGCGTAACGAACAGCGCAAGGCGGACGGCTATTCGCCGATGCATCTGGCCGGTTGGGCGGAGCAGCCGAAGTATGACGCCGGCACGCATTCGGTAGTCTGGGCGCAGGATATCGCTTTCGGTGACGCGAAGGTTCACAGCCTGAATTACGATGTGCGCACGCTGGGGCGGCGCGGCGTGCTGAGCCTCAATCTGGTTTCATCGATGGACCATCTTGGTGATGTGCGGCAGGCGGCGACGGCATTTGCCGATCACGCGGCTTTCGATGCGGGCTCGCGCTATCAGGATTACAATTCCTCCACCGACAAGACGGCCGAATACGGCATCGGTGGTCTGGTCGCCGCGGGCGTGGGTGTGGCCGTTGCCAAGAAACTCGGCCTGCTTGCGATCCTGCTGAAGTTCCTGAAGCCGATCGCGGTGGCCGTGATCGCCGGCTTTGCCGTGCTGCGCAAGAAGATCGGCGGCCTGTTCGGCCGCCGCGCGGCTACCGACCGGGGCGAGCCGGCCGGCAGCGAGGCTTCAGACGCCTGATGACGTCTTGGAAGGCGAGGTAGGTTTCGCCTACTTCGCCTTCAGCACCGGCTTGAACGGAGCGTCATTGCCATCGCCGTCCGTGGCTTGCGGCAGGCCGAGCAGATCGCGCAGCAGCGGGGCCACATCGACATTGTCGAACGCCGCCAGCTTGCGGTTGGCCGCGAAGGCCGGACCGGACGCGACGAACAGCGCTGCCATTTCCGGGGCGGCATTGTCGAACCCGTGGGCGCCTCCGGTCGAGGGCTTGTCCGGCTTGGTCGCGTTGATCATCCAGCCCGTCTCGGCAAGGCAGAAGAAGGGCGCGATGCGCGGGTTGCGGCCATAGTGCAGGCGGGCGGGAATGTCCTGCTTGCGCCAGCATTGCATGTGATCGTGCGGTTTCAGCAGCACAGCGGCGAGCTTCGCGTCGTTGCCCTCGGTCGGTGTGAGCGCGGCGAAAGGCCCGGTATCACCCGCCTTGTAGAGCGCCGGATCGGCCACTTGATCGAGCACGATGCTGCGTTCGCTCGATACGGCGGCCATGCCGTGGTCGGCCACGACGATCACGTTGGCGGACTGGCCGAGTTCGCGCAGTCCGGCGACCAGCTTGCCGATGTCTGCGTCCACTTCGGTCACCGCCGCATTGGTGTGCGCGTCGTCCGGGCCATAGCGGTGGCCGGCGGTGTCCACATCGTCGAAATAGAGCGTGACCAGCTTGGGCCGATTTGCGGCGGGGCGCCGCAGCCAGTCCAGCACGACATTGACGCGCTGCAACGGTGAGACGGCGCGGTTGTACTGCTGCCAGTCGCTTGGCCGTGTGCCGCCCACGGCTTCCTTCCACGGCTCGGTCACCCAGGTGCCGCCCCATGCCACGTTGGAGCCGGGCCAGAACATCGTTGCCGTGCGGATGCCGGCCTTTTCGGCGGTGACCCAGATCGGTTCGGCTTCGTCCCACCAATAGGGCTCGTCGCTCGACATCGTGAACTTCTCGCCCGGATGGGCCGGATCCTCGAAGCCGTTGGCGATGATGCCGTTACGGTCCGGCACTTTGCCGGTCACCAGCGCCCAGTGGTTGGGAAAGGTCTTGCTGGGGAACGAGGGGCGCATGGCCGCGCTCACGCCCTTGGCGGCAAGCGCCGAGAGGTTCGGCGTGATCCCACGATTGAGGTAGTCGGCCCGAAATCCGTCGATGGAGACGAGGATGACGACCGGCTCGCGGCTGTCCTTGGGCGGGGTTTTGGCAATGGCAGGCGAAGAAAGCGCGGCAAGCGCGCCGATCAGGGGGAGGAGCGTCTTCATGCCGCGCCCTTAGCCCCCCGATCATGACAGGTCGATGGCGGGTTATGCCATCCGCGCCAGCATCCAGAGCGCCATGGCGACCATGAACAGGTTCTCGGTCAGCGAAACGAAGCCCAGCGGCACCGCGCCCGATCCGCCGACGCAGGCGCACTTGAGTTCGCGCTTCTGGATATAGACCGCATAGAACACCGAAACCGCGCCGATGCCGCCGATCACAAGGCCGATGGGGATCGAGAGCCAGGGCAGGGCATGCGCCGTCATCAACGCACCCGCCGCGAATTCCAGGAACGGATAGGCGTAGGCGTAAGGCACGAACCGTTTGGCCAGCAGGTCGTAGCCGAGGAACATCGTCGAGAACTGTTCGACATCCTGCAGCTTCAGCATGGCCAGCAGCATCATCGTCATCGACACGAACCACTCGGCTGCGCGCAGCGTGAACGGCGTATCGAACGCAGCCCAACTTGCCGCCAGCGCAAGGCCAAGCCCGGTGGCGAACACGGCAATAACCGGGCGATAGGTCTTGGCCTTGGGATCGTGGACCTTGAGGCCGACATAGGCGCGCAAGTCGGTATAGCCGCCGATCCGCTCACCGCCGATGAAGATCTGCGGGGTGGTGGCGACATCGTTCGCGGCCTTGAAGGCATCGGTCTGCTCACGCGTGGTGAGCCAGTGATCCTCGACCTTGTAGCCCAGCTTTTCGAGCAAGTGCTTCGACTTGATGCCCCAGGGGCACGAGTGCTTTTCCATGACCATGCGGTGGAGTACCGCCGTCGGTTTTCCGGTCTGTTGCTGCGTCATGGAGAAGGCTATACCTTCCGTACCATGGTACGGAGTCAAGCATGGCCCTGACGATTTCCGAATTGGCCCGCTCGGGCGGCGTAGGTGTCGAGACGGTGCGGTTCTACCAGCGCAAGGGGCTGCTCAATGACCCTCGCCCGGCTTCGACTGGCGGCGCGAAGGGGCAGCGGCACTATGGCGAGGAGGACGTGCGGCGGCTGCGTTTCATCCGCTCTGCCAAGGCGGCGGGCTTCATCCTTGATGAGATCGCCGAACTGATCAGCCTGGATCACACGGGAGACCGGCCGAGGGCGCGGGAGATGGCGCAAGTGCGCCTGGCGGCGCTGGACCGGGAAATCGCGCAGCTGGAAACGGCCCGTCAGTCGCTGCGCCGGCTTGCCCACGAATGTGCGGGGTCGGACGAGGGGCCTTGCCCGATCCTCGAATCTTTCGAGGAAACCGGATCATGTGGCGGCGCAAGTTCGAAAACCTGCGCCGCCTGACGCATCAGACGTTGAACTTGAAATGCATGACGTCGCCGTCGTGCACCATGTATTCCTTGCCTTCCTGACGCAGCTTGCCGGCTTCCTTGGCACCAGTTTCGCCGTTCAGTGCGACATAGTCGTCATAGGCGATGGTTTCGGCGCGGATGAAGCCGCGCTGCATGTCCGAGTGGATTTCGCCGGCCGCATCAGGTGCCTTGGCGCCCTTGTGCACGGTCCACGCGCGCGCTTCCTTGGGGCCGACGGTGAAGAAGGTCAGCAGGCCCAGCAGGTCGTAACCGGCGCGAATGATGCGGGCGAGGCCGGTTTCGTGCAGGCCCATTTCTTCGAGGAACACCATGCGTTCCTCGATCTCCATGCCGACCAGTTCCGATTCGATCGCGGCGGAAACGATGACGGCGGTGGCGCCTTCGGCCTTGGCCTTCTCGAACACGCGGGCCGAAAACTCGTTGCCCTCGGCGGCCGCTTCTTCCTCTACGTTGCAGACGTAAAGCACCGGCTTGGCGGTGAGCAACTGGGCCTGCGCGAAGACGCGGGCTTCGTCGTCGTCCTTGGGCTGGGTCAGGCGGGCGGGCTTGCCGTCGCGCAGCAGTTCCAGCGTCTGGCCGAGCACCGAAGCGATGATCTTCGATTCCTTGTCGCCTTGCGCAGCCTTCTTCTGGGCGGCGGGAACGCGCTTTTCCAGGCTTTCGAGGTCGGAGAGCAGCAGCTCGGTCTCTACCGTTTCGGCATCCGCGATCGGATCGACCTTGTTGTCGACGTGCTGGATGTCGTCGTTTTCGAAGCAGCGCAGCACGTGGACGACGGCGTCCACTTCGCGGATATTGCCGAGGAACTGGTTGCCCAGGCCTTCACCCTTCGAGGCGCCGCGGACGAGGCCGGCGATGTCTACGAAGGACAGCTGCGTCGGGATGATCTTGGCCGAACCGGCGATCGCGGCCAGCTTGTCCAGACGCGGATCGGGCACGCCGACCTGGCCGACGTTGGGCTCGATGGTGCAGAACGGATAGTTGGCCGCCTGCGCTGCCTGCGTTTCGGTGAGCGCATTGAACAAGGTCGACTTGCCGACATTCGGCAGGCCCACGATTCCGCAACGGAAACCCATGTGTAACTCCGGAAGAAATGTTTGGCCGCGCCTTAGCGTCAGTCGCGACGGATAGCGAGTCTGGCCTTAGTCCTGCTGACGCAGGGCCACGTCGTTCATGAAGCGGACGTCGTCACCGGCGGAAAGGCGGTCGGCTTCCGCGGCCACGGCACCCAGCATGTCTGCCAGCGGATCGATTTCGGCCTTGGCGTAGTTACCCAGCACATAGCCGTGGACGCGGTCCTTGTGGCCGGGATGGCCGATGCCAAGGCGAACGCGGCGGAAATCGGGGCCAAGGTGCTGATCGATCGAGCGCAGGCCGTTGTGCCCGGCATGGCCGCCGCCCTGCTTCACCTTTACCTTGAAGGGGGCAAGATCCAGCTCGTCATGGAATACGGTAAGGTCGGAGAGCGCCAGCTTGTAGAAGCGCATCGCTTCGCCCACGGCGCGGCCGCTTTCGTTCATGAACGTGGCGGGCTTCAGCAGCAGCACTTTCTCCGTACCGATGCGGCCTTCCTGCAGCCAGCCCTGAAACTTCTTCTGGATCGGGCCGAAGCGGTGGATTTCGGCAATCGCATCCGCGGCCATGAAGCCGACGTTGTGGCGGTTCATCGCATATTGCGGTCCGGGATTACCGAGGCCGACCCAAAGCTGCATGACGTAACTGATCCCGAAAAAGCAAAAGGCCCCACCCGCGCGCCGGGCATGCCGGGGCGGGAGGGGCCAATCTCTGGAATTATCCGATTACTCGGCTTCTTCCTTGGTCGTGTCGCCTTCGGCGCTCTTCAGAGCCGAGGGGGCAGCGATCGTCGCGATGGTGAAATCGCGGTCGGTGATCGCCGAAGCAACGCCCTTGGGCAGCTTCACGTGGCTGATGTGGATCGATTCGCCCACGTCGAAGCCGGTCACGTCGATGGTGACTTCGTGCGGGATCTTGTCGGCGTCGCAGACCAGTTCAAGGTCGTGACGGACGACGTTGAGCACGCCGCCGCGCTTCAGGCCCGGCGAAGCGTCTTCGTTGGCGAAGACCACCGGCACGTTCACGTGCACGGTCGCGCCCTTGGCGAGGCGCAGGAAGTCGGCGTGGAGCGGACGGTCGGTGACCGGGTGGAAGGCAACGTCCTTGGGCTGCGTGCGCAGCTTCTTGCCGCCAACTTCAACTTCGATGATCGAGTTGAAGAAGTGGCCGGTCATGAGCTGGCGGACCAGCTCCTTTTCCTCGACGTGGATCGCGATGGGTTCTTCGTTGCCACCGTAGACGACGGCGGGAACGCGGCCATCACGACGCAGAGCACGGGAGGCTCCCTTGCCAGCCCGTTCACGCGTCTCGGCCGGCAGGTTAAGCGTATCGCTCATGGGACTTGCCTTTCAAAACTGGATATAGATCGGCATCGGACCGCTCATCGGCCCGCGCCGTTCCCGCCACGCCTCCAGGGATGACCATGACGGGAAGCGCGCCCTTAATGCGAAATCGGCGGAAATGCAAGCGCGGTGGCCCTGTGCAGGGTGGCTCACTTCGGCAGTGGGCGGCTCGGCTCATAATATGTGCGTCTGGCTGGAACGGAAACCAGTTCGAGTTCGGGATAGCGCAGGGCCGTGAGCTTGCCGCCGAATACGCACCCCGTATCGATGCAGATCGTTCTGTTGCGCCATATCGCATCGGCAACAGGTGTGTGGCCGTAAACGATCGTGGCGGAACCGGTGTAGCCGGCGGGCCAATCGCCGCGAACGGGAAGCCCGAAATCGTCGATCTCGCCGGTCGTTTCGCCATACATGCAAAAGGCACGCACCGCTTTGCCGGTGCGGCCAAGCAGCGATTCCTTGAAGCCGGCATGGGCGACGATCAGCTTTCCGTCGTCGAGAATATGGTGGCTGGGCAGTTCCCCGAGCCATGCCTGCATCTCGGTCAGGAATTCGGGCGTTTCCTCGGACAACTGCTCGATAGTCTCCGCAAGTCCGTGGGCAATCATAACTTTCCGTCCCGCGAGATAGCGCGCGAGCTTGTCGTCGTGATTGCCGACCACCGCCAGGGCCTTTCCGGCCTCCACCATGTGCCGGGCGATGCGCAATGCGTCCGGCGATCGTGGCCCGCGATCGACCAGATCGCCCAGGAATATCGCGCGGCGGCCCGATGGCGGCGTAACGGTTACTTGCCGATCGCTCCAAGTGACCCGGTATCCCAGGCTGGTAAGCAGGTCTTCCAGTTCATCCGCGCAACCATGGACATCTCCAATGATGTCGAATGGTCCTGAATCGAGGGGCTCAGGCGCGGGCTGTTCATTGCCGTCACTCAACGCGGGTGACCTTGTAGCCTTGTGCAGCGAGCATTGCGGGCAGTCCCTCGGGACCTGCCATGTGTGCCGCGCCGACGGCCACAAACGGATGCTGCCCGTCCTGCATGGCCTGTGCGATCTTGCCTGTCCAGTCGCGGTTGCGGCCGGTGAACAGCACCGCGCGCAATTCCGGATCGGCCAACATGCCGCGCCGCGTTTCCTGCTCGATGGCGACCATGTCTCCCTTGCGCCAGCTTTCGGCAAGGCGGCTATCGTCGTCGCCCTGCTGATCGGTTACCACGAAGGCGAGCAGATCACGCTGGTCGGTTTCGGGCAGGCTGTCGAACAGGCCCAATTGTCGTTCGGCGCCTTCGAGTTCGACCACGGGCTTGCCGCTGGCCTGTTCCATTATTGCCCGATCGACGCCGTTGCGGCTTTCATCATCGCTGGCGCCGATACGGGCGAGGGTGAGCGCGGCCGCCCATGTGTCGACCTGTGCAAAGTCGCCATCGGAATAGCCGCCGCGCTTGAGAAGGGCGGCGAGTGCAGGGCGCCTATCCGGAGAAATTCTTTGTGAAAGAATGGGTTCATCGGAGCTTCTGGCAAGGCGTGCAAATGTTGCGGCAACAGCCTTCTCGTCGGCAAGGTTACTCACTTCGACCATGATCGTGTCAGAACCGGCAAGCGCCTTGGTGACCTCCGGGGTTTTCCAGGCAAGCGGATGCTTCACGCTGTGGATCGTGCCGAACAGCCATGCCTGCTGACCTCCCGGACCTTCCACGCGCCAAAGAGCGGGGGTGGCGGGCTCCGGCTGTGGGGAGCACGCGGCCAGCAGAATGGGTGTCAGGGCGACCAGAAGCCAGCGCATCATCTTGTTATTGCACCCTCTTATTGAACCCGCGTGGCCTTGATCCCGGCCTTTGCAAGCTGGTCCTGCACACTGCCCTCGCCGGCAAGATGCCCGGCGCCGACGGCAACGAAGACCGTGCCAGGCTGCGCCATCCGCATTTTCAGCCATTTCGCCCAGGCCGCGTTTCGGTCGGTAATGAAGGCCTTGCGCATGGCTAAGTCGGATTCGTCTTCATTCAGCAATTTGGCAAGCTCGTCCGCCCGGCCGGCTTTCCATGCTGCCACGACCTTGGCGACATCCTCGCGCAGGGTGGGAAGCTGGTCCAGGACTTCGCCCAGATAGCGGTTCTGGCTGTCCACCGGCATGTCGTCGAACAGTTCGATCTGGTATTCCGGCGTTTCCAGCGTCTGGCGCGCCTTGTGTGCGTCGTCGGCCTTGGCGTCGATCAGGGTCTCCACGCCGTTGGCCTTGTCGAAGCCGGCGGCCTTGAGCGGCAACAGTGAAAGCAGCAGCCCCGCATACCATGCCTCGAAGGAATCGAAGGCTTCGGCCGGAAGACCCATGCCGGCCAGCGCTTTCTCGAACGCGGCGCGTTCATCGGCCGGCAGGCTGGCGCGCAGGGTCGTGCCGTCGGCGCGCATTCCCTTTTCGACGAACAGCTTTTGCAGCGCATCAGGCGAATCGACCTTGGTTTCCGTCACCAGCAGATCGGACGAATCGAACGCATCTTTCACCGGGCCTGTGAACCAGTTGGTGCCCTCAGGCAGGATGTGGATCGTGCCGAAGAGATAGATCGTGGTGTCCTTGTCCGCGATCTTCCACATTGCCGGGCGCGCGGGCGCCTCTTCCTGCGCCAGCGAGGGGGCAGTGGCAAACAGGCCGAGCAGACCTGCTACGGCAAGGCGAAGGCGGAACTTTCGGGAGAATTTCATCGCTATTCCATGAAGCGCCAGGAACAAACGCGGCATTAACGGCGCGTTGGGGATGGCCTTAGCGGGCCCGGCCTCCTCAGGGTAGCGCTCTCAGTCATCACACCGTCGTTTTGCGCGGTTGATTTGCCCGGTTCGATCCGCCAAAGGCCGCGAGCCCAAGAGTTTTGACGGAATTTCGATGTCGACCCCCGCCAAACAGCCGCTCAGCTTTCAGGACATGATCCTGACGCTCCATGATTTCTGGAGCAAGCAGGGCTGCCTTATCCTTCAGCCCTACGATATGCGCATGGGGGCGGGCACGTTCCACCCCTCGACCACGCTGCGCGCGCTCGGTCCCGAGCCCTGGAAGGCGGCCTACGTCCAGCCTTCGCGCCGCCCCACGGACGGTCGCTATGGCGAGAACCCGAACCGCCTTCAGCACTATTACCAGTATCAGGTGATCCTGAAGCCGAATCCGGAGAACCTGCAGGAACTCTACTTGCAGAGCCTTGTCGCGATCGGTGTCGATCCGCTGGCGCACGATATCCGCTTCGTGGAGGACGACTGGGAAAGCCCGACGCTGGGCGCCTGGGGCCTTGGCTGGGAAGTCTGGTGTGACGGCATGGAAGTGACGCAGTTCACGTATTTCCAGCAGGTCGGCGGTTACGACTGCAAGCCGGTCGCGGGTGAACTGACCTACGGCCTCGAACGCCTTGCCATGTACATTCAGGGCGTGGACTGGGTCTACGACCTCAAGTTCAACAACGAAGGCGTGACGTACGGCGACGTATTCCTCGCCAACGAGCAGCAGCAGTCGAAGTACAACTTCGAGATCGCGGACACGGATGCGCTGTTCGCCGGCTTCAAGGCCGCTGAGGCGGAATGCATGCGCTGCATCGAGGCGGAAATCCCGCTGGCCGCCTATGACCAGGCGATCGAGGCTTCGCACCTTTTCAACCTGCTGCAGGCGCGCGGCGTGATCTCCGTGCAGGAGCGCGCCAGCTACATCGGCCGCGTGCGCGAACTCGCCAAGGGATCGTGCAAGGCCTGGATCGACAAGAACAAGGACCAGTGGGAAGCCAAGTTCCCGGGGTGGAGCGCATGACCGACTTCCTTCTCGAATTGCGCAGCGAAGAAATCCCCGCGCGCATGCAGGCCGGCGCCCGTGCCGATCTGGAAAAGCTGTTCCGCAAGGAAATGGAAGCGGCCGGCGTTGCCGTGGGCGACGTCACCGTCTGGTCGACCCCGCGCCGCCTTGCGCTGATCGCCCATGGCCTGCCGCTGGCGACCGAAGCCGTCCACGAGGAAACCAAGGGCCCCGCCACCAGCGCGCCCGAGCAGGCCCTCGAAGGGTTCCTGCGTAAGACCGGCCTTACCAAAGACCAGCTCGAAGTCCGCGACCTCAAGGGCAAGGACACCTATTTCGCGGTGGTCGAAAAGCCCGGCCGTGCGGTGAAGGACGTGCTGGCAGAGGCGATCCCGGCCATCGTGCGCGCGTTTCCCTGGCCGAAGTCGATGCGTTGGGGCGCGGCTTCGCTCTCCACCGAATCGCTGCGCTGGGTGCGTCCGCTCTCGGGTATCGTTGCGGTGCTGGGTGAGGATCTGGTCGAGTGCGAGGTTGGCGGCGTTGCCTCCGCTTACGTCACCAAGGGCCACCGCTTCCATGCTCCGGGTGAGATCACCATCGGCGGCGCGCATGACTATGCGGACAAGCTGCGGATCGCTCATGTCCTCGTCAACCATGAGGAACGTCAGGACATCGTGCGCACCAAGGCACGCGAGGCGGCCACCGCTGCTGGTCTGGTGCTGGTGGAGGACGAGGGCCTCGTTATCGAGAACGCCGGCCTCACCGAATGGCCGGTGCCGCTGCTCGGCCGTTTCGAGGAAGATTTCCTCGAAGTTCCGCCCGAAACCATCCAGCTTACCGCGCGCGTGAACCAGAAGTACTTCGTTTGCGAGGACGCTTCGGGCTCGCTGGCGAACGCCTTCATCTGCACCGCGAACATCGTCGCGACCGATGGCGGCACTGCCATTGTCGACGGCAACCGCAAGGTGCTGGCCGCGCGCCTGTCCGACGCTCGGTTCTTCTGGCAGCAGGATCGCAAGACCCCGCTTTCGGTCCACGCCGAAAAGCTGGCGCGCATCACCTTCCACGAAAAGCTGGGCACCGTCGCCGACAAGGTCGAGCGCGTCGCCAAGCTGGCCGAATGGCTGGCGAGCGAAGGCGTGGTGCCGAACTGCGAACCTGCACTGGCGCGTCAGGCAGCGGAACTCTCCAAGGCCGATCTCGTTACCGAGATGGTTGGCGAATTCCCGGAACTTCAGGGGCTTATGGGCGGATACTACGCCCGCGCCGAAGGTCTGCCGAACGCCGTGGCCGATGCCATCCGCGATCACTACAAGCCGGTCGGGCAGGGCGATGAGGTGCCCATCGCCCCGGTGACGGTGGCCGTCGCGTTGGCGGACAAGCTGGACACGCTGTTTAGCTTCTTCTCTGTCGGCCTCTATCCGACAGGTTCTAAGGACCCATTTGCCCTTCGACGCGCTATGCTCGGGGTGATTGCGACGATCCTGAAGTCGGGTCTTCGCGTACCATTCACGAAACTTGCCCGGAAGCGTGAACTGGATGATGGCGCTCTGGCTTGGTTCCTTGATTTCCTTGATGAGCGTTTGAAGGTTCAACAGAAGGAAGCCGGCGTCCGCCATGACCTGATCGACGCGGTGTTTGCGCTTGGCGGCGAGGACGATCTCGTTCGCCTGCTCGCCCGTGTTCATGCGCTTCAGGCTTTCGTGCAGACTGACGACGGTGTGAACCTGCTCGCCGGTTACAAGCGTGCCGCCAACATCCTGAAGAAAGAAGACTGGAACGGCACTGGCGCGATCGAGCACACGGGTGACGAAGACCCGCTCGAAAACGTCGATCATCCGGACATGCAGGGGGTCTACGCGGCGCAAGGCGCGCTGCCTTACACCGCCGAACCTGCCGAGCAGGCGCTGATCGACGCGCTGACGGCGGCGGAACCCCAGGCCGGCAAGGCGGTTGAGGGTGAGGACTTCGCTTCCGCGATGTCCGCGCTCGCCACGCTGCGGGCACCAATTGACGCTTTCTTCGAACATGTCACCGTCAACGACGCGGACGCGGTCAAGCGCCATTCAAGGCTGGCCTTGCTTGATCGATTCCGTGCTGCAGTGCACAACGTGGCGGATTTTTCGAAGATCGAAGGCTAGGGAGCGGTCCACAGTACTTCGGACCGGGTTCTCGAAGAGTTTTATCAACCAGGACAGGAAAGTCAGGGGATAGATGAGCAGGCAGGTCTACACGTTCGGCGGCGGTGTCAAAAATGAAGACGCACGCGCGCGCGACAAAGTCGTAGTCGGCGGCAAGGGTGCTAATCTTGCCGAAATGGCCGGGATCGGCCTGCCGGTTCCTCCGGGTTTTACCATTACCACTGAAGAATGCGTGAAATACCTTGCCGAAGGCGGCGATTTCTCGGCCGAACTGCGCGCCGACGTTGCCGAGGCGCTGACGCATATCGAAAAGACCGTGGGCAAGAACTTCGGCGATGCCGCCGATCCGCTGCTCGTCTCGGTCCGTTCGGGCGCGCGCGTTTCGATGCCGGGCATGATGGACACCGTCCTGAACCTCGGCCTCAACGATGCCACGGTTGAGGGCCTGACGCAGACCTCGGGCGATGAGCGTTTCGCGTGGGACAGCTATCGCCGCTTCGTCCAGATGTATTCGGACGTCGTGCTTGGCCTCGATCATGGCCGCTTCGAAGAAGCGCTGGAGATCGCCAAGGAAGACAACGGCTACATGAACGACGTCGAGATGACGGCGTCGAACTGGAAGGCCATCGTCAAGGAATACAAGGGTATCGTCGAGGAAGAACTCGGCCGCCCGTTCCCGCAGGACGTGCATGAGCAGCTTTGGGGCGCGATCCAGGCGGTGTTCGATTCCTGGGATTCGGACCGTGCCAAGGTCTATCGCCGCCTGAACGACATTCCGGGCGACTGGGGTACTGCCGTCAACGTGCAGGCCATGGTCTTCGGCAACATGGGCGATACCTCGGCCACCGGCGTCGCCTTCACCCGCGACCCGGCGACCGGCGAAAAGGCCTATTACGGCGAATGGCTGGTGAACGCGCAGGGTGAGGACGTCGTCGCCGGCATCCGCACGCCGCAGTACCTGACCAAGGCCGCGCGTGAGCGGGCCGGTGCCAAGCCGCTGTCGATGGAAGAGGCAATGCCGGAGGCTTACACCGAGCTTGCCGCGGTGTTCGAGCTTCTCGAAAAGCACTACCGCGACATGCAGGACATCGAGTTCACCGTCGAGCGCAACAAGCTGTGGATGCTGCAGACCCGTTCGGGCAAGCGCACTGCCAAGGCCGCGCTCAAGATGGCGGTGGACATGGTGGAAGAAGGCCTGATCGACGAGGCAACCGCGATCAAGCGCGTCGATCCCATGGCGCTCGACCAGCTTCTGCACCCCACGCTCGATCCCAAGGCGGCTCGCGACATTCTGGGCAAGGGTCTTCCCGCTTCGCCGGGCGCGGCTTCGGGCGCGATCGTGCTTGATGCTGACACTGCCGAAAAGCGTGCGGAAATGGGCGAGGCCGTGGTGCTCGTCCGCGTCGAGACCAGCCCTGAGGACATTCACGGCATGCACGCCGCGAAGGGCATCCTTACGGCGCGTGGCGGCATGACCAGCCACGCGGCGGTCGTGGCGCGCGGCATGGGCCGTCCCTGCGTTTCCGGCGCTTCGGGCCTGTCGATCGACATGAAGACCCGCACCTTGCGCATGGGCAACCGTGAGCTGAAGGAAGGCGACGTGATCACGCTCGACGGCGCGACCGGCGATATCATGGCCGGCGAAGTGCCGACCATCGAGCCGGAACTGGCCGGCGATTTCGCCACGCTGATGGTCTGGGCTGACAAGCACCGCCGCATGAAGGTGCGCACGAACGCCGAGACCCCGGCCGACTGCAAGATGGCCCGCCAGTTCGGTGCCGAAGGCATTGGCCTCTGCCGTACCGAGCACATGTTCTTCGACGCCGGCCGCATTTCGGCCGTGCGCCAGATGATCCTGGCCGAAGACGAAGCCGGCCGCCGTGCCGCGCTTGAAAAGCTGCTGCCCGAACAGCGTGCCGACTTCATCGCGATCTTCGAGGTGATGGCCGGCCTGCCGGTCACCATCCGCCTGCTCGATCCGCCGCTCCACGAGTTTCTGCCGCACGGCGATGCCGAGTTCGCAGAGCTTTCGGAAACGATCGGCATCGGCATCGATACGCTGAAGCGCCGTGCGGACGAACTGCACGAGTTCAACCCGATGCTCGGCCATCGCGGTTGCCGCCTGGGCATCACGTTCCCCGAAATCTACGAGATGCAGGCTCGTGCGATCTTCGAAGCCGCCTGCGAAGTCGCAGCCGCTTCGGGTGAGGCCATCGTGCCGGAAGTGATGATCCCGCTCGTCGCCACCAAGCGCGAGTTGCAGATCCTCAAGAAGGTCGTCGACGAGACGGCGGCTAAGGTCTTCGCCGAGAAGGGCCGCACGCTCGACTACATGGTCGGCACCATGATCGAACTGCCGCGCGCTGCCCTGATGGCGGGTGAGATCGCGGAAGAGGCCAAGTTCTTCTCGTTCGGCACCAACGACCTGACGCAGACCACGCTGGGCGTTTCGCGCGACGACGCCGCGCGCTTCCTCAGCCCCTACGTTGAAAAGGGCATCTATCCGCGCGATCCGTTCGTCAGCCTCGATATCGAGGGTGTCGGCCAGCTCGTGCAGCTGGGCGCCGAGCGTGGCCGCGCGACCTATGCCGATCTCAAGCTCGGCATCTGCGGTGAGCATGGTGGCGATCCGGCATCGATCGCGTTCTGCGAGAAGGTGGGCCTCGACTACGTCAGCGCCTCGCCCTTCCGCGTGCCGATCGCGCGACTGGCTGCGGCGCAGGCTGCACTGGCCTGAGATCGCCGCATTGGAAAATGAAAAGGCCGGGAGAAATCCCGGCCTTTTTCTCATTTCTTCCAACCCGATAGGGTGAGGATCTCGAAAGTCTCGGTAGTCCGCCCGTTCTCGCCGGCGGCCGAGAAGGCATCGCGTGCCCGGGCCAGTGCCGCCTTTCCGAGCGGCGCGCCGGGGTCTGCGAGGACGCCGCCGAGCGCCTGGGCCCGAAGATCACCGATCAGGCGCTCCAGGCTGCGGAAAGAGACCTGAAGCGGGCGCTGGTCGATCACCGGATCGGCGAAAAGCGTGCGCTGGAGCAATTGTCCGCCCGCGCGCACATCGACCATCGGGTGAATGCGGGCGGCAGGGCGGTCGCCATCGGCGGCCAGCATGATCTCCCGCAGTCGCGGCAGGCTGCCCGATGACAGGAAGCTGGCAATCAGCATTCCGCCCTGCGCCAAGGCGCGGCGGGCGTGGATCAGCGCGCCGGGCAGGTCGTTCACGGTATCCAGCGTGCCAAGGCTGGCGATCAGGTCGAAGCCATCGAAGGGGTAGGGGGTCTCTTCGTTGAACCCCGTTGCCGGTTCGGCTTCGATGACTTCGACGCCGCGGGCGGTGAGCGAACGTGCCAAGGCTCCGGTCCAGTCGCCGATGACAAGCGCGCGCTTTGGTTCGAATCGGAGGAAGGAGAGGCGCTCCTCGACATCCTCGACCATGTCGTCGAGTAGGTAGTGCGGAGCGTCCGGCAACTGCTGAAGCGCCAGCGCGCGGCGGCGGGCGGCGATGCGGCGGGCGGGAGCGAAGATGCGCGGCGGAGCGGGGGGAGCAGTTTCAGCCATCCCGCGCTCCCTGCCGTGTCGGCGCGCCTCGCGCAACCATCCAGAAGCGCAAGAGCCGGATGAACAGCTTGTAGCTTGAGCTTGGCGCGTGCCGCCATAGGTTGGCGAACCGATGTCGCTGTTCGCCGCCTTTGCTCCCGTGATCGATCTGATCTATCCGCCGCGCTGCCCCCTTTGCGGGGCGGCAATCGCGGCGCAGATCGGATTGTGTCCGGCGTGCTGGGAAACGCTGGCGATACCTGGGGATCCGTGCTGCGCCACCTGCGCACGGCCATTTCCTGACGATATTCCCGATGGAGCGATCTGTGCGCCATGCATGGCGCAGCCGCCGCGTCACGACGGGATTGCGGCGGCCACGCTGTACAATGCCACGTCCCGCAAATTGATCCTTGGGCTCAAGCACGGAAACCGCCTTGCGCTGGCAGGCATGATGGGCAGCTTCATGGCCGCGCGTCTGCCGCAGATCGACGACGAGTGGATGGTCGTGCCGGTACCGCTGCATCGTTGGCGGATCTGGCATCGTGGATACAACCAGGCGGCAGAGCTCGGCCGGACGATCGCACGGCTGAGGGGCGCGCGGCTTGCCGTCGATCTGCTGGAACGGCGCAAGGCCACGCCTTCGCTGGGTGGCCTGGGCCGCAAGGCGCGGCAGCGTGCGCTGTCCGGAGCGATCACCATTCCTTCGCGTCATCGGGCCAGAGTGAAAGGCGCGCGGATCGTGCTGGTGGACGACGTTCTCACCAGTGGGGCGACGAGCGAGGCCTGCGTGTCCGCGCTCAAGCGTGGCGGTGCCGAACGGGTTGTGATCGCGTGCTTTGCCCGTGTGCTGGATGAGGCGCTGGATATCGCGTAATCGGCAAACGAAAACGCCCGGAACCATAAGGCTCCGGGCGTTCTCGTGACGAAACTGGTAGACCCCGCTTTCGCGGTTCGGCGGCCCCCCTGCAGGCCGCCTAGTCCGATCCCTCATTCTGCGTCGGCCAGATCGGCCAACATTCCCTGAACCGTGGCGCTTGTTTCCTGATAACTTTGGCCCGAGGCTAAGTTACCGGTCAGCGACCTGATGGTCGGAAGCAGCCCCCCAGCTGCAAGGCGACAATCGACGTAAACCCGGGGGTTGAAAAGAGGCTTGAGGGCGTTAGGGGGATTTTGATCACCGGCTGTGGTTATCCTGCAACATTCGATGCCTGCAGGAAAAGCGGAGGGAAATTTCCAGAATGCGAGAGATCAGCAAGGCAGAACGCGAACAAGGTCGTGAATTTCTTCCAAAGTTCGATGCACATGGACTGCTGATCGCGATCGCGGTCGACTCCCGCACGCGCGAAATCCTGATGGTCGCGTACATGGATGAAGAGGCTCTTTCCAAGACACGGGAGACGGGGCTTGCCCACTTCCATTCCCGTTCGCGCGGGCGGCTCTGGCTGAAGGGGGAATCTTCGGGGCATTTCCTGCGCGTCGAGGAAATTCGAGTCGATTGCGATCAGGACGCGCTGGAACTGCTGGTGCAGCCCGAGGGCCCGGCCTGCCATACCGGTGCGCGCAGTTGCTTCTACCGCCGACTCGACGGTAACGTTCTCGAATCATTCGAAAGCTGAAGTTCGCGTTCGACAACCCTGTTGTACAGCGGCAAAGGTCGAAATTATGGCTACCGCTTTGTTAACCATATAAAATGGTGATTTGATTTGCCTTTCGGCAAGTTGTGCAAAGCAGCCGTGAGCGTGGCAATTTCGGCTTAGCCCATCATTCGTCCGGATGAACGCAATGGGCTCGTATGGATGATGCCGGAAGGCAAAGCTCTTCCGCGACGGTGCTGATTTCTTGCGAAATTTCGCTGTCCCACGAAGAAAACGAATGATCGCGTGGCTGCTCGAGGCTGGTGTCCTGCCCCGTCACCAGCCGACGGGTGCGCATGCCTGCGGCGGGGCCTAGCAGCGGAAGCGTTTGCCCTCCCGGCGTCGGCATGAGGGAGAGGGGAGCCTGATGGGCTCCGCGGGGCATTTGAAGGAAGGGAAATGTCATGAACCGACGAGTGACAATCGTTGCAATGACCGTCGGCCTCCTGGCCGGCGTTCCAACCGTAGCGATGGCGGATCAGAAACCCGCCAACTCTGTCGTCAGCAGCCAGAAGTACAATCTGGCCAGCTATTTCGGCAGGGACAACGACCGTCGCGACAACGACAGCCGCTGGGGTCGCGACCGCGACAACGGCAACCGCTGGGGTTGGGGTCGTGACAATGACAACCGCTGGGGCCGCGATCGCGGCAACCACTGGGGTTGGGGTCACGATGATGACGACCACGACCACGGCCATCACGGCGGTGGCGACAAGTCGCACGGCTGCTAAGGCCGGATGATGGGATCGTGGCCGCCCGAATGCGGCGGCCACGATCTTGCTTCGTGAGCGTTTCAGTTAGAGCATTTCCATTCAGGTTGAATCACCTGATGGGTCGGAAACCGCTCTAGCCCAGGATTTCGTCAAACAGGCTGACCATGGCCGCCCAGCTCTGGCGGTCGGCGCTGGCATCGTAGCTGATCGCCGCCATGCCGCGCGCGTCGCTGCCGGGATCGGTGAAGCCGTGGCGAACCCCGGAATAGGAATGGAAGTGCCAGTTGGCCTCGGCACGGTCCATCTCTTCCCAGAATCCGACAACCTGCTCACGCGGGACCAGCGGGTCCGCATCGCCGTGGCAGATGAGGATGCGCGGCTTGATCGTGCCGGGTTCGGCCGGCCGGGCCGTGGAAAGCGTGCCGTGGAAGCTGACGGCGGCCAGCAGGTCCTGTCCATCGCGCGCGGCTTCGAGAACGGCCTGGCCGCCCATGCAGTATCCGATGCCCAGCAGCGGCAGGTCCGCCGCTTCAGGCAAGCTGCGCAGGGTATCGATCGCGGCCGCAATCCGGCCGCGATAATGGTCGAGATCGCTGCGCAGCTTCTCCGCAAGCGGAAACGACGCCTCGAAACTTTCCACCGGCTCGCCATAGAAATCCGCCACCAGCGCGAGGTATCCGCGTTCCGCCAGCATTCGGGCCCGCTTTTCCATGGGCGCGTTGTAGTTGGCAATGGTGGGAAATACGATCACGGCCGCGCGGGGCGTTCCTTCCGGGCGGGCGAGCCACCCGGTAAGGTCCACGCCTGCGTGGGTATAGGCAATAGCGTCCATCAATTTGCTCCGGCCGTCTCTTTACTCGGGGAGGAAGTCCGGCACCGAGAGGTAACGCTCGCCGGTGTCGTAGTTGAAGCCCAGCACGCGCGAACCGGCGGGCAACGAGGGCAGCTTCTGCGCGATGGCGGCCAGCGTAGCGCCGGAACTGATGCCCACCAGCATGCCTTCCACGGTGGCGCAGCGGCGCGCCCAGTCCTTGGCGTCGGCTGCATCCACCTGAATCGCGCCGTCGATCGACTGGGTGTGAAGGTTGCCGGGAATAAAGCCGGCGCCGATCCCCTGAATCGGGTGCGGGCCGGGCAGGCCGCCCGAGATGACCGGGGAAAGCGTGGGCTCTACCGCATAGGCCTTCAGCGAAGGCCATGCCTTCTTGAGTGCTTCGGCGCAGCCGGTGATGTGGCCGCCGGTGCCAACGCCGGTGATCAGCACGTCGATTGGATCGCTGGCGAAATCGGCCAGGATTTCCTGCGCGGTCGTTTCGACATGGACGGCGACGTTTGCCGGATTGTCGAACTGCTGCGGCATCCAGGAGCCGGGCGTTTCCGCAATCAGTTCCTTGGCCCGTTCGATCGCGCCCTTCATGCCCTTTTCGCGGGGAGTGAGGTCGAACGTGGCACCGTAGGCCAGCATCAGGCGGCGACGCTCGATCGACATCGATTCGGGCATGACGAGGATCAGCTTGTAACCCTTGACCGCCGCCACCATGGCCAGGCCGATGCCGGTATTGCCCGAGGTAGGTTCGATGATCGTGCCGCCGGGCTTCAGTGAGCCGTCGGCTTCGGCAGCTTCGATCATGGCAAGGGCGATACGGTCCTTGATCGAACCGCCGGGGTTGCCGCGCTCCGCCTTGACCCAGACCTCATGGTCCGGAAACAGCCGCGACAGGCGGATGTGCGGCGTATCGCCGATCGTGGAGAGAATGCTTTCGGCCTTCATGATGCGTGCTCCCAACGTGGTGCGAAGGTTCGGGCCCGGCGGATCTCAGGGAAGCCCCAGGCCCAGATGGCGGTAATGACTATGGCAGCGGTCCCGCCGAAGACAACAGCGCCGGTTGCGCCGAGCAGGGCGGCCGCCACGCCGGACTGCATCTCGCCCAATTCGTTCGAGGCGGAGATGGCCAGGCCGGAGATGGCCGATACGCGGCCGCGCTTGTCGTCTGGGGTGCGAAGCTGAACCAGCGAACTGCGGATGAAGACGGAGATCATGTCCGCCGCGCCGATCAGCGCCAGAAAACCCAGCGAGACCACGAAGCTGCGCGAAAGCCCGAAGCCGACCGTCATCGCGCCATAGGCGGCGACCGAGACCAGCATCTTCACGCCGACATTGCTGGCCAACGGACGGAAAGAGAGCCACAGCGCCACGACAGCGGCACCGGCGGCCGTCGCCGCGCGCATCTGGCCAAGGCCCTCCGGCCCGACATGCAGGATGTCGCGTGCGAAGACCGGCATCAGCGCGGTCGCACCGCCCAGCAGCACGGCGAACAAGTCCAGCGTGATGCAGCCGAGCAGGAAGCGTTCGTGCCAGATGAAATTGAAGCCATCGACGATCTGGCGCAGCGGATGCGCCTTGCGCGCGTCCGTGGCGACCGGCGGAATATTGCGGATCGCAAGGATGCTGCAGGCAGACATTGCTGTGAGGATGGCGGCGATCCAGTAAGGCAGCGCGTGGTGGCTTGCGAAGAGGAAGCCGAAAGCGGCCGGGCCGATGATGGTGCCGGCCTGCATGGCGATCGAGTTGAAGCCGATCGCGCGCGGGATCAGGTTCGAAGGCACGATGTTCGGGGCGATCGCGCTCATCGACGGGGAAACGAAGACCCGGACGGCACCGTGCACTGCGGCAAAGACGTAAAGTACCGGAAGGCTGCGCCATTCCAGCGTGGTGGCAATGCCCAGCCCCACCGCGACCATGATGTCGATAGCCATTGCCAGTCCGGCCACGCGCCGCCGGTCGAACCGGTCCGCGATCACCCCGGAGATCGGCGTCAGCAGGAAGATCGGCAGGAACTGCGCGAAGCCCAGCAGGCCGAGCTGGAAAGAAGCCTGCGTGATCGACATCGCATAGTCGGACCGGGCAACGTCGTAGAGTTGGTAGCCGATGATGACGACCATGCCGGTCGACGCCAGCACCTGGAAGAACCGGGCCAGCCAGAACTTGCGATAGTCGGCGATGCGTAAGGGCGAACTGGGGGGCGGCGTGGGCTGCGCGGTGGCGCCCGCAGAGTCGGGAGGCGTATTCACGATCGGGTGCATGGCAGCATGACGCGGGCTTGCCAAGCCACGCCGCAAATCCCGTCGATAGGTTCTCTTTACTATCAATAAGCAAGGCACGCGGTGACGCGCATGCCGGGCAAGGTGCCTGCCAGAGAATTGGCGTGACGCGGCCGGTCTCGCGGATCGAGTTTCATCACGCGCCAAAGCCGCCCGAAGCGATCCAGGCGACCTTTCAAATCGCGATACGTGGCTGCGCTGGGGCGCGGCGAAGCGTCAGCGGCGGGGGCGCAACCTGGGATTGGGCTGGGTGGTGTCGACCAGCTTGAGGAAGTCGTCGATGCGGATGATTCGCTCGAACTGGAAGCCGGATCGGCCTTCGTGCGACCAGATCATATGGGCCTCTATGCGGCCGACGACGGGCAGGCGCATCACAACGCGCTCACCGCGATCGAGGTCCAGTTCGCCCTTGCACATGAAGCCCTGGGCCGAAAAGTTGACGATATGCAGATGAACGTCGCCCAGTCGGCGATGTTCGGCAATCAGCTTGTGATCGACAGGGTGGCGCGCCGCGCGCCGTTTGTCGGTTACAGAGAGCTGTGCTCCTGCACTCATTTTCTTGTCCGCCTCTGGTTATGGCCGTGAGGCAGCAAAGTGCATCAAAATGGCAAACAATCCGTAAACCCCGGCGAATATTGTATATCCGCCGGGGTGAAACGTGCCTTGTCAGCGATCAAGCGCCGCGCAGGATTGCGTGCTTCTTCTTGCCGAGGCTCAGCTTACGGGTTTCTCCGGTGCCGACTTCGATCAGGAAGCCCGGATCGTCCATGGTCAGATCGTCAAGCTTCACGGCGCCTTCGCCGATCTTGCGCTTGGCTTCGCCATTGGAGGCGGTGAAGCCGAGTTCGGTCAGCGCCGCACCCACGCGAACGCCTTCGCCGGAGACTTCCAGCGTGGGCAGGTCCTCGCCAAGTCCGCCGCCGGCAAAAGTGGCCTTCGCGGTGGCTTCGGCAGCAACCGCGGCATCCTCACCACGGCACAGCTTGGTCACTTCGTTGGCCAGCACGACCTTGGCATCGTTGATTGCGGCGCCTTCGAGTGCTTCGAGGCGGGCGATCTCGTCCAGAGGCAGGTCGGTGAACAGGCGCAGGAACTTGCCCACGTCGCGGTCGTCGCAATTGCGCCAGTACTGCCAGAAGTCGTAGCTGGGCAGCATTTCCTCGTTGAGCCAGACCGCGCCGGCGGCCGACTTGCCCATCTTGGCGCCGTCCGCCGTGGTGAGCAGCGGCGTCGTCAGGCCGAAGACTTCCTTGCTGTCCATGCGGCGGGTCAGTTCGACGCCGTTGATGATGTTGCCCCACTGATCGGAGCCGCCCATCTGCAGGCGCACGTCCTTGTCTTTGCAGAGGTGACGGAAGTCGTAGCCCTGCAGGATCATGTAGTTGAATTCGAGGAAAGTCATCGGCTGCTCGCGTTCAAGGCGCAGCTTGACCGAATCGAACGAGAGCATGCGGTTCACGGTGAAGTGCGTGCCGACTTCCTGAAGCAGCTGGATGTAGCCCAGCTGGCCCAGCCAGTCCTGGTTGTTCACCATCACCGCGTCGGTCGGCCCGTCACCGAACTTCAGCAGGCGTGAGAAGATCGAGAAGATGCCCTTGATGTTGGTCTCGATCGTCTCGTCAGACAGCATCTTGCGGCTCTCGTCGCGGCCCGTCGGGTCGCCGATGCGCGTGGTGCCGCCGCCCATCAGCACGATCGGCTTGTGCCCGGTCTGCTGGAGGCGGCGCAGCATCATGATCTGCACAAGGCTGCCGATGTGGAGCGACGCTGCGGTGGCGTCGAAGCCGATATATCCCGGCACGATCTGCTTCTCTGCGAGAGCGTCGAGGCCCTCGGCATCCGTCGTCTGGTGGATGTAGCCGCGCTCTTCGAGGACGCGGAGCAGGGAAGATTTGTAGGTCATGACCGTGCTTCTTGTTAATGGGAGCGGGGCGCCTAGCATGAGGGGCGCCGGATATGAAGCGATTGGTCGCGTGCGTGGTGATATCCGGCCGAATCCGGCGCAATCCGGATTGCCAGCCCGTCACACGGGCCATTACGGAGGCCGCCATGTCCGACCTTATCTGCCACCCGGCACACCCACCCGTTCTCGTCCGCTCGGTCGAAGCCCGCGTCATCGGCTTCGACGATACCTGGCTGCGCGTGCGCTGGCGGATTCTGGGCGCGGGCAAGCTGGTGGTGCCGGCATTCGCGGGCAAGGGCAGGGCGGAGGGGCTCTGGAACACCACCTGTTTCGAACTGTTCCTGCAGCCACCGGGTGAGCAATCCTACGTCGAGATCAACCTATCGCCCTCCGAACGCTGGAACGTCTACGACTTCACCGGCCGCCGCGAGGGCATGACCGAGCGGCCGATGCCGCGTGAGCCCGAGTGCACGATGCGCAAGGGATCGGACATCGCCGTGTTTGATGCCGCCATCCCGGTCGGCGGCCTGCCCGCGCTGCCGCAGAACCACGGCTTCACGGCGGTGATCGAGGAGGAGGGTGGCATTAAGAGTTATTGGGCGCTTTCCCACAGCGGCGATGCGCCCGATTTCCACGATCCGTCTTGCTTCGCACTCCCGCTTGCGGCACCCACCGCGCCATGAAATTCGGTATCGACCGCCTGCTGGCAGACCCTGAACTCCGCAAACCCCTTGAAGGGCGCCGCGTCGCGCTTGTCGCCCATCCCGCTTCGGTGACCGAAGACCTCGTCCACTCGCTTGACGCGCTGATCGCGGCGGGCGTGAACGTCACGAGCGCTTTCGGCCCGCAGCATGGGCTGAAGGGCGACAAGCAGGACAACATGGTCGAGACCGCCAACGAGCTGGATCCGACTTACGGCATCCCCGTCTACAGCCTCTACGGTGAAGTCCGCCGCCCCAGCGAGGCGATGATGGACAGTGCCGATGTGTTCCTGTTCGACCTGCAGGACCTTGGCTGCCGCATCTACACGTTCGTCACCACGCTGCTCTACCTGCTGGAAGCCGCCGAAAAGCAGGGCAAGAGCGTCTGGGTGCTCGATCGTCCCAACCCCGCCGGCCGCCCGGTCGAGGGGTTGACGCTGTTGCCGGGGCAGGAGAGCTTCGTCGGCGCCGGCCCGATGCCGATGCGCCATGGCCTGACGCTTGGCGAGATGGGCCACTGGTTCGTCCGCCATTTCAAGCTCGATGTCGATTACCGCGTGGTCGCGATGGAAGGCTGGCAGCCTGAAGGCCCCGGCTTCGGATGGCCGCAGGACCGTATCTGGATCAATCCCAGCCCCAATGCCGCCAACCTCAACATGGCCCGCGCCTATGCCGGCACGGTCATGATCGAGGGCGCGACGCTGTCGGAAGGCCGCGGCACCACCCGCCCGCTGGAAGTGCTGTTCGGCGCGCCCGATATCGATGCCAAGGCGGTTCTGGCCGAAATGCAGCGCTTTGCGCCCGAGTGGCTCGAAGGCTGCGCCCTGCGCGAATGCTGGTTCGAACCGACCTTCCACAAGCATGCCAAGACCCTGTGCAGCGGCCTGATGATCCATGCGGAAGGCAAGTTCTACGACCATCACGCCTTCCGTCCCTGGCGGCTGCAGGCGCTGGCGTTCAAGGCGATCCGAAACCTCTATCCCGACTATCCGATCTGGCGCGACTTCCCATACGAGTACGAGTTCACGCGCCTTGCCATCGACGTCATCAATGGCGGCCCAGGCCTGCGCGAGTGGGTCGACAATCCCGATGCGCTTCCGGGCGACCTCGATGCCGCGGCTGGCGCGGACGAGGCGGCGTGGAAGGCCGAGATCGCCGACTTGCTGCTCTATTGAGCCGGTGATTTGCGGGCCGGCCCGTCGGTAAAGGCGGGCGGGGCCATCATTTTGCCGTCGGCCAGCACCAGAACGGGGCAACCGCCCAGACGCTTGTCCACCGCGCGGATCAGGCCGGGCTTGGGCTCATCCGCACGCGGCGTGGCGTGGCCCGCTGCCGCATTGGCTTGCTGGATGGTGTAGGCGCATGTCGCCTTGGCTTTGGCGGACTTGTCCAAGCCGGCTGGCGGAGCGGCACCCATAGTTAGGGCACCAAGGGCGAGGATCAGCAGGGCTTCCTTCATCGTCGCACTCCAATATTCCGTCTGCGGTGGATAATTGCCCAATCCGTTCGCGTAGGAAAGCGCGATCAGGCTTTCTTGCGCGTCAGTTCCCGCATTGCCGCGTCCAGCCCGTCCAGCGTCAGCGGGAACATCGCCCCGCCCATCAGGTCTCGGATCATCCGCGTGGAGCTGGAATAGCCCCACTGGATCTCCGGTGTGGGGTTGAGCCAGACGGTTGCGGGATATGTCTGCGCCACACGCTGCAGCCAGACCGCGCCGGCTTCATCGTTCATGTGCTCCACCGAACCGCCGGGATGGCTGACTTCGTAAGGGCTCATCGCCGCGTCGCCCACGAAGATCACCTTGTAGTCATGCCCGAACTTGTGAAGCAGGTCCCAGGTCGGCGTGCGCTGAGACCAGCGGCGGCGGTTGTCCTTCCACACGCCTTCGTAGAGGCAGTTGTGGAAGTAGAAGAACTCCATGTTCTTGAACTCGGCGCTGGCGGCGCTGAACAGGTCTTCCATCATCTCGATGTACGGGTCCATCGATCCGCCAACATCGAGGAATAGCAGCACTTTCACCGCATTGTGCCGCTCCGGCCGCATGACCACGTCCAGCCAGCCTTGCTTGGCGGTGCCGCGGATCGTCTCGTCCAGATCGAGTTCCTCGGCCGCGCCTTCGCGGGCGAAACGGCGGAGGCGCCGCAGCGCCACCTTGATGTTGCGCGTGCCCAGTTCACGGGTGTTGTCCAGATTGGCGAACTCGCGCTTTTCCCAAACCTTGATCGCGCGGCCGTGCTTGCCCTCACCGCCGATGCGGATGCCTTCGGGGTTGTAGCCCGAATGGCCGAACGGCGAGGTGCCGTTGGTGCCGATCCACTTGTTGCCGCCCGAGTGGCGCTTTTCCTGTTCTTCCAGACGCTTCTTCAGCGTCTCCATGATCTCGTCCCAGGAGCCGAGCGCCTTGATCTGCTCCATCTCCTCTTCGGAGAAGTAGCGCTCCGCCACTTTGCGCAACCAGTCCTCTGGGATGTCGACCGGCTGCTGGCCGTAGTCGCTCAGCACGCCCTTGAAGACCTTCTGGAACACCTGATCGAACCGGTCGAGCAGGCCCTCATCCTTCACGAAGGTCGCACGGCTGAGGTAGTAGAACGCCTCGGGCGTCCGCTCGATAACGTCACGCTCCAGCGCTTCCAGCAGCACCAGATGCTCCTTCAGGGAGGCGGGAATACCGGCGGCGCGCAGCTCCTCCACGAAGTTCAGCAGCATGGCGACGCTCCGCTTTGGTTGACACGAAACGCATGGTGAAGCGAACTGTCACCTTGTTGTGAAATCAAAGGTTTAAGTGTCACTTTGTGCATCCGTGTGAGACCTTTCGGGCCGAAGTGTCACCTTGCGAAAATGACGGTCCAAAGTGGGCCAGGGCGGCGATGAAGTGAGAAAGGCTCATGATGCGGAACCTACACCCTCCGGGCTTGGGTAGGAAACCGCGCGGGCCTTCGGGCGATGGACCAGCGCCACCAGCACGAAGGAAATGTACATCAGCAGATACCACGCGCCCAGCTTGGTCCAGTGGACCATGGCCCAGCCGTGCCGCTGGTTCGGATAGATCCAGGCCTGTGAAAACGTCGCCAGGTTCTCGGCAAACCAGATGAACAGCGCGACCAGAAACCAGCCCAGCAGCAACGGCATCCAGCGATCCTCCCGCCAGACGCGGAACCAGATGCGCGTGCGCAGGAAGAGCGCGCCCAGTAGCGCGAACAGCGCGATCCGCACGTCCGGCAACCAGTGATGCGCGAAGAAGTTGACATAGATCGCCACGGCCAGCGCCACCGATGCCGCCTCGATCGGATAGCCGGTGAAGCGGAAATCGAAGATGCGCCAGATGCGGGCGATATAGCTGCCGACGGCGGCGTACATGAAGCCGGAAAACAGCGGTACACCGCCGATCCGCAGCAGGTTTGCCTCGGGATATTCCCATGACCCATGCGCCGTCTTGAACAGTTCCATCACGGTGCCGACCACGTGGAAGGCAAGGATCACCTTGGCCTCGTCCATGGTCTCCAGCCGCAGCGCCAGCATGGCGATCTGGATCGCCAGCGCCGCCAGCGTCAGGAAATCGTAACGGGCCAGCGGCGCATCGGCCGGATAGAACAAGTGGGTGGCCACCAGCAGCGCCAGCAGCAGTCCGCCGAACAGGCAGGCCCAGCCTTGCTTGAAGCCGAACAGCAGGAATTCATAAAGCCAAGCCCGCCAGCCGGCGCGCGGCTCGAACGCTTCGAGCCGCACGCGGATGGTGGCAAAGCGGGTATGCGAGCCCGTCATGCCTACCCTATCAGGTGGCGGACGGCGGCGGAGGCGGTT
The DNA here is from genome assembly GCF_055521515.1 of Sphingomonas sp. BL-S-28. NCBI lineage: Bacteria > Pseudomonadati > Pseudomonadota > Alphaproteobacteria > Sphingomonadales > Sphingomonadaceae > Sphingomonas > Sphingomonas sp. BL-S-28. The sequence continues at coordinate 2,284,641 of NZ_CM145484.1, forward strand.
GCTGCGGCCATGTTTCCAGCGCGGTATCGAAATGGGCCCATTCCGGCGCGTCGTCGGTCCAGATCACCATTTCCGGCTTCAATCCATGCCCCGCGTCCAGCGCGCCGAGGCGCATGGTCTGCAAGTGCGGACGCGCCGAACTCTGTGCGAAAATCTGGGTGCCGCACTTGGGGCAGAAATGGAACGTGAGCGTATTGCCGCTGGCGGCCTTCCACGTGGACGAAGCAAGATCGCCCTCGATCGCGACGTCTTCAACCTTGAAGATGGCGTTATTGGTCGGGCTGCCCGCCGCCAGCTGCTGGCACTGGCGGCACCAGCACTGGCGCGTGGCAATGGGCTCGCCCACTATGTCGAGCGTGACGGCGCTGCAGGCGCAGCGTCCGGTATAAGGTGCTGTCATCTTGTCAGTTCCCCCGGCGCGCCATGAAAGCGAGCCTTTCGAACAGCATGACGTCCTGCTCGTTCTTCAGCAAGGCGCCGTGAAGCGGCGGGATCGCCTTGGTCGCGTCCTGGTTCTGCAGCACGTCCAGCGGCATATCCTCGGCCAGCAGCAGTTTCAGCCAGTCCAGCAACTCGCTGGTGGAGGGCTTCTTCTTCAGGCCGGGCACTTCGCGCAACTCGTAGAAGATCTCCATCGCCTTGGTGACGAGCGTCTTCTGAATGCCGGGAAAATGGACGTCGACGATGGCCTGCATCGTCTCGCGATCCGGGAACTTGATGTAGTGGAAGAAGCAGCGGCGCAGGAAGGCGTCCGGCAGGTCCTTCTCATTGTTAGAGGTGATGACGACGATCGGGCGCTCGGCAGCGGCAACGTGCTCGCCGGTTTCGTAGACATCGAAGGCCATGCGATCGAGTTCGGCCAGAAGGTCGTTGGGAAACTCGATATCGGCCTTGTCGATCTCATCGATCAGCAGCACGGGCAGGCGGGGCGAGGTGAACGCCTCCCACAGCTTGCCCTTGCGGATGTAGTTGTTGATGTCGTGGACGCGGGCGTCGCCAAGCTGCCCGTCGCGCAGGCGGCCTACCGCATCGTATTCGTAGAGGCCCTGGTGCGCCTTGGTGGTGGACTTGACGTTCCAGGTGATCAGCGGTGCGTTTAGCGAGGCAGCGATCTGTTCGGCCAGCACGGTCTTGCCGGTGCCGGGCTCTCCCTTCACCAGCAGCGGGCGGCGCAGCAGGACGGCGGCGTTCACTGCGACTTTCAGATCGTCGGTGGCGACGTAGCTGCTGGTGCCTTCGAAACGCTGTGAATTGCCGGTCTTATGATCCACGCTCATCCGTAATTATCCCAAAAAAACGCTGAATTTCCGCCAATTTCGTTCGTGAATGTCTAGTGTCGTGCGGGCACGTATATTTGACGCATATGTGATGGTTTGACGTGAACGATATGGCGAAAACGCTCAAAGAGCCCCGCTGACAACCCGCGCTGCGCGGGCCAAGTTGCCCGAGGGTGTGCACTGGCGGGGTGTCGATACGCAAGTGCATTTAGGATACCGGCGCGGGAAGCGCGGGGGCGTTTTACCGGTGTGTTGGCGCGTCGGGGTGGGCTACAAGCAAGCGCCGCTGGGCCCGGCCGATGACGAAATTTTGGAAGGCACACTCTCGTTTGCCGCTGCGATCAAGGCAGCTCGTGTGCATTACGGATTGTACGCCGCCGGGCGATGTTAACGGCCTGGCACGCTCAGGAACGTGCTCAGAACGATCGCGCTGCTGTCAGGGTTACAGTCGCGCCTTGGTGGCGGCGGCGTTCTTCGCTGCCGGTATAGGTCGCGGCGCGGCTGGGGTTGTAGAAGCGTCTTAGTCGATAGAAATCCTGGCCGCCCAGCGCGGCGACGGCCAATGTCGTCTTGAACCCGGCGAGTGCCGTCGTCTCGACATAGCCGCCCCAGCTCGTCCCATCGCGCCATCGGAGTTGTTCTGCGGTGTAGAAGACGTCGCCATATTCGGCGGCGGCCAGCGTAACGCCCCATGATGACTTGAGTTTCGGCAGATCGTGTCGAAATTCGGCGCTGACGCTGCGGGGGATCACGTCATCCATGGGCCGCATCTGGCCGGTAACCTGATCGCGCATGCGCGAGCGGCGCAGTGTCGCGTCCACGGTCAGCCGCGCGCCGCGCACTACCGCTTCGAGCGGCAGCGTGCCCTGTGCGGTAACGCCCCATTGGCGCCCATTGCCGATCGTCCCCAGCGCTTCGTCCCCGCTGGGGAGCAGGACATAGCCGAGCAGGCCGGTGTGCCATTGGTACCAGGCTTCCAGCGCCAGTGCGCCGCCCTTGCCCCAGCGATGGTCGAGCCGCGCCAGGGCTCGCGTGATGCGCGCCGGACGAAGTTGGGAATTGCCGCCCAGCGGCCGGCCATCGGTCTGATTCACCGAAGCGGCGAAATCGCTGAAATCGAGTTGATCGACGGTACGCCGCATGCCGATGCGCACTTGTGTTTCGGCCGAAGGCGACCAGACCAGCGCGGCGGAGGGCTTCAGGTAGGACAGGCTCTGCTGGCTGGCAGCCTCTCCGCTGACGGTAATGCGCGACAATTCGATGGCCATGCCGGCTTCCAGCGACAGCCGCTTGGCCACCCCCACCGTCACATTCGCGAAAGCCTCTGCACGCTGTTCCGACACGCGGGTATCGGCATTGCTGAGCGGGATGGGGACAAGCCCGGCGCCGGTATCCTCGGCATAGTCGAGCGTGCTGGTAAGGCGATTGTACGCGACTTCCGCGCCCAGTTCGGGGCGGACCGGATGATCGCCCTCCCGCGTGACGGTGACGCGGCCGACGAGTTCGATCGGCTTCTCGCGTTGTTCGGACACGCTGCGATAGCCGGGATCGGCCAGATCGTCCGCCGTGACATAGCGTTCGATGGTGCCAAGCGCGACCAGCTTGGTGCTCCAGTCGTTGCCCAGCCGGCGCGTCCAGTCCGCGCCCAGTTCGCCGCTGCGGCCGTTCTCACGGTAGGCGATCTTGCGGGTGGAATCGGGCGGGCCGTCGGCCGTACCGGCGAAGATGTCGTAGTCGGTGTGGGACGAATAGCCGTCCTTGCCGAGCCGCAAGTTCACGGTCAGCGTGCCCCCCGCGACGTCGCCGGAGGTGGACAGGGCAAAGCCGTATTGCGGCGCGTTCGCCGAAATCCGTTCGTTGCGGGTGCGGGTCAGCGTGCCGTTGGCATCGCGCTCCAGATAGACGGCGTGGGTGGGGTAGCGGACCGTTTCGGCGGACAGTTCGACGTTCGTCTGCCAACCCGCGACCCGCCGGGCGTAGCTGACCCGCGCGTTGGGCGAGATATGGCCATCGGCCGTGTGCGCCAGCGCGAGCGAGGCATTGCCGGAACCGCCGGCATCGGCCCGCAGGATCAGGTTGGCGACGAGTGTCTGGCCCTGCGCCTCTGCCGCATCGCTGCCGCGCAGGAGGACGACGCGCTCCACGCGCGAGGCGGCGATCCGGCGCAGCACTTCGGTAATTCCGCCGCCTTTGACGGTTGGCCGCTGGCCGTCGATCAGCACATTGCCCGCCGCTGCGCCGAAACCGCGCAGCGAGGAGCCCTCGCTCAGGATGAAGCCGGGCGTGCGCTCCAACATGTCCAGCGCGGTCTGGGGCTGGAAAGCCTTGTAGAACGCGGCCGGGTAGACCGGATCGGGCCCGGCGGGCGTGACGGCATGGGCCGTGCTGGTCGGCGCGGGATCGCCGGCCTGGGGCTCTTCGCCGGGCGTGCCGGACGCCATTGCCGCGGCACCGGCGATGAGCAGGGAAAACGGGTTCATCGCGTGGCCGCCAGCAGCCAGCAAATCAGGGCCAGCGGCACGGCCGCGCCGATCAGCCAGGCCCAGGCCCGCACGGGACTGGCGGCGTGGAACACCGCCATGGCCACCACCGCGAACACCGCGTAGCTCGCCAGCGTGGCGGCGGTAACCGCCTCGGCGCGGGCCATGCCGAGTGCGGCGAGGACCAGCGAAAGCGCCACGGTGCCAAGCGCGGTCACCCCATAAGCGCCGAGCGTTCCGGCGATTGTGCGCGAGGCGACCGACCAGCGGTGGCGCGTGGCCTCTCGCAGCGGAAACTGGCCGAAGGGCTTGATCATGGGTTTTTCGAGCCTTTCATCGGCGCAGTCGGGCGAGGATACGCTCGCGATTGGTCTGGGCGGTGAGCGTGAGGGCGGCACCGAACGACAGCCAGCCGAACCACGCGACTGTGCCGTAGGCCCAGCCGAAGCCGAAGCCCGCCACGGCGAACGCGGCGATCAGAACGGCAAGACCGCCAAGGCGGAGCAGGCGACCGGTCTGGGCCGGCAGTTTGCGGCGCAGCCAGTCCTGCTGGTGGCGCGCCATCGCCATGAGGAGGAGCGCAAAGCCCGCGAGCGTCATGGCGGCGACGATGAAATGGGTCATGCAGTTGCCTCCTCGCCGCTGCGCCGTTTTCGCGCGGGCATCGCTCGCGGTTTGTGGCGGGCAAGTGTCCAGCCTGTAAAGGCAAAACCGGCGGCCAGCGCCAGCATCACAAGGTCGAAGCTGGCGAACGTCCAGTCGCCCGCCATCAGGCTGCGGGCAAGGCCGCGCGGGGTGGTTGCCGCATTGACCAATGGGATGGCCGCGTAGAGCATGGCGGCAACACCCAACGTCTCCAGCCATGCGCGGCGCGGCTGGCGCAGGAAGGCCCAGACCAGCGTTCCGCCCCAGGCGATGAAGAGGGCGTTGATTTCCCAGTCCGCATGGTCGGCCTTGGAAACGGGCAGCAGCCGGTTGGCGAGAAAATAGGCCGCGATCCCGATCGGTGCTCCGGTAATGAAGCCGATGTTGAGCCGTTCCACCAGTCGGAAGCCGATATGCGGGTGATTTGGATCGGGCAGCTTCAGACGCCGCTTCACGCACCACAGGCACAGCCCGGTCGCCGCCATGGCCACACCGCCAAGGCCGGAAAGGAAGTAGAGCCAGCGCAGACCGTAACCCGCGAACCACGCCGTGTGCAGGTCCACCATGACGCGGTGCGTCGCGGTGGCGCCGCCGGGCGATGCCGGCGTGGACGGCAGCACTGCCGCGTTCGTGGCATCGAGATAGACCGTGTCCGACCGGCCGTTCCCCCAATCGGACTTGGCGGTATAGAGCGTAGCCATGGCGGCCTTGTCGCCGGGGTTGTCGATGGAAAGATAGGTCGGCATCGCGCCGCCCCAGCGGGACTGGGCAGTCGCGATCATATGGCCGATCGGGGCGATCGGCGCGGGTTCGCCGCTGGCCTCACGCTCCGGTCCTTGCGGATAAGTGGTGGCATAGAAGGCCTGCCGGTCCGGGAAGTTCGCCGAAATCGCCCAGGGCATCAGCGTGAACAGCAGCGTGGCAAGGCCGGTGTAAGTGATCATCAGGTGGAAGGGCAGGGCCAGCACGGCAGTCACGTTGTGCGCGTCCAGCCAACTGCGCTGCCCCTTGCGGAAGCGCAGCATGAAGAAGTCGGTGAAGATCTTCTTGTGCGTCACCACGCCGGACAGGATCGCGACGAGCATTGCCATGGCCGCCACGCAGACCAGATAGCGCGCCCACATGACCGAGATGAAATGGAGGTCGAAGTGGAAGCGGTAGAGGAAGAAACCGCCCCGCGTCTCGCGAACCGGGATTTCGGCGCCGGTCGCGGGATCCAGCGTGATCCGCGTCCCTTCGCGGCGACCTTGGCCGGGCATCTGCCACGAAACGTCCAGCCCGCTGCCGCCGCGCGCAGCGGGCAGCGAGATGGACCAGCTCTCCGCCCCTGCCGCGCGGGAATGGAGCACCGCGTCGGCAGAGGCGAAGGCGCGCGGGGACACGCGCGTTTCGGAAGGCAGCTCGGGCCGCATCCAGGCGTCGATCTCGTGCTGGAAGAACGCTGCCGTTCCGAACACGAAGATGACGTAGAGTACCCAGCCCGGCACCAGTCCGGCCCAGGTGTGCAGCCATGCCATCGACTGGCGCAGGCTCTGCTTCATGACGCGGCCACCGCGTATCTATCCCGGTCCGTCATCACTCAGAACCCGTACTTGACCGCAAAGGCCACATTGCGGGGGCCGCCGAGCTGGGACGAGGTCGCCCAGTAATCGAGCCCGCCCAGATTGGCGACGTTGAGGTCGAAGCGGATCGGGTGGCCGTCGATCTCGGTCTTGTAGTGCATGCCCAGGTCGACGATCGTGTAGCCGTCGATCTTCTGGAGGTTGGCACTGTCCTTGTACATCTTGCCGGCGTGGTAGACGCCGCCGCTGATCGAGAACCCGTCCAGCCCCGGAATCTCGTAATCGGCGTAGATTTTCGCCAGCATGTCGCTGACGCCGGTGGGCTTCTTGCCCAAGAGCGAGGCTGTGCTGGTCTTGGTGACTTTCAGGTCCATCACGGTGCCGCCCAGCATCACGTTGAGCCGGGGCGTGACATGCCCGGTCACCGTCAGTTCCACGCCTTGGTGGACCTCCACACCGTCCTGCGTGCGGGTGATCTTGCCGTTCACCGTCTCGTCGTAAGAATTGGCCTTCTCGATCCGATAGAGCGCGCCGGTGATGATGAGCGCGTCGATCGGGGCGTACTTGGCGCCCACCTCGTACTGCTTGGAGACGTAGGGCTTCATGATCTCGCCCGGATTGTTGTAGAGCGCGGCGTCGTCAGGGACGGTCGAGCCCTGCTCAAGCCCTTCCATGTACGTCGCGTAGGTCGTCACGCGCGCCACCGGCTTGAACACCAGCGAGACCGTGGGCGTATAGGCGCTTTCGTTGTAGCTGGACGTGCGCGCGCCGGTCGCCCCGAAGTTGCGGGCCTTCACGGTGCTGCGGTTTACGCCCAGCATTGCGCTGAGCTGGTCGGTAAACTGGATGTCGTCACCCAGGATCACGTTGGTGTTCTGCGACTGGCTGGACTTGTAGAGCGCGCCCCACGAATAAGTGTTCAGCGTATCGGGCATGGCCCAGCTGTTCATGTCGTTCGGGTCGGTGAAGGCCGGCGAAAAACCGGCGCTGACCGAGTTGGTGACGTGCCGCTTCACCCGCAGGATGTCGCCCGAAGCGCCCAGGGTCAGGCGGTGCTTGATGCCCAGCGTCTCGAACTCACTGTCGAGATAGGCATAGGCGCCCTGCGCAATGTTGTAGGACGGCGCGCTGCGCGAGGCCCAGCCGACTTTCCAGCCCACGTCCTCGAAATAGGCGGGATAGACGTTGATCGATTCCTGCGCATCGCGCTTGTAGAGATAGGCCGCGCGCAGGCTGAAAGTGTCGTTCAGCTTCCACTTGGCATTGGTGCCGATGCGGTCTGTCTTGATCTGGAGATAAGTCCAGTCCGGCGTCCAGGTCTTGCTGGCGTCCAGCGGTTCGATCCAATGGTCGATCGCCGTATAATTGGTGTCGGCATAGGCGTAGAAGCGGGAATCGATGCCGTCGATGCGGTAATAGGTATGCGCCGCTTCCACTTGCAGCAGCAGGTCCGGCGTGACGTTCCAGTCCACCGCGCCGCTGAACAGGCTGCGGGCGATGTTCTGGTTCTTCTTCGCCGTCTCACCGTCCTGATAGGAGAGGTTCAGCCGGTAGGCGAACACGCCGTCCCGGTCGATCTTGCCGCCCAGATCGGCGTGGACGAAGAATTGCCTGTTGCCATAGTCGCCTACGGTGATGTCACGCGTGGGCGTGTAAGTCGGCCGCTTGAGCACGTAGTTGGTCACGCCGCCCGGGTTGCCGACGCCGTATAGGAAGCCGGACAGGCCGTTCATGATCTCGACATTGGCGAGTTCCTCCATGGAAATGCCGGTCAGCGTGGAGGAGAGTCGGACCCCGTCGACCACGCCCTTCTGGGAATCGAAGCCGCGTATGGTGACATAGGGCGTGCCGTAGACGGTCGATGGGGCGGAATTCTGGACCACCGGGTTCATTTTGAACATCTGGTCCATGTCGCCGGCCACGACACTTTCGATCAGATCCTGCGAAAGCACGCTGATCGCATAGGGCGTATCGATGACGAGTTTGTCGCCCCAGGGGCCGGAGGCCGAGCGCGCGTCGATCCTGTCGTCATGGCCGAGCACGAGGATGGCATCGCCCCGCTGCGCGTCGTCCCCTGCGTCGAAAGTGCGTTCCTCGCTGGCGGCGGCCACGGCGGGCTCCGTGCTGGCGGAGACGAGCAGTGTATCGAGCGTCATTGCCCCGGTGGTGGCGCGGGCAATCGTCACGGCGGCGGGGCCGTTGGCGCGCGCCACCAGACCGGTGCCGGACAGCAGCCGCGCCAGCGCGTCGCGCCACGGCAGCGTCGCGTTCAGGCCTTGCGACTGGCGTCCTTGCGTGAGCGAGGCGTCGTAGTTCAGCTGCAATCCGCTCTGCTGGGCAAAGCTGTTCAGCGCGTCGCTCAGCGATCCGGCGGGAATGGCATAGGCGTTCGCGCCGCCCTTCACGATTCGATTCTCTTGCGCCATCGCACTGGATGCGAACATGGTCATGCCGCCGGTCAGCGTGGTGCCGGCAAGCAGTGCGGCTATCAGCAGGCGTGCGCCGCCATGACCCGTTTTCTCGTACATCGAATTGACCCCCACATGGTTGCGAGACGGCGCAATCACGATGTTGCGATCCATTCTCAATAATGGAGACGGGGTGGGGCGGGAAAACACGACTAAGGGCTGCAAAGTTTTTTGCGCCCCTCAGCGGTGGAGCACGATCAGCCGGTCCGAAAGCCGGAAAGACCTGAGCTTCAGGCTGCGCTCGATGCTGTCCACGGCGGCGAGCGGGTGGTCGAGATCGTAGACGCCGCTGACCTTCACGTCCGCCGCGGGCCCAGCGACGGTGAGATAGCCATGCCGATAGCGCGCGATTTCCGCGACGACCTCGCGCAAGGGGCGGTTCACCACAACGAGCTGGCCCTGCGTCCAGGCAGTGCTGCCATGTCCGGCGGCTTCGATAGCGCCCAGTTTCTCCGCGCCGAAATCGACGCGCTGGCCTTCATCGACGATGCCGGAACGGCCGCCTCCGATGACCCGGACGCGGTGTTCGGTCACCACGAGTTCGGCCGTGCCGTCCCGTTCGCGCACTGCGAAAGCCGTGCCCAGCGCGGTGGCGCTGCCGCCTGCAGCCTCGACGGTGAAGGGGCGGCTGCGGTCTGGCGCAACTTCGAAGAACGCGCTGCCTTCGAGCAGGCGAACCGTGCGGCTGGCGCCGGAAAAGTCGTGAACGATGGCCGAACTGCTGCCCAGCGTTATGCGTGAGCCGTCTTCCAGCGTCAGCATACGCCGTTCGCCCACGCCAGTGGCATAGTCCGCGCGCAGGCGGGTCGGCCAGTCGCCGAACGAGACGAAGGCCACCAGCGCTATCGATGCGGCGACGGCGGCACCGGCCCAGCGCTGCGGCTTGCGTGCGGGAGCCACGGCGGAACCGCGTTTGCGGCGCAGCAGGCTCCGGCGCTTGGCGGGGAGCGAAGGCAAGGAAGGCGCCGGATCGCTGTCCATCAGGCCCCAGAGGTCTTCCAGTCGTTCGAAGGCGCGGCGATGGGCAGGATCGGTGAGCCAGTCCTGAAAGGCCTGCTCATCCTCGGCCGACAATTCTCCCCCGTCCCTCCGGACGATCCAGTCGGCGGCGGTTTCGGCAATAGCGGCCGGAATGGCGGCGCGGGGCGCGGTTTCGGTCACGGTTCCGTCCCTTCGCTGGGTGTCGTCATAGACCATGACGGAACGGAGCCCCCAAACACGACGCCAGACACGAACCAGTCTATCTTGCGGAGCGCATCGGCCATCACGCTTCCTCCTCCTCGATTTCGCCGAGGCGGGTGGCCAGCGTCAGCAGGGCGATCCGCAACTGCTTCTCGACCGCGCCCCGCGTGATGCCGAGGCGGTCGGCGATGTCGGCCTGATCGAAGCCATCGAACTTGCGCAAAATGAAGATTTCCCGGCACCGGGCTGGCAGCCCGTCGACCAATTCGCGCACCATGCGCAGGCGGTCTGCCGCAAGGACGTGGCGTTCGGCGTCGGGGCTGTCATCGGCAATGGCGATGCCGGCTTCTTCCTCCGCCAGCCAGGGCCGCCACTTGCCGTTGTCCCGCGCCCGGTCGTTCACCAGATTGCGGGCCACGCGGTAGAGAAAGGCGCGGGGGTTCTCGACCCGGCCCGAACGCAGCGACGGAATGGCCCGCGCCCAGGTCTCCTGCACGATATCGGCGGCAACCGGCGGCGAATTCACGAGCGAGCGCACATAGGCGGACAGAGCCGCCTGATGGCAACCGACGATGGCCGCATCGCCCCCGGTCACGGCATGACCGGCGAGGCCAGCGCATCATCGATGAGGAAGGCGATTGGCAGGGTTATGGCGAGTTCGTCGGGAAGCCCGGTCGGGATCGGCGGGAACGGCGCTGCTCGCGAAACGATGCCGAGCGCTGCCTGGTCGAGGGCGGCATGTCCCGTGCCGGAAACGATCACTGCATCGAGCAGATTCCCTTCACGGTCGATGCGGAAGAGCAGGGAGCCGGTCCCTTGCGCGTTATGGCGAAGCGATCCTGAGGGATAGCGGCGCTGGCTTTCCAGCTGCGCGATCAGTGCCCGGCGATAGGACAGGGCGACGTCGGGCAGATTGTCCGACAGGCTGCCGCCGGCGGCGGTGGGCGCGTCGGAGGCGTTTGTCTGGAGCATCGCCACGGTGCGGGCGGGAAGGGGCAGGGCGATCTCTGCGCTGACCGATGCCGGTGAATGTCGTCGGCGAACCGCGTGGGCACTCGGTTTTTCGGGTAATGGTGCCGGCGCATGTACGTCGAACGTCACGAGCCTGGGCACCGCCGCCGTGTGGTCCCGGGGGCCCGCTTGCAGCCAGCCGAAGGTGATGGCGGCAACGGCTGCTGCCGCCAGGTGAACCCCTGCCGTGATGACCAGGGCGACCGCGCGCACCGGTGCACCGTGCCCACCCTTTCGGTGGGAACGGTGCACGCGGCAAAGGAAAGGCGGCGGGGTCACGCGCGGTGGTGAGTGATGGTTACTGCGCGGTCCTTACAGCGTGCCGCGCAGCGTCAGCGTAAAGGCGCGGGGCGTCGCATAGCGGGCGCTGCCGATATAAAGGCCCGAATAGTACTTCTTGTCGAAGACGTTATCGAGATGCGCGGCAAGCGAGAAGTGTTCCGAGAAGCGGTAGTTCGCCAGCAGGTCCAGCGTGGCAAGGCTGCCCTGCGTGTAAAGCTCCCCATTGGGGCCCGTGCCATCTGCCGTGGTCTTGCTCTGCCACTTCAGGTTGCCGCCCACCATCAAGGCGTCGAGTGCGCCGGGCAGCCTGTAGGCCGTGAACATCTTGAAGGTGTTCTTGGGGATCTGTGGAATCTGACGAACCCCGTCGCGATCCTCGGCCCGGGCATTGGCAAAGCCACCCGCGACCCGCCAGCCGGGCAGGATCTCACCGTTGACTTCGAGTTCGAAGCCCGACGACTTCATGCCGGAGACTGCGTGATAGGCGGCACTGCCGTCCGGCGCAAAGATGCCGGGACCGTCTGCCAGCGCGTAGTTGTCCTGCTTCATCTTGAAGACGGCGGCGCTGGCACTCAGCTTGCCGTCGAGGAAGTCGGCCTTGAGGCCCGCTTCGTAGGTATTGCCTTCGAGCGGGGCGATCATGTCGCCATCGACGGTGCGCTGGGTCTGCGGCTCGAAAACGCTGGCGTAGCTGACATAGGCCGAGACGGTTTTGGTCAGGTCCAGCACGAGGCCGGCGTAAGGGGTCAGCACGGCCTTTTCGTGCGTTCCCTGCGTCCAGGTGCGGGGGCCCGTGAGATCCTGGGAGTAGCTGTCCTGCTCCCACCAGGTCAAGCGTCCGCCCACGATCACCGACAGCGGCGAGATCGGCTTGAGCCGCGCGACGCCCGAAGCGGCGGTGGTGCGGATGCGGTTGCCGCCATAGCCCTGGATGGTCGTCAGGTCGGGCTTGGTGGTTTCGCCGGTTGCGAAGAAATCGAAGGCATCGACCGACTTCATGTAGTCGCCGCCCGACCACCAGCCGGGATAGAGCGTCTGGTCGTCATCGAACTGGGCATGGCTCAGCGTCAGCGCGATGTGCTGTTCCTGGCCCAGCGCTTTGAAACTGCCGCGCAAGTTGGCGTAGACGGCGTTCAGGGTGAGATCGGACGCCCAGCGCGTGGAATAGAGCGTGCCGCCAAGGCCGGTGTCCTTGTCGATCGCGGTGCCGAAGAAATAGCCGATGGTCTCGTCATAAGAGCCGGACTTGTGCTCGGCGTCGATCTGGAGGTGCCAGTTCTTGTCGAAATCATGTGCGATCGAGGCGAAGATGTTCACGCTCTTGCGGTTGAAATCGGACCAGTCGGCGCCGCCGTTGGTCGAACGGGCGAAGTCGGTCTTGGTGCCATCGGTGTAGAACAGCGGCAGGCCGCCGCGCGAGGCGCCGGTGTTGGTGAAATTCTGGTACTCGACTCCCGCGGTAAGCAGTGTGGTGGGCGTCAGATCGGCCTCGACGATGCCATAAAGCGCCTGACGCTTGGCATGTTCACGGTCGATGAAAGTGTCGTTGTCCTGCCAGGCCCCGGCAACGCGCGCGCGAATGCGTCCGTCCGAGGTTACCTTTCCGCTTACGTCGCCTTCGATGCGATACATGTCCCAGGAACCGACGGTTGCGGCGGCGCTGGCCTTGAAGTCCGTGCTGGGGCGCTTGCGGATCATGTTGATTGCTGCCGAAGGCTGGCCGGTGCCGGTCATCATGCCTGCCGAGCCGCGGATCACCTCGATCCGATCATAGGCGATCATGTCTGCGGTATCTTCGGTGAAGCCGTAGAGATTGGTGGGGCGGGCGATCCCGTCGACAAGGTAGTTCTGCACGGCGAATCCGCGCGCGGTATAGTTGGTACCGTCGGTGCCGAGCGCGCTGGAGCGGTTCGACTGGATGCCGACGATCTGCTCCATCACGGCCGAGATATCGTAGAGGCCCTGCTCTTCCATGCGGACGCTGTCGAGCACGGTGACCGACTGCGGGGTCTCGCGCGATGAGAGGCTGAGGCCGGTGGTTTCCGTTTCGCCCGTCACCACGATCGAGTCCTGCTCCGGATCCTCTGGCGCGGTTTCGGCGTGGGCGCTGCCGAAGCTCAGCAGGCCGAGCGCCAGTGCGGATGAGACGCAATAGCGCATGCGATTTGTGGTTCTGGTGATCATTTTAAGCCCCCTGAGTCGGCGCGCTGGAGAAGCCGGCGTCGTTAAGTCGGGCGGCACCTAATGCGAATGATTTGCAAATGCAACATTGTAGCAACGTCTATATTCGCTGTCCGACAGACCTGTCGCGACATGGTGCAAGGGGTTGTCTTGATTGGTGAAGGTTCGTTGGTGGGGGTGTGGCGTTAGCGTTCCGCCGACCCCCCGAGCGGTTCGCAGTATCGGCGTCGTCACCGCGAAAACGTGAGCGGTACTGCTATCTCGAACCGGTCGATGGCGCGTGGCTACATCGATGACGGCGCCTGAACCTGCCTGACGACTGACCCGCTCATCTGAGCCGTTCGCGCCGGGGGCGCCCGGGTTACTCCGGCTGGAGCGCCCCGTAGAACCACGATGCGGTAACGCCGCCATCGATGAGGAAATCCGCGCCGTTGATGAAGGCCCCGTCCGGCCCCATCATCAGGGCAGCGAGCGAGGCGATTTCGTCCGGCGTTCCGGCGCGCCCGGCGGGGGAGCCGTCGATCATGCGCTGGTAGCCGCCCGCGCGCGGGCCGGACAGTTCATCGCGGGCAAGCGGGGTCATGACGATGCCGGGACTGATCGAATTAACCCGAGCCCCACGTGCTGCCCAGCGCGTCGCCGCCTCGGCCTTCACGCGCAGGGCGTTGCAGCGCTTCGAATACTGGTAGGCGAGCAGGGGATCGGTGATCCGGTCGCTCTGGAGCATCGGCAGTGCCAGCAGATCCTCGACCGGAGTGGTCGCCAGCAGGCGGTCTTCCTCTGGCGTAAGCGCAGGCAGGCGGTGCCCCGACTGCGAGGCGACGACAATCCCGCTGCCGCCCTTGGCCATCACATCGCCGAACAGTTCCAGCACCAGCGCCGATCCGTAGAGATCGACCGCGAGGATTTTTTCGGCCGGTGCCTGCGAGGGCGAGAGACCCGCAGCGATAATGACGCCGCTGACGTCGCCAATGGCAGTGGCCTGAGCCACCAGCGCTTCCACCGAGGCCCGCGAGGAAATGTCCACGGTGGCCGTACTCGTCACGAACCCTGCATCGGCCATGACCTTGGCGGCTGCCGCGACCGGTTCATCGCGGAGGTCCGCCAGCAGCACATGCTTGCCGGTGCTGATACGCCGGGCAATGGCGATGCCGATCGAGCCGGCACCGATGACGACTATGACTTCGGCCATTGGCGCTTCCTTTCAGAATACGTGCCGGGGCATTCCCGCAGGAAAGCCCCGGATTTTCGCGAATCCTGGCGCGACCCGAGGGACTCAGCGATAGGAGAACTGGAGCACGGCGGCGGGCAGGCGCGCGCCTTCGATCGTGATGGCAGCCGAGGCCTGCTCGATGTGTGCCATGTCTTGTGTTGTCAGCTCCACGTTTGCGGCGCCCAGGTTTTCCTCGATGCGTTCGAGGCGGCGAGTGCCGAAGATGGGGACGATGAACGGTCCGCGGGCGAGCAGCCATGCCAGTGCGATCTGTGCGGGCGTCGCACTCTTGGCTTCGGCGATCTGCTTCAGTAGTTCGACAAGGCCCTGGTTCGCGTCGCGCGCCTCTTGGGTGAAGCGGGGCGAAGCGGCGCGGAAGTCGGTTTCGCCGATGGGAGTGGCAGCGTCGATCTTGCCGGTGAGATAACCGGCGCCGAGCGGGCTCCACGGCACGAAGCCGATCCCCAACTCCTTGCACAGCGGCAGGACTTCGGGCTCGGGTTCGCGGGTCCAGAGGGAATATTCGCTCTGGATCGCGGCGACCGGGCATACCGCATGAGCGCGGCGGATGGTCGCGGCGGCGGCTTCGGACAGGCCGAAATGGCCCACTTTGCCCGCCGCAATCAGTTCCGCCACGGTTCCGGCGACGTCCTCGATCGGCACTTCGGGATCGACGCGGTGCTGGTAGAGCAAGTCGATGTGGTCCATGCCGAGCCGTGAGAGGCTGGCGTCCACAACCTTGCGGATTTGCTCGGGCCGGCTGTTGAGGCCGCCGCGGCGTTCGCCGCTGTCGGGATCGACATCGAAGCCGAACTTGGTGGCGACGACGACTTCGCTGCGTATCGGTGCCAGTGCCTTGCCGACCAGCACTTCATTAGTCCACGGGCCGTAGACTTCGGCGGTATCGAACATCGTCACGCCCAGTTCGTGCGCGCCGCGAATGACGCGGATCGCTTCGTCTTCGGCGGGCGATGCGCCGTAAGTGCCGGCAAAGCTCATGGTGCCATAGCTCAGTTCGCTGACTTCGAGCTGTCCCAGCTTGCGGGTCTTCATGGTAGTCCGCTCCTTCCGTTCGCGGCGGAGAGTAATGCAGGGCGCGGCAGGCGATTATCCGCAGTATCCGGCATGCTTTTATAACGACGAGTCATAAGTGCGCAGACCTGCCAGACAGGCAAGGCTGGCGAGGGCGGTGACCAGTATCATCGTCCCCATCGGCGCGGGCGTACCGTTGGCGAAGCCGCCGATCAGGGCCGAACTGAAGATGCCGCTGCCATACTGGACCGCACCGACCAGCGCAGAGGCCGCGCCGGCCCCCTGCGGTGCCTGCTCCAGCACGCCGGCGATGGAATTGGCGACGATCAGCCCGGTTGCCGAGATGTAGAGGAACAGCGCCAGCACGAGACCGGGAAGGCCGCCGAAATCCGTCCATGTCGCTATCGCGACCAGCAGCGCGCTTGCCGCTGCCCATGCGATTCCGGCCTTGAGCATCGCATCGACGCCGAAGCGATGAACCAGCCGGGCATTGACCATGTTCGAACCCATGATGCCGATGATGCCGAGGCCAAACAGCAGTCCGTAATACTGCGGTGGCAGGCCGTGATAGGTAATGTAGGCGAAGGGCGATCCCGCGATATAGGCGAACATGCCGGCGTAGTAGAACGCGCCTGCGCCGACATAGGCCATGGCGCGGCGATTGCGCAGCAGGGCGGCGTAGCGGGCGATCGCCTGACCCGCGCTGACGCGGTGACGGCGCTCTGGCGGCAGTGTTTCGGGCAGGGTGCTCAGCAGGGCCAGCGTGACTGTGCCGATCCCCACCAGCACCCAGAATATCGCGCGCCAGCCCATGACCAGCAGGACCTGTCCGCCCAGCAGCGGGCCGATCAGCGGAGCGATGGCCATGACCGTCATCAGGGTGGACATCATGCTGGCGGCGCGTGGGCCCTGATAGAGATCGCGCACCATCGCGCGGCCCAGCACGACGCCGGCCGATGCACCTGCCGCCTGCACCACGCGCGCGGCAATCACCCACCAGATGCTTGTCGCCAACGCGCAGCCGGCAGAGCCGAGGACGAACAGGACGATGCCGATCGCGACCGGCAGCCTGCGTCCGAAGCGATCGCCCACCGGGCCCCAGAACAACTGCCCCAGCGCGAACCCGATCAGGTAGCCGGAAACGGTCCACTCGGCCGTCCCCATGTCCGCGCCGAGTGCGCGCGACATCGTCGGCATGCCGGGCAGGTAAATGTCGGTGGAGATCGAGGCGAAGCCCATCAGTAGGCAGAGAATGCCAAGGACGCGCCAACCGTGATCGCCGGCTTCTCCCACACTGTGCGGGGAAAGGCCGGCCGGCGCCGTAGTACCGGTCATGTCTTGGGTTTATTCCTGTGCCGGGCCGGCGAGATACTGCTCGTCGGTCACATGTTCGAGCCAGTCTACCGCGCGGCCGTCCAGCATTTCGGCGATGGCGACATGGGTCATCGCGGTGGTCGGAGTGGCGCCGTGCCAGTGCTTGTGGCCCGGCGGACACCAGACGATATCCCCGGCGCGGATCTCGACGATTGCCTCGCCTTCGCACTGGGTCCAGCCGCAGCCCGACGTGACGAGCAGCGTCTGGCCGAGCGGATGGGTGTGCCACGCGGTGCGCGCGCCGGGTTCGAACGTCACGATGGCGCCGCCGGCGCGCGCAGGCGCTTCACCCTGAAACGAGCTGTCGATACGCACGTTGCCGGTGAACCAGTCGGCCGGGCCCTTGATCGAGGGCTGGGTGCCGTTGCGGATGAGTTTCATCGGGGGGAGTCCTTCCTTGATGATCCATTGCCGCCGGCCGGTAGTGCCGGGCACGCCTGGTGGACGATCCGAAGATACGTTGCGATCAGCCTGATGATTAGTGCATCATTGCCGCATGCAGCTATCGATATGAGTCATCAATGCAGCGCGACGAACTGAACGACCTGAATGCCTTCATCGCCATTGCCGACGAACGCAGCTTCACGCGCGCAGCCGCCAAGATGGGTATCTCGCAGTCGGCATTGAGCCACAAGATCCGGCGGCTGGAGGCCAGACTTGGCGTGCGCCTGCTTTCGCGCACCACACGGAGTGTATCGCCCACCGATGTAGGAGAGCGGTTGCTTGCGGGAATTGCACCGGCCTTCGCTCAGATCGAGGATCAACTGGACCTTCTGGGGGAAGTTCGCGAGAAGCCGGCGGGCCTGATCCGCATTACCGCGCCGAGTCATGCCACACGGACAGTGCTCTGGCCCGCCGTTGCGAAGCTGATGCGCGACTACCCTGAGGTCGAGGTCGAACTCAGTGTCGATTCCGGGCTACGGAATATCGTCGAGGACAAATTCGATGCCGGCGTGCGCTTGGGTGAGCAGGTGGCGCGCGACATGATCGCGGTGCGAATTGGGCCGGAATTGCAGATGGCCGCAGTCGCCTCTCCGGACTATTTGCAAGCCCGTGGTATTCCCCGAGTGCCGCAGGACCTGGCAGCGCACAGCTGCATCAACTTGCGATTGACCACTGCGGGCGGCCTCTACGCCTGGGAGTTCGAGAAGGGCGGTCGCGAACTCAATGTTCGCGTCGAGGGGCAGTTCACCTCCAATAATGTCGACGTGATAATCGATGCTGCGATCGATGGCTTCGGGCTGGCATTCGTTCCCGCCGATTATGTGCAGGATGCGATCGATCGTGGGCAACTCGTCCGCGTCCTGGAAAACTGGTGCGAGCCCTTCGCCGGCTATCATCTCTACTATCCGAGCCGGCGGCAGCCCAAGCCTGCTTTTGCGTTGCTGATCGAGGCATTACGTTTTCGGGGCTAATGGCATGGAGTGCAGAGCGATAGGATGCAGGGGGCTGGCGCTGGTGATCAAGCGATGTGCGGAGCCCATGGACTTCGCCGCCGGGGCGTTGCAATCAACCCGCTTATGGGGGCTGATTTCTTGCGCGAAATGAACTGGCTGGGCGCGGACCGGGTGCGGGGATACCTGCTCCTGCTCGCCTTGCTCAACGCGGCGATGGTGGTCTGGCTGCTGGCCACGTCGCATGGCGGGGTGGACGCCAACGGCTTCCTTCTGGGCAGCGACTTCATCAGTTTCTGGACGACCGGGCGGATGCTGATCGGGCATGGCGATCCTTACGATGCAGCGGCGCATATCGCCGCGCAGCGGACATTTTTCGCCTCGCCGACCGGCTATACCGCATTCTTTTACCCGCCTTCGTTTCTGCCGTTCTGCTGGCCACTGGGCTGGCTGGGGTATTTCCCGGCGCTGGCGGCATGGTTGCTGGCAACGGGTATGCTCTACTGCGCCGCCGTACGGGTCTGGTGGCGGAGCTTGGAAAGCCGGTTGCCGTTCTGGCTGCCCTTGGCGGCGTTCCCGACGATGCCGATCGTCATTACCCATGGGCAGACGTCTTGGCTGGTCGCCGCACTGCTGGGCACGGGAGTGGTCATGGTCCGGCGGCAACCGCTGCTGGCCGGGCTTTGCCTTGGGCTGGCGACGGTGAAGCCGCAGTTCGGCCTGCTGGTCCCCTTGGCGCTGCTGGCCTCTCGCGAATGGCGGGTGATTCTTCTTGCGGGCCTTGCCGCGCTGACGCTGGCCGGGCTCTCCGCACTGGCTTTCGGGTCTGAGCTGTGGGTGCATTGGCTGGGTGCATCCACGCGGGCGCAGGCGGCCATGGCTGATGGGGCCGTGGGCTTCGGGAAGATGGTCAGCCCGTTCGCGGCTCTGCGTCTGTTGGGTGTGGCGACGGTCGCGGCCTATGCGGTGCAAGGGGTGATCACGGCCATAGTGGCCGCCCTCGTGGTCATGGCCGCGTGGGGCAGGCGTTGGGGAACAGGGCTTGCCGCGCTGGTGCTGGCGGGGGCTCCGCTGGCGACGCCTTTCGTGCTCGATTACGACATGGTGCTGCTTGCCTTCCCGATGCTTTGGCTGGTGGGGGAAGGACTGCGTGGCGGCTTCGCACCTTACGAAAAGCTGGCCCTGCTGCTGGCTTTCATCGCCCCTGCCTTCGCGCGACCGCTGGCGATGAACCTTTCGCTTCCGATCATGCCGCTGGTGCTGCTGGTCTTTTTCGCGGTAATCTGGCGGCGGGCAACCTCGCGCGCCCACGCGCATTGCGACGAGGAGCCCCAACCGGAAGGAGCCTGACTTGCCCGAGACCAAGCCGCGCGCCGCGCGCAACATCGCGCTGCTGATTGATGCCGACAATGCCTCGCCCGCCAATCTGGAAGCGGCGCTGACCATTCTTGGCGATCTCGGCTCGGTCAATGTGCGGCGGGTCTACGGCAATTGGAGCAAGGTTTCGCTGAAGGGCTGGTCGAAGCTGGTGCATCGCCACGCGCTGGAGCCGCAGCAGCAGTTCGACGTGACCAAGGGCAAGAACGCCACCGACATGAAGATGACCATCGACGCGATGGATCTGCTTTACGGCGGCCATATCGATGGCTTCGGCCTGATGACCAGCGATAGCGACTTCATGCCGCTCGCCATCCGCATCCGCCAGAACGGCACGCCGGTCTATGGCTTCGGCACCAGCCGCACGCCCGAGGCCTTTCGCGAGGCCTGCACCCGCTTCATCGACCTCGAAGCGCTGCCTGCCGCCGATGCCGAGGACAGCGAGGCCGAAACTTCCGCGCCGCCGGTCGATGCCGATCTGGTCAAGCTGATCGGGGAGGGCTGGAAGGCCAGCAAGCGGGACGAGAATGGCTATGCCAGCCTCTCCGAAGTCGGCCAACGGGTGGCCAACCGGTCCAGCTTCGATGCGCGCAGCTACGGCTTCTCTCGCCTGTCCGAACTCGTGCAGACGCTTCCCAATTTCGCGACCGAGAAGCGCGAGAGCGGGCTGTTCATCAAGCGGATGCGCTGAGTCGGCGATGAGTATCGCACCCGCCCGGCCCATGCGCTGGATCGGCCTTTCGGGCCGGGTTCTGGCGGGGCTGCTGGCGACGGCGGTGGCGTTCTGGGGACTGAGTTACCTGTTTCGTGACACTGCGGCGATCGGCTCGAACCTTGCGCATAACCGTGCAGGTGTGTCGGTGTTGATTGCCCATGCCTCGCTCGCCGGCGTCGCGCTGTTGGCCGGGCCGTGGCAGTTCATCGCGAAATGGCGGAGCCGGGCGCGCGGTCTCCATCGCTGGATCGGGAGGATCTACGTCTGCGCCTGCGTGGGGGGCGGTTTGGCGGGCGCAGCGTTGGCGTGGGGCACGACGGCCGGCCCGGTTGCCGGTACGGGCTTCTTCCTTCTTGCCTTGAGCTGGCTAACGTGCACTGCGCTGGGCTGGCTGGCTGCCTTAAGGCGCGATTTCGTGCGGCATCGGCGCTGGATGATTCGCAGCTTCGCCCTGACTTTCGCCGCCGTAACCCTGCGCCTCTATCTGCCGCTTTCGCAGATTATCGGGATCGATTTCCTGACGGCCTATATCGCCATTGCGTGGCTGTGCTGGGTGCCGAACCTGATCGTGGCGGAACTCTGGCTGCGGCATTATCCACGCCCGGCACGGGGCACTGTGCCGGGCTGATCGGACGAACGGGCTGTTAGGACGTCAGCTTCCAGTTGATCACCGTTGCAAACGATCTCGGCAATGGTTGCCCTTTGGCGTCGATGGCCGGCTGAAACCAGCCGTATTCCAAGACGTCATCGCAACTGGCTTGATCGAGATCGTCGTAGCCGGAGGATTGGAGCACCTGGCAAATGACCGGGAAACCCATCCTGGAAAGAACGACATTGATTTGCGTCGCTCCCTCATGCCCCTTCTTGAGGGACGCAGGCGGGTAGATCATCTTGATCCGCGCAGATACATTCTGGCCGTCCGCCGCAGTCTGCAGGCCGGAAGGCGTTGCGTTCGCTATTTGCTCGCGCGTGCCGGAACTGATGTAGCCTGTCCATGTGCCTGCGGCGGCATGGCCTTGGCCGTCATGGGCAGGCGTGAAACCCGCTTTGATGATCCGGCGGCAGGCGTCGTCGTCTGCCGCCTGCGAGGAACTCGAATGGGTGACGGTGCATGTTCCGGGCGCACCCGTGCCGTCTACCACTACCGACACGGCGACTATGTAAGGGCTGCCGTTGGCAGGCATCAGTTCCGCAGATGCCCGCGGCGGCATAGTCGCCAGCTCGGGAAACGATGCTGGCGCATCCGGCATCGCGGCAGCCAGCGCAGGGCCTGTGAATGCGAATGCGCCCAACGCTACGCCGGAAAGGATCGTGAACTTGATAACGGGCACGGGAAGACTTCCTCAGGCGTCGATCAGTTCCGGATCGATCTCGCCCGCGCGGTTCTGGATGAACATGAAGCGGTGTTCGGGGTTGCGGCCCATCAGGCGGTCGACAAGGTCCTTCACTGCCGCACGGCCTTCGTATTCGGGCGGCAGGGTGATGCGGATCAGCGAGCGGCTGTCCGGGCTCATCGTCGTTTCGCGAAGCTGCTGGGGGTTCATTTCGCCCAGCCCCTTGAAGCGGCCGACTTCCACCTTCTTGTTCTTGAACACGGTCTTTTCCAGCTCTGCGCGGTGCTCGTCGTCGCGCGCATAGGCGGACGTGGAGCCCGAGGTCAGGCGATAGAGCGGCGGCTGGGCGAGGTAGAGGTGCCCGCGCCGCACGATATCCGGCATTTCCTGGAAGAAGAACGTCATCAGCAGCGTGGCGATGTGCGCACCGTCAACGTCTGCGTCAGTCATGATGACGATGCGGTCGTAACGCAAGTCGTCCGCGTTGCAGTCCTTGCGGGTGCCGCAGCCTAGCGCAAGGCCAAGATCGGCGATTTCCTGATTGGCGCGGATCTTGTCCGCCGTGGCGCTGGCGACGTTCAGGATCTTGCCACGGATCGGCAGGATCGCCTGCGTCTTGCGGTTGCGCGCCTGCTTGGCGGAGCCGCCTGCCGAATCGCCTTCGACGATGAACAGTTCGGTCTCGCCGTCGCCTTCGCCCGAACAGTCGGTCAGCTTGCCGGGCAGGCGCAGCTTCTTGGCGTTGGTGGCGGTCTTGCGCTTTACCTCACGCTCCGCCTTGCGGCGCAGGCGATCGTCCATGCGCTCCATCACCGCGCCCAGCAGCGCCTTGCCGCGCTCCATATTGTCGGTGAGGAAGTGGTCGAAGTGATCGCGCACGGCCGCTTCCACCATGCGCGCAGCTTCGGGGCTGGTGAGGCGGTCCTTGGTCTGGCTCTGGAACTGCGGATCGCGGATGAAGACCGAGAGCATGACTTCGCTGCCGGTCACCACATCGTCCGGCGTGATGTCCTTGGCCTTCTTCTGCTGGCCGACAAGATCCGCGAAAGCGCGGATGCCCTTGGTCAGCGCGGCGCGCAGGCCCTGTTCGTGGGTGCCGCCATCGGGCGTCGGGATGGTGTTGCAGTACCAGGAGTACGAACCGTCCGAATAGAGCGGCCAGGCGATCGCCCATTCGACGCGGCCCTGTTCGGAGCCATCCTCACCGCGCGGAAATTCCTGGCTGCCGGAAAAGAATTGTGTGGTCACGCATTCGCGGCTGCCGATCTGCTCGGCCAGATGGTCGGCAAGGCCGCCGGGGAACTGGAAGGTAGCCTCGGCCGGGATGCCGTCCACCGCGAGCGCGGGTGCGCACTTCCAGCGGATTTCGACGCCGGCGAAGAGATAGGCCTTCGAACGCACCAGCTTGAACAGGCGCGCGGGCTTGAACTTCTGATCGCCAAAGATCTCGGTGTCGGGCGTGAAGGTGACGGCCGTGCCGCGGCGGTTGGGTGCGGCGCCCACTTTCTGAAGCGGACCCAGCGTTTCGCCGCGCGAGAATTCCTGTGCGAACAGCTCCTTGTTGCGCGCCACTTCCACGCGCGTCTTCACCGAAAGCGCGTTGACCACCGAGATGCCGACGCCGTGCAGACCGCCCGAGGTGGCATAGGCCTTGCCGGAGAACTTGCCGCCCGAGTGAAGGGTGGAAAGGATCACTTCCAGCGCCGACTTGCCCGGATACTTCGGGTGTTCGTCCACCGGGATGCCGCGGCCGTTATCGGTGATGGTCAGGCGCCCGGCGGTGCCCGGCTCCTCTTCCAGCGTCACTTCGATACGGTTGGCGTGCCCGGCGACGGCTTCGTCCATCGCGTTGTCGAGCACTTCGGCGGCGAGGTGGTGCAGCGCACGCTCGTCCGTGCCGCCGATATACATGCCCGGGCGACGGCGGACGGGCTCAAGCCCCTCCAGCACTTCAATCGCCGAACCGTCGTAGGTTTCACCGCCCGCGGAGGGGAGCTTGTCGAAGAGGTCGTCGGACATGGGCGCGACTATAGGCAGGCGGAAAATCCGCGATCAAGCGGGCAGGTCACGCTTTTCCGCAGAGGCTTGGGGAAAACTGGAATAAAAAGAGAACAAAGGGGCAGGGCGCCGCCATGGCGCCCCGCTTCACCCTTTTATTTGCCCTTGGCGAAGCCGGTGGGGGCGGCGTCGATCACCTTGACCGCACCCGCCTGCACCGCGCGAACTTCCAGCGCGCGTTCGATCAGGCCGTTGCGATTGAAGCGGAATGCGCCGTCCACGCCCAGGAAGCCGTCCGGCGCGAACATCGCGGTGGTCGGGAAGATCGTGCCCGGCTTCCAGTCGCGCGAGACGCGCAGGGTCAGCAGCACCGCGTCATAGCCGAGCGTGGCGATGCGGAACGGCTGGGTGCCGAAGCGGGCGCGATAGCTCTTGGCGAACTGGCCGAAACGCGCGTCGGACACGGTGGAGAACCACGCGCCGTTCAGCGCGGGGGAGGTCGCCAGTTCCTTCTCGCCGCTCCACAGTTCGGTGCCCAGCAGGCGAACGCCGGTGCCGCCGCCGGCAGCGCGGAACGTGGTTGCCGCTCGGGCGGAGAGGCTGCCGCTGTCGGCGATCAGCAGCGCGCCGAAGCCGCCCTTGGCCTTGATGCGCGTCGCCGCGGCGCTGATCGAGGCGGCGGTACGGTCATAGTTTTCCATGGCCAGCACGGTGCCGCCATTGGCGCGCACAGTGATGAGCAGCGAACTGCTTACCCGCTCGCCATATTCGCCGCGCGGGACCAGTGCGGCGAAGCTGGAGATGCCCTGCTGGCGGGCATAAGCCACCGTGCGGGCGACCGACTGGCCGGGCAGGTTGCCGATGATGAAGACATCCGCCTCGGCCGCCTTCTCATCATTGGAGAAGGAGATGATCGGCACTTTCGCCGGTTTGGCGACCGTGCGCACGGCGGCGATATCGTCAGACAGTAGCGGGCCCAGAATCAGCTTGTTGCCGTCCGCCACGGCGCGCCGCGCGGCATCGCCGGGATTGGTGCCGGTGTCGTAGACGGTGATGCGCAAGTCTTTCGCGCCGGTATCGAGAATCGCCATGTTCGCCGCATTGGCCAGCGACTGGCCCACGCCGGCGTTCGTGCCGGTGGTGGGCACCAGCAGCGCGATGCGGTGGCGTTCGTTGTCGCTGGCGATCACATTGTCGCCGCTAGGGGCGGGCGTCGGCGCCGGGGCGGGCGCGGGAGCCTTGGGAACGACGGCGCAACCGGCAAGCAGCGCCATGGCGGCCCCGGCCAGAAAATTACGCCTATTGGGTCGCCCATTCAGGCTCTTGTCGAACATTGCTTGCCGCTCCCGTGGTCCTTGGGCCATGAGGCCGATGATGGAAAACAGTCTTTCGCCGGGGCTCTACATAGTGGCAACCCCCATTGGCAACCTTGGGGATATTACAGTGCGCGCCGTGGAGACGCTGCGAGGCGTGAGTGCGGTCGCCTGCGAGGATACGCGGGTGACGGGCAAATTGCTCCACCACCTGGGCATCAAGCAGAAGCTGATCCGCTATGACGATCATGCCGGGGAGGGTGATCGCGAGCGGTTGCTGGCGCTGATGGAAAATGCGCCGGTGGCATTGGTCAGCGATGCCGGAACTCCGCTGATTTCGGACCCCGGATACCGTCTGGTGCGCATCGCGCGGGAGCGCGGGATTGCCGTCACCAGCCTGCCCGGCGCCAATGCGGCGGTGATGGCGATGACGCTTTCAGGCCTGCCCAACGACCGCTTCCTGTTCGCCGGTTTCCTGCCCAACAAGGCCAAGGCGCGCGAGGGTGTGCTGGCGGAACTGTCGAAAGTTCCAGCCACGCTGATTTTCTACGAAACCGCGCCGCGTCTGGAAGATTCGCTGACCGCCATCGATTCGGTGCTGCCGGGGCGCGAGGTGGCCGTGGCGCGCGAACTGACCAAGAAGTTCGAGGAATGCCGCAGCGGTTCACCGCAGGACCTGATCGCGCACTATGCCGCGCATCCTCCGAAGGGGGAGATCGTGCTGCTGGTGGCCCCACCGGGTGACGAGCCAATCGGCGAGATCGATGTCGATGCACTGCTGCGCGCCGCGCTGGAGGAAGCCAAGCCCTCGCAGGCGGCGGCCAGTGTTGCCAAGGCGACGGGGCTTGATCGCAAGACGCTCTATGCCCGGGCGCTCGAACTGAAGTGAGCGAGCGGCGCGCCCATGCGGAGCGGCAGGGCCGGCGCGGCGAGGCGCTGGCGCTCTGGTACTTGCGGCTCGGCGGCTGGCGCATCGTGGCGCGGCGCGCGAAGACGGCGCGGGGCGAGGTGGATCTCGTCGCGCGGCGGGGGCGGACGCTGTGCTTCGTCGAAGTGAAGTGGCGGGCCCGAGCAGAAGACCTTGATCAGGCGATCGATGCCTATCGCCTGCGCCGCGTGGCCGCCGCTGCCGAAGGGCTGGCGGCGCGATACCAGAAACCCGGCGACAGCCTCAGGATAGATGTCCTGTTGCTGGCGCCGGGGTGCTGGCCGCGCAGGATCGTCAATGCATGGCAACCCCACGGGTAACAGCGGGGGGTCTGGTTGCGATCATGGAAATGCGAAAAGGGACAACAACGAAACTATTCGCAAGCCACGGTGAATTTCATTAAGTGCCACCCCCGTAATTCCCCCAAGGAACCAATTTCATGACCCTGCGCATCGCCGTCCAGATGGACCCGCTTGAGAAGATCAACATCGCGGGCGATTCGTCCTTTGCCCTGATGCTGGCCGCGCAGGCGCGCGGGCATACGCTGTTCCATTACGATGTGCGCACGCTGGCCTATGACGCCTCCTATGGCGCCGGGGGTAGGCTGACCTGTTGGGGCGCGCCGGTGACGGTGCAGCGCGTTGCAGGCGCGCATTATACGCGCGGCGACTATCGCCTGATCGACCTTGTCGACGATATCGACGTGGTGCTGATGCGGCAGGATCCGCCGTTCGATCTGGGCTACATCACTGCAACGCACCTGCTGGAGCGGCTGGCCGGCAAGACGCTGGTGGCCAACGATCCCGCTTCGGTCCGCAATGCGCCGGAGAAGGTCTTCGTGCTCGATTTCGCGCGCTTCATGCCGCCGACGCTGATCGCCCGCAGGATCGAGGATGTGCGCGCATTCCAGGAACGTCAGGTCGCGGCCGGTCTTGGCGGCGATCTCGTCGTCAAGCCGCTGCACGGCAATGGCGGAAAGGCGGTGTTCCGCGTACCGGCAGACGGCAGCAATCTGGGCGCGCTGGTGGAAATGTTCCAGAACGCCTGGGTGGAGCCGTTCATGGTCCAGCCCTTCCTCCCCGACGTTTCGGAGGGCGACAAGCGCATCGTGCTGGTGGACGGCGTGGTCGCCGGTGCCATCAACCGCAAGCCGGGCGCAGGCGAATTCCGTTCCAATCTTGCCGTCGGCGGTTCGGCCGAAGCGACGCAGCTGACGGCGACCGAAGAGGAAATCTGCGCCGCGATGGGCCCGGAACTGAAGGCGCGCGGTCTGGTTTTCGTGGGGATCGACGTGATCGGCGGAAAGTGGCTGACCGAAATCAACGTGACGTCGCCCACCGGCATCGTAGCCATCGATCGCTTCAACGGCACCGATACCGGCGCCTTGATCTGGGACGCGATCGAGGTCCGCCACGCCGCGATGTGATGGTGATGTGAAGCTGCGGGAACGCCGTCATGGATGAATGGGTTATCCGGCTGATCGAGGGCGGCGGCTATTGGGGCATCGCCTTCCTGATGATGCTGGAAAACCTGGTGCCGCCGATCCCGTCCGAACTCATCATGGGTGTCGCCGGGATCGCGCTGGCACGCGGGACGATGACATTTGGCCCCGTATTGCTGGCGGGAACCGCCGGCTGCACGCTGGGCAATTATATCCTGTTCCTGATCGCCGATCGCCTCGGCTATGAGCGCCTCAAGCCCCTGGTGGACCGCTGGGGCCGCTGGCTGACGATGGAATGGCATGACGTAGAACGGGCCGGGCAGTTCTTCCGGCGCCACGGGCACTGGGTGGTTTTCGTCATGCGTTTCATGCCGATGTTCCGCACCCTGATCTCCGTTCCTGCCGGCTTATCGCACATGAAGCACCTGCGGTTTCTGGTCTACACGGCTGCCGGCGCGGCGGTGTGGAACACGCTGCTGCTGATGGGCGGGCTGTGGCTGGGCCGGCGCTTTTCGGAGGCTGCGACGTGGATCGGCTGGGCGACGCTGATGCTCGCAGCGGTAACGGTCGTTTGGTATCTTTGGCGTGTAATAAGCTGGAAGCCAACGCGCTGATAATTGGATTGAAAAATGCCCGAGGGGCATTTTTGAGCGGCACCGGCCCACTCCCCCACCCGACCTCCCATCAGGATACACTCGTGGGAGGTCGGGTGGGGGAGTGGGCCGGTGCCGCAAAATTCGCCTTAAGCGAATTTTCAAACAGGCCAAACGATCCCCAAGTTGAAAAAATGAAGCTGTTTATCGGCTTAGTGTAATTCCCGGCTATCTTGATTAAGGATACTGACGTATTCTTCGCCCGCAACCATTGGGGAGCAGGCGTTATGTCCAAGAGACTGGCAGCTGAATTCTTCGGTACGTTCTGGCTTGTTTTCGGGGGCTGCGGTTCGGCAGTCCTTGCAGCGGCCTTTCCTGAACTTGGCATTGGATTTGCCGGTGTGGCACTGGCCTTCGGGCTTACTGTCGTGACGATGGCTTATGCAGTCGGCGCGATTTCCGGCGGACATTTCAATCCGGCGGTCTCGCTGGGCATGGCCGTTGGCGGCCGGCTCGACTGGAAGGACCTGATCCCTTACTGGATCGCGCAGGTGATCGGCGCCATCGTGGCCGCCGCCGCGCTCTATGCGATCGCTTCGGGCAAGGCGGGCTGGACGCCCGGCGGCTTTGCCACCAATGGATATGGCGAACTGTCGCCCGGCGGCTATTCGCTACACTCCGCACTGCTGATCGAGATGATCCTGACCGCGGGCTTCATCATCGTGATCCTCGGCTCCACCTCCCGGATCGCGCCGGCAGGCTTCGGGCCGCTGGCGATCGGCCTTGCGCTCACCTTGATCCACCTGATCTCGATCCCCGTCACCAATACCTCTGTAAACCCGGCGCGCTCTACCGGCGTGGCGCTGTTTGCCGAAACGGCGGCAGTGAGCCAGCTCTGGGTGTTCTGGGTGGCGCCGCTGATCGGTGCGGCTATCGGCGCGGTGATCTGGCGCTTCCTGCTGGCGCCGGACGAAGGCGCGATCTGACTATCCTAAAGCAAGGCCCGCTTTCCTCTGGAGGCGGGCCTTGCTTTAGTCCTGTCCGCGCGGATGGGCGTTGCGATAGACGTCCAGAAGCGTTGCCGCGTCCACTTTCGTATAGATCTGCGTCGATCCCAGGCTGGCATGGCCGAGCAGTTCTTGCAGGCTTCTCAGGTCGGCGCCGGCGCCCAGCAAGTGCGTTGCAAAGCTGTGGCGCAGCGCGTGCGGCGTCGCGGTGGAGGGCAGCCCCAGCACGATGCGCGCACGGGCCATCGCCTTCTGGACCATACCCTGAGACAGCGGGCCGCCCTTGGCGCCGCGAAACAGCGCATCGTCTCGGCCCAGCGGCCAAGGGCACTTGGCTGCGTAATCGGCAACGCCTTCGCGCACGATCGGCAAAAGCGGCACGACGCGCTGCTTGTTGCCTTTGCCGGTGACGGTGATCGTCTCGCCCATCGGCAGTGCCGCGCCGGTCAGCGAGAGCGCCTCGGCAATGCGCATCCCCGCGCCGTAGAGCAGCAGCAGAACGGCCCGATCACGCGCGCCGATCCATTCCTCTCGCGCGTCTTCCTCCACCATGGCGGTAAGGTTCACGGCTTCGTCGGGAGTGACCGGACGCGGGATGCCCTTTTTGACGCGCGGCCCCCGCACGCGTGGCCCGGCACGTTCCGGCACGCCTGCTTGCTCACGCGCAAAGGCAAGGAAGCTCTTGATCGCGGAAAGTTCGCGCGCGGCAGAAACGTTGCCGATCCCGTCGCCGCGCCGCTCGGCCAGATGCAGGCGCAGGGTGCCGGCATCGAGCCGGGAAAGCGCGTTCCAATCGATCTCTCCGCCGATCCCGTCGATCAGCCGCGCGGCGGTGGCGATATAGGCGCGGCAGGTGTGCGGGCTGCGCCGCCGGGCGTGGGTGAGGTGATCGCCCCAGGCTTCGAGCAGATCCGCCTTCGCCGTCATATCTCGACGAGATCGGCCGGGACGAGTTCGGCGAGCAATCCGTCGAGGAGCGCCATGCCCTGATTTGTCACGCCAAGGCGGCTGCCCTCGCGCCAGACGAGGCCCTGCATTTCATAGAACGCAGCCTTGGACGCCACGCAAAGGTCGGCCGTGGCAAGGCCGAAGCGCGCGGCCAGAGCGTCCAGATCGACGCCTTCGTCAAGCCGCAGGCCCATCAACATGGCCTCGCTCGCCTGTTCGCGGCGGCCAAGATCGCGCGTTTCGTTGATGCCGTGCGCGGAGCGGTCGATGGCTTCGAGCCAGTTTTCCGGCTTGCGATGCCGCGTGGTCGCCACACCGCCGCGACGACCATGGGCGCCGGGGCCGATGCCGCAATAGTCCTGATAGCGCCAATAGGTCAGATTGTGGCGGCTTTCCTCGCCCGGGCGGGCGTGGTTGCTGATCTCGTAGGCGGGCAGGCCGGCGGCGGCGGTCATTTCGCGGGTCAACGCGAACATGTCCGCACAGGCATCCTCGTCCAGCGGCTCGAACTCATGCTGGCGCACCATCGTCGCGAACTTCGTGCCCGGTTCGATGGTCAACTGGTAGAGCGAGAGGTGTCCGGTGCCGTAGGATAGCGCATGCGCCAGTTCGGCTTGCCACGCGTCGAGGCTCTGGCCCGGACGGGCATAGATCAGGTCGAAGCTGACGCGGGAGAACTGCTTCTGTGCCACTTCAAGCGCCTTCAGCCCTTCCGAAGCGTCGTGAAGTCGACCAAGAAAGCGCAGCGTATCGTTGTCCAGCGCCTGAAGCCCCAGCGAGACGCGGTTGACGCCCGCATCGGCCAGCGCGGCATAGTTCGCCGCTTCGACAGAGGACGGATTGCCCTCCAGCGTGATCTCGATCCCCTCGGCAAAGCCCCAGAGCTTCTGCGCTTCGTCCAGCAGGCGCGCGACGAGGGCAGGGGGCATCAGCGAAGGGGTGCCACCGCCGAAGAAGATCGACGACAGCGGCTCTCCGCCTGCCACTTCGTGTTCGTGCCGCATGTCCGCCAGCAGGCCAGCCTGCCAGCGATCATGCTCCACCCGTTCGCGGACATGGCTGTTGAAGTCGCAATAGGGGCACTTTGCGAGGCAGAACGGCCAGTGAATGTAGAGCGCGCGGGCCATGGAACGGCAGTTTAGTCCGCGAACTGCACCGCGACCAGCTTTACGAAGGCATCCGCGCGGTGGCTGATCTTGTGCTTATCCTCGGGGGCAAGCTCGGCGAAGGTCATCTCATGGCCTTCCGGCACGAAGACCGGATCGTAGCCGAAGCCCATCTTGCCGCGCGGCGGCCAGGTGATCGTGCCGTTGGCGCGGCCATCATAGACAGCCTCTTCCCCGTCCGGCCAGGCGATGGCGAGCACGCAAGAGAACCAGCAGGAACGGTCCACGTCCGCGCCCTGTTCGCACAGCAGGCCTTCCACTTTGCCCATCGCCATGAACCAGTCGCGACCGGAAGGCCCTTCGAACCATTGCCGTTCGGCCCAGTCCGCCGTGTAGACGCCGGGGCGCCCGTCCAGCGCGACCACCGAAAGGCCGCTGTCGTCGGCCAGCGCCGGCAGATTGGCGGCCTTGGCGGCGGCATGGGCCTTGAGCAGCGCGTTCTCGACGAAAGTCGTGCCGGTCTCTTCCGGCTCGGGCAGGCCGAGTTCGCCCGCCGATACGCAATCGATGCCGTAGGGCGCGAGCAGGGCCGCGATTTCCTTCAGCTTGCCCGCATTGTGCGTGGCGATGACAAGGCGGGTGTTTCCAAGCTTGCGGGTCATGTGTGCTTCCGGTGTTCCTCCCGCTGCGCCCGCTTGAGCGAGTTCGGCGGGAGGATTTGGGTAGTTAGCGGCCGACGGCCTTGGCCTGCTCTGCGAAGATGCGGTCGCAGCCGATGCGGGCCAGACGCAGCAGGCGCAGCAGGCCTTCCTCGTCATAAGTCGCGCCTTCGGCAGTGGCCTGCGCTTCGGCGATCTTGCCGCCTTCGATCAGCACGAAGTTGGCGTCGGCATCGGCCGAGCTGTCTTCGATGTAATCGAGGTCAAGCACCGGGGTGCCATCGCAGATGCCGCAGGAGATCGCAGCGACGCGGCCCTGGATCGGGTCTTCCTTGATCTTGCCTTCGGCCATCAGCTTGTCGACGGCAAGGCGCAGGGCAACCCATGCGCCGGAGATCGAGGCGGTGCGGGTGCCGCCATCGGCCTGGATCACGTCGCAGTCGAGCACGATCTGGCGCTCGCCCAGCTTCTTCATGTCCACCACGGAACGCAGTGAACGGCCGATCAGGCGCTGGATTTCCTGCGTGCGGCCGGACTGCTTGCCCTTGGCCGCTTCACGCGAACCG
This sequence comes from Sphingomonas sp. BL-S-28, assembly GCF_055521515.1. NCBI lineage: Bacteria > Pseudomonadati > Pseudomonadota > Alphaproteobacteria > Sphingomonadales > Sphingomonadaceae > Sphingomonas > Sphingomonas sp. BL-S-28. The sequence goes on from NZ_CM145484.1 coordinate 2,316,727, forward strand.
CGCGTGTGGGTGGCGCGGGGCAGCATCGAGTATTCGGCCGTTACCCAGCCTTCACCCTTGCCGCGCAGGAACGGCGGCACCTTTTCCTCGACCGAGGCGGTGACCAGCACGCGCGTATCGCCGAAGGAAATCAGCACCGACCCTTCGGCGTGCTTGGTGAAACCGGTCTGGATGTCGATAGCGCGCATCTCGTCGGGCGCACGGCCGGAAGGTCGCATGGATTTTCCTCTGCTCGAATTCGGATCGTGGATTACCAGAGGCCCCTAGGCGGAATAGGCTTGAGGCTGCAAGAGCATTGCCTAAATTGTAAGAGAGATGCCAAGCCCGCCGATAACCGAACTGACCACCCGCGCACGCGAGATTTTCCGTCTCGTGGTTGAGGGTTACCTTGCCACTGGCGTACCGGTGGGATCGAAGGCGCTGACCGGGGCCGGCGGCGTGAACCTATCCTCCGCCTCGATCCGTTCGGTTCTGGCGGATCTCGAATCGTTCGGATTGCTGGCCGCGCCGCATACTAGCGCGGGGCGTTTGCCCACTGAGGCAGGCCTTAGGCTGTTCGTGGATGGCATCATGCAAGTGGCCGAACCCACGGTGGAGGAACGGCTCGCGATCGAAAGCCGCATCGCCGCTCCCGGTCCGATCGAGGCCGCGCTGGAGGCGACCAGCACGCTGCTGTCCAGCATGTCTTCCGGTGCCGGCGTGGTCATGGTGCCCAAGCGGGAGCCGCGACTCATGCAGCTTCAGCTTGTGGGGCTTGGGCCTGGCAGGGCGCTCGCCGTGCTGGTGGGCGAGGATGGCGTGGTGGAAAATCGGGTGCTCGATTTACCTCCCGACTTGCCCTCAGGCGCGCTGGAAGAGGCCTCCAACTACATTTCCGCCCACTTGTCCGGCCGCACGCTGGCGCAGGCGGCGCGGGCGATGCGGGGTGATATCGCCTCGGGTCGATCGGCGCTGGATGCGGCGAGCCGCGATCTGGTCGAGCGCGGCCTTGCCGTGTGGAGCGAGGATGCACTGGCCCGCCCGGTGCTGATCGTGCGCGGGCAGGCCAATCTACTGGACGAAACCGCGCTCTCCGATCTGGAGCGTGTGCGTTCGCTGCTGGACGATCTGGAGAACAAGCAGTCCGTCGCCGAACTGCTGGACATCGCGCGGGAGGCCGAATCGACGCGCATCTTCATCGGATCGGAAAACCGGCTTTTCGCGCTTTCCGGCTCCTCCGTGATCGCCTCTCCCTATCGCGATCGTGATGGGCGGGTGGTCGGCGTGGTGGGGGTTATCGGACCGACTCGGTTGAATTATGCGCGCGTAGTCCCCATGGTGGACTTCACTGCCCAGAGCCTGGGCAAGCTCATCGGATAGCTGGAACCAAACAATAATGACCGAAGAAAAGACGCAGTCGACAGAAGAATCGGCCATCGCCGAAGAACTGAAGGGTGTGCCCGCGGATATGATCGACAATCCCGAACTCGCCAAACTGCGCGAAGAACTCGAAACGGCAAAGCAAGAGGCTCTCTACGCACGCGCCGAAACGCAGAACGTGCGTCGTCGTCTCGAAAAGGACATTGCCGATACCCGCGCCTATGCTGCAACGGGTTTTGCGCGTGATATCCTTTCGGTGGCCGACAACCTTTCGCGCGCGCTTTCGGCGATTCCTGCCGAACTGCGCGAGGACGAGAAGCTGAAGGGCGTCATCGCCGGTATCGAGGCGACCGGCCGCGAGATCGAGAAGGTCTTCGGCAACCACGGCATCACCCGCGTGGCGGCCATGGGCCTGCCGCTCGACCCCAACCAGCATCAGGCGATGATCGAAGTTCCCTCGGCGGATGCCGAGCCGGGCACGGTTATTCAGGAACTGCAGTCGGGCTACATGATCAAGGACCGTCTGCTGCGCCCAGCCATGGTGGCTGTGGCCAAGAAGCCGGACTGATCCTCAGCCGGGAGGATGGAAAGTTGGCTTGCTATCCTCCTGGTTGTGCTGTGCGCCGCGTGGCTGCAGCACGAGCTTACGCGCAGGCTTCGTCCTAAAAGTGGGCCGAAGCCTGACCGGCCTGATTTACCCTATCGTATCTACACGACGGCATTCGACCGGATCTTGCCAGGCGATGCCGTAAAGGCGGCGTTGGCGGAAGTCGGCGCGTGGCACGAAAATTCCGCATGGGCGCTAGGCTCTCCGGGCGAACGTGACGAGCTTGCCAACAAGGCATTTCACGACGCGAGCAACAGTGTTGCAGCTCGGCGCCTTAGTAGACTGCTCGACCAGTGCAGTGGAAAAACGGCCATCTGCATTCTCGTGGATCGATCCGGATCGATGAGAAATCAGATCGCGCCGCTTTCCGGGCAGTTGCGCGCTATAGCAGAAATTTGCGAATCTGTCGGCGTCGCGCTCGCAATCTATGGTTTTACGACATTCGGCTGGCGGGGCGGAGCACCTCGATTGACCTGGATAGAGGAAGGGAAACCTGAATATCCGGGCAGACTTTGCGCGTTGCTGCATTCCATCGACAAGGATTTCGATGAGCCTAACTATGCGGAGCGCTGGTCTGCCATGCATGATCCAGCCACGCTTTTTGAGAATGTTGATGGAGAATCTCTCGCTTGGGCCGAAGCGAGGTTGGCCGCGCGGGGAGAGGCAGAGCGACTGCTGATCACGGTTTCCGATGGTGCTCCCGTAGACGATTCAACATTGACCGAGAATGGCGCCGGGTTTCTTGAGCGGCATATACTGCATACGATTTCCGAGATTACGGCCCGCAAAGCTGTTTCGATGGGCGCGCTCGGCATGGGCTTCGGAGTTGATCGATACTATCCGAACAGTGAGAAGGTGTCGGATTCCACGGATTTTCTCGGCAGTTTTTGCAATCTTATCGAGCAACTGCGCGGGGTATAAGGGCGACGAGCGGCATCACATTGTCGACTATTTGCACATTTCGAAGGAACCTGCGCCGCAGGCAGCCCGTTGCTCAGGCATGGAACCTGAAACGGGAGAAATCTGATGCGCAAGTTCATGATTCCCATCGTTGCCGTCGCGGCGCTCGGGATGGCCGGCTGCGCCAGCAACTATGGCGGTGAGGGAGCCCTTGCCGGTGGTGCGCTGGGCGCGGGTGTCGGCGCAATTGCCGGCGATGCCGCTGCCGGTGCAGCCGTTGGCGCTGCGGCCGGCGCCGTCGTGGGCTCGACCCAGAAGAAGCATAATGGGTGCTATCGCTATGACCGCAATGGCAACCGCTACTGGGATCGCGACTGCTGATCGCCGCTCGTGAATGGTAATATGGCCCGGTAGCTGTCCAGTGACGGCGCGCCGGGCACTTGCCATCCCCGCGCCAGCATGAAGGCGTGGCGTACGATCTCGGCCTGCTGTTCGATGCCGTAACGCTCCAGCGGCCATCCAGGTCTCAGGCTGTAGTCGTAGCGGCAGAGCGGATGGCGCATGAGCGGCAAATACCAGCGCCCTTTTCGCTGGGTTTGCCAGACATGAACCATCTCATGGATGAATAGTCCCTGCAGCACGATCGATGCAGCCGCGAAATCGTCCGTATAGAGCGGCGAGCGGGGGTGGAAATGCAAGTGGCCGCAAGGCGCCATGACCACGTTTTGAGGCTGAAACGGAAACCACCGGCGGCGGCGCACGCGAACGAACGTGCAGTCGATCGCAGCGCCGAAAACTTCGGCGATAAGCGCGCGCTCTCCTGCGGAAAGTTCCCGTTCGCCGCCGGCAGGGCAAGCGGCCATCTGGTCGAGGCTCAGTGATGCATTCCGGGCATCGCGCCCGACGCCGGTGCACCATCGCCACCGGTCGTTGCGCCGCCATTGCTGGTCGGCGCCATTGGGCCCATTCCATCCATGTCGTCACTGCCGCCGATGGTGTCCACCATCACCGGCATCTTCAGTTTTTCGCCATTCGCGAAAATCAGCGTCAGGTCGGTCGTCTGTCCCGGCTTCAGGCCGCCCGAGATATCGAAGACCATGACGTGCAGGCCGCCGGGCGAGAATTCGATCTCGGCACCCGGCGCGATGGGAAGCGAATCGACCGATTTCATCGTGCCGCCGCTGGTCTCGTGCATCTGCGTCTTGCCGGCCCCGACGATTTCGACCGCGGTGAGTGCTACCGGGCTGGCGCTGTCGTTGCGAACGGTGAAATAGGCCGCGCCGGGGCGTCCGGCCACTGCCGGAAGCATCAGCTTGCCATCGCGCGCGGAAATTCCGGCATTCGCATCGCTGGCGGCGGCGCTGGGAGCGGCCTGAGATCCGGTGGTTTCCTGATTGCAGGCTGCAAGCGACGTCAACAGGGCAACAGCGATAAGGCTAAGCGAACGGGTCTTGTTCACGCGAGGGCATCCTTTGGTCGGCCCGTTCATGGATTGGTGCGCCATGGTTTTGCCGGGCCATGAAAATTTCGCATGCCTAATGCCATTGCAACGCTCTTGTTCCAACACAAACCGCTCCTATATGCCCGATCGACGACTTTGAACGTCATCGAGCCGTGCAAGCCGCCTTGCCTCTTTTGAGGGAGGCCATCCGTGCGGTGTCATCCACTGACGTGAGGAATGGGGATAATGGCAAAAGTAATTGGTATCGACCTCGGCACCACCAACAGCTGCGTGGCCGTGATGGACGGCGGCAAGCCGAAGGTTATCGAGAATTCCGAAGGCGCGCGCACGACGCCCTCGATCGTCGCTTTCACCAAGGATGGTGAGCGCCTGATCGGGCAGCCGGCGAAGCGCCAGGCCGTGACCAACGGCGACAACACGATTTTCGCGGTGAAGCGCCTTATCGGCCGCCGCTTCGACGACCCGGTGACCAAGAAGGACACCGAGCTGGTTCCCTACCACATCGTCAAGGGCAAGAACGGTGACGCCTGGGTCCAGGCCGGGGGCGAAGACTACAGCCCGTCGCAGATCTCTGCCTTCACTCTGCAGAAGATGAAGGAAACCGCCGAATCGTACCTCGGCGAGACCGTGACGCAGGCCGTCATCACCGTGCCCGCCTACTTCAACGACGCGCAGCGCCAGGCGACCAAGGACGCCGGCCAGATCGCCGGTCTTGAAGTGCTGCGCATCATCAACGAGCCGACTGCGGCTGCGCTGGCCTATGGTCTGGACAAGCAGGACGGCAAGACCATCGCCGTCTACGACCTTGGCGGCGGCACCTTCGACGTTTCGATCCTCGAAATCGGCGACGGCGTGTTCGAAGTGAAGTCGACCAACGGCGACACGTTCCTGGGCGGCGAAGACTTCGACACCAAGCTGGTCGAATGGCTGGCCGACAAGTTCAAGGCCAAGGAAGGCATGGACCTGCGCAGCGACAAGCTCGCTCTGCAGCGTCTGAAGGAAGCGGCCGAAAAGGCGAAGATCGAACTGTCGTCCACCGCGACGACTGAGGTCAACCTGCCCTTCATCACCGCACGCATGGAAGGCGGCGCCACCACTCCGCTGCACCTCGTCGAAACCGTTACCCGCGCCGACCTTGAAAAGATGGTTGCGGACCTGATCCAGCGCACGCTGGAACCCTGCCGCAAGGCGATCGCCGATGCCGGCCTTTCGGCCAAGGATATCGACGACGTCGTGCTGGTGGGCGGCATGACCCGCATGCCCAAGGTGCGCGAAGTCGTGAAGGACTTCTTCGGCAAGGATCCGCACACCGGCGTGAACCCTGACGAAGTCGTCGCCATGGGCGCCGCGATCCAGGCCGGCGTGCTTCAGGGCGACGTCAAGGACGTGCTGCTGCTGGACGTTACCCCGCTGTCGCTGGGTATCGAGACGCTGGGCGGCATCATGACCAAGATGATCGACCGCAACACGACGATCCCGACCAAGAAGAGCCAGGTCTACTCGACTGCCGAGGACAACCAGCAGGCGGTGACCATCCGCGTGTTCCAGGGCGAGCGCGAGATGGCGCAGGACAACAAGATGCTCGGCCAGTTCGACCTCGTCGGCATTCCGCCGGCACGTCGCGGCGTGCCGCAGATCGAAGTGACCTTCGACATCGACGCCAACGGCATCGTCAACGTCTCTGCCAAGGACAAGGGCACCGGCAAGGAACAGCAGATCCGCATCCAGGCTTCTGGCGGTCTGTCGGACAACGACATCGACCAGATGGTCAAGGATGCCGAGAAGTTCGCCGAAGAGGATAAGAAGCGTCGTGAGGCCGCAGAGGCCAAGAACAACGCCGACAGCCTCGTCCACGCGACCGAGCAGCAGATCGCCGAACATGGCGACAAGATCGACGCCGGCCTGAAGTCGGAAGTCGAAGCGGCCATCGCCGCGACCAAGGCAGCGATCGAAGGCGGCGATTCCGCCGACATCACGGCCAAGTCGCAGGCGCTGACCGAAGTCGCGATGAAGATGGGTCAGTCCATCTACGAGAAGGAGCAGGCTTCGGCTGCTTCGCCGGACGCCGCTCCGGCCGGTGGTGACGACGATGTCGTCGACGCCGAGTTCTCGGAAGTCGACGAAAACAACAAGGGCTGACCAGTCCTCATGACAAGCGTGGCCGCCATCGTTACCCAATGTGACGGTGGCGGCCAGGTCGCACGCGGGGAATAACGAGACGTGTCAGCTACCGAAATCGACTATTACGAACTGCTCGAAGTATCGCGTGACGCCGACGACAAGACGATCAAGTCGTCCTACCGCCGGCTCGCCATGCGTTTCCATCCGGACAAGAATCCGGGCTGTGACGATTCCGAATCGCGCTTCAAGCAGATCAGCGAGGCTTACGACTGCCTGAAGGACCCGCAGAAGCGGGCGGCCTACGATCGCTATGGCCATGCCGCATTCCAGCAGGGCATGGGTGGCGGCGGCGGCCCCGGCATGGGTGCCGAATTCGGCGACATCGGCGATATCTTCGAATCCATCTTCGGCAGCGCCTTCGGTGGCGGTGGCGGTGGGCGTCAGCAGGCGCGCCGCGGCGCGGACCTCCGCTACGATATGGAAGTCAGCCTGGACGAAGCGTTCCACGGCAAGACCACCGAGATCACCATCGAGGTTTCGCAAAGCTGCGATCCCTGCCACGGCACCGGCGCCGAACCCGGCACCGGCAAGCGCACCTGCAATATGTGCGCCGGCCACGGCAAGGTGCGCGCGCAGCAGGGCTTCTTCGTGGTGGAGCGGACCTGCCCGACCTGCCACGGTCGCGGCGAAGTGATCGAAAAGCCGTGCCGCGCCTGCGGCGGCGAAGGCCGCGTGGATCGTCCGCAGACGCTGGAAGTGGAAATTCCACCGGGCGTCGATTCGGGCACCCGCATCCGCCTTGCCGGCAAGGGCGAGGCCGGGCCGTTCGGCGCGCCTCCGGGCGATCTCTACATCTTCCTCCATGTAAAGCGCCACAAGGTGTTCGAGCGTGACGGCACTTCGCTGCTGACGCGCGTGCCGATCACTTTCACCACGGCGGCACTGGGCGGATCGATCGAGATCCCGGGTATCGATGGCGAGCCGATCACGTTGGATATTCCGGCGGGCATCCAGTCCGGCAAACAGCTGCGCAAGCGCGGCGCGGGCATGCCCGTGCTGCAAGGCCGTGGCCGCGGCGATCTGGTTATCGAGATCACGGTGGAAACGCCCACCAAGCTCTCCGCGCGCCAGAAGGAACTGCTGCGCGAACTGCAGTCCACCGAGACGGGCGACGAATGCCCCGGCTCAAAGGGCTTTTTCGACCGCATCAAGGAAGCGTGGAACGATCTGACCGAGTAATTTCGGCAAGGTCCTTCACCGATGAATTTCGTCACGCCGTCCTCGCCCACGCGAGGGCGGCGTGATCTTTTTGGGGTAGGTACAGGCGCTTCCTGCTCTACCCGCTCTCGTCATTGCGAGCATAGCGAAGCAATCCAGGGCAGTTCCGCGCCGCTCTGGATTGCTTCGCTATGCTCGCAATGACGAAAGTAGGGTATTTCCGATCAAACCCGGCGCAGCACTTCGATCCGGATATTCCGCACGAGCGCCGGATCGGCATTCAGCCGCCCCTGTTCCTCGGCCAATACGGCCAGGAATGCCTCGCGCCGGAAGCCGTCCAGTTCCCGCTCGTCCAGCGCATGTTCGCCTTCCAGCGTGGAAGCGAGCAGCTCCACCATCCGCTCCGCCCCATGCAGGCGCCCCCACAAGTAGTCGTTCTCGCGATAGGCGCGGCTGAAGAAGGCGCCGAAGTTGTAGAACTCGCTGCCGCGCAGCATCGGCCCCTGCCGGATGGCATGGCAGTCCTCTGGCGAGATACGGTCGACGCGGATGGGATCGAATTCGTCCAGCCCTTCGCCGCGCAGCAAAGGCAGCGTCACGGTATCGTAGAAGGGATAACCCAGATAGGCGAGGAGCAGTCGCTTGCGCAGCCCGGCCGGCATCGTGGACAGCATCTCGGCCAGGATTTCGTCCACGCGGGCATCGATCTCCAGCAGGTTGCGGCGGTCTGCCACGTGATCGAGCAGGGCGCCCGGATCCTCGAACACGCTTTCGGCCCGTTCGACGAATTCCTTGCCCAGAAACGAGACCGCTTCAGCCTCGATACACAGCGCCAGCGCGCCGTAGATCGCCTCACGCGCGGCATCGCGCTGGCTCTCGTCGACGTCGCCGTCGAGGCTCCATTCCTGCGTGACTCGCCGGGCGAGCAGGCGCAGGCGGCGAATGCGGAAGGAGATGTCCTGCATCCGGAAGAAGGCAGCCATGCCCGGCGATGTGCCGCCACGCAAAGGCTGCATCCGGTCGATGCCGTTTTCGGAGAGATAGGCGTAGAGCCGGTCCGCGATCGGCGCGGTGGATCCCACGCCCAGCGCCGGTGCCGCCTCGAACACCAGACGCGCCAGCATGGTGACGACGCCGGTGAACTTCACCTGCACATAGCCGTGATAGGCAAAGCCCGCCTGTTCGAACGCCGCCTGCTGCGCCCGCGCGCGCCACGCGGCGAGCCGCTTGGGCGTCGGCCGGTCGAGGAACAGTGTATGCCCGAACAGGCTGCCGACGGTCTCTTCGATCTCCGGCCGCAGGGCGCGGACGATGGCGCGCAGCGTCGCCATTTCGCGCGATTCTTCCTCCAGCGCTTCCAGATTGTCGCGAATCGGCTGTTCGCGCGGGATCGAAGAGAGCGATCCGAAGATCGTCGTGAAGAAGCCCGGGGGGCGCGTGTCGCGGCGCAAGTCGGCGCCGACACGGTCGGGAGCGGGATCGATGTAGACGAAGCGGCGGTCCACCTCCCGCGTGGCGGGCCGGCTGCGCAGCACGCGCATGGCATCGGCGAAAGGCGCATTCACCAGCACCGAGCCATCGATAAGCGAGACCGAATCGAGATCGCCGCGCGCCGCATGCTCGGGCATGATCCGGCGCAAGAAGGCATCGCGTCCCGGCCAGTCGATGCCGTTTTCGGCGACCAGCCGGTCGATTTCCTCCAGCTGGAGCGGCGGAAAGGCCCCCGGGAAGCTGGCGGTGGAACGCGCGGCCATGACCAGTTCGGGCAGTGCTGCCAGTTCCTGCGCGCCGCCGGGTGCGCGGAAGCCGAAGGTCAGCCGATGTTCGCTTTCCAGCACAAGTTCGGGCGAGTGCAGCCGCAGCGTTTCCAGATGACCCTTGAAGTCCGTGGCAGTGACGAACAGGTCGATCGGGTGGCGCATGGGCAGCAGGGCAGGGCCGCTGGTGTCCTTCATCGCCGACATCGCGCGATAGAGCAGGCGAGAGAATCCAATGCCGCTGAACGGCGGTTCGAACCAGCGCGACCGGATCAGGCGCGAAAGTTTGTCGCGCACTTCCTGTCGCGTTTCCGGCGCGACGCTGGCGCTGACCGCGTTGCCCGGTCGGTTCAGTAAGTAGGTAGCGATGGGATGCGCCCAGAACTTGGAGCGCCCGGACCATGGCCGTGCCTCGGGATCGAGCAGTTCGTCCACATCGGCCACATCCAGCCAGAGGTCGGTGAGCGGTTCCAGCGACTGTCCCGAGTGGATCGCCTGCGCGAGGAAGATCGAGTTGATGCCGCCCGCGCTGGCCCCAGCCACGATATCGCACAGCACGCGCAGGCGCAGGTTCCCGGCCTGCTCAAGCCGGCGCAGCAGCTTCAGGTAAATGGCCGTGGTGCCGGTGGGCGCCAGGTCATCCGCCCAATAGGCGCGACTGGCCTGCAGGGCCTTCCACAGCTCTTTGGTGACTCCATGCATGTAGACGGCAAGGCTGACGCCGCCGTAGCAGACAAGCGCGATCCGCAGTTCCTTCTGGCGCATGGACTTAATGTGGAGCGAGGCGTGGCGAAAGGCAATTGCGTTCTCATTCCGTTCCAGATAATCGATGCGCCATGGCAAAGCCCAAACGTCGATATGTCTGTCAGGCCTGTGGAGGCGTCACTACCCGTTGGCAGGGCCAGTGCGCCGATTGCGGAGAGTGGAACACCCTGGCCGAAGAGGCGCCGCAGACGGTGTTCTCCTCGAAGCACGATCTCTCGTCCGGCGGGCGGCCGATCCTGTTCACGCCGCTCGATGCCCCGGGCGAACTGCCCAAGCGCCGGGCTAGCGGCCTTGCCGAGTTCGACCGCGCGCTGGGTGGCGGCCTTGTTCCCGGATCCGCGATCCTGCTGGGCGGCGATCCGGGCATCGGCAAGTCCACGCTGCTGCTTCAGGCGGCGGCGCATATCGCCAATTCGGGTAGTGCGGCGGTCTACGTCAGCGGCGAGGAAGCGGCCGGGCAGGTGCGTCTGCGCGCCGAACGCCTAGGCTTGTCCAAGGCACCGATCCAGCTCGCCTCGGCGACTTCGGTGCGCGACATCCTGACGACGCTGGGCATGATGGATGCGCCCACGCTGCTGGTGATCGATTCGATCCAGACCATGCATTCGGACACGATCGAGGGTGCGCCGGGTACGGTCAGTCAGGTGCGCGGCTGCGCCTTCGAACTGATCCGCTATGCCAAGGAAAACGACGTTACGCTGATCCTTGTCGGCCATGTCACCAAGGACGGCAATATCGCCGGCCCGCGCGTGCTGGAGCACATGGTGGACGTAGTGATGAGCTTCGAGGGGGAGCGCAGCCACCAGTATCGCATCCTTCGCAGCCTGAAGAACCGATTCGGCCCGGTGGATGAGATCGGCGTCTTCGCCATGGAAGGTGCCGGCCTTGCCGAAGTGGGCAACCCTTCGCTCCTGTTCCTGTCCGGCCGAGAGGACGCGATGGCGGGCAGTGCGGTCTTCGCGGCGATGGAAGGCACGCGGCCGGTACTGATCGAAATTCAGGCGCTTATCGTGCGGTTGCAGAGCGGGGCCACACCGCGCCGTGCCGTGGTCGGTTGGGATTCGGGCCGTATGGCGATGCTGTTGGCGGTGCTGGAGGCGCGCTGCGGGCTCAATTTCTCCAGCGCGGAAGTCTATCTGAACGTGGCCGGGGGCTATCGTCTGGCCGATCCGGCGGCGGACTTGGCCGTGGCAGCTGCGCTGGTTTCGGCGCTGGGCGACCGGCCGCTGCCGAAGAACACCGTCTGGTTCGGCGAAGTCTCGCTGGCGGGTGAAATTCGCCCCGTGGCCCATTCATCGATCCGACAGCGCGAATCGGCCAAGCTCGGTTTCGGTCGCGCCTATGGCCCGGTGGCGACCGCCAATCCCGAAAAGGGGCTGGATTTCACAGGGCTTTCCATGTTGCCCAACCTCGTTGACCGTATTCTGGCAGATGCCTAGAGCCTGCGGCAAAGCCGGAGGACATCTGGGTGCTTCCTCTTCGGCAATGCAGGCTCTAGTTTCGCGGATACCATGACCGGTTTCGATATTGCAGTTCTCGTCATCGTCGGCGTTGGCGCCATCACGGGGTTCATGCGCGGTTTCGTGCAGGAAATCCTTGCCTTGGGCGCCTGGGTTTTCGCCGTCATCGCCATCCGCACGATGCATACGCCGCTGGCCCACTGGCTGGAGCCGCATACCGGCAGTGGATCGGCTACGCCGGTGCTGGCCTTTGCGATCCTGCTGCTGGTGCCGTTCGCGGCGGTGAAGCTGGTGGCGAACTGGGCGGGCCGCGCCAGCCGTGCCTCGCTGCTGGGCCCTATCGACCGCGTGCTGGGCTTCGGCTTCGGCGCGGTGAAGGGCGTGCTGATCGCGGTACTGGGCTTCTCCGTACTGGTGCTGGGCTACGACACGATCTGGGGTGCGGCTGGACGGCCCGACTGGATCAAGCAGGCGCGCACCTATTCCTTCATCAACGCCAGCAGCGAAGCGCTGGTGAAGATGCTGGCCGAACGCCGGCGTGAGGCTCACGCGGCAGAGGCGGCGCAGGACAGCGGGGCCTGAGCGGGCCGGTGTCCACCGCGGTTCTCTACACGCCCGAAGTTCTGGGCCTAACCATACGGCTGGCGGCACATGGCTGGGACGGGGATCTACCGTTTCAGGCGGAAGCGCGCTCCCCCAGTTGCGGCAGCACCATCGCCCTAGGTCTGGCGCTGGATGAGGCGGGCAGGGTTGAGCGGATCGGTGTGCGCAGTCAGGCCTGCGCCATCGGGCAGGCTGCGGCGGCGATATTTGCCGATGCCGCGCAGGGCCGCTCGCAGGCAGACCTTGCGCAAGCCGCGCAGGCCATCGCCAACTGGCTTGGCGGTGAAGCGCCTCTGCCCGACTGGCCGGGCCTTTCCAGCATCGCTGCGGCGCGCGATTATCCGGCGCGGCACGGTGCCGTGATGCTGCCGTGGAAGGCCGCTCTTTCGGCGCTTTCCGGGGACGGCGCGACGGGCTAGACTGGTCGAACGGCCCCGGGGAATGGGCCCGGGGAAAGGGCTTGGGGGATCTATGGCACAAGCCGCGCAGCTTTCGCATGCAGAGGAACCGAGCGCCTCCGACATCAGGCTGGTCATCGCTGCCTCGTCGATGGGCACCGTGTTCGAATGGTACGATTTCTTCATCTACGGCACGCTCGCCGCGGTGATCGGCAAGACCTTCTTTCCATCGGGCAACGTCACGCTGGAAACGCTGCTGGTATGGGCGGGATTCGCGGTGGGCTTCGGGTTCCGGCCGCTGGGTGCGATCCTGTTCGGCTTTCTGGGTGACCGACTGGGGCGCAAGTACACCTTCCTCGTCACCGTCACCCTGATGGGCGTTGCCACGGCCGGTGTCGGCCTGATCCCCTCGGCCGCGAGCATCGGCATGGCCGCGCCCGCCATCGTGCTGCTGCTGCGCGTGCTGCAGGGCCTTGCCCTTGGCGGCGAGTACGGCGGCGCGGCGATCTACGTTTCGGAACATTCCCCGCCGCATCGGCGCGGCTTTCACACCGGCTTCATCCAGGCCAGCGTCGTGGGCGGTTTCGTGCTCAGCCTGATCGTCGTGCTGTCCTGCAAGGCGGCGATGAGCACGGCAACCTGGGAAGCCTGGGGCTGGCGCCTGCCTTTCGTGCTGTCGATCGTGCTGCTGGGCGTTTCGCTGTGGATGCGCCTGAAGCTCTCCGAAAGCCCGGTGTTCAAGGCGATGCGCGAAGAGGGGGAGATTTCCGGCAATCCGTTCAAGGAAAGCTTCACCTACCCCGGCAATCCCAAGCGGATTTTTATCGCGCTATTCGGCATTGCCGCCGGGCTGACAGTGATCTGGTACACCGCCATGTTCTCGGCCCTGGGCTTCCTGAAAGGCGCCATGCGGTTGGAGGAGACCAGTGCCGAGATCATCGTCGGCATCTCGGCGGCGGTGGGCATGGTATTCTTCGTGATCTTCGGCAGCCTTTCCGACCGCGTCGGCCGCAAGCAGCCGATCGTCATCGGCTATGTACTGACGCTGCTGCTGCTGTTCCCGGCGTTCTGGGTGATCGGCAACTACGCCAATCCGGGGCTGGCCAACGCGGCGGAACAGGCACCGGTTTTCGTGGCCGGGCCGGATTGCCGCTACAATCCGTTCAAGGCGGAGCAGGCGACGCCTTGCGCAAGATTGCTGGGGGATCTGGCCGGTATCGGCGTCTCCTACCGGCTGGATGCGGCGCCGGAATTGAAGATGCTGGTCGCGGAAAGAAGGCTGCCGCTTGAGCACTATCCGTGGGATGACAAAGTGGCGCGTGGCAAAATGCTGCAGCACTGGCTGGGCCAATCCGGATACGATTTCGCGAAAGTCCGCCCCGGCATCGGGGAAGCGCTGACGATCGGCGGGGTCTTGATCGTGCTGATGGCGCTTTCCGGCGCCACTTACGGCCCGGTGGCGGCGCTGCTTTCGGAAATGTTCCCGCCGCGAATCCGCTATAGCTCGATGTCGATCCCTTATCACATTGGCACGGGATGCTTTGGCGGTTTCCTTCCGCTGATTTCCAGCTACATGGTCGCCAGCAGCGGCAACCCTTACCAGGGCCTCTGGTACACCTGGGGGGTGGTTGCACTCGCCCTCGTGGTCTCGCTGTGGGGGCTGCGGGGCGGCCCTCCGCGCGATTATGGTGACCATGCTAAACATTCCTGGGCTTCCTGACTTTCCGACGCCTGCCCTTCGTCTCGACATCGACCGCGAAGCTCTTGCCGCCAACTGGCGTGCGCTGAACGGATTGTCGGGCGCAGCGCAGGCGGGGGCGGCGGTGAAGGCCAATGCGTATGGCCTGGGTGCAAGAGAGGCTGTTCCCGTGCTGGCCAAGGCTGGCTGTCGGGATTTCTTTGTGGCGCACTGGGGGGAGGCCGCCGAACTGATCGGCCTTGTCGATCCCAGCAGAATCGCGGTGCTGCATGGGCCGCTGAATGATGGAGACATGGCTTTCGCGCGCGCGTCGGGCGTGGTGCCGGTGCTCAATTCGCAGGCGCAGGCGCAGCGCTGGATGGCGGGAGGCGGCGGCCGCTGTCACCTGATGGTGGATACCGGCATGAACCGCCTGGGTGTGTCGCTGGGCGAACTGGCTGATGCGGCAGTGCAGGGATTGGATATCGATGTGCTGCTATCGCACCTCGTTTCCGCCGAAGAGGAAACCGATCTCAACGCCCGCCAGTGCGCGCTCTGGAATGAGGCGCGTGGCATGGTGGGGCATTCGCGCGCCAGTCTTGCCAACAGTGGCGGCATTGCGCTGGGCCCGGATTACCACGGCGATCTGACGCGCCCCGGGATCGCGCTTTACGGCGGCATTCCGCGCGGAGAGATGGCACCTTTGCTGCGCCAGGTCGTCCGCCCGCAGGCCGCAGTGCTGCAGGTGCGCGAAGTGCAGGCGGGCGAGACGGTGGGATACAACGCCACCTTCACCGCACCCCGCGCCATGCGCGTGGGCACGATCGCGATCGGCTATGCGGATGGCTATCTGCGTTGCTGGTCGGGCAAGGGCGTATTCGCGGCCGATGGCATAAGGCTGCCGGTGTTGGGCCGCGTCAGCATGGATATGTCGGCGATCGATCTTTCCGCCGCGCCGGACATTGGCGAGGGCGATTGGGTGACTGCACAATATGCCCTGCCTGAAGCCGCCGCGATCTCCGGCCTTTCGCAATATGAATTGCTGACCACGCTCGGCCGCCGTTTTGGACGCTGATTCGGATTTTGCTGCGCAGCAAATTGTGTTGCGTTGCGACAATGCGGAGTGGTATCGTGCAACTCTAAATCAATTGGGGGTTGGCCCAGGATAATCGGGGATTGGTCATGCCAGAAGCGGGTTCGCACGAAGACGACACCGTAATAATCAAAAAATACGCTAACCGTCGCCTCTACAACACACGATCTTCAAGCTACATCACGCTTGACCATCTTGCGAAGATGACGCGTGAGGGTGTGAACTACAAGGTTCTGGACGCCAAGACCGGAACCGACATCACGCACACGATCCTGACGCAGATCATCATGGAAGAAGAATCGAACGGGGAGCAGATGCTTCCGGTCAACTTCCTGCGCGAACTGATCAGCATGTACGGCAATTCGATGCAGTCGCTGGTGCCGCACTACCTCGAAGCGTCGATGGACAATTTCCGCGCCAACCAGAGTAAGCTGCACAAGGCGTTCGAGGACAGCCTTGGCAACAATCCGCTGGCGAAGCTCGCCGAACAGAACATGGCGATGTTCAAGGCTGCCGCGGCCGCTTTCATGCCCGGCGCCGAAAAGCCGGAGCCCAAGGCACCGCCCGCCGAGGACAAGAGCGATCTGTCCGCGCTGCGCGATCAGATGGCGGAAATCCAGAAGAGGCTTGACGCGCTGGGCAAATAAGGGTCTGCGCAAGGGCCCGATGCGCCGGTGATTTTCCGGCGCGACGGGCCCGAATGCGGCGGATGGTCCGCCCGCATCGATGCAAGCAGGAAGAGCCTCAGTGTCCGCCATTCGCCACGCCCTCTCCGTCAAGCGCGAGGACGATTTCGCCCAGTGGTACCAGGAAGTGATTTCCGAAGCTGAAATGGCTGAGGAATCCGGTGTTCGCGGGTGCATGGTCATCAAGCCATGGGGCTATGGCATCTGGGAACGTATCCAGCGCCTGATGGATGACCGCATCAAGGAAGCCGGCGTCACCAACTGCTACTTCCCGCTGTTCATCCCGCTTTCGTTCTTCTCCAAGGAAGCCGAGCACGTCGAAGGCTTTGCCAAGGAAATGGCAGTCGTCACCCATCACCGTCTGATCGGTGACGGGAAGGGCGGCCTCGTGCCCGATCCCGAAGCCAAGCTGGAAGAGCCGCTGATCGTTCGCCCCACTTCGGAAACGGTGATCGGTGCGGCCATGGCGCGCTGGGTCCAGTCGTGGCGCGATCTGCCGCTGATGGTCAACCAGTGGGCCAACGTCGTGCGCTGGGAAATGCGCACCCGCATGTTCCTGCGCACCAGCGAGTTCCTCTGGCAGGAAGGCCACACCGCCCACGCCAACCGCGAAGACGCGATGGAAGAGACGCTGCGCGCGCTGGAAATGTACCGCGACTTTGCCGAGACCGAGCTGGCCATGCCGGTGATCGCCGGCGAAAAGCCGGAGAACGAACGCTTCCCCGGCGCCGTTGCCACATACTCGATCGAAGCCATGATGCAGGATGGCAAGGCACTGCAGGCCGGCACCTCGCACTACCTCGGCACCGGCTTCGCCAAGGCTTCCGGCATCCAGTATCAGGACAAGGAAGGCACGCAGCAATACGCCCACACCACCAGTTGGGGCACGTCCACCCGCATGGTTGGCGGCATGATCATGGTCCATGGCGACGATGACGGCCTGCGCGTGCCGCCGATGGTGGCGCCGCACCAGATCGTGATCCTGCCGATGCTGCGCGACAATGACGAGGACGCAGCGCTGCTCGCTTATTGCGAGGAACTGCGCAAGGCTCTGGTCAAGCAGTCCGCGCTGGGCGAATCCGTGCGTGTCCTGCTGGACAAGCGCCCGGGCAAGGCCACGCAGAAGCGCTGGGCCTGGGTGAAGAAGGGCGTTCCGCTGATCCTCGAAATCGGCGGCCGCGATGCTGCGGGTGGGCAGATCTCGATGCTGCGCCGCGACAAGCTGTGGAACGAAGCGGCCAAGGCCAACTTCGTCGCCATGGCAAAGGACGACTTCATCGCCCGCGCCGCGGCGGAGATCGAGGACTTCCAGGCGTCGCTCTATGCAGAAGCCAAGAGCCGCCGCGATGCCAACGTCACCCGCCTGGGCAGCTTTGACGAGCTTTCGGCGTTCTTCTCGGACGACAAGCGCTATCCGGGCTGGGTCGAAGTCGAATGGGCCCGCCCCACCGGCGCCGAACTGGAAGCCGTCGTGCAGAAGCTCAAGACGCTGAAGCTGACGATGCGCAACACGCCGCTGGGTGAGGAAGCGGCCACCGGCACGTGCGTGTTCACCGGCCGCCCGGCTGTTGAGCGCATCTACGTGGCGCGCTCTTACTGATGTGGTGCAACCGATGAACTGAAAGGAAGAGGGCGTGCTGAGATCGATCAAGTACAACCTGTCGAACCTCCTGAACTTCAAGGGCCGCGATGCGCGGCAGACCTTCTGGTTCTACGTCCTCTTCCTGTTCATCATTCGATATGCCGCCGGCATGTTGATCTCCATGCCGATGATGGGCGGCATGATGCGCGGTGCATTCAGCGCTGCGCAGCAGGGCGCGTCGGAGACCGAGCTTCAGGCCCGCATGATGGCGCAGATGGCCGGTTACATGCGCACCTCGATGACGCTGAGCGCCGTGGTGTCGGTTATCGCCGGGCTTCTGCTGCTGGCCGCCTTCATGCGCAGGTTGCACGATTCGAACCGACCGGGCTGGATCGCGCTGATCGCCCTGGCCCTGTCCTTCGCTTCGACGGCGCTCGTCTGGTCGAAGATGGATGAAATCATCGGCGCGATGAGCCGGATGTCGGAGGCTGATCCGGCTGGTATCCTCGGCTTTCAGTCCAAGTTCGTCGGCGCCAGCCTGATGGGTTGGGCCGCGCTGCTGATCGTGATCGTCTTCGGCGTCTGGCCTTCCACGCCCGGCGCCAATCGCTATGGAGCGGCTCCGGTTCGGTTCTGATGCCGGCTCGGGTCTTGCCAAGCGCGGCGCAAGGCCCGACAAGCGCGCCATGAACAACAAGATCCTGGTCGCACTTTCGCTTTCATCCAGCATTTTCAGCCCGATCGCCGCAATGGCGGCCGACGCTCCGGCTGCCACGGCGGACGTTTCGGAAGCGCGGATGCATGCGGATGTGGAGAAGCTGGTCTCCTTCGGCACGCGCCATACGCTGTCGTCGGACACCGACCCCAAGCGCGGCATTGGCGCGGCACGGCGCTGGGCGGCCGATGAATTCCGCAAGACGTCCAAGGCCTGCGGGAACTGCCTGGAAGTCGTCATGCCCGAAAGCATGGTCAGCGGCACGCGCATTCCGACGCCGGTAAAGATGGTCGACGTGGTCGCCATCCAGCGGGGCACCGAACGCCCGAACGAAGTCGTGATCGTCGAAGCGCATATCGACAGCCGCGTGACCGATGTCATGGATATCAAGAGCGACGCCCCCGGCGCCAACGACGATGGTTCGGGCACCGCGCTGGTCCTCGAAGCCGCACGGGTGCTGTCCAAGCGCAAGTTCCCCACCACGATCGTCTATGCCGCGCTCTCGGGCGAGGAGCAGGGGCTGTACGGCGGCAAGTTGCTGGCGGACTATGCGAAGAAGCAGGGCTGGACGGTCAAGGCGGTGCTCAACAACGACATCGTCGGCGGCAGCCGCGGGGCGGACGGGCTTGTCGACGATACGCATGTGCGCCTGTTCTCCGAAGGCCCGCGCGCCGATGCCACGGACAAGACTCGCGCCGATGCACGCCGTTTCGGTGGTGAGAACGACAGCCCTTCGCGCAACATCTCGCGCTTCATTGCCGGGCTTGCCGGCGGCGTGCAGGACGATCTGGAAGTGCGACAGGTCTGGCGGGCGGACCGCATGGGCCGTGGCGGCGATCAATTGCCGTTCCTTGAGCAGGGCAACCCGGCCGTACGCTTTTCGGTCGCCATTGAGGATTACAACCATCAGCACCAGGATTTGCGCACCGAAAACGGCGTTAAGTTCGGTGACACGATCGACGAGATGGATTTCCCCTATCTCGCCCGCGTGACCCGTCTCAACATCGCCGCGCTGGCGGCTCTGGCGAAGGCGCCCATGCCGCCGACGCCGACCGCCGATGCTGCGGTGAAGACCTGGACGGACGTTACCTGGAAGCCAGTGCCCGGCGCGGTTGCCTATTCCGTATGGCGGCGCCGCACCGATGCAGCGGCCTGGGAAGCGCAGCCCGTGGTCGCAAAAACCGCCGCGACGAGTGTTAAACTCGACGGGCTGCGCGGCGATGACTGGATTCTCGGCGTGAATGCGATAGCTGCCGATGGCAGCGAAAGCCCGGTTGCCGCTGCAGTTCCGGGCGGAGGATATAATCCTCTTGCTTCTCCGGAATAGGGATCAAACCGGAGCAGTTTGGCAATTTCGCCCCTATTGTCATTCTCTAGTGAATGAGTAGAAAATCCCAGCTCCAGGCATGCTGGCCCTTGAAGTGGCCGGAAATCCTGGTGTTTCGCTGCGTGGCACATCCTTCTCGATGCACGGGCGGGGGAGTGACGAGCGTTGGAAAGAGTTAACGGCCTATGACCCACCCTTTTGACATGATGCACGCGATTGCGGGCCTTTTGGTCGGCGTGCTCGTGGGTCTGACCGGCGTGGGCGGCGGATCTCTGATGACGCCGCTGCTGGTGCTGATGTTCGGCGTGAACCCGCAGACGGCCGTGGGTACAGATCTGTTGTTCGCGGCGATTACCAAGATCGGCGGATCGGTTGTTCACGGAAAGCGCGAAACGGTGGATTGGACGATCGTTCGCCGCCTGGCCACCGGCAGCATTCCCGCCGCGATCGTCACGCTGCTGGTACTGGCCTACATCGGCAAGATCGGCAAATCGACCGAGAACGTGATCTTGTTTTCGCTGGCGCTGCTGCTGTTCGTCACCGCCGTCGCCGTGGCATCGCGCAAGTGGCTGACGCGCTTCGTTTCCGAAAACAAGCCACCGGTTCCTGCCGGCAAGGTTGCCGCCGGGACCATTATCCTGGGGGCAGTAATTGGCCTTGCCGTGTCGATCTCCTCGGTCGGCGCGGGCGCCATCGGTGTTACCGTTCTGCTGGTGCTCTATCCCCGCCTGCAGGTTTCGCGCCTGGTGGGCTCCGACATCGCCCATGCCGTTCCGCTGGCGCTGATCGCGGGTGCGGGGCACTGGATCATCGGCGACGTCAATCTGGTGCTGCTGGGCAATCTGCTGATCGGTTCGATCCCCGGCGTGATCGTGGGCAGCTACCTTTCATCCCACGCACCGGACAAGGTGCTGCAACCGCTGCTGGCTTGCGTGTTGGCGGTGTCTTCTTGGCAGCTCATGATCAAATCGCAGATGACCGAGAAGGTGAAATCCCCGATCGAGGCTGTAGCGAAAGAGCCGGTTCACTAGAGCATTCTCCAATCGGGTGGGATCACCTGATGGCTGGGAAAAACGCCAAACCAAAAACTTAGAGCAGTCTATCCGACGCGGTTGGATCGACTGCCCTAAAAGCCGGCCTCAGCGTGTAAGCGCTGCCGGTCACATATCCTTCGCAAGTTCGGCTTTGAATGCGTCCAGGCCAATCGGGCGATCCAGAAATGCCTCCACCAGTTGCGCGGCAGGGCGTGTTCCGCCGGGAGCCAGCACGATATCGCGATACCGTTTCGCCGTCGCCCGGTCTCGCAGGCCATGCGTCTGGAATTGGGTAAACATGTCGTCCGCGATCACTTTCGACCAGGTGTAGGTGTAGTAGATCGCCGAATAGCCGTTGAGGTGACTGAAGCTGTCCTGGATCTGATACCACTCCGGCACCGGACCGAAGACGTAGGCCGCGTAGAGCGCGCGCGTTTTCGCACCAAGATCTGCAGGTGCCGGCGACTGATGAAGGCGCAGGGAAATCGTCGAATAGCCGACTTCGCGCAGGGCGTCGAAGCCACGCCCGAAGTAGCGTCCCCGATTGAGCCGGGTAACCAGATCACGCGGTATGGGCTTGCCCGAACCATCGGCGGCGAAAGTGGCCAGCGTGTCGTAATCGTATGCCCACTCTTCCAGCATCTGTGACGGCGCTTCCACGAAGTCCCATTCGTTGGCGACGCCCGATTGCCCGGCCCAGCGCTGCTGCTGGCCGCCAAAGATGTGGTGTAGCATGTGACCGAACTCGTGAAGGAACGTGACCATGTCGTCATGCTCCATAAGCGCCTCTCCACTATTGCCGGCGGAAAGGTTGGTGACCAGCGCTCCCATGGGGACGGTCCTGTCGGAAAGGCCAACGCGCAGCGCTATCATGTTCGCGTGTTCGTATTTGCCGGGGCGTGGGTGGGAATCGAAGTAGAACCGGCCAATCACCGTGCCGTTTTCCAACATCTCGTAGGCTTCGACACCCGGATCCCACTTGGCGGTAGTCCATGGACGGAACTGCACGCCGAAGAGGTCTGACGTCAGTTTCAGGATGCCGTCGCGCACTTTGCCATAAGGCAAGTATTTGCGCATTTCCTGCGCGTCGTAAGCATAATCCCGCTGCAGCACGCGCTGCGAATAGAGCCCGTACTGCCAAAGATCGACCTCTTTGGCGCCGGGCTCGTCCCGCCGCCGTTCGGCGAGCAGGCGATCATAGTCTCGCTGAGCGACAGGGCGCGCGACTTCGTCGACCCCTGAAAGCAAACCCTCCACTTTGGCTGGTGTGTTCAGCATCTTGTCCTCCAGCACCAGCGTCGCGAAATCGCTGCGGCCAAGATCTGCGGCCAGCTCCGCTCGGTCATTCAGCATGGCTGTCAGGCGGACATCGTTCTCCGGATAGCCGCGCGTACGATTGGCGCGTTGCAGTCGTTCGCGCAGGGCATCGCTGCGAGCATAGGACATCACCGGAAATACATCGGTGTAGTCGGTCGACAGGATGACCTTGCCGTTCGGGCCGGGCGGGTGGGTCGCGATGAAATCGGCGGGTAGTCCAGCCAGTTCGGATGGGGTTGCCTCTATCGTCTTTCTGGCGTCGGCAATGCCCTTTTCAAAAGCGGTTCCATTGGCGGAAATACGATCTTGCAAGGCCTGGACGGCCTTGCGGCGATCCGCTGGTTCGCCGACGCCGGCGATTTCAAAATTCTGTAGGATGTTGGCGAGGTAATATCGCGTTGCCGCATCCTCGTGCGAGGCATCAATGGCTTTGAGGCGATCGTAGATGGGGCGCGACAGGCCGATCCGGTTGGTCGCCGCCTGCATCCGAACCTCGCAGGCTGCGCCTGCATCACGCCGCGGGGCATCAGCCATGACTTGGCGATAGAGAACGGATTCGCCCGCGCCCGCCAAAATGAGATCGTAAATATCATCGTATCTCTGGAGCGTGCCGCCAATAGTCGCCGGTCCGCTTTCGGCTTCCAGTTGGGCAGTGCGGGCGTCGATCGCTTGCATCAGGCTATCGCATCGCGCTTTGATCGTCGCTGCATCCGGTGCGCCGGCCAATACCGGGCCGACAAGGCCGTCCACTGCATTGGGCTCGGCCAAGGCGGTGCCGGGAAGCGAAATCGCGGCTCCGGCCAGAAGAATGGCGTATTTGCGTGACTGTGGCTGATGGCGCATGACGATCCCCCGTTCGGCAATAATCCAACAATACTGTTGTATGGCCATTCCGCCAATCCGCACAAATATGGAGTGCACGGAGAGCGCGCAGGTGCAGCCAGGCTGACATGGATTGTAATTGCCTTGGTTTGCCGCCAAGTGCGGTACTATGCCTCGCCCCATGAACAAGACGCCCAAGTCGTCGAAACCGCGCCATGAGCCCGGCCTGCCCACGCGCCAGCAGGTGCTCGATTTCATCCAGAACGCCACGGAGCCGGCCGGCAAGCGCGAGATTGCACGCGCTTTCGGGCTGAAGGGGCAGGAGAAGATCCAGCTCAAGGCACTGCTGAAGGATATGGCCGAGGAAGGCCTGATCGACGGAAAGCGCACGGCTTTCCACCGCATGGGCGGCCTGCCCAAGGTGACCGTGCTGCGCATCGTCGATGTGGACGAGGGCGAGCCCATCGCCATTCCTGACACCTGGACGCCGGACGACGCCACCCCCCCGCCGCGCATTCGCCTGATCGAGAAGGGCCGCTCGGCGCTGAAGAAGGGCGACCGTGTGCTGTCCCGCACGGAAGAGACGCCCACCGGCTGGCGTGCCTATCCGATGAAGAAGCTGATGCTGCGCTCCGAACAGATGCTGGGCGTGGTCGAGATCGACGCTGCGGGCAAGGCCTGGCTGGCCCCGGTCGACAAGCGCATCCGCAACTCCTCACCGATTTCCGATCTTGGCGGTGCCGAGAAGGGCGAACTGGTGCTGGCCGAGCCTATCGGCCGTTCCGCGCGGCCTTCGGTCAAGGTTACCGAAGTGCTGGGCGAACCGCTCGCGCCCAAGGCGTTCAGCCTGATCGCGATCCACAAGCACGGCATTCCCAACCACTTCGACGGCGATACCATTGCCGAGGCAGAGCGCTCAGCGAAGATGCCGCTCAGCCATGAAAAGCGCGAGGATCTGCGGCACCTGCCCATCGTCGCCATCGACCCCTCCGACGCGCGCGACCATGATGACGCGATCTGGGCGGCGCCGAACGAGCAGGGCGGTTTCGATGCGCTCGTCGCCATTGCCGACGTTTCGTTCTATGTCCGCCCCGGCGGCCATATCGACCGCGAGGCGCGGCGGCGCGGCAATTCGGTCTATTTCCCGGACCGCGTCGTGCCGATGCTGCCCGAAGTGCTGAGTGCCGACGTCTGCTCGCTGCGTTCGGGCGAAGATCGCGCGGCGATGGCTTGCCACATGAAGGTCGACGCGCAGGGCAAGGTGACCGAATGGCGCTTCACCCGCGCCATTGTCCGCATCGATGAGGTGATCGCCTATGAAGAGGCGCAGGCCCGCATCGACGAAGACCGCGCGCCCGAGCATCTGAAGCAGCTTTGGGCCTGCTGGAAGCTGCTGGCCGAAGCCCGTGCCGCGCGCGACCCGCTGGAACTCGAACTGCCCGAACGCCGCGTGAAGCTGGACGATCAGGGACGCATCGCCGAAATCGCCATTCGCGAACGGCTCGATGCGCACCGCGTGGTGGAAGATTTCATGATCGCCGCCAACGTCGCCGCTGCGAAGGCGCTGGAAGCCAAGGTCGCGCCGGTCGTCTATCGCATCCACGAGACGCCGAGCCGCGAGAAGCTGACCACGCTGAAGGACTATCTGGCGACGTTCGGCCGCAAGCTCTCGCTGGGGCAGGTCATCACGCCGGGCCTGTTCAACCGCATGCTCAAGGACATCGCGGACGAGAGCGAGAAGGCGCTGATCATGGAGGCCGTCCTGCGCAGCCAGACGCAGGCCTATTACGGGCCGCGCAATGAAGGGCACTTCGGCCTTGCGCTCGGCTCCTATGCGCACTTCACGTCGCCGATCCGCCGCTATGCGGACCTTCTGGTCCACCGCGCGCTGGTCGATGCCTATGGGCTGGAGCAGCCGAAGCCGGATGGCGACATCCCGGCGACTTCGGGCCTGTCCGATCGCGACCGCGACGATCTCGGTCGCGTCAGTGAGGCAATCAGCACCGCCGAACGCCGCGCCATGGAGGCAGAGCGCGAGACGATCGATCGCTATGTGGCGGCTTGGCTGTCCGGCCGCGTCGGGCAGGTCTTCGACACCCGCATCACCGGCGTGCAGAAGTTCGGCTTCTTCGCGACGATCATCAGCCTCGGCGGCGATGGCCTCGTCCCGGTCTCGACCTTGGGCGACGAGCGCTTCGCCTATGACGAGAAGGCGCAAGTCCTCCAAGGCGAAAGCACGGGCACCAGCTACGCCGTCGGCCAGATCTTGCGTCTGCGACTGGCGGAAGCGAATCCGCTGACCGGCGCGCTGAAGTTCGAACTGGAAGAAGGCGGCGGCCGCATCGAACAGCGCGGCAGGCCGCAGGCGCAGCCGCTCAAGAAGAAGGGCAAGCACTTCGTCGGCCAGCGCGGGCGGCCCGGCAACATCCGGCACCAAGGCCGGAAGAAGAAGTGAGGCAATCGGCTCCGATCCGGAGCCGATAAATCTGGGGCTTAGCTCAGGCGCTCGATCGCTTCGGCATCGAGCGTCCCCGGGATCACGAAAACGGGGCAGGGCATGTGGCCAAGGCCGGCCCCAGTGAAGTGCGCGACCAGCGGCCCCGGACCGCCTTCCTTCGCCGCGCCCAGAACGAGTGCGGAAACCTCCGGATGCTCCTTCAGGTATTCGCGCACGATCTTGATATCCTCGCCCATGCGGACGGAGATCACCGGCATCTTTGCACCTTGGGAAAGCAGGTTTCCGGCCGCCGCCGTCACCAGCGTTTCCGCGCGCGCGCGGGCTTCTTCCTCGATCGTGGCCTGTACGCCGCCGAAGGCATTGAACGGCTGCGGCGGTACCAGAGCGAGAAGATGCAGCACGCCGTCGGTCTTGGCCGCGCGGCGGGCGGAGAACTGAAGGGCGACCAGCGCCTCTTCCGTCTCGTCTACAATAACCAGATAGACGCGCATGATTTTTAGCCTTGATCCCCTTGGGATGCGCTTATCAGGCCATTCAGGTCTCTGCGCAAGGGATCACGAATGGCGAAAGGATTGCGAAGGCGCTTGTATGCTGCGCGCAACTTGTCCAAGGAAAGGCCAACCCCGCACACCTCCCCAGGATAACAAGGGACTCACAAGCTTCCATGCCCATCGAGATCAAGATGCCCGCCCTGTCCCCCACGATGGAAGAGGGGAAACTGGCGAAATGGCTGGTTAAGGAAGGCGATACCGTCAACTCCGGCGACATCATGGCCGAAATCGAAACCGACAAGGCCACGATGGAATTCGAAGCCGTCGACGAAGGCGTCGTCGGCAAGATTCTGGTGCCCGAAGGTACCGAAGGCGTGAAGGTCGGCACCGTGATCGCCGTGATCGCCGGTGAAGGCGAAGACGCCAGCGCCGTTGCCGCCGCCCCCGCCAAGGCCGATACGCCTGCCGCTCCGGCTCCGGCTCCGGCCGCTGCGCCTGCTGCCGCTGCTGCCCCGGCTCCCGCCGCTTCGGCACCGGCTGCTGCTCCGGCCAGCAAGGACGGCCGCGTGGTCGCCTCGCCGCTTGCCAAGCGCGTTGCCGTCGCCAAGGGCGTCGACCTCGCTTCGGTTTCCGGCACCGGCCCCAAGGGCCGCATCGTCAAGGCCGACGTTGAAGCCGCTCAGCCCGGCACCGCCGCGCCGAAGGCTGCCGCTCCGGCTCCGACTGCTGCACCCGTTGCCGCTCCTGCTGGCGAAGCGAAGCCCGCTTCGGTCGAAATGGCGGCCGAAACCCGCGCTCTGCTTGACGACCGCATCCCGCACACCGTCGAAAAGCTGTCGGGCATGCGCAAGACCATCGCGCGTCGCCTTACCCAGTCGATGCAGGAAGCGCCGCACATCTACCTCACCGTGGACGTGCGCCTCGACAAGCTGATGGCCCTGCGTGCCGAGATCAACTCCATGCTCGAAAAGCAGGGCGTGAAGGTTTCGGTCAACGACATGCTGATCAAGGCCCTTGGCCGCGCGCTGATCGACGTGCCGGAGTGCAACGTGACCTTCGCGGGTAACGAGTTGATCAAGTATGCCCGTGCCGACGTTTCGGTTGCCGTTTCGATCCCGGGCGGCCTGATCACCCCGATCGTCCAGAACGCCAACGGCAAGTCGTTCTCCGAAATCGCCAAGGCGACCAAGGACCTTGGCAAGCGCGCCAAGGAAGGCAAGCTGCAGCCGGGCGAGTATCAGGGCGGTACCGCCTCGATCTCGAACATGGGCATGATGGGCATCAAGCAGTTCACGGCCGTGATCAACCCGCCGCAGGCGACGATCATCGCCGTCGGCGCGGGTGAGAAGCGCCCGTGGGTCATGCCCGACGATTCGCTGGGCGTCGCCACCGTCATGAGCGCGACCGGCAGCTTCGACCACCGTGCGGTGGACGGTGCCGACGGTGCCCGCCTGATGGCCGCCTTCCGCGAATATATCGAAACGCCGCTGGGCATGGTTGCCTGAGATGGAAGACAAGACCAGCGGTTGCCCGCGTGACCCGGTGATCCGGGTCACGGCAATGCCGGCCGATGCCAACGCCTATGGCGACATCTTCGGCGGCTGGCTGATGAGCCAGATGGACATGGGGGCCGGTTTGATCGCCGCCCGCCGTTCGCGCGGCCGCGCGGTCACCGTCGCCATGGACGGCACCCAGTTCCACCTGCCCGTAAAGGTAGGTGACGAGGTTTCCGTCTATGGTGAGATCAAGCGGGTCGGCCGCACCTCGATGACGATCGCCATCGAGGCGTGGCGCCGCCATCGGCATGAAGAAGAAGAAGTGAAGGTGACGCAGGCCGTGTTCACCTTCGTCGCGGT
This sequence comes from Sphingomonas sp. BL-S-28, assembly GCF_055521515.1. Classification (NCBI taxonomy): domain Bacteria; kingdom Pseudomonadati; phylum Pseudomonadota; class Alphaproteobacteria; order Sphingomonadales; family Sphingomonadaceae; genus Sphingomonas; species Sphingomonas sp. BL-S-28. The sequence continues at coordinate 2,344,436 of NZ_CM145484.1, forward strand.
GAACGAATTCGGCAAACCGCGCGTCATCGATCAGGAGAAGTAAGACAGTGGCTGATACCTATGACGTCATCGTCCTCGGCTCGGGCCCCGGTGGCTATGTCGCGGCGATCCGTTCCGCGCAGCTTGGCCTGAAGACCGCCATCGTCGAGCGTGAACTGCTCGGCGGCATCTGCCTCAACTGGGGCTGCATCCCGACCAAGGCGCTGCTGCGCTCGGCCGAGGTGTTCCACCAGATGAAGCACGCCAAGAACTACGGCCTTGCCGCCGACAACATCACGGCGGACCTGAATGCCGTCGTCCAGCGTTCGCGCGGCGTTGCCAAGCAGCTGAATCAGGGCGTCACGCACCTGATGAAGAAGAACAAGATCGCCGTGCACATGGGCACCGGCAAGCTTGTCGCGCCCGGTAAGCTGGAAGTGACCGGCGAGAAGGGCACCGAAACCCTCACCGCCAAGCACATCATCATCGCCACCGGCGCCCGCGCCCGCGACCTGCCGAACGCCAAGGCGGACGGTGAGCGCGTGTGGACCTATCGCCACGCGATGACGCCCAAGGAAATGCCCAGCAAGCTGCTGGTCATCGGCTCGGGCGCGATCGGGATCGAATTCGCCAGCTTCTACAACGACATGGGCGTTGACGTCACGGTCGTGGAGATGATGGACCGCATCGTGCCAGTGGAAGATGCCGACGTTTCGGCCTTCCTCGAAAAGCAGCTGACCAAGCAGGGCATGAAGATCATGACCGGCGCCAAGACCAGCGATCTGGCCGTTGGCAAGGACGGCGTGAAGGTGACCATCACCGACAAGGCCGGCAAGGCCGCTGCGCATGAATTCAGCCACATGATCGTCGCCATCGGCATCGTGCCGAACGTCGAGAACATCGGTCTGGAAGATCTGGGCATCGAGCCGGACAAGCGCTTCCACATCAAGACGGACGACTACGGCCGCACCAACGTCAAGGGCATCTGGGCTATCGGCGACTGCGTGGACGGCCCCTGGCTGGCACACAAGGCCAGCCATGAAGGCGTTACCGCGGCTGAGGCGATCGCTCAGGAACTGGGCAACAAGGACGTCCATCCGCACGCGCTTGATCGCAACAACATCCCGGGCTGCACCTACTGCCACCCGCAGATCGCATCGGTCGGCATGACCGAAGCGAAGGCGAAGGAAGCGGGCTACGACGTGAAGGCCGGCACCTTCCCGTTCATCGGCAATGGCAAGGCCATCGCGCTGGGCGAGCCGGAAGGCTTCGTGAAGACGGTGTTCGACGCCAAGACCGGCGAACTGCTGGGCGCCCACATGATCGGTGCGGAAGTGACCGAGATGATCCAGGGCTACGTCGTCGGCAAGACGCTGGAAACCACCGAAGCCGAACTGATGCAGACCGTGTTCCCGCACCCGACGATCTCGGAAGCGATGCACGAATCGGTTCTGGCAGCTTACGGCCGCGCGCTTCACATCTGAGGCAGCGACCAGTAGCGGAAATGCGAAGGGCGGGCCTGCGAAGGCTCGCCCTTTTCGTTTGAGCTCAGACCGTGCTCCCGGCCCCTGCAGCGCGGGCAATGTGTTCGAACACGGCGGTGTGGAGTGGTTCTGCGAAAGCGCAGCCGATGGTGTTGCCGCTGGTCCAGCAGATCCGCGCGCTCAGCATCTGAAGGCCGGGAATGCGGATGCGCAGCGGCATGTCTTCGCGCGCATCGGGAAGCCAGGCGATGCGGAAACCGCCGGGCGAAAGATCCTCCAGACGGGCAACCTTCCAGGGGCGCGTGCCCTGACGCACTTCGCACAGGAGCGAAAGGTCCACGCGGGCCCCGCGTTCAAGCTGATCCACGTCGTGGGGGGAAACGATTTGCAAGACAACCTCCGCCAAATGGATAGCTGTCTTGCAAGTTCGAGGCTTACCAAGGGGTTAGCGCCGCTGACGAATAGCGCCAGACTGGAGCAAACCCGTCAGCCGAAAGTCTTGGAAAGCACCACCAGCGTCGGATCGCCGGGGAACGATTCGGGGCTGAAACCCTTGTCGCGCTCCACTTCGATGGCGGCGCTGTTCTCGCGGCTTTCGATCGACATCACGCGCTTGCAGCCGCGGGCTTCGGCCTGCTTGCCCAGAAAATCGAGCATGGCCCAGCCCACGCCCTTACCCTTGTGATCGGCGCGCACGGAAATCGCCACTTCGGCGGTTTCCAGCGAATCGTCATAGGCCAGCACGCCGGACGCCACGATCTCGGCACTGGCCTTGTTCACGCCCAGCCACGATTCGGTGCGGAAGTGATCGGCGGTGACCAGCGGCGCGATCTGCTGCGCGCTCACCCGGTCTGCCGCTGCGAAGAAGCGGAAGCGCCGGTCTTCGTCGGTCACCTGTTCGAAAAAGGATGTCAGATCCGCTTCGTCGCTCTCGTTGGCGGGGCGGACTTCGAGTTCGATGCCGGAACGGGTGGGAAGGGTGATGACGTCATTGAGGGACATGGACGAGACTCCGCAGAAAAGTGCTGGGTCGAGAAGTGCCGGTACCTTGGATCGCGGCGAGGGGCAGGGCCTTGATCTGGATCAGTTCCATTCCCCTCACGATCCCGCCGCTGTGGTCGCGACGCGGGTGCGGGGATAGCACAGGCCGCGCCGCATGTCGCCCACGGCCGCGTGGACCGGTGCGCAAGTGCACGAATCCGCTGCGTTTCGTCTCGACTGCGGGACACCATTGGGCGGACGGAAATGCCGAATTGGCCGGTTGCAACTGGCACTCGTTCCGCCAATCTCTAATGTCTGTTGTCGAAGCGATTGCGCGGGCCTGCCAGATGCTGGCAGAAGGTCCGCAATTGCCGGAAAAGCTCCACCGGAGAGGAGAAATGCATCATGGCCGAGGCCATCTACCCCGTGCCCACGGAATGGGCGAAGAACGCCCTGATCGACGAGGCGCGCTACCTTGAGTTGTATCAGCGTTCGATCGACGATCCCGATGGTTTCTGGCGCGAGGAAGCCCAGCGTCTCGACTGGATCAAACCATTCAGCGTCGTAAAGCAGACCAGCTTTCATGAGGCGGACTTCGGCATTTCCTGGTTCACCGACGGCACGCTGAATCTCTCCGCCAACTGCCTCGACCGGCATCTGGCGACGCGCGGCGATGATATTGCGATCCTCTGGGAACCGGACGATCCAAAGAACCCCGAACGCCGCATCACCTATCGCGAATTGCACGAATCGGTCTGCCGCTTCGCCAACCTGCTGAAGGCGCGCGGCGTGAAGAAGGGTGAGCGCGTCACCATCTATCTGCCGATGGTGCCTGAGGCTGCCGTCGCCATGCTGGCCTGCGCGCGCATCGGCGCGATCCATTCGATCGTCTTCGCCGGCTTCTCTCCGGACGCTCTCGCTGGCCGTATTCAGGACTGCGACAGCCGTATCGTCCTCACCAGCGACGAGGGGCTGCGCGGCGGCAAGAAGGTCGCCCTCAAGGCCAATGTCGACGAAGCGCTGAAGGCCTGCCCGGGCGTGGAGAGCGTGATCGTGCTCAGCCATACCGGCGCCGGCGTACCGATGGTGGAAGGCCGCGATATCGACTGGGCCTCGGCCGTGGCGCAGCAGTCCGCCGATTGCCCGCCCGAGGAGATGAACGCCGAGGATCCGCTGTTCATCCTCTACACCTCCGGCTCCACGGGCAAGCCTAAGGGAGTGCTCCACACCACCGGCGGTTATTCGGTCTGGGCATCGATGACGCATGAATACGTTTTCGATTACCGCCCCGGCCAGATCTACTGGTGCGCGGCCGATATCGGCTGGGTGACCGGGCATTCCTACGTCGTCTACGGCCCACTGATGAACGGCGCGACCACGGTGATGTTCGAAGGCGTGCCCAACTTCCCCGACGCCAGCCGCTTCTGGCAGGTGGTCGACAAGTTCCGGGTGGAGATCTTCTACGGCGCCCCCACCGCACTGCGCGCACTGATGCGCGAGGGCGATGACTTCGTGAAGAAGACCAGCCGCAAGAGCCTGCGCCTGCTCGGCTCGGTGGGCGAGCCCATCAATCCCGAGGCGTGGGAATGGTATCACAAGGTCGTGGGCGAGGGGCGCTGCCCGATCGTCGACACCTGGTGGCAGACCGAGACCGGCGGCGCCATGATCACCCCGTTGCCCGGCGCCACCGCGCTCAAGCCCGGTTCCGCCAGCAAGCCGATGTTCGGCGTGAAACCGATGCTACTCGACAACGACGGCACGGTGCTGGACGGTGCAACCGATGGCTGCCTTGTCATCGCCGATAGCTGGCCGGGCCAGATGCGCACCGTCTGGGGCGATCATGAACGCTTCTTCCAGACCTATTTCACCACATTTGCCGGCTATTACTTCACGGGCGACGGCTGCCGCCGCGATGCGGACGATTACTACTGGATCACCGGCCGCATCGACGATGTCATCAACGTGTCCGGCCACCGCATGGGCACGGCGGAGATCGAATCCGCGCTCGTCGCCCATCCGGCCGTGGCGGAGGCGGCGGTCGTCGGCATGCCGCACGAGATCAAGGGGCAGGGCATCTATGCCTTCGTCACCTGCAACGCCGAAGTCGAGCCGGACGAGGCGCTGCGCAAGGAACTGATCAAGTGGGTCCGCCACGAGATCGGCCCGATCGCCACGCCGGACGTGATCCAGTTCGCGCCGGGCCTACCCAAGACCCGTTCGGGCAAGATCATGCGCCGCATCTTGCGCAAGATCGGCGAGAACGATTTCTCCAACCTTGGCGACATCTCTACGCTGGCCGATCCCTCGGTCGTCGAAAACCTGATCGCCAATCGCCCGCAACCGGCCACGGCATAAGTCGCGCCAATCCACGCCCATGCTCCGGCCAATCCGGGGCATGGGTGAGGTGGCTCCGGCGACGGGTGAGGGCGCGATATGTAGTCTGAGGGAAAGTGGTGACCCCGGCGCGATTCGAACGCGCGGCCTACAGATTAGGAATCTGTCGCTCTATCCGGCTGAGCTACGGGGCCACTGCGGTTTGTGCCGCATCGGAAAATGGCCGGGCTCTCCGCGATCCGCCTTGAAGGCGAAAGTGGGGAACTGATCACATTCCGTGGGCAATCCGATAACTACCCGCTCTCGTGCGATCAATCCCGGATTGCACCGCAAATGCCAAATCATGCGAATTTTGGTGTGCAATTTCTGCCGGTAACGGTGGTTTTCCGGGTTGTTGAGATGAACCTGCCCGTGTGGCGGGGACGTCCGGCTGTCGGCGGCACTCAACAGCTAGGTCCACAGGACGCATGCCATGCGCCGATTGCGACTTTCAGGCACCCCTGCATCCCTACTGGAGGCGAATAAAAAGCTGACATCGCGGGCTTTGCCGGGTGGGGGAAAGCGTGCGACCGCCAGGATAGTTCCCGCAATTATTGCTGCGATGGGCCCTTGCGGATTAACTTTCTGACACTCAGCATCCTATTCGCGTTCTGATCGTTGTACCTGGTGTGCAATCTCGCCCTTGCATTTGCGCGTGCGACAGTCGGGACTGATCTATTGAGCTCACTAGAAAATAATCAAACAGGGAATCAGGATGAGGGCATGGCTCATGGCAGTGAGCATGTTTTCCATCACAGGCTTGATGCGATAGAGAAAAGCCTTTCCAGCCTTGTAGGTGGTTTACAAATCCTGACACCGATGCTTCGAGAACATGACAGGGAGCGATATGTTCCCGATGTTCTTGGGCAAATTTCAGGGTGCGGCGAATTCGACGCAGAAAAATTGGGAAGGGCCGCGCGGCAGATTTACCGCAGTCGCCGAAAACGGGATGCCTTGATGCCCGCTCACTTGTTTGGTGAGCCGGCTTGGGATCTTCTCCTCGATCTCTTCGCTTCAACGTGTGAGGGGCGCAAGATTTCGATAACCTCCGCGTGCGTCGCATCATCGGTTCCATCGACCACAGCGCTTCGCTGGATATCGCTTCTGGTGGATGCGGGCTTTGTGATCCGGACGGTGGATCACACGGATGGCAGGCGCACCTTTGTGAATCTTACCCCAAAGGGGTACACCATAATGACCGAATATCTTCAGAATTACCTGAATATCTAAATATACCACGGGTGTGGGTCGCGCTCCCGCGGTATGCGTGTTAGCCCCCGATACGCATATCGAAAGGTCGAAAATGGGCGGACAAAAAATCTCGCTGGATGATGCGCGAGATATTCTGGAGCACTTGGAGAAAGCGCTGCATCTGCTGGATGAAGCGGGCCAGGAACGAATTGCCGTGCACGTCCAGATGGCAATCGACCTGTTTCAGGGATCGGCGGTTATCGCAGCGGAACAGAATGGAGCGGCGCCGATCAGTCCCTGATCCTATCCGCCTGGTTACCTGCCCCATCGCCTTTTCGGCGCTAGTGGAAATCGCGCGACCGGGGCAGAATACGTACGTTGCGGGGATGGCGCACGCTGGATCCGGTGGCTTGCCCACCAGGATGGTTTGTCCCGGGAGGATAACCGGGCCCACGAGGATGGCCCGGGTGATCGATCTCGTCGCCGTGTCCGTGGTCGAACTTGCCTTTCTGCGTGTGCGACAGCATATCCAAGGCATCTGTGGCGTCAGTGATGGTCTTGACGATCAGGTGAACCACATCTTCTTTGCTGCGTTGCACTTCCCCTTCGATCACCATCAGGCGGGCCGCCATCAGCGCGCGGCGCTGTGGTTCCATTTCACGCGCCCATAGCAGCGCATTGACCACGCCGGTCTCATCTTCGATCGTGATGAAGATTGCATTGCCCTTGCCCGGCCGCTGTCGCACCAGAACCACGCCCGCCACGCGCACTTTCGTACCGTCGCGCGCGGCATTGATCGTGGCGCAATCGGCCACACCGCGCCGCGTGAAATGGCCGCGCAGAAACTGCATGGGATGGCCTTTCAGCGAGAGGCGCTGCGTCTGGTAATCGGCGATCACTTCTTCCGAAGGCGACATGACGGGAAGCGGTGCCTCAGGCTCCTTGCCCAGTTCGGGACTATCCAGCGCGGCGAACAAAGGCAGTTGCATGGGCGGAACGCGGCGGCTTTCCCATCCCGCCTCACGCCGGCTTTGTCCCAGCGACCCGAGCGCATCGGCATCCGCCAGCAGGCGCAGCGCGCGAGAGGGCAATTCGGCGCGGCGGGCGATGTCTTCCATGGAAGCGATGGGGCGTTCCGCGCGCTTTTCCTTCAGCTTTTCGGCCCATTCCTTGCGAAAACCGTCGATCTGACGCAGGCCCAGGCGCAGCACGCGCTCTCCTTCCAAGGTATTGTGCCATTCGCTGGCGTTGACGTCGATCGGACGGACTTCAACCCCATGCTGCTGTGCGTCGCGCACCAATTGTGCGGGGGCATAGAAGCCCATGGGCTGGCTATTGAGCAAGGCGCAGGTGAACACTGCCGGATAGTGACACTTCAGCCATGAGGAGACGTAGGCCAGCCAGGCAAAAGCCTGCGCATGGCTTTCGGGAAAGCCGTATTCGCCGAAGCCCTTGATCTGTTCGAAACAGCGTTCGGCAAATTCGCGGGGGTAGCCGCGGCTCACCATGCCTTCGATCAGTCGGGGCTGATAATGATGGACGGTGCCGTTATGCCGGAACGTGGCCATGGCGCGGCGTAACCCGTCCGCTTCGGCCGACGTGAAACCTGCTGCGACCATGGCCAGTTTCATCGCCTGTTCCTGAAACAGCGGCACGCCCAGCGTTCTTTTAAGGACGCTTTCCATTTCGCCTTCAGGTCCCGGGAAGTCGACCTTTTCCTCCCCGTTGCGTCGCCGCAGGTAGGGATGGACCATGCCGCCCTGGATCGGGCCGGGCCGCACGATGGCAACCTGGATGACCAGATCGTAGAGTTCCGCAGGCTTCATGCGCGGCAGCATGGATATCTGGGCGCGGCTTTCGACCTGGAAGGTGCCGATGCTGTCTCCCTTTTGCAGCATCTTGTACGTCGCCCGGTCCTCACGCGGGACGGTTGCCAGCGTCAGGTCGCGCAGGCCATGATCGCGCAGCAGATCGAAGCTCTTGCGGATCGCGGTCAACATGCCGAGCGCCAGCACATCCACTTTCATCAGCCCCAGGGATTCCAGATCGTCCTTGTCCCACTCGATGAACGTGCGATCTTCCATCGCGGCATTGTGGATCGGCACCAGTTCCTCAAGCGGCCCTTCGCTCAGCACGAAGCCGCCGACATGCTGCGAAAGGTGGCGCGGGAATTCCAGCAACTGGCCCACCATGTCGCGCAGGCGGGCAAGTTCGGGATTGCCGGGATCGTATCCGGCTTCCGCAAGGCGGCTCTCGGGCAGTTCCTCCCCGCCCCAACTGCCCCACACGGTGCCGGACAGGCGGCTGGTCACATCCTCCGTCAGGCCCAGCGCCTTGCCCACCTCACGAATGGCGCTGCGCTGGCGATAGCGGATGACGGTAGCGGCGATCCCCGCTCGATGGCGGCCATAGCGTTTGTAGATGTACTGGATCACCTCCTCGCGCCGTTCGTGTTCGAAATCGACGTCGATGTCCGGCGGCTCGTCGCGCTCCTCGGAAAGGAAGCGGGAGAACAGCAGCTTTTGCTCCACTGGATCGATCGGGGTGACGCCCAACAGGAAGCAGACCAGCGAATTGGCTGCCGATCCGCGCCCCTGACACAGGATCGGCGGACTGAGGCTGCGGGCGTATCGCACGATGTCGTGAACGGTGAGGAAATAGCAGGCGTAGTTCTTGCCCCGGATCAGCCGGAATTCCTCATCGAGCACAGCCCGGTATTCCGGCGGCAGTCCTTCCGGAAAACGCACCCGTGCGCCTTCCATCACCTGATGTTCCAGCCACTCCTGCGGTTGCCAGCCTTCCGGCACCGGCTCGTGCGGATATTCGTAGACCAACTGCTTCAGTGTGAACTCTATGCAGTTCTGCAAGTCCTGTGTTGCCGTCAGGGCCTCCGGACAGACACGGAACAGGCGTGCTATTTCCGTCGGGGGCTTCAGGTGACGTTCCGCATTTGGGGCAAGGCGGCGGCCGGCGGCCTGGATCGTTACACCTTCCCGAATGCAGGTGAGAACGTCCTGCATAGGCCGGTCCTCGGGCGTGGCAAACAGCGCATCGTTGGTCGCGATCAGTGGCACGCCGGTGCGTGCGGAAAGCGTCATCCGCTGCGCCAGACGCCGGGCATCACTGCCGGCGCGGGGCATGGTGGCGGCAAGCCAGAGCCGGGGCGCTGCTGCGCGCAGGGTTTCGAGCAGGGCGGCATCGCCATCCATCGCGATCAGCGCCATATCCTGCGCATGGGTCAGCAGGTCCGGCAGATGGAGGATGCAGCTGCCTTTGTCCGCGCGAAGATTGCCGAGGGTGAGTAGGCGCGTCAGTCGGCCCCAGCCGTGGCGGGTCATGGGATAAGCGACGATATCGGGCGTGCCGTCGGCAAAGACCAGCCGGGCACCGACGATAAGCCTAAACCCGCCGGACGGACCGCCCAGTTGTTCCCAGGCCCTTTGCGCGCGGGCGACGCCTGCCACGGTGTTGCGGTCGGCAATGCCGATCCCGGTCATCCCCAGTGCATGGGCGCGGGCGACCATCGTTTCGGCATGGGAAGCGCCGCGCAGGAAGCTGAAATTGCTGGCGGCGACCGGCTCCATGAAGGGCGGCTGATCTGTCGGGGAAGCAGTCATGGAAACAGGCCGTGGAGATACCACTTCGGGCTGGCGGTTTCCTCGAACAGGCCGTGCCGGAAGATCCAGTAGCGGCGGCCCTCGGCATCCTCGATCCGGTAGTAGTCGCGGGTCGGCTGCTTGCCTTCAGAAAGGTGGCCGGTCCGTTTGCGCCACCATTCCGCGCCGATGCGTTCCGGCCCTTCGGCAAGGCGGACTTCGTGCAGCTTGCCTTTCCAGCGGAACCGTTGCGGCGGACCGTCAGGCACGCCGGCGATGACGTCCACCGGCTGCGGAGGATCGAGCAGCAGCGCCGGGCGCGGCAACTGGCCTTCCTGCATCGGCCAATCGGCGGGCTTTACCTCCATCGCGGGCAGCAGCCTTTGCGCGACTTCCGGCAGATGCCGGTCGCACGGTGTCAGGCGGCGGACGCGATTGGGGCCGAGGCGGACGCTCAGCCGATCGATCAGCGCGGAAAGATCGTCGCTGGCTTCCTCACGCGAATTTTCCAGCGCGATCTGGCGGGCGGGCAGGGGATCGGTGCGGGATACGGCCAGTTCGATCGAATCGAAGCCGAAGCCGGGATCGAGTGGGTCCGACAGCGTATCGATCCGCTCCTGCAGCAGCCGCAGGACGATGGCCGGATCGCGTTCGGGGCGGCCGGTATCGACCGCCAGCCGCCGCCGCGCATTGTCGCTGCGGCAGAGCGTGACGATGAAACGGCGGCCGCCCAACTGGCGCGCTTCCATATCCTGCGCGGCCTGTTCCAGCAGGTCTTCCACGGCATCGAGTGCGTCGTCGGTGCGGATCAGCGGTTCGGGAAAGCGCGTTTCCAGACGGATCGGCGCGGTGATGTGGCGCGGAGCGATCGGGCTGGCGGCTTCGCCCAGGATCTGGCGCAGGCGGGTGACCATTTCCTCCCCGAAGCGCGCCGCCAGCGTCTGCATCGGGCGTCTGGAAAGGTCGCCGATCCGCTGCAGGCCGGCACGGCGCAAGGCGGCCAGAGCATCATCGGGCAGTTCCAGAGCGGAAACCGGCAGCGCCTGCACATCCCCGTTTCCGGTCCCATGCCGCGCCAGAGCCCGCGCCGCCGTGGCGTTCGGGCCCAAGGCATGGCGCGCGGTGTAGCCTGCCAAGGTCACTGCCTGTCGTGCCAGTTCCCCTTCGCCGTCGAACAAGTGGGTGCAGCCGGTTACGTCCAGCACGATGCCGTCGGACGGGTCGGCTGCGACCATGGGAGTAAAGCGCACCATCGCCCTGACCAGCCGGTCAAGCTCGCGCGCGTCCAGCACCGGATCGGCGGGCCGGGTCACCAGCGTAGGGCAGCGTGCCCGCGCATCGGCGAGCGTCATCCCGGCTTCCAGCCCGGCTTTTACGGCGAAGCCATCCACGGCGGAGAGGCGCAGGGCATTGCCGGTGCGCAAGACGAGGGCGAGTGGTTCAGGCGGCGCGTGGATAGTCAGGCCCGCCGCCATCCGCACTCTCTCGCATGCGAAATAGGGGAACCACAGCGCCAGACACTGGCGCGACTTCGCCTCCATCCTTGCCGCTCCCTTCGCCTGTATTCCAGCCCGTATCGCGGAATGTTCCATCGTCCGTATTCCATTCCAGCCGCCACGTGCGGCCTGCTGCACCCCCACGCCAGCGCAGCAGTCTGGCCTCCATCGCCGGCCATCCCGGCGCATCGGCTTCAAGCGGGATGGAAGGCGCGCTGGAGATGGACCAGCGGGTCTGCGCGGCGCTGGACCGGGGTTCCGCATCCTGGCGCAGCACGATCACCCGATTGCGCGATTGTTCCGCCGCCAGCGCCAGTCTTCGGCTGGCGGTGAGGTCGTACTTCGCGAAAGCCCCGTTCGTTTCCAGCAGAACCAATTCCACGCCGGGACAACGTGCGGCTTCCAGCCCGGCGCGCAGGAGGTCGAGTTCGTTTTCGGTTTCCACCAGGAGCAGGCGGGCCGGTTTCAGGCCGAGCGATACCAATCCTTGCCCATAGGGCAGCGTCCGCAGCTGTGCGCGGGACATTCGCACCAGCACTGCCGCGCCGTTCGGGCCGATGCCGCTTTTGCACAGCGCGAAGGCGAGGGCGGTGGCCCGATCATCCCCATTCGCGTGGATCTCATGCAGCCGGCAGGCGTCCATGGCCGGCAGGGCTCCTCCATCGGCTTGAGGGAGCCGTTCGATGGCCTTTTCCGCCAGTTTGAAGGTCTTGACGGGCATGATCCGAATCGCTCAATTGTTCTCTATATGTTCCATACTCCAACATCCGCCGCTTGCCAAACAGGCGTTGCCGATCTGCCGGCCCACGAGGGACCGAAAGATCGACAACATTATGGAAAATAGCGTTATTTTTCGGGCGATCAGGCCCGATACCGACTTGCCGAAAACGCCGTAGTTACCGTTGGCCCCATTGCGGCCAGCATTGTCGAGCCATGGCATTTCCCGTGCAGGGACAGGTGTTCCGCCTCGGCGCCGCGCCGCTGCCAGCGCGTGGCAAGCGCCTCCGCAGCTGCCCCGCCGTGATCGTCCAAATCGTTCCCCTCTGCGCCGTTGACGATCAGCAGCCGCGTCTTCAGGCGAGGATCTGCCGTGCGCTCACCTGCGGCCACGCTGTTGTCGCCGTACCAGAGCGACGGGCTGACCGAGACGATGGCCGAGTAGGGCCTGCCGGTGAACATCGCATGGAGCGCCAGCAAACCGCCAAGGCCGTGCCCGGCCAGCGTCTGGCGTGCCGGATCGAGGTGCCAGCGGCCTTCGACCAGTGGGCGGAACACCTCTTCGATCAGATCGAGGAAGCGCTCCGCCCCACCGGTTGGAAGTCCGCATGCGGGAAAGCCTTCGGGTATCCGGTAGCCCGGAACGGCGGGGGTGTAGTCTTCGGTCCGCCGGGGTCGATGATCGCATTCGATGGCAACGATCAGTCCATCTGTGCGGGACATTCGCCGCGCGGTCATGGTGGCGACGGCGAAGTTGTCCTCACCATCAAGCAGCCAGAGTACTGGCCAACCTTGCCTTGGCGGCGGTCCTTCGGGCCAGGAAACCAGAAGGCGATAGACGTGACCGTCTGGCGCCGGGACGAACTGCACGTCCGAATTGGGCAGCGTCCATGCCGTCGCCCCCAGCGGGCCTGCGGAAAGCAAGGCCAGCAGCGGCGCAAGACCGGTGATCGGCTTCATGCCGCCCTCCTTCGATAAAGGAGCAGAGGGCGGATAGCCGTAGAATTATGAAAGGCGGGACGAGCGACAGGGCATCTCACGGTATCAGTTCCTCTCGCGTTTCCGTTGGGGTTCAGATTATTGATATTCATTCTCAATAGCAAGTCTTTTGAGGCTTTTCAGAAATGGACGGATAACGATGGTCTCGTTTTCTGGTTGCTTTGCGTTCCTTGCATCGTCGATTGCGCCGAGAGGGACGGATCGCCATTGAAGCTTCATTTCCAGCCGTTAACGCCCGGGTCGTGAAATCGCTTCAGGGCTCAGGGGAAATGGCAATGAAATTCGGTATTTGCATCGCATCACTGATGGCGGGCACGGCTCTGGCCAGCATTCCGGGCGCGGCATTTGCCGAAGAGGCTGCGGCAGACACGGCGAATGCTGCAGATGGTAATTCCAACCAGATCGTCGTTACCGCGCAAAAGGTGGAACAGCGTGCGGTGGACGTGCCGATCACGCTCTCGGTCGCGAGCGGAGAGCGGATGCGCCAGCTTGGCGTGACCGATATAGGCGAGCTTTCGGCCTATGTTCCGGGCCTCAACATCCAGATCCAGAGCGCCAATAACCCCGGCTTCGTGATCCGCGGCATCACCTCCGACAGCGGTTCGGCCCAGCAGGGGCCGCGCGTGACGCTCTATTACAACGGCGTCGACATCTCCCGCTCACGCGGGGCCTATCAGGGCAATTATGACCTTGATCGCATCGAAGTGGTGAAGGGGCCGCAGGCGACGCTGTTCGGCACGGCCGCCACGATCGGCGCGATCAGCCTCGTTTCGGCCAAGCCGCAGCCGGGACTCTCGGCCGAAGTCACCGGCGGCTATGGCAACTTGAATGCCTATCGACTGGAAGGCTTCGTCAACGCCGGCAATGACGTGATCGCCGGGCGCATCGCGTGGCAGTGGAAGAAGCGCGATGGCTATGTGAAGAACCTCGCCCCCGATCAGGACGATCTCTATGGGCAGGACCAGCTTGGCCTGCGCGGTTCGCTGCGCTTCACGCCGGCCAGCAACTTCACCGCCGACCTGATCTTCACCTACGACCGCCAGCGCAATTCGGGCACGCCGTTCCTGTCCAAGGACCTTGGCTCCACGGCGGTCGACGGACTTTACGGCCCGGCTTATCTCGGCGGTTCGCCCTATTCGGCTGAGGTGCTGGGCAGCGACAAGCTGGGCCTCAACCGCGACGTCTATGACGTGAACCTCACGGCAAGCTGGGATTTCGCGGACGGCTGGAACTTCACCACCGTCAATGGCTATCGCCATTTCGACGCGCTGGAAGTGTTCGATGCCGATGGCTCGGCCGCCTGGTATCTGGAGTTCGCAGAACGCGCCAAGGGCTGGCAGGCCAGCCACGAAGGCCGCTTCACCTACAGCGACGACCAGTGGCGCGCTTCGTTCGGGTGGAACTACTTCATCGAGGACAGCTACCAGTACGTGCCGCTCTCTTCCGAAGTGGGCACCTATCTCCAGTGCACGGCGAACCTGATCCCAGGCCTTGGCTGCGTGAATTCGTCCAATGTGGCGACGGGGGCGCTGGCAACCTCCTACCTGACGGGCGGCGCCTATACCGCCGTTCCCTATAACAGTTGGTATGAGAACAAGGGCCGCAACCAGTCATGGTCGATGTTCGGTGACGTGACTTTCAAGCCGGTGCCGCAACTGGAACTGACCGCCGGCGCGCGCGTGCTGATCGAGAAGCGCCGTTCGGGCTATGCCGCCTATCAGCCCGATGCGCCGGTCTATGGCCAGCCGTTGCTGCCGCTGGTCGATACCGATGGCCAGACTTACTATGCCCAGCGCTCCTACGCCGCCGTGCTGCCGCGCTTCAATGCGCTCTACCACCTTACGCCGAACTTCAACCTCTACGCCACGATTTCCGAAGGCCGCCGCTCGCCGGTGGTGCAGCTTTCGGCGGCTGCCGGGCCGGTTGCCGATCTCGACCTAATCCGGGCGGAGACGGTGTGGAACTATGAAGCGGGCATCAAGGGCTCGGCGGGGATCTTCTCCGGATCGCTGGGTGTCTATTATGACGATTACAGCAATTTCCAGGTCTCGGTGATCGAGAACGGGCAGAACGTCACCCGCAGCGCCGGTTCGGCATCGAACCTGGGCGTGGAAGCCGAACTGGAAGCGAAGTTCACCGATTGGCTGAGCGCCTTCGGCAATGTCGGCTTCATCAGCGGCGGGATCGACGACAATGCCTCGAACGGCGCCTATGCGGGCGACCAGTTCCGCCTCCAGCCCAAGTGGCAGTGGGCGGCGGGCCTCAACCTGAACGTGCCGGTGACCCAGAGCACCAGCGTGTTCCTGACGCCCAGCGTGACTTATCGCAGCAAGATCTATTTCGAGATCCCGAACACCGAAGCGATCAGCCAGGACGCGGTGACGCTGGTGAACGTGCGTGGCGGCGTCTCGTTCATGGACGGGCGTTTCCAGGTGGCGGGCTTCGCGCGCAATCTGGGTGACGAGAAGTACCTGCTGGATGCCGGCAACACCGGCGGTTCGTTCGGCCACCCGACCTTCATCCCGGCCGAGCCGCGCACGTACGGCATCGAATTCACCGCGCGTTACTGACCTTTCGAAGACAGGACATCCCCCCATGACCCTTGCTCTCGACCGCCGCCTCCTCATCAAGGCCGGCGCGCTTGGCCTTGCCGCGCTTTCGACGCCCGGCATTGCCCAGATCCTCACCGCGCGCGGCTTCACCCACGGCGTCGCCAGCGGTGAGCCGGCCGCGAATTCGGTTCTGCTGTGGACGCGTTATGTCGGCAGCGGCGAAACGAAACTGCGCTGCGAACTGGCCGAGGACGACCAGTTCCGCAAGGTAGCCAGCGGGGGCGAGGTCGTCGCCTCTCCCGCCCGCGACAACTGCGCCAAGCTGGTCGTCGGCGGGCTGCAACCGGGCAAGTGGTACTTCTACCGCTTCATCGCGCCGGACGGCACCATGAGCGAAGTCGGCCGCACGCGCACCTTGCCGGTGGGTGAGGTGGACCGCTTCGGCATTGGCCTGTTCTCCTGCTCGAACATGCCGTTCGGCTGGTTCAACGCCTATGCCCACGCCGCCGCGCGAGACGATCTGGACCTGATCGTCCACGTCGGCGACTATTTCTACGAATATAAGCTGGGCGAATATCCCGAGCATCCGATGGCCGGCCGCCCGATCGAGCCGGCGAACGAGATCGTCAGCCTGGTCGACTATCGCCTGCGCTACGCCAGTTATCGCCTCGATCCGGACTTGCGTGCGCTCCATCGCCGCTTCCCGATGATCGTCCAGTGGGACGATCACGAGTTCGCCAACGACGCCTACAAGGACGGTGCCGAGAATCATCAGCCTGAAACCGAAGGCCCCTGGCCCGCGCGCAAGGCGGCGGCGGAGAAGGCCTATCGCGAATGGATGCCGATCTCCGACGCGGACTGGGGCAGCTATGAGATCGGTTCGCTAGCCACGCTGTTCCGCCCTGAAACGCGCGTATCTTCCCGCATGAAGCAACTCGATCTGGCAGCGGCATTCAAGGGCCCGGACGTTGCCAAGGCGCTGCTGGCGTTCCGCGACGGGCCGTGGATGTCGCCCGAGCGCACCTTGATGGGCGCGGTGCAGGAGGATTGGCTCTACAAGGGCTTTGCGGCTTCGGCCAAGGCGGGCACGCGCTGGCAGATCCTGGCCCAGCAGATCGTCATGGGATCGCTGAAGTCTCCCGCCGCGCTGGCCGATTTCGTGCCGGCTGGCGGCGATGCCAAAGTGCGCGGGCAGCTCATGGCCGCTGCCGCCGCTGCCAAGGTGGGCCTGCCGTTCAACATGGATTCGTGGGACGGCTATCCCGCTGCCCGCGAACGCTTGCTGAAGGCGGCGCAAGAGGCGGATTGCAACCTCGTCGTGCTCTCGGGCGACAGCCACAATGCCTGGGGCAACGAGCTTTCGAGCGGCGGCGTGGCGGCGGGTGTCGAGTACGCCGGACACTCGGTCACTTCTCCAGGCTACGAGGCTTATCTGCCTTCGGCCACGCCCAAGGCGCTTGCCACTTCGATGCGCGAGGCCAACCCGCAGCTGGCGTTCACCGACGTCAGCCGCCGTGGCTATGTCTCTCTGGATGTGACCTCGGATCAGGTGCGCGGCACCTGGCACTTCATGTCCACCATCGCCCAGCGCACCACGGCGGGCACGGACAGCACCACGCTGGCGGTCAAATGGGGCGAGCGTCGCTTCGCCAAGGCCTGATTGCATTTACGTAATTGACGGGTGGGACGGTTGACGCGGGGGCAGTCACCGTCCCACAGAGTGCCAGATTTCCAATCCTTTCGAGGCACCCCCTATGTCCGATTTCGATCCCGCCGATCCCAAGTCCGGCAATCCCGACCGCCGCGATTTCCTCGGCGGCCTTGCTGCCGCGCTCGGCGCTGCTGCCGTTGCCGGCGGCGCGGTCGAATCGGCGGAGGCGAAACCGGCCAAGGGATCGTCCTCGGGCCCGGTCAGCGATGCGAAGCTGCGTGCGGCGATCGATACGGTCGTGGTGATCTTTGCGGAGAACCGCAGCTTCAACAACCTCTTTGCGGATTTCCCCGGCCTGCAGCAGCCGCTTTCCAAAGTACCCGCCGAACGCACTCTCCAACGCGACCGCGACGGCAAGGTCATGGAAAAGCTGCCGAAGATTTGGGAAGGCCTCGTGCCCTCCAAACAGGTGGTGGAGCATACCGAATACCAGATCGGGCCGGACGACCTTGCGCCGATACCCAACGGTCCCTTCGCGCTGAAAACGCCGGAGGGCGATCCGCTGCCGCACGGCCTTGTTACCCGCGATCTGGTCCATGCGTTCTACCACAACCAGATGCAAATCAATGGCGGCGCCAACGACCAGTTCGTGGCCTGGGGCGATAGCGGTGCGCTGGTCATGGGCCATTACGGCGACATGCGTGCGCAGCTTCGCCTTTGGCAGATCGCCCGTGAGTTCACGCTCTGCGACAACTTCTTCATGGGGGCTTTCGGTGGGTCTTTCCTCAACCACCAGTACCTGATCGCCGCGCAGCCGCCGTTCTATCCGGATGCGGACAAGAGCCCCGCCGCCAAGCGTATCGCCAAGCTGGAGGGCAACGATCCCAAGGGCACGCGCCTGAAACTGGATCCCAAGACGCCGGCCAGCGCGATTGACGGCCCGGCGGTATTCGGCCCCAACACGCTTTCGCCGGATTTCTGGGCGGTCAACACGATGCTGCCCCCTTACGCACCGACCTATGAGCTGGATCCCGACAAGCCCGGCTATGCCAATGCCGACAGCGCGCACACGCTGGTGCCGCAGAAGCACAAGACCATCGGCGACATGCTTAGCGCCAAGGGGGTGGATTGGGCCTGGTACGCAGGCGGATGGAATGCCGCGCTGGAAGGGCACATGAACGATGCCTCGTTCCCGTCGCGCCCGAACTTCCAGCCGCATCACCAGCCGTTCAACTATTACGACCGCTTCGCCCCCGGCACCGCCGACCGCGCGAAGTTCCTGCGGGACGGCGGTGAGGGCAGCACTGCGCGCACCAACAAGTTCCTGGCCGATGCCGCGGCGGGCAAGCTGCCTGCGGTCAGCTATTACAAGCCGCAGGGCAACCTCAACATGCATGCCGGCTACTCGGACATCGACGCGGGCGACCGTCATATCGCTGCCGTTATCGATGCCCTGCGCGCCAGCCCGCAGTGGGAAAAGATGCTGATCGTCATCACGTTCGACGAGAACGGCGGCTGGTGGGATCACGTCGCCCCGCCGAAGGGCGACCGCTGGGGCCCGGGCACGCGCATCCCCGCCGTGATCGTCTCTCCCCACGCGACGAAGGGTACGGTGGACCACACGATCTACGACACCGGCTCCATCGCCCGCTTCCTCACCCGCCGCTTTGGGCTGGAGAAGCTTGAAGGCCTGAAAATGCGCGAAGATGCGATGCTCGCGGCAGGCGGCGTCGCCCCCGGAGACCTGACCGGCGCGCTCGACATCGCGTAAAACTTTTCGAACTTTCCGGCGGCGCACCAAAACAGGTGCGCCGCCCCTGCGAATGCGACAGAGTGTTGACTTCCGGGCCGATTCTCTCGGCCCCCGGGCAACAAAACCTTCGGGCAAAATCGCAATTCAGGGCAGGGCAATTTCCATGAGGCATATCCTTTTCACCGTGGCTTCCCTCGGCGCCATGGCGCTTGCATCGGGCGCAGAGGCCGCTCCCAAGGCCTATCCGGACGCAGAGGCACACGTGCTGGACATGGCCAAGAAAGCCATCGCCCTGCGATCGGTGGAAGGGGAGGGCAACCAGACCCCGCAAGTGGCCGAGCTGTTCAAGCAGCGCCTGATCGAAGCGGGCTGGAGCGCCAGCGACATCGAGATCGTCCCCTACAAGGACACCGCCTACCTGATCGCCACGTGGAAGGGCAGCGACCCGTCGCTGAAGCCGCTGGTCGTCTCCGCCCACATGGACGTGGTGGAAGCCAAGCCGGCCGACTGGGAGCGCGATCCGTTCAAGCCCGTGGTGGAGAACGGCTACCTCTACGGCCGGGGCGCCAGCGACACCAAGTTCGAAGCGGTGCTGGCGATGGAATCGATGATCCAGCTGCGCAAGGAGGGCTTCAAGCCCAAGCGCACCCTCGTCATCGCCTATTCGGGCGACGAGGAAACCACGATGGCAACCTCCAAGCTGATCGCCGAAAAGCTGAAGAACGCCGAAATGGTGCTCAATGTCGATGGCTCGTCAGGCACTTTGTCCGAAGAGACCGGCAAGCCGCTTTTCTGGACATGGCAGGGCGCCGAGAAGACTTACATCGACTACCAGATCGAAGTGACCAATCCCGGCGGCCACAGCTCAGCCCCGCGTCCGGACAATGCCATCGTCCAGCTTTCCGAAGTGCTGACGCGCATCGGCGCCTACAAGTTCAAACCCGAACTCAACGACGTGACCCGCGCCTACTGGACGGAGGCAGCCAGGCTGGAATCCGATCCCAAGAAGGCCAAGGCGATGCGTGACTTCGCGGCAAACCCCAACGATCCCGCCGCGCTGGCCGTGCTGCGCGCCGATCCGGCAAATGTCGGCCGGGTCAGCACGACTTGCGTGCCTACGATGCTGTCGGGCGGCCATGCCCGCAACGCCCTGCCGCAGCGGGCTACCGCCAACATCAACTGCCGCATCTTCCCGGGTCACACGCGCGAGGAGATCATGGCGAAGCTGGAGAAAGTGGCAGCCATGCCCGCCGCCAAGTTCACCGATGTGACGGGCGACGATTCCACCATGGCCCCCGCCTCGCCGATGCGGCAGGATTTCATCGGCGCCACGCGCAAGGCGGTGACGGCGGCCTGGGGACCGGTGGCGATCATCCCCTCGCAGGCTTCGGGCGCATCGGATTCGATGTGGTATCGCGCGCTCGGCGTGCCCAGCTACGGCGCTGCCGCCTCCATGATCAAGGATTCGGACGAGTTCTCCCACGGCCTCAATGAGCGTATTCCGCTGCTGAATATCCGCCCGGGCATCACCTACTACCTGTCGATGTACAAGGATCTGGCAAGCAAGTGAGCATAAACGGGGCGAAGCGGGGGGCGCTTCTTGCGGGGTTCATGGCGGGCATTCTGGCAATGCCCGCCACGGCGGAAACGCTTTATGTCCGCGCGGGGCGGCTGATCGACGTCGATTACCAGACCACGCGCACGGGGCAGTGCGTGACGGTGACTGACGGCCGCGTCACGCGTATCGACGCCTGCGGCAAGACGCCTTCGGGCGCGAAGGAAGTGGACTGGTCGAACTATACGGTGCTTCCGGGGCTGATCGATCTGCACACCCACCTTGCCGATGCCGGGCAGAGCGCCGATGTTGCGGCGCCTTACAGGACTTCGCCCCAGCTTACCGCGCTGATCGGGGCGCATAATGCCAAGGTGACGCTGGACGCCGGCTTCACCACCGTGCGCGATGTCGGCACCTATCGCGGCCTCACCGATGTCGCCCTGCGCGATGCGATTGCCCAGGGCGACGTGCCGGGGCCGCGCATGTTCGTGGCGGGCGCCTACATCACCAAGCCGGGCGGCGGGGGCGAGCTTAACGGCGTGATCCCCAACGACCAGCTCCCTTCGGACATGCGCTACGGCGTGATCCGCAATCCGCAGGAAGCGCACGAAAAGACCGAGTTCCTGTTCGAGCACGGGGCGGATTTCATCAAGATGATCGCCACCGGCGCGGTCCTCGCCATCGGTACCGAGCCGGGGCAGGTGGAACTGACCGAGGACGAAATGCGCGCGGTGGTGGCGGTCGCCAAGGAGCATCACTCCTACGCCACGGCCCATGCCCACGGCGCGGAAGGGATCAAGGCGGCGATCCGTTCGGGCGTGCACTCGATCGAGCATGCCAGCCTGATCGACGATGAAGGCCTGAAGATGGCCAAGGACGCGGACGTCTGGCTGGTGATGGATATCTACGATGGCGACTGGATCGACCAGCAGGGCACCAAGGAAGGTTGGCCCGCCGAATACTTGCGCAAGAACCGCGAGACCACGCAGACGCAGCGCGACGGCTTTGAAAAAGCGGTGAAGATGGGTGTGAAGCTGGGCTTCGGCACCGATGCGGGCGTCTATCCGCACGGCCTTAATGCCCGACAGTTCGCTTATATGGTGAAGTACGGGATGACGCCGATGCAGGCGATCCGGGCCGCAACTATCGATGCGGCGACCCTGATCGGACACGAAAGCGAACTGGGCTCCATCGCGCTGGGCAAATATGCCGACATGATCGCGGTGGAGGGCGATCCCCTTCGTGATGTGAGTGTGCTGGAAAAGGTTTCTCACGTGATGAAGGCGGGCGTGCTGGAGAAATAGGGCAGGGAGGCGATCGCGGATGCAGTATCGGATTTCGGCGATCTCTCATCTAGGCCTGCTTTTGGGCCTGCTTTTGGGGCCTACACTGGCTTCGGCCGGTGTCGTGACTCCACAATCCGCCCCGTTCCCTTGCGAATGGGTTTCCGGTCGCCTTTCGACCTACAACGGCAATCCCACGTTTCGGATCTGGCCGAAGGGCACGCGCCGGATTCTGGGCGTGACATCGGCCAAACGAGAGGACGATAGCGAGAGCCTGGACATTCTCCCGCCGTCCGTTCGCCGCTTTCAGCCGGGGTTCGAGCGGGATCTCTGGGGCGACTTCAGGGTCTGCCCCATCGTGCCGGAGCGCAAAGGCTGGATGCGCCTGGTCGTGCTGAAGGATGCACGTGGGTTACGGGCGATTGCGCGTTGACCGCCTGATGGAGGCTTACGCCGCGGTCAGGCGGCCTCCGCTCAGCACTCGCGCCGGGCCCGGTGCTGCCCGAACCAGCAGAGTGCCCAGTACGATCACGGTCAGCAAGAGGATCAGCGGCTGGGTCAGCAGGTAGACCGGATAGAGCGGCGACCCCAGCTTGCCGAACAGCGCCCCCAGCACCGGCCCGCCCAGCCAGATCAGGATCAGGTGCGAGCAGAACAGGAAGAAGGCGAAGGGCTCGATCCGCAGCAGGAACGCACGGGCAGGGCTGTTCGAAAGCGCCCATGCCACGCGCCAGTAGGCCACGGCCGCCGCGATCCTGACCGACAGATCAAGCATCGCCGCTTCCGGCGTAGCAGGATCGACGTCAAGCCGCAGCGATCCGTAGAGCTGGACGCAGGTGAGCAGTGCGAAGGGCAACAGCGCCGTTCCCAGCGGCCACGCGGCGATCCGGTCCGCCACATGCCCCCGCCGTGCAAGGATGCCCAGCAGGAAGAAGAACGGGATCGACGCGCGCATGAACACGGGCGCGCCCAGGCCAAGGATCTGGCAGACCGCCGCCATCGATGCGAGCGCCACCAGCCACGGATTGGCCAACCTTACCAGCAGCGGTGCGGCGATCATGCAGACGAAAAGGTCGCGCAGGAACGGCATCTGCACATTGATGTCCGGATTGCGGCTGGCCACGAAGACTTCCTCGAAAATCCAGTCCAGCGAATGCGGCGTCGGCGCCGGCAGGTTCAGCAACCATGCCGTACCCGATACCAGCACCAGCGCCAGCGCGTTCCAGAGCACCATCGGCAGCAGGATCGTCCGCGCCTTGCGCGCCACATGCGTGGGCCAGTCCCGCGTGCGGTTGGACGAAGCGACCAGCCAGCCCGATATCAGGCCCAGCAGCGGAACCGCGCTGCGTCCGAACACGTCCATCAACACCCAGCGCAAATCTTCCTGCGGCGAACCCTTGGCCAGTTGCAGGTCGTAACCGGTCAGGCCGGTCCACGCATGGACGTAGACGACGCCGAGGATGCAGATAACCCGTGCGATCGAAATCGCGGCGGATTTGCGCGGCGCATCGGCAATGAATGATTGGGGCAAACGACAATCCGGTTAGTTGGCGACCTTGCGGCCTACCTGATGTCGTTTGCCCTAAACCCCAATCGTGGAAGCGGTGGACTGCCCCCTCGAACGGACGAATTGCCCGATTTCAGGTCCGGAAGCGGCCGAAACGGCCCTTGTCCGCGATCACTTCATGCGCGCAGTTGTGGCCGGGCGCACCGGTCACACCGCCGCCGGGGTGAGCGCCCGAACCGCACATGTAGAGCCCCTTGATCGGCCCGCGATAGGCGCCGTGGCCCAATACCGGCCGCGCCGACCACATCTGATCGAGCGTCAGATTGCCATGCATGATGTCCCCGTTCACCAGGCCGAACTTGCGCTCCAGCCCCTTCGGGCTGAGCACCTGCCGGCCGAGGATGGAGGCGCGGAAGCCCGGTGCATATTCCTCCACCGTATCGATGATGGTGTCCGCCGCCTTGTCTTCCTCGGCATCCCAGTCGCGGCCATCGGGAAGCTCCGGCGCGAATTGCTGGCAGAACAGGCTGGCGACATGCTGGCCCTCGGGCGCGAGGCTGTCGTCCACGGTTGAGGGGATCAGCATCTCCACGATCGGCTTCTTCGACCAGCCATAGGTCTTCGCGTCCAGGAAGGCGCGGTCCATGTAGTCGAGCGTCGGCGCGATGATGATGCCGGATTGGTGATGCTCCCCCGGCTCCGGCAGGCAAGTGAACTTCGGCAGTTCGGAAAGCGCCACGTTCATGCGGAACGTGCCGCTGCCCGCCTTGAAGCTTTTCATGCGGCGCTGGAAATCGGGCTTTAGGTCGCTTTGCGCGATCATCTTGCCATAGAGCAGCTTGGGCCCGACATTGGCGATCACGCGGGTTGCGGCAATCTCCTCACCGCTTTCAAGCCGGACGCCGGCAACCTTGTCGCCATCGACGAGGACCTGATCCACCGGGCTTTCCAGGCTGATCTCCACGCCCAGCTTGCGGCAGACTTCGCCCATGATGCGGGTGATGTTGCCCATGCCGCCGACCGAGTGGCCCCAGGCGCCCTTCTTGCCGTTCACTTCGCCGAAGACATGGTGCAGCAGCACGTAGGCACTGCCCGGCGTATCGGGCGAGGCGTAGTTGCCGACCACCGCGTCGAAGCCGAAGGCGGCCTTCACTGCCTCGCTCTCGAACCAGCCATCCAGCAGCCCGCGTGCGGACTTGGTGAAGAGATCCAGCACATCGCGCTGCAACTTGATGGAAAGGCCCGCCAGCTTGCGGCCCTGAAGCGCCGCGTCGATCAGTCCGCGCCAGCCATCGCCGGCATTTGGCGGCGACTTCAGCGCCAGATCGCGCAGTACTTCGGCCACGACTTCCAGCGAATCGTAATAGGCCGGCAGCACATGGGCATCGTGCTTGGAGAACCGGCGGAACTCCGCCTGCGTACGTTCCAGCCCGCCGCCCAGCTTGAGATAGCCGCCGTCTTCCTGCGGCAGCAGGTTGGAGATCGGGCGTTCGATCACGCGATAGCCATAGTCGGCCAGCCGCATGTCGGCGATGACCTTGGGCTGGAGCAGGCTGACGGTGTAGCTGGCCACCGAGTTGCGGAAGCCGGGATGGAATTCCTCGGTCACCGCTGCGCCGCCGACCACGTCGCGGCGTTCCAGAATGCGCACCCTCAGCCCCGCGCGGGCGAGGTAGAACGCGCAGACGAGGCCGTTGTGGCCACCGCCGATAATTACAGCATCGTATTTCTGGGTCATTTTTGGCTCCAGCCGGATGCGGGCCGCTCGCTTTGGCGGGCCTCTGGGATCAGTTCACGGATGCGCTTGCAGAAGTGGCGGAGGCACACTTCCTTGTCGGACAGCGGTCCGACCGAGAATGTGCGCGAGGCCATGCCCGCCTGCACGCGGGTGATGAGCTGGGTATCCTCGGCATTGACCTGCCGGTTGATGCGCCAGTTGAGATAGCGCGCGGCGCGCATCTCGCGGCGGTCATCGTCGAAGACGTAGCTGATCTCGCGGATCATGCAGGTTTCCGGGCCGGTGGGCAGCCATTGCATGAAATCGACCTGATCCGGATAGATGTCGAAGGCGACGCCGGGCCAGAGCTTGAAATAGAGCCAGTGGCGCTGCCGGTTCTCGGGCAGGTGTGGCACCGGCGGCAGCAGGCGCTGGTACATCCGCTCCGACCAGTTGGAGGAGGGCGCGTCCATCAGATCGCCCCACATCCGGTCGACATGGCGCTCCGCTTCCACGCCGTAGCTGCGGCCGAACAGGCGGGTAAGGCCGGGATGGGCGACGGGAATGTGAAGCCCGTCCGAATAGTTGTCGCCCACGTTCTTCCAGTTCACCTCGCGCGGACGCATGGTGACGCGGCCGAGCGCTTTCAGATCCTCGAACCGATAGGGGGCGACCATCTCCTCGTAAGGGGCCATCATCTGCGCGATCGAGGGGCCGCCGTCATCGACGAGGCGGACGAAGATGAAGCCGCGCCAGATTTCGATGTCCACCGGGGATAGGCCGTGGCTGGCCTTGTCGAAATCGGGATAGCTCTGGCTGTCCGGAACGCCGGTAAGACGGCCGTCGAGATCGTAGACCCAGGCGTGATAAGGGCAAACCAGCTTCTTCGCGCAGCCGCTGGCGCCATCGACCACGCGCGATCCGCGGTGGCGGCAGACATTGGTGAAGGCGCGCAGCTGCCGGTCGTTGCCGCGCACGACGATCACGCTTTCGCCGATGTATTCCAGCGTGTGCCAGTCACCCACGTTCGGCACGTCGCTCTCATGGCACACGACCTGCCAGCTTGGGGCGAAGACGCGTTCCTTCTCCACCGCCAGGAATTCGGGATCGGAATAAGTCCAGGCCGGCAGGCTCCAGCCATCGAGCGGATCGTTTTCCGCGAAATCCTTGAGCTGCGTTGCCATGGGCGACTCCTTGTTGTACGATCGTATAACAAGGCCATGACGACCAAGCAATCCTCCACGCCCGCCTATACTCGGGGTGATCCCGACGAGCGGCGCCAGAGCCTGATCGAGGCGACGGCGCGGTGCCTTGCGACGCATGGCGTCGGTGGCACTTCGGTGCGGACGATCTGCGCGATGGCGGGCGTTTCGCCGGGATTGCTGCGGCACTACTTCGGCGGCGTGTCCGATGCGATTGCCGAGGCCTATCGCTGGACCGGACACCGGGTGGCGCGGGCGCTGGAGGAAGCGGTGGAGGCGGCGGACGACAATCCGCGTGCTCGGCTGCTGGCTTATCTCGCCGCCAGTTTCCGTCCGCCGATTGCCGATCCGGAACTACTGGCCACCTGGCTCGCGTTCTGGGCAATGACGCCGCAGGATCCCGCTATCGGTCGGCTGCATGAGGATATCTACGGCGAATTCCGCAGCGGCATGGATGCGCTGATCCGCGACTGCCGTCCGGACATGGCCGATACGCGGCTGGTCGGCGTGGCGTTGACGGCACTGATCGACGGGCTCTGGCTGGAACTCAGCCTTGGCAAGGCGCCGTTCACGCCCGAGGAGGCGGAAGGGCTGGTCGAAACTTGGCTAGACGCGCTGCTCGGCGGCCTTGCGGCGAACCAGTAGCCAGATCGGCAGGCCCAGCGCCATCAACACGAAGCTGAGCCCGCTCGCCCCGATGCCTGCCCCCCACAGCGTCCAGAGCGCATAGGCGGCGCCAAGAATGGCGGCGGGACGCGCGATGCCGAGCCTGAACGCCGACAAGGCACAGGCGAGGTAGAGCCACAGCGTCGCCGAAGTGGAGAGCAGCAGCAGATATTCGAACAGCTTCTGTATCGAACGGCTGGCGTTCATCGCCGCGAAGAGGCTGGCGATCACCGTGGAGATCAGCAGCGCGCGGCGGGCTACACCGCGTGCATCGGTCTCCGCGAACCATGCGGGCAGCAGCCGGCGATGCGCCATGTCGCGCACCATTTCCGCTTCCAGCAAGGTCCAGCCGTTGAGTGCGCCCACGCAGCTGATCACGGCGAAGATCGCGATCAGCGTGGCCGCGTCGGAGCGCCAGAAATAGCTGACGAACGTCGCGAAAGGCGCATTCGAATGCGATGCCAGATCGACGGGCAGCAGCAACGCGATGGCCGAACAGACCATCAGGTAGAGAATGCCGGTAAGCCCGGTGCCCCAAAGCGTGGCGCGGGCGATGTTCACTTCCGGATTGCGCACGCGCGCGGCCGCCACGCTGGCGCTTTCGAAGCCGAGCAGGGCCCAGAGCGTTAGGCTGGCTGCGCCGTTGACCGCGCCGAAGCTGATGCTGCCCGGCGCCGGCGGCGCGATCTGCGCGCGGCCGTCGTTCAGCACGGTTACGGCGATCACGATGACGACGATCAGCGGAATGACTTTCAGCCCCAGCGTCACCACCTGAAATCCGCCCGCAGCACGGGTGCCACGCAAGTTGATCAGCGCCATCAGCCAGAGCAGCGCCATCGCGGCGAGGGCGGGTATGTGCTCACCCATCCCAAGCGCGGGGAAGATATCGGAGAGGTAACTTACGGCAGCCACCGCGATGGCCACAACCGAAGTCCAGATCGACACGAGGTAGATCCAGCTGATGAAGAAGCCGGCGGTATGGCCGAAGGCATCGGTGACGAAGCCGGCCGGGCCACCGGCCTGCGGACAGGCCTTGGTCAGCCGGCTCAGCACGTAGGCCAGGATCAGCGCTCCGCTGATCGTCACCACCCAGCCGACTACGCCGTTCCAGCCGAACGGCGCGAGGCTGGCGGGCAGCAGGAAAACGCCCGATCCGATCATGTTGCCCATGACCAGAGCGGTGGCAGCCACTAGGCCCAGGCTTGCGCCCGGGCCTGCGGTTTTCGGAGTCGCTTCCGTCACGCCTGCTTAGCTATCAGAAATCCGCCCCGAACTTGAGGCCGATCACGCGAGGGCGGATGACATAGTCATAGAACACCCCGCCCGTGCTGCTGACGCCATCGGGATCGCCGCAGGTCGTCTCCAGACACTGGACGCTGGTGTTGACCACGCCGTTGCTGTTGAACAGGTTGGTGGCGTAGAGTTCGACACGGTAGCCGTCCCGCTTCACGCCGATGCTGACGTCGGCCGTGGTATAGGCGCCGAGATTGCCCTTGATCTGGTTTTCCAGCGTGCGCAGATCGCTGCGGCGCTTGCCGATGTAGTTTGCGGCGAATTGCACGTGGCCGCTCCAGTCCCCGACCGGGAATTCGTAGCGGGCGACGGCATTCCCTTTGAACTTGGCCGTGATCGGCAAATGCGTGCCGGACGGGGCAAGCAAGGCGTTTTCAGTCCCATCGGTGCCCGGCAGCGTACAGTCGAAGGCGCTGTTGGCGATCAGACAGAAGTCCTTGCGGATCGTCGCATCGTTGTAGCTGCCTGAAAGGTCCAGAGAGAGACCGTTCTTGTTGTAGCCAAGATCGAATTCCACGCCGCGAATGCGCGCCTTGCCGGCGTTGCGGATCTCGGTCAGGCCATTGGCGCCCAGGAACGAGAGCTGAATGTCGTCCCACATCTGCTGATAGACCGCGCCGTTGAAGCGGACCGGGCCCCACATGGTTTTCCAGCCGATTTCGTAGTTGTCCAACTGGTCCGGCTTGTAGGGCGGCAGGGTGCCGCGACGGTTGATGCCGCCGGGCCGGAAACCGCGCGACCAGGTGGCGTAGACCAGCGCATCGGGCGTGATTTTGTACGTGAGGTTCGCCTTGTAGATCGCGTCGGTCTTGGACGTCGACTTGTCCAGATTGGTGCAGGGCGATCCGCTGACCACGGCGTCCGCAAAGCAGGCGGCAACACCGGTCTTGCTCGAATAGCCGGCGCTGTAGCCGTAGAAACCGACCAGCGAGTTCTTGTAGTGATAGAGGCGCACGCCGCCGGTGGCGGTCAGCTTGTCGGTGATGTCGTAAGTCAGTTCGCCGAAGGCGGCATAGTCGCGGTCCACGCGCTTTTGCTGGGTCAGCCAGATATCGCTGGTGGTGCCGGGAACCTTCAGATCATCGGCCAGACCGTCGATGATGTAATTCTGCTCGATATGATGCTGCTGGCGTTGGTAGAACAGGCCGCCGATGAAGCGCAGCGGATTGTCCTGCGGCGAACTGATGCGCACTTCGCCGAATTGGCGGTGATAGGTGTCCTTGCCCTTGATGTACTGGTTCGGGCTGATCAGGTCGCCGGCATTGTCGGTGAGATAGGCGCCCGATCCGAACAGCGCGTCATAGAAGTACGAATAGTCCGAATAGTCGGACTGGGTCCAATCCTTGCGGTTCAGGATGCCGCCGGTGGCGGTAAGGTCCCAGTTGCCGATCTTGCCCTCGATGGTGAGCGCGGCCTGATACCATTCATCCTTGCTCTTTTCCGGGTTGTACTGAACGGTCTGCAGCTTGCCCGAAACGGCGGTGGAGCGTTCCTGCGCAAAGCTGCCGTTGGTCTTCTGGACCTGCCCCATGATCGTGGGCTTCACCGTCCAGTTGCCATCCAGATCGATGCCGAGGGCAAGACGGCCACCGTAAGTGTCTACGTCGTTGTAGTTGTCCTCGACCAGATCGGCATTGTCCTGCGTGATGCCGGAAACCGCGAACGTGCGGCTGCCGTGGACATTGTCGATATAGCCGCCGTCATGCCGATACCAGCCGACGAGGCGGGCGGCGATGGAGTCCGAAAACCGGTAGTTGATGAAGCCCTGCATCACGCCGCCGATATCGCCGTGCGAGACGCTGTTCAGTTCGGCGTCGACCGCGCCATAAGTGCCCGTAGTATCTGGCGCATTGGTGACGATCTTGATCGTGCCGGCCATCGAACTGGCGCCGTAGAGCGTGCCCTGCGGTCCGGCCAGCGCCTCTACGCGGGCGATGTCATAGGCATGAATGTCGAGCGCGCCCTGAATGGTCGTGATCGGCATTTCGTCGAGATAGGTGCCGACGGTGGGCAGCGGGCCGGAGTGGTTGGCATTCTCGCCCGAAGCGACGCCGCGGAAATAGACCTGGCTGAAGCCCGGCTGCACGGTCTGGATCGTTACCGAGGGCAGGAACTTCACAACGTCCTGCAGTTCCTTGACCTGAAGGTCTTTCAGCTTCTCCGTGCCGAGCGCGGTGATCGCGATTGGTACGTCCTGCAGGTTCTCGACGCGCTTTTGCGCGGTGACGTAGATGACGCCGCTATCGGCGGGAGCGGCTGTTGCAGGCTTGGCGTCCTGCGCCAGTGCCGGTTGCACGGCAACGATTGCCGACGAGCCAAGCAGTATCGCGACGATGCCGCGACGAAAGGATATACCGGAAGCGACCACCCGAAGACCCCCATTATGTCGTGTCTCGGTAGGTCTCCATAATTTTTGGTGGGCGGCAATAGGGCTTTCGGATGACGTTCATGTTGCAGTGCAACTATGACATTTCTGCCACATGAACAGCCGTTCAGAATTCGGCGTAAGTCTCAGGCAAATCACCCAATGCTGCGCGAAGAGGGGCGATCCGATCCGCGAAAATCCGCCATTGCCCCACTCCGTCCCGGTTGATCGGACGGCGCACCTGCTCACTGGACGCAGTACGCACGGCGCGGGTGTTCGTGTGGAATTCCAGACAAGCCTGTTCGAACGGCAGGCTCAGGTGATCGAGCAGGGCGCGCACTTCGGATTCGGGATCGTCCAGCAGACGCTCGTGGATCACGCGGTGGATGCGGCCGGGCATCACGGCGTCATAGTGGCGCATGGCGCGAACATAGTCGGCGTAATAACGGCCCATGTGCGTCAGGTCATAGGAAAAAGCCTGACCCTTGGCGTAGTTCTGCCGGTAGTTGGACACGCAGCAATCGAGCGGATCGCGCCGCGCGTCGATGATCTTCGCATTCGGCAGGACCAGCGCGATGAAGCCGAGATAGGCCCAGTTGTTGGGCAGCTTGTCGATGTAGAAGGGCTTGTCCGTCTTGCGCTGGACCCGCGTGCGTTCAAGGAATTCGGCACCTAGTTCGCCGCGCCGTTCCGGAGACATCGCCGCCAGCGCTGCGGGCCAATCGCGGGGAAGGCCACCGGTCACCTGCGCCTCTCGCATCGCCAGCGCAGGAATGTCCGGCAGTTCCATCGTGCCTTCGACTTGCGAGTGGCTGGCAAGGATCTGCTCTATCAAGGTGGAGCCCGCACGCGGCATGCCCAGGACGAAGATCGGGTCGGCCGATGGTTCGCCGCCGCCGACATGGGCGGACAGGAAGGCAGGCGTGAACGTCTCGATCACGGCATCGACTTGCGCGGTCACCGCATCGGGATCGTGCTGCAATTCCGTGCTGCGCAGCGCATTGCCTTGGGCATAGTGCGTGAATGCCGCTTCGGCCTCGCCGCGTTCTTCCAGCGCCTTCGCGAGTGCGAAATGAAGGTGCAGGCGATCTTCCTGCGCAAGCTGGCTTTCGTTCGCCAGCCCGGCCTGCATCGCGGCAACATCGGCATCGTCGAAGCGCACCGTCTTCAGGTTGGCAAGGCTCCACCATGCCTCCCCCAATCCCGGCTCGACGGCGATGCAGCGGCGATAGGCAGTGACTGCCTCGGCCTGTTCGCCAAGGGTTTTCAGGATATGGCCGTAACTCATCCAGAGCTTCGCGTGCTCCGGAAAGCTGTCCAGCAATTCACGATAGATCCGGCGCGATTCCTCGTACTCGCCGATCCGGCCCAGCGCGGCAGCACGAAGATTGAGGTCGCCGGCATTCGCGGCATCGGCGGCCAGCACGGTGTCGAGCGTTGCAACGGCGTCGGCGAAGCGGTTCTGCTTGTATAGCACCGTCGCCAGATTGGCGCGCGCTGCAGCAAAGCCGGGCGCGAGTTCGAGCGCGCGCTGCAGCAAGGCCTCCGCATCGCGATAGCGGCCGATGCGCCCGGCGAGTTCCGCCATCATCCGGATCGCGGCAACGTCGCGCGGTTGTGTGGACAGGCGCTGCCGCAAGCCCGTTTCCGCAGTAGGCAGGTCGTTCGCCAGCAGGGCCTGCGCAATGGCCAGCAGTTCGGGATCGCGCACCGAAGCACGGATCGCCGCGTTCTCTGCCAGTTCCGCCTCGCCATCGTTGCCCAGCTTGCGCAGGGCCTGACCCAGCAGTCGCAGTACACGCGGGTCTTCGCCTTTGCGCACCAGCGCCTCGCGCAGCAAGGGCACGGCGCGGGCGGGATCGGTGGCGACGAGTTGGCCGAGCGGAACGGCAGATGCGGTCTGATTCATCGGCGCCGACTATGCGGGGCCGATCCGATCCGCTCAAGCCGCTCCATCGGAACGCGTCTCAGAAACCGCGGGCAACGCCTTCACGGCGTGGATCGGCGCCGCCCAGATAACCCTTGGGCGTCGCGATCACCGCCTGAAGCCCCGATTCCTCGCCCCGGCTGGTCGAAAGCACCATGCCGCGTGCTGCAAGGCCCGCCATGATCGGATCGGGGAACATGTCCGCGCTGTAGCCGTCGCCCTTGGCTACGAGGTTGGGGAGGGAAACCGCATCTTGCGGGCTCATCTTCCAGTCGAGCAGCGCCACCAGCACCTTCAGGTTATAGGCCTGGATCGCCGAACCGCCGGGCGAACCGGCCGCCGCCACGAACTTGCCCTGCGGCGTCAGCACGATCGCCGGCCCCATGCTCGAACGCGGGCGCTTGCCGGCAGCGGGAGCATTGGCCGCAGGCGCCCCATCGGCATCGTTGGGAGAGAACGAGAAGTCGGTCAGCTGGTTGTTGAGGAAGAACCCGTCCACCATGCGGCCCGAACCGAAGATGCTTTCCACCGTGGTCGTCATCGAGACGACATTGCCCTGCGTATCGATGATGACGAAGTGGCTGGTGCCGCCCGGCTCCGCCGTGGCGTCCGAGCCATTGACGGGCGCGCCCTTCGGCATGCCGAACGTGACCGGCCCGGCTTTCTCCCCGATCAGCGCGGCGCGGGTGGCAAGGTATTCGGGATCGAGCAGCCCGGCTTCCGGCACTTTCACGAAAGCAGGATCGCCGACGTAACGATCGCGGTCGGCATAGGCGAGGCGGCTGGCCTGCGCGAATTGGAACCATGCCTTCTCGTCGGAGGCGGAGCGCTTGTTAATGTCCGTATGCGCGAGCACGCCGAGCGCGATCTGCAGGCCGGGGCCACCGGAAGGCGCCTCCGGCGTGCAGACCACGTAGGTGCGATAGGGATTGCACAGCGCCGGGCCCGAACGAGGCTGATAGGCGGCAAGGTCCGCCAGCGTCATCGTGCTGGGGCGCGGTCCTTCATGCAGGCGGGCAATGATATCCTGCGCCACCGGGCCGGTGAGCAGCCCGGATGCGCCGAACTTGGCGATCCGTTCCAAGGTTCCGGCATAGGCCGGATTGCGCAGCCGGTCGCCCGCAACATAGCGCGTGCCGTCCGCCTTGGTGAAATAGCGCACCGCGTCGGGCGAAGAGGCCTGCGGCGCGCGGGATTTGATCATGCCGGCAAGGCGCGGGCTGACGATGAAGCCCTCCTGCGCCAAGGCATGCGCCTTGTCGAACAGGCCGGACCATTCCAGCTTGCCGTGATCGCGGTGGGCCATGTCCAGCATGGCGATGGCACCGGGGACGCCGGTCGATATGCCGCCCAGCACCGCATCGAAGAAGGGCAGGGGCTTGCCGCTGTCATCCACGAAAAGCCGGTTGGTCGCACCGGAAGGCGCCATCTCGCGCCCGTCGTAGGCGGTGACCTTCTGCGTCTTCGCGTCGTAATAGATCATGAAGCCGCCGCCGCCGAGGCCGGAGCTTTGCGGCTCCACCAAACCCAGCACCGCCTGGATCGCCACCGCCGCATCGACGGCCGATCCACCCTTGCGCAGCACCTCTACCCCGGCCTCCACCGCCAGCGGATTGGCGGCGGCGACCATTGCATGGCGCGCGAGGCCCCATTGCTGGGGACGCGCCTTCGCAGCGGCAACATTGGCCGGCGCTTCGGCCTGAACGACCGAGGGAACAGTCAGGGACAGCGCGAGGGCAAGGGCAGTGATTCGGGAAAAGGCGGTGGGACGACGCAAGCGCGTTCTCCTGTCTGGGAGCGACCGATTTTCCCGTGGCTTAACGAGCCTTTCCGCGTTGCACCAGCCCTGCGGTCAGCCGAACCCGGTAATCAACCGGCTTCCCGGCGATTCCCCAAGGCCGGCACTTCGCAATCGCAACAAACGCAATTGCCCATTGGCTTGCGTTACTTGCAATAATATCTCCGTTCGGGTGACTTGCGGGCATTAGTTAGGCTGCTAATTACCCATCCATGCAGGAACGACGATTGCGCGAGCGGGCACTGGCCGAAAGGCTGCTGCCGGTATCGCGATCATGGCGACAACTGGCGGACGATGCGCTTTCATCGCTCGGGATATCCAATTCCTCGGGCTGGGCGCTGGTGCACTTGCTGCGCCAGGGCAAGACGCTGCGCCAGAGCGAGCTTGCGCGGATCGTCGGCATTACCGAACCCTCGCTGGTGCGCACGCTCAATCTGCTGGAAGGCGCTGGCCTGATCGAACGCATCGCCGATGAGACCGACCGCCGGGCCAAGCACCTTGCGCTGACGGCTGAGGGAGAGGCGCTGGCAGAGAGAATAGACACGCGTCTCAACGCATTGCGCGCAAGCCTGCTTGATGGCATTCCTGACGAAGACCTTGAAACCACGATGGCGGTTCTCGATCGGATCGCTGCCCGCGTGGCCGAAAGCGGCGGCAAGCCATGACCAAGCGCTTTGGATTCGATGCAGCGCTGTTTTCGGTAAAGGCGTACATCGCCGCGATTCTGGCCGTCTATATCGCGCTGTCTATCGGGCTGGACCGGCCGTACTGGGCTTTCCTCACCTCCTACATCGTCGCGCAGCCGCTGGCAGGCGCCGTGGTGTCAAAAGCGATGTTCCGCGTGGTGGGAACGTTCGTCGGCGCGGCGGCGGCGGTTCTGATGGTGCCCCCGCTGGTCAATTCGCCCGAACTGCTGACTTTGGCGATCGGCAGCTGGCTGGCGATCTGCGTGTTCATCTCATTGCTGGACCGCACGCCGCGTTCCTACGCCTCTGTCCTTGCGGGCTATACGGCGGTGCTGATCGTGCTGCCCAGCGTCGATACCCCGCAACTGATCTTCACCACCGCCGCGCTGCGCGTGCAGGAGATCACGATCGGCATCCTGTGCAGCAGCTTCGTGCACGCGCTGGTCTTTCCGCAGTCCGTTTCGGCCTTCCTGCTCCAGCGCGTTTCGACGATCCTTGCGGATGCTGAGCGCTGGTCGAAGGATTCGCTGCATATCGATGTCGATCCCTCGGTCGACCGTGAGCGTCGCCGCCTTGCGCTGGACGTGACCGAACTGCACCAGCTTTCCACCCACCTGCCTTACGAGAGCACGCGGATCGCGCCGCGCATCCGCACGGTGCGCGCGCTGCAGGATCAGCTTTCGATGATCATGCCGCTGGGCGCAGCGGTGGCGGATCGCATCGCTCAGCTTCATGAAGCTGGCGGCGGACCTGCCGAAGTTGCGACTTTGCTGGCCGATACGCGCGATTGGTTCGACCGGCTTGCCGCGATGCCCGTAGCCCAACGTAGCGAAGAAGCCGAAGCCCTGCGCGCACGCTGCAAGGCGTTGGAGCCGCAAGTGGGCGAGGGCGCGTCGTGGCACGATCTGATCCTGCTCAGCCTGCTTTCGCGCCTCGCCACGCTGATCGGCGCGCATCGCGATTGCCGCGATCTGGCGGACCAGCTTGCCTCGCCCTCGACCCGCCCGGTGACCGAGCGCGCGGCGGCGCTGGTGGAAGGCCGGCGCGGGCGTGAGCTTCACCGCGACTATGGCGGCGCCGTTCGCGGCGCGCTCAGCGCTTTCATCACTATCGTTTTCGGCTGCGTGCTCTGGATATTCAGCGGTTGGCATGATGGCGGCACGGCGATCATGCTGGCCGGCGTGTTCACCGCTCTGTTCGCGGCTGCGCCCGATCCGCTGGCACCGCTGCGCTCGTTCTTCGTGGGCACTTTCATCGCGACGTTGCTGGGCCTGCTCTATGGCTTCGTCCTGCTCCCCCGCCTTGACGGGTATGTGCAGTTCGCGGCGGCCATGGCGCCGATGCTGCTGATGTTGGGGATGCTGATGCAATCGCCCCGCTATGGCGGCATCGCCGTGCCGCTGCTGCTGGGGCTGGGCTCGCCGGTCCTGGTGGCGGACCAGTACATCGGCGGCTTTGCCAGCTACATGAACGGCTCGCTCGCCCAGCTTACCGGCATTCTCTACGCCATCGTCATGATCCGCCTGCTCAGCTCGACCGGGGCCGAAAGCGCGATCCGGCGCACTCTGCGCGCGGGCTGGGTGGATATTGCCGAACGCTCCAACCTCATGGCCCCGCCCGACGTGCGCGCCTGGATCAACCGTATGCTCGACCGTATCGCCCAACTTGCCCCGCGCCTTGCGATGGCCGGCCGCTCGCCCGGAAAGCCGCTCTACGATGCCCTGCGCGATCTGCGCACCGGCATCGCCATCGGTGAACTGCGCGAACTGCGCCTGGACATGTCGCCCGAGCGCAGCGCGCCGCTCACCGCCGTGCTTCGCCGCGTGGGCGCGTACTATCGCAGCCTCGTGCCGGACCGCCCGGCACCGGCCGATCCCGAATTGCTGCAGGACATCGACCTGGCGCTGGAAGCCGTCCTGCGCGACGGCGACCGGGAGGCTGCCCGTGCCGGCGCGCTGGCGCTGGTGAGCCTGCGGCGCAACATCTTCCCCGAAGCCGCGCCGATCGAAAGGCTGGCGGCATGAACGGGGAAATGTCCTTCGACGGCGTGTTCGTGCCGACGCTGCTGGTGCTGGGCGTAATCGCCTCGATCATCACGCTGGCACTGATGCGCATTGCCAATATCGTGGGTTTCTACCGCCTTTTCGCCTATCGTGCGGCGGTTGACCTGTGCCTCTATATCCTTGTGCTCGGGCTTCTGGTCTGGGCCGCTCCGCTGATCGGTTTCCACCAATGAAGAACCTGCTTGCCCGGATAGCCCCGAGCCTCGCAACGCTTGCACTTGTCGTCATCGCCGCGTTGGTGGCGATCTGGCTCTGGAACCATTACGAGAACCGGCCCTGGACCCGCGACGGCCGGGTGCGCGCCGATGTCGTGCGCGTCACCCCGGATATCGGCGGCCTCGTCACTTCGGTGGAAGTGCGGGACAATCAGGAAGTGAAGGCGGGCGACCTGCTCTTCGTGATCGACCGTCCGCGCTACACGCTGGCGATGCAGGCGGCGCAGGCCGCCGTGGCCAGCGCGCAGGCGAAGCTGGGGCAGGCCCAGCGCGAAGCCAAGCGCGACCTTGCGCTGGGCGACCTTGTCGCCACCGAAAGTCACGAGCAGAACGTGGCCGCCGTCGCCACCGCCCGCGCGGCAGTGGATCAGGCCCTGAGCGCGCTGGACAAGGCCAAGCTGGACCTTGAGCGCACCAATGTGCGGGCCTCGGTCAACGGCACGGTCACCAATCTTGACCTGCACCCCGGCGACTTTGTGGCGCCCGGCAGTCAGGCGATGGCGCTGATCGACCGCGATTCCGTTCGCGTGGAAGGCTATTTCGAGGAAACCAAGCTGCCGCACATCCATGTCGGTGCGAAAGTCACGGTGGTGCTGATGGGCGAATCCCGTCCGCTCAAGGGCGTCGTGGAAAGCATCGCGGCCGGCATCAACGACACCACCCGCAGC
This sequence comes from Sphingomonas sp. BL-S-28, assembly GCF_055521515.1. Lineage (NCBI taxonomy): Bacteria > Pseudomonadati > Pseudomonadota > Alphaproteobacteria > Sphingomonadales > Sphingomonadaceae > Sphingomonas > Sphingomonas sp. BL-S-28. Next base: position 2,382,153 of record NZ_CM145484.1, read on the forward strand.
GATTCCCGCAACCTGCTGCCCAGCGTCGATCCCACCTTCACCTGGGTCCGTCTGGCCCAGCGCATTCCGGTGCGCGTGCGCCTGACCGATGTGCCCAAGGATGTCCGCCTGATCGCCGGCCGCACCGCTACGGTGACGATCGAGGAACACGATCAGCCCCCCAGGCGCCGCGGCCCCGCCGCCGCAACGCCTGCACCGGCACCGGCGACAACGGCGAATGCATCGGCGGAGCCTGCGCAGTGATCCGATCCGTTCGTCTTCTTGGTGCCGGCTCGCTCGGCGCGATGGCGCTTCTGGCGGGCTGCGTCGCCGGACCGGACTACAAGCCGCCGGAGCATTCGGTTGCCACGGCGCCGTCCGCCAATGGTCCCTTCGCCTCCGGGCAGGGTTCCAACTTTTCGCAGGATCCGCTGCCCGACCGTTGGTGGCGCCTCTATGACGACCCGCGTCTCGACGCATTGGTCGAGCAGGCGCTGGAAGCCAATGCCAACTTGCGCGCGGCCGATGCCAACTTGCGCAAGGCGGATGCGGTGGTGCGCGAATACGTGGGGCAAAAGGCGCTGAGCACCTCCGTTCTGGCCGATGCCGATCTGGAGCGCGATTACACCACCACTTCGGCCGGTACCAACATGCCGGGCGTGCTGACATACGACCTTGGCTTTTCGGTCAGCTATCCGCTCGATCTCAACGGCAAGCTGAGGCGCGCGATCGAGAGCAGCCTTGCCGACCGGGAAGCGGTGGAAGCCGCGCGTGACGCTGTGCGGATCAGCGTCGCCGCCGCCACGGCCAAGGCCTATGCCGACGTATGCGCCGCAAACTACCAGCAGGCGACGGTCGAGAAAGTGATCGCACTGCAGCAGCAGACGCTGGACGCCACCACGCGACTGCAGCGCGGCGGACGCGGCACGGCGTTTGATGTCAGCCGTTCGCGCACTGCTGTGGAGACCAGCAAGGCCAGCCTTCCGGCCTTTGCCGCCAAGCGCAAGGCGGCGCTCTATCTGCTGGCGACGCTGCTGGGCAAACCGCCTGCCGATTATCCGGTGGAGGTGGAAGGCTGTTCGCAGTTGCCCATGCTGCGCAGTCCGATGCCGATCGGGGACGGGGCGGCGATGATCCGCCGCCGTCCGGATATCCGTCAGGCAGAACGGACGATCGCGGGCGATACCGCCCGGATCGGCGTGGCCACGGCAGACCTCTATCCCACCGTCAGCATCGGCGGCGGGATCATCAACGACGGCAAGCTGGAGAACCTGGGCAAGACGCATAGCTTCGGCTTCAGTTTCGGCCCCTTGCTGAACTGGAGTTTTCCGAACCGTCCTTTGGTGAAGGCCCGGATCGACGCGGCCAATGCCCAGGTCGATATCGATCTGGCCAAATTCGATGCCACCGTTCTGGAAGCTCTGCGGGGTACCGAAACGGCGCTGGAGACCTATGCGCGTGATACCGATCGGGCCACTGCTCTCGGCAGCGCGACCCGTAGCGCGGGTGTCTCGCAAGCGCAGGCGGCCAAGCTGTTCCGGTTCGGCCGCAGCGATCTGCTGTCGTTGCTGACCACGCAAGCCAACCTTGCCAACGCCGAAGTTGCCCATGCCTCGGCAGAGGCCGCGCTGGTGGATGACCAGATTTCGGTCTTCCTCGCGCTCGGCGGGGGCTGGGAAGGGCAGCCTGCAAAGTAAACCGGGTTTTCAAGGGGCGCTCTGGTCTCCGCGAAGCCGGTATATCTGCCGGCGCGGAGACGACGCCTTTGAAGCCCCGTATGCAACAGACCGGGACCTGCCAGATCCGGGGTTTTGAGGGCGCTGGTCATGCGCTCCATCGGGCTGCGGAATGCTGCCGCGCGCGGTGAATATTCGCCGTCTTGCGGCACATGGAATTGCCAATGTGAAATTGGAGCGCGCCAAACCGGGATTTTTCAGCTATGGGGCCCTCAAAGACCCTTTGGTCGCCAAAAAACTCCACGGAAACTTACCCCCCAAGAGACCGCGCAAGCGGCACAGGACAGATTCACAAACTCATGATTTTTTCTCAGCTCCCCCAGCCCCTTGCCGATGCGTTGACGGCGCAGGGCTACGAGTCCCTGACCCCCGTTCAGGCCGCAGTCGCAGAAGCCGAGGCGCGTGGACGCGACCTGGTGGTTTCGGCGCAGACCGGTTCGGGCAAGACCGTCGCCTTCGGAATCGCCATGAGCGACGAACTGCTGGCGGACGGCTCGATTCCTTATGCCGAGGCGCCGCTGGCCCTCGCCATCGCCCCTACGCGCGAACTGGCGCAGCAGGTCAGCCGCGAGCTTGAATGGCTCTACGGCAAGACCGGCGCGCGCATCGTCACTTGCGTTGGCGGCATGGACCCCGTGCGTGAGCGCAAGGCTCTGGAACGCGGTGCGACGATCGTCGTCGGCACGCCCGGCCGCCTGCGCGACCATCTGGAACGCGGCAAGCTCGACCTCTCGGCCCTGCGCGTCGTCGTGCTGGACGAAGCGGACGAGATGCTCGACATGGGCTTCCGCGAAGACCTTGAAGAAATGCTCGACGCGATGCCGGAGAGCCGCCGCACGCTGCTGTTCTCGGCCACCATGCCGCGCCCGATCGAGGCGCTGGCCCGCCGCTACCAGACCGACGCGCTGCGCATCTCGACGATGAGCGAGAACCGCGGCCATGGTGACATCACCTATCAAGCCGTCACCGTTGCTCCGGCCGATGTCGAGAACGCGGTGGTCAACCTGCTGCGCCTTCACGATGCAGAGACCGCGATCCTGTTCTGCGCCACGCGCGACAATGTGAAGCACCTGCACTCGACCCTGACCGAGCGCGGCTTTTCTGCCGTGGCGCTTTCGGGCGAGCATTCGCAGAACGAGCGCAACAACGCGCTTCAGGCGCTGCGCGACAAGCGTGCCCGCGTCTGCGTCGCCACCGACGTTGCCGCGCGCGGCATCGATCTTCCCTCGCTCACGCTGGTGATCCACGTCGAAATCCCGCGCGATGCCGAAACGCTTCAGCACCGTTCGGGCCGTACCGGCCGCGCCGGCAAGAAGGGCACCGCCGTCATCATCGTGCCGTTCCCGCGCCGTCGCCGCGTGGAAGGCATGCTGCGCGGTGCGCGGATCGAGGCCGAATGGGTCGCCGCGCCGACGCCCGAAGTCATCCGCGCGGCCGACCGTGGCCGCCTGATGGAAAAGCTGCTCGCCCCGGTCGAGGCGGACGAGGAAGATCGCGAGATCGCCCGCGAAATCCTGGAAAAGGTGAGCGCGGAGGATCTTGCCGCAGCTCTGGTACGCGCGCATCGCGCCGCCATGCCGCAGCCGGAAGAACTGATCGGCAACAGCCCCGAAGCGCGCGAAGCGCGTCAGCGTCCGGGCTTTGACGATGTTGTGTGGTTCACCATGGACGTGGGCCGCCAGCAGAATGCCGATCCGCGCTGGATCCTGCCGCTGCTGTGCCGCCGCGGGCACGTGACCCGTAATGCCGTTGGCCAGATCCGCATCATGGCCAACGAGACCTACTTCCAGATCCCGCGCGCGCAGGCCGACCAGTTCGTGCGTGCCGTCGAGCGGACTGCGCAAGACGATAGCGGTGACGTGGAGAACACCATCCGCATCGTGCAAGCACAGGACACCCCGCGCGAAGTCGCCCGTGAGCGTCGCCGCGAAGGCCCGCAGGGTCGCGGTCGCAAGCCGCACGGTGGCCGTGAAGAAGGCGGTCGCGGTGGCTACGAAGGCCAGCGCTATCAGCCGCGCCCGACCGGCGGTGCCCGTCCGGAGCGCAGCGGTGGCGGCGGCAAGCCGTTCCACAAGAAGCCGAAGAAGAGCAGCTGGTAAGCTCTTTCGGCGCTAAGGATCAGGAGAAGGCGGGGCATGGTTCCCCGCCTTTTTCTTTGGGTCTGGACTGGAGGCGCAGTCCAGACCGCGCCGGTTCAGCTCAAACCCATACCCGTCATCCCCGCGAAGGCGGGGATCCCGCTTCTCTTGCGGTTGGCGGATAGCGTGCAGAAGGAAGCGGGGCCCCCGCATGCGCGGGGGCGACGATGTGGTTTTATTCGTGAGGTGCGCGTGGTTTAGAGGGAGAGGACCTCAAGCACCCAGAGCCAGCACCTCAATGGCCTCTTCCTGCCCATTGAAATCGACGAAATCGCCAACTTCGGCACCCAGCAGCGCGCGGGCAAGCGGTGCGGTGAAGGCAAGGGCGCCCTTGGCCGGATCGGCCTCGTCATGGCCGACGATATGCACTTCGCGCTCCTTGCCGTTGAGGACGAAGCGCACGCGGTGCCCGAACATCGCCCTGTCGCCGGAAGGCACGGGCTGCACTTCCGCCGTCGCCAGGCGCTTGCGCCAGTAGCGCAAATCTCGCTTGGCGGTATTGAGCGCGGTTTCGTCGGCAAGGGCCGGGATTTCAGCCTCTAGCGCCGCGATGCGCGTGTCGATCAGTGTACGGCCTTCAACGGTAACGAAGTTCGGCCCCGGCGGTATCGGCACCTCGAACTTGGGTTCGAGATGCTCCTCGTCTCCGTCGCGCCGGAAAGCGACGCTCACGCACCGCCTCCCATGTATTCGTCCATGGCCTCGCTCGCTTCGAACCAGCCGGCTTCGGCCACTTCGAGTTCCTCGGCTGCCTGCGTGCGGCGCTTGCCGATCTCACCGATGTTGAGCTTGGCCAAGTCGCCCTTGGCGGAACCCGGATCGGCCAGCACGGCATCGAGTGCGTCGATCTGTTGCTGGATGCGCTTCATCCGCGTTTCGGTCTCGGAAACCTTCTTGCGCAGGGCCTTGAGTTCTTCCCGCGCCACGGCGCCGTTCTTGCGAGCGGGCTTGGCTTCGGCTTGCACTGCCTTGGGCTGGTTCCGGCCGAGGACAAAGTCGATGTAGTCCTCCATCGACCCGTCGTAGTTCGCCGCCGTGCCCTGATCGACCAGCACGAGCCGGTCGGCCGCGAGTTCGACCATGTGACGGTCGTGGCTGACCAGGATCACCGCGCCTTCGAACTGATTGAGCGCCTGCACCAGTGCCTCACGTGCGTCGACGTCAAGGTGGTTGGTCGGTTCGTCGAGGATCAGCATGTGCGGCGCATCACGGGTGACCAGTGCCAGGGCAAGACGCGCGCGCTCACCACCAGAAAGCGTGGAAATCTGCGCGGTTGCCCGGTCGCCCGAGAAGCCGAAGCGGCCAAGCTGACCGCGCACCGCGACCGGTGGCTTACCCTCCATCGCGCGGGTCATCAGTTCGAGCGGCGTCGAATCGGAGGGCAGTTCCTCCACCTGATACTGGGTGAAGTAGCCGATGCGGATTTTGGGAGAGAAGGTCAGCGAACCTTCCATCGGCTGCAACTGGCGGGCCAGCAGGCGCGCCAGCGTGGTCTTGCCGTTACCGTTGCGGCCGAGCAGGGCGATGCGGTCTTCGGGATCGATGCGCAGGTTAAGGCGGCGCAGGATCGGCTTTTCCGCCTCGTAGCCAACGGCGGCAAGATCCAGCGTAACCAGCGGCGGGCGCAGCTCGTCGGGGCTGGGGAAATCGAAGCTGAGCGAGGAATCCTCGGCCATCGCCGCGATCGGCTGCATCTTCGCCAGCATCTTGGCGCGCGACTGCGCCTGCTTGGCGGTGGAGGCGCGGGCGGAGTTGCGGGCGACGTAGTCGGCCAGCTTCTTGCGCTGCGCATCCTGATTGGCACGCGCGGCGGCCGCCTGCGCGGCGCGTTCGGCGCGGATGCGCTCGAAGCTGTCGTATGTCCCGGGGTAAAGCGTCAGCTTGCCCTGCTGAAGGTGCAGGATGTGGTCGACCACATTGTTCAGCAGATCGCGTTCGTGGCTGATGACGATCAGCGTCTTGGGGTAGGTCTGGAGGAAATTCTCCAACCAGAGCGTCGCTTCGAGGTCGAGGTGGTTCGAGGGTTCGTCGAGCAGCAGCACGTCGGGCTGAGAGAACAGCAGGCCGGCCAGCGCCACGCGCATCTTCCAACCGCCCGAGAAACTGTCGAGCGGCCGGTTCTGCATCTCCTCATCGAAACCCAGGCCGACAAGAATGCGCGCGGCACGTGCCTCGCCGGTATAGGCATCGATCGCCAGCAGACGTTCGTGCACGTCGCCGAGACGATGGGGGTCGACGCAGGTTTCGGATTCGGCGAGCAGGTCCTTGCGTTCGGTATCGGCATCCAGAACCGCTTCGAGTGCGGTTCGGGTGCCGGTAGGTGCCTCTTGGGCAATGTAGCCCAGCCGGGCACGGCGCGGCATCTCGACCGAACCGCCATCGGGTTCCAACTGGCCGATGATGGCCTTCACCAGCGTGGATTTGCCCGCGCCGTTGCGGCCGATCAGGCCCACCTTGCCGTCCTTGGGAATGGTGGCGGCGGCCTGGTCGAGGATAGTGCGCCCCCCAAGGCGAACGGTAATATCGCGGATCGTCAACATGGGGGGAGCGCCTAGAGGATTTTGCGCCCGGTTGGAAACATCTTCCGGCGGCAAGTTTTTCGCGACGGGGTTTTGCAGCTTCCAAGGTGTGGCCCGGCCAACTTCCCCATGCGGAAAGAAGAATTGATTTGCGCCAAGGCGATGTCAGTATGTGACTGGTATCGCGTGAGTACTTGACCGATCGCCGGGCGTTTCCGGCTGCAATGATCCTGGCTTGAGGAACGTCGATGAAGAAATCCGTGGTCGCCGCAGTGATCGTTGCGGTTCTGCTGGCGGCCGGATTGGTCTGGTGGCTGACGCGGGGCCATCAGGATCCCGATACGCTCGTCCTCCACGGCAATGTCGATATTCGGCAGGTTTCGCTCGCCTTCGATGGTTCCGGGCGCGTGACGCAGATGACGGTCGAGGAAGGTGATGCGGTGAGGGCAGGGCAGGTGCTTGCCCGGCTCGATACGGTGACGCTGGGCCTGCAGGCTCGCAATGCCGAGGCGCAGATGGCTGCAATGCAGGAAAACCTGCTAAAATTGCGCAACGGCACTCGTCCGGAAGACATCGCCCAGGCCCGCGCCAAGGTCGAATCCGCCCGCGCCAATGCCGCGCGGGCAGCGGACGACTACAAGCGCGCCCAATCGGTCTCCGCAAATACCGCAGGGCGCGGCGTCAGCGCGCAGGAACTCGATCAGGCGCGCAATGCCTCACAGGTGGCCAATGCCCAACTGAAAGAGGCGGGCGAGGCGCTGAACGTGGCGACGCGTGGCCCCCGTGCGGAAGATATCGCTGCTGCCGAAGCGCAAGTGAAGAGTGCCGACGCGCAACTGGCCTTGCTGCGCCATCAGATCGACCAGGGTGAATTGAAGGCACCGGCCGATGCGGTCGTCCGGTCCCGCCTGCTGGAAGTGGGCGACATGGCGACGCCGCAAAAGCCGGTTTACGAGCTGGCGCTAACCAGCCCCAAGTGGATTCGCGTCTACGTGGAGGAGGCCGATCTCGGCCGTATCCGCATGGGCCAGCGCGCCAGCGTGACCAGCGACAGCTTTCCCGATCGGCCGGTGCCCGGCACGGTAGGCTTCATCTCCTCAGTCGCGGAATTCACGCCGAAGTCGGTGGAGACCGAATCGCTGCGCACGGCGCTGGTCTACGAAGTGCGCGTACGGGTGGACGACAAGGACGGACGCCTGAGGTTGGGGCAGCCGGTAACGGTGCGGATCGCGGCGGGCCCGCCGAAAGCCGCAGGGCAGGCAGGGTCGCCAAGGTGAGCGACTTCACCGTCGCCTGCAAGAACCTGCGCAAGGTCTTCGACGGTCCGGATGGCAAGCCATTTGATGCCGTTGACGACCTCTCGTTCTCGCTGCGTGCGGGGACGATCACGGCGCTGGTGGGGCCGGACGGGGCAGGCAAGACTACGCTGATGCGGATGGCGACCGGGTTGCTCAAGCCCGATGGCGGCAGCCTGGAAGTGCTGGGCATCGATGTCGCCGCCAACCCGCAGGCGGTGCAGAACCGCATCAGCTACCTGCCGCAGCGCTTCGGGCTCTACGAAGATCTGTCCGTGCAGGAAAATCTGAACCTCTACGCCGATCTCCACGGCGTGCCGCAAGAGGTACGCGCCGAACGCTTCAAGCGCATGCTGGACATGACCGACATGGCCCGGTTTACGGATCGCGCCGCGGGCAATCTTTCGGGCGGCATGAAACAGAAGCTGGGTCTGGCCTGCACCTTGGTCCGCGTGCCGGATCTGTTGCTGCTGGATGAGCCAAGCGTCGGGGTCGATCCGCTCTCGCGCCGTGACTTGTGGCAAATCATCGAGCAGCTGATCGAATCGGATGGTCTCAGCGTCCTTGTAAGCACCGCCTACATGGATGAGGCGGGGCGCTGCGACGAAGTGCTGGTGATGGACCGCGGGCGTCTGCTGGCTCAGGACAAGCCCGAGGCGATCACGGCAAAGGCACATGGCCTCACTTACGTCACCGCGCCGCCACCCGGCACACCCGCGCGGGACCTGCAGGCCCGCCTGATCGATTCGCCGGGCAAAGTCGTGGACGCAGTGCCGCGCGGCGGCGCGGTGCGTTTCATCCGCCAGCCCGACTCTCCGTTGGAGGCGCTGGACGATCTGCTGCAAGGCCAGCCTGCCGAGCCGCGCGAGGAGGAACTGGAAGACGCCTTCATGCTTCTGCTGCGCCAGCATGATGCGAACAAGACGGAATTGGAGGCGGCGAGCCCGCAGCTGCGCGTGAATGCGGACAAACAGCCATCGGGCAGCGAGAATGTGATCCACGTGCGCAATCTGGTTCGCCGTTTCGGAGACTTCACCGCCGTTGCCAACACGTCGTTCGATGTGCGTCGTGGGGAGATATTCGGCCTGCTCGGCCCCAATGGTGCCGGCAAGACGACGACGTTCCGTATGCTCTGCGGCCTACTTCCCGCGACCAGCGGCACGCTGGAGGTGGCGGGCGTCAATTTACGCTCCGCCCGGGCCGAGGCGCGGCGGCGGATCGGGTATGTGGCGCAGAAATTCTCCCTCTACGCCAATCTTTCCGTGCGAGAGAATTTGGAATTCTTCGGCGGCGCCTATGGCCTGCGCCGGCATGACCTGAAGCAGCGCGTTCAGGCTATTCTCGATCAGTTCGGCCTCGATCCCGCAGCCACCAGCGGGGCCTTGCCGCATGGCTACAAGCAGCGTCTGGCCATGGCGGCGGGGCTGGTGCACGAGCCGGAAATCCTCTTTCTGGACGAACCGACCAGCGGCATCGATCCCATCGCGCGGCGCGCTTTCTGGCGAACGATCACATCGCTATCGCAATCGGGCGTGACGGTGATCGTCACCACGCATTTCATGGAAGAAGCCGAATACTGCGACCGCATCGCCATTCAGGACGCTGGCCACATGCTGGCGCTCGGCACGCCGCAGGAGGTGCGCGAGCAGGCCGGCGGCGACAGTATGGGCGACATGAACCAGGCCTTCATCGCCATCGTCGAGCAGGGGCGGGCGCATGACGGCGGGGAGAAGTCCGCGGCATGAGCGACGATCGCACCGAAAGTGCCTTCCTCACCCGGCTGATCGCGTTGGCACGCAAGGAAACGCGCCAGATGCTGCGGGATCGCAGCAACCTGATGGTCGGCCTGCTGCTGCCAATCGCGCTGATCCTGCTGTTCGGATTCGGTCTTTCGTTCGACGTTAAAAACGCCCCGGTGGCGTTGGTTATGCAGGACCGTTCCGCCGCGGCGCGGGAAATCGTCTCCGGCCTGCGCGGTTCGGCGTACCTCGATCCAGTCGATGTCGAAACCATGGACGTGGCGAGCCGGATGCTGCGCGAAGGCAAAGTGGATGCGATCGTCCAGGTTCCCAACGATTTCGCCCGTAGGCAAGTAATGGGCGGGGCTGAAATGCAGCTCATCCTGAACGGCGTCGATTCGACAACGGCGCAGACGCTGGAGGCGTACGTCCAAGGCGCTGTGGCGGCAGCCATGGCGCGGCAGGCCGATCGTGGCGGCACGGCACCGTCCGGTGGCACGGTTACCGTGATGACGCGGACCTGGTTCAACGAGGAAGGCAACAGCCGCTGGTATCTGGTGCCGGGCCTCGTCGTCCTGATCATGACGCTGGTGGGTGCCTTTCTCAGTTCGCTGCTGATCGCGCGCGAGTGGGAGAGGGGTACGCTGGAGGCCCTGTTCGTCACCCCCGTGCGCCCGCTGGAACTCGTGATGGCGAAGCTGGCGCCTTACATCGTGATCGGGTTGATCGATCTGACCATGTGCCTGTTGGCGGCGGTTTTCCTATTCGATGTGCCGATCCGGGGATCGCTGCTGGCCATCACCTTCATCTCGTTCCTCTATCTGCTCGTATCGTTGCTGGTGGGCCTGCTGATCTCCGGCGTGACACGCAATCAGTTCGCGGCGAGCCAGGTCGCGCTGCTGGCCAGTTTCATGCCGGCCCTGATGCTTTCGGGCTTCATATTCGACCTGCGCAACATCCCTTTGGCCGTCCGCCTGGTGGCGCAGATCCTGCCGGCAACTCACTTCATGGGCGTGATCAAGACGCTTTTCCTGGCCGGAACCGATTGGGGCATGGTGGCCAGCAACAGCCTGATCATGCTGGGCTACATCGTGGTTCTGACGGTGCTCACCCGCCGCACCTTGCGCAAGCGACTGGACTGAGCCGATGAACCGAGCATCGGCATGGTTGGCTGCGGTTGCCTTTCTCTTTCGCAAGGAAGTGCTGGCGCTGTTCAAGGATCCGGCCAACCGCATCATCCTTTTCGCGCCGGCATTCATCCAAACGCTATTGTTCGGGTACGGCGCGATCCTGGATCTTCAACACGTCCCCTATGCCCTGCTGGACCAGAGCCGGGGGCAGGCGGCCAGCGAACTGATCGCCAGGCTGGACGGCACCGGCGTGTTTTCGCGCCAGGCGACGCTGGACAATGCCAATCAGATCGCGCGGCTGATCGACCGGCAGAAAGTGCTGATGGTCGTCACCATTCCGGCGGATTTCGATCGGAAACTGGCAAACGGCCGGAACGCCGAAGTGCAGGTGGTGTTCGACGGGCGCAATTCCACCACGGCAGGCTCTGCCGCGGCCTACATCGCTTCGGTCGTACAGGCCTTCAATGCATCCCGATCCGGCGCGCATGGGGTGACGGTGGTTCGGCGGGCATGGTTCAACCCCAACCTCGAATCGCGCTGGCAGATCATGCCTGCGATGATCGCCACGCTTTCCATGCTCCAGACCATGCTTCTGGCCGCGCTCTCCGTTGCGCGGGAACGGGAGCAGGGGACCTTCGACCAGTTGCTGGTCACGCCGATGACCCCGCTGCAGATCCTGGTGGGCAAGGCGCTTCCGTCGATCGTCGTCGGCCTGCTGCAATCGACGATCGTCTTGCTGATCGTGCTGCTCTGGTTCCGCGTGCCGATGAGCGGATCGCCATTCGTGCTCTATTTCGGGCTGCTCTGCTTCAATATCGCCTCGGTCGGCATCGGCATGACGCTATCGGCGTTCGCGCTGAACATGCAGCAGGCCATGCTCTATTCCTTCGTGCTGATCATGCCTCTGACCCTGCTGTCCGGCATGCTGACCCCGATCCGCAACATGCCCGCCATGCTCCAATACGCGACTTACGTGAACCCGCTGAGGTTCGGCGTTGCCATTGTGCGCCGCGTCTATCTGGAAGGCGCGGGGATCGGGGATGTTGCCATCAATTTTCTGCCCTTGCTGGCAGTTGCCGCAGTCACGTTGCCGCTGGCCGCCTGGCTGTTCCGCCACCGGCTGGCCTGAAATGCAAGGATCTGCTGCCATGTTTCGTGTCCGGACTAGCGCCAGACTTCCCGCCGCGGCCATGGCGGCCCTATCGTTGGCGCTGGGCGCGGCTGGATGCGCGGTTGGCCCCGATTTCAAGGCCCCCGTCGCGCAAGCGCCGGATGACTGGTCGCAATGGCGCAGCGGCACCACCGATATGATCGCGGTTCCGGCTGGCAAGCAGACCATGCCCGCCGAATGGTGGACGCTGCTGGGCGACCCGGTGCTGGACGATCTGGAACGCCGCGCTCTGGCCGCGAATCCCGACCTTCAGACTGCGGCCCTCCACCTTGCGCAGGCGCGTGCCCAGCGCGGCGCAGCAGCGTCGGCCGCCCTCCCGCAAGTCGATGCCAGCACCCAAGTAACGCGCGAACGGATGAGCGAATATGGCGCATCTACGCGCCTCTTTGATGTATTGGCCGGCGATAATCGCGATCAGCTCGCCGAATACCTCGCCCGCCCCTTCACGCTCTATCAAGGCGGATTCGATGCGGGGTGGGAGATCGACTTGTGGGGCAAGGTGCGCCGTTCGGTAGAGGCGGCTGATGCCGGGATCGCGCAGCAAGGGGCCTTGCTGGATCTTACGCGCCTTTCCGTGACGGCCGAGGTGGCGCAGGCCTATTTCGCCATGCGCAACGCTCAGGCGCAAGGCGCGGCAGCGGGTGAGGATATTGCGTTACTCAAGGATCGCGTCGGGTTGGTCGCCGCGCGGGTCGATGGCGGAATGAGCGATCACACGGCTATCGAGAGCGATCAAGCCGGCCTGCGCGCGTCGGAAGCGAACCTGCCGGCGCTTCAGGCCGAAGCCGCCGCACAAGCCAACCGCATCGCCATTGCACTGGGGGTGCAGCCCGGAACCCTCCGCGACGAATTGAAGCCGGCCGCGCTGGGCCCGTTGCCCCCGGCACTTCCGGATCTTTCCTTGGGAATGCCGTCCGAAGTTGCTTTGCAGCGCCCGGAAGTGCGGGCGGCCGAGGCGAAACTTCACGCCGCCACCGCGCAAATCGGCGTGGCCGTGGCCGATCTTTACCCCAGCATCACCCTAGGCGGTGGGTTCGGGCTGGAAAGTTACCGATCGCAGAACCTGTTCGATTGGGCGAGCCGAACCTGGCAGATCGGGCCAAGCCTGAGCCTGCCGATATTCGACGGCGGGCGTCGGCGCGCCACGGTGGAACTGCGCAAGCTCGAACAGCGAGAGGCGGCGGTGAACTTCCAGGTCGCCGTGCTGAAGGCTTGGCAGGAAATCGACGACGCCTTGACCGGCTACACCGCCGATTGGCAAGCGCGGCAGCGGCGGGCCGACAGACTGGAGCACGCCCGGGCCAATGCGGATCTGGTGGAAGCGCGCTATCGCGGCGGTCAGGTGAACTATCTGCCGGTGATCGATGCCCGCCGCGCGGCGTTGGCAGCCCGACGGGAACTGGATGAAAGCGACGCGCGACTCCGCACGCGGCTTGCGGCCATCAACAAGGCTATCGGCAACGTTCCGCCTGCGTCGAATCCCGCAGCGTCACACTGATCGGATGGCGTTCAGCCGCCTCGCACGGGCCGCGAACAAGTTATCAACACATATCTCGCCCATTTTGCAGTGCAGCACGCCGCAAGACCTGTCGCAAGAGGGTGCGAATCGCGTAACATTCGTGCTTGCAACGCTGAATCACTTGTGATTCTATCACGGCATGAGGGGCCATGCGTCACGATAACAACCTTGCGAAGGAGCGATTGGTTCAGGGCGGCGCCCTGGCCTTGCTGCTGCTCATGGGCGGGTTCGTCATCGCGGGCCCCAGCGGCATTCTGGCCTGGGGCGAAAATCAGCGCCTTTTGGAACAGCGCCACGAAAAGCTTGCAGAGTTGGAAAGCCAGCGCGATCGCCTGAAGAATCGCGTTGCTTTGCTCGATGGTAGCAAGGTTGATCCGGATCTGGCGGGCGAATTGTTGCGCTCGAACCTCAATGTTGCTCGCCCTGACGAAATGGTCATGCTGATCAAACGTTGAGTTTCTGCCCTTTTGGGGCAGCCAACCTGAGCTTCGCATCGCATCATGTTGCGATGCAACATTTCTGTTCGCCATAATTTTTGTGCCGGGCACGGCAAATTTCCGTCATCGTGCTTTCGATTTCCGCGCGGCGTCCTATAAGCAGCCCGAAATCAATCGCACCAACGATGGGGAGTCCCGTTGCCCAAAGCTAAGAGTGACGCCGGGTCCGGCGCCGAGCCTGCCGCAGTACCGGCACAGGACGAAGACTTTGCGCTGCACAGCCTCCAGGAAGCTCTGGAAGCTGACAAGCGCTACAAGCCCAGCAAGGAAGAGCTGCTTCATTTCTATGAGCAGATGCTGCTCATTCGCCGCTTCGAGGAACGCGCAGGCCAGCTTTACGGCCTGGGCCTGATCGGCGGCTTCTGCCACCTTTACATCGGCCAGGAAGCCGTTGCCGTGGGCCTGCAGTCCGCGCTCGACGGTGAACGCGATTCGGTTATCACCGGCTATCGCGACCACGGCCACATGCTTGCCTACGGCATCGATCCCAAGGTGATCATGGCCGAGCTGACCGGCCGCGCTGCCGGTATCTCGCGCGGCAAGGGCGGTTCGATGCACATGTTCAGCGTCGAACATAAGTTCTACGGCGGCCACGGCATCGTCGGCGCACAGGTCTCGCTGGGTGCTGGCCTCGCTTTCGCGCACAAGTACCGTGAAGACGGCGGCGTCGCGATGGCTTACTTCGGTGACGGCGCGGCCAACCAGGGCCAGGTCTACGAGAGCTTCAACATGGCGGCTCTCTGGAAGCTGCCGATCATCTTCGTGATCGAAAACAACGGCTATGCCATGGGCACTGCCGTGAAGCGCGGCTCGGCCGAGACGCACTTCTACCGCCGCGGCACCGCGTTCCGCATCCCGGGCATGCAGGTGGACGGCATGGACGTGCTCGAAGTCCGCAAGGCTGCCGAAGTGGCGCTGGAATATGTCCGCGCCGGCAATGGTCCGGTTCTCATGGAACTGAACACCTATCGCTATCGCGGCCACTCGATGTCCGACCCGGCGAAGTATCGCAGCCGTGAGGAAGTGCAGGACGTGCGTGAAAAGCGCGATCCGATCGATCACGCCAAGACCGAACTGATGGCCATGGGTGTGGACGAAGCCGCACTGAAGGACATCGACAAGCGCGTGCGTGCCGCCGTGGCGGAATCGGCCGACTTTGCCGAGAATTCGCCCGAACCCGAAGCTGCTGAACTCTATACTGACGTCCTGGTGGAGCGCTACTGATGGCGATCGAACTGAAGATGCCGGCGCTCTCTCCGACGATGGAAGAGGGCAAGCTTGCCCGCTGGCTGGTGAAGGAAGGCGACAATGTCACTTCGGGTGACATCATTGCCGAAATCGAAACCGACAAGGCGACGATGGAATTCGAAGCCGTCGACGAAGGCACTGTTGGCAAGATCCTCGTGCCCGAAGGCACCGAGGGCGTGAAGGTCGGCACCGTAATCGCCGTCATCGCCGGTGAAGGCGAAGACGCATCGGCGGTTTCGGCCTCTGCGCCGAAGGCCGAGGCAGCCCCTGCCGCTGAAGGCGCTCCGGCTGCTGCTCGCCCCGAAGCCCCCGCTCCGGTTGCGAAGAAGGATCCTGAGGTTCCTTACGGCACCAACATGAAGACCTCGACCGTCCGCGAAGCGCTGCGCGACGCCATGGCCGAGGAAATGCGCCGCGACGACCGCGTCTTCGTGATGGGTGAGGAAGTGGCCGAGTACCAGGGCGCCTACAAGGTGACCCAGGGCCTGCTGGAAGAGTTCGGTCCGCGCCGCGTGATCGACACTCCGATCACCGAGTACGGCTTTGCCGGCATCGGCACCGGTGCCGCCATGGGCGGCCTGCGCCCGATCATCGAGTTCATGACGTTCAACTTCGCCATGCAAGCGATCGACCACATCATCAACTCGGCGGCCAAGACCAACTACATGTCCGGCGGCCAGATGCGTTGCCCGGTGGTGTTCCGTGGTCCGAACGGCGCGGCAGCCCGCGTCGGCGCGCAGCACTCGCAGAACTACGGTCCGTGGTACGCCAACGTGCCGGGCCTGGTCGTGATCGCGCCCTACGACGCGTCGGACGCCAAGGGCCTGCTGAAGGCAGCGATCCGCAGCGAAGACCCGGTCGTGTTCCTTGAGAACGAGCTGGTCTACGGCCGCACCTTCGAACTGCCCGAACTCGACGATCACGTCCTTCCGATCGGCAAGGCGCGCATCATGCGTGAAGGCAAGGACGTGACCATCGTGTCCTACTCGATCGGCGTCGGCCTCGCGCTCGAAGCCGCCGAGCAGCTGGCCGGTGAAGGCATCGATGCCGAAGTCATCGATCTTCGCACCCTGCGTCCGCTCGACAAGGAAACCGTGCTTGCCAGCCTTGCCAAGACGAACCGCATGGTCGTTGCTGAAGAGGGCTTCCCGGTCTGCTCGATCGCGTCCGAGATCATCGCGATCTGCATGGAAGACGGCTTCGACGACCTCGACGCCCCGGTGGTCCGCGTCTGCAACGAAGACGTGCCGCTGCCTTACGCGGCCAACCTCGAAAAGCTCGCGCTGATCGACACGCCGCGCATCGTCGAGGCGGTCCGGAAGGTCTGCTATCGCTGATCTGGCGTAAGCGCTGACAAGTGAGACGGCGGCGAAGCAAGCGCTTCGCCGCCGTCTTGCGTTGTGGGCCAGTTTACAGGCTTGCGCGATGATCCGCGCGGACTAGAGAGGCCCCGTGTCCGATCCATCTGCCCCCGCAAGCCGTCCCGAAGACCTGCTCCTGCCTGTGCTGCCGCAAACGATGCGGCTTGCACTGGCCTATGCACCGTCGGGTGCGCGATTGCCGCTGCTGGCGCTGCTGGCGCTGGATCAGCGGCTTGCCGGCCTACTGCGCCATTCACGCGAACCGATGATGGCGCAAATCCGCCTCGCCTGGTGGCGCGAGACCTTGGCGCGCGATGCCAGCGAATGGCCCGAGGGTGAGCCCCTGCTCGCCGCCCTGCGGAGCTGGAACGGCAAGCACACCGCTCTCGTTGCCCTTGTCGACGGGTGGGAAGCGCTGACGGGCGAAGCCCCGCTGGCTCCTTCCGCGCTGGAAGAGATGGTGGATGGGCGGGCCGCGGCTTTCGCCGGTCTTGCCCAGGCGCTCGGCCGTGAGAGTGAAGTCGAAACGGCGCGAACCCTTGGGCGTCGCTGGGCGCTGGCAGACCTTGCAACGAAGCTGAACCATCCCGGCGAGAGCGTGGTTGTCCGCCGTCTTGCCCAAGCGGAAGTTGGGCGCACGGCGCGCGTATCCCGGGCACTGCGGCCGCTGGCCGTGCTTGAGGGGCTGGCCCGCGATTCGATGACGAGCGACGGGCGGGGCTCGGCGCGAACGGTGCTGAAAGCTATGCGGATCGGCCTGCTCGGCCGCTAATTCCTCGGCATAACAGTTATGTAATTTCCCTGATCCGGCTTCCCGAGAGGATAAGCCGCCCGAATTCAGGGAGATTAGCGATGCAGCGCTTCATCCTCGGCGGCGTGACGGTGTTTCTGCTGCTGTCGCTCGGACTGTTCTGGTGGCAGGGGCGGGCCGAAGTGGAGAAGGCCGCGCCGCCTCCGGTCGCCGCCAAACCGCAGCCGCAGCCCACCGAAATTCCCAGCGCCGATCTGGAAGACCTTGCCGGCCCGGAACTACCCGAAGCGACGCCGCTCACGCGGGAGCAGCGTCGCTTCGGGCGTTACGATTTTAATCGTGACGGCAGGATCAGCCGGGAAGAGATGCTTTCGACGCGCACGGCGGCGTTCCGCAAGCTGGACAAGGACGGCAACAACCTGCTGACCTTCGAGGAATGGGCCGTGGCGACGGTCGACAAGTTCGACAAGGCCGACGCCGACCACGACCAGATCCTGACGGCGGACGAGTTCCGCGCAACCGCGCCGCCACCCAAGGCGAAGCCGAAGTGTTCCTGCAAACCGTAGGTCAATCGATATTAAGCTCAGGCGGGCGTGAGTTCCGATAGCCACGGCACGAGGTCTTCCTTGGCGCGCGAGGTATACGCTTCCTTGCGCTGCTTCTTCTTCACGTCGTGGAGGGGCGGAAACAGGCCGAAGTTGACGTTCATCGGCTGATAGCTCTCCGCCTCGGCATCGCCGGTGATGTGGGAGAGCAGGGCGCCTAGTGCGGTGGTGCGCGGCGGAGCCTGCCATTCGCGGCCGGCGAGTTCCGTCGCCGTCATAAGGCCCGCCATCATGCCAACGGCCGCGCTTTCGACATAGCCTTCGCAACCGGTAATCTGGCCGGCGAAACGCACGTGCGGGGCGGTTTTCAGGCGAAGCTGGCGATCGAGCAGCACCGGCGAATTGAGAAAGGTGTTGCGATGCAACCCGCCAAGGCGGGCGAAGTCTGCGTTCTCAAGTCCGGGAATCGTCCGGAACAGGCGCACCTGCTCGGCATGCTTCAGCTTGGTCTGGAAGCCGACCATGTTCCACAGTGTGCCCAGCTTATTGTCCTGCCGCAACTGGACGACCGCATAGGCCCAGCGGCCATTGGGGTGTTCCGGTGTGGCCCAGTGCGGATTGTCGAGGCCAACCGGCTTCATCGGCCCGAAGCGCAGGGTCTCGACGCCGCGCTCAGCCATGACTTCGATCGGCATGCAGCCGTCGAAATAAGGCGTGTTGGCTTCCCATTCCTTGAAGGCGGTCTTTTCGCCTTCGACCAGCCCCTGATGGAAGGCCAGGTACTGCTCCTTGTTCATCGGGCAGTTGATGTAGTCCTTGGTCTCGCCCTTATCCCAGCGCGAGGCCATCCAGCACACGTCCATGTCGATCGTGTCGCGATAGACGATGGGGGCGATCGCGTCGAAGAAGGCAAGGCTGTCCGACCCGGTCGCCGCGCCGATGCTGTGGGCAAGCGCTTCAGCGGTCAGCGGACCGGTGGCGACGATCGTGGTGCCGGCCTGAGGCAGAACGTCGATCCGTTCTCGCACGATATCGAGATTGGGCAGGGCGGCAAGCCGCGCTTCCACTTCGGCCGAGAACACGTCGCGGTCCACCGCCAGTGCGGAGCCGGCGGGAACTTCCGCCTTGGCAGCCGCCGACATGATCAGCGAATCGCAGCGTCGCATTTCCTCGTGGAGGAGGCCCACGGCGTTCTTTTCATGGTCGTCGGACCGGAACGAGTTCGAGCAGACCAGCTCGGCAAGGCCATCGCCTTGATGTGCCGGGCTTCTCTCACCCCCCTTGTCAGGCGAGGCGCCGCGCATTTCCGAAAGGCGGACCTTGAAGCCGCGACGGGCGAGCTGCCAGGCGGCTTCGCTGCCGGCAAGGCCGCCGCCGATGATATGGACGTCGTATGTCATGGCGGTTGCGCCTAGACCTTCGGGGCGCGATGGGGAAGGGCAAGCTTTACCGTTCTTGTCCCCTTGCGCGCCCTGATCGTTCGGTGCCGCGCGTTCAGGCAGGAAGGATCAGTTCACCATCGCCGC
Organism: Sphingomonas sp. BL-S-28; assembly: GCF_055521515.1. Taxonomy (NCBI): domain Bacteria; kingdom Pseudomonadati; phylum Pseudomonadota; class Alphaproteobacteria; order Sphingomonadales; family Sphingomonadaceae; genus Sphingomonas; species Sphingomonas sp. BL-S-28. The sequence goes on from NZ_CM145484.1 coordinate 2,401,307, forward strand.
CATAGGCGACGGGCGCATGTGCGATTACGGCCGAAAGCGGCAGATCGGCGTAGATGTGCGGAAACAGAGCACCGCCGCGCGAGACTTCCCACTTCACCGCGTCGCCCAGCAGGCCGAGATCGACCGCCGCGAGGGCGAGGTCCGACTGGCCGGCAAAGTGCTTTTCCAGCGTCTCCCGCGCCTGAGCGGCAGTGGACATGTGGATATAGCCGTCCGCCTTGTCGATCGGCGCGCCGGTAAAAACCCCGTCGGCGAGCAGCTGCTGGAGCTGCTCGCCGGTCAGGATCTTGTAGGCGACGCTGTCGCTCACTCTTCGGTTTCCGGTGCTTCGGGTGCTTCTGATGCCGGGGTGTCGGTTGCAGTGGTGTCGGCGGCAGGTGCTTCACCCTCTGCGCCTTCGACCACGTCTTCCTCGTCCTCATCGAGGCGAACCGCGCTCACCACGTGTTCATCGCCGGAGACGTTGAACAGGCGGACGCCCGCCGAACCGCGACCGATCACGCGCAGCGAATCGAGCGGCAGGCGGATCAGCTTGGCCTGATCGGTCACCAGCATCAGCTGATCGGCGCGCGTAGCCGGGAAGCTGGCGACAACCGGGCCATTGCGGGCGATGTTGTCGATATTCGTGATACCCTGGCCGCCACGGCCGGTGCGACGGTACTCGTAGGCCGAGGACATCTTGCCGTAACCGTTGGCGCAGACCGTAAGGATGAACTGCTCCTTCTCGGCCAGATAGGCGTAACGTTCGGCATCGAGCGAGGGTTCGCCGTCCTTTTCGCCCTTCCACGGAGCGAAGCGCAGATAGGCCTCGCGCTCGTCCTGATCCTTCACGCCGACGCGGTGGAGGATCGAGAGCGAGATCACCTCGTCATCGTCCTTCAGCGTCATAGCCTTCACACCGGTGGAGGTGCGGCTTGCGAATTCACGGACGAGATCGCCGGCGAAGCGGATCGCCTTGCCTTGACGGCTTGCGAGCAGCACATCGTCCTGATGGCTGAGCAGGGCAACGCCGATCAGGCGGTCGGCGCTATCCTCTTCGAACTTCATCGCGAACTTGCCGTTCGACGGGATGTTCGCGAAGGCGTCCATCGAGTTGCGGCGCACGTTGCCCTTGGCAGTGGCGAACACCACCGAGAGCTTGCTCCACTCCTTTTCGTCCTCGGGCAGGGCGAGAACGGTCTGGATCGTCTCGTCCTTGTCCAGCGCGGGCAGAAGGTTGACGATCGGGCGACCGCGCGTGGTCGGGCCGCCTTCGGGCAGCTTGTAGACCTTGAGGCGATAGACCTTGCCGGCGGTGGAGAAGAACAGCACCGGGTTGTGGGTGGAGGTAACGAACATCGTCGTCACCACGTCCTCATCCTTGGTCGCCATGCCGGCGCGGCCCTTGCCGCCACGGTTCTGGGCGCGGAAGGTCGAAAGCGGGGTGCGCTTGATATAGCCGTCCATGGTCACGGTAACGACCATGTCCTCGCGCTCGATCAGGTCCTCGTCTTCGATGCCTTCGGCGGCGCCGGTCATCTCGGACACGCGCTTCGTGGCATAGAGGTCGCGCACGGCGACCAGTTCGCCGCGCATGACGCCATAGAGCTTCACGCGGTCGGACAGGATCGAAAGGTATTCCTCGATCGCTGCGGCCAGTTCCTTGAGTTCGTCGCCAATCTCGTCGCGGCCCAGCGCCGTCAGACGGTGCAGGCGCAAGTCGAGGATCGCCTTCACCTGGATCTCGGACAGGCGATAGACGCCGCCGGTTTCCTCGGCATTGGGCTCGATCGCTTCAACGAGGCGGATGTAGGGCGCGATATCGCCGATCGGCCATTCGCGCGTCAGCAGGCGGGCGCGGGCTTCCGCTGGGTTCGGCGCGCCGCGAATGATCTTCACCACTTCGTCGAGGTTCGAGACCGCGACGACCAAACCGAGCAAGATGTGCGCCCGGTCACGCGCCTTGTTCAGTTCGAACTTGGTGCGGCGGGTGATGACCTCTTCGCGGAACTGGATGAACGAGGCGAGGATGTCGCGCAGGTTGAAGACTTCAGGGCGGCCGTTCTTGATGGCCAGCATGTTGGCCGCGAAGTTCGACTGCGCCGGCGTGTTGCGCCAGAGTTGGTTGAGCACGACTTCGGGCGTGGCATCGCGTTTCAGGTCGATGACCACGCGCATACCTTCACGGTTCGATTCGTCGCGGATGTCCGCAACGCCGTCGATCCGCTTGTCCTTGGCGGCTTCTGCGATCTTCTCGACCAGGCCGGCCTTGCCGACCTGATAGGGGATCGAGGTGAGCACGATCGAACGACGATCGCCGCGACCTTCCTCGATCTCATGGCGGCAGCGCATGATGATCGAGCCGCGACCGGTAAGGTAGGCGTTGCGAGCGCCACCCTGGCCGAGGATCAGCGGTGCCGTCGGGAAGTCCGGCCCCGGAATGATCTGGATCAGTTCCTCGATCGTCACGGCCGGGTTGTCGATCATGGCAAGGCAGCCATCGATCACTTCGCCCAGGTTGTGCGGCGGAATGTTCGTGGCCATGCCGACGGCGATACCGCCCGCGCCATTGACCAGCAGGTTCGGGAAGCGGGCCGGCAGCACGGTCGGTTCGCTTTCGGAACCGTCGTAGTTGTCGGCGAAGTCGACCGTGGCCTTCTCGATATCGGCCAGCAGCTCGTTCGAGACCTTGTCGAGACGCGCTTCGGTGTAACGCATGGCGGCCGGCGGATCGGGGTCCATCGAACCGAAGTTGCCCTGACCGTCGATCAGCGGCAGTCGCATCGACCACGGCTGCGTCATGCGCGCCAATGCGTCGTAGATCGCACTGTCGCCATGCGGGTGATACTTACCCATGACGTCACCGACGATGCGGCTAGACTTACGGTACGGGCGGCCCGCAACGTAGCCCGCTTCGTGGCAGCTATAGAGAATGCGGCGATGGACCGGCTTTAGCCCGTCGCGCACGTCGGGCAGCGCGCGGCTCACGATCACGCTCATCGCGTAATCGAGATAGCTGGTCTTCATCTCATCGACGATGTCGATGCGGGTATATTCGCCTTCGGGACCGGTGTGGCCGGAACCGTTCTCAGGAATGTCGGTGTCGTCGCTCACGCGCTGGATCGTTCGTTGCTGCGGGACAAGGGATGATGGACCGCCCTAGGACATGCCGCGCGCGAAAGCCACTGGAACGGGGGCGGGGAGAGCGTGAAGCGTTCCTTTTTCCACACTTATGGCCATAGCCCCTTCGGCATCCGCGATGGAAACCGCCAGACTTGCGACGAAACGCATTCAATCAGCGTTCAGCGGCGCACTTCTAATCCGGCTGCGAGGTTGCCAAGCGAACATTTCGACGCCAAACCGGCGCAGCGCTTTATGCGGTGCCGCTGTTCGCGGTGCGACCGTATGTGTCTTGTTGAGGAGTTGGCCTTGATGGCTCGCAAGTTCCTGATTTCCCGTATTGCTCTTGCCGTAGCCCTGGGCGGCGGCATGGCAGTGGCCATGGCCCCGGTCGCTTCCGCAAAGGAAGCCAAGCCGAAGTCCGACGCCAAGTATTCGGATGCCTTCATCAAGGCCGCCGGCCCGATCGAAAAGGCGATCAACGCAGCAACCGCCGCTCTCCCGCAGGGCGCCGGTGCCGACGCGTTCCCGGCCGCCAAGTCCAGCATCGACACCGCGCTGGGCGGTAACGGCAAGGCCGCGATCGAAGCAGCCATGCCTTCAGCCACCACGCCGGACGACAAGCTGGCCATGGGCCAGTTCGCGCGCACTTATGGCGTGCTTTCGCAGGACACCGCCTTCAAGCAGCAGGGCGTGGTCATGATGATTCAGAGCGGCAAGCTGCCCGCTGCCTCGACCGGCGCGACCTACTTCGACGCGGGCGTGAATGCTTACAACCTGAAGGACTACGCCTCGGCCGCTACTTACCTGAAGCAGGCCAAGGACGCCGGCTACAAGGATCCGCAGAACCAACTGGACCTGATCCTGGCCGATTCCTACAAGCGCGGCGGTAACTCGGCCGCGGTGATGGATATGGCCAAGGCCGATATCGAAGCGGCAAAGGCCAACGGCACCAAGCCCAGCGAAAGCTCGCTGCGCCAGGTTCTGCAGGAAACCTACAACGCCAAGCAGCTCGACGCTTCGGCGGACTACGCGGCGATGCTGGCGCAGAACTATCCCAGCGACAACGCGTGGAACATCTCGACCTCGATCGTGCGTCAGCTCGGTTCGTTCGAGAAGTCGGACAACCTTGACCTTATGCGCCTGATGTTCGTCAGCGGCGGCATGAAGGACAAGCGCGACTACTACGAATACCTGGAGAACGCAGATCCGCGCGCCTATCCGGGCGAAGCGCTGAAGGTCATGGACCAGGGCCTGGCCAAGGGCCTGCTCACCCAGGCTGACGTTGGTGCGGATCGCGCCACGGCTGCCGGCCGCGTTTCGGCGGACAAGGCCTCGCTGCCCGCGACCGAGCGTGACGCCATGAAGCCCGGCGCCACTGCCGCGCAGATCATGAGCGCCGCAGACGTCTTCCTCAGCTATGGCCAGTACGACAAGGCCGAAACGCTGTTCAAGGCAGCGCTGGCCAAGCCGGGCGTCGATGCCAACAAGGCGAACCTGCGCCTCGGCATGTCGCAGGCGATGCAGGGCAAGTCGGCCGACGCCAAGGCAACCCTCGCCAAGGTTACCGACAAGCGCTCGTCGATCGCCAAGCTCTGGGCCGCCTACGCAGCCAACAAGACCACTCCGGCAGCCTGATAACCTTCGACTGCCAGAAAAAGGAAAGGGCGGCGGGATTACCCGCCGCCCTTTTCGTTTGCCCCTGGAAGGGGGGAGATGGAAATCAGGTGACCGGCGCGAACTGGCCGGTGTCCTTGTCCATCAGATGCAGCACGCCATCGGAGATCGCGAAGAAGGTGCCGCGCAGCGTCAGTTCCCCGGTCTTCACCTTGTGGCGGACGCAGGGGAAGGTCATCAGGTTCTCGATGCTGACGCGCACCGCTGCCTGCTCCATCTCGCGTTCGGCCGGGCGGCCGGTGGTGCCGAATTCGGCGGCGACCGGCGCACGGGCTTCGTCGAGCATCGAAATCCAGTCGGCAATGAAGCCGCCTTCACCCGGCTCGGTACCGTGAAGCTCCTGCGTCAGCGCGGCCTTGCAGCCGCCGCACATGCCGTGGCCCATGACCACGATTTCCTTCACCTTCAGCACCTGCACCGCGAATTCCAGCGCGGCGGAAACGCCGTGATGCCCGGGCGATGTCTCGAACGGCGGGACGAGCGCGGCGACGTTGCGGACGACGAAGATTTCGCCGGGATCAACGTCGAAGATCTGCGAGGGATCGACGCGGCTGTCGGAGCAGGCGACGATCATCACTTCGGGCTGCTGGCCTTCGCTCAGGCGCGCCCAGCGCTCCCTATGCGGGTTCCAGCCCGAGTCGCGAAAGCGGCGGTAGCCGTCGATCAGGCCATTCAGTACGCGGTTTTCCGGCGTGCTGGTTCCGGTGGAAGAATCGGTCATGGGGGCCTCCGTTGAAACGCACGCAACCCATAGACCGGATATTCGCACTGGCAAGCGGCAGCGCTTGCGACTATCTGGGCCCCATGAACGACCTGTCTTCCGTCCCGAGCCCCGAGCAGAAGCCCGAACGTCAGCGCAAGCCCGACTGGATCCGCGTCAAGGCGCCGACCAGCAAGGGCTATGGCGAAACGCGCCAGTTGATGCGGGATCTGAAGCTCAACACGGTCTGCGAAGAGGCTGCCTGCCCGAACATCGGTGAGTGCTGGACCAAGAAGCACGCCACGGTGATGATTCTGGGCGACACCTGCACTCGCGCCTGCGCATTCTGCAACGTGAAGACCGGCATGCCCGGCCGCGTCGATCCGCTTGAGCCGGAGCATGTTGCCGAACTGGCAGTGAAGACCGGCCTTGAGCACATCGTCATCACCTCGGTCGACCGTGATGACCTTCCCGATGGCGGTGCGAACCAGTTCGTGAAGGTGATACAGGCCCTGCGCGCCGCGACGCCGAACACCACGATCGAAATCCTGACGCCCGACTTCCGCGGCAAGATGCGCCGCGCGGTGGAGGCTATCGTTGCTGCCGGCCCGGACGTCTACAACCACAACCTTGAAACGGTTCCCCGGCTTTACCCGACCATCCGCCCCGGCGCGCGCTACTACGCTTCGCTCCGCCTGCTGGAAGAGGTGAAGGCCCACAATCCGATGATCTTCACCAAGTCCGGCGTGATGCTGGGCCTCGGCGAAGAACGCCTTGAAGTCCATCAGGTGATGGACGACATGCGCTGCGCGGATATCGACTTCCTGACCATGGGCCAGTACCTGCGCCCGACGCCGAAGCATGCCGAGGTGAAGGAGTTCGTCACCCCGAAGGCGTTCGACGCCTATGGCGCAATCGCCCGTGCGAAGGGCTTCCTGCAGGTCGCTTCCTCGCCGCTGACGCGTTCCAGCTATCATGCGGGCAAGGACTTCGCCGAAATGCGCGCCGCGCGTGAGGCGAAGCTGGCCAAGGCCATCGCGAAGGCCTGATCCGTGCCCGGAATTCACGAAACCCAACGGCTGCCCTACAGCGCCGAACAGATGTTCGATCTCGTCGCCGACGTGGGCCGCTATCAGGAGTTCCTGCCCTGGGTAGTCGCCACCCGGGTCAAATCGGACGATGGTAGCGAGATGATCGCGGACATGCTGGTCGGCTTCAAGGCGCTGCGCGAGAAGTTCACCTCACGCGTCGAGAAGGTCCGCCCGCGCGAGATCAAGGTCCACTATGTCGATGGGCCGATGAAGGACCTCGACAACTGCTGGACCTTCCACCCGGTGGACGCGCATAGCTGCGATATCGAGTTCGACGTGCGCTTCAGCTTCCGCAACGTGCTGTTCGAGAAGCTGGCGGGCCAGTACTTCGATAAGGCCTTCCGCAAAATGGTCGCTGCCTTCGAGGCGCGCGCGCACGAACTTTACGGCGAACCGCAGGAAAGCTGATTTTTTTCGGGATTGGTGCGGCTTGCTGCGATAGCCGCACCAACGATCCTCAGGCGTTTTCCGGCAGCAGAAGTTCCAGCGCGATAAGCGCCGCCTGATGACGAATTTCCGTGCGCCCCTTGCCATCGAGCAACTTCTGCTCGGCATCTTCCTCTTCCGCACCGCGTAGCGCGCGGGCGAAAACCACGGTTCCCACCGGCTTGAGTTCGCTGCCGCCGTCGGGCCCGGCAATGCCGCTAATCGCCACCGCCACATCCGCGCGGCTATGGGCGATCGCACCTTGTGCCATGGCCCAGGCCGTCGCGGGCGAGACAGCACCCAAAGTATCGATGATATTGGGCGAGACGCCCAGCAGATCCTGCTTCGCCTCGTTCGAATAGGTCACGAAGCCGCGATCGAGCACGGCCGAGGATCCCGGCACTTCGGTCAGCGCCGCGCAGACAAGGCCGCCGGTGCAGCTTTCCGCCACGGCCACCTTGCGGCCGATGGCCTTGTTCTCGACGATGACGCGCTCAGCAAGATCGTAGAGATCCTGCGGGAAAAGGAGGATGTTCGACATGTCAGTCCTTGCAGAGGGTCAGGCCGGCGATTTGCGCCTTGTCGACCACATCGGCGGGCGCGACATCCTTGGCTTTCGCGGTCATCTCGACGATCAGCGCGATCAGTCCGGCAGTGTTCTCGGGGGGAAGCGGGGCCAGCAGGTCGACCGCGAGGTCGATGCGGTCACACGACTTGAGGGGGAGGTGCTGCGAAACCAGCCCTTCGACCGTGATGTCGACCAGCGGGCGCAGCGAATCGTCAGGCAGGTTGCGCGCGAACTTGGCAACGTCGCTGCTCTGCCCTTCGGAAAGCTTCAGGAAAGCGGCCTTGGCTTCAGGCCAGGACCGGCCCTTTTGCGTGGCATAGCGGTTGGCCAGTTCGGTGCCGTGATTGCGCAGATAGGAGTCGGCAGGCAGAACCTGCTGGCAGCGCTTGGCGGTGCCGGAAATGACCTGGGGCAGCGCATAGGTGAACATTGCCTGCGCTTCGGGCCGTGTCAGGCAGGCGGTTTCGGCTTGCGCCAACCCGGGAACAAGCACCAGCAGCGCAGCCGCGGAAGTCAGTATCTTGCGGTGAATGGTCATCGACTATTCCCTAGAGGCGGATCAGGCTGACTGCCGCTTGCGCGGCGATGCCTTCGGACCTGCCGGTGAAACCCAGCTTTTCGGTAGTGGTTGCCTTGACGCTGATAGCAGCCAGATCCGCGCCCAGAATTTGAGCGAGGCGCGTGCGCATGGCTTCGCGATGCGGGCCGATTTTCGGCGCCTCGCAGATGATCGTCACATCGGCGTTGGCCAGCCTGTAGCCAGCCTTCGCGACGAGCGATCCGGCATGGGCAAGGAACCGATCCGACGCCGCGCCCTTCCACTGCGGATCACTGGGTGGGAAGTGCTGACCGATATCACCCGCGCCGATCGCGCCCAACAAGGCATCGACAAGCGCGTGAATGGCAACATCCGCGTCGCTGTGGCCGGACAGGCCATGGGTGTGTTCGATCTTCACACCGCAGAGCCAAAGTTCCTCGCCTTCCTCAAGGCGGTGCACGTCGTAGCCGGTGCCGACACGGATCGGCGGGGCGGACGGCGCGAAATCGGTGGCGAAAGTCAGCTTGTGCAAGGCTTCGTCTCCTTCGACGAGCGCGATTTCCAGGCCATTGGCCTGCGCAACCTGCGCGTCGTCACCGGCAAGGGCAGGGCCCTCCCAGTCACGATGGGCGGTTAGAATATCGGTGAAACGGAAAGCCTGCGGGGTCTGCACCCGGCGCAGCGCCTCGCGGCGGGCCGGCGCGCCCATGGTCTCGCCCAGTTCGCCCGGCTCTGCATGTGCAAGGCTGTCGACGACGGGCAGCACCGGTATCGCGCCGGGATGGCGGTCCAGCGCCGCAATCAGCCGATCGATGACCGAGGCGGGCAGGAGAGGGCGGGCAGCATCGTGGATCAGCACCAGATCGGGCGCCGCGCCGGCAAGAACCTCAAGACCGATCCGCACCGATTCCTGACGAGTCGCCCCGCCGGTGGTGAGTTGAATGCATTCGATCCCGGCCAGCACCTCCCGAACCAGCGCATCCGCACCCTCGGGGATTGCCACCACGATCGGCGAAACGCCCGCAGCCGCCAGCGCCTCCACCGAATGGCGCAGCACGGGCTTGCCGCGCCAAAGCGCGAATTGCTTGGGGAGGGGCTGTCCGGCGCGCAGGCCCTGGCCCGCTGCGACCACGATCGCCGCCACCGTTTGCATTCGTCCGGTTTGCGGCTGCGGAATTGTCTGGTCGTGCGACATCGTGCCTGCCGGTAATCGCTTGCCGTCGAGAGGGCAATCCACTATGCGCTGCCTGTTTTTTAGGCATGCCGCGTTTTTTGGGCACGCGGCGTTTTTCAGGCAGATTCTTGAGTACGCATATGAACGAACTTCCTACTCCTCCGGCCATGAAGCCGATCGAAGTCGGCCCGGTGCGGATCGACTGCCCGGTCGTGCTCGCGCCGATGACCGGGGTTTCGGACCTACCGTTCCGCCGCATGGTGCGCAGCTTTGGCTCGGGCCTGAACGTCACCGAGATGATCGCCAGCCCGGCGGCCATTCGTGAGACGCGCGTGTCGCTGCAGAAGGCGATGTGGGATCCGGTAGAAGATCCGGTCTCGATGCAGCTTGTCGGCTGCGATCCCGAACAGATGGGCGAAGCGGCCAAGCTGGTCGAAGATCGCGGTGCGGCCATCGTCGATATCAACATGGGCTGCCCGGTGCGTAAGGTCGTTACCGGTGATGCAGGCTCGGCATTGATGCGCGACATTCCGCTGGCGACCCGCCTGATCGAGGCGACGGTGAAGGCCGTGAAGGTGCCCGTCACCGTGAAGATGCGCATGGGCTGGTGCCATGATAGCCTGAACGCCCCCGAACTCGCACGCATTGCCGAGGATCTGGGCGCGAAGATGATCACCGTTCACGGTCGCACCCGCAACCAGATGTACAAGGGCTCGGCCGATTGGGCCTTCGTTCGCAGCGTGAAGGAGGCGGTCTCGATCCCGGTCATCGTCAACGGTGACATCTGCGGGATCGACGATGCCGCCAAGGCTCTGGAACAGTCCGGCGCCGACGGCCTGATGATCGGGCGCGGTGCCTACGGCAAGCCATGGGCACTGGCGCAAGTCATGCAGTGGTGGCGCGGCAACGGCCTGATGGTCGAACCGGGCTTCGGTGCGCAGTACGAAATCATTCGCGAGCATTACGAAGAGATGCTCAGCCACTATGGCCGCGAAACCGGCGTGAAGATGGCGCGTAAGCATCTGGGTTGGTACGTCCGCGGTATTCGCGGCTCGGCGGAGTTCAGAAACCACGTGAACTTCATCGACGATCCCGATCGCGTTCTTGCCGAACTTGCCGAATTCTACGCCCCTTACCGGGACGAACCGGCCGAAGCGAACACCCTGCAACGCCGGGCGGCATGAACGCCACGCCGGCTAGTGCAAGGCCGGACACCGCACGCCCGGACATCGGCAAGCTCATGGCGAGCCTGCCGCTTGCGGTGGCCGTGCTGGAACCGGGGCTGCGGATTGCGTCGCTCAATCAGGCGGCGGAACAGTTCTTCGGCCAGTCCCAGCGCCGGCTTGTCGGCAGCCGGCTGAATGACGTCATGACGGTGCCTGATGCACGCCTGCTGGAGCGCCTGGCCGATTACGAGACGCCGGTTTCCGCCCGCGAAGTCACGGTTTCGATTCGCGGACGCGGCGTGCGGCGGATCGACGTCAACGTGGCGCCAGTAGCCGATACGCCGGGCTGGCAGGTGCTGACGATCCACGACAACAGCGCGACCGATGCGCTGGGCGACGATTCGGGCAGTGCCGACAATGCCATGCTGCGCGGCCCCGAAATCATGGCGCACGAGATCAAGAACCCGCTCGCGGGGATCCGCGGCGCCGCCCAGCTTCTGGCCCGCAATGCCAGCGAGCGCGATCTTCCGCTGACCGAACTGATCACGTCCGAAGTCGACCGCATCGCCAATCTTATCGAGCGTATGCAAAAGCTTTCGCGCCGTACCGCCCCTCCGGTCGAGCCCTGCAACCTGCATGAGGCTGCCCGGCGCGCGATCGACGTGCTTTCGGTGGCGCAGGAGAAGGCAAGCACGGTTCGCATCGTCGAGGAATTCGACCCTTCATTGCCCGCAGTGCTGGGCAGCCCGGATGCGTTGGTTCAGGTCATCATCAACCTCATCGCCAATGCGCGGGAAGCCTGCCAAGGCGAGACCGAGCCGCGCGTCACTATCCGCACGCGCTTCGCCAGTGGGCTTCAGCTTCACACTACCGATTCGGGGGAGCCCGTGCGGCTTCCAGTCGAACTGCGTGTCACCGACAATGGCCCCGGCGTCGATACGGCGATGCGCGACCATATTTTCGAGCCTTTCGTCACCACCAAGAAGGCGGGGCAGGGGCTTGGGTTGCCGCTGGTGCGCAAGCTCGTTCGCGACATGAACGGGCGCATCACGCATGAGCGCGACGAGGAGGCTGGGCTGACGCATTTCCGCGTGCGCCTGCCGCTGGCACGCGAAACCCGTGGCCGGGTGAGCAGGAGGAAGGTCGCATCATGAGTGTTCTGCTGGTCGAGGACGACCTCTCGATCGCCATCGTCATCACTGCGGCGCTTGAAGCGGAAGGCTTCGACGTCGTCCATTGCCAGACCATCGGGGAGCGGGACCGGCTGCTGGACGAAGGCAGCTTCGACGCATTGGTGACGGATGTGATGCTGCCCGATGGGGACGGGATCGAGACGATCGATCGCGTGCGCAGCGCCCATCCGGCGATGCCGATCATCATCCTCTCGGCCCAGAACACCCTCGATACCGCCGTGCGCGCCAGCGACACCGGCGCCTTCGAATATTTCCCGAAACCCTTCGACATCGACGAACTGGCCCGCACCGTCCGCCAGGCCGCCGGCGCGGGGAAGGAACTCTCCAGCCTCGGTGACGAGCCGCTAGGAGACGGCCTGCCGCTCGTCGGGCGCAGCTTGGCCATGCAGACGGTGTTCCGGATGATCACCCGTGTTCTGCGCAACGATCTGACCGTGCTGATCCTGGGCGAATCGGGCACTGGCAAGGAACTGGTGGCAGAAGCGATCCACAATCTGGGCCACCGCCGGGGCGGACCGTTCATCGCCGTCAACACCGCCGCGATTCCCGCCGATCTGATCGAAAGCGAACTATTCGGGCATGAGAAGGGCGCCTTCACTGGTGCCGTCGCCCGGCATGTCGGCAAGTTCGAACAGGCATCGGGCGGCACGCTGTTTCTGGACGAGATCGGCGACATGCCGATGCAGGCGCAGACCCGCCTGCTGCGCGCGCTGCAATCCGGCACCGTGCGGCGCGTCGGCGGACGTGAGGAAGTACGGCTTGACGTCCGCATCGTGGCAGCGACCAACAAGGATCTCGAACCCGAGATCGCCGCTGGCCGCTTCCGCGAGGATCTCTACTATCGCCTCAACGTCGTGCCCATAAACATGCCGCCGCTGCGCGAACGCCGCGACGACATCGAGGTGCTGGCACGCCACTTCCTCCAGCTTGCAGCCGGGGAGGGGCTGCCGCGCCGCCAGTTGAGCACGGAAGCCGCGCAATTGCTTGCCCGTCAGCCATGGCGGGGCAATGTGCGCGAACTCAAGAACTTCATCTATCGCGTGGCGCTGCTGGCGCGCGAAGACATGATCGACCATGAAACTGCGCAATCCCTGCTTGCCCCTGAAGGCCCGGCAGTCGCCGGCACCTTGGCCGACGGCGAAAGCTGGACCGTTACCGAAGGCGATGGGATCGCGGATGCCGTTTCGCGTTGGCTGGCGGCCGAGCGTCCGGCCGCAGGCACTATCTATGAGGCGGCCGTTGCTGCATTCGAGCGGCCGCTATTTTCCGAAGTGCTGCGCGAAACCGGCGGCAACCAACTGCGGGCGGCGCAGGCATTGGGCATTAATCGCAACACCTTGCGCAAGCGGCTCAGCGAGTTGGCGCTCGACCCTGAGGAATTCACTCGTCGTTCATGAGCGCACCTCGATGTTTTGCTCTTGCAAATCGGCAACACTGGCGTTGTAACTGGGCCACGATGATAGAAACAAGGGTCCGCAAGCGCGCATGGCCGCGTTGGTGGCGGCGTGTCCAGATCGCGGCACGCCGGGCGAATTTCTTTGCCGTGATGGAAGTGGTCTCCGGCCTGGCTTTCGTGGTCATGTCCGCCGCGACCTGGATGGCGCTCGACAATGGCGGCGACAAGCGCACGCTGCTGCCGTCGAACCTTACCGCCACCCTGCTGATCGGCACTTTGGTGCCGGCAATGGCGATCTTGGTGCTGTTTGGCCGTCGCATGGCCCTGCGCCGCGCCGCCGAACATATCGGCGGCACCGGCCAGATGCACGTGCGCATGGTGTTCATCTTCTCGCTGATCGCCGCCGTGCCCACCTTGCTGGTCGTGGTCTTTGCATCGTGGCTATTCCAGTCCGGCGTGGAGTTCTGGTTTTCCGATACTTCGCGCGGGCTATTGGAAAACGCGAACAAGCTGGCTCGCGGCTACTATGAGCAGACCCAGCGCGATGTGGGTTACGAATCGGTGGCTATGGCGCAGGATACGCGCCTCATGCTGGGCGAATATCCCGTTGCCAGTCGTGAGTTTCAAGCGTTCTTCGCCGATCAGGTCTTCCGCCGGAACCTGTCCGTTGCCGCGCTGATCCAAGTCGCGCAGGACGGCAGCCAGCGCACGCCGATCATCGTCGATCCGGATGGTAAATCCGACGCGAAGCGGATCGTGCCGGAAGTGCAGCAAAGGCTGCAGAAGGGCGAACCCTATGTCGTCACGTCCGATGCCAACCGCATTGTCGCGGCGGTGCCGGTGGAGCGGCAAGCGGGCGTCTATCTTTACGCCGCCCGAAGTAACGACCTGCTGGCACTGAGCCAGGGGCAGCGCGCCGAAAATGCCGAGAATATCGTGCAGGCTTATGAAGAACTGACAAGCCGCGCCCGCGTCTATCAGCTTCGCTTCAATATAGCGCTGTTCATCGCCTCTCTCGCACTAGTCGGCCTGGCGGTGTGGTTCGCACTCCGTTTCGCCGACCGACAGGTCAAGCCGCTCTACGAATTGGTTGATGCGGCACGGACGGTTGGCAGCGGCAACTTTGCCCTACGCCTGGAAGGCCGTACCGGCGCGGATGAGATTGGCCTGCTCAACCGGGCGTTCAACCGCATGACCGCACAACTCGAAAAACAGACGCAGGCATTGTTGGGGGCAAACCGTCAGCTCCATGAGCGCCGCGTGTTCATCGAGGCCGTCCTGGAATCGGTGACTTCCGGGATTATCTCGCTCGACAACCAAGGCCGGATACTGCTGATGAACAGCACGGCGCTCAAGTTGCTGACCGATCTTCCGCAAGTCCCGGAAGAAATGCCGGTTGCCGATCTGGCCCCCCAGTTCGCGGCTTTGATCGATCAGAACAGCACGGGCGGTCTGGTCCAGTATCACCGAAAGGGCGATCTGCTGACTTTCGCGGTCAAGGTGACCCGCGATGCCACCGGTCACGTGCTGACGTTCGAGGACATTACCCGGCAGCTTCTGGACCAGCGCACTGCGGCCTGGTCTGACGTAGCCCGCCGCATCGCGCACGAGATCAAGAATCCGCTCACGCCGATCCAACTGGCAACAGAGCGGCTCAGCCGCCGTTACCGCAAACAGATCGTCGATAACCCCGAACTTTTCGAAGATCTTACGCGTACGATCATCCGGCAGGTGGGCGATCTGCGCAAGATGGTGGACGAATTCTCGTCCTTCGCACGCCTGCCAAAGCCGGTTTTCCGAGCGGAAGATCCAGTGGCTTTGACGCGACAGGCGCTGTTCCTGCAGGAAGTCGCCCGGCCGGACATCGGTTTCAGCTTCGGCAGCGACCCCGCTATCGGCACCATCGATTGCGATCGCCATCAGTTCGGTCAGGCGATGACCAACGTTCTGAAAAACGCCGTCGAAGCGATCGAGGCCAAGGCCAAGGATGCGCCCGAGGATTTTCGCGGCGCCGTCACCGTGGCTGTCGAATCGCTTCCGGAGGCCATTCTGGTCCGAATTGCCGACAATGGCGTCGGTCTGAGCCAGGATCGCGAGCGGATCATCGAGCCTTATGTCACCACGCGGGAAAAGGGCACGGGCCTCGGCCTCGCCATCGTCAACAAGATCATCGAGGAGCACGGCGGCGAGATGCAATTCCTGCCAACGCCCGGCGGGGGAACCACAGTAACGATGCGCTTCGCCATCGACCCCACGGCGCAAGCCCGCAAGGCTGAGGCTGCCGAATGATACAGACGCAGCTTCCGCTTCCGCCCTTCCATTCATTCAAGTCCAAGAAGATGAAGTCATGGCTCTCGAAATCCTGATCGTCGACGACGAACGCGATATCCGCGAACTGGTTGCGGGCGTGCTGAGCGACGAAGGCTACGAATGCCGCACCGCCGGCGACAGCGAGGCGGCGCTGGCCGCTATCGATGCACGCAGGCCGTCGCTGGTGCTGCTGGACGTATGGCTGCACGGAAGCCCCATGGACGGACTGGAAGTGCTGGATGCGATCAAGGCGCGCGAACCCGCGTTGCCGGTGATCATCTTCTCCGGTCACGGTAACATCGATACAGCGGTGGCGGCGATCAGCCGCGGTGCCGTGGACTTCATCGAGAAGCCTTTCGAAGCCGAAAAGCTGTTGCATCTGGTCGAACGTGCGACCGAGACCGAACGCTTGCGCCGCGAAAATGCCCAACTGCGTTCGGATTTCACCACGGGTGAGGAATTCACCGGATCCAGCGGCGCAATCAATCAGGTCCGCGCGACGCTGAAGCGTGTGGCCAACACTGGCAGTCGCCTGCTGATCACCGGCCCGGCCGGATCAGGCAAGGAAGTGGCCGCACGCCTCCTCCACGCCTGGAGCGCGCGCGCGGACGGTGCCTTCGTTAGCGTCAATTCGGCCCGCATCACGCCCGAACGCTTCGAACAGGAACTGTTCGGCGAGGAAAGCGACGGTGCGCTGGTTCGCCCCGGTCTTCTGGAAATGGCGGACGGCGGCACGCTTTACTTCGACGAAGTAGCAGACATGCCGCTTTCCACGCAGGCCCGCATCCTGCGGGTGCTGACCGATCAGGCATTCGTACGCGTTGGCGGCACCCGCCAGATCCGCGTGGATGTACGCGTGGTTTCCTCCACCTCGCGCGATCTCGAAAAGGAGATTGCGGAGCGGCGCTTCCGCGAAGATCTGTTCTATCGCCTCAACGTCGTGCCTGTCTCGATCCCGGCACTGCGTGAACGGCGCGACGACATCCCCTCGCTGATCGATCATTTCTTCGCCCGCTACGCCAACGAGCAGGGCGTCGCCCCCCCGCATGTCAGTGCCGAGGCGATGACCGCGCTGCAGGCCTACGAATGGCCGGGCAACGTCCGCCAGCTTCGCAACGTGGTCGAACGTACGGTGATCATGGCCCCGCGCGAGAAGCTGGCGCGGATCGAAGTGGACATGCTGCCGCCCGAAATCTTCGCCAACCGCGCCGGCGGGGAGGCGGGTATTTCGGTGATGATGAGCGCCCCGCTGCGCGAAGCGCGCGAAACCTTCGAACGAGAGTATCTACGCCTGCAGATCCGCCGTTTTTCGGGAAATATCTCGAAAACCGCGTCTTTCATCGGCATGGAGCGCTCGGCCCTGCACCGCAAGCTGAAGCTGCTAGGCATGGCCGAACGAAGAGAGGGCGATCCGGAGGGCGACGACGAAATCTAACCGCCAGGTCGCGCGCGAAGGGCTAAGGGATTTCCCCAATTTCCCGCATGTGACCGGCGATGTCATGCTCCTGCTACATTTTTCGCGTTTACTGCACTGCAGCAAGTCGATAGATTTTGATTCGAGAACGGTCACCGCCATCGGGCGGGGCCAGATCGCGGACTGCATGAGCAGCCGCCAAAAAAAGGAGCATGAACATGGCTGGCCGCACGCTTACCGCGCGTCCTCGTCCCACGCCGCCCCCCGCGGAAGAAACGCTTGCACCGCCGCCGGTGGCTGCAGGTACTTCGGCAAGCAAGGGGCAGAACCTCCAGGACCAGTTCCTGAACCTCCTTCGCAAGAACAAGATTCCCGTCACCATGTTCCTGGTGAAGGGCGTCAAGCTGCAGGGCATCGTCACCTGGTTCGATAACTTCTCGATCCTGCTCCGCCGCGATGGTCAATCGCAGCTTGTCTACAAGCACGCGATTTCTACGATCATGCCGTCGACCCCGATCGACGCGCGCCAGTTCTCGAACGGCGCCGAAAACGCCAAGAAGACGCGCGTGCTGCAGGACGTGTTCCTTTCCAGCATCCGCAATGCCGGTGTGCAGGTCACGATGTTCCTGATCAACGGCGTCATGCTGCAGGGCCGCGTCGCGGCTTACGACCTGTTCTGCATGCTTCTGGAGCGTGAAGGCTACGTCCAGCTTGCGTACAAGCATGCCGTTTCCACGATTCAGCCCGTGACTCCGGTCGACCTTCAGGCGCATGAAGAAGCCGACGAAGACTGAGCAAAGCTGAATAAAATTGAACGACGAACTTAAGGGCGAGGTCACGCGCGGTGCGCGTGCCCTCGTCGTCTATCCGCAAATGCGGGGCCGGAGCGATCTGGACCCCGAGGCCCGGCTTGAGGAAGCGAAGGGCCTTGCCCTGGCGATTGGCCTCGTAGTGGCGGAAGCCTTGGCCATCCCCATCCGCGAACCGCGCGCCGGCACGCTTTTCGGCGAAGGCCAGATCCAGAACATCGGCGTTGCCTGTGAACTGAACGAGGCCGAACTGATCATCGTCGACGGTTCGCTGTCGGCGATCCAGCAGCGTAACCTTGAGGAAAAGCTCAAGCGCAAGGTGATCGACCGCACCGGTCTGATCCTGGAAATCTTTGGTGAGCGCGCGGCGACTGCCGAAGGTCGCCTGCAGGTCGAACTAGCCCATCTCGATTATCAGGCCGGCCGCCTTGTACGCAGTTGGACCCACCTTGAACGTCAGCGCGGCGGCTTCGGCTTCCTCGGCGGTCCGGGCGAAACGCAGATCGAGGCCGACCGGCGCTTGATCCGCGATCGCATGGCCAAGATCCGCCGCGAACTGGAACAGGTGCGGCGTACCCGCGGGCTTCACCGCGATCGGCGCGAAAAGGCACCTTGGCCGATCGTGGCGCTCGTCGGCTATACGAACGCAGGAAAGTCCACTCTTTTCAATTATCTGACGGGCGCAGAAGTGATGGCGCAGGATCTCCTGTTCGCCACTCTGGACCCGACGATGCGTGGCATTCGCGTGCCCGGTATCGAAAAGGCGATCCTGTCGGATACCGTGGGGTTCATTTCGGACCTGCCGACCCAGCTCGTCGCGGCTTTCCGCGCGACGCTGGAGGAAGTGACTGCGGCGGACCTGATCCTGCACGTTCGTGACATCGCGAATCCCGATACCGAAGCGCAAAAACGCCAGGTGCTCGACGTGCTGGCGGACCTTGGCGTTCTGGGCAGTGGCGAGGAGGATGGGGAAGGGGAGCCTGAACCCGCGATCCCGATGATCGAGGTCTGGAACAAATGGGATCTGCTCGACTCCGTCCAGGCGGACGAGTTGCGCGAAGCGATCGCTCACCGAGTAGGCGAAACGATCGTTCCGATTTCCGCTCTGACCGGCATGGGGTGCGAGGCGCTGCTCGACACGGTTGGCCAGTTGCTGACCGAGGATTCCAAGCTCTACAGCTTCGTCCTGCCGGCGGCAGACGGTCAGCGCATCGCGTTCCTGCATGCGCGCGGCGAAGTCGTTTCCGAAGAGGACGCGGGCGAGGGTGAGGAAGGGCCTCTGCTCCGGCTCCAAGTGCGCCTTTCAGACCGCGAACTAGGCCGTTTCAGCGCGCTCTGATGCCTTGACCGCCTGCCAGTAGGCTTCCTGTTCGTCCAGCGAAAGCGCCGCGAAATCCTGGCCATCCTTGGTTGCGAAGGCTTCCATGGCCCGGAAGCGGCGTTCGAACTTGGCATTGGCGGCGCGCAGGGCGTCTTCGGGCGCAATTCCGTTGAGGCGCACGAGGTTGACGGCGGCGAACAGCAGGTCGCCGGCTTCCTCAAGTTTTTCGGAATCCGACGCTTCGGCCAGTTCGATGACCTCTTCGGCCACCTTTTCGGCAGCACCGCTTGGATCCGGCCAGTCGAAACCGACGCGAGCCGCTCGTTTCTGGAGCTTTTCCGCGCGCATCAATGCCGGAAGCGAGATTGCCACACCGTCGACGGCGCTGGTTTCGCCTTTGCTGGCGCGTTCCTTGGCCTTGAGTTTTTCCCAGCGTTCGGTCTGGGCATCGCCGGAGGTCTCATCGCCGAAGATATGCGGATGGCGCGCCTCCAGCTTGTCCGAAATGGCCGACGCCACATCGGCAAAGGCGAAGTGGCCGAGTTCCTCCGCCATGCGGGCATGGAACACGACCTGAAGCAGAAGATCACCTAGCTCACCACGCAGATCGGCAAGATCGTCGCGCGCGATAGCGTCGGCAACCTCGTAGGCTTCCTCGATCGTGTAGGGCGCGATTGTCGAGAAATCCTGCGCACGGTCCCATTCGCAACCCGAAACCGGATCGCGCAGACGCGCCATGATGCCGAGAAGACGATCGATCTGATGATGGTGCTGGGTCATTCCTGCCGGGATTCGAAGTGGATGGGGCTCGCGATCTATAGCGGCAGGGATCGCGGGACGCACGCTTGCCGTGCGTAGGGCGCGTCGACACGCCTCAAAGTAAGATTGATAATATGTATTATGTTAAATATCGACATCCGCCGCAGCCGCTCGACTACTGCCGCCCATGCAGCCCCAGCACCTGGATCAGCATCACCAACCCAATGATGATGGCCGCCCAGATCAGTGCGAGCTTCAGACCTTTCGAAAAACCCAGCTGTCGAAACCGCGAATTGCTCGTGACCAGAATGAGCGCGCCGATCACCGAAATGACACCAACGATCGTCGCCGTGTTGCTCATGGTTCGATTACCATCCCGTCATAGCCGACCACCACGTTGTCCGGCACTTCCGCGCTCAGTGTGGCATAGTCCATCGACTTGTCGAGATGTGTAAGCACGGCCTTGCCGACCCGGCATACCGAGGCCAGTTCCAACGCCATGCCCAGATGCGCATGAGTCGGATGCGGTTCCCGGCGCAGGCAGTCCACCACCAGCAGATCGGCGCCGTAGCAGAGATCGATCATGCCTCTGGTGATTTCGCTGAAGTCCGTAGCGTAACAGACTGATTTTCCATCACAATCGAAGCGGAAAGCCGTCGATTCCGCCGGCCCGTGCGGCATCTGCACGTGATCGACGCGAAATCCTTCGCAAAGGCGCAAGGTGTCCAGATTATCGAGGCTGACGAGCGTCGGATAGCCGAACTGTCCGGCAAAGACATAGCCGAAGCGCTGCCGCAGGCGGCGCACGGTCTCGGAATTGGCAAACCCCGGGATCGGCCCGGCGCGGCCGTAGCGCAGCGGCCGCATGTCATCGATACCGTGGCAATGGTCCGCATGGTCGTGCGTCCAGAACACCGCGTCGATGCGATGGATGTCATTGGCGAGAAGCTGGCCGCGCAAATCGGTCGACGTATCGACAAGAATGCGGTTTCCGGCATCGCTTTCCAGCAGGATCGAAACGCGTGTGCGCCGGTTCTTGGGCTCATTGGGATCGCAAAGTCCCCAATCTGCGCCAAATTCGCCGCCGAGGCGCGGTACGCCGGTCGACGTGCCGCTGCCGAGGATCACGACCTTCACGCGGCGACCTCTCGATCGGCTTTCCTGAACAGTGCGAAGAAGTTGCGCGACGTAACTTCGCCCAGTTCCTCCACGCTCACGCCGCGCAAGTTCGCGACGAAACGCGCGGTATCGGCCGTATAGGCCGGCTCACAGCGCCTGCCGCGATGTGGCACCGGCGCAAGGAATGGAGAATCGGTCTCAACCAGCAAACGATCTTCAGGAATGATCTTAACTACTTCCTGCAAGTCCAGGGCATTCTTAAAAGTGACGATGCCGGAAATTGAGATCGTCAGGCCTAGGTCCAGTACCTTGCGGCCGAAATCGGCGCTGGCGGTGAAGCAGTGGATCAGCGCGGGGAAGGTCCCCTTCCCCGCCTCCTCCTCAAGGATGCGGAACGTATCGTCTTCCGCATCCCGGGTATGGATGATCAGCGGCAATCCGGATTCGCGCGAAACCTGGATGTGCGTGCGGAACAATGCCTGCTGCACCTCGCGGTCGGACTTGTCGTAATAGTAGTCTAGTCCGGTCTCGCCAATGCCAATGACCTTGGGGTGCCGGGTCGCTTCCAGCAACGCCGCTTCGCCAAGGTCGGCATGCTGATCCGCCTCGTGCGGATGAATGCCGACCGAAGCCCAGACATCCGGGATGCGCGCAGCCGTGCCGACCACGCGATCCCATTCGCTCTGCCGCGTCGAGATATTGAGGAAGCCCTTGATCCCGGCAGCACGAGCGCGATCGAGCACACCCTGCTGGTCCTCAACAAGGCCTTCGTATTCGAGGTGGCAGTGCGAATCTATAAACATCAAGCAGTTGCTTCCGTATCCTCGGGCAGTTCGAGGCGGGGGAACACGCCCTCCGGCTTGTCTATCTTGAAGCCACTGGCCGTCAGGGCCGCGAACCAGTTCGCATCCTCCAGAACGCTGTAATTACGCGCATCGGCAGCGACGCCCATCTGGTCCAGCAACTTGTCGATCGCCGTCGGCACGACCGGACGCACGGCAATGGCAAGATCGCGCACGACGCGGAACAGCGTCATCAGTACGGCTTCCATTCGGGCGGGATCGGTCTTGCGCAGCGTCCACGGCGCCTGTTCGTCCACGTACTGATTGCAGGCGAATACCGCGCGCATCCACGCTTCAAGACCGTCACTGAACGCCAGATCGGTGAAGCCCTTGCGCAGCCCGGCGATCCCCTCGGCAACAGCACCGAAGAGCGCCTTGTCCGCTTCGGATTCCTCGTAACCGGCTTTCAGAACGCCATCCATGTTTTTGAAAATCATGGAAAGACTGCGTTGCGCGAGGTTGCCGAAACTGTTCGCCAGTTCGGCGTTGGCGCGCGTGACGATCGCTTCCGGCGACCACGATCCGTCCTGTCCAAAAGCGACTTCGCGCAGGAGGAAGTAACGCACGGCGTCGACGCCGAAAGTTCCTGCCAGCGCGATCGGATCGGTGACGTTGCCGAGCGACTTCGATTCCTTTTGCCCGCGATTGAGCAGGAACCCGTGGCCATAGACCTGCTTGGGCAGCGGCAGGCCCGCGCTCATCAGAAAAGCCGGCCAGTAGACGGTGTGGAAACGGACGATGTCCTTGCCGATCAGATGAAGGTCGGCCGGCCAGTACTTCGCATAATCGCCGGTTTCGTCCGGGAAGCCGAGACCGGTGACATAGTTGGTTAGGGCGTCGACCCAGACATACATCACATGGTTGTCGCTGCCGGGTACCTTGATGCCCCAGTCGAAGCTGGTGCGCGAAACGGAGAGATCACGCAGGCCGCCTTCGACGAAGCGCTGGATCTCGTTACGGCGCGTTTCCGGGCGAATGAAATCGCCGGAATTGTAGAGGTCGAGCAGCTTGTCCTGATACTTGGACAGCCGGAAGAACCACGATTCCTCCACCGTCCATTCGACCGGGGTGCCCTGCGGCGAGAGCTTGGCGCCCCCTTCCCCTGCTACCAGTTCGGACTCGTCGTAATAGGCTTCGTCACGGACCGAATACCAACCCTCGTAACGGTCGAGGTAGAGGTCGCCATTGGCTTCCATGCGGCGCCACAGTTCCTGCGTGGCGGCGTGGTGGCGCGGCTCGGTCGTGCGGATGAATACATCGTAAACGATGTTAAGAGCCGCGCACATATCTATGAAATGCTGCGACATTTCAGTCGCAAGCTGCGCCGGCGTAATGCCAAGGTCACGGGCCTTCTGCGCCATCTTCAAGCCGTGCTCGTCGGTTCCCGTCTGGAACCGCACGTCGAAGCCTTCCGCCTTGCGGTGGCGGGCGATGACGTCGGCGGCAATGGCCTCATAGGCATGGCCGATATGCGGCTTGCCGTTGGGGTAGGAGATGGCGGTGGTGACGTAGTAAGGCTCGGCCATGCGGCGTCGCAATTCCTTGCTGGAGTTTACGGGCGAGCCGCCTCTCTAGGCATCGCCGCGGATGCCAGCAAGCCGCCAATTTCCATTATGAGGAGCCCGGCGTCGAAATTGTAGGTCGGCGCCTGCGCGGAAATCCGCATCAGCGCGCCATGCGCCTCGATCAGCGCGAGTTGACCTGCGCGGGATGCCGAGCCCAGTTCGCTGGCTAGTACGGTACGGGCCAGTTCCAGCGCGGCCAGTTGTCGGTTTCGGGTGGGACGCGCGCCCATCTCCTCTGCCAGGGCCCCGCGCAAGTGATAGCTGCGATCGCCTTCGCGCAGAATTCGCAGCATCAGGTTGTGAATGCCAGCAAGGTCGTTTTCTACGAAGCTGAGCGCCATCCCCGGCGAGCCTTGTGCCGCCTTGATCGCCGCCTGACGCGTCAAGGCGTCGGATTCCGGCACGTCCCGGCGGATCACCGCGTCCAGTTCCGCTTCATCGAGCGCAGCGAAGCGCAGGACGCGGCAGCGCGAGCGAACCGTTGGCAACAAGCGGTCGGGCTGGTGCGTAACGAGCAGGAAGAATGTGCCGGCGGGCGGCTCCTCCAGCGCTTTCAGCAGCGCGTTGACCGCACTTTTTTCCAGCTCATCGGCCGGATCTATGACGATGGCGCGGCGGTCGCCCAGCGTGGGTTTGGTCGCAAGGCGGCGGATCATCTCGCGCACCTGATCGACTGAGATGCTGCGCTTGGCCTGCCAGGGTTTGCCTTCCGCCTTCTTCTTGGCTTCATCCTCATTCGCGGGAAGCGCTTCGAGAATGTGAATATCGGGATGCGTAGCAAAGTCGGGCCGCGGTCGGCCGGGTTGGCGCACCAGTTCGGCAGCCGCAGCGCGCGCAAAGGCCCGCTTGCCCAGGCCCCGCTGGCCGGCAAGCAACCACGCGTGGTGCATACGCTCGGACGCGATCGCCGCCAGCCATTCCTGCCACGCCCCGCGCTGGCCGATGAAAGGCAGGTCCTCGTTCAAGCCGCACCTGCCAGCAGCGGCTCAAGCGCGGCCATGGCCAGCGCCGAGGTTTGCTCCGGCGTGCCGTTGCCATCGATCCGGGCAAAGCGCGTCGGCTCGGCATCCGCGATGCGGCCGAAAGCCTCAGCAACGCGGGCGTGATAGGCCGCTTCGCGACCGCCGATCCGGTCGGTTCCATCAACATCACGCCGCGCGAGGCGGGCGGCGGACTCTGCAGGAGACACCACGAAAAGCAGGGTCAGATCGGGCAGTAGTCCCTCGCTGCCGATGGCGTGGAGCGTGCGGATGTCGGCATCGGAAAGGCCGCCTCCGCCCCCCTGATAGGCCCGGCTCGAATCGAGATAGCGGTCGCAGATCACCCATGCCCCACGCTCGATGGCGGGGCGGATCAGCTTTTCGACGTGGTCGGAACGCGCGGCAGCGAACAGCAGCGCTTCGGCGCGCGGGCCCCAGCCTTCACCCTCCGCATGGAGGACAAGGTTGCGAATGGCCTCGGCGCCCTGGGTGCCGCCGGGTTCGCGGGTGATCACCACCTCGATCCCGCGAGCGCGCAGCGCCTCTGCCACAAGCCGTGCCTGGGTGGACTTGCCCGCCCCTTCCCCGCCCTCAAGCGCGATGAATTTTCCCTGCATCATGCGAAAAGATTGATAAACCCGTTCCACAGTCTGTCCAGCGGTCCGCCGACAGCGACATCGCGCGCGGCGTAAAGTGGAACGTGGCCGGGGGCGAGGCCGTCGACCTTGATCTCAAGCTGGCCGACCTCGTCACCCTTGCGGATCGGAGCCTGTAATGGCCCCTTGTAGTGAACCGCCAGCGTAACCTTGCGGTTATCGCCCTTGGGCAGCGTCGCATGGACCTCGCGATTGGCAACCAACGGCACCGAACGGTCAACGCCGCCCTGCACTTGTGCTTCGGTAACGGGTTGCCCCTGATCGAACAGATGGCGCGGCGTCCAGGCGTCAAAGCCCCATTCCAGCAGCGCACGCGCTGCGGCATCGCGCTGCTTCGGCAGCGGCGATGCCGCCAGCACCATGACCAGTCGGCGCCCATCGCGCTCGGCCGTGCCAAGGAAGTTGTAGCCGGCTTCGCGCGTGTACCCGGTCTTGATGCCATCCGCGCCGGGGACGACGCCGACCGTCGGATCATGGCTGCGCATGGCTACGTCACGCCAGAAGTAGTGCTTCACGCCCGAAAATTCGCGATAAAGCGCGGGATGGCGAGTGATCATGGCGTCCGCCAGGCGCACCAGATCGCTGGCGGTGACGTAAGTGTTGCCTTCGTCCATCCAGCCATTCGGCGTGTTGTAGTGGCTGCGCGTCATGCCCAGGCGGCGCGCGGCATCGTTCATCTTTGCGGTCCAGGCCGGAACGCTTCCCGCATATCCCTGCGCCAGCACGATGGCCCCGTCATTCGACGAGGCGGTCATGATGCCGTGCAACAGATCGGTGGTGGTCGGCTGGTCCTTTTCCGTGAGGTACATCGAGGTACCCTTGGCGAACCATTCCTTCGCGGTTTCCGGGCGGACGGAGAAGCGACGGTCCAGCGGCAGCCGGCCGGCATCGATTTCCTCGAACGCGACGAAAGCCGTCATCACCTTTGTCACCGAGGCGGGGAGAAAGGGAACGTCAGGGTGATTCTGGACCAAAACCTGCCCGGAACCGAGGTCCACGAGCAGGCTAACCGGAATGCCTGCAAGCTCCGCAGGCGGCGTCGGAACGGCTGCGTTGGCCGGAACGCCGAGTGCAACAGCAAGTGCAGGAACGAGAAAACGGGCGGACTTACGGAACGACTTCAAGACGCGACTTCTCCCGGCGACCCCTCGCGAAAGGCGGGAACGGAGGTGGATGCGCCCGAAGGTTTCAGTCGGCGCGCTGGATTCGTGCGTCGCTATACCCTGCGGCGCGGGCCTTCTCCAGCGCTGCGGCAGCTTGTGCACCATTTGCGAAGGGACCGAGTCGCACGCGCCAGAACTTGCCGGCAGGTGAAACTTGAGCACCGAGTTGCTTGGCCGCTTTTCGGGCGTTTGCCTCCACGCCAAACATGCCGATCTGCACGACCTGCTGGTCCTTCGTCGCCGTTGCCGTCGAATGCTGGGCCGCAGGCGCAGAGGGCTCCGGCTTCCGTACGGCATCGGCCGCGGGCGCAGGCTTAGGCTTCTGCACTGCCGGAGCGACCGGCCGAGGGGCGGCTTCCAACATCGAGACCGGCTTCGAGGCTGGCGGAACAGCCGAATCGCCTGGCTGCTGGGGAGGCGGCCCCTTGGGCATCGTCGGTGGCGTGGACGGCGGCTGCAGCAGCGGCGATTGTTCGGAAAGCTTGCGCCGCAGAACCTTGAGCAATCCCTCCGGCGTTGCCATGCGTTCCGGTGCATGGTTTCCCGCGCGCAGCAAGGCGCGTTCCACTTCGGGCGGGTTTACGCGGCGCACGCGGATCGCGGCATGAGCGCCGGGTACAATGCCCAGTTGCGCTGCCGCATCGGGGGACAGTTCGGCCAAATCCTCGTTCGCCATGGGACCGCGCTGCGTGATGCGCACCAGGATTGTGCGGCCGCTATCCAGCGCGGTGATCTCGGCATAACTGGGCAAGGGCAGCGTCTTGTGCGCGGCGGTTACGCCGCCCCCCTCGCCCACCACGCCATAACCCACAGCGTCATAATTCAACTGGTCGGAAGGCGTCCACGTCGTCCCGCCGATGGTAAACGGATCGCCGACGATCACCGGATAGTCGGCAGCCGGGCTGTTGGCGGTGTCTGCTGCGGCGGTTCTGTCCTTTGCGGGAGATGCAGTGGGCAATACGGCAAGGGAAATCAGCACCGCCAAAGGCAGTGCATGGTTAACGGGCAATCTCATCTGCAAGCAATCCCACCGACAACGCGTAGTAGTTCGAGCAGTTGTACTGGAGGATCACACGATAATTCCCGGTTAACAGATAGGCCGCCGTACCCGGACCGTCGGGCTGGAAAAGCGAGGCCTGAACCTGATCGCCAATTGGACCAAGTGCGTTCACGCCAAGCGCACGCCATTCGGCCACACTCTTCCACTGCGAGTGCCGCGCATGGACTGCCGTGCAGGTTGGCGCCGAAAGCTTGGACGCATATGCGCTGATCGGAAAACCGGCGGGAATAGAGGCGCGGACGCCCCAGGGCTGTCCTGGCCGCCAGCCGGCATCGCGGAAATAGTTGGCGATGGAGGCCAAGGTGTCGGCCGGGCTGGAGAAAATGTCGCGCGTACCGTTGCCGTCACCATCGGCCGCAAGGCGAAGATAGACGCTGGGCAGGAATTGCGGATAGCCAAAGGCACCCGCCCAGCTTCCCTTCAGCTTGTAGGTCGGCACACCCTGATCGACCATTTTCATCAGCGCGATGAGCTCGTTTTCGAAAAGCTGGCGACGCCGGCCTTCCCACGCCAGCGTGGCCAGCGAACGAGCCAAGTCGAAATCGCCAACATAGCTGCCGTAGTTGGTTTCATGCCCCCAGATCGCGAACAGCATCTTCGCCGGCACGCCGTAACGCTTTTCGATGGCCGGCAGTAGCGCCGCATTCTGCGCATAGCGATCGCGGCCCCGGGCAATGATGCTGGGTCCGACATGCTGGGCGATATAGGGCGCGACGGGCGGCGGTGAACTGCTGCGATTGGGCTGAGCGCTGTCTAGCGAGATAACCCGATCGTTCGGCGTCAGGCCGGTCAGAACCCGAGAGATGGTCTGCTGGCTGATGCCTTCGCGTTTAGCCCGCGCGGCGACAGTCTGCAGATACGCATCGAAAGTTTGCCCGGCGACGCTCTGCACAACGGGCTGAGCCATCAGCGGTGAAAGCGGCAGCAATCCAAGCACCGGTGCAATGGCGACTGCAAGAAACGGGATGCGCAAGGAACGAAGCTTTGAAGAACCAGTCATCGCCTGCAAATCTCGCACAATGCGCTCCGGATGCAAATGGTTGAGGCACCAGAGCCGTGGACAGCCGCCGCAAACGCGCGGCAACCCACCCCAATCGCATTTTCAATGATCTGTGGTTGGCCGCGCGTGGCCCCTTGCAAGCCGCATCGATTGCTCTATGCGCATTGGCCGAACGGACAGGTGGCCGAGTGGTTTAAGGCAGCGGTCTTGAAAACCGCCGTGGGTGCAAGCTCACCGTGGGTTCGAATCCCACCCTGTCCGCCAACGGCCCTTCCCAAGAGATCCCAGGAGTACCGAAAAACCGCTGATTTCTACGGAAAATTCTGGTATAGTTCCTGAAGACCCCGGTTTGTTTTACCGCACATGCCCGCTGAAATCGCTTGCATCCAATATGGACATGCGAAGTCTGGGCGGGACGGCCAGTTTTCGGCCACAGATTCGATTGTCCTCCGTTCATTGGCTGGCATATCCTTGGCTGCAGGCTACAAACTCGCCTTCGCAAGCGTAACGCTCAGGAGGCGTCGTCCTGTTTGGGGTCCTTCGGTTCGCGCCCGCGCGCGATTGCCACGATCGCAAGGAACGATGCTACCGCCAGACACATCCACGCAAAGACATCCCCTATCCTGGCATAGAGCGTCTCGCCGCCCGGGCCTGCGAGGGGCAATTCACCGATCACCACGGTCAGCCCCTCCCCAACCACCTGCTTCGTTATCAGCCGTCCATAGCGGTCATTGAGTGTGAGCAGACCATCCCGCGCGCTTCGCGCGAGCGGTGTCCCTGTCTCGATGGAGCGCAGGATAGCCGGCCTAGCATGCGCCCAGGCATCGCTGCCGAAATCCCATGCAGGTACCGCAAGCATGGCCGGATGGTTGGCCGCTGCATCCTTCCGGATCGTGGCATGAAAATCCATGTCCTTGCAGATTTCCGGCATTATGCCGCCCGGAAGCATGAGGGATCCAGTGCCGGGCGTGAAATATCGGGTCTCCAGGCCGACCACCAGATGCCGCTTGGCGTAAGTCGGATTAGGTGTGGCTGTATCTTTGATGGTGCCGAGCACAGTCACGAGATTGCGCCGCGCGCCCGCGAAATCGCCATTGTATCCAACAAGCGCCACCGCGCCGATGGCGCGCGCTGCGGCGTCTACAGGCGCAAGCGCTGCAGCCCCCCATTGCGGCGCCAGGCGAGCACTGTTTTCAGGCAGCAAGACGAGAGCAACGCGCTTTCCGGCAAGCGCCTCGATTCCTTTCGCATATCGAGCAAATATCAGCCGCGTTCGCGCCTCGTCCAGTTGGCCGGTGTCACCGACGAGGCTGTTGCCCGCCATCAGTGCCACGCGTATCGAACCCTCGCTTTGGTTGGTCGCACGCCATCCCCCGAGACCGGCGTTGAGGGCGAAGATCGAGACTGCTGCAATCAGCCAGGGGACACTGCGCTGCCTGGAACTTTCAGCGAGAGCAGCGGCGACCAGTCCGATCAAGAAAGTCACTGCGGCGAAGCCGCCCAAAGCAGCGGACTGCGCCATCATAGGCATATCGACCTGAGAGTTGGCGGGAGACATTACCGCGCCGCCGGCCGGGGCGAACGAGAGCAGGTAATCGGCTGCCGCAAACCCGGTGGCAAAAGCGAACACACCCGCCATTGCCCCAAGCCGTAAGTGAACGCGCCGTGCAATCATCACTGTCAGCCCGTAAATCAACGCAGGGCCGCACAGTATCTGTGCAAGTACCGCTACGGGCATGATCGAGCCGTATGCGCCCAGCAGGTTGCTCGTTCCAAGCGCATAACTGGCAAAGGCCGCCAGGAAAGTCGCACCCGCTTGCCTTCCAGAAAAGGCGTACCACAGCACCGGAACCGGAGCGATCCAGGCGAGATACCAATGTTCGCCGAGCCCCAGCGACAGGAAAAATCCCGCCGCAGAAAGTAGCGTTGCAACCAGCCAGACGATCATGCCCTGCCCTCCCGTACCTGACTTTCGATCAGACGGCGCATCGTATTTCGGTAGAAGGCCTTAAAGTCCTCGACATCGCCGGAAACTCGCCCTGCCCGATGGAAAGAAATGAGCCCCTGCCCCAGGGCGGCGACCGCAACCATGATCTCACCCGCGCGGTCCGGGCCTGCGAACTCGGCGATCAGACGCATTTGCAGCGATACCGCTGGCGATCCTCCGGCAAGAAAATCATCCGGATATTTGAGCGCCTTGTCGGAATAGACCATGAAAGCCGCGTCAAACCGTGCAGGCGCATCGAGGGCATAGGCGAGGTATGCCTCACCGATTGCCTCGAGCCATTCCCGCGCGGGTCGACTACTGATGGCGTCCACTCTCCTTCGCCATTCGGCTACGCCTTCAGCAACCAAAGCGTCGATCAGCGACTGCCGATTTTCGAAGTGGCGATAGATCGCCATCGGCGTGACACCAACTTCTCCCGCCACCTTGCGCAACGACAGGCCTGCCTCACCAACGGTCTCGAATTGCCGCCAGGCGGCCGAAAGGATGCGCTCTCTCGTCTCCATGTATACACCGTATACCTGCCGGGACATGCAGCGCAATTGGATTGTGTCACCAGATCACATCATCAAGGTAAAGACCGTTGAAGTTTGAGCGAGCTTGGGCTCGCGATTGCCGGCAGCAACCGCCCGGGTCCGGAACGGCAGATTTCCGGTTGAAACGCTGAAATTCTGCAGTTGCGCTTTCGGCAGCGCTGCTGAGCGCCGCATATGACCGGGATGTTGGGGCGGATCGGGCATCAAAAAGATGCTACCCGCAGGTATCCTTTGAGGTTGGCTAGGAAAGCGGACAGGCGGCTTCCAGGATCGCCAAAATCCCGCCGAACGATCGCAATGCGGGCGGTTGTCAACCGGAGGCTTAAGTCGGGTTACAAGGATGAGGTGGGAGACGCCATTCCGGCGATAATGACAATATTTGTCATGAATGCGTTCTGCGGCGAGCCGAAAAGGCACTTTCTAGACAAGCGGCTTCTTCGTCCGCTAAATCGCCCCCAGACAGGGGTGTGACATTCAAATTCAGCGATTGTTGGTGGCAACGGTCTTGGCGGGCCTTGCAACCAGCGTTGGCGCTCAAGTGACAGACAGCCGGAGTGCCTCTGTCGCGGCAGTTGGCGCGCCAAAAACCGCCAGTTCAGGGCTTTCTGCGTCGCAGGTTTTTGCGCTTGCAGAGGAAGCGCTCAGCAAACGCGATTTCGCGACTGCGGAGATGGCTTATCGCGCCCTCAGCCATGATCCGAATCTGGAGATCCGCACGGAAGCGAGATTTCGTCTCGGAATGATGTTGGCTGACCAGCTCAAACGCTATTCAGAAGCCGCCTTCGAGTTTCGCCGGATCCTCGACGACAAGCCCGGCGCCGCACGCGTACGCCTTGAGCTTGCACGAATGCACGCTGCGCTTGGTAATTTCGGAGCGGCGCGGAAGGAATTGCGCGCCGCCGAGGCAGCCGGCCTTCCGCGCGCGGTGGAACAGCTAGTACGCTTTTATTCGCGCGCGCTGGATGCTCGAAAGCCATTCGGCGGCTCCTTCGAACTAGCGCTCGCTCCGGACAGCAACATCAATCGCGCCACGCGATCAGATACGCTGGGCACGGTTATCGGCGACTTCACGCTCGGCAAAGATGCAAAGGCGAAGTCGGGTTTGGGCATAGACGCGCAAGGCCAGGCCTATTCTCGGATCGGCATCGAGCCCGGCGCTGACCTTCTTGTCAGAGTCTCAGGCAGTGCAATGCTTTATGGCGATGCCGACTTCAACGATATTACCACCGGGATTGAGGCCGGTCCGCAATACAACTGGAACGGCAACCAGCTGACCTTTTCGGCAGGCCCAGCATGGCGCTGGTATGGTCGCGATCTCTACAGCGCAAAGGTCGGCGGCTATGTCACTTGGCAGCGCCCGTCCGGCAAACGCAGCCAAGTCCGCATCGACGGAGGCATTGCGCATATTACCAACAAGCAAAATGCCCTCCAGACTGCTGACGACTTCACGCTGTCAGCAGCACTCGACCGCGCTTTCGGTGCGAGGTCAGGGGGAGGCCTTCAGATTGTCGGGTTCCGGGAAGCCGCGCGAGACCCCGGCTATTCTTTGGCCAGCGGCGGGACCTCGATCTACCTGTTCCGTGAGCTTGGCCGCACCACGGTGGTCGGCACGCTGGGATATAGCCACCTGGAAGCCGATAGGCGCCTATTCCTGTATCCTGACCGCCGCATTGAAAACCGGTACAGCGCCAGCATTGCGGCCACGCTGAGGACGTTGCATCTGGGTCGCTTCGCCCCGGTGGTTCGCGTTAAATGGGAGCGAAACCGCTCTTCCATCGAAATTTATGACTACCGCCGCGTGGCCGCTGAATTTGGCATCACGTCGGCGTTTTGAGGGGGCAACTTGTGCGTTCAATCCATTCTTGCAAGCTGATGACGATGACTTCGCTGACAGTGCTCAGCCTGACACTTGCTGCCTGCGGTGGTGGCGGCGCCGGCGGCGTCAATTCCACCCCCTCGCCAACCCCGACTCCTGCGCCAACACCCACACCCACGCCCACGCCCACGCCCACGCCCACTCCTACGCCCACTCCGACTCCAACTCCAACAAAGATAATCGGGCAGCCCACCGTCACATCGCAATTCGTGACGGACGCCAATGTTTCGCAGGCAAAGTACGATGTCGGCCGCATAAAGTCGGCCTCAGGCTCAACCGCCGAAGAAGCAAGCATTGCTTATGACGCCGATACGGGCAGCATGACTATCACTACCGATGGGGATGCGATCATTTTTTTGCCGACAGACTTGCTTGCACCGGCAAGCAATCTCTCCCGATATGAGAAATCCGACGGCAAAAACCTTACGCGTCTAGAGATATTGTGGGGAAATCGATCAGAATGGACCACTGCGCCTGAATACGTCGTGCTGGGACAAGTACTCTCGAAGACAAGCGACGTTACGACGGGGCTGGATGATTTCGAGGCAATGGATTTTGTTTTCGGGTCGCCCAGCGAGGCATCGTCCATCCCCCGAGCGGGCAGTGCCTCATACGCGCTCTCTTTTGTCGGCACTCGCACCTCGAAAGCGACAGACAGCCTCTTGCAAATGTCCGGTTCGGGAACCGCCTTGGTCGATTTCGCAGGGGGATTGGTCGACATTTCCGGCAAGACCTCGTCATACAACTGGCCCAGCGGGGGCATCACAGGTGTTGAAAATCCCGGCGAGGTGAAAGCGCAGGGGAGGATCTCCTCGACTGCAAATCGCTTCACTGGCACGTTCACGGCCACAGCGGGCTCTGCAGACGCATATGCGGGTGATCTCACCGGCTCGTTCTATGGCCCCAAGTCGCAAGAGATTGGTGGAACGCTTTACGGCAACTCCAACCCGCTTTTCTTCAGTCTGGCTTTCGCAGGTTACACCGTAACGGCGACAGGGGTGAACGATACCCTTGCCAACCTGAAAGGCACGACACGGTTCCGAACGGTTGTGGCATCGTCTACTCCAGCCCCCATGAGCAATCCGGTTGGCGAGGCGCTCATCTATGATGCCGATAGCCAGACATACACCTACCTGGGTAATGGCCTGGACACGTTCTCGTTTTCGTTCGGCCCTGAAAACCGCACGCCCGACAAGGATGCGGGCGATCTGCGCAGTTATGGCGCTGCGCTCCGCACTTTTGATGGCAAGGCGCAATATTCGATAGGCGTGTTCGATGGCCGGGCAGACGGCATCGAATTCACGTACGCAAGTTTCATGCGCGTTCTTTCCATCCGAACGGATTTGGATGACAACGTCACGGGGAAGGCCGTCAACTATGTTGGCTTTGGCAATTTCACGCCTGCCGACCAAATGCCGCGAACCGGCAGCGCAACTTACACGGGCCTTCTCTATGGTGACGTCTTCGATGGCACCGGGCCGATTGCTTCCGTAACGGGGCAATCGGAATTGTCCGCTAATTTCGCCACGGGAGCGCTGTCGTCCACTCTGCTGCCCACCCGAGTTAATGCTGATGGCAGTTCGACTGCACTGGGCAGGTATGATTTCAACGGAACAATCGATGCCTATACCGCCGCATTCGTTGCTTTGCGGAATGGGGGCGGCGGCGATCTGACTGGGCGGTTCTATGGAGACAAGGCGCAGGAGTATGCAGCGGTATTTAATATCAACGACCCTGCGGTCGGAAAAATGACGGGCATCAGCATCGGGAAACGGCCTTAAAGCCCCATGTTTTGGCCGCGTGGCAGTGGATACGTCTCTCCATTGCCACGTTGTCACACCCAATATTCGCTGGTGAACACAGCCCTGGATCAATTCGACGCGTTCCTGTTAAGAGATGGGCCCGCAATTCGAAGCGCTCGGACCAGCGAGCCAATCCGCAATTTGCGGCCCACCGTGTTGGCTCTGCCCTACCGACGCTGACTGTCCGGTTTCGGGGTGTCAAACGACGCCGGGAATGACGCCCCGATCTGCCAATCGAAGCCAACGTGCTACGATGGAGAAAGTGATTCGGAAATTCTCGCTACCCAGTAAAATGTGGGCTCGATTTCCTGCAACTAGCCCACCGTCGAGTGGGTACAATGCGGGGTATCGCGAAAGAACGCGATTAAATTTTCTCTTTTAAATCAAGATTTAATTGGTGATTTTGACGAACGCCCTGTGCGCCAAGCGCCCCTCCCAAAAGCCTTAAAAGCGGCGTATTTTCGCCGATTTTTCAGGCATGAACTTATATGATCTCCGACAGGGCGAGGGACGAGCCAGGCAGGCCCGCCCCTCGAAACCGGTCAGGCCGCGTCCAGCGCTTGCGAAAGATCGGCAACGATATCGTCTGCATGCTCGATGCCGATAGACAGGCGGATGGTCGCCTCCAGCACCCCGATGCGATCGCGAACATCCAACGGGACCCCGGAATGCGTCGCGGTGGCGGGATGGCTCGCCAGCGACTCCGTGCCGCCCAGGCTGACCGCCAGCTTGAATATCTGAAGCGCGTTCAGAAAGCGGAAGGCCGCTGGCTGCCCGCCCTGTATAT
The DNA here is from genome assembly GCF_055521515.1 of Sphingomonas sp. BL-S-28. Taxonomy (NCBI): domain Bacteria; kingdom Pseudomonadati; phylum Pseudomonadota; class Alphaproteobacteria; order Sphingomonadales; family Sphingomonadaceae; genus Sphingomonas; species Sphingomonas sp. BL-S-28. The sequence continues at coordinate 2,436,339 of NZ_CM145484.1, forward strand.
CGAACGAGAACGTGGACCCGGCCCCGCTGCATTGCGCGGCAAAAACCTCCGCAGCTCGCGAACCTTCTGGATAATAGGGCGGATAAGCCACGCCCATCACCTTGGGGTGCGATTGCAGAAATGCCGCCGCCCTCGCTGCATTCGCATTGGCGCGATCCATCCTCAGCCCCAATGTTTCCAGCGAACGGCTCAACATCCAGCAGCTATGCGGATCCAATTGCGTACCGATGGCACTACGCAGCAAACGCACTTCGCGCATCAGGCTTGCCGATCCGAGTGCCGCCCCTGCGACAAGATCGGAATGACCGCCCACGTACTTGGTGAGCGAATAGAGGGAAATATCCGCGCCATGTCGCAGCGGATGCTGGTAGACCGGACCAAGCAGAGTATTGTCGACGACGAGCAGCGGACGGCGCCCTTCTTCATCGGCAAGTTTGTCGCACATGCGCTTCAGAAGCTCGATATCGACCAGGCTGTTGGTCGGGTTTGCGGGCGTTTCGATCAGCACCATCGAAACGCGCCCCAACGTGGCGGCGTGGCGTGCCGCGGCCGCAATGGCTTCTTCGTCAAGTCCATCGGCAAACCCCACCGCCTTGATGCCAAGGTTCGCCAGTGTGCGGGCCAGCAGCGTTTCAGTGCCGCCATAGAGCGGCTGGGAATGCAGGATCACATCGCCGGGTCGCACGAAGGCCAGAATGGTCGTCGTGATCGCAGCCATCCCGGAAGAGAAGACCACGCCGGCCTCCGCGCCTTCGTAGACCGAAAGGCGATCTTCCACGATCTCGCTGTTGGGGTGGTTGAACCGCGAATAGACAAGACCCCGCCCCTGCCCCGGCGGCGGATCCTTGCGGCCTGCGACATAGTCGAAGAAATCCCGGCCCTCTTCCGCCGTTGGGAAAACGAAAGTCGACGTCAGGAATACCGGAGGCTTTACAGCACCTTCCGATAGGAGGGGGTCGTAACCGTAATTCAGCATCAGGGTTTCGGGATGCAGCGCCTGTTCACCAATCCTGGTCTTGCTCTCGCGGGGCGCCGTCATTTCAACTCTCCTGGCAGAATGGTTGGCCTGGCTGGACAAGGCCGGTCTTCGGCAGACTAACAGCAGTTGCGAGGTCAATGTTTGCGAAATCTCGCCTCGAATGCCATCGTTATTGGCAGAAAGTAGCTGAAAGTTGATTTTGTGCCGCAGAAAATTGCTGACTCGGCGGACCGCCGAATTCTTCAGGTCCTTCAATGCGAAGGACGAATCTCGAATGCGGAACTGGCTGAGCGGGTGGGGCTTTCCGCATCGCCCTGCTTGCGGCGCGTACGCCGGATGGAAGAGGCCGGAATCATTCAGGGCTATACTGCCCGCGTGGATCCGGCCGTGGAAGGCTGGTCGATCCGCGCTCTCGTCCTGATACGCCTGTCACGCCAGCATGAGGATGAAATCCTGATGTTCGAGGACGCGGTACGCGGGTGGGACGAAGTGGCCGAATGCCATCTCGTCACCGGCTCTCCAGACTATGTACTGAAAGTCAGGGCTCGCGGGTTGGAGGACTATGAGCAGTTCGTGAAGCAGAAGATCGCCCGCCTTAAATGTGTCGCGTCGATCGAGACGAGTTTCATCATGAGCACGATCAAATGAGAGCGGCGCGACAGCGACAACATCCCTTTGCAGTGTTTATTCCGGGCCGATCAAGTTTGCTGGCGGTGCCGCGATGAGGCTTGGCTGGTTGCAACATGCCAAAGCGGTACCCCGTGAGATCCCCGCTGCTGAACCGATCGCGGATTTCCAAGGCATTCATTCGGTGAACATCAGCCTGCGTTACCAGCATAAGGGCATCTACGTGACGTTGGGTGGTTACCAGATCACCCAACAGAACGTGATGGCGCCCGATCCCGCAGGGACGCTATGCGGCACTTCCACCTGTTTCGTCCAAACCGGCGAGGGCCGCGTGCGCGGGATCGAACTGGAGGCCAAGGCCCGCCTGCCGTTCGGTCTGGCGGTTATCGGCACTACCACCCGCACATTCACGACTTCCCGCAACGCCGCCCCATCTGCCTTGCCATTGGGCGACATCGGTCCAATACGCCCGCCTAAGTCTTTTCTGCTGGAATGAGGCTTGGCGCCATATCGGTTGTCATTCCGCCGGACGGCTAGCGACAGGCTTGCCACCCACCCAAGCGCCTTGCCTGGTCGAGATGCAGATGATCGGCGTGGGCCGCGTTATAGTCGGGCGAAAGCACCGTAGCGAAAGTGTCGCAGGCCCCGTCGCGCACCACGTGCAGGAAGGCGGCATCGTCCACGCCCCCTTTCCAGTCGCGCTTGACCTCGATGCGGCGTCCGTTTTCCAGCACAAAGGCAGAGATGTCGATGGCATTGCCCGTGGCATGCTCGCTCCATGCCCCTCTGTCGCCGTTGCCGATCCGGCGGCAGTTCACGGTTCCCAGATGCTCAATCCGGGCAACGCGGCTGCCGAACATCGCTTTCGCCTGCGGCTCGACGGTATGCCGAAGCCAAAATGCCAAGCCTGCGTCCACCGCACAGGTCGCTTCCACGCGCTGCGGTTTCAGCCTGACGTCGGGCAGCGAGAGAATGCCGCGGTCCTCGCGTCGGCACGCGCCCGAGCCTTCCGGTGGCAGCGGCGCGTTAGGTAATGAGCTTCGTTCCAGAAAGGCGCGGCATTCGGTAGAATCGGCACGCAGCGCCGCCAGCTTGCGATCTGTTGCCCAGCCCGGCTGCTCATCCAACGTAAGCGGCGCCCAGGGATTGTCGCCCGGATGATCATGCAGCCAGTTCAGACCGGCAAGTGCCAGGCAGGCGAATACCAGGAGCGAGACTGTTATGCGGTCTACGGGAAAGGACATGCACCCTCAACGCCGTCCCCGCCGCTTCGCTCCGGCCAGAGCTAATCGAGCAGCGAGAAGATCGCCCAGGCAAGCCCGGTGGCGCCGAGGAACAGCGGCCAGGACCAATAAAGCTCATGCCCTTCGTAAAGTGTGTGAGTGATCGCCAGCATCCCACCGCGCGAGCCTTGGGAACCAATAACCAGCGATACCACCCACGTGAGCAGGAATGCCGGAATCAAGGCTTTGATGATTGCCATGACGGTGCCTGAATTTTTTGCCTATGCCTGGTGCTAGAGGTGCCACCAACTGGTTAATTTGCTCTTACTGCGACACCGCGCCGCCTGTGGATCGTGCTGTGGGTAAATTCTTGATAGCTTGTGGAGCTTAAGGAGCCGTTCAAATCCCGCATAAGAAAAAAGGGGGCCGCACAGCCCCCTTTTTCCGTTTTTGCCATGCGTGGCCTGGCTTACACCGGCGGAACCGGCTGCGGCGGCGCATCGGCGTCAACCTCGTGAACGTCCACGATACCCTGGCCGATGTGGCTCTTGCGGTAGCCATAGGCGAAGTAGACGATCAGGCCGATGCCACCCCACACGGGGAGCACCATCATCGCTTCGAACGGCAGGTTGAAGAACAGGATCACGCAGCCCAGGATCGCGATCGGCGCGACCAGCCACACCAGCGGCGTGCGGAACGGGCGGTGACGCTTCGGATCGCGCACGCGCAGGATCAGCACCGCGATCGACACCATCAGGAACGCGAACAGCGTGCCCGAGTTGGAGATGTCGGCCAGCTGGCCGACCGGCAGCAGCGCCGCGGCAATAGCCACGAACACGCCGGTGATGATCGTCACGATGTGCGGCGTCTTCCACTTGGGGTGGACGGTCGCCAGCTTCTCGGGAAGCAGACCGTCGCGCGCCATCACGAAGAAGATGCGGGTCTGGCCATAGAGCATCATCAGGATAACCGACGGCAGCGCAAGGTTTGCGGCAAGGCCGATAAGGTCACCCGCAACCGTGTAATTGATCGAGCGCAGAACGTGGGCCAGCGCCTCGTTCGAGCACACCAGCGGCACCTGGTCCTGCTTGGCAAGCGCGGCGCACTGGGCGGCGAATTCGGCCGAACCCGGCTGCACACCAAGAGCGGTGGGCTGCGCGCCCACTGCGCCGATGGCGCCGCCTGCGACCAGCAGATAGAACACGGTGCACAGCGCAAGGCTACCGATCAGGCCGATCGGCACGTTGCGCTGGGGGTTCTTGGTTTCCTCAGCCGCGGTGGAAACCGCGTCGAAGCCCACATAGGCGAAGAAGATCGACGCCGCCGCGCCCACGATGCCAAGGCCGCTGCTGCCTGCCGGGCCGAACCAGCCGTTGGGTGCGAAAGGCGCGAAGTGTTCGCCCTTCATCATCGGCAGGGTGAAAATGATGAACATGGTCAGCGCGCTAACCTTGATGGCGACAAGGACGGCGTTGAAAGTGGCGCTTTCCTTGGTGCCGATCACCAGCAGCGCCGTCACCGCCAGCGCCACGAAGATGGCGGGGACGTTGATGATGCCGTGGCTGAAATCGACGCCCGAAAGCGACCATGCCGGGCCTGAGGATAGTAAGGCGGGTAACTCGAACCCCGTCAGACTTTTCAAGAGGCCCATGAAGTAGCCCGACCAGCCGACCGAAACGGCCGAGGCGGCAACCGCATATTCCAGGATCAGCGCCCAGCCGACCATCCAGGCCAGAAGTTCGCCGACGACGGCGTAGCTGTAGGTATAGGCGGAGCCCGAAACCGGCACCATCGAGGCCAGTTCCGAATAGCAGAGCGCCGCGACCGCGCAGATGGCGCCGGCAATCACGAAGCTCCACATCATGCCGGGGCCAGCTTTCTGGGCCGCGGCGGCGGTGAGAACGAAAATGCCGGTGCCGATAATTGCGCCGACGCCGAGCAGCGTCAGTTGCACAGGCCCCAACGTCCTGTGGAGAGATTTCTTTTCCGCGGTCGCCAGAATGGCGTCCAGCGGTTTTACGCGTCCGAACATTATTGGACCCCCGAGTTCTTGTATGACGGCGACGCTAGCGTGCTGCGGCCGTATCGCAAGCGTTAAGGCGGTTGGTTCCCCATATTACTGCATCCTGTCGACGTGGGCCGACCGATGTGCCGGCGCATGTATCGCGGTTCCGGGGTTTTCGCACGGGACCGGGGCGGCTAGAAGGCCGGTCATGTCCACGACCTTCCAGCTCGATACCGCGACCAGCCGCGCCAATCCCACCCCGGCGCCGATGAAGCGCCTGACGGTTCCCGCCATCCAGCGCCGCAAGGCCGGCGGCATCACCGCCGATCCGCTGGTCATGCTGACCGCCTACACCGCCCGCCAAGCGCAAATCCTCGACGAGCATTGCGATATGCTGCTGGTCGGAGATTCGCTGGCACAGGTGATCTACGGCCTGCCTTCCACCCTGCCCGTCACGCTCGACATGATGATTGCGCATGGCGCCGCCGTCGTGCGCGGCAGCTATCATTCGCTTGTCGTCGTCGACATGCCGTTCGGCTCTTACGAAGGGAGCCCGCAGCAGGCTTTCGCTTCGGCTGCGCGCATCATGGCCGAGACGGGCTGCGCGGCGGTGAAGCTGGAAGGCGGCGTCGCCATGGCGGAAACGATCGCATTCCTTACCAGCCGGGGCATTCCGGTGATGGCGCATATTGGCCTCACGCCGCAGGCCGTAAATGCGCTGGGCGGCTATGGCGCGCGCGGCCGCAGCCAGGAAGAACATGCCAAGATCGTGTCCGACGGCAAAGCCGTGGCCGAGGCCGGCGCGTTCTCCGTGGTGGTGGAAGGCGTGCTGGAACCCATCGCCATCTCGCTTACCCATAGCCTTGAAATCCCCGTGATCGGCATCGGCGCCTCCGCACAGTGTGATGGGCAGGTGCTGGTCGCCGAGGACATGCTGGGCATGTTCGACCGCGTACCCCGTTTCGTGAAGCGCTATGCCGACATGGCTACGCTGGTTTCCGAAGCTGCCGCCAAATACGCCGAAGAAGTTCGCGCGCGCGCCTTCCCGGGCCCGGAACAGACCTATCAGCCGAAGTGACGGGTTTGGAATTACGGGTCGACGACCCGGCCGCACCTTACGTTGCCGACTTGCTCACCCATCACCTTGCCGAACTGGCCTCGGTGATGGGCGAACAGGCCTTCGCACTCGACGCCAGCGGCCTGTCCGAACCGGAAGTCACCTTCTGGACCGCGTGGCGCGACGAGAAGCTGGCGGGATTCGCGGCGCTCAAGCTGTTGAGCGATGACGCCGGCGAGGTGAAATCGATGCGCGCGGCGCCCGAGGCGCGGGGCACCGGCGTCGGCCGCGCGCTGATCGACCACGTCGTTGCGGAGGCACGCAACCGAGGGCTGCAGCGGCTCTATCTTGAGACCGGCACCGCACCGCTTCACCAACCTGCCATCGACCTCTACCGCAAAAGCGGCTTCATCTCCTGCCCGCCCTTCGCGGACTACGAATCGAGCCCGCACAATCAGTTCATGGTGCTGGACTTGCGTTAAGCGCCCTTGCCTCCCCTGCCTCCGCGCCTAAAAGCGGGTGCCATGAAAATATCCCCCCTTCTGGCGCCCCCCGCCATGGCCATTGCAGCGCTGCTCGCATCCGTGTCCCACCCTGCCATCGCGAAGGAAGCGATCGATCCCGACCGGATGGTCGCCGATGTGAAGACACTCGCCTCCGACACTTTCGAAGGCCGCGCGCCGGGCACCGTGGGCGAAGAGCGCACGATCGGCTATCTGATCGCACGTTTCCAGGACATTGGCCTCCAGCCAGCAGGACCTGACGGGCAATGGGTGCAGAAGGTGCCGCTGCTGCACACCAAGCTGGGCACGCCTAAAACGCTGGCGTTCGGCGGCCCCAAGGGCACGATGCCCGTCACGGTGGCCAAGGACATCTATATCTCCACCATCCGCCCGGACGACAGCGCGCGTATCGCCGGGGCTCCGGTGGTCTTCGTCGGCTACGGCGTAAACGCGCCCGAACGCGGCTGGGACGACTTCAAGGGTATGGGCCTCAAGGGCAAGGTCGTCGTCTTCCTCATCAACGACCCGGATTTCTACGCAAAGAAGGGCGAGCCGGCCGCAGGCAAGTTCGGCGACCGGACGATGACCTACTACGGCCGCTGGACCTACAAGTTCGAGGAAGCCGCACGCCAGGGCGCCATCGGCGCGCTGATCGTCCATGACACTGCCGGTGCCGGCTATGGCTGGAACGTCGTCACCAGCCCGGGCGGCGAGAATTACGACATCGTGCGCCAGCCGGACCACCTCACCAGCCTTGCTCTTCAGGGCTGGCTGTCAGGCGATGCGGCCACGCGGCTGTTCACCTCGGCCGGGCTGGACCTTGCCAAGCTGTCGGTCGCCGCGCGCAGCCCGAACTTCAAGCCCGTGGAACTCAAGGGCGTGACCTTCGATGCCGACGTGCCGGTGAACCACGAAGAAGTCATGAGCCACAACGTGCTGGCACAGATTCCCGGCACCACACGCAAGGACGAAGTGGTGATGTTCGGCGCCCACTGGGACGCCTATGGCAAGGGTGCCCCCGATGCGCAGGGCCGCATCTACCGCGCCGGCGCCAATGACGATGGCATCGGCATCGCCGGCATTCTCGACATTGCCCGCGTCATGAAAGCGGAAGCCGCGCCGCAACGCACGGTGGTCTTCGCCGCGTGGTCGGCCGAGGAGCGCGGGCTTCTGGGCTCGGAATTCTATGCCGCCAACCCGGTGTTCCCGATGGAAAAGACTGTCGCCAATCTCACCATCGATGTGCTCCAGACGGCCGGTGCCGCAAACGACGTGACGCTGATCGGCAAGGGGCAGGACACGCTGGAGGATGACATGGCCCGCGTCGCCGCCACGCAGGGCCGCCGCGTCACGCCGGAAAGCCTGCCCGAGCGCGGGCTGTTCTACCGCGCCGATCACTTCTCCTTCGCCAAGCGCGGCGTGCCGGTCATGCTGATGATGGGCATCGCCGGCGCCTCCGACCTGAAGCAGGGCGGCATCAAGGCGGGGCAGGCGTGGATCGATGCCTATACCGGCCAGTGCTACCACCAGGCCTGCGATGCGTGGTCGCCCGACTGGAAGATGGAAGGCGCCGTGCAGGACGTGGAGCTGATCCGCACCATCGGCGAGGAACTCGCCAATTCGGCCAAGTGGCCGCAGTGGAAGCCGGGCTCCGAATTCAAGGCCGCGCGCGACAAGTCCGAGGGCGCACGCCAGTAACTCCCGCCAGCAACTCAAGTCCAGTGAACGAGCAGGTCGGCGAGCGCGTGGAACACCACCGCTCCGCCGACCAGCCACCCGGCCAACCGAATAGCCTTGGCCGTGCCCTCATCGCGGGGCGGAGGGGATGGAGCCTCCATTCGCGAAGAGGCCGCCCGCAGAAAGCGCGGCGCTTCCTCTGCAAGGCGCGAGAATTCCAGCAGTGCGGTTTCCAGCTTGTCCGGCGCGGCAAGACGCGAAAGCCGCGAGGCGACGAGCTTGCCCCGCATCCGTTCCAAGGCATCCGACAAGTCGAAATCCGGCGCGATCCCGGCAAGCACGCCGTCCATCGTCACCATGGCCTTGAAGATAAGCACAAGATCGGGCGGCAGGACCAGCCCCTCCTGCCGCAGGAGTGGAAAGAAGTCCGCTACCATAGCGTTCAGCACCAAGGCCCCGGTGCCATGCCGCGCGACAAGCCGTTCGGAAGCGCGCAGCAGCTTTTCACGCGGAACATCGCCACCTTCCGACCATGTGGCGAGCATGTCCGCCACACCGCCAGGATCGCCACTGCGCAAGGCGAGTACAAAGGTCAGAAATTCATGCTGTCGGCGCGGACTGACAAAGCCGACCGAGCCCAGATCGAGCAGCGCCAGCCCATCGCTCCCTGCGGTTTCAGGACGCAGGCATAACAGGTTGCCCGGATGCGGATCAGCATGGAACCGCCCATTGACCAGCACCATCTCCAGCACCAGTTCCGCCCCGAGCGAGGCGATACGCGACGGATCGATGCCGGCCGCTCTCAACGCGTCCGGGTCGCGCGGCGGCAACCCGTCGATATAGTCCATGACCAGCACTTGTTCGCCGGTCCACTGCCAATGGATACGCGGCACGGTAACGCGATCCAGCGAAGCAAGATCGGCCCGCAACAGATCGGCATTGCGACCCTCATTGGTGAAATCGAGTTCGTCCAGAATTTCGCGGCCAAGCTGCTCGATCATGGCGGCCGGCTTCATCCTGCGTACCGCGGTACTACGCGCTTCCGCCAGCGCGGCGAGATGCCGCATGAGCCTGAGGTCCGCCTCCATCCGCGCGCGGATCCCCGGTCGGCGGATCTTCACCACCACCTCACCGCCATCATGCAGGCGCGCACGGTGGACTTGCGCGATGGAGGCGGCCGCAAGCGGTTCGGTATCGAAACAGGCGAACGCGCTTTCCGGCGGCTCACCCAGCGCCGCCTCCACCTCACCGCGCAAATCCTCGAACGGCACACGCGGCGCGTCGCTCTGCAACTGCTCGAAAGCGGCGATCCAGGCGTCGGGCAGCAAGTCGCGCCGAGTGGCCAGGATCTGGCCCAGCTTCACGTAAGTCGGCCCTAGTGCCTCCAGTCCGCGCCGGGTGCGACTGGGCAGATCCCGCGCCTCTGTGCCAGCGCTGTCATCGCCCTCCCCGATCCCCAGCCGCACGGCCAGCGATTCCAGCCCGAAACGCGCGATCACGGCGGAGACTTCCGCCATTCGCCCCCGGTCCCGCGCGGCCACGGCTATCGACTTGAACATGCGTCACTCCTTCAGCGGTGGACAACCGGCCGAACCGGCCCGTGGTTCCGCTAATCCGCCCTTCCCCGGCGTCAGGCCGATTGGACAGTGCACCGCAAGCAACGCTAGGGATCGGGCATGAGCGGCAGTTTAACGGGGGCGCTCAAGCCCATATTTGCAATTGTACTGATTTCGGCGCTGGCAGCCTGCGGCGGCGGCACAAAGTTCCGCGCGGTCAGCGATACGCCCGTGCGCGTCGGCCCGCCCTACAAGGTGCGCGGTGTCACTTATACGCCGGCCAACCAACCAGCCTATGACGTGCTCGGCTATGCCACGTGGTACGGGCAAGAGTCCGGCAACCAGGTTGCCAATGGCGAACGCTTCCGCCCGGATTGGATCACCGCGGCGCACAAGACCCTGCCGCTGCCCAGCTATGTCGAGGTTACCTCGCTCGACACCGGCCGACGCATCCTGGTGCGCGTCAACGATCGGGGGCCCTATGGGGATAGTGCCCGCGTGATCGACCTGTCGCGCGGAGCCGCCGAGGCACTGGGCATCCGGGCCAAGGGCAAGGCTGCCGTTCGCGTCCGCATAGTGCAGCCTTCAGAAAAGGACCGCGCCGCCCTGCGCAAGGGCAAGGCGGCGGAGGAACTGCCACCGGTCACCCCTGCGGCACTGACAAACCTGCAATCCCAGTTCGAGCGCGGCGTCGGCACACGATAGGAGTCAAACCGTTTCCAGTTCGGCGTAGGCATCGGCCTCCTTGCCGATCAGAATGTCGGCGAGGAACCAGTACGCTTCCCCCCACGCGGCGAGCACTTCGTCGGTCGCGGCTTCCCCCAGAACGTCGCGGATCGCGGGAAGCAACGCTTCGGCCACCAGCGGATAATGTTCGGCCTTCACGCCCGTTTCGACATGGCGCTGCACCATGCGCGCAACCGCGCCGGTCAGGTTCTGCAACTTGTCGACGTTCTGCGCATAGCCAAGGATCGCGGCCGCGAGACGGCGGGGCTGTTCGCCCGAAGTCTGTGCGGCCTGATCGAACATGGCGCGCACATCTTCGTTCTCGAAAAGGCGCGCGTACATGCGGGTGGTGATCTCCACGCCGTGCTGCTGAAGCGCGGGGGCGGTGGCCTTGATCACGGCGACGGTAGTTTCGCTGAGGGGAGCAGCCATCTCGAATCGTCCTTAAAGATGCAAACTGAATGCATCTATACTCCCACCTGAAAAGATGTAAATACGAAGCATCATTTATCCGGAGAACGCGATTGCGCCTTACCGCGCACACCGATTACGCCCTGCGCATCCTGCTTCACGCCGCCGTCGATCCGGACCGGCTGTTCTCGATCGCGCAAGTGGCAGAGGCACACGCCATCTCGCGTAACCACGCGATGAAGGTGGTGAACCTGTTGGGCAACGCCGGGCTGCTGGAGACTGTGCGCGGGCGCGGCGGCGGCTTCCGCCTTGGGCGGCCGGCCACTGCGATCACCCTGGGCGAGGTCGTGAGACTCACGGAACCCAATCTCCAGCCCGCCGATTGCGACAATTGCCTGCTGCGGGGTGCCTGCGGCCTTACCGCTCTGTTGCGCAAGGCAATGGGCGCATTTCTGGCAGAACTCGACGCGCATACGCTGGCCGATGCGGCGAACGGAACGCGCCTTCCGCTTCCTCTTCCCGCCTTCGCCTGATAGTCCCGAAACTGGACGAAAGTCGGGAACCAACGCCGACAAGTCCGCGTTTGCCGCCTTGAGAGGAGATGGATCATGAACATCGGCGCAGAACTTCCTTACCGCCGCAGCCGCTTTGCACGCCGCACCGGATCGCTGATCTTCGATCGCCAGCTTGAAGATCGCGTGCGCCAGCACGAGGAAGGCCGGGATCACCCTATGCAGATTTGGTCGAACGGTCGCTTCCGGTCGAACTGACCGGGCCGGAATCCCCCCGCCGGCGATAGAGCCTCTTCAAGAGGCTTCCCGCGACCGTCGAGGCGCCGGGGCGCAAGCATGTTGCGCCCCGGCGTCATGATTCTTGGTGATCAGCAAAGCTGGAAACCGTGTTTGCGCAACCTGCCACGATTGGCCGCCTGTGCGCTTGCCAGTGGCGATTTTCTGCGCTTCAACCCCGGCCGTCCACCAATTGCGGCGCCCGTTCCGGCGCACCGGACGGGGCCATTCAAGCGGCTCTGCGATCCGGTTTCCGGCCCCTTATTTCCGGGTTGCCGCCGCCAGGAGAAATGACCGATGAAGACCCGGCTCATGGCCGCCGCTGCCCCGATTGTACTCGGCGCCGGCCTGCTTGGAGGCATGCCCATGACTGCATTTGCCAAGGAAGCTCCGAAGGCCGCCGCTCCGGCCTATATCGGCCCCTTCGCACAGCCCAGCACCCTGCCCTACGGCGCGCCGGACTTCTCGAAGTACAAGGATAGCGACTGGCAGCCCGCCATCGAAGCCGCCATTGCCATCAAGCGCGCCGAGATCAAGGCGATCGCCACCAACAAGGCCAAGCCGACTTTCGAGAACACGCTGGTCGCCATGGAACGCGCGGGCAGCATGTACGACCGCGTGGACAATGTGTTCAGCCAGCTGACCTCGGCCAACACCAATGACACGCTGGACGCTGCGGATACCGCGCTCAGCCCGCAGATTTCCGCGCTCAACGATGACATCTATCTCGACGATGCGCTCTTCGCCCGCGTGAAGGCCGTGCATGACAGCGCCGAGGGCAAGGCGCTGACCGGCGAAGACGCGATGCTGCTTTCGACCACGTACGAGAAGTTCGTCAATCGCGGCGCGCTGCTCTCGGCCGCGCAGAAGGTGGAGCTGAAGAAGCTCAACCTTGAGATCGCGACGCTGGAGACCAAGTTCTCGCAGACGCTGACCGCCGGCACCGCCGCGCATGCAGTCGTGTTCGACAATGCCGCCGCACTGAAGGGCATGAGCGATGCCGCCATCGCCGAAGCCGCAAAGCGGGCCACCGAACAGGGCAAGCCGGGCAAGTACCTGATCCCGCTGCTCAACTTCACGCAGCAGCCGGTGCTGACGCAGCTGACCAACCGCGACAGCCGCAAGAAGGTGTTCGAAGCCAGCATCAACCGCACCAGTTCGGGCGACCAGTACGACACCACCGGCATCGTCAGCCAGATCGCCGTGGCGCGCGCCAAGAAGGCGCAACTGCTGGGCAAGCCGGATTTCGCCACGCTCAACATGTACAACCAGATGGTCACCTCGCCCAAGCAGGCGATGGACTTCATGAAGGGCTTCGTCCCCGCTCTGCGCGCCACGCAAGACCGTGAGGCCGGCCTGCTGACCGAAGCCGCCAAGGCGGATGGCGTGACCGACGCTCTTCAGCCCTGGGACTGGAGCTACTACGCGGAGAAGGTCCGCAAGGCTAAGTTCGACCTCGACGAAGCGACTATCAAGCCGTACTTCGAAGTGTGGAACGTGCTGGAAAACGGCGTTTTCTATGCCGCCACGCAGACCTACGGCATCACCTTCAAGCGCCGCACCGACCTTTCGGGCTATCACCCGTCGATGCGCGTCTATGAAGTGTTCGACAAGGATGGCTCGTCGCTGGCGCTGTTCTACTACGATCCCTTCGCCCGCCCCAACAAGAAGGGCGGCGCATGGATGAACAACTTCGTAGACCAGTCCTACATCAACGGCACCAAGCCGGTGATCGTCAATACGCTCAACATCGATCCGCCCGCCGATGGCCAGCCCCCGCTTGCCACATGGGACAATGTGACGACGATGTTCCACGAATTCGGCCACGCGCTGCACGGCTTCTTCGCCAGCCAGAAGTACACCTCGCTCTCGGGCACCAACACCGCGCGCGACTTCGTGGAGTTCCCCAGCCAGTTCAACGAGAACTTCGCCACCGTTCCGCAGGTGCTGAACAACTTCGCCAAGCACTACCAGACCGGCGCGCCGCTGCCGGCGGGGCTGCTCGACAAGATCCAGGCTGCGGGCAAGTTCAACCAGGGCCTTGGCCTGGGCGAGACGCTGACCTCGGCCATGCTCGACATGCGCTGGCACACGCTGAGCCCCGAGCAAGCCGCACAGCCGCCGATGGCTTTCGAAGCCAAGGCGCTCGCAGAGACCGGCCTGCGCACGGACCTGATCCCGCCGCGCTACAAGACGCCGTACTTCCGCCATATCTGGGACAACGGCTACGCAGCCGGCTACTACGCCTATATCTGGACCGAAGTGCTGGCGCACGACGGCTGGGCCTGGGTGGAAAAGAATGGCGGCATGACGCGCGCGAATGGCGATCACATTCGCGCCAGCTTCCTGGGCCAAGGCCATTCCAAGGACTTCGCGCAGATGTATCGCGATTTCACCGGGCATGATCCCAGCGTGGAACCAATGCTGGAAGCACGCGGGCTGACGCAGGGCTCCAAGTAAGGGCACCACGCAAGGATAAGGGAAACGGGCAGGCGCGACCTGCCCGTTTTTCGTTGCACCGCTCATTTATTCGACCGGAATGGCGCGTTCGCCACTCCTTCATCCTTTCCGCCGATATCGTGCCGCTTCGGGACGCCACCGAGACCGCCCATGCGGAACACCGCCCGATGCGTTAGGCGCAAAAGGCGCGCCACCCTTGAACCTTGGGACTGCTTGTGATGGATATCGCCCCCATCCCTAAACTACGCGGAATGGAGCCGCTCCCGCGCGACTTCGCCGTGCGTGGCGGTTGGAGGTATCGGCGCAAGCGGGCGCAGAAGCGGTGGGCCCTGTCGATTTGCACACTGGCAGCGATGGCCCTTCCCGCCTTCGCCGAGCCGGGTACCTGGGCCCGATTTTCCATCGGCGATGCGCCGAGCGGAAACGAATCCGTGCTGCCGATGCCGTTCGAACAGAAGGGCGAAAGCTTTCCGGGGTCCGCCTATTACTACTTGAAAGCGGAACCCGCCGTTCAGACGACCACTACCGACAACGCCTTCAGCAATCCATCAGGCCCGATCGCGCGGCCGTTCCGCTTCGAAGGATCGGCGCTGGACCGCGCGCGTGCACAGCAGTGCATGACCATGGCGATCTATTACGAAGCCGCAACCGAACCAGACGCCGGGCAGCGCGCCGTGGCGCAAGTGGTGCTCAACCGCGTGGCGCATCCGGCCTATCCCAAGACGGTCTGCGGGGTCGTGTTCGAAGGATCCGAACGGCCTACCGGCTGCCAGTTCACGTTTGCCTGCGACGGATCGCTGACCCGCGCGCCGCAGCGTTTCTTCTGGGACCGCGCCGCCGCCGTCGCCCGCTCGGCGCTGGCCGGCGACGTCTATGCGCCGGTGGGCCTGGCCACGCATTATCACACGATCCAGATCAATCCCTACTGGGCACCAAGCCTTCACTACCTCACGACGATAGGCGCGCACCGGTTCTACAGCTTCAACGGCGCGGCAGGCGCCCCCGGCTCGTTCCGCTTCGCCTATCTGGGCGGCGAACCCTTGGCAGCGCCGCGTCCTCGCGATCTCTCGGCCGCGACTGCTTTGGCAGATGCCGCGCTCGATCCTGTTGCCCTGCAACGCGTCTTCGCCGCGCCTGTCGCCGCTCCCGCAGTTCGTCCGGCCACGACGAATGCCGACGGCACACCAGCACCACGCTATTCCGAAGAAGTGCGCGCGCGCGGAGGCGACAATCTTTACCGCGCGCAAAACTTGCCCGAGGCACAAGGCATTCGCTCCGAATATGCCAATTCCGGCAAATGGATAGCCGCGCCTGGCACCTGAAAAGGACGGGCTGAAGACGAAGATAACGCTCTGGCAACCATAGCCCCTCACGAAGACTTAGCGCCCAGCGTGGCAGAAAGGGCCTGCGACAACGACAAAAGGGCCCGCGACAATGACCATCCGCTTTTCCGCCGCCCGGGGCGGGACGACACCGGCGGTCATGCGCATGCGCTGTTCATGGACTCCGCTTGATGCCGTCAATGACAACGGCTCCGTACGGCGCACCTCTCCCGTGCTGCCCTCCGCTGCCAATCAGAACGGCCATGATCAACGGATGTTGACCGAGGCATTGCGCCACTTTGCCGTCTACGGCCTATCTGCCGCCCGCCGCGCCCGCTCGAATGCGGAAGCGGCACGTCTCGCCGGAGATGACAAGGCCTGCCATTGGTGGATCGCGGTATGTCGCCAGCTTGATCGCCGCATGGCGGAAGCCTTCGAAAAGCGCATTGCGCGCAGCGGTTGAGCCATCGGCGGGGCTCACACATATTCCCCTTCCATATTGCCCAGACCCACAGAGCGTTTGCTTCGGCGGCGCTCTTTACTCGTTTCCGCAGTATTGTTCGCGACCACGCGCCTTGTCGACGCGCCGACTCGCTCGCAACGTTCTTGCCAGCGTAATCCCGGTGCGGGAGAATCGCCGTGCCGCAGCCAGCTTGAGAGCTTGCGAATAGCGCGGTCGCGATTGCGCCGAATGGCTGGGTTCGCACGCGTTCCTGCGCCTAATCCCGCACTTTCACTCGACCTATTGCAATTGCGAACTATTATCATTAATTTCTGCGCCCAGCTGCCTTTTGACGGCCGTTTCCCGGTTGCATTGTCGGATTGAGGGGCGTACGGCGCCCTTCGTCAACACCGGCACCTGCCTTTAGCGGGACACAGCAGGAGCCATTTCGTCCGAAGCGCCCGCCTTGTGGGAAGGACAAGCAGCAACATGGCTCGTAAGAAGATTGCCCTTATCGGCGCCGGCAACATCGGCGGCACTCTCGCGCACCTCGCGGCACAGAAGGAACTGGGCGACATCGTCCTGTTCGACGTCGCTGAAGGCCTGCCGCAGGGCAAGGCGCTCGATCTGTCGCAGTGCGGCCCGGTCGAAGGCTTCGACGCCAAGATCACCGGCACCAACGACTATGCCGACATCGCCGGCGCAGACGTCATCATCGTCACCGCCGGTGTCGCCCGCAAGCCCGGCATGAGCCGCGACGACCTGCTCGGCATCAACCTGAAGGTGATGAAGTCGGTCGGCGAAGGCATCGCCGCCAACGCTCCCGACGCTTTCGTGATCTGCATCACCAACCCGCTCGACGCGATGGTCTGGGCGCTGCGCGAATTCTCGGGCCTGCCCCACAACAAGGTCGTCGGCATGGCTGGCGTGCTGGATTCGGCCCGCTTCTCGACCTTCCTGGCCTGGGAATTCGGCGTTTCGGTCCGCGACGTGACCTCGTTCGTGCTCGGCGGCCATGGCGACACCATGGTGCCGGTGGTCGAATACTCGACCGTCAAGGGCATCCCGGTTCCCGACCTCATCAAGATGGGCAAGTCCACGCAGGAGCGTATCGACGCCATCGTCAAGCGCACCGCCAACGGCGGCGGCGAAGTGGTCGGCCTACTCAAGACCGGCTCGGCCTTCTACGCACCGGCCGCCTCGGCGATCGCCATGGCTGAATCGTACCTGGGCGACCAGAAGCGCGTCCTGCCCTGCGCCGCGCACCTCGAAGGCCAGTATGGCGTCGACAACCTTTACGTCGGCGTGCCGGTCGTGATCGGCGCCGGCGGCGTCGAGCAGGTGATCGAGATCGAACTGAACGAGCAGGCCAAGGCCGGCCTTCAGGTTTCGATCGACGCGGTCAAGGAACTGCTGGTTGCCTGCAAGGGCATCGACAGCTCGCTCGCCTGATCTGACTGAACCGGCCCCGCCTGCCCCCGACGATGCGTTTCGATGGGGTTGGCGGGGTTTCGGCTCATCGGGTCGTTGATTTTACGACTTGGACGGTTGCACTTCGCGGAATTTGCGCCATGGCGCTTCCCAAGCCGTAACACGGCCTACCCCAGGAACAGGAATTAGGATTTCCCTATGTCCATTCTCGTCGACAAGAACACCAAGGTCATTACCCAGGGTATGACCGGCAAGACCGGCAGCTTCCACACCGAAGCCGCGCTGGCCTACGGCACCCAGATGGTTGCCGGCGTCACCCCCGGCAAGGGCGGCACCAGCCACCTTGACCTGCCCCAGTACGACACCGTTGCCGAAGCCAAGGCGGCTACCGGTGCGACTGCCTCGTGCATCTACGTTCCGCCCGCCGGCTGCGCCGACGCCATCCTCGAAGCGATCGACGCCGAGATGGAACTGATCGTTGCCATCACCGAAGGCGTTCCGGTTCTGGACATGGTCCGCGTGAAGCGCGCCCTCTCGGGCTCGAAGTCGCGCCTGATCGGTCCGAACTGCCCCGGTGTCCTGACCCCCGGCGAGTGCAAGATCGGCATCATGCCCGGCAGCATCTTCTCCAAGGGTTCGGTGGGCGTTGTTTCGCGCTCGGGCACGCTTACCTATGAAGCGGTGTTCCAGACCACCAACGCCGGCCTCGGCCAGACCACGGCCGTCGGCATCGGCGGTGACCCGGTCAACGGCACCAACTTCATCGACGTCCTGGAACTGTTCCTGGCCGACGAAGCTACCAAGTCGATCATCATGATCGGCGAAATCGGCGGCAGCGCCGAAGAAGAAGCGGCTCAGTTCCTGAAGGACGAAGCCAAGCGTGGCCGCAAGAAGCCGATGGTTGGCTTCATCGCCGGCCGCACGGCCCCTCCGGGCCGTCGCATGGGCCACGCCGGCGCGATCGTGTCGGGCGGCCAGGGCGGCGCCGAGGACAAGATCGCGGCGATGGAAGAAGCGGGCATCCGCGTCTCCCCCTCGCCCTCGCTGCTTGGCGAGACGCTGGTCGAGGTTCTCAAGGAACTGGCGTAAACCAGTTTTGCCCGTGGCGGCGGTTCGCCGCCGCCACGGGTCTATAAATAACCGGTGCGATCTGACGCCGGACGATTTGCGAAGACACGGGACCTCCCCCATTTCCCGACTTCGCGCAGACTATGCTCGGTAGCGCCGGGAATCCCCTCCCGACGCCACATGAAGGTGATTCCCATGGGCGACGAGAGTTTCGACTTCACCCCCGGCTCGGCTGACAATGGCCCCCTCGATGGCCCACAGGCCGGACCCAGCTGGCAGCGCAAGAACTGGCCCTTGGTCGGCGCCGAGTTCGAGGACGACCTTACGCAGGGCCTCGACCCCGCAGCGCTGAAGGTCCAGATCGAGAAAGCGGCCGCCAAGGGTGGTCCGAAGATCGACCAGTCCCGCATAGACGAAGCGGCGGCCGATGCCATCCGCGCCATGATGCTGATCCGCACATATCGCGTGCGCGGTCACCTGGCGGCGGAACTCGACCCGCTTGGCCTGAACCAGCGTCAGCTCCCCGCTGACCTGACCCCCGAATACCACGGCTTCGTGGGCGCTGCGCAGGACCGTCCGGTCTACGTTGGCGGCGCGCTGGGCCTTGAGTGGACGACCGTTCGCGAGATCGTGCAGATCCTGCGCGCAAACTATTGCGGCAAGGTCGGCCTCGAATACATGCACATCTCCGATGTCGAGGAACGCCGCTTCCTCCAGGAGCGCATGGAAGGCGCCGACAAGGAGATCGAGTTCACCGTCGAAGGCAAGAAGGCGATCCTTCAGGCCGTCGTCCGCGGTGAGCAGTACGAAAAGTTCCTCGGCAAGAAGTACGTCGGCACGAAGCGCTTCGGCCTCGACGGCGGCGAAGCCATGATCCCGGCGCTGGAAGCCGTGATCAAGTACGGCGGCACACTGGGCGTGAAGGAAATCGTGTACGGCATGGCCCACCGCGGCCGCCTGAACGTCCTCGCGAACGTCCTTGCCAAGCCGTACAAGGTCATCTTCCACGAATTCTCGGGCGGCACCGCCAATCCGGAAGACGTCGGCGGCTCGGGCGACGTGAAGTACCACCTCGGCACTTCTGCCGACCGTGAGTTCGACGGCATCAAGGTCCACATGAGCCTGATGCCCAACCCGTCGCACCTCGAAACCGTCGATCCGGTCGTGCTCGGCAAGGTCCGCGCCTACCAGACGATCGCCGACGATATCGGCGACGATGTCGGCCCCGGTGCAAAGCACAAGCAGGTGCTGCCGGTTCTCATCCACGGTGACGCGGCCTTCGCCGGCCAGGGCATCATCTGGGAGTGCTTCGGCCTCTCGGGCGTGAAGGGCTACAACACCGGCGGTTGCATCCACTTCATCATCAACAACCAGATCGGCTTCACGACAAGCCCGCAGTTCGCGCGCAACTCGCCGTACCCGTCGGACGTGGCGAAGGGCGTTCAGGCCCCGATCCTGCACGTCAACGGCGACGATCCGGCTGCCGTGACTTTCGCGTGCAAGCTGGCGATCGACTATCGCCAGACCTTCGGCCGCGACATCGTGATCGACATGTGGTGCTATCGCCGCTTCGGCCACAACGAAGGCGACGAGCCCGGTTTCACGCAGCCGTTGATGTACGCGCAGATCCGCCAGCACCCGCCGGTCAGCCAGATCTATGCCGAGCGTCTGAAGAAGGAAGGCGTCATCGACGACGCGTTCCTGCCGCAGACCGAAGCCGCGTTCACGCAGCATCTGGAAGAGCAGTTCGAGGCCGCCAAGACCTACAAGGCCAACCAGGCCGACTGGTTCGCCGGCCAGTGGAGCGGCTTCCACAAGCCTGCCGATCCCGAAACCGCGCGTCGCAACGTCGAAACCGGCATCGAGAACAAGCTGTTCGACAGCCTCGGCCGCGTGTTGACCACCGTTCCTGAGGACCTCACCGTCCACAAGACGCTGGCCCGCGTGATCGCCGCCAAGGACGAGATGTTCAAGTCGGGCGAAGGTTTCGACTGGGCCACGGCGGAAGCGCTCGCTTTCGGCAGCCTCGTCACCGAAGGCTACAGCGTGCGTCTGTCCGGTCAGGACTGCGAACGCGGCACCTTCTCGCAGCGTCACGCCGTCTGGGTCGACCAGAAGGACGAGCACAAGTACACCCCGATCAAGACCCTGCCCCACGGCAGCTTCGAGGTGCTGAACTCGACGCTTTCGGAATATGGCGTGCTCGGCTTCGAGTATGGCTACGCCAGCGCCGATCCGAAGACCCTGGTGCTGTGGGAAGCGCAGTTCGGCGACTTCGCCAACGGCGCGCAGATCATCATCGACCAGTACGTCGCCTCGGCCGAGTCCAAGTGGCTGCGCGCCAACGGCCTCGTCATGCTGCTGCCCCATGGCTACGAAGGCCAGGGTCCGGAGCACTCGTCGGCCCGTCTGGAACGTTACCTGCAGCTCTGCGCGCAGGACAACATCCAGGTCTGCAACATCACGACGCCCGCGAACTACTTCCACGTTCTGCGCCGTCAGATGCACCGTCCGTTCCGCAAGCCGCTGGTCATCATGACGCCGAAGTCGCTTCTGCGTCATCCGCTGGCAAAGTCGGCCGCTTCGGAATTCCTCGGTGACGGCCACTTCCGCCGCCTGCTCTCGGACCCGAACGGTGCGAGCGACGAGGCAACGAAGAAGGTCATCCTGTGCTCGGGCAAGGTCTTCTACGACATCCTCGAAGCACGTGACGCCGCCGAGATCGACGATACCCAGATCATCCGTCTTGAGCAGCTCTACCCCTTCCCGGGCGAACCGCTGACCAAGCGCCTGTCGCGCATGCCGAATCTCGAAGAGATCGTCTGGTGCCAGGAAGAACCGCAGAACAACGGTTCCTGGTTCTTCGTCGAATCGCAGATCGAAGCTGCCGCCAAGGAAGCCGGTGTCGCCCAGCCGCGTCCCCGCTACGCCGGCCGCAACGCCTCGGCCTCGCCGGCCACCGGTCTCGCCAAGCGCCACGTCGCCGAACAGGCTGCGCTGGTTGCCGATGCGCTGCACCTCTCCGTCCGTTCCGAACTCCGCCGCAAGCAGAAGGCTTGAGATAAATCATGACCACCGAAGTCAAGGTCCCCGTCCTTGGGGAATCCGTCGCCGAGGCCACCATCGGCCAGTGGCTGAAGCAGCCCGGCGAAGCGGTTGCCGCTGACGAGCCCATCGCCAGCCTGGAGACCGACAAGGTCGCCATCGACGTCATGGCGCCGCACGCCGGCGTCATGGGCCAGCAGCTTGCCAAGGAAGGCGACACCGTCGTCGTCGGCGCGCTGATCGCCACGATCGAAGCCGGTTCGGGCGCTGCCGCTCCCGCCGCCGCAGCGGCCCCCGCCGCTTCGGCTCCGGCCCCTGCCCCGGCTGCTGCTGCCGTTGCACCCGCCCCGGCTCCCGCCGCGGATGACGCTTCGGCCGGTTCCTCGGTGCTGTCGCCGGCCGTGCGCCGCGCAATCCTGGAGCATGGCATCGATCCCGCCACCATCAAGGGCACCGGCAAGGACGGCCGCATCACCAAGGACGACGTCCTTGAAGCGGCCAAGAACAAGCCGGCTTCGGCCCCTGTTGCTGCTTCGGCTGCCGCTGCTCCGGCTGCGCGCAACGAAGAGCGCGTCAAGATGACGCGTCTGCGCCAGACCATCGCCAAGCGCCTGAAGTCCGCGCAGGACAACGCCGCGCTTCTCACCACCTTCAACGACGTCGACATGTCGGCTGTCATCGAAGCGCGCGAGAAGTACAAGGACGTGTTCCAGAAGAAGCACGGCATCAAGCTGGGCTTCATGTCGTTCTTCGCCAAGGCTTCGGTCCTCGCGCTCAAGGACATCCCGGCCGTCAACGCGCAGATCGACGGTGACGAGATCGTCTACCACGACTACGTCGACATCTCGATCGCCGTCTCGGCCCCGAACGGCCTTGTCGTTCCGGTCGTGAAGGACTGCGACAAGCTGGGCTTCGCCGGCATCGAGAAGGCCATTGCCGACTTCGGCAAGAAGGCCAAGGAAGGCACGCTGACCATGGCCGACATGGCCGGCGGCACCTTCACCATCTCGAACGGCGGCGTGTTCGGCGGTCTGATGTCGACCCCGATAATCAACCCGCCGCAGTCGGCCGTGCTCGGCCTGCACCGCATCGAAGACCGCCCGGTCGTGCGCAACGGTGAGATCGTGATCCGCCCGATGATGTACATCGCGCTGTCTTACGACCACCGCATCATCGACGGTCGCGAAGCGGTTACCGCGCTGAAGACCATCAAGGAAGCGATCGAGGATCCCACGCGTCTCCTCATCGACCTCTGAGGTTGCCTCGCCGCTCCGCCAGCCTTCACGGGCATTGTCTTCACGGCAGGCGGAGCGGCAAGCCCCAAACACCCTTCGACAAGCTCAGGGTGAGCGGGTTTGATTGACTTGAATACCATTTCCCGCTCAGGCTGAGCTTGTCGAAGCCCCTAGCGCGACGGAGGCCTAAACAATGGCTGATTACGATTACGACGTCCTTGTCATCGGTGCCGGCCCTGGCGGCTATGTCGCCGCGATCCGCGCCGCGCAGCTCGGTCTGAAGACCGCTTGCGCCGAAGGCCGCGAGACGCTGGGCGGAACCTGCCTCAACGTCGGCTGCATCCCCTCGAAGGCCCTGCTCCACGCTTCGGAATACTTCGAAGCGGCCAAGGAAGGCGGCTCGATGGCCAAGATGGGCATCAAGGTCACCCCGGAACTGGACCTCGACACGATGCAGGGCCAGCGCCTCGACGCAGTCAAGGGCCTGACCGGCGGCATCGAGTTCCTGTTCAAGAAGAACAAGATCGACTGGCTGAAGGGTTACGCCCAGTTCAAGGACGCGCACAGCGTCGAAGTTGCCGGCAAGACCGTCACCGCCAAGAACATCGTGATCGCCACCGGTTCCTCGGTCACCCCGCTTCCCGGCGTGGAAATCGACAACGCCGGCGGCGTGGTCGTGGACTCGACCGGCGCGCTGGAACTGGCCTCGGTCCCCAAGAAGATGGTCGTCATCGGTGGCGGCGTGATCGGCCTTGAGCTCGGCTCGGTCTGGCGTCGTCTCGGCGCGGAAGTCACCGTCGTCGAATTCCTCGACCAGCTGCTCCCCGGCATGGACCTCGACGTCCGCAAGGAAGCCGCCAAGATCTTCAAGAAGCAGGGCATGACGCTCAAGCTTTCGACCAAGGTCACTGGCGTTGCCGTTGAAGGCAAGGCTGCCAAGGTCACTGTCGAGCCCGCCGCCGGCGGCGCTGCCGAGGTGATCGATGCAGACGTCGTGCTCGTCGCCATCGGCCGCAAGCCGAACACCGACGGCCTCGGCCTCGGCAACATCGGCCTCGAACTCAACCAGCGCGGCCAGATCGAGACCGACCACGACTTCGCGACCAAGGTCGACGGCGTCTGGGCCATCGGCGACGTGATCCCCGGCCCGATGCTCGCCCACAAGGCCGAAGACGAAGGCATCGCGGTCGCCGAGAACATCGCGGGCCTGACCGGCATCGTGAACCACGACGTTATCCCGGGCGTGGTCTACACGCAGCCGGAAATCGCCGGCGTGGGCCTGACCGAAGAGGCCGCCAAGGCTCGCGGAGCCGTGAAGGTCGGCAAATTCCCGATGCTCGCCAACTCGCGCGCCAAGACCAACCATGAGCCCGACGGCTTCGTGAAGGTGATCGCGGACGCCGAAACCGACCGCGTGCTCGGCGTGTGGTGCATCGCTTCGGTGGCGGGCACGATGATCGCCCAGGCTGCCCAGGCTATGGAATTCGGCGCGACGTCGGAAGACATCGCCTACACCTGCCACGCGCACCCGACCCACTCGGAAGCGATCAAGGAAGCGGCCATGGCCGTGCAGGGCAAGCCGATCCACATCTGATCGGGGCCGCCTTGAAGGCATAGAAAAGGCCGGTGGTGCTGAACGCGCCACCGGCCTTTTTCTTTGACAGTCTGCCCCAATCAACTTTGTAAGTCGTACTGCTTCAGCAGATCGTAAAGCGTCGGCCGGCTGATACCCAGCATCTTGGCGGTGCTGGAAATATTGCCCTCGCTGCGGGCCAGCGCATGGCGGATCACCTTACGGTCGGCCTGCTCGCGCGCGGTCTTGAGATTGAGGGCGTTGGCCACCTGCTCGTCGGGTTCGGCAAGGTCCAGATCGATGGCGGAGACAAGCTTTTCGTCCGCCATGATGACCGCGCGCTTCACCCGGTTCTCCAGTTCGCGCACATTGCCCGGCCATTGCCAGGCATCGATGGCGGCCAGCGCATCGGCGGAAAAGCCCCGCACCCGCGGGTTCATTTCCTTGGCGTAGCGATTGAGGAAAGCCTTCGCGAGCAGGGTCGCATCGCCCGGCCGCTCGGCAAGGCTGGGGATCTTCACGACGATTTCGGCAAGCCGGTAGAACAAGTCCTCGCGGAAACGCCCGTCCGCGATCATCGCTTCCAAATCCTGATGCGTGGCGCAGACGATGCGCGTATCGACCGGGATCGACTCCCGCGAGCCCACGCGTTCGATCACCCGCTCCTGAAGGAAGCGCAGCAGCTTGACCTGAAGCTGAAGCGGAATGTCACCCACTTCGTCGAGGAACAGCGTACCGCCGCCGGCCTGCTCGATCTTGCCCGGCGTGGTTTTCACAGCCCCGGTGAAGGCGCCCTTCTCGTGGCCGAACAACTCGCTTTCCAGCAGGTTCTCAGGGATCGCGGCGCAGTTGATCGCCACGAATTCGCCCTTGGCCCGCCCGCTTGCCTCATGCAGCCCGCGCGCCAGCAGTTCCTTGCCGGTGCCCGAAGCCCCCAGCAGCATCACCGAGACATTGGTGTTGGCGACCCGCTCGATCGTCCGCGCCACACGCACCATTTCCGGCGCGGCGGTAATCATACGGCCCAAAACCTTGTCGTCCTTCTCGACCTTGGAGGCCAGACGGCGGTTCTCATCCTCAAGCCGGTGAAGCTGGAGCGCACGGCGCACGATCAGCCCCAGCGCATCGATATCGACCGGCTTCTTGTAGAAGTCGTAAGCCCCGCGCGCGATCGCCTGAAGCGCGGATTCGCGGGCGCCATGACCGGATGCGACGATCACCTTGGTATCGGGCTTCAGCGCCATGATCTCGTCGAGCACGGCAAAACCCTCGCTCACGCCATCGGGATCGGGCGGCAGGCCCAGATCGAGCGTCACCACATCGGGCATTTCCGAGCGCAACAGAGCCATGGCCTGCGCGCGGTCACCCGCGATCAAAACTTCGAAATCCTCGTAAGCCCACTTGAGCTGGGCCTGAAGCCCGGCATCGTCCTCTACGACCAGCAACTTGGGAAGTGTCTCGGTCATCTCAGGCTACTTTCTGATCCTTGGCGGCAAGTGTCTGGTAAAAATCGGTGGCGGCGGCGAGCGGGATACGCACGACGAAACGCGATCCCAGTCCTTCGCGCGATTCCACTTCCATCCGGCCACGCATCGCCCGCACCAGTTCGCGCGCCTCGAACGCACCGATTCCGAAGCCGCCGCTCTTGGTTGAGACGAAGGGTTTGAACAGCCGGTTGCGGACGAATTCGGCGGACATGCCGCAGCCGGAATCGAGCACTTCGAACCGGGCATTGAGACCGTCGCTCACCAGCGAGAGAAACACCGGGCTATCCGCCTCGCTCGCATCGAGCGCGTTCTGGAGGAGATGGACCAGGACCTGCTCCAACGAGTGGCGATTGGCAGTGACCATAACGTCCAGCGTCTCTGCCAGGACCACCTGCGGATTACCCTGAAAGCGTGCGATCACCGAACGCGCGATTTCACCCGCCCCTACAGGTTCCAGCTTGTCCACCACACCATTTCCATAGCGGGAGAGGCGGGCCAGCAACGCGTTGAGTTTGTCGGAGGAATTGCGCAGGGTCACCAGCATGTCGGCCCGGAATTCCGCCTTATCGGCATGCAGTTCAGCGTTGCGGGCGAGCAAGCTGAACTGGCTCGCAAGGTTTTTGATATCGTGCATCACGAAAGCGATGCGGCGATGAAAATCCTCAAACCGACTTGATTCCGCCAATGCTTCCTGGCTGGAATTCTCAGCCAGATAGCTGGCAAGCTGCTGGCCGATGACGCGCAGCAGGTCGAAATCCTCCCAGTCGAACTTGCGGGCCAGTTGCGGCCGAGCCAGCACCACCATGCCTACCAGGCGCTCGTAGTGAACGAGTGGCACCAGTGCCCAGGCACGCTGTTCAGCCAGAAGCCACGCCGGAACTTCCACCTCGTATCCCGCCGCCATGACGCCAGTGCGTTGCTCATCCAGATCGGCGATGAAGGCGTGATTTTCGAACGGCACCAGCGCCCGCAGCGGATAGGCAATTGCCGGCACATCGATGTCGCGCCAGTTCCAACGGGCCGCAAGCGTCAGGTCCCCCTGATCGCCAGGGGTCAACAACAGCCCGGCCGCGCTGCCGGTAACGTCGGCCACGGCCTGAACCACGCGCTCACCCAATGGCAGCGCCTGTTCGCCGCCGCTGCCGATGGTACGCGTGAAACGCAGCCATTCCTCGCGGTAGTCATAGCGGTGCTGGAAGAAGTGCTTGGCCATCGTCACTTTCAGCCATCCCCGCACCCGCCGGGAGGGCAACACGACCAGTGCGAAAGCGCTGGCCATTGTCAGGAA
This sequence comes from Sphingomonas sp. BL-S-28, assembly GCF_055521515.1. NCBI lineage: Bacteria > Pseudomonadati > Pseudomonadota > Alphaproteobacteria > Sphingomonadales > Sphingomonadaceae > Sphingomonas > Sphingomonas sp. BL-S-28. The sequence continues at coordinate 2,463,242 of NZ_CM145484.1, forward strand.
GGCCAATTCGATCAGGCGCGCGAAGTCACCGCCGGCGTAGGCCAACCACTGCCCAACCGCCACCATCGCGGCGAGGTAGATGCCGATCACCAGCAGCGAGAACGTCTGAAATGTCACCGCGCGCGACGGGCGCAGGCGCAGTTCATCCCGATTTCGCGCCGCTCCTATGGCGAGGCAGGCGGCCAGTGCCAAAGTTGCCAGTCCGCGCATGGCTGCAATTTCAACGGGCCATGCATTTCCAAGGTAGGCGACCGTGTAGAGGTTGAGATCGAATGCCCATAGCACGGCCAATCCCGCCGCCGGCCACCGCAGCGCACCGCGCGCTTCCCGCGCCGCTCCGGCATAGAGGTTGTGCGCAAGAACCAGCCCGCCGATCGCGACCAGCAAGCGGAACATCACGGTAAAGTCGAATGCGTCCCGCAAGACCCGCGGCTCGAAGGCGAGACGCAACAGAGCGACATCCGTTCCCAACTGAAGCAACTCAACGAAGACCAGCGCGTAGATAACCGGGCGAATGGGCGCGAGCGTTGCGTGGCGCCCATCACTGGCGAACAGCGTGTAGACCGCCACCAACCAGCCGAGGTTGCGGGCGCTTTCGGCAAAGGAAATCGTCAGCATGTTTCCGCTGGCTGCAGCGGCCACCGCCCAGCCCGCGGTCAACAGCAACGCCGCCAGGATCGGAATACCCGCCTTGCCGAAGCGCGCCCTGCGCGGCAGAAGCCACAATCCCAGGCTGGCGATGCCGATTGCCCCAGCAAGGTTGAGCGCAGACCCGATACCGGCCCAGAATGCGCCTGCGTGCCCCATGGTCATCGCGCGCCCTCGCTCCAAAGCACCACCCGCAGCGTCTGCAGAATGATAAGCAGATCGAGGAAGGGCGTGTAATTCTTGGCGTAATAGAGGTCGTATTCCAGCTTGTGCCGGGAATCCTCGATAGAGGCGCCGTAAGGATAGTTGATCTGCGCCCAGCCGGTGATGCCCGGCTTCACCATGTGCCGTTCGGCGTAATAGCGAAGCTGCTCTTCCAGGTCGGCGACGAATTGCGGGCGTTCCGGACGCGGGCCGACGAAGCTCATCTCGCCCTTCAGCACGCTCCAGGCCTGGGGCAGTTCATCGATCCTCACCTTGCGAATGAACCGGCCCACACGCGTAACGCGCGGATCATCCCGTTCCGCCCATTGCGCACCCGCTGCTTCCGCATCCGTCCGCATGGACCGCAGCTTCACGACGTTGAACGGCTGGCCATAAAGGCCCACGCGGGACTGGCGGTAGAAGGCGGGCCCTCTGCTATCGATTTTTACGAGCAGCGCGAAAAGCAGGATCACGGGCGCCGTCAGCATCAGCAACAGCGCACTTGCGCAGATATCGAACAGGCGCTTGGCCGCGCTGGAAACCATGCGGCCGGACGAAAAGCCGTCGGAGAAGATCAACCAACTGGGATTCACGGTGTCCAGATCGACGCGCCCGGTCTCGCGCTCAAGGAAACTGGAAAATTCGTTGACGTGGACGCCGGTGGTTTTGATCCGCAAGAGGTCCTTCAGCGGCAGCGCGTTACGGCGCTCTTCCAGCGCAAGCACCACTTCGCTGACGCCCAGATTGTTCACGAAGCGCGTAAGATCGTGGATCGCAGCGCGGGTGATGGCTTCTTCGACGACCGGATCGCCTTCGCTCATCGCGATATAGCCGACGATGGCAAAGCCGCTTTCCGGCCGCTCTGCCAGATCCCGCAAGCGCTGCGCACGATGGCCCGCACCCAGCACAAGAACCCGGCGGCGGAAAGCGGATGTTCCAAGGAATGCGCCCAGCAGTAGCCGATTGGCCATCAGCAGAACGATGGCAAATGCCATCGAATAGGCGAGCGTCGAACGCCAGAAATGCTGTCCGGCAACAAGAAAGTCCACGAAGGACAGGGCAATGATGCCCAGCGACACCGCCACCAGCAGACGCGCGGCGGCGAAACGCATGGAGCGCAGCGCGTCCGCCCCGTAGACGCCTACAGCGATCATCGCGAGAACGATCACGCCCGCAAATGCGGCATGGACGCCAAGACGTCCGCCCAGATCGCCGGCCTCCATCCCGATCTGTTCCGCCCGCAACCGCCAGGAAATCTCGTTCGCGGTGGCCAGCAGCACGACGTCGACCAGCCAGAGCAGCACCACCGCGTGGGGGATGTAATGTTTGAAAAGGCGGATCATCTTCGCGGGGGAGCCATCTTCCGGGCCGGATGCGGCCTTGACGCCAAATTAGGCAGAATGGGTAAACTGTCGGTAAATCTGACAATGGCGTTTACCGCAAAAATGCCAAATTTTCAGCCAAACTCTCGCATAAACAGCAGGATCTGTCGGACGGATTTACAGCACCCCGATACCCAAGGCGCGCTATTTGCGCGCCATCAGCCGCATCGCGGTCAACGTGGTTGCCTCACTGCCTGATGAGATGACCTTTTCCGCTACCGGCGCCCAGAACGGGCTGTGCAACGAAGGCAGCGGCGCACCGCCCGATTTTGCTGCGGCCAGCTTCGCAGGATCGACGCCGCCCACCCAGAAGATCACGGACTGGATGTTCTTGTCGTCCGCGCGCCGGAATTCGCCGAAATCCTCGCCCCCCATGACCGAGGGCGTCACCACGACGTTCGCATCACCCATCTTCGCCTTGAGATCGGCGACAGCCGCCTGCGTGAACTCAGGCGAATTCCACGTCGCTCGGGTATGCGGCTCCTTCACCGTGATCACCGGCATGAGATCGTCCGACAGGCCGGACGCAATCGCTTCCCCGCGCGCGATACGGCGGATGCCGTCCAGAAGATGCGCGCGCGTCTCATCCGAATAGCTGCGCACCGTCAGTTGCAGCTTCGCATCGTCGGAAATGACATTGTGCTTCGCGCCGGAATGGAACGACCCGACGGTCACCACCACCGGATCGAGCGGATTGGTTTCCCGGCTTGCCAGCGTCTGCAATTTCATCACGATGGCGCTGGCAAGGACGATGGGGTCCTTGGTCGTCTGCGGATAGGCGCCATGGCCGCCGATGCCCTTCACGTCGATATCGACGCTGTCCACGTTGGCAAGTGCCCAGCCCACCGCCGCCCCCACTTGCCCGGCCGGCAGATCTGCCGAATCGTGGAAGGCCAAAGTGTAGTCCGGCTTCGGGAAACGTGAGTAGAGCCCGTCCTTGAGCATCGCCAACGCCCCTTCCCCGGTCTCTTCCGCCGGTTGGCCGATCATCACCAGCGTGCCGGACCATTCGGACTTGTGCGCCGCCATCAGGCGCGCGGTCTCTATCCACGCCGTCATATGCGTATCGTGGCCACATGCGTGCATGATGCCGCTCTCGACCCCGGCGGTGGACGTTCCGCGCCGGGTAGAGGCAAATGACAGGCCCGTCTGCTCTACCACGGGCAAGCCATCCATGTCTGCCCGGATCAAGACGGTCGGCCCTTCGCCGTTCTTCAGGATGGCGACCACGCCGGTTCCGCCGACCTTCTCGGTAACGGTGAAACCGGCCGCGCGCGCCGCCTTGGCCAGGATTGCAGCGCTGCGCACTTCCTGCATGCTCAGTTCCGGATTGGCATGGAGATCGCGGTAGACGGTCATCAACCCCGGCAGATCGCGGGAGATGGTGGCGGAAATTTCCTCCTGCGGCGCAGCGGCCAGCGCAGGTGAAGAGATAGGGGCGATCAGGCCGAGAGCGGCGGCAAGGACGGCGGCGTTCATGGCAGGAAGCCTATGGCGCATCGTGCCGCATAACAAGTTCGATTCCCCGATCGTTCAGCGACTTCGTGCCAATATCTCAAGGCCCCAGCAGGCCATGCTCCTCCAGCGGGCCGGTCACGAAGTCGGGCATGTGCAGTTCGCGCACCAGCTGCCGACGGTCACGCGCGACCTTGGGATAATCCCGCGCAGCCTTCTCCAGCACTTTGGCCGCTTCATCCTTTTGCCCGTTCAGCGCATAGGCGGATGCCAGGAGATAACGCGGGATCAGACCTCGATCTTCGGCATTGAGCCTGGCGAAGTGCACCGCCTGCGCTCCATCCTCACGGTAAAGGGCATCGATCACCAGTCCGGACCAGTACCACGCCGGGTGGCCGGGATTGAGCCGGATGGCCTTTTCGGCCAGCGCAGGCGCCACATCGTGCTCTCCCAGCACGCCCAGAAGGCGACTTGCCTCTGCGAGGGTTTCTGAATTGTTGGGGCTGATCTCCAGCGCCTTGCCGATCGCGTCGCGCGCGGCGTCGAAATCGCCCGCGTGAAAGCGAGCAATCGCCAGATACTGATAGGCCATCGCGTTCGTGGCGTTGGCTGCGACCGCCCGGTTTGCGGCGTCCAATGCGGCGGGTGAATTGCCGGTGCCTTGGGCTACAGCCTCATAAGTATGCAGCCAGGACAGCAGAGCCCAACCGTCGGAATAGTTCGGTTTGTCCTGGACTGCACGTTCCAGACAGGCCCTTACAGGCGCGAGCGTGCCGGGTTCCTTGTTTCGCATGAATTCGAACGCGCGCAATTCGCAGAAATAGTGCTCCATCGAGAGGTTACGGTGGTTCTCAAGGTTCTGCCGCATGGTCTCGTGGATCACACCGTATGGTTGGCCGAGGCGCGACGCCACGCCCAGTGCGATGTCGGATTGCAACTGCAGAACATGGAGAGGGTCATAGGAGAGCAGTTCACTATTCTCCGACCACACCACCACGCCGCCGGGAATCCGCACAAGGCTGGAATTGACGCGGAACTTGTCGCCAGATGCGACTATGGAGCCTTGCAACACGAATGTACTACCGCGCGGTGCCGCTCTGGCCTGCCGGTCTACCGCAGGCGAAATCGGCCCGTCGTCCAGAGCGACCACTGCCAGATTGGGAAGCTGCGACAGGTAATTGACCAGGTTGTACTGAATGCCGTCGCGCACTTGCGCGATCTGCGGCGTCGCTCCGCTGAGGGCGTAGGGCATGACGAAAACGGTCGGTCCCTGCGGCATCTCGCCGGCGCGGGCTATGGCCGTATCGCGTTCGTCACCCGGCCAGTAGACGATCAGCAAGGCTGCCGCGAGCGCCAGAACGGCGAGCAGAACCCAGGCGCGGCGGCGAAGATTGAGCGCGCTGGTGGAATGGACCATGTCCTCGCGGATCGGCGCTTGTTTTGTGGCAGGGGCGGCCCCAGACGTTGCCGCTGCCGGAACGACAGGCGCGAGCGGCTGTTCAGCAGCCCCTTCTCCTTGCGTCGGCGTCGGCACCTGCGCGCCCGCAACTTCCGGCGCAGCCGTCAGCTCTGGCGCGGCCGGCGCTACGCGGACCGGAGCATCTTCCAGCGACGGGACGTAGGATCCGCGCGGAATGACGATGCGGACCGGGTCGTCCAGTCCTTCACCTGCATAGTGTTCGACCAGCGCCTTGCGCAGGCGCGTCATCTGCACGCGCACGATCGAATCCGAAGAAGCGTCGAAATCCTCATCCCGTCCGAAGACATCGAGGGCTATCGCATAGCCTTTCAGGCGATCGGCATGGCCTGCGACAGTCTGCTGAACAAGATGAGTAAGAAGTTCCGCAAGGCGCGGCGAAGAACGGAAAGTAGCGGAATCCACAACACGCGAAAGGGCGTCCTGGAATTCGGTGGCACTACGTTCCATGTCATCCCCTTTCCGAACAAAATAGTCCGTACAGAGAGACTTGGCAAACATGCTCGCCGCCCGTTGCCTGCAATCGGGCGCGGTTTTTGCGTTCCGCCCGCATCTCATGCGAGCAATCGACGCCGGCATGCTCCCCCCGGAGCATGCCGGCGTGACGGGGTGGAGCGGCAACTCTCACCCGTTTTGCGACCCGAAGAGGCCCAAGCCGCCCTCGGGGGACGGCATGGCCGGGCTTGCGGGAAATGCCGGAAACCGATCGGCGGCAGTAGGGGAAGCCGCACGCGCCCGGTCCATCTCGGCACTCGTGAAACGGGCCGGATTCCAGCAGTTCTCGACGCGGATGCCTATCGTTGGCCCCGGAGGAAGACAGCCTGAGCCGGCAAGGTCCACGACAGGAAACATCGACGCATCGAGCGACGAACCTGCAATGCCGCAAATTGGGGAAGGATGGCAGTGTTTAACCGTTACACTGCGCGCAAGGCCATGCGAAACGCCATTATAACAATAGCTTGGCGAATTGCCCGTCACATGCCGATTGCGGGCGGGCAGCTAAAAGATAGCTGCCCTTGCCATGATTCGCGTGGTGCCCCTGGCCCGACTCGAACGGGCACGTATTGCTACAAACGATTTTGAGTCGTTCGCGTCTACCATTCCGCCACAGGGGCACGCTTCACGCGTGATTGCCGCCGCATGGAAGCGGACGGCTCCGGCGCGCCACGCTTAGCCGCGCCGGACGTCGTACTCAAGTCACTTAAGTGCGGTTACCAGCAACTTATGCAGACGGGAGTGGAGAACATCGTTGCCAGCAAGGATTTCGGTGTCGCAGATCGGCTGCGAACGGCCCTTCCAGTCCGACACGAAGCCACCGGCCTCACGCACCAGCAGACAGCCCGCCGCCGTATCCCACGGCTTGAGATCGGCTTCCCAGAAGCCTTCATAGCGACCGGCAGCAACCCATGCCAGATCCAGCGCGGCCGAGCCGAAACGGCGGATGCCTGCAACCTGCGGCGCCAGCGCGTGATAGATACGGGTCCACTGGCCGGCGTCGCCATGACCGGCGAAAGGAATGCCGGTGGCAATCACGCTCTCGTCCATATGGCGGCGCGACGAAACGCGCAGGCGCTTGTCGTGCAGCCAGGCGCCGCGGCTCTTTTCGGCCCAGTACGATTCGTCGGTAACCGGGTTGTAGATCAGGCCGGCGGTCACTTCGCCCCAGCCCTTACCGTCCAGACGCGGTTCCTGCACCGCGATGGAGATCGCGAAGTGCGGGATGCCGTGCAGGAAGTTGGTCGTGCCGTCCAGCGGATCGACGATGAAGCGCGGCTTGTCGGGCTCGCCCAGGATTTCGCCCGCTTCCTCGAACAGGAAGCCCCAATCGGGGCGAGCGGCGCGCAGTTCGTCCCAGATCGTGCGTTCGGACGCCTGATCGGCCTTCGAAACGAAGTCAGCCGGGCCCTTGCGCGAGACCTGAAGGTGCTCGATTTCGCCGAAGTCGCGACGCAGCCGGCTACCCGCCTTACGGGCCGCCTTTTCCATGACGCGAATGAGACCGGAGATGGCCATAATACCTTAGTCCTTCGTGGGCCGGATCTACCGGCCGATGTTTACTGGCTTGGGGCGGCCCCGCAGATGCGGGCCCGCCATTCTGATCAGCGGCCCTGCGGCTGCTGACCGGGAGCGCCTGCCGGCTTCTGATCGCTGTGATCGCAGATCGCGACCATGGCGCGCAACATTTCGTCAGGCTTGTCGCGGTGTACTTTGTCGGGATTTTGAGCGATGACCTTGTCCATCGCACCGCTGATCCGCGACAGGGAATTGTTGTAGAGGCAGCCCACCAAAACGCCTTTGACCGGTTCCTCGACCTTGTCGGACTGGAGACCGGAGATCAGCACCTTCAGGTAGAGCAGCGCGTGCTGCACCTCTGGCGGGGGCGCGGCGTGGGTCGCTGCTCCCGCCGGTGCGGCAGGCTTGGCTGCAGCCAGCGCCGGCACCGAGCCGAACGCCAGCGAGCCCATGGCCAGCGCGGAAACGACCGCCCGGCGCATCAGTCAGCCTTGCGCACGTACGCGCGCTCGTAGACGTCGACGACGATGCGGGTACCGCTTTCGATGTGCGGCGGAACCATCACGCGCACGCCGTTGTCGAGCATGGCAGGCTTGTAGCTGGACGAAGCGGTCTGCCCCTTCACCACGGCGTCAGCCTCGACGATGGTGGCTTCGACCTGCTCGGGAAGCTCAACCGAGATCGGGCGTTCTTCCCACATTTCGAGCAGGACCTGCATACCGTCCTGCAGGAAGGCTGCGGCGTCGCCCAGAAGATCGGCCGGAAGCTGGATCTGTTCGTAGGTTTCGATGTCCATGAACACCAGCTGGTCGCTTTCGGCGTAAAGGAACTGGAAGTCCTTGGTGTCGAGGCGAACCTTCTCAACCGTGTCGGCGCTGCGAAAGCGCACGTTGGTCTTGCGGCCATCGATCAGGTTCTTCATCTCGACCTGCATGAAGGCGCCGCCCTTGCCCGGCTGGGTGTGCTGCGTCTTGGCAACTTTCCAGATGCCCTTTTCGTATTCGAGAATATTGCCGGGACGAATGTCGACGCCGCTGATCTTCATGAGTGAGCCTTCGATGGGAAAGAGCCGCTGGGCGGCGAAGCAGCCGCCCTTAGCTTAGGACACCGACTGTGGCAATTGCTTCGCGCGGATGCTAGCGCTTTGGTCATGAATCGCGCTCGCCTTGCCTTATTGCCCGTATTGTCCATCGCCTTGGTTGCGCTGGCATCTCCGCTCGCGGCTAGGCCCGCTCCGCCGCCGGTTCCCGGCGGCACGCTCGGCACGCTCTCTCTGGGCCGATATTCCTGTGAAAAGGATGGCGATGCAGGCGGTGCCGTCGGCATCCCGGTACCGACGCTCGATTTCCAGGTGGTCAATTTCTCCAGCTACAAGGGCGTGGACGGCGTTCGCGGCAGCTATCTGCTGACCGGCGATTCCGTCGTGATGACCGGAGGTGGGCTTAAGGGCCTGCGCCTGCACCGCATCTCACCCGGCTTCGTGCGCATCGTGGGGGCGGACGGCAACGATACGGAGACACGCTGCGTACTGACATCGCGCAAACCGCGACTGCGCGACGACTCTTCCGTGGATACCGAAGATTGATTTCGCTTCCCGCCTAGCATCACGGCTGATCGCTCTGGCGGTTTGCCCTGCCCTTCGTTCCCCACTAGCGCAATTCCCTCAACGGGAATGCGGAGAGCTGGGCAATGGACCTGGGACTTGCAGGGAAGCTGGCGATCGTTTCGGGGGCCACCGCCAACATCGGACGCGCCATCGCCCTTGAACTGTCGGGCGAAGGTGCGAAGACGCTGCTGGTCGGCCGCGATGAGGAAGCCGGTGCAAGACTGGTGGACGATTGCCTGAACGCCGGAGCCGCGGCCGCCCTGTTCGTCTCGGCAGACCTTACCGATCCGGCCAGCCCCGCTCACGTGCTGGCGGCCGCCGAAACGCTTGGCCCGGTCGACGTGCTGGTCAACAATGTGGGCGGCAATGTCTCGCAGGGCTTCTTTGCCGACTCCGATCCTGCCACATGGATGGCCGATATCGACCTCAACTTCGGCACCGTACTGCGCATGACCCATGCGGTTCTGCCGGGAATGATCGAGCGCAGGGCCGGCGCCATCGTCAATATCGGATCGACGGCAGCGCTGGTCGGCGATTACCAATTGGCGGTCTATTCTGCAGCGAAGGGCGCGGTGCACAGCTTCACAACCGTGCTGGCAAAGGAATTGGGCCAGCACGGCATCCGCGTGAACGCAGTGGCACCCTACGCCACGATTTCCCGCGATCCCGCCGACTTCAGCAAAGGCAGCAGGTTCCACCCCCAATCCGGCCTGTTCAGCCAAGGCACCGCCAGCGTGGCCGAAGAAGACCGGGCGATCCGCCAGCGTCGTACTTTCGTCGGCCGGCCCTTTGCGAACCCGGACGAGATGGCGGGCATGGTCGCCTTCCTTGCCAGCCAGCGCGCCAGCTTCATCACCGGGCAGGTCTACCCCGTAGATGGCGGTGCCCTGCTCTAGAACGCCACAAAACGGGAGGGAGAAGACATGGCAGATGACAATGCGCTGCGCCAATTGCTGGACAAGGATGCCATCCGCGATCTCGTGCTGCTCTATTCGCGCGCGATAGACCGGCAGGACATCGCCCTGCTCCGCGACCTCTATACGCAGGACGCGACGGACACGCATGGTGACAGTTTCGACGGATCAGCGGCAGACTACTGCAAATTCATCGAGGGCTCGTTTCCCTACATGCCCTATTCCGGCCATCACGTGTGCAATCACCTGATCGCCGTGGACGGAGACAATGCCTGCGGCGAAGTCTACGCGCTTGCCTGGCACCTGATCCCATCCCGCGAAGGCACACGAGAAGAAGACTTCATGGCGGTTCGATATATCGACAATTACCGCCGCTGTGCTGACGGCAAGTGGCGCTTTGCAAAACGCGTCGTCACTTACGACTTCAAGCTGCGCCGGCCGTTCGACGGCGGCGGCATTCTGGGTCAGGGCGCGGCAGACCCCAGCTATGCCGTCTGCAACCATCCGCTCTTCGCGCTTGGTGAGCGGGCCGGCTGATTGCCGACCCGCTCCGCGTCATCCCATATTGCCTTAGGCGGACGGCGCGTAGCCTCCGTTAAGCGGATAGGTCTGCCCCGTGATCCATTCCGCCGCATCGGAGCAGAGGAACGTGACCAGCGCGGCCACGTCGGTCGATTTGCCGCAGCGACGGATCGAATAGCGTGACATCAGCCCCTTCATGTGATCGCCCTGCATGATCTGCTCTCGCTGCGCGTCATCCATGTCGGGCAGCAGGGCAGAGAGCGATACGCAGTTGGCGGTGACGTGGTAGCGCCCGAGTTCCTTGGCGATGGAGCGCATGAAGCCCTGAGCACCTGCTTTCGAGGAGGCATAGACCGCCAGCTTCGCCTCACCCACGCGGCCCGAATCCGAAACGATGGTGACGATGCGACCGCGCTTTGCCTCGACCATGTTGGGAATGAAGGCGAAACAGCAGTTGTAGACGCCGTAGAGATTGGTGCCGAGATAGCGCTGCCAGTTCGCAGGATCTTCCTCCCAGAAGTTCTGCGAAGGTCGGATCGAGGCGCCGGGTCCCGCCATGCCGGCATTGTTCACCAGCACCGTGGCCGCGCCCAGTTCCGCCGTAATCGCGGCATTGGCAGCCTTTGCCGCGTCAAGATCGGTAACGTCGAACGGAACCGCCAGTGCCGGCACGCCCAAGGCACGCACTTCGGCAGCCACCGCCTCGGCCCGTTCGGGCACGAAATCGTTGACCGCGATCCCCCCGGCATTGTGCCGCGCCAGTTCCAGCGCCGTCGCACGACCGGCATTCTGGCCCGCGCCCGTGACCAACGCCACTTGACCGTCCAGATCGATCAGATCTCTTCCCTGCATCCTTGCTCTCACTCGTCCATGTTCTGTGTCGGCAGGGATTTTTGCATGGCCTACCCCGTGCCGCGACAGCGCCGAGCCGGATATCGCGAGCGCGTTTACGCCATCGCGCGGGGAGTGATCGGGGAGCGCAGATCAAAGGTAACTGGTGCGCTGACACGCGACACGAAAGAGCCAAAAGCCAAGGCTCCAACCAAAAACCAGCATATCACAACAAACCTCGTCGTCCCCGCGAAGGCGGGGACCCCGCTTCCCTTCTGCAATGTCGCAAAGGACAAGCGGCCCGCCTTACGCAGCATTGACGAGTAAGATGTCAGGCAGCCCCCCAGAGCGCCTCTGCCGCTGCCAGACCCTGCGCGCCCCGTCCGCCCAGTTCCGCTGTCAGCAGCTTGAGCCGATAAGTCCACAAGTGCAGCGGATGCTCCAGCGTCATACCCATGCCGCCAAGGAACTGGTGGTAATCGTAACAAACCCGCTTGGCCGCCTCCTGCGCATGGAGCAGCGCCATGGCCGCATCGGCCCGATCCCCGCTCGCTGCCGCGCGCATGGCGAGCCAGTAAGCCGTGTTCGTCACCACTTGCGCCTCCGCAAGACGGTGCCGCATCGCCTGAAACGTCGCGAGCGGACGGCCGAACTGCTTGCGCTCTGACACGTACGTCACCACGCTCGCCAGCGCCGCGCCCAGCAGGCCCGCCGCTTCGGCCGCCATCGCCACGCGCCATGCGCGGGTCACTTCGGCCGGATCGACATCGTGCGCAGTCATCGCTTCGGGCAGGCCGGTAAGGAACGCGACCGGATAGGCATAGAGCGTATCCTCCTGCGCCGGTGCGATCAGGTCCTCACTCGCAGTGAAGCTGCGCACGCCGGAAGGCCCGACGACAACCACCGTCGCTCCCGGACGAAGGAAGCGCAGCGGCGCCGAGGTACGCCCTTCCTCCACCAGACAGAGCGGGCGCGGCAGTTCGGGATCGATCAGCGGACGCACCAGCGCGGAGGCCGCCGCCTCCACCGCGAAGGGCAGGCGCGCCAGTTTCTCCACCACCAGCGCGGCAGTTACCGGGCCGAGTTCCTCGACCGCCATGACATCGAGGAAACCGTTCTCCACCAAGGCGGCGTCGAGTTCTTCGCTTTCCAGCGCCAGCCCCGCATCGTGCAGCGGAGCGGAAGCGAACGGCCGCGCAAGGGCTTCGACGAAATCGAGGACCTGCGTCTGGTCTTCATTGAGGGCAAGCTGCATCAGCGCGGCTCCCGCGGCAGTTCCAGCACTTCGCTGGCGATGATGTTGAGCTGGATCTCCGCCGATCCGGCTGCGACCCCGGCGACGATGCCGCGCTGGTGGTGCATCTTGAGATAGGGCGAAGCACCCGCGAGCGCTTCGGGCAGGAACTCCACCACGAATTCGCAGACGGCCCGCTCTGCCATGACGGTGGCATAGCGTGCGGAACTGGACTCCGCGCCGATCGCCAGCCCGTCCACGCGCTTTTGCACGACAGCATAGTTGGCCGTGCCCGCCGACTCGCAAAGCGCCGCGCAGCGCGCCGCTTCGATGCGAACATACTCGCGGGTGAAATCGCCGCGCTCCTTCAGCATCAAGACCGCCCGGTCCAGCGCGGCACGGGCCAGCGTGAAGCGGGGAATGCCCAGCCGTTCATTGCGCAGCGAATAGGCGATGATTTCCCAGGCCTGCCCTTCCTCACCGAAACGCGCGGTTTCAGGCACGGTCACATCGTCGAAGAAGACCTCGTGAATGTCACCCTCACCGATCAGCGAGGGGATCTGGCGCACGGTGATGCCCGGCGTGTCCATCGGCACGAGGACGATGGTGATGCCCTTCTTGCGATCGTCGCTGGTGCGGGTGAGCAGGAAGCAGGTGTCGGCAAGACCCGCGTAGGAGGTCCAGATCTTCTGTCCGTTGATGACGTAATTGCCGTCCGTCAGCACCGCTCGGGTGCGCAGGCTGGCAAGGTCCGATCCGGCATCGGGCTCCGAAAAGCCCTGGCACCACAGCGATTCCCCGCGCGTGATCGGCTCCAGGTAGCGCGTCTTCTGCTCAGGCGTGCCGTACTTTTCCAGCGTCGGGCCGATCCAGTTGACGTTCATGTACTGGCCGCCTCGCGGCTCGCCGGCGATCCACATCTCTTCGGAAAGGATCTGCTGTTCCCACGGACCCAGCCCCTCGCCGCCCATCTCTTTCGGCCAGTGCGGGAACAGCAGGCCGACTTCAGCCAGCTTCACGCAGAACGTGCGCGCAAAGGCCGTCAGCGCAGGCGAGGCAGGGCCGTGTTCGGAGAACTTTTCCCAGTCATCCGGCAGGTTCGCGTGCAGGAAGTCCCGGATCTTGTGCCGGAACGCGTCCTGTTCCTCGGTCCATTCGAACTGCATGGCATCCTTCGTCTTTGCTTTCCTCCGGCGTTACCCAGCGCACCCCCGGCCCACAAGCGCAGGGCCAACGCCCCGGCGAAAACCGCCCTTTGGCAATAATCAGCTGGTGGATCGCCCCGATTGACGGGCGGAGAGGAATTGCCGCACCCTCGACGCCAAGGGGCTTGCTCGAATGGGGGATGAATAATGCCTGCCGCCTACAGAACCGCCCTGCTCGCCCTTATCCTTGCCACTCCTGTCGCGGCGCAGGCACCGAAGGCCACACTGACACCCGCCCAGTTCGATCAACTGATGCGCACGGCCGGCTATGTGAAGGCCGGCAATTCCTGGAAAGGCTGCGACGGAGCCACCACTGTCACGCGCCAGAACGTGGAGTTCAAAGACCTTAACGGAGACGGCCGCCCCGAAGCCCTGATCACGGCGGACGGCACCGAATGCTTCGGCATGGCCGGCACAGGCTTCCAACTACTGCGCCAGACGCCAGCCGGTTGGCAGGTCATGGCCAACGAGACTGGCATCGCCACGTTCCAGACGACGCGCGGCGTGGATGGCTACCCCGATATCGAGATCGGCGGCCCCGGCTTCTGCTTCCCCATCGCCCGCTGGAGCGGCAGCGAATACAAGACGATCCGCTTCGCCTACGAGGGCAAGGCGTGCAAACCTCCGCGCTGATTATTGGCGAACGGCCCCAATTGCGGCGGGCGAAACATAGCGCGTGGTCGAAATGCCGCCGTCCACGGCGATGGTCTGTCCGTTGACGAACCCGGCCTCATCCGAAGCGAGGAAAGCCGCCATGTTGCCGATGTCCGCTGCCGAGCAATCGCGCTGGAGCGGCGTCAGTTCATGGTTGGTGCGACGGAAGAAGTCGAGGTCCCAGAACGCCGTCGTCATCTCGGTTCGCACCACGGTCGGCGCTATGTAGTTGGAGCGGATGCCGCACGGGCCATATTCGGCGGCCATCGTCTGCATCAGGCCGATCTGACCGGCCTTCACTGTGGAATAGGCCCCGCCGCCCGGCGTGCCGTAAAGCCCCCAGGTCGATCCGATGAACAGGATCGAGCTCCCCTCACCCATCACCCTCAACGCCTCTCGGCAGAGCCGGAACGGAGCCCGCAGGGATATGCCCAGCACTTCGTCCAGCATGGCATCGGTGGTCTGGTCCACCGGGCCGAAGTTGAACGAACCGGCATTGTTCACCAACACGTCCAGCCGCCCGAACTTCTCCACCGCGACATCGACGATGGCGCGCGGGGCTTCGTCGGCCGTGGCGTCGATGGCGATGAAGTCGAACTCCACCGAACCCGCCAGCGCGTCCTTGAGCGCCTGAAGCTTCTCTGTATTGCGCCCGGTGCCGAGGACCTTGACGCCCTTGGCCCCCAGAGCGCGCACGATCGCCTCACCGATGCCGCCTGCCGCTCCGGTGACGACTGCTACCTTGCCTTGCATCTATCCTGCTCCGCTTGTGCCGCCACCGCTTGAAGAAAAGCGGGATCCCCGCCTTCGCGGGGATGACGGGACTATATGATACGCGACTAATATTTGGGCCGTACTGAGACCTGAAAGATCATCTCCGCACTCCCATCGTCATCCCCGCGAAGGCGGTCCTGAAAGCATTCGGGCCTACCCCACCCGCTGGTTTCCCGCCCGTTCGGCAATGTCATTGGCGGCGACAAACCCGAAGGTCATGGCCGGCCCGATGGTCGCCCCCGCCCCCGGATAGGTATCCCCGAACGGCGTCCCCGAATTGTTGCCAGCCGCGTAAAGCCCCGCAATCGGCTGCCCCACCCCGTCCAGCACCCGCGCGCGAGCATCGCAGCGCAAGCCGCCCTTGGTGCCCAGATCGCCATTGTTGATCGGCACCGCGTAGAACGGCGCCTTGTCGATCGGCCCGATGTTCGGATTGGGCGTGGAGGAGGGATCGCCGAACATCTGGTCATAGGGGTTCATGCCCCGGCCGAACTCGGGATCGACGCCGGTCTTCGCATAGGCGTTCATGTTGGCGATCGTCTGCCGCACCGCCTCCACCGGCAGATGCGTCTTGGCGCAAAGCTCCTCAATCGTGTCGGCACGGAACACGTAGTGATCCCACCAGTCGTCCGGCACTTTATGCTCGGGCGTATGGACCGTGGGCATCAGGCCGCCAGCGCTGAATTTCTTGCGGAACTTCGCATCGAAGATCAGCCAGCACGGGCAGTTCGCGCCGCTCGCGATCTGGTCGCGCACCATGGCCTGCCCGAACTGGTCGTACCCGCAGGCCTCGTCCACGAAGCGCACGCCCTTGCGATTGACCACCACGCTCCACGGCCGGCCCACGTCGAACGCGGCCTGATGGATCTCGTGGAAGTTCGATGCGCCCTTCATCGGCAGCGTCATCGTCGGGATCCACCAGCCCTGCGAGGTATGCTCGGTGGACGCCCCCACCGCCTCTGCCGCGACCAGCGCCTCGCCGCGATTGCCATCTTCCGGCGTGGAGGAATGCCGCGTCAGCCCCGGCACCGGATAGAACCGATCCCGCAGCGCCTGATTCCACTCGAACCCGCCGGCCGCCAGCACCACGCCGTGCCGCGCCTCAACCGTATACTTGCGCCCGAAATTGGACACCTCGATCCCGGTGACACGGCCGCCCTCATCGACGGTCAGCCCTTCCAGCGCCGTTTCTATTCGAAGGTCAACCCCGCGCGCAAACACCTGCTCGTACGTCGCCCCCATCAGCGCCGCACCTTGGGTGAAGCGCTTGTCGCGGTGCGAGACCTTGCGCGTCGAGCGGTCCATCCAATACCGCCCGATCATCTTGCCCGCGACCATGCGCCAGCCCTTCGACTGCATCATCAACGCAAACGTCTCGGTCAAATCCATCGCATACCGGCCGAACAGCTTGAAGCGGTTGTACTGCTCCCGCATCAGGGCATAGCGCCCGTCGCCCAACCGCCGCCCGTCGAAAGTTGGCACAATCACCGAACGATCCGCCCGCGCGCCGGCACGGTTCGGGAAATAGTCCGGCCATGCCGCCGCCGCCACCTGCACGCCGGTCGATTTCAGAAAGTGCAGCATCTTCGGCGCTTCATCCACGAAAGCTTCCAGCCGCTCACGGTTCACCGGCACGCCGATGGTGGCATCCAGATACTCCAGAGCGGAGGCCCGGCTGTCTCCCTGGTCGCCGTCCAGACCGTGGTTGGGTATCCACATCACCCCGCCCGAAGTCGCAGAAGTGCCACCGAATTTGTGCGCTTTCTCGACGATCAGCACTTTCAGGCCAAGGTCCGCGCTGCGCAGCGCCGCCATCGCCCCGGCCGAGCCCGATCCCACCACCACGACATCGAAGCTCTCGTCGCTTCTGCCTTTGGCTGCCACCCGTATTCTCCCGAAGCGCATGTTCTTTCACGCGTCTTATCGCGTCGGCGGCTTGCCCACGAAATGACCGCCACGGTACAGCGTCTTGCTTGATCCTGCTTGCGGCCCGCCGACCCTTGCGTCACGAAGGCGCGACAAGCAGGTCGCACAGCAAGACCCCACGCAAAACCGGGAAGAAGATGACCGAAAAGACCTTCGTTGCCGCAGCCAAACTGGAAGACGTTCCCGCCGGCGCCAAGATCGTTGTCGAGGCGAATGGGATCAGTATGCTCTTGTGCAACACGAAGGATCGCATCTTCGCCGTTCGCAACTTGTGCAGCCATGCCTACGAAACGCTGGAATGCGGGCGGATGCGCAATGGCTGGATATCGTGCCCCGTCCACGGCGCCCGCTTCGATCTGGAGACAGGCGCACCGATGAACCCGCCCGCGACGATCGCGATCGAGACTTACGAAGTGCGGATAGAAGGCGACACCATCGAAGTGTGCGTTTGAAACACACCGGCCAGACCGGAGCGCTTACCAATCGGCGCCCCGGTCTCTGCCACTATCCCTGAAACTTGTTATCCCGCGGGAACCCGGTCGGCGGCAAGCGGCCCGCCGCGCCGCGCGCGACCTTCCACAGCCCCATGTCCTTTTCGGTCCGCGTACGACCGCTATCGCCGCCCATCGTCCACGAAAGGCCGTCCTCAAGCTTCAGCGTGATCAGGTCGGACAGTCCGCCGTCGCGATAGCGCTGGAGCGTGACGCCCTGCCCCTTTGCCATCAGCGGCAGTTCCTCAAGGCTGAAGATCACCAGCTTGCGATTGTCGCCAACAACGGCGACGTGATCGTGCTCCGCCGGAATTTCACGCACGATCTTGAGCTGAACGCCCGGCTTGGTGGACATGACCGCACGGCCCTTGCGCGTTTCGGCGAGCAGCTCCTCTGCTTCCACAGCGAAACCGCGCCCGATGTTAGAGGCCAGCAGGATCTGCGACTTCGGCTTGTAAACCAGCGCCGCGATGATGTGCGCGTCTGCATCGATATCGACCATCGTGCGGATCGGCTCACCAAATCCACGAGCCCCCGGAAGCTTGTCCGCGCCGACCGTGTAGAACCGCCCGTTGTCCAGCGCGATAAGCACCTTGTCGGTGGTCTGCGCGTGGAAGGCGAAGGCGGGGCCATCGCCTTCCTTGAACTTGAAATCGCCGTCGAGCGCCACATGCCCCTTCGCCGCACGCACCCAGCCACGCGCCGAGAGGATCACCGTCACCGGCTCCTTCTCGATCATCGCGTCCATGCTGAATTCCACCGTGGGCTTGGCCTGCGCAATGGTCGTGCGGCGACGACCAAGCGCGGTATCCTCGGCATATTCCTTGCGCAGCGTCGTCAGGTCGCGCTTCAGGCGCGTGCGCTGGCGAGCCGGGCTTTCGAGCAGCTTGTTGAGGTCGTCCTGCTCCTTCAGCAGTTCCTCATGCTCCTTGCGAAGCTCCATCTCTTCCAGCTTGCGCAAGCTGCGCAGGCGCATGTTGAGAATGGCTTCCGCCTGCCGATCGGTCAGCTCGAACTCCGCCATCATCACCGGCTTGGGCTCGTCCTCGGTACGGATGATCTCGATGATCCGGTCGAGGTTGAGGTAGGCGATGATATAGCCGGCGACCAGTTCCAGCCGCGATGCGATCTTCTCCAGCCGGTGCCGAGTGCGCCGCAGCAGAATGTCGATCTGGCTGTAGACCCATTCGGACAGCAGCAGCTTGATACCCATTACCCCCGGCGTGCGGTGCGAATCCAGCACGTTGAGGTTGAGCGAGAAGCGGCTTTCCAGATCGGTCAGCTTGTAGAGGCTCTCCTTGAGCATCTCGGGATCGACGTTGCGGCTCTTGGGCACGAAGACGATGCGGATCTGCTCATCGCTTTCGTCACGCACGTCTTCCAGGATCGGCAGCTTCTTGTCGCCGATCAGCGCGGCAACCTGTTCGATCAGCTTGCCCTTGGGCAGCATGTAGGGGATTTCGGAAATGACGAGCTGCCACTGGCCGCTGCCAAGCCGCTCGATCCCGGTTTCCTCCCAATTGCCCGCCGCATCCTTGCCGGTGGAGAAGCGGCCGCGCACGCGGAAGGCGCCCTTGCCGGTCTCATAGGCGTGGCTGATCGCTTCGGGGCTGTCCACCACCAGGCCGCCGGTTGCGAAGTCCGGGCCGTGGAACACCTGCATCAGCTGTTCGTGCTCGGCATGGGGATTGTCGACCAGCATCATCGTCGCATCGATGATCTCGGCGACGTTGTGGCTGGGGATCGAGGTCGCCATACCCACGGCAATGCCGGTGGAACCGTTCGCCAGCAGGTTCGGGAACATGCCGGGGAAGATTTCCGGCTCGCTCTCTTCACCATTGTAGGTTGGGATGAAGTCGACGGTACCTTCGTCCAACCCTGACATCAGGTGGATCGCCGTACGCGTCAGGCGTGCTTCGGTGTAGCGGTAGGCGGCCGCGTTATCGCCGTCGATATTGCCGAAGTTGCCCTGGCCCTGCACCAGCGGATAGCGCAGCGAGAAGTCCTGCGCGAGGCGCACCATCGCATCGTAGACCGAAGCGTCGCCATGCGGGTGGTACTTACCGATCACGTCACCCACGACGCGGGCCGATTTCTTGTAAGCGCTGGCCGGATCCAGCTTCAGCTGCCGCATCGCCCAGAGCAGGCGGCGATGCACCGGCTTCAGACCATCGCGCAAGTCCGGCAGCGAGCGGGCCGTGATCGTCGAAAGCGCATAGACGAGGTAGCGCTGAGAAAGCGCGGCATCGAAAGGCGCGTCGACAATGGCGTCAAACGGATCGGAATCTTCGTCAGTCGTGGTCACCATGGGCGGAACCTAGCAGCGCTCCGCCCGGTGCCAAGTCGGATTCCCGCGTTTTCCAGAGCTTGGTTTCCCGATTCGTTCCGATTTATGCGGATCAACCGATCTGCATGTCCCGCGAGAAGCCGGGGATGCGCACTTCCAGACCGTCCAGTGCGTCTGTCAGTTCGATCTGGCACGACAGGCGACTGGTGCGGGTGACGCCGGCAGCCAGGTCCAGCATGTCTTCCTCGTCGTTGGAGGCAGGTTCCAGCACGTCGAACCATTCGGGCGAGACGATCACATGGCAGGTGGAGCAGGCCATCTGGCCTTCGCAGGTTCCCTCAAGCGGCATCCCGCAACGCTGCGCAAGGGCAAGGAGGCGCGTGCCCGGCTCGGCCTCAGCCGTTACGGACGCACCTTCGGCGGTAACAAATCTGACGTTCAACAATTCAGACTCCCTGCGCCGCTGCTGCGGCATCGATACGTGCGCAGGCATCCTCGATTTCCCGGAGATCAGTATATCTCCCGAATCCCAGACGGATAGAGCTTTTGGCTTGTCCGTCGGAAAGCCCCAGTGCCTTCAGCACATGGCTAGGCCGGCCAGAGCCGCTGGCGCAAGCGGAACCGGCGGAAAAAGCCACGTCACGCAAGTCGGACATCAGCCGGGCGACATCCAGACCATCGAGCCGCAAATTGAGATTTCCGCGCCAGCGATGCTCGGCCGAGCCATTGAGCGTCCAGCGAAAGAGAATTTCGCGTGCGCGGGCCCAGAGCGCTTCGACATGGGCGGCATCCTCCGTCATGTGCCGAGTTGCCAGCTTGGCCGCCATGCCAAAGCCTGCGCAAAGGGCCGGACTCAACGTGCCGGAGCGCAAGCCCTGCTCCTGCCCGCCACCGAAAACCAGCGGCTTGAGTTCGATGCCATCACGAATCCAGAGCGCGCCGATGCCCTTGGGGCCGTAGAGCTTGTGCGCCGAGATCGCGATAAAGTCGGCCCCGGCCGGCGGCGCGATCTTGCCTGCACCTTGCACGGCGTCGCAAAGGAACAGCGCGCCGGCGCGGTGCGCGGCTTCGGCCAGTGCATCCACGGGTTGGATGGTGCCGATCTCATTGTTCGCCTGCATGACCGCCACGAGTCCGACACCCGCCGGGATCACCGCATCGGGATCGACCAGCCCGTCACCGTCGACCGGCAGAACGGACACGGCGGGATCGATCACCCGCGCGGTGTCGAGCACGGCGGCGTGTTCGATGGCCGAGACCGCCAGCCTGTTCCTTCCGCTACCGAATAGCGCCAGGTTGATCGCCTCGGTCGCACCCGAGGTGAAGACCACCCTGCCCCCCGGCGGCAGCAGCGCCGCGACCTGCTCGCGCGCGACTTCCACGATGGCGGCGGCACCGCGACCGGGCCGGTGCGGGCTATGCGGATTGGCGAAGCCGACGCCTTCGGGCCCGCCCAGCCATGGCAACATCGCCTCACGCGCCTCAGGGGCGAGCGGTGTCGTCGCCTGATAGTCGAGGTAGATCACGCATTCACCTGCCGCCACGCCTCTGCGAAGGCATCGAGTTCGGTCGGCGTTGTGTTCCAGCCGATGCTGATGCGCACGGTGCGGCGCGCGAGATCTTCATCGATGCCGAAGCCTTTCAGAACACGGCTTTGCTTGAGCGTGCCCGAAGAACAGGCGCTGCCGGCCGAAATCGCAAAGCCCATCGCATCCATGCGGATCAGCATCGCGGTCGCCGCCAGGCGCGGCGCGGCGACAGCAAAGATGTGCGAGCACTGCACGCCGGGCTGGATCACCTCACCATGTTCGAACAGGGCATTCTTGAAGTCGAAGCGCTGTTCGGCAGTGGTGGCCCAGTCCTCAAGTCCGCGCGCCTCCAACGCCGCCGCGAAGCCCAGCGCACCCGGTAGGTTCTCCGTTCCGGCCCGATAGCCGCGTTCCTGGCCGCCGCTGGGTTCAAGCATGGCGAAGTCCTTCACCAGCAGCGCGCCAATACCGATGGGGCCGCCCAGCTTGTGCGCCGAGAGCACGACCATGTCCGCATCGGGAAGCGCCGCCTTGCCCGCCGACTGCGAACAGTCGGCCAGAAACAACCCGCCTGCCTCACGCACCTGCTGAATCAGCGGGTCCTGCGCATAAGGCAGCAGCACCGTGCCGGTTTCCGAATTGATCGACTGCACCGCCACCACGGCGCGCGCGCCCTCTGCCAGCGCAGCGGCCAGAGCATCGGGATAGACCTCCCCTTCCCGCATCGGCAATTCCTGCGCGTCGGGCGCGGCGCGGAACACGGCATCATGCTCCACTGCCGAAACCAGCCGCCGCTGCGCTTTGGCCCGGCCGAGGCCGATGGCCAGAGCCTCGCTCGCGCCGGAGGTGAAAATCAGTTCACCCTGCCAGTTCAGCGCCTTTTTCAGCCGGTCGCGCGCGTCTTCCAGCGCGGCGCGGGCAGCGCGGCCGGCCTTGTGCGGACTGGAAGGGTTCGCCCAGATCGCCGCACCTTCCAGCCAGGCGTCGCGCGCCTCGGGCATGATCGGAGTGGTCGCAGCGTGGTCGAGATAGATCGTATGAGAGGCCATTGCTTGCAAAAGTTGTTTTCGGGCCGGTTGTTTCTATATAGCGAACCATTCCTTTTCCACTCCCGTGAGTGCCGACGTGGCAAATCGCCGCCGGTATTTCGCGGGAGTTTCAACAGGTCAGGCCCGCAAACACATGCCCGCAGTCATTTTTCCCGGACCCGAAGGCCGCCTCGAAGGCCGCTTCCAGCCCGCAACGCGCCCGCGCGCGCCCGTGGCCATGATCCTTCACCCCCACCCGCAGGCGGGCGGCACGATGAACGACCGCGTCACCCAGAACCTGTACAAGGCGTTCGTGGCCCGCGGCTTCGCCACCCTGCGCTTCAACTTCCGCGGCGTCGGCCGCAGCCAGGGCAGCTTCGACAACGGCGTGGGCGAATTGTCCGACGCGGCGGCCGCGCTCGACTGGGTGCAGTCGATCCATCCTGAGGCTTCGACCACCTGGATCGCCGGCTATTCGTTCGGCGCGCTGATCGGCATGCAGCTGCTGATGCGTCGTCCTGAGATTCGCGGCTTCATCTCGGTGGCGCCGCCGGCCAACATGTACGACTTCTCGTTCCTCGCCCCCTGCCCCGCTTCGGGCATCATCATCCAGGGTGCGGCGGACACGGTGGTTACGCCGAACGCGGTGCAGAAGCTGGTCGACAAGCTGCGCACGCAGAAGCACATCACCATCCACCACGATGAAATTCCGCGCGCGAACCACTTCTTCGAGAACGAGATGGACGACCTGATGCGCTCGGTCGACAACTACCTCGACATGCGCCTCTCGCCGGATTGCCCGATCAAGTAATCGGCGCGAGATCGCGAACAAAAATGAAGGGCGCCGGAGGGTTACTCCGGCGCCTTTTCCTTTGCCGCAGCGTCGGCCAGCGAATTGCCGTCGGGCGTCGGCACCACCAGAATCGCCACGTTCACCGCCATCACCCCGGCCAGCACGAGCATCAAAACGGCTTGCTTGCGATAGCCCCCGCGCCGAAACAGCGCGATAGCGCCCAGCACTAGCGCGGCGGAGGCAAGAACGAGCAGGGAAAGCGCAATATCCATCGTTTTCCCCTAGCCCAGCACGATCCGGCAATCGAGCGGGTTTGACACACGCTCCACCGCTCGCCAGTTTCGCGGCCCATGAAGAACCAAGTCATGGGAACCGCGCCCCTCTCGCGCCGCACCACCCTCCAGCTTCTAGCCACCGGAACCGCTGCACTTGCCCTGCCCGGCGCGCGGGCGCTGGCCGCTGCACCGTCCGGCCAGAAGGCGGCTTCCGATCTGCTCGATTCGATCGCCTGGAACCTGCTGGAACACGCCCCTGAAAACGCCACCAGCCTGGGCGTCGATACTGGCGCTCACGCGGGCCTGCGTTCGCGCCTTGAGGATCGCTCCTTCGCCGGCCGCAATGCGCTGGCAAAGACGCTGCGCGCCGATCTGGCCCGTGCCGAGGCGTTCGACACCACAGGGCTCGACCATGCCGATCGTACCAGCCTTGCCGTGATCCGCAGCGCCTATCGCACCGCGCTGGACGGTCTGGCCCAGCCTTATGGCGACGTGGCCGTGGGTGGCTGGCGCAACACGCCCTACGTCGTGATCCAGAACGTGGGCGCCTATCTCGATACGCCCAAATTCCTCGATGCCGACCATCAGGTAAAAACGGCCGAGGACGCGGAGGCTTACGTCTCACGCCTTGCCCAGTTCGATTCGCAGCTAGACGGCGAGCTGGAGCGGATGCGCGCGGCCACCGACAAGGGCCTCGTCCCGCCGGACTTTCTGCTGGACCGCGCCATCGCCCAGATGGAAAGCACGATTGCCGATGCCCGCAATAACGGCGGCGGGCTCGTTTCTTCGCTTGTGGGCCGCACCAAGACTATCCCCGGCGACTGGGAAAACCGCACCAAGACCATCGTCGCGGGCGAAGTGGTGCCGGCGCTGGAACGTCAGCTGGCCGAACTCAAGCGCCAACGCGGCCTTGCCAAGAGCGATCCGGGCATGGGCGCCCGTCCGCATGGCCCCGAATTCTACGCCTGGGCCCTGCGCGCCAGCACCACCACGACCGTTCCGGCAGAGGAAATCCACCAGCGGGGGCTGGAGGAACTGGCCGCGCTCCACGCCCGTATGGACCCGATCCTGAAGTCGCTGGGCTACACCACCGGAACGGTGGGTGCACGCATGACCGCGTTGGGCAGCGACAAGCGCTTCATGTTCCCCGAAGGCGATCCCGGCCGCGCCGAGATCATGGCCTTCATCCAGAAGCGCATCGACTGGATCCGTGCACAGATGCCGCGCGCGTTCCGCGATCCGGTCAGCGGCAAGGTTGAAGTGCGCCGCCTGCCGCTTTCCGAAGAGCCCGGCGCGCCCACAGCCTATGGCGGCGGCGGCTCGAAGGACGGTACCGTGCCCGGCAAGATGTGGATCAACCTCCACACCACCGATCTGCATCGCAAGTTCGACCTGCCCACGCTGGTCCATCACGAGGCGATCCCCGGCCACGTCTGGCAGGGCGAATATGCCAACCGACTGCCGCTGATCCGCTCCATGCTGGCATTCAACGCCTATTCCGAAGGTTGGGCGCTTTACGGCGAGCAGCTTGCAGACGAGCTTGGCGCCTATGACGACGATGCGGTCGGCCGCTTGGGCTACCTCCAGTCAATCGCCTTCCGCGCCTGCCGCATGGTGGTGGATACCGGCCTTCACGCCAAGGGCTGGAGCCGTCAGCAGGCGGTGCAGTTCTTCGTGGAGAAGAACGGCAGCAACGCAGGCGAAATCGCCAGCGAAGTGGACCGTTACTGCTCGTGGCCGGGTCAGGCCTGCGGCTACAAGATGGGCCATTCGGAAATCAACCGCCAGCGCACCCGCGCGCAGCAGGCGCTGGGCTCGGCCTACGACCTGCGCGATTTCAACCAGGCCGTGGTCGATGGCGGCAACGTCCCGCTGGACGTGCTGGCGACCAATATCGACGAGTATATCGCGGGCCATAAGGCACACTGATCACTCCACCGCACTCACGGGGCACCGTGCCCCGTGGGTGCGGACATGGCGTAGGCAGAGCACCGGCTAACGGGCAGGATTGCTGCGCCGTGGGCACAAGGCCGACTCCGGCCCTTGCCGTTCACTGCGTTCTGTACCCTGCCCCCCGGAACTCTGCCCCATGCGGCTTAGCCTCATGCGGTTCAGCCAAGGAGTACGACCATGTCCATCTTCGGCTCGATCAAGGATGCCATCTTCGGCAAGAAGAAGGCCGCGCCCCCGCCTGCTGCCGCAGCTCCTGTCGCGGCGGCCCCAGCCCCGGCTGCAGCCGCTCCGCCACCCCCGGTCGCCGAAGAGCCGGTGGACGTGAACGCAGTGCTGACCGAAATGGCATCCGGCACCAATCTCGACTGGAAGCACTCGATCGTCGATCTGATGAAAGTGCTGAATATCGATTCCAGCCTCGGCAACCGCAAGGAACTGGCGCAGGAGCTGGGCTATACCGGCGCGCTGGACGGATCGGCCGAAATGAACCTGTGGCTGCACAAGGAAACGCTGCGCCAGTTGGCCGCACATGGCGGGCAAGTGCCGGCCGACATGCTGGACTGAACCGATCGCCGGAACCCCCGGCACGAGAAAGGCCGCCCCGCTTTGGCAGGGCGGCCTTTCTTCATCGCAGCAGAGGTGTTCAGCTCTTGCCGAACAGGCCCTTTGCCATGTCGGTAATGTCGTCGATCACGCTGCCATCGCCGTCCTTGTCCAGGAACGAGGCGAACTTGCCGGGGTCGCTCGACACCATGCTGGCGAACTGGCCCAGCGAACCTTCGCCGCCGATCGACGCGATGATCTGCTGAATGGTGCCGACGCCAAGGCCGGTCTTCTCCGCCGCCAGTTGCGCGGTATCGCCCTCTTGCTGATGCGCGAAGCCAAGCGCGGCAATAGCCTTTTCAGTCGTGGCCGTATCGAGGCCCAACTTGCCGGCAAGATTTTCGACATCGGGGTGATCGCTGACCTGGCCGAGAATTCCGTCGAAAAGTCCCATGGTGCAGTCTCCTTGATGAGTGCAGGCGGAATATGAGCGCAAACGATGACGAACGGAAGGCTTTCCGCAGTGTCCATTCGGCTATGCGCGATCAACGCCCCGGATTGCAGGCCGTGACGATCCAGGCAGCCCCTTCGATCTCCACCGAGCGTTC
The DNA here is from genome assembly GCF_055521515.1 of Sphingomonas sp. BL-S-28. NCBI lineage: Bacteria > Pseudomonadati > Pseudomonadota > Alphaproteobacteria > Sphingomonadales > Sphingomonadaceae > Sphingomonas > Sphingomonas sp. BL-S-28. The sequence goes on from NZ_CM145484.1 coordinate 2,489,594, forward strand.
GCCGGGACAGGCGGAAAAGGCGGCGTGTACGGCTTTCTCGGCACGTTCGCGTATCGCGTCTGGCTGATCGGCCAGCGCGCGGGACAGCGGGCCGACCTCGAACGCCATGTTCACCGCATCCGCCACGGCGGCCGGGCGGTCCTCACCCAATCCGAAGCTAATGGTGTGGTCGAACGGGCGCATTTCGCAGTCCGCGAAGCCGGCGGCGGCCAGAATGCCCTCCACCCGCGCCCGATCACCGAACGAAAACGGCCCGGGGGCATCGGCACTCGGCGGCTCGGTTGGCGGCACGATTTCCTTGATCGCGCCCATCGGCAGGCGAACCCAGTCGTTCTCCGCCGCACTTCGCCAACAGACGAAGACCAGACGGCCGCCGGGCCGCAGCGAAAGGCGCATGTGCGCGAATGCTGCAACGGGATCGTCGAAGAACATCACGCCGAAGCGCGAATAGAGCAGGTCGAAGCCTTCCACCGGAAGCGGCGCAACGCTGACGTCCGCCACGTCGAAAGTGATCGGCAGGTTCGGCGGCGTGGTCTGGCGCGCCCGCTCGATCAGCGGTGTCGAGATATCGAGCGCCAGAACATGGCCGCGCGAACCGATCTGCCTGCCGATCTCGAACGTCTGAGTCCCGGCCCCGCATCCCACGTCGAGCACATGCTCCCCAGTCTGCGGTGCGGCGGCTGCCAAAGCGGCCTGGCCGAAAGGCTGCAGCATCAGGTCAAGCCGCGCCTGATTGGTCACCCAGCGCAGGCCACTCGTTCCGTTCCAATCCGAGACCTGATAGACATTTTTGCGCGACATCGACGCCTCTTTAATATGCTATTGCGACTTAATATCATATTTGGAACACACTTCAAATGCCATCCGGCCGGGATAGCAAAAGGGCCCCGGAGCGTATGCTCCGAGGCCCTCGTGATTGCTTTCGCCTAAGCCGATCAGGCCGAGACGGGAGCCGCCCGGCGAACGCCTTCGTCGACATGGGCTTCGAACTGGGCGAAGTTGTCGATGAACTGCTTCACCAGCGTCTGCGCGGTCTTGTCGTATTCGGCACCGTCAGCCCAGGCCGCACGCGGATCGAGCAGCTTGGCATCGACGCCCGGCACCGCCACCGGAATTTCGAAACCGAAGTTCGGATCTTCCTTGAATTCGGCGGTGTTCAGGCTGCCGTCCAGTGCAGCATTGAGCAGCGCGCGGGTGGCCTTGATCGGCATGCGCTTGATGCCTTCCATCGTGGCCTTACCGCCCGACCAGCCGGTGTTGACCAGCCAGCACTTCACGCCGCCCTTGGCGATACGCTCCTTCAGGAGGTTGCCGTAGACCGACGGGTGACGCGGCATGAACGGCGCGCCGAAGCAGGTGCTGAACGTGGCTTCCGGTTCGGTCACGCCGATCTCGGTACCGGCAACGCGCGCGGTGTAGCCCGAGAGGAAGTGGTACATCGCCTGATCGGGCGTCAGACGCGCGATCGGAGGCAGCACGCCGTAAGCGTCCGCGGTCAGGAAGATGATGTTCTTCGGAACCGGGCCGAGGTTCTTCTCCGACGTGTTCGGGATGAAGTCGATCGGATAGGAACCGCGGCTGTTCTCGGCCAGCGAGTTGTCGTCGAGATCGATCTGGCGCGTCACCGGATCAATCACCACGTTTTCGAGAACGGTGCCGAAACGCTTGGTGGTGGCGAAGATTTCCGGCTCTGCTTCTTTGGAGAGACGGATCATCTTGGCGTAGCAACCGCCTTCGAAGTTGAACACGGCGGTGTCCGACCAGCCATGCTCATCGTCACCGATCAGCGTGCGCGAAGCGTCGGCCGAAAGCGTGGTCTTGCCGGTGCCTGAAAGGCCGAAGAACACGGCTGTGTCACCTTCAGGCCCGATGTTGGCCGAGCAGTGCATCGGCATCACGCCCTTGGTGGGCAGCAGGTAGTTGAGAATGCCGAAGACCGACTTCTTCATTTCGCCCGCATAGGACGTGCCGCCGATCAGGATCAGCTTCTCGGTGAAGTTGACCGCGATCACGGTTTCGCTGCGGCTGCCGTGACGCTCAGGATCGGCGCGGAAGCTGGGCAGATCGATGATCGTGTACTCGGGCGCGAAGCCTTCGAGTTCGGTCGCGCTCGGGCGCACCAGCAGGGTGCGGATGAACAGGTTGTGCCAGGCGAATTCGTTGATCACGCGCACGTTGACACGGTGCTCGGGCTGCGAACCACCGAAAAGGTCGGCGACGTAAAGCGTGTCTTTCTCAGCGACCGCTTTAAGGAAGTCTTCCTTCAGTGCAGCAAAGTGCTCCGGCGTCATGGCGACGTTGGTCTTGCCCCACCACACCGTGTTCTCCGTCTCGGCATCCTTGACGATGAACTTGTCCTTGGCCGAACGGCCGGTGTGCTTGCCGGTGGCGACCACGAACGGACCGTCGACGCTCAGCACGCCCTCTCCGTTCCTGACCGCATGTTCGACGAGCGGGGCCGTGCCCAGATTCGCGAATATTTCCGCGCTTGTTTCAATGCCTTGTTTGGCGAGCGAGTAGTTAAGGGTAGCGGTCAATGTCATCTCCTCCATTTTCAGACACCTCTCGATCGGGATCGAGACGTACCCGGACATTTTTACGCAAGACTCGGGGGCGCGCTTAATCGCGCCCCTCTTTTCCGTCAAATCCACAGGAAAATAAACCAATCGGGTTGCGACGAACGTGATCTCTTTTGCGTCCGGAACGGAGATTGTCAGCCGGATGGAGTATCGCTAGGCGTTATCACCAAGCGAAAAGAGGAACCCGATCAGCCCCATGGCAGAGCCGTCGACACCGCCCGGGCAGAACGAGCCGCAGCGCAGCGACAGCGCAGCGCGGCCCCAGACGATCGCTCTGGTCGACGATGACCGCAATATTCTGGCCACACTGTCGATCGGCCTGCAGGCCGAAGGCTTCGCCACCCGCGTCTATACCGACAGCGAGGCCGCCTTGAAGGCGCTGCTCGACAATCCGCCGGACCTTGCGATCTTCGACATCAAGATGCCGCGCATGGACGGCCTGTCTTTGCTGCAGGCCCTTCGCGCACAATCGAGCCTGCCGGTCATCTTCCTCACCTCGAAGGACGAGGAGCCCGACGAGGCGCTGGGCCTTGCCATGGGAGCGGACGACTACATCACCAAACCCTTCAGCCAGCGCCTCCTGGTCGCGCGCATTCGCGCCATCCTGCGGCGCAGCGAACTGGCCCGCGCACCCGCCGATGCCACCTCCGGCGAAGCGGTGCCGGAAACCGTGGTGCGTGGCCGCCTGCAACTGGATCCCGCGCGCCATCAGGTCTCGTGGCAAGGCCGGCCGGTCTCGCTGACGGTGACCGAATTCCTAATCCTCGAAGCACTCGCCATGCGCCCCGGCGTGGTAAAAAGCCGCAACCAGTTGATGGACGCCGCCTATAGCGACGACGTCTATGTCGACGATCGCACGATCGACAGCCACATCAAACGCCTGCGTCGCAAGTTCCGCGCTGTGGACGCGGAGTTTGCGGCGATCGATACGCTCTACGGCGCCGGCTACTCGTTCACCGATGGCTGACCGCGCGCGCCGGCCTGCCTCGCGCAAGGCGCCTAAGCGAGTCCGCCTCGGGCTGCCGTGGCGCGTCTCGCTTACTGCACGCATCCTGGCCGTCAACGTCATTGCCCTGGCCCTGCTGGCGGGCAGCCTGTTCTATCTCGACAGCTATCGCCGCGAACTTCTGGACGAACGCTATCGCCTTGCCGCTTCGCAGGCGGAGATCGTCGCCCATGCCCTGGCCGCGACGCCGCGAGACCAGCACCGCAAGCTGATCGCACGGATCGGATCCAGCGAGACACTCCGCCTGCGGCTGTTCGACGCCAAGGGCCAGTTGGTGGCAGACAGCTTCGCGCTCGCCCCACCCTCGTACACGCTGGTCGACCCCGCCAAGGAACCCTGGCTGCAGGATGCCGCGCGCGTTCTCGATCGCAGCATGGACTTCGTGCTCGGCTCGCCCCCGGTTCCACCCTATCATGACAATCCCGGCGCCGATGCGCGGGCCTGGCCGGAGATTTCCGCCGCCCTCACCGCCGGACGCACGGAGGTGAGCCACGAGGCCGCGCCGGACCGCACACCCGTCATCATCGCCGCAACCCCGGTCGGCGCAACCGGCGGCGCACTGCTCGTCACCCGCAACGCCCGCGACATTACGGAAAACGTGCGCATGGCACGCCAGACGCTGGCCTTTATTGTCGGCGGCGCACTGGGTGTCTCGATCCTGCTCTCCCTGTTTCTTGCCCGCACGATCGTCGAGCCACTGCGCAAGCTGGTGCGCGCCACCGTCCGGGTGCGGTTGGGCCGCGATCGCAGCGTCGTGGTCCCCCGCCTGCCCGACCGGCGCGACGAGATCGGCCTGCTGGCCCGCGCGGTATCCGACATGAGCGGTGCGCTGCGCCAGCGCATCGACGCGGTGGAAAGCTTCGCAGCCGACGTCGCCCACGAACTCAAGAACCCGCTCACCTCGCTGCGTAGCGCGCTCGAAAGTCTGGACCGCGTGGATGAACCAGGCCTGCGCCGCCAGCTGATCGGCATTGCCAAGGACGACGTGCGGCGGATCGATTTCCTGGTGACCGAGATCGCTGACGCCAGTCGCATCGATGCGGAACTCAGCCGCACTACTTTCGAGCCGGTTGACATGCTGCGCCTGGTACGCGCGCTGGTGGCGGAGCGCGAGCAGCGCGGCGTCAACGGCAATTGCCCGATCGAGATCGCAGAGATTGCCGCAAGCGATGCGATTGGAAAGCAAGGGCTTGTCGTGGCCGGCGACGCGGGCCGGCTGGAGCGGGTGCTGCAGAACCTGCTGGATAATGCGATCTCCTTTTCGCCTGGCGGAGCGCCCATCGAAGTCACCCTGGCGCGAGAGGGCCAGCGCGTGATCATCGGCGTCTCCGACCATGGCCCGGGCATTCCCGAAGCCTCGCGCGAACGCATCTTCGAACGCTTCCACTCGCTCCGTCCATCCGGCGAAGAGTTCGGCAAGCACAGCGGCCTGGGTCTCGCCATCGCACGCACCATCGTAGAGGCCCACTTCGGCAAATTGCGCGCGACGGACCGCACCGACGGCGAACATGGCGCCCGACTGGTGTTCTCGCTGCCCGCATGGCAGGGTGAATGACGATGCCCAGTTCGCCTGCGCCCGCCCCCGCCAATGTTCGACAAGCGACCTGCATCGCCATCGATGGCCGCGCGATACTGATCGAGGGAAATTCCGGCGCAGGCAAATCGACCCTCGCGCTGGAGCTTATCGATCGCGGCGCCGTGCTCGTGGGCGACGACGGCGTGGTGCTCGAAGCGGCCGACAATCGCCTGCTCGCCCATCCCCATCCCAACACGCGCGGGCTGCTGGAAGTCCGCAATCTGGGAATTCTGGCGTTTCCCTGCATCGACGAAGCGCCAGTCGTGCTGGTCATCGCGCTCGATCCGGAGGCGCCGCGCTTCATCGAAGCGGCCGAGACGGTGGAAATCGCCGGAATCGAGCTACCACTGGTGCGACTGTGGCCACAGGGCGGATCTCTTGCACTTAAGGTGGAACTGGCAGTGTCCCACTTTGGCAACAGGGTTTGCTGACTCTCCTTCCGCCCCCTTCCTTTTCCGGGCGGCCCGGCGCAAACAGGCCCCCATGACCCTCGATTCCCCCGAAACCGATCAATTGCCGGAAACCAGCGCCGCTCCCGACCGGCAGCGCGTGCTGCTGGTCACCGGCATGCTCGGTGCCGGCAAGACGACCGCGCTGCGGGTGCTTGAGGATCTGGGCTGGGAAATCATCGACAACTTCCCGGTGCGCCTGCTCGATCGCCTGATCGACAGCGCGCCGGTTGCGGACCAGTCGCCGCGGCCGTCGCTGGCGATCGGCTTCGATTGCCGCACGCGCGGGTTCGACCCCGACCGCGTGATTGCGCAAGTGAAGGCGCTCAGCGAACGCCACGACATCGAACTGAACACACTGTTCCTCGATTGTTCGAGCAAGGAATTGGAGCGCCGCTTCAACGAAACCCGCCGCCGCCACGCGCTGGCCGCGGATGCCCCCGTGGACACCGGCATCCGTGCAGAACGCGAATTGCTCGCCCCGCTGCGCCGCTGGGCGGACCTGCTCGTGGAAACCACCGAATTCACCTCGAACGATCTGCAGCGGGTGATTCGCGAACGCTTCTCCACCGAACAGCCTGACGATCTGACGCTGACCGTCTCCAGCTTCGGCTTCTCGCGCGGGATGCCGCCACTGGCCGATCTCGTCTTCGACATGCGCTTCGTGGAAAACCCGCATTGGGATCCGGAACTGCGCCCGATGACCGGCCTCGACGCGCCAGTGGGCGATTACGTGCGTCGCGATCCCGCCTTTGACGAGGCTTTTACCCGCATCCGCGACCTGCTTCTCCTGCTGCTTCCGCGATACCGGGCGCAGGGCAAGGCCTATGTCCACATCGCCTTCGGTTGCACCGGCGGCCGTCATCGATCGGTATACACAGCCGAACGCATGGCTGCGGCCTTGCGCGAAGCGGGATTTTCGCCCACATTGTTGCACCGCAACCTGGGCTCGCGAGCAGCCGATCTTCTGGAAGGAGGTCAGCGGCGTGAACGATAAGTATATTCCCCGGGAACTATCAACCTGGTCGCCCAAGCAAGAAAAATTTCGGAGCCCGTTTCCAGCATGATCGGCATGATCCTGGTGACTCACGGCAATCTCGCCGAAGAGTTCGTACACGCGATGGAGCACGTCGTCGGCGATCAGTCGGCGGTGGCGACTGTCTGCATCGGTCCCAATGACGATATGGAACGCCGCCGCAGCGAGATTGCCGATGCGATCGTCGCGGTCGACAGCGGCGAAGGCGTCATCATCCTCACCGACCTGTTCGGCGGCACCCCTTCCAATCTGGCGATCTCGCTGATGGAAGCCGGGCGCGTGGAAGTGATCGCCGGCATCAACCTGCCGATGCTGATCCGCCTCGCAAAAGCGCGGGCCTGCATGTCCGTGCGCGAAGCGGCAGCTGCCGCGCGCGATGCCGGACGCAATTACATTACCATTGCCAGCGAATATCTGGGACAAGATGCCGCATGAACGATTGCAGTGAGACCGTCCTGATCGTGAACCAGCGCGGATTGCATGCGCGCGCCAGTGCCAAGTTCGTAAACCATGTCGCCGAATTGCCGACATCCGTACTCGTCAAGGTTGGCAAGGACGGCGTGGAAGCGGCCGGCAACTCCATTCTCGGCCTGATGATGCTGGGCGCCGCCAAGGGCGACAGCATCGAGATTTCCTGCGCAGGCGAAGGCGCGCCGGAAGCGCTGAATCTGCTCGCCGGCCTCGTCCGCGATGGTTTCGGCGAAGAATAAGGGCAGTACGTTGGCCGAGCGCCGCACTATTACCGGATTTTCGAACCCGCTGGTCAAGTTCCTGCGCTCGCTGCGCGAGAAGAAGCACCGCAAGCGGGAACAGCGGTTCCTTGCCGAAGGCCTGCGTCTGCTGACCGATGCCCGCGAATGCGGCATCGTGCCCGAGATGCTGGTCATGGCGATCGGCCGCGATCCTCACCCGCTGCTCGACGCGCTGGAACACGCCGTGGCGGCTGCCGGTGGCGACATCGTCGAGATGGATGTCGACATCCTTGCCAAAGTCACCGGCAAGGACAATCCGCAGGCCGTTGCTGGCGTATTCGCCGAATTCGATACCCGCATCGCCAACCTCGATCGCGCCGCCGCGCCGATCTGGCTGGTGGCGCAGGCCCTGCGCGATCCTGGCAACCTGGGCACCATGCTCCGTACTGGCGATGCCGTCGGCGCGGGCGGCCTGATCCTGCTGGATGACTGCGCCGATCCGTTCTCGGTAGAGGCCGTGCGCGCCAGCATGGGCGCGATCTTCACGCAGAAGATCGTCACCGCACGCTGGGACGAATTCCTGCCGTGGCTGCGGGGCGGCGAAGGCCAGTTGGTCGCCGCTTCGCTACGCGATCCGACCGACTATCGCGAGGCGGCCTATGCCGCACCATGCTTCCTGATGGTGGGCAACGAATCGCAGGGGCTTCCGCAGGAGTACGAGGAAGCATGCGATCTGCGAGTAACGATCCCGATGCTGGGTCGCGCCGATAGCCTCAATGCGGCAGTTGCCGGCGCGGTATTGGCATACGAAGCCTTGGCACATCTTCGCACCGACTAATTCCAGTCGCTTCGCGTTATTGAAGATTTGGGCGCAAGCAGGGGAGCAAAGCCCCTGCACCTCCATCACCACCTGCGCTTCGCCTCACATATCAGGTGAACAAGCATTGCCGGAATGAACACCTTTCGCGCCTGAATCCCTACAAAGGTGTTCATCACAGCCTCAGGTCGGATGTGCGAGAAACTTTCGCATGCTTCGTCACGCGATTTTTCCGGCCTCCTGCGCCGCCATGCTTGCTGCCTGTTCCGGTTCGGGCGGTAACGGCGATCCGCAGCTTGCCCGCAGTTCCTGGCGTATCACTCTGATCGATGGACAACGCCCGCAGGCCGATGGCGCCAGGATCTCGTTCGAAGGCCGGAAAATCGGCATCCGTGTAGGCTGCAACCAGATGGACGGCCCATGGCATATCGATGATGACCGGCTCATTGCCGGCCCCCTCTCTCTCACCGAGATGAGCTGCCCCACGCCTGCATGGGATCAGGAAAAAGCCATCGGCGCCCTGCTCGTCGCCACCCCGCGCCTTGTCATCGACAACAACCGGATGACCCTGCAATCGAGCGGCCATACGGCCGAACTGCAGCGCGAAACCAGCGTTGCCGGGAACGACAAAGCTAACGAAGCCAGCGGCAAGGCCTTCTAGGCTTACTCCGCCGCTTCGGCGCCTTCCGCTTCAAGATCATCCGAAAAATCGGCAAGCTGCGCCCCGGTGTCAGCATAACGCGGCATCTCTTCCACCGCCGCTACATCGTCGGAAATCTCGCGCTTGCCGATCTTGATGTGCTTTTCGGTAAGACGACGCGCGCGGCTCATCACATTGCCTTCGTAAGTTCTGGCAAATGCATTGAACGAGTTCACCGCTCGCCCAAGGTGCTGCCCTACTTTGCCGAGATCGTCCTGCGTCTTGGCAAGGCTGTCATAAAGATCACTGCCGAGCTTGCCGATCTCGCGCGCTTCCTTGGCGAGCCCTTCCTGCTGCCAGACTTGCGCAATGGTGCGGCAGATGGCGACGAGGTTGGTCGGGCTGGCAAGCAGCACGCGCCGCTCGAAGGCATAGTCCCACAAACTGGAATCGTGATCGAGCGCCGCGGCAATGAAATGCTCGCCCGGCACGAACATCAGAACGTAATCCGGGGCGTTCTCGAACTGGCTCTGGTAGCTCTTGTTGCCCAGCGTCTGGATGTGATTGCGCATCGAGGCAGCATGCTGGTCCAGGAACGCCATGCGCCGCGTCTCGTCATCGGCCTCGAACGCGTCCTGATAGGCGTTGAGAGAAACCTTGGCGTCGATAACGAGTTGCTTGTTGCCGGGAATCCGGACGATCGCATCGGGGCGGAGACGCCCTTCCTCGGTATCGACCGAATGCTCGGTCACGAAATCGGTATGTTCAGTCAGGCCGCACTGTTCGAGCACGTTCTTGAGCTGCTGCTCGCCCCAGCGGCCACGCGCCTTCGGGGCATTGCGCAACGAGTTGCCGAGACGGACCGCTTCCGCCCGCACTTGCTCCTGGCCAACGCGCAGCGCCTCGATCTGGCCGGTAAGCTGACCGAAGGCGTCGACGCGCTTCGCTTCCAGCGCAGTGACCTGCTCCTCATAGCTCTTCAACCGCGCGCCGACTGGGGCCAGCAGTGTGGCAATACGCTCTGCATTGGCCTTCTCGCTTTCCTCAAAACGCGCGCCAGCACGGTTGAGGAAGGCTTCCTGCGCGCCTGCCAGCACTTTGGCACCGGCGTTCTCGAACTCCTTGCGCAGCGCTTCCTGCGCTTCGATCAGCAGACGCTTCTGTTCGTCGAAGTTGGCCGATTTTTCGCGCAGAGTCGCCAGTTCCGACGCCAGTTCGCGCTGCTCGCGGCGCAAAGCATCAACCAGAGCCGCATGCTCTGAGCGCGTGTTTTCGAGGGTTTGAGTCAGGTCGCCGCGCGTGCGATCCAGCACCGTGCCGTGCTCGCCGCGCAGGCGTTCCACCGCTTCACCATGGCTGCGACGGGCGAGTTCCATCGCCTGCGCATGGTCAACGCGGGTACGATCTAGAGTTTCGGCAAGGTCATCCGCACGGCTGGCGCGTTCGCTGGCCGATGCAAGATCGCGAATCGCGGCGCGGAACTTCTCATCGAGTTCGCGCGCCTCACGATCGCGGATTTCGTGGCGGTTTCGCCAGTCGGCGGCCGGTCTGGAACCGAAGAACCAGCCGGCCCCAAGACCGACAACAAGCGCGAGAATAGCGACGACAGCGATTTCCATTCCGGCAGCATAGCCGGAACATTCAGGGAACGCCAGCCCTCAAGCCAGCTTTTCCCCAATGTGCGAAATCAGGCTGCCTTACGCAGCTTGTCGAGCTTCTTGAGCGCCATCTGACGCTTCAGGCGCGAGAGGTGATCGATGAAGAGGATGCCTTCGAGATGGTCCATCTCGTGCTGGAGGCAGGTGGCCATCAGGCCATCCATCTCTTCCTCGTGCACCTTGCCGTCAAGATCCTGCCAGCGCGCACGGATGCGCGAGGGGCGTTCGACGTCAGCGAAGATCTCCGGCACCGAAAGGCAGCCTTCCTGATAGACCGTGTGGTCTTCCGAAGGATCGAGGATTTCCGGATTGATGAAGATCCGGGGTTCCTTCTTGGTCGGCTGGTGCGTGTGGTGGTGACCGCCGTGCGCGGAGCACACTTCCGGCTCGGCATCTTCGTCGTCAGGCTGGAGATCGATCACCAGCACGCGCAGCGGCACGCCCACCTGAATGGCGGCAAGGCCGATGCCCGGCGCGTCATACATCGTCTCGAACATGTCTTCGACGAGCGTCTTTAGCTCGTCGTCGAACTTTTCGACGGGGACCGAAACCTGCTTGAGACGCGGATCGGGAACTTCGAGGATTTCACGAATAGCCATGCCCCGCAAATAAGCGCGATGGCCGATTCTCGCAAGATGGACGCTTCGATGACAGTGATCGGCGAAGCGGGCCCTAGGCAACGGGCCGCCTTGCGCGGATCGCCTGGGCCAGCGTTCCCTCATCCAGATAGTCCAGTTCACCGCCTACCGGCAGGCCATGCGCTAGCTGCGTGATACGCACCGGAAGCCCTTCAAGACGCTCAGCAATATAGTGCGCGGTAGTCTGTCCTTCGAGCGTGGCGTTCATGGCGAGGACGACCTCGTCGACGCCGCCCGCCTCCACGCGCCCCAGCAGGCGATCGATCGTCAAATCTTCCGGGCGCACGCCGTCGAGCGCGGAAAGACGGCCGCCAAGGACGTGATATCGGCCATTGAACAGCCGCGCACGGTCCAGCGCCCAAAGGTCGGCCACTTCCTCAACCACGCAGAGCGAACCCGCATCGCGGCGCGGATCGGCGCAGATGCCGCAGGGATTGGTGGTGTCGATATTGCCGCAAGTCTGACACTCGACCAGCGCTTCGCGGACGGCGGCAAGGGCATCGACCAGTTGCACCAGAGACGTCTCGCGCCGCTTTATAAGCCACAGCACCGCACGGCGCGCGGAACGGGGGCCAAGGCCGGGAAGGCGCGACAGCGCGGCAGTAAGCGTCTCGATCTCTTGCGATGCCATGGCGGCGGAGATAGGGCCTCCGGAGCTTTTGAGAAAGTCCTTCGGAGAATTCCCCACACCATGCGCATCGTCTTCATGGGAACGCCCGATTTCGCGGTGCCCGCACTCGTCGCGCTGGTCGAGGCTGGGCACGAGGTTGTCGCCGTCTACAGCCAGCCGCCGCGCCCCGGCGGTCGTCGCGGCAAGGAACTGACGCCCTCGCCCGTCCACAAGGAAGCGGAAGCCCGCGGGATCGAGGTGCGCCATCCGGTTTCGCTCAAGAGTGCGGAGGAGCAGGAGAAGTTCGCCGCGCTGGAGGCCGATATCGCCGTGGTGGCGGCCTATGGACTGCTGCTGCCGCAGGCGGTGCTTGATGCGCCGCGTTTGGGCTGCCTGAACATCCACGCCTCGATCCTGCCGCGCTGGCGCGGGGCAGCGCCGATCCAGCGGGCGATTCTGGCCGGCGATCCGACCACCGGCGTGACCATCATGCAGATGGAGATCGGCCTCGATACCGGCCCGATGCTGGCAACGCTGCGCACCACGATCGACCGCAAGACGACCGGTAAACTGACCACGGAACTCGCCAAAAAGGGCGCGCAGCTTATGGTCGGCACCCTGCGCGATCTTGCCGTGCACCGCGCCGTCACCCAGCCGGAGGATGGCGTTACATACGCGAAGAAGATCGACAAGGCCGAGGCCCGGCTCGACTTCACGCTTCCTGCCGAGCAGGTTGAGCGACAAATCCGCGCCTTCATGCCCGCACCGGGCGCTTTCTTTGAACTCGATGGCGAACGGTACAAGGTGCTCGCCGCCGATCTCACGGAAGGTTCCGGTGAGCCCGGCGTAACGCTCGACGACGCCCTTACCGTGGCCTGCGGCGAAGGCGCCATCCGCGTCACGCGCATCCAGCGCGCAGGCAAGCCCGCCATGGACACGGCAGACCTGCTGCGCGGGCGGCCGATCCCGGCCGGCACGCGCCTCGGCTGATAGTCAGGACGAGCTGGCAAGCTTTTCAGGCACGCGGCGGATGGGCGGAGGCTCGTTCGCCCAGCGATCCTGCGCCTCTCGCACTTTGTCGGCGGCCTTAGCCCAGCCTTCCGGCGACTTGTCGCGCACGCGGATGTCGAATGCATCGGTAGCGCGGAATTCCAGCACTTCCGCACCTTCCGGGCCCGCTACATAGGCGTAGGGAACTTCGCTGCCAACAAAGAAGCCATCGCCCGCGACCAGCGTTTCGGTGCCGAGTTCCACGCTGCCGGCGACGATGTAGTAGAGGCAATCGCAGTCATGACTGTGGAGCGGCAGCGCGAAGCCGCTCTTGAGCAGGAGCCGCGCAAGGCTCATTCCCGGCCGGCGATAAGGCACGTCCACCAGTTCGCCGCTTTCCGGGCCGGCTCCGGCGAAGAGCGGTAGCGCAGCGATCATATTGGGCGCTTCGTCCGCCAAAGTCATGCAGCCGCAGTCGTTCAGCGAAGGCGCGTCGCCGCCCCGGAAAATCTCGAAGCGAGGTCGTTCCTCGGCCATTTGCACTCTCCCACGTGAACCAGCGCCAAGGATGCGCCGCTTCCACACCGACACCAAGCCGTTTGCAGCGGGGCCGCAGTCCTGTATCGGCGGCGCGATGACCCGCTTTGCACTCACTCTCGAATTCGATGGCGCCCCGTACATGGGCCTTCAACGCCAGGCGCACGGCCCCTCGGTCCAGCAGAGCGTGGAGGAAGCGGCTTTCGCGCTGACCGGGCAGGTCACCAGCATGCATGCCGCCGGCCGCACCGACGCAGGCGTCCATGCGCTGGGCATGAAAGTGCATATGGACATCGACAAGCCGTTCACGCCCTTCCAGCTCTCGGAAGGGATGAACGCGCGGCTGCGCCCGCATCCGATCGCCGTGGTCGCCTGCGAGATCGTGCCGGACGACTGGCACGCCCGCTTCTCCTGCATCGGGCGTTCGTACATCTACCGCATCGCCAACCGCCGCGCGCCGTTGACGCTGGAGCGCGGCAAGGCCTGGCAAGTGCCCAAGCCGCTGGATGCCGACGCCATGCATCACGCCGCGCAAACGCTGGTGGGGCTTCACGATTTCACCACCTTCCGCTCCGCCCACTGCCAGTCGCAAAGCGCGCTCAAGACGCTCGACCGGCTCGATGTGCGGCGCGAGGGCGAGATGGTGCTGATCGAGGCCGAGGCCCGCAGCTTCCTGCACCATCAGGTCCGCTCGATGGTCGGCTGCCTTGCACTGGTGGGCATGGGCCGCTGGGACGAGAGGAAGCTCGCCGAAGCGCTGGAAGCCCGCGACCGGCAGGCGCTGGGCCTCAATTCCCCGCCGGACGGACTCTATTTCGTGAAGGCGACCTACCCAGAGGGCTGACCCCGCCAGTGCCGCAAGGTGACAGTTTGGTTGACACAGTTGACACGGTCCTGATGAAATATGCCCTTCCGGGGGCGAACCTGTCACCTTGCGGCGAAATACTGTCACCTTGCGCTGAAATACCGTCATCTTGCGACAGCCAGGTGTCACCTTGCCCGCGACGCAGTTGCGCCTTCGAGCGGCGATAGCGGCAAGGCGCCGGGTCCCTTGGGCGACGTGAAACATCCGAACACGTTACCTCAGGCCCCGGGATGTAGGAAAAGCGCCTCCCACACAGCTTAGAGCATTTCTAATCAGGCGGAATCACCTGATGACTCGGAAAATGCGCCAAACCAAAAACTTAGATCAGTCGATCCGACGCAGTCGGGTCGAAAGCTGCTCTAGAATTCAGACCAATCCTCACCCGATTTCGCCGCGTTGATCGCCAGGTTCCCGTGCATCGCCACCGGCGCGAAGCGCGGTCGTGCAGGCGGGGGAACGGCCGGCGCTTGCCGAGGGAGAAGACGGACCGACGCACTTTCGCCGGCATTCATCCTGAAGCGCGCAGTCAGTTCTGAAAGCCCTTCGGCTTCCGAGGCAAGACCGCGTGCAGCAGCGGCGGTCTGCTCCACCATCGCAGCATTCTGCTGGACCATCTGGTCCATGCTGGCAACGCCCCCACTGATGTCGGTCAAGGCCTCCGACTGCACTTGCGCGCCCCGGGCGATCGCATCGACCAGTTCGTTGATCTCGCCGATCCTGGTCCCGATCCGTTCGAGCATGCGCCCGGTCTGCCCGACCAGGTCGACCCCTTCCGCCACCTGCAGGGACGATGTGGTTATCAGCGCGCGAATTTCCCGGGCCGCATCGGAAGATCGCTGCGCCAGCGCCCGCACTTCATTGGCGACAACGGCGAACCCGCGGCCGGCGTCGCCCGCGCGCGCCGCTTCCACCCCGGCGTTCAGCGCCAAAAGATTGGTCTGGAAAGCGATGCCGTCGATCAGGTCGATGATCTGGTTGATCTGCAGCGAACTCTTTTCGATCGCATCCATGGCGGTAACCGCCTTGCTCACCACTTTTGCGCCATCGTCGGCATCGCCGCTTGCCGCGCCGACGGCAACGCGCACCTCACCCGCGCTTCGTGCCGTTACTTCCACCATGCCCGTCACGTGGGTCATGGAAGCCGAAGTCCGTTCCAGCGTTGCCGCCTGGCTTGCCGTGCGCTGCGCCAGATCGTCCGACGCGGCGCGAATTTCAGCCGACCCGGTGCGCACGCTGCTGGCCGAGGAAACCACTTGCGCGATGCTTGCCTCCAGGCCGGAAACGGTGCGATTGAAGCTGGCCCGCAGGGTTTCGTATTCCTCGGCGAAGGCTGTCTCCAGCTTCACCGTCATGTCCCCGCTTTCGAGGGCAAGCAGGCCGCGTTCCAGCGCTTCGACCATTTGCACGCGCGTGGAGTTGAGTTGCACTTGCAAGGCATTGTCCCGGAACACCGCCATGGCCTTGGTCATCCGGCCCACGCAGTCGCTGTGGTCGGTAAAGCGTATCGGGCTGGCAAGATCGCCAGCCGCCAGCCCTTCCATGCGCACCACGGTTTCGACATAAGGGTCGCAGATCAACTTTCCGCTGATCTTTACGGTCGCCAGCGATGCCAGCAGCGACAGCACGGCCAGCCCGATGCCCGCCGTGGTAAAATGTCGGGAGGCGAGAACCGCCCCGGCTGAAGAAAGCAGGCCCCACAAACCGTGCAGATAGAAAAGAGTACGGAATTTGAGCCGGATCGGCGCGTACTTTTCGAACCAGTCGAACATCCTCAGCCTCGCTGACCACGTTCCGCAAGGCCAAAATGCCCTGGGCGAGCCGACGATGTACCGACGATTTGCAAAGGGATTGGGGCGTGCCCGCTAAGGGCTTTCAGGTAGCGCGCTGTGTAGAAACGGAAAGGCGGGCGCCAAGCGAATCGCCTTATCGCCTGCCGAGGGCAATCGCCTGGCCGCGATAGGGGCTTTCGTTCAGGACATTGCCGGGCGGATCGTATCGACACACCAGATATTCGAACCGCACCCCTCGGGACAAGGCGCAGCCGACTTCCGTCGTGCCGGACCAGATCATCTGCGTATAGTGGCCGACGCGATGATAATTGTCCTGCCACGACCGCATTCGGCGCAGCGGAATCTTTTCGTCGGTCCAGCCTGAAACCATCTCGTCGATGCCGTAGGCGCCGCGCGTTCCCATCCAGAGGTTTTCGCCCTCCGTCCGATTTGATGCATCGTGCTGGAATACGTTGGAAGACGCCAGCTTGTCTGCCCAATCGGCGGCGTCGCGGGCCAGCCTGGTGCTCCAGCGCAGTGGCTGGGAATTTACGGCGGCGCGTTCCTCGTTGTGGATGGCAAGGACGACATCCTGAAATCGGGATTCGCTCACGGCAGGCCGAGTGCCCGACGCAGCAACAGCCGCCGCCGCGAGAACGCCAAACACCATCGAAACTCCTTGATTCCCGACCTCGCCGTCCAGCTACACCGGGAATCCTGTCAATTTGCCGAACGGCACCACCTTAATGCGACAACAGTTAACGCAAGTACCCACATGCTATCCCTGCCGGGCACGTCTGCCGGCGCACAGAGACCGTTTGAAAATTCGCGAAATGCGAATTTTGCGGCACCGGCCCTCTCCCGTTCCGAAGAACACGAAAAGGTCCGGGGGACCTTTTCGCTGAGGGGGCCTACCACCCGCAGGATACTACCGATGGGTGGTAGGGTGGGGGAGAGGGCCGGTGCCGCCTCAAAAATGCCCCTGCGGGCATTTTTCAAACGGACTCTCAGACACAAAAAAAGGGAGGCCGCAGCCTCCCTTTTTCAAGGTCGTTCCTGTGTATTCAGAGACCGTGAAATTCGCTCTTCGCGAATTTCCAGACAGACTCTCAGGCCTTGGAGACGACGCTCTCCGGCAGGTCGGTGCCGAACACACGCTGATAGTATTCGGCCACCATCACGCGCTCGGTCTCATCGCACTTGTTCAGGAACGAGAGGCGGAAGGCGAAGCCCACGTCATTGAAGATCGCGGTATTCTGCGCCCAGGTGATGACGGTACGCGGGCTCATCACGGTCGAGATATCGCCGTTCATGAAGCCCTGACGCGAGAAGTCGGCCACCTTCACCATGTTGGCGATCGTCGCGGCATCGATCTGCGGCACCTTCTTCGAGACGATGTCGGTCTCGACCGGCTGCGGCAGGTAGTTGAGGCCAACCACCAGATTCCAGCGGTCCATCTGGCCCTGGTTGATCTGCTGGGTGCCGTGATAGAGGCCCGAGGTATCGCCAAGGCCCACCGTGTTGGCGGTGGCGAAGAGGCGGAAATGCTTGTCCGGGCGGATCACGCGGTTCTGGTCCAGCAGGGTCAGCTTGCCCTCTGTCTCCAGAATGCGCTGGATCACGAACATCACGTCCGGACGGCCGGCGTCGTATTCGTCGAACACCAGCGCCACCGGGTGCTGCAGCGCCCACGGCAGCAGGCCTTCGCGGAATTCGGTAACCTGAAGACCGTCGCGCAGCACGATGGCGTCACGGCCGATCAGGTCGATACGGCTGATGTGCGCGTCCAGGTTGATGCGGATGCACGGCCACTTCAGGCGCGCGGCCACCTGCTCGATATGCGTCGACTTGCCGGTGCCGTGATAGCCCTGCACCATCACGCGGCGGTTGTAGGCAAAGCCCGCCAGGATCGCGAGTGTGGTGTCCGGATCGAAGACATAAGTCTCGTCAAGGTCGGGCACGCGTTCGTCGGCGACGGAGAAGGCCGGCACCTTCATGTCGATATCGATGCCGAACGTCTCACGAACGTCGACTTCGATGTCGGGAGCGGCAAGGACGGTGGTGTCGCGGTTCTCGGGCTTCATGGTCTCGGACTCAGTCATCGTGCGTACCGGGTAGACAAGCGGGCGCTGCACCGCAACAGGCTTTGACCATGGAATGACATTGGAGGGCGCTGTACCCCGCTTCCTGTTTCGCTTCAGACGCGGAACTTGGGCGGCAATGCAAACAGATCGATGAAGCGCGCCGCCATGGCAGCATACCCTTCGATGGCCAGCTTTCCGCCTGCCTCCTCCACCGACTTCTTGCCGTAGAAGACCGGGAGAAAATCGGATGCGCTGGCAGCGGAAAAGCGCAAATCCGGCGCGGTTGCGGAATCTCCGGCCGGGCGCACATCCAATACGCCATCGTGCAGTTGCGCGGCGAATTTCAGCCCGCCGATATCGAATGCGGTCAGCAGCGAAAGATCGCCCGCGCGCGGCCGGTCGATCAGCGCGCGCAGCGAAAGCATCAGCGAAACCGGAGTAAAGGCCAGCGCCGGGTCGTGCCCGGGCGAACGCAGCCCCCAGCGCACCAGTTCCAGCAGTACCGGCTCAAGCCCCAGGCCCCATTCGGTGAGACCATAGACTTGCACTGAAGCCGGCGGCGCCAATCGGGTGCGGCGGACGATCCCCGATGCCTCCAGCGAGTTCAGCCGCTCGGTAAGCACTTTGGCACTCAATGTCGGCAGTGCCGCGCGCAATTCGTTGAAACGGCGCGGGCCCAGCAGCATCTCTCGCACGATCAGCAAGGACCAGCGCTCTCCGATGAGTTCGAGCGCCAAGGAACCGCCGCAGGCATCCTCATACCACCGGCCATGGCGCGCGCCGGCCTGTCCGTCCGCCGCGCAGGCACCTTTTGCCGGGGAACGCATTCGCTTCGTCGTCACACTAGTTTCATTTGGTAACTTCATAGTTGCTTTTTGTAACCCATCAGCGCAGCGTCAGGCAATAACGATTCGCCGCAACATGGACGGGAAGGATCACTTCGCAGGTCCGCTCACCAGCTGACCTGTGGTATGGCCATCAGTGGGAGAAAGCAGATGCCTGTGTGCGACAACGCAGCAACGGTAGTCAGCGGATTCAACAACGTGCCCCCGCCCGTGCGCGGCGTGGTGCGCGATCTTCGCATCCGCTGGGCGCTTGAGGAGATCGGGCGCGATTACCGGATGGAACTGTTCGATGCGATGACGCCGCGCAGCGACGAGTATCGCGAATGGCAGCCTTTCGCGCAGGTTCCCGCCTTCGACGATGGAGAGATCCGCATGTTCGAAAGCGGCGCGATCCTGCTCTATCTGGGTGAGCAGGACCCGCGCCTGCTGCCCATCGCTTCGGCTCCGCGATGGCAGGCGATCACCTGGCTGTTCGCCGGCATGAACAGCGTTGAACCGCATATCATGCAGGTCAACGCGATCGACATATTCTACGTCAATGAGCCGTGGGCCGCGCAGGCACGCCCCGGCGCGGTCAAGCAGGCGGAGCGCAAGCTGGCCGTGGTCGAAAAGGCGCTGGCAGGCCGCGAATGGCTGGCCGGCCCCTTCACCGTCGCCGACATCCTGATGGTCACGGTGCTGCGCTGCCTAGACCACACCGACATTCTGGCCGCCTTCCCCGCGCTCACCGCCTACAAGGCCCGCGCCGAAGCACGCCCGGCCTTCCGCCACGCCCTTGCCGAACAACTGGACGCCTATTCCGCCCCCGCAGGAGAGTGAACCATGGCCTATGTCGACGGTTTCGTGATCCCCGTACCCCTTGCCAACAAGGACAAGTTCATCGCGCATGCCCGTGAATTCGACGACTATTTCATCGAATACGGCGCCACACGGGTATGGGAGTGCTGGGGCGACGATGTGCCCCACGGCAAGCAGACCGACTTCTACATGGCCGTAGGGGCCAAGGAAGACGAAGCCGTCTGTTTCAGCTGGATCGAATGGCCGGACAAGGAAACGCGCGATCGGCAGATGGCCCTGCTGATGGAACTCATGAAGAACGACCCACGCTTCGATCCGCAGAACAATCCGCCGCCGTTCGACGGTGCACGCATGATCTTCGGCGGCTTCCAGCCCGTCGTCGTGGTGGGAGAATGACCATGGGCAATCCTGTCGGAAGCTTCATCTGGTACGAACTGCTCACCAGCGACATCGACGGCGCGGCCGCCTTCTACAAGGCGGTGGTCGGCTGGACGATCTCCCGCCACTCCGATCCCGACGCGGGCGGCATGGATTACCGCATGATCCAGCGCGACGATGGCGGCATGGCCGGCGGCGCGATGCAGATCACGCAGGACATGCAGATGGGCGGCGCCCGCCCCTGCTGGCTGCCCTACCTCAATGTCGACGACGTCGATGCCGAAGTCCACGCCATCGTTGCGGAGGGCGGCCGCGAACAGTTGCCCGCTTTCGATATGCCGGTGGGCCGCATCGCCATGGTTGCGGACCCGCAGGGCGTGCCGATCTACCTGATGAAGCCGGTGCCCCCGGCCGGCAATCCGGATGCCACCAGCGACGTGTTCTCCGTCACCGAAAACCAGCACGTGCGCTGGAACGAACTGGCCAGCCCCGATCAGGCCGCCTCCATGGCGTTCTACGGCAAGCACTTCGGCTTCACGTTCGACGAGAAGATGTCGATGGGCGACATGGGCGACTATTGCTTCATCGGCCATCACGGGCAGACGCTGGGCGCGATCATGCAGCGCCAGAGCGACCAGCAGCCGGCGATCTGGATGTTCTACTTCGGCGTCCCCTCCATCGCGGCGGCGAAATCGGCGATCGAGAACAGCGGCGGCAAGGTCCTGATGGGCCCGCACGAGGTTCCCGGCGGCGACTGGATCGTCGTCGCCATGGACCCGCAGGGCGCGGGCTTCGGCCTGGTCGGCCCGAAAGGCGAATGAGCGGACAATTCATGGACATGCGCCGGCCGATCAAGGCTTGACGGCAGGCGTTTGTTCCATGATTGTTCCACCCGGATGCACGTGAAGGAGCACGGGAATGGCCGACTACACCTTCTACACCAACCCTATGTCGCGCGGTCAGATCGCCCGCTGGGCGCTGCACGAAGCCGGCGCCGACTACGATCAGGTGATCATCGACTGGAAGGAGAAGCCGGCGGGCTTTCTGGACATCAACCCGATGGGCAAAGTGCCCACGATCGTCCACCACGCCGAATCCGGTGACCGGGTGGTGACCGAAGCCGCCGCGATCTGCCTCTACCTTGCCGAGATGCACCCCGACGCCGGCCTGCTGCCCAGCGACACGGAAATGGCGGACTATTACCGCTGGACCTTCTTTGCATCCGGCCCGGTGGAACAGGCCATCACATCGCGCCACTTCAAGAGCGAACCCGCGCCCGAGCAGGAGATGATGGCCGGCTGGGGCAGCTTCGACCGGACGATGAACGCGCTGGAAAAGCACTTCGACGTCAACGACTGGGTCTGCGGCGGCCGCTTCACCATGGCGGACGTCTACGTGGGCAGCGCGGTGGACTGGGGCCTGACTTTCGGCACGATGCCCCCGCGCCCGGCCTTCGTCGCCTATGCCGAACGGCTTCAGGCCCGCGATGGCTACAAGGCCGCCAAGGCTGTGGACAACACCCTGATTGCGGAGATGAAGAAATGACCGCGAAAAACAGGATCTGCCTCTGGTACGACGGCGCGGCCGAAGATGCGGCCAATTTTTACGCCAGCGTCTTTCCGGACACCAGGGTTACTCAGGTCGTCAACTCGCCTACCGACTATCCGGACGGCAAGGCGGGCGATGTCATCACCGTGGAATTCTCGGTGATGGGAATCGAATGTATCGGCCTGAACGGTGGCCCCACTTTCCCGCACTCGGAAGCGTTCTCCTTTCAGGTCGAAACGCTGACGCAGGAAGAAACCGACCGGTACTGGAACGCCATCGTCAACAATGGCGGTGCCGAAAGCATGTGCGGCTGGTGCAAGGACAAATGGGGACTTTCCTGGCAGATCACGCCCAAGGCGCTGTCCGACGCCCTCACCAATCCTGACCGCGCCGCCGCCAAGCGCGCGATGGAAGCGATGATGACGATGCGCAAGATCGACATCGCCACGATCGAAGCGGCACTGGCGGGGAGCGCTGCGTGAACCCTGCACCCAGTCTGGAACTCTTCGGCCACCCCTTCTCGTCCTATACGTGGAAGGCGCTGATCGCGCTCTATGCCTACGAAGTGCCGTTTGCATTTCGCATTCTGGATGCCGAGCACCCGGAAAATGCCGAAGTGGTGCAGACGGCCGGACCGCAAGGGAAGTTCCCGGTGCTCCGCGACGGCGAGAACCTGTTGTTCGAGGCAAGCTCCATCCTCGAATATATCGACCGGCACCATATCACCCCAGGTACCCTGATCCCGGAGGATCCCGACGCCGCAAACGCCATTCGCATGCTCGATCGCGTCTTTGACAATTACGTGATGAACGTGATGCAGGTGGTGGTGGACGAATACATTCGCAGCCCCGAGGCGCCGGACATGGCCCGTTGTGCCGAAGCGCGCACCAAGCTGGAACGCACTTACGCCTGGCTTGAAGGCTGGCTGCAGTTCTATCCGCGGATGGATCACATCACGCTGATCGAATGTGCCGCCGCGCCTTCGCTGTTCTATGCGGACTGGGTCCATCCCATTCCCGAAGAACTGCCACGCCTTCGACAATGGCGCGCGCACTTGCTGTCGCTGCCCGCCATCGCCCGCTGCGTCGACGATGCGCGGCCGTTCCGCCCTTATTTCCCGCTGGGCGCCCCCGACCGCGATTGAACGAAAAAACGGAGAGAATGCCCGTGAGCGATACCGACCACGAACTTGTCATCACCCGTTACATCGATGCCCCCGTTGGCGAAGTCTGGGACGTGCTGGCCAACCGTCAGGAAGAGTGGTGGTGCCCCCGCCCCTGGCGCGTCGAAGTGGATGAGCAGGACCGGCGGCCCGGCGGCGTCTGCCGGATGACGATGTACGGCCCCGATGGCGAAGTGGCGCCGCAGAACGGCATCTATCTGGCATTCGACGAAGGCCGCCGCTTCGTGACTACGGACGCGGTCACCGGAGATTTCCATCCGGCCGGCCCCTTTATGATCGGCATCTGGGAAGTCGCCCCCGAAGGCAACGGCACCCGCTACACCGCCCGTGCGCGGCACTGGAACGCCGAAACGATGAAGCAGCATGCCGATATGGGCTTCGAGGAGGGCTGGTCCGCCTGCGCCGAGCAACTCGCCGAAATCTGCGAGGGCAAGGCGGCTTGAGCCAAAGCTTGCACCGGGGAGCGGAAGGCGGCTGCACTTGTGGCAAAGTCCGTTACCGTCTGCTGGACGACCCCATCGTCGTTCATTGCTGCCACTGCCGCTGGTGCCAGCGCGAAAGCGGAACGGCCTTCGCACTCAACGTCGTGATCGAGGCGGATCGGGTGGAACTGATCGGCGAAACCGCGCCCGAACGGATAGACACGCCCTCGCTCAGCGGCAGGGGCCAGGCGATCCTGCGCTGCCCCACCTGCAAGGTAGCGCTCTGGAGCCATTATGGCGGCGCCGGCGACAAGGCCGATTACATCCGCGTCGGCACACTGGACGATCCCGACGCCTGCCCGCCGGACGTCCATATCTTCACGCAGAGCAAGCAGCCCTGGGTCGTCCTGCCCGATGGTGCGGAACAGTATCCGATCTTCTATTCGGGCAAGGACGTCGTGCGCATCTATGGCGAGAGCGGCGCCGCACGCTGGGCCGCGCTGCGGGGGCGTTGATCAAAATGGGGCCACAGATCAGGCGAAGGCATTGGCCTTTTTGAGCACCTGATAGGCCTCCACCACCGCCTGAAGCCGCGCGGTATGACCATGATCGCCGCCATTGTGATCGGGATGGTACTGCCGCAGCAGCCGAGTGTAGCGCAGGCGCAGCGTCTTGCGGTCGATATCGCCATCCAGCCCAAGAACGCCCAGGGCGCGCCGCTCATCCGGCGTGAAGCGGGCATTCTCCGGCTTCATGTCGGCATGGCGCTGCCGAACATGCGCCCTCGCCCGCCCGCTGATCGCTTCCAGCGGGTCGGAAAAATCGGCCCAGCGCGGCGCACCGTCTACCCCGGCATCGGGCCGGAACGCGCGCGTCTGCGTCTCCCAGCCATGCAGGGGCGATTGGGCGCGGAAGATCTCCTCCGCATCCATGCCTTCGAAATAGTCATAGCCGGCGTTGAATTCGCGCACATGGTCCAGACAGAACCAGCGGTAGTCGCCCGGACCGTCGAAACTGGGCGTGCGCGCGCCCGGCGCGCGGAATTCGCCGTCCTCGTCGCATCCCGGCCAGCTGCACGTGCGCCCGCCGGATTCGACCCTGCCATGAAATCTAGAATGTCTCACCGGCTTCCAGATGGGGGATCGAACGCCTAAATGGAAGCCATGACCGGACCTCTCGAACAGGAAATGCGGCAATTGCTCGCCGCCGCCTTCGCCCCCACGCAGCTTGACGTGATCAACGATTCCGCCACCCATCGCGGCCATTCGGGCGATGACGGCAGCGGCGAATCGCACTTCACCATAGAGATCGAATCAGCCCAATTCGCCGGCGTTTCCCGCCTTCAGCGGCAACGGCTGGTCAATGCGGCCCTGGGCGACATCCCCGGCAACCGTGTTCACGCCGTCGCCATCAAGGCCCGCGCGCCGGGAGAGTGAGCCCTTTCGGCTGAAGTTACTGACCCTGGTTCAAATAGACTGACTTCGGTGCAAATACATCGTCGCCCCCGCGAAGGCGGGGGCCCCGTTTCCTTTCGCGGCCCTCATAAGTAAAAAGCGGGATCCCCGCCTTCGCGGGGATGACGGATGCCTTTATGACGTGGGGCAAAGTTCAGCGACGAGCGACTTAGCCCAGCCATTCGATCCACGCGCCGTGGGCATGGGCGTGGGCAAGCAGGTGCCATTCCTCACCGCCGGGCCAATAGCGCACCTTCACGCCGTGCCCCAGCAGTGTGCGGTCGGCCTCCACGGCGATCCACGCCAGCGGCCGCTCCGGGCTCGCCTTCGCACCTGCCGCCGCCATCGCACGATTGATCCGTTCCCGCTGATCCTCGGGAACGTATTGCATCACGATCGAGTGCATCAGCACCCGCGTCACGCCCTCGGGCTGCCGCTGGGCCAATTGCTGCTCCACAAAATCTGCGGCGTTCAGCTTCACCAGATCGGGCGCGCGCTCCTGCGCCGCGGCAATCGCGGCATCCAGCCGGGCGAAACGCTCGACATGCTCCGGCCAGATATAGGCACGCAGCCGCTGCGCCTGCGCCGGATCGGCAAGGTCCACCGGGGCGATGTCGCACCCTTTCAGCGACGCGAAGGAAATCGTCTCGGCCGGCGGCGGCGATCCGCGCCATTCCGGATTGAATGCCATCGCCGGCGCTGCAGGCCCCACTTCCACACCGCCCAGATCGTAGCGGTAGCGATCCAGCATCAGGTTGATCCCGGCGCTCGCCCCGATTTCAAGACATTCGAACCGCCCCGGCAGCCCCTGCCCCGCAAGCCACAGAATGGCCGCCACGAAATTCGACGAACGTCCCGCCTCATTGGTCTGCGGCGGCCCGTCGAGCCAGGGCATCAAGTCTTCACCCCGTCGTTTCGCCACCTCGCCAACGATGGCTGCATCATCAGCCGGCTCGCCCGCATAGATCGGCGCCAATGCGGGTTCCTCGCCCGATTGGTTGAGCGCATGGATGCCCCCGGCTGCGCGCAACGGCACGGCATCGGCCAGCGGCTTGCCCGGCCATTCCCTGATCCGCGTAAGGAACGGGCCGGCATCGGCATCGTCCAGAACCGCTGCCAGCGCCGCAACGATCCGCGCGGTGATCGGCGCGCCGTTCTTACGGCAATAGGCAACCTGATTGGCGAAAGCCTCAGCCACGCCATCACCGATACCATCGGCGAATCGTTTCTCGTCCTGTGCCATGTTGCCCTTTCGTCACTTGCCGCCTATGCGCGCACCATGCCGACAACCTTGACCTTTGCCGTGCCCAAGGGCCGAATCCTCGACGAAGCGCTGCCGCTGATGGCGCGTGCCGGTGTGGTGCCCGAGGCTGAGTTCCACGACAAGAAATCTCGCGCCCTCTCTTTCGCGTGCGAGAACAGCGACATGCGCCTGATCCGCGTACGCGCGTTCGACGTGGCGACTTTCGTGGCGCATGGCGCGGCGCAAGTGGGCATCGTCGGTTCGGACGTGGTGGAGGAATTCGCCTATCCCGACCTCTACGCCCCCGTCGACCTCGATATCGGCCACTGCCGCCTGTCGGTTGCCGAGCGTGAAGGCGAAGTGGGCGGCGCGCTGCCCTCGCACTTGCGGGTGGCCAGCAAGTATCCGAACCTCACGCGCAAGCATTACGAAAAGCTGGGCGTGCAGGCCGAAGTGGTGAAGCTGAACGGCGCGATGGAACTGGCGCCGTCGCTGGGTCTGTCGAGCCGGATCGTCGATCTGGTTTCCACCGGCCGCACGCTGAAGGAAAACGGCCTCGTCGAAACAAGCCGTATTCTCGACATTTCCGCACGCCTCATCGTCAACCGCGCCGCCTTGAAGACCGACGAGCGCGTCGCCGCGCTGGTCGATGCCTTCCGCGCGCTGGTGGCAGAGCAGAAGGCCGCCGCCTGATGCAGCGTCTATCCAGCAAGGATGCCCGGTTTGCCGAAGCGTTCCAGCGCGTAGTCGCCGACCGCCGCGAGAGCGCGACGGATGTGGCGCGCGATGTCGCCGATATCCTCGCCGCCGTGCGGACGCGTGGTGACGCTGCACTGGCCGACTACACCGCGCGCTTCGACGGCCACGATCTCGACCAGACCGGCTGGCGCATCGACGCCGAGACCTGCCGCGCTGCCTTCGAAGCCCTGTCGCCTGAATTGCGCAGCGCTCTCGAACTCGCAGCGGAGCGCATCCGCGCCTATCACGCGGCCCAGCTGCCCGAAAACCGCGACTATACCGATGCCGCCGGCGTGCGTCTTGGCGCCGTCTGGCGCGCGGTCGACGCCGCCGGGCTTTACGTTCCCGGCGGCCGCGCGGCTTACCCGTCCTCGATGCTGATGAACGCGATCCCCGCCAAGGTGGCCGGTGTCAAGCGTCTCGTCGTCGTCACGCCCACCCCCAAGGGCGACGTCAATGCGCTCGTTCTCGCCGCCGCACACCTTGCCGGCGTGGACGAAGTCTGGCGCGTGGGCGGTGCCCATGCGGTGGGCGCGCTGGCCTATGGCACCGACAAGATCGCGCCTGTCGATGTGATCACCGGCCCCGGCAATGCCTGGGTGGCCGAAGCCAAGCGCCAGCTGTACGGCGTGGTCGGCATCGACATGGTGGCCGGCCCCAGCGAAATCCTCGTGATCGCCGATGCCAAGAACGAACCGCGCCGCATCGCTGCCGACCTGCTGAGCCAGGCCGAGCACGACCCCACCTCGCAGTCGATCCTCATCACCGACGATGCCGCCTATGCCGACGCCGTTGCCGAGGCGGTGGAGATCGAACTCTCCGCCCTCGCCACCGAGGCGACCGCGCGCCAGTCGTGGAACGACTACGGCGTGATCGTCGTCGTCGAAAGCTTTGACGAGGCGCCGGCGCTGGCCGACGCCCTCGCCGCCGAACACGTAGAGATCGCCACCGACGATCCCGAAATCCTGTTCCGCAAGATCCGCCACGCCGGATCGGTGTTCCTGGGCCGCATGACCCCCGAAGCGGTGGGCGATTACGTCGCCGGCCCCAACCACGTGCTGCCCACCGGGCGCCGCGCGCGGTTCGCTTCGGGCCTTTCCGTCCTTGATTTCATGAAGCGCACCAGCTTCATCCAGCTCGATCAGGCGGCGCTTGAGGCCATTGGCCCCGCCGCCGTTGCCCTTGCCGATGCCGAAGGGCTTCCCGCCCACGCGCGCTCCATTTCCGTGAGACTTTCCCAATGAGCAAATCCCAGCCCAATTCGAAGCAGGCCCGCTCCGCCGCGCGCCTCGCCGCCGTTCAGGCCCTCTATCAGTTCGAGATGGAAGGCACCCAGCAGGCTATCCTGCTCGACGAATTCCATCGCCATCGCCTTGGCGCGGAGATCGACGAGGACCAGTACGCCAAGGCCGAAGTCGCCTTCTTCGACGACGTGGTGAAGGGCGTGATCGCCCGCCGCGACGAGATCGATGAACTGCTCGCAGGCAAGCTGGCCGAAGGCTGGTCGCTCGCCCGTCTCGACAAGACCATGCTGCAGATCCTGCGCGCCGGCGCCTACGAACTGCTGGCCCGTCCGGACGTGCCGACCGGAGCTGCGATCGGCGAATATCTCGACGTCGCCCACGCGTTCTTCGACGCGCGCGAGGCGAAGTTCGTCAACGGCGTGCTCGATGCCGTCGCCAAGGCCGTTCGCTGACGTTTTTGCGCAGCATGAGCGTGCACTCCTGATCTCGACAATGGGCCCTGCGGGGCCCATTGTTATTTTTATGACCCGCGAATTCGCCTTCATCGAAGCCCTGCGCGCCATTGCCGTCAGCCCGGCCGCACGCGGCCTTGCCGACGATGCGGCGGTGCTGGAGATCGGCGGCGAAAAGCTTGTCCTGACGATGGACACGCTGGTCGAAGGCATCCACTTCCTGCCCGACGATCCGCCCGAAAGCATCGCATGGAAACTGGTAGCGGTGAACGCGTCAGACCTTGCCGCGAAGGGCGCCGAGCCGCTCGGCTGCCTTAAATCCCATGCCCTTGGCGAAGACGAGTGGGATCGCGCCTTTCTTGGCGGCATGGATCAGGCCTGCCGCCATTTCCACCTGCCCTTGCTGGGCGGCGACACCGTGCGAATGCCCCGCGGTTCGGCGCGCAGCTTCTCACTCACAGCCATCGGTCGCGGTCTTGAGGATGTAGCCGTTCCCACACGCAGCGGCGCACAGGTGGGCGACGTTGTGTGGTGCAGCGGTACGCTGGGCGATTCCGGCCTCGGCCTCGCGCTGCTGTCGGACAGGGTGAAGGACGTCAGCCCCGATCATGCCTGGTTGATCGACCGCTATCGCCGGCCGATGCCCGAACCGGCGCTGGGCGTGGCGCTCGCCCCGCTGACCAGCGCGATGATGGACGTATCGGATGGACTGCTGATCGATGCCCGTCGCATGGCCGATGCTAGCGGAGTCGCCATTCATTTCGATGCCTCCGAAGTGCCGCTTTCGGAGGCTTATTGCGCTGTCGCCGGAGACAATATCGAACAACGCATCGCCGCGATGACGGCGGGAGACGACTACCTCCTGCTGTTCACCGCCCCGCCCGTAAACAGCGCCTACTTGCGTGCGGCAGCCAAAGGGCTCGATACACAAATCCACGCCATCGGCACGGTTTCCGAGGGCAGCGGCATCGATCTGGAGTGGAAGGGGGCGCCGACTTCCCTGCCGGATCGGCTGGGTTATCAGCATTAACCGGCGTACGAACTTTCGCGGCGGCAATTGCCATGACCGCTCTTGGCAATTTTGGTACTTAAGCTGCCGTTCCGGATACCGCCGACATTGCGGACATTAGCTCTGAAGGACATCATAAACCGCTCGGTTCATTCGAGGGGAGTTCCGCCAGTGCTGCTGTTGTTCCTAAGTGCCGCGCTGTTGGCACCGCATTTCGATTCGCACGGAATCACGCCCGAATTAATTAGCGCGTTGGTCAAGCAATACGGGGCGAAGGAAGCCGTGCATCGACTTGCCGACCGCGAGCCCGCCGACACCACGTCTCACTTCGGCGACTTTGACACAGTGCTCGATGGAATTGCATCTGGCGATCCGCGGTGGCTCGCACTAGCGCCGAAACTGGAACCTGGCACAGACGCCGGAACCGCTGAGGGCCTTCGTATTAGTGTTGCCATGGCATTGCCGAAGAACGCGGCGGGCGTGCTCAGTCTCATCGCCCGCGAGCCGTCGTGGCGGGATGTTTGCGGCTATCCGATGATTGAACCGACACCAATACAGGCACGCGCATATTTTAGGGCAGTTGTTCCGGCTGTGAGAAATGTCACGAGCCCGAGCCTGCGGAATGCGAGAACCATGTGTCTGGCTGAATTATCGAAGGCGCAGCACACCCCCTAATGCCTGCTTCCCACCCAAAGTCGTCGTCCCCGCGTAGGCGGGGACCCCGCTTTTTCCTTCAGGCGTGAAGTCGTGGCACCAGGTAGCGGGGCCCCCGCCCCGCGGGGGCGACGAGACATGGGAGAGACCTTGGACTGGCAACCTCCCACCCAAAGCTGCCCCCACCGCCCGCTCAGGCTGAGCTTGTCGAAGCCCCCGAGACGTGGCGCAAGGCTCTCCATCCTTCGACAGGCTCAGGATGAGCGGGCGTGAATGGGACGAGGTGCGCTTTCCGGACAGCGTACTGCCGTTCGGGCACGATACTCCACAATACCAAACACCCCTTCCCGCCAAGTTCCACCCCGACAAAATCGACTTTGGACAAAGTCGCTTGCCAGTAATCCCCCTTGTCTATAGCCCTTTACGTTCAGAACGGGAAAACCCGTCGAAATAGCGAATGTTCGCATTGGGAAAAAAGGGGGCGTTTTGTGAATCCAGTCACGATCGCAATTATCCTGGGGCTTCTAGCCATTCTCTATGGCTTCATTACGAGCAGACAGGTCCTCGGCGCTCCGGCCGGGTCCGACAAGATGCAGGAGATCGCCGCCGCCATTCAGGAAGGCGCGCAGGCGTACCTGAAGCGGCAGTATTCGACCATCGCCATCGTCGGCATCGTGGTCGCCATCATCATCTCGCTGACACTGGGGCATGTCTCCGCCATCGGCTTCGTCATCGGCGCGATCCTTTCGGGCGCTGCCGGGTTCATCGGGATGAACATCTCCGTTCGATCGAACGTGCGCACCGCTGCCGCCGCGCAGACCGGGCTGCAGCCGGGCCTGACGCTGGCGTTCCGCGCGGGCGCCATTACCGGGATGCTCGTGGCCGGCCTCGCGCTGCTCGCCATCGCGGTGTTCTACTGGTACCTGACCGGTCCCGGCGGCCACACCGTCGGCGGAGAGGACCGCACCGTCGTTCAGGGGCTTACCGCCCTCGCCTTCGGCGCCTCCCTCATCTCGATCTTCGCGCGCCTTGGCGGCGGCATCTTCACCAAGGCCGCAGACGTCGGCGCCGACCTTGTAGGCAAGGTGGAAGCCGGCATTCCCGAAGACGATCCCCGCAACCCCGCCGTCATCGCCGACAATGTGGGCGATAACGTGGGCGATTGCGCCGGCATGGCCGCAGACCTGTTCGAAACCTACGTCGTCACCGTGGGCGCCACGATGGTGCTGACCGCGCTGCTGATGAAGGACATCGCCAATCTGCAGGCGCTGATGGCGCTGCCGCTGCTGATCGGCGGCGTCTGCATCGTCACTTCCATCATCGGCACCTATTTCGTGCGGCTGGGTGGTTCGCAGAACATCATGGGCGCCATGTACAAGGGCTTCCTGGTAACGGCCGTGCTCTCGATCCCCGCGATCTGGTGGGCCATCGGCTATGCCCTGGGCGATCGGACCGCAGAGATCGGCACGATGGGCTTTTCCGGCAACACGCTGTTCTATTGCGCGTTGGTCGGTCTGGTCATTACGGGCCTGATCATCTGGATCACCGAGTACTATACCGGCACCAACTATCGCCCGGTTCGCTCGATCGCCAAGGCATCGGAAACGGGCCACGGCACCAACGTGATCCAGGGCCTTGCCATCAGCCTTGAGGCGACAGCGCTGCCCACGCTGGTGATCGTTACCGGCATCATCGTTGCCTACCAGCTCGCCGGGCTGATCGGCATCGCTTATGCGGCGACCGCCATGCTGGCTCTGGCAGGCATGGTCGTGGCGCTGGACGCTTATGGTCCGGTGACGGACAATGCCGGCGGCATTGCCGAAATGGCCGGGCTGGACGACAGCGTGCGCGAAAAGACCGACGCGCTGGACGCGGTGGGCAACACCACCAAGGCCGTTACCAAGGGCTATGCGATCGGTTCGGCCGGCCTTGCCGCGCTGGTGCTGTTCGCGGCCTACACCACCGACTTGCGGGAGTTCTTCCCCGATCTCAACGTCGATTTCAGCCTTGAAAACCCCTACGTCATCGTCGGGCTGCTGCTCGGCGCGCTCTTGCCCTATCTGTTCGGCGCAATGGGCATGACGGCAGTGGGCCGCGCAGCGGGCGACGTGGTGGTGGACGTGCGAGAGCAGTTCAAGGCCAATCCCGGCATCATGACCTACGAATCCAA
Organism: Sphingomonas sp. BL-S-28; assembly: GCF_055521515.1. NCBI lineage: Bacteria > Pseudomonadati > Pseudomonadota > Alphaproteobacteria > Sphingomonadales > Sphingomonadaceae > Sphingomonas > Sphingomonas sp. BL-S-28. The sequence goes on from NZ_CM145484.1 coordinate 2,521,678, forward strand.
GCCGGACTACGCACGGACGGTGGACCTGGTGACCAAGGCGGCGATCAAGGAGATGATCGTCCCCTCGCTGCTGCCGGTGCTGGCGCCGATCGTCGTCTACTTCGTGATCTCGTTCGTCGCGGGGGTCGAGAACGGCTTTGCCGCGCTTGGCGCACTGCTGCTGGGCGTGATCGTCGGCGGCCTGTTCGTCGCGCTCTCGATGACATCGGGCGGCGGCGCGTGGGACAACGCCAAGAAGTACATCGAGGATGGCCATCACGGCGGCAAGGGCTCCGAAGCCCACAAGGCCGCGGTGACGGGCGATACCGTGGGCGATCCCTACAAGGATACCGCCGGCCCTGCAGTCAATCCGATGATCAAGATCACCAATATCGTCGCCCTCCTGCTGCTGGCCGCACTGGCCGCAGGTTGACGACAACGATCAAGCAGGAAGGCGCTGGCGGGAGATCCCTGCCGGCGTCTTTCGTTTTTCCGTGTTGCCGTTAGCGTTTCCTTGAAACCAGGGCGCTAAAGACAGGCTCCATGTTCAGTTCCTCCTCCCCCCTGCATGAGGACGACATCGTCGATCCCGCCGTGCCGGCCTCCGCCGGGGACGGAACGATCGCCTGCGTCCAGTGGCGCGCGATGGAAGGCGAAGTGGAGGCGTGGGACGCGCTCGCCCGGCGGGCCAGCGAACCCAATCCCTTTTACGAAAGCTGGTACCTGCTTCCCTCGCTACGCCACCTTGGCGGCGCCGAAAGCGTGGCGATGCTGCGGTTCGAACGGAACGGCCGGTTGGCGGGCCTGCTGCCGGTCGCCCGCAACCGCTGCTATTACCGCTGGCCCATCCCCAATCTGTCCGGCTGGCTTCACGCCAATGCGTTCCTGGGCACGCCGCTGATCGAGCGCGGTGCGGAAGCGGCGTTCTGGCGCGCCGTGCTTGCCTGGGCGGATGGTTCGCCGGGAACCGCGCTGTTCCTGCATTTGCGAGCCATGCCGCTGGACGGACCGGTTCATCGCGGACTGACCGCCGCGCTGGGCACGCGCCTATGGGCGACGGTGCATCGTGAGGAACGCGCCCTGCTGCAGTCGAGCCTCTCTCCCGACGGCTATCTGGAATCCTCGCTCTCCGGCAAGAAGCGCAAGGAAATCCGCCGCCAGTGGAACCGGCTGGCCGAGCGGGGGCATCTCACGATAGAGCGCTGTCGCGACGAGAATGGGCTGGATGGCTGGATCCGCACGTTCCTCGCGCTGGAAGCGGCCGGATGGAAAGGGCGCACCGGATCGGCTCTGGCCAGTGACGAGGGCACCGCAGCCCTGTTCCGCGATGCGCTTGCCGGTGCCGCCGCCTATGGCCGGCTGGAACGGCTTGCCCTCAGGCTGGACGGCAAGCCGGTGGCCATGCTGGCGACGTTCCTTACCCCGCCCGGCGCCTTTTCCTTCAAGACCGCGTTCGACGAGCGGTTCGCCCGTTTCTCGCCCGGGGTCCTGCTTCAGCGCGAATATCTCGACATGCTCACCCGGCCCGAGATCGACTGGACCGACAGTTGCGCGGCGGAGGATCATCCGATGATCGACCATATCTGGCGCGAACGCCGTCAGGTCGGGCGGCTTTCCATCGCCATCGGCGGGCGCCTGCGCCAGGCGCTCTTTCGCCGTTTCGTCGCCGCCGAACTGGCGCGCAATCCCGCAGGACCCCGCGCATGAACGCCCTTCCCCCCTCTGGCCGTCCGGTTTTCGACGATGGCGCGCGCGACGCCTTCGTACAGAACTATCCCGAAGTGCCGCACACGCTGGAGCATGGCCTGCGCAGCCATCCGCTGCTGGAACTGGAAGCGCTGGCCCTGCTGGCCGAGACGCTTCCTGCCCGCTCGGTCGAATACAATTTCGGCAACCAGCCACTGGGCGTCGACGGCAAGCCGGAACCCACCGGCATTCCCATCGGCCGCACCATCCGCGAGATCGAGACGACCAATTCGTGGGCGGTGATCAAGAACGTCGAGCAGCACCCGGACTACGCCCGACTGCTGGAAGACCTGCTTTCCGAACTGCGCCCTATCGTCGAGGCCCGCACCGGGCGGATGATGAAGCTGCAGGGCTTCATCTTCGTCACTTCAGCAGGCGGCGTGACGCCCTATCACTTCGATCCCGAGCACAACATCCTGCTGCAAGTGCGCGGCCGGAAGGTGATGACCCAGTTCCCCGCCGGAGACGCCCGCTTCGCGCCGGATGAGGTGCACGAAACCTATCACACCGGCGGCGGGCGCGAACTCAGGTGGCGGGACGAGTTGCTGACCGGCGGCCGCGAATTCGCGCTGCAGTCTGGCGAGGCGGTTTTCGTGCCGGTGATGGCACCGCATTTCGTGCGCAACGGCACGGAGCCCTCGGTCTCGCTGTCGATCACCTGGCGGTCCGAGTGGAGCTTTGCCGAGGCGGATGCACGCGCGTTCAATGGCGTGCTGCGGCGTATGGGATTGAAGCCGAAAGCACCGGGCCGCTGGCCGGCGCGTAATCGGGGCAAGGCTTTGGCTTGGCGCGTGCTGCGCAAGTTGGGTGTTGGGCGGTAACAGGCCGGCGCACCAGCCCAACCAACCAACCAACCACTCCCTGCTCCTATCTCGTCATCCCCGCGAATGCGGGGATCCCGCTTTTACTCGCAGGCGTTGCGAGAAGGAAGCGGGGCCCCCGCCTTCGCGGGGGCGACGATTGAAGGAGACCGATGGTGGAGGGAGAAAGGCTTGAAGCGCTCGCTCCCCGCCCTCGTTACTTCGCGGTCTTCACCCACTTGGCAACCTGATCGCGCTGGCGCGGGCGGTTGGCAATGCGCTCCTTCAGAGAGGTCAGCGCCTGCACCACCGGCTTGGCCTCGTCGGCCGGAAGCGTGGCGGCATAGGCCTCTACCTTGGCGACCATGGCCGGATCGGTGCTGCCGGCCACGATACGGGCGAAGAAGCGCGCACGGCCCGAATGTTCGATCAGCGCATCAACCTTGTCCTGATTGGCGCGCACGAAATCGAACGCCATTTCCGAATGCGAACGGGCGACCGAGGTGATGATCTGCGAGGCGCTGGTGGCATCGGGCGTACCCGAGATCGCCAGTGCCAACGCATCCTTGGCCAGTGCGTCATCCTTGGCAAGGCCGAGGTTGGAGTAATACATCTGCCGCTCGACGAAGCTGGTGGCGCCGGCAGCCTGCTTGCGCAGCAGCTCCCAGTCGGCACGATTGGCGTTGGCCGCGGCAACCGCGAGCCAGGTGCCCTTCAGCGGACCATCGAGCGACTTCGGATCGGCGGCAAGGCCCTGCAGACGGCGACGCGCTTCTGCAACCACGCGCGGATCGCCCACCGAACCCAGCGTATCGATCAGCTGCGCGCGCAGCTTGGTATCCACCAGCGGCTCTCCGGCAACCGGATCGAAGCCCAACTTGTCGAGGCGCGGCGACCACAGCTTGGAAATGCGGCCCCCCAGCGCGGCGCGGGCCGGCTTAGCAGCGTCGCCATCGAGCAGGCCGTAGACGGACTGCCACTGCGCGGCGACCTTGCCCGCCAGCGTCGCATCGGCAGAATTCGGGAAGGCGGCCAGGAAATCGAGACCGACGGACATGTCCTGATAGCCGGCCAGCGCCAGCGAGAGATTGTCGCGCACAAGGCCGTACTGGTCGATCGGCGCAAACGAGGCGAACGCACCGACCAGTGCCTTGGCGGCCGGGGCCGAATAGAGCGTACGGTAATAGCCAAGCTGCCCCGCGTTCACGAGCACCGGACCGCAGCCCTGCAACGTCACGCTTTCGCTGCGGCCCGCCATCAGGTGCCGCGCAGGCTGCGCATCACCCACGCGAACCAGCAGCGGCATCGGCCAGAGCGGCGATTCGGCCGCGCGCGCCGCCGGATCCAGCGTGAAGGCGTCCTGCGTCAGATCGAGGCGCGTCTGGCCGTTCTTGCACGCCACCGCGTTCACGCGCAGCAGCGGCACGCCCGGCGTGTGGGTGAACGCCTCCGCAATGCGGTCCACGTCCTTGCCGCCCGCATCTTCCATCGCCGCCCAGAGATCGCGGCTGGCGGTGTTCGAATAGGCGTGGCGCTTCATGTAAAGCTGCATGCCGCTGCGCCAGGTATCCGGCCCCACGTAGTCTTCCAGCATGGCGATGACCGCCTGCCCCTTCTGGTACGTGATCGAATCGAAGGCCTGCTCCATCTCCGAAACGGTTCGCACCTTCTGCACCACCGGGTGCGTGGTGGGCAGCGCGTCCAGTGCCATCGCGCCTTCGCGGCCATCTATGCCGCCCAGCTTCCAGTTCCATTCGGGGTGGAAGTGATCGGTGACCTTGTCCGCCATCCAGCTGGCAAAGCCCTCGTTCAACCAGATGTCGTCCCACCAGCCCATCGTCACCAGATCGCCGAACCACTGGTGCGCGGTTTCATGCGCCTGCACCGAATAGATCGACTGCACGCCGGAAGGGCTGGTGGTGGCGGGATCGAGCAGCAGGATACGCTCGAACGTCATGATCGCGCCCCAGTTCTCCATCGCGCCGAAGAACTGCGAGGTGCCGGGCGCCGCAATATTGTCCAGCTTGGGCAGCGGGAACCTCACGCCGAAGTAATCGTCGTACCACGGCAGGATCTGGGCAAGGCCTTCGCGCGCAAAGTCCGCCTGCTTGCCGCTGCCGGTCGGGGCGACGATGCCCACTTCCACACCATCCGCCGCCTTCTGGGCGGAGCGTTCGAAATCGCCCACGCCGAAGAACAGCAAGTAGGAACTCATCTTCGGCGTGGTGCCGAAAGTCACCCGCTTCAATCCGCCGGCCAACACTTCCTGCCCCTTGATTGGCATGTTGCTCAGCGCCATGCGATCGGCCGGGACGATGGCCGAAAGGTCGAACGTCGCCTTGTAGCTGGGCTCATCGAAGCTGGGGACGAAGCGGCGCGCGTCGGGCGCTTCGAACTGCGTGAACAGGCCGCGCACTTCCTTGCCCGTGCGCTTGTCAGGATAGTCGAGCGCGAAAAGGCCCGAAGGCTGCGTGCCGATCTTGCCCGAATAGGCCACGTCGAGACGGTACTGGCCCGGCGCGATGGACTTGGGTGCGGCGAAGCGCAAGGTCTGCGCGGCTTCGTCAGCCGTGACGGTCAGCGCAACCGGCTTGCCGTCCGCACCGACCAGCGCCGCATTGGCGACGGCAAGGCCGTTGCCGTGCAGCACCAGCGCGTCGGTCGCGGAAAAGACGGTGACGTCGATCGAGACTTTGCCGGTGAACGTCAGCGCCTGGGCATCGGGCGTCACTTCGATGCGGTAATGCGTCGGACGGGCGTTGCGCGGCAGGTCGCTGGGCACGCTTTCGGCAAGCGGCGCGACGGCAGGCATCGGCTGCGACGGCGAAGCGGCAGCGAAAGCGTGGGCGGAAACGGCGAAAGCGATCACGGCACCGGCCGTGGCAAGGGAACGCAAGGAAGAACGCATGGGGAGGAAAGCTCCGGGAGATTGGGTGGCCGTTGCGCGATCGGAACGTCGCGCCAGTCATGCGCGCGTCATAGCCGGAACCACGCTTGGGAGCCACTCGCCCGCCATGTCGTTCGTCGATGCGAGTCGGCTGTTGGTATCGAATTGGTGCGACGACAACCGCGACCATTTCTGCAATTCTATCAGTATCGAAGTGCGACTCGGGGGATCGAATGAACGGGGTTGATCGCGGTGCGGTGCGCACCTTTGCCATTGCATTGGCACTGGGCGGCGCAATGGTTTCGACACCGGGCACGGCCAGGGACTATTCCGATCTCAACGATCTTGTCGGCATGCGCGCCAGTTCGGCGGAGCGCGAGTTGGACGATCGCGGCTATCGCTACCAGACCGGCTACGACGGCGAAAAGAGCGCGCATGCCTTCTGGTGGAACAACAAGCATGACCGCTGCGTCGCGGTAGTGACGCGCAACGGCCGCATCCGTTCCGTCGACGACGCCACGGACAAGGATTGCGGCAAGAAATCGGGCTCCGGCGCAGGCACGGCGGTCGCGGTTGTTGCAGGAGCAGCGCTGATCGCGGCGCTGGCTGCAGCAGCATCGCACAAGTCTGGCGACAAGAAGGCGACGGACGCCAGCTCAGGCACCAATGCAGTCACCAATATCGGCACCAATACCGGCACCGCAACGAACGGCACCGTCGCGGTTTCCGACCTCAACGGCTGGCGCGCCTCCACCGCCGATACCGAACTGCGCAATCGCGGCTTTGCCAATGTCGACGCATTCCAGAGCGGCAATGCCTCCTATACGATCTGGTATCGCCGGGAATCCGGGCAGTGCGTGCAAATGACCACCGCCGACGGCAAGGCCAGCGACGTGCGCGACATCGGCACGCACGCGAAGTGCAACTAGGTGAACTCTACCCGCCCGGATGGTAGAAATCGTAGATCGTCTGCGCCACCGCCGCGCTGACGCCGGGCGCGCGCTGGAGGTCTGCCAGGCTGGCCGCCCTCACCTTCCCCGCCGTGCCGAAGTGCAGCAATAGCGCGCGTTTACGGGCCGGTCCGATGCCGGGAATTTCGTCCAGCGGGCTGGCCGTGATTGCGCGGCTGCGCTTCGCCCGGTGTGCGCCGATGACGAAGCGGTGCACCTCGTCGCGCAAGCGCTGGAGATGGAACAGCAGCGGCGAATTCACCGGCAGCATCTTCTCGCGCCCATCGGGAAAGTGGAACACTTCGCGCCCATCGCGCCCGTGGTGCGGGCCCTTGGCAATGGCGATCAGATTCACATCCTCGATCCCCAGCTCCTCCAGAGCATCCCGAACCGCGCTCATCTGGCCCTTGCCGCCGTCGATCAGCACGAGATCGGGCCAAGTACCGCCTTCGCGCTCCGGATCTTCCTCCTGCACGCGGCCGAAGCGGCGGGTCATCACCTCGCGCATCATCGCAAAGTCGTCGTTGCTTTGCGCCTCGCGGATGTTGAACTTTCGGTACTGGCTGGTCTGGAAGCCCTCCGGACCCGCCACCACCATCGCGCCGACCGCTTTGCTGCCCTGAATGTGCGAGTTGTCGTAGACTTCCACGCGCTGCGGCAGGTCCGGCAGTTCGAGGAATTCGGCCATCTCGCGCCAGATCTTCGCCTGCGATCCACGCTCGGCCATGCGGCGGTCCAGCGCCTCGACCGCGTTGCGCATGGCCTGTTCGATCAGGCGGCGGCGGTTGCCGCGCTGGGGCACGGAAATCTCCACCTTGCCGCCCGCCAGTTCGCGGAACGCCTCTGCCATGAGTTCAGCCTCTGGCAGTTCGCGGTCGACCAGGATCGTGCGCGCTGGCGGCACTTCCTCGTAGAATTGAGCCAGGAAGCTTTCGAACACTTCCTCTTCGGACAGCCCTTCGGTGTGGGTGGGAAAGAAGGCGCGATGGCCCCAGTTCTGGCCACCGCGAATGAAGAAGGCCTGGATGCCCACCTGTCCGCTCTTGCAGGCCATCGCGAAGATGTCCGCGCTGTCCATGCCCTCGGCATTGATCGCCTGGCTGCCCTGAATGAACGTCGCCGCACGCAAACGGTCGCGCAGCATGGCCGCGCGTTCGAAGTCCAATGCCTCCGCCGCTTCCGCCATCTGGCTTTCGATCTTCCTCTGCACCGCGCTGGACTTACCGCCCAGGAAGTCCTTGGCCTCCTTCACGAGTTCGCCGTAGCCAGCCTCGTCGATGCGGCCGACGCAAGGGGCCGAGCAGCGTTTGATCTGGTAGAGCAGGCAGGGCCGGTCACGGCGGGAGAAGAAGCTGTCCGTACAACTGCGCAGCAAAAACAGCTTTTGCAGCGCGTTGATCGTGGTGTTCACCGAACCGGCGCTGGCGAAGGGGCCGTAATAGTCGCCCTTCATCTTGCGCGCGCCGCGGTGCTTCATGATGCGCGGAAAATCGTGCTCGGCGCGCAGCAGGATGAACGGGAACGATTTGTCGTCGCGCAGCAGCACGTTGTAGGCCGGGCGAAAGCGCTTGATCAGCTGCGCTTCCAGCAGCAGGGCCTCCGCCTCGGAATTGGTGGTGACGATGGTCATGCTGCGCGTCTGGCTGACCATGCGCTGCAGGCGGATCGGCAGGCGTTCCCACTGCGTGTAGTTGGCCACGCGATTGCGCAGCACCCGCGCCTTGCCGACGTAGAGCACGTCCCCGCGCGCATCCTGCATGCGGTAGACGCCGGGCTTGGCAGGCAGCGTGCGCACGACTTCGCGGATCGCCTCCACGCCTTGCTGAAGGTCGGGCTGGTCTGAGCCGCGCAGGGCCGACGTCGCATGCTCCTCGTTGAAGCGTGCGGTGCCCTTGGGGTGTTCGGGAGTTCCGGCAGGTGTTCGCGCCATCACCGCCAGATAGGGTATCGCAGCCGGATCGGGTAGACCCGGCCGCGATCAATCCTCAGAGTGTTTTCACCTTCAGAACATCTTGCGCAGATCGATCCCGATCACCCGGCCTTGCGGATTGCGATAGGCCGGCTGGTAGGCGATCGGCACCGCGCCGTTGTCATCGGTAACCTTCTGCCGCGAATTGAGCAGGTTGTCGGCCACGAACGACACGCGCATACCCTTGAAGAACGGCACCTTCTTCACAAGCTCGGCATTGCGGCCGATATCCGCGAAGACGCGCAGGTTGACCTCGAACGTGCTGCCGAAGCGCAAGTCGGAACTGTCCGGCGCGCCGGTGCCGTTCACCTTGCTGGGCGCATCCCACTCGCCCTTGAGGCGCAGGCCATAGCCGTTCACGAAAACGCCGCCCTCAGCCTCGATCACGTGGCGCGGCACGCCGCCGGCGGTGAGCGCATCGCCGTCGAGCTGATCGAGCACGGGAACGCCGTCCGCGATCTTCACCCGGTCCGTGAAACGCCAGGTGTGGTAGATCGAGAAGTTCCACCGCGCACCCTGCGGGCCGCGTCCCCCGCCCATCATCGGCGGGGGACCACCGAAGCCACCGCCGCCGCCGCCACTTCCGCCGCCAGCGTGCGAACCGCCGCCGCCAGATCCGCCACCAGATCCACCTCCGGGGCCTCCCGGCGGCGGACCACCCGGAGGCGGCCCACCGAATCCACCGGGCCCGCCCTGCTGCTGCGGACCGATACTGCCCGACAGGTTGAGGCCCCAGCGGATGCGCGAACTGGTTTCCTGCTGGAACGTCACCGGGCGGCGATCCAGCGCGATCAGGTTGCCTGCCGCATCGCGGGTCACGCGATCGGGGAAAGCCTCCTCAACCGCTGGAGTGAACATCGGGAATGCTTCGGAGACATCGTTCGAGCGGTTGTGGAAGTATTCCACCAGCAGGTTGGAGCGCTGCATAAAGGGCAGCTGCCACGTTGCCGAAAACTTGATGTCCCGCTGCTTTTCCTTGAGCAGATCGGGATTGCCGCCGCTCGTCACGGTCACCAGCGCCGTCTGGTTGTTGGTGAAGTCGTAGACGGTGACATTATAGGTCTGCACCACCGGCGCGCCCAGCTGGGTAAGCGTCGGCGCCGCTTCCTCGACGATGTAGCTCGCCTGAAAACTCAGCTTGCCTGTCGGCGCCCAGGTCAGCCCGCCACTCCAGTTATACAGCGTGCCGAAGTCGGAAAGGTGATCCAGTCCGCCGCTCAGGTTCAGCGTGATGTCACCCACCGCGCCCAGCACGTCCCCACTGCGGCTGGTCAACGGCAGCGCAAGGTTGAGCCCGCCCGACAGATCGCCACGCGTCAACTTCATCGCGTCCATGTTGGACGCGGAGTTTTCACTGGTGCTGTGCGTGTAGTCGTACCCGCCCTTGAAAGTCAGGTTGGCGTCGCCGGCGGGCATCGCGAACGGCCGGCCGGACAGGGTCGCCAGCGAGGACAGCGTCGCCGTCCGGTTCAATGCCTCATCCACGCCATCGCCCGGTACTATCCCGGATTCACTGCTACGCTGGTCAATGTCGGTCTCGGTAATCGTGTAGCTGCCATCGTTGGTGACGTTGAAGTTCCACGCGCCGAGCATCCGGCTGTAACCGAGGCCGGCCTGGAACTCGTTGGTCTCCACCCGCGTCGCCAGCGGGTCGGGCTGGGTCGGCAGGTTGGCATCGCTGTCGTTCAGGCCGGACCAGCTGTTGGTCACCGAGTGCGTGAACGTGCCGTTGGTGGTGAACGACCCGTCGAAGCCGTCCTTGCCAAGGCCTTGCGTCATCGTGCCGTTGAGCGTGAATTCGGAATCGGCCGGGGCCAGACTGCGATAGCGCGCCGGATCCGGTTCGCCCGGCGCCGGCTCGGTACCGTCCGCCTGCCGCACATCGCGCTCGTTCTCGGTGAGCATCGAGGTGTCGGTATATTTGGCGCTGACGTTGAAGCGGCGGGGCCCCTCCACCTTGAAGAGGCCGGTCTCCAGCTCGTAGTTGTCGTAGCCGCCTTCGGTCGGGCGATTGTATTCGCCGGAAACGGTGGTGGCGGCGAACTTCTTCTTCAGGATGATGTTCACCACGCGCTGGTTCGCCGGATAGCCGAACCGCAGCGCCACTTCCTCGGGCATGATCTCCAGGCGGCGAATGGCCTCGGGCGGAATGTCCCGCATCTCTCGGAAGCTGGAAATGCGCGCGCCGTTGACCAGGATCACCGGCCGGCCGTCGCCACGGCCACGTCCGCTGCCCGTCTGCGGCGAAATCGCATCGATCAGATCGCTGATCGAATTGACTCCATATGCGGCGATATCGTCCTCATCCAAAGTCTCGATCGGCTTTTGCGGCACGTCGAGCTGCCCGTCGATACGCGCGGCGGTAACGACGATCTCGTTCTTCTTCACGACCACCGTGCCGGTACCGATACTGCCGCCCTCGATCGAGGGCGCGCTATCCGTCGCCACAGGAGCATCGGCAGTCACCGCCGGGCTCTCCTGCGCATGGGCCAGCGCCGGCGCCATGGCAGCCAGGCTGACGCCCGCAGCAAGGGGAATCAGATGAACGCAACGCAAGTCCGGTCTCCGCCAAGAAAAAATAGTATGTTGAAAGCCCCAAAACCCCCGGCGCGCTGATGCCGTGGCGGAGAATTGCTCGCAAGACGGGGGCGGGTAACATTTTGTCGCAGTGGCAACCGGGTCACGACAAATAGGCTCAATTTCGCCAAACGTTCGCCAAGGCTTCCATTTTCGACGAGTCGTAGCTATGTCGCGCCGCAACGACAAAGCTAGCTTATGGAAATTGATCGCCGATGGCGAAAGAAGAACTCCTCGAAATGCGCGGCCGCGTGGTCGAACTTCTCCCCAACGCCATGTTCCGTGTGGAACTGGAAAACGGTCACGAGATTCTCGGCCATACCGCAGGCAAGATGCGCAAGAACCGCATCCGTGTTCTGGTCGGCGACGAAGTGCTCGTCGAACTGACCCCTTACGACCTTACCAAGGGCCGTATCACCTATCGCTTCATGCCCGGTCGCGGTGGCCCCGGTCAGTACTGAAGCCGCGTCTCCTGACGGAGACGCCATCGCACCGCGCCCACACGCTTCGGCCGACGCTTCCGCCGATTTGCGGCTGGTTCTCGCTTCGGCGAGCCCGCGTCGGCGCGAACTGATCGGACGGCTTGGCGTGACGCCTCACGCCATCGTCGCCGCCGATATCGACGAAACGCACGATCCGCGCGAGCATCCGCGCGCCTACGCCCGCCGCATGGCGCGGGAAAAGGCGCTGGCGGTTGCCGCTGACGATGCGCACGTCCTTGCCGGAGACACCGTGGTTGCCTGTGGCCGCCGCGTGTTGCCCAAGGCGGAGGATGAGAAGACCGCGCGCGAGTGCCTCGCGCTACTGTCCGGCCGCCGCCACCGCGTGCTTTCCGCCATTGCCCTCAAATCGCCCGACGGCACGCTGCGTGAACGGCTGTCCGAAACGATCGTGTGCTTCAAGCCGCTGTCGAAGGATGAGGTCGAAGCCTACATCGCCGGCGGCGAATGGCACGGCAAGGCCGGCGGCTACGCCATCCAGGGCAGTGCCGAGGGGCTGATTACCTGGATTTCCGGCAGCCATTCCGGCGTCGTCGGGCTTCCGCTGTTCGAGACCCGCGCGCTGCTGAAGGCGGCGGGATTCGCAATTGGCTGAATGGCTGGTCGAGGACGGGATCGGCGAGAGCCGCGCGATCCTGGTCGATAACGACGAAGTGCTCGCCGCAAGGCTCGATTGGGACACCGGCCTGAAACCCGGTGAAGTGGCGGAGGCCGTGCTCGTTTCCCGCGCCAAGGGATCGAAGCGCGGCACCGCCCGCTTTCCCTCGGGACAGGAAGCGCTGGTGGATGGCCTTCCGGCCGACGCCAGCGAAGGCGCGCCGATCCGCCTGATCGTCACCCGTGCCGCCGTGGCCGAAACCGGCCGCCTGAAACGCGCACAGGCAAAACCCAGCACCAAGCCCGTGCGCCCTGCCCCCTCACTTGCCGAATCGCTTCAGGCCACCGGAATGCCGACACGCCGGATTCGCGCTTTTCCGGACGATCCCTGGCCCGACATTTTTGCCGAAGCCTTTTCCGGCGAGATTGCGTTCGAGGGCGGCGCGATTCTCGTCATCCCCACCCCGGCGATGACGTTGATCGATATCGACGGCACGCTGCCACCCGCCGCGCTGGCCCGCGCCGCCGTGCCGGCCATTGTCCGCGCCATCGAACAGTTCGACCTTGGCGGCTCGATCGGCATCGATTTCCCGACGCTGGAGCGCAAGGAGGATCGTCGCGCCGTTGACGAGGCGCTTGCCGCCGCGCTCGATCACTGGCCGCACCAGTCCACGGCGATGAACGGATTCGGTTTCGTGCAGATCGTCGCCCGGCTGGAGCGTCCGTCGATTCTCCACCGCTTGCACCACGATCCTGCCGGGGCCTGCGCGCGCCTGCTGCTGCGCCGGGCCGAACGCGTGGCGGAACCCGGCACCCTACTGCTCACCGCTCATCCCCGCGTGCGTGCGAAGATACTGCCCGAGTGGGAGGCAGACCTTGCCCGCCGCACCGGCCGCATCCTGCGCTGGCACGAAGACGCAACGCTTGCGCTGACCGGAGGATTCGCGCAGGCGATCACATCATGACCACCAAAACCCGCAAGTGCCCGATCTGCGGCAAGCCGCGCAGCGAAGAACACACTCCGTTCTGCTCCAAGGGCTGCCGCGATCGCGATCTCCTGAAGTGGCTGGACGATGGCTATGCCCTGCCCGGCCAGCCCGCCGACCCCGATCTCCCGGAATTATCGCGACCGAATATTTTTCCACAGGACGATTGAAGCGGACATGTCATTTTAGGGTTGCCAAGGTTCGCTGCCTTCGCCATAGGCCCGCCACCGACACGGTACGGAAGCTTCGGCACCGCACCGGACCAGGGATGCCCGGGTAGCTCAGTTGGTAGAGCACATGACTGAAAATCATGGTGTCGGCGGTTCGATTCCGTCCCCGGGCACCACTTCCTTTCACGGAAGTGGTGCCTTCCTTTTCCCCCGATCAGAACGATACGCGCCGGCTGACGCAGCGGAAAGTCGGTCAGGCCGATCTCCGCTTTCGCGTGACGATCCACGCCACGGCAAACGTTCCCGCCAGCGGTCCGATCCAGTCCACCCATTGATCGAGCGTGGTCCAGACGCGCAAATCGAACGGCCCCCACCATGGCATGTTCGCACGCAAGCCGGAGCCGAAGTGTTCGATCCAGCGATACTCGGCCTGGGCGATCTCCCGCCCGACGAAATAGGCGGACGGTATCGCCGCGCCCGCCCACCAATTCGAAAATGCGCGGGCGATGCAGAATTGGACCAGCAGAGCGGCGACAAGGTGCTGTAGATAGATCATAGCCGGGCACGCTACCCCGGCCATCGGACACTGCAAGAGTGACGGCCATGCCGTTCAATTTCCGCCCCCCCCCTGAGTGTCCGCGCCATAAAATTGCAAAAAACTGCAATTGGTCACAAATTGTCGCATCCGCGAAATGGCAGCTTGCGCAGTTTCACGAATGCATCGATAGCTCGCGCACCCTTCGTCACGCGGTGCGCACCTTGAAATCGATCATGCTTTCGACGCTACCGGCCCTTCCGATGCGCCGGACCATCCTTACGCTGACTCTCGCCTCGATCCTCGTCGGCTGTTCGGGCCATGGCGCCAAGGATCAGTCGAAGCCGCCCGCGCAAGTCGGCTATATCGTGGCCGAACAGTCGACGGTGCCGGTCGCCGTGACGCTGAGCGGCCGTACTGTGGCCTACGAGACGTCCGAAGTGCGCCCCCAGGTAACCGGCGTGATCGCCAAGCGGCTGTTCACCGAGGGTAGCTACGTCAAGGCGGGGCAGCCGCTCTACCAGATCGATCCCAGCCTCTACCGCGCTGCCGTCAATCAGGCGCAGGCAGACCTCACCAGCGCGCGGGCCACGGCCGAAGCCGCCGGTGCCAAGGCTGAGCGTTACAAGCCGCTTGCCGACATGGAAGCGGTCGCCAAGCAGGACTATGCCGATGCGCTGGCCACGGCCCGTTCGGCCCGTGCCTCGATCGCGCAGAACGCTGCATCGCTGGATACGGCCAAGACCAACTTGCGCTTCACCACCGTGCCCGCGCCGATCAGCGGACGCATCGGCCGCTCGCTCATCACCGTGGGTGCGCTGGCCAGCGCCAGCCAGACCGATCCGCTGGCCGTGATCCAGCGGATGGACCCGATCTATGTCGACATGCAGCAGTCGGCCGCCGAAATCACCGCGCTGCGCCGCCGACTGGCGGCAGGCGGCGTGATCCAGGGCAGCACCACCGTGCACCTGAACTTCGACGACGGCTCGCGTTATGCCTATGCCGGCACCGTGCAGTTTTCCGAAGTCACCGTGGACGAAGGCACCGGCACGGTGACCCTGCGCGCCAAGTTCCCGAATCCCGATGGCCTGCTGTTGCCGGGCCTGTTCGTTTCGGCGGTTTTCGATCAGGCCAATGATCCCAACGCTTTCCTGGTGCCGCAGAACGCCGTGCAGCGCGATTTCGACGGTTCCGCCTATGTCATGATCGTGGGGCAAGACGGCAAGGCGGCTCGCCGCAAGGTCGTGGCAGACCGCACCAGCGGCGCCAGCGCGGTCGTCACTTCCGGACTGCAGCATGGGGACAAGGTCATCGTCCAGGGCCTGAACGGCCTGAAGCAGGGCACCGAGATCAAGGCCGTGCCCTCCACGACGCCGCAAGAAGTAAAGCCGAAGTCGGGCAAGCCCGGCGAAGCCGGCGGTACCGGCGCAAAGGGCCACTGATCCTCCTATGTCGCGCATCTTCATCGACAGGCCGATCTTCGCCTGGGTTCTCGCCATCATCGTCATGCTGGCCGGCGCCGGTGCGCTGGCCTTCCTGCCCAACGAGCAGTACCCGGACATCGCGCCCGCGCAGGTCAACATTCGTGCGACCTACAACGGCGCCTCGGCCGAAACGATCGAGAACAGCGTCACGCAGATTCTGGAGCAGCAGCTGACCGGCATCGACGGGTTGCTCTACTTCTCCTCGCAGTCGTCGAACCGCGGCCAGGCCACGATCAGCGCAGTCTTCGCCAAGGGCACCGATCCGGACATCGCGCAGGTCCAGGTCCAGAACAAGGTCCAGTCCGCACTCTCCCGCCTGCCGCAGGCGGTGCAGAACCAGGGCGTTACCGTCACCAAGTCCAACCCCGACCAGCTGCTGCTAGTGGCGGTCTACGACGCGACGGACGGCCGTTCGAACCAAGACGTTTCGGACTATCTCGCCTCGAACATCCAGGACCCGCTCTCGCGCCTGGAAGGCGTGGGCGACGTCAACGTGTTCGGCGCTCCGCACGCGATGCGCATCTGGCTGGATCCCAACAAACTTGCCGCCGTGGCGCTGATGCCCAGCGACGTAACTTCGGCGATCACCGCGCAGAACACCGAAGTCGCCGCCGGCGAGATCGGCGGCTTGCCCGCACCGCAGGATCAGGCGATCGACGCCATCGTCACCGCCGGATCGCGCCTGCAGACGGCCGACCAGTTCCGCAATATCGTCCTCAAAACCAATCCGGACGGTTCATCCGTCACCATCGGCGATGTCGCCCGCGTCGAAATCGGTGCGGACAATTACAGCACGGTCAGCCGCATCAACGGCCACCCCGGCGCCGGCATCTCGATCTCGCTCTCCCCCGGCGCCGACGCGCTGGCCACAGCGGAGCGGGTAAAGGCCTCGATGGAGCAGCTGTCGAAGGGCATGCCGGACGGGCTTGAATACACCTACGGCAACGATTCCACCTCGTTCATCAAGCTCTCGGTCTCCGAGGTCGAAAAGGCGCTGTTCGAGGCGATCGTGCTGGTCGTCATCGTCATGTTCGTGTTCCTGCAGAGCTGGCGCGCCACGCTGATCCCGGCCATCGCCGTGCCGGTGGTGCTGCTGGGCACTTTCGCAGTGTTCTACATCGCTGGGTTTACGATCAACACGCTGACGTTGTTCGGCCTCGTCCTCGCGATCGGCCTGCTGGTCGACGACGCCATCGTCGTGGTCGAGAACGTAGAGCGATTGCTCGAAGAAAATCCGGGCATGTCGGCCCGGCAGGCCACCATCAAGTCGATGGAGGAAATCCAGGTCGCGCTGGTCGCCATCGCGCTGGTGCTGTCGGCCGTGTTCCTGCCGATGGCCTTCTTCGGCGGATCGACCGGCGTGATCTATCGCCAGTTCTCGCTGACGATCGTCGTTGCCATGGTGCTGTCGGTGCTGGTCGCGCTGATCCTCAGCCCGGCGCTGACGGCCACGCTGCTTAAGGCGAAAGTCCACGGTGAGGAGCAACCCACCTGGCTCGATCGCCATGTCCCGTGGCTGGCCCGCCTGTGGCATCGCTTCCACACCTGGTTCAACCGCAGCTTCGAACGCATGACCGACGCCTACGGCCGCCGCGTGGAGCGCGTGGTGCAGCACAAGTGGCGCTGGCTGGTGCTGTTCCTGATCGCCTGCGCCGGTACGTTCATGCTGTTCCAGCGCCTGCCGACCGGCTTCCTGCCGAACGAGGATCAGGGTTCGATCATGGTCCAGTGGCGCCTGCCCGCCGGATCGCCGCGCACGCGCACCGAAGCGGTGCAGCGCCAGATCGAACAGTACTTCGCGAAGTACGAGAAGGACAACGTCGCCAGCATGTTCACCGTTTCCGGCGGTGGCCAGGGCGCGGCCGGCCAGAACACCGGTCAGGCCTTCGTCACGCTGGTGGACTGGGATGACCGTCCCGGTTCGAAAAATACCGCAGATGCCATCGTCCAGCGCGCCAACGGGGCTTTCCGCGGCCTGCGCGACGCCCAGGTGTTTACGCTGGTCCCCGGCGCGATCCGCGGCCTCGGCTCCTCGGCCGGTTTCACCATGGAACTGCAGAACCGGTCGGGCATGACCCGCGCCCAGTTCCAGCAGGCGCGCGACCAGTTGCTGGCCAAAGCCGCTGCCGACAACCGCCTGACCAACGTGCGCCTGAGCGACCTTCCCGAAGTCTCGACGCTGAAGATCGCGACGAACACCCGCGCGCTGACGGCCTATGGCCTGACCGCCGCCAATGTGAACTCCACGCTGCAGACCGCGTGGGGCGGCACTTACGTCAACGACTTCCTCGACAAGGGCCGCGTGAAGAAGGTCTATGTCCAGGGCGATGCGCAGTTCCGCTCGCGCCCCGAAGACCTCTCCCGCTGGTTCGTGCGCGGCACGAGCGGCCAGATGGCACCCTTCTCCGCGTTCTCGACGCTGAGCTGGTCGTCGGCGCCCAGTTCCACCTCGCGCTTCAACGGTCTGCAGGCCTACGAATTTTCCGGCACGCCTTCCTCGGGCGTCAGCTCGGGCACGGCGATGCAGATCATGGAAGATCTGGCCAGCCAGATCCCGGGTACAGCGGTCGCATGGTCGGGCTCATCCTATCAGGAGCGGCTCTCCTCGGGCCAGGCGCCGATCCTCTACGCGCTGTCACTGCTGGTGGTGTTCCTGTGCCTTGCCGCGCTCTACGAAAGCTGGTCGATCCCGATCGCGGTGATCCTGATCATTCCGCTCGGCCTGCTGGGCGCGATCCTGGCAGTGACACTACGCGGGCTTGAGAACGACGTTTATCTGCAGATCGGCCTGCTGACGACCATGGGCCTTGCCGCCAAGAACGCGATCCTGATGATCGAATTCGCCGAACAGGCGGAAAAGCAGGGCAAGCGCGTGATCGAGGCCGCCCTCGAAGCCGCCCGCATCCGTCTGCGCCCGATCCTGATGACCAGCTTCGCCTTCATCTTCGGCGTGCTGCCGCTGGCCGTCGCAAGCGGTGCCGGCGCCAACAGCCGCATCGCCATCGGCACCGCCGTGGTCGGCGGCATGTTGACCGCAACGCTGCTGGCGATCTTCTTCATCCCGCTGTTCTTCGTGCTCGTACGTCGCGGGGTCCGCGATGGCCTTGCCGCCGTCCGCGCCCGGATCCAGAACCGCCGCGCAGCGAAGGGAGACGCCGCATGATCCGCTCCCGCATTCTCAAGCTGGCGGCGCTCACCCTGCCCGCCATGGCACTCGCCGCCTGTTCGATGGCGCCGAAATATGTCCAGCCCGCGCTGCCGGCTCCGGCATCGTGGCCGGTGGGCGATGCCTATCTGGCGCAGAGCGAGGCCAACCTGCCGCTGGTTTCCTACACGGAAATCTTCCGCGATCCGCGCCTGCAAAAGCTGATCGAGCAGGCCTTGGTCAACAACCGCGACTTGCGCACGGCAGCCGCCAACGTGGCCGCCGCCCGCGCGCAAGTGCGCGTCACCCGCGCGGACCAGATTCCGGCGCTGGGCGTCACCGCATCGGGCACGCGCACCGTGGTGAACGGGCCGGGCGACAGCACCGCGCTGTCTCTGCGGGGCGGCATTTCCAGCTTCGAAATCGACTTCTTCGGCAAATACGCCAGCGCCACGCAGGCGCAGCGCGATACCGCCGTCGCCACCGAGGCGGACGCGCGCACCGTGCGTCTTGGCCTCGTTGCCGATCTGGCGCAGGCATGGGCCAACTACGCGGCGGACAACGATCTGCTGAAGATCGCAGAGGCCACCGCCGCCAATGCCGAGCGCTCGGTCACGCTGACCGGCGCCCGCCTCAAGGGCGGCGTCTCGCCACGCACCGATCTGCGACAGGCCGAACAGGTTCTGGAAACCGCCAAGGGCGACCTTGCCGCGCAGAAGACCGCGCTGGCGCAGGATATCAACGCGATCCGCCTGCTGGTCGGTGCCGATTTCGACAATAGCCTGCTTCCCGGCGGCGTGGACGAGGTCAATGCCCAGCTCGCAGTGCTGCCCGCCGGCACCAGTTCGCAAGTCCTGCTGCGCCGCCCCGATGTGGTGGAAGCAGAATACCAGCTGCGCGCCGCCAATGCAGACATCGGCGTGGCGCGGGCCGAACTGTTCCCGTCGATCTCGCTCACCACGCTGCTGGGATTTGCCAGCGGTTCGCTATCTTCGCTGTTCGACAAGGGCGCCTTTTCGGCCAGCGCCGGCGGCGACGCCAGCTGGTCGATCTTCAATGCCGGCGGCAAAGTGGCCAATGTCGATGTCTCCAAGGCCAGGCGCGACGCCGCGCTGGCGACTTACGAGAAATCGATCCAGACCGCCTTCAGCGAAGTGGCCGACGCGCTTGCCGATCAGGGAACTCTGGACGAGCGCCTGCGCGCCGCCAGTGCCTATACCAATGCCGCGGCCGATACCGCGCGGCTGACCGAGGCCAGCTACAAGCAGGGCATCAGCAGCTCGCTGGACAACCTGGACGCCCAGCGCAGCCTCTACACCGCGCGCAAGCAGGAAATCGCCGTGCGTCTGGCCGTCGCCAGCAACCGCGTCACGCTCTACCGCGTGCTCGGGGGCGATCAGGCGACCGCACCCGAGCAGCCGTAATTACGCGAAGATCGGGATGATCTGCGGCAGGTCCACAGTCGTCCTGATCCCCGGTGCTGCCGCGCAGATGGCGGGGATCGCGTTGACGGGGCGATGGGCGGTCAGGCCCGGCGTAAAGGCGGCATAGTCCTCGGGCGCGACCGGGAACATGATGTCCATCCGCACCGGTGCATCGCCGCTGGTGGTTACCCGCCAGCCTGATTCGCGCAGATCCCAGTCGTGCTCGATATCGGTCGTCACGTACCAGTTGGCCCGGAACCGCATGACCGGCTCGCCCTTGTGAAGACAGGTGATCGTCGTGCGCATCGCGCCTACCGTGCCTGCCGGCACCGTGCCGGCCGCGATGGTCAGATCCTGTTTCGTCGCCGAAAGCTCCCCGAAAGCCTCGATCGCATCGATCTCCAGCCCCATCGCATCCGCCACTTGCGAGAGCGAGCTGCCGAAATCGCCCTTGAGATGCTCTGCCCGGCGCTGATCGAACGGGGCCATTTCCGCGCCGAAGCCCATGATGTGGAACAGCATGTCCGGCGAATCGCGGCTGGAAACGTCGGCGAATTCGTCGATCGTCAGCACGCCGTGCCGTCGCTCCAGAGACAGCAGCGGGATCGCCAGCGCCTCGGTAACGAAGCCCGGGCTCGATCCGGTGGAGTAGATCGAAACGCCGCCCTTGGCGCAGGCCGCCTCGATCCGCGCGCGCAAATCCTTGTCCATCAGGCGCGGGTTGTGGAAGTCGCCGCGCGTGGTGACGACGTTCTTGCCCGATTCCAGCAGGGCGCAAAGCTCGTCCCAGTCGGTACCCTGCCGCATGTAGAGCACGCAGTCGGCATCCAGCTTGACGATGTCCTCCAGCGAATTGGTCGCCTTCACCCCGGTTGCCGGCAGCCCGCAAAGCTCGCCCGCGTCCTTGCCCACCTTCCCGGGTGACGAGACCCAGAGGCCGACCAGTTCCATGCGCGGATGCTCGATCACGGTGCGCAGCGCGCGGCTGCCGATATTGCCCGTGGCCCATTGCACCACGCGCCAGGTCTTGTCCTGCATTCACTCTCTCCCGGAAGTCTTTGCATCACCACGCCAGCACGCATCGGCCCCGGCAATTCCCGTATGGGGACAAGTCGCAGCCTCACGCCCTAAGGCGCTATCCAGCCCACCGTATCCTGCTTCGGATCGTAGGACTCGGCCTTCCAGCGTACCGAACCGAACGGCCGTTCCAACTGCCGCCGCACGCGCGTGCCCGCACCGCGGCGATGGAAGGCATCGGCGGCCCGCTGAATGTCCAGATCGGCCTCCGTGAAGCGATCGCGCAGGCGCAGGTAATCACCCCAGGTCGGACAATGATAGCGCTCGGTCCACAGCGAGGGATTGGCGATGTCGCGCGCGATGGACCAGGCGAAGCCGCCGTTGCGCTTGCGCATGGACTGCATCTTCATCATCGCCGCGTAGAATTCGCGCGCCTGTTCGGGATCGACGTCGTAATCGACCTCGATCACCACCGGGCCCGATCGCAAGGTCAGCGCCATGCCGACTTCGGGCTCATGCCCCAGCGGCATTTCGGACGTGCCGCTCGCCCCGTCGCGAGCGATCGGCAGGATGAAGCCGAGCAGCGCCGTCGCCGCCACCGCAATGCCTGACGCCAACAAGGCGTGCGCCACCCCGGTCTGCTGCGCCACCTGCCCCCAGACCCACGCGCCGATGCCGATCCCCGCCGTGATCGCGGAAGAAAACAGCGAAAGCGCGCGCGCCGTCACCCAGCGCGGGGCCGAAAGCTGCACCGTGACGTTGAGCATGGCGATGGTCAGGATGTTGCAGGCGCCCACCACCAGGAAGGCCGCGCAAGTCAGCACCAGTTCATTGCTGAAGCCGATCACCGCCAGCGCCACGCCGGTGCCGATCGCGAAGATCCGCACGGCCAGTTCTGTGGAAATCGCCTCGCGAATGCGGCTGACGAACAATGCGCCGGCCACCGCGCCCACACCCTGCGCGCCCAGCAGCAGGCCATACGTCGCCGCATTGCCATGCAGCAGGTCACGCGCGATCAGCGGAGCAAGCGCCGAAGCGGTCGCGGTGGAAAGCCCGAAAGTCAGCACCCGCAGCAAGGCGGTGCGGATCGCCGGAGCATGGAGCGCATAGCGTGCCCCGCCCAGCATGGCCCGGTCCATCCGCTCCGGCGGCAGGCGCGAAGGCACATGACGCCGCTGCCACAGGAAAAACGCGAACAGCAGCGGCAGATAGAGTAGCGCCGTCATGCCGAAGACCACGCGCACTCCATAAAGCACGACGATCAAGCCGCCCAATGCCGGCCCGAAACTGCGCGCAACGTTATAGCTGATCGTGCCCAGCGCCACGGCGGCGGGCAGATGCTCGCGCGATACCTGCTCGGGGATCGAAGCCTGCCATGACGGCGAATAGAGCGCCACACCCGCGCCGATTAGCGCGCAGAACAGCAACAGCAGCCACGGCGTGATCAGGCCGAGGAAAGCGATCGTCGCCAGCGTCGCCGCGCAGACCGCGCTGAAGGCAAGCCCGGTCATGGCGATGCGGCGGCGGTCGAACATGTCGGCAATGGCACCGGCGGGCAGCGTCACCACCATCAGCGGCAGCATCATCGCGCTCTGCACCAGCGCGACCATTTCGGCCGAATTGGTCAGCCGCGTCATTTCCCATGCGGCGCCAACGCCCAGGAAAAGCTGGCCGAAGTTGGAAAACAGGCTTGCCGTCCAGATCCGGCGGAATGTTCCTTCGCGCAAAGGCGCGAAGGCGCCGCCCGCGGTTGTCGCCTGTTGCGACGCTTCTTCGTGGCCGCTGGCCGGCACGCATTTCCCCTTCGTCCTGTCCCTCTCCCTTGATGTGTCTCCCGCGCTGCCAGCGTCAAGCACGGGCTGCGCCGCCGTCACGATCTATTGTTTCACCTGCAAAGATTGACGGGGTGAACATAAGCCACCATATACTTTCAAATGAAAGCAATCGCCGCTGCGATAGGACACCCCCCTCCAATTGCAATTCCCCCGACCTGCCAGCATGACCTCGGCAAACGGCGCCACATATCGCGCGCCCGTCTGGGAAATTGAGGAGATCCGATCGTGACCGAAGCCTGGATCATCGACACTGTCCGCACGCCGCGCAGCATCGGCAAGATGGGCAAGGGCGCTCTCTCGCAGATGCACCCCGAGCATTTGTCCGCCACCGTGCTGGCCGCGATCAAGGAGCGCAATGCACTTGATACCGCCGATGTCGACGATGTGATCTGGGGCGTTTCGGCGGCGATCGGCCTCCAGGGCGGCGACATCGGCCGCATGGCCGCACTCGATGCCGGTTACGATGCGAAGGCGGGCGGCGTCACGCTCAACCGTTTCTGCGGGTCGAGCATCACTGCCACCAACCTTGCCGCCGCCATGATCATGTCCGGCATGTCCGACCTGATGGTCGCAGGCGGCATGGACATGCTTTCCTACGCCAATGCCTATGGCATGAAGATGCGTGAGGCCGGGCTCGGCAGCGCCGGCATGGGCGCAGGCAACCCCCGCCTTCAGGCCAAGCACCCGCAGACGAACCAGGGCGTCGCCGCCGACGCGATTGCCGCGATGGAAGGCATCACGCGCGCGGAATTGGAAGCCTTCGGTGTCGAAAGCCAGCGCCGCGCCGCCGTCGCCATGGCGGAAGGCCGTTTCGACAAGTCCACCATCGTCGTGAAAGACGATGAGGGCAACGTGATCCTAGATCACGAGGAATACCCCCGTCCGGACACCACCGCCGAAGGCCTTGCGCAGCTTAAGCCCGCATTCGAGATGTTCTACAACATGCCCTCCGCGCCCGGCGGCAAGACTTACGTGGAACTGATCAATCAGGTCTATCCGGATCTGGACGTGAAGCCGATCCACCACGTGGGCATTTCCTCCGGCGTGGTCGACGGCGCTTCGGCGATCCTGCTCGCCTCAAAGGACTATGCCGAAAAGCACGGTCTGAAGCCGCGCGCACGCATCGTCGCCATGGCCGAAACCGGCGACTGCCCGACACTGATGCTGAACGGCCCCGTCCCGGCGGCGAAGAAAGTGCTCGCCAAGGCTGGCCTCACCAAGGACCAGATCGACATCTGGGAAGTGAACGAGGCTTTCGCCGTCGTCGTCGAAAAGCTGATCCGCGATCTCGATCTTGACCGCGCGAAGGTGAACCCCAATGGCGGCTCGATCGCGCTGGGCCATCCGATCGGCGCAACCGGCGCGATCCTGATCGGCACCGCGCTGGATGAACTGGAACGCACCGGCGGGCGCTATGGCCTGATCACCATGTGCGCGGCGGGCGGCATGGCCCCGGCCGTGATCATCGAACGAATTTGAAGCATTAGAAGGAGATATGTGTTGGCCACCGAGGCGGAAGAGAAACTGAGCGGGAAATTCGGCGACGTCCTCAATGACAAGGACGAAAGCCCCCGCCGCCAGGTGAGCCTGCGCATGACGGTGATCGCGCGCCTGCAGCGCAACAATTTCGATCGCCTCGTCTCCGAACTCAACGTCACGCGATCGCAATGGGCGATGATCGCGGTGGTGGCGCGCTATCCGGGTTCGACCCAGCGCACCATCGCCGAATACCTCGAAATGTCGGAAGCCTCGGCAGGCCGGCTGATCGACCGGCTCTGCGCCGACAATCTGCTCGAACGCCGCGATCGGCGCGATGACCGGCGTGCACGGTCGGTCTTCCTCACCGACGCCGCGCGCCCCCTGCTCGACAAGCTGGGCCACATCGCCGGCGAAGCGGAAGCCCGCATGTTCCACGGCTTTTCGGACGCAGAAGTGGAGCAGATGCGCGACTATCTCAGCCGCATCTACGACAACGTCAGCCGGGGCTGAAAAGGGCGGGCTTCGGCCCCGCACTTTTGCCTCCCCTACCATTCCGTCACTGGAACGGTCAGCGCAGCACAAACGAAGAAGGGCGGCACCGAAGTGCCGCCCTTTTCTTGTTTCCAGAACTGGCCGGAAGCTTACTTCGCCGAAGCGAGGTCCTTCTTGGTCAGCGAAGTGGTCAGCTTGCCCTGCGCGTCGGTCAGGCTGGTGGCCGGAACGGTGATCAGGCGGCCGTTAAGGATCACCTGCGGGTTGCCGTCGGCAGCAACGCGGTAGATCGGAGCAATGCGGGTGCCGTTGGCGGCATAGAGCATCTTGCCGGCGGTCAGATCGACGGGAGCGGCAGCTTCCTCGGTGACGGCGCGAACCGACTGGTTGGTTTCGGCGAAGGCAGCCGGAACGACGGCGAAAGAAGCGATCGAAGCGACGGCGGCAAGGGCAACAAACTTCTTCATGGATAACTCTCCGAGTGCTTGAGGCGGGTCCATCCCCGCTATTTACTCACCTAGGTTAGTAATTACCTGCCTAGGTGTCAATTGCGATTGCCGCAACTGCACAAACTTTTTTCGCAACCATCGCTCCTGCGCGGTTTCGCGGCCTGCCATGCCTATCGCAGCGCAGCATGCAAAGATCGCACCGGCGAATCCGGCCGATGATCGTCGCCACGATGGCGGTGGTGTTGCTCCCAAACACCTTTGCGCGCACATCGAAGGCAACCGGTGCGATCGGCGAAAACCCGCCTCTCGTGCCCCGAACCGATACGATAAAACGCAAGAATAATTGGGGACTGTCAGATGCCGACAAAGGTCATGCAGGGCGTGCGCGTCCTCGAAGTGGCACAGTTCACGTTCACGCCCGCAGCCGGTGCAATTCTGGCCGACTGGGGCGCGGACGTCATCAAGATCGAACACCCGGTGCGCGGCGATACGCAGCGCGGCTTCCTCAACATGGGCGGCGTGAAGCTGGATCCGCTGCGCCAGACCCTGTTCGAACACCCCAACCGCGGCAAGCGCAGCGTGGGCATCGATCTGTCGACCACCGAAGGCCAGGAACTGCTCTACGAACTGGCCAAGCAGTGCGACGTGTTCCTCACCAACTACCTGCCGCAAGTGCGCCAGAAGAACCGGTTCGACGTGGAGCACATCCGCGCCGCCAATCCGAACATCATCTATGCGCGCGGCAGCGCCTGGGGCAACAAGGGCCCCGAACGCGAAAAGGGCGGTTTCGACGGCACCGCATTCTGGTCGCGCAGCGGCATCGCCGATTGCATGACCCCGCCCGAACTGCCCGGCCCGCTGTCGCAGGGCATGCCCGCGTTCGGCGATTCGATCGGCGGCATGTTCATCGCCGGTGGTATCTCCGCCGCACTCTTCCATCGTGAAAAGACCGGCGAGGCCGCCGAACTCGACGTGTCGCTGATGAGCACGGCCGCCTGGGCTTCCGGCGCCAACATCGCGCAGGCCGTGGAAACCGGGGTGATCACCAAGAATTCGATGCCCAGCTCCGGCGGCGGCGCCAAGAACCCCTTCATGGGCAATTTCTGGACCTCCGACGGGCGCACGATCAACCTGTGCATGGTCAGCCCCACCGGCCTGATTCGCGACACTTTCGAGCACGTCGGCCGCCCCGAAGCCGCCGACGATCCGCGTTTCCAGGATGTGCTGAGCCTGATCGAGCATTCGCAGGCCGCCAGCGAGATCCTGGTCGAAGCCTTTGCAGAGAAGCCCTTCGCCTACTGGCGGGAGCACTTGAAGACTCTGAAGGGCCAGTGGGCGCCGATCCTCAACCTGCTGGAACTGGCCGAAGACGAACAGGCGCTGGCGAACGACATGCTGATCGAAGTGGAAGCGGCCGATGGTGGCGCTCCGCTCAAGCTGGTGCGCGGCCCGGTGCAGTTCAACGGCGAACCGCTGGAAACCACCCGCTCGCCGCAGGCCTCCGAGCATACCGAGATCGTCCTGATGGAACTCGGCGTGGAGTGGGACAAGATCGAAGAACTCAAGACCAAGGGCGCAATCGCCTGAACAGCTTGCCGAAATCAGAATACGAGGAATTGGGAAAATGAAGCCTGGAACCCGTCTCAAGAGCGCCGCCTGCGACACCGAAGTGATGGTGATCCGCTGCGCCGACGGCACGATCGAATGCGGCGGCGCGCCGATGGGCGAGGCCAAGCCTGCCGATGCCGCCCCGCTGGCCGCCGACTTCTCGGCCGGCACGCTGATGGGCAAGCGCTACGTCGACAGTGACGGTAAGTACGAACTGCTTTGCGTGAAGCCCGGCAAGGGTTCGCTTTCGGTCGATGGCGTCGCGCTCGTCATCAAGGACGCCAAGCCCCTGCCCGCTTCGGACTGATCGCACATGAACATCGCGCTTCTTCTCGAAATGGCGGCCGAGGCTGCGCCCGATCGCGTGGCGCTGGTCTGCGACGGGCGCCGCTGGACCTATGGTGACCTGCTCGACGCCGCACGCGGCGCATTCGAACTGATCCGCCAGAGCGAGGTCGACTACGTCGCCCTGCTCGATGAGAGCAGCGAGGCTGCGGTGATCGCGGTATTCGGCGCGGCGCTGGCGGGCGTGCCCTATTGCCCGCTCAACTACCGCCTGCCCGATGCCGACCTGGCCGCCCTGCTCGGCCGCGTCGCCCCGGCGCTGGTGATCGGCGACGAGGAGCGCATCGTCAGGCTTGCCGGCGATCAGGGGCACACCGTGTTCTCGCGCGAGGAATTCGTGCTGAAGGCACAGGAAACCGTGCCCGAGGACGACGCTCGCGAATACGATCCCGGAGAAGGCGTTGCCATCCAGCTCTTCACCAGCGGCACCACTGCTGCACCGAAGGCGGCGATCCTGCGCCATTCCAACCTGCTGGGCTACATCCTCGGCACCGTGGAGTTCGGTTCGGCCGATGAGGCGGACGCCGCGCTGGTCGTGGTGCCGCCCTATCACATCGCCGGCATCTCCGCCCTGCTCTCCTCGATCTATTCGCTGCGCAAGATCGTCATGCTGCCCAGCTTCTCGCCCGAGGGCTGGTTGACGCTGGTGCAGAGCGAAACGGTCACAAACGCCTTCGTGGTGCCCACCATGCTGGCCCGCATCATCGATGCCATGGAAAAAGGCGTGACCGGAGACGTATCCTCGCTGCGTGCCGTGGCCTATGGTGGCGGCAAGATGCCGATCGAGGTGATTCAGAAAGCGCTTGAACGTTTCCCCGGCGCTGGCTTCACCAATGCCTATGGGCTGACCGAAACCAGTTCGACCGTGGCCCTGCTCGGCCCCGAGGATCACCGCGAGGCACTGGCCTCATCCGACCCGAAGGTCCGCGCCCGCCTCACCTCGCTCGGCAAGCCGATCCCGACGGTGGAGATCGAGATTCGCGGCGAGAACGGCGAAGTCCTGCCGCTTGGCGAACCGGGCGAGATCTACGTGCGCGGCGAGCAGGTCTCGGGCGAGTACAAGGAAAAGAGCGCGCTGGACGCCGAGGGCTGGTTCCCCACCCGCGATGCCGGCTTCATGGACGAGGACGGCTACCTGTTCCTCTCCGGCCGCGCGGACGATGTGATCGTGCGCGGGGGCGAGAACATGTCGCCCGGTGAGATCGAGGACGTGCTGCTCACCCACCCAGCCATCGCCGATGCCTGCGCTTGCGCGATCCCCTCGATCGAATGGGGCGAGACGGTCGGCGTCGCCATCGTCACCCGCGAAGGGCACGATCACCCGTGCGAAACGGAGTTGAAGGACCTTGTCCGCACCCGCCTGCGATCCTCGCGCGTGCCGGAGAAAGTCGTGTTCGTCGCCGAACTGCCCTACAACGAAATGGGCAAGCTGCTGCGGCGCAAGGTCAAGGAAGTCCTTGCGGACTAATGCCGAATCCCACGGCCCGGCGATCCCTCTGGCGCGCTGGGCCGACCGGCAACTGGAAGCGCTTGCCCGCGATTTCGGGCTGCCGCGCCTTTCCGGCGCCACTCTGCTGGGAGAGCGCGCCGCGCATGGCGCATACCGGATTGCCGGGCGCGTCTCGGCCGGTCTGGGCGGCAGTCGCCTTATGCCGACGCGCGACGGCAACTGGTTCGCCCTTACGCTGATCCGTGAGATCGACCGAGAATTGCTGCCGGCACTGTTCGGCGATGCCGATCTCGACATCCGCAGCGCAGATGCCATCGCGGCGGCCGTGCTGCGCAGCGACGGTGCCGCCTTGCTGGAAACGGGCCGTCTACTGGGCCTTCCCGTCGCCTTGCTGGACGAAGTGCCGGCCTCCCCGCCGATCGAGGTAATCGCACGAGGCTCCCCCCGCGAACGGGCTGCGTCACACCGGCCGCTGGTGGTGGACATGTCCGCCATCTGGGCCGGACCACTGGCCGGGCACCTTCTCTGGCAGGCCGGAATGGAGGTGGTGAAAGTCGAAAGCCGCACGCGGCCCGACCTGATCCGGCGCGACGATCCGGCGACCTTCGACCTCATCAACCAGGGCAAGGCCAATGTGCTGGTGGACTTCGCCAGCGACAGCGAAAAGGCCCGTCTGCTGGACCTCATCCGCCGCGCCGATGTCGTCATCGAAAGCTCACGCCCGCGCGCGCTGCGCCATCTGGGCATCGATGCGCAGGCGCTGGTGCGGGACGTTCCCGGCCTCGTCTGGCTTTCAGTCACCGGGCACGGTGCGCGGGGCGACGCGGCGAACTGGGTGGGCATCGGCAACGATTGCGGCGTGGCGGGCGGCCTTTCCCGCGCGCTGGCGGACGTGACCGGGGAGCCGGGCTATATCGGCGATGCCATTGCCGATCCGCTCACCGGGATAACCGGCGCGCGCGAAGTCTTGAAAGCCTTGCGCAGCGGCGAAGCCCGGCGCATCGGTCTATCCATGAGCGCAATCACCGCCATGGCCCTGCACGAAGAGCGCACTTTCGACGCGGCCTTGCTCGAAGCCGAACTGCACGACTGGGGCGTTGCGATCGGCCGCCGCTTTCCCGCACTGGAGCGTCGCCGGATGACCGCGCCCGTCAGCCCCATCGGCGCGGATACCGCGCGCTATCTGCCGGAACTTGCCCGGTGCTGATCCGCGCGGCGGAGATTTACGGCCATGGTCTGGCCGATCTGCGCATCGCCGGCCCGCGCATTGCCGCCATCGGCCTGCTCACCCCGCTTCCTGACGAGACCGTTATCGATGCCGGAGGCTGTGCTTTGCTGCCCGGCCTGCATGATCATCACATCCATCTCGCCGCGCTGGCGGTGCGCGCGGCCTCGATCGATTGCGGGCCGCCTGCCATCAGCAGTGGCCACGATCTGGCGCTAGCCCTCTCCCGTCCGGGCGAAGGCTGGTTGCGGGGTTTCGGCCTCTGCGAAAGCGTGCTCGACGGGGACTTGCCCAGCCTCGCCACGCTTGACCGGATGGCGCCGCATCGCCCCATCCGGTTGCAACATCGCACCGGCCGCATGTGGCTGCTCAACAGCGCCGCGCTGGACGAACTGCTGGCCGAAAATACGCCGCCGCCTGGGCTCGAACGCGTCGGCGGGCGGCTAACCGGCCGCCTTTTCGATGAAGACGCGTGGTTGCAGGCCGCGCTTGCCAGCACGCCGCCCGACTTTGCGGCGGTGAGCGACGCACTCGCCCGCCACGGCATCACCGGCGTAACGGACGTGTCGCCGCGCAACGATGCCGTCATCGCGCGGCATTTCGCCTCGCAATCCGATCGCGGGCATCTTCGCCAGAATGCGATTCTGGCGGGACAGCTTTCGCTGGCCGATGCCGCGCAACAGGGTTGGCGACTGGGCCCGGCGAAACTGCATCTGCATGAAGCCGCCCTGCCCGATTTCGACACGACCTGCGAATGGATCGCCAAGGCCCATGCGCAGGGCCGCGGGGTCGCGGTCCATTGCGTGACCGAGGTCGAACTGGTGTTTACGCTCGCGCTCTTCGAATCGGCCGGAGCGCTCACGGGCGACCGCATCGAACATGCATCGATAGTGCCGCGGGAACTCGCCGCGCGCATGGCATCGCTGGGCCTGTGGGCATGCGTTCAACCGCATTTCGTCCAGGAAAGCGGCGATCGCTATCTTCGCGATGTCGATCCGCATCACCACCGCGACCTCTACCGGCTGCGTACCCTGCAGGATGCCGGCATCCCCCTCGCCGGCGGCAGCGACGCGCCGTATGGCGGGACCGATCCGTGGCGAGCGATGAAGGCCGCCGTGCTGCGCAGCACCGGCAGTGGGGTGTCGTTCAACCCCGGGGAAGCGCTTTCGCCCGAACACGCGCTTGCCCTGTTCCTTGCCGATCCGCTCGATCTGTCCCGCCAGCGGCGGATCGAAGTGGGCGATGCCGCCGATCTCTGCCTGCTCGATCGGCCATGGGCAGAAGCGCGAACCCGGCTCAACTCCGCCGACGTGCGCGCCACGCTCGTCTCAGGGCAATGCGTCCACCAGCGCATCGACGAGGCCCCAATCGAGCGCCTCCCGCGCGCTGAGGCGACGGCCTGACAGCACCATCAGCAGGGTTCGCTGGCGCCCGATCCGGCGGCTCAGCGATACGCAACCGCCTGCCCCTGGCAGTATTCCCATGGCCAGTTCGGGCAACTGGAACCACGTGCGCGGTGTGGCGACCGCCCGCGCGGCGAAGGCCGCCAGTTCCAACCCCGCGCCGACGCAGGCGCCGTCTATCCACGCTTCCAGACGATCGCGGCACAATGCCGCCTCGCGCGCCGGCAGCGTAAGACAGCGGATGCGATGGGCTTCGGCCGGATCGACAGTGGTGCCGAATTCCGACAGCTCCGCCCCCAGACTGAACGCCTTGCCCTCTGCCCGCAGCACCACGCGCCGGATGCTCGTGTCCATATTGGCCAGTGCGAATGCCTCGTGCAGTGCGTCGCGCATTGGCCGGTCTATCGCATTGCCGGCGGCGGGCCTGTCCAAGGTGACCGTCAGACACGCCTCGTCACGAAACAATCTGACATGGCCGGGCGACTCAGCGGTTCCGGTTTTGCGCGCGGCAATCCAACGGCGGTGCGACTCGCTGCCCTGTAGCGCCGCATAGGCCAGCGACTCGACGGTCAGCGCATCGTCGATCGGCAAGAGGGGCACCGCGCGCAGAACATGCGTCACCACGGCAACGGCATGCGGTTGCGCAATCGCCGCCTGTGCCAGCTGCGCAGCATCGAAGCGCGGCTCCAAAACGGCATCGAGTTGCGTTGCCAGCGGGTGATCGCGAGGGCCAATCCCAATCACCGGACAGACCGGCAGGTGCAAATGCGGCGGATCATCCGACTCGCGCGCAAGGTCCACGAAGGCGACTGGCGCCGCTCTCGCAGCTTCGGCCAGATCGGCCGCGGCAAAGGTCAGGTCTTCCGGCCGCATCTTCCTGTAATTCCCTCCAGATCAGCCACTTGGCCTCTTTCCCGAAGCATGGCCGGGCGGCGCCGGATTGACCAGCCCGGCCCGCGAAAATCACATTTTACCGCTGAACACCTGGTCAAAAATCGCGGAATTTCGCGATATTTCCGCCTGCGGCAAAACAACGCAACTTATCGTCAGTGCGAAGCCTATTGCAGGCCATCAAAAGCAATGATAACCAAGCTTAGCAAAAAACGAGTCAGGCTCAGTTTTTAAGAGACCCGACTCGGGAGAGAAGTGAGTTCATCACACCACACTTGAGGGAGGAGAGACCTCATGCCTGGAAAGACCACGTCATCGAACAAGGCCAAGATCGCACGCCGCGTGATCGAAGTGCTCGAATATTTCGACGATGCGCACCGCGAAGCGACCGTCATGGACATCGTTCGCCGGTATAACCGTCCGCAGTCGAGCACGTCCGAACTGCTGTCGAGCCTCGTCGAACTCGGCCTGCTTCACAAGGATCCCTATTCGCGTGCTTACAGCCTCACCCCGCGTGCCGCGCTGATCGGCACCTCGGGCCAGCCCGAACTGGTTCGTGACGGCCGCATCGTCCGCCTGATGGACCGCCTTGTCGCCCAGACCGGTCTTTCGGTTGCGCTTCATGCGATGGTCGGGCTCGACGTGCAGATCGTCAACTGGCGCCATGGCCCCCGCGCCCTTGCCGCCACGCGTGAGCTTTCGGGCGGCATCAAGGAGCCGCTGGCACAGAGCGCCGCCGGCTGGCTGATGCTCTCGACCGTTGCCCGCCAGCGCTGCGAAGGCATGGTGCGCCGCCTCAATGCCGAAGCCGATGAATTGAACAAGTTCACCTTCGGCGACATGATGGCCCGCGTCGATGCCTGCCGCGATCCGCGCTATGTATTCGGCCCCGCCGGTTTCGGCAGCGGCGCCGAGGCGCTCTGCGGTCTCGTCCCGCGTCAGCCCGAAGGCCACCCGCTCGTCATCAGCCTGATCTACGGCAAGGACGACAAGGTGAACCCCGAAGCGCTGCTCCAGTCGCTCAGCGACGCGATGCGCAAGTGCCTGCCCGATCCGGCCCAGTTCGCCGAACCGGAACAGCTGCCGCACGCCGCCTGATCCGCTGGAGCGGTTGATCCGATTGCATCGGATCAACCGCTCCAGATCTTTAATTTTACGCGTTTTCCTAGTCATCAAGTGATCCCACCTGATTTGAAAACGCTCAGTATCCTGAACGGGTCGCACACCGTTACGGTAAGGGCCCCGCGAGAACACCTCGCGGGGCCTTTTTCGTTTGAGCGGAAGCGGTCAGGCTTCCTGCTTCTGCATGCGCGCCGTGCGATCGGTATCTTCGTGTCGCATGAACATCTTCATGATGTCTCCCGAAGTGACGGGGCGGGTTTCGTGCTCTTCCACCGGACGTTCGCCGGCCGAGGACTTGGGGCTGGTATCCACGCCTTCCGCCTTTGCCCGCTCACGCAGCGCGCCAACAGTCAGCTGCTCGCGCGTGTAGTGCTGAAACGGATCGAAGCGGAACCAGCGCATCGCATTCCGGTGCGTGATCTTGTCGATCTGTTCTTCGGTCAGGTGGTTGATCGAGGGCCAGAGATGCTCGGGCACTTCCGGCCAGAGCGTGTCGGAATGCGGATAGTCACATTCATAGGCGATGTTGTCCTCACCGATGAACTGGATGTTCTGAAGGCCGAAGGCATCGTCGATGAAGCAGTTGAGGAAGTGCCGCTTGAACATCTCGCTGGGCTTCATCTTCTGGAAGCGCGAGTTTGTCCAGGCCTTGTGCCGCCAGTTCGAGAAGTCCGCCCGCTCCGTGAAGTAGGGCACCCAACCGATCGAACCTTCCGAAAGTGCGATGCGCATGTCCGGGTACTGGTGCAGCGCCTCAAGCTGAAGCCAGTCCGACGCGGCATAGGCGATCGACATCGGCATCGTCGAAATCCATGCCTCGATCGGCGTTTCCATCGATGCATGGGGCGCCGGGTTGCCGCCACCGATGTGGATGCAGATCGTCATGTCGAGATCGTTGATCGCCTTGTAGAACGGATCCCAATAGGCGTTGTGGATGCTCGGCAGGCCCTGGCAGGTGGGGTTCTCGCTGATCGAGACGGTGTGGCAACCCTTGGCCGAGACGCGCTTCAGTTCGGCAATCGTCGCGTCCATGTCCCAAGTGGGCAGGATCGCACAGGGGATGAAACGGCCCGGATAAGCACCGCACCACTCGTCGATATGCCAATCGTTATAGGCGCTTACGTGCACTTTCGCGAGTTCGCGATCGGGCACGCGGTGAAGACGGCCACCGGCGAAATCGAACACCGAACCGAAGTTCAGCGAGGATGCGATGCCATTGACGTCCATGTCCTTGATACGCTCATGCACATCGTAGCAACCGGCGCGCAGCTGATCGAGCGAGGTCGGCTCCATGCCGTATTCCTCGAAAGGCCGGCCGACCACGGCGTTGAGTCCTACCGAGGGGAACTTCTGCCCCTGATAGACCCACAGATCCTTGCCATTCTCATCCTGAATCAGCTTCGGAGCGGATTCAAGAGCGGCACCGGAGAGGTGTTTGTTGAACAGGTCGGGCGGTTCGCTGATGTGATCGTCCACGCTGATCAGCACCATGTCGTTCATCTGCATAACGGCACTCCCAAAGTTGCCGGGCCGGATCGGTCCCCGGCGGGCGCATCTTTCCGGCGCCTTGGGAGTGGAGGCTACGCCCACCCTCCCCCACCGGCCAGCGCGAACGATCCGGGCATGGAGCTATCGCGCCCGCGATTGCGTGCCCGCACCGATTGAATGGGGCGGCGAGGTATGATGAGGACGTGGAAACGTCACAAGAAAAAGCCCCGGGGAAAGCCTGAAACATGAACTTCGACCTCACCGACGAACAGTCCATGATGCGCGACACTTTCGCGCGCTTTCTCGATGAAAATTCGAGCATGGCCCGCGTGCGCAAAGCGCAGGAAACCGGCGGTTTCGACCCCGCGCTGTGGAGCGGCCTTGCCGAACTGGGTGCCTTTTCGATGCGCGTGCCCGAAGACGCGGACGGCATGGGCCTTGGCCTGTTCGATGCCGGCCTGCTAATGGAAGAAGCCGGCCGCACGCTCGCCTCCGGCCCGCTGGCCGAAGCGCTGGTGGCAACGCGCCTGCTCGCCCTGCTGGGCGGTCAGGATGATCTTCTGGCGGGTGCCGTCGGCGGCGAGGCAGTCGTCACGATCGCCATGCAGGACGTCGCCGAATTCCCCAAGCAGTGGGTCGCTGGCGGGCTGTTTGCCGAGGCCGTGGTCGCGCGCAAGGGCAGCGATGTCGTGCTGATCACCGTTCCCGCCGAAGCGCGGATCGCGGAACAGACCCTTGCCACCACGGCTATCGCTGAACTCGATCTCTCCGCCCTGCCGACGACCGTTCTGGGCAGCGGTGAAGACGCACTGGCTGCTTTTGCTGCCGGGCTTGAAGAATGGAAGGTCCTGATGGCGCTGGCGCTGTCGGGCCTCAGCCGTGCGGCGCTGACGATGGCAGCGGAATATGCGGGCGAGCGCAAGGCGTTCGGCGTGTTCATCGGCACGTTCCAGGCCCTGTCACACCCGATGGCGGACCTGATCTGCGAGATCGATTCCGCCAAGTTCCTCGCCTGGCAGGCCATGCGCTCGATCGCCGATGGCGAAGCGGCGGCCGGCGCGCAGGTTTCGCTTTCGGCATGGTACGCCGCCGGGACAGCGGGCCGCACCGTGCGCCACGCCGTGCAAACCTTCGGCGGCATCGGCCTCACCACCGAGCATGACGTGCACCTCTACAACCTGCGTGCCAAAGCATGGCCGCTGGTGGCGGGCGATCCGGAGGACTGGCTGGCCGAAGCCGGTCGCCGCCTCTACGCGGGCGAGAAGGCCAGCCTTCCCGATGTGGGCGAAGTTCCGGTCGAGTTCGATCTGGGCGAGGATGCGCGCGCCATCCAGCAGGAAATCCGCGCGTTCTTCGCCAAGAACGTCACCGACGAACAGCGCGAGAAGTTCCACTTCTCATGGGAAGGCCACAACCCGGTCATCCACAAACAGCTGGTCGAGGCGAACCTTGCCTATCTCCAGCTTCCCAAGGATGTCGGCGGGCGCGGCCTCAGCCCCTACGCCGTCACCGGCGCACGCTATGCTTTCGAGGAAGAAGGCTGGAGCAATCCGGTCGCCGGCGTTTCGCAGATGGTCGCCCTGATCATGCACCGCTTCGGCACCGAGGAACTGAAGCGCGATGTGCTCTCCAAGGTGATGGCGGGTGAGGCGATCTGCTCGCTCGGCTATTCGGAGCCGGGCTGCGGATCGGACGTCTTCGCCGCGCAGTGCAAGGCCACCCAGCTTGAGGACGGGTCCTGGCGGATCGACGGCACCAAGATGTGGACCAGCGGCGCCAACCTTACCGACTATGTGCTGATGCTCTGCCGTACCGATCCGGATGCGCCCAAGCACAAGGGCCTGACGATGTTCATCGTGCCGCTGAAGGCCGAAGGCGTCACCGTGCAGGGCGTCCACACGTTCATGGACGAGCGCACCAACATCACCTTCTACGACAACGTGCGCATCCCCGACACGTGGCGCCTGGGCGAGATCAACGCGGGCGGCCGAACCATGGCGGCCAGCCTCGAACTGGAGCACGGCGGCGGCTTTGCGAAAGTGCAGCGCGCGATGCTGGAGAACGCGGTCGAACTCTGCGAGGAAATCCCCGTGGCCGGCGGCGGCAAGCTGATCGAAACGGCCAAGGCTCAGGCACGGCTGGCGCGTACTTACGCCAATGTGCTCGCCTCCGAACTGATCGCCTATCGCGCCAACTGGACGCAAGTGCACGGCAAGGGCAACGGCGCTTATGGCCCGATGGCGAAGATGTTCTCCTCCGAACTGTTCATCACAGATTCCCGCGATCTGCTGGACCTGACGGCACCCTATTCGCTGGCCAAGCGCAAGGGGGCTGCCGACGCGATCAACCTCGCCTATCGCCATGCGCACGGGACGACCATTTACGGCGGCACCAGCCAGGTGCACCGT
The DNA here is from genome assembly GCF_055521515.1 of Sphingomonas sp. BL-S-28. Classification (NCBI taxonomy): domain Bacteria; kingdom Pseudomonadati; phylum Pseudomonadota; class Alphaproteobacteria; order Sphingomonadales; family Sphingomonadaceae; genus Sphingomonas; species Sphingomonas sp. BL-S-28. Next base: position 2,558,639 of record NZ_CM145484.1, read on the forward strand.
TCGATGATCGCCGAAAAGGGCCTCGGCCTGCCGCGTTCACGCAATTGATTCTGGGGGATACAATGACCGAAGAAGCACCCCACCTGCTCACTGAAGACGTGGACGGCATCCTGATCGCCACGCTTAACCGGCCGGACAAGCTCAACGCGATCAGCCGGCAGATGATGGATCTGCTGACGCAGGCCGTGCTGCGCTTTCGCGAGACGCCCGAACTAAAGGTCATGCTGATCCGATCGGCCGGGCGTTACTTCAGCTCCGGCGCGGACCTGCGCGGCGGGAACCAGAACATCATCTCGCCCACCGCCACCAGCGGCAGCGCGCGCGGCATTCGCGAGAACCACCGCCTCAATCTCAACAACATGCAGCAGCTGTGGGACGAGATCGAGCATATCGAGAAGCCCTTCGTCGTCGCCCACCATGCCATGTGCGTGGGCGGCGGGCTGGAGATGAGCCTCTCGTGCGATTTCCGCCTGGCCGCCAAGAGCGCGTCCTATGCCTTCCCCGAAGGTCTGTTCGGCGTCCTGCCGGCATCGGGCGGCGTCTCGCGCCTGACGCGCATCTGCGGGCCGCACTGGGCGCGGTGGCTGATCATGGCGAACAAGCCTGCCCCGGCCGACATGGCATTCACCATGGGTCTGGTCCATCAGGTCTATGAGGACGAGACGTTCGAGGCGGAGGTCATGGAATTCTGCCGTCACCTGACCAAGCAGAACCCGGAACAGATGGGCGCGGCCAAAGTCGCCATCGAACTCAGCGCCGAAGTGGGCCGCGACAGCGCCCGCCACATCGAGCGCATGGCCAACAGCGCGCTGATGCTGAACCCGGACTATATCCGGGGCATGGAAGAGTATCTGAAGGGCGTGGGCGGCAAGAAGAAGTAAGGGCGGGCCGGGGGTTTCCCTCCGCTCAGCTCAGCCGCCCCAACAATCAACACTCGTCGCCCCCGCGAAGGCGGGGGCCCCGCTTCCTTCGCGCCACGCCAGAAGAACAAGCGGGATCCCCGCCTTCGCGGGGATGACGGGGTGTTTTGATTTGATGTTTATATGCTTGTGAAGGCTTGAATTAGCCGCAGCACGGCATAACGCACCGACCATCTCAGCCCGCCGCGCGCTCCCGCGTATCGCGGATCGCCAGTTCCATCAGCCGCGCGTTGATCTCCAGCAGGCTCTCCTCGCGGCGCCCCGGCAAAGTGCCGAGAATCCGCCGCAAGCGCCTGTCGGTCGCCAGCGTGATCGAGCGTTCAATACCGGTCATCAACGTCGTCGCCATCAGCACCGCCGTATCGCCCAGCACCCCGCGCGGATCCATTTGCGCGACGAACAGGCCGATCAGCGGCCGGGTGGAATTCACGCGCTGGTGCATGATCCGCACGTCGAACTGATCCGCCAGTGAGTTGCGCAAGTGCAGCAGGCCGGTGTGGCTGGCCCAGAACGCGTGATAGGCGCGCACGAACGCCATGGCCCGGGCATTGAGTTCCTCATCCGGCCAATATTCGCGGGCCAGCACGAAATACTCGTCCTGCGCCGATCCCATCACCGGTTCCAGCACCGCCAGCAGCAGTTCGGTGAAATCGGTGAAGTAGTTGTAGATCGACGTCATGCCGAGCCCGACGGTGCGGGCAACGGCACCCAGCGTCACCGGCTCGTCGGTCTTTTCGACAAGCTCGATCGCTGCCGCAAGGATGCGCTCACGCGTGACGCGGCCCTTGCGGCCCAGTCTCTGGCCATGAAGGTTGTGGCTGATCGCCGCCGATGCGTCGGTGACGGCGGCAGCGAGGTGCGGCGGGACAGCCGGGATACCGGTGTCCTCGCCGCCGTTCTCTTCTCCGGTGTCGCTTCCCAGAAAAGCCTCGGTCGTACCGTTTACGTCAGGCCGCGGCCTGGCCGACCGGCCAGGCGAGGATCTTGACGTCGGTGAACTCTTCGATGCCTTCGACACCCCATTCGCGTCCCATGCCGCTCGCCTTGTAGCCGCCGAAGGGAATGTCGCCGGCAATGCACATGCCGTTGTTGACGCTCATCGATCCGGTGCGCACGCGCTTGGCGATATTGATGGCCCGGTTCAGATCGCCCGAGCTGACGCCGCCCGATAGGCCATAGGAGCTCTGGTTGGCAATGCGCACGGCATCCTCGTCGTCCTCATAGGGGATGACGACCAGCACGGGGCCGAAGATTTCTTCCTGGGCGATGCGCATGTCGTTGGTAACGTCCACGAAGCAGGTCGGCTCCACGAAGTAGCCGCCGCCCTTGTCCGGACGGATATTGCCGCCGGCGATCAGCGTGGCGCCCTCTTCCTGGCCCAGATCGATGTAGCTCTTCACGCGCTCCATCTGGCGCTTGGAGATCACCGGGCCCATGATGTGCGCCGGGTTCTGGATATCGCCCCAGTTGTCGCCGAAGTTGCCATAGGCGCCCTTGAGGATAGCCTTGGCTTCCTCGTAACGGCTCTTCGGCACCAGCAGGCGCGACTGCACGGCGCAGCCCTGCCCGGCGTGGAACACGAGCATCGCCATGCCCACTTCCATCGCGAAGTTCGGCGCATCGTCGAGCACGATCTTGGCCGACTTGCCGCCGAGTTCGAGGAACACGCGCTTCAGCGTGGGCGCGCCCTGCTCCATGATGCGCTTGCCGACGCCGGTGGAGCCGGTGAAGGAGATCAGGTCCACGCGCGGATCGGTGACGAGCATTTCGCCCGCCAGCGCCGGATCGGCGCCGAACACCACGTTGATCACGCCGTCGGGGAAGCCGGCTTCCTTGGCCAGTTCACCGAAGATCGCGCCCATGCCCGGGGTATCCGGCGCGGGCTTCAGGATCACGGTGCATCCGGCCAGCAGCGCGGCAACCATCTTGCCGATGTTGACGTAGAGCGGCACGTTCCAAGGCGTGATCGCGCCGACCACGCCGATCGCCTCACGCACGCCCACGCGCTTGTGGATCATGCCGAAGGCCGGCTTTTCGCCGTAGTCCTTTTCCCACTCCAGCTTGTCGAAGACGGCCATGTAGTCGTCCCAACCGTCCAGAGCCATGTCGACATGGGCGCGGTTGACCGCACCCTGCGCCGCGCCGGCTTCGTGCATGGCGAGTTCGCCAAGGCGCGGACGGGCAGCTTCGAACAGTTCGCGGTACTTCTTCACCAGCGCCACGCGCTTTTCGGTGTTGGTGGACCAGTCGGTATCGTCGAAAGCGCGGCGGGCGGCGGCGATGGCGGCATTCACGTCATCGGCGGTAGCATCGGCGGCCTTGCCGATCGCCTCACCGGTCCATGGGCTGATCACGTCGAACGTGCCGCCATTGCTGGCGCCGCGCAACTGGCCGTCGATATAGAGCTTGGCTTCGGGAAGAGTGGTCATCGTCTGATCCTTGGCGGGAATAGGGTCTTGCAGGATTTGCGCGTCGCTCATGGGTGGCGCGCTCCGACCGAAACGTGCAGCACGCGCACATCCGGCGGCAGATCGAGCAGCGAGCGGAACACGCCGGTCACGTGGTCGGTCTGCGAAATGGGACGGGTGCGCAGGTCGATGCCGTTGGCGGCACAGCCCTGGTGGAAACGCATGGCGGCATCGGGGTTCCAGCCCGGAGCGGTCTTGCCCGCTTCGTACATCGGCCCCGCGCGCACGGTGGTGACGCGGATGCCGGCAGGCTCCAGTTCCTCCACCAGCGCTTCGGTGAAGCGTTCGAGCCCGGCCTTGGTGCACTGGTAGAGCGAGAGCATGACGAAAGGCACAGCGATGGATTCGCTGCCCACGTTGATGATCTGGCCGCCCTTTTCCATCATCGGGATCGCCGCACGGCAGCAATAGATCGGACCGTTGAGGTTGGTGGCGATGATGCCGTCGATCTGCGCGTCGGTCGCCTCGGCCACCGTGAACGGTTCGTAAATCGCGGCATTGTTGATCAGCACGTCGATCTTCGGGTGCTTTTCGGCAATCGCCTGGAAAGCCTTGCGCACGGAATCGGCGGAGGCCACGTCGCACTCCACCGCCATGGCCGTGCCGCCGATCTCATCGGCCAGTTCCTGCACCTTGGACAGCGTGCGGCCCAGCAGGATCACGGTTTCCCCTTCACTGGCGAAACGCCTTGCAAGCGCGCGGCCGAGGCCCGCACCGGCGCCAGTGATCACGATCGTCTTACCCACGCATCCTCCCGCTATTACGGCTTTCGAGTGCCGATCCTTGGCCGGCACGATTTCCCAAACTCTAGCTTCTCTGCAAGGCGCTGCCTATCGCGGCCACGATGGTTCGACAGGACCGTCCCCGCGATACATTACGGCACCCGATCACCCCTGGGCCGTGGCATCCGAAGCCCGATGGCGCGTCAAGTTGAGGCGCATCGTGTCCAGCACGTCCAACAGGCGTTCCTTGTCCGCATCGGGCACGCCTTCCAGCGCCAGATCGGCTGTTTCCTCGGCCAGAGGCTGCAACTGTTCCAGCAATTCGCGGCCGCGCGGCGTCAGATAGAGCCGCCAGGCGCGCCGGTCTGCCGGATCGGCGCGGCGTTCGACCAGCCCGCCATCCTGCATCCGGTCGATCATGCGACCGGCCGTAATCGGCTCCACCTCCAGAATTTCGGCAAGACCACCCTGGTTGATCCCCTCCATGCGGTGAAGCACGCTGAGGACCTGCCATTGCGGCCGGGTTACGCCGATCGCCCGTGCCCGCTCGTCGAAAGACCGGCGCATCAAGCGCGCCACTTGCGACAGAACGGTGCCGATCTTGCGTTCCATTGCCCGTTAAATACTAGGCTTGCTTAGTATTTGCGAATGAAATCGCAATCGCTTCGCAGGGAACGCCCCGGCGGTGGCACCTCAGGGTTTGGCCATGTCCACGATCAGGCGAGAAAGCGTCTGTTTCGCGATCTTCCAGCCGTCGGCGGAGCGCACGTACGTCTCGTGATAATGGCCGTAACCGGTCAGCGCGAACGAGTCCTTGATCACACGATCCTGCATGGCCCAGATTACTTCGGCGCTGTCGCCGTGGAACGTTACTTCCGGCGAGTGAATCTGATGCGCGGTCTTCGCGCCGGCCAGCGAGTGCCGGACCATCGCAACGAAAGTGTCGCGCCCCTTTTCCAGCGTACCGCCTGCCGGGCGGGTATCGATCTCGCAATCCTCGGTGAACAGCGCAGCCCAGCCATCCCAGTCCTTGGTATCGAGTAGGCGGCAATAGAGGGCCTTGAGATTGCAGATCTCCAGCCAGTCTTCGAAACTCGGCGTCTGTGCCATGCTGTCCTCCCCTTAACCGGGCGTAGATTCCGTCTCCAGCCGCTCGGCGGCCAGCTTGCGGAGATCCGCCGTCTTGATCTTGGCGCTGCCGGTGGTCTTCAGATCGCTCTCCGCCACGAACAGCACCTTGCGCGGCACCTTGTAGCTGGCGAGCTTTTCCTTGGCGAAATCGCGGATCGCTCCGGCATCGGGGCGTACACCTTCGACCGGGACAATGCAGGAAACCACCAGTTCGCCCAGCAGATCGTCCGGCACGCCCACCGTCTGCACCATCTTCACTTCGGGATGGGCCCGGATCACTTCGTCGATCTCCAGAGGAGAGACGTTGGCACCGCCGGTCTTGATGATGTCGTTCAGGCGCCCTTCCCAGAACAGGCGGCCCTGATCGTCGATGTAGCCTCCGTCCGCGGTGCGCAGAAAGCCTTCGCCATCCAGCGATTCGTCCAGCGGCACGCCGAGGTAGCCCAGCATCAGCGTCGGCCCCTTCACCGCGATCTCGCCGCGTTCGCCCAGCGGCATGGTCGCCCCGCTCATCGGATCGACGACCTTGATCGTGGAGCCGGCGGTCGGAACCCCGTGCGACTTGCCGGCAACCTCCTCGGACGTGCCCGAAGCGAAGACCGAGATCAGCGTGAATGTCTCGGTATTGCCGAAGGCCTGCGCCGGTTCGCGCCAGTCGGTCTTGATCGTGGGGTGCTGGGCGCAAGGCGTCAGCGCATCGAGGTAGTGCATCGCCGAAAGATCGACGCTCTCGTAATTCGATGCCGCCATGAGCTGCGCCCACTGATGCGGCCAGGCCAGCATCATCGACGCCTTTTCGGCCTCCATCAGCGAGAGCGCCTCTTCCGCGTCGAACCAGCGCTGCAGCACCAGCGATCCGCCCGAACCGAGCGTACCGCCCAAGGCCATCGAGAAATTGCCCGACCAGAAGAACCCATTCGCCGACCATGTACGCGGCGGTTCCTTCACGTCGTACCACTGCGGCCAGCGCCAGAGCTGCAGGCAGACGCCGCGATGGGCGGAAAGGATGCCCTTGGCCTTGCCGGTGGAGCCGGAGGAGAAGAACAGCACGCCGGGATCGCTCGGCTGCACCGAGGCCGCAGCGGCATCAACCAGCGCGGGATCGACGCTGTTTCCACGCGCGAGGAACGTGCTCCAGCCCTCGATCGCGCCGAGGCCTTCGTCGCTGTCGATCACGGCGAGGTGGCGCAGGAACGGGAACTTGGTGGAAGCGACTTCGCCCGGCTTGGCCGAACCGATCTGCGGCTCCAGATCGACGAGGATTTCGGCAAAATTCTTCTTGAGCACCTGCCGTTCGAGCAACAGCACCGAACATCCGCCCATCTGCAGCACGGTTTCCAGTTCGGCGGGGGTGAAGAACGTGCTCACCGTCATGGCGACGCCGCCCGCGAGCGCGGCGCCGAAGACGCTGGAGAGGAATTCCAGACGGTTGGTTGCGAGCACGCCGACGCGGGTACCCTTGCCGACGCCGCAAGCGACAAGCGCGCGGGCGACTTCCATCGAGCGAGCCCAGAGGTCGTCGTAAGTCCAGCGTTCGACGCGGTCGCCAAGGTGGATGACCGCCGCTTCGGAAGGGCCATAACGGCGCGACACCTCGCGGACGAAACCGCCCAGCGTCAGCGGGCCGATGCCCTGCTCTTCCGCCAGCGGAATGCCCCGCGCGATGGACAGGCCCTGCGTGACTTCTACCATGCGTTCCTCACCGTTATTTGGCCTCGCCATCCTTGCGGGGCCTCTGGTTGCCCCTTCTCCCATCGAAGCTCTGGCGCGGCAGGCGGCTCCCTCAAACCGCCCGCCGCGCCGGCTGCATCAGGCGTTCACGTCAACGATGTAACGGCCGGTGACCTCACCGGACATGAACTTGCGAGCAGCCTCGATGGCGTCGCCAAGGCCGATGGTCTGGCCGATGGTTTCCAGCGCAGCCGGGTCGAGATCCTTGGCCAGACGGTCCCAGGCCTTCAGGCGCTTGGCCTTCGGGGCCATGACGCTGTCGATGCCCAGCAGCGAAACGCCGCGCAGGATGAAAGGCATCACGGTCGAGGGCAGATCGAAGCCCTGCGCCAGACCGCAAGCGGCGACCGCGCCGCCGTACTTCGTCTGCGCAATGGCATTGGCAAGCGTGTGGCTGCCGGCGGTGTCGATCACGCCAGCCCAGCGCTCCTTCTGAAGCGGCTTGCCCTTTTCGGCGAGTTCGGCGCGATCGATGATCGTTTCCGCGCCCAGCGACTTCAGATAGTCCGCCTCGCCCGGCTTGCCGGTGAGCGCGGCGACCGAGTAGCCCAGCTTCTTGAGAATGGCGATGGCGACCGAACCAACGCCGCCGGTGGCACCGGTGACGAGGATTTCTCCCTGATCCGGGGTCACGCCCCAATCCACCAGCGCATCGACGCAAAGCGCAGCGGTATAGCCGGCCGTGCCGATCGCCATGGCCTGCTTCGGCGTGAAGGCCGAAGGCAGCGGCACCAGCCAGTCACCCTTCAGCTTGGCCTTTTGCGACAGGCCGCCCCAGTGGCCCTCGCCCACGCCCCAGCCGTTGAGCACGACGGTATCGCCGGCCTTCCAGTCGGCATGGCTGCTTTGCGTGACGGTGCCGACAAGGTCGATCCCCGGAACCATCGGGAACTTGCGCACGACGGGCGACGCGCCGGTGACGGCAAGGCCGTCCTTGAAATTGAGCGTAGAGAACGCGACGTCGATAGCGACATCGCCTTCGGGCAGCGCGCTTTCGTCAAGCTGCTGGAGAGTGACCGTCTGGCCCTCATCGGTCTTGTCGATCACGATAGCGGAAAACATGGCATACTCCCTCAAGGGCCAGTTCCGGCCCGACGATGCAGGCCCTAGCTGAAAGGGAATATGCACGGCTCCGTCAATGCCGCCGCCTCACGCCATCGCCTAGGCGAAGCGGCATCACCGATGGGGTATCGGTTAAGGCCGCAACTCCTCCTGTTGGCCTCATTTCCCCCTTCCTCGTCATTGCGAGCGTAGCGAAGCAATCCAGAGCGGAGTGGGCCCGGCTCTGGATTGCTTCGCTACGCTCGCAATGACGAGGGGTGGTGGAGTTGAAGGCTCTGGGCAGGCTTCCTCAGCCGCCCGGAGAAACCCCGTGCGCGGCCAGCAGGTCCGCCACCTTCGGGAAGGCCTTGGCGCGCATCGTGCCGTACATCGAAAGCCGCAGAATCTCTCGCGAATAGCGGCGCGACAGTTCGCGCCGCTCGCCTTCATCGGCAGCGTGGGCGCGGGCGAGGATCGGCCAGAAGAACACGCCGGCCAGGTTCATCACCGAATAGACTTCGAAATCGATGCCCGGCTCGGCCAGATCAGTGCCCGCAAAGCGGCCCAGCGATCCGCAATATTCCCGCCAGAACGGGTCCTGCGAAGGGTCCGGAGAGGCCAGCACCTGCTGAAGCCAGACGCGGCAGATATCCGGGTTTTCCATCGCGAAATCGGCCAAACGGTCGGTAAGCGACACGACATCCACTTCCTCGACCCGCCGCTCCCCGACAGTCTCCGGATCACCAAAAACGGCATGGAACAGCTTGTCCGAAACCCACTGGATGGTTGCCTCGATCAGCTTTTCGCGTGTTTCGAAATGCTGGTAGGCCGTGCCGCGATTGACGGCGGCGAGATGCGCGACGGCGGAGAGGCTGACGCCCTCGGGCCCGTCCTTGGCCAAAAGGTTGGCCGCCGCATCCAGAATGACGGCACGCGTCGCGACCGGATCGCGCGTCCTGCGCCGTGTTTTCGCCTCCATGCCCGCCCCTTTTCCTGTATCAAAGGGCGAGCATAGCGGCGTGCTTACTAATCGACAATGTTGATCAGCTTGTCCTCAAAGGAAGGCCTTGACCTTTTCGAGGACCAGTTCGGCGTGTTCCTTCCGGCAGATCAGCAGGTCCGGCATATAGACGTCCTCCCGATTGTAGACCAGCGGGCTGCCGTCGATACGCGAGACGTGGAGGCCCCAGCCCTGCGCGACGGCGGCAGGGGCACAGCTGTCCCACTCATACTGCCCGCCGGAGTGGAGGTAGATGTCCGCCTCTCCGCGCAGGATCGCCATGGCCTTGGCCCCGGCCGACCCCATCGGCACCAGTTCGGCCCCGATGGCTTCGGCCACGCCGGTCGCTTCCTTGGCGGGACGCGTGCGGCTGACGACCATGCGCAGCCTTTCAGGCGCGGGCGGAACCTCGCCCGGCTGGTCGGAGCGCAGGACAATGCCCGCGCCCGGCAGCGCCACGGCGCCCAGCACCGGAGCCCCGTCTACCGCCATGCCGATGTGAACCGCCCAGTCCGCGCGCTCCTCACCATATTCACGGGTGCCGTCGACCGGATCGACGATCCACACGCGATCCTTGGCCAGACGCTCGGCATTGTCCTTTTCCTCTTCGGAGAGCAGCCCGTCCTCGGGCCGCTGCTCGCGAAGGGCGTGGCAGAGGAACTGGTTGGCGGTCTGGTCCCCCGCCTTGCCCAGCGACTTGCCCGAGAACAGGCCGGAAGCCCGCACGTCGAGCAGGATCTTGCCTGCCACTTCGGCCAGATGCGCGGCGAGATCGCCGTCATTCAGGCTCATCAGGCGTCTCCCAGCAGCGTGTCGACGATGAGGTTTGCGGCCTCTTCCGGCGAGATCGCCGTGGTGTCGATGCGAATTTCCGGGTTGCGCGGCGCTTCGTACGGGCTGTCGATGCCCGTGAAGTTCTTCAGCTCGCCCGAACGCGCCTTCTTGTAGAGGCCCTTGACGTCGCGCGCCTCGGCCACCTTCAGCGGCGTGTCGATGAACACTTCGAAGAACTCGCCTTCCGGCAGCATCGTGCGCACCATCTCGCGATCCGCCTGGAACGGCGAGATGAAGGCGGTGATCACGATCAGGCCGGCGTCGGTCATCAGCTTCGAGACTTCGCCCACGCGGCGGATGTTCTCGATGCGGTCCGCCTCGGTGAAGCCCAGATCCTTGTTGAGACCGTGGCGCACGTTGTCGCCATCGAGCAGGAAGGTGTGCCGGTTCATCCGGTGCAGCTTCTTCTCGACAAGGTTGGCGATGGTCGACTTGCCGGAACCCGAAAGGCCGGTGAACCACAGCACCGCCGGGCGCTGGTTCTTCAGGCCCGCGTGCTGCTTGCGATCGATGTCCACGGCCTGCCAATGCACGTTCTGCGAACGGCGCAGCGAGAAGTGGATCATGCCCGCCGCCACGGTGGCGTTGGTCATTTTGTCGATCAGGATGAAGCCGCCCAGCGTGCGGTTGTCGGCATAGGCCTCGAACACGATCTGCTTGTCGGTGGTCAATTCCGCCACGCCGATCGAGTTCAGCTCCAGCGTCTTGGCCGCCAGATGCTCCATCGTGTTGACGTTGACTTCGTACTTCGGCTCCTGAACCGTGGCCGACACGACCTGCGTGCCGATCTTCAGCCAGTAGGCACGGCCGGGCACCATGGCCTCGTCCGCCATCCACACGAACGTTGCCTCGAACTGGTCGGCAGTCTGCGGCGGGCTATCGGCAATCGAGATCACCGAACCGCGCGAACAATCGATCTCGTCCGCGAAGCAGACGGTGACCGACTGGCCGGCAACCGCTTCTTCCAGATCGCCGTCATAAGTAACGACGCGGGTGATCGTGCTGGTCTTGCCCGAGGGCAGGACACGGATCTTGTCGCCCGCCTTCACCGAACCGGTGGCGATCAGGCCCGAGAAACCGCGGAAGTCCAAGTTCGGGCGGTTCACCCACTGCACCGGCAGGCGGAACGGCTTTTCGGCATCGACCGAGGAGAGAACCTCCACCGTTTCCAGATGCTCGACCAGCGGAATACCGGCGTACTGCGGCGCCTTGTACCACGGGGTCTTTTCCGAGAGCGTCGTGATATTGTCGCCCTTGAAGCCCGAGATCGGCAACGCGGTGAAGCTTTCGATCCCGATCGAGTTGGCGAACTCGGTATAGTCCGCGAGGATCTTGTCGAAGACCTCCTGGCTATAGTCCACGAGGTCCATCTTGTTGACCGCAAGGACGATGTTCTTGATGCCGATCAGGTGGCACAAGTACGAGTGGCGGCGCGTCTGCACCAGCACGCCCTTGCGCGCATCGATCAGGATCACCGCAAGGTCGGCGGTGGAGGCACCGGTGACCATGTTGCGGGTGTACTGTTCGTGGCCCGGGCAGTCGGCAACGATGAACTTGCGCTTCTCGGTGTTGAAGAAGCGGTAGGCCACGTCGATGGTGATGCCCTGCTCGCGCTCTGCGGCAAGACCGTCGACCAGCAGCGCGAAGTCGATCTCCTGCCCCTGCGTGCCGACCTTCTTGGAGTCCGACTGGAGCGCATCCAGCTGATCTTCGAAGATCATCTTCGAATCGTAGAGCAGGCGCCCGATCAGGGTGGACTTGCCATCGTCGACGCTGCCGCAGGTGATGAAGCGCAGCATCGTCTTGTGCTCGTGCTGGACGAGGTATGCGTCGATATCGTCCGCGATCAGCTGGTCGGTGACGTAGACTGCTTCTTTGGTTTCGGTGTCGGTCTGGGCCATTTTACGTCATCCCAGCGAAAGCTGGGATCTCCCTCGATAAGTTCCGATTGGCGGCACGAGACCCCAGCATTCGCTGGGGTGACGAACAAAGTTCGTCAGAAGTACCCCTGCTGCTTCTTGACTTCCATGCCGGCACCGCCGGCGTCCTTGTCGATGGCGCGGCCCTGCCGCTCGGATGTGGTGGTGAGGAGCGTTTCCTGGATCACTTCGGGAAGCGTCTTCGCCTCGCTCTCCACCGCGCCGGTCAGCGGGTAACAGCCGAGCGTGCGGAAACGGATCGAGCGTTCGACGGGAACTTCGCCCGGCCGAAGCGGGAAGCGTTCGTCGTCCACCATCAGCAGCATGCCGTCACGCTCCACGGTCGGGCGCTTTTCGGCGAAGTAGAGCGGCACGATGGGGATGTCGTTCAAGTGGATGTACTGCCAGATGTCCAGCTCGGTCCAGTTGGAGATCGGGAAGACGCGGATCGATTCACCGCGTGCCTTCTTGGCGTTGTAGAGGTTCCACAGTTCCGGGCGCTGGTTCTTCGGGTCCCAGCCGTGCGAGGAGGTGCGGAAGGAGAAGATGCGCTCCTTGGCGCGGCTCTTTTCCTCGTCGCGGCGGGCGCCGCCGAAGGCCGCGTCGAAACCGTACTTGTCCAGCGCCTGCTTCAGGCCCTCGGTCTTCCACATATCGGTGTGGAGCGCGCCGTGGTCGAAGGGGTTGATGCCCTTCTCGATGGCTTCGGGGTTCTGGTAGACCAGCAGTTCCATGCCGCTCTCACGCGCCATCTTGTCGCGCAGCTCGTACATCGCCTTGAACTTCCACGTCGTATCGACATGGAGCAGCGGGAACGGCGGCGGCGAGGGATAGAACGCCTTGCGGGCGAGGTGCAGCATCACGGCGCTGTCCTTGCCGACCGAATAGAGCATCACCGGCTTTTCAGCCTCGGCGACGACTTCGCGGATGATGTGGATGCTCTCGGCTTCGAGACGCTCCAGATGCGTGAGTGTTTTCATCAGGTCTTCCTCTGCCCGGGCATGCGCCCTGTTGGCTGGGTTTCAAACTGTCCCGATTCCGAATCGCAGGGATGACATTCGCGCGAACCTCCCATATGGGAGGGTATGGCTCTTACCAGCAACGACGAGACAGATCTCCTGATCCCGCTCTTTCAAGGAAATGCCGAAAATCCGCGCTTTTCGACATTTCTGGAAAGATTGCGTCGTCGCACCCAAGCCGATTACGTCAGCCTGATCCTTCGCATGGGCGATGGTCCGCACGCCGCAATCGTCGAAAGCTACGCCGGAATCGACTTGCGAACGCGGGCCCGCGAGTCGGAACAGCAGGGACCGTTCGACCTCGACCGCTACCTCTACGACGGGTTGCGGCCGGGGCGCGTCTATTCGATCGGGGAGATGATAGATCACGACCCGGTCGCCCGCGCGGATCGCAACCGGCGCATGGCGAAACTAGGCATCGGGGATGAGCGCGTGGTGCGGATCGCCGGCGGCGAGCGCTATAGCGCATGGCTGCTGATGGCCCGCGCGCGTGAGTGTACCGCCGCCGACAGCGCCCTGCTCTCCAGCCTGGCGCCTTACGTCGCCATCGCGGTCGAAAACCTCGTGGCGATGGACCGCGACCGGCTTGCGGCGCGGATCAATGCCATGGGGCTGGAACGTACCAGCAAGGGCTGGATGCTGCTCGACGCCGAAGCGCGCGTGGTGGCGGCCGATCCGGCGCTGGCGGAATTCTGGCAGACGCATTGCGGCGCGGCCCTGCGCCCGGGCGAGCGCGTGCTGGGCCTGGATCTCGCCGCCGAGCGCAAGTTGGCAGCCATCGCGGCGGAAATGACGCAGGATCGCACCCTGTCAGCGCGGCCGCTACTGCTGCGGGACAATCCGCATATCGAGGCGCTGCTGATGCCCGCCGAAAATGCGGAGGCTCTCGCGGCACCGGCAATCCTGGCGCTCTGCACCCTGCCCCGGCCGCATTCGGACCACAGCGCCGAGCGACTGGCGGAAGTCTTCGACCTCCCCCGGCGCGAGGCGGAACTGGCGATGGCGCTAGCGGACGGCCACTCCATCGCCGAAGCGGCGGAGCGCATGGGCCTGACCTTGGAAACGGCGCGCAACTACTCCAAGCGGCTTTACGCCAAGCTGGGCGTGCGCGGGCAGGCGGAACTGGTGAGGCTGGTTTACGAAAGCAGCGCGGTGATGGCGTAAAGCGCACGCCTGCCCAACCCTGCGCCCCCTAAACTACGCTCAAACCCCAAAAACTTCGTCGCCCCCGCGCAGGCGGGGGCCCCGCTTCCTTTTGCGTCCTAGCACAAGGCCAGAAGAACAAGCGAGGTCCCCGCCTTCGCGGGGACGACGGAAGTATTGGACTACGAGGATGTGCTTGGACTGAGAACCCAGCCCCATCAATCCCCGAGCTTGGCCTCCATCGCGCCAATCTCCGAACGCAGCCACATCGTCTCGGACAGGTTCTTGCCGCCCGAAGCCGCTAGCAGAGCCTCGTGCGCCGCCTTGCGCACGGTGAGCGCCGCCACATTGCCCGGCTCACCCGCGAGTGCGATATCGGTCAGGTGCACAGCCTCCAGCGGAGCGCCTGCATCCAGCTTCGCCTGTGCCCGTTCGGCCAGCTTGGCCGCGCCGCCGGCCAGTTCGACCAGATCGGCATCCACACTTGAACGCGGCACCCCGTAAAGCGCGGTGGTCCCGTCCTCATAGTGCAACCAGCCCGAATACTCGCGCCAGATCGACTTGACCGCCCAGGCCGCCTTGCCGTGGAATTCGCCGATCTCCAGCCCCTCGGGCCAGGCGAATTCGCGCATCAAGGTATGCACGTCCTTGCCCGCCTTCATGCCTTCAAGTGTGTAGTCCCGCACATAGCTGACCGCCGCGTGCATCTTGTCGAGATCGGCGCGGATGCGTTCGGCCCCGCGAATGGCCTCGCCGTGCCCGGTAACGATGATCTCGGCCCCAAGATCGCGGATCGTTTCCAGCGACTTCAGATAATTGCGCACCAGACGCGGCTTGTCGCCGCGCAGGGTGTTGAGGAATGGCATCGACAGCCAGACCGGACCGAAGACATTGCCGGTGAAGGCGATCTTCTCCTTGGGCATCCAGACCGTCAGTGCGTCGATGGTCTCACCCTCGGGCGTGGAGATCAGTTCGAACGTCCGCCCGCCCAGGTCGATGGTCAGGCGGCGGTCGACGAGGATATCGGGCACCACGTTCGGCGCCGGCTTGGGCGAACCGCCGCGCTTCAGCGTCGATCCCCAGAGCTTGCCACTCCTCGGCCCGAAGAAGGGCTGAAGGGCCATCATGTCCGAAAGCGCTTCGTTGAAGCCCGGCCCGCCGACGACTTGCGTACCCTCTTCCAGGAATTCCGGCACGCCGCCGAAGTGATCGGCATGGCTTTGGGTAAGGATGATGAAGGCCAACGGGCCGGTGCGCGGCGGGGTCAGCAGGCGCTTGGTGCGCTCTGCATTGTCCATGAAGCCAGTGTTGATCATGACGTCGCCCTCGGCCGTCGTCACGAGGTAGGCGTTCGAGATATCGTTCGCCTGAAACACGAAATCGGTGATCGCGATAGCCTCGGCCTGCTCGTCTCCCGAGCGGACCAGACCTGCCAGCTTCGGCCCGGCGTCCTTCACCCCAGCGTCCTTCACACTGTCAGCACTTGGCATTTCAAGCCTCCTCGATACCGATCATGACCTTGGCGGATTGCGGCGTGGCGGCGATTTCCAGGCCCTTCATGATCTCGCTGAACGGCAGCTTGTGGCTGATCATCGGCGCGATCTTGTCCTTCAGGCGGGGCATGGCGGCCACCACTTCGGGCATTTCGGTCGGGTAGCCGACCGCCGTGGTGATCGTCATCTCGCTGGTCAGCATGCGGCCAACCGGGAACTCGATGGGCCGCATGTAGGCGGCGGTGATGACCAGCTTGGCATGCAGCTTGGCCATCATGATCACGTCGGTCAGGATATTCGGCGCGCCCGCTGCGTCGATGAAGGCATCGGTGCCCACGCCCACGCGGCCATAGCTGGGCACTTCGCCGTGCAGCTTCGCCAGTTCCGCCCGCAGATCGATCTTGGTGGGATCGAGCGCGGCCCGAACGCCCAGCGCCCGCGCGCGTTCCAGACGCTCTTCCGAAAGGTCCAGCGCGACAACATCGGTCACACCGCGATCGACCAGCCAGAGCAACATGCCGAGCCCGATCGGCCCGCAGCCGAACACGACGACCTTGTCGCCCGGCTTCACATCGGCGCGATTGACGCCGTGCATGGCGACGGCCAGCGGCTCGCACATGGCAGCCACGTCGTAGGAGATGCCTTCGGGGATCGGCAGGATGGAATCGCCCAGCCGGGCCTCGCGCACCAGCAGTTCCTGCGTGAACGCGCCTTCCGGCCCGCCCGAACCGATGTTGCTGGGCGTCATCATCGGATTGACGATGACGGCATCGCCCACGGAAATCCCGGCGACTTCGGCGCCGACTTCCATCACCTCGCCCGCGCCTTCATGGCCCAGCGCGGTCTCCACGCCCGGCGGAATGCCGCCCATCTTGATGTAGGACAGGTCCGATCCGCAGATGCCGACCGACTTCATCTTGACGACTACGTCCTTCGGCCCCGCCGCTGGACGTTCGTAAGCATCGACGCGGACATCGCCGACACCGTGGATCTTGAGCAGTTCCATCGCTTCTCTCCCTTGGCGCCGCTTACGGACGAACCATGTAGCCGCCGTCGATCGTAACCGTCTCACCGGTCATGAACGAGCTGGCGTCCGAGCAAAGATAGGCGCCGATGCCTTCGAAGTCCGCCGGATAACCGGTGCGCTTCATCGGGATCGTCGGAGCGAAATGCGCGGCCACGGCATCGGCTCGGGCGCCCTCGCCCATCATCGGCGTCATGATCAGGCCCGGCGCGACGACGTTGGCACGAATGCCCAGCGGCGCCAGTTCGATGGCCAGGCAGCGCACCGCCGCTGCAATCGCGGCCTTGGACGCGGCATATTCCATCTTGCCCGGCAGGCCCTGAAACAGCGAGAGCGAACCGCAGGCAACAAGGCTGCCGCCGCTCTGGTCGCCCGCCTCGATCCGCTCCTTCATCAGACGCGCACCTTCGCGCAAGGTGAAGAAAGCGCCGTGCAGCGCGGTTTTCTGGAAGTCATGCCAATGCTCGGTCGGCATCTCAAAGGCCGAGTTATAACGCGGCGACGCGCCCGAGTTGGCGAACACGCAGTCCACGCGGCCAAAATCGGCGATCACCTGCTCGTAACCGGCCTTGATGTTCGCCTCTTCCGAAACGTCCACCTGATAGGCGATCACCTTACCTGCGCCGGCCGCTTCCAGTTCGGCCTTGGCCTTCGCGCTCTTTTCCGCGTTGCGCGCCCAGATCGCCAGATCGCCGCCCATCTTGGCCACGCCCATGGCAAAGCCGAAACCGATGCCGCCGTTACCACCGGTCACCACCGTCACCTTGCCCGTGCAGTCAAAAAGGCCCTTGGCCATCATTCTCTCCTCGATCCCGTTACCGACCTTTTTGCCGGCACTTTCGTTGGCGCGATGTTTCCCGTGGGCGGCTTGTCCCGCAAGCTTGGCAATCATAGAATTCAGGCCCTATCCAAGCGTCAGGGACACGAATTCGGGCCATAGACCCGACAAGTCCGGGAGAGCCTGCAATGCCCGATAACCGCTCCGCCCATACGCCGACGATGATCGTCGATGCGGAGCTTTGCGCCGCGGGAATTACCGCACAGATCGTGCGGTTCGACATTCCGGAGCCGACCGACACGCGCCACGCCGTGGGCGCCGGCTATCACGTCAACATGTGCCTGACGCCGCGCCCGCTGGAATCGCGCGGCGGCTATCGCGAACGCTGGGGCCCGCATCGATTCGAGCGATTGGGAGACGTTTTCGCGATTCCGCCCGGCGAATCGCTCTACATTCGCGGCGGCAGCGGGCGACAGGCCTCGCTGGTCTGCACGATCGACGCCGCGCTGGTGAACGAGCTTGTCGGCCGCGACCTGCCGTGGGACGATGCGCATTTGGCCGCCGCGCTCGACATCGGCAGCGCACAGGTGCGCGCCCTGCTATTCCGCATCACCGCCGAAGTGCGGCACCCCGGCCTCGCCTCCCAGCGGATGCTGGAATTGCTAGGCAGCGAACTGGCTATCGAATTGGGCCGCTATGGCCTCGAAGTCTCGGAAAGGCCGATGACCGGGGGCCTCTCCGGCTGGCGGCTACGACTGATCGAGGAACGACTGGCAAACGACCTCACCGCGCCGCCGCTGAAGGAACTGGCCGATTCGTGCGGACTTTCGGTGCGCCAATTGACGCGCGGCTTTCGTGTCAGCCGCGCCTGCTCAATCGGCGACTACATCGAACAGCGCCGGATGGAAGCCGCCAAGCGCCTGCTGATGGAGGGCGAAAGCGTGAAGACCATCGCCTTCGCCATGGGCTTCTCCTCACCGTCCAGCTTCACCTTCGCGTTCCGCCGCGCGGTCGGCGCCAGCCCCAGCACCTTCCGCCAGCGACAAGGCCGCGCGCTGGCCTCGATGCCCTCCGTCGCCGCCTAGCGCGGGTCTTGGCCCGGATTCGACATATCGACCCGATCTGACGCGCCAGCCGCATTGCCAATCGGCCCCGCGCACAGGCTAACTCATGCTCATGAGGTCGCCGCAGCGGCCCGGATCGAGACACGGGAAAGAGGATCACGAAATGGCCGAGCAACTCACGGCGAACAAGCTCGTCGGCGACGCTCTCGTCGAACAGGCGATGAAGGACACCGGCATCCGGGACTTCGACAATAACACATGGCGCGAAGGCTTCGACGTCTTCGTGGACGATTTCAACGCCGGCATCGCGCGCGGCCAGTACACCGAAGGCGGCATCGCCCGCGCCGCCGCCGACACGCTGCACTATCTGCGCGGTCGCCTGAAGATTTCGGACTATCTGCGCCAGAACCCGGAACTGCTCAGCCGCCCGGTCGAAAAGCCGGTCTTCGTGATGGGCGTGCCGCGCACCGGCACCACCCTGCTTTCAAACCTGCTGGCCGCCGACCCGGCGCGCCGCTCGCCGCTGACCTGGGAAATCGACGATCCGGTGCCGCCGGTCGCCTCCAGCGATCTGCTCACCACCGATCCGCGCGCGCAGGCCCGCCTGGCGCAGGAAAAGGCGATGCTCGAAGCCAATCCGGCCATGGGCAAATACTATCGCGGCTCGGCCGTCTATCCCAATGAGTGCGTGTTCTTCATGGCACACGACTTCAAGACGCTGATGATCGATTCCAAGGGCACGCTGCCGGGCTACAAGGAGTTCATCTTCTCCTGCGACATGACCAGCGCCTACGAATACCACAAGAAGTTCCTGCAGGTTCTCCAGCAGAACGCTGGCGGCGTGTGGAACGTGAAGAAGCCCAGCCATGCGCTGTGGCTGGAGACGATCTTCAAGGTCTATCCGGATGCCCGCGTGCTCTGGGCGCACCGCGATCCGTTCACCGCCACCGGTTCGCTCTGCTCGATCATCTCGCTCAGCCACATGGCGCACATGGGCAAGCCGGACACGGCGTGGCTCAAGGAAAACTACACCTGGCAGGCGGCCGAGCACGCCAACCGGATCATGGATTTCCGCGACAAGTACGGCGAAGACAAAGTGATCGACGTCCACTACGCCGACATGACCGCCGATCCGATCGGCACGATGAAGAAGGTCTACCAGCAACTGGGCGACGAATGGACCGCCGAGGCAGAGGCCGGCATCCAGCAGTGGGTGACCGACAACCCGCAGGACAAGTTCGGCAAGCACGAATACAAGCTGGCGCAGTACGGCATCGAAAAGGCGGAGCTTGAGCCGCTCTTCGAACGCTATCTCTCGCGCTACGACGTCGCCCGCGAAGGCTGATCGCGGGACGGCTCGGAAGAAAGCCGGCATCGACCCGGCACGAACTGCCGCCTGCCCAATACACCTCGTCGCCCCCGCGAAGGCGGGGGCCCCGCTTTCTTCTAGCCACGCCGCAAGAAAAAGCGGGATCCCCGCCTCCGCGGGGATGACGGCAGCAAGGGCGGACAAAAAATCCTGAGGAGAGACTGATGCTCGAAGGCCGCCATTACCAGAACGCCTACGTTTGCGACAATCTGGAAGCCGGGATCGACCTATTCCGCGGTCGTGGGCTTACCCGCGAACCGATGATCATCCCGGTGGACCAGCAGGTGCTCACCCCACAGGGCCTGAAGCGCCAGAAGGGCCGGATCTGCTTCATCTGGATCGGCGAACTCCAGATCGAACTGATCGAGAACGAGGTCGACGAAGTGGGCATCTATGCCAACTGCCTGTCGAATGGAGGCCCGCTGCGCTTTCACCACATCTGCTTCGGCGTGGACGACTGGGCGGATTTCCGCAAACGGGTCGACAGTCAGGAGTTCCCGATCGCCATGGAGCGTCCGGAAGGCGACGATCCCAACGCGCTGAAGTTCCTCTACCTCGATGCCCGCAAGGTCTTCGGGCACTACATCGAATATACCTGGATGCCCGAAGCCATGTGGCAGCAGATCAAGAAAATGTAATCGGCATCGTGCCGTCGGCTCGTACGGCGGCACGACCCACTGCCTCTCGCGCAATTCGGTAGGCGGTCGGTTCGGCAATGTTCAGCCGCGCCCGCGCCATATCGAGCGGCTCGGCCAGGAGGCGTTCGTAGTCCTCGCCGGGCAGCCAGGCGGCGTTCTTGCCCCGGCGATAGCCTTCGCGGATCGCGCGCAGCACCAGCTTGCCGCCGCGCGCCCGCAGCGCCTTCAGCGCTCCGCCCAGCGCGATGAACCCCCATCCCAATCCGCGCGTCTGCGCATAGGAGAAGGCCACAAGGCAAAGCTCGCCCAGCGGCTCATCGGCGCGATAGCCGGTGAGCACGTGCCAGATATCGTGCGTGTCACGCATGCGCCGGCCGTACCAGAGATAGGGATGACGCAAGTTGAGATCGACACCGTCGATCTTGCTCACTTCGGCAAGCCCGGTGGCGGAATAGCCGGTCTTGCGCAGGAATTCGGCATAAGCGGCGCCCACGGTGCCATCGCGGAACTGGGCGATGAAGGCCGGGTCCGAAAAACGCTCGGCCAATTCCGCCCGCTCATAGGCAAGGCGGCCGCCCTGGGCCGTGCCCATCAACCGCAGATAGCCCGCCTTCGCCGTGCCTGCATTGAGCGCGCGCATGATGCGGAAGACCTGCGCCGTATCGTTGGCATCGGCCAGCAGGCGGCGCAGCGCCTTGAAGGCGGTGCCCCAATCGCGGCGGTCAGGGATCACGGTCGAGATTTCCGGTGTCATCATTCGGTCCTTGGACAGATGCTGATGACGATATTAATATGAGCAATACTCATGTTCTGAAACTCGCGTTACCGGCCCTATTCCATGACCGAAAAACCGCATGAAAATCCGCCAGTTAAGACGCGCAAACCGCGTCAGGGCCGCGCCGTGCACAAAGTGGAACTCATGTTGGAGGCCGCCATGCGGCTGCTCGACGCGAAAGGCTATGACGGCTTCACCACCAATGCCGTCGCCGAAACGGCGGGCGTCAGCATCGGCACGCTCTACCAGTATTTCCCCAACAAGGAATCGATCCTCGATAGTCTGGCCGATCGTGAGATGGCCGCGCTGTCGGAGCGGATTCTCACCGTTCTGGCGGATCAGGCGACGGTATCGGTGCGCGAGCGTGTGGGGCTGATCGTGCGGGCCGTCGCGGCGGCCTATGGCGACCGGCGCCGCGTACACCGGCTGTTGATGGAGCGGTCACTGGCAAGGGGCACGCACCGGATGGCGCCGCTGCTGGAGCATCTGACCACCCTGCTCTCCTCGCCCGCTGGCCCGAATCCGCCGGGCAGCGATCGCCGGCTGACGCGGGGAGAGGCTTTCGTACTGACGAATGCCTTCGTCGGCGTGCTGCGCGCGATGATCATGCGCCCCGAAACCGCGCCGGGCGATGCCGAGATCGAGGACGGACTGGTCCGGCTGGTGATGGGCTATGCCGATCTCGCCAGACCAGTTCAGGAGGAGCCGGTTCAGGCCGGTTCGGACACCACTTCGCCGTAAAGCGTGGTGCGCTGCTTCAGCGTGCGCCCGACGCTTTCCGCCGCCGTGCGCAGCTCCGCGATCGTCACGCCCTGCCCGTGCGCGGCCCCTGCGGCACGGCTGATGCTTTCGTCCATCAGCACCCCGCCAAGATCGTTCGCGCCCGCCGCCAGCACGGCCGCCGCGCCGTCCATGCCCAGCTTCACCCACGAGCACTGGATCGAGTTGATCGCCCCGTTCAGCACAAGACGCGCCACCGCGTGCATCATCACCGCCTCACGCCAGGTCGGCCCCTTGCGACACTGCCCGCGCCGGTAGAACGGCGCTTCCATATGGACGAGCGGCAGCGGCACGAACTCGGTGATGCCGCCGGTATCGAGCTGGAGATTGCGCAGCGCCAGCAAGTGCCGCGCCCAGTGCTCGATGCCTTCGAGGTGACCAAACATCACCGTCGAAGTCGTCGGCAGGCCGACACGGTGCGCAGTGCCGACGACATCCAGCCATTCCTGCGTGGTCAGCTTGCCCGGGCAGATCTGCTCGCGAATGTCGTCGCAGAGGATCTCAGCCGCCGTACCGGGGAGCGAGCCCAGCCCCGCGTCCTTCAGCATTGCCAGATAGTCCCGCACCGGCATCCCCAGCGTGCGCGCGCCCTGGCTTACTTCCAACGGGGAGAAGGCGTGGACATGAAGGTCCGGGCACGCCGCTTTCACTTCGCGCAGGATCGAAAGGTAGGTTTCGCCAGTGTAGCTCGGGTGGATGCCGCCCTGCAGACAGACCTCGGTCGCCCCGCGCTCCACCGCCTCACGCGCGCGACCGGCGACTTCGGATAAGTCGAGATTATAGGGCTTGTCGCGGAAACCCGCCTTGCTGCTGGTCTTCGAAAAGGCGCAGAACGAGCAGGTGTGGGTGCAGATATTGGTGTAGTTGATGTTGCGATTGACGACGTACGTCACGGTATCGCCGCTGACTTCGGCGCGCAGGGCATCGGCCGCCGCGACTACTGCCTGCGCCGCCGCGCCGCGGGTGGCGAAAAGGGCGACGATCTCGTCCTCGCTCAGCGTCACCCCGCTCGCCGCACGGTCGAGGATACGATGGAGCGACACCGCCACCGGCCCGGCATGGTGCTGCCCCAGCGGAGCGCGAACACTGCCCGGCGCATGCTGATCGGCCAGACCCGGGCTCCAGACGCTGTCTCGCGCCAGTCCTTCCGCATCGGCATGGCGCAGCACTGCCGGGCGGATCGCCGGATCGAGCCATGAGCGGTCCTCGCTCATCACGAAGCGTGGATAGATCGTCAGGCGCTCGACCAGCGGCAGGCCCTTGCCCGCGCAGATCGCGCGCAGCCGCTCCACTTCGGGCCAGGGCGCTTCCGGGTTCACATGATCGAGCGTGACCGGAGAGATGCCGCCCCAATCGTCGATCCCGGCGTCAATCAGTTCGACAAGCCGCTCGTCATTCAGATTGGGGGGCGCCTGTACCGAGACTTCGTCCGGCAGCAGGATGCGCGCGGCGGCAACCACGCGCAGGAAATCCGCCTCGCTCGCTTCCGGCGCGCGGGCCATCTTCGTGCCCGGCTTGGGGCAGAAGTTCTGGACGATCACTTCCTGCAAGTGGCCGTGTTCGCGGTGCAGATCACGCAGAGCGATCAGCGCCTCGATCCGTTCTTCGGCCGTCTCCCCAATGCCGATCAGCACGCCGCTGGTCATCGGCACCCGCGCGCGACCGGCCGCCGCCAGCGAGGCAAGGCGCAGCGCCGGCACCTTGTCGGGCGAGCCATGGTGGCACATGCCCTTTTCCAGCAGCCGCTCCGACGTGCTTTCCAGCATGAGCCCCGCCGAAGCCGCGACCGGGCGCAGCATCCGGTAGTCGTCTTCCTCCAGCACGCCGGCGTTGACGTGCGGCAGCAGGCCGGTTTCCTTCAGCACCAGTTCGGCGCAGTGGCGCACGTAATCCACGGTGCGCGCAAAGCCCCGCTCAGCCAGCCAGTCGCGCGCGGCGGCATAACGGCGCTCGGGAGCGTCGCCCAGCGTGAACAGCGCCTCCCGGCAGCCCGCAGCGGCCCCGGCGCGGGCGATATCCAGCACTTCCTCAGGCGTGAGGTAAGGCGCTTCGAGCCGGGAGGGCGTCGTCGCGAACGTGCAGTAGTGGCAGACGTCGGTGCAAAGGCGCGTCAACGGGATGAAGACCTTGGGCGAATAAGTCATCCGCGCCGGACCACGCGCATCGCGTCTGGCGCTTGCCCGGGCGGTGACCTCCTCCAGCGGAGCGGCCAACAACCATGCCTTCAACTGGCGGGTCTCATCCTGCATCTGCTCACCCTTCAGATGCCTGCGAGGGCAAGCACCTCCTTCGCGAGCCTTTCCCTGTCGGCGGCTTCGCGCATCATTGTCGTCGTCACGGTGACCGTGAGGCCCCGTGCCTGCAAGCCAGAGACATCGGCCTCATCGGCATGGTCGATCAAGAGGTGGTCGAGAAGATCGCTGTAGTGATGAGCGATGGCCGCATTGCTCACCGCCTGCCCCCGCTCGGCCAGCATCTTGGCCAGCGGACCTTTCACCGAGGTTCCGCCGACAATAGGCGAGACTGCGATCAGCGGCACCCGCCGCGCCGCCAAAGCCGGACGCACCCCGTCGACCGCCAGGATCGGATCGACGCTGAGGAACGGGTTGGACGGGCAAACGACGATGGCAGCAAGGTCTTCCCGTGCCAGCGCATCAGCAAATCCGGACGAGGGTTTGGCGCCCGGCACACCCTCGAAACGCACGTCGGAAACCACCGGAACGCATTGATCGCCCACAAACCAGCGCTGAAAATCGGTCCAGCCTGCCTCCGTAAGCACCTGCGTGCGCACCGGATCGTCGCTCATCGGCACGACCGCATGGGCGACCCCGAGTTCGCGCGTCAACCGTGCCGTCACTTCAGAAAGAGTCTCACCTGCGCGCAGCCGCCATGACCGCGCGATGTGCATCGCCATGTCGCGGTCGCCGAGGTTGAACCACCGCTCCTCGCCCAGCGCGCGGAGCATGGCCATGGTCTGCCACGTCTCGTCCTTCACACCCCAACCGCGCTGGATGTCGTTGAGACCGGCCAACGCGTAAGTCACGGAATCTATGTCAGGACAGATGGTTAGGCCGAGATGCTCGAAATCATCGGCGGTATTGACGACGATCGTGAGGTCTTCCGATGCTATGACTGCAGCGAGTCCGGCCGCCAGCTTCGCTCCGCCGACGCCGCCCGAAAGCGCGAGTACGTGTTTGCGGCTCATCGGAACATGTCCTGCTCGATAGGCCGAAGCCCGCTCACCGCGCCGGGTCCGTCTTCCTCCGTCACCCAGCGCCCGCAGCCGCGCACCAGCGCGACCGGAGTGCCTTCCGCGCCCTCACCCATCGCCAGCGCCGCCATGGCGGCGACCGAGTCCGCAATACCGATCACCGTCGCCTGAAGTGTGCGGCCATAAAGGTCCTGCGCAAGACCACGGCGGTCTTCCAACACGGTCAGCCCCGCGCAGCCGATGGCATTGCCCAAAGTGCCGATCCGCCAGGCCCGCCCCATCGAATCCGCGATCAGCACGCCGATCCGAACTTCACACTCTTTCTGAAGTTCGCTCCGCAGCGCCCGCGCGGATGCATCGGGATCGAGCGGCCAGAGCAGCACCCGGCCAGCCTCTCCGCCTTCCACGTTCGATGCATCGATCCCGGCATTGGCCAGCACGTGCCCGGTGCGATGCGCCGCGATCACGGCCGCCGGGGTGCGGCGCAGGATCTGAGAACTCTCCTCAAGTATCGCCTGCATCATCTCCGGATCGCGGCCGGTTGCACGGGCAAGTTCATGCGCTTCCTCAGAAGGCACGAACGCCGCAAGATCGCGCGTGCGGCCCTCCACCTTGGAGACGATCTTCTGCGCCACCACCAAGATATCGCCATCGCGTAACCGGTCGGCTTCACCCTCAAGGCTCGCGCATATCGCTTGCGCAATCGACATTCCGGTAGCGAACATAGGCAACCCGGTCAGCGGTCGCACGGTCAGTTCTGGATTTCGCTTCATCGGCCCTCCCGAACCACCGTGTCTAAAGCCGCCGCACCGGGAACGACAATGACAACGACCAAGAATTCGCGGGAGAGATAATCTGATGGCAGCGATCGCGGTGATCGGCGGAACCGGTGCGCTAGGCAAGGGGATCGCCCGAAGGCTCGTCAAGGCGGGGCATCAGGTGACCATCGGATCCCGCACGGCGGACAAGGCCCGTGCGACGGCCGAGGAACTGGGCGCGGCGGGCTATGCCGAAAATGGCACGGCCGCACAGGGCAAGGACGTGGTGATCGTCACCGTGCCTCACGCCTCGCAAGGCGATACGCTGCGCCAGATCGCGGGCGTGGTCGGCTCTGCGGTGGTCGTGGACACCACCGTGCCGCTGGTGCCGCCCAAGGTCATGCGCGTGCAGCTTCCCGCAGAGGGCAGCGCCGCAATGCAGGCCCGGGAACATCTGGGGCCGGACGCCCGCCTCGTCACCGCGTTCCACAACGTCTCTGCCCACCACCTCGACAGCGATCACGCCATCGACTGCGACGTGCTCGTCTTCTCGGACGACGTTGAGGCGCGCCAGACCGTGGTGGACTTGTGCCCCGGCATGGGCCTGCGCGGCCTTTCCGGCGGCGCGCTGGCCAATTCGGCGGCGGCCGAGGCGCTGACGTCGATCCTCATCTACATGAACAAGACCTACAAGGCCGACGGGGCAGGAATACGCTTCACCAACCTCACCGCAGCACCCGAGGTGCCGTGAGCTGCTGGGCGCTCATCCCGGTCAAGGCGCCGGGAATGGGAAAGACCCGACTGGCCTCCGCGCTCGATCCCGATGAGCGGGAGGCGCTGGTTTCAGGCATGCTGCGCCATGTGCTCGATACGGTGAGCGGCTGTCGGGCCATCCAGCGCGTCTGCGTGCTGGGTCCGGCGCGGCCCAATCTGGGCAGCAAGGTGGTGCGCTTCGACGATCCGGGGCCGGACCTGAACGGGGCGCTGGAAAGCACGATGTCTGCCATCACTGCGGCCGGGCCGGAACGCATCGTGGTGCTGCCGGCGGACCTGCCGTGCCTCAGCCTGGATGATGTCGAGCGCCTCGCCAATCTGGGGCCCGAGACGGTGGGCATCGCGCCGGATCGCCATCGCACCGGCACCAATGCGCTGTCGCTGCCATTGCCGGAAGGGGTCTGGTTTCCTTTCTCCTTCGGTCAAGACAGCTTCTCAAGTCATTGCAAACACGCGATAAATCGCGGCCTTACCGTGGAGACGATCCTCTCCTGTGGACTGGAGAAAGATATAGACGACCCTCTCGATCTCGCTGATGCTGTTCGCGTTTTAAGGCGCGTCTACAACCCGGCAATCGACGGTTGGCCACGCTCCGGAGGCCGAAAACGGCTTACTTGAAGGGAGAACGGGTGTGGATGGCTCGGTCATCGACCTGACGGGAAAAGTCGTGTTCGTCACCGGCGGCGGCGGCGGGATCGGGAGATCGATCGCGCTCTGCATGGCCGACATGGGTGCGGACGTGGCGATCCTGGAAGTGATCCCCGAACGCTGCGATCAAGTCGCCGGACTGATCGAGGCGCGCGGATGCAAGGCGCTGTGCATCGCCGGCAATGCGATGGACGTCGATGTCGTGCAGAATGCGGTCGCCGAGGCAGCACGCCATTTCGGACGGCTCGATGTGCTGGCAAACAACGCCGGCGGCGTAACCCGGCGGCCCTTCGCGGATCTGGCCGAGAAGAACTGGCGCCGCCATATCGACCTCAACCTCGTTTCCAATCTCGCCGCCACGCAGGCCGCGCTGCCGATCATGATCGAGAGCGGAAACGGCGGATCGATCATCAACGTCACCAGCATCGAAGCCTCCCGCGCGGCGCCGGGCTATGCGGTCTATGCCGCGTGCAAGGCCGGGATCAACAATCTCACCCGCACGCTGGCGGTAGAGCTTGCCCACCACGGCATCCGCGTGAACGCCATCGCGCCCGACTATACGGTGACGCCGGGCACGCGCGGCCAGTTCGGCGGGCCGGTCGATCCCGAGCTTTGGTACCGACCCACGCCCGCTCAAGAGGAATCGATCCGCCGCCGCATTCCGCTCGGCCGTGCGGGCATCGACGAGGAATGCGGCCGTGTCGCCGTGTTCCTTGCCTCCGAAATGGCCACATACGTCACCGGCACGATCATCCCCGTCGACGGCGGCACCTGGGCCTCCGGCGGATGGGTCCGCAACGATCAGGACGACTGGGTGCTGCCACCCGAAGCGTCCGCCTGAAAGAACGAGAGAGCCAAGCATGACCTTCACGCTCAGCACCAGCCTGCCCTTCGACCGGGTCGACAAGCCGCAGGAATACGGCACCATGGAAGCCGTGCACGAGATTGCGCGAACCGTGGAAAAGGCGGGCTTCTACGCCGGCACCGTCACCGACCATCCGGCGCCTTCGGCCCGCTGGCTGGATGCGGGCGGGCACTACGCGCAAGATCCCTTCGTGATGCTGTCGATGCTGGGCGCGGTGACCACCAAGCTGCGGCTGCAGACCAACATTCTGGTACTGCCCTATCGCAATCCTTTCGTGGTGGCGCGCGGGGTTTCGACGCTGGACCACTTTACCAATGGCCGCGTGATTCTGGGCCTCGGCGCCGGGTATATGAAGGCGGAATACAAGGCGCTGGGTGTCGACTTCGACAGCCGCAACGACCTGATGGACGAATATATCACCGCCATGAAGCTGGCCTGGACCGGCGAGGATTTCACTTTCGAGGGCACCGGATACACCGCGCTGGGCAACCGGATGCTGCCGACGCCGGCTCAGAAGCCGAACCCGCCGCTGCTGGTCGGCGGCAATTCCAAGCGCGCCCTGCGCCGGGCGGCCGAAATGGGCGACGCATGGCATCCGTTCTTCGTGCCCAAGTCCGTGACCGACACCGCCCGCACCGCCAATCTGGAGGGCGACGAGGACATCAGCGAGGCCATCGCTTACATGCACGCCCATGCCGAAAAGATCGGCCGTGCGGAGCCGCCGAAGGTCATCGCCTCGTCCACTTACTCGATCAAGCAGGGGTGGAGCGCGCAGGAAGCACTGGATCACTTCGCGCATCTGAAGTCGCTGGGCATTCATGGCGCCGGCGCGACGGTCTATGCCGATACGCGCGCGGAATACTGCGATCTGGCGCTGAAGTTCGGCGAGGACGTGATCGCGAAGATCGATTTTTGACTCGGGCTTGCGCCAATCCTGCCGCCGGCCAGACCACAAACTGACTAACCACACAACCGAGCAACGCCATCACAACAACACTTCGTCGCCCCCGCGAAGGCGGGGGCCCCGCTTCCTTCGCGCTACAGCTCAAGAATAAGCGGGATCCCCGCCTTCGCGGGGATGACGGGGTTTTGTTAGGTCGCCTCGGCCTAGTTGGATAAGCCCGATGTCGGGTCAGGCCGGTCTAGTTGGGTAAGCTCGGTTTGGTGGGGCTAGCGTGGTCTCGTCCGGGCAACCCGGTCAAGTGCCGTCCGGTGATCGTTCCGAAGAACCGCCGGACGGCCGCCTTGGCCTCAGGCCATCGCCCCAGTCATAGCCTCATGAAATGCCTTGACCGCAGCCTCTTCATCACCGTTCCACACCGCGCCCGACACCGCGAGAAAGTCCGCACCGGCCTTCACCAGCGGCGCGCAGTTTTCGGGCGTGATGCCACCAATGGCAACGCAGGGAATTTCGAAGATCGACTGCCACCATTCCAGCAGGTCGAGCCCGGCCATGTGCTTCACGTCCTTGGTGGTCGTGGGGAAGTACGCGCCGAACGCGACGTAGTCCGCCCCCTCTTCGCCAGCGTCCATCGCAAGATGGCGGCTGTTGTTGCAGGTAACGCCGATCTGCGCATCGCGGCCGAGCGCCTTGCGCGCTTCCTCTACCGAGCCGTCTTCCTGCCCCAGATGCACGCCGTCCGCGCCAAGGCGCTTGGCGAGGCTGGTGGAATCGTTGACGATGAAGGCCACGTCGCGATCGCCGCAGATCTTCTGCAGCGGCTCGGCAAGGCGCGCCGCCTCGTGCTGGTCCACGTCCTTGACGCGAAACTGGAACGCCGCCACCGGCGCGGCATCGAGCGCGCGGGCAAGGCGGTCGGGGAAAGCGCCGGTCACATCGAGCGGCGAAATCAGGTAAAGCTGCGTCGGTTCGCGTTCAATCTCTTCCATGTGCGCGCACCTAGCCTTTCGTGAGGCTCAGGAAAAGAGTTCGTCTTCGAAGCAAGCGTCTTCGCGCTCGCGATTGACGGTGCGCAACGCTGCCACGGCGAAAAGCAGAATGGTGAGCCGCATCACCGCATGAAGCGCCTCCGCCCCTGTGTTGAGATCCCAACCCGGCGCGGCAAATGCAAGGTAGATCGCCGCTGCGGCGGCCAGCGCCACACCACCGATCAGCGCGCGTAAGAGAACACGCGAGGGCCGCCAGACCAGCAGCGCCGCCAAGGCAAACCCTACGAGAATGTCCACCGTCATGCCCATCGGAATCGCATCCGCACGCAGGGCATCGGCCATCAGCCAGACCGTTTCCCCAACTAGCAGCGCAATCGCACGCCGCAGAAACGGATCGAGCGAGGGGCGCAGCAAGGCGATCAGCTTCGTCGCCACCAGCGAGCCAAGAAACGGCGGCAGCACCAGACCGACCACCGTTTCCGAAAGGAAAAACGGCGCCACCTTCACCGATGCGACGACCGCCATCGAAAGGAAGAGCGACGATCCGAACTCGCCAGTCCTTGCTGTATACTTCATGGTTTCCCCATAGGTAAGGATAGACCCTAACCATCCGAAAGGCCGACGCAAAGCGACTTTCGTTCTGGAGCGGTTCAGCCCCCGCCGATACCCTGCCCGCAGCACTCGGAACCATAAGTCCGCTCAAACACTGTGGGAGGAACATGAAACGACGCGCACCGACGCCCGCCCTTTCGCCCATTCCTGCGCTGGCCCTGCTGGCGTTCGCCTTGGCCGGATGCCGCATCATTCCCGAAGGGGGTGGCCCGCCGCCCTCTGTTTCGGCGCAAGTGCCGACTCCGCCTTATCAGGCCCCTCCTCCGCCACCCGAAGCGCCGCCTCCGCCCGAGCCTGAATATACGCGTCCGGTCGAGATGCCCGCCGCCACTCCAACGCCGCCCTACAAGGGGCCTCCGCTGGCCTATACGCGGATCGGTGAGACGGTTTACGTCGATGGCCCCAAGGTCACCCCGCTCTCGTTGATCGAGGACAGCCGCTGCCCGCAAGGCGTGCAATGCATCCAGGCCGGACGCGTCAGGCTGCGCGTGCGGGTCGATCTCGGGTCGGGCCCGCAGAAGATCGACCTGACCTTGGGACAGCCGGTGCAAGTGGCCGACGGCACGCTAACCTTGCTGGATGCGAGCCCAACCCCGGTAGCCGGGGTCAAGCCCGCCCCGCTCGCCTATCAATTCGGTTTCCGTTTCATGGGCGGCATCTGAAACGCAAAAGGGCGGCGCCTTGCGGCACCGCCCTTTCCTGTTGCGTGATCCGAAAGATCAGGCGGCCGCCGCAGCGTCCACCTTCTGGGTCGAGCCCTTGTAGATCTCGTCGATCGCTTCGCCGAGGGCGGCATCGAACTCGGCATCGCTCATCTGCGAGCGCAAATCCTGCAGCAGCGCGCGGCTGAAGCTGGCGATAATGCCCTTGTTCTTGGCCAGTTCGACGCAAGCCTCGGGACGCTCGTAACCGCCTGAAAGCGCCACGACGCGCAGCACCTTGGGGTGCGAAACGAGCGGATCGAAGGTGCCGGGCACGATCGGCAGCGAAAGCTTCAGCATCACCTGCTGGCCTTCCGGCAGCGCGTCCAGGTTCTTGAGCAGCTCGGCCAGCAGGATCTGGTCGCACTCGGCGCGGGTGGCGCTCTTGATGTTCACTTCGGGCTCGACGATCGGCATCATGCCGTGCGAGAGCACCTGCTTGCCGATTTCGAACTGCTGCTTGACGACGGCGGCAATGCCTTCCGCATTCGCGGAGTTGATCACCGAACGCTCCTTGGTGCCGAACACGCCCAGCGCCTTCGAACGTTCCAGCAGCGCGTCGAGCGTCGGCATCGGCTTCATCAGCTGCACGCCGTTCACTTCGTCCTCAAGGCCCTTGTCCACCTTGATGAACGGCACCACGCCCTTGGCGATCAGCGCCTGCGGGGTGGGAACGCCGTTCACCTGGCCGTCCATGGTGCGCTCGAACAGGATCGCGCCGAGAACCTTGTCACCCGTGAACACCGGCGACGAAATGATGCGCGCGCGCATCTGGTGGATCAGGCCGAACATCTCTTCTTCGGTCGACCAGGCGCCTTCTTCGATGCCGTAGCCCTTCAGCGCCTTCGGGGTCGAACCGCCGCTTTGGTCAAGCGCGGCGATAAAGCCGTTTCCGCCGGCTATCTTGGCCGCCATCTCAGAAAATTCCATGGGTTTCTCCTCCTAGATTTGCCCCGGCGAACCGGAGCGAAACGGTTTGTCCGCGCCTTCAAGGCAGCGGATGAGCGGCGGCGTGGCGCATCACGCGCGCCATCGCGCGGCGGCGCAGCAGGCCGTTCAACAAAGTGCGGGCCGGCACGTCGATCCACTTCACGCAGAGCCACGCTATCGCAAGGCACAGGCCAAGGAAGACGAAGGCCATCAGCACGGCATCGTAATGCAGATCGTCCTTGAAGTAACGCATCGGCTCGATCACCGCCCAATGCACGGCGTAGAGCGCGAAAGAAACCTCGCCCACGAACCAGGCGGCGCGGGCAAACCGGCGCGAAGGCTCCACCCGCGATCCACACCAGACCAGCAGCGGTGATAGCACCAGCGCACAGGCAAGATCGTATTCGGTGGTGGACAGGAACTGCGGATCGGCCATCAGCATTGCCGCTATGGCGACAAGACAGGCAACGCCAGCCCATGTCGCCGGGCGGTGTTCGGGCTGCGGCAGCTTCGCGATCAACATGCCGATACCGAACGAATAAAGCGTGCGGGCCAGCGCCACCGGCCATTCATGCCACACCGCGCCGATATTGCCCGATCCGTTCTCCAGCACCGCCGGCACGAACCACCAGGCTGACAGCGCGCAGACCGCCACGATGCCAAGGCGCGGCAGGCGGAACAGCAGCGCGATCATCGCGAAATTGGCGACCAGTTCGTAGAACAGCGACCATGCCGGCACGTTCAGCGGAAACAGCGTGTTGGTCAGCGGAGACGGCAGCATCACGGCATTGATGCCGGTGCTGATCAAGATGGTCTTGAGGCTCAGCGAGGTATCGCCGCCAGTGTGCAGGCGGGCCAGCCCCACCACCGTCGTCAGCGCCACGCCGACGAGGAACAGCGGGTAAAGCCGCACCAGACGCTTCAGCATGAACTCGCCGGTGCCCATGCCCGCCTGCCAGCGCGGCAGATAGCTAGTGGCAAGTACGAAGCCCGAAAGCGCGAAGAAGAAGTCCACCGCCACGTAGCCGTGCGGGGCCTGCGAGATATTGAAGTGGAACAGCGCGACGGCAAGCGCAGCGATCCCGCGCATGCCGTCGAGCGTTACATAGCGGCCGTGCCAAGGCGGGCGCGGGGCTTTCCAGCCCTGAGCATCAACGGGATTCGATGTGCCCATGTGCGCCGCCTCAGCCCCGCGCGATCAGGCTTCGAGAGCCGCCACGCCGGGCAGTTCCTTGCCTTCCATCCATTCGAGGAAAGCACCGCCCGCGGTCGAGATATACGAGAAGTCGTTCGCCACGCCCGCGTGGTTGAGCGCGGCCACGGTATCGCCGCCACCGGCGACCGAGGTCAGCGAACCTTCGCGGGTCAGCGCGGCAGCGGTCTTGGCCAGCGCCACGGTCGCCGCGTCGAAAGGCACCGTCTCGAACGCGCCGAGCGGGCCGTTCCACACCAGCGTGCGGCAGGTCTTGAGCACATCGCCCAGCGCTTCCACCGCGAGCGGGCCGACATCGAGGATCATCTCGTCCGCAGCCACTTCATGCACGTTGCAGGTGCGCAGCGAAGGCGGGTTGGCGGCGAATTCCTTCGACACCACCACTTCGTAGGGCAGGTGCACGGTGCAGCCCGACGCATCGGCGGTTTCGAGGATCTCGTTCGCGGTGCCGGTCAGGTCATGCTCGCAGAGCGACTTGCCCACGTCCACGCCCTTCGCAGCGAGGAAGGTGTTGGCCATGCCGCCGCCGATGATCAGGTGATCGACCTGGGTGACAAGGTGCTTCAGCACATCCAGCTTGGACGAAACCTTGGCACCGCCGACCACGGCCGCAACGGGCTTTTCCGGCGCGCCGAGGGCCTTTTCCAGCGCTTCCAGCTCGGCCTGCATCGAACGGCCGGCATAAGCGGGCAGCACGCGGGCAAGGCCTTCCGTGCTGGCATGGGCGCGGTGCGCGGCGGAGAAGGCATCGTTGACGTAGAGATCGCCGTTGGCGGCAATCGCCTGGACGAGTTCGGCGTCGTTCTTTTCCTCACCCTTCCAGAAGCGGGTGTTTTCGAGGATCGCGATGTCGCCCGCGCGCAGGATGCCCACGGCCTGCTTGACCACGTCACCCGCCACTTCCGGCACGAACATCACTTCCTTGCCGAGCACCTTCTCGACCGCGCCGACCACCATCGACAGCGACATGCTGGGCACGCGCTCGCCCTTGGGGCGGCCGAAGTGGGCGAGCAGCAGGACCTTGGCGCCCTTTTCGGAGAGTTCCAGGATCGTCGGCGCGGCGGCGCGGATGCGGGTATCGTCGGTGACGACGCCATCGTTCATCGGTACGTTGAAATCGACGCGAACCAGCGCGACCTTTCCGGCCACGTCACCAAGGTCATCAAGGGTCTTGAAAGCGCTCATCGTTCGATCCTTATCTCGTCACCCACGGCGGCGCGCGCCGTTACAGGCACGCCGTCAGAATATCTTTTTCGCAGTTTATACGGCCCGGACCGCCAAGACGATGCCCCGAAGGCAATGCCGCCACGAACCGGCCCGATGCACTGCGCCGCGAAAGTCCCGTAAGGACTTCCGCGGCGACAGTGGTGGGGCAGACCGCCCACCATCGGCATCCACGCGGCTCCTCCTCCGCAGGGTGCCGACGGGGCGATCCGCCGCCATCAAGACCTCAGAGCAGAAGCATCAGAGGAACTTGGCCATCACGCCGGCCGTGTCGACCATGCGGTTGGAGAAGCCCCACTCGTTATCGTACCACGACAGAACGCGGACCAGCTTGCCCTCGAGCACGTGCGTCTCAAGGCTGTCGATGGTCGACGAGTGCGCATCGTGGTTGAAGTCGATCGAAACCAGCGGCTCGGTGGTATAGCCCAGCACGCCCTTGAGTTCGCCCTCGGCCGCTTCCTTCAGCAGCGCGTTGACTTCTTCCTTGGTGGTTTCGCGCTTCGGCACGAAAGTCAGGTCGACGACCGAGACGTTCGGGGTCGGCACGCGGATCGAAGAACCGTCCAGCTTGCCTTTCAGGTCCGGAAGAACGAGGCCCACGGCAACGGCGGCGCCGGTGCTGGTGGGGATCATGTTCATCGCGGCGGCGCGGGCGCGGCGCGGATCGCTGTGGATCTGGTCGAGGATCTTCTGGTCGTTGGTGTACGAGTGGATCGTGGTCATCAGACCACGCTCGATACCGATCTTCTCGTGCAGAACCTTGGCGAAAGGCGCCAGGCAGTTGGTGGTGCACGATGCGTTCGACACGATCACGTGCTCTGCCGTCAGTTCCTTGTCGTTCACGCCGTAAACGACCGTCAGGTCCACGCCCTTGGCCGGGGCGGAGACGAGAACGCGCTTGGCGCCCGCGTCGATGTGCTTGGATGCCGATTCCTTGTTGGTGAAGAAACCGGTGCATTCCAGCACGATGTCGATGCCCTGGGCGGCGTGCGGCAGGTTCGCCGGGTCACGCTCGGCCGTCACATGAATGCGCTTGCCATTGATGACCAGATCGGTGCCGTCCACTTCCACGGTGCCTTCGAAGGTGCCGTGGACACTGTCACGCTTGAACAGGAGAGCATTGGCCTTGGCATCGGCCAGGTCGTTGATCGACACCAGTTCGAGGTCATGGTCCGTGCGTTCGAGAATGGCGCGAGCGACATTGCGCCCGATACGTCCGAAACCGTTGATCGCAACCTTGGTCGCCATTGGTAAATTCTCCTGTTTACACGCTAAGCTTGTTGAGGATCTTCGGAACGATCGCTTCGACAGTGAAGCCGAAACGAGCGAACAGGTCCTTGGCCGGAGCCGAGGCACCGAAGCGGTCGAGACCGATGTTCAGGCCGCCATTGCGGCTCTGTGCGGTATAGCGTTCCCAGCCCATGGTGACGCCGGCTTCGATCGAAACCTTCAGGATCGACGCATCATTGGGCAAGATTTCGTGCTGGTAGGCTTCGTCCTGGGCGGCGAAGAGTTCCATGCACGGCATGGATACGACATCGGTACCAATGCCCTGCGATTCAAGCTCCGCACGGACCTTGACCGCAAGTTCGACTTCCGAGCCGGTAGCCACGATGATGACCTTGCGGTCCGCTTCGGCGTGGCGGAGCGTGTAGGCGCCGCGGGCCGAGAGCATGTCGCCGGTCTTGCGCAGCTGCGGCAGGTTCTGACGGGTAAGCGCCAGCACCGAAGGCGTGTCCTGCGATTCCAGGGCCACGTTCCAGCATTCCGCCGTCTCGATGACGTCGGCCGGGCGGAACACGTAGAGGTTCGGGATCATGCGCATGGACATGACATGTTCGACCGGCTGGTGGGTCGGGCCGTCTTCGCCAAGGCCGATCGAATCGTGGGTCAGCACGTAGATCGCGCGGGTCTGCTGCAGCGCCGAGAGGCGGATCGCATTGCGGCAGTAGTCCGAGAAGATCAGGAAGGTGCCGCCGTAGGGGATCACGCCGCCATGCAGCGCCATGCCGTTGAGCGCGGCAGCCATGCCGAATTCACGGATGCCGTAATAGACGTAACGGCCGCCGTAGTTGTCCGGGGTGAACGGATCCTGGCACTTGGCCTTGGTGTTGTTCGAACCGGTAAGGTCCGCCGAACCGCCGATCATCTCGGGGATCGCCGGAGCCAGCACGTTCAGCCAGTTTTCCGAAGCCTTGCGGGTGGCGACGGTGGATTCGCCTTCCAGCCATTCGGCCAGCTTGGCGCGGATCGCGTCGGTTTCTGGCAGTTCGCCGGCCATGCGGCGGGTGAACTCGTCAGCCTTGTCCGAAGCGGCAAGGCGGCCGAACCAATCGGCATGGGCCTTGGCGCCGGCTTCGCCCAGCGAACGCCAGTCGGCCAGGATTTCCGCCGGTACTTCGAAGGGAGCCGAGGTCCAGCCCAGATATTCGCGGGCGGCGGCCACTTCGGCCTCGCCCAGCGCGGCGCCGTGAACGTCGTGGCCGCCCTGCTTGTTGGGCGCGCCCTTGCCGATCACGGTCTTGCAGGCGACCAGCGTCGGCTTGTCCGAAGCGGCAGCCTGAGCCAGCGCGCGTTCGATGTCGGCGAAGTCATGGCCGTCGCACTCGAACACGTCCCAGCCCGAAGCGCGGTAGCGCGCCGGGATGTCTTCGCTGGTCGAAAGCGAGGTGTCGCCATCGATGGTGATCTTGTTGTCGTCCCACAGAACCTTCAGGCGGCCCAGCTTCAGCGTGCCGGCAAGGCCGATGGCTTCGTGGTTGATGCCTTCCATCAGGCAGCCGTCACCGGCAATGACCCAGGTCTTGTGGTCGACCAGATCGTCGCCGAACGTGGCGTTCAGCTGACGCTCCGCCATCGCCATGCCGACCGCCATGGCCAGGCCCTGGCCCAGCGGGCCGGTGGTGCATTCGACGCCTTCGATCAGGAAGTTTTCCGGGTGACCGGCGCAGACCGAGCCGAGCTGGCGGAAATTGCGGATGTCATCCATCGTCGGGCTGGCATAGCCGGTCAGGTGGAGCAGCGAATAGATCAGCATCGAACCGTGACCGGCGGACAGCACGAAGCGGTCGCGATCGGCCCACTTGGGGGCGGCGGGATCGAACTTCAGGAACTTCGAGAACAGGACGGTGGCAACGTCGGCCATGCCCATCGGCATACCGGGGTGGCCGCTGTTGGCGGCCTGAACCGCGTCCATGGAGAGCGCGCGAATGGCGTTGGCCATCGGCGCGAGACGGTCGGCTGCAAGGGTCATCGGGTGGCTCCGGTAAACGGAAAAAGGAATGATTCGGCTTGCCGACCCCCTTTAGGGAGAGGCCAGCGGGCGTCAAGTTCACCCGGGCCGCAATCAAGCGCGGCCCTTGCGCAATCGCGTGGTGGCACAAACTCTTCGTTTCGTCGAAGCCAATGTCGGCAAACCGTGCCGATTTCTTGCCTTTTTGCGGTTTCGCAGTAACCGGTGAGTTATGAATGAAGTATCGATCGGCCAGGTCGTCGAACGGATCGAGGCGGCATTGGCCCGGCTCGACAAGACGATCCCCGAAACAGTGGAGCAGCGGGCGCGCGATGCACGCCTGAGGATTTCGGTCGAACACGCCCTCGGCGAGCTCGATGAACTGCTGGCGCGGCCCGAAGCCGGGAACCAGCCAGAAAAGCCGGGCCGGCCATGAGCAACGTCAATCTCACCATCGGTGGACGCGGCTTCACGCTGGCCTGCGCCGACGGGCAGGAAAGCCATGTCGAATATCTCGGCCGCCTGATCGACGAGAAGGTGGCCGCGGCCGGCGCCGTGGGCCAGACCGAGACTCGCATGCTGCTGTTCGCCGCGATCATGCTGGCGGATGAAGTGCATAACTTGCGCAACAAGCCCGCCGAACCGGCCCCGACAGCCGCTCCGCCACCTGCTCCCGCCCCTGCATTTCCGCCCGAATTGGCTGAACGCCTTGTGGCGATCGCACAGCGCGTCGAAAATCTTGCCGACCTCCTTGAGGGATCGGTCGATAATCCCTAACTAGGGCGGCGACGGGATCTGCCCGGCACGAGCCGTTCGAACATCCCTGAGGCTATAAGCAAATCCAAGGGGGCTGTCCCTGCCCGGACCCTGGTCCGGAGTACATGGTCCCCACCTGACGTTGAGGCGTCAGAGGATTTCTAGGCAAACGACCCTATGGTGGGCCCGTCACCCCCTTTCAGAAATCAAACCCTCGCCCTTCCAACATATCACATGTTGGAAATCCAACATGCCGATCGAGGCCGCAGGTGTTAGTGTGCGGCTCCGAATGCCAGGAATGGGATCACCGGTGGATTCGTCACGCCCCCTCTCCCCCGCCACCGAAAAGGCGGCGCTCCGCAAGGCGCATCGCGTCGCCCGTGCAGAGCATGTCGCATCGCTTCCGCAAGGATTGCGGGCGCTGGTGCTCAATCGTCCACCCGCCCCCGTCGCCGAAATGATGCCGGAGGGGCTGACCATCGGCCTTTACGCCCCCGTGGGAGATGAAGCGCCGGCCTTCGGCTGGGCACGCTGGCTTTCCGAAAACGGGCGGCGTGTCGCCCTGCCGTGGTTCGAATCGCGCGAATCGTCGATGGAGTTCCGCCGCTGGGACAATCCTTTCGATGAGGAACAGCTGACCATCGGCCCCTGGGGCGCGCTGCAGCCGCTTCCCGAAAGCGATCCGGTGGTTCCCGCCATCGTCATCGTTCCACTGCTGGCCTTCACCGCCGAAGGGCATCGCCTGGGTCAAGGCGGCGGCCATTACGATCGCTGGCTCGATGCCAATCCCGATGTGCCCGCGATCGGCCTTGCATGGGATTGCCAATTGGCCGACACCCTGCCGATAGAAGCGCACGACCGCATCCTCGATGCCGTGGTGACGCCGACACGGATCTACGAGGGGGAAATCTGAACTTGCGCGAGACACCGACTCTGCGAATCCCGCTGGGCGTATTGGGGCTGTTCGCCGTCCTGATCGCCTACGGCCTGCTGATCGCGCATTATCTGGCCCCGCTGATCGGCGGGTGGCATCCGCTACTCCAGACGCCGGTCTATGTCATTCTAGGTGTCGTCTGGATATTGCCGCTGAAGCGGTTCCTGATCTGGATGGAGACCGGGCGCTGGGGGTGATTCCCCGGCGCTTTTATTTTCCGGGAAGCGTCTTCGCTGTGACATGAGTCGCGCCTCTGAATCGCACGGGCAAAAGAAAAGGCCGGGCGTGAACCCGGCCTTTTTCATTTCATTGCCTTACCACTTCCCGTGAAGGAAATGGCGCGAGTGACGGGGCTCGAACCCGCGACCTCCGGCGTGACAGGCCGGCACTCTAACCAACTGAGCTACACCCGCGCAGCAATGTATGTGAGGTTTTTAGACTACCTCAAGTCGCTGGATTACCAGCATTTTTCCCAAGTGGCGCGAGTGACGGGGCTCGAACCCGCGACCTCCGGCGTGACAGGCCGGCACTCTAACCAACTGAGCTACACCCGCGTTCTTGCGGTTGCGTCCGCTTGGGAGCCGCGCCTCTATGGCAGGGCACCCACCCTGTCAACGGGAATGACCCGAACAATGAAAAGTTTTTATCCACACCCCCGAAAATTCCTGCCCGATCCCACCCCTGCCCTTCCGGCCGGGAACGTGGTCAATCGGCGTTAACTATATGTTGGTGACTGGAATCGCAGAAAATCCCCATCCACGCGGAAACGGCGCGGAAGACATGCAGGGGGTATTCGGGTGAAAGCATTCCATCTCGCCATGACGCTCGCGCTCGCGGCCGGCCCGCTGGCCGCCACAGAAGCACAGGCAGAACTGCGTACAGGGCCCGCCGTAGCCACCGACAGCGCCGTCTATGTGGAACGCAGTGGCTCGGCCGCCTCACGTCGGCTGAAACCCGCCAGCCGCCTTGTTCGCGGTGACAGGGTGGTAACGATCGTCACCTGGGTACGCGCAGCCGACGCCGGCGGCTTCGTCATCACCAATCCGGTGCCCACCGCCCTCACCTATCAGCAGAGCGCAGAGGACATGCAGGAGGTCTCTGTAGACGGGGGCCGCTCGTGGGGCCGCATCGGCACGCTGAGAATCGGTAGCCGGCTGGCCACCCCCGAAGACGTCACGCATGTCCGCTGGCGCATCCCGCCGCAGAGCGCGGCGCGTGGACGCGGGCAGATCACCTACAGCGGCATCGTGCGCTGATTCAGCAGCGCTCGTACTTCCAGTTGCGGCGCTTGCCTTCGGAAATCCACTCGACGGCCTGAGCCATGCGCTTGGCACGCGTGGCCTCTGTCTTGGCCTCGGTGATCCATTCCAGATATTCGCGCCGCTGGGATGGCGAGAAGGCATCGTAGTGCCCCTGAGCGGTGGGAGAGGACGCCAACGCTGCAGCGAAGTCCTCCGGCATCGGAATTTCCGCCTTGGGCGCGTGCGGCGCGGCAGACTTCAGCGCGGTGCCCTTTTCCAGCACCCTCGTCTCGGCGGCCTGCAATTTTTCGATGAGTTCGCCTTCGGGCGGCAGATCGCCGACGGCAGTGATGCGCCCGAACTGGCCCATGGCATCGCCCTGTCGCCCATCTCCATGGATGACGAACGTGCAATGCGCCTTGAACGCCGCCATCCCGGCGACGTTCTTACCCTTCACCAGAAAGTGCGGCATGCCCCATTTGATGGCCTCTTCGGCCTCGGGCAGCGCGCGATGGGCGAGATCGCGCAAGTGGGTGAGGATCGGGCGGGCAAAGTCCGCAGCCTTATCGATATAGTCGTCGACGCGCGGATCTTTGCCCATGATGCCCTCTCTATCTTAGCCCGCTAGAATCAGCGCCGGAGCCTCGATCAGTTTCTTGAGGTCCTGCGCGAAGCTTGCCGCGTCCCAACCGTCTACCACACGGTGATCGCACGACATCGAGATATTCATGATCTTGCGCTTCTCGATGCGCTCCACGCCATCGGCGCCCTTCACGAACATCGGCCGCTCGACGATGCGATTCGGGCCGATAATGGCGACTTCGGGGCGATTGATGACCGGAGTCGTGGCGACGCCGCCCATCGGCCCGAGCGAGGTGACCGTGATCGTCGAGCCCGAAAGCTCCGACGACTTCGCCGAACCATCGCGCGCCGCATTGGCAAGACGGCCGATCTCGGTGGCGAGCTGCCACAGGTTACGGTCCTGCGCATCGCGAATCACCGGCACCATCAGGCCCGCCGGGGTCTGCGCGGCCATGCCCAGATGGACCGAACCGTAACGCGTCACCACGCCCGCCTCGTCATCATAGTGCGCGTTGAGCATCGGGTACTTGGGCAGCAGCTTGCAGATCGCAGCGATCAGGAACGGCAGCATCGTCAGCTTCGGACGGTCACCACGACCGGCGTTAAGCTGCGCGCGCGTTTCCTCCAGCGCCGTCACGTCGAATTCCTCGACATAGGCGAAGTGGGGGATCTGGCGCTTGGACGCCGCCATGTTCTCGGCAATGCGGCGGCGCAGGCCAATCACGCGGACCTGTTCGTCCTTGCCCTTGTTCCCGGCGGGCTGGAAACCGCCCGAGGCATTGTAGGATAGGAAGGCGTCGAGATCGCCGTGGCGCACACGGCCGTCTTCCGCAGGGCGGACTTCGGCCAGATTGATGCCGAGGTCCGACGCGCGCTTGCGGACAGCGGGGCTGGCCGTAACCTTGGCGTGTACGGCAGGCGTCGGCGCGCGGGCTTCGACAGGCTCAGCCTGAGCGGGTTTGAGGGCTGGTGCGGGAGCCGGTGCAGGTTCGGGCGCAGCAACGGGTGCGGGCGTCGGAGCCAATTCCACAACCTCCGCTCGTGCCGAGCCTGTCGAAGCACTGGCCACCTCGGGCTCGACCTTGGGCGCGCTCGCGCCGTCGACTTCGTTGCCCGCGCCTTCGACCTCGATCACCACCAGCGGCGATCCGATGGCGATGACATCGCCCGCCTCACCGGCGACTGC
This sequence comes from Sphingomonas sp. BL-S-28, assembly GCF_055521515.1. Classification (NCBI taxonomy): domain Bacteria; kingdom Pseudomonadati; phylum Pseudomonadota; class Alphaproteobacteria; order Sphingomonadales; family Sphingomonadaceae; genus Sphingomonas; species Sphingomonas sp. BL-S-28. The sequence continues at coordinate 2,601,245 of NZ_CM145484.1, forward strand.
GACCACCACACCCGACACCGGGCTTTCCATCTCGACCGTCGCCTTGTCGGTCATCATGTCCGCAACGCGGTCGTCTTCCTCGATCCGATCGCCGATCTTGACGTGCCAGGCGACGATCTCTGCCTCGGCAATGCCCTCACCGATGTCGGGGAGCCTGAAAGTATAGCGTCCCATCAAATCAATCCTTCAACAGACGATCGACCGCCTCGCCAATGCGGACGGGACCGGGGAAATAGGCCCACTCAAGGCTGTGCGGGTACGGCGTATCGAAGCCGGTCACGCGCTCGACGGGCGCTTCAAGGTGGTAGAAGCAGCGCTCCTGAACCAGCGTCACCAGTTCGGCGCCAAAGCCGGAGGTGCGGGTCGCCTCGTGTATCACCAGGCAACGCCCAGTCTTTTCCACGGACTTTTCCACAGTCTCCAGATCGAATGGAACCAGGCTGCGCAAATCGATGATCTCGGCATCGACGCCCTTTTCGGCCAGCACCGCCTCGGCCACGTGGACCATGGTGCCATAAGTCACCACCGTCAGCGCCGAACCTTCCTGCACGATCCGCGCCTTGCCGAGCGGGATCGAATAGTACCCCTCCGGCACCATGCCGAGCGGGTGGCCCTTCCACGTCTTCGACGGGCGATCGTAATAGCCGTCGAACGGGCCGTTATAGATGCGCTTGGGCTCGAAGAAGATCACCGGATCGTTGTCTTCGATGGCGGAAATCAGCAGGCCCTTGGCGTCATAGGGGCTGGCCGGGATCACCGTCTTCAGGCCGGAAACGTGCGTGAACAGCGCTTCCGGGCTCTGGCTGTGGGTCTGGCCGCCGAAAATGCCGCCGCCGAAAGGCGAACGCACCGTGATCGGCGCAATGAACTCCGCCGCCGAACGATAGCGCAGACGCGCCGCTTCGGAGACGAGCTGGTCCATGCCAGGATAGATATAGTCCGCGAACTGGATCTCCGGCACCGGGCGCAGGCCGTATGCGGCCATGCCCACGGCGGCACCGATGATACCACATTCGTTGATCGGCGTATCGAACACGCGGTTGCGGCCGTACTTCTTCTGAAGGTTGGCCGTCGCGCGGAACACGCCGCCGAAATAGCCGACGTCCTCACCGAAGGTCACCACATCGGGATCGCGCGCCATCATGATGTCGAGCGCGTCGTTGATCGCCTCGATCATGTTCATCTGGCGGGTCGGCGCGTCGTGGAGGCTGACCGAATCTTCTTCAATCATCATGATCAGTCCTTCCAATCCGGGAACTTGCTCTGCCGCTCACGGATCGCCTGATCCGCCTGCTCTTCAAGGTGCCAGGGCAGTTCCTCGAAGACGTCCTCGAACATGGTGTGGAACGGATGGTGCAGGCCGTGGCCCAGGATGCCGTTCTTCTCGGCTTCCTTGGTGGCGGTCTTCACTTGCTCGGCAGCGTCGCGGTCCATCTCGGCGTGCTGTTCCTCGGACCATTCGCCAAGCGCGATCAGATGCTTCTTCAGGCGCATGATCGGATCGCCCAGCGGCCATTCCTCACGCTCATGCGCGGAGCGATAGGCCGTGGGATCGTCCGAGGTGGAGTGACCCTCGGCGCGATAGGTGAAGTGCTCGATCAGCGTCGGCCCCTGATTGGAACGGGCGCGGTTGGCGGCCCATTCCATCGCGGCATAGACCGCCAGGATATCATTGCCGTCCACCCGCAGGCCGGCGATGCCGTAACCCGTGGCGCGTGCGGCAAAGGTGGTGCGCTCCGCCCCGGCAAAGCCCGAGAAGCTGGAAATCGCCCACTGGTTGTTGACGACATTGAGCACGACCGGCGCGTTGTAGACCGCCGCAAACGTCATCGCTGCGTGGAAATCGCCTTCCGCGCTGGAGCCTTCGCCCACGAAGCTGGTGGCGATGCGGGTATCGCCCTTGATCGCGCTAGCCATCGCCCAGCCCACCGCCTGCGGGAACTGCGTGGCCAAGTTGCCGGAAATCGAGAAGAAGCCGTAGTCCTTGGCCGAATACATGATCGGCAGCTGGCGGCCCTTTAGCGGGTCAGCACGGTTGGAGTAGATCTGGTTGACCATCTCCTCCAGCGGATAGCCGCGCGCGATCAGGATGCCCTGCTGGCGGTAGCTGGGGAACACCATGTCGTCGAAGGCAAGCGCATGGGCGCAAGCGATCGAGACCGCCTCTTCGCCCGTGGACTTCATGTAGAAGCTGGTCTTGCCCTGGCGCTGGCCGCGGTACATGCGATCGTCGAAAGCGCGGGTGAGCGCCATCGATGCCAGCATGCGGCGCATCGTCTCGGGATCGAGATTGGGGTTCCACGCGCCCACCGCCGCATCGTTCTCGTCCAGAACGCGGATCAGGTCGAGCGTCAGCGGCCATGTCTCGCTGGCGGCGCAGCCCTCATCGGGGCGCGCCAGCTTGCCGGCCGCGGGGATCTCCAGATGCGAATAATCGACCGGATCGCCGGGCCGGAACTTCGGCTCGGGGATATAGAGATCGAGTGGCGGCAGGTTGCCGCGCGACTTTCCTGTACGTGTCGGGCCTAGGGCCATCTTGCTTCCTCTCCCGCCTTGAATCGGGCCGCGAAGAGAGAAACTACGCCGAAACCAAAGGTTAACGGTGCGTTTCAAAATTCCACGGTCAGGTCACAATATTTCAACCAAGGGTAATGTCAATACAGAGTCGATTGGCCGCCCCGATGGGCCGTCACACCGCGACGGGCGCGGCGATATGGGCCTGCGGCGCGTAGCCGGAAACCGCGAAATCCTCGATCCGGTAGTCGAAGATCGAATCGGGCTTTCGCACGATATCCAGCCGCGCCTCACCGGAGGGCTGACGCGAAAGCTGCTCTTCGACGAGGCTTGCGTGGTTGAGATAGAGATGGACATCACCACCCATCCAAACGGCCTCACCCGGCTCAAGGTTGCACTGCTGCGCGAACATGCGCGTCAGCAGCGCCAGTGACCACATGTTGAACGCGAAGCCGAGGCCAAGATCGCAGCTGCGTTGATAGAGGATGCAGGACAGCCGGCCATCGGCGACATGGAACTGATAGGTCTTGTGGCACGGCGGCAGCGCCATCGCGTCCAGCTCGGCGACGTTCCAGCCTTCGATGATGTGGCGGCGGCTGCCGGGATTGCTCTTCAGGCTCTCGATCACTTGCGCGACCTGATTCACGCCCTGCTCACGCTTCTTATAGAGTCCGTCGCCGGTAGGCTCATAGACCGGCCAGTCGACCCACTGCTTGCCGTAGACCGGACCGAGATCGCCCCATTCCGCCGCGAAGGCCTCATCCTCGACGATCCGGCGGGAGAAATCGGCGCGGGCGATATCTTCGCCCGTCGCCTTGCGATAGCGGTCGAGCGGCCAGTCGGTCCAGATTTCGACGCCTTGGGCACAGAGCGGGCGGATATTGGTCTCCCCAGTCAGGAACCACAGCATCTCGCGGCTCGCGGTCTTCCAGTAGACGCGCTTGGTGGTGAGCAGCGGCATCAAGCCGCCGGAGAGGTCGAACCGGATCGTCGCGCCGAAGACGGAGCGCGTGCCGACGCCGGTGCGGTCCACCCGTTCGTCACCATGCTCCCAGATGCGCCGCATCAGGTCGAGGTATTGCCATTCCCAATGGCGCTCCTGGCCGGAGGATGCGGGAACGGCGGCTTCGAGCAGGCTTTCGGTCATGCACCAGACCTAACCCTGCAAGCCGCGAAGGGGAAGAGCGCGAGCGCGTCCCTCCCCGATCGATGCCTTCCCGTCCATCCTGCGAACCGTGCTGGTTTACGTAATGGTCATCCCCTCCGCCCGCCCACGCGGCAATCTATAATAAGGGCATGGATCCCGCCCCCGAACGCAAGACAGGCTTACGCGGCGCACTGGCCCTTCAGGGCCTGATCGCGCTTGCCGTGATGGCCTTTGCGCTCACCCCTGCACGCGGCGGAGCGGCACTCTATATGCCGCTCCACGGCAGCGCCGGCGAAACGCTCACCTGGGCGCGCGCGGAACATGCGGGATTTCTGGCCACCGGCCCTTACGCGGGCGCGGCTTTCGTGCGCGTACCCTCGCCCGCCGCGACGCTGTCCGCCCTGCGCCATGGCGCCCTTCTCTTCGCCGTACCGGAATCGGTTTGCGGCGCTCCCCCCACTCACACCCCGGCAACGCAATCATGAACCAACTCGAAGACTTGCGAAGCAAGGGAGCCCGCGGGCTCCTGATCGTCTGCTGGCTCAGCGTGCTCGTCACGCTGGGCGGCCTGCCTTTCGCCCAGACCGGCATGGCTCCCGGCATTGCCCCCGTCATCGCCGCCGTGCTGATCACGATCGTTCCCAGCCTGCTGGTCCTGAGCGGCAGCAACGGCGCGCAGGCCCGCATGGTGCTGGGCATCACGCTACCGCTCTATCCGGCCATCCTGCTCTGGCAGTGGTCGGGCCGCGAATGGATGCTCGACCTGCACATGATCTTCTTCGCCGCGATCGCCATGCTGGCGATTCTGGCGGACTGGCGCCCCATCCTTGTCGCCGCCGCGATCACCGCCGTCCACCACCTTCTGACCAACTTCGTCGCGCCGACGCTGGTGTTCCCCAACGGCGGCGAACTGGGCCGCGTGATTCTCCACGCCGTGGTCGTCGTGCTTGAGACAGCGGTACTGGTCATGATCGCCGCCCGGCTCGAAAAACTGATCCTCGAACAGGCCGCCGCGCATGCCGAGCGCGAACGCGTACAGGAAGCCGCCGCACGCGAACGCGCCCGCGCTGCCGACGAACAGCGCGTGGTGATCGAACAGATCGGCGACGGCCTGCGCTCGTTGGCCAGCGGAGACCTCTCGCTGCGGCTCGCGCGCGAATTTCCTGAAAGCTATGAAGACCTGCGCCGGTTCTTCAACGCCGCCGCGAACGATCTGGACGGCATCGTCCAAAGCGTCAGCGAAGCGGCCCGCCAGATCGAGACCGGCTCGCGCGAAATCAGCATCGCCACCGACGATCTGGCCCAGCGCACCGAGCAGCAGGCCTCCACGCTGGAAGACATCGCCAGCACCCTGCGCCAGCTCAACCTTACCGTTCAGGAAAACGCCACCAGTGCCCGCACCCTGCAAGATAACGCGGCCCGTGCGCGCGACGACGCGCAGGCGGGCAGCACCGTGGTGGACAGCGCCATTTCCGCCATGGGCGAGATCGAACAGTCCGCACACGAAATCGCGCAGATCGTCGCCCTGATCGACGGGATCGCCTTCCAGACCAACCTGCTGGCCCTCAATGCCGCGATCGAGGCCGGGCGCGCCGGGGAAGCCGGCAAGGGATTCGCCGTCGTCGCATCGCAAGTGCGCGCACTGGCCCAACGCTCCGGCGACGCCGCCAACCGCATCAAGGCACTGATCGACACATCATCGCGCCAGGTCTCTCAGGGCGTGACGCTGGTCGGTCGTTCGGGCGAAACGCTGGAAACGATCGTCACCGACATTTCCGAAATCGACGGCGCCGTCGCCCGCATCGTGCAGGTCTGCGAGGAGCAGGCAAACGAGATCGGACGAATCAGCGAAAGGGTCGGAAACCTCGATTCCGCGACCCAACACAACGCCGCAATGGTCGAAGAAGGCACCGCCGCAGCCCGTCATCTTTCCGAAGAAGCGCAGACGATGGCCCGGATAGTGGCGCATTTCCGCGTTTCCGGAGGGATGCCCGAAAAAAGCGGCGACTTGTCCACAGGAGGAAATCGCCGCGTCGCATGAAAAGCGATTTTGGCCCCTTGCCACCCTGAGAGTCGCCCTATATAGGCGCGCTCCTGCCCAGGGCGGTCTTCGGAACGCCCACCGGTCGGGGAATAGCTCAGCCTGGTAGAGCACTGTCTTCGGGAGGCAGGGGCCGGAGGTTCGAATCCTCTTTCCCCGACCATTTTCACCTTCGGGTGAGCAGAAAAACCCGGCGGAAACGCCGGGTTTTTTGTTGCCTATCGCACGCGCAAGAAAAAAGGCGAAGGTTCCACCCGAACCTCCGCCTGCCGATAAAGCTGCCTGAGCGAGATCAGCCCGGCTTGTGGTTTTCCGGGCGGCCGTCAGGCAGCGTCAGCCCTTCCAACTGCTTCTCGGTCATGTTCTCGACAAAGGCGGGCGACAGCTTGCGTTCAAGCCGGCGGCACATGTCGGCCTGCTTGATGAGCCCCTGCGAGGCGGAGCGCAGCGCATTGCGGTCCAGCGGAACATCGCCGGCCAGGAAATCGCGCACTTCCTTCTCGGAAACGCCCATGTAGCGCGCCATCACGCGCTGTCCGCCGACCGCGTCGACTGCCTGGGCAAAAATGGCGAGCTGGATATCCGGTTTCTGGGGCATGGCTCAGGCCATCACAGGGCGACGCGGCCAAGTCAATTGCAGCGTCCCCCGCTTTCTGAGGCCCGGCTTTCTGGTCCCCGCCTATCCGCCGCGCAGAAGCTGTACGCCCCAATCCCGCTCGAACAGATAAAGCAGCAACCGCGCCGCCTCGCCGCGCGGGCCGGTGAGGCCACCGTCGCGCTCGATCAGCAACCGCGCGTCATCATGGGCGAGCGGCAACAGCTTGGTGATCTGCTCAAGGCTGGCAATGCGGAACGGCGTATCGCCGGACTGCCGCGTGCCCAGCAATTCGCCGCCGCCGCGCAGTTGCAGATCCTCTTCCGCCAGCCGGAAACCATCCTGCGTCTCGCGCATCAGGGCAAGGCGCTGGCGGGCGGTTTCGCTCAATTGCTGGCCGCGCAGCAGCAGGCAGGTCGATTTCTCGCTGCCGCGCCCCACGCGTCCGCGCAGCTGGTGAAGCTGGGCGAGGCCGAAGCGCTCTGCCTGCTCGATCACCATCAGCGTGGCATTCGGCACGTCCACACCGACCTCGATCACCGTGGTCGCCACCAGTACCGAAGCCTCACCGCTGGCGAAGCGTTCCATGCCGGCATCCTTCGCCTCAGGCTTCAACTGCCCGTGAACGAGCACCACGGTATCGCCGAACCGCTCCTTCAACGTCGCATAGCGCGCTTCTGCCGCGGCCAGATCGTCGTTCTCGCTCTCGCTGACCATCGGGCAGACCCAATAGGCCTGCTGTCCGGTCTCGATATGCCGGGCGATCGCGCCGACGACATCGCCCATCCGCTCTACCGAAACGACGCGCGTATCGATCGCCTGGCGACCCGGCGGCAGTTCGTCGAGCTTGGAAACTTCCATCTCGCCATATTGCGCCAAAGTCAGCGTGCGCGGGATCGGCGTGGCGGTCATCGCCAAGGTATGCGGCGTCCGCCGCCCCTTGCGCGCCAGCATCAGCCGCTGGCCGACGCCGAAGCGGTGCTGCTCGTCGATCACCACCAGCGCGAGATTGCGGTAAGACACGGTATCCTGAAAGATCGCATGCGTGCCGACGACGATATTGATGGAGCCATCGATCAGCCCCATCAGAATCGCCTCCCGCGCCTTGCCCTTGTCGCGCCCGGTCAACAGCGCGATTTGCACGCCCGTGCCCTGAAGCATCCGCGCCAGCGTTTCGTAGTGCTGGCGGGCAAGGATTTCGGTCGGCGCCAGCAAGGCCGCCTGCGCCCCCGCCTCCACCGCGATCAGCATGGCATTGAGCGCCACCACCGTTTTGCCCGCACCCACATCGCCCTGCAGCAACCGCAGCATCGGCGCCTGCTGCGCCACATCGCCCTCGATCTCGTCGATGGAGCGCTTCTGCGCGCCGGTCAGCGCGAAAGGCAGCTTCAGTTTGGCCCGCAGCGAGCCGTCGCCCTTGAGCGGCGTGCCCGACTGGCGGCGATTGCTCTCGCGCACCAGCATCAGGGCCAGCGCGTTGGCCAGCAGTTCGTCATAGGCCAATCGGTCGCGCGCCGGGGCATTGGCGCCGCGATGCGCCTCGATCACCGCCTCGCGCCACACGGGCCACTTCATCTTTGCGTAGAGGCCGGGCTCGATCCACTCCGCCAGTTCGGGCAGCACTTTCAGCGCCTGCTGGACCAGTCCCGCCACGCGCCCCTGCGTCAGCCCTTCGGACAGCGGATAGACCGCCTCGCAAAGTTGGCCCACCGGCGCGGCGCTATCTTCGGAGACATGTTCCGGATGCACCATCTGGAGCATCTGGCCATACTGGTCGAGCCGACCTGCCACCCAACGCGTCTCGCCCACCGGCAATTGCTTCTTCGCGGTATAGGATGCGCGGCCGAAATAAGTGATCGTGCAAATATTGCCGATCGAATCCTCGGCCACGACCCGGAACGGGCCCCGGCCGGACGGCGAGCGGTGCTCACGCACGGTGAGCTGGACGATCACGTTCTCGCCCACGCTCGCCTCATCCAGATTGGTCACCGCGCGCCGTTCCACGAAACGGTCGGGCAAGTGATAGGCAAGATCGCGGATGCGGGTGAGGCCAAGCTTTTCCAACGGACGCTTGAGCTTGGGGCCCACGCCGTCGAGGGAATCGGTTTCTACAAACAGGCAATTCAACGCTTCGGGCCGCATGGTCAGCCTCTTAGCGTGACTATGGCGCGTTTCGCCAGACCATTGGGGAACGGATTTGCGGACAGCCTCGTTGGCGAAAGTGAACCCACCAGCAAAGGAGAGACTTCCATGCTTCTACCGCACGGAACCGTTTTCGCGATCGTCGATGGCGAGAATTTCGAACTCTACCGCAATTCGGGCGCGGAAGCCGTCCCCAAGCTCACCGCGATCGATCCTCCCGCGCTGGAGGCCACCAATTTCAGCGCCGGTGCCCGCCGCAATGATGCGCCCAAGCGTCATCAGGCCCGCACCGGCGATGGCAGCAACGATTCGCTGGACGAAAGCGCCCATGCCGCCGCCGTGGCCGGATGGCTCAACCAGCAGGTTCTGGAAGGCGAAATCGCGGAACTGGTCATCGTCGCCGACCCGCGTTCGCTGGGCGAGATGCGGCGGCATTATCACAAGGAACTGAAAGCGTCGCTGCGCGCCGAAGTGCCCAAGACGATGACAGGCCGCCCGGTCAGCGAGATCATCAAGGTGATCCAGCGCTAATACCCAAAACTTGCTCATGACCGCGCCGTATCGTAACGGCGCGGTCATGACCGAACTCACCCCCGAGAGGCAGGGCCGGCTCGCCCGCCTCAAGTTCCGCGCCTGGCATCGCGGCACGCGCGAGGCCGACTACATGATCGGCTGCTACTTCGACAAATTCCACGCCGAATGGACCGAAGCCGAGATCACCCTCTTCGAAACGATGATCGAGGAAGAGGATGTCGACATCATGGCATGGGCGCTGGGCACCCAAAGCATTCCCGAGGAATATCGCGGCCCCTTGATGGACCGTATGATGAAGCTCGATTACGTCGATATCCCGCGCTGATGCTTCGCCGCATCGACAAGCCGGGAACTCAGCAGGAGCGGCGGATGAGCCCATCTTTCAAACCCGCTCAGCCTGAGCTTGTCGAAGGCCCCGCACGACACGCATGACCGATTTCCAACGCATTCTCTCGGCGACATCGCCCCTTACCCTCGCTTCGGTAACGCGCGGTGCCCAGCCGCTGGTCATGGCGGACCTTGCCCGGGCCGCGAAAGGCCGGGCGGTGTTCATCGCCGACAACGAAAGCGCCATGCGCGCCGTTGCCGAGGCCGCGCAGTTCTTTGCGCCGGAACTGGACGTCATCGAATTCCCCGCGTGGGATTGCCTTCCCTACGACCGCGCCAGCCCTGCCCTTTCGGTCAGCGCGCGTCGTCTGGCCGCGCTGCACCGGCTCCAGCTGAAGCGCACCGGGCCGCAGCTTCTGGTCACCACCGCCAATGCCGTGCTCCAGCGCGTGCTGACGCCGTTCCGCATTCGCGAATCGGTGCGCTTGCTCAAGCCCGGCGCGGAAATCGGCCACGAAAGCCTGATCGCGCTGCTGCGCCGTCAGGGCTACCAGCGCAGCGACACCGCCATCGACGCGGGCGAGTTCGCCGTGCGTGGCTCGATCTTCGATATCGTGCCCTCCGGTCTGGAAGGCGGCCTGCGCCTCGATTTCTTTGGCGACGAGCTGGAAACGCTGCGCCTGTTCGATACCGGCACCCAGCGCTCCACCGGCACCGTCCCCGATCACCTGCTGCTGCCCGCCAGCGAAGCGCTGGTGGACGAGGACAGCGTCAAGCGCTTCCGCAGCCGCTATCGCGAGATGTTCGGCGCCAATGCCACTGCGGACCCGCTCTATCAGGCCGTCAGCGACGGCCGCCGGCTTGCCGGCATGGAACACTGGCTGCCGCTGTTCGAAGACCGTCTGGTCACGCTGTTCGATCACCTTTCGGACGACGACCTGCTGGTGATCGACAGCCCCGCACTGGGCGCCGCGGACGAGCGCTTCACCGACATCGCGGACTATCACAAGGCCCGCCTCGAAACCTCCGGCCAGAAGGCGGGATCGTACCGCCCGCTGGCGACCGATGCGCTCTATCTGGGCCGCGAGGAGTTCGAACAGGCCGTTGCCGCCTTCCCGGTCCACCGCGCCGATCCCTTCGCGCAGCCGGAAACCAAGACGGTCATCGATTTCGGCTTCGGCAATGCCCGCGACTTCACGCCCGAGCGTGCGCGCGGCGACAATGCCTACGAGGCTGCCGCCAAGCACCTCCATGCCGTCGCCAAGACCGGCCGCAAGGCGATCCTCGCCGCTTATTCGACTGGCAGCCGCGCCCGCCTCGTCTCGATTCTGGGCGAGGCGCAGGGGCTGGCACCCAAGTTGGCCGAAACCTGGCAGGAAGCGCTCGGCCTTGCCGTGCAGGGCCGCTCTGCCGCGCTGGTGCTGCCGCTGGAGACCGGCTTCTCCAACGATTCGGTCGAAGTCGTCACCGAGCAGGACATTCTGGGCGACCGCCTTGTCCGCCGGAAGAAAAAGAAGAAGGATTCGGACGCCTTCCTCGCCGAACTGGCGGCACTGACGCCCGGCGACCTGATCGTCCACATGGACCACGGCATCGGTCGCTACGAAGGCCTGCAGTCGATCCCGGTCGGCAAGAGCCCGCACGACTGCGTGATGCTGACCTATGCAGGCGGCGACAAGCTCTACATCCCGGTCGAAAACCTCGACGTGCTCTCGCGCTACGGCAGCGAGGCGGAAGGCGTCGCGCTCGACAAGCTGGGCGGCGAAGCATGGCAGAAGCGCCGCGCCAAGCTGAAGGAACGCATCCGCGAGATCGCGGGCGAACTGATGAAGACCGCCGCCGCGCGCGCCCTGCGCGTCGCGCCCGCACTGCTGCCTGAAAAATCGAGCTACGACCAGTTCGTGGACCGTTTCCCCTGGCAGGAAACCGAGGATCAGGAACACGCCATCGACGACGTGCTCGGCGATCTGGCCGAGGGTAAGCCGATGGACCGCCTCGTCTGCGGCGATGTCGGCTTCGGCAAGACCGAAGTCGCCCTGCGTGCCGCCTTCGTCGCCGCGATGGCGGGCCAGCAGGTCGCCGTCGTCGCGCCGACCACCCTGCTCGCGCGCCAGCACTATTCGAGTTTTGCCGAGCGCTTCAACGGGTTTCCTCTGGAAGTGGGCCGCCTTTCGCGCCTTGTGCCCGAAAAGGAAGCCAAGGCGACGCGCGAGGGCCTGACCGCAGGCACCATGGACGTGGTCTGCGGCACCCACGCGATTCTTTCGAAAACGGTCAATTTCAAGCGCCTCGGCCTCGTCATCGTCGACGAGGAACAGCGTTTCGGCGTCAATCACAAGGAGCGCCTGAAGCAGTTGCGCACCGACGTGCACGTGCTGACGCTCACCGCCACGCCGATCCCGCGCACGCTGCAGATGGCGATGTCGGGCCTGCGCGAACTTTCTACCATCCAGACTCCGCCGGTAGACCGCCTCGCGGTGCGCACTTACGTGATGGAATGGGACGAGATGGTGATGCGTGAGGCTCTGCTGCGCGAACATCATCGCGGCGGCCAGAGCTTCATCGTCGTGCCGCGCATTACCGACATGGCCGAAGTCGAGGAATGGCTGGCCAAGAGCGTGCCCGAAGTGAAGGTCATCTCCGCCCACGGCCAGATGAGCGCCGGCGAAGTGGAAGAGCGCATGAGCGCCTTCTATGAGGGCAAGTACGAGGTGCTGCTCTCGACCACGATCGTCGAGAGCGGCATCGACATTCCGCGCGCCAACACGATCATCATCCACCGCGCCGACCGTTTCGGCCTTGCCCAGCTCTATCAGCTGCGCGGGCGCGTGGGCCGATCCAAGCTGCGCGCCTATGCCTATCTGACCACGCCTGCGGGCCGGGCTCTGTCTGAGGTGGCCGAAAAGCGCCTTAAGGTCTTGAGCGACCTCGATTCGCTCGGTGCGGGCTTCCAGCTTGCCAGCCACGACCTCGACATTCGCGGCGCCGGCAACCTGCTGGGCGATGAGCAGTCGGGCCATATCCGCGAGGTAGGTTTCGAACTCTACCAGTCGATGCTGGAAGACGCGATTCTCGAAGCCCGTGCAGGCGGCGTCGGGCTGGAGAAGGACACCTCGGGCCTGTCTCCTCAGATCACGGTGGAAGCGCCGATCATGATCCCGGAGGACTACGTTCCCGATCTGGCCGTCCGCATGGCGCTCTATCGCCGCCTCAACGATGCCGACAGCAAGGACGAGATCGAATCGCTCTCGGCCGAAATGATTGACCGTTTCGGGCCACTGCCGCAGGCCACGGCGAACCTGGTCCAGCTTATCCAGATCAAGCGGCAGGCGATCGAGGCGCATATCGCCAAGATCGACGTGGGGCCGCGCGGCACGCTGGTCAGCTTCCACAACGATAGCTTCCCCAACCCGGTGGGCTTGATCGCCTACGCCGAGCGGCTTCAGGGCGCGGTCAAGCTGCGGCCGGACAACAAGCTGGTTCTGCAACGCGCCTGGGGCGACCCCAAGAGCCGCCTCAACGGCCTGCTGCAACTGACCAAGGGCCTCGCGGCGGTGGCGCGGAAGGGCTGACTTTATCCCGAGGAGCGCGCCAGCTTGGCGAACATTGCCACGCTCATCGGCTGCGCGCGCAGGAAGCCCTGATAATACGTGCAGCCCTCTCGCGCGGCGACCTTGCGCTGGGCTTCTTCCTCGATGCCTTCCGCAATCACCTCAAGGTCCAGCGCTTTGGCCATGGCGACGATGGCGCGCAGCACGGCCACGTCGCGCTTGTCGCTCGTGATGCCGTCGATCATCGAACGATCGAGCTTGAGGTAATGGATCGGCAGGACCTTGAGGTAGCGGAAGTTGCAGAACCCCGCGCCGAAATCGTCCAGCGCGATGCGGATCCCCTGCGCGGAGAACTCCGCCATGATCTGCGCGGCCTGGGTAATATCGCCGATCAGGGCCTGCTCGGTCACTTCAAGCGTCAGCCGGCGCGGCGCGAAACCGCTGGCCCGCACCAGATCGAGCATCTGGCGCGTATAGTTCCCGAAGGCGAGGTCCGCCGGGGTGACATTGATCGAAAGGCGCAGGTTCTTCGGCCAGCTTCCCGCCGCCGAAAGCGCCTTGGTGGCGATATGGCGGGAAAGCGGAGCCATGTGGTCCGCCCTCTCGGCAATCGCGAAAAGCGCGCCGGCGCCGATTCGGCCCAGTTGCGGATGCTTCCAGCGCGCCAGCGCCTCGGCCCCGGTCAGCCGGTCGTCGGCAAGGCTGAACTGGGGCTGGAACAGAATCTCGATCTCGTCGCGATCGATCGCGCCTAGCAGGTCCGCTTCCAGTTGCGCGGCGGAATGACCGGGCGGGCTGGCCTCTCCATCGGCCCAGGCCAGCATCGTTCCCTGCTGATCGCGCAGCGAATCCAGCGCGTGACTTAGGCGATCCAACATAGAATCCACGCTTTCATCAGCCAGAGTTCGCACCAGCGCGATGCGCGGCGACAGGCGAAGGACGCCCGAAGGCACGGTGACCGGGCGCGAGACCGCCTCGGCAAGCTGATCGGCGATCAGTTGCCAGCGTTCGCGGCTGCACGCCTCGTTGGCGACCAACATGAAGGAGCCGCCACCGGCACGCGCCAGCAGCCAGTACCCGTCCAGTTCCTCACCGGCAAAATGCGCGATGCGGCTGGCGACTTCGGCAAGCGCGCCGTCACCTGCGTCGGCGCCATAGGCCATATTGATCGCGTCGAGCCGGCGCAGGCCCAGCAGCATCGCGTGGATGTGTGCCGAGCCCGATTCGTCGCCCAGACGCCATCCCGCAACGCGCTCTCGCACGGCATCCAGTCCGGGAATCCCGGTCAACCTGTCTTCAAGCGCCCGGGCCTTGCCCTGTGGCGCCCCATCCCTTCTTGAGCCCATGGCCGCCTCCTTAGCGCAACGCCCTTGCCAAAGCCTTCAAAATTCGAAAGGTCCGCCGGAAGGATGACGGAGGCGCAATCGCCGCGCCTTTGAGGAATATGAAAATGACTGAAGAACCCCGGCTGGCCCTAATCGTCTCTGACAGCGCGAAGGCGCAGGAAGGCGCGGAGGCCCTGCGCGATGCCCACAAGTGGGTCAGCCCAGAAGAAGCGGACGTGCTGGTCGTCATGGGCGGCGACGGCTTTCTGCTGCACGTCCTGCACGAAATGCTGGATCGCGACAGTATCAAGCCGGTTTACGGCATGAACCTGGGCACCGTGGGCTTCCTGATGAACGGCCCGCACGATCACATCCCGATCATCCACCGGGTGATGGAGGCCCACCGCGTGCCGGTGACGCCGCTGCGCATGTACGCAGTCAGCAACGACGGGCGCGAGTACAAATACTACGCGATCAACGAAGTCTCCCTGCTTCGCGAAACGCGCCAGACCGCCAAGCTGGAAGTGCGCATCAACGGCCGCGTTCGGATGGAGGAACTGGTGGGCGACGGCGTGCTGGTGGCAACGCCGGTGGGCTCCACCGCCTATAACCTTTCCGCCGACGGCCCGATCCTGCCGCTGGGCGCGCCGATGCTGGCGCTAACGCCGCTCAGCCCCTTCCGTCCCCGCCGCTGGAAAGGCGCTATCCTGCCCGAAAGCGCCGAAGTGGAATTCCACGTCCGCGAATCCGAAAAGCGCCCCGTCGCCGCCGTGGCCGACCAGAAGGAAGTCCGCGATGTGAAGTCGGTGCGAATCCGTGCCACTTATGAAAAGGAACTGACCCTTCTGTTCGACCCCGGTTTCACGCTGGAGGAACGCATTTTCGCCGAACAGTTCCAGGTCTGAAACCCCACGCAAAACGGCGAATTCCCGGGCGCTTGCGTATAAAATCGCAGGCTGTGGAAAAATTTTCGCAGCATTTTGGTCGTGATCAGGGTTGCCAATCCCGATGGCACTGTTATAGGCGCACCCCTGCCCGCCGGTGGAGACACTGATAGGCCGGTCCCCGATAGCTCAGCGGTAGAGCATTCGACTGTTAATCGAATGGCCGTAGGTTCGAATCCTACTCGGGGAGCCACTTCTTTCTGAAGGGTTCGAAGCGGTGCCCAGGCATCGGAAGCAACTCTTCCGCCCACGGTGGAAACACCGTCAGGCTGTTCCCCGATAGCTCAGCGGTAGAGCATTCGACTGTTAATCGAATGGCCGTAGGTTCGAATCCTACTCGGGGAGCCATGCCTCCTGCCCGGTGTCGGCTTGCGCGCCATCTCCACATTAATCGACGGCCTTCCACCACCTGTGGCGGTGAAACCACGCCTGCGCGCTGAAAGCCCCTTGGCGTTGACATGCAGCAATGTGCCTCTATGCACGCCGCTATTGCAAGTCAGTCGCATTATCGAAGGAGATTTTAAGTGCCCATCAAGCAGGGGGTCGCGCAGGGGGCCCGGTCGGCAAGCCGTCATCATCGCAAGGTTTTTCGCGCCGCAACATCGCGGATTGCAATGGCGGCGCCCCTGATGGCAGCCGCGGCCATCGCCTTTGCGCCAGCCGCATGGGCCGATGAAGCGGACGAAAACGCCCGCGACCGAGAGATTCTGGTGACCGGCACGGCAACGGACTACGGCGTGGACACGCAGAACAGCACGACGCGCCTCAACATCTCGCTGCGCGAAACCCCGCAGGCGGTGAGCGTGATCACCCGTGCCCAGATCGATGATTTCGGCCTCAACACCGTAGACAGCCTGCTCCGTCGCGCCACCGGCGTGAACGTGGACAGCGCCGAGACCGACCGCACCTATTACAACGCGCGCGGGTTCGACATCGTCAACTTCCAGTTCGACGGGATCGGCCAGCCGCTCAGCTACGGCCTCCAGAACGGCCAGATCGATACCTCGATCTTCGAGCGCGTGGACATCGTGCGCGGCGCCACCGGCCTGCTCTCACAGACCGGCAACCCCTCCGCCGCGATCAACTTCGTGCGCAAGCGCCCGACCAAGGATCTGGGCGGCACTGCCAGCCTCAGCTACGGTTCCTACAACGAGATCCGGGGCGACGTGGACGTCAACACCCCGCTGAACGAGGATGGGTCCATCCGCACGCGCTTCGTCGCGTCCTATCAGGACGGCGATTCCTACCTCGATTACTACCACACCTCGCGCCTGACGCTTTACGGCGTCGCCGCCGCCGATCTCGGCCCGAACACCGTCGCCACGGTGGGCTATTCCTGGCAGGAAAGCGATCCGCGCGGCGTCAGCTGGGGCGCCCTGCCCTTCACCAATCTGGACGGAACGCCCGCGACTTATCCGCGCTCGACCAATTCGGCGCAGCCCTGGTCGACCTGGTACTCGCTGGACCGCAACCTGTTCGGCGACGTGACCCACGATTTCGGCAATGGCTGGGTCGGCAAGGTTTCCGTGCTGCGCCGCGCGCGCAATCAGGATTCCAAGCTGTTCTACGTCTATTACGGTGCGGATTCGCTGGTCGCCTATCCCGGCGCCTATCTCGACAAGCTGCGCGAGACGACGGTCGATGCCAACATCACCGGCAAGATCAATGTCGCCGGGCGTGAGCATGACGTGGTTCTGGGCGTGAACTACGGCCAGTCGAGACTGGTGGAGCAGGAATCGGTCGATGCCGACGCGATCGGCACCCCGCTGCCCGGCAACACCGCCTTCGAAGGCAGCTTCCCCTATCCGAACTGGGGCGACTACAGCGTCACGGCCGATTACACGACCAAAATCGCCAGCGCCTACGGCCTTGTCCGCCTGTCACTGGTCGATCCGCTGAAGCTGATGCTGGGCGCCAACGTCACCAATGCGAAGCGCAGCGGCAGCAGCTATGACGCGCCGTTCGATTTCGACAAGACGAAGTTCCTGCCCTTCGCCGGCCTGACTTTCGACCTCACCCACAACCTCACCGCCTATGCCAGCTATGCGACGATCTTCAGCCCGCAGGTCTACCTGACGGCCGATCATTCGAACATCGCGCCGCTGGAGGGCAAGACGTACGAGGCGGGCATCAAGGGTGAATGGAACGGCGGCAAGCTGACCGCCGCCGTCGCCGTGTTCAAGACGCAGCAGGACAATGTCGCCCAATCGATCGGCTTCGATCCCGACATTCTCCAGACGATCTACGAAGCCGTCGATGCCAAGTCGCACGGCGTCGAGGTGGACGTCTCCGGCGAAGTGTTCGCCGGGATGCAGCTTTCGGGCGGCTATGCCTGGACCGATATCGAGGATGACGCAGGCAACAACGCACGCGCCTTCATCCCGCGCCATACGGTACGTCTGAATGCCAGCTACACCCCGCAGTTCTTCAACGATCTGCGTCTGGGCGCCTCCGCCCGCTATCAGAGCAAGATCCACAACGACTACATCGCGCAGTCCGAGTATGTGATCTTCGACTTGATGGCCCGCTATCAGGTGACCAAGAACGTCTCGCTCGCGGTCAATCTCGATAACCTGACCAACGTGAAGTACTGGACCAGCCTCCAGTGGGATCAGGCCTATTACGGCGCGCCGCGTACCGTGCGCGGCACGCTGGGCGTCAGCTTCTGACATAGAGAAAGGGGCCGCGGCGCTGTGCCACGGCCCCTTGAAGAGCTCTCCAGGGAACGGCGGTCGCTGCAGATGCAGCGGCCGCCGTTTTCCGTTTCCGCCTTACGCCAGAGCGCCGTGGCAGTGCTTGTACTTCTGGCCCGAACCGCAGGGGCACAGCGCGTTGCGGCTGATCGGCAGGTCCGCATAGGGATTCTCACCCGAAGCGCCCGCACCGACGCCGGCCTGCGGGCTGCCCGCCAGCGAACCGAACAGTTCGGGCATCAGCGCCGAACCGTCGCCGTCGTTCGAGTTGTCGATGCCGGTCAGCGGATCGATGTGGCCGGTCAGGAAGTCCGGCAGTTCCGGAAGCTGCACCGGCTCTGGAATCTGCAGCTGGCTGACCGAGAGAATGCGGGTCACGTCCTCGCGGATCGTTTCCAGCATGCGTTCGAACAGGCCGAAGGCTTCGGTCTTGTACTCGTTGATCGGCGTCTTCTGGGCATAGGCGCGCAGGAACACCACCTGACGCAGCGCGTCCAGCGTGGCGAGGTGCTCCTTCCAGTAGTGGTCGATACGGTCGAGCAGGATCGACTTTTCGACCTGACGCCAGATCGCCGGATCGTCGTTCGCCATCTTCTCGGCCATGTGCGCTTCGGCCATGGCGGCAATGCGCTCCTCGACGAGTTCGGGATCGATGCCGTCCTCGTCGATCCACGCGTCAAGCGGCACCTCCAGGGAGAGCAGTTCGGCCGCCTTGGCCTTGAGGCCCTCGACATTCCAGTGCTCGGGGTACGAACCCTGCGGGCAGGCATCTGCAACAATGGTGTTGACGGTGTCAGTGCGCATGTCGACCACGACATCGTCCACGGTCTCGGCATCCATGATGTCCGAACGCTGCTCGTAGATCACCTTGCGCTGGTCGTTCATCACGTCGTCGTATTCGACGACCTGCTTGCGCACTTCATAGTTGCGCGCCTCAACCTTCTTCTGCGCGGTCTCGATCGCCTTCGACAGCCACTTGGACCCGATCGCCTCGCCATCGGCCAGGTTGCTGTTCATCATCTTGGCGAACAGCGTGTCCGGACCGAAGATGCGCAGCAGATCGTCCTCAAGGCAGAGGTAGAACTTCGAAAGGCCCGGATCGCCCTGACGGCCCGAACGGCCGCGCAGCTGGTTGTCGATGCGGCGGCTTTCGTGACGCTCGGTACCGATCACGCAGAGACCGCCGGCGGCCAGCACCAGACGCTTCTGCTCGCCGACTTCCGCCTTGATCTTGGCAATGGCTTCGTCGCGCTCAGGCCCTTCGGGCATGTCGCGCAGCTCGTCCTCGACGCGGAACTCGACGTTGCCGCCGAGCTGGATGTCGGTACCGCGACCGGCCATGTTGGTGGCGATCGTCACGGCGCCAAGGCTGCCTGCCTGCGCGACGATATGCGCTTCCATCTCGTGGAAACGGGCATTCAGCACCGAGTGCTTGACGCCTTCCTTGGTCAGGAAGTCCGACAGCAGTTCCGACTTCTCGATCGACACCGTGCCGACGAGGACGGGCTGGCCGATCTCGTGCTTTTCGCGGATCAGCTTGGCGATGGCGCCGAACTTGTCGAGCGTGTTCTTGTAGAACTCGTCTTCCTCGTCGATGCGCTGGATCGGCACATTGGTCGGGATGGTGACGACGTTCATCTTGTAGATGTCGTAGAACTCGGCCGCCTCGGTGGCGGCCGTGCCGGTCATGCCCGAAAGCTTCGGGTACATGCGGAAATAGTTCTGGAAGGTGATCGAGGCGAGCGTCTGGTTCTCCGGCTCGATCCGCACGCCTTCCTTGGCCTCCACCGCCTGATGCAGGCCGTTCGACCAGCGGCGGCCGTCCATCATGCGCCCGGTGAACTCATCGATGATGACGACCTTGTCGTCCTTCACGATGTAGTCCGTATCGCGCTTGAACATGACCACGGCCTTCAGGCTCTGGTCGAGATGGTGAACCACCTGCGTGTTCTCGACGTCGTAGAGGTTCGAACCGACCAGCAGGCCGGCGGCTTCGAGCATACGCTCCGCCTTTTCCACACCGTCTTCGGTCAGGCTGATGTTCTTGGTCTTCTCGTCGGTCTCGTAGTCCTCCGGAAGGAACTGCTTAACGACGGCATCGACCTGGATGTAGAGTTCCGATTTGTCGTCGGTGGGGCCGGAGATGATCAGCGGCGTGCGCGCTTCGTCGATCAGGATGGAGTCGACTTCGTCGACGATCGCGAAGTTGAAGGGGCGCTGCACCATCTGGGTGCGCTCATGCTTCATGTTATCGCGCAGGTAGTCGAAGCCGAACTCGTTGTTGGTGCCGTAAGTGATGTCGGCGCCATAGGCTTCGCGGCGTTCGTATTCGTTGAGGTTGGGCACGATCACGCCGACGGTGAGGCCCAGGAAACCATGCAGCTTGCCCATCTGCTCCGCGTCGCGGCGGGCGAGGTAGTCATTGACGGTGACGACGTGGACGCCCTTGCCTTCCAGCGCGTTCAGGTAGGTCGCGGTGGTTGCGACGAGGGTCTTGCCCTCGCCCGTGCGCATTTCCGCGATTTCGCCGCGGTGGAGCACGATGCCGCCGATCAGCTGCACGTCGAAGTGACGCATGCCGAACACGCGCTTCGAGGCTTCGCGCACGGTGGCGAACGCTTCCGGCATGATCTGGTCAAGCGTGCTGCCTTCGGACAGCTGGTGACGGAACTTGGCGGTCTGCGCGGCCAATTCGTCGTCGCTCATCGCCTCAAGGACGGATTCGAAAGCGTTGATCTGGGCGACGATCTTGTCGAGCGACTTGACGTAGCGGTCGTTGGACGAGCCGAAAATGGACTTGGCGAGTGCGCCGAACATGGCGGAAATCCCTGTTTTTCGTTTTAAGTCATGAAAGTCGGATATGCGCGCAGCCGCCCTTGGCGGAGCGCGTGAATAGGTTTCGCGAAGGTGCGAATGAAGCCGGCGCGCTATTCGCGCGCGCGGTCTATCCCGGTCAGAACCGAAGGCACCGCCGGCGAATCCGGCACCGCGACAAGCGGCGGCGCGTGGCGGCGAGTGTTGCGCAGGCCCGGTTCGGGCAATTGCGCCAGGGCAACCGGCGCGCGCGGCGCCTTGGCGGCCACGGCAGCTTCGGTAAGTACCACCTGCAGGCTGGCTACCTGCGACGCACGCGCCTCGGCAGGGCCGATCTGCGCGGCAAGGCCCGTAAGAAGGGCCAGCAGGGTGAGTAGCAGGCGGTTTGCCATGGCGGATCAGATAGGGACCGCTTTCCGCCCTGTCCACACAAGAGAGCGCCGTAGCCCGATTTACGCACGGAAGATCGCCGCGATACTTGCGAGGCGCTCAGTAATTACAGCGTCTCTTGACCTGTCATGACCATGCGCTACGCACCCGCCATGGCCTATCCCACCTCCCCGCTCGCCTCGCCCTTCCCCGCCATGCCGCCGATCGCCGGCGTTACCCCGCACGTCGTGCGTGCCGGGTACAAGGACTGGGGGCGATGCGACCTGACTTACGTGGAGCTGGACGAAGGCACCGCCGTCGCCGGCGTGTTCACCAAGAACCTGTGCTGCTCCAGCGAAGTCGAACTGGGCCGCGACAATGTGAAGCAGGGCCATGCCCGCGCGCTGGTCGTCAACGCGGGCAATTCCAACGCCTTCACCGGCTATCGCGGACGCGAAGCGGTGGAGCAGATCATGGATCAGGTCGCCGCCCATGTCGCCTGCCCGCGCGAGCAGGTCTTCGTCTCCTCCACCGGCGTGATCGGCGTGCCGCTGCCAAAGGACAAGGCCCGCGAAGGCGTGGAGAAGGCGCTCACCGCAGAGCCCTGCTCGTGGGAGGACGTGGCGAACACCATCTCCACCACCGACACTTTCGCCAAGGGCGCCACGGCCACCGCGATGATCGGCGACACTAAGGTCACTCTCGCCGCCGTCATCAAGGGATCGGGCATGATCGCCCCGGACATGGCGACGATGCTCGGCTACATTTTCACCGATGCCGCCGTGGAGCCGGCTTTCCTGCAAGAGTGCCTCTCCGCCGCGAACTTCCGCACGTTCTCCTGCATCACGGTCGATTCGGACACCTCGACCAGCGACACCGTGCTGGCCTTCGCCACCGGCAAGGCCGGCAACGCGCCGCTGTCCTCGATCGCCTCGCCCGGCGCCCATGCCTTTGCCGCCGCGATCCATGACGTCTGCCGCCAGCTTGCCCACCTCGTCGTGCGCGATGGCGAAGGTGCGCAGAAGTTCATCGAAGTGGCCGTTTCCGGCGCCGTCTCGGACGAGAGCGCCCGCAAGGTCGGCATGGCCATCGCCAACTCGCCGCTGGTGAAGACCGCTATCGCGGGCGAGGACGCCAACTGGGGCCGCGTCGTCATGGCCGTGGGCAAGGCGGGCGAACCCGCCGACCGCGACAAGCTCTCCATCGGCTTCGGCGGCACCTGGGCCGCGCGTGAGGGCCTGCCGCTCGCCGACTATGACGAGGCCCCCGTCGCCGCCCACCTCAAGGGGCAGGATATCACCATCGAGGTTGACCTTGGCCTTGGCGAAGGCGCTGCCACCGTGTGGACCTGCGATCTGACCCACGGCTACATCTCGATCAACGCCGATTACAGGAGCTAAGCGTGCCCGCACCCGTGTTCACGATCTGGGGGCGCCTGAACTCCCACAATGTCAAGAAGGTCGCCTGGTTCGCCGAGGAACTTGGCCTGAACTACGTGCGCCACGATATCGGCGGCCAGTTCGGCTATACCGAGGAATACCTCGCCAAGAACCCGAACCGGCTGGTGCCGATGATCGAGGACGGCAAGCTCGTCCTCTGGGAATCGAACGCGATCCTGCGCTACATGGCGGCCGAGTACGGCGGCGAGCGCTGGTTCCAGCGCGATCCCATCGACCGGGCGCTGGCCGACCGCTGGATGGACTGGCAGATCACGTATGCCGACGCCCAGCGCCTGCCCTTCCTCTCGATGGCGCGCATTCCGCAGAGCGAGTGGGACATGCCCGCCATCGAGCGCGACGTGAAGGCATGCGCCGCCCACCTCACCGTTCTGGAGCGCTACCTCGGCGAGAAGCAGTGGCTCTCTGGCGGGCAGTTCGGCATCGGTGACATTCCGATGGGCGTCTACGCCTACACCTGGTTCTCGCTGCCGTTCGAGAAGCCCGAGTTCCCGGCCCTAGCCGAATGGTACGCCCGCATCCGTGAGCGCAAGGGTTATGCGCAGCAGGTCATGATCCCGCTCACCTAATCGTTCTTAAAAGGCCCTCCCGCATGATCACTCCTTCGCTCAACGCCGCAGTCGAAACGATCATGCGCGAGGTCACCCGCGATGTGATCCTCCCGCACTACCAGTCGCTGTCGAGCGAGCAGATCATCAGCAAGGCGGTGAACGACGTCGTCACCGTGGCCGACCGCGAGAGTGAGGCGATCCTGGCCGAGCGCCTCACCGCCCTGCTCCCCGAAGCCGCCGTCGTGGGCGAGGAAGCCACCTTCGCGGACGAGGACGAACTGCTGAAGCTCAAGGACCGGCTCTGCTGGATCGTCGATCCGCTGGACGGCACCAACAACTTCGCATCCGGCCAGGCCCCGTTCGGCATGCTAATCGCGCTGGCAGACAAGGGCGAGACGCTGGGCGGCTGGATTCTCGACTGCCTGACCGGCCGCTTCTGCCGCGCCTCCATCAATGGCGGCGCCTGGGTGAACGAGGAGCGCCTGACTGCCCGCGCCACCGGAGAGCAGCCGCCCGTCGCCGCGATCTCCCTGATCTTCACCGACGAATCGCGCCGCGAACGCCTGCGCACCGAAGTCGCCCCGCATTACCGCATGGTCGACATTCCGCGCTGCGCCGCCGAGCAATATCCGCGCCTCGCGCTCGGCCAGAACGACGTGGCGATCTTCGAACGCACGCTGCCCTGGGACCATGCGGCCGGCGCGTTGTTCCTCAATGAAGCCGGCGGCAAGTGCGCCCGCCCCGACGGCAGCCCCTATCGCGTCGACGAGATCGGTCGCAAAGGCCTGATCGGCGCCGCCAGCCCGGCGCTGTTCGAAAGCCTCGCCACCCGCCTTGCCGCACTGGAAAGCTGACGGTTACAAGGTGACACTTCGGTTGACACAGTTGACACGGTCCAGGACAAAATCTGTCACCTTGTGAAAAGTGTCACCTTGCGGGCAGAAAAGTCTCGGATTTCCGACGATTTCAAAGAACCTTGTGTTCTTGGAGAGTGGCAGACCGCCGCCATGTAGGAAAATCGCATTCCCCTGAAACGGCATGAGTGCCACCTTGACCGACGACGCCAACCGGACGAGACTTGAAGCCGCATTCCACAGGCGGCCCTCGATGCGTATCCCCCTATTTTTGCTGGCAAGTTTTCCATCTCTGACGCTCGTCGGCTCTGCCGAGGCGGCGCCCCAGCCTTTGAGCACAATCTGGCAGAACGGTAGCAATGCTGTGATCGTCACGCCCTGCCCGCCGGGCGGCGATAGCGACGATTATTGCCGTGCCATCGCTGTCCAACAGGGAGAAAAGGTTACGCTGCTTGGCGCGAGGTATATGGGGGTGGCTCCCTTGTGGACCGCAAGTTCTGCGGCATCGGCCCCCAGCCTGGTGGTCCTTGGAGAAAGCGGCGGATCAGGTGGTTTTGGCGATTTGTTCGTCATCAGCTTCACGCCCGAACTGACTATCCGTAAGTTACAGGGCGAACGCATGGACAGCGTGGCGGTACACTCGAACGGCACCTCACCCGCCTTCGAACTGCCTTTCAATATCGAGTTCTTCAACGGTGCCCCGCATGCCGGGGCGGCGATCGTGAAACTACCCGTCCGCTGGAAAGCAAATCCGCAAGGCGGCGATTTCGCGCTCGATTTCGCAGCCGTTAACGGATTGCCTCCATCTGCCGAGCAATTAGATGCACGCCTGACAGCGATGCGCCACGAACTGGGCGAATGGGCGAAAGACAGACACGCAGCAGCCCGGCTCTATCCACCGGAATCCAGTGCGGGCACCCCAACAACAGTTCAGACGCTTGCCGACCTGGCTCTTTCGGGACACGCCGATCTTGCGCGAAATCTGCTGCATCGCGCGTGGCCTACAAACGCCGGACATCCGCTTGCAGGGGAAAACGCCTTTTGGGCAGCGCTGTGTACCGAGATAGCCCACCAACCGCTATGGAAGCGGCTGGCGCTGGACCAGCTTCCGCACGCCGAATTGATCGTCGCGGCCGCGAGGGCCAAGACGACGATGCGCTAGCTCGGACGGGTGCGCGGATTGCCCTCCCAAAGACTGAAACTTTCATGCCCGGATCGACACCCCGCTGCCACACGTCCGCTACACCCCGACGTCTTCCGCCGGGCACGCGAACAAAAAACCCCTCCGGCATTACGGCCGGAGGGGTTTTTGCTTACTGCTCGGGGAGTTCGTGTCCCCGGCGAAATCTCAGAGTTCGCCTTCGAGCCAGCCCTTGAGCGCGCTCTTGGGCGCGGCGCCCAGCTTCTGGGCGACGGGCTTGCCATCCTTGAACAGCACCATCAGCGGGATCGACTTCACGCCGATCTCGGCCGGGATGCCGGTGTTGGCCATGATGTCCATCTTGGCGATGGTCACCTTCTCGCCCAGTTCGTCGCTGATCTCTTCGAGAGCGGGGCCGATCATCTTGCAGGGACCGCACCAGTCGGCCCAGAAGTCGACGAGAACGGGCTTGTCCGACTTCAGAACGTCGGTTTCGAAGCTGGCGTCGGTAACGGCAATGGTCGCCATGAACTTGAACTCCTCGGGGGTATCTCGGGTTGAACGCAATCTAGGGACGAATTGTTTCGTGGCAACGTCCCGACGCACATAGCTTTACTCAGCCTGTGCAAAGTCGGGCTTGTTCGCCTCCAGCGCCGCGTGCGGAACTTCGATCAGGCGCGGGACGGACGTGTAGAGCAAGGCCACCTCCACCGTGCGGCCCGGAAAGGCCACTTCCAGCGCGGCAGCATAGGCCGCCATCTGGCGCAGCACGCCCTTGGGCACCTGTTCCAGTCGTTCGGGCGGGCGGCGCGCCGTCTTGTAGTCAACCAGACGCACGCGGCCGGGCTCGACGATCAGGCGATCGATCGTGCCTGCCACCACTTGCCCGCCGACGACGGCGGCCACCGGCACTTCGGCAAGGCTCTGCGGTCCGAACAGATCGGCCCACGCGGGGTTGCCCAGCACCGCCAGCGCACTGTCCAGCATGGACTGACGCGCCGTTTCGTCGAGATCGGCGGCATTGCGGGCGAGCCATTGCCAGCCCGCTTCCTCGCGCATGTCGGCGGAAACTTGCGGCAGGCGTTCGAGCAGCTTGTGCACCAGCGTACCTCGCCGCAGGGCATCGCGGCCGGCGCCCGGCGGGAACGGCGGATCGGGCGCATCCTCCTCGCCCAGCGCGGACGGCGCAAGCGGGCGCGGCGGGCGCGGTTCGGCGGGGGCGACACGCTCCAGCCAGCGCGGCAGCGGCTCACGCAGCGGTAGCTGCACCGAGCGGACTTCCGGTGGCAGCGGCGCGGGCGGCGTGCCGTAATCGCAGCGCGTGCCCCAGATCGCGTCCTCCACGTCGGCCCCATCCTCGAACAGAGTGCGCAGGCGGGCGAACCAGCTCTTTTCGGCCGGGCCGTCCTTGTCGCGCTTGCCCAGCGCACCGCCGACGAACAGCGCTTCCTCGGCGCGGGTCATGGCGACGTAGAGCAGGCGCCAGTGTTCCTGCTCGTCCCCTTCGCGGTTTTCGGCGATCTGCGCGGCGATGCGGCCGGCCTTCTCGTCCTTCGACAGCGGCGGCAGCGGCACCTTGCGGCGCGCGTCGCGCGGGTCGGAGAGTTCGAAACCGCGCTCCCGCGCCGCCTCGGGGTTGCCGGTGGCGTCGGCAAGGATGACGATGGGCGCCTGCAGGCCCTTCGATCCATGCGCGGTCATCACGCGGACGAGTCCCTGCGCGGCATCGGCCTCTCGCTTCAATTCGCCGTCACCCGCGTCGAACCACGCGAGGAAGCCCGCGAGGCTGGGCGTGTCGGTCATGACATAGGCCTGCGCGGCATTGACCAGTTCGTCGATCGGGTCGTTGGCCTCGCTGCCCAGTCGCGCGACCAGCTTGCGCCGCGCCTGCCATGGGCCGACCAGCAGCCAGTGCAGCATGGCCTGCGGCGGCGCATAATCGGCCCGCGCCAGCAGTTCGCCCAATTGCTGCATGGCCACGCCAATTTCGGGGCCGGATTGCGTGCGCAAATGATCCCACAGGCGCACGCCCTTCGCACGGTGCCCGAAGCGCAGCAATTGCTCCTGACTCCAGCCCACTAGCGGCGAAACGAGCAGGCTGGCGAGCGTCAGGTCGTCCAGCGGCTGCACCGCAAAGCGCAGCGCGGCGATCAGGTCCTTCACCGCCAGCGGCGCGCCCAGACGCAGACGGTCGACGCCCGCCACCGGCACGCCTGCGGCATGGAGCCGCGCGACGATCAGCCCGGCCAGTTCCTTGCGCTGGCGCACCAGAACCATGATGTCCCCCGCCCCCGCGCGACGCGGCTTGCCCTTGTGGAGCGCGAAGCCGGGGCCGCTTTCGTCCAGCCATTCGCGCACCTGACGGGCGATACGCTCCGCCATCTGGCGATCCGGACGGGAAAGCCAGTTGGGCTGCGCGCCGTCGGCGTCGTCGGTTTCGAGAGGTTCTTCCTCCTCCACTTCCTCGGCCACCGGCTGCCACAGCGCGACATAGCCGGGTCGCTCCTGCCCGACATGGCGTTCGGCCGGACGGTCGAGACCGAAGTTGCCGTGGCCGATGCCGCCAATGGCCTCATCCACGAAATCGAGCACTTTCTGCGCTGTGCGGAAGCTGCGATCGAGCCCGAGTTCGACCAGCCGACGCGGCATGATCGCGCTGCGCAGCACGTCGGCATTGTCCGCAGCATCGTCCATCATGCCGCGCACGCGTTCCGCCGCGCGGCGGAAGTTTTCCGGGCTGGTGCCCTGAAAGCGGAAGATCGCCTGTTTGTAATCGCCCACCACGAAGAGCGTGCGCATCAGATCAGAGCGCTGCCCTTCTCCGGCCCAGAACTCCTCCGCCATGGCGAAGACTATGTCCCACTGCGCAGCGTTGGTGTCCTGCGCCTCGTCGACAAGAATATGATCGAAACGGCGGTCCAGCTTGTAGCGGATCCAGTCGGCGGAAGCCTGCCCGCGCAAGAGATCGGCGGCGCGGCGGATCTGGTCGTCGAAATCGATCAAGCCTTCGCGCTGCTTCGCCTCGTCCCAGGCGATGGCGAAGGCGCGGCCAAGGCGCAGCGCGGGCACCAGCCGGTCGGCCAGCCCCAGCATCGCCTTCACCTCGCGGATGCGGACCAGACACTCGCCCACGCGCGAGGCATAGCCTTCGTAATCCGGCTCGAACTTCGCAAGGTTCTTCGCGCTGCGGACAGCATCGTCCTTGGTGAACAGCGCGCCGTAGAGGTCCTCCACCTGCTCCGCGCGCTTGGCGGGCGAATGCATGAGCCAGGGCACCAGCACGTCGGTCGCCTTGTGCGCGGTGGCGGTGTTCCACTCGGCGAGCACCTCGCAGCAGCGGCGCAACGAACGGACGTCGAACTGATCGTCCGCGCACATGGCCGCCAGCATGTCCTCACCGGCATCGGCGGGCAGCCCCAGCAGGCGCAGCACATGATCGCGCATGTCGCCCGCCTGCCACGATCCCGGCCCGAACCACGCCTCCCGCGCCGAAGCGCAGCGTAGCAGGAAGTCCATCACCGAGTCCGGACCATGCCGCAGCGAAAGCTGGGCGATGGCGCGCAGCAAGTGCGTGTCGCCAAGCGCCGCCTCTTCCGCCTCCACCAGCAGATCGGACAATACCTGCCGCGCCAGCAAAGTGCGCTCGCGGTCCTCCATCGGGCGAGTGCCGGGAACCAGCCCGGCCTCCAGCGGAAACGTCGCCAGTAGCCACTGCGAGAACGCGTGGATGGTATCGATCCGCAGCCCCCCGCCGGGGCAATCGAGCACGGCCGCGAACAGCGTGCGCGCCCGCGCCATCGTTTCGGGATCGGTGGGCGCGCCGATGGCATCAAGGCGCAGGAACAGCTGCGTCTCTTCCAGACGCACCCATTCGGCCAACGTCCCGTTGATACGCGCGGCCATTTCGGTGGCGCCGGCCTTGGTAAAGGTGAGGCACAGGACCTGTGAAGGCGATACGCCTTCCTGCAGCAAGAGTCGCAGCACGCGCGAGGACAGAACTTGCGTCTTGCCGGTGCCCGCCGATGCGGAAAGCCAGACGCTGTCACGCGGATCGACCGCGCGCATCTGGTTGCCGTGCAGTGGATGGACGGTTGCCGGGCCGCTCATGCGCCGTCTCCCGTCTTGGGCTCAGATCGGCCGCCCAGCGAGGTGATCCACTCGTCCAGCCGCATCAGCTGATCGTAATCGGCGTAGGAGCCCAGCTCCGGATTGAGCCTTGCCGTGAACGGCTCGGTCCCGAGAATCCAGCGGTCGAGCGCGTCGTTCAGATAGTCCTCGGTATGCGGCATGAACTCATCGAGCAGCACGCCGGTGCGCTTGCTGCCTTCCTTGATCGGCGTGGTGGTGTAGCCGATGGTGTCCTTGTTCTTGGCCATCGACCAATATTCGAACGCCTCCGCCTCGCCGTGGATCACATTGTCGTCCAGGTCCTTGAACCCGCCCGCCTCGGCAATCATGGCGACAAGGCCAAGCTGCAGCGCAAAGCCCTCTTCCACGCGGCGCGTGGTCGGCGGAGAGCCGGTCTTGTAGTCCACCACCCCCAGCTTAGCGTCCGCTAGTCGGTCGATGCGGTCGGCCCGGCCGTGAACCTTGATGCCGCGATAATCCATGCCGCCCTTCGCCTCCGTGGCGATGACGCGGCGGCCATGGGTCTTGTGCGCCAGCACGAGATCACGGAACGTATCGAGCGCTGCGGACAAACGCGGCCACCAGAGCGCGCGCATCAGCGGGTGGGCGTTCTTTTCCACCAAGACTTGCTGCGCGATCGTGTGCAAGCCGTCGACCGGCTCGCCCGCGCGGTGCCAGCGCTCCATCACGAGGTGCGCGACTTCGCCCTTCCACGCCGCGCTTGGCTCCGCATCCAGCGCATCGAGCCGCGAGAGGCCAAGGATGGCATTGGCGTAGAATTCGTAAGGGTCGCCGCGCAAACGGTCGAGCCCGGTGACCGAAAGGTCCACCCGGCGCTGTTCCGCGCTCGGCATCGGCTGGGGGCGCGGATGCGGGGGAACCGGGGTTGCGTCGTCGATCATGCGCGCAAGGCGCAGTGCCTCGGTCTCGATATGGCGCTCCGCCTGATCGCCCAGCAGTGCCTTGACGCGCAGCACGAAGCGCGAGGGGATCACCGGGCCTCCCGCATCGCGCAGCGCCCAGCTGAGCACCACTTCGGGCGCGCCCAATGCTGCGGCCAAATCGTGCGCAGCAAGGCCGATGCGGAAGTCCGCCCCCGGCACACCCAGCGCGCGCAGCACGGCGGGCGGCAGCAGCGCGTCCTGCGAGGGAGAGGCCGGCCAGGTGCCCTCCACCAGTCCGCCGCAGATGACCAGATCGGCGCGGCTCATGCGCGCTTCCAGCAAGCCGTAGATCGATACGCGTGGGTGGCCGCCCCACGGCGGGCGTACCGCCGCGCGGTCCATCACATCGCGCAGCATGGCGTGGAGTTCGCGCGGATCGAACAGCGTTCCGGCCGAAGCGGCGGCGGCGCGCAGTTCCTCCACCATGGCACTGAGCGAGCGCCCGTCCGCGCCGGACCAGATCGCCTCTCCGCAAAGCAATTCGGCGGCATCGGCCAGCTTGCCCAGCATCAGCTCAAGCGGATCGCCTTCTTCCAAAGCGAAGAGCGGCGCCAGCACGGCCTCGACCTCGGCCCACCAGTCGCCGAGCTTGCGCGCTTCCGCGATCTCGGCCAGCGCGGCAAGACCGCCACCGGGGCGCGGCCCGCGCAAGTCCCGATCCAGCTTGCGAGCCGCTTCCAGCCAGCGCGCGCGGCCTTCGCCGGCACCGGCAAGC
This sequence comes from Sphingomonas sp. BL-S-28, assembly GCF_055521515.1. Taxonomy (NCBI): domain Bacteria; kingdom Pseudomonadati; phylum Pseudomonadota; class Alphaproteobacteria; order Sphingomonadales; family Sphingomonadaceae; genus Sphingomonas; species Sphingomonas sp. BL-S-28. The sequence goes on from NZ_CM145484.1 coordinate 2,632,031, forward strand.
GGATGGACCAGAAGCGCGATCAGCGGCACCGGCGCCGCCTGATCGGCCATGACTTCGGCCAGCAACAGCATCAGACGGCCGGCAGCAGTCTGCGAAAGCGGCAGGCCGGCGGTGTCGTCGGCGGCAATGTCCCAGCGCGTGAGATGTGCAACGACGCGCGCGGCAAGGCCGCGATCGGGGGTGATGACCGCCACGCGGCGCTCGGGCACTTCCAGCGCCTGACGTACCAGAATGGCGATGGCCTGCGCTTCCTGTTCGGGATGCGCGCTTTCCATCAGGCGCACGCCGGGCAGGCGGCGCTGCTCCGCCTCCAGCGCCACCCACGTCGTGGAGGCCTGCGGCGGCAGGAACAGGTTGGAGATCACTGTGCTGCGCGAAGGCGGCGAAGCGCCGGGGCCGGAGCGGTGCCACGCCGCCACTTCATCGCGACCGATTCCCATGCGGTTCAGCAGCAGCTTCAGGTGATATTGCGGGTGCGTCACCGCGTCATGCGCGCCGAACGGCGGGTCCTCGGGCTCTGCCGGATTGCCGGCCGTGCCAAGTTCCTCCCACACATCCTGCGGCAGCGAGAGGTCGAAGTCCGGCAGCACTACGCTGCCTTCGGGCAGTTCGCTCACCACGCGCAGCAATTTCGCCAGCGCGGGGGACGCACTGGTAACGCCGGCCGCAACGATCGGGAAGGCGGGCGGGGCGGCGCGCCATTCGCGGGCGGCGTGCTCGAACAGCTGGTTGCGGCGTTCGGGCGCGTCGATCTCGCCCCGCGTCGCAAGTTCCGCCAGCCAATATTGCTGCACTTTCAGGAACGTGCGGGTATTGTCGGTCCAGTGGCTGGCGAGTTCGCCGACGACGCCGATCACGCGCTCGCTCATCAGGTCGAGCGGGGCAATGCCCTCGACCAGCAAGCGGTCCATCGTCCGGCCCAGTTCCCACGCACGGCGCAACAAGGCCGCGCCCTTCCCCGCAGCATCGCCGTCGACTTCGCGCAAGTAATGGGCGAGCCGCAACCAGCGGCGGGTGGGATCGGCGGCAGGCGCGATGTCCGCCGCGCCCAGCGGATCGAGCAGCGGGCCCAGCGTCTCATCGAGGTCCAGATCGCCTACCACGACCATGCGCGGCAGCAGCAGGCCAGGCGTTTCGACAGTGCCGGCATGGCGCACGAACGCCTCCGTCACCGTGCGGACCGCGCGGCGACTGGGCAGCAGCAAGGTCAGCCGGGCAAGGCCAAGCTCCCCCTGCCCGTAACGCGGGGCAAGCCCGGCCACGAGGGCATCGGCGAACCCGCGATGCGCTGCGATGGAGTAGACTTTCGGCCCGCCCCTATCAGGCACGGGTCAGCCATTCCTCGGTGGGCTTGATCATGTCCGGCGAGCCAACTTCGAACCACAGGCCGGTGTGAACGATGCCGAACAGGCGGCCTTCCTCGATCGCGCGGGTCCACAGGAGGTTCGTGGAGAACGGGCCTTCCGGCGCATCGCGCAGCAGGCGCTTCGATACCAGCTGGATGCCCGAATAGATGAACGGCGCGACATGGCCGAATTTGCGGCGGGTGACGCGGCCCATGGTATCGAGGTGGAAGTCGCCCTCCCCCCGATAATTCATTGCGCGCGGATGCGGCACCAGCAGCAGCAGCGCGTCCATCGTGTTCTCATCCCACGCCAGCGAGAGTTCGTGGAACACGTCTTCCGGCCCGTCGAGCCAGATGTTGTCGCTGTTGAGGCAAAAGAATGTCTCCGGCAGCAACGGCGCGGCCTTGACCATGCCGCCACCGGTCTCGAGGAGTTGCTCGCGCTCGTCCGAAACAGCGATCTCCGGCCCCTTGCGGCGGACCTTCAGGTGGCCCTCCAGCGCATCGGCAAGGTAGTGGACGTTGACCACGGCCTTGGTGACACCGGTCGTTTCCAGCTTGTCCAGCGTATGGTCGATCAGCGACTTGCCCGCCACGCGCACCAGCGGCTTGGGCTGGGTGGCCGTCAGCGGGCGCATCCGCTTGCCGATGCCGGCGGAAAGCACCATCGCCGTATCGCTGGCGAGCGGGTTCTGGTTCATGCCGTGAAGCTCCCGCCATTGGCCGCGCGCAGTTCGTCGGGCACGTTGGCATCGAACCAGCGCGCCACCGGCTCCAGCGCCGGGTGGGCGAGATCGCGCTCCAGCTGGGCCCAGACGCGCGGGATCAGGTCGAGGTAGCGCGGCTTACCGTCACGCTTGAACAGGCGCACGAAAATGCCGACGATCTTGGTGTTCCGCTGCGCGCCAAGGCGGGCGTAATCGGCCAGGAAGGTTTCCGCATCGACGCCGGTCGCGCGCAGATAGTGGTCGAACATCTCCGCCTCAAGCTCGGGCGAAACGTCGCGGCGGGCGTCCTGCAGCAGCGAGACGAGGTCATAGGCGGGGTGGCCGACCAGCGCGTCCTGAAAGTCCAGCAGGCCCTGCTTTTCCAGCGCGCCGAGCAGCATGATATTTTCGGCATGATAGTCGCGCAGCACGGTGACGCCGGGGCGCTGGCGGGGCAGCATCTCACCCAGCACGCTTTCCCACGCGGCCGTGAAGCCGGCAGCGTCGACGTAGAGGTTCTGCGCAGGGGCATACCATTCAAGGAACAGGCGTACCTCGCGCTGATACTCGCTCATCGAATAGTCGAGGAACGGCCCGGGCGGCAGTTTGTGAAGCTGCACCAGCGCATCGACGGCGCCGCGATAGATCGCGCGCTCGTCGTCCGGCCACTGGTCGATATAGTCGCGCATGCGCGCATCGCCGAAGTCTTCCATCAGCACCAGCCCGCGATCGGCCCGCTCGGCCAGGATGCGCGGTGGGCGCATGCCGTTCGCGTCGAGCCAGCGCGCGGCGCGCAGGAAGGGCTGCGGATCCTCGGTCGGCGGCGGCGCGTCCATCAGCATCGCGCATTCGCCGTGCGATCCGCGCACCCGAAAATAGCGACGGAAGGATGCGTCACCGACCAGCGGTTCGACAGTGGCGCCGTGCCAGCCGGCATCGGCAAGGAAAGGCTCAAGGCCCTCGGGGAGGTTAGCGGGAATCGTGCTCATTTCGGGATTCGCCCTACCCAATCCGTCCCCGCTTCGACAATGGCGATCCGCCCCTCTTCCGCAACTTCCAACGTAATCGAGAGGCAGCCCGGCTCATGCGTGAAACCGCCGGCGTGATCGGGCCACTCCGCGATCAGCGCGGCGCCCTGCCGATAGTCGTCCAGCCCGATCTCGTCCGCCTCCGACGGATGGGCAAGGCGGTAGAAATCGGCATGGACCAGCGGCAAGCGCACAGCAGGCGGGTCGTAGACTTCGACGATGGCGAAACTGGGCGACGGCACTTCGCCCTCATGCCCCAGCCCGGCGATGATCGCGCGGGCCAGCGTGGTCTTTCCCGCGCCCAGCCCCCCTTCCAGCGCCACCACGTCATCGGCACGCAAAACATCGGCAATGGCGCGGCCGAAACGGTCCATCGCCGCCAGGTCCGGAAGCGCGATCTTCATTCGGGCAACTCCACCACGGCACTGGTCCCCTTGCCGCGCTCCGAAACGAGGCGCAGCGCGCCGCCGTGCGCCTCGACAAGCTGACGCGCCAGCGGCAGACCAAGGCCCTGGCTGCGCTCCACGCTCTTGCCGTCGGCGCTTTGCTTCATGCCGTCCAGCGCCAGCGCGAGGCTGCGACTGTCCATGCCTTGCCCGCGATCCTGCACGAGTATCTGCACCACGTCCTCACCTTCGGACGACTTGCGCCGCGCCATCTGGACGAGGACGCGCTGCCCCCGCGGCGAGGCGGCGATGGCATTGTCGACAAGGTGGCCGACCGCGCGGGCAAGGCGGCGACGGTCCCCCTGGAACGGCCGCAACAATCCGTCCGCACGCAGATCGAGCACCAGCCCGGCGCGTTCGAGGCGGGCTGAGCGCTCCTCCACCACGGCCCGGATGAAGGGCATCGGGTCAATCTCTTCCTTCTTGAGCGGCAGCAGGCCGGCCTCGCTCTGCGAAAGGTCGAGCAGGCTGTCGATATGCTCACCAAGCTGGTCGACCGAGGCGAGGATGGCGGCGACATATTCGTGCCCGCCGGGGTTGAGATCACCGCCCACGCCCGCTTCCAGCAGTTCGGCGAAACCGCCGATGGAGGTGAGCGGGGTGCGCAGTTCGTAGCTGATCTTGGCCAGGAAGCGCGTCTTGATCGCGTCCGCCTCGATCAGCGCCTCGTTGCTTTCGCGCAGCGCGGCTTCGGCCTTCTGCGAATCCGTGATGTCCAGCACTGCCAGCAGGCCGTTGCCGTCCGGCAGCGGCACGCCCGCATATTCCAGCATCCGCCCGTCCGCCAAGGCGATGCGACCGCCCTTGTGCGAACGGTCGAGCGCGGCAGCGCGCACGGCGCCGCCGACCACCTCGGCCTCTGCCGGACGCTTGAGGCGCGGGGCGATCTTCTTGAGCAGCGCCTCGACATGCGGATGGGTGTCCAGGAAGTCGCTCTCCAGGCCCCAGTCGGCGGCGAAGCGGCGATTCCAGAGCTGCACGCGGCCATCGGGCGCGAAGACGGCCACCGATTCGTAAAGGCTGTCGAACATCGCCGTCCGCGTGCGCAACAGCGTGTCGCGCACGGCGGAGAGGCGCAATTGCTCGGTGCGATCTTCCGCGATCAGCAGCAGGCCGCCATCGGGCAGCGGCTGGGCGACGATGCGCAAGTGGGTACCATCGGACAGCGTCCAGGCTTCCTCATGGCTTTCGCTGGAGGCGAACCAGGCGCCCTTCTCGCGCCGCCATGCGGGGAAGTCGCGCACTTCGGGAACGCGCTGGGCATCGCGCGCGGCATCCAGCAAACGCTCGAACACCGGCGGGTCCTGCAGCGCCTTCTGGTCGAGCTTGAACAGGCGCTGGAACGGCTGGTTGGCGAAGCTGAGCCGCTTGCGGCCATCGAACTGCGCAACGCCGGCGGAAAGCTGATCGAGCAAGGCGCGCTGGGCATCGCGGAACGCGCGGAAGGATCGCGACATTTCCTCAAGGTCTTCGATGTCCACCGCGTATCCGGCAACGCCATCCTCGCCCAGCGGCAGATCGCTGACGCGCATGGCGCGGCGCTGGCCGTCGATCGTGGTGGAGACGATGCGCTGGATCGGCGCGCCCTTCTGCGCGGCGATGCGCGCCACTTGCGAGGGGCTGACGCCGTCGACGATCTCCACCAGTTCGGTGCCAGCCGCGACAACGCCCTGCGCGCTTTCGCCGCCGACAGCCGTGACATAGGCGGAATTCACCAGCTGAAGTTCGCCGTCCGGACGACGGAACCACATCGGCATCGGTGCGGCCTCGATCAGCGAGACCAGTGCGGTGAAATCGCCGCGCGCACGGGCGGCTTCGTCGCGCAGGCGAACGAGTTCGCCTTCGCTGTCCGAAAAGTCGAAGAGCCAGACCAGCGCTGCCCCGCCGGGCGAGACCTGCGGATCGGCCAGGTGTCCGCGCAGCGCCAGCGAACGGGCGGAATTGCGCGGAGTGACGACCATGCGGAAAGGCGCGGCGCTCTTCTGCACGCGGCGCACTGCCTCAGTCAGTTCGGCCAGCTTGTCGGCAGGCAAGCCGCGATCGCCGCCGTCCAGTTCGGAAAGAAACTGCGGCACCGTCTCGAAACCCAGCCACTGCGCGACGCGCGGCGGGCCTTCGATGCGGCCGTCGGAGCGGACCAGCAGTGGAATCGCCGGCGATTCCTCCACCATGCGGGCAAGGCGCCGGGCGGAGCGAAGCTGCGCTTCCGCGCGCTTCTGGCGGCCTCTTGCGGATAGCACCGCCCAGGCTGCCGCCAGCATCCATGCGGCGAGAAGCAGCCCGATGATAAGGGGTACGAAGCGTTCGTGATCCATTAGCCTCTGGCTATGCTGTCCCGGGGCCACAAAGACAATGGGGAGAGTACCGCAGTGCCGGTACTCTCCCCATGTTGTTCGCGGGTTAGGCGTTGTTTGAAAATTCGCCAAAGGCGAATTTTGCGGCACCAGCCCACTCCCCCACCCGACCACCCACGAGTGTATCCTGATGGGTGGTCGGGTGGGGGAGTGGGCTGGTGCCGCATCGGGAATGCCCGGATGGGCATTCCCGACCAAACAAATCAGTAGCGGTAGTGGTCCGGCTTGAACGGACCGGCTTCCGGCACGCCGATGTAGTCGGCCTGCTTCTTCGAAAGCTTGGTGAGCTTCACGCCCAGCTTTTCGAGGTGCAGCGCGGCGACCTTCTCGTCGAGGTGCTTGGGCAGCACGTAGACCTTATTCTCGTACTCGTCGTTCTTGGTGAAGAGTTCGATCTGCGCGAGCGTCTGGTTGGTGAAGCTGGACGACATGACGAAGCTGGGGTGGCCGGTGGCGCAGCCCAGGTTCACCAGACGGCCCTTGGCCAGCACGATGATCTGCTTGCCGTCCGGGAAGGTCACGAGGTCGGTACCGGCCTTCACTTCCTTCCAGTCGTAGTTGTCGAGCGCCGAGATCTGGATCTCGCTGTCGAAGTGGCCGATGTTGCAGACAATCGCCTTGTCCTTCATCGCTTCCATGTGCTCGCCGGTGATGACGGCTTCGTTGCCGGTGGCGGTGACGAAGATGTCGCAGCGCTTCACGGCGTCTTCCATGGTGACGACTTCATAGCCTTCCATGGCGGCCTGAAGGGCGCAGATCGGGTCGATTTCGGTGACCATCACGCGGGCGCCGCCATTGCGGAGCGAAGCGGCCGAACCCTTGCCGACGTCGCCGAACCCGGCAACGCAGGCAACCTTGCCGGCCAGCATCACGTCGGTGGCGCGACGGATCGCGTCGACCAGCGATTCCTTGCAGCCATAGAGGTTGTCGAACTTCGACTTGGTGACCGAATCGTTCACGTTGATCGCGGGGAACGGCAGCTTGCCGTCCTTGGCGAGGTGGTAGAGACGGTGCACGCCGGTGGTGGTCTCTTCCGAAACGCCTTTGATGGCGTTGACGGTGCGTGAGAGGTAGCCCGGCTTCGCCTTGAGGAAGGCGTTGAGCGCGCGGACGAATTCGATTTCCTCGGCGTTCGAGGGTTCGAACAGCGGTTCGCCGGCTTCGACGCGGGCGCCCCAGAGCGCGAACATGGTGGCGTCGCCACCGTCGTCCAGGATCATGTTGCAGGTGAGGTCCGGGTTACCCTCGCTCGACCAGTCGAAGATGCGGCCTACATAGTCCCAGTACTCGGCCAGGCTCTCGCCCTTGATCGCGTACACGGGGATGTCGCGCGCGGCGATGGCAGCGGCGGCGTGGTCCTGCGTGGAGAAGATGTTGCAGGTGGCCCAGCGCACGTCGGCACCGAGAGCGACCAGCGTCTCGATTAGCACGGCGGTCTGGATCGTCATGTGCAGCGAACCGGTGATGCGCGCGCCCTTGAGCGGCTGCGATGCGCCGAATTCCTCGCGCAGCGCCATCAGGCCGGGCATTTCGGTTTCAGCGATGGCGATCTCGGTACGGCCGAAATCGGCGAGCGAGATGTCTGCAATGGCGTAGTCGGGGGCGGTGGTCGTGGCCACGGGCGCGAACTCCTGGAAGTGTTGCCTCTGCGGCCCCCGCACCGGGATGGCGAAGGGTGCCGCGATGGTGCCGTCCCTACCCGTTCGATCCGTCGGACGCAAATATAAAGATATCTTTATATCCGATTTTCAGAAGCGGTGGGCGCGACCATGGCGGGCACGAGAAAGGGGCGGGAGATCGTACTCCCCCGCCCCTTCCCTACTTCGATGAGCTATCTGCCAGAAAATTCGCGGAAGAGCGAATTTCTGGTTCGGCACCGGCCCGCTCCCCCACCCGACCACCCATCAAGGGTACACTCGTGAGTGGTCGGGTGGGGGAGCGGGCCGGTGCCGAACAGGAGAATGCCCCTTGGGGCATTCTCCTGGGCAATTACGCCAGATCGAAGCGATCGGCGTCCATCACCTTCACCCATGCGGCCACGAAGTCGCGCACGAACTTCTGGCCCGCATCGGCGGCGGCATAGACTTCGCTCAGCGCGCGAAGCTGCGAGTTGGAACCGAACACAAGGTCCGTCCGCGTCGCCGTCCACTTCTGCTGGTTGCTGGCACGGTCAGTGCCGACGAAGGTCTCGTCCGCTTGCTCATCCACTTGCTTCCACGCAGTCTTCATGTCGAGCAGGTTGACGAAGAAGTCGTTGGTCAACTGCCCCTCGCGGGTTGTGAATACCCCGTCCTTCGAACCGCCGAAGTTGGCACCCAGCACGCGCAGACCGCCCACCAGCACGGTCATCTGCGGGGCGCTGAGGCCCATCAGTTGCGCGCGGTCCACCAGCAGTTCCTCGGTGGGAACGTTGTAGGGCACCTGGATGTAGTTGCGGAAGCCGTCCACGCGCGGTTCGAGAACGGCGAAGCCGTGCACGTCGGTCTGTTCCTGCGTGGCATCGACGCGGCCCGGCGTGAACGGCACTTCGATGGGGGTGCCGGCATCGGCAGCCGCCTTCTCGATCCCGACACTGCCGCCCAGCACGATCAGGTCGGCGATGGAGACCGACTTGCCGAACCCAGCCTTGATGCCCTCATAGACGCCAAGGACCTTGGCCAGCTTGGCCGGTTCGTTGACTTCCCAGTCCTTCTGCGGGGCCAGACGGATGCGCGCACCATTGGCGCCGCCGCGATGGTCCGACTGGCGGTAGGTCACGGCGGAGGCCCATGCGGTGGACACCAGTTCGGCCACCGAAAGGCCCGAAGCGGCGATCTTCTCCTTCAGCGCGGAGACATCCGCGGCGCCGATTGCGGACCCGTCGGCCTTGGGCAGCGGGTCCTGCCAGATGAAGTCCTCCGCCGGTACATCGGCGCCGAGGTAGCGGGCCTTCGGACCCATGTCGCGGTGGCAGAGCTTGAACCAGGCCTTCGCGAACTGGTCCTCCAGCCACGCCGGTTCGGCGCGGAAGCGTTCCAGGATCTTGCGGTATTCGGGGTCTGCCTTGAACGCCATGTCGGCCGTGGTCATCAAGGTCGGCAGGCGCCGGTCGGGACTGTGCGCGCCGGGCGCCATGTCTTCCGGCTTCTGGTTCACCGGCTGCCATTGCTGCGCGCCGGCGGGGCTGTGCACGAGTTCGTACTCGTAATCGAGCAGCATGTGCAGGAAGCCCATGTCCCACTGGGTAGGCGTGGGCGTCCAGGCGCCTTCAAGGCCGGAGGTGATCGTGTGATCGCCAAATCCGCTTTCATGCCCGCTCAGCCAGCCGAGCCCTTGCTGCGCAATATCGGCGCCCTCCGGCTCAAGGCCGACCTTGGCGGCATCGCCCGCACCGTGGCACTTGCCGAACGTGTGCCCGCCCACGGTGAGCGCCGCCGTCTCGACATCGTCCATGCCCATGCGGGCGAACGTCTCGCGCACATCGCGCGCCGAGCCGAGCGGATCGGCATTGCCGCCGGGGCCTTCGGGATTGACGTAGATCAGGCCCATCTGGATCGCCGCCAGCGGGTTTTCGAGCACCATTTCCTTGTCCGGCTGGATGCGCGTTTCGGCGCCCTGGCCCACCCATTGCTCTTCGGTGCCCCAATAGACGGCGATCTCCGGCTCGTAGACGTCCTCACGTCCGCCGCCGAAGCCCAGCACCGGCGCGCCCATCGATTCGAAGGCGACATTGCCGGCCAGGATCATCAGATCCGCCCAGGAAAGCTTGGCGCCGTACTTCTGCTTCACCGGCCAGAGCAGGCGGCGCGCCTTGTCCAGATTGGCGTTATCCGGCCAGGAATTGAGCGGAGCGAAGCGCTGATCGCCCTGCCCGGCCCCGCCGCGCCCGTCACCGATGCGATAGGTGCCGGCGCTGTGCCAGGCCATGCGGATCAGGAACGGGCCATAGTGCCCGTAATCCGCCGGCCACCACGGCTGGCTGTCGGTCATCAGCGCAGTAAGATCTGCCTTTACCGCGGCAAGATCGAGCGACTTGAAGGCGGTGGCATAATCGAAATCCGGATCCATCGGGCTGGGATTGGTGCCGCCCTGCTGCAGGATGTCGAGGCTGAGCTGGTTGGGCCACCAGTCACGATTGGTACGTCCGAGGAGCGATCGCACGGGTTCGCCGTGCATCGGGCAGCCACTGGTCTTCGCGTCCATGGATTTTCTCCTTGTTGGTTCCTCTTCCCGGCTGCCTTTTTTGATCCTCTTTCGGGCTTCTGGGGGGCTCACGTCATGGAATAGCCGGAGGCACGCAGACGTTTACGGATGCCGTGGAGACTTGTCGGAACAATGGCCGGAACAAGAGACCGAAGCCGCCGGAATCGCCTGTCGATTGCGGGACATTGCCAGAATCCGCGATGCGATCAAAGGCCGCATTGTACTGACCTTCATGCAAAATTCCGATCATCAATCGAGACGGATCAGATGAGGGAAACTATTGCAGACGTGCGCGACTTGCCGATGACACAATGCCCATCAACTCGACTTGCGCAAAACACATTCCATCGCCGCGAAAACAGAACGCAAAAGGAAAAGGCGGGGTATTTTCCGCCTCCTGTCGCACTCGGTGGTAACTTGAGACAGGAGGCGGAAAATGACGTCCTCATGATCGGATCACTTCCGGATCTGAGGACGCACTCCCTTGCGGGCAGGCGTTCAGGGGCCTGCCGCGAAACTTTCGGAAGAGACCGCCAGCGCCCTGAGCACCCTGTCGCCGCCAATTATTACGCGGATAAGACAATCATCGCCACGATCAAGTCAAGCGCATTTAAAAACTGTTGAATAAAGTGGATGCGATTTCGCAAGAACGTGGTTTACGTCACGTAAAGTAAAACAAGCCAAGTGAGCTCTGAAAATCGCTGTCGGAAAGTTCCGCGAGAAGTAAGGGGCTGTTTGAAAAATGCCCGAAAGGGCATTTTGAGGCGGCACCGGCCCTCTAAGGCAGCACGACCTGCAGCAGCAGCAACAGGGCGCCTGCAGCCGCCGCGTAAGCAAGGCAGATCGGCACCGTGCGCGAGAGCGTTTCCCCCTCCCGCCCCACCAGTCCCACCGTCGCGGTACCGGCCACGATGTTGTGCGGCGCCATGATGTTGCCGATCGCGGAACCCACGCTTTGCCCCGCCAGCGCCAGCCCATGCGGCAGGCGAACCGCATCGGCGGCGGCAACCTGGAAGTTCGCGAAGATGATGTTCGATGCCGTTCCCGACCCGGTGACGAACGATCCCAACGCGCCCACCAACGGCACCGCCAGTGGCCATAGCCGCCCGAACAGCGTGGTCGCCCCCAGCGCGAGGGCTTCGATCAGCCCCCCATGCACCATGAAGCGCGCCAACGTCAGCACCGCCAGGAGCGCGATGGCCACCTGCGGCAACCGGCGCGCCGCCGCTACCATCGATGCCCCCACCACGCGCGGCGGGCTGCGGTGTACCGCCACCGTCACCACGAAGGCGGCGAACAGCATGGTGCCGGGGTGATAGAACGGCAGCATCACGTCTCCAAAGCCGGTTCCGTACGTCCATTCCAGCCGATGCGCGCGCAAGGCGGTTCGCAGCGGATCGATCAGCCGGCTGGCGAGGATCAGCAGCACCAGCACGACATAAGGCAGACCGGCAAGCAGGATCGCCTTCCCGCCGGGGCCGGGCCGGGTCGAGGCGGATGGACCGCGCCGCAGCCAGGCTGCGAACAGCGCCCCGCCCAGCAACGCTCCACCAAGCGTCGGCAATTCCGCCCCGGTCAGCGCCGCGATCAGGGCCGCTGCGCCGAAAAAGCAAACCGCCGCCGCCAGTGCGAGACGGCGCGCCCGGGTGGGCACAGCGGCACCGCCGGCCACATCAACCGTTGCATAGCGGACGACGAACAGCGTCATCGTCCAGCCCAGGCAGGCGTGCAGCAGCAGGATTTCCAGAGACAGACGCCGCTCATCCATGATCGCCGCTTCCAGCAGCGGCACCATCGGCGCGCCCACGGCCCCGAACGATACCCCCACCACATGCCCCAGCAGCGCCATCAGCACGGCGCGCGAAGCCGGAATGCCCAGCGCCACCAGCATCGGTGCCACAATCGCAATCGGCGTGCCGAAGCCCGAAGCGCCCTCCAGGAACATCGTGAAAAACCACGCCAGCAGCAGCGCCGTCGCCGCCGGATCTTCGGAGATCGAGGAAAGCCACTCCCCGATCACCACGGTTGCGCCCACGCGCGTCTGGAATTCGTGGATCGAAAGTGCAGGAAAAATGATCCAGAGGATGGTCGCCGCAGTGAATGCAGCCTCCAGGATCGGCCCGGCCAGGTCTGCCGGCGTCTCTCCGAACTGGAAGATCACCACGGCTACCACGGCGGCCGTCACTGCCGAAAACGTGCCCGCCGTTGCTGCCGACCAACGCAGCCCGATCATCAGGACCACAAGCACAAGGATGGGGAGAAGCGCGAACCCCGCCACGGGTCAGCCCCGACGTTCGACCTGGACCGGGTAGAGCGGTACGCCGTCATCCTCGAAAGCGCTGACGTTGGCGATGGTGGTGCCGGCGATGGCGGACATCGCCTCCCGCGTGAAGAAGCCCTGATGGCCGGTGATGAGCACATTGGGAAAAGTCATCAGGCGTACGAAGACGTCGTCGCGGATCACCTGTTCGGACAAGTCCTCGAAGAACAGGTCCTCCTCTTCCTCATAGACGTCCAGCCCGACGTAACCGATCCGCCCGCTCTTCAGGCCGGAGATCACCGCGCGAGCATCCATCACCGCGCCGCGGCTGGTGTTGATCAGCATCACCCCGTGCTTCATCCGGCCGATCGCCGCGCGGTCGATCAGATGGCGCGTTTCGGGGGTGAGCGGGCAGTGCAAGGTGATGATGTCGCACGAAGCCATCAGATCCTCCACCGAAACGTAGCGACCACCGATCGCCGTCAGTTCCGGGGTTTCGAACGGATCGCTGGCCAGCACCTCGCACCCGAAGCCTTTGAGGATGCGCGCCACGTTGATCCCGATCTTGCCGGTGCCGATCACGCCTGCCACCTTGCCCTTCAGATCGAAGCCCAGCAGGCCTTCCAGCGCGAAATTGCCTTCGCGCACGCGGGCATAGGCCTTGTGGATCTTGCGGTTGAGGCACAGGATCAGGGCCACCGCATGTTCGGCGATGGCGTCGGGCGAATAGGCCGGCACGCGGCCGATCTGCAGCCCCAGATCGCGCGCCGCCTCCAGATCGACGTTGTTGAAGCCGGCGCTGCGCAGCGCGATCAGGCGCGTGCCCTGCCCGGCCAGGATTTCCAGTTCCTCCCGCCCCAGATGGTCGTTCACGAAGGCACAGACGCAATCGTGATCGCGCGCGAGATTGGCGGTGGTGGCGTTCAGACGGGATTCGTACCACGAAAAGCGATGCCGTCCGCCGGCCTGCTCATTGGCCAGATCCAGGAATTCACGATCGTAGGGGCGCGTGCTGAAAACGGCGATCTTCACGCAAGTTCTCCTGAAGTAATGGAGATTTCCAAAGGAGCAGCACCTGACCTGACAAACCAAAGCCCCGCTGTCGGCCCCCATCTGGGCTGCCGTCGACGATATGTGCTGCGGGTGGGACGATCAGAGAGTGGGCTGCACCGCGTCGATCACCGTCAAGTGTTCCAGAGGACCGGAACCGACGCGCGAATCGGTGACGAGGATCGTCGCCCCAGGCTGAATGGCCGCCTTCACCTTGTCATAGAACCCGCGCGGCAGGCGCAGGCGATTGAGCACGGCCTCGTCCACCGCATGCCCATCGTCCTCCGCATGGCCCGGCAGGCCGACATAGACCCATTCCGGCTTGCCGTTGCGGCTGACCAAAGTGATGACGTGGCTGCCATGATCCTTGTCGTCGATGTCGGCAATGCTGCGGCCGATTTCGGTGCCGCCGCGCAGCACCACCACGCGCTGGTCAAGCTTGGAGACGATGATCGACAATGGGCCCTGCGCCTGCAGTTCGGGCTGCCAGCGATATTGCTGGCCGTCCGACAGCGGCTTGTGCTCCGTAGGGCGACCGCGATTGTCGAACGGGGTCAGCAGGCTGTTTTCGCTGGTGCGCATGTGGGTGGCGGCATCGCCCTCCACCACCACGGTGACGCCCAGCTTGGTGATCGTGAATAGTTCGCGCGCAAAGCCATAAGGCAGGTGCACGCAGCCATGGCTTTCGGGATAGCCCGGAAGCCCGCCGGCATGGAGCGCCACGCCGTCCCACGTCAGCCGCTGCTGATAGGGCATGGCGGCATTGTTGTATTTGCTGGACCGGTGCTGCGCATCCTTCTGCAGGATGGTGAACACGCCGGTGGGCGTTTCATGCCCGTCCTTCCCGCTGGACACGGTGGTGGCCGCGATGCGCACGCCATTGCGGTAGACCAGTGCGATCTGCTTCGAAAGATCGACGTAGACCAGCACCGGCCCGCTGGGCGAGACAGTGGGCGCCCATACCCATTCACCGGGCTTCAGGCCATCGATCCGCCGCGCGAATTCCGCGGGCGAGGTTGCCTTGGCGCCTTGCGCGAAGCCAGTATTCGTCCAGCACGTTGCGGCCAACACCATTGACGCGCCCAGCGCCCAACCCATTCCTGACTTCATCCGGTCCTCTGCAAATTGCCCCTGGTACTGGCCGCGCGTTTAGTCAGCGCACGTTGCCGCGCTGGATCAGATTGACGATGCCCAGCAGCACGACCGCGCCGATGAAGGCGATGATCAGTCCGGTTATCGAGAACCGCTGAACCGTACCGCCCATACCGAAGAAGCCGGCGATGAAATTGCCGATCACCGAACCCACGCAGCCGACGACGATGTTCCAGATGATGCCCATCGAAGCGTCACGGTTCATGACAAGGCTGGCAAGCCAGCCGGCAACGCCGCCCACGATCAACGCGATAATCCAGCCCATGCCTACCTCCTGACATCATCCGGCCGACCAAGACCACCCCGGGCGCACCGAAAGTCCTGAAATACGAAAGAACATCGAACTGAGAGAGTATATGCGGCGGGCAGACTGCGCTTTGAACTTGCAATCGTCAATCGATACTGCGCATTTTCACCTGGTTCCCACCCATCTTGTCTGGATCGCGACAACCGATTGATCGCATTTCAGTTCCGCGGACAGCGCTGTATCCGTTCAGCCACTGCTCTGCCTTGCCGACGAACGCAGCGTTATCTTGCCTTCGTCACAGTCCGATGCCAGAAATTTCATGCGATTAGGCCTGACTGACAGGCGTTCGGCTACCGCTTCCGCCCCCGGGGAGGTTCGATGCAGACTGACACGCTTCGCGACTGGCATTCCCTCGATACCGGCGACGTGCTCGCCGCGCTGGACACCGGCACGGATGGCCTGAGCGAAGCGGAGGCCGCCAGCCGCCTTGCCACCTTCGGCGCCAATTCGCTGCCCTCTTCGCGCGGGCGAAATCCGGTGCTGCGCTTCCTTTCCCAGTTCAACAATGCGCTGATCTATTTTCTGCTGGCCGCTGCGATAGCAGCCTTGCTGTTGCAGCACGCGGTAGATGCGCTGGTCATCGTGGCCGTGGTGGTGGTCAACGCGGCCGTCGGCTTCGTTCAGGAGGGCCGCGCCGAAAAGGCGCTTAGCGGCATGGAAAGCCTGATTTCCGACAATGCCCATGTGGTGCGCGAAGGCATCCGCGAAAACGTGGACGCGGCAACGCTGGTGCCCGGCGATCTGGTTATGCTCGATGCGGGGGACCGCGTGCCGGCGGACTTGCGCCTGATCCGCGTGCGCGGGCTGGCTGTGGAGGAAGCGGCGCTGACCGGCGAATCCGTGGCTGCCGAAAAAAGCGAAGCCCCTGTCGAGGCCGCAGCCCCGCTCGCCGATCGTACGGCGATGGCCTATTCAGGCACTCTGGTCGCGCGGGGGCAGGCGACCGGGGCGGTGGTCGCCACTGGATCGCGCACGGAAATCGGGCGTATCAGCACCCTCCTCCGGGCGGTGCCCGAACTGGTCACGCCGCTGCTGCACCAGATCGACCGGTTCGGCAACCGGCTGACACTGGCAATCCTTCTGGCCAGCATCGCCCTGTTCGCCTTCGCCGTGCAGATCCGCGAATTCGATTGGGTGGATGCACTGATCGCGGTCGTCGCACTGGCTGTCGGCGCGATTCCGGAAGGCTTGCCGGCGGTCATCACCATCACGCTGGCCATCGGCGTGCAGCGCATGGCAGCCCGCAAGGCGGTGATCCGCAAGCTGCCCGCCGTGGAGACGCTGGGCGCCACTTCGGTGATCTGTACCGACAAGACCGGCACACTGACCCGCAACGAGATGATGGTGACGCGGATCTTCGCGGGACGGCAGGAACTGAGGGTGGAGGGTAGCGGCTATCTGCCCGAAGGCGCTATCTCCTCACCCGATGGAAAGGCCGATGTCGCCGCCGACATCGTGCAATGCGGCGCGCTTTGCAACGATGCGCACCTGCGGCTCGTCGATGGCAGTTGGACCGTCACCGGCGATCCCATGGAAGGCGCACTGATCGCACTCGCCCGCAAGGCGGGGATCGACGATGACGGACTGCGCCGCGAATGGCGCCGGATCGACGAGATTCCCTTCGACGCCAGCTATCGGCTGATGGCCACGCTGTGCCGGAACAGCGCCGGGCGCACTTGCGCCTTCGTGAAAGGCGCTCCCGAAGCGGTGCTGGCATTGGGCGGCAGCGCACAGGAAGCCGAGGCCTGGGACATAGCCATCGCCCGCGCCGCCAACGAGGGAGAGCGGGTTCTGGGCTTCGCCCTGCGCGAATTGCCCGAAGGCACCGAGCGGCTGGACTTCTCCCTGCTGCAAGGCGCGACGATGCTGGGCCTGATGGGCTTCATCGATCCCCCGCGCGAAGAAGCGCGGCTGGCCATCGCGGAATGTCGCTCCGCCGGGATCGCGGTGAAGATGATCACCGGCGATCATGCGGGAACCGCGCTGGCCATCGCCCGCCAGCTCGATCTGGCGGACGATCCCCAGGCCCTGACCGGTGCGCAAGTGGAGAGCATGAGCGACGAGGACCTGGCGGACGCCGTGCCCCACATCGCCGTCTTCGCCCGCGCCAGCCCCGAACACAAGCTGCGCATCGTGCGCGCCCAGCAATCGCGTGGGGCGATCGTCGCCATGACCGGCGACGGCGTGAACGATGCGCCTTCGCTGAAGCAGGCCGACGTCGGCACTGCCATGGGCCTCACCGGCACGCAGGCCGCGCGGGAAGCGGCGGAGATGGTGCTGTTGGACGACAACTTCGCCTCCATCGTCGCCGCCGTGCGCGAAGGGCGCACCGTCTATGACAACATTCGCAAGGTGATCGCCTGGACCCTGCCCACCAACGGCGGCGTCGCCATCGCGGTGGTGCTGGGCATTCTGGCCGGCTTCACCCTGCCGATGACGGCCACGCAAATCCTGTGGATCAACCTGGTCACCACCGTGACGCTGGGGCTGGTGCTGGCTTTCGAACCGGCCGAGCCGGGGATCATGGAGCGCCCGCCCCGCAGCCGCGACGCATCGCTGCTTTCCAGCTTCCTGCTCTGGCGCGTAGTGCTGGTTTCGACCGTATTTGCCGCTGCCGTACTCTGCGTGTTCTTCGGTGCACAGCGGCTGGGCGATTCCGTCCAGACCGCCCGGACCACGGTGGTGAACATGCTGGTGATCGCCCAGATCGCCTACCTGTTCAACGTGCGCTACATGCACATGCGCTCGCTCTCGCTGGAAGGCATCCACGGAACGCGCGTGGTGCTGATCGCCATCGCTTGCGCTGTAATTGCACAACTGGCCTTCACGTACGCACCGCCGATGCAGGAGATATTCGATACCACGCCGGTCTCGATCCGCGACGGCGCGGCCCTGATTGCCATGGGCGTCGCGCTGTTCTTCCTGCTGGAGGGCGAGAAGGCGCTGATGCGCAAACTCGGCTGGTTCGAGGAATTGAATTAGGACCTCAATCCGGCAGGCGCACCATCAGCGTGTCCGGCCTGATCCACGAGAGCAGCGAGGATGCCCGGCTGCCCCCGGTGACCCGGCGCAAGCCGCCGCCGCCCTGCGTGCCCAGTACGACAAGATCGGCATCCCAATCGTCTATCGCCTGCCCCACCGCGCTTTCCGGCTCGCCGCTGGCGAGTGTGCTTTCGATGCGGCCCGGCGCCACTTCGGCGAATTCGGAAGCGGCCAGGAATTCCGCCATGCCGCCCTCGGCCCGTGCCAGCGTTTCCTCGCGCACATGATCGGCCACGCCCCAGCCTTCGAAACCGACATGGAAGACGTGAACCACGCGGATCGCGGCCTCGGGAAACAGCCGCGCCGCCGCCACGATCGCGGCCTTTGAGGCCGGAGAGAAGTCGGTGGGCACCAGAATGCGGCGATAGAGGCGGCGCGGACGCTGCTTGACCACCAGCACCGGCACTTCGGCATGGCGGATCAGGTAATCGACGGCGGTGCCCAGAAAATAGTCCGAAATCTGGTTGAACCGCGCCACTCCGGCAACGATCAGCGCCGCGCCGCGATCTTTGGCGACAGCGGCGATCGTGCCCGGCGGCGAGCCTTCGGGGATCAGCACTTCGGCCCCTTCGCTGCCTTCCGGCAATGTCTCGCGCACGCGGTTCTTGAGTGCCAGTTCGGGCATGCCATCGTGCCCTTCGGCCTTGCGGACGTGGATGACCTCCACCGCCATGCCCAGATCGCGGCCCAGTTCGAAAGCGCGATCCACGGCGCGGTCGCTGCGGGCGCTCAGATCTGTGGCGACCAGTATCGAGGATTTCATCGCACCAAATTCTCCCGCCGAAACAGCCTACCCGCCGACTGCGTTATAACCGCTGTCCACATAGATGGTCTGCCCGGTGACGAACCGGGCCTTGGGGCCGAGCAGGAAGGCCGCCATGTGGCCGATCTGCTCAATCGTCACCAACTGGTGCAGCGGCGCCTTGTCCGAGGCAAGGCGGATCAGTTCGTCCAGATGCGAAAGGCCGGAGGCGGCGCGGGTGCGCACCGGCCCCGTGGAAAGCGCGTTCACGCGGATGCCTTGCGCGCCCAGTTCCTCCGCCAGATAGCGCACGCTGGATTCCAGCGCGGCCTTGACCGGGCCCATCAGCCCGTAACCCGGCACGACTTTTTCGGAGCCGTAGAAGCTCATCGTCAGGATCGAACCGCCCTCCCGCATCAGCGGCTCCGCATGGCGTGCAAGGCGGATCAGCGAGTGGCAGGACACGTCCATGGCCATGCAGAAGCCTTCCGCCGAACTGTCCACCACCCGGCCATGCAGGTCCTCCTTGGGCGCGAAAGCGATGGAGTGGAGCAGGAAGTCCAACCCGCCCCAACGCTGCGCGATTTCCGCGAAGAGCGCGGCGGTCTGCTCCGGATCGGTAACGTCGAGCGGGAGGAAGATCGGCGCCTCCAGTTCCTGCGCCAGCGGCTCTACGAAGCGGCGCGCCTTCTCGTTCTGATAGGTGATCGCCAGTTCGGCCCCGGCCGCGCGCAACGCCTCTGCGCAGCCCCATGCCAGCGACTGGTCGTTCGCCATGCCCACGATCAGTCCGCGCATATACCGCCTCCTTCGCTAGGCCTATTCGTGACGAAGCGCATCGATGGGGTTGAGGCTCGCCGCGCGGCGGGCCGGGAAATAGCCGAAGATCACGCCGATCGCCGCCGAAACCAGAAAAGCGCCGATGTTGACGCCGGGATCGAATATCCACGGCACGCTCATCAATGGCACCGCCACCGCCACCACCAGTTGCGCCAGCACCAGTCCGATCAGCCCGCCAAGGCAGGACAGCACGATGGCCTCCACCAGGAACTGCAGCAGCACCTCGCTCGCCACCGCGCCGATGGCGAGGCGGATGCCGATCTCGCGCGTGCGCTCCGTTACCGAGACGAGCATGATGTTCATGATGCCGATCCCGCCCACCACAAGGCTGATCGCCGCCACCGCCGCAACGATGCTGGTCAGCATCGAGGTGGTCTGCGTCAGCGTGTCGGAAATCTGCTTGGTGTCGAAGATGTTGAAATCATCTTCCTTGCCGGCCGTGATCCGGCGGCGTTCGCGCAGCAGGTTGGTCAGCGTGGACTGCACCTGCTCGCTGGAATAATCGTCATCCACGCCGACAAGGATGGTGCGGATCGTGGTCGTGCCCAGAAACCGCCGCTGCACCGTCTTCAGCGGCATGATCACGGTATCGTCCTGATCGCCGCCGAAACCGGCCTGCCCCTTGGTGCTGAGCAGCGCGATGACATCGCAGCTGACGTCGCCCATGCGGAACCGCTTGCCCACCGGATCGGCATTGCCGAACAGGTTCTTCGACACGGTGGAACCGATGATGCAGACGGCCTTGCCGGCGGTTTCCTCATCCTCCGAGAACAGGCGCCCTTCCTTGAGCGGCCAGGGCTGGATCTTGAAGTAGTCCGACGTGGTGCCGTTGATCGTGGTGGACCAGTTGGCGCCTTCGTAGATCGCCGTCGCGCTGGAGGAAACCGATGGCGCCACCGCGGTCACCCCGCCCACCTGCTGGCGGATGGCGATAATGTCGGAAAGTTCGAAATCGCGCGGCGTGGCCCCGCCGCCGCCGCGGCCGAAGCCCTGTCCGGGGCGCACCTGCAGGATATTGGTGCCCAGTGCGGCGATCTGCTGCGTCACCGCAGCCGTCGTCGCCTTACCCAGCGTCACCATGGAGACCACGGCCGCCACGCCGATGACGATGCCCAGCATCGTCAGCAACGAACGCAGCACATGGCGGCGAATGGAACGCAGGGCGAGAAGGAAGATCGTGCCCAGCATCAGCCCGTCACTCCGCTCTCGGCCCCGTTTGCCGCGGCATTGCCTTGATCGATCCGGTCGATCAGCCCGTCCTTGAAGTGGACGATCCGCCGCGCATATTCGGCCATGTCCGGCTCGTGCGTCACCATCAGGACAGTGATCGCGGAATCGCGGTTGAGCGTGGTGAGGAACTCCATGATCTCAACCGAACGCTGACTGTCCAGGTTGCCGGTCGGCTCGTCCGCCAGCAGCACTTCGGGATTGGTGACGATGGCACGCGCAATCGCCACGCGCTGCTGCTGTCCGCCGGAAAGCTCGCCCGGCGTGTGGCCTGCCCAATCGGCAAGGCCGACCCGGTCCAGCGCTTCCAGCGCCATCCGGCGGCGGTCGTGCTTGGCATCGCCGCGATAGAGCAGCGGAAGCTCCACGTTCTCCAGCGCGGACGTCCGCGCCAGCAGGTTAAAGCCCTGAAACACGAAGCCCAAATGCTTGCGCCGCAGCAATGCGCGCTGATCGCGATCCAGCGTTTCCACATGGTGGCCGTGGAACAGGTATTGCCCCCCGCTGGCGACATCCAGACAGCCGAGGATGTTCATCATCGTCGACTTGCCGGAGCCGGAAGGCCCCATGATGGCCACGAAATCGCCGCCCGCAATGTCCAGATCCACGCCCTTCAGCGCGCGGAACGCGGTCTCTCCGGTGCCGAACACCTTGGTGATCCCGCGCAGGGAGATGATCGGCCCGATTTCGGCCATCGTTCCGGCCTCAGCTTCCGGCCGAGGCGAGCTGGCCGGTGATGACCTGCATTCCCGGCTTCAGGTCGCCGCCGGTCACTTCGGTCTGCTGGCCATTGGTCGATCCGGTCACGATCTCGATCGCCTGCGGCTTGCCATCCGCGCCCAGCACGTAGATCGTGCGGCGCGATCCGCGTTCCAGCGTCGCGCTCTTGGTCGTGGCCTGACCGCCGCGCCGGGGCGGACGGAACCCGATCGCGGACGTAACGCCGCCTCCGGACTTCTTGGCCGTGCCGCCGGAATCAGGCGCATAGGACAGCGCGGCGTTGGGGATCAGCAACACGTCACTCTTGTCCGAAGTCACGATCTCCGCCGTCGCGGTCATGCCGGGACGCAGACGCAAGTCCTCGTTGGCGACCGAAAGGTCGGCCGCGTAGGACACCACTTGCCCGCTGGTGCTGGTCGTCGTCGATGAACTGGAAGACGTCGCCGAAGACACCGTCTGGTTCGAACCGATCTCCACGCGGGTGATCTTCGCCGGGAATGTCTGGCCGGGGAAGGCATCGACCGTGAAGTTCGCAGCCTGCCCCTGCTTCACCGTGCCCACATCCGCCTCGTCGATGGCGACTTCCAGCTTCATCTTGCTGAGATCCTCGGCAATTACGAAGAGCGTCGGCGTGTTGAACGAAGATGCCACGGTCTGGCCAGGATCGACTTCGCGCGCGAGCACCACGCCGGACACTGGCGAGACGATCATTGCACGCGAACGCTGCGTCTGGCTCTGCGCCAAAGTCGCGCGGGCCGCCTCGACATTTGCCTCCGCCGTCTTCACCGCCGCCTGCGCACGCTGCACGTCGGCGCGGCCGGTCTGCAGCTCGGTCTTCGACGGCACCTTGCCGCCCGAAAGCCGCGCCACTTCCTCAAGCCGGGCCAATTGCGCCTGCGATTCCGCCAGCGTCGCCTTTGCCTGCGCAACTTGCGCCTGATTGGCGTTCATCTGCGCGGTGTACTGGCGGATCTGGTCCTCGATCTGTTCGGGATCGATTTCGGCCAGAACCTGCCCTTTCTCCACCCGGTCGTTCACGTCGACCAGCACCTTGACCACAAGGCCGGAAAGCTGGGAGCCCACCGTCACCTGATTGGTCGGCGCCAGCTTGCCCGTGGCGGACACCGTGGTGACAAGTTTGCCCTTCTCCGCCTTAGTGGTGGCATAGCTGGCCTTCTCACCACCGCCGAAGCATTGCGAGATCACCAGCGTCAGCACGATCACCAGCGCCAGCGCCGCCCACGCGACCCACTTGCGCTGCCAGATCGGGCGCTTGTCCGCGCCGAGGAATTCGTCGAGGCTCCGGTCGGCCATGCTCAGTTCGTTCCCTCTGGCTTTTTGGCAAGCGCGGTATAGTCGGCGGTCGGATCCCAGCCGCCGCCCAGCGCGTTGTAGAGCGAGATCACCGCGGTCGCCCGGTCGGCATGGGCCTGAACCAGCCCGTTGCGCGCAGAAACCAGCGCCGCTTCCTGCGTATTCAGCGTCGTAAAGTCGGTCAGGCCGGATCGGTACTGCATCCGGGCCAGCAGCGCGGAATTGTTCGACGCATCCAGCGCTTCTGCGAATTGCGTCTCTCGCGCCTCGGCGCTCTGAAGTGCGACGACGGCGTTCTCCACATCCTCCAACGCGGTCAGCACGGAGGACTTGTAGGCCGCGAACGCCCCGTCAGCCGCCGCACGGCTGGATCGGACCTGTGCGTTGAGACGCCCGGCGTTGAAGATCGCCTGACTGATCCCGCCGAACAGGCCGCCGGTGATCGTTTCGAACAATCCGCCGACGCTGGCGGCATTGGTATCGATCGAGGCCGAGATGTTGAACTGTGGGTAGAGCTGCGCCTTGGCGACGCCGATCTGCGCGGTGGTGGCGGCAAGGTTCCGCTCTGCCGAGCGCACATCGGGCCGCTGGCGCAGGACATTGGCGGGAATGCCCGCACTCAGATCGCGTGGGCCTTCGGGAATCGGTTGCGGTGCCTCAAGCAGCGAGCGCAGCGCGCCGGGCGCCTGCCCGGTCAAGACGCCGATCCGCGCGACGGCAGCCGCATATTGCTGCTCATACTGCGGGATCGTCGCCGCCGTCTGCGCGCGGCTGGCGCGGGCCTGCTGCTCATCGAGCGAAGAGACGAGGCCCGCCATCACGCGCCAGCGCGCGATCTGCAGGTTCTCGTCCTGAATGGACAGGCTGGCGCGCGCATTGTCCAGCTGGGCCTGATAGCCGCGCACCAGAATGTAGTTGCGCGCCACTTCGCTCTCCACCGAGAGCAGCGTGGTGGCGTAATCGAAGCCGGATCCTTCGAACTGCGCCTTGCTGGCTTCCACCTGCCGGCGATTGCCGCCGAACAGATCGAGCTGGTAGCTGGCGTCCGCGCCCATGGAAAAGCTGGTGCTGCCGCCGCTGCCGGCCACGACCACGGTGCCGTCCGGCTGGGTCAGCGTCGTTCCGCCGCCTTTCAGCGGCTCCGTCCGGTTGATGCTGCCCGATGCGGAGACCGAAGGGAACAGCGCCGCGCGGCTGATCACCAGCGATTCACGCGCCTGCCGCAGCCGCGCCTGCGCCTGCGCCAGATCGAGGTTGGACGCCGCGGCCTGATCCACAAGCTGGGTCAGCACCGGATCGTCGAACGTCTGCCACCAGCGCGTCAGGTCCGCCGTCGCCGGGGCAGCGGTGACCGACCATTGATCGGGCACGCCCAGTTCGGCTGCGCTCTTGGGGGCATAGTTCGGCCCCACCGCACATCCGGCGAGAAAACAGAAGGCCAGCGGAAGCGGAAGGCTTCGGACGATTGCGGCTCGCAAGTTCGCGGGACTCCATCAGTCCTTCGGGGGAGGCGCGAAGATGTCCCCGTTTTGCCTTTCAGGTCAAGGCGAAAGGCCGGGAATAATTGTTGCAACGTGTATCAGTTGAGCCAACGAAAATGGCCGGCGCATCGCTGCGCCGGCCATTCGCGATCATCGCTGAAGAACGCTCAGAGCGTGCTCATGTCGATCACGAAGCGGTAATGCACGTCGGACTTTTCCATGCGTTCGTAGGCATGGTTGATCTCGTCCATGCGGATCATCTCCACTTCCGGCAGGATGTTCTTTTCCGCACAGAAATCGAGCATCTCCTGCGTTTCGGCAATGCCGCCGATCAGCGAACCGGCGATGCGGCGGCGGCCGAAGACCAGCGGCGTGGTGATCGGCTCATCCACCGGGCCGATCTGGCCGACCAGTACCAGGCTGCCGTCCACGTCCAGCAGCGGCAGGTAGGGGTTCAGGTCGTGCTTCACCGGCACCGTATCGATGATGAAGTCGAAGCTGCTGGCAGCCGCCTTCATCGCCTCTTCATCGCTGGAGATCAGCACGCGTGCGGCGCCGAGTTCCAGAGCGTCCTTCTCCTTGCCGGGCGAGCGGCTGAACACGGTAACGTCGGCGCCCATTGCGGCGGCCAGCTTCACCGCCATGTGGCCCAACCCGCCAAGGCCGATCACGCCCACGCGGCTGCCTTCGCCCACGTTCCATTCGCGCAGCGGCGAATAGGTAGTGATGCCGGCGCAGAGCAGCGGCGCGGCCTTGGCCACGTCCAGCCCCTTGGGCATGGTCAGCACGAATTCCTCGCGCACGACGATATCGCGCGAGTAACCGCCCTGGGTGACCTCGCCGGTTACCTTATCGCGGCCGTTGTAGGTGCCCACCCAGCCGTTGCGGCAGTAGTTTTCGTGATCGCGCTCGCACTGGTCGCAGTGGCCGCAGCTGTCGACAAGGCAGCCGATGGCGACGGTATCGCCTACCGCGTGGCGGCTGACTTCGGGGCCGACGGCGGTAACGCGGCCGACGATCTCATGGCCGGGTACGATCGGATAGACGCTGCCGCCCCAATCGTTGCGGGCGGTGTGCAGGTCCGAATGGCAGACGCCGCAGTAGAGGATCTCGATGGCAACATCGTTCGCACGCAGATCGCGGCGATCGAATTCGTAGGGGGCAAGCGGAGTCTCGGGAGACTGGGCGGCATAGCCGATTGTCTTCATGGAATTTCCTTGGAGGGAGATAACGCGGGGGAGAGAAGTGCCGCAATGCAGCATTGTCTTTATAGGGTCGCGCAGGCCAAACGAAAACGGGAGGAAATCTCAATGCAATCATGATAGGGCTTCATGAATGCAACGCGAACACATGGCCGACCTGATCGCCTTCATCGCCGTGGCCGACGAAGGCAGCTTCACCCGCGCCGCCGCCAAACTGGGCACGTCACAGTCGGCGCTGAGCCACACGATCCGCCGGTTGGAAGCCCGCCTTGGCGTGCGCCTCTTGGCCCGCACCACGCGCAGCGTCGCGCCTACCGAGGCGGGCGAGCGACTGCTGGCCAGCCTGCGCCCGGCCTTTACCGAGATCGACCAAAGCCTGACCACGATCAGCGAATTGCGCGAACGGCCTGCCGGCACAATTCGGCTGACCACCACCGAGCATGCGGCGCACGAACTGCTCTGGCCCTCGCTCAAGCCCTTTCTGGAACGCTATCCCGAGATCAACGTGGAAGTCAGCGTCGATTCCGGGCTGGCCGATATCGTTGCCGATCGGTTCGACGCCGGCATCCGGCTTGGCGAATCCGTCGCGCGAGACATGATCGCGGTGTGCATCGGGCCGGAGATGCGGCTGGTGCCCTATGCCGCGCCCGAATACATCGCGCAGCGCGGGATGCCGGAGACGCCGCATGACCTTTCCGGCCACCAGTGCATCAACCTGCGTTTCCGCACGCGCGGCAATCTCTACGCCTGGGAGTTCGAACGGGACGGCCGCGCGCTTAATGTGCGGGTGGATGGGCAATTGACCTTCAATTCGATGCCGATGATCATGAAAGCCGCGCTTGACGGCGTGGGCATTGCCTTCATGATGGAATCCTATGCCCGGCCCTATGTGGACGCCGGGCAACTGGTGCCGATGCTGGAGGACTGGTGCCAGCCCTTCCCCGGCTACCACCTTTATTATCCCAGCCGCCGCCAGTCTTCCGCAGCGTTCCGCCTGCTGGTGGACGCGCTGCGCTATCGCGGCGGCTGAGAAAGCAGGACGGATCAGCGGCCGACGGTGGCCATCAGTGCAGGCGGATAGCGATCGCCTTCGACGACGATGGCATCGGCGGCCACCTGAAGCTCTGCCAGTTCATCCGCCGAAAGCTCTACATCGGCGGCGCCGACGTTCTCTTCCATCCGGTGCAGCTTGGTGGTGCCGGGGATCGGCACGATCCAGGGCTTGCGCGAAAGCAGCCAGGCCAGCGCGATCTGGGCCGGCGTCGCGCCCTTGGCCTCACCAACGCGCTTCAGCAGGTCCACCAGCGCCTGGTTCTTCTCCATCGCCTCGGGCGTGAAGCGCGGCAGGAGAGCGCGGAAATCGCCTTCGGCCAATTGGGTGGAGGCAGACATCGCCCCGGTCAGGAACCCCTTGCCCAGCGGCGAATAGGGTACGAGGCCGATGCCCAGTTCCTCGCACGTATCCAGAATCCCGTTGGTTTCTGGCCCGCGCGTCCACATCGAATATTCGTTCTGCAGCATCGCCACCGGCTGCACCGCATGGGCGCGGCGCACCGTTTCGGCCCCCGGTTCGGACATGCCGAACCAGCGCACCTTGCCGGCATCGATCAGATCCTTCACGGCGCCCGCCACGTCCTCGATCGGCACCTCGGGATCGACACGGTGCTGGTAGAACACGTCGATCACATCGATGCCCAGCCGCTTGAGCGAAGCATCGGCAACCGCGCGGATCTGCTCCGGCCTGCTGTTTAGCCCCTGCATCTCGCCATCGACGATGTTGAAACCGAACTTGGTGGCGATCACCACCCGGTCGCGCAGCGGGCGCAGCGCTTCGCCCACCATTTCCTCGTTGGTGTAGGGGCCGTAGACTTCGGCAGTGTCGAAGAAGGTGACGCCGCGATCGACGGCGGCGCGGATCAGCGCCACGCCGTCTTCCTTGCGAACCTTGGTCCCGTATCCGAAATCCAGCCCCATGCAGCCGAAACCGATGGCCGAAACTTCCGGCCCGATGCTGCCGAGTTTGCGCGTCTTCATGCGAAATCCTTTCACGTGATGCACCCGGGGCAGGCCCCGGGAACGCGGCAAATCTAGGCGCCATGGGGCATGGCGATAAGTCGGGACAATCGGCAAGCAGCCATGAGCGCTGCTCATCAATGATGCCGGCCGTCAGGACGCGGTGCGCAGAACTTCACCCGCGAATTCGCGCAGCACGCCGGCCAGTGCCTCCAGTTGCAGTGGCTTGGTGAGGTGCGCCTGCATCCCGGCGGCCAGTGCGGCCACGGTATCCTCCGGAAAGGCGTTGGCCGAAAGGCCCACGATCGGCAGTTCGTCCGCGCCGATGCCCGCCTCCCGCAAGGCGCGCGCCGCTTCGTGGCCGCCCATGCGCGGCATCTGGATGTCCATGAACACCAGCGCATAGGGATCGCCCTCACCCCGCGCAGCCATGATCCGGGCCACCGCTTCCTCGCCGTCCTCGGCAAAGTCGTGGGGTACGCCCAGTCGGTCCAGCATGGCGGCCGCGACCATGCGGTTGACCTGATTATCCTCCGCCACCAGCACGCGTCCGGCCAGTTCCAGTTCCTCGCCCTCCGCCTCTTCCGTGCCGGATTCGCCGAAGCCCATCCGCAGCGGCAGGCGCAAAGCGAACGTGGCACCCTCCCCCGAAACAGATTCCACCGTGACCGCACCGCCCATCAATGCCGCCAGCCGCGCGCAGATCGCAAGGCCCAGGCCGGTACCGCCGAAGCGCTCGTGGATAGTGGAATCGGCCTGAGTGAAACCGTCGAAGATGCGCTGCTGCCGGTCGGACGCGATGCCGATGCCGGTATCGCTGACCGCCATCAGCAGCCGCCGCGCGCCGCTTTCCCGCTCCACCCGCACCGCCAGTGTGACCGTGCCGGCTTCGGTGAATTTCAGCGCGTTGCTCAGCAGATTGTCCAGAATCTGGCGCAGGCGCAGCTTGTCCCCCCGGATCCATTGCGGCACCGCCGGATCCAGCGTGAGTTGCAGCGCGATGCCCTTGTCCGCGGCCGTCTGGCGGAACATCTCGACAGATCCGGCCAGCAGATCGCGAACATCGAAATTGCGCTCCACCAGTTCCAGACGGCCGGCGTCGATCTTCGACAGGTCCAGGATGTCGTTCAGTAGGCTCATCATGTTGCGCCCGGAATCGAGGATCACTTCCACCTGCCGGTGCTGCTCCACCGGCAGTTCCGCACGGTGCAGCAGTTCGGCGAAGCCCAGCACCGCGTTCATCGGCGTGCGGATGTCATGGCTCATATTGGCCAGAAACGCCGTCTTCGCATCGGCGGCAGCGCGCGCCTCGTCCCGCGTGCGCAGCAATTCGTTGCGCAGCACGGATTCCTCAGTCCGATCCGCCAGCACGCCGAACAGCCCGGCTGGACGGCCCATATCGTCCGGTTCGACATGCGCCACCACTTCCACATGGCGCAGCGACCCGTCGGCGCGGTGCATGCGGGCGGCGAAGCGGCACGGGGTGCCATGCTCACGCGCGGCAGCGATCGCACCGGCAACGATCGGGCGATCCTCCTCCACATAATAGCCCAGAACCTCTTGAGCCGAGGGAGTCTCGCCCCGTTCCACCCCGTGGATGCGGAACAATTCTTCCGACCACAGCAGCTTGTTCGATGCGAAATCCAGCCGCCAATGGCCGACATGGAATGTCGCTTCCGCCAGCATCAACAAGCGATTGCTTTCGTTGAGGTTTTCCACCGCCAGCCGGCGCTGTTCGGAAACCCGGGCGACTTCGCCGGTGGCGCGGTCCACCTCCCGCGAGATCGTCCCCTCGCGGCGGACGAAGTGGCCCAGCAGCAGGCCGAGCAGCACCGTTACCAAGCCGCCGCCCAGCAGCACGCTGAGCGGCTCGTTCGAAAGTGTACGATCCTCGAACGGCGGCAGGCTGGTCCAGCGCAGAGTCCAATGCCGCCCGGCGACATCGACATTGGCCAATCGCACGAACAGCGGATCGCCGTCTATGGCCTCCGCTCCGGCGGAGTAGAGCAGGCGCGCGGGATCGGCGCGATCGCCGTCGAACACTTCCAGCGCAAAGTCCTGCCCCTGCCGCGACGTGAGGCCGGCGAAGATTTCGTTCACCCCGATCGGCGCATAGACCCAGCGGAAGCCGTTCTTTTCCCCGTCATGGCCATGGGCAGATCGGCCGAGCGGCTGGATCAACAGGAAGCCGGACGAGGGCGGACGGTTCTGCAGCAGCGACACCGGCGCCGTCATCGTCAGTTCGCCGGTACGGCGCGCCTGTTCCAGCCCCTCCCGCCGGTGTTTCTCGAAACCGAGATCGAGACCATAGATCCTGCGGTTCGGCTCCAGCGGCGCTACCAGAGTCACCATGAAATGTTCGGAACGGGCACTCCCCGGCGGAACCGTGGGCAGCGGCATACTGTCCCGCACGGCGTTGGCGGCCAATCGCGGTAGATCTTCCGGCCATACCGCCTCTATCGTGCCGATGCCGCGCATGCCCGGCAGATGCCGCCTGATGCCGGTAGCCGCAACGTAGTTGGCCCAGCGCCGCTCATCCATCTCCGGATTGACGGTGAGCACGCCTGCCGCGCCGTCCAGCGCCTGTGCATAGATTTCGAAACGGCGATCCAGCGCTCGCTCCGTTTCGTTGGTCAGTGCGAAGAAGCTGGCGTGGGTGCGAGCGAACTGCTGTTCCGCACTGTGCTTCCACAGCGTGAAAGTCATGCCGATGGACAACGCCAGACAGATCGCCACGATCGCGGTCACCCCGCGCATGGGCCGCCCTCGCCAGCGCAGCGGCACGGGCGATCGGGCCGAGAACAGCAACATGGGCAGCACGACGAAAATGCCCAGTACGTCACCCAGATACCACGTCCACCAGTTGCGCAGCGCCAGCGCCGTATCGATCCGCCCTTCCAGCGACACCGCGGTGACGCCCGTGCTCGCCGCGATCACGCAGGGTATGAAAACGACAAGGGCCAGAAACGCCGCCGTACGCCGGATGGCGGTCAGTTCCACGCCCGCCATGAAGCAGCGCCGCAGCAGCGTGGCGCCGAGCCCGGCCTGAAGACTGGCGCCAAGCCCCACGATCGCCGCCGTGCTAATGGAGAGCGCGGGCGAGATATGCCCGAATTCGCCGCCCCCCATGCCGCTTGCCAGCTGATGCCAGAGGTTGATGGCCATCGAACCGAGCCAGACGCCCGGCCAGCAGCGCCGGCCCCAGGCCAACAGTCCGGCCAGCGCGATCCCCGAAGCCGGCCAGACCAGCGTCGCGTAACCGGGCGGAATCGCCAGATCGAGCCCGATGGCGCCGCCCAGCGCATAGGCCGCGGCCAGCGCCGCGATCCGCGCGAGCGTGACGCTTGGCGAGGCACCCGAGCCGGCCCTATACGAACCACCGGACGCCCTGCTGCGCGAAAGAAACCGAGCCATGCCCGTCATGACCGATCCGTACCGCGATTTCGGGCCGCGCCTTCCCGGTTGCAGAGCGGTTTTCCCCGGCTATCATCGCCGTGCCGGTCGACAGTGCCGAACTGAATGACATGGTGTCGCAAAATGGAACGATCTGGCGCGCGAATGCAGCCGCCGGACATGTCGCGCTGGAGTTCGATCATGTTGGAGACCGCCGAAGCGCCGCTTATCGACGAAGCGGAATTGGCCCAATCGCTCGATATGCTGGGCGACGAACGGCTGGTGCCGATCTTCCATGCCTTCGCGGCAACGGTGATGGACGAGGCTTGGGCGATTGCCGCAGCGGTCGCGGCGCGCGAACCCGAACGCGCGCGGCGGCTGGCCCATGGCCTGAAGGGCGCGGCGTTCAACCTTTCCGCCATCCGCCTTGCCCGCGCGGCGGAGACGCTGGAAAAGATGGACATGCCGGAAAGCGGCCTGCCCGCCGATGCGCCATCACTCGCACTGCTGGTGGCCACGGCGCGCGAAACGGGCGACTGGATCGCCCGCCGTTTCCCCGAATGACCGCTGCCGCCTGAAGACGAGCCCTCAGGCCGCCTCGTCAGCCCCCTGACGCAAGGTTAGCAGCGCCTGCGAACGGTTGTGCACGCCCAGCGCGCGATAGATCGCCGAAAGGTGCGACTTGATCGTCGGTTCGGTAAGGCCAAGGCTGTAGGCGATCAGCTTGTTCGATTTGCCCTGCGCCAGTTCCGCCATCACGCGAAGCTGCGCCGGAGAGAGGCGCCCCGTCAGGCTTTCCGCCTGCTCTTCGCGCGCCGGGAACCAGGTTCCGCCTTCCAGGATGACGGCGATGGCTGATTTCATCTCCGCCAGCGGCGCGGTCTTGTTCAGGAAGCCCCGCGCACCCAGCATCGCCGCCTTCGCCGGCAGGTTGGAGGCCGCGTTTCCGCTGACCACCAGCACCGGCAGGCGCGGCGCGACGGCCTGCACTGCCGCAAGGTTGGCAAGGCCCTGACAGTCCTTCAGCGCCAGATCCAGCAGCAGCGCGTCGAAGCTTTCCGTCGCCAGCAAATCCTGAATTTCGCCAAGCGTTTCCGCCGTGCGAACCTGGATGGAACTGTCAACTGCGTGAACAGCCGCGGTTAACGCCGACACGCAAATCGGGTGGTCGTCGGCAATGATCAGATGTCGAATCAAGTAGGCCCCCCTAGTATTCGCTTCTCGCGCAACTGCCCCGTAGACCGCGAGAATCTGCCCCCAAATCGTGCTTTACATCCGAAAGTATGTTCGATCCAGTAACGATTGCATACCTTGGTATGACGGCCGGCGAATGGAAAGGTTTCGCTAACCAGACCGGTTCACCTCGATAGGCATGACCTACGCGCAAACCCGTATTGTATCCAGCCTTGCCGTCCTTGCGGCCGCACTCGCCGCGCAGCAGGCCCATGCCGCAAATGTTGCAGCGGGAACGCTGATCCAGAACACCGCTTCGGCCAGCTTCACCACCGGCACCGCCACCCGCACGGTGGATTCGAACACGGTGACCGTTAAGGTTGACGAACTGCTGGACGTGACGCTGGTGTCGAAGGACAGCGCGCCGGTGTCGATCTCATCGGGCAGCGCGGTGCTGACCTATCAGTTGACCAATACCGGCAACGGGCCCGAGGCATTCAACCTTACCGCCAACCCGACGGTTTCCGGCAACCAGTTCACCGCGACCGTCACCTCGATCGCCTACGACAGCAACGGCAACGGCGTTTACGATGCCGGGGTGGATACCGTGCTGCCTTCCGGCACCGCGACGCCGTCGGTCGATCAGGACAAGTCGCTCACGCTCTTCGTCATCGTCACCGGCCCTTCGGCCATGACCGATGCCCAGGCCAGCAAGGTGAACCTTGCCGCCAGCGCCGTTACCGGAAGCGGCACGCCGGGCACCACTTACGCCGGCAAGGGTCAGGGCGGCGGCGACGCGGTGGTCGGGGCCTCCGGCGCCAGCGCCAATGCCAATGGATCGCTGGTCGCCAGCGTCGCCACGGTTGGCCTCGTCAAGTCGGCCATCATCGCCGATCCCTTCGGCGGCACCCAACCGGTTCCGGGCTCCACAGTGACATACAAGCTGGTCGCCACCATCGGCGGCAGCGGATCGATCACCGACCTGCGCCTGACCGACGTGATCCCCACCGGCACCACCTACACCGCCGGCACGCTGAAACTGGACACCGCCGCCCTCAGCGACGCCGCCGATGCGGACGCGGGCAAGGCCTCTGCCAGCGGCATCGACGTGCTGGTCGGCACCGCCGCCGCCGGCAGCACGCATACCGTTACTTTCAACGTCACCATCCAATAAGGGCCCGCCAAAGCGATGAACCGCAACATCCTCTCCTCCGTCGCTGCTCTCGCACTCGGGTTCTCGCTGGCCGGCACTGCTTCGGCGGCTGAACCGGTCTCGCTGAAGGGTGACGTTCAGGTCGAAAAGGCCGTAACCGAAAACGGCGCGACGAAGACCGTGCTCGCCCCGCCGACCACGGTCGTCCCGGGTGACAGGCTGTTGTTCACCACGCGCTACAGCAACGACGGCGACAAGCCGGTCGACAACTTCGTCGTCACCAATCCGCTGCCCGCCCCCGTCCGCCTTGCCGCCGAAGACAGCGGTTTCGAGGTTTCGGTGGATGGCGGCAAGTCCTTCGGAAAGCTCGCACAATTGACCGTCGCCGACGCAGCGGGAACACGCCGCGCGGCGCAGCTTGAAGACGTTACGCATATCCGCTGGACGCTGGCGCACCTCGCGCCCCGCGCCGCCGGCGCGCTGGAGTATCACGCCGTGGTCCGCTGACCCGGCAGATTTCCGCCACGGGCTGCGGGCGGGGGTAGGCGCGGCCCATCATACTTGAAGGAACTTCGTTCATGACACGCACCAGCACGCTGCTGGGTGCGGTGAGCTCGCTTGCGCTCGTCGCGCTCGGCTCCAGCCCCGCCTTCGCCACGGGGACCACGGCCGGCTCCACCATCCAGAACACCGTGACGGTCGGCTATCAGGTCGGCGGCGTCGCGCAGACGTCCAAGACCGCGTCGGACACGTTCACGGTCGACCGCAAGGTCAACGTTACCGTCACCGAAGTCGGCAGTTCGGCCACGGTCGTCTCGCCGGGTCAGGTCCAGGCGGTTTCGACTTTCAAGGTCACCAACCTGTCGAACGACACACTCGATTTCGCACTGACTGCTGCGCAGCAATCGGGCGGCAGCGCGGCCTGGGGCGGCACGGACAATTTCGACGGTTCCAACGTCAAGATCTACGTCGACAATGGCGACGGCGTGTTCACCGCCGCCGATACGCAGGTCACCTATCTGGACGAACTGGCCGCCGATGGCGCCAAGACGATCTTCGTGGTGATGGACATCCCCGCCACGCAAGTGACTGGCGACATCGCCACCGTCGTGCTCACCGCCACGGCGCGCGCGGGCGGCACCGCGAACTCGATGGGCGCGGCGCTCACCACCAGCACCACCAACACCAGCGGCGTCGACACCGTTCTGGCGGACGCGGCGGGCGCGACCGATGCGGCCAATGACGGTGCCTTCTCTGCCAAGGACGATTACAAGGTCAGTGCCGCCGCGCTTACCGTGCTGAAGACCAGCCGCGTGGTCAGCGATCCGGTCAGCGGCAGCACCAATCCCAAGGCCATTCCCGGCGCGACGATCGAGTATTGCATCTCCGTCGCCAATGCGAGCGGCAGCGCCACGGCCACCAATATTGCGGTGAACGATCCGCTGCCCACGAACGTGACCTACGTCACCAGCTCGATCAAGCTGAACGGCACCGTCACCGGCAGCACCTGCAATGCGGACGGTACGGCGGGCGGCACGTTCGCGAGCAATACCGTCACCGGCACGCTTTCGGATATCGCGGCGGGCGTCACCCGCACGCTGGTCTTCCAGGCCACGATCAACTGACGGAAACGGACTGAGGGACAGGCGGGGGCCGGGTGCACTTCTGGACGAACTTCAAGCGCGCAGCAGCGTCCTTCGGGGCGCTGCTGTCGCTTGCCTGCGTCCAGATTGCAGCCAGCCCGCTCGCCGAGGCCGCCACCGTTTCCAATATCGCCGATGCCGCATGGTCGCATGACGGAACCACAGGTGCGGTCCGCTCGAACGAAGTCAGCTTCGACGTCGTGCAAACCATCGCGACGATCCAGACCTATCGCCCGGTCTCCTCGTCCTCGCTGTCGACGCCGCTCTCCGCAACCACTTGCGGCGGCACCGAACTCTCCGCCACCGCGCGGACGGCAACAACCGCGACGCTGACCGCCATCGCCAGCGCCAAGACCTTCCACATCGGGGAGGATCTTGTGATCCGGATCGAGGCGGCCAGCGCCAATCTCGATGCCTCCGCCATCGATGCGATCACCGTCACCCTCACCACCTCGCAGGGCGACGTGGAAGAGATCACGATCTACGAAACCGGCGCCAATACCGGCGTCTTCGCGGGGTCGATCCCCACCACCGCAATCCCGCCTTCGCCCAAGGCCAACGACTGCCGCCTCAGCGTCGCCAACGACGACACGATCACCATCGCCTACAACTCCGCCACCACGCACAAGACCATCGCCAGCGCCGTGGTCGCCGTGCTGGCCGATCCCTACGGCATGGTGTTCGACAGTGAGAGCGGCACAGCGGTAACCGGCGCGCGGATCACGCTGATCAATGCGGACACCGGCCTGCCCGCCACCGTCTACGCCGACGACGGCGTGACTACCTGGCCCTCCACGGTGGTTTCGGGCGAGCCGGTGACCGATGGCGCGGGCAACACTTACGCATTCGATGCGGGCGAATACCGCTTCCCGCTGGCGCCACTGGGCCGCTACCGGCTGGAGATCGAACCGCCCGAAGGCTACACCGCGCCCTCAACCGTCGCGCGCACGGTGTTGGCCACGTTCACGCGGCCGGACGGCAATACGATGGTGATCGAGGATGCCTCCTTCGGCGGCGTGGTGACGCTGTCCTCCCCCGCGCCGGTGCGCGTCGACATCCCGGTCGATGGCGCCGAGAATGCGGTGTCGCTGACCAAGACCGCCTCACGCGCCAGTGCCAATCCGGGCGATGTGGTGTTCTACACCGTCACCGTGCGCAATTCCGATGCAGGCCGCGCCAAATCCGGCGTGGTGCTGGTCGATACGCCCTCGGCATGGCTGCGCCTGCGCAAGTCCTCGATCCGCGTCGACGGCGCAAAGCCGGAAGGCGGTGCGGTGAGCGTCGCCGCCGACGGCAGTCGCCTGGCGATCAACCTTGCCGCGATTCCTGCCGGTGGCACCCGCACGGTCGTCTACGCGATGAGCGTGCGCGGCGATGCGCCGGCGGGACAAGCGCTGAACCTTGCCGAAACCACCGACTTGCGCGGTGATACCGAGAAGGCCAGCGCCGTGGTGAAGATCGAGAAAGACACGATCGGATCGCGCATGACCGTGATCGGCCGCGTCAGCGCCGGGGACTGCACCGTGACCTCGGGCCGCCAGGGTATTCCCGGCGTGCGCGTGATGCTGGAAGACGGCAGCTTCGCCGTTACCGATGCCGATGGCCGCTTCCACTTCGAGGGCCTCGTCCCCGGCACCCATGTCGTGCAGGCAGAGCCCGATACGCTGCCCGCAGGTGGGCATTTCGTCGATTGCCGAAACTCGGTGCGCAATGCGGGCAAGGCGAACTCGCTGTTTGCCATCGGCCAGGGCGGCAGCCTCGTCACTGCCGATTTCTATGCCGTGGTTCCCGCGAGCGCCCTGCCCGCGCCGGTAGATCCGAAGACTGTTGCGCCGACCGAACCGGCTCCCGACGGTGCGCCCGTGCTGGACGATGCCAAGGCCGCAGGCGGCGGCGTCGACTGGCTGGCGATGGGTGACGGCCCGATCGATTTCCTGTTCCCCGCGCCCGATCACAACCCGCGCGCGCCTGCCATCCGCGTGGTGATCCGCCACAAGCCAGGCCAGAAGGTGGACCTCACCGCCGCCGGCAAGGCAGTGCCCGCGCTCAGCTTCGATGGCGTGAAGAAGTCCGCCGATGGCCGCTACGCTGTCAGCATCTGGCGGGGCGTGCCACTGGACGGCGAAGTGACCCATCTGGCCGCGACCGTGCGCAATGCCGATGGCTCGGTGGCGGCGGAACTCTCCCGCGACGTACATTTCGCCGCCGCGCCCGCCCATGCGCAGATCCTGCGCGAGCGGTCGCACCTTGTTGCCGATGGCCGGTCGCGCCCCGTGATCGCGCTGCGCCTGACCGACCGCAAGGGCAACCCGGTGCGCGCGGGCGTTTCCGGCGCGCTCTCGATCAACGCGCCCTACGAAAGCGCCGCTGCCATCGAGCGGATGCAGCAGCGGCAGCTCAGCGGTTCCGGCAGCACTTCGCCCACCTGGACGGTCGAGGGCGATGACGGCATTGCCCTTGTCGAACTCGCGCCCACCATGGTCTCCGGCCCGCTGCACCTGACGTTCACTTTCGCGGACGGCGAAGTCTCCAGCACGCAGGACCTTGAAGGCTGGGTGGTTCCGGGCGACCAGAAATGGACGCTGGTGGGTCTGGCCGAGGGCGCAGTGGGTTCGCAGTCCATCGCCGACGCCATGCAGCAGAGCGGCTCGTTCGACAGCGACCTTGGCAAGCACGCGCGCACCGCCTTCTATGCCAAGGGCCGCGTGCTCGGCAGCTTCCTTGTCACCGCCGCCTATGACAGCGCCAAGCAGCGCGACGATCAGGTGCTGCTGGGCACCATCGATCCCCAGGCCTATTACACCGTCTTCGCCGACGGATCGACCCGCCGCTTCGATGCCGCCAGCCGCGACAAGCTCTACGTGCGCATCGAAAGCCGCACGTTCTACGCGATCTACGGCGATATCGACACGGGGTTCGACCAGACCCAGCTTGCCCGCTACGTCCGCACCGCCACCGGCGCCAAGGCGGAGGGGCGGCTGGGCGCGGTCCACGTGCAGGGCTTTGCCGCCAAGATCGAAACCAGCCACCGCCATGACGAGCTTCAGGGCGCCGGCATTTCCGGGCCCTACAGCCTTTCGTCCAGAGCCATCGTCGCCAATAGCGAGACGGTGACGCTGGTCGTGCGCGACCGCTTCCGCTCCGAACTGGTGGTGGAGAGCACGCCGCTGACGCGGTACCTCGATTACGATGTG
Source organism: Sphingomonas sp. BL-S-28 (assembly GCF_055521515.1). Taxonomy (NCBI): domain Bacteria; kingdom Pseudomonadati; phylum Pseudomonadota; class Alphaproteobacteria; order Sphingomonadales; family Sphingomonadaceae; genus Sphingomonas; species Sphingomonas sp. BL-S-28. The sequence continues at coordinate 2,669,999 of NZ_CM145484.1, forward strand.
GACCTGGTCTCGGGCACGATCACGTTCAAGTCGCCGGTGCTCAGCCGCGATTCCGACCTCAACCCACGCTTCATCGTCGTCGACTACGAAGTCGACAGCAATCTGGACCATGGCCAGTGGAATGCCGGCCTGCGCGGCGACGTGACGCTGGCGAACGGGGCGCTGCGCCTCGGCGCCTCGGCCATATCCGACCGCGATGGCGAAACCCATACGGAGATCGGCGCGGTCGATGCCCGCCTGCGCTTCGGCCCCCGGTCCGAACTGCGCGCCGAACTGGGTGCCAGCCGCGCGGACGCGCAGACGTCCGAGGCGTGGCTGGTCGAAGTGGAGCACCACACCGGCAAGCTGGACATGCTGGCCTATGCCCGCTCGATCGACGCCGATTACGGCACCAACCAGCAGTCCATCGCCGAGCGCGGCCGCCGCAAGTTCGGCGTGGACGGGCGCTACACTTTTGCCGAGGGCCTCAGCCTCACCGCCAGCGCCTGGCACGACGAGAGCCTGACCGACGCCGCCCGCCGCGATGCCGTGAAAGCGCAGTTCAACTGGCGCAACGGCCAGACCGACTTGCGCGCGGGCGTGACAGAAGTGGCGGATCATCTGGCCGATGGCAGCGATGCCAATTCCACCGTCCTTGAATTCGGCGCGACCCGCCGCCTGCTGGGCAACCGGCTGGAACTCTCCGCCGATTCCAGCATGCCGCTGGCCCGCACGGATTCGGTGGACCTGCCCACCCGCCACCGCCTTGGCCTGCGCTATGCGGTCACGCAGGATATTCGCGCCACTGCCAGCTACGAGATCGCGCTGGGCGATGCGATCAACGCGCGCACGCTGAAGGGCGGGATCGAGACCGCCGCATGGACCAATGCGCGCGTTTCGGGTGGCATGGGCTTTCAGGACATTGGCGAATACGGCAACCGCGCCTTCGCCGCCTATGGCCTTGCCCAAAGCCTGCCGGTGACCAAGAGCCTGACGCTGGACGCCACCGTGGACGGCAACCGCACGGTGGGCGGCGTATCGGCTTCGAAGATCATCAACGAGTTCCAGCCCGTCACCAGCGGCGGCCAGATCAGCACATCCGACGCGCTGCTGTTCGAGGATTTCACCGCCCTCACTTTCGGCGCGGCATGGCGGCATGAGCGCTGGTCGATCACCGGCCGCGCCGAATGGCGGGGCGGCGAAGTGACCGACCGCAAGGGCCTGACTTTCGGCGCGATCCGCCAGTTGGGCGAAGGCAGCGTGGTCGGGTCCGGCGTGACCTGGACACATGCGAAGGCGGAAGACGGCACCGTGAGCGAAGTGACCGACGCCGCCATCTCGCTCGCCCACCGCCCGGCGGAATCGCCCTTCGCCGCACTCGCCAAGCTGGAATACCGCAGCGACCGATCGGTCGTGGGCACCGATGGCGATTCCGATGCCGCCGGCAATAGCGCGCTTTCCGCCAGCGACAATGCCATTGCGCGCCGCCTGCTCGCCAGCCTGTCCACCAACTGGTCGCCGCTCGGTTTGGTTAACGCAAAGTTGGTTAATGGCGGGGTAGGGAAAAGCATGGTCCACCGCATGGAACTGGGCCTGTTCGTGGGGGGGCGCTACAGCTTTGACCGTTACGAGGATTTCGATCTGGCCGGCTTCACCGCCGTTGCCGGCCTCGATCTGGGTATCGGCATCGGCAACCGCATTTCCGTTGGCGGCACGGCCACGGTGCGCCGTGCCTTCTCCGAACACACCACCAGCTTCGCCATCGGCCCGCAGATCAGCGTGGTGCCCACGCAGGACATGCTCTTGACCATCGGCTACAACGTCACCGGCTTCCGCGACCGCGACTATTCGGCCGCGCGCAGCACCAACAAGGGCGTGTTCGCCACCCTTCGCGCCAAGTTCGACAAGAACAGCCTGGGCTTCCTGGGGCTGGGCCGATGACCGCGCGCCTGCTCGCCCTCTTCGCCGCATTGGCCGCCCTGCTGCTGGCCGGCACCGCGCAGGCGCAGAGCGCGACTGCTGCATGGTCGAGCCTTGGTGTGTCCAATGGCGGATCGGTGGGCACTTCCACGTCGATGGCCGCCAGCGACGGCACCACCGTGAGCACCAGTTGGAGCACCACAGTCGGCGGCGCGGGCACTTTCGCCGTCGCGTCCGGCTACAGCAACTATGTGGTCTACAACACGAGTTCCATCGGCGGCGTCAGCCCGACTCTGCTGCTGAACTTCGATGCATCGCGCTTCGATGCGAACAACAAGATCACCATGGACATCACGCTGGGCCGCAGCGTCACCGGCCTCGCCTTCACGCTGGCCGACGTGGACCGCGAGACGGGCAGCGGCAGCACCTACAATCAGGACGCGGTGACGGTCTATTACGACACCGGCAATGGCACATTCGTGAACGCGGCTGGCACATCGTATTGGACCGATGGCAGCGCCGTTACCAGCACCTCGACAGGTTGGTATGGCAATGCCGCTAGCACCAACGCACAGAACCGCGGCAATATCGATTTCGACTTCGGTACCCAGGCCGTGAAGCGCATCCGCATCGTCTACAACAGCTACGCCGTCTCCGGCACGGCGAACCCCAATGCGCAGTACATCGTGCTGTCGGGTCTCGGATTCGACGCCAAGGGCGCGGACCTTTCGCTGGCCAACACGCTGCTCACCAGCAGCCCCACCGCCGGCAGCCTTGCCACCTTCCGCCTGACGGTGACCAACGCCAGCACCTCCACCGACACCGCGACCAACGTGAAAGTCACCGACACGCTGCCGGATGGCTTCACCTATGTCTCGTCGAACGGCACCGGTTCCTTCAATGCCGCAACCGGGGTGTGGACAGTGGGATCGGTCGCCCCCGGCGCCAGCGTCACCATAGACATAACCGGCACCGTCAACGCCAGTGCGGGCGCCACGCTCACCAATACGGCGGAGATCACCGCCAGCGACCAAAGCGACCCGGATTCCACGCCCGGCAACGGCGCAACCGGTGAGGACGACTATGCCAGCGCCACGCTGACCGTCACCGGCAGCCGCGTGGCCGGCACGCCGCCCGCGCTTTCCTGCGCGGCGGGATCGGTGGTGTTCGACTGGAGCAACCGCGCCTGGACGGCGGGCAGCACCAGCAATTCCTATTCCTTCGACACGCTGGGCACGATCAGCTTCGCGCTGACCAATCAGGGCACGTGGCTCAGCAGTTCGACCTACGGCGGCCAGTCGCCAGTGCGGCAGAACGTCGTCAACGGCGGGCTTAACGATTATGCGCTGTTCGAAATGGTCAACATGCCCAGCGTGAGCGCGGAGGCGACGACCACGATCACCCTGCCCACCGCCCTGCCCGGCGCGCAGTTCAAGATCTTTGATGTCGACTACTATTCCGGCCAGTTTGCCGACAAGGTGACCGTGGAGGGCCGCTACAACGGCGCCGCGGTCACCCCCACGCTGACCAACGGCGTATCCAACTACGTGATCGGCAACAGCGCCTATGGTGACGGCCTCAGCGATGATGCCAGCGCGGACGGCACCGTCACCGTCACCTTCTCGCAGCCGATCGACACCATCCTCATCCGCTATGGCAACCACGCCATGGCGCCCAGCGACCCCGGCCAGCAGGCCATCGCCCTGCACGACATCACCTTCTGCCGCCCGAGCACGACGCTGGCCGTTTCCAAGACCAGTTCGGTGGTCAGCGATCCGGTGAGCGGGACGAACAATCCCAAGGCGATCCCCGGTGCGACGGTGCGGTACTGCATCCTCGTCGCCAATACCGGCAGCAGCGCGGCCACCAGCGTCACCGCATCCGACCCGATCCCCGCGACGCTCACTTACATCGCGGGCAGCATCACCTCCGGCAGTGACTGCGCCAGCGCGACCACGGCGGAGGACGACAACGATACGGGCAGCGACGAAAGCGACCCTTATGGCGCCTCTTATGCCTCAGGCACCGTCAAGGCGAGCGCGCCCACGCTGGCGGGAGGATCGAGCTTCGCGATCCGGTTCGATGCGACGGTGAATTGACTTCGCGAGCAGCGCCTTGCTTGCCACGACCACCGAACGAACCTTCTTCGTCATTGCGAGCGTAGCGAAGCAATCCAAAGCGGCGCAAACCGCCCCTGGATTGCTTCGCTACGCTCGCAATGACGAAGGTGGGGATTTGTGAGGGGCCGGAGAGGCCGGTTTCACCAGCGGCTGGTCGGAACCTCCAGCGACAGCGGGCGAGCATAGGACACATCCTCCCGGTCGCGGCTGCCCTTGATATAGCCGCCGGCCTTGAACTGCGGCATCTCCAGGATCGAAGCGTCGCCCGCGATCAGCAGGTCCACGGTGCAGCGGCGCAAGGCGATGCGCCATTCGCCGTCGCGCTTCTCCAGCCGATCGACATAGCGCCCATTGATGAAGCGCACCGTCTTCCCATCCGGGTTAAGCAGGCCGACCAGCACATAGCTTTCGGCATGGGCCACATCGCCGTCGATCTCGCAATTGTGCGTGGTGATGTTGTGCAGGCAGAGCTGGCAGCCCGCTCCGTGAATGGCGTTCGCCCACTCGGCATAAGCCGGGCCCTCATTCACGGCCGAGGCGCCATGTTCGTCCACACCGTCAGGGTGATAGGCCGCCGTCAGCAATTCCACGTCGAAGCGGTCATGCCCCCGCGCATGGCGGTGCACGCAATCCTCTATCGCGCGGCGATCCATCAGATAGCGCACATCGCGCGCGAGTTGCTCGGTCTGGTCCATGGCAGGCTCTCCGGTTCAGCGGATGACGGCGGGATGGAATTGCAGCGGCTCCACGCCGTGCAGTTCGGCAGCAGTCGGCGGCACGCGGCCCTTGTCGGTGAGCCCATACTTGCGCGCCACTTCCGCGCCCACGAGCGTCTTGCCGTTCATCCCGGCGAGGTAGGGGTCGTTGTAAAGTTCCCAGATCACGTGGCCGGTGAACTCCGGGTTCTCGCAGTGCCCTTCCAGATGGCCGTACTTGGCTGGATCGGACGCGATGATCGCCTTCAGCCGGTCCGTCAGCAGTGCGCCCATCCAGATCGAGACGGCGCAAACTTCACGCCCGGCGTGGCGGAAATCGGCGGCCATATCGAAGGCCATCTTGTCCATGCCCGCCTTGTGCGCGCCATAGGCGGGGCCCAGCGAATAGTGCGCCGCGCCCGAAGCCGAAGTGAAGACGATCAGCCCGTGATCGCGCTCCGCCATGGCCCGTGCCGCATGCCAACTGGCGACATAACCGCTGCGCACGCCGACATCGATCAAGCCGGAAAGCTTCAGCGGCTTTTCCCAGAACTCCCCGGAATCGGTCAGTTCGTCATGGATGGCCGCAGCATTGTTGACGAGGATGTCGATCCGCCCCGCATCCGCCAGAATGCGATCGAACAGCGCGGCGACCTGTTCGTCATCCGAATGATCGCACGCCACCGCAACCCCGCGACCGCCCGCCGCCGTGACCGCTTCGGCGGTCTCGTAGATCGTGCCCGGAAGCGCATGATCGCCCGAAGACTGGCTGCGTCCGGTGACGTAGACCGTGCAGCCGTGACTGCCCAGCGCGATGGCGATGCCCCGCCCTGCGCCCCGGCTTGCGCCCGTAACCAGTGCGATGGGTGCCTGATCCGCCATGCTCTCTCCCGCTCTTGTTGAACAGGTGTTTAGCAAATGCAATCAGACGGACCAAGCCGAAGCGATAAGCATCCCTCCGGCGCTGTATCGGCTCAGCGCATTCCGGCGGTGGGCCCGAAGTGGGCGTTGAGTTCATAGCTACCAGCCAGGAAAAGCTGGCGGACGTAAGTGATCGGCTCCGCTCCCCGCCACGTCCGGCGTTCGATGCAGAGGCAGGGTGCGCCGCTGGCGACGGCCAGCGCCTTGGCCTCCGCGCCGGTTGCGGCGGCGGCGGTGATCCGCGCATCGGCCTCGGTCCACGGCACATGTTCCAGCAGCCAGCCGCCGGGGGAGGAGAACTCGGCCTCCACGATTTCCGGCACCGCTGCCGCGTTCACGAAGCGATGTTCCCACGCCATCGGCGCATCGTCCGCAAAGTGGATGCCCGACAGTTCGAGCAGCGGCACTTCACCGTCCACATCCCACTTCACCGTAGCCTCGGCGGCGCGCACCAGCTTGCGGCGCGAGAGCGCGAAGCGATAGGCCTGCCCGCGCGCGGCGACTTCGGCGCCGAGGTCGGGAATGTCCATCGCCATCGAATGCACGCGCGGCCGAGCGACGAACGTGCCCGCCTTGCGCCGCCGCTCGACCAGCCCGGCGGCGGACAGTGCGGAGAGCGCCTTGTTCACCGTCATCCGCGCGCAGCCGTAGAGTTCCATCAATTCCTGCTCGGTCGGCAGGCGTTCGCCGGGCGCAAGTGTGCCGGAGAGGATGCGGCTCTCGAAATCGTGGCGGATACGTTCGGAAAGGGTCATGCGCAGAGTCGGTCCAGAGTCATCCGATAGCGTCGGACGATCCCGTCGCGTGCGTGGTGGCGGCCAGAGCTAACCACCTGCTTGCCGAAGCGCCAGACGCAATCGATGCCGGCACGCCCGGAGGCGAAGACCAGCCCATCGAGCACGCGATCCGCCCCCCGCGCGCAGAGCGAGGGATGATCGAGATCGAGCGAAACCGCATCGAAGGCGCAGCCCGTTTTGAGCCCTGCCTCCACGCCCAACGCTTGCGCACCGCCCTTCAGCGTGGCTTGCCAGATCGCTTCCCCGGTCGAAGCCGTATTGGCATCGGCCAGCAGGTTGCGCTTTCGCGTGAACAATCGCTGCCCGTATTCGAGCAGGCGCATTTCCTCGGTCGCGTCGATCAATACGTTGGAATCGCTGCCGATCCCGTAAGCACCCCCGGCCGCCAGCCAGTCCGCCATCGGGAACAGGCCGTCACCCAGATTGGCCTCGGTAATCGGGCAAAGCCCCGCCACCGCGCCGCTGAGCGCAAGGCGGGATGTCTCTTCCGCCGTCATGTGCGTGGCGTGGACCATGCACCAACGGCGATCCACTTCCGCATGATCCAGCAGCCATTCGACCGGGCGCTGGCCGCTCCAGGCGAGGCAGTCTTCCACTTCCTTCATCTGCTCGGCGATGTGGATATGGATCGGGGCCTGCCCCGCCATTGCCTCCAGACGCAGCAGTTCGTCCGGACAGACCGCGCGCAGGCTATGCGGCGCAAGGCCGACCACCGCCTCGTCCAGTCCGGAAACCGCCGCGCGGGCACCGTCCAGCAGGCGCGCAAAGCCGTCCAGATCGTGAATGAACCGGCGCTGCCCATGGTTCGGCGCCAGAGCGCCGAAACCCGAATGGGCATAGAACACCGGCAGCAGCGTCAGCCCGATGCCGGTTTCCGCCGCCGCCTCGGCAACCGCCGCGCACATGCGCGCGGGATCGGCATAGGCATGCCCGTCGGCATCGTGGTGAAGGTAGTGAAACTCGCTAAGGCGCGTGAAGCCGCTCTCCAGCATCTCCATCGCCGCCAGCGCCGCGATGGCGTGGAGATCCTCCGGCGTCATGCGGTCGAGGAAACGGTACATGACCTCCCGCCATGTCCAGAAGCTGTCGTCGCTATTCCCGCGCTGCTCGGCAAGGCCGGCCATGCCGCGCTGGAAGGCGTGGCTGTGAAGGTTGGGGATGCCGGGAACCACACAGGCGTGGCGTTGGTCAGCAGTGTCCGGCCGGGCACCCGACTCGATCCGCGCGATCCGCCCATCCGCGACCGTAAAGCGCACGTCCCGTGCCCAACCAGACTCGCTTCCGGACTCGATAAACGCGCGGCCCGCATGGATCGTAAAGGACTGACGCGGCTGGGCTTGAGACATCGGGCACTCCCTTGGACTTCTTTTTGTCTATACATTATCGCAGGCCGATGCAATAAGACGCGGCAGAGAGTGAACCGCCCGGAGAGACTGGCCCGCCATGCGCTGCGATACGATCTGGACCAACGCCCGCCTCGCCACGATGGCCCCGGAAGCGGATGGCATCGGCGTGATCGAACGCGGCATGATCGCGGCGACGGACGGCAAGATCGTCTACGCCGGGCCCGAGGCCGATGCGCCTGCGCTGCAAGGCCACATCGTCACCGATTGCGAGGGTCGCTGGATTACCCCCGGCCTTGTCGATTGCCACACGCACCTGATTCATGCCGGCAACCGCGCGCGCGAGTTCGAGCTGCGGCTGGCGGGCGCCAGCTATGAGGAAATCGCCCGCGCCGGCGGGGGCATCGTCTCCACCATGAAGGCCACGCGCGCCGCCAGCGAGGACGACCTTGTCGCCAGCGCCCTGCCCCGGCTCGACGCGCTGATCGGCGAAGGCGCGACGACCGTCGAGGTGAAGTCCGGCTATGGCCTAGACCTTGCCAGCGAACTCCGAATGCTGCGCGCCGCGCGGCGGCTGGGCAGCGAGCGGCCGGTTTCCATCGCCACCACATTCCTGGGAGCCCACGCGCTGCCGCCCGAATTCGCCGGAGATGCCGACGGCTACATCGAGCATATCTGCCAAATCATGCTGCCCGAAGTCGCCCGCGAAGGCCTTGCCGACGCGGTGGACGCCTTCTGCGAAGGCATCGGCTTTTCCGCGCAGCAAACCGAGCGCCTGTTCGCCGCCGCCCGCGCGCACGGCCTGCCGGTGAAGCTTCACGCGGAACAGCTTTCGAACCTTCACGGAGCCGCGCTCGCCGCCCGGTTCGGCGCGCTTTCCGCCGATCATCTCGAACATCTCGATCTCGCCGGGATAGACGCCATGGCCGCATCCGGCACTGTCGCTACGCTGCTGCCCGGCGCCTATTACTTCACGCGCGAAACCGTGCTGCCGCCGATTGCGGCCTTACGCGCAGCCGGCGTGCCGATCGCGCTGGCGACCGACTGCAACCCCGGCACCTCGCCGCTTACCTCGCTGCTGCTGACGATGAACATGGGCGCGACGCTGTTCCGCCTCACCGTCGATGAATGCCTGGCTGGCGTCACCCGCAATGCCGCCCGCGCTCTGGGTCTTGCGGACCGTGGCACGCTGGAAGCCGGCAAGCGCTGCGATCTGGCGATCTGGGATGTCCAGCATCCGTCCGAACTTGTCTATCGCATGGGGCTGAATCCGCTCCATGCCCGCATCTGGAGTGGTCAATGAACGAAGTGCTGCTAACCCCCGGCACGGTGAGCCTCAGGGATTGGCGCGCGATCTATCGCGGCGCCGGCGTGAAGCTCGATCCTGCGTGCATGCCGGTGATCGCCGAAAGCGCCGCCGCCGTCGCCCGCATTCTTGCCAAGGGCCAGCCGGTCTATGGCATCAACACCGGCTTCGGAAAGCTGGCCAGCGTACGCATCGGTGACGAGGATCTAGCCACGCTGCAGCGCAACATCGTGCTCAGCCACGCCGCCGGCACCGGTGAGCCCTCGCCCGTTTCGGTGATCCGCCTGATGATGGCGCTGAAGCTCGCCAGCCTTGCCCAGGGTGCCTCGGGCGTGCGCGTAGAGACGGTGGAACTGCTGGAAGCGATGCTGGCCAAGGGCCTGACGCCGGTAGTGCCCAGCCAAGGTTCGGTTGGCGCCAGCGGCGACCTTGCCCCGCTTTCGCACATGGCCGCGACGATGATCGGCGTGGGCGAGATTTTCGTGGGCGATGCGCGCCTCCCCGCCGCCGAAGCGCTGGCGCAGGCCGGTCTCGCCCCGGTAGAACTCGGCGCCAAGGAAGGCCTCGCCCTTCTCAACGGCACCCAGTTCTCGACCGCCAATGCCCTTGCCGGACTGTTCGAGGCGGAGCGCCTGTTCCAGTCCGCGCTCGTCACCGGCGCGCTCTCGACCGAGGCGGCCAAGGGTTCCGACACCCCGTTCGACCGCCGCATACACGCATTGCGCCGCCATCCCGGCCAGATCGAGGTGGCCGACGCCCTGCGCGCGCTGATGGACGGTTCCGCAATCCGCGCCAGCCATCTTGAGAATGACGCCCGCGTGCAGGACCCGTACTGCCTGCGCTGCCAGCCGCAGGTCATGGGCGCCGCGCTCGACGTGCTGCGCCAGGCGGCCACGACGCTGGAGATCGAGGCCAACGGCGTTTCCGACAACCCGCTGATCTTTCCGGAAGCGGACGAGGCGCTCTCCGGCGGCAACTTCCATGCCGAGCCCGTCGCCTTCGCCGCCGACATGATCGCGCTGGCCGTCTGCGAGATCGGCTCGATCTCCGAACGCCGCGTGGCAATGCTGGTGGACCCGGCGCTGTCCGGCCTGCCCGCGTTCCTGACGCCGCGCCCCGGCCTGAATTCCGGCTTCATGATCCCGCAGGTCACTGCCGCCGCGCTGGTCTCCGAAAACAAGCAGAAGGCCTATCCTGCATCGGTCGATTCGATCCCGACTTCGGCCAATCAGGAAGACCACGTCTCGATGGCCGCCCACGGCGCCCGCCGCCTGATCGGCATGGTGGAGAACGCCAGCGCGGTGCTGGGCATCGAACTGCTCGCCGCCGTGCAGGGCATCGATTTCCACGCCCCGCTGGCATCCAGCAAGGTGCTGGAGCAGGCGCGCGAAACCCTGCGCGCGCAGGTGCCGACGCTGGAGGAAGACCGCCACTTCCACCCCGACATGGAAGCCGCGAACGTACTGATCCGATCCGGCGCGCTTGTGGATATCGGCGGCAACCTGCTGCCCGGAATCGCCTGATGCCCCTGTTCGCTCATCCCCACTCTTTCGTCATTGCGAGGAGGCATAGCCGACGCGGCAATCCAGTGCAGCACAAGGCCGCCCCTGGATTGCTTCGCTACGCTCGCAATGACCAGGTGATGGGTAATGGCAGTCGCATGGGGCGAAGCGCATGAGCGCTAGCTTCACGCTTCATCGCGGGGAGGCGCCGCTACTCGTCGCCTTTCCGCATGTCGGCACCGATCTCGCCGATCTTGGTCCGGCCTTCCGCTCGGAATGGCTGGCGCGGCGCGATGCCGACTGGTGGGTGGACGATCTCTACGCCTTCGCCCGCGAGCTTGGCGCGACGACGATTGCTGCGCGCGTTTCGCGCAGCGTGATCGACCTCAACCGCGATCCTTCTGGCGCCTCGCTCTATCCCGGGCAGGCGACGACGGAACTCTGCCCGACGACCACGTTCGACGGAGAGCCGCTCTACAAGACCGAAGGCCCTGACGAAGCCGAGATCACCCGCCGCCGCACGCTCTGGTTCGATCCGTATCACGCCGCGCTTCGCTCCGAGATCGAGCGGCTGCGCAAGCTCCACGGCAAAGTCGTGGTCTATGACGCGCACTCGATCCGCAGCCACGTGCCGCGCCTGTTCGATGGCGAATTGCCGCAGTTCAACATTGGCACCAACCTTGGCCAGACCTGCGATCCGGCGCTTTCCGCCGCCGTGGTCGAAGTCTGCAAGGCAAGCGGCCTGAGCCACGTTCTCGACGGCCGTTTCCGCGGCGGCTGGACCACGCGGCATTACGGAGAGCCTGCCAGCGGCGTCCATGCGATCCAGATGGAACTCGCCATTCGCGGTTACATGGATGAGCCCGAAGTGCCCAGCGAAGCCAACTGGCCCCTGCCCTATTCGGCGGCGCGTGCCGCCGCCCTCACCCCGATCCTGCAAGACGTGCTGAAGGCCGCAATCGCCTTCGCGCAATCCTGACCTGAGGAAACACAATGACCCGCCTCGACAACAGCCGCGTCATCAAGCCTGCGACCGGCACCGAACTCAGCGCGAAAAGCTGGCTCACCGAAGCGCCGCTGCGCATGCTGATGAACAACCTTCACCCCGACGTGGCCGAACGGCCTGAGGAACTGGTGGTCTACGGCGGCATCGGCCGTGCCGCGCGCGACTGGGAAAGCTACGACAAGATCGTCGAGGCCCTGCGCCGCCTGAACGATGACGAGACGTTGCTGGTCCAGTCCGGCAAGCCGGTCGGCGTGTTCCGCACCCACGCCGATGCGCCGCGCGTGCTGATCGCCAATTCCAACCTCGTGCCGGAATGGGCGAACTGGGAACACTTCAACGAACTCGATAAGCGCGGCCTTGCCATGTACGGCCAGATGACCGCCGGTTCGTGGATCTACATCGGCACGCAGGGCATCGTTCAGGGCACTTACGAGACTTTCGTTGAGATGGGCCGCCAGCACTATGGCGGCGACCTTTCGGGCAAGTGGCTGCTGACCGCCGGCCTTGGCGGCATGGGCGGCGCGCAGCCGCTGGCCGCCGTGATGGCCGGCGCTTCCTGCCTTGCCATCGAATGCCAGCCCAGCCGCATCGAAATGCGCCTGCGTACGGGTTATCTCGACGTTGCCGCCAGCACGATCGAAGAAGCCATGGCGATCATCGAAAAGGCCAATGCCGAGAAGAAGCCGGTCTCCGTCGGCCTCCTCGGCAACGCGGCGGAACTGCTGCCCGAAATGTTCGCGCGCGGCATTCGTCCCGACCTGCTGACCGACCAGACCTCCGCCCACGATCCCGTCAACGGCTACCTCCCCGCCGGCTGGACCGTTGCCGAATGGATCGAAAAGCGCGAGCGTGAGCCCGAAGCGGTCGCCAAGGCCGCCAAGGCATCCATGGCGGTCCACGTGCAGGCCATGCTGGACTTCCAAGCGGCAGGCGTGCCCACCACCGATTACGGCAACAACATCCGCCAGATGGCCAAGAACGAAGGCGTAGAAAACGCGTTCGACTTCCCCGGCTTCGTGCCCGCCTATATCCGCCCGCTGTTCTGCCGCGGCGTGGGGCCGTTCCGCTGGGCCGCGCTCTCCGGCGATCCCGAGGATATCTACAAGACCGACGCCAAGGTAAAGGAACTGCTGCCCGACCACGCGCACCTGCACAACTGGCTCGACATGGCGCGTGAGAAGATCCAGTTCCAGGGCCTGCCCGCGCGCATCTGCTGGGTCGGTCTGGGCGACCGCCACCGCCTTGGCCTCGCCTTCAACGAGATGGTGGCGAAGGGCGAACTCAAGGCCCCGGTCGTCATCGGCCGCGACCACCTCGACAGCGGCTCCGTCGCCTCGCCGAACCGCGAGACCGAGGCCATGCGCGATGGTTCGGACGCGGTTTCGGACTGGCCACTGCTCAACGCCCTGCTCAACACTGCCTCCGGTGCGACCTGGGTTTCGCTGCACCATGGCGGCGGCGTCGGCATGGGCTATTCGCAGCATTCGGGCATGGTGATCGTCGCCGACGGCACCGAAGCGGCAGCCAAGCGTCTGGAGCGCGTGCTGTGGAACGACCCGGCGACGGGCGTGATGCGTCACGCCGATGCCGGGTACGAGATCGCGCTGGATTGTGCGCGGGAGAAGGGTCTGGATCTGCCGGGGATCCTCTGATCCTAGCCTGACCCTGTCACCTCGTCGTCCCCGCGCAGGCGGGAACCCCGCTTGTTCTTCCGGCCTCTCGTTGTGGCTCAAAGTAAAGCGGGGCCCCCGCCTGCGCGGGGGCGACGAGTTTAGGTGTTCGGAGGTTATCCTGGCACGTATTCGGGACGTAAGCCGTTACCGACTTTCAGCCCAGGCGCGCCGCTCTGCCTCGGTCAACGACAGCTCCACAGAGCGCCCTTCAGCAGCCGATTGCTGCGCGGCCTCAATCACCGCCATTACGGCCAGCGACTGGATCGGCGGGACCGGGTTCGCCGCCCTGCCCTGTGCCGCTTCGCCCACGAGCCGATAGAACTCGCGCTGGTCGCCGCGCTCGGCGGGAATGCTGCGCGGGGCGTTTTCGGCCGTGTGCAGCACGAGCGGATCGAAGTCCTCGCCCCAGCCCTCTGCGCCGGGCGCCATGCCGGCCACAAGCTGGCTCTCCTGCACATCCATGCCCTGCTTGACCGCGCTGCCGCCAGTGCCGTGAACGATGAAACGCGGCACGCCGCCGGATACCAGCATCGAGGCATGGAGGATCGCTCGCTTGCCGCCGAAATCGAGCAAGACATGCGCCCAGTCGTCGCTACGCGCACCTTCGCGCTGGAGGGCGAGCGAGGCCGTCACCCGGTCCGGCAGGCCCATCAGCAGCAGCGCATGATCGGTAAGGTGCGGGCCCAGATCGAACCACACGCCCGACCCCGGCCCGGCGTTCTCCCGCCAGCGGTCGCGAACATGCGGGCGGAAGCGATCGAAGTGGGTTTCAAGGTGGACGGGATCGCCCACCAGACCATCGTCGATGGCCCGCCGCACGGTGGCGAAGTCGCTGTCCCAACGGCGGTTGTGGAACACCGTCAGGTTGCGCCCGGACTCCTGCGAAAGTGCGATCAAGGCGCGCGCTTCGGCAAGGTCCAGCGTGAAGGGCTTGTCGACGACGACATGCTTGCCCGCGCGCATCGCCGCTTCGGCCAGCGGAAAATGCGAGTGGTTGGGCGTGGCGATGACTACCAGATCGATGGCCGGATCGCGCAGCAGCGCATCGGCCTCTGCGTGGACCGTGGCCTGTGGGTAGCGTTCGGCAATCGGCGCCGGGTTGCTCGACACGAAAGCATCGAGCGAAAGCCCCGGCACCGCCGATATCAGCGGCGCGTGGAAGGTCGCCCCGGCATAGCCGTAGCCGATCAGGCCGACCCGAACCATGTTCGCCGCCTCGGCCATGTCAGGCGTACTCCGCCTTCCACATGCTCGCCGCGATGCTTTCACGGGTGAGCGCTTCCGGCTCGGCAGTGGCGAGGCCTTCCGCCACGGCCTGTTCGACGACGGCGACGGCAATTTCCAGCGCCACTTCGCGCAGCGCGGTGACGGGCGGCAGCAGGCCTTCGTCGCCGTCATGCAGTTCACCCAGACGGCGCGCGGCCGCCATGAACATGCCGTCGCTCACCGTAGTCGCGCCGCTCGCCAGCGCGCCAAGGCCGATGCCGGGGAAGACGTAGACGTTGTTCACCTGCGTCACGCCGGCGATGCCGAAGGGACTGCCGGTGCCAACGATAGCCTTGTTGTCGGTCCATTCCAGCACGTCCGCCGGATGGGCTTCCGCGCGCGAGATCGGGTTGGAGAGCGGGAAAACGACCGGCCGCTCGACATGCTCCGCCATGGTGCGGATCGCGCGCTCATCGAAGGCCGCCTTCTGGCCGGAAGTGCCGATCAGCACGGTGGGCTTCACGTTGGCGATCGTGTCGTGCAAGGTGATGAGGTTCGCGCCGGAGAGATTCCAGCCGGCGATATCGGCGGGATCGTGCGCCAATTTCACCTGCTGCGGCGGCATACGCGGAACGTCGGAGAGGATCAGGCCGTCGCGGTCGACCGCCCAGATTTTCGCGCGGGCATCGGCTTCGCTCAGGCCTTCAAGCTGCATGGCCTGCACCAGCATTTCGGCCACGCCACTGCCCGCCGCGCCCGCGCCGAACAGCACGACGCGCTGCTCGGTAATCGGCACGCCGGTCTTGCGAATGGCGGAAAGCAGCGTGCCCACGGCGGTGGCGGCGGTGCCCTGAATGTCGTCGTTGAAGCTCAGCAGGCGGTCGCGGTAGCGCACGAGCAGGTCGTAGGCGTTCTTGCCGGCGAAATCCTCCCACTGCAGCAGCACGCCGGGGAACCGGTCGTTCACGGCGGAGACGAAAGCCTCGACGAAATCGTCGTAGTCCTTGCCGCGCACGCGGGGCGCACGGTAGCCGATGTAGAGCGGGTCTTCGCGGCGGGCGTGGTTGTCGGTGCCAAGGTCGAGCAGGATCGGCAACACTTCGGCCGGATGGATGCCGGCGCAGGCGGTGTAGAGCGCCAGCTTGCCGATGGGGATGCCCATGCCGCCCGCGCCCTGATCGCCAAGGCCGAGGATACGCTCACCATCGCTGACGACGATCACCTTCACTCGGTCATAGGCGGGATCGGCAAGGATATCGGCAATGCGGTTGCGGTTGGGATAGCTGAGGAACAGGCCGCGCGGGCGGCGGTAGATCTCGCTGAAACGCTCGCAGCCCTCACCCACGGTCGGCGTGTAGACCAGCGGCAGCATGCGCGGCAGGTCGCTCTGCACCAGCGCGTGGAACAGCACTTCGTTGGAGTCCTGAAGTTCGCGCAGAAAGGCATAGCGCTGGAAATCGCTTTCCTTGTCTTCCAGCGCGTTGCGGCGGCGCTCGATCTGGCTGTCCAGCGTGCCCACGTGGGGCGGCAGCAGCCCGTGCAGGCCGAAGCGGTCGCGCTCTTCCTCCGTGAAGGCCGTGCCCTTGTTGGTCAGCGGATCGGAGAGCAGCGCGCGGGCAGCGGCGTGACGGGTGGGAGACATCGACGACCTTTCTTCAGACTTCGAGATGCCCGGCCGACATGGGCTGCCCTGCCGAGAAAGGCAGCGGCGAGTGGCCCACGGGGGGATCGGCACGAGCTCGCGAGTGGTGGATAGACCGCCCGCGATGCCCTGTCACGCCGCCGAAGACCCCGCCGCAAATGCAATTAATGCATCAAAGCCTATTCAGAAGCCGCCAGTTGCGCGGACTGCACGCCAGCACCTTGCGCATCGCCGCGATTGCCGATCACCGCCCGGAACTGTTCCATATCGATGGCCTTTTCCCATCGCGAGACGACCACCGTTGCCACGGCATTGCCGATGAAGTTCGTCAGGCTGCGGCATTCGGACATGAAGCGGTCCACGCCCAGGATCAGCGCCATGCCCGCCACCGGCACCGAAGGCACGATGGAGAGCGTGGCCGCCAGCGTGATGAAGCCCGCGCCGGTCACCCCCGCAGCGCCCTTGGACGAGAGCATGGCGACGCCCAGCAGCAGCAGTTCCTCCCCCAACGAGAGGTGGACGTTACACGCCTGCGCGATGAACAGCGCGGCCAGGGTCATGTAGATATTGGTGCCGTCCAGATTGAAGCTGTAGCCGGTGGGCACGACAAGGCCGACAACGGGGCGCGGGCAGCCGGCACGCTCCAGCTTTTCCATCAGCAGCGGCAGCGCGCTTTCGGAGGACGAGGTGCCCAGCACCAGCAGCAGTTCGGTCTTGAGATAAGCGACCAGCGAAAAGATCGAGAACCCGCACAAGCGCGCGACGGTGCCCAGCACCACGAAGACGAACAAGGCGGAGGTCAGGTAGAACGTCGCCACCAGCCCGGCGAGGTTGGCGAGGCTTTCTACGCCGTACTTGCCGATGGTGAAGGCCATCGCCCCGAATGCGCCGATCGGTGCCGCTTTCATCACGATCGACACCAGCTTGAAGAAGACCAGCGAGATCGTTTCCAGCAGCGAGAGTGCCGGCGCGCCGCGGTCCCCCAGCATGGCCAGCGATACGCCGAACAGGATCGCGACGACGAGGACCTGCAGGATGTTCCCCTCGGTCATCGAAGACAGGAACGTCTCGGGGATCATCGCCATCAGGAAACCGGTGATCGAGGTTTCGTGCGCTTTCTCCGAATAGAGCGCGACCTTGGAGGCGTCGAGCGTCGAGGGATCGATGTTGAGCCCATGCCCGGGCCGCACCACATTCGCGACGATCAAACCAACGACAAGCGCCAGACTGGAGAAGAACAGGAAGTAGGCAAAGGCCTTTGCGGCCACGCGCCCCACCGACTTCAGATCGCGCATCGCGGCGATACCGGTGGTGATGGTCAGGAAGATGACCGGCGCGATCACCATCTTCACCAGCTTGATGAAGGCATCGCCCAGCGGCTTCAGCGCCTCTCCCGCATCGGGACGGAAATGGCCGATCAATACGCCCAGCGCGATGGCGACGAGGACCTGGAAATAGAGATGGCCGTACCAGCGCTGCGGCTTGGCACTCTCACCCGGCTGGGATGAAGCGATATGCATGGGACCCGTCTTGTGCTCCTTGGCGCCGCGCATCCCCCGAACAGGCGCGGCTTTTGGCGGACCCTGTGCGAATTGCCGTCCGGTTCCAAGCGGTTTTTATGCGGGGACGGCGGCTGAGAGCGCGCGGTTGTTCATCACACCCCGCTCATCCTGAGCCTGTCGAAGGATGGGAACCTTGCACCCAGCCTCAGGGGCCTTCGACAAGCTCAGGCTGAGCGGGATCGGGGTATATCCCGCCACGGACTACCGCCCCAACCTTGCCGTCGCCCCCGCGCAGGCGGGGGCCCCGCTTTCCTTTGCCACCTCGCGGGAAGGCGCGAGGTAGCAGGAAGGAAGCGGATCCCCGCCTGCCCTACGGGCAGTTCACCCTGAGCGGCCTGCCTGCCGGCCAGCCGAAGGGCGGGGATGACGAGTGGTTAGATGCGAACGGCTGGTTTGCCGGTCAGGCCCGCCCGCTCACGCCAACCGCGTCTCGATCGGCAGGCCGTTCTTCAACGTCAGCGTCACCGGCGTCCGCTCGGCGATGTCGGCAAGACGGCTCCTCTGCTCGTCATCCAGTCCGGTGATGGTCAGCGTGCGGGCAATATGCAGATCGCCCTTCCCGCCATTGAGCGCGAGGTCGACGGTCAAGTCTCCGAACTCCCAACCCTTGCGCGCGGCATACATCTTGAGCGTGATCGCGGTGCAGGCGCCAAGGCTGGCGAGCAGCAGGTCGTAGGGTGCCGGACCTGCCGACTGGCCACCCAGCGCGGGCGGCTCGTCGGCCGTGATGGCGTGGCCATTGACCACGATTTCGGTGCGCCAGGGGGTCTGGCCGATGGTGGCGGTAGCTTGCGTCATGACTGGGACTCTCAGGCAGGAAGCGGAATGAAGTCGGGCTCGTTCGGCACGGCGGGGAAGCGCTGGGCCTTCCAGTCGTCCTTCGCCTGCTCAAGACGATCCTTCGAAGAGGACACGAAGTTCCAGAAGATATGGCGCTCTTCAGGCAGCGGCTCACCGCCCAGCAGCATCAGGCGCGTCGGCGCCTTGGCGCGCAGCACCAGTTCGGCGCCGGGCTGGAAGACCACCAGTTCGGCCTCGCCGAACGTGCCGCTCTGCCCCACGACTTCCACCGCGCCGCTGACGACGTAGATCGCCCGTTCGACATGCTCAGCCTTGAGCTGATAGCGAGCGCCGTCCAGCATCACGATGTCGGCATAGATCATGTCCGAATAAGTCTTCAGCGGCGAAGTCATGCCGTCCGACGAACCGGCGATCAGCGTGAAGCGGGTGCCGGCATCTTCGCTGACGGGCATCTCATCCGCCTTGTGATGTGCGAAGGAGGCGTCGATTTCCTCGGACTCCTTCGGCAGCGCAACCCAGGTCTGCAGGCCGAACAGCTTGCCGCCCTTGGCGCGGTTTTCGGGCGAAGTGCGTTCGGAATGGACGATGCCGCTGCCGGCGGTCATCCAGTTGACCTCACCCGGCAGGATCGGCTGGACCGAACCCAGCGAATCCCGGTGCAGGATCTCGCCCTCGATCAGATAGGTGAGCGTGGAAAGACCGATGTGCGGGTGCGGACGAACGTCGAGCCCTTCGCCCGACTTGAACACCGCCTCGCCCATCTGGTCGAAGAAGATGAAAGGGCCGACCATGCGGCGCTGCGCGACGGGCAACGCGCGGCGGACCTTGAAGCCATCGCCAAGATCGCGGACCGAGGGGAGGATGACGAGGTCTACGCCTTCGACATCGGAAGATTGCACAGTCATGGATGGCTCTCCAAAAAGAAGACGGGGCCGAGGAAAATAAGGGCGGGCACCGGTGGGCACCCGCCCCTTTGTTATCAGGCTTTTATATAATCAGGCGGCGTCGACGAGGACGATTTCGCTGTCCTCGATCGCGGTCACCCGCAGCACGTCCAGATCGCTGATCGCGGCGCCGTCACGGGCGTTGACGCGAACGTCGTCGATCTGCACCGCGCCGGTTGCCGGAACGAGGTAGGCCTTGCGGTCCTTGCCCAGCGGGTACTCGGCAGTCTCGCCAGCCTTCAGCGTGGCCGCCACGACCTTGGCGTCGGTGCGGATCGGCAGCGCGTCATTGTCGTTCTCGTAACCCGAAGCCAGCGTCACGAACTGGCCCGAACGCTCACCCTTAGGGAAGGGACGCGAACCCCAGCTCGGCTGTTCGCCATTGCGGGTGGGGATGATCCAGATCTGGAAGATGCGCGTTTCCACGTCTTCCATGTTGTATTCCGAATGCTGGATCCCGGTGCCCGCGCTCATCACCTGAACGTCGCCGGCCTCGGTGCGGCCCTTGTTGCCCAGGTTGTCCTGGTGGGTGATCGCGCCTTCACGGACATAAGTGATGATTTCCATGTCGCGGTGCGGGTGCGGGGGGAAGCCGGTCTTCGGGGCGATAATGTCGTCATTCCAGACGCGCAGGTTGCCCCAGTGGACGCGGGCCGGATCGTGGTAACCGGCGAACGAGAAGTGATGCTTGGCGTCGAGCCAGCCGTGGTTGGCACCGCCGAGGCTGTCGAAGGGGCGAAGTTCGATCATGGTCCTAAATCTCCTGTCTTGGCGGTGGTGCCGGTGAAGTCCGGTGTCCGCCTCGTCGAAGACCCATATAGCCCTTGCCATCTTTCCTGATCAGATGGATAAAATCGACCCAATTGTTCGATGGAGTTGATAAGTGAGCAATCCGGGTACGCCTACCTTCGACCAGCTTCGCATTTTCCTTGCCGTGGTCGACACCGGCAGTTTCGCGGGCGCGGCGCGCAAGCTGAACCGCGCGGTCTCCGTGATCAGTTATGGGATTTCCAACCTTGAGGCGCAACTGGGGTTGATGCTGTTCGACCGCGAAGGCACGCGCAAGCCGCAGCTGACCGTCGCCGGCCGCGCCGTGCTGGCCGAAGCGCGCGGCGTGGCGGAGGGAATCGACGGGTTGCGCGCCAAAGTGAAAGGCCTGCTGGACGGCCTGGAGGCGGAGGTCGATCTGGCGGTGGACGTCATGTTTCCGGCCGACCGGCTGGGCGTGGTGCTGCGCGCCTTCCAGACGGAATTTCCCACCGTGCAGCTTCGCCTTCATGTCGAAGCGCTGGGCGCGATCACCGCGATGGTACTGGATGGCCGTGCGGTGATCGGCATCTCCGGGCCGCTGTTCGCCGGTGTCGATGGACTGGACAGCGTCGCCACCGGCACCGTGGCACTCATACCGGTGGCAGCCCCGGATCATGCGCTGGGCCGCATGACCACGATCCCGCCCGGATCCGGGCGCAACTACACACAGCTGGTATTGTCCGACCGTTCGCGCTTCACGGAAGGGCGCGATTTCTCCGTCGTCAGCGCGCGCACCTGGCGCCTTGCCGACCTTGGCGCCAAGCACGCCCTGCTGCGGCAGGGCATCGGCTGGGGCAACATGCCGCTGCCGATGGTGGAGGCGGACCTTGTCTCGGGCACGCTGGTGCACTTGCAGATGCCCGACCACACGGGCGGCACCTATCGCTTTGCCGGCATCTGGCGCCGGGATGCGCCCCCCGGCCCCGCCGCCGCCTGGCTGATCGACCGGTTCGTGGCGCAATGTGAGTTGGACACCCCGGGACTGGACCTTCCGGACGTGTGAAGCCGGTGCAGCATCCGCGCAAAATGAAACCGCACTAAATTATTGGTTGAACGCGTTTTCCAAGTCATCCGGTGGTCCCACCTGATTAGAAAACGCTCTAAGCGGAACCGGACGGCACGACTCATACAGTAAACGTGCCGTCCATCACGAATCGCCTCACGACTGCAACGTGACTGCGAGATCAAGAAATCGGTAGCGAATCAGATGGAAAGCGCCGGCAATTGCATTGCCGGCGCAGGGACTGTGCCGAAGGATCAGCGATGTTTGACCATGCCGCGCCGCAATGCCTTTGCCGGCCGCCCGGATATGTCCTTTCCGTACAAGACCGGGGCGGGGACGCGCGCTAGGGCCGGCACCTAGCCCCATTGCTCAATCTCTTGCGCATCATCCTGCCAGTCCAGCAATCTTTTCAACTTCATCGAACGTTCGAAACTGATTTATCAGGATTTTTGAAAACAGCGAATCCGCATAGCTTCCAGTCACCGCAGCAAGCGCTGCCTAACAAAATGGAGCTTCCCGATGACGATCACCGCCACCGCCAAGCCTGGCAACTCGCTGCTTTCGCCTGATAATCACGCTCTGGTTTTGATCGACTTCCAATCGCAGATGGCCTTCGCCACCAAGTCGATCGCACCTGAATTGCTGCGCAACAATGCTGCACTCGTCAGCCGCGCCGCCGCTTCGTTCAAGGTGCCCACGATCCTGACGACGGTGGCAGAAAAGAGCTTCTCCGGCCCGATGTTCAGCGAAGTGACCGCGCCCTTCCCCGGCCAAAAGCTGCTGGACCGCACCAGCATGAACACCTGGGAAGACGAAGCCGTCATCGAAGAGGTCAACCGCATCGGCAAGCCGCGCATCGTCTTCGCCGGCCTCTGGACCTCGGTCTGCATCGTCGGCCCGGTTGCCTCGGCCATCGACCAGGGCTTCGAAGCCTATGTGATCACCGATGCCAGCGGCGACATCTCTACCGAAGCGCATGAGCGTGCCGTGGAACGCATGATCCAGCTCGGCGCCGTACCGATGACCTCGCTCCAGTACCTGCTCGAACTGCAGCGCGACTGGGCGCGGACCGAAACCTACGACAGCACCACCGGCATCGCGGCCGAAGTGGGCGGCGCATATGGTCTTGGCATCAAGTACGCCAAGACGATGTTCGGAGCCTCCGAAGGCGGGCACTGAACACCTCGGGACCGGCAGCCCCCCTATCCCCCCGCCGGGCTGCCGGTCCCCCTTCTCCCATCGTTGAAATCCGCATTTCGCGAAACGCCTCCGCGGCGTTATCGTGCCGCGTTTTCCTATAAGGATCAGCAGCATGGCTTACGTCACCACCACCGACGGCACCCGGATCTTCTATCGTGATTTCGGCCAGGGCCGCCCGATCGTGTTCTCTCACGGCTGGCCGCTCAATTCGGATGCGTGGGACGGCACGATGCAGTTCCTTGCAAACAACGGCTTCCGCGTCATCGCGCATGACCGTCGCGGCCACGGCCGGTCCGACGCCAGCGCCGCCGGCAACCATATGGACACTTACGCCGACGATCTGGCCGCGGTGATCGAACAGCTGGACCTCAAGGACGCGATACTGGTCGGCCATTCCACCGGCGGCGGAGAGATCACCCGTTACGTCACCCGCCACGGCGCGGCAGACGGCACCGGCCGCGTCGCAAAGATGGTGCTGCTGGGTGCGGTCACCCCGCTGATGGGCGCGGTGAACGGCAATGCCGATGGCGTCCCGGCCGATGTGGCGGACCGCGTGCGCAAGGCGCTGATCGATAACCGTTCGCAGTTCTTCCTCGATTTCCCCGATGTCTTCTTCGGCATGCACCGTGGCGGCGGCGCGCCGAAGAGCGAAGGCTGGCGCATGGCGTTCTGGCAGCAGGGCATGGCCGCCGACATCAACGCCCTCTATGCCTGCATCGAACAGTTCTGGGCCTCCGACTTCCGCGAGGAGATGACCCGGATCACCATCCCCGCGCTGGTCATCCACGGCACCGGAGACGAAGTGGTTCCCTACGAAACCACCGGCAAGCGCGCCGCGCAGATCCTGCCGAACGCCACGCTGATCACCTATCAGGACGCCCCGCACGGCTTCCCCAAGACGCACCAGGACCGGCTGAACGCCGACCTGCTATCCTTCGCCCGCGACTGAAGTCCCCCAAAGGAACAAGGAGCCCGGCCATGAAGATCTACCTCCTCTCACTCGGCGCCGGCCTGCTTGTCGGCGTGATCTATGGATTACTGGGGGTTCGTTCGCCCGCGCCCCCGGTGATCGCCCTCATCGGCCTGCTCGGTATCCTGCTGGGCGAACAGGTCGTCCCCCTCGCCAAGCGGCTGATCGCTGGCGAGGAAGTGGTCCACTTCGTCCAGACCGACTGCCGCAAACACGTGCTCGGCCGCCTGCCGGGCGACAAGTCTCCCGGTGACGCGGCCCCCGAGGCCAAGGCGTGATCACCCGCCGCCATACATTCCTGGGAGCGGCCGCATCGTCGCTCCTGCCATCCCTGCTTACCAGCCAGACTGCCCGATCCAAGGAAGCCCCCATGACCGACACGATCATCATCAACGCCAAGGTCACCACGCTCGACCGCGAGAACCCGCAGGCCGAAGCCGTGGTCATCCGTGACGGCAAGTTCCTGACCGTGGGCAGCGAGCAGGAAGCGCGGGAAGCCGCCGCACCCGGCGCCGCCGTGATCGACGCCAAGGGTCGCCGCCTGATCCCCGGCCTGATCGACAGCCACATGCACATCATCCGAGGCGGGCTCAACTTCAACATGGAACTGCGCTGGGACGGCGTGACCAGCCTGTCCGAAGCGATGGCGATGCTGAAGAAGCAGGTCGACAACACCCCCGCTCCGCAATGGGTCCGCGTCGTCGGCGGCTTTACCGAGCACCAGTTCGCCGAAAAGCGTCTGCCGACGATTCAGGAACTCAATGCCGTCGCCCCCGATACGCCGGTCTTCATCCTGCACCTCTACGATCGCGCCCTACTGAACGCCGCCGCGCTGCGCGTCGTCGGTTACACCAAGGACACGCCGAACCCGCCGGGCGGTGAGATCGTGCGCGATGCCGCCGGCAACCCCACCGGCCTGCTGCTCGCCCAGCCCAACGCGACGATCCTCTATTCCACGCTCGCCAAGGGCCCCAAGCTTCCACCCGAGTACCAGCTCAACTCCACCCGCCACTTCATGCGCGAAGTGAACGCGCTGGGCGTGACCGGCGTGATCGACGCCGGCGGCGGTTTCCAGAACTATCCCGACGATTACGACATCATCGAAAAGCTCCACGCCGATGACCAGCTTACCGTGCGCATCAGCTACAACCTCTTCACGCAGAAGCCGAAGGAGGAGCTGGCGGACTTCTCGGGCTGGGTGAAGCAGGTCAGCCCCGGACAGGGCGACGACACCTACCGCCACAACGGCGCGGGCGAGATGCTGGTCTATTCCGCTGCCGACTTCGAGGATTTCCGCGTCGAACGCCCCGACATGCCGCCCAGCATGGAAGGCGATCTGGAACCCGTCATCCGCCTGCTTGCCGAGCACCGCTGGCCCTGGCGCCTTCACGCGACCTATGACGAGACGATCGGCCGCGCGCTCGACGTCTATGAGAAGGTCAACCGCGACATTCCGCTCGAAGGCATCAACTGGTTCTTCGACCATGCCGAGACCATTTCGGACCGCAATATCGACCGCATCGCCGCGCTTGGCGGCGGCATCGCGGTGCAGCACCGCATGGCCTATCAGGGCGAATACTTCGTCGAGCGCTACGGCGCCAAGGCCGCCGAACGCACGCCGCCGATCGCCCGGATGCTGGCCGCCGGTATCCCCGTGGGCGGCGGCACCGACGCTACCCGCGTCGCCAGCTACAACCCGTGGGTCTCGCTCTCGTGGCTCGTCACCGGGCGCACCGTGGGCGGCCTCTCGCTCTATCGCGGCGACAACCGCGTCAGCCGCGAGAAGGCGCTGCGCATGTGGACGCACGAGAACACCTGGTTCTCGAACGAAGTGGGCAAGAAGGGCCAGATCAAGGCAGGCCAACTGGCCGACCTCGCGCTGCTCTCCGACGACTACTTCAGCGTGCCCGACAATGAGATCGTCCACATCCGTTCGATCCTGACGCTGCTGGGCGGCAAGGTGGTGCATGGCGAGGGCGATTATCGCCCGCTCGCGCCGCAGCTGCCGCGCCCGATGCCGGACTGGTCGCCGGTCGCCACGTTCGGCGGCTACTACCAGACGCCCGAAGCCAAGCAGAAGCTCGCCTCTGCCTGCGGCTGCGCCAGCAGCTGCGGCGTCCACGGCCATGACCATGCCGCCGCGCTGGGCGCCAATGTTCCCGCCGCCGATGTCCAGACCTTCTGGGGCTCGCTCGGCTGCGGCTGCTGGGCCGTCTGATCCAGCACGGCCCCTCCGGGCGAGGAGGGGCCGTGCCGATACTATTCCATAATTTCGAACGTATTAGTCGATATTATTCGGATCGATAGATCCTCGGTCACTGCCTAGACGGGTCTTGCACCAACGACCGAGCGGCACTGCCCTCCCTCCATCGGAGCCACTGACATGAAACGCTTCACCCTGATCATCGCGACCGCCATGCTGGTCGCGAGCCCTGCCTTCACGCCTGCTTTCGCCGCCGAGAAGGCCGCTACGGACTACTCGGTCGGTGCCCAGTACGACACCACCCACGTCTACGTGCCGCAAGACCAGTTCGACACCTTCGTTGCCAGCTTCGTCGCCACCTTCGGCGGCACCACCAGCAAGCAGGGCGAATTCCAGGTGACGCCGACCAAGAGCCTCACCAAGTCGCAACTTGTGCTGACCCCCGCCGGCACCGTGTCGGTCTTCGGCTTCAAGACGCCGATCCCGTATGCCTTCGGCGATGAGCGCACCGGCTATCTGGTCAGCGACCTCGACGCCGCCGTGAAGTCTGCGGTCAGCCATGGCGCGGTGCGCCGTCTGGAAACCTTCCCCGATCCGATCGGCCGGGATTCCGTGATCCAGTGGCCGGGCGGCGTGAACATGCAGCTCTACTGGCACACCGCCAAGCCGAGCTACACCCCGCTCGAAACCGTCCCGGAAAACCGCATCTACCTGACCGCCGATGCCGCCGACAGCTTCATCAAGAGCTGGACCGGTTTCGCCCACGCCAGGATCACCGCCGACGACAAGGCCGCCAATGGCGCCGAGATCGGCGAGCCCGGCAAGACCATCCGCCGCGTTGAGATCACCAGCGGCTACGGCAAGATGGTGGTCTATGTCTCGGACGGCCAACTGCCCTGGCCCTATGGCCGCGACATGACCGGCTATGCGGTCAGCGACCTTACGGCGACGCTTGCCAAGGCTTCGACCGCGGGCGTGGAAACGCTGGTTGCGCCTTACAGCACCGGCAAGCGCCAGAGCGCCATCGTCCGCTTCCCTGGCGGCTACATCGCCGAAATCCATTCGGGCGAGGGCAACTGAGCCATGTCCGGCACCGGCACTCCCAAATTCGTCGCATCGGTGCTGGACTTCGCACCGACGGGGTTCCTCGCCCGCCTCCTGCTGGTGGGCGCCTACCTCGTCGGCGGGCTCACCAAGCTGACCGACTGGCCCAGCGCGGTGGCCGAGCAAGCCCACTTCGGCCTGACCCCGCCCGCGCTCTGGGCCGCGCTGACCATCGCGGTGGAACTGATCGGCCCGCTCTTGATCCTCTCGGGCCGTCTGGTCTGGCTGGGCGCGGGAATGCTCGGCGTGTTCACGTTCTTCGCCGCGCTTGTCGCCAATGCCTTCTGGACCATGCCCGCCGGCCCCGAGCGTTTTGGCGCCACCAATGCCTTCTTCGAGCACATGGGCCTCGTCGGCGGCTTCATTCTGGTGGCCATGCTTGCCCATCGGGCCAAGAGCCGTGCCTGAAACGAGGGCTTTGCTCTCGCTCTATCCCCCAAGCCTTCCCCTCCCTCCGCTCGTCCTGAGCCTGTCGAAGGACCACAGCACCGCGCCAGCGCTCTTCGACAGGATCTGGACGCGCGGAGGGGGACTTCATCCGATCAATTCAGGAGCCGTTCGATGAAGCGCCTCGCGCCGATTTATGCGGCAACCGTCATGACCATGACCTGCGCGCCCGGCTTAGCCCACGCCGAACCCACCGAAGCCTGGCAAGCCCCCACGCTCTCCATCACCCGCTACGACGAAGACTGGTCCGATCTTGCCGACGCCGAAAAGCGCGGCCACCACTGGACCGGGCCGTTCAAGTACGTGCCCATCAGCGATGACGTCTGGCTCTCCACCGGCATCGAACTGCGCGCGCGTAACGAGAACCTTGAGAACAACCTCTGGGGCAGTGCCGAAGCGCCGGACGACAGCTATGTCTGGCTCCGCGCCCTGCCTTATGCAGACCTCCACGTCGGCAAGCTGCGCGCCTTCGTGCAGCCCATCGCCTCCACCTCGATCGGCGTCGCCCCCTCACCGGGCCCGGTGGACGGAAGCGGTGTCGACCTGCTGCAGGGCTTTGCCGAGGCCGACCTTGGCCCCGTGACCCTGCGCGGCGGGCGGCAGATGCTCTCGCTCGGCACCGAGCGGCTGATCGGCACGCGCTATGGCCCCAACGTGCCGCTCGCCTTCGATGGCGTGCGCGCGGACGTAAAGCTGGGCGCGGCCAAAGTCAGCCTGCTGGCGGTAAGGCCCGTGCAGGCACGCAAGGGCGACTTCAACGACCGCACTTCGCCCGACAAGTCGCTCTGGGGCGCCTATGCCACGCTGCCCGATCTCGACCTCTACTACCTCGGCTATCGCAACGATGCCGCGCACTGGGCCACCCGCGAGGGCACCGAAACCCGCCACAGCCTCGGCGCGCGCTGGCACGGCACGCGGGATGACTGGCACTGGAATGTCGAGGGCGTCTACCAGTTCGGCCGCTTCGCAAATGGCCCGATCTCGGCCTGGACGCTGGGCACCGAACTCGGCCGCGCCTTCCCGGCCGCGCCGCTCGCACCGGACCTGACCATGCGCGTCAACGTCGTCAGCGGCGATGGCAAGCGGGACGACAACCGCCTCGGCACGTTCAATGCGATGTTCCCCAAGGGCAAGTATTTTGGCGAACTCTCTCCGGTCGGCCCCTACAACATCGTCAACGCCTATTCCTCGCTCGGCCTGCAACTGGCGCCGGACATCTCGGCCAGCCTCGCGGCGATGGCCTACTGGCGCTATTCGCGGGAGGACGGGATCTACGACATCCCCGGCAACCTGATCCGCGACGCCGGAGACAGCCGCGCGAAGTTCGTCGGCAAGGAAGCCGAAGCCACCATCGCCTGGCAGGCGACGGCGGAACTCGAACTGTCCGCCTCGCTATCCGCCTTCGCGCCGGGCGCCTTCATTCGCGAGACCGGATCTGCGAAAACGATCCACATGCTCGGCCTCGAAACCAACTTCCGGTTCTAGGAGACCTCCCGTGGACACCCCCGTTTCCAAACTTCCTTCCAGTCCGCTGCCGGGCCTGCTCCTGCTGCTTTCTTCCACCACCGGTCTGGTCGATGCGGTCAGTGTGCTGGGCCTGGGCAAGGTCTTCACCGCCAACATGACCGGCAACATCGTCTTCCTGGGCTTCGCCGCCGCCGGCACCCCGGGTTTCATGGTGGCGCCCTATCTGGTGGCGCTGGGCGCCTTCATCGGCGGCGCGCTGATTGCCGGGCGCACCGGCAAGGCCCTGTCCCCGCGCCCCCTGCGCCACTGGCTGACCTGGGCCGCCCTGATCGAGGCGAGCCTGCTGTGGATCGCGGCATGGGTGGCGCTGGAATACGACCCCGCCACACTGTCCCCCAAGCCCGCGCTCTATGCGATTATCGCGCTGACCGCCGTGGCCATGGGCTTTCGCAACGCCACCATCCGTCAGCTAAAAGTGCCGGACCTCACCACCACCGTGCTGACGCTCACCATCACCGGCATTGCCGCCGATTCGCGCATGGCCGGCGGCACCGGGCCGAACCTGCTCCGCCGTCTGAGCGCGATCTTCGCGATCTTTGCAGGCGCCGCCGTGGGAGCGGTGATGGTGCTGCACCACGGCCTTTCCGCGCCGCTGGCGCTGGCCGGGGTCGTGGTGCTGGTCGCAACGCTGGCCTGCGTGCGCCATCCCGCCGCCGCCGCGCCGCATGCCGGCTAATGGGCTATTCTAGATTTCAGAACAAATCGATCAATCTTATCCTGATTTTCTGAAACGGAATTTCGAGGCATTCCTTGCTCATCGAAGGACGCCGGCAAGAGGAAACAGCGGCGCCCCGCAACCGAAAAAGTAGGGAATACCGCCATGAACACCATCGCAAACACTGCCGTCAACGACACCGAAACCCGCATCGTCCGCACCCTGCCGCTGATCGGCCGCGTGCTGATCGCCGCGATCTTCATCCTCTCCGGCCTGTCCAAGCTGGCCGCGCCTGCCGCGACGATGGCCTATATCGGCTCGGTCGGCCTGCCCTTCCCCATCGTTGCCCTCGCTGGTGCGGTCCTGATCGAAGTGGTTGGCGGCCTGGTCCTGATCTCCGGCTATCGCCTGCGCACCGTCGCCGCCGTGCTGGCCGTGTTCAGCCTGGTTACCGCGCTGCTCTTCCACAACAACTTTGCGGACCAGAACCAGTTCATCCACTTCTTCAAGAACGTGGCGATGGCCGGCGGCCTGCTGCAGATCGTCGCCTTCGGCAGGGGCCGCGAGTAACCCACGCTCTCCCAACCCACGACGCAAACCCACAACAAAGGGCGGTTCCGCAAGGAGCCGCCCTTTTGGCGTGTCGCGCCTTCTTCCCCTAATCCTCGCGAACGTCTATCTGAAGCGCGCGACTACAAGAACCGACCAGATCCCCGTGACTTCGCCCTCTCCCGGTGCCGGCCTTGAAGCGGCATTCCTCGCGCACCGCGATGTGCTGCTGCGTTTCTTGCGCTCGCGCGGCGCGGGCGACGCGGCGGAGGATCTGCTGCACGAAGTCTGGCTGCGCATCGCCGCCAGCAAGTCCGGCCCGGTCGCCGCCCCGCTTTCCTATCTGATGCGCGCTGCGGACAGCCTGATGATCGACCGCTACCGATCACAGCGCCAGGCCGAAAAGCGCGAACGTGACTGGAGCGACACCCATACCGACGCCTCCACCGGCGTAGCGCCCGAGCCCTCGCCCGAACGCCGCCTTGCCGCCGCGCAGGAAGCGGCCGAGGTCATGGGCGTGCTGGACCGGCTAGGCCCGCGCGCATCGAAAGCCTTTCGCCGCCACCGGATCGACGGTGTGGCACAGCGCGACGTGGCCGCCGAACTGGGCGTCAGCCTCAGCACGGTGGAAAGTGATCTTCGCCTTGCCTATCGGGCGCTGGGCGAATGGAAGGAACGACACGGATGAGGCTGGTGCCCAACGTCTCCGTCATCCACGCAGAAGGAGCGCGTGATGAGTGACGAGATGATCCGCGAGGAAGCGGCCCGCTGGGCCGTGCGGACCGGCGAACCCGGTTTCGACGACTGGGACGGCTTCATGCTCTGGCTGGAGGCCGACCCCGCCCATGCCCGCGCCTATGACGCCGTGAGCGCCGCCGTGCTGGACGCGGTGGAACTGGCCGCTGCGGCGCCCGCGAACGACGTGATCGACGACGTGCACGTTGCCGCCCCAACCCGCCGCGTCTGGCTGGGCAGCGCCATCGCCGCCTCCATCGCGCTGATCGGCGGTGTGTGGCTCTGGCAGACGCAAGCGCGGGATATCTATGCCGTGGAAACCGCGCCCGGACAGATGCGCACGGTGGAACTGGAAACCGGCACCCGCATCGATCTGGCCGGCGGCACCGTGGTCAGGCTGGACCGCAAGGATCCGCGCTATGCCGTGCTGGACAAGGGGCAGGCGCTGTTCACCGTGCGCCACGACGCCGCGCGCCCGTTCCATGTCGAGGCGGGCGACGCCACGCTCGTCGACCTGGGCACCGTATTCGACGTTTCGCGCGATGGCGCGCACCTGAGCGTCGGCGTGGCCGAAGGCGCGGTGGGGTACAATCCGAAGGGCGAGAACCTGCGCCTTGCGCCCGGTGACAGGCTGGTCGCGGACGCCGGCAACGTCACGCTGGGCCATGTGCCCACCCGCGAAGTGGGCGA
This sequence comes from Sphingomonas sp. BL-S-28, assembly GCF_055521515.1. Taxonomy (NCBI): domain Bacteria; kingdom Pseudomonadati; phylum Pseudomonadota; class Alphaproteobacteria; order Sphingomonadales; family Sphingomonadaceae; genus Sphingomonas; species Sphingomonas sp. BL-S-28. The sequence continues at coordinate 2,701,309 of NZ_CM145484.1, forward strand.
ATGGCGTGAAGGGCGGCTGACGTTCGATGCCACACCGCTCTCCGAAGTCGCCGCAAGGCTGACCCGCGCCACCGGCATTGCCTTTGCCGCGCAGCCCGGATCCGAAACGCCGGTTTCCGGCTCCATTCTCGTCACCCCCATTCACGACGATCCGCAGATGATCGGCGCGCTGCTGGGCCTTCAGGTTCGGCATGAGGGGCAAGTCTGGGTGATCGGCCGCCCCTGATCCCATGCGCCGCGCATTGCTTCTTCTTGCGACGGCATATGCCGTGCCGCTTCCCGCTGCCGCGCAGACGCCTGCGCAGCTGGCGGCCGTGGCGACACGCGAAGGATCGGCCGGCGATGCCGCCATCGAACTGGCGCGGCAGACCGGCACCAGCATCGTCATTGCCGACCCCGCTCTGGCCCGTCGTCGCATCCCGGCGTTGAAAGGGCGGATGGCGGCGCATGAGGCCGTAGCCCGGCTGGCGCGCGCCGCCGGGGCCCGTGCCGTGCCGGTCGGCCCCATGGCATGGCGGCTGGAAAGCGCGCCACCGACGCGTCTTTCCGTGCCGGTTCCGCCGCCACGCCCGGCTCCTGCGCTTAAACCGGAACCGGCGCCGCAAGCCATCGTCGTCACTGCCACCAAGCGCGACTTGCGGCTAGAGCAAGTGCCCGCGCAAGTCACCATCCTCAGCGGAGACAGCCTGACCACCGGCGGCGTCGGCGGCAGCGAGAAGATCATTCGCCGCCTTGCCACCGTCGCCTCCACGCATCTGGGTAGCGGGCGCAACAAGCTGTTCATTCGCGGCATTGCCGATTCCAGCTTCACCGGCCCGACGCAGGCTACGGTGGGCCAGTACCTCGGCGATATGCGGCTGACCTACAACGCGCCGGATCCCGACTTGCGCCTGTCTGACCTTGCCCGCGTGGAAGTGCTGGAGGGCCCGCAAGGCACGCTCTACGGCGCGGGATCGCTGGGCGGGATCATCCGGCTGGTGCCCAATCCGCCCGAGTTCGACCGGACCGGCGGATCGATCATCCTTGGCGGCGCGCTCACCCAGCACGGCGGCCCTTCCAGCGACCTGAGCGCCACCGTCAACCTGCCGATCGCGGCAGATACGGCCGCATTCCGCGCCACACTCGATACCGCCAGCTATGGCGGTTACATCGACAAGCCATTGCTCGGCCGCAAGAACGTCAACCGCACCGATGTGCTGGGCGGCCGCGCCGCGCTGCGCGTGAAGCTGGCGCCGGACTGGACGGTGGACGTGATCGGCCTTGCCCAGTCCATCGGCGCGGACGATAGCCAGTATGCCGATCGCGACGGCAAGCCGCTGGAAAACTCCGCCCGCGTCCGGGAGGGTTCGGAGGCCGACTATGCGCTGGGGCAACTGGTGATTTCCGGCCGGATCGGCGGCCTGGAACTGCGCTCCACCACCGGCGCGGTCCGCCAGAACCTGCATGAGCGCTACGACGCCAGCGAACCAGATGGCCCGCCGCGCCTGTTCGAACAGGCCAATGCGACGCACATGATCGCGCACGAAACCCGGCTCTGGCAGCCGGAACGGCATGGCTTCGGCTGGCTGATCGGTGCCAGCTACACCCACAACCGCACCACGCTGACGCGCGATTTCGAGGAACTGGCGCTGCGCAGCACGGCGACCGGCGTGCGCAATACGGTGGACGAATTCACGCTCTACGGCGAGGCGAGCCTGCACTTGCGCGGACCGTTCACTGCCACCGCCGGGGGCCGCTTCACGCAGGCCCGGCTGGGCGGCGATGGCGAGGATGTGCTGCCACAAGTCGCCTATGCCATGGCGATGAAGGGCGTGACGGCGAAGCGCGATTTCACCGCTTTCCTGCCCTCTCTGGCGCTGCACGCCGAGTTCTCGCCCGAAGATCAGCTCTATCTGCGCTATCAGCAGGGCTTCCGCCCCGGCGGCTTCGCGATCGAGAGCGACTATGTCCGCCGCTTCCGCAACGACCGCACCGGCACCGTGGAGATCGGCGCGCGTCACGGCCGGGCGGGGGTGAGCCCGTTCGATCTGGCGGTCAGCCTGTCCTACACCCGCTGGCGAGACATTCAGGCGGACTTTACCGACAGCGCCGGCCTGCCCAGCACCGCCAACATCGGCGACGGCCGCGTCTGGTCGGCCAGCGTTTCAGGCGGCATGCAGGTTGCGCATGGCCTGCGACTGGAAGCGGGTGCAGCGTTCAACCACAGCCGGATCGACAAGCCCGATCCTCAGAGCACGCTCAAGTACCAGTTCGCCGCCGGTGCGCTGGACGCCTTGCAGATGCAGGTACCGAACATCGCCCGCTTCGCCGGCCGCGCGGCGTTGGCGTGGAACCGGGACCTCACCGACGATCTTGCCCTCTCCGCCAATGCCTGGGGCAGTTACCTCGGCAAGTCGCGGCTGGGTATCGGGCCGGATCTGGGAATGCTGCAGGGCGACTATTTCGACAGCGGCTTCGACATGCGCGTTGGCACGCCGGGCTACGGCGTGACGCTGGGCGTGACCAACCTTGCCGACGAGCGCGGCAACCGCTTTGCGCTGGGCACGCCGCTCGCGACGGGCCGTGAGCAAGTGACGCCGCTGCGCCCGCGTACCGTGCGACTGGGGTTCGACGCGAAGTTCTGAACGGGAGGCGGGTATGTGGCTGGCGCTGGGCATACGTCCTGCCCGCGGCCGCGACCACGCGCCTTCAGTTGTCCCCTCGCCCTCCCCACCCACCTTCGTCATTGCGAGCGTAGCGAAGCAATCCAGGGCGGCGCTGAACTGCCCTGGATTGCTTCGCTACGCTCGCAATGACGAGCAAGGGGGCGGTTATGAGGCTGAGGCACGGGGCTGAGGCACGGGGCTGAGGCATGGAGCTGAGGCATGGAGCTGAGGCATGGAGCTGAGGCATGGGGCATAAAGCATAGGAAATGGGCAGCTGGCAGCCCTCAGCCCGCCACTAACCGAACCCGTCGCCCCCGCGAAGGCGGGGGCCCCGCTTCCTTCGCGCCACGCCCGCAAAGAAAAGCGGGATCCCCGCCTGCGCGGGAATGACGAAGCTTTATGTGGCGAGTTGGGGCGAGACACCCCCACCCAAATTATTTTCAAGGTCACTCCCAAAAGCCTCCGTCTTCCCCTTCGAAATCGATCTGAAGGGACGACGATGCCTCGCTACCTGCCCGGTTACTTCTTGGCCTCCACCGCGCTGCTCACCATGGCGACTGCGGCTCAGGCTGAGGATGTGACCACCAAGAAGACCACCCCGCTCCTCACTTCCACCATCAAGAACGGCACGGCCGACGCCATCAATGTGACCAAGGACGGTTCCGTGGTGCTGGCGTCCGGCACGGCGATCACGATGGACAGCAACAACGCGGTGTCCAATGCCGGCGCGATCACAATCACCAATGCCGATGGCGCCACCGGCATCCGCGTGCTGGCGGGAACCACCGGCGACATCGTCAACACCGGCACGATCACCATCGACGAGACCTACACCGCCACCGATACCGACAAGGACGGCGACCTCGACGGTCCCTTCGCGATCGGCTCCAACCGCACCGGCATAAAGATCGAAGGCGATCACGCCGGCAAGCTGACCCAGAGCGGCACGATCGCGGTGGAGGGCAACAATTCGACCGGCATCTCCATCGGCGGCACGCTGAACGGCGCCTTCACGCATGACGGCACCACCACCGTGGGCGGCGACAATGTCGTGGGCGTCAAGGCGGGCGCGATCAACGGCAACGTGCGCCTGGCCGGATCGGTCGGCGCGCAGGGGTTGAATGCGGTGGCCGCGCAGTTCGGCGGGGACATCAATGGCGCCATGGTCGTTCAGGGCAACATCGCCTCCACCGGCTATCGCTACAACACCTCGCCCGCAGACCCGTCGAAGCTGGACGCGGACGATCTGCTGCAGGGCGGTTCCGCTCTGGTGATCGGCGGCAATGTCAGCGGCGGCATCGTGCTGGCCGTGGCACCGAAAGATACCGACCCGAACAAGGCGGACGAAGACGGTGACGGAATCGACGATGCCAAGGAAGGCAACGCCAAGGTCGCCTCCTACGGCAAGGCGCCGGCCATGGTGATCGGCGCGGCCAATCGCGATGTCGCCATCGGCGCGGTGGCCGGTACTGCCAGCGGCTTTGGCCTGCAGATCGAAGGCGGCGTGGAAGGCAACGGCGTCTACACCGGCGTGGACGGCAACGGCCTCGTCATCGGCGGTCTGGGCGGCAAGGTGACGATTGCCAATGGCGTCGGCGTGACCGGCTCGGTCGCCGCCACTTCTAAGGATGCCGCCGCCACCGCAGTGCGCTTCGGCGCGGGCGCCAGCACGCCGCTGGTGCAGAACGGCGGCACGATCTCCGCCACCAGCGGCAACACCGCCGCCTCGGTAGCGACTGCGGTGAAGATCGACGCCGGCGCCAGCCTGCCGACGCTGCGCAACTCCGGCACGATCAAGGCCGTGACGGGTGAGAACGGCACCGCCGTCGCCATCCGCGATTCCAGCGGCACGCTGAACCTGATCGAGAACAGCGGCACGATCTCCGCAACCGGCGCCAAGGCCGACAGCGGCCGCAACATCGCGATCGATCTCTCGGCGAACACCGGCGGCGTCACCATCCGGCAGACGCAGGTGGCATCGGGCTTCGCCGCCCCCGCCATCACCGGCGACGTGAAGCTGGGCAGCGGCAACGACACGTTCTCCATCGCCGACGGCACAGTGACCGGCAATGTCACGTTCGGTGGCGGCAACAACACGCTCACGCTTTCCGGCGATGCGGTGCAGACGGGCAACGTTACCTTCGGTTCGGGCACCGACGCGATGAGCCTTGCCGGCACCTCGCGCTATGTCGGCACGGTCGATTTCGGTGGCGGAGCGGACACGCTGACGCTGTCCGACAGCGCGGTGTTCTCCGGCGCGCTGGCCAATGCCGGCAACCTTGCCTTGAAGGTCAGCGGCGGCACGCTGGACCTCAACAAGCCCGCCTCGATCGGATCGCTGGATGTCGGCGCGAACGGCGTGCTGGCCGTCACCCTGAACAAGGCCGCCGGCCTCGGCTCGGCCTATACCGTGGCCGGCAACGCCAACTTCGCGGACGGCGCCAAGCTCTCCATCAAGCTGGCCGACATCTCCACGGCAGAGGGCAGCTACCAGGTCCTCACCGCCGGATCGCTCACCGGGCGGGACAAGCTGAAGGCCTCCGCCGATCTTGTGCCCTACATGTTCAAGGCCACGCTGGACGAGGATGCGCCCGCCAACGTCATCGTCGTCGACGTAGCCCGCCGCACCGTGCAGGAACTGGGCCTCAACCGCTCTCAGGCGGCCGGCTACAACGCGATCTTCGCCGCGCTGGGCAAGGATGCGGACATCGAAAAGGTGTTCCTGGCCGATACCGACGGCGATACCTTCCGCGAACACGTCAGCCAAATGCTGCCCGATCATGCCGGCGGCGCATTCGAAGGCATCAGCTTGGGCGCCCGTACGCTGATCCGCCAGCTTCAGGATCCGCAGAGCCCGGTCTTCGGCGATTCGCGCTTCCTCACCCACCTGAACCTCTCGTTCTGGGGCAGCGACAAGAACGCCGGTGCCAGCGCGGCCTACAACCTGCAGGGCTATGCCATGTCACTGGGCGGCGAATATGCCACCGGCGTGGGCTATTTCGGCGGCACGTTCTCGTACCTGTGGAACCGCTACACGCGCGGCGCGGCCAGCGAGATCAAGTCGAACTCCTGGGAATTCGCCGGCCACTGGCGCGGTGAGAGCGGCCCGCTGGCCGGCTATGCCCGCGCCTCGGTCGGCTTCGGCAACTATGACAGCGAACGCACGTTCGCCGGCACGGCTGGCACCGACACGGTCAAGCGCACGATCGATGGCAGCTGGAACGGCAACTTCGTTACCGGCGCGGCAGGCGTCTCCTACGAAGGCGGCGGCAAGTACCTGTTCTTCCGCCCGGCCGTCTCGATCGACTACGTGCGCCTGAAGGAAGACGGCTACACCGAAACCGGCGGCGGCAAGGCGCTGGACCTCACCGTGGCATCGCGCACAAGCGACGAGCTGGGCGTGAACGGCGGCATGACCGTGGGCGTCGATTTCATGACCGCAGCCGGCCGTGACGACAACTGGTTCCGCATGGAAACCGAAGGCGGCTGGCGCGAAGTGGTCAGCGGCGGCATCGGCGCCACCACTGCGCACTTTGAAGGCGGCCAGGATTTCCGCCTTGAAGGCGATGACGGCACCAGCGGCTGGTTCGCGCGCCTGCGCGCCATCGGCGGTTCGGTGGGCCTGACGATGATGGGCGAATTGGCGGCAGAGGATCGCCACGGCCACACCAACCTTTCCCTGCGCGGCTCGGTGGCGATCGGCTTCTAAAGCCCGTCTCCATCAGGCCGTCCGCGGCGCGCCGGCGCACACCCCCGCCCCCTCGTCGACGCGCCGCACCCTGCAAACCGCTCCTGCCGCCGGAATCCGGCCGGCCGGGGCGGTTTGCTTTTTCCGGAACGGTTTACAGGCCCCCGCAAAAGGCCGATGCTGCCCCTTCCCCCTTCAAGGAAATGAGGCAGTACGATGGGCAAGCTGGTCGACGGCGTCTGGCAGGACGTCTGGTACGATACGAAATCGACCGGCGGCCGGTTCGTCCGCAAGGATTCCTCTTTCCGAGACTGGGTAACCGCCGACGGCACGCCCATTGCAGAGGGCGGCCGAAGCTTTCCTGCCGAGGTGGGGCGCTATCACCTCTACGTCAGCCTCGCGTGCCCTTGGGCGCATCGCACGCTGATCGTCCGCGCGCTGAAGGCGCTGGACACGATGATCGATGTTTCGGTGGTGAACTGGCTGATGCTGGAACGCGGCTGGACTTTCGATCCGGCACCGGGTGTGGTGCCCGATACGGTCAACCACGCGCATTACCTTTACGAAGTCTATGCCAAGGCGGACCCGCACTATACCGGACGGGTGACCGTGCCGATCCTGTGGGACAAGCAGACCGGATCCATCGTCAACAACGAATCCTCCGAAATCATCCGCATGTTCAATTCCGCGTTCGACGGCATCGGCGCCTGCCCCGGCGACTATTACCCGGCGGCCCTGCGCGCGGAAATCGACGAGGTGAATGCGCGCGTCTACGACACCGTGAACAACGGCGTCTACAAGGCCGGCTTCGCCACGTCGCAGGAGGCGTACGAAGACGCTTTTGAGCAGCTTTTCGCCAGCCTCGACTGGCTTGAGGAGCGGCTATCGACGCAGCGCTGGCTGGTGGGGGACAGCATGACGGAGGCGGATATCCGTCTGTTCACCACACTCATCCGGTTCGATCCGGTCTACGTCGGCCACTTCAAGTGCAACTTGCGCCGCATCGCGGACTATCCCGCGCTGCAGGGCTTCCTGCGCGATGTCTACCAGACGCCGGGCGTCGCCGGCACGGTGAATTTCCAGCACATCAAGGGGCACTATTACCAGAGCCACCGCACCATCAATCCCACCGGGATCGTGCCGGTGGGGCCGCTGCTGGACCTCGATGCCCCACACGGGCGGGGGTGAGGGCAGGCGCAAGGTTTGGCCAGACACCTCACCTCGTCATTGCGAGCGTAGCGAAGCAATCCAGAGTCGCGCAAACCGCCCTGGATTGCTTCGCTACGCTCGCAATGACGAGAGGTGCTTAGCGGCCCGAGACATCCTTCCCCTAACCCGCCGCATCGGTCAGGTAAGCCCGCGGCTTGATGTCGCGCATGGCCAGCGTGGTGGTGAAATGGCGCACGCCCGGCAGCCGGCGCAGGCGGTTGCGCAGCAGGTCGTCCAGTTCGGGAACACCGGCGGTGGCGACTTGCAGCAGGTAGTCGAAATCCCCCACCGTCGCGTGGCAGGCCAGTACGGCGGGCTCATCCTGCACGGCACTTTCGAAGGCCTCGTGCCGGTCGAACTCGATGGAAACCTGCACGAAGGCGCTGGTCGAAAGGCCGATGCCGGCAGGGTCGATCACCGCACGATAACCGGCAATCACGCCAGCCTTTTCCATCGCCTGTACGCGCTTCCAGCTGGGCGTTTTGGAAACCCCCGCCAGTTCGCCAAGGCTGGCGAAAGACAGCCGCGCGTCATGCTCCAGCGCGCGCAAAAGGCGCATGTCTAAGGGATCGAGATCGGGCATGGAACAAACGGTCTCCAGAATTGTCGAAATCGTTTATTCTGTTCTCCAGATTGCTGCAATCGCCGTCCAATCAAGTCCAATGTTTCAGCCTGTCGCTGCTATCGTGCTCGCTCCATAAGCACAGGAAAGGGAGAGGCCATGGACCGCGCGAAAGTCTACGAACAGCTGGGGGCGCCCGCCGCGCTGGACTATGAGGTCTATCTGAAGACCGACAGCCTACTGGCCTGCCAAAAACCGTGGGACGCGCTGTGCAATGCCGACGAATTGCAGTTCCAGATCGTCCATCAGGTGGAGGAACTGTGGATGAAGCTGATCGCCTCCACCGTGCTCGACATTGATGAGTGCATCGCTGCCAAGCAGGCCCTGCGCGCCAATACGTTGCTGGGCCGCTGCCACCGGCTGATGCGCCTGATGACCGCCCAGTTGGACCTGCTGGAAACGATGTCGCCGCGCGAATATCAGGAAATCCGCCTGCAACTCGGCAACGGCAGCGGGCAGGAATCGCCGGGCTTCCGCGTGCTGCTCCGCTTCATTCCGGAGCTATGGCATACCTTCGACAAGGCCTATGTCTCCGGCGCCGGCCGCACCGTGCGCGAGATCTACGACCAGGGCTTTGCCCATGATGAGGCCTATATTCTGGCCGAAGCACTGATCGAACTGGACGAACTGTTCGGCAAGTTCCGCTGGCACCACATTTTCCTGATCCACCGCTCGATAGGTATGGGTTCAGCCTCGCTCAAGGGTCGTTCAGTCGATCTCTTGCAGGCTGGCGCGAAGCACCGCTTCTTCCCGGCGCTGTGGGATGTCCGCGTGGAAATGACCGACGATTGGGGCCACGATTACGGCCGCGTGCGCGACAGCATTGCGCCAAAGAATCCCGAGGTTAAGGCTGACGCTGCATGAACGAAGCGCGCGACCTGTTCCATCTGCCGGAAGGCGGCCCTTACCTCCTCGCCCACTCGGTCGGCTGCCTGCCGCGCTCTGCCATGGGCGCGCTGGAGGCGGGCGTGCTCGAACCCTGGCGAACGAAGGGCGGCCACGCGTGGTCGAACTGGCTGGATACTATCGAGGATTTCCGCTCTGCCGTCGCGACGCTGCTCGGCGTCGATGTGGCAACCGTGGCCCCGCAAACCAGCGTTTCCGCTGCGCTTTTCACCTTACTCTCCGGCCTGAAACCGCAGGCTGACAAGAATGTGGTGCTGCTCAGCGAACAGGCGTTTCCGACCATCGGCTTCGTGTTGGCACCTCTCGCCCGCCTGGGCCTGAGCGCGCGCTTCATCCCTGCCAGCGAAGACCCATCCGATCCGGCTACTTGGGAACGGCACTTCGACGGAACGGTTGCGGCGGTTATCGCCATGCACGTCCATTCCAACTCCGGCCTTGTCTCTCCGGTGTCATCGATCACCGCGCTAGCCCGGCAGCATGGTGCGATTTCGATCGTCGACCTGGCCCAATCTGCGGGAATTCTGCCCGTCCCGTCGCAAGAATGGGATGCCGATGCGCTGATCGGCTCCTGCGTGAAGTGGCTCTGCGGTGGCCCCGGCGCGGCCTACTTGCAGGTGCGCAGCGGCCTGACCCCCACGCTGGCGCCGCTGGATGTCGGCTGGTTCGCGCACGAAGAACCCTTCGCCTTCGACATTCGCGACTTCCGCTATGCGGGCGACGCGCGCCGCTTTCAGGGCGGCACGCCGTCCATCGCGCCCTTCGCGCTCGCGGCCGAGGGCATCCGGACAATGCTAGAGGTTGGGCAAGCCCAGGTTCTCGCCAACAACCGCGCCTGCATCGCCGCTTTCGAGGATGAGGCCGGCCAATCGCTCGGCTGGTCGGCGCGCAGCGGAACGCTCTGCCTGCTTTGCGACGACCCGCAAGCCGCGACTGCCGCCCTGTCCGTCGCCGGTTTCGCGCACGATTTCCGCGGCAATATCCTGCGCGCCTCATTCCACATCTGGAACCGGCCCGAGGAAGCTGGCGATCTGGCGCGCGTGTTGCTGCGTTCAGGCGTGATTTTCACCCCCGCACGCTGATTTCGGATCCTTCCGTCACCGCACCGCGCGGATCGCTCGGCGCGGTGACGGCTATTTTACTGCGGGAACTTTACTGCGGGAACCCGACTGGCGACCAATTCGGCGCTCTTGCGTTCGATGGACCAGAGCACGCGGGCCTGCCCCTTTTCCCAGCCGATCGCCTGCCCATCAGTGGGCAGTGCGATCGTGGTGACATGGTCCAGCACCGTTCCCTGGGCCGGGATGCGGAGCACGTACATTTCGGGCAGGTCATGCCCGGTCACGTAAAGCAGGCCGTCGTCGCCCCAGCTTCCGCCCGAAGCGCTGCGCGGGGCGAAACGGTCCAGCACGCTATCGGGGAATGCCCATAGTCCGGTCTCGCGCATCCGGTCATCCAGCCGTACCAGTGTCGTCTGGCGATGGTCACGGCCCGGCTCCCCGCCCTTGCCGTCGTAATTGGCATAGCAGGCATACCAGGCCCCATTGCGGCGGCTCAGCCAGGTCAGCGATCCGTGTCCATGGCCCAGCGAATGAATGCGGCGCAGCTTCAGCGCGGCCGCATCGAACCGCAGCACCTCACTGGACATCGGCACTTGCGGGTAGTTGGAAGCCGCGCAGATCAGGTCGCGGCCTTCCAGTTCGCAGGAATTGAGATGGGGGAAGCGCGCCGGATCGCCATCCCAGCGGGCGACGCGCTGCCCGGTCCTGGCATCGTAACGACCGATTTCGTGATTGCCGATGGCATAGACCGATCCGTGTCCGGCAGTCGCGCCCTGCCGCGCCTCTTCGGCGGGTATGCGGCGCAGTTCCTCGGCAGCGAGCGGCGGCACGGAAGCAGCGGCCGGTACCGGCTGGAGCGCGGCGGCGGCAAGAACAAGCAATGCACTCATCAGCAGCCTGCATAGCCGGCATGGCCCATATGGCCATAGCGGTCGTTGAAAAAGCTTCCTTTGCGCATGGAAGATTACCGTTTGGTGATGGATCCGCGACAGTGGGGCAATCCTTGCCCCCAATCGCACCGGGAACCCCCGACCACCCTGGCGGCTTATCCCCCCGAAAGGACCGGGCGATGGCCGAACGCGCGTATTGGCAGGGACAGATCCGACTGGCGCTGGTCTCGATCCCGGTGGAGATATATCCGGCCACCCGGTCGGGCGCGGCGATCCAGTTTCACCAGATCCACGAGCCCAGCGGCAAGCGCATCCGCTATGAAAAGGTCGCCCCCGGAGTCGGCCCGGTCGACCGGGAAGAGATCCTCAAGGGCTACGAGATTTCCAAGGGCAACTACGTCCTGCTGGACGAGGAAGAGATCGAGGCGGTGCGGATCGAAAGCCGCCGCACGCTGGAACTGGTGCAATTCGTCGAAGCCGACGAGATCGACGTACTCTATTACGAAAAGCCCTATTTCGTCGTCCCGGCCGACGATCTGGCCGAAGAGGCCTATGTGGTCCTGCGTGAGGCTCTTCGCGCCAGTCGCAAGGTCGGTGTCGGACAGTTGGCGGTGCGGGGGCGCGAGCAGCTGGTCTCGTTGAAACCTTGCGGCCATGGCATGGTGCTGGAAGTGCTGCGCTATGCCGATGAGGTGAAGAAGGCGCAGGGCTATTTCCGCGACATCGGCGATGCGAAGCCCGACAAGGACTTGCTGGATCTGGCCACCACGCTGATCGAGAAAAAGACCGCGCGGTTCGACCCGGCCGAGTTTCACGACCGATATATCGACGCGCTCCACCGGCTGATCGACAGGAAGGCCAAGGCGAAGTCCAACCGCCGCGTGCTGGAGGATGTCGAGGAGCCGGCCGCCGCCGGCAAGGGCAATGTGATCGACCTGATGGCCGCGCTGCGCAAGTCGGTCGGCGAAGGCGGTTCGGCCGGAAAGGCGGCTGCCAAGAAAGCGCCTTCAAAAAAGACGCCCGCGAAGAAGCCGAGCACGCCCAAGTCGCCCGCGCCGGCAAGGCGCAAGCGGGCCTGATCCGTGGCGACGCGCAAGTCTGCCACCGATCCGCTGGCCACCTACAACGCCAAGCGCGATTTCGCGAAGACGGCGGAGCCCGCCGGCAAGGCCGAACGCAGCGCCGCCGGCAATCTCTTCATCGTGCAGAAGCATGCGGCGCGGCGGTTACACTGGGATTTCCGCCTGGAAGTGGACGGCGTACTGAAATCGTGGGCGGTAACGCGCGGCCCCAGTGCCGATCCCGAAGACAAGCGACTGGCCGTGCGCACCGAAGACCATCCGCTCTCCTACGCAGGCTTTGAAGGACGCATTCCGCAAGGCGAATATGGCGGCGGCACCGTCATGCTGTGGGACAAGGGCACATGGGAACCCATCGAGGGCAAGTCCGCGGCAGACCTTGACGACGGACACCTGCATTTCCGCCTCCATGGTGAGCGGATGAAAGGCGAATGGCTGCTGGTCCGCATGAAGGGCCGCCCCGGCGAAAAGCGCGAGAACTGGCTGCTGCGCAAGGTTGCCGACGGTCATGTGGTCGCGGGCGACAAATTGGTCGACGAGGGGCTGACCAGCGTGCTGACCGGCCGCTCCATGGCCGAGATCGAGAGCGACAAGGCCGGCACCCAGTCCCTTGCCGGCAAGAAGGGAAAGGCCTTCGCCGAAACCATGGCCAAGGCGGCCGAACATGCCGAAGCCAAGATCAAATCGCCAAAGCGCCGGCCCGCACCGGCACCAAGGCCGCCGAAATTCCGCAAGCTGCAACTGGCCACGCTGGTGGACGATGTACCCACCGGCAATCAGTGGATGCACGAAATCAAGTTCGACGGCTATCGCGCCCTTATCGCCGCGGCGGGTGACAGCGTGGCCGTCTATACGCGCAGCGGATTGGACTGGACCGACAAGTTCGGCCCGATCGCCGCAGCCCTTGCCGCGCTGGACCTGCCGCCGGCGCTGATCGACGGCGAAATCATCGCGCGCGGGAAAGACGGCAATCCCGATTTTTCCTCGCTGCAATCCGTGCTCAAGCGCGGGCACGGGGCGCAGGGGCCGAACGACGCGCTGGAATTCCATGCCTTCGACCTGCTCGAAATCGATGGCGAGGATCTGACCACCCGCTCGCAGATAGAACGCAAGGAAAGGCTGGAAGCCCTGCTTGCCGAAGCGTCACCGCCGATCGTCGTGGCGGACCATGTGATCGGTGCCGGCGAAAGGCTGTACCGCGCGATGTGCGCGGCGGGGCAGGAAGGCGTGATCGCCAAGCGCGTAGACGCCGCCTATCTCGGCCGCCGCACCCGTAATTGGGTGAAAGTGAAGTGCTCGCGCCGTCAGGAATTCGTGGTGGTAGGCTGGTCCGGATCGAGCGCGAAAGGACGGCCGTTTTCCTCGCTGCTGCTGGGGCAGTACGAAGGCAAGTCGCTGATTTATCGCGGCAAGGTGGGCACGGGGTTCGACGGCGCGATATTCGAAGACCTTGCCGCGCGCATGGCCAAGCTGGAACGCAAAACTCCGGCGCTGGAGGTGGACAAGGCAGAGGCGCGCGGCGTCACCTGGCTCACGCCCAAGCTGGTCGCGGAGATCGCCTTTGCGGAGTTTACCGGCGAAGGCCGCGTGCGCCACGCCAGCTTTCTGGGCCTGCGCGGAGACAAGGCGGCCGGTAACGTCACGCAGGAGAAGGCCCAGCCCATGCCCGATGCGAAACCGACCATCGCCATCTCACACCCCGACCGCGTGCTCTTTCCCGAAAGCGGCCAGACCAAGGGGCAATTGGCCGACTACTACGCCGACGTATCCGCGCTGATGCTGCCTTTCGCGGCGGACCGCCCGGTTAGCCTCGTCCGCTGCCCGCAGGGGCGCGCCAAGAAATGCTTTTTCCAGAAGCATGACAGCGGCGCTTTCGGCTCCCACGTCCGCCACGTTGCCATCCGCGAAAAGGGCGGCGAGACGGAAGACTACCTTTATCTCTCCGATGTGGAGGGTCTGCTCACTTGCGTGCAGATGGGCACGATCGAATTCCACGGCTGGGCATCACGCGCCGATGCGGTGGAAAAGCCCGATCGCATGATCTTCGATCTGGACCCGGACGAGGGCCTGGACTTCGCCGATTGCCGCAAGGCCGCGCAGGAAATCCGCGGCCAGCTTGCCGATCTGGGCCTTGTCAGCTTTGCCATGCTGTCCGGCGGAAAAGGCGTCCATGTGGTCGTGCCGCTAAAACCGGACCATGACTGGGACGCGCACAAGGACTTCGCGCATCGCTTTGCCGAAGCCATGAGCCAGGCACAGCCCCACCGCTATGTCGCGACGATGAGCAAGGCCAAGCGCAAGGGCCGGATCTTCATCGATTGGCTGCGCAATCAGCGCGGCAGTACTGCCGTCCTGCCCTATTCCGCCCGTGCGCGGGCCGGCGCACCGGTGGCGGTGCCGATCGATTGGGACGAACTGGATGGTATGAAGAACGCCCATCCTTACTCGATCGACGATGCCGCCACACTGATCGATCGCGCCGGATCGCTTCGCGGGTGGGGCTTCGCGGAGCAATCACTGCCCGCGCTGTAAAGCCGATGGACGGAATCTGGCGGCCGTCCCTCAAGAAGGCGAGCGTTGCCTTGCAGGCATCCTTCCTTCCCTTCGCGGGAAAGCGCGTATGGCTCACAAAACTCCCTGTATCTCTTTCAGGCGTCGTCGTTCGGCGCGACGCCCCGATGCTCTGCAAGCTTACTCGGCAATCAGCGCGCTGATGCGGTGCGAAAATGGATGACCCGGCGTTGCGCCGCGGGCGATTTGAGTAAACCGACCGCCTTCCAGCAATGAAAGACGAGCTTCCAGAAGTGGAACGTCCTCACCCTTGCGAACATCGATGTGCACATGAAGCTTGCCGTTGAAATCGAGGCTTATCGCAGCTGCTTCCGGAAACTCGGCATGCAGCAGCTTCAGAATTTCATCGAGTTGATCCGTCAAGCTTTTTGCGTCGGATTGTGCAGGAAGTACGCCACCATCTATCGAATAAATACGTGCATCTTTTGACATATGCCAAACGGCCCCTGTTGATCTGCACAAACGATCTTAACTGAATTCCCTTAGGGAAGAACGCTATATTTTGCGTTCAATCAAAGATTTTTTCCCCGGCCAGCAAGCGGCTGGCGCGGTTGGAGACTTTGACTTTTTGCGCGCCGTCTGACCGCGACTCGGAGCCGATTTTGGCCCGAATCGGGATTTTTCATCCCCGATGTGCCATGACCACGGCCCGGTTCTGGCGATTGGCCTCGAACCGCGCCAGGTCCGGATCGCCGGCCAGAATGGCAGCGATGATCCGTTGCCGCCCCTGCCGCCAGCTTTCGACGCCGATCCCGGCCAGTTCCACCACAGTGGCCCCTTCACCGGATGCGTGATGAAGCGTCACGCGGGTCAACATCTCGAACAGCGGACGACGGACCATCTGGAACAACAGTTCCTGAAACGCTTCCTCGAACTGACCGAACTCCGCCATGCTGCGGCAATGGGCCGTCTCCTCGCCCAATGCCTTCAATCGCGCCAGCAAGGACGGATCGGTGCACCGCGCGGCCGCCGTCGCCAGTTCGGTGAACAGCAGCGAGGTCATGTCCAGCGCCTCCTGATACCCTGCCGGATGCATGCGCATGTAAGAGGATAGCGACCGCTCCAGCGCAGCATCGTCCGGCCGTGCGCCGTAATAGCCGCCGCCGGGGCCGCGCCGCACTTCCAGCAGACCTTCGTGTTCCAGCACGCGCGCCGCCTGCTGCAGCGTGACGATTCCCACCTCCAGTTCGCGCGCCAGCTGGTGCAGCGCCCCCAGCAACGTGCCGGGCGGGCAGGCGAAGATTCGGTCGCGCAAGGTCTCCGTCGTGCGCGCCACCAGATTGGTTCCCCTGCGCCGTCCGCGCGCCCGTTCCATCCGCCCCTCCAATACTATGCATAGTATTCCGATTTCAGCGACATTTTCGGCGTATTTTCGGCAAATTCAAGTCAATTGACCACGTATATTTGCCCTCATACCGTTCACCCACAACCGAGCGGCCCCAAGCGTCGCCACTGGAGAGGAATGGAACGAGGATGGGCTTCCAACATCCCGACATCTCGGCGTTTCCCGAGATTTCGCTGGTCATTGGCGACGAACGCGCACGATCCGGCAGCGGCGCCGACTGGGGCCATGTCTACCCCGGCACCGGCCGCGTAACCCGCGAGATCCGCCTGGCCAGCCCGGCGGACGTAGACCGCGCTGTTGCCGCCGCCAAGGCCGCGCAGCCCGCATGGCGCGCCTTGCCGGGCGACAAGCGCCGCGATCTGATGTTCCGCCTTGCCTCCGTGATCGAGGCCAAGGCTGCGGAAATGAGCCCGCTGCTCACGGCCGAAAACGGCTCGATCCTGATCGCGGGCGGCCACATGAGCCTCGATGCCGCGCAGAAGTTCCGCTATTTCGGCGGCTGGGCGGACAAGATCGACGGCCGCACCGTCTCCACCTGGGGCGGCCCGGCGCACGATTACGTGATGTACGAGCCTTACGGCACCGTCGGCATCATCGTGCCGTGGAATGGCCCGCTGTTCGCCGCCACGATGGTCATGGCCCCCGCCCTTGCCGCCGGCAATTGCGTGGTGCTGAAAGCGCCCGAACTGGCGCCGTGGTCGCTGATGAAGCTGATGGAGGCGATCCACGAGGCCGGCTTCCCGGCAGGCGTAGTCAACCTCGTCACCGGCGGACCGGACGTGGGCGCGGCGATGGTCAGCCATCCCGGCATCGACAAGATCGAATTCATCGGCAGCGGCGCCACCGCTAAGAAGATTCTCGCCAGCGCGTCAGAGACGCTCAAGCCCGTGGGCCTCGAACTCGGGGGTAAGTCGGCAGTCGTGGTTTTCGCCGATGCGGACCTTCAGGCCGCCGCCAAGCGTGGGCTTTCCGGGGCCGTCAGCGCCAATGGACAGGGCTGCGTCAACGGCACCCGCCTGCTTGTCGAGCGGGCGATCTACGAACCCTATCTCCAGATGCTGAAGGCCATGGCCGCGCATGTGAAGGTGGGCGATCCCTTCGCAATGGACACTTTCATGGGCCCGGTGATCTCGCAGACTGCGTTGGACCGGATCGACGGCATGGTCCGTCGCGGTGCCGAACAAGGCAGCGAAGTGCTCTGCGGTGGCGCCCGGATGGAAGGCGATCACGGCGAAGGGTACTTCTATCCGATCACCGTGCTCGCCGGGGTTGCTCCCACCAGCGAGATCGCCCGCAACGAAGTGTTCGGTCCGGTCCTCGTCGTCACCCCGTTCGACAGTGAGGAAGAGGCCGTCGCACTCGCCAATGACAGCGACTACGGCCTTGGCGCCTATGTCCACACCACCAATCTCACCCGCGCGCACCGCGTCGCCGAGCGGATGATGGCCGGGCAGGTGCAGGTCAACGGATCGGGGGAGGCAATGACGCCCTGCGTACCTTTCGGCGGCATGAAGCATTCCGGACACGGCCGCCTCGGCGGGATCGAGGGCCTGCGCGAATTCCAGCAGGTCCGCAACGTCTGGGTCAACCTTCAGGACTGAGGAGACCGCAATGGCACTGCACGACCCCGCCGACCGCGCCATGCGCGGCCTTGCGACCGAAGCCGAAGTCACCGCGCGCGCCTCCAGCGAGCCGGCGACGCTGTTCGAACAATCCTGGCGCGATTTCGTCTTCGCCGAAGTCTGGACCCGTCCCGGCTTGCCGCGCCGCCCGCGTTTTCTGGTCGCCATCGCCAGCGCGGTGACCTGTGGATTGCAGGACAGTCAAATCGACGATTTCGTGCGCGGTGCGCTGAAGACCGAGGCGATTAGCCTTGCCGAACTGCGCGAGGCGGCATTGCACCTCGCCGTCTACGCCGGCTGGGGTAATGGCGGAAAGCTGGACCGTGCGGTAACGCGGGTCGCCAATGAACTCGGCCTACCGCCGGCCGATGTACCGCCGATCTGCCCGGAACCGTGGGATCCGGATGCACGCAGCCAGCGCGGGCATGACGAATTCGCGAAAGTCATGACTTTCGCGCCCGGCCCGCCGGCCACACCCTATTTGGAAGGCATCAACAACTTCGTCTTTGGAGAGATGTGGTGCCGTCGGGGCCTCGACGAGCCTTCGCGCCGCTGGATCACGCTAGTGGGCGTGTGCGAATCCGGCGCCGAAATCCCGATCCGCAGCCACATCCACGCCGCCATGGCGAGTGGCAACTGCCAACCCGCGGAGATGCTGGAATTCTGCCTGCAATACGGCACCCATGCCGGTTGGCCGAAAGCCTCGCGCATTCAAGGCGTGGTGCTGGAAATGATCGACAAGGTCACAAAAGGGCTCCCCTGGCATGGTTAGGACCGGATTTATCGGCCTTGGTTCGCAAGGCGCACCGATGGCGGAGCGGATGCTGGCGGCGGGCCACGAACTCACCGTCTGGGCCCGGCGACCGGAAGCGGCGGACGATCTCGTCGCCAAGGGGGCACTTCGCGCGGCATCGGTCGCCGAACTGGGCGAACGCTGCGATCACGTGGGCGTCTGCGTGGTCGACGACGCGGGCGTTACGGAGATTTGCGCGCAGCTGATCCCGGCGATGAAGCGCGGCAGCGTCCTCGTCATCCATTCCACGATCCTGCCTGAGACCTGCGAGCGACTGGCGGCGCAGGCGGAAACGCGCGGCATCGTCCTGCTCGACGCCCCCGTCAGCGGCGGTGGCGCAGGCGCGGCGGCGGGCACGCTCACCGTCATGTGTGGCGGCAGCGAGGCGGCCTTTGCGCAGGCGCTCCCGGTGATGGAAAGCTTTGCGGGCAAGGCCGTGCTGCTGGGGCCAGTCGGTTCCGGACAGCGCGCCAAGATCGTCAACAATGCGCTGATGGCGGCGAATATGGGCCTTGCCCATGCCGCACTTTCGCTGGGCGATGCGCTGGACATCGATCGCGCGGCGCTGGCCGATCTCGTCCGCCATTCCAGCGGGCGCAGCTTCGGCTTCGAAGTCTATGCCCGCCTGCCAAGCCCTTCGGCCTTTGCCCATGGCGGCAAGCTGCTGCGCAAGGATGTCGACCTGCTGGGTGCGATCACCAACCCCGACAACGCACTGGCGCGAGCCGCCGATCCCTTCCTCGACGCCGCATTGAACCAAACGGAACCGACGAAATGAGCGTGATCTTCAAAACCCTCGACATGACGGGCAAGGCCGCCGTCGTCACCGGCGCAGCCTCAGGTCTTGGCCGCATGACCGCGATGAAACTGGCAGAAGCAGGCTGCGACCTCTGGCTGGTGGACGTGAACGAGGCCGGCCTTGCCGAAACCACGCAGCTGCTCGCCCCGCACGACCGCAAGGTGGGGAGCGAAGTGGCGGATCTGTCCGATCCTGCCGCCTGCCATGCCGTCATCGCCCATGCGGTGGAGAAATTCGGCCGCCTCGACGCGCTCTGCAATGTCGCCGGGCTGATCTACCTCGCCAACACGCCGCAGATGCCGCAGGCGCGGTACGAACGCACTATCGACGTCAATCTCAACGCACCGTTCTTCCTCTCGCAAGCGGCGATCCCGCACCTGCTGGAAGCGAACGGCGCGGTGGTCAATGTCGCCTCCTGCGCGTCCTACATCGGGGAGGCCTATGCCGCCGCCTATTGCGCCAGCAAGTGGGGCCTTGTCGGCATGACCAAGGCCATGGCGATGGAATTCCAGAAGAAACCCATCCGCATCAACGCCGTCGCGCCCGGCGGCATGATCACCAACATCGCGACCAACTTCACCCCACCCGAGAATTGCGACTTCGAACTGCTCAAGCGTTTTTCCGGCCTGCGCGGGCAGGTCGAGGTGGAGGACGTGGCCGACCTTGTCGTGCTGCTCGCCTCCCCCGCCGGTCGTGGCTTTCACGGCGCCTGCCTCTCGCTCGACGCGGGCATCACGGCAGGCTGACAGGAGACATATCAATGGCATTTTCTCTCGATCAGTTCCGCCTCGACGGCAAAGTGGCCGTCGTCACCGGCGCGGGCGGGCGCGGCAACTCCATCGGCCGCGCCTATGCGCTGGGCCTCGCCAATGCCGGCGCATCGATCGTGGTCGCTGACCTCAATGGTGACGGGGCGAAAGCCGTCGCGGACGAGATCGTCACGGCAGGCGGCAAGGCCATAGGCGTGCAAGTGGACGTTTCCGACGAAGCTTCCACCCTCGCCATGGCGGCCGCCGCGAAGGAGGCGTTCGGCGGCGTCGACATCCTCATCAACAATGCCGCGCTGATGGTCGACGTCAGCTACGACAATTGCGAAACGGTCAGCCTCGATGCCTGGAACAAGGCCTTCGCGGTGAACCTCAACGGCGCGCTGCTCTGCGCCCGCGCGGTCATACCCTCGATGCGTGAGCGGGGCGGCGGGCGGATCGTCAACCAGACTTCGGGC
Organism: Sphingomonas sp. BL-S-28; assembly: GCF_055521515.1. NCBI lineage: Bacteria > Pseudomonadati > Pseudomonadota > Alphaproteobacteria > Sphingomonadales > Sphingomonadaceae > Sphingomonas > Sphingomonas sp. BL-S-28. The sequence continues at coordinate 2,721,761 of NZ_CM145484.1, forward strand.
GGCGCGTTCCCGGCAACGGGGCTCTACGGCATCACCAAGCTGGCACTCGTGGGCCTGACGACGACGCTGGCCAAGCAGTTCGGCAAGGAAGGCATCACCTGCAACGCCATTGCCCCCGGTAACGTCACCTCGGACGCGGGCAAGATGCTGGTGCCCGACGATTCGCCGTTCATCCAGTTCCTCAACATGACCTGCGCCCTCAGGGCGCGCGGCGGACCGGACGAACTGGTGGGCACCGCGCTGCTGCTCTGTTCGGAAGCGGGCGCATGGATCACCGGGCAGACGATCCATGTCGACGGCGGCTGGGTACTGCGGCCTTAACCCACGAAAGCCGCGCAATAAAGAACAACCACCGCGTAATAAATTGTGTGAGGGGCGCAATCATACCTTGCGTTCCTCGCCAAATCCTGCTGCCTGCCGGCGATCAAAAAACCACGGTAGAGAGGCAGCGATGAACTTCATGACCCGGCGAAAGCCGCTCGTCCCGGCGGGACAGACCGGCAGCGGCCTGAAGAAATCGCTCGGTTGGCCGCACCTGATGGCGCTAGGCGTCGGCGCGATCATCGGCACTGGCATCTACACCCTGACCGGCGTGGCTGCGGGCCTCGCCGGCCCTGCCGTGGTGCTGTCGTTTGCGATTGCCGGCGCGGTCTGTGCCTGCGCAGCGCTGTGCTACGCCGAAATGGCCAGCCTGACGCCGCAGGCCGGCAGCGCCTACACCTATTCCTACGTCGCGGTTGGCGAGGCGCTGGCCTGGGTGATCGGCTGGAGCCTGATCCTCGAATACACGCTGGTCTGCTCGGCCGTGTCGGTCGGCTGGTCCGGCTATGCTTCCGGCCTGATCCGGCAAGCCGGCTGGGGCGTGCCGGATTCGCTGCTGGCAGGCGGCGTGATCGACGTTCCCGCGATCTTCATCGCCCTCGCCGTCACCGGCGTGCTGCTGGCCGGCACGCGTGAAAGTGCGACGCTGAACTTCATTCTGGTCATCATCAAGATGATCGCACTGGCCGCGTTCGTGGCGCTGGCCCTGCCCTCCTTCGACCTTGCGCACTTTCAGCCTTTCGCGCCCTTCGGCTTCGGCGCCACCGATATCGACGGCAAGAAGTTCGGCGTGATGGGGGCGGCGGCCATCATCTTCTTCGCCTTCTACGGCTTCGATGCGATCTCCACCGCGGCTGAGGAAGCGAAGAACCCGAAGCGGGACCTGACCATCGGCATCATCGGCTCCATGGTGATCTGCACGCTGGTCTATGTCGGTGTGGCCGCTGCCGCGCTGGGCGCCGTCCATTTCACGCTTTTCGCGCCGAGCCCCGAACCGCTGGCCTATGTGCTGAAAAGCCTGAACCACCCCGCCGCCGCCGCGCTGATCGGCATGGCCGCCGTCATCGCCATGCCCACCGTCATCATGGTGTTCATGTTCGGCCAAAGCCGCGTGTTCTTCGCCATGGCACGCGACGGGCTGCTTCCGAAGCGTCTCTCCACCGTCAACCGGCGCGGCGTGCCGGTGGCGGTTACCGTGCTGACGGGGCTGGTCGCCGCCGTGATCTCCGGCCTGATGCCGCTGGATGAGATCGCCTCGCTCGCCAATGCCGGCACGCTGGCCGCCTTCATCGCCACCGCCATTGCGGTGATGGTGCTACGCCGCCGCTCGCCGGAACTGGAGCGCCCGTTCGTCACGCCGCTGGTATGGGTCATCGCCCCGGCTACCGTGCTTGGCTGTGCCTACCTGTTCACCAGCCTGCAATTGCGCACGATCGAATTCTTCGCGGTGTGGAACCTGATCGGCTTCGCGATCTACGCAATCAGCGGATGGATGCGCGAAAAGGCCGCGCAAGCCTGACCATTCCGGTCGGCGGCGATCCTTATCGTCGTCGCCGGCCTTATGATTTCCGCCTCGCCAAACCGAGTGGCGGCACTGTCAGGTCTGGAGCACGAAGGGAATTTCGACGAGCCCGCGCACCATGACCGGCGCCCCATCGCGCGTTGTGGGAGACCAGCGCCAGCGGCGAACCGCCGAAAGCGCCGCCCGGTCGAGCCGATCCGATCCACTGCTTTTCGAAATGGAAATGTCGGCCACGCGGCCGTCGAGGCCAAGCAGCAGCGCCAGTACGACGGTGCCCTGTTCGTGCTTGCGGCGTGAATCGAGCGGATAACGCGGCGGCTCAGCGGCGATCATCTTGGATGACAGGTCCCCCGCATTCTCCACGCGCGGCGCAGGTGCTGCAGGTGCCGGCGCGGAAACAGGCGCGCTGATCGGTGCAGATGCCACTGTCGCCATGACCGGTGCGGGCACAGGCACGGGCGACGTGAAAATCGGCGGCGGATTGGTTGCGACCATGATCGGGGGCGGCGGGGCGACCACCGGCGAAGGCGGCGGCGGCAGCACTGGCTTGGGCTGAGCCTTCGGAGGCGGAGGCGGCACAGGCGCGCTAAGGTCCGCAACGACAATCCGCTGGCGCAGGGGCTTTTTGAAGTCCACCACGTTCATCGCCAGGATCGTCGCCAGCACTCCCGCCACGACTGCCATCGAAGCGACAACGGCCGGCAGATTCGCACGGCGCCCTTCACCATAGCGCCCCGCCGCCTGCCAGGTTGCGGCAGCCGCTTGCGGCATCGCGACCACTTCCCCAACACCGCGAAAAATGGCGGTTTCCGCGTGCGGGAACGGGGCCGATTGCGGAATCGAAGCCAGTCCAGTCAAAATCTGATTTCCCCTGCGAGATGGTCGATCCATCCCGGCTATTGCGAGTCATTCTCATAGCTGCGACAAGGGCCGTCGTCGAGATGATTTCCGCATCGTGTCTGACTCGCACGCCGCAGCGATGAAATTTCTCTGTTTTTCCTGCTGCTGGTGATGCGCGGCGAGGCGTGGCTCAGAGGTTATCGCTCGCGACGCAAGAAGGCTCTGGCGCAATCGCGGCAATGTGATAAGGGCTCTGTTGCTAATGCCTCTCAACAACGAGAAATCGCACCCATTCCTGACCGGGCATTCTTCCTGTGAACCCTGACGAAACGAAGACCCTTCCCCGCAAGAAGTCGCGCAAGTGGCGGAACTGGTGGGTCAAGCAATTGCACACATGGCACTGGATCAGTGCCGCGATCTCGCTTGCCGCCATGCTGTTTTTCGCGGTGACCGGGATCACGCTGAACCATGCCGCGTCGATTCCCGCCAATCCCCAGGTGCACGACACCAATGGCCAGCTTTCGCCCGCACTGCTTGCCGCGCTGACAGCCAAGACCGACGATGCCCCCCTGCCCGCGCCCGTTGCGGCTGCGGTGCGCGATGCCGTCGGCCTGGATGCCAGCGGCAAGCCCGGCGAATGGTCGGACAGCGAAGTCTACGTCGCCTTGCCGCGGCCGGGCGGCGACGCCTGGGTCAGCATCGATCGGGCCAGCGGCAAGATCACGTCCGAAGTGACTGATCGCGGCTGGATTTCCTATCTCAACGACCTGCACAAGGGTCGCAATTCCGGCTCTGCCTGGTTCTGGTTCATCGATGTTTTCGCGGTCGCCTGCATCCTGTTCACGGTGACCGGCCTCTTCCTCCTCCAGGTTCACGCGCGCCACCGCCCGTCCACCTGGCCGATCGTTCTTGCGGGTGTGGCCCTTCCGGTCGTGCTCGCGATCTTATTCATCCATTGAAGGATCCACCGATGCGTCTGACTTCCATGATCCTGCTTGGCGGTGCAGTTGCCGTTCCCGCCTCTGCAGCAACCGTCACCGTGACCATTCCGCAGTTGAAGGTTGCCGAATACCACAAGCCTTACGTCGCCGTGTGGCTTGAACCGGTTGGCGGCGGCGCGCCGCGCACCATCGCCGTGTGGTACGATCTCAAGAAGAAGGGCAACGAGCCGGGCACCAAGTGGCTGGCTGACCTGCGCGCTTGGTGGCGCAAGGGCGGCCGCAGCATGGCCCTGCCCGCCGACGGCGTCAGCGGCGCCACCCGCGGCCCGGGCGCACAGACGATTCCGCTTCCGCACGACCTGAAGCCCGGCGCCTATGTGCTGAACGTGGAAGCCGCGCGTGAGACGGGCGGGCGCGAACTCGTCACCCTGCCGATCTCGGTTCCTGCCGCCAATGCCCGCGCCACCGGCAAGACCGAACTCGGCGCCGTCACGCTTTCTCGATAAACGGGGGTTTTACAGACATGAAGGCTTATGCAACCGGGCTGCTCGCTGCGGCCGCGCTTCTCGCCATTCCCTCCACTGCGTCCGCGCACCGCCAGTGGCTGCTGCCATCGGTAACGACGCTGGCCGGCACCGACGGCTGGGTCACGGTCGACGCGGCGGTTTCCAACGACCTGTTCGATCCCGACCACTTCCCGATGCAGACCGACCAGATCCAGGTTACCCAGCCGGACGGCAGCAAGGGCCAGATCCAGAACCCCGCAACCGGGCGCTATCGCGCGATGTTCGACGTGCAGATCGACAAGGCCGGCACGTGGAAGATCGGCACCGCTTCCAGCAATCTGGGCGGCACGTTCACCCTGAATGGAGAGACCTGGCGCGTCGGCGGCCGTCGCGGACCGCCGGCAGGTGCCCCGGGCATGGCGCCGCGTGGTCCGGGTGCGCCGGCCGAAGGCCCGCGTCCTGGCGGCCCCGAAGGCGGCGAGCGTCCTGCGGGTGCCCCCGGCGGCTTCGCACCGGGCAAATCGGTGGCCAGCGCGGCTGAAATCCCGGCCGGAGCCACCGACATCAAGCTGACCGAAACGAGCAGCCGCAACGAATTCTTCGTGACGGCCGGCGAACCCACCACCACCGTGCTCAAACCCACCGGCAAGGGCCTGGAGTTCGATCCGGTAACCCATCCCGACGATCTGGTGGCCAACGAACCGGCCCGCTTCCGCTTTCTGGTCGACGGTAAGCCGGCCAGCGGCCTGACCGTCACTGTGGTGGCCGGCGGCAAGCGCTTCCGCGATGGCGAGCATGCGCTCACCCTCACCACCGCGGCGGACGGCACTGTCGAAGTCAAGTGGCCCTTCGCCGGCGTCTACTGGCTGAACGTCACCGCGACCGACGATCACGCTTCGGATCCGCGGGCGACGCAGCGCCGGATGAGCTACACCACGACGCTGGAAGTTCCGGCGCCCTGATCATGCGTATCGCGCTTCCCGCGCATATCGACGAAACCGTTTTCGCCGACTGCGATCCCTCGATCGCGGTCGGCGAAATGCATGGGGAGACGATGGGCACGACATGGAGCCTGCGCCTTGCCCTGCCCCGCGGCCGTTCCATGGCGGAAGTTCACGCAGCCGTTCAGGCCCGGCTGGACGGCATCATCGGCCAGATGAGCCACTGGGAGCCGCAATCCCTGCTCTGCCGGTTCAACCGGGCAGCGGCGGGAAGCTGGGCAACTTTGCCCGACGATTTCGCCCGCGTGATCCACGCCGGTCTTGCCGTTGCCGAGGCGAGCGAGGGTGCCTTCGATCCGGCCATCGGCCACCTTGTGAACCTCTGGGGCTTTGGCCCGCCCGGCCCGCAGCCTTTGCCTGACGATCGGGCCATCGACGCCGCGCGGGGCGCTTCCGGCTTCGCACGACTGGCCTGGGAACCGGAGACACGGCGCCTCCGTCAGCCGGGGGGGCTGGCGCTGGACTTCTCCGGCATCGCCAAGGGATATGCCGTCGATGCCGTGGCAGACCTGCTGGCCGGAATGGGCATCGGCCATGCCCTGGTGGAAATCGGCGGCGAACTGGTCGGGCGCGGTGTCCGTCCCGATGGGGAGCCCTGGTGGGTCGATCTCGAAACGCCGCCCGGCCTGCCCAAAATGCCGCTGCGCATCGCGCTGCATGGCCTTGCCGTGGCGACTTCCGGCAACTATCGCCGCGGCGAACATACGATAGACCCGCGCACCGGGCGGCCCACCGCCAACGGCATCGCTGCCGTCAGCGTGATCGCCCCCAGCGCCATGATGGCCGATGCCCTGGCCTCAGCCTTGACCGTGCTCGGCCCCGTGGCAGGGCCGCGCCTTGCCGCCCGCCGCGGCATCGCGGCACGCTTCGTCACTCTGCAAGACGGCGTGCCCGGCGAACTGCTCAGCCCGGCAATGGAGGCCATGCTGGCCGACTGAACACCCGCGCATCCCTTCGAATGATACCAATGGAGATCGCGGTTCCGGCGCCCGGCTATTCGGGATTATAAGGTCTTTTAGATACTGTCGCTGCCGTGATCCGTATAAGATTTCCGTCTCTTACCGGCAAAGGGAGTTGCGGCGGGTGACGGCTTATTCGAAGATCGAGACGCCCCGGCGGGACCGGGAACTGACTCGCCGCCTGCTGACGCTCGACGATGCTCTGGCGCTCGACAACGAACGGGCGATGGAACTCTATTCCGCCCATCTCAATCGCTACATGCTGCAGGTCTACGCGATACTCGGCCTGCGCGACATGGACATCGCCAGCGCCCAAGGCTGCGAGATCGTGCTGCGCGATGGGCGCCGAATACTCGACTTTTCGGGCGGTTTCGGCGTGCTCGGTCTGGGTCACAACCACCCGCGCATCATCGCCGCCGAACGCCGCTGCCATGACGAACTGGTTCCCGACAGCCTCAGGATCGCGCCGCACAAACTGCAAGGCGCGCTGGGCTACAACATCGCGCGTTTCCTGCCCGAACCGCTCGACGTCTCATTCCTCGCCGTTTCCGGCGCGGAGGCCAATGAGGCGGCAATGAAGCTGTGCCAGCGCGTGCAGGGCCCGAAAGGGAAGACCAAGTTCCTCTGCATGCAGGGCGCCTTCCACGGCAAGACGCATGGCCCGCTTTCGGTGACCACGGCCACCGATGTGCAGGGTGGCTTCCTGACCGGTGTCCCGCAAGAAAACGTGATCTATTGCCGCTATGGCGACATCGCTTCCGTGCGCGAAGCGATCGAGCGCGAAGGCGGCCGGGATAATTCGATCGTTGCCGTGATGATCGAGACTTTGCGCGGTACGTCATGCGAGACTCCGCCGCCGGGCTATTTCGACCAGTTGGTCGCCACATGCCGCGCCGCCGATATCCTGACGATCTTCGACGAAGTGAAAGTCGGCATGGGACGCACCGGCCGGTTTTGCGCGTTCCAGCACGAGGACGGGGTGCCGGACGTGGTCACGCTGGCCAAGACCCTGGGCGGCGGCAAGCGCGAGATGGGCGCGATGGTCACTTCGCAGGCGCTGTTCGACAAGGCTTATGGCGACACTCGCAACCCGAGCCTGCACAGCGCCAGCTTCGCTGCATTAGGCGAAAGTTGCGCGGTCGCGATCGAGGCGCTGAACGTGCTGGCGGAAGAGCGCCTGATCGAGCGCGCGGAAGCAATGGGCGCGCACTTGCGTGCCGGGCTGGAAAGGCTGCGCGACAAATATCCACGCTGCATCGTCTCGCTGCGCGGCAAGGGCTGCTTCCAGGCCGTGGAACTGAATTTCGGACAAATGATGGCCGCCAAGCTGGTGGACATCCGCAAGAACAGCCTGTTCGTCACCTGGGAAACCGTGCTTGTCGGCGCGCTGACGCGTGAATTGTTCGAACGCCACGGGATCCTTGCCCATTTCCAGCCCGGCGCGCGCGACCTTATTCACTTCATGCCCTCCTACGTCGTGACCGAGGAGCAGATCGACCGCTTGATCGTCGCGCTTGACGATGTGCTGGGACGCGGCATTGCCGATGCCACCGTGCGGTTCGTCTACAAGAACGTCAGGCGCGTGCTGCGCCGGTGACGGTGGCCATCGCCTGGGAGGGCGTGCGACTGGTCGTGTTCGACCTTGACGGCACACTCTACGACCAGCCGCCGCTGCGGCTGGCCATGGCGCGCGAACTGGGGCTGCACTGCCTGCGCGGCCGCAGCACGCGGACCCTGCGAACGTTGCGCCACTTCAGGCAGGTGCGCGAAAAGCTGGGCGAAGGCAGCGGCAGCGCCGACTTCGCGACCGAACAATACCGCCTTACCGCACAACTCTGCGACCGGCCCGAACGCGAAGTGCGCGCGCTGGTGGAAGAATGGATGGAACGGCGGCCGCTACCCCACCTGCCCCGTTACAAGGCGCGCGGGATAGACCGGCTGTTCGCCGCAATCCGTGCCAGCGGGCGCACGATTGCCGTGTGGTCCGACTTTCCCGTCACGGCCAAGCTGGCGGCGCTGAACCTGGCCGCCGATCATGCAATCTGGGCAGGAGACGACGGCATTGGCCGGCTCAAGCCCGATCCTTCCGGCCTGCGCGCGCTGATGGGCCGCGCGGGAGCGACCCCGCGCGAAACTCTGGTGATCGGCGATCGGATGGACCGCGATGTGCGCGCCGCCACGGCGGCCGGCACGCGCGCCCTGCTCCGCTCTCGCCGCCCCCATGCGCGGGCAGCCAGCTTTCGCGATTACGAAGACCCGGTCTTCGCCCCGATCCTACGCGACATGGGCTGAAGGAGCCGCTGCCCGCTGCGGCAGCAGGCGCCCCCGCATCAGCAGCAGCCACGCGATCCCGAACAGCGCTGTCGGCAGCCATAGCACCAGATGGGCGACAAGGATCGTCGCCGTCGCCGGTTCGGCCGGAATGCCCAGCGCCACGAAGACCAGCACACCGAACACCTCGAACGATCCGAAGTGCCCTGGCAGAGCGGGAACCAGCGTACCCAGCGTCGCCACTGCGAAGGCGGTAAGCGGCTTCAGCCAGGCGTCCGCTGCTCCGCCAAGGCTGAGCCAGGCGCCGATCATCACCAAACTTTCCAACAACCAAAGCCCAATGGAAAGCAGCAACATCCGCGCCATGCGCCGCACTTCGCCGATCGCCCGCACCGCGTCCGCCACCGACCGCGCCGCCTCGGCAAGACGCGACACCAACCGATGCGGATAGCGCCGCGCCAGACTGTCGGCGAGCCGGGCGGCAAGGGCTGGCACGGCAAGCACGCCCACGCTCAGCAGCACGACGATGCCTGCCGCGAAACGCAGCCGCATCATCGCCTCATGCGGGAGCGGCGCGTCGACCAGCCATAGCGCCACGCCGCCAATCACCAGAATGGCGACAAGATCCAGCACCCGCTCCACGATCATCGCCGCCACTACCAGCCCGGCCGGCAATCCGAAGCGGCGATGGAACCACCAGACGCGAAACACGTCACCCAGACGCAGCGGCAAGACGTCGCTGATGCCGAAGCTGGCGACAAAGGGCGCGACGGTGGCCTTCAGGGTCAGGCCATGGTCCCGCTCAGGGTCGAGCAGGAAGCGAAACCGTGCCGCGCGCAGCACGAAATCGAGCGCATAGGCCAGCAAGGCCAGCACCAGCGGCGGCCATGCCGCGCGGGCCATCAGCGCGGCTACGTGGGCCATGTCGACCGTGTTCCACAGCAGCGCCAGAAACACCCCGCCCAGCACCACGCCCGGCAAGACGCGCAGCCATTGTCCGCGCCAACCCGCCGGCTCCGCGGTCGTCACGCTCACGAACGCTCCTCCACATGGCGGACGAACAGCGTGGCCAGTGTGGTTCGGCTGGAAATGCCCAGCTTACGGTAGATATTGTGCAAGTGGATGCTGACCGTACCCTCGGTTGAGCCTACTGAAGCCGCAATCGCCTTGTTCGAAAAACCCCGGCAGACCAGTTCGCTGATTTCCCGTTCACGCGGTGTCAGGCTGGCGATGGCTTTCGGAATGTCGATGCCGCTGTCTTCCCGCGCCCGGGCGACCAGATCTTCGGGCAACCACTTGCGCCCGGCCCCCACCTCGCCCAGGCAATCGACCAGCGAATGGGCCGCGTAGTCCTTCAGCAACAAGCCCCAGACCCCCAGCGACAGAGCCTCCGCGATCTGGCTGCCGCTCATCGTTGCCGACAGGAAGATGACCCGCACCGGCCAGTCCTGCTCGTGAATCACTTTCAGGATCGCCATGCCGCCGACATCGGGCATCGTCACATCGAGAATGGCGATATCCGGCCGCTGGTCGCGGATCACGCTGAGCGCGCGGATTCCGCTGCCGGCGGCTTCGACCAGTTCGATACCCTCCGTGGCGCGAAGCAAGTCGGCAAGGCCGCGCAGCAGCAGCGGGTGATCGTCCGCCACGACGACGCGCCTGTTCATGCCGCCATCTCCCTGACCGGGATCACCATCGTCACCTCCAGCCCCGGCGTACCGTTGTTCAGGAACATCGATCCTCCCAATTGCAGCACCCGCGCGCGCAGCGAGACGGAACCCTGCCCGCCCGAAGCGCAAAGCCCGGTACCGTTGTCCACCAGCGTAAGGTGCATCGCCCCGCCTTCATGCCCGGCCCGCAACCGCACGCTGGATGCCGATCCATGTCGCACCGCGTTCGAGGTCGCCTCCGAAACGAGCTGAACGATATCCTCCACGGTACGGCGGCGCAGGTGAAGCGGCGCGCCGTGCCAGTCGAACGGAACCGCCACGCCCCACTTGCGCTGGAGCAATTCCGCCTGTCGGCGCAGTTCGTCCGCCACGTCTACCGCGCGTTCGGCACGCGCTTCCCGGTGGTCTTCCACGAAGCGGCGGATGCGGCGCTGCTGTTCGGTCACCAGATCCTCGATCTCCCGCACCTGCCGTTCGGCATCTTCCGGCGACAAAGCCCCGGCCCGCGCCGCCAGGGCGCGCAGTTTCAGGCTTGTCGCCGTCAGGTCCTGCAGCACGCTGTCATGCAGGTCCTGCCCCAGGCGATTGCGTTCTTCCGCCCGGACATTGTCGGCATGGCGGGCGACAAGGTCGATCCGCTCCAGTTCGGAACCCGCCCGCGTGGCGATGATGTCGCACAGCAGCGCAGCATCTTCCGGGCGGCAATCGGGATCGGCAATCAGGATCGATCCGCGAAAGCGCAGACCGGAAAAGCCCGCCATCACTGCAAAGTCGCGTACCGGCACCGACGGCAGCTCAAGATGATCGAGCAGCGCAGCGAAGATATCGGCCTCGCCCCGCGTGAGCACACGCCCCTCACCCCGATCGAAAACCCCGGTTCGATCCACCTCAACCCGGTCCCAGAGCACCGAATTCTCCAGATCGGCCAGCGCCACACCGTCGCCATTCCAGGCGGCGACGACGCCATCGGGCCGGTCATGTTCGCGCCAGACGACCATCATGTGGCGGCTTCCGGTTACGCCCCCGGCGTGGCTGCACAACTCGCCCAGCCAGGCGCGGCGGCTGCCAAGGGCACGTTCCATCGGCCATTTGGCGAGCCGCGTCAGCCGTTCGCGGCTGCTCTCGCGATAAGCGCCGAAATAGCCGAGCATGACGGCCGAAAGCAGGAAGTAGGTCGATCGCGCGATCAAAACGTTGATTTCGGATTCGCCGTCCAGCGTATCGGGAATACCCACCGCGAACAGCGCGATCTCCAACATCAATGCGCCCATGACCGCGCCGACGAAGCCCCAGCGCACCGTCATCGCCATCAACGTGAAGGGCAGGAACGAGAAGAACGGGCTGGTCAGTTCGTCCGTAAGGAAAGCCAGCCAGCCCAGGATCGCGGTGTCGGCAACATGGAACAGAAAGTGGATCGGGCTGTCCACCGGTCGGCGAACCGGCGTCACCAGCAATATCATCGAAAAGGCGAGATAGAAGGCCAGCACATGTCGCGCTTCGGGCAGTGACCGGCCGGGGCGCGTCGGATCCAGGTAAATCGCCAGGATGGCAAAACATGCGGTTATCAGTCGGCCAAGAGCGATCAGCCGATTGGGATCGGTAACCAGCAATGTGTTGCGGGCCAGCGTCAGCCCTGGAAAATTCCAGTGCGATGCCTCACGCATCCTCCCGGTCCCTATCCGCCTGTTTTCCGCATGACTACTCATGCCTCCGGCCTCCGCCAGCACAGCCCGCCCCCCGAGCCTTGCACGTATCGAAATCAGGATAACACGGTGCAACGAAATGTTCGGCCTTCATTCGAAGACATTAAATCGCCTTTGGAGGGATCGGACCGTCTATTTCGAGATAGCGGGGGCCGGTTAGGCGGCCGCCAAGCGGGCCTCAGAGTCCGTTTGAAAAATGCCCGCAGGGGCATTTTTGAGGCGGCACCGGCCCTCTCCCCCACCCTACCACCCGCAGGATACTACCGATGGGTGGTAGGGTGGGGGAGAGGGCCGGTGCCGCAAAATTCGCATTTCGCGAATTTTCAAACGTCTCTCAGGCGATTTCAAGCCGGCTCCAAACGCATTAACAAATGCGTAAATGTTCAAAGTCCGCAACAGGCAGCGTGCTGCGCTTTGACCGCACGCGTCTGAATTTCTTGGCCAATGCTGTCGTAAATTTGCGCAGGCAGCAAATGTTAACGCGCGTAACGCCTACAAAAACGATGCAGGGTGTTTCAAAAACGTACGCGGTGCAGAAAAGATGCCGGAAAGCAGGTTGTGCGACTTGCTTAATCCTGCCCGGAATGATTGTTCTATGAAATCGCATCAACAAAAAATTCGGGCAACAGGTTAAATCATGGCAGACGTCGCTCTTCTTGAACTCGCCGCCGACATCGTCACCGCGCATGTCGCCAACAACCCCGTCACTCCGGACGAATTGCCGCGGCTGATCCAGTCGGTCTACGGCTCGCTGGCGAAGCTGGGCCAGCCGGACGAAGAAGTGGAAGAGAAACGGACACCTGCCGTTTCCGTTCGTTCTTCTGTCAAGGCGGACAGCATTGCCTGCCTCGAATGCGGCGCGCGACTGAAGACGCTGAAGCGCCACCTCGGTTCGGAGCATGGTCTTACCGCTGCGGAATATCGCGCACGCTGGAACCTTCCCGCCGACTATCCGATGATCGCGCCGGACTACGCGGAAAAGCGCAAGGCGATCGCGCTTGAAATCGGGCTGGGCAACAAGGGTGGACGCAAGAAGGCTACCGGCAAGGCCGCGCCTGCTGCTGAGCCGAAGCGCCGCGCCCCCCGCGCCAAGGCGGAAAAGGCCGAGTAAATTCTGGCCGTTTAAGATTAGGAAAAGGAGCGGACGCCGGTCCGCTCCCTTCTTGTTTCAGAGCGCTATTGCCACTTACCCTCGCAGGCGCGTTTCCGACAGATCGAGTTCGCGCGTAAGCTTGCGGATCGTTTCGCTTCCGACGCGGCGATTGCGGATCAGTTCCGCCAGTTCCGAACGTTCCGCTTTCAGGCCGACGAGGCGGAAATCGCGGAACAGGCGTTCCTGCGCGCGAACGGCATCCCGCTCGTCCTCGCTAAGCCCTTCGATCCGTTCGCGATAGAGGTCCATGACCCGTCCGCCGGCCGCAGCATAGCGATCCGCCTCACCGTGGACCTCCGCCAGATGGTGCTGGTGGCGCTCGATCGCCCTGATGGCCGCTTCCGCCGTGGACACGCGCGCTGCATCCTCCTCCGCCTGTTTCGACGGTTCGGACGGCATCGTCAGGTCCTTGAGCAGGACCGGAAGCGCAATACTGGCCAGTACCAGCGAGACGATGATTACCCCGGCCGCAAGGAAAATCGCCAGGTCGCGCGCCGGGAAAGGCGCTCCATCGCTCATGACCAGCGGCAGCGTCAGCACGCCGGCCAGAGTGATGGCGCCGCGTACGCCTGCGAAGGACATCGCGGCGACCAGCCGCCAGTTCGGGCTGCGCAAGTCCGTCTGCGCCTGCCGCTTGCGCAGGATGGTCAGTTTGAACGAGACCCACACCCAGATGAAGCGCAGGGCGGCAAGGCCCAGCACGATCGCCACGACATAAAGCGCCAGCCAGCCCGGTTCGGTATGCCCGGTAACGGCAACGGTGCGCTTTGCCCCTGCCAGAATGCCGGGAAGCTGTTCGCCCAGCAGCACGAAGATGATGCCGTTCAACGTGAACTGGATCGTGTCCCACACCGAGTTGCGACGCATGCGGGTAACCGCCATCGCCTGGCGGGAGATTTCGGCGAAAGTCATCGTCACCCCCGCGCCCACAGCGGCGAGAATCCCGGACGCGTGGAATTCCTCCGCCAGCATGTAGGAGCCAAAGGGGATCAGCAGGCTGACCAAGATCTGGGAGCCGGTGTCCTCCCCCCAGCGCCGGGTTACCCATGCCTTCGCGCGCGAAACGACCACCGTGACCGCCACGCCGATGACAAGGCCCATGCCCGCCACCCACAGAAAATTGAGCGCGGCATCGCCGGCAGAAAACGTGCCGGTCAACGCCGCCGCCACCGCGAACCGCAGGCAGACGAGGCCGGACGCATCGTTCAGCAACGATTCCCCTTCCAGGATATGCATCATGCGCTTGGGGATGGGTACGCGCGCGGCAATGGCCGAAACGGCGATCGGATCGGTAGGCGAAACTACCGCAGCAAGCGCGAAGGCCACTGCAAGCGGCATCGCCGGGATCATCCAGTTGATGAACAGGCCCATGCCGATCACCGTCGTCAATACCAGCCCCAGCGCCAGTTCCACGACGGTGGAAACGTCCTTGAACAGTTCGTCCTTGGGAATGCGCCAGCCGTCCAGAAACAGCAGCGGCGGCAGGAACAGCAGCAGGAACAGTTCGGGATTGAGCGACACGCGATAGGACGTCGAAAGCCCGATCACGCCGCCCAGCAGGATCTGCACCAGCGGTGTCGGCACCGACCATGGCAGCATCCGTGAAATCGCACCACTGACGACCACCGCCAGCAGCAGAAACAAAACAACCGAAACTGACTCCAAACCCAAACTCCTTCGCTATCGCGGAAGGACCATGGGGGCATGAAGCAACGATTGCAAACCCGTGTGCCAGCTGGTGCAGCAAATTGACTGGGCCGCAACACTTTGAAACGACGCCAGAAGCCGCTCTTCATCCACCAGTAGCAAGTTCAGGTGCAGAGGGATTGGCTGCCGGTCCCGGTTATGCCGCTTGTAATGTCGCGGTCGTCACGGATCAGGAATGCGGCTTCCTGATAGAAGACCGCGTTCTTGACAAACATGTTTCCGAACAGCGGCTGATAGGCATAATAGATTTCGACGTACATCACCGCTGAATTGGCAACGGCCTTAATGGTATGGCCGGTTTTACCCATGCCGGTCAGCGTCGTGTTCGCCGGGCCGTAGGCCGAGCTTCGTGCCAGGCTGCCGCGGCAGCGCTGCCAGTGGATATATTGGCTGGTTGACGATTTCCTCTCCAAGCTGGAAAGGATAATCCGTCCATTCGCCCCGAAGTTGAATGAGCTGCCCTGCGTAAGGGCGCCGGACATGATGGAGTTCACGTCAGATTCCTTGACGGAAGGCGCAACCGCAGAGTTGTCGGTCTGACCGAGACGGGAGGCATTATCCGCCACGGAAGTTGCAAGTTGGGAAACTTCCATCCGAACCATAGCCATGTAGGCAAGCTCGGTACCGTAGAGTCCCAAAGTGATCAGGATCGGCAGGACCAGCGCGAATTCCATTAGCGAGACGCCGCTGTTGTCGCGGCAAAGCCGCCGCGCGAACCACCGGATGCGAAGGCGCACCGCGCGCAGATACGAAACCCGCGCGCTCACTTGCAGACCCCCGCGGCCGAACCGTAGTCCGTTTGCTGCCCGTAAGGCTGGTTCTTGCGGACGGTAGTCGCCGTCAGCGTGCGCGTCTGGTTCGGGTTGGTCAGACCGGGAATCGGGAACAGCGGCTTGTAGGTGGCCTTCACCGTGTAGAGCACGACGTCGTTTGGACCGCCGTTACCGGATTGGCCGATATCGGCATCCCACCGGCCGTTCTTGTTCTCGTCAACATAAGCTTCGTTATTGTCGCACGTGCCGTTGTTGTTCTTGTCGTTCCAGGCCTCTGGGCGGGCAATGTCGGTAAAGTCGTAATAGCTGGAACGCGTCGTAGCTATGGTGGCGCCGGGCGCCACGCGGCCCACGACCGCCAGTATGTTCTGGTCCAGCGTCGTGGTGTTTGCCGTCTCCAGCGTACCGTTACGAGCCGCATCCTCCACCGCGCCATGCAGCACGGCGTTGACGTAGGCCATGTGGCCAATGTCGAAGATGCCCACAAGCAGCAGGATCAGCACGGGCGCAGCCATTGCGAACTCCACCGCCGCCAATCCTTGACGATCCTTCCACAGCCGAAGGGCCAGATTGCGAAGGGCCGCACGGCGGCGCGAAGCGATGAAACCCGCCGCGCTCACTGCGTGATCCTCAGTTCGCCGATTTGCTTGGCGATTTCCAGAAAGGCGTCGTTGAGTTCGTCCGAGTCGCTTGCGGTGTAGGAACTGTTTTCCGACGCGCAGTAGGTAAGGTCGCTGGAAAGGCTGGACGTGAAGGCGATGGCCCAGATGCGCACGCCCTTGGCCTTGATGGCATCGCAGACAGCCCGGAAGCGCTGCGTATGTACTGCATCCGCTGTGTCTTTCGAACCATCCTGCGTCACGCGTTTATCCCACCAGTCAATCCCCCATGCCGAAGTGGAAGAGTTGGACGTATCCATATCGCCATCGGTCATGAAGATGATGTGGCGCGCCACTTCACCCCTGTTCGATGGCGCAGTGTTGACGTTGGCGCTGAAGATACCGTCCGGCGAGATTAGGCGTCCGCCCCAGATCATGCCGATGTCCAGATAGGTACCGCCGACCGCTACCAGAGAGTCCGCATAGGCATTGAAGTCGGTCTGGCTCATCGTGGTCAGAAGCTGCGCCTTCACCGGGCAATATTCAGTCACCTCAGTGCCTTGGGTGGTGGTGCCGGTAGTCCAGTTCGACGTGTTGCGGTACGCGTTCGCGCCACGAACATAGGTGATCTGGTACCACTGGGGCGACCATTTCGTATCGATATTCGTGGTCGGCGCCGAATCGATATCGATGTCGCGCGCGCCCGCAGGCGAATATCCGGTAGTCGACGAATAGCTGAATTTCGAATCCTTGGTGGTCGCCCGTTCCTCGATGCACCCATCCCAGGTGGACGACTCCATGGAGCCGTTGTTGCCGGTGGGCGTGTTTACGGACGCGAAGGTTTTGAACACACTGGTGTCGTAGGAAACGGGTTGGTAGAGAAAAGCCGATTTGCTCGTAGACCACTGCCTGGACTGATAAGCATGGCTATCCGCCAGATAGCTGGGATTCAGCGCATAGAGCAGTCGCCCGACGTTCACTGTGGAACTGTACGGCACGAAGCCATAGCGCACGCGGGCCGTGCTGGCCGAAGTCGCGGAATAGAGCGTCGTGTAGAAGTTCTTCATGGCCGCTCGCAGCGCCTGGATGCGGGTCTGGCTGCCCGACAGCACGGTGTTCATCGACCCGGTCGTATCCAGCACCATCATCACGTCGGCGTTGCCCACGCTCATCGACGAGGCACAGCTAACGCTGATGTTGAACGTGTTGAAGCCAAACAGCCGCATCACCAACGTGTTCAACGTGGTGGACGCCACGCCACGCACGGTCTGCCCGTTGTCGGTCGAACTGGGCGTGAATACCGTGCCGGTAGTTTCCTGCCCGTTGTCGTCGAAGTTGGTGGCAAAGTAGTCCTGCGCCGCCTTTATTGAGGTGGCGTCCAACCCGTTGGTCGTCACCGTTCGGCGCCCGGCCAGCACACCGGCGTCGCAGGCCGCCTGAAGCTGGTTGCGCGCCTTGTAGTTGCGGCTGATGTCGATGCCAGAGCCGACGACCATGGCTGCAACCACCATGCCTACCGCAGCAAGCGGCAGGATGTTGCCGGCGGTGTCGCGGATCAGGCGTTGAATCTGGTTTCTGAGATGACGCATCGCTTGGCCAGTCGTACTGGAGGGAACTCGGCAGGATTCAGCGACTTCCTTAGATGACATTACTTAAGGAAACCCTGCGTGGGTCTACGGCGTCCTTCCTCCACGAAGTCTTCCCAATCGCGGGAAACGCGAAATTAACCACGGGCCTGGCGATTCCGGCGGGAACCTATTACGCCATCGGCGGTTTAGGACCTGATCCGGGGGCCGTACGTGATGGGGGAAAACACGGCCCGCTCTATCCATTCGCCCCTGAGATCGAAGATGGCGTCGCCCAAGATTTTCAACCTGCAGGCTCAGCTCGCACTCATCATTCTGGCCGTTCTGGGGCTCTGCCTCGTTCTCGACATCACCATTCCTCTGGGAACGGGCGTAAGCGTCCTCTATCTGCTGCCCACGGTGATCGCCTATGTCGCACGGCGACCGGTGACGCCGCTGCTGGCCGCCGTCGCGGGTGTGGGCTGCGCCTTTCTGGCCTATTTCATCGCCCCTCAGGGCCTCGGCCCCGAAGTGGCCATGACCAATCGATCGCTGTCGGGGCTAACCAACCTGCTGATCGCGGGCATTGGCTTCATGCTGATCCGCTACCGCAACGCCAACCAGCACCAGCAATGGATGCGGGAGAGTGAGAACGATCTGGCGCGGGCGACGGCCGGCAGCATTCCACTGGACGAACTGAGCGGCCGGGCCCTCGCTTTTCTGGGCGAACGCTTTGGCGCCATCGCCGGCGCGATCTACGTCCATGATGAGGGCGGCTTTCACAAGACCGGAACCTGGGGCGTACCGGCGGGCGCGGACTTGCCCGAACGGATCGTTCCGGGCGAAGGCCTGTTGGGCGAAGTGGCCCGCACCGGCCGCACCGCCGCCATTGACCATGTGCCCCACGGCTACCTTGCCTTCGGCTCCTCGCTTGGCCGCGCCACTCCCGCGCGGTTGGTGATGGGGGCGACGCAGGCCGACGGGCAGGTCAATGGCGTGATCGAACTGGGTTTTCTGGACGCTCCGACATCTCGCCCGCAGGACCTGGCGGCATTCCTGGACCTCGTTGCCGGATCGCTGGGCATTACGCTGCGCGCCGCGAAGTATCGTGCACGGCTGGAACAACTCCTGGTGGAAACGCAGCAGCAAGCGGAAGAACTGCAGAACCAGAGCGAGGAACTGCGCGCCACCAACGACGAGCTTGAAGCGCAGAGCAAGCTGCTGATGCACTCGCAATCGCAGCTTGAGGAACAGCAGGCCGAACTCGAAAGGTTCAATTCGCAACTGGAAGAACACAGCCAGTCGTTGGAGGCACAGCGCGACGAGCTTGCCCGCTCGCAAACGCAGCTGCGCAGCCAGGCGGAGGAACTGGAACAGGCCAGCCGCTACAAGAGCGAATTCCTGGCCAACATGAGCCACGAGCTGCGCACGCCGCTCAATTCGCTGCTTATCATGGCCCGGCTACTGGCCGACAATCGCGCCGGCAACCTGACCGAGGAGCAGGTGCGGTTTTCCGAAACCATCGAATCCTCCGGAAACGATCTGCTGACGCTGATCAACGATGTGCTGGACATTTCGAAGATCGAGGCCGGACACCTCGAACTGGAACCGCAGCAGGTCGGCGTGAACACCCTTCTCGCCAAGCTGGAAGGTGCCTTTGCGCCTTCCGCTTCCGAAAAGAACCTGTCTCTCGCCCTGTCTGTCTCGACCGATGTTCCCGAAGCCGTTCACACCGATCCGCTGCGGCTGGAACAGGTGCTGAAGAACTTCCTGTCCAACGCCATCAAGTTCACTGACAGCGGCGAAGTGTCTCTGGCCGTCACGCGGACGCCGACTGGGCGCATCGCCTTTGCCGTTCGCGATACCGGGCCGGGTATCGCGGCGGAACAGCAGGACGTGATCTTCGAAGCCTTCCGCCAGGCCGATGGCGGCATCGCCCGCAAGTATGGCGGCACCGGCCTCGGCCTCTCGATCTCGCGCGAGCTGGCGCATTTGCTGGGCGGCACCATCTCACTGGAAAGCACACCCGGCGAGGGCAGCACTTTCACCCTGGAATTGCCGGAAACGCTTTCTCAGGACGAAAAATCCTTCCCCGTCCGCCCAGCCGCCCCTGCCCCCGCGCCGATGGCCGCGCCTGCCGCCGCGCGTCGCGGACCCGTGCCCCAGGACGATCGCGAAACGCTGTCCGGCACCTCTCGCGTGATCCTGATCGTGGAGGATGATCCGGCCTTCGCACGAATCCTTGCCGACCTTGCGCATGAGGTGGGCTTCCAGTGCCTGATTGCCGGCACGGCGGACGAAGGTGCCCTGCTGGCGCGGCAGTATCTGCCGCAGGCCGTGATCCTGGACATGCACCTGCCCGATCACACCGGCCTTTCGGTGCTGGACCGGATCAAGCGCGACACGCGCACGCGCCATATCCCGGTGCACATCGTCTCCGCCGATCACGATGATCATGCCGCGCTGGCGAGCGGAGCAGTGGGCTATCTGTTCAAGCCGGTCAGCCGCGATACGCTGGTGGACATGCTGGAAGGGCTGGAGGCGCGGATGGCGCAGCGCCTGCGGCGCGTGCTGGTGGTGGAGGACGATGCCCGCCAGGCCGAAGCGATCCATCATCTTCTCGCCTCGCGCGACGTGGAAACGGTGGACGTGCAAAGCGCCGCCGACTGCCTGGAACGGCTGGCCGCCGACACCTTCGACTGCATGGTGCTGGACCTAAACCTGCCGGACATGTCGGGGCTGGACCTGCTGGAGCGCCTCTCCCACGATGAGAGCGTCGGCTTCCCGCCAGTGATCGTCTACACCGGCCGCGAGCTTTCCGAGGAAGAGGAGATGCGGCTGCGTCGCTACTCCAAGTCGATCATCGTCAAGGGCGCCAAGAGCCCCGAGCGCCTGCTGGACGAAGTGACGCTGTTCCTCCACCAGGTCGTGTCCGAACTGCCCCAGGAAAAGCAGCAGTTGCTGGCCCGCGCGCTGGGCCGCGACGCGGCGCTGGAAGGCCGCCAGATCCTGGTGGTGGAAGATGACATCCGCAACATCTACGCGCTCACCTCGGTGCTGGAACCGCACGGCGTATCGGTCCGCATCGCCCGCAACGGGATCGAAGCCCTGAACGAACTGGCCCGCGCGGCGGACAGTGACGGTCCGCCGGTCGATCTGGTGCTGATGGATGTGATGATGCCGGAGATGGACGGCCTCGCCTGCATGCGCGAAATCCGCAAGCACGCGCAGTGGAAGGGCCTGCCGGTGATCGCGCTGACCGCCAAGGCCATGGAGCGCGACCACCTGGAATGCCTTGAGGCCGGCGCCAACGACTACCTTTCGAAACCGCTGGACATCGACAAGCTGCTCAGCCTCGTACGCGTGTGGATGCCACGATGAAAGCGAGCGGCAGGCCGGTGGCAGGCCCGATAGGGGAGGCGCTGGAAGAGCTTGAAGTAGACCTTCTGGTGGAGGCGATCTGGCGGCGCTATCAATACGATTTCCGCGACTATTCGCGCGCCTCTCTGCTGCGCCGCCTGCAGCGGGCGCAATCGCATTTCGGCTATCCCCACTTATCCAGCCTGCTTGACCGGATTCTCCACGATCCCGACAGTCTGAACGTATTGATCGGCTTCCTGACAATTCAGGTGAGCGAGATGTTCCGCGATCCGGAATATTTCCGGGCGGTGCGCGAACAGGTGATCCCGCACTTGCGCACCTGGCCCTCGATCAAGGTCTGGGTCGCGGGCTGCGCCAATGGCGAGGAGTTCTATTCGCTGGCGATCCTGTTCCGCGAGGAAGGCCTTGGCGAACGCACGCTGTTCTATTGTACCGACATCAATCCCGCCGCCCTCGCCCGCGCGGAGGCCGGGGTCTACGAGATCGACCGGCTCGCCGGCTTCTCGCGCAACTATCGCGAAGCGGGTGGACAAGGATCGCTGTCGGACTACTACACCGCCAGCTACGGCGTCGCCCGTTTCGACCCCACCTTGCGCAAGCGGGCGGTCTTTGCCGATCACAACCTTGCCAGCGATGCGGTGTTCTCCGAAGTGCAGTTTGTTTCCAGCCGCAACGTGCTGATCTATTTCGACCGGGCCCTGCAGGACCGCGCGCTGGGGCTTTTCGCCAGTTCGCTTCCCCCCGGCGGGTTCCTGGGATTGGGATCCAAGGAGACGGTGCAATTCTCCGCCGAAGGCGAAAGCTTTGCGGATTTCGCACCGCTGGAAAAGATCTGGCGACGTACCAGCCTTCAGGCAGAGGAGATGGCTTTTGCTGAATGAGCCCCTCAAGATCCTCGCCGTCGATGACGTGCCGGAGAACCTCGTCGCGCTGGAAGCCGCGCTGGACCAGCCGGGCATCGAACTGGTTACGGTGCCTTCTGGCTTCGACGCGCTGGAAGTGCTGCTGCGCGAAGAGTTCGCGCTGGCCCTGCTCGATGTGCAGATGCCGGGCATGGACGGTTTCGAGCTGGCCGAACTGATGCGCGGGACGGAACGCACGCGCGGGGTTCCGATCATCTTCCTTACCGCCGTCGCCACCGACGAGCGGCGCAAGTTCCGCGGTTATGAGACCGGCGCGGTCGATTACCTGCTGAAGCCGCTGGACATTACCGAGCTGAATTCGAAAGTCGCGGTTTTCGTCGAACTCGCCCGACAGCGGCGCGAGATCGCCCGCCAGCGCGACGAACTCGGCCTCGCGCTCGGCCGGTTGCGCGCGCATGGCGACAATTCGCCGCTCGCCGTGCTGGAGATCGACGCCAACCTGCGGGTGGTCAGCTGGTATCGCAGCGCCGAGCGCGAGATCGGCTTTGCCGCCGAAGACATGCTGGGCATCCGGGTCGAGGACGCCCCCTTCCTTGTGGAGGGCGAGCGCGGCCATTTCCTGGAGAACATGCGCGCCCTGCTGGGCGGGGGCGACCGGCGCGAGATGCAGCAGCATCGCTATCTGCGCGCCGACGGCGCACTGCGCGAGGGCGAATGGTACTGCTCCTCGCTCGCCGGAACCGGCCTGCGCCCCGCCACGGTAATGATCGAACTGCTCGACGTTACCGCCCGCCACCGCGCGGAGGAAACGCAGCGCCTGCTGATCGGCGAGCTGAACCACCGCGTGAAGAACACGCTGGCCACCGTGCAGGCCATTGCCTCTCAGGGGTTGCGCCACGCCCCTTCGCCGCAAGTCTTCCAGGGGGCCTTCACCGGCCGTCTTCAAGCCCTGGCCCGCGCGCACTCCTTGCTCAGCGCCACCACGTGGGAAGCGGCCGGGCTGCGACGCCTGATCGCCGATCAGGTGGCGATCGGCACGGTCAGCGAGGATCGCCTGCGGCTTTCCGGCCCCGATCTCGATCTGCCGCCGGAACTGGCGCTGCGCTTCTCGCTGATCCTTCACGAACTGACCACGAACGCCCACAAATACGGTGCGCTTTCGAACGAAATCGGCATCGTTGCCCTTACTTGGGACTATGTCGGCGGCGTGCTGGACTTCGCTTGGCGCGAAAGCGGCGGCCCGCCCGTGATCGCGCCCGAACGGCGCGGTTTCGGATCGACCCTGATCCAAAGCAGCATGACGGCCGACGGCGCGCAGATCTCCGCCAATTTCGCTCCGGACGGCGTGCATTGGCATCTCGTGCTGCCCTTGGCGCTGCCGCCCGATGACCACAGCCCTTCGGCTCCTGCCAGCAATCCGGATCCCGCAGCATCCCCCAATCCCGGCACGCTGCGTATTCTCGTTGTCGAGGACGAACCCTTGGTGGCGATGGAACTGATGATGGAGATCGAGGATTCGGGCGCAGTCCCCCTTGGGCCGGCCAACACTTGCGACCAGGCGGTGGCCCTGATCCGCGAAGGTGCGCCCGATCTGGCGCTGCTGGACGGCAACCTCAATGGCGAAAAGATCGACTGCGTTGCCGACGAACTGGCTGCCCGGTCGATCCCCTTCGCCTTCGTGAGCGGGTACGACCGCAGCCATTTGCCCACTGCGCATGCGCGGCGGCCGATGCTGGGCAAGCCGTTCCTGTCCAACGATGTGCGCTCAACGGTCCAACTGCTGGCGGCGGAGATAGCGAGCACGGTGTGAGCGGGCATTCACTGTTGAGCCGCCCGCGTCCCGGAGGTAGGCGAGAGCGATGAGCGCTTATCCGTCCTTCCTTTTCGTCTGCCTTGGCAACATCTGTCGCTCTCCGCTGGCTGAAGCGGCCATGCGCCGGCAAGCGACGGCGGCGGGGATGGAACTGATCATCGATTCGGCAGGCACCGGATCATGGCACATCGGCAACGGACCGGACCCGCGCGCCCAGGCCGAAGCCTTACGCCACGGCATCGACATTTCCGCCTATCGGGCACGGCAAGTGACGCCGGCCGACTTCGAACGGTTCGACCACGTCATCGCGATGGACGGCAGCAATTTCGCCAATCTCGAACGGCTGGCGCCCCGGTCGCACCGCGCCCGGCTCTCGCTGATGCTCGATCATGTACCAGGTTTTGAAGGACGCGACGTGGACGATCCCTACTTCGGCGGGCCCGAAGGTTTCGTCACCACCTGGGAACAGGTCGATGCGGCCGCGCGCAATCTGGTCGCCGCCATCGCGGATTAAAAACACCGCATCCAATACTGCAACGCCTTCGTCGTCTCCTCCGTATCGCGATGGTCCTTCCACGCCAGCGCGCAAGTCAGCCCCGATATCGGCGCGTAGCCGCGCTTGCGCCAGAAGGCGTCCAGCGGGCGATAGCTCTGCGGCCGGTCCGGATGGTCCGCCGGGCGGATGACGGCGGCAAAAGCGGCATCCTTGGCGCCGCAGATTTGCGCCTGCGCTTCGCGGTGATCGAAGAAGGCATGACCGATGCCCTGCCCGCGCCATGCCGGCAGCAGTACCGATTCGCCGAAATAGAACACCCTCGAAACGTCGTACCCGGCGCGTTCCAGCGGCGCCCGCAGAGAGGCCTCCTGCGCGGCCAGCGGCGACGCCGTGGCCATGCCGACGATCCTGCCGCCATCCCGTGCCGCCACGAGAATCGCCTGCGGTGCGGCCGCGAAGGCGGCAAGATAGTCCCGCTCGTATCCCGCGTCGCCGTCGTAGAGATAGGGCCACTCGGCAAAGACCGCGATCCGCAGCCGTGCCAGATCGTCCAGCGCGGCCAGAATTTCATCGCCGGTAAGGGCGTGGATCGTGACGGGCATTGTCGCCGTGGCCTTTCAAGTCCCTGAAAACCGGGGATCGAGCGATCGGTAATCCGCCGCTTCGCCGCCGGCAATCCCCTGGCGATCGCTTCCTTGCGCCGCTGCCGTATTGCCTCCTGCGGCATTCCAACCGCCATTCCGGCCAAGCCGGTTTGCTTTTGCCCCCCATTGAACTATATGCGCGCTCGAACGCCCCGGCCGCGCAATCGCATAGCGATGCCCCCGCGCCGGGGCTTGCTCTTTTACCCATCTAAGGACGAACACGCATGTCCCGTCGCCGCCAGATCTACGAGGGCAAGGCCAAGATCCTCTATGAAGGCCCCGAACCCGGCACCCTGATCCAGTACTTCAAGGACGATGCCACTGCGTTCAACGCTCAGAAGAAGGGCACGATCCAGGGCAAGGGCGTGATCAACAACCGCATCAGCGAGTACGTGTTCACGCGCCTGAACCACATCGGCGTGCCGAACCACTTCATTCGCCGCCTGAACATGCGCGAACAGCTGGTCCGCCAGGTGGAAATCATCCCGATCGAGGTCGTGGTGCGCAACGTGGCCGCCGGTTCGATCTCCAAGCGCCTCGGCATCCCCGAGGGTGAGCCGCTGCCGCACACACTGATCGAATACTACTTCAAGGATGACGCGCTGGGTGATCCGATGATCGCCGAAGAGCACATCGCCTGCTTCGGCTGGGCCACCAACGAAGAGATGCAGGACATCTCGGCGATGGCGATCCGCGTGAACGACTTCATGTGCGGCATGTTCGCGGCGATCAACATCCGCCTTGTCGACTTCAAGCTGGAATTCGGCCGCATCTGGGACGGCGACTACAGCCGCGTGATCCTGGCGGACGAAATCAGCCCCGACGGCTGCCGCCTGTGGGACATGCACACCGGCGAAAAGCTGGACAAGGACCGCTTCCGCCGCGATCTGGGCGGTGAGGAAGAGGCCTATCAGGAAGTGGCCCGCCGCCTTGGCCTGCTGCAGGACGACAACGAACCCAGCGAGGTTCTGGATCTGTCCAAGCACCGCAAGCTGCGCGGCAAGTAAGGCCGGATAATCGATGCACGGGAAAGCCCGGCCACCGCAAGGTGCGCCGGGCTTTCTTGCGTTTTAGAGCATTTTCTAATCAGGTGGAATCACCTGATGACTCGGAAAATGCGACAAACCAAAAACTTAGAGCAGTCGATCCGACGCAGTCGGGTCGAAAACTGCTCTAACTTCACAAAAGCGGCGGTGCCCCGCACACCGCGCCCTTGTTATCAGAAGCTTGCTCGGACATTGGTGCTCCATGCGAACGATCCTCATCACCGCGCTTCTCCTGACGGTATCGGCCCCGGCCATCGCGAAGGAGGCATCGGCCCCGCCTGCCGACGATACCAGCTGGGCTTTCGAAAAGAGCGACGTCCCGGTCGATCCGGACTTTCGCTTCGGCCGGCTGGCCAACGGCATGCGCTATGTCATCCGCCACAATGCAACGCCTGCGGGCACGGCGGTGGTGCGTATGGAAGTCTCCGCCGGATCGCTGGACGAAACCGATGCGGAGCAGGGCTTCGCCCATTTCCTGGAGCACATGGCCTTCAACGGATCCACCCATGTGCCGGAGGGGCAGATGGTGCCGCTGCTGGAGCGTGAGGGGCTGGCCTTCGGCGCCGACACCAACGCCTCCACCACGTTCGAACGCACCGTCTACAAGCTGGACCTGCCCCGCGCGGACACGCACCTGCTGGATACCGCGCTGATGCTCATGCGCGAAACCGCCAGCGAACTCACACTTTCGCAAGCGGCGGTGGACCGGGAGCGCGGCGTGATCTTTTCCGAAATGCGCGATCGCAACACGTTCGCTTACCGCAACAGCGTGGCCTCCTCCGGCTTCTTCTATCCCGCCTCGCGCTATGTCCGCCGTTTCCCGATCGGCACTACCGAGACGTTGAACGCTGCCAGCGCAGAAACGATTCGCGCCTTCTACGAGCGCGAATACGTGCCCGCGCATACGACGCTGGTGGTGATCGGCGATTTCGACGCCGATGCCGTGGAAGCCGCCATCCGCACCCGGTTCGATAACTGGCAGCCGCGCACCGCAGAGCCGCAGCCCGGCGCCGGCCCGGTCGATGCCAAGGACAAGGGCCGCAGCGCGATCTGGATCGATCCCGCGCTTTCCGAACGCCTGGTGATCCAGCGTAACGGCAAATGGCTGGATGAGCCGGACAGCGTGGCCCAGCGGCAGGAAAATCTGCTCCGCTCGATCGGCTACGATATTGTAAACCGGCGGCTCCAGCGCCTGTCGCGTTCGGCGGAGCCGCCGTTCCGGGGCGCCGGATTCGGCACCGGCGATGTGTTCAAGGCCGCCCGTTCCACGCGTCTGATCATCGACAGTGTGGATGGTCAATGGGCTGCCGGCCTATCCGCAACCGCGCGCGAATATCGCCGCGCCCTGGCCCACGGCTTCAGCGAGGCGGAAATTGCCGAACAGGTGGCGCAGCTCCGCACCGCGCTTACCGATGCAGCAGGATCGGCCAATACCCGCAGCAATGCCGCGCTGGCGGCCGCCGCGCTGGCGCTGGTGGACGACCGTCAGGTACCCGGCACTCCGCAGTCCGTGCTGGACCGTTTCACCGCCTTCGCCCCGCAGATCACCCCCGATGCCGTGCTGGGCGCGATGAAGCGGGAGGCACTGGCGCTGGACAAGCCGCTGATCCGCTTCGAAGGGCGCACCCCGCCGCAAGGTAGCGAAAAGGCAATCCGGGACGCCTGGCAGCAAGCGATGCGCGCGCCGATTCCAGCCGACCAGGCCGGCGCCGTCGCCGCATTCGCCTATACCGATTTCGGCAAGCCCGGCACGGTCGTTTCCGACACCCGCGATCCGGTGCTGGGCATCCGTGAGGTGCGGTTTGCCAACGGGGTGATGCTGAACCTCAAGCATACGGACATCGTGAAGGACCGCGTGGATGTGAGCATCGCCATCGACGGCGGTGACATGCTGGACACGCGCGAGAACCCGCGCGCCACCGACATGGTGCCCTATATGGACGAAGGCGGCCTTGGGAAGCACAGCCGCGATGAACTGGATACGATCATGGCCGGCCATACGCTGGGCTTCGGGCTTTCCACGGGCGAGGCGAGCTTTATCGCGCAGGCCGGCACCACGCCGCGCGATCTTGAGCTGCAGCTTCAGTTGCTGACGGCGATGATCACCGATCCCGGCTTCCGGCCAGAAGGCGAAGTGCAGTACCGCCAGCAGATCAACAATTACTTCGCGCGCCTTCGCGCCACGCCGGGGTCGGCCATGCAGGCCGATCTGGGCGCGATCGTTTCCGACGACGATCCGCGTTTCAGTCTTGGCAAAGTGGAAGACTACCGCGCCCTGACTTATGCCAAACTGCACCGGGATATCGGCGATCGGCTGGAGCACGGCGCGATCGAGATCGGCGTGGTCGGCGACGTGGATGAGGACAAGGCCATTGCCATGGTGGCCGGCACTCTGGGCGCCCTGCCCGCGCGTGAGCCCGCTTTCCGCCCTTACGACGATCAGCCGCCCAGAACGTTTACCGCCGACCGCAAGCCGCGCGTGGTGCGCCACACCGGTCCGGCCGATCAGGCACTGCTGCGCGTGACCTGGCCGACCCGCGACGACGCCGATCCCGTCGAGACGCTAAAGCTGCAACTGCTGGAACGCGTGGTGCGGATCGAACTGACCGACAGCCTTCGCGAAGCACTGGGCAAAGCCTATTCGCCCTCGGCAGGGGTCTCTTTGTCGCGTCACTGGAAGGGATACGGCACTTTCGCCGTCGTCGCCTCCGTCGACGTGGCCGATGTGCCCGCCACGCGCAAGGCGATCGACGAGGTCATGGCTTCGCTACGCAAGGCGCCGATCAGCGACGACGTACTGCAGCGTGCGCGCCAACCCCTGCTGGAAAGCTACCAGAACGCGCTCAAGAGCAATGGCGGCTGGCTCTCGCTCGTCGACCGCGCGCAGACCGAGGCGGACCGTATCGACCGCTTCAATCGCGCGCGTGATAGGCTTTCGGCCCTGACGGCTGTCGATGTTCAGGCCGAAGCCCGCCGCTATCTCGATCCGGCGCAGGGTCTGGAAGTGCTGGCCTTGCCTGAGAATGTGTCCGAGCCCGCGAAATAGCGGGACCAAACGCTTAGAGCATTTTCTAATCAGGTGGAATCACCTGATGACTCGGAAAATGCGCCAAACGAAAAACTTAGAGCAGTCGATCCGACGCAGTCGGGTCGAAAACTGCTCTAGGTTGCGATGGATCGTACCTGAAAAGTGCAGCCAAACAAAAAAGGTCCGCGAAGCCTGCGCCTCGCGGACCTTTTTGCTTGAGTTCAGGCCGAAGCCCGCCGCATCAGCCCTTCTTGAGGTGACGACGGCCCAGCAGTTCGGCGATCTGCACCGCGTTCAGGGCAGCGCCCTTACGCAGGTTGTCCGAAACGCACCACAGCGCCAGACCGTTCTCGACGGTCGGGTCTTCGCGCACGCGGCTGACGTAAGTAGCGCTGTCGCCCACGGCTTCGACCGGGGTGACGTAGCCACCGTCCTCACGCTTGTCGACGAGCATGATGCCCGGCGACTCGCGCAGGATGTCCTGCGCTTCCTCGGCCGAGATCTCGTTCTCGAACTCGATGTTCAGCGATTCCGAGTGGCCGACGAAGACCGGCACGCGAACGCAAGTCGCCTGGATCTTGATCTTGGGGTCGAGGATCTTCTTGGTTTCGACCACCATCTTCCACTCTTCCTTGGTGGAACCGTCGTCGAGGAAGACATCGATGTGCGGGATCACGTTGAAAGCGATCTGCTTGGTGAACTTGCGCGCTTCCACCTGATCGCCGACGAAGATCGCGCGGCTCTGTTCGAACAGTTCGTCCAGGCCCGCCTTGCCCGCGCCGGAAACCGACTGGTAGGTCGAAACGACGACGCGCTTGATCTTCGCCTTGTCGTGCAGCGGCTTCAGCGCCACGACCATCTGCGCGGTGGAGCAGTTGGGGTTGGCGATGATGTTGCGCGCCTTGTAGCCGTCGATGGCGTCCGGGTTCACTTCCGGCACGATCAGCGGCACGTCCGGATCCATGCGGTAGAGCGATGAGTTGTCGATCACCACGCAGCCTGCGGCAGCGGCCTTGGGCGCGTAAATCTTCGTCGGTTCGGAGCCTGCGGCGAAGAGCGCAATATCCCAACCGGTGAAATCGAAGTGCTCGATGTTCTTTACTTTGAGCATTTTGCCGGTTTCGCCGAATTCAATCTCGGTCCCGGTCGAACGCGACGAAGCCACCGCTGCGATCTCGTCGCAGGGGAACTCACGCTCGGCGAGGATGTTGAGCATTTCGCGGCCGACATTTCCGGTCGCGCCGACGACGGCAACCCGGTAACCCATTTCAAGATCCTTCATGCAAAACCCGCGAGGCAAGGACGCGCCGCGGGAAGCGGCCCGTTACAGGTACAGCGCGGGCATGGCAAGAGACTGCGCAAACCGCTTGCGCAAAGAGATTGTATAACGACCGAAAATTACCGTTTCAGCATGACGCGAGAAACGGAATAACCTTCACGCCGGCAAGACGGCATCTGTCTCTCCACCGGGCGCGGGCGGGGCCAACGCCTGTCCCTTGCGCCGCAGAAACGGCTGACGCTTCCAGTAGGATAGCGAACGCCATACCCACTCCAGCGGGCCGCTGACGAAGAGGCGCAGCCAGACGTTGGCCAGTGCCAGCATCAGCAGGTTGAACGCGGTTGCCAGCACCATCAGGTGGAACCAGCCGAACCGCTCCCACCATCCCAGCCCCCATGGTGCGAAGACGAACCAGATCATCACGACGCTGGTAGTCATGTAAACGGTGAAGGCCATGCGGCCCACCGCCTTGAACGGTGCCAGAAGGAATCGGCCCGGCCGCGTGAGTAACAGCAGGTTGAACAGGCCGACGTGCCCCAGCGTCACACAAAGCCGGGCAAACTCCTCGGTAATCCAGCCGATCTTGGGCTCCAGCGTAAAGCGGAAGATTTCGTGCAGACCCCAGACCCGCAGCCCGCATCCCACCGCATAGCCGCAGATCGCCAGAACCAGATAGAACGGTGCCGATCGCGCTCCCTGCAGCACGCCCCATTTGAACAGGGCCATGCCGATGAACATCGCGCAGACCGCTTCCAACACCCCGAAGAACGTGCCGCCCCCGGCGCCGAACACCTTGTTCCAGGTGCTCCAGTTGAACTGCGCCATATCGAGAGGCGTGCCGTTGAACGCCTTGCGCTCGGCTTCGATCTTCTCCTGCCGCTCTTTCGGAATAGGTTTGGAAAGGTCGATCGCGGCCTGCTTCTTGCGAAATTCCTTGATCGCCTCGCTCTCCTTCTCGGTCAGCTTCGCGCCCGTCTGCTCCTTCGTCTCAATGCGCGAGGCTTCCCGCAGCAGGTCCACCCGCTCGCCATAGCCGACCAGACCGCCGCCTCCTGGCCAGCCGATGGCACTCACCAGCGCAAACAGCAGCCCCATCGCCAATAGCGTGCGCGGCGGCAGCTTGCGGAACGGGAACAGGAACAATGCGGAAAGCCCGTAGACCAGCAGGATATCGCCGATCCACAGGACCACGAAGATATCGATCAGGCCGAACAGGATCAGCCAGAGATTGCGGCGATAGAACAAGTCCGCAACGGCCACCGGATCGTCCGGCTTCATCGCCTTCGCCGTGAAGACCAGCACCCCGGCACCGAACAGGAATTCGAACAGGCCGCGCTGGGTACCGTCCCAGAAGATGCGGATCGCCGCCCATGTCGCCTGATCGGCCGGTTCCCATGACAGGCGCCGAGGATCCGGCATCCACGAAGACAGGTTCGTGCCCATTAAAGGAATGTTCATGTAGAAGATGCCCAGGATCGCGATGCCCCGCAGCACATCGAGGCTCTCGATCCGCTGCCGCCCGCGCACGGGTGCTAGCTCTACCGGAACATGTGCGTCCGCCGTCGTCGCCATGGGGCCCTCACGCCGCTTTCGGCCGAAGATGCGCCTTTGGGTTGCGGAACGTCAATTCATCAGAATTGCGTAGACCGCCGGGGTCGGGATACTAGGCTGGCTCTACGCGATTGCGCCCGCTGACTTTCGCCCGATAAAGTGCGGCATCGGCGGCCGACAGAAGATCCGCAAGATCGTCCCCGTCGCATCCCAGTTCGGCGATGCCGATGCTGACCGTCGATTTGATGTCCACCCCTTCGACATCGATCTCCGCAAAGCCGCTGACCACGCGTTGCGCCAGGGATGACGCCGCTTCGCCGGACTCGCTGGCCAGCAATGCGGCGAATTCCTCTCCGCCGATTCGCGCAAGGATCGCATCCGCCCCTACGACGCGTCTGGCGAAGCTCGCGAACAGTTTGAGCACTTCATCGCCGGTCGCATGGCCGAACCGATCGTTGATGGTCTTGAAATGATCGAGATCGAAAGCGAGCAAAAAGGTGCGCGCATCCGCTGGCGTATCGCGGATATGTTGTTCTGCTTCTTCAAAGAACCAACGCCGATTGCCCAGTCCGGTCAGATAGTCCGTGCGCGACGCTTTCAGCAATTGATCGTGAGCTTCCTCTCGCAGCAGAGCCATCAGCGCCATCGGCAGGCCAACCGAATAGAGTACGCCCTCGTACATCGTGAACACGCTTGAAATCGCGAGCATCTGCGGCCCGAACACCGGCACCGCGAAAGGCAGAACGAACGCCCTGCCCATATAAAAGAGCGCGTGCATGATGATGAAGGCAAGCGCGATACCATGCGATCGCAAGAGGCGAAGGCGCCCGTTTGTCCATAGGTCTCGCGCCATCAGCACGTTGACCAGGGCAATGGGAAATGCGCTGACGTAGTTCCAGACGACGCCCTGCCAACGCATGCCTATCAACACCCAGACCAGCGCCTGAAAAACCAGAATGGCCAGCGAGATCGCGCCGCGTTTCCGGCCTCCCAGACCCGCTACACCTCGGAATATCAGGAGATAGCCGCCCAGCATGACCATATTGGCCAAACCCGCGCCAAGGGCACCGGGCAACATCGTTCGGGCCATTGCCAATAGGCACCCGGCAGCCAGCATCGCATAACCGGCTGCGAGGACGCCGAGGTCCTTCCTGCGCATCGGCCGCGCGTGGCGCTCCCACAGCGTCATGGCCGCGCTGAGAGCCAATGTGCCGATGGCAAGGAAGTAGAGAGTGGGGAGATCAATCCGCATTGCAGGCCCGAAGTTACGCGGCCCTTTACCTGCAATCTGCAAATTTCCCATCAATTATTGTCCGCAAACTCCCCGCGTCGGATAACGCCGGACGAGCCATGGCGGCAAAACCGACACGTTTCAGAAGTTTGAGCGGCCACGAAAAAGGGCGCCGGATCGACGGCGCCCTTTTCTTATCCCTTATTCAGATCGGCTCAGTGCGCCGTGGCGAACGTTAATGCGCCGTGGCGGAGGGAGCCGGAGTCTGCGGAGGAGCGGCAGCCAGTTCGTCCGCCTCGGTCCACTCGATCGCGGTGAGCGGATCGACCAGCGCCTTGGCCAGCACTTCGTCCACGTGGCTGACCGGAATGATATCCAGCCCCTGCTTCACGTTCTCCGGGATCTCGGCCAGATCCTTGCGGTTCTCTTCCGGGATCAGCACGGTGGTGATGCCGCCGCGCAGCGCTGCCAGCAGCTTCTCCTTCAGGCCGCCGATCGGCAGCACGCGGCCACGCAGGGTGACTTCGCCGGTCATGGCGATATCCTTGCGCACCGGCACGCCGGTCAGCGTCGAAACGATCGATGTGACCATGCCGATACCGGCCGAGGGACCATCCTTGGGCACCGCGCCTTCGGGCAGGTGAATGTGGATGTCCTTCTTGTTGAAGACCGAAGGCTTGATGCCATAGGCGGGCGAACGGGCGCGCACGAAGCTGAACGCGGTCTGGATCGACTCGTTCATCACTTCGCCCAGCTTGCCGGTCGCCTTGATCGCGCCCTTGCCGGGCACGGTCACGCTTTCGATCGTCAGCAGTTCGCCGCCCACTTCCGTCCAGGCAAGGCCGGTAACGGCGCCCACCTGATGCTCTTCCTCGCCCACGCCATGGCGGAACTTCCGCACGCCGGCGAAATCGGCCAGGTTTTCGGGCGTGATCACCACTTCCTTGGTCTTGCCCTCAAGGATCTGGCGCAGCGACTTGCGCGCCAGCTTGGCAATCTCACGCTCCAGCGTGCGCACGCCGGCTTCACGGGTGTAGTAGCGAATCAGGTCGCGCAGGCCGTCCTGCGTCAGCGTGAATTCGCCCTTCTTCAGCCCGTGCGCTTCCACCTGCTTGCGGACCAGATGGCGCTCCGCAATCTCGACCTTCTCATCCTCGGTATATCCTTCGAGGCGGATGATCTCCATGCGATCGAGCAACGGCTGCGGCAGGTTCAGGCTGTTCGCGGTGCAGACGAACATCACGTCCGACAGATCGATGTCGAGTTCCAGATAGTGATCCTGGAACTTGGCGTTCTGTTCGGGATCGAGCACTTCGAGCAGCGCCGAAGCCGGATCACCGCGGAAATCCTGGCCCAGCTTGTCGATCTCGTCGAGCAGGAACAGCGGGTTGGACTTGCCCGACTTGCGCAAGTTCGTGACGATCTTGCCCGGCAGCGAGCCGATGTAGGTGCGACGGTGGCCGCGAATTTCGGCCTCGTCACGCACGCCGCCCAGCGACTGGCGGATGAACTCGCGCCCGGTCGCCTTGGCGATCGACTTGCCGAGCGAGGTCTTGCCGACGCCCGGAGGGCCGACGAGGCACAGGATCGGCCCCTTCAGCTTGTTGGTGCGCGCCTGCACGGCCAGATACTCGACGATGCGGTCCTTGACCTTGTCGAGCGCATAGTGATCGGCGTCGAGGATCGTCTGCGCCTCGGAAATGTCGCGCTTCAGCTTGCTCTTCTTGCCCCAGGGCAGGCCCAGCAGCACGTCGAGATAGTTGCGCACGACGGTCGCCTCGGCGCTCATCGGCTGCATCGACTTCAGCTTCTTCAGTTCCGCAGTCGCCTTTTCGCGCGCTTCCTTGGAAAGCTTGGTCTTTTCGATCTTTTCCTGAAGTTCGGCCAGTTCATTGGCTTCTTCGCCATCGCCGCCGCCCAGCTCCGACTGGATCGCCTTGAGCTGTTCGTTCAGGTAATATTCGCGCTGGGTCTTCTCCATCTGGCGCTTCACGCGGCCACGGATCTTGCGCTCGACCTGCAGGACGCCGAGTTCGCCTTCCATGAAGGAATAGACCATTTCGAGCCGCTTGAGCGGATCGGGTTCGGACAGGACGGCCTGCTTGTCGGCCACCTTGGCCGAAAGCTGCGCGGCCACCGTATCGGCCAGGCGCGCGGCATCGTCGATATCGCCCAGCTGTTCACCGGCATCCTGCGACAGCTTCTTGTTGAGCTTCGCATATTCGCCGAACTGTTCGACGACAGAGCGCATCATCGCGGCGACTTCGGTGCCTTCGGCGGTATCGGCTTCGATCCGCTCGACTTCGGCGACCAGCATCTCGCCCTCGGCGCTCTGCTCGGCCTGAAGGCCGTTCAGGCGCGCGCGCTCTTGCCCTTCCACCAGCACGCGGACGGTGCCATCGGGCAACTTGAGCAGTTGCAGGACGCTGGCGATCACGCCGGTGTCGTAGAGGTCATCCCGTTCGGGATCGTCGCAGCCAGGGTCGAGCTGGGCGAGCAGGAAGATATCCTTTTCCCCCGCCATCGCCGCTTCCAGCGCGGCCACCGATTTCTCGCGACCAACGAAAAGCGGGACGACCATGCCGGGAAACACGACGATATCGCGCAGGGGCAGCAACGGAAGCAGGTTCAAGAGCATATCCAATTCTATACGAGCTGAAGCCCATTCGGACTCCCAGCCATTTGCGATAGATATGGGGTCAATCGCGAAACACGCAATGGAATAGCCGCGAAAGACTGTGGAAGCGCTTGCCTTTCGCCTCCACGGTAATCCCTATTGTCCGGTTAGAAAATCCGCAACCAAGCGAATGTTTCCGGGATGGAAGCTGTTCCGAAAATGAGACGCCGGGCCGCACCACATCGCTCGGGCATTGCTCCGTCATCGCCGCACAAACATCACGAGTGGAAAAAACACCGCCCCGGGAACGGCCACGAAACAGTCGCGGCACCTTCCCGAGGCGGCGTCACTATTGTTCGGGCCATCCGATCCGCAGCGCAGAATTCCTGGGGATCGACCGGCTCCGGATCAGAACGGCAGCTTGAAGCCCGGCGGCAGGCCCATGCCCTGCTGGGCCTTGGCCAGTTCCTCGTTAGCAACCGAGTCCGCCTTGACGCGCGCGTCGTTGTAGGCAGCGGCGACGAGGTCTTCCAGCATCTGCTTTTCGCCGGGAACCATCAGGCTGTCGTCGATCGCAACGCCGATGACGCGGCCCTTGGCCGAGCAGCGGATCTTGACGAGACCGCCGCCCGAAAGCCCTTCGACTTCCAGCGAGTCCAGCTTGTTCTGGGTCTCGTTCATCTGCTTCTGGATGGTCTCGGCGGCCTGCTGCGCCGCCTGGATCATCTCTTCCATGGACTTCATCTCAACGTCTCCAATTGCGCGCACCGCCGCCAACGGCAAGCGGGCGTTCATCCTCAATCACTTCGGCCTGCGGGAACGCAGCCTTGGTCGCCACCACCAGCGGATGCTGGCTAACCGCATCGCTTTCGGCCGTTTTCTTCGCTTCGGCCAGTTCGACAAGCGTCGGCGCGCCGTCTTCACTGACCTTGAACACTTCCCAACGCTCGCCGGTCGCCTTCGACAGGCTGGCGCGCAGGACCGATGCGATATCCTCGCTGAAACCCGGCGGCTGCGTGTAGCGCAACAGGCTGGAGCCCAGTTCGACGACGCGCACCTGCATGCGCATGGTGTTCGCGGTCGACAGTTCGCCGGCATGCTCGACGTCTTCGACCAGTTCTTCCCAGCGCCGGGCCGAAACCGCCGGCGCAACTGCAGCAGCAGGCGCGGCGCCCGCCGGAGCGGAAGCGGCATCGACGACCGGCGGCGCAACCGGCGCGCGCGCGGCAAGGTCTTCCAGCTTCTTCACCAGAGAGCCCGGATCGGGCATGTCCGCCGCGTGCAGGATCCGCAGCAACGCCATTTGCGTGGCGACCAGCGGATCGGGCGCGGATTTGACCTCGTCATGACCCTTGAGCAGCAGTTGCCAGATGCGGTGGACCTGCCCGGCCTTCAGCGCCTTGGCCCAATCCTCGATCGCCTCGCGCTCCTCGGCGGAGTGAGCATCGTGCGCGGAACCGGCAACTTGCGCCACGGCGACGCGGTGGATCAGGTCCATCAACCCGCGCAGGATGGCGATCGGCTCCACGCCCAGCGCGAACTGGTGCGACACAAGCTCCAGCAGATCCGGGCCCTTGCCGTCCAAAATCGCCGCGATCAGCTTGCGCTGTACGCTCTTGTCCGAAAGGCCCAGCATGTCGCGCACCTTGTCGGCACGGACCTGCCCTTCACCGTCGAGATCGGCATGGGCGATGGCCTGATCCAGGATCGAAAGACCGTCACGCACGGAGCCTTCGGCGGCAGCGGCGACCATCGCCAGTGCCTCCCCCTCGGCCTCCACGCCTTCAAGTCCGCAGACCTTGGCGAAGTGCTCGGCCAGCATCGGCGCAGGAATGCGGCGCAAGTCGAAACGCTGGCAGCGCGACAGCACCGTGACCGGCAGCTTGTCCACTTCGGTCGTCGCGAAGAGGAACTTCACATGCGCCGGCGGTTCCTCAAGAGTCTTCAGCAAAGCATTGAATGCATTGCGAGACAGCATGTGGACTTCGTCAATGATGTAGATTTTGTAGCGCGCCGAAACGGCCGCGTAGCGCACCGCCTCGATAATCTCGCGCACGTCGTCCACGCCGGTGTGCGATGCGGCGTCCATCTCGATCACATCGATATGGCGGCCTTCGGCAATCGCGCGGCAAGGCTCGCACTGGCCACATGGATCGATGGTCGGGCCGCCCTGCCCGTCCGGGCCGATGCAGTTCAGGGCCTTGGCGATCAGGCGCGCGGTCGAGGTCTTGCCGACCCCGCGCACGCCAGTCATCAGGAAGGCATGGGCCAGCCGGTCGCGCTTGATGGCGTTGGCCAAGGTTTGGACCATCGCCTCCTGGCCGATCAGTTCGCCGAAGCTCTGCGGACGATACTTGCGCGCCAGAACGCGATAGGGCTGCGCGGCGGTGCCGGCCGGCGCGGTAGGCTTCGGCGCAGTCGGCGTGGCGGCGGGAGCCGGGGCAACAGCCGCCGGTTCGGGCTCGGCCTCCTCGACAACGGGCTCTTCCGCCGCAGATTCCGGCGCCGGTTCGGGGTCACCGAACATGGACACCTGCCCGGCAGCTTCCATTTCCGCCGAAGTCGGTGCGGCCTCTTCCTCGTCCCCGTCGTTCCAGGGCGGGCTGTCGCCGAACATGTCGCGTGAATCGTCCATCGCGTGACAAACTAGGGGCTGGGGCCGGAATTGTCAGGAGGAAAGCGATTTGCTCCACAGCCGCGCACAAAAAATGCCGCGTTTCGGCGGCATGGAACCCCGCAAGAGGGGGGTGTTTCGCGATGTGTGAAGAAGGAGCCGGGCGACCCGCCGCAATCCGTTGTGGCTGCTTCCTTCCGGACCTGACCAAGTTGGCGAACGCAAACGTCCACCCGACTCCCGGGCGGGCATATGGCGGCGCATTGTCGGTTTGTCCAGCCCCGGATCGCAGGAAAATCGCATGGCCTGTAACGGCATCGGCCCGCGTTTCCATTGGCGGAAACGCGGGCCGATTGCTGCAAAAACGAGCGCCCTAAGGCGCGTGCGATCAACGGAAGTTGTCGGCGTATGCCTGGATCTTCAGACGGCGCGGCGGCGTGGCGTGCACTTCGGCTTCGATACCGTAGCGCGCGGCATAGGCCTTCGCCTCATCCACGGTGGGGAACTTCAGCGTAACCTGCTGCTGCGTATCGCCGGAACCGGCCCACCCCATCAGGGGATCGGGCTTCTTCGCCTCCGCCGGGACGAATTCGAGGATCCACTGATCCAGCAGTGCCTTGCCGGACTGCATGGCGTTCTTCGGGCGCTGATAGATGCGTGCACTCATGGGAATGCGCTTTGCCGTCGAATCGGGGAGAGAATCAAGCGCAAATCATTTCCCGCGGGATGCTTCGAATGCATTTCTGGTCTTCAGGCTGGGATCTTCGGTCCACGGCTCGTCCGGCCAACGGTGGCGAGGATAGCGCCCCTTCATGTCACGCTGCACATCGCGCCAC
This sequence comes from Sphingomonas sp. BL-S-28, assembly GCF_055521515.1. Taxonomy (NCBI): domain Bacteria; kingdom Pseudomonadati; phylum Pseudomonadota; class Alphaproteobacteria; order Sphingomonadales; family Sphingomonadaceae; genus Sphingomonas; species Sphingomonas sp. BL-S-28. Next base: position 2,760,691 of record NZ_CM145484.1, read on the forward strand.
GATCCACGCCAAAAACCCGGCAGGTCGCGCGTGGTCTGGATCGGGCGGCCAGCGGGTGACGTCAGCTTCAGCAAAAGCGGCTGCGGCGGCTGGCCGAAACTGGGATGACGGTCCAGCCCGAACAGCGCCTGCACGCGAACTTCCACGCTGGGCCCGCCCTCATCCTCGTAATCGATGGCATGGCTGGTCCCGGCCGGACTGCGAAATTCCGGCGGCGCGAGCTTTTCCAGCGTCTGCTGATCGTCCCAGGTCATGCGATTTCGCAGTGCGTCGCCCAGCGCCGCTTTGTCGATCGCGTCGAGGCGGCGGCCCAGCAGCGGCCCCAGCCAGTCGTCGAGATCGGCCAGCAGCGATTCTTCGGACAGCGCGTCGATCCCGGCATAACGCGCGCGGCGCAGCAAGGCATGGGCACCCTTGCCGAACGGCACCAGATCCAGCCCCTTCTCCCGCACGCGTTCGAGCAGGAATGCCGCAATCGCCGCTGGATCGGGCGACGGATCGGGGCCGGATGCCAGCGTAATCGCACCGATGCGCCGCTCCAGCCGTGCTTCCACGCGGCCTTCCGATTCGTTCCAGCGCAAGACGGAGCGACGCTCGATCCGATCGGACAGCCATTGCTCCACCTCGATCGATTCGAGTGTCGCGCCCGACAGGATCCGCGCGCCGCGCGCCTGCCCTTGCGCATCGCCAATTACCATCCATTCGCGCGTGGCGAGCGGCGACGCCGGATCGAGCACATAGCCCCTGCCCCCGGCCGAGAGCCAGTTCTCGCCATTCGCATCGCGGCGCCGCGCCAGCATGTCCGGCCTGCCGAGCACCAGCAGTACGCCGGCCGGAACGTCCTCGCCATGCTCCGGAGCCTTGACCAGAGCACGCGCACGCTTTGCCCAGCCGGCCGCCAGCTTGCGCGAGGCTTCGGCACGCGGCGAACGGTCTCCATCCCAGCGAGACAGGCGCTGCGACAGATCTTCGCTTCGGCCGCCCAGCCCGCGTTCCTGCAAAAGCAACGCCAGTTTCGCTGCGGCCCCGGCCGCACCCAGTTCGGCGGCATGCAGGATCATCGCCGCCTGCGCCGGATCCATCGGCAGGCCGGCAACCTTCCGGCCGAAATCGGTGATCCGCCCTTCGCCGTCGAGCGCGCCCAATGCTTCCAGCTGGCGCCGGGCGGCATCCAGCGCAGGCACCGGCGGCGAATCGAGCCATGCCATGGCCGCCGGATCGCCCGCCCCCCACTGCGCCAACGACAGCGTCAACGGCGCCAGATCGCTGGTCAGCATTTCGGGCGGATCGAATTCCGGCCGCCCTGGATGCGCAGCCTCTTCCCACAGGCGATAGGCAACTCCGGGGCCTTGACGGGCAGCGCGACCGGCACGTTGCGCCGCAGAGGCGCGACTGGCGCGATGCGTAACCAGCCGGGTGACGCCCGCCGCCTTGTCGAACTCGGCCCGCCGCGACAGCCCGGCGTCGACGACGACCGAAACGCCGTCCAGCGTCAGCGAGGTTTCGGCAATCGCCGTGGCCAGCACGATTCGCCGCCGTCCCTCCGCATCGCGGCGAATCGCCGCGCGCTGGGCGGCCGGCTCACACTGGCCGTGCAACGGCAGGACCAAGGCTTGCGGAAGCCGCTCCGCCAGCCTTTCCGCCACCCGATCGATCTCGCGAACGCCGGGAAGGAAGGCGAGGATGTCCCCCTCCTGCTCCCGCCATGCGGTGAGAATCGCCGATGCCATCGCATCCTCTGTCCGCAAGTCCGGCGCCGCGCCCAGCCAGCGCAACGCGAGCGGCCAGGCCTTGCCCTCGCTTTCGATCACCGGCGTTTCCGCCCCCAGCAGGCGGGCGAATCGCGCACCGTCGATCGTTGCCGACATGACGACGATCCGCAGGTCCTCGCGCAGGACTTCCCCGGCCTCCACTGCAAGGGCAAGCCCAAGGTCGCTGTCCAGATGGCGTTCGTGCGCTTCGTCGAACAGTACGGCCGAAACGCCCGAAAGCTCCGGATCGGCCAGGATTGTCGCAACGAAGATCGCCTCCGTCATCACCACCACACGCGTGCGCGCAGTGCGTTTGACATCAAGGCGGGTGACATAGCCGATCGTCTCGCCCGCCTGCTCGCCCAGTTGCGCGGCCATGCGTTCGGCAGCGGCGCGGGCGGCCACGCGGCGGGGCGAAAGCAGGATGACCGTGCCGGTGCACCAGGGCTCCGCCAAAAGCGCCGGGGCCAACGCGGTTGTTTTGCCGGCGCCGGGCGGCGCGATCAGCACGGCGCGCGGCCCTGCGCGCAGGGCCGCCAGCATTTCGGGAAGCACGGAATGGATCGGAAGCTCGCTCACCCATGCTTCCTTAGGAGTCATCCGCCGGCTTCGCCACCCTCACCCGGCCTTATGTAGATATCGCCAAGTCGGAGGAAATTTTTGCCGCCATCCACTCTTCCTCAACGATTGTTACCTAACCGTGGCTGTCGGAGTTCATGACGTTGCAAGAAGCAGAAAACAGCCCCGCCAAGTCCTACCGTGCCGGCCAATTTCCTTTGCCGGTCGCGCAATACCTGCGCCTGCGAGAGCGGATTCCACCGCTTTACGGCCTGTTGTCGGTAAATGCCGGCATCCTAGCCTACACGCATCGCGCTCTTGCCCCGGGCTATCTCACGCTCACAATTCCCGCGATTCTGATCGCGCTTTGCATCGTGCGCATGATTGCTTGGATGCGCCCTACCACCGCAGCCGACTTCGATTGCGAGATCGCGCAGCACCGGATGCGGCGCACCACCTGGCTGGCGGTGATGATCTCGCTCGCATTCGTGGGATGGGCGTTGACGCTGGACCAGTACGGCGGCGCCTACGAACACGGGCATGTCGCCACCTTCGTCGCGGTAACCGTACTGGGCTGCGTGTTCTGCCTGACCTTCCTGCCCACCGCCGCGCTGCTGATCTGCGTGACGGTGCTGAGTATCTTCCTGGTCTACAGCGTTTTGATGGGGCCGCTGGTGCGCGTGGCCATCGCAGTGAACATCGCATTGGTCACCCTGGTGATCCTCAAGATCCTTCGCGACACCTACGATTCGTTCATCGCGCTGGAAACCACACAGCGCGCGCTGGCCAGCGAACGCCGGCAGGCGCAGGCGCTGGGGGCGGAAAATGCCCGGCTGGCGGAAACCGACGCGCTGACGGGCCTGCCCAACCGCCGCCATTTCTTCGGCTGCCTCGAATCGATGCTGGTCAACGCCGCCGCTGACGAAGTGTTCTACGTGGGCCTGATCGATCTGGACCGCTTCAAGCCGGTGAACGACACTTATGGCCATGCGCAGGGCGATCGCCTGCTGCAGGTGCTCGGCGAACGCATGCTGGCGCAGTGCCCCGACAATGCCGTGATCGCGCGTCTTGGCGGCGACGAATTCGGCCTGATCGTCAAAGGCGGCTGGACCGAAGCCGAAGCGGTGGCGCAAGCGCTCTGCATGGAAGTGCGTCGGCCCGCGCGGATCGGCGACATCGTCGTGGCCGTCGGCTGCTCAGCCGGCCTTGCCGATTTCCCCGGCAGCGGCCGCAGTGCGCACGAACTTTTCGACCGCGCCGACTTCGCACTTTATCACGCCAAGAACGAGAAGCGCGGCCAATGCGTTCGCTTCTCCAGCGAGTTGGAGCGCATGATCCGCACCGAGCAGGCGCTGGATGCCGCGCTGCAAACGGCCGACCTGTCGCGTGAACTTTCCATGGTCTACCAGCCCATCGTCGCGACCGAAAATCGCGCTCCCATGGGCGTCGAATGCCTTGCTCGCTGGACTTCGCCGACGTTGGGCGCGGTCGCCCCGGAAATGCTGATCGCATCGGCCGAACGCATCGGCCGCGCCCGCGAAGTGACGCTCGCGCTGTTTCAGCAGGCCCTTGCCGCGCTCGTCAGGCTGCCGGATTCGATGCATGTGTGCTTCAACCTTTCCGGGCAGGACATCGCCGATGCCGAAACCGTGGCTGCGCTGATCGCGCTGACCGAACGGTCCGGCGGCACGCCCACGCGGTTGATCTTCGAAATCACCGAAACCTCGCTGATTGCCAAGTTCGACAGCGCGCGGGACGCACTGGAAGGCCTGCGCGAGATCGGGGCGCGTGTCGCTTTGGACGATTTCGGCACCGGTTATTCCAGCCTTTCCTCGCTGCACCAACTTCCGCTCGACATGGTCAAGATAGACCGCAGCTTCGCACCGCGTCTTGACGAGTCGCGCGGCCGCCGACTGATCGCCGCGATCCGCAACCTTGCCCGTTCGCTTTCGCTGGATTGCGTGATCGAAGGGATCGAAACCGAGGAACAGATGCTCAGCGCGCGCATCGCAGGCTTCACGCTGGCGCAGGGTTATCACCTGGGCATGCCGATGCCGCTGGCCGATCTGCTGGAACGCTATGGCGCTGATCAGCGCAGCGCGTTCAGCGCCGCCTGAGTTCCTTTCAAAGCGAGATGCCGCGCACGCCGTAGGTAATGCGGATACGCACCCAAGTGCCGATCTGCGGCTTCCCGTTGATGCGCGGGGGCTGCACCTCGAACTGCCAAGCCGCATTGAAAACCGCCCGGCCAAAGCCCGATCCGCGCGGCGATTCTCCCAGGATCTGGCAATTGTCCACTTTGTAGTGCGGCTGGGTCTGGCAGGCGATCTCGCCCCAGCCGGACTGCGGACCACGGTTCGGCAGATAGCCGGCCAGCTGGGCGTCGGTCGGCTCCTTGTACCAGGCAGCGTTATAAAGAACGACCCCGCCAGGTCCTTCCCCCGGGCCGTAAACTCCACCTGACCCGCCGGCGGCCTGATCGCCCGAAGAGGACGAATCGCCCTTCATCTTGCCGATATCGGTGGCGGCGAAATCGTTGCTGGACATATGCAGGAACGTGAATGCCTGCTTCTGCGCAGCCGCCGGCTTTTCCACCGGCTTGTCCGGCGCGATGACGGGCGTGACCGCCTTGTGCTCGGTATGCTTGGCCTGCTGCTGTTTGGGTTGCTGCGGCGTATCGCCGCCCTGTTCCTTTTCGTGATCAACCACATCGAATGTCGTAAGCGCCGATGTCTTCTTCACCAGCGCCGGGACAAGACCCGTCTGGGTGATCGCCAGCAGCAGCGCGATCACCAGTATGGCTGCTGAAAGCAGCGACGAGATTAAGCGCTGGCGCGGCGACCCGGGCTGATAGCCGGTGGGCGCCAGCTCGGATTCGGTGGGCATCACGCGGTCTGGATAGACGCGAGGAAGGTGCGCCGCAATTGCAGGCTTGTTGCCGTTTTATTGCGGCCCGGATGTGTTGCCCGAATGGCGCAGGCGTTGCGCCTCAGCCGCTCAGGCCAAGGAACTTGAACGGCGCGTGATCAACGAATTGCCCCGATGCTTCGCCAGAGAATGTGTGGTCCTGGTTCGGTCCCAGATCCAGTGTCTTCACCTTCCCGGTTTCCTTGGAGAAATCGATCTTTTTCAGGTCCACCCAGAAGGTGTTCGGGGTCAGCGCCGATTCGAAGAAATAAAGCTGGCGCTTGTGATCGAACACCGTCCGCCAGCGGGTGGAGGAGATATTGGGCTCCTCCGGCGTGTTGATCCCGTAAGGGACCGAGGCATTGCGGATCACCGAAAACACGCTGGCCAGCGCCTTGTTCGGATCCTCATCCTTCGGAATCGCATTGATGTAGAACATCGTCCGGGCAAACCGGTCGGACGCGCGATTGGTGCCCGGCAGCATGACCGTGCCGCCGATCTGCTGCCAATAGCTGGCCAGCGCGAGCTGATGGTCGAAATGCGGCGAATTGGTCATGACCTGATATTGCCGGCCATGGTGGATCACCTGCTTGCCGCCGATATATTCGACGATGGCACTATCCCCCGTCGCGTCCGACATCGAAAGGTGCAGCGTGGTCAGGCGATCCTCGCCCGGTACATTGTCGGTAACGATCGTGAACGGCTCCTTCTGAAGCGCCGTCACCGCCTCATCCACCGTCGCGAAGTTGTCTAGCATGTACTGCGCCCAAGCGGCGATCGTCAGCCCCGGCTTTCCCTTGCCGTCGAAGTGCGGATATTCCGATTCCGCCAGCCAGAGCACATTCGCCTCCAGCCCCTTCTCGTTGACGCCATCGGTCGTGGAAACGTCGTAGCCGCTGACGATCACGCTGCCATATTTCGACGTCCACTTGATCGAATTGGGCCCGGCCTCCCCGCTGCGGGCGATGCCGCGCGGCAGGATCCAGAGATTGCTCAGGATGTCGCTTTTCCAGTCCATCGAACGGGCAGTGATGATGTTGCCGTTGGGTCCCAGGTACACGGCACGCGTACAGGCATCGGCCGCTACGCCCGCCATCAACATGGCCGAAAGCGCCAGCGCGCCGATCGGACGGAAGAACCTGGACGTGGCGCGCGATGCGGAAATGGGGAACATGCGGGGGCTCCTGTTCACGGTAAAAATCAGAAGAACATCGACAATCCCATCAGGGGTCCACGCTGCTGCATGTCCCAGATGAAACGACCGCGACCGGTGAAGTCTTCCTGGTCGTACTTCTCGTAGATGAAGCGATAGCCGGCTCGCAGGATCGTCCGCTGGCCGAACACATGGGTGCGATAGCCGGCCAAGGCCACGGCATTTACGCTGATGTCCGATCCCGCCCCGAACCCGCCCGCATCGCCTTGAACAAAGAGATTCCAGTGGCTGGACAAATCCGCATTGATGCGGAGCCCCACGAAGGGATCGACCCAGTCCGCGCCTTTGGAGATCTGCACCGCCAGCGGATCGACGGCGGCGTCCGCCTTCAGATCGGTCCACCGCAGCCCGGCCGTGGGTTCGAACGAGATATTGCGCGACACGCCGAAGGCGGTTTCGCCCGAAAGCGGGATGCTCCATGCCTTGTAATAGAAGCCGCCCGCCACGCGCGTGGTGCGGATGGAGAGATCGACCGGCAGCGAAAGCACCTGTTCCGTCTGCGACGTCTTCACATGCTGGGCATCGATATAGCCGCCCCAGCGGCCGCTGATGAATTCCACATTGCCCATCGCCGCAATGTCGAGATGCTTGAAAATATCCCCGAAGGGCAGATGGGCATTGCCCTGCAGGCCGGCCAGGCCAAGGTCACCGCCAAGCGATGCGCCCCAGATATAGGGGCTGACGATGATCGTCCAGTGCGTGCCCTTGCGGCCGGGCAAAGGCGCAGCAGAGGCGGGATTCGCGACAGCCGAACCGTCGTCCTGCCCCAATCCGTCTGCAGAAACGCCGAAGTCCATGGCTGGCAGGGCGGCGTCGGAAGATGTCAGATCGTCACGTGCCTGCGCCGCCGACGGAAGCGAGGCAGCCGCGCTTGCGGCGGCAAAGGGTAGCAAGACGTAACGTAGCCAGCCCATCAACGTCTCCTTCACAGGAATACGTAATGGCGCGAAGGCTAACTATCTTTTCCTCAAGTATCAACCAAATAGACTGGCGATCTTCTTGAGCGCGTTCACCACAAGTGCCGCTGGATACTTGTGAGCAACAGTACCTCGCAGGCATCGATTGAGCCTCGGCCAAGTTGCCGAGGCCCCTGCCGGCGTGCCCAATCAGTAGCGGCGGGCCACCGCGAACTCGACCGCCTCGCACATCGCATCACGCGCGGCACCGGCCGGGAAGATCGACAGCGCATCGCAGGCACGCTGGGCATAGAGCCGCGCGCGTTCCCGCGTCGCTTCCACGCAGCCATGGCGGTTGATCAGTTCGACCGCGTGGGCAAGATCTTCGTCCTCGGTACGGAAACCGGCGATGGCTTCTTCCCAGAACTTGCGCTCTTCGGCGTTGCCGCGCGCGTAAGCCAGGATGACGGGCAGCGTCATCTTGCCTTCGCGGAAGTCGTCGCCCTTGTCCTTGCCTGATTCGGACGCTTCCGAATCGTAGTCGATGGCATCGTCCACCAGCTGGAACGCGATGCCGAGGTTACGGCCATAGGAATCGAGCGCCAGTTCCTCCGCCTCGCTCTTTTCGGCAACGATCGCCGGAATGCGCGTGGCGGCGGCGAACAGCGCAGCGGTCTTGGAGCCGATGATCTGGAGGTAGTGTTCCTCGCTCGTCTCGATCCGGCGCTGCGCGGTCAGCTGGTCAACCTCACCCTCGGCAATGATCGAGCTGGCCTTGGAAAAGACCTTCAGAACCTTGAGGCTTCCGTCTTCCACCATCAGTTCGAAGGCGCGCGTGAATAGGAAATCGCCCACCAGCACCGTCGCCGGATTCCCGAAAACGATGTTCGCGGCGGCCTTGCCACGACGCATGTCCGAACCGTCGACGACGTCGTCATGCAGCAGTGTGGCGGTGTGGAGGAACTCCACCGCTGCCGCCAGCTTATGGTGGCGGTTACCCTGATAGCCGCACAGCTCTGCCGCAGCGACCATCAGCATGGGGCGCATACGCTTGCCCCCGCCCGAAATCAGGTGGCCGGCCAGAGCCGGAATCAGCGGGATCTCGCTTTGCATGCGGTCAAGGATGACCGCGTTGACGCTGTTCATGCCCGGCGCGGTCAGCGCCAGCATAGGGGCCAGGGAAGGCTGCGATCCGCGCGTGCGCAGGGGAATGACATCGGCACTCATCGGTTCGGCGCATTGCGCGTTTGCAGGCATTTAGGCAAGAGCGAATGCCACGATACGGGCAAACGATCCGATTGGCCCCATATCCCCGCGTGGACTGGAACCGCCCGCCAAGCCGTGCTAGCGGACCGATCCGATGACCGAGACCACGCCCGCAACCGACCCCGTCCTGGCCTCCTTCCGCGCCAGCATCGATAATATCGATGCCGCGCTGATCCACATGCTTGCCGAACGATTTCGGATCACGCAGGCCGTGGGCGCGTACAAGGCCGAAAAGGACCTGCCCGCATCGGATCCGGGCCGTGAAGAGCGCCAGATCGTGCGCTTGCGCAAGCTGGCGGAAGATGCGCAGCTGGATCCCGATTTCGGCGAGAAGTTCATCCGCTTCATCATCGATGAAGTGATCCGCCATCACGAGCGAGCGAAGGCGGGCTGAACGCCGCGGCTCCCAGAGCCGCCCGAACCTTTGAAATTCGAGCGGGATGCCGCCTCAGCGCCATCCCGCTCCGGCAGGCTCAATTCTCAACGAGATCCTGAAGGCGCGTCATCAGCGCCTGGATGCGCGTGGCGGCTTCGGCGAAAGTCTCAAGGTCTTCCTTGTTGCCGTCTTCGCGCGCTTCCTTGGCGGCTTCGACGTAGCCTTCCAGATCGGCTTCCAGAGCATCGACGATCATTTCGATCTCATCGGGCGACAGCGTGATCGTAACGGAATCGGTCATTAGGGGGGTATCCTCGATTACTGAGCCCGCGCCATGGAAGCGAACGACCACTTCCGCAACTGCCGCCGACACCGGTTCCACCGGATTTTGCGCCTGAATTATGTCAGGCCAGAGATATCAGTCACCGGATTCGAGCGAAAGATATCACGCGACCGCGCGCGGCAGGCATAGCCTTACCAGCAGGCCGCCAAGATCCTCGCTCTCGTCCAGTTCCACGGTTCCACCGTAGATTTCCACGACGTCGCGCACGATGGCCAGCCCCAGCCCGGTGCCGGGCTTGCCGGTATCCAATCGCGCACCGCGATCGAATATGCGAATGCGTTCGGCCTTGGGAATACCCATGCCGTCGTCCTCGATCCAGATTTCGCACAGGCGCGAATCGCGCACCGCGTCCACCGTGACAAAGACGCTGCCACCGCCATACTTGGCCGCGTTTTCGATCAGGTTGCCGAGAATCTCCTCAAGGTCCTGCTTTTCCAGCGCCGCAACCGCATCGTGATTGCCATCGAGATCGAATCGCGCCTGATCGTAAAGCCGCTCCACCGCACGCAGCACGGCTTCCAGACTGGGCCAGACATCCGCGCGGGATTGCCCCACGGCGCGGCGGCCAACCGCCCTCGCCCGCGCAAGGTGATGGTCCACCTGACGGCGCATCACCGCCGCTTCCCGGATCACGGTATCGGCCAGATCGGGCGCCTTGGCCGTCGCTGCGTTCATCACCACGGTCAGCGGGGTCTTCAATGCATGGGCCAGGTTGCCCGCATGGGTGCGTGCTTCCTCTGCCTGCCGCTCGTTATGGGCGAGCAGCGCGTTCAATTCCTCCACCAGCGGCTCCACCTCGCGCGGGAGCGCGTCGTGGACCCGTGCCGAGCCGGTGGTGCGCAGCTTCTGGATGGCGCGGCGCACGTGCCGCAGCGGGAACAGGCCGTACCACGTCTGCATCCCAGCCATCAGCAGCAGGCCAAAGCCCAACGCCACGAAGCTGTAGAACAGGATCGCGCGGATCATCTTGATCTGCTCGTCCAGGTCGGCACGGCTGGCGGCGACCGTGAACATCCATTTGGTGTTGCTGCCCGGCAAAATGATGGACCGTTCCATCACGCGCAGCGGCTCGCCAGCGAACTGGCCCGAATCGTACACATGCGGCTGCGCGTCGAAATGATCGGCCGGCACGTCCAGACTGCGATCCCATAGCGAGCGCGACGGGAAATCCTCATGCCCCTTGCCGCGAATCTGCCAGTAGAGGCCCGAATTCGGCTCAAGGAAGCGCTGGTCGCCCAGCGGGCGGTTGAAGAACACCTCGCCGTCCGGCCCGATCTCTGCCGATCCGATCATGCCTGTGAGCATGTAGCCCAGCTGCTCGTCGTAATTGCGGGTGACGAGGCCGGCCAGCGTGTGATCCAGCGCCAGCCCGCCGACCAGCAGCAGGATCGAAATCCATCCCGCCGCGATCAGCATCATGCGCCGGGCGAGCGAACCCGTGGACGCCTCACGCGGAAAACGCGCGCGCGAACCTTGCTGCGCGGGATCGGCAGTCACGGGCTCGGCGGCGGCCTCCGCCGCCCCTTCAGCCACGCGATCCTCAGCCGCGGCCGGGTTCTGCGGGATCGTCGAGGCTGTAGCCAAGACCACGGATCGTCGTGATGACATCGGCACCCAGCTTCTTGCGAATGCGGGTGACGAAGACCTCGATCGTGTTCGAATCGCGGTCGAAATCCTGATCGTAGATATGCTCGATCAGTTCGGTGCGGCTGACCACCTTGCCCTTGTGATGCATCAGGTAGGACAGCAGCTTGTATTCCTGCGCGGTCATCTTCACCGGCTCACCGGCCAGCGTGACGCGGCCCGAACGGGTGTCGAGACGGACATCGCCCGCAGTCAGTTCGCTGGAGGTATTGCCCGAAGCACGGCGGATCAGCGCACGCAGGCGGGCGATCAGTTCCTCGGTCTGGAACGGCTTGGCCAGATAGTCGTCGGCGCCGGCGTCAAGACCGGCCACCTTGTCGGACCAGGAATCGCGCGCGGTCAGTACCAGCACGGGGAAGTCACGCCCTTCGCGGCGCCACATGCCCAGCACGGTAAGGCCATCGATCTCGGGCAGGCCAAGGTCGAGGATCACGGCGTCGTAATCTTCGGTGGAGCCAAGGAAATGTCCATCCTCGCCATCCGTCGAAAGGTCGACGGCATAGCCGGTCTGTTCCAGCGTGGTCTTCAGCTGGTTGCCGAGTGTGGGTTCATCCTCGACGATCAGGATGCGCAAATCGGTCTCTCCCTCGATGAGGTGCCCGGACTGGGCGGCATAAATGAATGAAGCAAATGGGATGAAAGGCCGAAAGCGTCAAGCGATCCGGCCGGTCGCTGCAACGCAAGCGCGGAAAACCGCCGACCGGCCAATCAGCGCGACTGGCCGATCACGCGGCCGGTGCGGGCATCCACATCGACGAAATAGACCTTTCCGTTCTGGATGAATTTAAGCCGGTACGCCATGGCGGCCGGATCGTAATCGGGGCCGAGATACTGCATCCCGCCCATGCGCGGCAGCACCAATTGCTCGATCTGGCGGATCGACAGGATATTGCCGGCCTTGCGCTCACGGCGTGCCTCGCCCTGATCGCCGCCCGGATCGGCGTGCGCGCCAAGCGTGGGCACGACCAGTGCAAACGCGGCAACCGCGATCGCACCCAACGATGCGCTCAAAGATGCGCGACCTGTTGCAAGGGAGGAGACGAAGCGTTTCATAATGCCTTGCGTGCCTAAGCACCGGGGCTTGAACAAGTCCTGAATGTGGCAGGAAGGAGGCACAGGCTGAAATGTGTTGCACGAATCCCACGCCTGTCTTGCAGTCTCCGCTGCACTGCCCACCGTGAGAGGTCGCTTGCCAGCCCCCCGCTCTGGCCTGTAGGGCGCGCAGCCATGGCACTTGCACCAATTCTCAGCTGGGAAGGCCTTGGCCTGATCCAGGGCTCCGGCTGGCTCTTCCAGGACCTCGACATCAACATCGCCCCGCGCGACCGGCTTGCCCTGATCGGCCGCAACGGCGCGGGCAAGACCACGCTGCTGAAGCTGATCGCCGGCACCGTGGATGCGGACAAGGGCACGCGCTCCGTCCAGCCCGGCACGCGCGTGGTGACGCTGGAGCAGGATCCGTTCTTCACCGGGTTCGACACGCTGCTCGATTTCGCGATCCACGGCGACGATGCGCCGCAACGGCACGAGGTCGAAGCGATCGCCGACCAGCTCGGTGTGGACCTCTCGCGCGAAGCCAAGAGCGCTTCGGGTGGTGAGCGCCGCCGCGCCGCGCTTTGCCGCGCCCTCGCCTCCGAGCCGGACCTGCTGCTGCTGGACGAGCCGACCAACCACCTGGACCTTGCCGCGATCGACTGGCTGGAATCCTGGCTGCAGCGCTACAACGGCGCGTTCGTGGTGATCAGCCACGACCGTACCTTCCTGACCCGCCTGACCAACGCCACGCTCTGGCTGGACCGGGGCGGCCTGCGCCGCCGCGACATCGGCTTCGGCGGTTACGAGGCGTGGGAAGAGGAAGTCTATGCCGAGGAGGCCCGTGCCGCCGCCAAGCTGGACGCCAAGCTGAAGATCGAGGCGCACTGGCTGGAACGCGGCGTGACCGCGCGGCGCAAGCGCAACCAAGGCCGCCTTGCCAAACTTTGGGAAATGCGCGCCCAGCGTGCCTCCATGATGGGCCCGCAAGGCGCCGCGAAGCTGGCCGTGGTGGCGGACGACAGCAAGACCAAGTCGGTCATCGTCGCCGAACACGTGACCAAGCGGTTTGGAGACCGCACGATCATCAAGGACTTCAACTTGCGCATCCAGCGCGGCGACCGCATCGGCGTGGTCGGCGCCAATGGTTCGGGCAAGACCACGCTGCTCAAGATCCTGATGGGCGAAATGCAGCCCGATGAGGGCAAGGTGACGCGCGCGGCCACGCTGGACGCCACCTTCATCGACCAGCAACGCAGCCGCATGAATCCCGAAATGCGCATTCGCGACGTGCTGGCCGAAGGCGGTGACTGGATCGACGTGGTCGGCGTGCGCAAGCACATCCAGGGTTACCTCAAGGACTTCCTGTTCGATCCGGGCCTTGTCGAGGCGAAAGTCGGCACCCTATCGGGCGGTGAACGTTCGCGCCTGCTGTTCGCCCGCGAGTTCGCCCGCACTTCCAACCTGCTGGTGCTGGACGAACCGACCAACGACCTCGACCTTGAAACGCTGGACCTGCTGCAGGAAGTGATCGCGGATTACGATGGCACCGTGCTGATCGTCAGCCACGATCGTGACTTCCTGGATCGCACGGTGAACGTCACGCTCGGCCTTGACGGATCGGGCCATATCGACGTGATCGCGGGCGGCTATGCCGACTGGGAGGCCAAGCGCCGCCAGCGCACCAGCGCCGGCAAGGCCAAGGCGAAGGCAGAGGGCGCCGCTCCGCCTCCTCCCCCGCCGCCGAAGAAGGGTAAACTGTCCTACAAAGACCAGCGCGACTACGAACTGCTGCCCAAGAAGATCGAGGAACTGGAAGCCGCCATCGCCCGCGACGAAGCGGCCATGGCCGATCCGGCGCTCTACACGCGCGATCCCGGCAAGTTCGCCAGCCTTTCCGCCGCCATCGACAAGGCGCGCGGCGACAAGGAAGCGGCCGAGGAACGCTGGCTGGAACTGGCCGAACAGGTCGAGGGATAAGCTCCCTTAGGAGATAAGAGACCGTTTGGAAAATGCCCGTGGGGGCATTTTCAGAGCGGGACCAGCCCACTCCCCCACCCTACCACCCATTGGTAGTATCCTGCGGGTGGTAGGGTGGGGGAGTGGGCTGGTCCCGCGAAATTCGCTCTCCGCGAATTTCCAAACAGACTCTAAGGCGTCAGGACGCCGTTACGGCGTCCTGAAGTTCCCCTTCCGGCGCACCCCCAACCGGGCTGCCCTCCAGCACCGCGCGCCAGAAGCGCACGAGGTTCTGCGCGTTCACGCCCCATGAGAAACGCGCGACATTGGCCGAAACCTGTTCCTGACTGGGCGGATCGGCAAGGATATCGCGCACGGCTTCGGCAATGGCGTCCGGCGTGCGCTCTGCAAGGCGGCCCGCGCTGGGGTCCTTCACCACTTCGCGCGCGCCGCCGATCGCGGGGATGACGATAGGCGTGCCGCAGGCCAACCCCTCGATCCAGACATTGGCCAGCCCTTCGCTTGCCGAAGGCAGCACCAGTACGTCAGCGGCACAAAGCAGGTGCGGCAGCAGATCGTGCCCCACTTGCCCCAGGAACTGCACCCGATCGTCCACGCCCAGTGACTTGGCCAACGCGCGCAACGCACGTTCGTCCTCGCCAACGCCCGCCAGCGCCAGACGCACATCGGGAAGCTGCGCCAGAGCCTCGATAACCAGCCGCTGGCCCTTGCGTGGGATCAGGGAGCCCGGCGTCACGATCAGCGGCCCTTCGGACCAGATGCCGAGATCGGGCAAGGCCGATACCAGTGCGCGCGCCGCGCCGCGCTCTATGGGGTGAAACCGCTCGCGATCGAGGCCGGTGTAGTGAACGGCGATGCGGTCCGCCGGCATGCCCAGCGCGATCATGTCGGCCTTGAGAGCCTCGCTCACCGCCAGCAGTCCGGCCGCCTGATGCGCGGCCTGCTGCATCTGCTTCAGCGCCGCGGGTCGCTGGCCCCAATAATGGATGTCCGCCCCGCGCGACTTGATGGTCAGCGGCAAGCCCAGTTCGCGCGCCACGATGGCGGCAGCGGGGCCATCGGGGAAGAAGAACTGCGCGTCCACCAGATCGAACGGCTGCTCTGCATGAAGCTGCCGGGCCAGCGGCAGCACCGCCTTGGCGATTCGCGCCGGGTTGCTGTCTCCGCCGATCTTCGGGATCAACGTGAATTTGGGATAGAGCACTTCGATTCCGGAGGCATCGCTCGCCTCGGGAAGCGCAGCCAGCGCATCGTAAGGCTTGCGGCGCGAAAGCGGCCATGGCGGCACGCCGACCGGGCTGACCATCACAAGGTCCACCGCGCAGTTGGCGACCACCGCCCGCATCTGGTTGCCCACGAAAATGCCGAAGGACGGCTTCGCGGGATTGGGAAACAGCGTGGCAATCGAGAGGATGCGCATGAGGTGCCTCTATGCGGGAGAAGTTAGAGCTTTCTGACCAGCATCTCCGCAACCGCCAGCCATTGCGGATGTTCCACAGGGACTTGCGCCCGCCCGACAGCCGGAGCCGAGAGCACGACGCGTTCTCCCGCGCAATCGATCAGACGGCCGAATGCAAAGCGCCCGGCCGGGCGTGGCACCAGCACGTCGCGGTTAAGCAGCCGCATGGCCTGCGCCGGCGGATATTGCCGCATCCACACCTGATCTCCGGCGCGGTATTCGCCGGCCGAACTCTCCACATCCAGCACCAGCCACGGCGCGTCGGCCGCCAGTTCGCTGGGCAGGACGGCCTCACGCGGGGCCAGCGGTGCTTCGGGCCCGGCCTCCGTCAAGACTGCGACGATCATCGCCGGATCACGCGTTTCGCTGCGCAGTAGGAGTTCCGGCTCAACCTGCAGGGCGGCGGCGATCCGGTTCATCCAGCCCAGCGAAAGCGTGCGCATTCCGGTTTCCAGCCGTCCGATGGTCTGCGCGGTCGTCGCTGGTTGGCAGGCGGCGGCGACATCGGCCAGCGTCAGCCCCTTCTGCTGGCGGATGTCGCGGATGCGGTTGATCAAGGCGGGCTCCGGAATAACCAATTAGGTTTCCACTTTCCTACACGTGATCCATTTTGGCAAGTTCCCTCCGATCCAAACCGGGAGGTATCGATGAAGCAGTATCTGGTGGAGCGCGAACTTACCAGCGAAGGACCCGCCCCGGGCGAGGGTCCGGCCAATGGCGCAAGGGCAAGACGGAATCGCCGTACCGTGACGGTCAATCTCGCCGAATCGTCGCTTTCCTGGCTCCACGCGCGGGGCCACCTCAGCGACCGGCGCTTCGCCGCCGGCGAACTGCTACGCGCCGACTGGGAACGTGCCCAACTGTCACCCCGCGTGACGATGCGTTGGGAGCCGGTGCGGATCGGCGGCAGCTCGGGCACTGCGGATCTTACGCCGGGCGAGCGCCAGATCGCCGCCAAGGCGCGCTTCGACGGGGCGATCGCGGCCGCTGGCCCCGGACTGGAGGATGTTCTCTGGCGCGTGGTCTGTGCCGGGGAATCGCTCCCCCTCGCCGAAAAGGCGCTGGGCTGGCCGATGCGCAGCGGCAAGCTGGTGCTGGGCCTCGCGCTCGACCGGGTGGCGGATTACCACCGAATCCCGGAATAAGTCGGCAAACACGAAAAAGGGGCCACTTCCCTTCCGGGAATGGCCCCTAATCCATTTCAAGCCGAACCGGCGTCAGGGACGCGCGCTACGCTCCCGCGCAAGGCGTTCCTGGCGGTCGATCTCGCTCTCGGTCTTGACGAAGCTGTCGCTGGTCACGCCCAGCCAGATCAGGATCGGCGCGGACATGAAGATCGAGCTGTAGGTACCGATGAAGATGCCCAGCGTGATCGCCGCGGTGAAGCCGAAGATCACGTCCGGCCCCAGCAGCAGCAGCGACACGAGCATGATCAGCACCGACAGCGAGGTCGCGACCGTGCGCGACAGCGTCTCGTTCACCGAGAGGTCGAGCAGTTCGTTCATCGGCATGCGCCGGTACTTCTTCATGTTTTCGCGGATACGGTCGTAGACGACGATCTTGTCGTTCAGCGAGTAGCCCAGCAGCGTCAGTAGGGCCGCAACGATGTTGAGGTCGAACTCCATCTGCGTCAGCGAGAACATGCCCACCGTCAGCAGGATGTCCTGCACCAGCGCGAACAACGCACCCGCAGCGAACTGCCATTCGAAGCGGATCCAGATGTAGATCGAGATGCAGATCATCGCGAGGCCGAGCGCGACCATGCCGGTATGGAACAGTTCGCCCGAGACCTTGCCCGAGACCGAATCGACACCGTCGACACGGGCATCGGCAAAGTCATGGCGCACCTTCTCGGTGATCTGGCGTGCCATGCCGTCGGCCAGCTTCGGATTGTCATCCGCGCCTGCCGGCAGCTTCATGCGGACCGAGACTTCGTTCGGCTTGCCGAAAGTCTGGATCACCGGTTCGCCGAAGCCCAGCGAATCGACGCTCTTGCGCAGCGCGCCGACCGGCGCTGTCGCACTATGTTCGAAGGTCACGCGGATCATCTGGCCGCCGACGAAGTCGACGCCCAGGTTGAGCCCGTGGGTGAACAGCAGCACGATGGAAGCAGCCATCGCCAGCAGGTTGGTAATGAAGAACGGCCACTGCCAGCGCAGGAAGTGGATATTCGTGTGATCGGGGATAAGCTTTAGGAGCTTCATGCGCCGGTACCTTTATACGTTCAGGTCGCTGGGGCGGGTGCGACGCAACCAGCCCGCAACCCACATCCGGCTCATCGTGACGGCGGTGAACACCGAAGTGACGATGCCGATCATGAGGACGACGGCGAAACCACGAACCGGGCCCGAACCGAACGCAAACATCAGCACCGCCGAAATGGCATTGGTGATGTTGGCATCGAAGATGGCGCGGCTTGCTTCCTTGTAACCCAGCTCGACCGACTGCACGACGCGGCGGCCACGGTGGCGTTCCTCACGGATACGCTCGTTGATCAGCACGTTGGCGTCGACCGCGGCACCGATGGTCAGAACGAAACCGGCGATGCCCGGCAGCGTCAGCGTCGTTCCCAGCATGGCCATGATGCCAAGGATCATCAGCACGTTGAAGATCAGCGCCAGGTTCGCATAGGCGCCGAAGCGGCCATAAGTAAGGAAGATGAACAGCATCAGCAGAACGGTGCCGACGCCCATGGCGACGACGCCCTTCTGGATCGAATCCGCACCAAGGTCGGGGCCGACGGTGCGTTCCTCAACCACGGTGAGGTCGACCGGCAGCGCGCCCGAACGCAGCGCGATGGCAAGCTGGGTGGCCGACTGGACCGTGAAGCTGCCCGAAATCTGCGCACCGCCGCCAAGGATCGGTTCGCGAATGCTGGGGGCCGAAAGCACCTTGCCGTCAAGGATGATGGCGAAGCGCTTGCCGACGTTTTCGGTGGTCAGCTTGGCGAACTTTTCCCCGCCCTGCTGATTGAACGTGATCGAGACGACGGGCGCGTTGGTCTTCTGTTCGAAGCCCTGCTTGGCGTCGGTCAGTTCGTCGCCCTTGATGCCGCCAAGGCGCTTCACCGCAATCACGGGAACGCCCTGCGCGGCAGGATCCTTGGGATCGGCCCAGGGAACGACCTGCGAACCCGGCGGCACGATGCCCTTGGCCAGATCGCTGGGCACGGCGGTTTCGTCCACCATCTTGAATTCAAGCTTGGCGGTCTGGCCCAGCAGGTTCTTCAGCGCCTGCGGGTCCTGAAGACCGGGGACCTGCACGTCGATGCGGGTGCCGCCCAGGCGGCGAATGTCGGGCTCCTTGGTGCCCAGCGCGTCGATACGCTTGCGCACGACTTCAACGGCGGTCTCCATCGCATTGCTGATCGCAAGGTCGATACCCGCCTGCGTCGGCACCAGGATGAACCGGTTGCCGTCCTGCACGGTAATGTCCCAGTCGCGCTGGCCGGAAAGGCCGGCACCGGACGTCAGCGGCAGGATCGCCTCGCGTGCTGCGTCCACTTGCGCGGGATCGCGCACGGTGAAGCTCAGCTTGCCGCCAGAGCTGGAAACGTCACCGATGGAAATGCGCGGCTCGGCCTGGCCAAGGCGCGTGCGCACGGATTCTTCCATGCCTTCCAGACGCTGCTGGGTGACCTGATCGCGATTGGCTTCCAGCAGCAGACGGCTGCCGCCTGCCAGGTCGAGACCCAGATTGATCTTGGGGCTCGGCAGTGCGCTTGGCCAGTTCAGGTTCGGCGAAAGCGAAACCAGCGAAGGCAGGGCGCAGGCGCTGAAGAACAGCGTCAGCGCCCAATACCAGGCCTTCTTCCAGGTAGGAAATTCGAGCATAGCCTCAGGCTTCTCTCAATAGGATGTAGGGCCGAAGCCTCAGTCGTTGGCGGGCTTGGAACCGGCAGGCGGGATAACGTCGACGATGGTCGACTTCACGGCCTTCACCTTCACGCCCTGCGCCAGTTCGATGTCGACATAGTTGTCGTCCACGCGCAGCACCTTGCCGACGAAACCACCGCCGGTCAGCACTTCATCGCCCTTCTTCAGCTCTGACAGCTTGTTCCGGTGTTCCTTCTGCTGCTTCATCTGCGGGCGCATGATGAGGAACCAGAAGATACCGGCCATCGCCACGAAGGGCAGATACTGGATCCAGGCAGGCGGCGTGCCCGCGGGCGCGGCGGCGGCAAGCAGGTTGATGATCGAGCTTTGCATTGAGATGGAAGGCCTTCTTGTCGTTTCGTTCCGGCGCGAACAGTGCGTTACATCGAATCCGGGCATCGGATCTGCCGCACGCCCCGCCCCGAAACCCCCCGCCGGATTCATCGGATGGGCGCGGTTAGCAATAAAGCGGAAGGCTGGCAACGCGCGCACGAACGCCCTCCCCCCGGATCACGGGCAGATGGGCCTGATCGCCAACACTTCAAGAGCATTCGGCCCTTGCCAATTCATCCACAGCCTTGGCGCAACCAGAGCAAAGAAAGTGGCGAAAGGACGCTTGCGCTATCCGATCGACGTGCCTATAGGCCGCGCTCCGGTCGGGACGTAGCGCAGCCTGGTAGCGCATCACACTGGGGGTGTGGGGGTCGGAGGTTCGAATCCTCTCGTCCCGACCAACGAAATCCGCCGTTTCTTGCCCCGCGCAAGAGACGGCGTTTTCGTATCAGCAATCACATAGCAATCACCGCGTCCGATTTGGGAGCAGAGCTTGGCCTGCTCAATCCTTGAGACGAATCGCATCCTCCCTTCTTCTAAGAAATTTCTCTCGCTTGCTCGTCGATGCGGGGAACCACTTGTTCCCGCCAAACCCGAAACAAGGGTAAGCAAGTCAGACCGAAGATGAACCAGCATCCGAATTGAACGGCATGATGGAAAAATCCACCCCACGGCACCTTCCCGTGCGCCATCTCATTGCGAAGCGATGGCCCGGGGCGAAAACTGAAGAGAATGTCGATGAGGTGGATGCAATCCTCCCCAAAGATGGCCTCTAGATCCGCTCTATTCACATCCAGCAATGCTGAGAGCGTGCGGTCCCCCTGTATCAAGTCCTGCTCGATTTTTGAGGGATCGCGGTTGGTAAGTATGAGTGCGTGCCGCAACGAGTTTTCGAGTTGAGGAAACAGCAAGTGGGCGGCGCTTGCGTAATCGCCCTGAAATAATTTCGCGAAGCCTAGGGCGAATAACGGTTCGCGCTGGGGTGGGACAAATGGGCTCAACTCAACGACCGGAAGCAGGTGCCGCTCTTGAATCGCTATCCGCTGCGCAAGCGCGATCCTTGCCGGCTCAATCTTTCCTCGAACCTGCTGATACATGACCAGATCCATGTACTTGGCTGCCTCAGCGCAGAACCACTCCTCGGGTGGCCCCCCGTCAGAAGGATATGCTGGCGAACGCGCCGCCTCTCGCCCTTCAGAATCGTAATAACTGGCCGAAATCATGGCGCTCAAAGGGTATTTACGCGCCAAATCGAGTACGATTTCACGTAGCTCAAGCTTGGATGGGGCTCGCGTCATCAACGAAAACTGCACGAAAGCGTCGGGCAGTCCGATTTGCGCAAACAGCGTGCCGATCTGCTCGCGATCTTCGCTGAGGTCGATTGGTGTCGAGAAAGATGCGAAATTATCTTGGGCTGCCAACTGGTACGCCCTCAACTCGTCTCGGAGTTGTTGAACTCGCGATTGCGTACCGGGAATATGCCTTAGCTCTCCGAGAGCTGCCTTAGTCCAGTGAGCTTTGACGGCCTCCTGGTCGGAGTCATCTCGCATTTTGAGTGTCTGCTCAGCCGCCTCGATACGGCATCGGTTGGCGGCGGCCTTATCGTCCAACCTATCGTAACAACTCGCAGCCACGAGCCATACACGCTTAATGGCCTCGGGATAGGTGCCGGATGGCGCTGACGACGCGAGTTGTTCGGCATCTAACGCAACTTCATTCCACGGCTTAATCCCGTGCCAGAGCGCAAGCTCTGAGAGTTTTACGAAGACAGCATAGTGCGGGCCGCCAATGGCAGAAGCGTAACAAGCAAGGAGCGTTTTTTCCACGTCAGCGGGGAATTTCCCCCTCTTCGAAGTCAACCCACTTAACGCGACGGCGCGAGCGATCGGCTCTATTACGTCAAAAATTGAATCAGCCGGCCTAGAGGCTCGAGGTTTAATGCTATCATCCAACCGGCCCCGCGCGATCTCACAGTACGCACTGATGGCTACCTGCGCGCCCTTCCAATTCTTCCTGCTGTTGTAGAAGACCACGTCACCCACTTTGGCCCTCAAATGCACATTCGGCAGCGTATCGATAATTTGCGCGAGAATAGCCGATTGCTCGCCTGCAATGTCGTCCGGAATCATGCTGCGTCGGCCGTCCATGATCAGCATCGGCGCAAAGGGCGCAGCATCGTTATCGGGCTGGACCGCAATGGACATCAGTCCTGCGAACAAGGCCAACACCTGAGCCTCATTTTCGTTTCCGACGTCGGTTGCCACTCGGCTGGCGGTATTGAGCGCTCTTTCAACCGCATAGCTGTCATCGTTGGCCACGTCGGCAAGAACTTCCGTCAAATTGACGGAGCTTATCATTTCGGCTGTGACAATAGGGGGCGGCATTCCCACGGCTGGTGAATCTTCCTGCGACGCTGGTTTGCTAAGGTCTTCGCTATCCATGCCGAGCATTTTTCCCTCCGTCGCTCCCCTCATGCCGGACTGAAAAGCATTCGGCCAGCACGGTGCACGCCCACTTGCCTAGCGGCCCCATCCATTCTGCTGCAGCATCCATGCCTGCTGCATGAGCGCCCCGCCCTCAGGGCGCATTGATCTTCCTGCCTGACTGACATCCCGAGCAGCGCCGGCCATCAACATTGTCTCGGCCGACCAGCGACTTTCAGGGAACTGTTTCACCATCTGCATGAACCGGATCGCCGTCGTGCGGGACCGATCGAACGCAGCGAGCGCCTGATCCAGCCGACGCTCATCCTCTTTCAGCGCCTCACGCCCTGCCTCAATCCGACCCTGCTCCTCGGCCAAGGCGCTACGTGACGCGGCGAGAGCCTGCTTTTCGGCTGCGACTGCACGCCGATCCACCTCCGCCTTCAACATCGACTGCCGGACGCGCGCCAGTTCGGCGGCAAGATCACCGGCGTGCTTGCGGTTCGCCGCCGCCTGAGCATCCAAATCGGCCATGTAATCCCTGACCGGCTTGTGCTTCTGCCCGCTCTTCCGCTCGCCGCGAACAAGCCCGAACGGCTCCATTGCCTTGGCGTACTCGTCCTGAAGCCGATCATACTCGCCCGGTCCGCAGATCGTCCGACCAACAAGCGCCCAGTGCTCGGCGGGGTATTTCGACCGCCGATCCGCGCGGAGCGACAGTGGCAGGACGACCGCGTGCATATGCGGCGTGCTTTCGTCGAGATGCAGCACCAGTGACACGATCCGGTTGGCGCCATACTTCGCCAGCAGGAATTCCTTCTGCGCTGCGACCCAGCCGCGGAACTTGGCCTGCCCCTCTTCGCCACGCATGCCGGCAAAGAACGAAGCGCTGGCCGTCAGTACAGCCTCGTAGGCGATCACGCCATTCTTACGGAGCCGCGCCGGATCCATGCCATGCCGGACCAGCGCCGCCTTGGCATCATCAACGAGCCTGCCGGTGCCGATGAGGTGCCGCACCGGAAGTCCGGTGGTGTGAGCCATGGGCTTCTCACGGGAGTTATGCGCCTGCGCGCTCCGCAATGCCGCCCAGGTCTTCAGCGGCCCGGTGTCTCTGAAGGAAATGATCGCATACGGATTTGCCATGTCGCCCTCCTGTCTCGTGGCGAAATTTTACCACGGCACGGGAGGGGCGACGCAAAGCCTTTATCTGCTCCCGAAGCAGATTATCCGATTGAATCAGATCGGTAATTGTGAAGGAAATTCGCGGGATGAAAGGGTAAGCCTAGTAGCGAATTATATCAGCTCCGCCGCCCATCCCCACGGATGATTTCGGGGTCTGGCCTCTGCAATCGATCAGTGAAGTAATACAACCCGATCATCGTCGAGACGAAGAGGTGCGAGAGCCAGAAATTGTAAGCGAGCAGGAAGGCAGCCGAAGCCCAGATATGAAGACCCGCCGGAAGAATTGCCTTCATGCCGGGAGCTATCATCACAGCAAGGAAGCCAAGAGCGTAGAGCACGAACGATGAAAACGCGAGGTATCCAAACAGGAGAGCAAGGAACCGCTGGCGCGTGAGAGGCTGAGTTTCTCCAGCTAAGCGAACCCTTGGAGTGCCCGCAAGCGGCTGAAGAAGGCCCGGCGTCGACGACGTCGCGACTAGAGTGAGAGCAGAAACGAAGAATCCGCCCAGGATCGCGAAAAGATTCTGCAAGCTCCCTAGAAACCCGCCGCTGCCATATGGTGAAGGAACGGCTGGCCACGCAAGCAGGACAGCCGTCAGCGCAGCCGCACCGACGCCCGGGAGGACAATGTCCCAGCGCCGTTTCACGGGGTGCTGGACAGACCAGTACCGCATTGGCGCCAGCAGCAGAAATTGACCGTTTGCCACGAAATCCTTTTAGTCGAAGTGGGCCGCCATGGCTCCAACAAACTCATCAATTAATCGATGAGACGCATCCGACATCGGTCTTGTTACGCTCACCAATTCGCGGCGAGCAAGCAAAGCCGTTCCGATGTCCTCCAGATCGGTTCGCATGTCTGAATATGCAACCTGTCCATCTTGCAGCCGCCAGCTCACCTTCATGTTCGCGTATCCTTCCCGACGCCCGATTGCCCGCAGCCTGTCCAGCGCACCCTGGACTCCCTCCTCAGCCGGCAAGACGTCGACCCGAAGAATCCGCTTTTTGACCTGGAAGCCGACAACTTCGTCGAACGCTGGCACCCGTCCAGTGTCGTAAAGCTCGACGACGCCAAGCCGCCCTCGGCTTAAGGCGTCAGCGATCGCGCGGGACTTCTGGGGCCATACCTCTGTGGTCGGCTGAACCAGATTGAGGTTACCGGTATCTGGACTGCGGAAACGCTCGTCACGGTCGCTCGAAATCTCCCGCAGCTGAGTTGAGAGCAGCCGGGAAACTGGCGTCCGGCCTATCCCAGTAGCCTCTTCAAGAAGCATCCGATACCTGCCCGCGTGGTCCTCATCTTCAACCAGTTCGATGATACAGTGAGCGCTTCTGCCCTTAACTTCGCCGTCACGCTTCTCGGGATTACGCGCATGCCCCCTTTCGAAATGGACGAAAGACGGATCCGACCCTCGCCTGTCACCAAGCGTGATCACCATAGACACTCCTGGGCGGCCGTTTGGAAGCACTAGGCGGCGCGCGTGGGCCACGCGCATGACCCGATTCTCTCTGTCATAAATTCGGAATGCTTCCTCGCGATCTGAGCGCGCCACGAGGTCATCAATGTAATCATCAAGCATGACGCGCGGCCCCCGGCGGGCAGCGGAATGGACTTCAAGATCACAAAACAGACACCAGCGACTTAGCGCATCCGGCATACGAATCTACCCCCTGTTAACGGGCGCTTCGGTAGCTCGGGAATAGTTCTCTTGGCAACGTGTCGACCGAATTCTAATTTCCAAGCCGCCAGGAACACAAAAATCGGCGCAAAACGCGAAGATGCCACGATTTCAATTTTGTAATCGCGGCACGAGTAGCGATCTGACAACATTACGGGGTGGGAAGCAGAGGGAAACGAAATGAACGACAGCACGCCGGAATTACCGTTGCTTGAAGAGCCTTGCGATGCCTGCGGTGGAAGCGGCGACTCCCCGCCGGCGGCATATGGGGAGATGCGCGCAAGCCTGAACTGCGGGAAGTGCAAAGGCCATGGATCGGCTCCAACGGAAGCTGGGCGCCAGTTGCTCGATTTCCTTCGGAGGCGTCTGGACGTTCGAGAAATTGAACGGCACAGATCGATGTTCGGCTGATCATGCCAACGGTATTGGGCGCTTCGGGGCAGAACCTTCCGATCTTTATCGATCTTCGGTCTCTCGCGACTGAGTTGGCAACCCTACCTACTTACAAGCGGCTGTCATCCCAAATCGCGAAGGTGTTGGTGGCACAATCCTGCGTAGCCGATTTGTCGGAAGCTGAATCGTGCATTGGCGCTCTTGAAGAGCTTTTGCCGAGCCCTCGGAAGGGGGGTACTACGACGCGTATGGCGACGGAAGCTGCTCTGCTACGAACTGCCATTACCCTCTACGAGCGGGCTACCAGCGCGGATTCAGGGAAAGGAGCGCGCGGTGCCATCAAAATTGCACACAAGTTAACCCCTGAGCAGCTCCAGGATCACGAGATTCTGGTCAAGCTCCGCAACAGGACTATGGCGCATGTCTACGTTGCAGAGGAGATCGGTGGCGCAGCTTGGCATTCCGATCTCCTGTTCGGCGTCGACAGCGAGAATGGCATTCGCCTGGCTGCGGCTACGCATCGTCTTCAATTCCAGAGAGAAGTTTTTGATCGCGTTCGGAGGCAGGTTCCAGTCGCCAAGAACCTAGTTCAAGGGCGCTTCGACGATCAGATGTCGTCACTCACGGCGATGTTCAACGATCCTCCGATTCCGGTCGACGTGTTCAATCGGCACAAAATGGATCCCATAGCCGTATTTGGTAGCGTCGAGGCCGCCAGAACTGCCGCGAGTCCGCCCCCGACGCGCAATGTTGTGATGCTGGGCACAAGCAAACCAATTAATTAGGGGCATTTCACTCCACCAACATCGCCTGCAACAGCGCTTGGGCCAGTTCCCCCAACGGCACAGGCACGCTGGTACTCACATAGCCGACGTTCTGTGCGCGCCGCTGTCCAAAGCGGGCAAGCCACTGGCGGCCATTTAGACGCCAGGCGCGCTGCAGAAAAACGACCGGCAGCAGATAGCAACGCTTCGACGGCGCGAACCCATACGCGATGAAATCGCAGGCCAATGGCTTCTGCACCCAACCGGGTGTGCGCCGTTCCTCATCGCTCCATTGCTCCAAGAGAATGTCAGGCCATTCCGCGGATCGCACCTTCTCATCAATGGTAAGGGTTCGACCGCATGCGAGGGTGATGACGCGATCGATCCCGCCGCGCTGAGCCCAGCCGTCATCCCGAACCGAGACCGCGCTTACCATGGTCGGGAACGCCTTGCGGTAGAGTTCCAGCCACCATCCGGCGTCGGCATGCGCGTTGGACATCGCGAGGCTGGTGGCGAAATCGTGCGGTGGCGAGTCCAACGCGAAACGCCCCGGCCGTGAAGCCAGGGCGCCCGGGAACGGCAGTAGCGGTTCGAGATTCAAAAGCTGAACTCTCCTGCGTCACTGATTTGGCAGCCGGATCCGCGATTGAGACCGTGGCCGAGAGCTGTGTTGAAGCCATCCTCGTCGCATTGGCCGCCGGGATCGCTGATCGAACACCCCATGCCGTCGATGCGCCCGCAACCCAACGCACGGTCGGATAGGAGGAAATCGTCTTCAGCATCGTGAGCATCTTCGAGATCTGGATCACCGTCGCGGCGGTCCAGCTCGTCGATCAAGCGCTCGATCACATCCTCGAGTTCGCCGCGGGATAGTAACGGGAGTGACTGCGAGATAAGCCCCAACGGCAGCGGGCGCAGGCCGGCTGTGGTGACGGTCAGGAGGGCCATGATCAGCCCTCCACCGTAACATCTGCGCGAAGATGCTCGACCAGATGTTGTCGCTGATCAGGCGCGAGAGTCGCCACCATTGCGTAGGCCTTGGTCCGATCTTCTGGGGTGCAAGAGCCGGGTGTAGGCCAAAGGTGAAGATGCTCACCCGTCAGAGCGTAGGCTCCGCCGGCTGCCTGGAAGCGAGATAGCCAGCCTGGCGCGTCGAACGTGAGCTGGGTTGCCATGTCACGCCTCCCGCGCAAAGCGGTGGAGATCGGCTGTGACCGCATCCCACCATTCTTTCGGCCATTCAGTTTCTTCGGCCCAGCGCTCGCGGGAGAAGGCTATTTTCCAGTTAGCCTCGACCAAAGACGGCGCGGGCATGAAGATCACCGCTTCCTCGGCGGCAATCCTGAGGTCCTGGAGCCGAACAAGCTCCGCCTCTGCATCGTTCGTTTCGCTGGTCAGCGCACCCGCCTCATAGGCCGCGCGCCATTTCGTGGCGCGGTGCAAATCCTCTGCCGCCCGCGCAGCTTGGTGGGTCCGCATTGCCGATTGCCACGACCCGATCAGATCCGGTGGCGTCAGGAAGTGTCGGTAATCGGCAAACATCTGTTCGAGATAGTCGGCGCTGTAGCAGGCATTCGAGCCACCCGTCGTGTCGAGGATGTAGTCGAGTTTCCAGCGAGCGGCACTGGCGTCAGGCGCGGGCATTGCCATGATGCGCTCGATGAGTTCGCCTGCTTCATCGATGAGTTCATCGGTTACCGGCTGAGCCGACTGCACAAAGGTGAAGCGCTCGATGAGGGCATTCCATGTGTCGCGCGGAGACGCCAGTCGGCGGGCATCTTCGGCTATCGCACGCACACGGTCCTCGTCCCACGTGCTGTCTTCGTATTCGATCAGCATTGTTTCGAGTTTGGTCGCCAGATCCGCCACCGTTCCGGACGGGGCAGCGATCATTCGCCCCTAGAGCTTGGTCGCACGCGGTGCCGGCGGACCTACTGGCGGCATCGTCGCCGGCTGCGCAGATGCGCATATAGTCTGTCCGGCGGTCCCGATAGCTGGCGAGTGCGGCATCGAAGGTGGTGGCCATCATCACACTGCCTCCCGCGCTGCGAGTGCCGTGAGGTCTGCTTCAATCGCCTGGAGCGCAAAGAGTTCAGGCCAGGTATTGTCGTAGTGAGCTGCCTTCTGCTTCGCCAGGATCGCCGCCGCAGTGATAACGGGGATCGCAAACAGTTGACGGAATGCTTCCGCCTCGATCGTGTCCCAGCGCTCAAGCACGGCGTCCTCGTCCGGATCCTTGTCGGCGTCCCACGCCGCTCGGATCTGAGCCCACTTCGAATGCGCGCGCCAGAATTCAGCGTCGGCGCGGAAGTTCTGGGCGATGGTGGGGGTGGCAAGCAATGCGCTGACAGCGACGACAGGCGCAGCTTTGACAAGCGCACGCCGAGTGATAGTGGCGGTCATAGTCGTTTCCCTTTCATTCCAAGGGTTGTGATCAGGCCAGTTGTGGGAGCTTCCACCTTCCCGGCTGGCCGCCTTTCTCTCGAAAGGTGATAACATTGTTATCAGTCGATTGGCGTTGCGTCAAACGGTACGTGATAATATGGTTATCACGATGACACCTGAGCAATCTAAGATGGCGCGTGCTGGCCTTGGCTGGTCCCTTACTCAGCTTGCGGCGGAGGCTCAGATCGGTCGCGCAACGGCAGCCCGGTTTGAGCTGGGCGAGCCCGTGCAGGCAGAGACGCTTGAAGCGATCCGAAGCGCATTCACCGCTGCCGGTGTCGAGTTGATTGACGCCGGTAAGCCTTCAAAGACGGGTGGGCCAGGCGTTCGCTTGCTGGCTGGATAGTTTCCAAACGCCTCAGCATTCTTGGGGATTTGCCGAAGGACAGAGCTCGATCATTGCTGGCGGCGTAGTCCTGTCTGGCGAGAAGAAATCGGGACAGCTCGCACACATTGGGATCCGAGCTAATCCCTCGCTCAAAATCAAGCGGCTGGCAGACACGTCGGTGTTATTGGACGGTTTGCCAGCGCCGGAAACCAGATAGCCGTTTCGATGTGCTTCCACCGAGCGTTATTCGCTCGGCGGTGTTGCATCCGATCGCGGAATAAAGAGCTTCATATCTTCGCCCATTGCGTCCGCCAGCCCGGCGAGTTTGTTCCGCAATTCGGCCCTCAATACCCGAACATGGTTGATTTGATCCACCAATTCGGGATCACCGTGGGAGCGAACTTCACGGAGATTGACGAGGGTTTCGCGTTCGTCCGAGAGCGTATCGGCTTCCTCGGCGATACCGATAAGCTGATCTCGAACCTTTCCGGCGAACAGGAACCGAGCTTGCTCAAGCTGCGTTGCCAGCTCATCAGCGACAACTGCCGACCCGGCTTCGTCTAGTCCTGCTCCAATCGCGTCGTGCATATAGGCTTGGCACGCCTTGTAGACCGCCATGCGTGGCTCAAACAGTTCGGCGCGCAAGGTTGCGCGCTGGACTTCAACCTGATGCGCGAGAATATCGGCTTGCCGGTCGGCGATACCTGCTTGCCGACCTGCGATCTCGGTCTGCTTCTGAGTGACTTCGAGTTGCTTTAATCCAACTCTCGTCGCGCCCCGGACGGCAGCGATGCCCACGGCCAAGGTCGCTGCCGCACCGGCCAGTGTAGCAAATGCGTCCCACGTGAAGCCACACCAATCAATCGAACACACGGTCGTAGCCCCCGCGATCGATCCCAGGCCATTGGGCCTTCGAAAGCATCCACACTGCGATCAGGTTAGCGATCGGCACGATAGAGATCAGGCTCCACCAGCCGCTATATCCCATGCGCTTCAAAATCCGCGCGAGCGACCTGAAGTAGACGAAGATCGTCGTGACGTAGATTACGACGATCATCCAGTGCCAGATCGAAAATGAGCCCATTTTTGCCCCCCTAGGTTGTGAATGAGGGTGCGGTCTATGGGTGCATCCCTTTCCAATCGCTAAATGAAAAGATCGAAATCGGGCTCAGCCGTAACGTGTTGACCGATCGTGCAAAATCGCCCGGCATCAGCGCATGAGTGCTCTTTGCGGATTTACCTCCACGAGGACACTTGAATGCCCAGAATCCCCCCAACAGTCGTGGCGCGACAAAGCGCCAGATCCAAGGTCGGAACGATACCGGTTTTGTTATGCCTGTGACGTTCCCGCAATTTCCTGCCCTTTCGCGCTGTATCCCTGAGATACATTCCGAGAACAAAAGCTGCAAAATCCGCAGTTTTCCTTGTGTTTAGAGGCCTTCTGTAATACGCTCGCGTCACTCAACGTCGAGATGACAGTCGAGGTCCAAAATGCAGAATGTGCACGTCAACTTCCGTGCGAATGAGGTCGTAGTCGCAGCCCTATCGGAGCGCGCTCGCCTCGCAGGTTGCTCCGTTTCAGAATACCTCCGCGCCATGGTGCGCGAGAAGGTGGGGCTTCAGTGAGCGCTGCCCCAAAAGTCGAGGTGTCGTCGGACTACGCACTGCTGCCTCGCGCTGCGCGTGGCGACATCGCGGCGCTACGGGAACTGGCGGTGACCGGCATCACACTGTTCCGCTCCAACAACGATGCGTTTGCTCTCATGGAAGGGCTGACGTTCGCCAGGTTGGGGGCCGCGATCGGTGGTGAGGCCGAGGCCGGTTTGCTCATGGCCGCGCTCGGCTGTGTCTCGGATTACGCGCATGAGCACCCCGAACACGCGGATTGGGCCGACAGCGTAGATGGCGAATTGCTCGCAGTTGCATCGCGGCTCGCGGATGCGGGCGTGATTGAGGCTCATGAAATGGTGCTGGGATTGAGCGCCAGTACCAGTGCCAAGGCCGCGACATTGGCCCGCGAACTTGCGCCGGCGGTTCCCCTTCTGGGAGAGAATGTCTGATGGCCTACTCCATGATGAATCCGGACGCGTCATTGGGCACCATGCCCATAGCGGGCATCCCTGGCATTTTCGCCGGCACAGGCGCGTCTTCTCCTATCCGTGCCGGTATGTTCGGTCAGCTCGGCGCTGGCGGCTCGGCGGGCGCATCTGACAGCAGCAGCTTTGGCTTGCCCCAGCTATCCGGTGGCGTTGTTGCAGCGGGAACGGCGCAAGCAAGGCCAGAGCGATGGCTGGAAGGTGGCAAGTTCCGCTGGCAAGATGGCGTCGCATTAGCGCTCGGCGCTATCGGCGATGCCTTTTCCGGCCAGCATAACACCGCAAACTTCGTGAACAGTGCGTTCCAGCAACGGCGCCAGCAGAAGCTCGCGGAACAGCAGCGGCAGCAAGAATGGGATGACTGGCAGCGCAAACAGATGTGGGAGCGCGCAAATCCCAAGCCGTCGACCGCCCAGCCGTATCGATTTGAAGACAACGCCGGCAATCAGTGGGAGCTCGGACCTGATGGCCAGCCGCGCTTGATCTTCACGGATCGCGCGCCGAAGCAGCTTGTTTCGAACGGGCAGTTGATTACCTCGACGAACCCCTACGTTGATGCAGCGCCGTTGCAGACGAACTCGCTGCCCAGGACCGGTGACATCGTTGACGATCCGCGCCTCAGCAATCGAGGAGGTGCGGGGCCGCGTGCCCCGTAGTCCTTTCGCCCCTGATGCGATCGGATACGATCAATTCAAGCAGGCGATCATCGGGCAAGAAAGCGGCGGCCGCTACGGTGTCGCGAATTCTGGTGGATCCGGTGCGATGGGTATTGGCCAGATCATGCCTGACACGGCTCGTGTTCTCTCGGCGCGCCTGAAGCTGCCGTACCGACCGGATTTGCTTGCGGGGAATTCGTCCGATGCGCGCTGGTATCAGGACCAGTTGACGGGTGCCGCTGTGAGAGAGGCTTGGGAGGCTGGCGGTTCAGGCCGCGATCCCCGCGCTTCCGCCCACTACTACTTCGCCGGCCCGGATCGAAAGGGCTGGGGACCGAAGACGCGCCGATATGGCGATGACATCATCAATCGACTGGGAGCCCGGTAATGGCCCGCTTTACCCATGACGGCGTGGAATACGAGGAACTCGGCAACGGTAAGGTTCGCGTTGTCGGGCAGGCTCCGGCACAACCCTACTCGGTCACTCCACTGCCGCTAACACCCCAGCAGCAAGCCGAGGAAGATCGCCGGGTTCAGGATCAGAGAATTCAGGAACAGGCGGCCGCTGCTGCGGCTGCAGAAGCCGATCAAAAGCGGCGTGAATGGCTTGCGACGCACAACCCTGATGGTTCCTTGAAGCCGCAACCTTCCCAAGTACCGGCGGGTTACCGGTTGCTTCCCAATGGAAGCTATGAAGCGATCCCTGGCGGACCGGCCGATCCGAACCGGGGGAAGGCGGATCAGGACAAGGCGTCCGTTCGCGCCGAGGCGATCGACAAGATCAAGCTCGCCCGTTCCCTGATCGATCGCTCGCAGAATGGTTGGTTCACGACTGGCTTCGGATCTGGTGTTGCGGGCTATTTCAAGGGCACGCCGGCATACGATCTCGCGCAGGACAACGAGACGCTGAAGAACGCCGGCGCTCTCACCCGTATCATGGAAATGTCGGCGCAGAATGGCGGGAAGAACCCGCTTACGCCGCTTTCGAACTCCGACTTCCAGGCGCTGGCAAGCAGCCTTTCCAATCTGGATCCCGGACAGAGCGACGAGCAGTATCAGGCCAACGTCCAGCGCGTCATCGACCTGTACCATCGCGCCTACAACGCGGCCGGCGGCACGGACTTGGAAGGCGACATCGATCCGAAGCGCAAGCTTCCTTCATTGCTGCCGCTGACTGCCAAGGGCGGCCCGGGCAATGGCTCTGGGGGCGGAGGCAACGGTGGCAGCGGCGCACCTCCTTCTGTGTGGCAGCAGACCTTTACCACGCCTGGCGGATCGCCCGGTGCGGCTCCGTTTGGGGCGACGCAGCAGTCCCTGCCCGTCAACCCCCAGATGCAGGCTGAATTGGATACGTACATCCAGCAAAACGGCCGAAAAATCAAAGCCGATGACCTCAGCCGATTCGTCACCGATTTGTATGGACGGTACGGTGCCAAGCCTGGGCCTGGCCTCGCGGGGTACGCCGAAGCGACGATAAATGCCCTGCAAAACGGCGGCCAGATCAACACCAATATCCCGACGCAAACGGTGCCGCTGTCTTGGTGGCAGCAGCAACGCAACAACGCGGTAAGCAATCCGGTCGGTGCGGCGGCCGCAGGCTGGGCGAACGCGAGGACAGCAGGCGTTGTCGATCGTCTGGATCAACTCACGGGCGGGCAGCACATTCGGGCCCTCGTAGACGCACATCCCATCGCCTACACTCTTGGCGAAATTGGCGGCTCGGTTGGGGGTGTCAAAGGCCTTGGTATGCTTGGCCGCGCCGGTGCTGAGCGCGCACTACCTTCCTTGCTCGGCGGCGGGGCCAAAGCCCAGTTCGCGCGCGATCTTGCCACCGATGCCGTCTATTCGGGCATTTACGGAGCTAACCAGGGGCAGGATCCGTACTGGTCGGCCGGGCTCGGAGTGGGCGCCAGTCTCCTGGGGCGAGGTCTCGGTCGGTTCGCAGGCAACCTGACAACCAAGGACACGCTCAATCCCGGCCAGCGCGCTATCATGAACGCTCTTCCTGATTTTGAGAGCACAACCTCAGCCCTTCGCAATGCCCAGGAACTCGGCCTGCCGATGAGTTTGGCAGACGTTTCGCCTGAAGCTGCGTCACTCACGGGTGCGGCTATTCGCCGCAACCCCACTGTCGCGGGCGAAGCGAGGGATGCCCTCCAGCGCCGCAATCTCGGCCAGATCGATCGCTTCAGGAGCGCTGTATCGGATAACCTTGGACCGCTCGATAACGTGCCGCAGCGCGCCGACGACATTGCGGCGCGCGCGCGGGCTCAGGCTGGGCCCCTGTACGATCAGGCATATGCAACCCCTATTCCGGCGACGCCTGAACTTGATAGCCTGCTCAACACGCCTTTCGGGCGGCAAGCCATTGGTCGGTCGCGCACTATCGCGGCCAATGAGAGGCGCTCTCCTACCGAACTAGGCTTTGCGCTCGACGATAGCGGCAATGTGGTGCTCAATCCCATGCCGAATGACGCCATCGCCCAGCACCTGATGGCCCGCAATGCGCTCGATGAGGCTCAGGCAGCGTATAAGGCAGAGCGGGGAACCGCAGGATATGATGTCGCGGCTGGACAGCAACGCATCGCTGAGGCTCGCCAAGGGCTACGCGATGCTGAGGCTCGATTGAACGCGGCGCCAACGCCCGGCGCTCCGGCATCGGTCCCGACGTACACCACGCAGTCGCTCGATTATACGAAGCGCGGCATGGACGACGTTCTGGAGCAATACCGCAACCCGATTACTGGCAAGCTCAATCTCGACGAGATGGGGAATAGCCAGAATGGTGTGCTGCGCGGGCTTCTCGGGGAAATGGACCGCCTCAATCCAGCCTATGGACAGGCACGAGCCACCTATGCTGGGCCTGCCGGGGAGCGGGAGGCCCTCTACCTAGGCCGCCAAGCTCTGACGGAGCAGCCCGATCTGCTCGCCATTCAGGTCGGCCGCCAAACCCCTGAGCGTCTCGATATGATGCGCCTGGGCGCTCGTGACCGGCTCGTGCAGGGAGCAAATGAGCTGTCGAACAGCACGAACCCATACCGCACGATCAACACCCCCGCGATGGAACAGCGCCTTTCCACGCTCTACGGCGACGATGCCACTGGGCGATTGCTGGCCCAGCGGGACGCCGAGCTACGCATGGCGAACACGTCGAACAGTCTGATCGGCAACTCGATGACGGCTGAGCGGCAGGCGGCGGATCGTGCGTTTGCGGATGAAGGATTTCTGCGGCCGCTGGTCGAAGGTGGCATTGAAACCGCTGTGACCGGAGCGCCCACGATGACGGCTCTGCGCCGGCTCCTCGGGAACAAGGTTGGCGATTACGCGAGTCTCGGCTTTGGAAAGAAAGCAGCAGCCAAGGCGGGGCAGATCTCCGATATGGCCCTGAACTTGTCGCCTGGTGATACGCTGCTTGCGCTGACCAATGCTCGCGCCCTGGATGACATTTACCGCGGCGCGCTGAGTACGTCCCGGCGCAAGTACGGCGGCATGTTCGGCCGAAGCTTTATCCCGGTGGCCTTGCCGCTAGCGGCGGCCCAATGAGGACGGCGACGACGAATATGGCGTACAGGGCGAAGGCGATGCCGGCCACGCGCAGCACGACTTTTGCCCGGCGCTCAAACCGGAGGAGCGGGTCGTAATGGGTGTCTCGCTTCGGATCGTATCGAAGAACCACGCCGGCAGCGCGGCGTTTCGCCTTGTAAGCCTGATAACGCTCGGCTCCGCACGCCAGCGCCGACAGAAGCATCGCCTTGCCAAACATGATTGTGCCGATGTCTGCCATGGGCCGATCGATACCATTGTTCGCGTTTCGTACCAAGCCGATATGATGGCAGGACCGGAGGGTCTCGTTGGCTGAAATGGATCCTGCAAAAGCTGGCGAGCATCAGGGCGGAAGGAATGCCAATGGTACATTCGCGCCCGGTGCATCGGGCAATCCCGCCGGTAAGAAACCTGGAACTCGAAACGCAGCGACGCGCGCGATGGAAGAGATGCTGGCGGGCGAGCACGAGGCCTTGACCCGTAAGGCGATCGATCTCGCTCTTGCTGGCGATACTACCGCAATGCGCCTGTGCTTGGATCGAATAGCCCCTCCCAGGAAGGACGCGCCGATCTCGTTCGACCTCCCGCCGATCAAGACGGCTGCTGATACGGTCTCGGCATCTTCGGCGCTGCTTCAGGCGGTTTCTGATGGCGAGGTCACTCCCGATGAGGCCGGCCGCGTCATGGCGCTGCTGACGGCACATAAGGCGCTCGTCGAGGCCGGCGATCTGGAAGCGAGGATCACTGCCTTGGAAGCAAAGGCATGAACATTCTGAGGCGGCGCGTTCAGGCGCTTGAGGCGCAGGGAAAGCAAATATTCGATGACGCGCTCGTGGATACTGTGATGGACCGCGAGGCGGATATTTCTGCCTGGCTCCTCGCGACCGGCGGCGATGACACCGAGAAATCGGCTGTCTGGGGGCAAATTCTCAAACAGGTAGATGGCCGCTCGAAGGGGCTGCCAAAGGAAAGGGCAAACTGATGAACAACCACATCCGCCGGATTGAGGCGCTTGAAGTCACCATGAACCCACCGGTTGGCCGGCGTTGGCATCGTGTGTTCCAACATGCCGGCCAGACACGCAACGCCGCGATCGGCGCGTATGAGGCCCAGTATGGCCCGATGGGCGAGAATGACGCGATCGTGCTGCGTCGGGTCGTCACTGTGTAGATTGAAGGGCGCCGGCGCCTGTAAGCATGCAGCCGATCACGAATGCGACCACGGATCCCCACCCAATTATCTGGGGGATCAGCATGTGCTTCTTCTCGACCTTTTCGAGGTCATGAGCGGCCTCTAACTCATCTAGCCGCCATCCGTCTTGCTTGACTGAGATCCAATAACCGAGAGCCTCACCCAGCCGGTTGGACATTCGGCCTATGGCGCGGATTTGGAGAAGTCCTCCTAGCAGTGCAAGCAGGACTCCTGAGATGAAGAACGTGCACGCCGCGAGCTTGAAGCCGACAGGAATTTGGACGGGGAATGTCGCGATCGCGGCAGCGCCGTTTATCGCCAAAAGGGACGTTTGGATCCACTTCGCCATTTCGACAGTTAGGCCGGTCAGCGTGAGATGGGCTGCCTGCATGGTGGTGACGACATCCGAGGCGAAGGCCCGATTGTCGGCTTTTTCTTCTTCCGTTGGTTCAGGCATCAGAAGCGTTCTCAATTCCCCATGCAGGTCGTCGTCGGGCCCGTGCGCGTGCAGGTAGCCATCCAGCCTTGGTTTGCGCTCGCCTGCATCGATTGACCGATGGCGCCCAAGATCGCCGCGCGCGCCTCGCGCTTGCGCTGATCCTCCGCATTCTTCGCGGGATAGTAGATCGCAAGGTTTTGGTCGATCAGACCCAGCTCGTCGGCCATACCCTTCACCGTCGCCGCCTCGAACACTGCCATCCCGATATTCTTGAGCATCGATTGGGTGGTTGCCCCATTTTGCCCAAGCTTCTGGCCCTTCAGCGCTGCTGCCTTTTCATCGGCGGAATGCGCGCGATCCCGCAGTTGGTCAGCTTGGTCCTGTAGCCAAAGTTGCGCGCGCTCAGCGGATGGCTTCTTGTCCATAAACGCCCGCGCATCGCTCACGATCTGGGCTCGGGCTCCATTATACCCGAGGTCGAACGTCGCTTGCAGCACCCGGTCGAGATTGGCCTTCGTAGATGCCTCGTCGTTTCCTGCCGCATTCAACGCCGTCATCGCGGCGGGCAGTTCTGCCTTCGCCGCATTCAAGTGGCTTGCATAGCGCTGCTCACGGTCGGACCAGGCTTCTTGAAACTCCTTGGTGACCGACTTCGCAACTGCGAGACCTGCGGGCACCGTAGCCAGCGCTAACGCCAGCGCACACAAAATCTTCGAACGCATGTCGCCCCCCGTTTCTGCGCCTGGCTACGATTAGCGAGAGTCAGGGCCTGCGCAAGCGAAGTAGCATGCCATCGCGTTTGGAAGAGCCAAACGGCTCATCCCGCATCGCAAACCCGATCCCGCCTCAAGTTGCTGATAGATGCTGCTTGCGCGCGCGATGCGGATAATTGCTGCCCACCTAGAAACAGACCCAAACATTTTTTGTATCTCACGCGCGCAAGCAGCAACTGACAGCAACTTACCCCCCCAAGGCATCACGAAGGGCTTTCTTGGCCGCCAAGCGGCGTTCCTGTTCTCGTTCAGCGCGATCGGCGAAGGCTTGATGGACACGAGGATTAACGACCCAGCGCGGGGTCGAACTCTTTGGACCGGGTTCCCGACGTTCTAACCAACTGAAGGCCTCCAGCTTTTCGCACAGCACGCGAAACTGGTCCGCCGTCATGGACCGGAACGACTGTGTCGAGCTCTGCGCATCGCGCGCTCTCACTTCGTCCAGCCCCTTGGCAACGATGAGCGACGCCAGAGCGACAAGATCCTCATGCCCGGCAGACATGCCAAGCAGGCCAGCGTAAAACGCCACCGCGCTCGGACGGATAAATTCAGCCATGAACTGCGCAACGCGTTCCGCGGTCTCCTTGCTGATTTCCATGCGGGGTACGCCCTCCTCCGGATGCTCGATGCAGTGCCAGAGCAGGCAGAGACGGGCGAACAGTCCGTCGTACTTGCCGAAATGGGAAGCCAGCTTGGGAGATACGCTCTCCAGCGCCTCCACGAGTTCGAGGTGCTCGTGTTCCAGCCGTTCACGGATCTCCTTGGCACCGTACCCGAACTGGACGGGCATCACTCGATCGTTCTGCCCATGCCTTGGCCGCGTCATGGGCTGCATAAGGTGGAGCTTACGAACGAGCGCGTCGTAGGTTGCCACCACGTTGTCGGCAGGCACGTCCTTGCCCACCTGAGAGTGGCGCAGGATGACCGGGATGAGGCGCTGCACCAAGCCGTCATCCACGGTGTCGGCAGCGAGCTTGCGGATAGGTTCCGGCTGGATGCCGCCCAGCAGTGAAATCGACAGGTTCGGGATCTGGAATGCCCCGCGCCCGATCCGGTTGATGTTGTAGGCGCCGCCGTTGAAAGCCTTCAGCCAGAATGCACGGTCTGCCTGGGAGCCCTTGCCGGGCGTGAACTTGTCCATGCTGCCAAACCAGCCCGAGAGCTCGTCCTGTTCCGACAAAACCCCGTCAGGGGAATCTCGCAACACTTCCTGAGCTGCCTCCACCGTCGCATCGGATATGAGCACGCGACGCTGCTTGGGTTGGGGCGCAACCTTCCGTTCAGCGGCCGGCAATGCGTCCAAGTCCTGCTTCTGTTGCATGTAGGATCGCATGAGGCCGTTATCGATCGACCGCAGAGGTGCGAGGGCCGCCTTGAAAATCGGCGTCTTTTTGCGGCTTGGCGGCCCAACGAGTGCGGTCCATAGCCGTGCGTTCTCTCGCCACGTCGGGTCGTTGCGCTTCACCTGCAAGCCGATGCTGTCCGGTATGGCGGCTGCGCAGACGGTCAGCGCGGCCATTGCGAGACCAGCCGGATCGGCTCCCATAATAGCGCCTTGGCGCACGGCAAACTGCTCGATCAACTCAGGCAACAGGCCGGTCGGGAGTGGAGGCTCTTGGAAACGCGCCCACAGGTCGACTGGCTGGGGCCACTCTTCAGTTTCATCAAGCAGCGAGGCGGCCAGTTGCTGCAGTTCGTCGGGAGTGCCACGCCAGTCGAGAATGTCGCCCTTGGCCGGAAGGTCCGGCAGGCGAAGGATTGCTGGGCGCGCCCCGGCTTGCTCAAGCATCGCGACTGTGCGGCCGGCCAGATTCTCTCCCGTGTTGTCGTTGTCGGGCAGGACGATTACGCGCCTCCCCGCGACAAAGGGTGCGAAGTCCACGCGCCAGTCTTTCAAGGATGTGGCCAACAGCCCCCATGAGGCCAACTTGTCAGCCTTCGCCTCACCCTCCGCCATGAATAGCAGGCCAGTGGGTGCCGAAATTAGGTCAGGTAGCCGATATGGCGCCCGCGCTTCGCCTTGCCCGGCAATCCACGCGCCGTTGCCGTCAGGCCGATCGTAGCGGAATTCCTTGTCTCGACCATCGGCTGCTGGTTCGATTCTGTGCTTGCGATGAACAAGTTCACCTGCGGCATCGAAGAATTCGAACGTCGAGACGATCGCCTGCCCGGATTTGAGGAAGACTGCGTGCTTTTCCGCCGGCGCAGCGCGAGCGGTGTGAGGCACCGGCACCGCAGATGGCGCGAGGAATGTCACGGCGTCTCGCAAATCGCCGCCGCGCCACTCCCGCACGAAATCGAGGACATCGCCACCCTTTGAGCAGCCGAAACAATGCCAGCGATCGCCGTCCTCGTAGATCGTGAAGCTCGGCGAGCGCTCCTGATGGAAAGGGCACAGGCCCTTCCATTCATCGCCCGACTTCAGGAGCTTGACGCCCGCCCATTCAGCGACGGCCTTGACGCCGTGATCGCGTTTGATCGCTTCGATGTCATGCTGACCACCGCGGGCTCCGCCGGTGTTTTCCGCAGACCTCATGCGTGACCTCCCTGTATAGTGGCGAGGCACAGCGGACGACCTGGTGCCAGCTTGCGGATCAGGTTGACCCACTGGATTTCGTGCTCTGGGCGCGTCTCGACAAGCAGTGCATTTCGACGGGTTGCCGTCGTGGTGATCGCAACGGCCTCATAGAGCTTCGCAGGTGGCGCGCTCGAAACGACCGCAAACAATTCAGCGCTGCGGATGGCGCGGCGGAGCGATGGCATATGGAAACCCTCGGGGCCGAATGCTTGGTGCATGTCGTCGCCAATTATCGTGATTGCGGCTTGCCGACCCTTCCCGGGCAGGCGGAATGCGCATGTGCCTTGCGGTACGAACATCATACCCGCGCCCGCATCCCGAACCGCTTTGATGATTGGCTTAAGATGCGGCGCCGCGTTTGCCATTGCTCGATCAAGATCTGAGCGAGAGGCGCGACCATGAACGAAGTTGTTTTCACTCATCGTGCCGCCCCTTTGCGTGCGGGGTTGGCCACCCAGACAATCGCCTTCTTGCCATTCAGGTTCCTGCGACGGGCGCCGCTGTCTCGGATCAGCCCTCGCTCGCGAAGTTCGCTCGTCCGCGGCTGAATTGTGTCTCGATGGATGCCGACGACACGCACTAGCTCATTGGTGGTGAGCCCGCGCCCGCCGGCGGCGCGGATGGCGGTCAAAGCGATCCGCTGAAGTCGTCCAATTGCTATATCGATCGCATCAGCCGCCTCCGCGGACGTATCGATGCCCCTGTGGCCTGGGGTGTCCGGGTAAATGGGATCGTGCATCACGAACGATCTCCTTCTCCGAGGCCCGGAAGCCCGGCACGTTCCAAAAGCGTCGCAAGCCATTCTGACTGCGCCTGGGTAAGCGGCTTGGGATCGACGGCGGTTTGGCCGAGGAACGAGCCTGCCTTGCGCGTCAGATGCTGATTGGAGTTGAGGAGCGCGAGCGCGGCGGACCGTGGCGTGGTGAAAGTATCAGCCATGTGCGCCTCCCCATGCAAGGGCGGCGAGGGTGCGCGCGCGGCTGTCAGTAAGGCCGAAGAGGCGAACGAGCCGTTGCGCCTTCTGGCCGATCAGATTATCCTCATCAGTGCTGCTGTAGAGGAAATTTGTGGAGGCCTGCACCGCGCCAACGGTGCGGGCCTTTCGCGTCTTATGGGGCGACGCAGCCCGTGCGGTGCTGCGCATGACGAGTCACGCTGCTTCCGACGTGGATTGACGCACGCGCTCTGAGAGCCATGCATCGGTCATTCGCGGATCGTAGCGGATTAACCGGCCGACCTTGAGAAACGGGGGGCCGTCTCCACGGCAGCGCTGGTTCGCAAGCGTCTTTGGCGCCAAGTTGAGGCGAGCTGCCTCCTCCTTCTCCGTATGCAGTTTGAGCATATTGCCTCCATTACCCTGCGTGATTGCGAGGGCGTTGGAGGGATGTTTGGCTTGGCATTCGATCGAGATCGGCCTGAAAGGCCGGTAATTCGAAAGCGGCTATTTCAGGCCTTCAATTTTCGGCCTTCTTGCGAGCGTTGTTCATGTCGCGCGCCCTAAAGATTGGGCCAATTTTGTCCCGAATGCTGGACTCAGACGGAGCGTTTCCATCATTACGACCGGCGAACCAATCCGCGGCCCAGCGTTCCACATCTGCCTGCGAAGCGAAATGCGTTAAGCCGTCTTCATCAGCGATCCGGATCAAATCCCCCAGTAGAGAGTCCCAGTTCCATTTTCGACGGCGGCCGCGAGGTGAAGCCCCTTGGCGTTCATCTGGTGCTCCTTCCCTGGAATCCTCCGGTGGCGAATCCGAACTGGGAGTTGAACCGAATTCCCTGGTACCGGCGGATGGCTCTTTGGCTTCTGCAGCTTTGAGCAGCATTTCTACCCTGAGTTTCGAGAGGTCGACCTCAGCCTGCTCGTCAGGCAAATTCTCGACGATCGTGTTCCTCAGCAGTTCGATTACATTCGCGTCCGACGCATAGAGGTCCAACCCAAAAGTTTCGTTGTAAAAGCTAAGCTCTTTGCGATCGCTGGGCGGGGGCATGAACGCGAAGACATAACTGATGGCCCCGCGCAAAAACCGCGCATTTGCGACCTCCTCGCGGCAATTCCATAAATCCCTCGGCACCTCGGGAAAGGTCCCATTTGTCTCGTCGAATGTGCAAAATCCGAGATTACCCGCCGCCGCTCGCCGGTGCATCCAGGTGAAGATTTTGCGTCGCCGCACTGCCGCTTGTTCCCAAGCTTTGATCTCATTTTCAAAAGCTCGGTAAGCTTCACTCCACTGCTGGAAGGACAGCGCGTGGTTGTTGAGGTGTTTCACGCCGATGAGCTTTGAAGCGCGCTCGAGATGCGTGTTGTAAAGAACATAGTCGGCGACGCGGTGCTTTGCCGGGGGAGGAGTCGAGCCTTTCGCAGATGGATCGTATCGCGTCTCGTAGAGAGGCTCCTCGACAGGCTCGTAAATCTCAGCTGGTTTCGGCAGAGGTTTTGGACGAATGACCTGCCTCTCCATTCCGCTCCATTCATCGGCAAAAATCTTGCGGCCCAGAGCCTCGAAAATATCCGGTACGCCGATATATCCTGGGACAACACACTCCCAGCTCGTTTGGTCATTCCAATTGATCACGCCGCACCTCCCAGTGCGATCCGCTGAAGTCCGTGGGCGGCAGGCCGGGCGGATAAACCAGCCGTTCGGGAGCTACCCTAGCCGCCCACCTTGCTCACGCCCGCGCGGACGCGAGCTGAACCACGTTCGACGCCACCGGGGCGCCATCGATCAAAGCCTGAAGGTGCTGCGCCCATGCATTGAGCGCCCTCGCCTTCTCCTCGTAGTAGTCATGCAAATTATAGATGCCTCGGATGCCCGATGCTTCACCGCCTTGATGGTGGTTAATGACGCGCTCCGTCACCTCGATCTGGAAACCTAGCGCCTGGAGGTTGGTCGTCCCCGTGCGCCGGAGATCGTGAAGGCGCCACGGTACGAGCGCCACCTTCTCTGCCGGCTGCTCATCGGCCGCTCGCGAATCGGCCATCCCCTGCAAGACACCCAGCATCGCCTTGTCGAGCGCTGCCTTCATATCGCTGAAATTGGAAACCGGCGTCATTCCTGTCGAGGACGGCAGGACTAGCCCCTTGGCCTTCGCCGGCCAGCCGATCGCTTCAAGCTCCGCCAGCGCCAAGCCGCTCAAGGGCACCAGATGATCGAGGCCGTTCTTCGTGCGCTCACCCTCGATGTGCCAGAGCGCCTTTGCCTTCGACAGCTCGCTCCATGACATACCGGCCACCTCGCTGCGGCGCTGGAGCGTGATCATCAGCAGGCGGACCAGCGCGCCGCGGGGATCGTCCAGACTGGAGCTCGCCTTCCAGATCGCCACGAGTTCATCAGGCGAAAGGACGCGCTTACGAGCCTTTGCCCCCGCCGGAGGATCGATCTTGCCCATGGGCGACTTCTCGATGTCCTCACGCTTCTCCGCCCATCGGAACAGCGAGCTGAGGACCGCCCATGTCGATCGCTGGAGGCCAGGCCGGTCGCGCAACTTGTCGAGCAGCTGATGGATATGCTCCGCACGCACTTCGGGGAGCGGCTTGTCCGTCAGGACAGGCACCGCGTGCTGCTCCAGGATCCGCTTGGCCTGTTGCCACGACTTGCCCCAGCTCGGCTCCAGATAGCCGGCCGCGAACGTCTCCACGTAAGCCTCGAACGACTTCGTGTTCCTGATTCGCTCGCGCTCCTTCTTCTCGGCCTGCGGATCGATGCCCTGCGCGACAAGGATCGAAAGCCGCTCAGCCTCCGCGCGGGCCTGGGCCGGCGACCAAGGCGCACCATATCGGCCGATCGTCCAACGCTTGGTTTTGCTGCCGCGCCCGCCCAGCCGGTACTGATAGAGAAAAACCTTCGCGCCCGCCGGCGTCACCTTAAGGCCAAATCCGCTGAGGTCTTCATCCCACAGGAACTGATCCCGCTCGGCCTTCTCAAGCGCATCGATCGTTCGCTTGTTCAGCTTGCCCTCTGCCACTCCGCGAACCCTACCAGCAATCACCTAGCAATCACGATAGCGGGAACCTCCGTGAACATTAAGGGAACGCCGGGAAGTGGATTGACGGGAAATCAAGGCGAGTCGCTTGC
The DNA here is from genome assembly GCF_055521515.1 of Sphingomonas sp. BL-S-28. Taxonomy (NCBI): domain Bacteria; kingdom Pseudomonadati; phylum Pseudomonadota; class Alphaproteobacteria; order Sphingomonadales; family Sphingomonadaceae; genus Sphingomonas; species Sphingomonas sp. BL-S-28. The sequence goes on from NZ_CM145484.1 coordinate 2,804,884, forward strand.
AATCCCGCTCGGCACTGTACAGGACCACAACACTGGGGGTGTGGGGGTCGGAGGTTCGAATCCTCTCGTCCCGACCAATTTTCCAAAATCGTCGAATAGCAATCCTTCCCTTCGGGGAGCGGCTCCTCGCGCGCATCAACGACGGCGTTGTCTGCCATTTTCCTACATGAACCGATTTGGTTATCTGAATGCAGGCAACAATCCGGAATGGAGTGCCTGCCATGCCCCTGCTCGATTCGCTGATAGCCCCCGTCACCAAGATCATCGACAAGGTCATTCCCGATCCCGACGCGCGTGACCGCGCCAAGCTGGAACTCCTGAAGCTGCAGAACACGCAGGAACTGGATCTGCTGCAAACCAGCCTTTCCGCGATCGTCGCCGAAGCCAATGCGGCCGATCCCTGGACCAGCCGCGCGCGGCCAAGTTTTCTCTACGTGATCTATATCCTGCTGTTGTGGTCGCTGCCGATGGGCCTGATCGGCGCCTTCAGCCCTGCGACTGCAAAAGCCATCGCCGGCGCCATGACGACTTATCTCAATGGCATCCCCGAACCGCTCTATGCGCTCTTCGGCACCGGCTACCTCGGCTATTCGGCCATGCGCCAATGGGGCAAGACCAAGGGTTCCGATCGCTAACATTCCGCTAACGCTTGCCTGATAGACCTCCTCGCGAGCGGCTGGGATGCCGCCTTGCGAGGAGCGTCTGCGTGTTTCGGAATGTCGTGCGATCGATACTGCTTGCGCCGGCATCGTTGCTGGTGCTGACCGGGTGCGGCCAGAGCCGCGAGGCGGAGCTTGAGCAGCAGCTTGCCGAAGCCAAGGCTGAGGCGCAGGCGGCCAACGAATCCGCCGCCCGCGCGACTTCGGCCGAGAAAAAGGCGCGGCAATCCGCCGAACTCGCCAAGTTCTACGGCGGAGATGAGGACGCTGAGGACGATTCGGAGGATCAGCAGGATCATAAGGACCAGGCAGCCCAGGCCGGGTCCGTTCCTGTCGACACCGGTCCCGCCCCCGCCGCCCCTGCTCCGCCGGCCGCCCTGGCGCCGGTAACGCCGCTTACCCCCATCGACAACGGCCCGTTCCGCGTCGGTGAAAAGCCCGCCCCCGTCGGCTGAACGCCTGCCGACCGCTTGGCAGTTCGGGCGCATCTGCGCTAGACGGACGCCGCCGAGCGCGCCTCCAGCGCGCCGATGACATCATAGGGAATTTCGCGAAATGGCAGCCAGGCTGGTCTATGTTCTGAACGGCCCCAACCTTAATCGGCTGGGCCTTCGCGAGCCCGGCATCTATGGCTCGCAGACGCTGGACGATATTGCCGCCATGCTGGTCGATCGCGGAGAAGCGCTCGATTTCCAGATCGATTTGCGCCAGTCGAATCACGAAGGCCATCTTGTCGACTGGCTGCACGAGGCGGAGGACAACGGCGTACATGCCGTGCTGCTGAACGCCGGCGCCTACACGCACACTTCGATCGCGCTGCACGATGCGATCCGCGCGATCAAGGTTCCGGTGATCGAGGTTCACCTTTCCAACCCACACTTGCGCGAGGAATTCCGCCACAAGTCCTGGGTCGGCATGGCTGCCAAGGGTACGGTCGCGGGCTTCGGCGCGCAGAGCTACCTGATTGCTCTGGAAGCCGCCGCCACACTTTAAGAGCGGGCCACGCACTCCAGCTTCTCGCCCCTATCAGCGCGAACCGAAATGATGTGCTGAATGAATGCCGATGCGGCATAGTCGCGAAGTGAGCACCGCTCCAAGATCGGCACATGAACGTTGCCGAGGGGCGCCCCAGCACGAAAACCGGTTCGTACGTGTGTCTGTCCTGCCTCAGCAATCAGAGGTTTCCAGCCACCAGCAACAACGCCGCGCCCTGCAAAAGGACGCGGCGCTCTTTTCTTGTCGTCGCCACCGGCAAATGCCCGGCGGGCGCCAGTTGGATGCTTTCAGGCCTCCATCGGCACGCCGGGCACGTTCTTGGCCGTGCGGATCGTCAGCGAGGTCTTCACGCTATCCACGTTCGGCGCGGGCGTCAGCTTGCTGGTGAGGAATTCCTGGAAGCTCTGCAGGTCGCGGCTGACGATCTTCAGGATGAAGTCAATCTCGCCATTCAGCATGTGACACTCACGCACTTCGGGCAGACCCTTCATGTGGTCCTCGAACGCGCGCAGCGATTCCTCGGCCTGGCTCTTCAGGCTGACCAGCGCGAAAACCGTGATCGTGAAACCAAGCTTCGAGGCATCAAGGTCAGCATGATAACCCTGGATGATCCCCGATTCCTCAAGGCTGCGCACACGGCGCAAGCACGGCGGCGCCGTCAGGCCAACGCGCTGCGCCAGTTCGACGTTGGTAATTCGGCCTTCGCTTTGCAGCTCCGCCAGAAGGCGGCGGTCGATTTCATCGAGATTGATCATGCGAATCTTTCCTTGCGGGCGCACCGGCGTCGTCCGGCCTGTAACTTCCACTCGAAAACGCTTGCGCCCCTGTAATATTATTATCCCTTAACGTAATCGTCCGGCATTGCAACGCCTAGAATCCGTCCACTTCCCCTGTCTGCACAGTTTGCTAGATGTTATGCTGGCTGCCAGACATCGTTCCAAATGGTGCGGCAGATCGCGGTTTGGCGGCAATTTTGCGGGTGGCTGTCCGGTGACCTCTCCTTAAGCCATTTACCTTAAGGATGTGGCCGGAGGGGCAAAGCAGTGTGAGTCTTGAGGTCCGGCGGCCCATTGGCGGATGGGCGGTTAGGACCGGTTTGGAGCTTGAATGCATTTCGACGATCGTCTTGCCACGGTGTTGCGACTGCCGACTACGGGCGAGGCCTTGGCACGTATCCAGTACCGACAACTGGTGGATATTCTCGGCCGGCTTCCGGCCAATGCCCGGTCCTGGGCGGTAGCTGCCGGCTTTGCGCAACTGCGAGAACTGGACAAGGTGATCCCTGCTGCGGACCGCGCGCGACTGATTGCTCAGCCGCTGCAGCCGCTCAGCAATCCCCGCCTGCTTGCCCGCCTTGCCGAAGCCGAACCGCAAGTGGCCACGGCCGCAGTGCGCACCGCCAAGCTGCCCGAAGACACCTGGCTGACGCTGATACCGGCGCTGCCCGTCCGCGCACGCGGCATCCTGCGCCATCGGCGCGACCTTGGCGCCAAGGTCGATTCCCTGCTGGACCGGCTGGGCGTGCAGGACCGAGCGCTGCCGCCGGCGGACGCACTCGAACTCGACGACCTGCTGGAAGTAGAGGCGCCTGCCGCTGTAGAAAATACATTACCCGCCGAACCCGCTCCCGTGCCCGAAGCGATCCCGGCGGCGCAGTTCGCACCGGCAATGCCGCGCATACCGGAAACGGTCACACCGATTCGTGCCGCCGATACAACGCCCTTCGCCGAGTTCGAACAGGCCGCCGCCTCGCTGGGCGTTGCGCCGCCGCCGACCAATACCGAAGCCGGCATCGGCGCGATCGTTCGCCGCATCGAGGAATTCCGCAAGGCCCGCGAAGCGCTGGGCAATGGCCACTCCGGCCATGATGGCGCGTTCGAAACCCCACGCCTGCCGCTCGGCGATGCCGCGCCGGCCCTGCCGCGTGCGCCTGCGGCGATCGATTTCAGCACCGATGCGCTAGGCCGCGTCTCCTGGGTGGACGGCGTACATGCACCGTCACTGATCGGGCTGGACCTTTCGGGCCAAAGCGAACATGCCGCCGCTTCGCCGGTGGCGGAGGCTCCGGCCGGCATCGCCTCCGCCATGCGCCATCGCCTGCCGCTGCGGGCCGCGCAGATCGAAATCAGCGGCGCCTCGGCCGTCCGCGGTTCGTGGCAGGTGGACGCCGTGCCCCGCTTCGATCCCGCCAGCGGCAGCTTTGTCGGCTATGTCGGGCGCCTGCGCCGCCCCGCCGTGCTGGCCGCCGTCGGTGCCGCCGTGCAAGGCGATGGCGAGGCCGATCGGCTGCGCCAGATCCTGCATGAACTGCGCACTCCCGCCAATGCGATACAGGTCGCGGCGGAGATCATCCAACAGCAACTCTACGGCCCCGCACCGCATGAATATCGCGCGCTCGCCGCCGCGATTGCAGGCGATTGCGCCCATATCCTTGCCGGGTTTGAGGAACTGGACCGCCTTGTCCGCCTGGAGACCGGCGTGCTTGGCCTGGAATCAGGCGAATGCGATCTGTCCGCGGTGCTGGCCGAAACGGTCAATCGACTGAAAGCCTGGACCGAGCCGCGCCACAGCGGCTTCGCCCTGCCCCCCGCCGCTGCACACGTCCCGCCGATCCCGCTGGACCGTACGGAAACGGAGCGGTTGGTCTGGCGCCTGTTCGCCGCTCTGGCGGGCTCGACCGCGTTCGAGGAAGTGCTGTCCGTGGAATATCGAACCGATCGCCAGGGCATCGTCCTCGCCATCGCGCTGCCCGCTTCGCTGGCGGCGCGCGTTGATGACAACCTTCACGAAATGCCGTCGGCCGAGCGTGGCAGCGCGCTTTCCACCGGCATGTTCGGAATCGGCTTCACCCTACGCCTGGCCGCTGCAGAGGCCGCTGCCGCCGGCGGTAGCCTTCGCCGCGCCGGCTCCTTCCTGGAACTGTGCCTGCCCGGGTTGACCGCACCGGACGCAGACCATAGCCATTCATCGCAGAGCCGCGCGCTCTGAGCCTTGTCGCCCTGCCGGATGCGACCCGATCGGGGGAATAATTCAGTCTTGTCGGGGCCTAATCTCCTTCAGCCGCCCGAACCGCAGGCTTTCGCCCGTTTCCGGGACGATTTCGGCCAGCGCTTCATCGTCACCGTCGATACCGAGGAGGAGTTCGACTGGGACGCGCCGCTCGATCGTGACCGTTACAGCACGGTCACGGTTTCCGCGCTGCGCCAGTTCCAGGAGTTCTGCGAGGGGTTCGGTGTAAAGCCCACCTACCTCGTCGATTATCCCGTGGCCGATTCGCCCCGCGCACCGGATGCGATCGGCGAAGCGATCAGCGCTGGCCGCGCCGATATCGGCGTGCAATTGCACCCTTGGGTCAGCCCACCGTTCGACGAGGACGTGAACGAATTCAATTCCTACGCCGGCAACCTGCCGTTCGAGCTTGAGCGGGAGAAATTCGGCCGCCTTCATGCCCGTATCGTCGAGGCATTCGGCACCGCGCCGCGAATCTATCGCGCCGGGCGGTATGGACTGGGCCCGCGCACGCACGAGATTTTGGCCGAGCACGGCATCGCCATCGACAGCTCCGTCCGCGCCCGGTTTGACTACAGCAGCACCGGCGGCGCGAACTACCGCGATCATCCGCTGCGCCCCTACTGGGTCGATGCCGAGCGCCACCTGCTCGAACTCCCGCTGACAACGGTTTACTGGGGCCCGCTGCGGCAGATGGGCAACGTGATCTACCCGCACCTTTGGCGCACGCCGCAAGTGCGCGGCGTGCTTGCCCGCACCGGCCTGCTGGAACGCATCGCGCTTACGCCGGAGGGAATCAGCGTCGAGGAAGCCCTGCGCGGCGTGGACATCGCGATCGACGATAGATTGCCCGTTCTGGTATTTTCTTTCCACAGTCCTTCGCTGGCGCCCGGGCACACGCCCTATGTCCAGAACATCGGGGATCTTGAAGCTTTATACGATTGGTGGCGCCAGCTTTTCACGCATCTGGCCCATCGCGGCGTGCGTCCAACCAGTGTTGGTGAAATCATGGACGCCGTAGCGCTTGCCTAGTGCGCCGCGTCAAGCTAACGGGCGTTTCACCCGGCGACGTCGATGGCGCCGGGAACGGTACGGGGGCCTGTAGCTCAGCGGTTAGAGCTGGCCGCTCATAACGGCTAGGTCGCGGGTTCGAATCCTGCCGGGCCCACCATTACCGAGGTTGGGCCGAACACCGGCTCCGCCGGAACATCGACGACCGAAGGGTCGGGGAGTGGCGCAGCCCGGTAGCGCGCTTGCTTTGGGAGCAAGATGTCGCAGGTTCGAATCCTGTCTCCCCGACCATTTCGCTTTTCCAAGACATCCCAGAGCGTCCCAAGAGGGCCCAAGCGCGTTTCTTAAGCACATGTAATTCATCGATTTTTCGTCCCAGAGCCTCCCAGGGGGTGGACTTGCAGCCCACCGCCGATGTTGGCTGTTTGTTGGCCGGCATTCGCGCCGGCCAACACCGGGCCAACACTTGGCCAACAATCCTGAGAGGCGCGATGGAGATGACAGATGTTGACGGACGTTGCCCTCAAGGCGCTCAAGCCTCAGGCCGAGAGGTACAAAAAATCGGACAGCGGCGGCCTCTTCCTGATCATCCATCCAAATGGCCGCAAATCCTGGGGACTGGCGTTCCGGGTCGATTCTAAACAGAAGTTCGTTTCTGGTGGCACCTATCCCGAAGTGAGCCTGAAGCAGGCGCGAGACTGGCGGGACGCCATAAAGGCTCAACTGACCCTAGGCATGGCGCCTACCGCAACGCCCGATCCAGATGGCCACGGCATCAAGGCACCGATCTTCGCTCCCCCGACCGAAACGTTCGAGTCGGTCGCACGTGAATGGTATGCCAAACGGCTTCCAGGTTGGACGCCTCGCTATGCCGGCGTGATCATGCGCCGCCTCGAGGCCGATATCTTCCCGTACGTGGGCGGCGAAGCCATTGCCTCGCTCACTCCCAGGCAAATGCTGGAGGCATTCAGAGCGATCGAAGCACGAGGTGCGGTTGAGATGGCCCATCGGGTCAAGAATCACTGCAGCGAGGTCTTTCGTTACGCGATTCCCGACGGCCGGTGCGTGAGCGATCCTTGCAGAGACCTGGCACCCGGCATGGGTCGGCCCAAACCCGTAAAGCATTTGAGCAAGGTGGCGGCGAAGGACCTTCCGGCATTCTTTGCAAAGCTCAACCTCGATCAAGGGGATCGCATGAGCCATCTCGCTCTCCGCTGGACGATGCTGACAATGGTTCGAACGCAAGAAACCCGATTCGCCGAGTGGTCGGAATTCGAGGATCTCGACGGCAGCGAGCCGATCTGGAGAATTCCAAGCGAGCGCATGAAAATGCGATCGGAACATATCGTGCCGCTGCCACCGCAGGCGATTACGCTGCTGAAAGACATCCGAGGCCTGAACGTCTACCTCAGGGCCGGCGACATGAAGCTCGGTAGATATCTGTTTCCTGTCGCCAACTCGAAAACCCTCACGATTAGCGAAAACAGGATGCTCGACATCATGTACCGCATTGGCCTTCGCGGAAAGGCCACCGTGCACGGCTTTCGCGGTCTTGCCAGCACGGTTCTCAACGAGAGCGGCCTTTTCGAACCCGATTGGATCGAGCACCAATTGGCCCATGTCTCGCGAGGTGTGAGAGCGGCATACAATTCGGCTAGATACCTCTCCCACCGTCGCAATATGATGGTATGGTGGGCGGATTATCTTGAAAACGCCGAAAAACTTGGAACTTAAACTTGAATGATTGCCATCCTCGGGGGCTCACCCCCCTGCCCCCGAGGAGCGAGTAGGAGCTGATCTTATCGGTGAAGGAATTGGCGGGCTTCGCGATGAAGGGTACGAACAAGCTTCCTTGCTAACCAGAGCTCAGCTGGGTCGGTAGCCGACCCATTCTGGCCGTTCCCGAGCTAAATTCACAGCACCAGCAAAGGGTCCGCTTTCGAGCCCGCCCAACCGCTTGCTTCACGCGTCAGCTTGGCGGCCCTCGACGAACTCCTCGACGAGCTTCGCGCAAAAGGCAGGCAAATCGTGGGGATTGCGGCTGGTGACGAGGCCCTCGTCGACAACCACCTCCTGATCTGTCCAGTTGCCGCCTGCGTTCTCGATGTCAGTGTGGATCGACGAATAGGAGGTCAGTTCGCGATCCTCGACTACGCCTGCTTCGACGAGGAGCCAAGGGCCGTGGCAGATCGCGCCCACGGGCTTCTTCTGCCGGAAGAAGGCGCTGACAAAGTCTATGACCTCATCGTCGGCACGCAACCTGTCGGCGCCGACCGTACCTCCAGGAATGATCAAGCCGTCGAATTCGTCGGCGCTAACGTCCGCTACAGTTCTGTCGACCTTGTAGCTGCCACCTGGGCCCAGATCGCCGTTATTGGTCTTGGCCTCACCCTCCTCGAGACCTACAACCGTTACTGTGCCGCCTGCCTGCTCGATCGCCTGCTTGGGCTGGACGAATTCGGACTCTTCGGTCCCGCGAGGGGCGATAAGAATTGCGATTTTCCTGCCTTCGAGCGTCATGTCTTGTCCTCCATGGAGCAACGGCGCCCGGTCGGCACCTGGTCATTTAAGCTTGGCAGCCGGCTGCAGTTCCTCGCAGGGGCGATGGACGGTTGGCGTATGGGACGAACGGATTCGACCCTTCCCGGTCGTTCAGCACCCAATTTTACGCTCCCAAGTGCGGACCGGCAGGTTTCCCGTTTTGGATGCCCACGACTGGCCGGGAGGCGACTGTCCGGTTCGGAGTCGGGTAGCGGGAATAGCTGACACTCACTCGGAGCCAGCTACCGACCAACTCTGGACGTTTCGCGGCGTGCGCATGAATGACCGTTCCCGCTGCAACCGTTCTATTAAGCGGTCGGGCGGCAGTGCACGACAAAGAGGACGCTGGTGCTCCGACCTAACAACGTCGAAACCTCTGTTTGCTATTCAACAGAAGGCGCGCGGCGAAGTAAGTGCATGACACCGTAACTCCGCCGCGCACTTGATTACATGCTGAGCTTTACCCCTAGCAACGCTTGCTGAGCCGTAGCCTTCGCAACTGCATCTGGCTTATCGCTGCTACAAGTTCCTGTAAGAGAAACATAAACAACTTCTATTCCACTCGCAACAGGCAGCGACGCGGCTGGGAATTTCCCTTTAGTCTCGGTGCAGGATTTTTGGTTGGCTATCTGCTGCAGCGCATAACTAGAGGCAACTGCAACACTAAGATCAGTCTTCCGCGGTACAACGCCGATAAATTGAACCGTGCCGCCAGTTCCGCTCAGAACTTGATCAGCTACGCTTTTGACCACGAGTGATTTGTCTTTGAAATTCTCAACATCAAGAGGTCCAAGCAAACCCGTCATGGCAGCTTGTGCAGTAGGATCTGTGATGCCGACCAACATTCCTTCAATCGAGCTAGCCTTACCGTTCAGAGTTGCTTGCGCAGCGATTGTCGCCATGGTCGCCTTCGCGTCAATTTCTGAAATGCTTACAATAACTCGAACAGCTTGACCATATATCAGCTGCGTCGTTCCGTCCGTAGACAGGCATGGCTTGGAACGAGTCCAGTCCTGAACAAGAACCCGTGACTTGGCATTTGCCGACGCTGCTCCCAAGGGGATTCCAAGCGAAAATGCCATTGAACCAGTCATGTCCCTGGTGGTCGTATTTGTTGTCAGCTCCTGCATGGTAGGCGGAGTAGTGCATGTAAATGGATCCGGAGTAACTGTGCTTTTGTTTATTGATGCCCCAGATGCTACGGCTGCAATATTTGGAACTCCGGCAACCCCCAGATTGCTGACAATAGATTTATTCAAATCTGGTTTTGGCATTGGTATGTAGTCTTGAGAATGTGCGTTACTCGAAATTAAAATCGAGAAGGCGGTTATCGATATCAAGCGCGGAATCGAAATCATGATAGTCCCCCCTGGCGTTATGCCAAATGCATAGACATCACATTCGATGAAACATGGCAACTCTACGCCGTGAATTACGGAAGCAGGGGGGATTCTTGGGGGTTATACTTACTGACTGCGCGTCACAGCCACTGCCGCCACCAAGACTCGACATTCCGCGCCTGGCCCAACCTCCGTCAATCGACGATGGCGCCCGTGCAAAGGCTGGAGCGTGGATTATTCCTTCAAGTGGCAAGCCGGGAACGACGGATTTGTCCCAGCCTCAGTCATAAGGGGACTGAGCGCTCCTAGGCGCGCTCATTTCCCAATTGAGCGGCTTGGATGGGCGCGTGGCTACCGCCCCGCCGTCGACCCTTCCCGGTCGTTCAGCAGTCAATTTCATGTTCCCAGTTGCGGCTTGTCAGCTTTCCTTCGTCTGGGCGCCTTTTCCGCTAGGCGAATGTTCGGTCCATAGCCGATTTGGGAATAGCTGACCCTCACTCGGTGTCGGATGCCGAAAAATTCACCTATTTCTGGGTATTTACGGGCATGTTCGCTCTCGAAAGCAAGTCTGTAGCGCTGGCCTGCCACCCGGCAAGCATCGGAGACGTCCATTGTAAATCGACAGGAAGGGTTAATTGGGCCCCCCCCTGCCATAGGCCCACGTCATGGCGCGCGGCGCGCCCGTCTCCGCAGGGCTCCCTCGTGACCTAAAACGACGCTGTCGAGCGTTGCTGGGAGCGAGTTGCTATATGCACGAAAAATAAGTATATTACTTGCCGTGGGGAGAACGTCATCATGCTGAGCTGACTGTGCAAGAAGGGGTCGTGATAATTCGGCGGGTCTGAGCAGATCGAAATCTAATTTGATGCCAATGGGCTGAACAATGGCGACTGTGTTACCTCTTCCTAAAGTAAGTCCCGCCGACACGATCGGATTCGCATCTCCGTCGCTCACTGACGCTATGCGCGACATCGACGCTATCATGGAGGCATTAAATCTCCAACTGGTTCGACGGTACCTCGATCAGATCCATTGGGGCGAAGAGTCGCGCGCCGCCCATCTCGCCGATGATGCCGAACCCGGCTACAAGCTAGAAAACGTAGCGGCTCATAGCTGGAGTGTCGCTGACGCAGCGCTTATGGTTGCGAGCCACTTCTCAAATCTTGATCTAGGCCGAGTGCTCGCCCTTGCGATCCTTCACGACAAACTAGAGATGATCACCGGGGATTACGACCCAGTTGGAAAAGACGGGCGGGGTCAAACGTCGCATGCTTTTCAGGTTGATGCGAGAGTGCGCAAAGACTTGGCCGAACTTGAAGCAATGAAGCAGTATCTGAGTCATCTAAGTCCCACCGCTGCAGCTTTACAAGCTGACTATCTTGATGACGTCATACATCAGCGCACCAAAGAAGCACGGTTTGTGAAGGCGATGGACAAGCTCCAAGCGCTTGCTTTTGTGGTTGCGAAAAAGGACGGCAGGATGAGCAACGAGCATCTGGCCTTCTCACTGAGATATAGTGCTAAAGCTGTTAAGTCCTTTCCTCCTATTATTAAGCATTATGAAGTTCTTGTATTTAGACTGATTGATCGTGTATCAAAAGTTCGGGGGCTTGATCATAAAGTGGTCGAAACGCATATCGTCGGGCAATTCTCGGACTATCTATGTCAGAAATGATGCAAGAGCGTCGGTTTGCGCTGGTTGGTAAAAGTGGGTCGGGAAAGTCAGAGGCGGCGAAGATCTTGCACGGCCTGACTGGATGCCGCATCGTCAAGACGGGCGCGGTCTGCCGCCGAATTTCGCGCATGCTCTTCGGGAATGAGGACAAGGCCTCCACCCAAATGCTCGATGATGCTCTAACACCCATTGATCCCAGTATCTTCTTGCGCGCTGCGCTACACGATCTAGCCGAAGGTGAGTCTATCGTGATCGACTCGCTGCGCTTTGCGACCGACCACGCCCTTGCTAAGGCCCTGGGGTGTACGATTATTCGGGTCGATGCCTCTGAAGACGACCGTGTAACTCGTCTGGGCCGCCGAGGGCAGCAGTTTGATCCATACCAGAATGGTACCCATAGGTCTGAGACCGAACTCGACATGTTCGTAACCGATCATACCCTTGTCAACAATGGGACCTTGGGCGACCTCTTTGACCACGTTTCAGCGATTATCGGCCCATTCCAGAAGTGAGGTCAAATGTATTCCTGCATTTTTTGAATAGAGATAGTAGGGAAATCTACGGCCTTTTTGACGCGCACTACGGAAATATCCATCCACGCCTTCTATCTCGGGCAATCAATGCAGCCGCTATACTGTGCGAAGATCATTGCTTTGCTCCCCCGGGCTTCATTTTAGAGGATGAGGTCGCCTTTCGTTGGGCGGAGGTTTACAAGGAGTTTCTGGAGACGGCACTCATCCGATTTCCTCTCCGCGAGGCAAGCCTCAGCGACTATGCCGAGAAAAAGCGCAGTGATTATATGCCAATGCGCGACCGTTATTCTGGTTTGTTTAGCGATCGTCGGCTGGGTTTTCTTGGGGAAAATGCCAAAGGTCTAATCCGGCGGAAGAGCCACATTACGGAAGGCATCTTAAGCGGCTGGGAGGGCGACGCAGAGCGCGGCCGCAGGATTTGGCACCCCGTCAAGAAGATTCTCTCGGCTAAAGACATCGACCAACTGACTGGGATTCCCGGCATTCTTAACCAGGAAAGTACAGCTTTGACATGGGCTGCTATCTCACCAATGTTGGATCCGTCAGCTTTGCAAGCGAAGCGTGAGCTGCGGAGCGTTCTGCAGCACACTTATTTTTCTCAATATTGCGCAGAATATAAATTAGTCGCTCTTACCCGTTTGCCGCATATGATTGAGGATTTTTTACTTCCACGGAAGCCACGATCCTTCTGCTTCGAAAGACTAGAAGCATTTCTCGACAGCTTCTCTCTTTGGAATTTGTTAATTGATGCGCCCGCATCAATCTTGGTATCTCTCCGGAAAAAACCCGGTTTCGTCGCCTTCATCGACGCTTATGTAGCGCTTGCTGAGAAAGCGGAGTCGTTGCTGACACTTCGCTTTCACGCCGCCAGGGCTGCCGCCCAATCTTCCTTCAGGTGGGGCGAGTTCGCCGCACGCTTCAATAACGTTTTCAATCTCCCAGGCGACATCGAGTTGTTTGAGCTAGCGGACGCGATGGGGGATGTTGCACAAGCCATTGTCCTGCAGCATGGATTGACTTCAAGAGCCTCGATCTCAACTACGGTACCAACACAGCTCCAGCCTCAGCCTCAGCCCCAAATGCGAGTAGCCAAAGTGACGACCCAACCAATCGCCGATCTAGCCCTCTTCGTCGCGCTGGATGAGGAGCTTGAGGTGTTAGCCAAGCAACTAGGCTTTCAAAAGCATCATGTTCCGCCTTATGCGACCGGCAAATTGGGGGACCATCCTGTCGAAGTAATCTGCTCAAAAGGGATGGGACGTGTCCGCGCCGCCGTTGAAGTGACACGCTATTTGGAAAAACGAGGGCAAGCAAAGCCTAAGATGATCCTGATCGTCGGATTGGGCGGGGGTTTCGCCGAGAAAAATGTCACCCAAGGTCATTTGGTTTGCGTCGAAAAGGTCGTCGACCTCGCATCACGGAAAGTGATCGACAATACGGAAGGGACAGCAAACTCTAAATTCCGCCAGCGCGATTATGCTTTGAGCGGGGCTTTGGCGGCTCTTTTGCAATCTGACGCTTTTCCGAAGGACGATTGGATCGCCGCCGCTATTGAAAAAGCTGACTGGCCAGCTGATAGGCGCCCTTCGGTTGACTATGGAGAAATGGCGAGCGCTGACGAAGTTGTCGCAAGTGACGAATGGCGCAAAACACTGCTAGGACACGCAGACAAACTCTTGGGCGTTGAGATGGAAGCAGGGGGCGTCTGTGCGGCGGCGGATGCTTTCAACGTAAAAGTCAGCATGCTCCGAGTCATCTCGGACGTTGCCGATCCATCCAAGGGTGACGATGCGTGGCGGAAGATTGGAATGCGGACAATTGCAGAGTTGCTTCGCTTCCTACCGGTCGACAAGCTATTCGAAGCGCTGGAATAAGGACGAGTTTAAACCCCTATCGCTGAATGCATTCGTTCGTTTGCGACAATAAATCTAGACCAAGGATCAAGATCATCCAGATTGTTGATCTGGATAGGAAATTTTCGCCAAACTAAAGTCTCCGGTGGAAGAGCCTCCGGCAATGAGAAATTTTCGCTGCAGACAAATGTATAGACCGCAATGATGGGAGTTGCTCGCTGCTCTTCAATCGCTCCCACGATGAGACGAACATCTTTGGAACTATTTGGCGCTTGTAGCGCATCCAACTGTGCCGCTCCGAACTGAAGCCTTTCGATGAGCGTCCGATGTGCAGATTCATTTAAACCCAATGGATCATTGGAAAAAAGGGATTTGTCTTCAATTCTCACGAATCCTACTGCGCCAAGTGACAGCGTCGACTCTATAATGTCACCATGCGGCTGTGACGCGCGGTATAGGAATATGCCGTCATTGTAGCGCAGAACCACCATCACCCTTATAAAAATCATATCCGGATCATTCCAGATGGAGGCGAGTTCTGCATATTCTATTTGATTGGGTAACAGTTCATCCAATGTTCCCAATTCTTGAAAGCCGTCGACTATCGCTGTCTTCAGAGGCAAAACAATTGGAACAAGAAATCTGCGCAGTTGGTCAGCCCTAAAAGGGCCATTGTATTCCGACTTATAACGGTTTGGGATTCCTTTATCGGTTACGAAAGAGCGTAAAAAAAATCGACCCGGACCGGTTCGCATGAACTGGCTCTTAGATTTATGACGCAATATATCTTCGGACAGTCGGGCTTGCAGCGTTTTATGCTGAGTCTTCCCATACAGGTCTGCTGGCACAATCTGGCGCTGATATGCGGCCTGAAGAATCTCCTTGGGCGACATGGGGCGACGGGCATCCCTCAGAATTGCGCTTGCCAGAGTGAGATAATTGTCCACGGCGGACAATTAACCCAGACAGGGGAGGCTGTTCACCATCCAGGCTCGGACGGCATCCGCTTGCCACCCTGGGCACAATACACACGTCAGTCGGTTCATCCGAAGAGTTCTCGCACGGTTTAAATCAAGCATCAGTTCATTGTCCCTCCCGGGTCGCCGCCTGAATCTTTCATAACATTGACCGTAGCAGGGGCGGTGCGGTGAGGATATCGAATCCTGTTTCTACCACTCACCGCATACCAAAGCGATTCCCGTTCGGCCAATGGACATGCATCGGACGGTGCGCTTTCAGGGCGCGCCGTTGCCTCGGCAACTGCAACGAAGTTTGCTTTGCCGCCCTTCGGCAGGAGGATCCTGCTGGCCCGTGAATGGCCGCTTTCCTGCAGCGCTTCCTCGCAAGCCGACCGTCGCAAAAGTCCCAATCGCAGTCGCTCAGATGCTTTGGAAACCAGCGGCGACAGGGAGATCATTCATCGCCCACCGAATTTCCCTTAACCCCTCATACGCAACGCTCGACGCTTTTAGGGCTCGCCATCCCAGTACGACAGCGGATCATTGAGCCACCCTGTAATGGCGCTTTCGCGCCAACCCGTGCAACGGTCGGCGACGCGAACCTGACGTGGAAACGTGCCGGCCTGAATTTTCCTGTAGAGCGTCGAGCGAGTCAGACCCGTGCGTTCAAGCACAGCAGAAAGCCGTAGAATTCTTTCGGGATGGTTTGTGTTGCCCCCCTCCCCGGTGCTGACCTGGGCCAGCCTCGAGAACTCTAACCCGTTCAACTCCGACCTCTCAGCCGCTGAAAGCCGCGGTCCGCATTGAGGAAAGCCATCAATATTGCAGGTATCAATTCCGGTATCTGAACCTCGTCCCCGTAGGCGGCGGCATAGACTTTCGCATACTGCTGCAAGCTGTGGTGAAGTTCGGGCGCGACCATGATCGCAAGTTTGACCGGCGTCTTGTCCGGCAGTTTCGACAGCTTGATCGTGCTCATCGTCCACCCTCCGTTTTCCAAGGCGCCAGTACCAAATCCTGCCGCACCACAAGTCTTACCGGCGCGCCCGGCCGGATATCGATAGCAGGCTGAATATCGAGATTGCGCTGCGTGATTTGATCCCCGGCGCGTGACACGCTGGTTTGAGCGGACTCCCGGATCGCCTGAACCAGATCGCTCTCGCCGGTTATCGAAAGTTCCGTGCCAATGCCAAGAAGCGTAGCGATCGCGACGCCCTTGAGCAGCCGTCCAGTATGGTTGTTCACCCGGTCCGAGAGGCCCGAGTAGCCCGATGGATCGGTCGCCGGCATGTTGTCGAGCCGAAGCGACTTGCCATCGGGCATCACAAGGCGTTGCCAGATGACCAGTGCCCTGCTCTGGCCGTAGGCCACGACGCTGTCGTACTTGCCAATCAGCCTTGCACCCTGCGGAATGAGCAAGGTCTGACCCGTCGCGCTGTCGAAGACGTTCTGCGTGACCTGCGCAATGACCATCCCCGGCACATCGGAATTCACGCCCGTGACGAGGCTGGCTGCGATGACGCTGCCTGCCATCACCATATAGGGCGAAACCGGAGCCGCCAGACTGTGCGGGTTTACATCGCCGCGCTGGTCGAGCTTCTCGGCGAATTGGGTTTTGCGGTCCGCCGCCGAACTCGATGTATCGCTATTCGCTAACTGTCTTGGGCCGATTGAAACCTCCGGCGCAGTCGTGGCGGCAACGCCTGGCGTGCCAGCTGGTGCGCGCGCTCCCTGAATGAGCAGCGAGGATTGCCTCGCTGCCTTGAGGTCTGCTGCTTGTCGCTGCTGAGCTTCGTCGACGCGTGAAGCGGCAATCGGCTCCATGCTGGGGTTGGCCAACTGTCGCTGCTGTGCCTTCAGGATCGGCCGCCCCAAATCGCCCGGAAGCGGCGGACCAAGCTTCGGCACATCTCCATAGCTCTTGGGGAGCCCGGCCAGCGCGTCGTCCGCAGGCTTTCGATCCGGCTGGGACATCATGCTATCCGCCACGACGTGCCCCATGATCCTCGGCTTCAGCGCAATCCACGCTATCCCAATAATGGCAATCGAAGCCAGAACGCTCCCGCCGATGATTACTTCCTTGCGGAAGCGAGTAACACGCGGCGTGCGGGCACGAATTGCCAGCGTCTCGGGATCGAGCTTCGGCGCGGACGTCGGAATTTCACTCGGCCCGGACTGCACCTCCTGCGAGATCGCTACGGGGCGCGGAACCTGTATGGCATCGCCTGCTTCCAGCACCTCGCTCATCGCCGCGCCCTCCCTTCGCCGCCTCGAGTGATGCGCACTATCTGTTGCTTCTTCGTTCCAAGCCGAAGCTCGGCGACGTTGAAGATGCGATCCACCACATAAAAGCGTCCCTTCATGCGGTAGTTGACCAGTTCGGCCGTACCGTCGGCGGCAATCAGGAACAGCGGCGGAGCTTCGTCGACACCGATTGACGACGGAAACTCAATGAAGGTCTGCCGACCATCATCGAAAGCCCTGATTGGCCCCCAGGTCGGCGCATCGCCGGTGATCACGTAGCCGAAGTAGAGCTGCTCAACGCCAAGCCCCGCGGCAACCGGCTTCGCCGCCTCGGATGCGGCTTGCGCAGCCTTCACGGCAACCAGTTCATCGAGCGGGTAATTCCACGAGAGCGCGGACATGCCCGCGCTCGGGCGGCTAGTCAGCAGCAAATGGTAGGTGCGCCGATCGGTGGTGATGACGATGTTGGTCGCGAGGCCCGTGCTGAACGGTTTCACCAGGACATGCGTGCGCTTGTCCTCGCCGCTTCCGCTGGAGGTATCGCCGATCACCCAGCGCGCAGTGTCGCCGGCGGCGACCGCGATCAGCCCCTCGCCCGCCTGCAACGCGATGTCGGTGATCATACCGGGCTGCGTATAGGCATGGTACACGGTGCCGTCGGACCAGAGGTAGACTTGGCGGGCATTGACCCAGGCAGTTGGCGACGGTTCGGCGCTGAAGCGGCTCATGGCACTCGTCGGCGCTTTCGCCCGCGCCGGCAAGTCTGCCGGATGGACGCCCACGGCAAAGGCAGCCGCAGCCAGTAGCGAAGTCTTCATGGCAGTACCTCCTTGACTTGTTCCGGATTGGGATTGGGATCGGCAAGAACGGATGGGGCGGCAGCAGCCTCCTCTCGGACAGAGCTTGCCGGTGTCGCTGCGGCGCCAGGACCAGGCACATCGAGCTCCCGGCTCCAGTCGATGGCATCGACATAGATACCGAGCGGGTTCTTCCGCAGGGTCTCGCTGTCGCGCGGTGCCTGCTGGACGATGGTCAGGATCGCGGTCCAGTGGCTGGTGCCGGCCGCGCTGCCGCGCTCGAACGCGTTCTCGATCCATTTGACCTGGAAGCTCTTGTTCGAGGCCCGAACCACGCTGGTGACCTGGACCGAGACTGTCCGCTCGCCGAGCCCCGTTAGCGCGCCTGAGCCCCTCGCGTATTCGCTGAGGAACCGACTGCCGCGCTGGGTCGAGAAGTCATAGGCTTCAAGCCAGCCATCGCGCATGATCACCGGATCGAGCGAGAGCCCGCGCACATGTCCGATGAACTTGGACAAGGCCCAGGCTATCTGCGGATCGGTCGGCTGATAACCAGCCTCGGCTTTACTGACAGCGTGGGGCTCACCAAGCCTATCCACCGCGACGACATAAGGCACCACCCTGCTCTGGAGCGACTGCCAGATGAGGCCTGCCGCCATCCCACAGGAAAGGCCGAAGCAACCGAAGGCCATGATCCGCCAGTTCCGGGCCTGGACACGGGCGGAGCCAATCCGTTCGTCCCAAAGCTGCGCGGCGCGCTGGAAGGGCGTTTCGGGAAGCGGTGTGCGCCCATAGAGCTGGACGCTGCGTTTGAAGCGCATGGGTCAGTCGTTCCTTTCGCTGATGTCGGGAGTGGTTGCGCCGCCACCGCGATCACCCTGCTGGACAGCGTGGATGGCGACGTCGCGGCGATGACGAGCTGTCTGCTCGGCGCGCATGACCTTGGCCCAGGCAGGCACGCCTTCGCCCCCTTCGGCGGACGCGCCCGGTGCGGAAGATGAAGGCGGCGAAGTATCGGATTGTGAAGAGGGTGCGGCTCCGCTGGAAGTAGGTGGGGAGGCGGACGGCCCAGAAGTCGAGGGGGCGGCGTGACTGTCCGCCGCGCCAGAAACCGCTGAATGGCTTACCGTCGACCCTGCATGAGCCCCGCCGCCATGGCTGGCCGAACTTGCGGCCGCCGCGCTGCTGCCCATCGAAGTACCGGCACGGATACCCCCCAGCGCCGTGCCGGCGAGACGCGCGCCGGCAACGGCCCCTCCCCCTGCCAGCATGGCGATGCCGCCGGCGCCAAGCGCCGTACCTGCAGCCGCGCCCGCTCCAAGCTGCGGGGCTCCCGATGCAAGGCCGCTGGCGACCGATGGCGCGAAGATGCCGAGGCCGAAGAGCGCGAGGCTTGCCAGCACCAGACTCATGGCCTGCCCGATGTCGGGTTCCTGCCCCTGCAGCGCCTGGGTGAACTGATCGAAGAAGTTCGAGCCGATCCCAACGATCACGGCTAGCACCATGACCTTGATGCCCGAACTCACCACATGCCCCAGCACACGCTCGGCCAGGAAACTGGTCCGGTTCCATAGCGCAAAGGGAACGAGAATGAAGCCGGCAAGCCCCACCAGCTTGAACTCGATGATGCAGACGAACATCTGCACCGCGAGAATGAAGAAGGCGAGGATCACCAGCAGCCAGGCGATCAGCAGTACGGCGATCGTCAGGAAGTTCTTGAAGAAGCTGGTGAAGCCGAGGAGCTTCGAGGCCTGCTCAAGGAGCGGCCATGCTGCCGTGAACCCGGTGCCGGCCAGACGCCCGGGGCGAAGCAGATCGTCCGCAGTGAGCGATCCTCCACCGGCCGTGATCCCGGCCTGCGCGAAGGAATGGAAGATGATGTCGGCGAGCGCCGAGAAGCTGTTGATGATGAAGGCGAAGGCGCCGACATAGAGCACCTTGCGGATGAACTTGGCGAGCACATTGTCCTCGCCGGCAAGCGACCAGAACAAACCGGCCAGCGTCACATCGATCGCGATCAGCGTTGCGGTAAGGAACCGCACATCGCCGCCAAGCAGCCCGAAGCCGCTGTCGATATAGCGGATGAAAGCGGTCATGAACTGATCGATGATGTTGAGGTCGTCCACGTGCGATCGTCCTGTCTTGGCGAGCGGGCCAAGCGCGCGACATCGCGCTCAGCGCAGCGCTGAGGTGGTGGGTGCCCGCGGGGCACGGCCGGGGCCGATTGCACGTGCCCCGCGGGCGCGGCGGCAGGAGAGGCGATCCGCCGCCGCTGTCGGGATGGGGTTGCGGTCTAGTTCGGCGTGTAGGCCGAGCCGGTGCCCAGGAACTTCCTGGTCGCCGCGTCGGCTTCGCTCTCGGACTGGGCGCTATTGGCGTCGCTCACGGCCTGCGCGCGGAACTGAGCGGCCAACATCTGCTGGATCTGGAACTGCTGCTTGGCCGTCAACGCGAGCAGCTGGTTGGTGACCTGCAGTGCCTGCAAGGTGCCCTCGGCGCCCTGGCTTCGCTGGACCAGTGCATTCATGGTCGTGGCGTCGGCCTCGACGTTCTCGGCGATCTGCGCCTGCATCGTCACCGTCTGGCGATAGGCGGCGACCTGCGTATCGAGCCGCGAACGCGCGGCAGTCACAGAATCGTCGAGTTTCAGCGACTGACCGAAGGCATCAGGATAGAGCTTGCTGAACTGCTGGTCGACGCTCGCGACCTTGAACTGGATGTTTTGGGCCTGCCCCATCAGCGTATCGATCTTCTGGAGCGTCTGGGTCAGCGCCTGAAGCTCCGGAAAACTGACCGTCGAGAGGTTCTTCGCCTCATTCGCGAGGCTCTGCGCTTCGTTCTGCAGCGACTTGATCTGATTGTTGACCTGCTGCAGCGCGCGCGCCGCCGTCAGGACGTTCTGGGCGTAGTTGGTGGGATCGTAGACCACCAGCGCATGCGCAGGTGGGCTGGTGATCATTGCGTCGAAGACGATGGCGCCGGCGGCCACCAAAGCGAGCATTCCGATGCCAGCACCCAGCTTCCGGGGCTGCTTTGGAGCATGTGGGCGAGACGAAATGTTCATCGGCATTCTCCTTCACGTCGTGTCACAAGAGTTCATTTCGCCCGGTCAGGTCAGCTCCCCGGACCGGGGTAGGTGCCGATCAGGTCGGCCGCCCAGGCGGCGTGCGTGCCGGCGAGAAAGCGCGCGAAGAACTCGCCCTGACCGTGCTCGGCGAGCACGGCGTCGATCCGCGCCTGGGTCATCGGATCGGAACTGCCACACAGCGCCAGCGCCACATCGCCCAGCCCCAGCTCAAACAGCCGGTTCCCGCGCGCCGATTGCAGGTAGTAGTGGCGCTTGGGCGTCGAGCGCGCGATCAGCTCGATCTGCCGCTCACTGAGCCCGAAGCGCTCGTATATCTCGCGGCTCTGCGGCTCCACCGCCCGGTCATTCGGTAGCAGAATGCGCTGCGGGCAGCTTTCGATCAGCGCCGGCGCAATCGGCGAACCGGCGATGTCGGCGAGGCTCTGCGTCGCAAACAGCACCGAGACATTGCGCTTGCGCAGGACCTTCAGCCATTCGCGGATGCGCGCGGCGAAGAGCGGATGGTCGAGGAAGATCCAGGCCTCGTCGAGCACCAGCAAGGTCGGACGACCGTCGAAGCGTTCCTCAAGCCGATGGAACAGATAGGTCAGCACGGGACCGACAACGGAGCCGTGTCCCATCAGCGCCTCGGTCTCGAAACACTGGAGGTCGGCGAGATGGAGCGAACTCTCCGAAGCGTCGAGCAGGCCGCCATAGGGCCCGTCGATCGTGTAAGGTCCGAGCCCAGTGCGCAGCGCCTTCGATTGCAGCAAGAGAGTGAGACCCGTGATCGTCCGTTCAGCGGGCGGCGCGCTCGCAAGGCTTCCGAGCGCCAGCCAGACCTGATCCTTCACTTCCGGTGTGACGGTGACGTTCTCCTGCGCCAGGATCGCGCCAATCCATTCCGCCGCCCAGGCGCGCTGCGCGGGATCATCAATGTCGCGCAGTGGCTGGAACGCCAGCGAACCGTTCTCGCCGCCAAGCCCGAGCGCGTGATGCGTGCCGCCGCAAGCCAGCACCGCCGCCCGCGCGGACAGCCCCTTGTCGAAGATGTAGACCTGCGCATTCGCATAGCGGCGGAACTGCAGGATCATCAACGCCAGCAGTACCGACTTGCCGGCCCCGGTCGGGCCCGCGACGAACATGTGCCCGACATCGCCGACATGCGTTGACAGCCGGAACGGTGTCGAGCCTGAGGTTTTGGCATGAAGCAGGACCGAGCCACCCAGATGATCGTTGCGTGCCGGTCCGGCCCAGACGGCCGAGAGCGGCATCAGGTGAGCCAGGTTCAGGGTATGGACCAGCGGCTGACGGACATTGGCGTAGACGTGTCCCGGTATTGACGAGAGCCAGGCTTCGACCGCGTTGACCCGCTCGCGGATCGTGGTGAAGCCGAGCCCGCCCAGCACGCGTTCGACCTGCCGCATCTTGGCGTCGACCGCGCTGCGTGTCGTGTCGCTGACGGTGATCGTCGTCGTCAGGTAGCCGAAGGCAACATGATCGCCGCCCAAGGCCTGAAGCGCTAGATCGGCATCGGCCACCTTGTTGTCGGCATCGCTGTCGAGAAGCTGCGCCGGCGTGTTGTACATCACCTCGCGCAGCATGGCGGTCAGCGATTTGCGTTTGTTGAACCACTGCCGGCGCAGGCTGGTCAGGACCTTGGTCGCCTCGGACTTGTCGAGCGCGATGAAGCGCGTGACCCAGCGGTAGGCAAAGTCCTGATGGTTGAGCGCATCGAGGATGCCGGGGCGGCTGACGTTCGGAAATCCGAGCACCGAGATTGTCCGGATGTGGCGGTCGCCCAGCATCGGTTCGAGCCCGCCGACCAGCGGCGTGTCGACGAGGAGGCCATCGAGATACATCGGCGTCTCTGGGACCCGCACCGGATGGCGGCGATCCGAGATCGTCGTGTGCAGATAGGTCAGCAGTTCCCTGCTACCCAGCGCACGGATCTCGGGCATGAACCCGTCGAAGAGATCAAGCGCACGATCGGTCTCGGCAATGAAGCCGCCAAGCGAAGCCCGCCAGTCACGCCCCTTCTCGTCGTCTGCGCGCTCGACCAGCTTGCGCCCGGCGGCATCCTCGCTGTCGGCAGGCGGCAGCCAGGTCAGCGTCAGGTAATAGGCGCTTTCGTAATGTTTGTGCTCGGCAAGGAATGCAGCGCGGCGCTCGCGGTCGACGAGCCAGCTGGCGGCATCGGGAAACGCATCGTCTGGATAGCTGGCAGCTTCGCGCCGCTCGGCCTCGAAGAACAGGGCCCAGCCCGAGCCGAACCGGCGAAGGACATTGTTGGCGCGCGCCGAGATCGAGACCAGTTCGGCCTCGGTCGCCGATTCCAGATCGGGCCCGCGGAATTCAAGAACCCGCAGGAAGCTGCCGTCCTTGTTGAGGACGACGCCCGGCGCGACCAGCGCGGCCCAGGGCAGATGATCGGCAAGGCGCCCTGCCTTGCTGTGATATTCGGCGAGGTTCAGCACGCGAGGTATCCTTTCTGGCGCAAGTGGCGCAGCAACACAGGCGCAAAATCGGGATCGCGCCGTGCAGCGAGCACGGCGAGGCTGTGTCCCGCCGCCCAGATGAAGAGGCCGGCCAGCCACTGCTGGAGTCCGAGGCCGACGGCCATGGCGAGCGTGCCGTTGAGGATCGCGATCCCGCGCGGCGCGCCGCCGAGGAGGATCGGAGCGCCAAGGCTCACATGGATCGGGACCTCGAAGCCCTCGATGTGCTGGCCGGCCGCATTCATGCGATCAGCGCTCCGCCGCCGAAGCTGAAGAACGAGAGGAAGAAGCTCGATGCGGCAAAGGCGATCGAGAGGCCGAAGACAATCTGGATCAGCCGGCGAAAGCCGCCCGAGGTCTCGCCAAAGGCCAAGGTTAAGCCAGTGACGATAATGATGATGACCGCGACGATCTTGGCGACCGGACCCTGCACGGATTCGAGGATCTGTTCGAGCGGCTCCTCCCAGGGCATTCCGGAACCAGCAGCCCAGCTCTGCGCGGTGACGGTGAGCGACGCTGCCATTGCAGCGGCCGC
Source organism: Sphingomonas sp. BL-S-28 (assembly GCF_055521515.1). Classification (NCBI taxonomy): domain Bacteria; kingdom Pseudomonadati; phylum Pseudomonadota; class Alphaproteobacteria; order Sphingomonadales; family Sphingomonadaceae; genus Sphingomonas; species Sphingomonas sp. BL-S-28. The sequence goes on from NZ_CM145484.1 coordinate 2,828,601, forward strand.
GAGCACGGCGGTCCGTGGATCGGGGCGCATGCCGAAGCGCTGAAGTCGTGACGTCTTCATGGGGTCATTCTCCTTGCTTGGTGGAAGGGAAGCGGACGGACGGGAAGCAGAGCTCGTGCAGGCGGTATTCGCCGCTAACGGGATCGAAGCCGTCGAGGTTGGCGATGGCCGAAATCCGGCGTGCCAGGCCCCGCCCGGAAATGACGACAATGAGATCGATGGCCTCGGCAATGAGATGGCGCGGCACCGTGACGACCGCCTCCTGCACCAGCCCCTCGAGGCGGTGCAGCGCGGCCGAAGCGCCGTTGGCATGGATCGTGGCGATCCCGCCGGGATGGCCGGTATTCCAGGCCTTGAGCATGTCGAGCGCTTCTGGCCCACGCACTTCCCCGACGATGATACGGTCAGGCCGCAAGCGCAGGGTCGAACGGACGAGGTCGGCGATGGTGGCGACGCCCTGCCGGGTGCGCAGGGCGACCGTATCAGGCGCCGGGCTTTGCAGCTCGCGTGTGTCCTCGATCAGCACCAAACGTTCGTCGAGCGCGGCCATCTCGGCAAGCAGAGCATTGGCGAGCGTGGTCTTGCCGGAGCTGGTGCCGCCGACGACGAGAATGCTGCGGTGATCGAGGACGGCGGCGCGCAGCATTTCTGCGGCTTCCACCGGCATGATGCCATCCGCGACGTAGTCGGCGAGCGTATGGATGCGCGCGGCCGGCTTGCGGATGGAAAAGCATGGTGCCAGCGAGACCGGCGGCAGCACACCTTCGAAGCGTTCGCCCGCGCCTTCACCGTGCGGCGGAAGTTCCGCCGATACGATCGGCCTGTCGGCGTGGACGTCGGCGCGGGCATGGCTGGCGACAAGGCGGATGATCCGCTCGACCTGTTCGGGCGCGATCCGCACGTCTGTGTCCACCCTGCCCTCGCCGAGCACATCGACGCGCAGCGCGCCGTCGGGATTGACCATGATTTCGATGACCTTCGGATCGCTGAGGGCCGCCTCGATCGCCGGCCCCATGGCCGTGCGCAGCATCGCACGGCGGCGAACGGCAGTCTCGGCGCCGTTCACAGCTTGTCTCCGGGGGCCAGCGTCCGCGCGGCCGTTGCGACCTGCCGCGCCACCTGGGAAAGAAACGCTTCAAAGCGGAGGTTGCCCGCCGAGCGCCCGACCTCATCGTTCTCCGCAAGCGGCGGGCTCACCATCAGAACATAGCGGATGAAAAGCGCGAGGGTCTCGAGCTCGATGTTGCTCTCCCTCACCAAGCGGTCGAGCTTGTGCGTCATTGCATCAAGCCGGCGACCGAACAGGCCGTCGAGTTCGGAGTAGGCGCCCCGATCGAGCCACGCGGTAAAAGCCGTTGCCAGGAGGTCGGACTTGCTAACGCCTTGGCCCGCGGCGAGGTTCGCAAGGCGCTCACTTACTGGCTTTGTCAGGAATACCTGATGGCGGATCTTTCGCGTCATGATCAAAGCCCCAGTTGGAGTTGGTCGGCGCGTTCGCCGGCATTAAGGGCATAGGTCGCGCGCACTAGGCGCTGCTGGGCGAGGCGATCCATCGTGCGCTTTTCAGCCGCGAGATCGTCGACATCATCGGGAAGTCCCAAGGCGTCTGCCGGAGCTGGGTCTTCAACGGGGATGGATGGTCCTTCCGTCTCAGGCTGGCGTGCCTGATCGAGGCCGTCCTCGTCGTCGTCTCCTGACGCGACCATCGCCGCCAGACGGTCGTCTGTGGCCCGGATCTGATCAGACCAGTCGTTGGCTGACGACGCCGGGATGTCCCGATATCCGTCCTTGCCAGGCTGCGGCGGCGGAAGAACACATCCGGAAAAGGTCGGATCGCTGTAGTAGCGCAGCTTCAACGCGCGGATGGGACGCGTGCCGGACACCAGCACCAGTTCTTCGCTGGGTTCGAGCTGCATCACCTCGCCGGGCGTGAGCAAAGCGCGGGCGGTCTCCTGCCGGCTCACCATGACGTGAGCAAGCCAGGGAGCGAGCCGGTGACCGGCATAATTGCGCATTGCCCGCTGTTCGGTGGCGGTCCCGAGAGCATCAGAAATCCGCTTGGCAGTGCGCTCATCGTTGGTCGCGAACGCCACGCGAACATGACAGTTATCGAGTATCGAATTGAATTCGCCGTAAGCCTTTTCGATCTGGTTCAGGCTCTGGGCGATCAGGAAAGCGCGAACGCCGTAGCCAGCTAAAAAAGCAAGGCTTGTCTCGAAGAAGTCGAGCCGTCCGAGCGCCGGAAATTCGTCGAGCATCATCAGGATTTGATGGCGCGAATGCTTGCCCCCTTTCCCTACCGCATCCGGACGAATCGGGAGTTCCTCTGTCAGCCGGCGGCCGATCTGATTGAGGATCAGGCGGATGAGCGGCTTGGTCCGGCTGATGTCCGAGGGGGGCACCACCAGGTAAAGCGACAGCGGATGCTTGCCGGACACGAGATCGGCAATGCGCCAGTCGGATACCGAGGTTACGCTGGAGACGGTCGGGTCGCGGTAGAGCCCAAGGAATGACATCGCAGTCGAGAGCACACCTGATCGCTCATTCACCGACTTGTTGAGCACTTCGCGAGCTGCCGACGCCACAACGGGGTGGACCTGCGGCGCTTCCGGCGTGCCGAGATGGTTCGTCGACATCATGGCGTGGAGCGTGTTCGCAAAGCTGCGCGCCGGATCGGACAGGAAGGTCGCTACGCGCGCGAGGGTCTTCTCTTTTTCGGCGTAGAGAACATGAAGGATTGCGCCGACCAGCAGCGAATGGCTGGTTTTTTCCCAGTGACTGCGGCGTTCCAGGGCCCCTTCGGGGTCGACGAGGATATCCGCGATGTTCTGGACATCGCGCACTTCGTGAATGCCGCGGCGTACTTCGAGGAGCGGGTTGTACCGGGTCGAGCGCGGATCGGTGGGATTGAACAGGAGGCAGTGGGAAAAACGGGAACGCCAACCGGCTGTCAGCTGCCAGTTCTCACCTTTGATATCGTGAATGATGGCAGAGCCGGTCCAGGCGAAAAGCGTCGGCACGACCAGGCCCACACCCTTGCCCGAGCGCGTCGGCGCGAAAGCCATGACGTGTTCAGGCCCATCATGCCGCAGGTACTGCCCATTGACGCTTCCGAGGAATACGCCACGCGATGCCAGAAGCCCTGCCTTGCGGATATCCCGTGCGTTCGCCCAGCGGGCCGAACCATACGTCGTGACATGCTGGCGTTGACGCGCTCGCCATACCGAGCCGACAATGGCAACGCCGCAGCCGAGAAGACCGCTGGTTGCCGCAATAGCCCCTGCTTCCTCAAAGACGATCGGTGCGTAGGCGTCGAAGTGATACCACCAGACAAAGATCGACCACGGGCGGTAGACCGGAATGCTGCCGATCCAGAACCAGGCCGCACCCAGTTCTGACTGATACGCCAGATGTGCCGCCGCCCACTGCGTCGAAATCCAGACGCCCGCGACCACAATCGCGAGCACGAGCAAGATCTGGTCGATTAGCAGACGGGTCGGGGTCATCGAACTCTCCGGCGCGCCGAGGGAAAAGCCCTCGAAGCCCTGAGAGAGTCGCGAATTTAACAGGCCCGCGACAGGTACCGATAGTGCCCCTTAGCGTACACATAGGGTACACATACTGCCCCCTACTGCCGCAATGCACATTTCTGGCCGGCGAGAAGCCAGCACCCTGTCATCCGAGTCGATCTCGATCCTAGGAACAACAGCAGGTCGGCTACGCGCCCCGAGCCGGTCATTCATCGATTGCGATGATATGCCCAGGAGCGGTCGTTAGCGCACGGATTTTCGGAGGTCGTAGAACGGTCACATCCATCCGGATCACCAATTCCACCTCACGCCAACCTTCACCTCCACAGCGTGGCTGTCTGCGCCGAACGATTGTTCGTAATTGGCTGCACCGAAGGCGGTGAGGCCGTGCTCATCGAGCAGAAGACTGGTTCCCACGCCGACTTGCCACCATGTGCGGCTGAGATTCGCGTGGAATGGAACCGGTCCCTCTTCGGAGGAGAAGTCCGTCTCGGGCTTGCCCAGGAATTCGTGCCAGATGTTGCCGCGCAGCCACCCTTGATAGCGTCCGCGATTGGCCAGCCGCAGACCGATGCGGCCCACAAGAGAATCCACGTTCTCGAAATCGATCCGCGCGGCCGGATCGGTGAAGGCATCGATGTGGATGGTTTGATAAATGGCCTGCGCCTGTGGTTCGAGCCGCCAATCGTCGTTAAGGTGCAGCGGATATCCGCCTTCGGCTGACAACGCGAGGCCAAACCCGTCCGTTTTGATGCTGGCAAGTCGATTGGACTTGATCTTGGCTTTGTACCACGTCCCCTGGATCACACCATCCAAGTACGCGCCATCGCGCCAGAAATGCGTCCAATACCCGCCCAGCGACAAAGCGTCGGTCTCAATGCGGCCCGCTGGAAATTCGTAAAGGTCCAGCACCCGGTGTTCGACATCCGTATCCATGTGGCCATAGGAGCCCATGATCCCGGCATGGTCGCGGCTGCCGGTGCTTCCATCGTCGAGCTTCTTCTCCCGGCGGTAGATGTCGGCGCCGATCTGGAAGGCAAGGAGATCGGATTTGTACGCGGGGCCGGAGCCATAAATGCCTACCGGATCGCCCTTCGTGTTGCCATGGCGATAGATGAAGCGGCCCCACATGCCATTTATAGTATCGCGTGAATCGAGATTGGCGTTGCCCCGCAATTGCTCTTCTTCGCCGACACGTTCGTGCAGTGTGTCGAGCAACTGACGGCCATAGATCAACATGGTCGCAGGAATCGCCGCGTCAAGAGAGACCTCCGGTCGATAGTCCGGCGTGGGCGTGGGAGTTGGCGTTGGGGTGGGTGGAGGAGTGGGAACTGGCGTGGGCGTGGGCGTAGGCGTGGGACAAGGTTCGCTTTCATCAACGCACGGAAGGGGCGGAGTAGGTGTTGGCGTGGGCGTTGGGACCGGCGTAGGGGTCGGGGGCGGCGTTGGCGTCGGCGTTGGCGTTGGCGTTGGCGTTGGCGTTGGCGTTGGTTCCAAGGTATTCCGCAGGAACCAGCTTTCAGGCTCGGAACCGCCGATTCCGCCTCGATGCAATGTGTATTCGTACGGCCCCGCAATAACGAAGCTGGCCAGCCTAAAGGCCCCTGCCGCAGTCGTCGCGCCTCGGGCCGCTTCCACGACCATTATCCCGTCGCCCATTGTAACGGCGCCCTGGCCGGTCGTGTTCGTGATACGAAGGCGGGTGGAACCTGATGCAGTTCCGCTGTCTACGATCAGAAGGTCACTCGGTGAGCCGTCCGATCCCAGAAATGTGTGCATCCCGATCAGGCCGCTGTTCCCAGCATAGTTTACTGCTGTCACCGATTTGTAACTGGACGCCTGTCCCGGATCTGCGGTCGGCGGCGTGAACAGTATTTCGCTCGAATCGTTTTCGAGGTTCGTCACGTTGGAATTGGCCGTGACCGTCCAGACCGAATTGTCCAGCAGCGCGGCGTTCGATGTGCTGCCGGTCCCCGTCCGGAAAGCGCCTGTCAGGGTAGATCCTTCGTCGAGCGTGACGTTGGCCGTCGCAAATGTCTGCTGAACGCAATTTCGATCTGCATACGTATCGAAAATGCAGCCCGTCGCTATCAGACTGTCGCCGACAAGATCGCTGCTGCCTGTCGCGACAATATTGACCAGAGTCTCGACAGGAGCGGGGAGGCCACTCTGCTGGTAGCTGTTCTGACCGAATGCGACGAAGACTTCAGGCCCCTGAACTTGCGCATTATTGGTGAGTTCGATGTCTGTGTGCCCCGCCGCGCCAAGAGCCACCGACTGCTCGCTGGTAAGGCTGCCGCCTGACATGGTGAAAAGATTGGCGGCGGAACCATAGCCGTTGCGCGAATAGAGGCCATAGGTCTCCACTCCCGTCGCGTGCACGACGGTATCGGTGATCTGCACGACACTCCGGTCCGTCAGCACCGGAGACGGGCTGTCCGAAGCCAGCAGAATAGCCGTTCCCTCGCCGGTAGAGTCGACCGTTGATCCTGTGGCAGTGATTGTGCCGTAAGTCGCATGCAGGCCGCTGCTGCCGAGCCCGGTCGTCGTCACTCCCGAATTGACGAGCGTGACCACACCTTGACGCAGCGCGTAGGCGCCCGCGCCGAAGGTGGAGGAGACCGAGATGCTGCTGTCCGAACTGGATAGAGTGGCCCCGTCCCATGCGGCAACGCCATGTGCCGGCGTGCTGGCATTGGACTGGAAGCCCGTGCCAAGCACCAGGAAGCCCGCGGTGGTAAGCGTGTAGTAATTCGGGCTTTGCGCGACGATATCGATAGTGCTGCCACCGGTCAGCGCGATATTCGCGCCCGCGCCCCGTGCCAAAGCACCGGAGGCCGCAGATGCGCCTTGCACCGTCAGTCCTGCATAGGCGGCCTGGCCCCCGTTGATCGCGACGACGCCCGAACTTCCAGCGCTGCCCGTTGCGTTGAGGTTGATGGTGAGGTTGTCGATAGGCGTGGCAAGGATCGAATTGTCGACGGTCATGCCTGCCCCGCCCACTCCGCCGACAATGTTCAGCGTGGATCCTGATGCCAGCGAGATCTGCCCGCTGTCATGGGCATAAGCTGCCGTGCGCCCTGCAGACAGGCCGGTGGGCCCTGCGATCATGTTGACGGTGATCGGCCCTGTTGCATCGATGCGACCGCCGGTATTGGCGCCGAGACCGACCACGTTCCCACCCGCCGCCGTGACGGTGGACGCCCCCGCGCCGAAATGGATCTGACCGGTTTCTTCCGCGATGGCGCCATGACTGCCGCTTGCAACATCGGTCCAGGCCACGTTTATCGTGCCGCTGCTGGTAACCAGCCCCACAGCGTTTGCACTCAGGGTGGTGACGGTGGAGCGATCCGTCGCGCTGCCCGTCAGGTTGACCGTGCCGCCGCCCTCCGCTTGAACGCCATAGGAGCGCGATCCACTGGTAGCGACATCCACACCGGATGCCGTGACCGTGCCGCCGCTCTCCGCCGAAAGGCCAGTGGCGAAAGCGCCGGTGCCGCTGGTATTGGTGGTCGTCACCGACCCGCCAGTGAGCAGCACCACGCCGCCGTTCAGCGCATGCGCCCCAATTGAGCGGACGCCGTTGGTGGTGACCGTTTCGCTCGCCGCCGTGATGGTGGATCCCGTCCCATCTGCGCGTAGCCCATCGCTATCACTACCGAGCGTGCGGACGATCCCTGCCGCGCCGGTCGGCGTGTTGTTGGTTGGATCGACATTGAGCCAGATCGCACCGCCGTCCTGTGCGAAGACACCGTGGGCAAAGCTCGCATTGGAGGAGAGGTACTGGCTTGGATCCGTCGCCAGCGCGCCGCTTGCGGTAACGGGCTTGCCATAGGTCGTGGGATCGGCGGCATTGGTGCCGAGCCTGACGCCTGTGTAGATGGAATCGCCGGACGAAGTGATGATCGTCCCTCCATTCTGCGCATTCAGCCCATAGCTGCCGCTGGCGGAGGTAATGATCGTGGTGGGATCGATAGCGATCTGCGCGCCGGCATCCGCCCAGGCGCCATGTGATCCGGCGCCGAAGGTGGAGATGCCAAGGTTCGTGGCGTCAATGCGCGAGCCCACCCCCGTTGCCCGTAACGCCGCCGCACCTGGTCCTGTCGTCAGGATAGCACTGCTGAGAACGGTAGCTGTCCCGCCGGATGCGACGGTGACGCCTGTGCCGGTGGTTGTGACGCTGACGGCATCGAGCGCAGCCGCTCCCTGGTTCGTTGCGCGAACGCCGAGAACGGCAGGCGTGGCATTGGGATTGGCAAGGTTGATGCCGTTGATCGCTACGGTCGATCCGGTTCCGTCGACATGGACCAGCGTGCTGTTCGCACCTGTCGTGGAAATCGTTGGGAGCGTGCTGGCAGCGTCGATCGTCACCGATGCGCCCTGGCTGACCAACAGGACATCGGAACTCGCCCCGCTGGTCAGGATCGACGCATTGCCAATCGCAGTGAGCGTGGCGCCGGCTCCGCGCACTTCCACGCCGACAGATTGGTCGCCATTCACATTCACAGCCGCATTGTCGAGCGTAAGGGTGGCGCCGTTCGACACCAGACCGCCGATAATGCCGCTATAGGTGCCCCCATTGGCGAGAGTGACATTCGCAAGAGTGGCCCCGCTGCCGATACCGTCAACATGCAGAAGCGCACTGCCGGCACCTTGCACCGTTATCGGTGGTAGCGGACTTGCCGGGCTGAATGTGACGCTGGCTCCGCCGTCGATCAGGATACCGTCCGCCGCAAGTCCTGAAGTTGTGATGCTATTGGCGCCCGCAAAGGTTGCGATCGACCCGGCGCCGTTGATGTTGAGGCCCGCAGAGCCGCTTCCGGTGGTACTCAGCGTGACGGAGTTCAGATTGAGAATGGCCCCGCCATCCACTCTGGCAGCGAACGCCTGATCGCCGCTGGTTCCCACGGCCACGGAATAAGCGGTCAGCGTAGATTCCGATGCGGCAGCCGGCGCGGGGGAAGCCAGCGTGTCTCCGCCTTCCAGACCGGAATCGACGGCCAGAGGAATGGCCGTGATCGGGACAATGCCTTGGGAATAGAGCCCATAAGCGCCGGCGCCAGACGTGGTGATGGTGCTCGACGTACCGCTCGGCGTACCTGTAACCGGATCGAAGTTCAGCCACAGTTCTGCGGTGTCCAGCACATAGGCCCCGTGCGAGCCGGCTCCCATCGTAGTGACTGGCGTTCCCAGAACGATCGTGGTCGACCCTGCGTTTTCGGCAGAGACGCCGCTGGAGTTTGCGCCTTGCGTGACAATCGATCCACGCGTCAGCCGAACAGTTCCGGCTGTCCCACTGTAAGCCCCGTAGCTGTTGATGTCGTGTGTGGTGATGACACTGTCGGTCGCATCGATGCGTGAGGCGGTTGCGGCATAGAGGCCGTAGCCGCCCGGGCCCACAATGTTGACCGGCGTGCTGTCCAGCGTCACTATCGAGTTAACGCGCGAGATTACCCCGCTGGCATTGGGGCCATGAGTCTCGACGCTGCCGCCCGTCATCGTCACGGACGAACCGGGGTCGGCCGCACGAATACCGATGGCAAGATCCCCTTCGGTCACTATGCGCGTATCGGTGGCGATGATCTTGCCGCCGGTTTGCGGTGCCATCCCATAGGCGCCGACGCTGCGACCGTCGGTCGTTCGTTGAAGCTGCGTGGTGTGGACATCGACGTTGTTAAGCGTGGTGGTGCCGCCAAAAGGCGCGATTCCCGCGCCGACGAGGCCCTTGGTCTCCACCGTGCTGTTGCTCAGGGTGATCGAACCGGTCCCCGTCGAGACCGAAACTCCATATGCGCCCACCCATGGCGAGATATGATCTCCGTTGGTGGTGATCGTCAGCCCGTCGCCGACGATAGTGCCGTTTTGTGTCCACAGCGCGGCTGCCCCCGCACCATCGGTATTCACGCTGCCATTCGCGATGTCGATCCGGCCACCCCCTGTCGCGTAGATAGCGTAGGCGGACGTTCCGGCGGTGGAGACGGCCTCGTTCGCCGCAGTGATCTGGGCGCCCGCCTTGTCTGTGGCGATACCATAGGCCGAATTGCCAAAGGTCGTGATGCTGCCGCTCGTGCCAGTGGCAGTGGCTGTGAGCGGGTTGACGTTGAGCCAGCCTGTTCCAGCCGCTGCCGCGACGTAAAAGCCGTGACCGCTTGCCGCTCCCGACGCGACGTATTGATCCGGATTGGTGACGAGTGCACCGCCGGTGTCCACCGGCTTGCCGTAAGTTGCAAGCGCGGGATCGCTCCCCAGCAGGACGCCTGTGGTGATGTTCACCCCATCGGCAATCAACGTGCCCGCCGTCCCGCTGACACTTGAGATCATCCCATAGGACGAGGTGCCTGCGGTCAGGATCGTCGCGTTGCTCAGGGATACTGTTCCGCCCAGGGCATTGGCGGCGGCCGCGCTGCCACCCAGAGTAGTCAACGCAATATTGTTGGCAGATAGGTTGGTGTTCGCTGCGGTGGCCCGAACCGCATTGGCGCTCGCGCCTCCCATCAAAACGGAGCCGCCCTGCACGGTGATGGCAGCGCTGTTGGCGGCGTAGACGCCCAGCGCTGAAGCACCGTACGCGGTGACCGTGAGGTTGGTGAAATCTCCCGTGGGGCCTGTTGCGCCCGCCGTACCGATGATTTGCACGCCGTGGGCAGAAGCCCCGCGTGTAGTGATGCCTAGGTTTGCAGCCCTTATGGCAGTCGCGGAGGTCGCGCTCTGCGCGGCGTTGATACCAAGGCTGCTCGCGCCGAAGGTGTTGATCGAACTCGTCCGGCCCGTCGCACTGCCAGTTACAGGATCGACGTTGAGCCAAAGTGTACCGCCGGTATTGGCGATCACCACACCGCTCGCTCCCGATGTGCCGGAGCCGACATAGCTGGCCGGATTGGTAACGAGATTTCCGCTGGAATCGACGGGAAGGCCGTAAGTGCCAAGCGCCGGGTCACTTCCCAGCAGAACGCCCGTGACGAAATTATCGCCGTTGGACGCCAATGTCCCAGCAGCCGAGAGCTGGACGCCCGGAGCACTGGTGCCGGTGGAAAGGCCCGAAGTGTAGACGCTGAGGCCTGCCGTGGTCAGAGATCCACCATTCAGCGCCCAAAGTCCGGTCCCGCCGCTGCCCAGCGCAGAAATTCGTCCCCCTTGCGCCATCGTGATGGCGCTTCCCGCACCATCTGCGCGCAAGCCTGCGGCACTCGCCCCGCTGGCGATCAGCGTCGATCCGGCCCCCTCCACGGCGATTGTGCTGCCGCTCTGGGCCACCGCAGCATAAGCCGATGTTCCCGCAGTGCGGATATTCAGCCCATCGAGGATCAGCGACGTACCTGCATTCTGGGTGTAGAGCCCCATCGCCGAATTGGCCGCAGTCGAAACCGTGACATTGGAAAAGATGCCGTCCGCATCGCCGGCAAACAACATCCCATGGCCCGTGCCCGTCGTGCGAATGGAAACGTCGGAGCCAGCGACTTGAGATGCTCCAGTCGCATTGATGCCATGCGCGGTGGTGCCCGCCGTGGAAATCGTCAGTCCCGCTACATTCACACCGGCCGGGCCACTCGCACTGATCCCGTAAGCCGTGTTGCCGTTGGTGACGATCGCCAGATTTGCCGCATCCACCCCGACGATCGGACCTCCAGCCGTCGCCGCCGCGACGATGCCTGAGCCGTTGGTGCCGAAAGTGGTGATAGAACTGCTGCCGGCCGGGTTGACCGCTCCGGTGACCGGATCGACGTTAAGCCAGACGCTCCCGCCCGTATTGGCGATGGAGATGCCCTGCGTGCCCACACCGCCCGATGCGACATAATTGACAGGGTCCGATATCAGCGCCCCGCCTGCGTCGACCGGCAGGCCATAAGTGGCGGGGTCTGCGGCATTCGTCCCCAGCCTGACGCCCGTCACTATCGTGTCCGACGTAGAGACGATCGTCCCGCCTGCACCAACCGACCAGCCGGGCGTAGTGCCCGAGGTCGTCCCCGAGTTGAAATAGAGTCCCCGATTGCTTGTGATCGTTCCGCCCTGCGCGGAAAGGTCGGCCGATGCGTTGCCTAGTGTGGAAATACGCCCCGTGTAACTGACGCTGCTGCCGCCGCTCGAGACGAGGCCAGCGGCGCCGCTTCCGGCCGTTATGATTGTGAGGGCATTGATGCTGCCGGTCGTGCCATTGCTCGCCACGAGCCCTGTTGCGCTGGCCCCGGATGTACGAACGGTCCCGGTATCGATGGCGATCGTGGTGCTATCCAGTTGCAGCCCTATCGCCGACGCCCCGGTAGTCCCGATCGTCAAGTTGGAAGCCGTAAGGTCCGACCCAGTGCTATTGATCCCTCGATTGAACCCGTTGATCGTGGAGATCGTCAGGTTTGTGAGGTTGAGGCTGCTGTTTACGGCGTTGATGGCATGATTGCCGGTGGTGGCCGCCGCGCCTGATCCCAGGGAAAAGATAGTTCCGCCGGTTACGGAGACCGTGCCACCCTGGGAGTTGATGCCATAGGAGTTGGTGCTGGCAACTGCCACATATTGCGTGGGATCCGTAACCAACGCGTTGGCTGAATCTACCGGCAGGCCGTACGTTGCGGGGATTCCGGCATTTGTCCCCAATCTCACACCGGTTGCAATGCGATCGCCCTGTGAAATGTAGCTTCCGCCTACGAGGTTTATACCCTCGCTATTGGCGGTATTCGTATAGAAGGACGATCCGGTCGAATGTAGCGTCGCCCCCGTTTCGATCCGCGCACCGGGCCCTCCGGTAACGACACGGCTGATGGTGGAGCCGGGTGTCTGGAAATCGACAGTACTCGAACCCGTCGCACAGATCGTCGCGGTATTCGCGACATTGGTCACCAATACCGCCGGACCGCTCACGTCGATCTCGCCGCCATTGGCCGCCAGAAAGGCGGGCTGCCCGGCACCCGCCGGGACATATGTTCCCCCCGGAATTGTCAGCGTGGTCCCATCCGCTCTCACCTGACCCGACGGTGTCGGTGTACTGGTTGCCGGGCAGGTTGCGGCGCTGAATTGGGCATACGCCGGCTGAGCCGCCAAAATGCCTGCGGATGTCGCAATTATTGAAGTGCTATGGAAAAGAATACCACCTCGAAATGTGCGAAATCTCTTCGAAGAGGAAAGGTCGAAAGCCCGCCAAAGCCCGACTGCCATGTGAGTCTCCCTTCACCGATTAAAATCAATGAAGGGTCACAGGTATGCAATGAGGGAAATCCCTGCCAAAGGGGGTCAGGGTGCAATTTGGCTAATGCGCAATGTTGTTAAACGTGTTCTCGCTTCACAGCTGTTGGTAATCTCTCCCGCCGCCCGAGCGGCAACCCCAAAGCAGCAAATTGATTGCCCTGGACAGAATGACTGCTGACCACCGCTCGCAGCCTAAAACCGACAGTCTCTTCGCGGGCAAAACCGCCCATCACGTACGGACAAGTCAGTGCGGGCATCAGCTTCCTGCTCCACTCGCAACTCACTTTGTTCGGTCAGGGTAATTACGGGAAAGCATTCACTGTAGCTAGTCACGCATGAACTACGAAGATCGGAGTCCGCGTGAATTGGCGATAGCGCTGTCGTCGGCTTAATTGGATTACTCTTTGAAGGACGATTCATTGGCATGTTTTTGGCGGCATGTGCAATGGATCACCCCCATCCTATATTTTGTGCGGCCGGAAATTTAGCAATTGCAGAAATTTAACCAGTGACAATCCGTTAATCGGATTACTTTGGTCTGAATTGCGCGTGATTAATCACAATTCGGATTTTCCGGTACTCGAACAACGAGAGAGAGTGAGTCCATGCCACTGATTGAACGCGCTGCACGGGCGCTGGCCGAATCAGAATGTGGTAAAGACGCTTGGCGCGCCATCGACCTCGAATTGAAGGAGGAATTGAAAGAAAATGTACGCGCCGTAATTAGAGCAATGCGCGTTCCTACGCTGCGCATGTGCATGGCGGGCCACGAATTATTTGAACAAGGGGGGACAGTCATGGATTCAGAAGGCATGCAGGATGCGTGGCAAGCAATGATCGACGCAGCCCTTCGTGACCCCATCATCACTGAAAATGGTGTCTGATCACGTCCTGACCAGGAAAGCCGTCCGGCAGAAAGCGGCCCCGAACCGAGGGCGGATCTTGTGCGAGTTGCCAGTCGTCACGCGCCCCAATCCCAGTCACTACTCCGTGCCGATCCCTTCCAAAGGCTGCCGTTCCAAAGCTTTGGTGACGCTCAACCTTGCAGGCCGAGTTGGTTCACGTTCGGCCATCCTGGCAGTCGCACGTATGCCCGAAAGACGGGTCTAGCCCACCAGTTCGAAGTCGCAAGGCTTCCAGCTCCCGTCGAACGCGGCGCCTTCCGGTCCATAGATACGAAAATAGACGAACCAGCCCTTGCCCGGCGTCGTTTGGATCCATTGTCCGTCCTTCCCGGCCGGCGCTTCGGGGCCAAAGAACAACTCGGCCTGGTCGCCTGAAAGATCCTTGAGTTCGAACATCGAGCGGAGAGCGGCCTTGTTCTGGTCGGTCCGGATCTGGCTGCGGGTGTCAGTCTCATATACCGTTACCGACCAGAAAAGCCTACCCGGCACCGGCAATGGCACGGCAAGCCTGTAACTCTTGCCGCCGTCGAGGTATGCGCCGCCGCTGTCGCGCAGGCCGAGCCAGTAGAGCGAGCCCGCCTGCGCATCCCGGCGAAACATCGCGGGCGAAGCGCCAATCGCCTGATAGAACCACTTCTCGCGCGCCTCGAGGTCGGTGTGGAACGCGGTGTTGAAATCGCCGTCCTCGAACCGCAAGCTCGCCCATTCCCATTTGCGATCGGCCCACGGGAAGCGATCAGGCCGTCGGTCAGCAAATGACTGTACTCGCATCGCGTCATTGGCGATCCTGGCAGCACGCGTGAGGATATCCTTCATCCGCGCATCGGGCTCGAACGGCTTGCCCTTCGCAATCCCGAACGCGGCGAGTTCTCCATACTCGTTATGGTAACCCTCGTAGGCGGGTTCATGATCGATCGTGGTGTGCAGCACTTCCCAGAAATGGAAGTCGCGTTCGTAGGTGACCGGGGTGCCGTCCTGCCTGACCCCAGTCAGATCTATCCAGGTCGGCTCGCTCCATTCCGCGCCGGGGTCCAGCGGATAGACCTTGATCGTCCGCAGCAGCGCCATCGCGCCATCGACGTCGCCATGGACTGGCAGCGCCCGCGCCCCGACGATCTGCAAGTTGCTGCTCGCCTCATGAATATAGATTCCGTCGCCCGACGGCAGTTCGCCAGCATAGTCTGGAGGAACGATGACATGCTTGCCACCCTTGCCGCCATCGGGCCCAGGCAGTCCCATATCAGCCACCCAGCGCTGGTTGACGTCAATCGAACAGACAATCAACGGCCCCGGCTGCAGTTCGATCACAAGCGGGCCGATAGCGAGATCAAGTAGCAGCGGCCCATAGGGCGTGTCGTTATTCGTCGTGTAAAGCACCTGCTCGGGTCCGGAGTGCATCGTCCCGAAGACCTTGTTCGGCACGAGCCCGCAATCAAGATCGCCTTTCACGATCGCTGCTCCGACCACCGTTGGATAGAAGAAGCGATAGGCAGCGATCGCACGATTGAGGTCGGTCTCGTCATAAGCGCGCCGCGCGCTGTCCCGGTCGGGATAGCCAAGACTGAAATGAACATCCGCGGCGGGGCGTTCGTGTGTACCTGCATCCGTCATGATCGTCTCCTCCCTGGCGGATCAGTCCCGCGCCAGTGCCGCAGCCAATGCCTGTTCGACGTCCAGATAATGGTCGTCGGCGATGTCGAAGATCACCTTCTCGATCGTGCCGCCCGAAAAATCGAAGGCAGAACCATATTCGCGGCTCACGGCGTCGCCGACATCGCGGCCGATCGCGAGACCTTCGCCGCACAACGCATAGTGTCCCGACTGGGTGCGGAAATCGCCTTCGGCGACAGCATTGTCGTCGATATACAGCGTCATCTTGCCCTGTGCCTCGGCATATTGGCCGTGTCCCGCCTTCGCGAATTCGACGCCGACCAAGTGTTTGCCACTCCCAGGTGCCGCGCAGCGCAACTGCTGTTCGGGTGGAATGCCCAGGAAGTTGTAGGCAAAGACGAGTTCACCGCCTTTCACGAATAGTGAATAGCCGCCGAAGCGCGATCCTTGGGCGAAGATCACGCCCTCGGTTTCACCGGTAAATGTGACTTCGGCCAATGCCTTGAATGAGGCGCCAAGCGTCCGAGCGGCCGAGGCTTCAGGCACCTCGGTGGTGCCAGGATAATAGGTATAGCGCCCACTCTTGAGCGGCGCGGCGTGGAATTCGGCGGCATGAAAAGCGACTATGCCGAGATCGATCAGCGGCAGCACATGGTTTTTCTTCGCTTCCGCGAACCACAGATCCTGTAATTCCTTGAGCTTTTCCGGATGCTCGGCCGCTAGATCATGGGCCTCGGCGCGATCCTCGTCGGTATGGAACAGTTCCCACACGTCCTGATCAAATTTTCCTTGGTCGGAAGGCAATGGACCATGCTGGGCGGAAGCCTTCCAGCCCTTGTGCCAGATGCCGCGCGTGCCGGTCATTTCGTAATACTGGACTTCCTTGGCGGTCGGCGCGTCGGCGGCATCGAAGCTGTACGCCATAGATACTCCAGCCAGGGGTGCCTGCTTCACACAGTCGATCTCTGCAGGCATCGGCACGCCGCAACATTCGAGGATCGTCGGTACAATGTCCGTGCAATGGTGGTATTGGTGCCGCAACTCCCCCCTCGCCTTGATCCCCGCCGGCCAGTGAATCACCAGTGGATCGCAAGTTCCGCCGCTATAGGAGGCATAGCGCTTGAACATTTTGTACGGCGTCGAGAAGGCGACTGCCCAGCCGGTGGGATAGTGGTTGTAGGTGTCCGGCGAGCCGAGCTTGTCGATCACCGCCAGATTGCTTTCCATATCGTCAGGATAGCCGTTGAAGAAGCGGTTCTCGTTGACCGATCCATTGGGCGAGCCTTCCCCGGAGGCGCCATTGTCAGCGCAGTAGAGGATCAGCGTGTTGTCGAGCTGCCCCGATTCCTCAAGATAGTCGATCACGCGGCCGATCTGGACGTCGGTATATTCGGAGAGGGCTGCATAAACTTCGGCCATGCGCGAGAAGAGGCGCTTCTCGTCGGAAGTGAGCGTGTCCCACGGGCGGACGGCATCCGCTTCGGGGAGCACTCCTTCGGGCAGCGGGTTGATCGGCGTGAGTTCCGTGTTTTCGGGCAGGATACCGCGCTCGATCATCCGCGCGAGCACCCACTCGCGATAGGCCTCATAGCCGTCGTCGAATTTGCCTTTGTACTTGTCGATATAGTCCTGCGGGGCGTGGTGCGGCGCATGGTTCGCACCCGGGCAGTACCACATGTACCAGGGCTTCTCGGGATCGGACTGCTTGGTATCGCGGATGAAAGTTATCGCCTTATCGGCGATGTCTTTGGAGAAATGATAGCCTTCCTCGGGCTGATAGGGTTGATCGACGAAGTGATTGTCCTCGATCAGTTCGGGATACCATTGATTGGTTTCGCCACCGATGAAACCGTAGAAGCGATCGTAGCCGAGCCCAAGCGGCCATGCCTTCTTGCTCGCGCCGATGCTGAAGGCGTCGACCGGCACATTATGGTTCTTGCCGATCCAGAACGTGCTCCAGCCCGCATTGCGCAGGACATGCGCCATCGTGCCATTTTCGAGCGGGATATGGCCATTATAGCCGGGGAAGCCGGTCGCCGCCTCGGCGATCGAGCCGAAGCCATTGGCATGATGATTGCGGCCGGTGAGGAAGCAGGAGCGGGTCGGCGAGCACACGGCGGTCGTATGCCACTGCGTATAGGTCAGGCCATTCTTCGCTAAGCGCTCGAGCGTTGGCATCTCAATCCCACCGCCATAGGGCGACCAGGCGGCCTGGCCGGTATCGTCGTACAGAATAACCAGAACGTTGGGCGCATCGGCGGGCGCCTTATCCGCGAGAAAGGCGGGCCAGTCGGCCTGCGAATTGCGGATGTCGAGTTCGATCTTACCGTTGAAGGGCCGGGGCATATCTCACCTCGCAGTTGATTACGGAGGCTAGGAAAGCCGGGTCCAACCGACCATCGGGGAAAACCCTCGCGCCGACTGGAGTTTTCCCAGCAAGCCCCTGCCTTGTGACCGCATTCGACCAGACTGGCAGAAGCCGACTGACCGCCTCTGGCTCGTCTTGGGGATTCGAAATGGGAAAGTTGTCTATCCGCACGCGAGAATTTGAAATCGGCAGCTGAAACTCCGCAAAGGATCGGCTGCCGACACCTCCGAATTGCGGCCGGGAAAATGACAACTCTCTCTGATCGTATACCCGTAACCCGTCGGTCTCCTCACGGCCAAGAGCAGGCATACCCGTTCACTTGAAATTCCGCCCCTTCCCGAACATGTCCATATGGAGGTCGGGGATCAGAATATTGCGAGCAGCCGGGTGTTTGGTGACCGGATCGCGTGGATCCGGCCCACCGCCATTCTTCGCCCCATCGCCGCGCCCGAACGGCAAGGGGAACATCTCACTGGCAACTTCGTGATCACGCCCCACAGCCGACAGCAGCGGTGTAAGATCGACAAGCTTTTTGGCGATCACATGGACCACATCACCCTCGCGCTGAACCACGCCCTCAACGCCGAGCATCCTCGCGCCCATGACAATCCGGCGGTTCTCCTCGAACATGCGCGGCCAGACGATGAGGTTGGCAATGCCCGTCTCGTCCTCAATGGTAATGAAGAGCACGCCCTTGGCAGACCCCGGCCGCTGGCGCACCAGCACGAGGCCAGCTAGCGAGATACGCCGCCCATCGCGGATGGTCTCGAGCGAACGACAGGACACAATCTTCCTGGCATCCAGGTCCCCGCGAAGGAACGCGACCGGATGACGCCTGAGCGTCAGGCCGACATGGCCGTAATCCTCGACCACCTCCCTGCCCTCGGTCATGCTGCGCAGGAGAACGGGTGGTTCGACGATCTCATGGATAAAGCCGTCGGCACGCGCCTCGGCCGCAGCAAAGAGCGGCAATTGCTCATCACGCAGCGCTTTGATCGCCCATAGCGCTTCTCGCCTCGCCAGTCGCAGCGAGGCGCGAAAAGCATCGGCCTCGGCGAGTTTGCCGAGAGCGGCCGCTGGAACATCGGCCCGGCGCCACAGCTCTTCGACGCTGATGTAAGGCTGATCCGCGCGCGCGGCGACAATCCTGGCTGCATCCACCTCTGCGAGCCCACGCACCATTCGCATGCCCAGACGGACAGCGAAGCGATCATCCTCGTCACTTCTCGCGGAGGGCTCGAGCGTGCAATCCCAACGCGAGGCATTGACGCAGACCGGCCGCACCTCGACGCCATGAGCCTTGGCATCAGCCACGATCTGCGCCGGAGCATAGAAGCCCATGGGCTGGGCATTGAGCAGGCTCGCGCAAAAGACATCGGGATGCCAACACTTCAGCCAGCAGGATGCATAGGCGATCAGCGCGAAGCTTGCGGCATGGCTCTCGGGAAAGCCATAGCTGCCGAAGCCCTCGAGCTGGCCAAAGGTCTTCTCGGCGAACTCGGCGGTGTAGCCGCGCTCGGTCATGCCGGTAACGAGCTTTTCCTTGAACTTCGAGACGCCGCCGGTGAACTTGAATGTCGCCATGGCGCGCCGCAGCTGGTCGGCCTCGGTCGGGGTAAAGCCCGCGCACTCGATCGCGACGCGCATGGCCTGCTCCTGGAACAGCGGCACGCCCAGCGTCTTGCCGAGGACCTTTTCGAGTTCTGGCTTGGGGTAATGGACCGGCTCCTTGCCCGCGCGCCGACGCAAATAGGGATGGACCATATCGCCCTGAATCGGCCCGGGCCGGACGATCGCGACCTCGATGATTAGATCGTAGAACGTGCGCGGCTTGATGTGCGGCAGCATCGCCATCTGCGCGCGGCTTTCGATCTGGAAGGCACCGAGCGTATCGGCCGCGCGGATCATGGCATAAGTGCGCGGGTCCTCGGGCGGGATGGAGCTGAGATCCATCTCGATGCCCTTGTGCTGGCTCAAGAAATTGAAGCCGCGCTTCATGGCGGTCAGCATGCCGAGCGCGAGACAATCGACCTTCATGAACTTCAGGATGTCGATATCGTCCTTATCCCATTCGATCACCTGACGGTCCGGCATGGCCGCCGGCTCGATCGGAACCAGTTCGTCGAGCCGGTCATGCGTGAGCACGAAGCCGCCCGGATGCTGCGACAGGTGCCGCGGTGTGCCGATCAGCTCGCGCGCAAGGTCGATGGCAAGCCGCAGCCGCCGATCACCGAGATTGAGGTTCAGTTCCTTGACGTGGCGGTCCTCGACGCCGTCTTCGCTCCAGCCCCACATCTGGCCGGACAGCGACTTGATGAGATCTTCGGAAAGGCCGAGCGCCTTGCCGACATCGCGGATGGCGCCCTTGGCGCGGTAGCGGATCACCGTTGAGCAAAGGGCGGCGTGATTGCGCCCATACGTCTCGAAGACCCATTGCATGACGATTTCACGCCGCTCGTGCTCGAAGTCGACGTCGATGTCGGGTGGTTCCCTCCGCTCCTGGCTGATGAAGCGCTCGAACAACAGATCGGAGCGCGCAGGATCGATCGAGGTGATGCCGAGCACATAACAGACCGCGCTGTTGGCCGCCGAGCCCCTGCCCTGGCACAGGATCTCGCGGCTGCGCGCGAAGCGGACGATCGAATTGACCGTCAGGAAATACGGCGCATAGCCAAGCTCGCCGATGAGCGAGAGTTCGTGCCGCAGCAGCCGCGCCACCTCATCCGGAAGACCTTCGGGATAGCGCTGCTCGGCCGCTTCCCAAGTCAGCTTTTCGAGGACTTGCTGCGAGGTCAGGCCGGGGATCGCGGTTTCCTCGGGGTATTGGTAGCGCAGTTCGTCGAGCGAGAAGCGGCAGCGCTCGGCGATCTCGATGGTGCGCGCCAGTGCCGCCTCATAGCGACCGTGGAGGCGGTTCATTTCCGCAGGTGGCATGAGGAAGCGGTCGGCATTGGTTTCGCGCCGCGCGCCGAGCTCGTCGATCGTGCAGCGATGGCGGATACAGGTCATGACCTCCTGCAGCACGCGGCGATGGGGGTGATGGTAGAGCACATCTCCGGTGACGACCGTTTCCACCTGATGCTGTGCGGCCAGGTTGGAAAGGGCATGGAGCCGCATCTGATCGCCGGGCCGCCGATGCAGCGTCAGGGCGAGATAGCAGCGCCCCGAGAAAATCCGTTCGAAGCGGGCGATTACCGGCTCGGCGTCCTCAACCTCACCCGGAAGCAAAATCGCCAGCAGCCCTTCGGCATGATCTGCCACATCGTCCCAGCCGATCAGGCACTTGCCCTTCCCGCCCCGCTGCTTGCCCCGGCTGAGGAGGCGGCAAAGGCGTGCATAGCCTGTCCGGTCCATGGGATAGACGAGGAGCGAGTGCCCCTCGGTGAGGTCGAGCCGGCAGCCAACGATGAGGCGGACGCCTGTCGATCGCGCGGCATCGTAGGCGCGCACGATCCCGGCGAGGCTGTTGCGGTCGGTAATGGCGAGGGCCTCAAGCCCATGCGCCGAAGCCGTGGCGAACAGTTCCTCGCAGCTCGAAGCCCCGCGCAGGAACGAGAAATGCGAAGCGCATTGGAGTTCGGCATAGCGCATGGTCGTTCAGCCCTTGAGCAAGGCTTTCTCAGGCGAGCCCATCCGCAAACAGGGGCAGCGCGGCGCCCGCTTCCTGTTGCTCGAAGCCCGAGACCGTTACACCAACGAGGCGCACGCCCTTTTCGGTCGGCAGCACTTGGCGAACGAGTGCGAGGCTTGCTTCGCGCAGCTGCGCATGACTGCGCACGGTCACCGGAAAGGTCTTGCCGCGCGTGATCTGCTGGAAGTCGGCGTATTTGACCTTCACGGTCACGGTCCGGCCAAAGGACTGAGCCCGCTCGCACCAGGTCCACACATCGTCGGCTTGGCCGAGCACGCCTGCCTCGATCTCCCCATCCGCGACCAGATCACGGTCGAAAGTAGTTTCGCTGCCCGACGACTTGCGTTCCCGATCCGGGTTGACCGGTCGCTCGTCGATGCCGCGCGCAATCTGGTAGTACCATTCGGCGGAGCTGCCGAAATGCTCTTGCAGGAAGGCGAGCGTCTTGGCGCGCAGGTCGGCGCCGGTCTCGATGCCAAGCGCCTCCATCTTGCGCGCGGTGACGGGGCCCACGCCGTAGAAGCGCTTCACCGGCAGGCTCTCGACCCAGGCGCGGCCCATATCGGGCGTTACGGCGAACTGGCCGTTGGGTTTCTTCTGATCGGAGGCAAGTTTGGCGAGGAACTTGTTGTAGGAAATACCGGCGGACGCCGTGAGGCCCGTTTCCTCCAGGATCCGCGCACGGATTTCCTTGGCAGTCAGCCAGGCGGTCGAAATCCCGCGCCGCGCCTGCGACACACATTCCGTCACATCGAGATAGGCCTCGTCGAGCGAAAGCGGCTGAATGAGATCGGTATAGTCGGCGAAGATCGCATGAATTTGCCGCGAGACCTCTTTGTAAACTTCGAAGCGCGGCGGCACGAAGATGAGGTCAGGGCAACGCCGCTTTGCGGTGACGGACGGTAATGCCGAACGCACGCCGAAAGTGCGGGCCTCATAGCTGGCGGCGGCCACCACGCCGCGCGCGGCTGGATATCCGACCGCCACCGGCTTGCCCCGCAGCGCCGGATCGTCGCGCTGTTCGACCGACGCGAAGAAGGCGTCCATGTCGACATGGATGATCTTTCTGGGCGGAGACTCGGCCATTCCTCGCTGTTAGCATGAATGGAACATTTAGGGAACATTCTCGATATTCGCGCCGCGCCGCATCCAAGCACTGCGCTTGATGCCGATTTTATAAAACGCAATCAGGTTGGGCAACACTGGTTGCATTCCTTGCATTTGCTTGAGAGATCGTTCGCCCACATATGGCGGGTGCCTTTCAGGCATCCTCTCCCAAAGACTTTCCAAGCCGGCCCTTGTGGCCGGCTTTTTTTTGGCTTCGCGCACCGCGCCCTGAAGCGACGAATTCAAGCGAACAAGCCATGCAGGAACCAATCCTGCCCGCCGGTCGCAGCATCCATGCCGTCACCCTGCCGGAAGACCCAGTAACGTGCGCCTGTCTCGTCCTCGACAAGGAAATAGTCGCGCACGCTGAGCCATTCCGCCTCGCTCAAATGCCATTCGCCGTAGATACGCTCGGGGCCATCGGCCCGCTTCACGCGCCGGCGAATGCCGCGCCACACGAAATGAACCGGCGGATGATCGGGCAAAAGCGCCATCGTCTCGATCGCTTCCGGCCTTGCGAACAGGCGCGCCGGACGCGGCCAGCGCTCAGGCCAGCGGAGCAATGTCGGATCCGCCATCGGCGCAATGCGCATGACCGAACGCTCGGGGATATGGCTCTCGCGCGCGGCGACGCGGAACAGTCGCTCCTCGCCGACACGATTGCCGAGGATATCGACGAGCGCGGATACGTCGGGAACGGGCTTGTCGCCGAGGCTCGACATTGTCCGCAGACCCAGCGGCTCGATCACCGGCGCCGCCAGCACCATGCGCTCGATGCCGAAGCCCGGATCTATGGTTTCGATCCTGTCGCACAGCAACCGGGCAAGCTGCTTTTTCTCGCGGCTTGGCTTGGCAAGTCCGGCGCGGATGGCCTGGACGGCATTGTCGACGCGGTGGAAACGAAGATCGAGCCGGCGCGCGCCGAGCCCTGCCTCCTCCAGCACCTGACAAAGCGCGTCGACCAATTTGCGGGTGTAGCGCGCGATCGTCTCCGGAGCGCCGATCGGCTCAGCAAAGCGGCGCTCGACTTCGATCTGACGCGGCGCCTCGACCGGTTCGAAAGGTTCGGAAAGCCTCCCATAGATCTGGTCGAGCCGCCGCCCGGGATCGGAACCGAACCGCAAGGCGAGCGACGCGCGCGGCATGGCCTCCAGTTCCGCGATTGTCTCGATGCCCAGCGCGGCGAGGCTTTCGATCGCCTTGGCCTCCATTCGAAGGGCCGCGAGCGGCAGCCGCGCAACCGCTTCGACAAGGTCCGCCGGATCGACGACGGCAAGTCCTTCGGGGCGCAACATCTCGCCGCCGAAGCGGGCAAGTGCATGGGCAGCCCCATAGGTCGGCGCACAGACCGCGCGCGCGGCGGTCTCCACTTCCTCGAGCCGGCGCAGCATGTCAGCAAGCAGTCCCCTGGTCCCGCCGTAGCTGTGGGTTGCCCCGGTCACATCGAGCATCAAGCCGTCGGGCGGATCGAGCGCAATGAGCGGCGAGTATTTGCGCAGCGACCACACCGCGAGGCGCTCCAGCGCCTCATCATCGGCTTGAGGATCGGCATCCATGATCGGCAGATCGGGCACCAGCGCCTGCGCCTGTGTCACCGCCATACCGGTGTGCAGGCCGAGCGTGCGCGCAGGCGCGCTCACCGCAGTCAGAACGCGGCGACGGCCTTCCATGTCCGCCAGGACCAGCGGCGCGTCAGGCGGCGGTGCTTGCCGCCCAAGCCTGCGCCGCAGCCGGTCGATCGGCCAGGTCGGCAGGAAGAGCGAGACGACCTGTCGCATCGCAGGATTCCAGAAGAAAATCGGCGCTCTCGCCAGCCCGGCACCGTATGAGCTCGACGAACCAGCGCGGTCGCCCGACGCCGGGGACGGGGAAGATTTCCGATGGGACCGCGGTCACGCGCCAACGCGTCGCAGCGGCCGTCGGTTGCCCGAAATCGGCCGCATCCTCGCGCTTGCGCCAACGACGCAGCGCGATCCCGATCGCGCCGCTGTTTTCCGCAGCCAGCAGCAGGCGGCGAGAGACGGGCATCGAGAGCCGCGACACTTCGGCAACCACGCCGCCCAGCCCGCCATGACGAAGCCCCTCCTCGAAACAGGCAAGCAGCGAGGTCTCATCCTGCGCTTCGAGATAGATGACACGATCGGGATCGAGCCCGGCCTGAGCTATGGCCGGCGCGAAGAGATCGGCCTTGGTCATGCACCAGAGAATCTTGCCTTCCGCGCGGGCCATGATCCCGGCGGCAAACAGCGCTGCGGCGGCGCCATCGGTCACGCCCTGGGCGCCGCCGGCCACTTCATGCAGTGACCCCAGGGCGAGCCCCCCGCCCGGCAACTTGGCATCGATCGCCTCCAGTCCAAACGGCAGGACATCGCGCGCGCGTCTGTCTCCGCCCTCGATCTCGGCGATCCGGGCGCGCAAGGCGTCAATGCGAGATGGCGACCCTCGCTCCGTCATGAAGGGCCTCCTTGTGGCTCTGTGATGAAAATTATGTTCGCATTTTGTTCCAATCCGCTTGCATGTCAATGGCCTCACCAGTGCACAAACTCCCCGGAGCCACCAAGCCAAGGAATACCGGAGGAAATTCACTTCCTCTCGGGGAACAGCGCGGCAGGGAATACCAGGCGCTGGAGCGTCGGCGCAGCTGCGACGGCCCGAATCGATACTGTGCCCAGCCCCTTGGCCAGCAGGCGAGGTTGCCTTACTTTCCCCTTCCAGCATTCGGGAAAGGAGCGGCGCCATCTGCAATCTCTACCGCCTGACAACGCCTGCGGACGCAGTGGCGAAGCTGTTCGATGCGGCGCCATCGCCCGGTGTGAACTATGCAGCAGAAATCTACCCCGGCTATCCAGGTCTCGTTGTCGCGGATGGCCGGGTTCAGGCAATGGCATGGGGCTTCCCGCGCAAGAACGTCAGCAAGAAGACGGGCGCCCTTTTGAAGCCAACCAAAGTGAACAACGCGCGCGACGATCAAATCCGCGGCAATCCGATGTGGGCCGAGAGCTTCCACGAGCGCCGCTGCCTGATCCCGGTCACCGCCTGGGCGGAGGCCGAAGGGCCGGGCGGCAGAATGACGCGAACCTGGTATTCGCTCCCCGGCGGCACCGACTTCGCTGTCGCAGGCATCTGGCGCCCGACTATCGAGTGGGGCGACGCCTATTCGATGGTCATGGTCCCGGGCTCGGAGCAAATGTCAGACGTCCACGACCGCATGCCGACCATTTTGCGGCGTGAGGACTGGGGCCAATGGACCTCAGGCACAGCACAGGACGCCTTTGAGCTTTGCCGGACCTGGGAAGGCCAGCTGATCGTCGATCGCACACCTGAGCTTTGGTACAAGCCGAAGCCGAAATCGGTACCGGACCCTACGCCCACTGGGCCGCTACTCTAACCCCGCCGGAGGACAGCAGGCTTCGCTGAGGAACGCCCCACTGCCGGATCGATCACGAAATACCCGGCCCTGACCGCCCGCGACCGAACTGCCAATTGATCCCTGCCTCGCGCATAATGCCGCCCGCCTGTTTCCC
Organism: Sphingomonas sp. BL-S-28; assembly: GCF_055521515.1. Lineage (NCBI taxonomy): Bacteria > Pseudomonadati > Pseudomonadota > Alphaproteobacteria > Sphingomonadales > Sphingomonadaceae > Sphingomonas > Sphingomonas sp. BL-S-28. The sequence goes on from NZ_CM145484.1 coordinate 2,854,451, forward strand.
GATCTGCTTTTCCATGACTGGTCGCCATGGAACCAGCGTGAACTCGCGGCTCTTTTCGATAAGGGCAAATTGCCCGGATACGGCATCGATCCGCCTGGTCAGCTTACCTTCAATCCGCTCTCCAACCTTAGCCTCGGTGAAGGTTTTGCCGAGTTCATCAGCAAGACCATCCGAAATCCGCAAAAGCTCCCGCCGCTGCAACACCGCCAAAATGCTGCGTTCGACTCGAGTGCTGCCATGCTGGAGCAACCCTTGCTCAACCAGCCATTGGCGCCGCGCATCGAGCGCACCACGAACCTCGCGCCCGAATCCGGTATCACGCATCTCCCGACCCGCCGAACCGGCCAATTCCCGGTCCAGCCACGACGCACCTTCGACCGAGGCGAGACGGTCAGGCGCCAAGGATGCCAGCACCTCAACGCTCACCGGCCGCGCTCGATGCTGCCTGGCCTCATAGCCTTCGACATGCGCCCGATGATCGGCACCGATCGACCATGTCCCATCGACGTCACGCTTCAGATCGCTGCCACCCCGGCGCATCGCCTCCAGGCGGCGCAGATGACCTTCGGCGAATTCCGCTGAAACCGATGGGTCGTGCGCCCGGTGCAGCGCCGACGAATACCGCCCGCCATTGGCCTCGGCCACGGCCAGAATAGTCCGGTCCATCTCCCGAACCTGCGTTTGCCGAGCGGTCACCCGCACTGTTGCGCCTGCCGGCAGAACTTCGACCGAACTCGCATTGCCGATGTCCACATAATGCGAGCGCCCATCACTGCCGTCGACGAGCAGATAATGGCGATCCCTGTGCTCGTCGGACAGGCCTCGCTGAACCACCCGGCCAATCAAGGTCGCGGATGCAGGGGTATGTATCTGGTGATCGCGCCGATCGAGCTTCGCGCGGGTCAATTCGCGCTGCATCAGGCGAATGATATCGCCTCGCTCGCCCAGCCCCCGGAGTTTCTCTTCCAGGCCTTCACCAAGCCGCCAGGATCCGCTGCCCAAATCTTCCGCCAATCCCATCTTGCCGAGCACATGAAGCCGGCCGGTTTCCAGCGATTGAAAATAGCCGTCCCCGTCCTGCGGGGCCACAAGTCGATCGGGCCCCATTCGCGCAAGCATTCGCCGGTCGATTATGGTCAGTCGCTCCTGGGTAACATCGTGACGAAGGCGTTCCTCGATTTCGAGGTCGGTTCGTGGGCCCAGATCACGGGTGATGATCTCGCCAGCGCGCTCGCGAAGACCGTGCGATATGTATTCGCGGGCGATGACCAGATCCTTCCCTTGCTCATCGATCCCGCGCAGCACGATGTGGGTATGCGGATGGCCGGTATTGAAGTGATCGACAGCAACCCAGTCGAGCTTCGTTCCAAGGTCCTGCTCGACTTGCTTCATGAGGGTTCGAACGTAGGGCTTGAGATCGCCGTAACGGTCACCGTCTTCGGCCGAAACGATGAAACGGAACTGGTGCCGGTCGTCCTTGCTGACGGCGAGAAAATCCTCACCGGAGAGCCTGTCCGCATCGGCGCCGTAAAGGACGCCCGGCTTGCCCTCTCGAGTGACCCCGTCGCGCTGGATGTAATGAAGGTGCGCCCGCGCCGCGCCCAGGCCCTTCGCCCCAAGCCTTACCAGCCGTGTCTTCACGATCACGCGGCGCACCCTTAGCCCGGTCGCGGCCTTGCGCGTGGAGAGCAAGCGCCCGACCGCAGCTCCGCGCCCGATCCTGCTGCCGTCGAAGCGGCGCGAGCCCCCGCCCGGCTGCCTGGCATTCAGTCCGGCTGCAACGGCGACCCTTGCAGCGTAGCGTTGCGGCTTACTCCGCCCGGCCCCGCCTTGCCGCCCCAGCCTCGGCTCGAAATCATCCTCGTCAGGCATGGCGATCCCCCTTCACAAGAGGGCCTCGCATGCGGCTCGCGCCGTACCGACCAGGCTCGCAGTAACATGTTGTGCAGACCCGAAAATTGCAGGGCCGCGAGGGCCTGCTTCTATCTTGTTGTCCGCGCCCCTTCCCCACTAGCCCCCCCGATAGCTGCAAAATCCGAAGGGGCAGCACCAAGCCGGCGCCGCCCCCAGATGCCCAGGCGTCAGTGCGCCCGGGCATAAGCCTGTTCAGCGGCCTTGCGCCTGGCAAAGTCGCGCCGCGCGATGAGCCCGATGACCTCGCCGTCACCGTTGACAATGACTGTCGCTGCGAACCACCGCCGCCCCAGTCGCCCGACGACTGCGACCCGATCGAGCTCGACGCCCTCTTCCGCATCAAGGCATTCGTAGCTACCAAGCCAACGCTCCGAGACGCGTGCATCCCAGAGGAAATCGCTTTCTTCAGCTTCGATGAACCGCTCCGCAAGCGCATGGCCCGCGCCCTCTCCGAACTCGATTTCGAGCCCGTGAACGAGAGTTGCAAAGACGCCGCTATGCGTGCCGGCGATGGTGCGATCGATCTGCATGTGAAGCTCCTCAAGTGACCGTTCCCGACGATGAGAACGGCCCCTCGAAGACGGGCGGCGAGCGGTCTGTCAGGGCCGCAGGGCTTCAGCCCTGCGCCGCGAAGCGGACGTGGGGGGAACCGATTTGCGCAGCAAATTGGGGGGTACCCGCGGGCCTTGATAGACCGACCGGCGGCCGTCACACTTGGAATTCTCAGACGAGCATAAAACCTCTCGTCTGGGCGCCACCTCTCAATGCGCATCGTGCCGAACCGCAAACAGCGGATCTATGGTGGGGGCGCTTCTCTCGGTGCCGGCCGCTACCTGCTCCGAACCTTCCGCTCGATTGGCAAACAAGGACGGTGCCATCCTCGTTGCAATCCCGCCGCCTCCTGAACCGACCGCAGCGAGATACCCGATCGTTTCGGCAGGCAACGGTACACCCGCGAGGTACTTTTCGTAGCGCCCCGGCCCTGCATTGTAGGCGGCGAAAAGTCCGGGATAGCCGTAATGATCATAGAGCTGGCGAAGGTAGAACGTCCCCGCCAGAATGTTGTCGCGGGGATCGTCGGGGTTGTTGCCAAGACCCAGGCGCACCTGGATTTCCGACCACGTTCCTGGCATGAGCTGCATGAGCCCCATCGCGCCTTTGGGACTGCGGATTGGACGCCTATCAAGCTCGGTCCGCCCACGACTTTCGGCATGCATGACGCGCGAAATCCAGGCGGCCGGCACGCCGAAACGCTGCGACGCCTCGGATATGAGCGGATCCCATCGAGAGATTTCGTCGGCGGACACACTCGGCGCTGCCACGACTGCGATGACAGCGACAAGCACTCTCAGCGCGCCCATAGCAGCCTCGCGGGACCTGTGATCTCGGAAGCAGAAGAAATGCCGAAATAGCGGCCATCGAAGGAGTCCGGGTTCGCCGTCATCAGCAGAAAGAACTGCCCCTGCCGCAGGCGGAGGCACCCCCCCCACCACGGCATGATGCGACCTTGTCCGTCCCGAGTTCGGCGCGAGGCAGCAGGCACGCCCTCCACAAATATGCGAGGGCCAAGCGCGCAAACTTCATCGCCCGGGCCAGCAGCAACATGCTTCACGAGCGGGACATTGGAAGGGAGATAGCGCCGGGCAGCAGCAAACTCTCGCCAGGAGTCGGGCAGCCAGGCAATGACCATGTTTCCGGTCGTGACAGGCGCGCCCGGAGTGACGGAGTACAGCCCGATCGGCGCGCTGGCGCTGGCGTTCCAGACGAGGCGGGGTGCGGGCGGAAAGCCGATCGTCAGGCCAACCGCGCTGGCCAGAACGCCAATGGCAATTGCCGCGCGGCGGATATGGCGCTTGCGTTCGCGCGCTGTCCGGAGTGCAGCACCCCAGGTGTGCAGCGGCGGATCGCCGCGCGAGGTTCTGAGCCCCCTCATCGGCCCACCTTCCGCCCGAGGTTTTCCTCGCTCCAGGCGTCCAAATCCTCGATGTGATACTGAAGGTACTTCCCGTGACGCCGATAGTTCGGGCCGGTCCCGGCCTGGCGCATCCGCCGAAGCGCTCTGGGCGTGAGCTTGAGGTAATCGGCTGCCTGAAACGGGTTCAGATAGGGCGAACCATGCTTGGCCCGATTGGCCCTTTCGATGTCGTGAGACTTGTCCATGTCGGGGTGCCTCCCTGACTGCGGCCGGCCCTATGCCGCCCGCATGGAAACCTCATCTGTACGGAAAAAAGACCCTGCGGCAGGGTCGAAAACGGGGGGTGTCGTTTTCGACCCCCTCGCCGATTTCAATAGTGCCCGGCGAACGCCGACCGGGCGCGCGCGAAGCATATGCTCCGACCACATCGATTCACGCGATTGCGCGTCAGATTTCCGAGATTCGCTTCTCGGCCAGAGCCTGCACTTCGGCCTGGAGAAGCTCGACGCGCTCGACGATCCACTCCAGTTCGATGTCGCGGATCTCGTAATGCGGCGAGTAGCGGGCCTTGATATAGGCCTGGTGCAGCAGCTCGAAACAGCGCCGCGTAAACTTGGCATCGCGGGGCCAAATCGGAATCAGATCGCGCGCGATGTCCTCGGCCCGGCCGCGCAGGAAATTGATGTTGTGCGAGCGAGGGCTGTAGAGCGTCTGTACCAGCAGGACGGTATGGTAGAAGTGCTCGGTCGCCTGGTGAAGCTGAAATGCCGCATTGTTGCTCTTACCCGCGGAAATGGCCAATTTCCCCACGTCGAGGAAATCGCTCGCACTCGTAAACCACTGGCCATAGTGGTGCTGCGTTTCTGCGCGAATTTCATCGGGATTGAGCAGCTTCGGCGTCTGGAACGGCGTTGCGTCCATCTCATAAATAGCAATCCCGTCGCGGAGCATGTCGACGAAAAACGGGCGCCCGCGCGAGAGTTGGTAGTTCACATCGTCGAGCGAATGAATGACGATGTTTGCCGGTGCCGAAAGGCGCTGGAAGATGGCATACTCGCGCGTCAGCGTATCTTTCGCCTTGCCCCAGTACTCGATTTCGTCCGCCAACCGCTCGTCACTGACAACCACCAGCAGATCGAAGTCCGACTTGTATCCGTTGACGTTGTCATCAACCCAGTCGCCCCGCGCATAGGAGCCGTAGAGGATAACCTTGAGGATCCGGCCCTGCTTCTTCCAGCCCTGGGTCGCGAGCGCGAGGACGTCCTCGAATTCGGTGAAGACGATCTTGAGCGCATGCGTGAGATCGCGGCGCTTTCTGTCGGGAAGGTGTTCAAGATCGGTCTTCATAATCACCTGATTCTAGACGAGTTCGGGAAGAGGACAACAGCCCTGTCGGCCTCTGGTCGGAAGAAAATCCCCGCGCCGATTACGGCGCGAGGATTTGAGAGTCAGTCAGCCGGATTCCAGATGATGGCGTAGCTGTCTTCGTCCTCCTGGCCGGCGGCACGGCCGAGGTTTGCGTAGAGCCGCCTGGGTCCGAATTCGGGCGCCGCCAGGGTCAGCGACACGTAGTCGTTGCCCGAAGCTTCACTGCGGCGAAGCCAACCTGCGCCGACCTCGATACCGCTGGAAGTGACCCGAAAATCCGGCTGCGTGTCGGAAGCCTTGCGGGTGTTCGGCGCGATCTCGATCTCGGCGCGGATCGAGAGGGTGCGAAGGTGACCCTTGAAGCTGCGGCCTTCGCGAGTGACATATCCGATTGCGGGCATTTCTCATCTCCTTGAGAGGTTCGCCCGAACCATTCCCGGGCGATGGCCCGAACTTCAGGGACGGTCATAGCGCCGCTTCGAACCGACAGGCCGAAGCCTTGGCGAAGGACCGGAGACGACGGTCATATTTGAAGCGCAGCGGCCGCGAGGAGCCCGCTTCCAGCGGGCGGGGAAATATGCCGATCGGCGATGGTTTCAAAGCGAAGCGACCGTTCCAGGTCGATGGCCGGGAGCCGGGAATGGTCGAGGCATTTCTCCGGAAGACGAGCGAACGCCAAACCGATCATTTCGCATGTTGGCCGTGCAGAGAGAGGCAGGTCAGCCTTGCAAATGCCCAGCAGAAATCAATTTCGTCGATGCACAACGCCCCCGGTCGAGACCGCATTGCCCGCCCGCTTGCTGGGACCTCATTTGCCCCATGCAAAGGGAGGAACAAATGGATCGACGTCATCTTCTGGGACTGGCTGGAACGGCTGTATCCCTGGCAGTGTTTGGAACGAGCCGTGCGTTTGCCGCTGACACCAGGGCGTCTCAAACCGCCTCGGCCAGCCTCGTCATCGATGGCAATCTGATGCCTCCCGTCGATTCCACAGCACCGCTAGATAGCGAAACGGCCGTGCTGGTGCGCTCATCCGGCCTTACCGCTTTCAAGATGACGCTCGGGGGCAGCGGAAATCTCGGCAAGGCAGAAACCGACGCGGAAATCGCCGACGCGGCCAAAGCGATTGGGATCAACCCCACCGTCTTCAGCCGCATTGAAACGCCTGCGGACCTCATTGCGGCAAAGCGAAGCGGCAAGATCGGGATCATCTTCTCCTTCGAGGCCGGCGAGATGCTCGAAGGCAACCTCGACAATATCGACCACTTCCGAAAGGCCGGGGTGCTGGTCATGGGCCTCACCTACAACCGCAAGACGCCGTTTGGCTCTGGCGTGCTTGCAACCAGGTCGACCGGCCTCACACCGCTTGGACACGAGGCGGTCAGGCGCATGAACAAGCTTGGTACTTCGGTCGACATCAGCCACTGCGACGAAGCCACCAGTATCGCCGCAATCACCGCATCGACACGGCCGGTTCTTGTCACGCACGCGGGCTGCGCCGCCGTCCACGAGCATCCCCGGAACAAGTCCGACAAGCTTCTGCGCGCGCTTGCCAAGAAGGGCGGCGTCGTCGGTATTTACGAGCTCAGTTTCCTCGTTCCCTACCCGGCCCAGCCGGATCTCGATGCTTATTTGGCGCACCTCGCCCATGCCTTGCGGGTGTGCGGCGAGGACCATGTCGGGATCGGTACCGACGGGCTGTTGACGCCGTTCGACACATCGCCGGAGAGTATGGCGGCATGGAACGCCGACATCGAAAGGCGAAAGAAATCGGGCGTTTCGGCACCCGGCGAAGGCCCGCCCCCTTTCGTAACTGGCCTCAACCGACCTGACAGGTACGCGGTGATTGCCGACGCCATGGCGGCGAAAGGATACAAGCCCCGGACAATCGAAAAGGTACTGGGCGAGAACTTCGCGCGGGTCTTTGCGGAGACCTGGTCGGTGTAGCCGGCATCCATCTCAAGTCCGCAGTTCCGGCACTCGATCCGGGTCCCGAGCGAGGGATGTCGGGTGCTCGAGGCGCCAAGGCAAAGCACCATACCGCCTGCTCTATCCAGACATGTGGTGCAAATCGACCGCAGAAATCTTGCCGTTGCGTGCGACGAGGACGGAATAGCCGAGGCGCTGGTTCGGCCTCAGATTTTCCAGACCGGCGGCCTCCACCGATTCGATGCGAACGAAGCAGTCTGCCCCGCCGTCATCAGGACAAATGAACCCGTAACCCTTTGCCTGATTGAAGAATGACACTTTGCCTGTCGGCATGGCTACCTCCCCCTGATATCGCACCCGTCCAAACGATTGCATGGACTATGCGAAAGGGGCAATCGGTCGATCCGAGCCATCCCCTTCCGGGACAGTTTTCCGCCCGGAAATGACGGATTAATCCCGTTTGGCATCCATCGGACCGGCCGCAAGTCCTCGCGAAAATCCTTACCCGATCAGAACTTGGTCGCGCGATCGGGGTGGCACCATCGGGCAGGATCGCACCTGCGATTATCTCGAAATTGACCCGGGACAATGCTATGGAGCCGCATCGCGACAAGGGCGTTTGGGCGATCCTTGCGCGAATGGAGGAGCCTGAATGAACATCTATACCCTGAAGTTCCCCGATGAGGGGAACGTGGGCGCGCTGCGCCTCGACTTCGACGCAGAAGATGCCGCCGAAGCATTGGTGATGGCCCACCGTAAGGCATCGGATGTCAGGACAGGGAGAGCAGCGGAACTCTGGCAGGGCGCCCGCAGGCTCTGCACCATCCGTCGCGGTGCCGGCGGGCTAAATGAAGCCGGGCATTCGGCGCGTTTTCAGACAGCGTGACAATAGGCTCAGGCACGGCAGTCCAGCGCTCGCGCCTCTCGGCCTAAAAGGACCGCCTCGGGGGCGAGACGGTCCTTCCGTTTGGTTGCGACCCGAACAAAAGGGGGGCGCCGGGCCGCAAGGCCGCCGGTAGCTGCAGCCCCGCCTCGCCGAAATACGCTTTCGCTGGAGCGCCCCGGAGCAGCGGCGGGATGGCAGTGGCTGCCCCCTCCCCTCTCATGCGCGCTGCCACTTCCCATTGCGAAAAGGCAGAACTTGGCACCGAGACTTAGTGGGCGGGAGGAATGATCATGGACGAGGATGCCGTGTTTGCATTCGGCAGCGCGCTTGCCGCGATCGCCGGGCTGCTTCACGAAAAGGGCGTCTGCATGACGACCGAGATATCCCAGTCGCTCGGCCGCGCCGCGATGGTGCATCGAAAGGCTGGCGAACAATACCAGACGCGCGGGCATTAGAGCATTTTCCAATCAGGTGGAATCACCTGATGACTCGGAAAATGCGGCAAACCAGAAACTAGAGCGGCCGAGCCGATGCAATCGGATCGGCCGCACTAACTCAGGGCCCGGGCGGTTTCGGTTAAGGCCGCCGCCGATGGCGTGCAGGGCCTTAACAGGCACTGAGACACGCATCGCTGCCGCTCCACCGGATCGCTGCCATATGACATTCACTGCAACAGATGTCGCGGCGCACGACAGTGTAACGGCAGCGGAATTTAGCCACTCTCGACAGGAACCGTTCAGGGGAATTGCTCTCGATAGGCCGCGCGGGACGCGGCGCAAATCGAAGGAGAACCCTCATATGATATCGCTCATACTCCAGGCCCTGCGATGCCGGTTCGACCGGCACCGGCCCGAGCCAGGCAAGGTCTTCTGGGACGGCCTGTGCTACGTCGGAAGGTGCGAGGATTGCCGGGCGGCTATCCGCCGGGCCAGCCGGACGCGCTGGCACCGTGATCAGCTAGGGAACGGCCCCGGCTTGGCCTGAGATTGGGCCTGACAGGTCCGAAACCTGAGCCACTATCCATCGAGAACGGTCCTGTGACGGCGCTTCAATGACGCTTTGTGACGAGGCGAATTTCTCCACACAGACTGCATGTGTCCTTTATCCGTTCGAAGCCGTTCGAACCTGCCAGTTCGCGCGCCGCAACGTCGGCGTTTTCGAGCGGCGAAAGGCCAAGCGTCTGGGTGATGCAGTCGTCGCAGACCGGCTCGGGTGAGAGCCGGATGACGAGCTTTTCGATGGCGTGAAGTTCGGTCATGGCCCTGGCCCTCATGTTACGGCGTGTTTCTGACGCGGTGGTGTGATGGTAGAGATCAGGCAATGAACTTTTAGTGTTAGCGGCATGGCCGCGCCTTTCAGGGCGCGGCCATACCGCAGAAATTTTCAGCCCCATCAGGAAGAACAACCGGAGGCGGAATTTTCCGCCTCCGGTTGATTTCATCACGCCGCCAGCCGATCACCGCCAGCGCAAGGTCCGCTTACTGGATTGAGAGCGGGATCACAGAGCGATTCGGGTTCTGGCGATTCGCTATCACCGACCTTGTCTTCGGCCTCGCTCTCGGCTTCGGCTTCGCCCTCATCTTCTGCCCCGTCTGGATCGTCCTGAGCCGCAAAAGCCCGCGCCTGAGCGGCAACCGTGCCGACCCCGCCGCGTGCCGTGTACGCGCTGGGCGGAAACGCCATCCAGCGCGGCACCCAGCCCGTGACCTTGATGCGCCCTTCGGCGCCGGAAAGGTGATTGCGAATGATGGTGCGAAGGGTCTTCGCCTTCTCGTTTGCATTGGCATCGGCCACCAGTTTTCCGGCAACTTCGGCAACCATCGCAAGCAGCACTTCGCGGTCGCGCAGGGTATCGAGAAAGGCATCATCCGCCTCCCACCAGTCCGCCATTGGAACCCCAATGGCGAGGCCAGCCGCTTCCACTGCCGGGTTCCCCGCCTCCAATGCCTCACCCATGGCAAGGGCCAGCACATCCATGACTTGGGCGTCGGAAAGGACGACCAGACGCGCGAACAGGCCGCAGAGCGCTCGTTGCCCGCCCCGCATGCCGAAGCCGGTCCCGCCGATGACCGTCGTCTCGTCGTCCGGCAGGCCCAACAGCGCCAGCACCTCGCGCCGCCGCGCATCGAAGACAGCTTCGGCCCGGCAGTTCTCGACGCTTTCCCGAACCGCATCGCTTTTGGACTTCTGGGGTTCAACCACGATACGCCAGAGGGCAGAACCGGCGATGACATGGGCGATCATGAGCCGCAGCGCGATGTCGTGACGACCCAGCAGTTCGGTGCGCATCGCGGCATGGCGATGCAGGTCGATATAAGTCTGGGTTACCGAAGTCAGTTCGGGCCGAACCGCTTTCGGCAGGACGGCGCCGCCGCCATCTGCGATGCCACCGGATGCAACGGCCTTGGCCAGCTTCGCCGCTTCCTTGCGGGAGAGATAACCCTCATGGATGACCACCTCGCCGTTGCCGCGCACATCGAGATAGACGCGCCCGCCCTTGCGTTTGGGTGTCTTCTCATGGTCCCACGAATGGAAGTTCATCTCGGGGGGAAGGATCACGGCATCAGCCCAGCCCGCCTCGAGATAAGCTGCGCGCTTGGCCGCAATCGCGGAATTCTGGAGGTCCCAGAATGAATCGGTGTCGGCAAAGTAGGCCGATTCGCCGAAGAGGTCCGCGACCTGTGCCAGCCCGCTCGCCTCGACGTCGAACAACGCATGGCAGGTCGCAACCGACTGACCGCCGAACAGCCACCCCCGGAGTTGATGGCCGCGAGGCGTATAGGCATCGGGATCGTCGGCAAGGGCGAGCCATGCCTTCTGCTGGCTCTTGCTCGCAAGCGTGAGGTGCCGGACGGTGGCAACATAGATTTCCTCGGCGCGGTACATCTCACGGATGCGCGGCAAGAGGTTGCCGAGCGCAAGGATGCGCTTCACGGAAAGGTCGGGCAAGCCGAAGGTCTGCGCGATATCGGCAATCGAGCGACCTTCTTTCACCAGCCGGGTGAAGCAGGTCCAACGCGATACCTCGTCGGGATCGAGGCGCGCCATGTTCTCGATGAGCGAGGCCTCGACGGCGCTGGCGTCATCGGCATCATCCAGAATGGCGCAGGGCACCATGGCTTCATCCGGGTCCGGTTCACCGATGTCGGAATGGGCCGCCAGCCGCTCGGCAGCGACGACCTGCGCTGCGCGGAAGCGGCGAAATCCGGCGATTACCTCGTAGTAACCCGGTCCTTTGCCCGGTTCGGAAGCGGGACGGACGATCAGCGATTGAAGCACGCCGCGCGCGCGAACGGTCGGCAGAATGTCCGATACATCGGGAGCCTTTTTGGCGTAGCGCATATTCGATTTACTGACGGCGAGATTGCCAAGGGCGATCATTTCGAGTTTCATGGATAGCACTCCTGATTGTGAGTGCCGGTCCACCGAGTTCGTGATGGGATAAGGGGGACCGGCTTAGGTTTGGGCAGGAAACCGCCTGCCCTTCTCGGTGCGGCGCCCGGAATCTCTCGATTGCCGAACCTCCGCGTCATTCACCCCTTGGTCGAGGCGAAAGCCTTTCATCACCGGACCGCCGTGTCGCGGCAGGTGAATGCTGCACTTGCGAACTACGCACTTGCCCGGAGTTACAAACCTGCGCTTCATGGCGACCTACCTTCGGGTCGCATCGGAGGGGGCTGGTCCATCGCGTTTGGCGGAGCGGTGGACCGCCTTGGTGACGCGGCAGGAAAGCGGCGGGACGAAGCCCATGAAGACACGCCTACGGCATCTGCCGCTCAGCGCGGCGAAAGCCTGATGGCGGACGGATCTTCGCGGGTGAGCCTGTCCAGAAGCAAAGCCGCATCCGGGATCGATCCGGCTAGCCGCGCCGCCTCGGCCCAGACCGAAAGCCGGTGCCGGGTACTGAATGCGATATCGCGCTCGATGGTGAGCCCCATCGGCAGGCGGATCGCCTCGATTTCGCGAAGCGAGGAAATGCCGAGTTCCGGGCTCCCGAAACCAAGGTCCGCCAGCCCGAACAAGGTATCGTCATCGGCATAGAGTTCGGTCACCAGCCAGACCGCCCGGCCCATGGGATTGAACAGGCGAACCAGCGGCAGCGGATCGAACCGGGGGTTTTGCATGCCATGCTCGAAATTGGCACCCAGCATCGAGCGGATGGAGCGGGTCAGGAGGGTCATTGGACGGCCCTCCCCGCATGACTGGGCCCGGCCCCGATCTCCGACACATCGGGAACGTCAGCCCTCTTTCCCGAACGATTTTCGCTTGTTAGGTCTTCATCCGGGGCAATGAAGGGGCCCGCCTTTGTCTCCGACTTCGGGGAGCCCTCATGGCGGGCAAGCAGCCAGTCGGCCGCCTTGCTCGCCATGCTTGCCGCCCGGAATATCGCCCGGTTGTCCTCGCGAAGGACTTCGAGCCATGCCCCAAGGTAATCGGCATGGCGCACGGTCGGGACGATGCCGAGTGCGGCGCAGAGGAAGGCCGAACCCATTTCGGCCACTAATTCCTCGCGGGCGTAGTCCTTCGAACCGTACGAATTTGCGAGATTTCTGCCGAGTCGCGAGGCATGGCCGGTCGCGTGGGTCAGCTCGTGCAGGCACGTCCTGTAGAAGTTCACCGGCACGTGAAAGGCAGATTGCGGCGGAACCTGCACGAAGTCCTGCCCCGGCGAATAGAAAGCCTTGTCGCCGCCGATACGGAAGTCGACCCCGCTTGCGGCAATGACGGCCTCTGCTACCGGCACGATTTCCCGCTCGGGCAGCGGCACGGGCTCGGGCATGAAGCCTTCCGGCAGCCCCTCGCACTGCGCCCCGTTGAACACGGTGAAGCGCTTCAGGAAAGCAACCGAACGCGCATCGCCCCGGCTTTCCCGCGCCCGCTCCTTTTCGGCCTCGGGGGTGAAGCGGTCGGCGTAGACGACTTGCGTGCCATGCTCGCCCTTGCGAACGTTCCCGCCAGCGGCCAGCGCCTGCTTGAATGTGAGCCAGCCTTGCGAGGCAAAGCCGCCAGCGATGACCGCGCCCCACAGGATCAGCACATTGATCCCGCTGTACCGGCGCCGGGTCAGGGCATTGACCGGAAGCCCCGCCGCCGGTCCGCCCGATAACCCCGCCGCATCACTGCTCCAAGGCTGGACCCAAGGAACGCAGCCCGCCTCAAGCTGGCCGATGATCCGCGCCGTGACTTCGTCATAGAGCGATGCCCTGTCGGACCCCGATCCGTTCCGGTGGCCTGCGTGACAATCGCGTGCGTTACTATCGCGCCCGGTCCCGCCCCGCCTCGCGCGGCTTGCGCCGCTGCTGCCCTCGCCACTTTGACCGGCACTGCTGTTTCCAGTGGCCTGCGGATCAGGAGCCAAAGCCCCATCCCGATTGGCCTCCTGCGACTTCATCTGTGATCTGGCCCGTGATCCTGCCTGTGACGGGGCCCGTGACGGGGCCTTGCGATTGCTGCGCATGTCTCACCTCCATGCCCGCCCCAAAACCCACCATGGGCCTCCCCCGCAAAGGCGGGGGGTGGGCGGCCCGGACGACCGACAGGGCCCGCCGCAAGCGGCGCCTGCACCTGAAAGGCCGGAACGCGAGTGGAGGAGCCGCGACGAAGGAGCGGCTTGCAGGGGCCGATGGCGGGCCCAGACGGACGTCGAGCCCACACCCCGACTTTGTTCGGGAGAGGCTCACAAGCAGCGCCGCGCACAGGCGAAGCCGAAGCGCGTCCGCGTCGAGGGCGAACATGTTCGCCCTCCCCCGTTGCTGCCTTCAGCGCCAGCGATCGCGACCGTCAGGCAGAGACCCGCAATCGGGGCTCGGTGCCCTGCGCGCGGATTAAACGGCGTTCAGACCGTCCGCCGCACGGGCATAGAGCGCGGTCCCGCTCCTGCGGGAGGCGCCGATCTTCAACGACATTTCCTAACTGTCCGAACCGTCAGGCGATTCGATCCCTATCGCCTCGCCCTTACCTCATCGCTTCTGAAGCACCGCTTCCACCCGGCGCCATTCGCCAAGGACAGAGGTCTTTATCGGAAGCACCGCCAGCCGCACCATGCGCTTCGCCGCGCCTCCTTTTGCGGACGCCTGCGCCATGATCCGGGCTACATCGCTTTCGCTCCAGGACGTCCATTCGCCGGCCACCGAAAGAAGATTGGCCCCGAAAGCAGGAAGCACCTCATCCACGAGGATATCCTCGAGGGTCCGGGCATCGTACGGGGAGGCAGACAATACGCCGGCTATGCGCGCAATGTCCCTCTCCGACAGCTCGGTGTCGAGGAACAGCTCGCTCAAAGCCGTCCAGACCGGCAGCCGGTGGTCGCCTTCGTCACTGGGTTTCATGCCCCCGGATATGCCTGCCTCGCGCCGCGCTCACCAGTGCGATATTGAAGCGAAATCGGCCGTAAATTCCGCAAGCTAATCCGTTTGAAGACTTGCGCGGATACCATCCCCGGTCATAATGGACGCCTTCGCGAGAAGGGAACAGGGGGCCGGGAGGTGCGACCCGATCCCGGCAACGGCGGCCGGCTCTTTCACCCCCTGAGCCGTCGTCGTCCCTAACCCTTCGGCGCGCTGTTTCCCGTCCGAAATACCGCCAAATCGGAGGCACCCACGGTTGAACGACGGGCATCCCTGGCCGATCACACCGCCATGGCAAAACTCGAAGCGATCCTGATTGCAGGCCTGATGGCCGCCGCCTGGCTGCCACAGCTTCTGCACCTCACCGGCTGAGGGAAGCTCCTCGAAAAAACCCGCCCCCTGCCCTTCAGAACACGAACGAAAGTTGGTTGGGATGCGCGCCACGGCGCCGGCCGCCCCGCTCCCGCACATTGTCCTGGTCGACTGTTCCGAAGATCACCTTGATCATGTTGAGCGCCCGCGAATTCACGCGGGTCGAGGCTTCGAGCCGTTTCACGGCGCGCGCGGGATCCCGGTAGCCGATCGCCTTGCCGAGTTCCATCTCGGACAGCCCGCGGTTCCTACGGGCAGCGGTCAGTTCAGCGCCGGTCATCAAGTCCTCCGTGAGTAAGGCGTGAGACGGCAGATCGGGGAGCAGCCTCGCCCGAACCCGCCATGGGGCCGGGCGCTCTAGGCGCTTGGTGAATCGAGGACCAGACCGCGCGAATCAGTTATCCACACCGTGTCCCCAACCAGCCAACAGGCTATCCACGCACATAACAACACCCTGAAAACCCCAGATTTCCGCCGTCCCCCGTCAGATAAAGGACATGGGTGTCCACAGCGGCGGCCAGATTTGTCAGCTATTCGAGGGCGCGCGAGTGAGATCATCAGCCCACGACGCAATGATGCGAAAGGATGCGGCAAATGATCGAAGTTATTGCAGAACCGGAAGCCGGCGGCGCCCAGCCCGCCTTGCAGGAAATCCCCGGCAGTGAGGCCGGCAGCCAATCCTCCAGCCGCCGCGGAACACAGGACCTCATCAGGGTGGCCGCGAGGATGGCCGCGAGCGAGATTGCCGGGCGCAGCATGATCCGCTCGCGCAAGGCGGAACAGGATTTGGCCGCACAGCTCCAACGCGAATTCGCGGCCTGCGTCGGATATTGGGACCTCTATTTCGCGAGCGGCGGCGAACGTGTCCCGAAATCTGCGATGCGCCCCAGGTCCGCAGGCAGAAAGAGCCCCGCCATCAAGCGCCTGCCCAAATCAAACTGAACGAGGCACCGCGACAACCAGATCGATAGTCACTTCATGACGGTGCGATAGCCTCGCTCGATCCAGAAAAGCCCATTGAACTCGGGACCGTCACGCTCGGCTGTCCGATCCGCAAGACGCCCGGCACCGCAAGTACGCTCAATGCCTCGGCGTCTTCGATGCGCTTGGCCAGCTCAACATGTGGGGCGACCTGCCAAGCGACTGGCTCCTCCCATGGCACACCACCAATCCGTGGCTGCCCCCTTCCATGCATGCAGGAGAGCCGCCGACGGCGCATCAATGCAACGAGGACTGGACCAGGCGGTCTGCGAACAGCCGCATGTCCTCGGTTACGCCGGTCGACAGACGCGAGCGCTCCGAGAGCGCCTCGATCACGTCGGCCAGGCGCCGCAGCTCGCGGGCGCAGGCAATGGCATCGTCATTGGGCAAGCGGCGCGCATCGGCCTCGACATTGGCGCAAGTCGCAATGAGGCGCATCGATGTTCCCGCCATATCCACGGCGGCGGCTAGCAGCATGTCCAGGGTCATAAGTCCTCAGAAATTCGAGTGGTTGCGCCCGCGAAGCCCCGACATAAGCGATTCCCCGGACGGGTTTCGTGAGCCCGATCACACAGGGGGACGCGATGCAGCACCAGGCGAAATGCCATCAGCCGATATCGCGCAGCGGCAACACGCATCCCCCGGCAACCCTGGACCCGGCACCCGGCGGACTTTGCAGGAACGGACCGCGAGACGCAGGCTTCCAGTCGAAACTGTTGATCTTACGGACTTTACAGGCCCGCTATCGCAATCGCATAAATCCAGGCGAGCAAAACAGGGGTGGCAAGTTAAAGTGATGCAAGAAGCCTTTCTCGATCTGACCTCGGACATCGTGTCCGCGCATGTCAGCAACAATGCCGTATCAGCCAAACAACTTCCGCAGCTGATTACAGCGATCTACGCTTCGCTCTCTTCTCTCGGGCAAGAGCCCAAACCGATCGAGGAGGAACGCACGCCTGCTGTTTCGATACGCGCATCGGTCAAGCCCGGCGCCATCGCCTGCCTTGAGTGCGGCGCAAAGCAGAAGACGCTCAAGCGTCACCTCGCCGCGCAGCACAACCTTTCGCCGGACGAATACCGCACACGCTGGAAACTGCCTTCCGACTATCCGCTGGTCTCGGCCGATTACGCAGCAAAGCGGGCTGAACTGGCCATCCAGATCGGCCTCGGAAGCAAGGGCGGGCGCAAAAAGAAGGCGGTTGCGCCGGTTTCGGCCAAGGCTACAGACAAGCGGGCGCAAACCAAGGCGCCTCTGGCAAAGGCATCGGCAACACCGCAGCCGGACGCCGCCAAGGTCAATGCTCCCGAGACCAAGACTGCCGAGCCCAGCCGCAGCAAGGCTTCCAAAACGGCGGCGGCTCCCAAGACCGAGCGCAAGGCATCGCGCAAGGGCGTCGCCGGGTCCGTCTGAATACCCGGTCAGAAACTAGCCTGGCCACGTGAACGGCAGGGGCTCACGGGCTCCTGCCATTCAGCAGTTCGCGATAGCCGCCGCGCGCAAACTGACGCGCCAGGCGGACCCGGCGCCGCACGCGCGACCGGACGGCATCGGCAATCCCTTCCCCGTCCTCGCCCTTGGCGACAATGCCGAAGACGACCTGAGCGATCTCGCGCTGGCTGGCACGCCGCGCGATGGCATCATGGACGCGAAGAATTTCCAGCCAGTGTTTCATCCGTGGATCGCTCGGGAAATGGGCAACCAGGAAACGCCCGCTGCTGCATAGCGCCGCGAAGCGCCGGAGCGGCAGGAGCTTGGCAGCAAGCGAGGCCATGCCTTCAAGCTCGAAGCGCAGGACGACCGGCCCGTCTCGAAGCGATCCCGAAGTGACGTCGATGCGAATACGCCGCAGGCCGTCGCTCAGCACAGCATGTTCACGCCCGCCCTCCCCAGACACAACCCTCAGCCAGGAACCGAACGCCGCGGGATCGAATGCTTCGGGATCACCGCGCAGTGCAGGCACTGCTGTCACGGTGAGAGTGCCGGGATCGATATCGGCATGCCAGATGAGCCGGGCCGCCGGTGCCGGCGTCGCCGGGTCTTCTGCGAAAGTGGAGCCCCCACCGCAGCGCGGCCTCCGGATCGTGCCCGCGCGTTGCATTGCTCGCAGCCTCGTACCACGCGATGTAAGCGGCATCGCGCCTCAGCCACTCCCACATCAGCCCGGCACGATCGATGCCCTGCAAGGCATCGTAGAATGCTGCGCTGCGCCACTCTCCCATTTCGAGCGGCGCGCCGCGTTTCACGCGCTGGCCTCACAGCCCTGAAAGAAAGATGTCAGTTCTGAGACAATTAGGTATTTGTGCGGCGCAGCAGATTGGTTATGTACACCAGGCGACATAACAGCATCGCTTCGCCGAAATGAAGATCGGCGCCGCGATAGCAAGAAGTGACGAAGGACGGCCCGGCACGAGTCTGCGGCATGGAACGCCGTGACGGGGCGATGCAGCCCATGCACATTTTCGACACGTTCAGCACTTTTGTCCGATCTGCGGATGAAACCGCAAATCTCCTTGATCTGAACTCGGTCCTGGCCCGCACGGCACGCGATCTGGGCTACGATTACTTTGCGCTTACCCACCATGTCGACTGGAGACGAAGAATTCCAGGGGCAGTGCGACTCCACAATTATCCCGACAGCTGGGTCCAGTTCTTCGATTCCAGTGGTCTGGGCGGTGCCGATCCGGTTCAGCGCGCCAGCGAGAAGGCCGGTTTCGGATTCAGCTGGCGCCGCGTCGGCAACTTCATTCCCTTGAGCGCGCAGGATATCGAGATCTTCGCCCGAGCCGAAGAGCATGGGATCGGCGACGGGTTCACGGTGCCCTTCAATCTTCCCGGCGAGCATATGGGTTCGTGCTCTTTTGCAGTCAGGCCGGGGCGCTCGCTGGCCGCGCCAAACCTCGTGCTCGCCCAGTTGATCGGCCTCTATGCCTTCACTGTGGCAAGACGCTTTCTCGACCCGCAACTCTTCCTGATGCCGAGGCGCCCCGCCCTTCTCACCAATCGAGAGGCTGAGATCACCCGTCTCGTAGCCGCCGGCAAGACCAACTGGGAAGCAGGACATATCCTTGGCATCAGCCAGTATACGGCACGCCAGCATGTCAGCGAAAGTTTCGGGAAGCTGGGTGTCCATGACCGGGCAGCTCTCACTTATCGCGCCTTGCGCAGTGGAGAGATCAGCTACGCCGAAGTTCCGCTCTGAGCGTATCCTACAACTGTAGGATACGCCGCCGCGGCTACGAAGTTCAGGTTTGGACCTCCAGAATACGGAGGTCCAAATGATCCATCAGATTTCAGAACTATCGCAGGTAAGCGAGCATTCGGTGTTGAGAAGCATGTTCGAGGCACGCAAGCGCGTCTTCATCGATCTTCTGAAGTGGGATGTCCCCTCGCTTGCCGGACGGTTCGAACTCGATCAGTTCGATACGCAGGCTGCAAAGTACATCGTGCTCGCCGACGGCAACGCACGCCACAAGGCATCTGCACGGCTCCTGCCCACCCAGGTGCCGCACCTGCTCGACACGCTTTTCCCATGGCTGTGCGACGCCGGAGTACCGCGCGGACCGCATTGCCTCGAGATCTCCCGCTTCTGCCTCGATCCACGCCTCTCCAGTGCAGAGCGCCGCGCAGTCCGGGACGAACTCATCCACGCGCTTGTCGAGCATGCGCTGGAGAATGGCATTACCCAGTACACAGGCATCGCCGAGGAGGCATGGCTGAGGCAAATACTGGCCTTCGGGTGGCGCTGCCAGCCGCTCGGACCAGTCTGCCTGAACGGCAGCAAGCGGCTCGGCGCAATGACCATCGATATCGACGCGAACACGCATGCCCTGCTCGAGCGCGGCGGAGTGTTCCCCATGCGCGGTGCCAGGGAGGCTCTACATGTCCATTGAACCTCGATGCGCGAAGCCGCCCGTCCTTTCTGCCATGATCGCGGCGGACTTGCGCGCCCATGGCTACGCGGTCCTCAGAGGTATCGTCGATCCCGAACTGATCGACGAACTCGACAAGGACCTAGCCCCCGCCTTCGAGACTACTCCATTCTGCAACGGTGATTTCTACGGTCCTCGCACCAGACGGTTCGGACGGGTCTTGCTACGCTCCCCGCTCGCCGAGGCCCTGGTTCGCCACGAAGCGGTCCTCAGCGCGGCCGAAGATATCCTCGCGCCCTGGTGCGACACCATTCAGCTGAACCTTACACAGGGCCTTGCCCTGCATCCTGGCGCGCCCGCGCAGTTTCCGCACCGCGATCAGGACATGTGGCGCGGGATTACCGGAGAAGTCGAATACCTCGTTAACGTCATGTGGCCCTTCACGGCATATCGTGAAGAGAACGGGGCAACGCTGCTCTGGCCAAAGAGCCACGGAGCCGCCGCCCTTCGCGAAGAACCGAACTGCGATCCGATCGCAATCGATCTGCAGCCCGGCGATGCCCTGGTGTTTCTGGGCTCGACGCTGCACGGCGCCGGCGCCAATCGCAGCGACATGGTTCGGCGCGGCATGATCGCAAGCTACTGCCTCGGCTGGCTCAAGCCGTACGAGAACCAATGGCTGGCCTATCCGCCCGCCATCGCGCGCCGGTTCTCGCCCGAGCTTGCGGCGCTTGTCGGTTACCGGCAGCACCGTCCCAATCTCGGCAATTACGAAGGCCTTTGCCCCTCGGTATTGCTTGAGCCCCATCCATCCGACCTGCCCGGAGCAACCGATGCATTGCGCCCCGACCAGGCAGAAGCTCTTGCGACCTGGGCAGCGAACCGAAGGGGGCCTGAATGAATGCCGGAACGCGGGCCGAACAGGCTTACGAAGAGGTCAAACGCCTGTTGATGTCGGGGTCGATCATTCCGGGCCTGCGTCTTGATCCGAGCCGTATTGCCGATGCCGTTTCCGCAGGCGTCACACCTGTCCGCGAAGCATTGCTGCGGCTCGCTGGCGAGCGCGTCGTCGAAATGCGCAAGAACACCGGCTTTCATATGCCGGTCTTGACCGAAGCCATGCTGGTGGACCTCTATCGCTGGAACTTCGAAATCCTGAAACTGGCACTGGCCTCGCCTGGCTGGAAGTCCGGTGAGGATGCCGCGCGGCGGCTAACGGCCGGTCCTGCGGACGGTCCGGCCTCGCTTTTTGCAGCGATCGGGCTGCGGTCGGGCCGGCCCGAAATCGCGGCGCAGATAGCTTCGGCAAATGACCGGCTCACAGCTGCGCGCACGGTAGAAGTCCTCGTTCTGGGAGAAATCGAATCCGAAATCGCAGGCATCGCAGGCTCAATTGGAGCGGCAGCGCCGCTCCTTACAGCCGAACTCAGAAAGTATCATTCCCGCCGACTTGGCAAGGCACGCGCGCTGGTTTCAGAAATATACAAGATATCGGAGACGCAATCCGAGTAGATCGTAATTTTATAATCACATTATAAATTTTTTATAACCTTCTAACGGCGTCATCTTTTCGTGCCGCAATATCGCGGCATCAAACGAGGAGAATGACATGGAACGTCAAGAAAACACCATCGATCTGGGCACTGCCAGCGCCGAAACCAGGGGGCCCGTCGGCACAGGATTCGACATGGTCCTTGGCCAAGGGGCGCAGGCCCTTTCGGACGACTGAAACAGCTTCCCTGAAATGGAGGATGCGCGGCGCATGTCGCGCATCCTTTATTTTAGCCCCTCCAAGACTGGATCTAAAACGGCAAAACAACTGCACATCGCCGATATCGAAAAATTATACTACCATTAATTCAACTTCCATCATCCAAATGGCGTCATGATATTTTATATTTTCATTATAAATTTTTTATAATTCACGAATCGAGCCACCATTCCTTCGCCGTAACGTCGCGGCAGCTTTGGAGGAATGTGACATGGTACAGGAAAACGACACCATCGACCTGGGCGCAGCCAGCGCCGAGACCAAGGGCCCCATCGGCTCGGGCGACGATGCCGTCCTCGCCCAGAAGAATCCGGGCCTTTCGGACGACTGACGATGAGGATGCGCGGCAAATGCCGCGCATCCTTTTCCTGCCTTGCTGACCAGTATCGGGATTGCCTAGATGACGACCTCCTTGCGTGAAGGACTGACTTTCTGCCGCCTCGCGAACCGAATTGTGTTCCTGGACATTCCCGCCGATCGCTACTTCTGCCTCTCGCAGGAGGCAGAAAGTGTGTTCGCAAGGGCGTGCGCGGGCGAACGGCTGGCAGAATTCGAGCGCGCCCTCCTCGACAAGGCAGGTGTCCTCAGGCGATCGTCCAGTGGACTCGACTTACGTGAATGCGTCAGACAAGTGCCGCAGCAAAGTGCTCTCGACCAACGAGGGGTTGGGGGCAGCCGACTAGCAATTGCCCGACTTTGCGCCCGTTTCCTCCATGCACGCAGCAGCCTGCTGCGCCGAGGCCTAGCCCCGACGCTGGCCTCGACCATCCGTCTCAAGCCAAAGCAAGACGGTGCAGACTCCGCCGAAGTAGCCGCCATTGCCGATGCGTATCGCAGATGCGGCAGGATAATAGGCGCGCACGATCAATGCCTTCCCTATGCCATCGCGGTTGCCCGGAGCCTCTACGCGGTCGGTGCGGCGGCAGATCTCATCATCGGCGTTGGCATGCCCCCGTTTCGCGCTCATGCGTGGGTGCAATGGCGCGATGTTCTGGTGAATGAGCACCTCGAGATTGCCGCTCGCTATACTCCGATCGCGGTGCTGTGATGGCAGCGTGCTTCATCGTCTGCCTCAGTCTGGGCCAGGATGCCCAAGCGCTTCAGCGCCGTCTTGCAAACGAGGGCGGCCAGATTGCCTCCATTGATAGAGGCGGCCTCTTCGTTTGCGCTGGCCCCGATACTCCCCAGATCCGGCTCAATGCCGGCGGCATCGTGATTGGCTCCCTTTACCGCCGCGATGGGATTGAAAGGGTCACGACGCTCGATCCGGATATTTGCGACGAGATAGTAAGCAGCCGCGGCCGCCACCTGCTCGAACACTATTGGGGAGACTTCGTAGCTCTCATAATGGGGCCTGGGACCGTGTACATGCTACGCAGTCCGTTCGGAAACCTGCCCTGCCTTTACCGCACCGATCAGGGCACGACATGCATCGCCTCCGACATCGATTTGCTGAAACTCGCCTCGGGCACGCCAAACTCGATCGATTATCTGGAGGTCAGCCACCAAATCTTCACTGGTGACATGCGCAGCGCGAGAACGTGCCTCACCGGAATGCAGGAAGTTCGCGGCGGAGACCTGGTCTGCTTCTCCGGCACAGCGGCTGTGAGCGAGGCGCTCTGGACACCGTGGTCCATCGACCAGCGGGTGGAAGGACCGACGCAACTGGAGGTCGACGCGCACCAGCTGCGCGAAACGGCAATCAAGTGCGTTGCGGCAAAAACCGGCGCAATCGAAAAGCCCCTGCTCATGTTGTCAGGCGGACTAGATTCCTCGATCCTTGCGGCATGTCTTGCGGCGCGCGGCCGGTCGTTTGATTGTCTAAATCTTGTCGCTCCTGCAGCAGCCGGGGACGAGCGCATCTACGCCCGCGCAGTTAGCGAATATGCTGCGAGGCATCTCCAGGAAAGGAACATGCCGGACGCCGCGCTCGACTTGCGCGAGCTTCCGGCAAGCCGTTTGCCCAGGCCGGTGGCCCGAGGTTTCGAGCAGCGCCTCTATCAGGGAGCCGCCGACACTGCCGCCGAATTGGGCTGTGACGCTATCATCGACGGCGGCGGCGGCGACAACGTGTTCTGCTCACTTCAATCCGCATCGCCAGCGAGCGACTGCCTGCTTGCCGGAGCCGGTCTCGGGACATTCTGGCGGACCTGCCACGAAATCGGGGACATGGCCCAGGCCTCCGTGTGGCAAGTTGCGTGGAAGGCATTGCTGCGAGCCGGCCGACGGTTTCGGCCCTATCGATGGGAAACCAACGACAGCTTCCTCTCAAGTGAGGCAATCCAGGCGACAAACGAGAGACCTTTGCACCCCTGGCTTGCCCGGAATTCTTCGGGCATGCCGGGACGCGCCGGCCAGATAGCCTTACTTGTTGCCGCACAGAGTTTTGTCGAGGATGGCCCTGTCGGAACCAAGGAGAGAGTAATTTCCCCGCTGGTCTCGCAGCCGCTGATCGAGCATTGCCTATCGATCCCGAGTTGGCGCTGGTTCGAGCATGGATGCAACCGCGCACTCGCTCGCCGGGCTTTCGAGCATCAACTTCCGCAAGCGGTTGCGTGGCGGCGCAGCAAGGGCATCCCCGACAGTTTCGTTGTGCGGCTTTTCGAGGCCAACCGGGCGTACATCCGCGACAATCTCGCCGGGGGCCTGCTTGCCCGGGAAGGCGTGATCGATGCTGCTGCGGTTCTGAAGGTGATGAACGATCCGACGCCATTCAAGGGACGGGAATTTAGTCGGATCGTCAGGTTAATGGATGCCGAGAAGTGGGCGCGGGAGATCAGGGACTTGTAGTTGAGGCTGTTGGGGCCGCCTTCGCCCAAAGGATATCCCAACGCGCGTACTGGTCCCGTTTTTCCTCGGCCACGATCTGGGCAGGCGCGTAGAACCTCATGGGTTGTGAATTGAGCAGGCTCACGCAGAAGACATCTGAGTGCCAGCACTTGAGCCAACAGGATGCATACGCAATCAGCGCGAAGCTGGCGGCCCGGCTCTCCGGAAAACCGTAACTACCCAAACCCTCGGGCTGGCCGAAGTTCTTCTCGGCGAGACTTTTGTTTAAAATCGCATGCGAGAGCCGGACGCATAAAGCGCCGGACCATTCTGGGAATCATCTTTCATTCCGCCTCGATCCGGACTGGTATCCCTTTCGCTGCCGGCGTCTTGGAAAGGATGTCGTGATGGCTAAGCGGGACAAGAGGATTGAGCTCCGGAAAGTATCCGGCAAGGCAGCCGCGCGGAAGATCGTACGGGGTTACGGACAGCTGGTTGACCTCCCGGCGGAAATTCTCCTCGCAATCGGTAACCAGTGTAATCCGCTGCCCATCTCCCAGCCCTGCCGACCGCATGTCCTCAGGATTCATCAGCACAATCATGCGGCTGCCCTTCAGCCCGCGAAGCCGGTCGGAATGGCCGTAGATCGTGGTATTGAACTGGTCGTTGGAGCGCAGGGTCAGCAATGTATATCTGCCAGCCCGGTCCTCCAGACCGTTGGCGTTCAGGACGGTGGGCACGGTGAATTCGGCCTTGCCGCTCTGGGTTTTCCAGATCCGATCGTGGGCCGGATTTCCGCGATAGAAGCCGCCCGCCTCGTTCATCCGGGCGTTCATCTGGCGAAACTGGTCAGGATAGGTGCGCTCGATAAGGCTGCGCACTATTGCGTAGTCGCCGGTCCATTCATCCCAGCGCCAAAGCGGGTTGGCGGACAAAGTGGCTTTCGCGATCCCGGCAACGATTGCAAGTTCGGACTTCAGATGGGGGCTGGCAGGTTCGCGCCTTCCCATCGAAGCATAGATGTGACTGAAGCTGTCCTCGATCGTCACGGTCTGGGCGCCGCTCTGCTGAAGATCCTCTTCGGCGCGCACCAGACAAGGCAGCAGATAGGCCTCATTGCCGGGAAGGAGATGCGTGCGGTTGAGACGCGTGGCGACATGCGCGGTCAGTTCGAGCTTGCGCCAGGCAGGGTGTATGCGTGACTGGTCTGGCACGGCGCGGGCAAGATTGCCCCCAAGAGCCACGAAGCCCCTGGCGCGGCCATCGAGCAGCGCCTCGAGGAATTCTACAGTCGTGTGTCCTTTTTCAAGCGGGGGCTCAAATCCGAAGATTTCCCGCAGCTTGTCCATGGGAACCAGTTCCGGCTTTTCCGAGATGCCCACAGTGCGCTGGCCCTGGACGTTCGAATGACCACGGATCGGTTGGCAGCCAGCTCCCTTTCGGCCGATATTTCCCCGCAGCAAGAGAAGGTTGACCAGCATGCCGATCGCCTGCGAGCCATGAACTTGCTGTGTCAGGCCCATGCCGTAAATGCCGATGACCCGTTCCGCTTCCGCATAAACGTCTCCGGCCAGTTCGAGCTCTGCGCGCGTCACGCCGGCATGCTGCTCGATCTCGCCCCAGCTGGTCGCGAGGACACTGGCGCGAAACTCTTCCAGGCCATGGCAGTTCGCCGCCAGGAACGACGCATCCAGGATATCGCCACTTTCTTGATCGAGCTGCAGCACCCGCTTGCACACGCCCATGAGCGCAGCGATATCGCCGCCAGGTCGGACCTGGATGTATTGGTGAGCGATCCTGGTCGACTTCCCGACCGTCATTTGCCAGGGATTCTGCGGATCAGCGAACTCGATCAAGCCCCGCTCGCGCAGGGGATTGAAAGCTATGATCTTGCAGCCCCGCTCGACGGCATCCTTGAGAGGATGGAGAATACGGGGGCTGTTGGTACCTGGGTTCTGACCGAGGTAGAAGATTGCATCGCAGTGGGCGAGGTCTTCGAACGTGCATGTCCCGACCGGTGAGCCGATCACCTTTTTCAGTCCCACCGAGGTCGTCTCGTGGCACATGTTGGAACTGTCAGGCAGATTGTTGTGCCCGTACATCCGGGCAAATAGGGCATAGAGATAGGACGGCTCAAGCGCCGCTTTGCCGGAGGCGTAGAACGTGACGGATTTCGGATCGAGGTTTCTCAGGTTCTCGCCGATGGCGGCGAAGGCCTCGTCCCAGCCGACCGGCACATAACGGTCGGACGAAGCGTCATATCGCAGCGGTTCGGTAAGCCGCCCTGCCCGTTCCAGTTCGTGGTCATCCCAGCTGGAAAGCTCGGACACGCTATGCCGGGCGAAGAACTCCGGCGTGCAACGTTCGGAAGTAAGATCCCAGATCGTGGCTTTCGCGCCGTTCTCGCAAAACTCTGCGACATGAGGATTGGGAGGTTTCGCCCATGCGCATGAGCTGCACATGTAACCGCCCGGCTTATTTTGCTCTGCAAGCGTCTGGACGGCCGAGGGCATTGCCTTGCTGGCGGCCTCGACATGCGCGATGCCGCTGAGCGAGCCCCAACCGCCAGTGGCGTGGTCGTAGTTGCGAGGTTTTGCGAGATCGTCCATTTTCACGGCTTCCGGACCGACGGTTCGTGTAGCGGGCATGGATTCACCCCATGCCCGAAAGCGCGCCGAGTGATTGAACGCAAGGCGGCGCTTAGTGATTATGCGTGGCCGGCGGCTCCGGCGCGAGGCTCGCCCATCTGATCGTCGCCTTTTCGCGGCCCCGGTAATTCACACGCGGCCAAGCCTGCATCACTTCCAACGGGGCGCACGCCAACGCACATTCCTTGTCTGGTATAGCTAGGCGCAAGCCGCTCGATTTCGGGATGTGCCCTGTCCCGAATCGGGGGGTAGGCAGTTCGCGAAGCCGTCATGACACGTCACCTGATGGTTGTTCCTTTTCCCGATGCAAAACGGCTAGGAGGCATTCCGCGTTCCCATGCACCGGCCAAATCTTGGCGATGCGAAGGCGGGGTTTTGTCTGCTGCACGATTTGATTCGCAAAGTGGTCCCAGTCGTCTTGAACATGCGTCGGGCTGGCTGACTGGGCGTTCGGGATATGGCCCGTTCGGGTAGCTGCAAGGTGAGCGGCGAAATGGTGAGCAGTGCACGGGAGAGACGCATGGATATTTGCACGTTAAGATTCCCCGGAGCCGAGGACGAAGGCGCCCTGTCCATGGATCACGAGGAGCTTTCGGAGTTCCAGGCGGCCGACGTGGCCGCCGCGCTTGTCATTGCCGATGAGAAGGCCTCTCGCAGGAGCGCGGAACTATGACACGAGGCCGGGCGACTTTGTACGATCCATCGCTTGCCCGGGACGGCGATCTCGATGCCTTTCCCACGCACATGATCTGCCGCCGTACCGCGGCTGATATCCGTCACCGGTGAAGCCGCGCGCCGAATTCTCGGGGGCGACCACGCAGCTGCGCTCAGTCTGGGGGCGCGGACAATAGAAAACCGAGGATCGCCAGATAGATGGATGCCCCGGGTTCCGACGATTTCGAGCGCGGCGCGGTCGGCCTCTTTCATATGTGGCGTGTCGTTTCGACGAATAGCCGGCAGCCGCGGCTCCGACTGTTCTTCGAACCACCAGTACCAGGCGGCGAACAGTAATATTTGCGCAGTTACATGAGGAACCGACGCCGCCCGGACTCGTTCATCCCGCACAGGCAGGGAGGGTCAACTGGCACAGATATTCCCCCCGGCAGCCGACACCTGGTTGCGGATTGGCGCAATGATGACCTGTCTTGCTGCAGCCGTGTTGGCGATTGCCGGCTGGGCGCGTGTCCGTTCGCCTTATGAAACCGAGCAGGGCTGGGTCCAGCACCAGCCCGTCCCCTTCAGTCACAAGCACCATGTGGCCGATATCGGCCTCGATTGCCGCTATTGCCACGCCGGCGTGGAGACGAGCGCCGAGGCGGGCCTGCCCGCTACCCAAGTCTGCATGACCTGTCACTCGCAGCTGTGGACCGGTGCCGACGTGCTTGCACCCGTCCGGCAGAGCCTCGCGTCGGGACAGCCGCTCGTCTGGCACCGGGTGTCTCAGCTCCCGGACTATGTCTATTTCAATCATTCGATCCACGTTGCCCGCGGCGTTGCTTGTGCGGAATGTCATGGCCGGATTGACAAGATGGCGCTCACCTTTCGCGCCCGGCCATTCGAGATGCAGTTCTGCATCGATTGTCACCGCGATCCCGCGCCCCATCTGGGACCTCCCGATCGCGTTACCCGGATGACGCCGCTCGGCTGGTCGGAGGCCGACAAGCGTCGTTATGGCGAACGCGTGATGGCCGCCCATCGCATCGATCCCAAGACCCTTGTCAATTGCGGGATTTGTCACCGATGACCGGCGAGCCGCCTCTCGAGACGGCGCTCTCGGCACTGCGCAGCGCGCGCGGCCGCGCGTTCTGGCGCGGGCTTGACGATCTGATCGAGCGTGCCGACGTGCGGGAACGCCTTGCCCGGGAATTTCCGGCGCTTGGCGGCGCGGCGAGCGACTGGCGGCGCCGCGACGTCCTGAAATGCCTTGGCGGAGCGCTGGCGCTCGCCGGCCTCGATGGATGCGAGCGATCTCCCGACGAAGATGCGCTGCCCTATGTGGTGCAGCCCGAGGGGGAAGTGCCCGGTATCGCACGCTATTACGCAACGGCGGTGGAACTGGACGGCATCGCGCAGCCGGTGACGGGAAAGACGCGGATGGCGCGGCCGATCAAACTGGAGGGCAATCTCCATCATCCGGCAAGCGGGGGGGCAACCGATGCCTTTACCCAGGCGACTCTCCTGGGGCTCTATGATCCCGAGAGGTCGAAAGCGCCCGCGTTCCAAGGCAGCGAGACCGACTGGACGCATGTGGATGCCGCAATCAGCAGTCTGCGCGCTAGCCTCGATAAAAGCGGCGGCGCGGGCTTTCGCCTCCTGACCGGGCCGATCGGCTCGCCCACTCTGCAGCGCCAGATCGGCGAGATCATGTCTCGCTGGCCGCGGGCCCGCTGGCACGAATGGTCCCCTCTCCCGCGCCGCGCGCAAGGCCTGCCTCTCGATAGCGCGCATGTCGTCGTCGCGCTGGACGACGACGTCATCGGACCCGGCCCTTTCCAGACCTGTCATGCCAGGCGCTGGGCCGAGCGGCGGCGCGCATATCAGGCCGGACAAGGCAGCGCGCTGATGTTCGTTGCCGAGCCAAGCCCGACGATCACCGGAATCACGGCAACGGACCGTTTGCCGGTGCGGCAGGACCGGATCGCAGTCCTGATCTCTGCGCTGGAGGCCGCGCTTGACGAACGGCCAGCGCCGGCGGTTCTCAACACACGCGAAGCGGGATGGATAAAAACCGTTGCCGAGGCGCTCAATCTGCATCGCGGTCAGGGGGTGATCGCGCTTGGCGCGCATTATTCCGTCGATCTTCACGACGCCATACGGCGGATCGCGGCCCGGCTCGGCAATCCACAGCCCGACCTTCCCCCCGATCGGGAGGACCTTTCCGCGCTTGTCGCCGATATGAGCCAGGGCGCAGTGACGGCGTTGTTCGTGCTGGATGCCAATCCCGTCTACGCGAACCCAAGTTTTGCGCCAGCAATGAAAAAGGTGCGCTTGCGCATCCATGCCGGTCTCCACGCTGACGAGACCGCCGCCCATGCCGACTGGCACTTGCCGCTTGCCCATGCGCTCGAAAGCTGGAGCGATGGACGCTGCGCGGATGGATCGGCGGTGATTACCCAGCCGCTGGTCCGCCCTTGGCTCGCCGTTCGGTCGCGCCATGCCCTGCTGGGCGATCTCTTGGGCGACGGGCGGAACGACCGCGAGATCGTGCGCCGAACCTGGAAACTGGACAATGAGCGTTGGCGCCAGACCCTGCTTCAGGGCTGGATCGCAGCCCCGCCTCCCGCAGCGGCCGCCTCAGTCCACCCGATCACAAAGGGCCCGGCGGTGCCCGCGTCAAGAGACGAGGGCCTGACCGTGATCGTCCGTCCGGATCCCTGTGTCTGGGACGGCCAGTTCGCCTCCAACCCCTGGCTCCAGGAGCTTCCCAAGCCGCTGACGAAGATCGCCTGGGGCAGTGCCATCCATGTAAGCCCGGCTCTCGCCCAATCGCTGGACCTCAAGAACGAGGATGTCGTGCGCCTGTGGGTTGGCGATCGCAGCGTAGAAGGGCCTGTCTGGATCCTGCCCGGCCAGCAGCGCGACACCATATTGGTGCATCTTGGGCACGGCCGGACGCATGGCGGCCGCGTTGCCCAAGGTATCGGGTTCAATGCCTGGCCGTTGGTCGGTGCGACGGGTGAGGTCCGGCTCGAAAAGACCGGACGGAGCGAACAGGTCGCCTCCACCCAGCACCATTTCGCGATGGAGGACGACGAGTTTGTCCGGTTTGTCGATGCCGCCGGCGACAAGCTGCCGCAGGAGCCGCCGCGTTTCAGTTTCTTTCCGCCCCAAAAATCGAGCCCCGCCTGGGGCATGGTGATCGATCTTGATCTCTGCATCGGTTGCAACGCGTGCGTGATCGCCTGCGTTGCCGAAAACAATATCCCGATGGTCGGCAAGGAGCAGGTTGCGAAGGGCCGGGAAATGCACTGGATCCGGGTAGACCGGTACTATCAGGGTTCGCCGGAGGATCCGGAACACGTGTTCCAGCCGGTGCCCTGCATGCACTGCGAGGATGCGCCCTGCGAAATGGGGTGCCCGGTCAACGCGACGGTTCATAGCCCGGAGGGCCTCAACCTTCAGGTCTACAACCGTTGCATCGGTACGCGCACGTGTTCGGCCTATTGCCCGTACAAGGTTCGGCGGTTCAACTGGTTCGACCTGACCGGCGGCGATCCACCCGAACTTCGCGCCGTGCGCAACCCCGAAGTCACCGTGCGCGGGCGCGGGGTGATGGAAAAGTGCACCTATTGCATCCAGCGGATCAGCGCGGCCCGGATCGAGGCGAAGAAAGAGGACAGGCCGATCGCCGATGGCGAAGTGGTCACCGCCTGCCAGGCGGCCTGTCCCACACAGGCGATTGTCTTTGGAGACGTATCACGCGCCGAGAGTGCGGTCTCCAAGCGCAAGGCCAATGGCCGCGATTACGAACTGCTTCGCGAGGCCAATACCCGCCCGCGCACGACCTATCAGGCGCGGATTCGGCGCGGGGATACGGCATGACCGATCCCGCGCAGCAACAGGCCGCCGCGCAGCGGATCGCCGCGATCCCGACCCGTTTTCCCGCCCCGATGGGCTGGTGGGTGATGTTCCTGTTCGCACTTTGCCTGCTCGCCCTTTTCTTCGTGTCCGTCGGGGTATTGTTTTCCCGGGGGCCCGGCATCTGGGGCAACAATATTCCGGTCGGCTGGGGTTTTCCCATTTCCAACTACATCTGGTGGCTGGGTATCGGTCACGCCGGAACGCTGATTTCCGCAATGCTGCTATTGGTGGGCCAACAATGGCGCAATTCGCTCAACCGCTTTGCCGAGGCGATGACGCTGTTCGCGGTGATGTGCGCGGGTCTTTACCCGATCCTGCACCTTGGCCGCCCCTGGCGGTTCTACTGGATGGCCCCCTACCCCAGCACCATGGGCATATGGCCGCAGTTCAGGAGCCCGCTGACATGGGATTTCTTCGCGGTCCTGACCTATCTCATCGTGTCGGTGCTGTTCTGGTATATCGGGATCGTGCCCGACCTTGCCGCTGCCCGCGACCGGGCCGAGAAGCGACGTTGGCAGATCTTCTTCGGCCTCGGCGCGCTGGGTTGGCGCGGTTCGGCCGCGCATTGGCACCGCTGGCAGCAAAGCTATCGCCTGACGGCGGCCATAGCTGTGCCGCTCGTCGTCTCGGTCCACTCGGAAATCTCGCTGCTGATGGCGGCAGGACCGGTGCCGGGATGGGTCTCGACCGTGTTCCCGCCCTACTTCGTGCTCGGCGCGGCATTTTCCGGTTTCGCGGTCGTCTCGATGCTGACCGTCTGGCTGCGGGCGATGTTGAAACTCGGCGCCCTCGTTACGCCGCGCCATCTGAACATGCTGGGTATCCTGCTGCTCGCGACCGGCCTGATGACGGCCTATGGCTACCTTGCCGAGGTCTTCACCGCCGCCTGGGCGGGCGGGCGTGAAGCGGAAACCATGTGGGACCGTTTCGTCGGCCCCTATGCCTGGAGTTATTGGGGCGCAGTCGTCTTCAATTTCGTGCCGGTGCAAGCATTGTGGTGGGCGCGCGTCCGCACCTCTCCAATCGCGCTCTTTCTGATCGGCCTCAGCGTCGCCGTCGGCATGTGGCTGGAGCGCTATATGCTGCTGGTTTCCTCGCTCTACCGCGACTGGCTGGAAAGCTCCGAAGGGTTGTTCCGGCCGACTTTCTGGGACTGGAGTCTCTATGCGGGAACGCTGGGGCTGTTCCTCACCTGCTTCCTGCTGTTTATCCGCTTCCTGCCGGTGATCTCCGCGTTCGAGGTGCGTGAGGAAGCGCAGGAGGCTCTCGATGGCTGAGCTCTATGCTCTCATGGCCGAGTTCGAGAGCCCGGGCCGCCTGCTCGATGCAGCGCGCCGGCTCCGTTCCCAGGGCTGGAACCGGTTGGAAGCCTTCACGCCCTTCCCGGTAGAGGGACTGGATCGGCTGCTCGGCTACACCGACAATGCCGTTGCACGCGCGATGATGATCGGCGGCGCGGTGGGCGCGCTCGCGGCTTTCCTGATGCAGGCCGGGATCAACCTGGCCTACCCGCTCTGGATCGGCGGGCGGCCGCTGATCGCGGTTCCCGCCTTCATGCTGATCTGTTTCGAGATGCTGGTGCTGGGCGCCGTCCTCTCGGGGATCGCGACGATGTTCATTGCCAACCGGTTGCCCCGCCTCAACCATCCGGTGTTTGCCGCGGACCGCTTCGACCTTTCCGCCGAGCGGTTCTTCCTGGCGATCCTGCCGGACGCAGGGTTTGATCGCAACGCTGCCGGCAAGGCTTTGGCCGAACTCACACCGCGGGCCATTATCGAGGTGCCGCTATGAAAGCGTCGTGCCTCATGTCTCTGATGGTCCTCCTGCCGCTGCTGTGCGGGTGTCACCAGAACATGGAGCAGCAGTCCCGCTACGATGATTTCGAGCGCTCGCCGCTGGGTGCCAATGGCAGCGCCATGCAAGCACCGCCCGACGGCACGGTGGCGCAGGATACGGCTGCCACCATCCTTCAGGAACAGCGCCCCCCGCTGACGCCGGCCCTCATCGCGCGTGGCCGCGAGCGTTACGGGATCTACTGTTCGATGTGTCATGGGATTGACGGACGAGGCGACGGAATCGTCCCCGCGCGAGGCTTTCCCCGGCCGCCGAGCTATCTCGAGCCCCGTCTGATCGCGGCTTCTCCTGCGCATTTCTACACGGTCATCACCGACGGCTACGGCGTGATGTACGGCTATGCGGACCGGGTACCGCCGCGCGATCGGTGGGCAATCGCTGCCTATGTTCGCGCGCTCCAGACAGCGGGCGGCGCCCATGGGCATTAGACTGTCCCGGGCCGATCTGTGGACGCTCGCCATCGCTGCGCTCTGCGCGGCGGCCGCGCTCGCGCTCATATGGTTCGATCCCGCAGCAGCGCTGACGGGGTGGCTCGGCGCGGCAACTGCCTTTGCGGGACTTCCTGCCGGGTCGCTCTGCCTGCTTGCGATGATGAAGCTGATCCCGGGCGCGTGGGGAGAGGCGCTGCGTCTCACATGCGAAGCCGGGACAATGCTCGCCCTGCCCACGTTCATAACGTTCCTGCCGGTCATGGCGGGATCAGCGTTCATCTACCCGTGGATGAGCCACCGCCCGGATACCGCGTTCCAGATTTTCTGGCTCGGCCCGTTTGCCTTTGCCCTGCGCACGGCGGTGTGGTTCGCACTGCTGTGGGGCGCGGCGCGCAGCATACGCGCGCGCCGCCGCAGCCGGGCTATCGCGGTCGCCGCTCTGATTGCCTTTCCGGTTCTGGGAAGTCTGGTCGCCGTCGACTGGCTGATGTCGCTCGATCTGAAATTCGCATCGTCGGCCTTCGGGCTCCAGATGCTGATACTCTCGCTGTGCCTTGCCTATTGCGCGCTGCTGATGTTTCGGATCGCGATTGGTAACCGGCCTTATCGAATTGGCGTGCTGGGCGCCTTGCTGCTCACTCTCCTGCTTATCTGGGCCTATATCCAGTTCCTGACCTTCTTCATTTCGTGGTCGCCCGGTTTGCCGGAAGGCGCAGAATGGTACGGCCGCCGGGCGGGAGGCTGGGCCCTGGCGGGATGGGCCTTCGCGCTGCTCGGCGGCATTCCGCTCGTCATGCTACTGTTTTCTAGAATTCGCGTGGACGCGGTCTGGCTGCTGCGTCTGAGCATTCTCGTGATCGCCGGAAAGCTCATCGAATTTGCATGGCTCGCGCTGCCCGGACGGGGCGTGATTGCGGTCGTAAGTTTCCTGTTTGCAGGCCTTGCCTTCTCCCTTCTCGCATCGGCTGCGCTGCGCCTCGCCTTGCGCCTGCGTATCGCGCGGAGGGCTCCAAAATGACCCGGCCGCTCCACGCCAAGACCCGGGTCCAGCGAGGCCGGTCACAGCATGCCGACCCAGCGAGCCACGTGCGCGAATATGAGCCGAGCGATGCGCCGCCGGTCAAAGTTGCGCTGGTCGTCGCGGTATTCATGATGCTCGTGCCCACCGCGCTTGGCGCGGCGGGGCTCGTCGCCAGCGTCTGGCAAGGCCGTGGGCCCACCCCTTCCGTAGCGGGCCGCACCCAGGTTCAGCCCCCGCCGCCGCATCTGCTGGCCGACCCGCCGGCCGAACGCGAACGGATCGAACAGGCCGCCGCTCAGCGCCTGCAACAAGGGTCCGAGACGATCGACAAGGCAATGGCCGATGTCGCCCGGCGTGGCTGGAACGATGAGGGCGCGCCGCCGGCGCAGCAGGCCGCCCGCGGTCACGAGAAGATGCCGCAATGAGGCGCGCCCTTTGCATGGTTCTGGCCCTGCTTTTTGCAGCGCCGGCCGCAGCCGGACCTGCCGGCGAGCCGGGTTTCGACCCGTTTGGCATGGCCCGGATCGATGAGCGGGCGGGCGCGGTAGTCCCCATGGACGCGCAGTTCAAGAATGCCGATGGAAAGATTACCAATCTGCGAGAACTGGGTAACGGCAAACCCGTCCTGCTGATCCCGGTTCTGCACAATTGCCCGAATATTTGCGGCGTGACGCTCGCCGGAGTGGCCGATGCGATCGCCGGACAGCCGCTTCGCCCCGGCCGCGACTTCGCGCTTGTGGCCTTCGGCATCGATCCGAGGGAAACCCCAAAGGATGCGGCCACCAACCTCTCCAGGCTCAACGACCGGCTTGGTGCCATCAAAATTGGTCCTGTCTTCGCTTTGACGGGAACGGACAGCGCCATTCACGCCGTCACAGGCGCGCTGGGGTATCGTTATGCCTGGGAACAGCGCATCGGCCAATACGCACACGTTGCGGCGACCGCGGTCCTGACGCCGCAAGGGCGCCTTTCGGGCTGGCTCTACGGACTGGCACCCCGCCCTGCCGATGTGCAGCAGGCAATCGTGGACGCACGGCAGGACAAGGAAGCGCAATGGGGTGACAGGCTGCTCCTGCTTTGCTTCCACTACGACCCGGTAACCGGGCGCTACACCGCTTCGATCGAGAAGATCCTGCGGCTCGCAGCCGCCATGACCGTGATCGCCATAGGCACGCTGATATGGCGCCTGCGCAGAGCTTCGGCGTGAGCACGGGCATTGACCTTTGGCCGCCGCAGGCCTCCCACCATGCCGAGCAGGTCGATCTGCTGATCGGCAGCTTCGGCGCGATGGTGTGGCTGCTCACCTTGCCCGTCTTCGTCCTGATGACGTGGTTCACCATCCGCTACCGGCGCAGCCATCAGGTCAACCGCCAGCACGCGCCCGAGCACAACCTGTGGGTCGAGCTTGGCTGGTCGGTTATTCCCTTCCTCCTGACGCTGGGCTTCTACGTCTGGGCAACCATGCTTTTCTTCGACCTCCATCGCCCGCCTCCCGACGCCATGACAATCCATGTCGTCGCCAAGCAATGGATGTGGAAATACCAGCATGCCGAAGGTGCACGCGAGATCAACGATCTGCATGTGCCGGCCGGAAAGCCGGTTGAACTGGTCATGACCTCCGAAGACGTGATCCACAGTTTCTTCGTACCGGCGCTGCGCATCAAGCAGGATCTGGTGCCGGGCCGCTACACTTCGCTCTGGTTCAACGCGAGCAGGCCCGGTCGCTACGCGCTTCGCTGCGCGGAATTCTGCGGTACCGATCACAGCGTCATGGGTGGCAATCTGATCGTGCTGCAGCCCCAGGACTATGCGGCGTGGCTCTCGCGAAGCGCAGATGGCGGGCTGGATGGCACGCTCGCCGAATCCGGGGCAACGCTATTTCGCCAAATGGGATGCAGTGGATGTCACGCAGCCGCATCCCCCGTCAGGGCGCCCGCTCTGGGAGGCATTTTCAGGCGGCCGGTGGCGCTTTCCGATGGCAGGACAGTCATCGCCGACGAACAGTACCTGAGCGACGCGATCCTGCTGCCCAACAAGGAGATCGCAGCGGGTTACCCACCGATCATGCCGACATACGGCAATGTGCTCACCGCCGAACAGGTGAACGCTCTCGTTGCCTACCTCAAGTCAACCCACGCCGCGCAGGACAGCAAATGACCGAACCGCGCTTCGAACATCCCCCGGAGGAAGCGGCCATCAGCTATCTGGCCGACGGCCACAGCCTGCGATCCTGGTTCCTGACCACGGACCACAAGCGGATTGCTCTCCTCTATCTGGTTTCGATCACGTTCTTCTTCCTGATCGGTGCCAGCGCGGCGGCCCTGATCCGGCTCGATCTCCTGACGCCGCAAGCCGATCTTCTGACCAACGAAGGCTACAACCGGGCGTTTTCGATCCATGGGATCGTCATGGTCTGGTTCTTCCTGATCCCCGCCATCCCCAATGTGCTCGGCAATTTCCTGGTACCGATCATGATCGGCGCACGGGACCTGGCATTCCCGCGGCTCAATCTGCTCAGCTGGTACATCTACATTTTCTCGGGCCTCCTGACCCTTTACGTCGTGGTCAGCGGCGGCGTCGATACCGGCTGGACGTTCTACACGCCGCTCTCGTCCGCCTATGCCAATGGCGCAGTAGTCGCGACCATCGTCGCCGTTTTCATCAGCGGCTTTTCAACAATCCTCACCGGCATCAACTTCATCGTGACCATCCACAAACTGCGCGCGCCGGGCATGACGTGGGGACGCCTGCCGCTGTTCATCTGGTCTCATTACGCAGCCTCGATCATCTTCGTGCTGGCGACGCCGGTACTGGCCGTGACTTTGCTGCTTGTCGCGGCCGAGCGGCTCATCGGCATCGGCGTGTTCGATCCCAGGCTCGGCGGCGATCCCCTGCTGTTCCAGCACCTGTTCTGGTTTTACAGCCATCCCGCCGTTTACATCATGATCCTGCCGGCCTTGGGGGTAATAAGCGAGCTCATCACCGCGGCGGCACACAAGCGCATTTTCGGCTACTGGTTCGTCGCCATCGCATCGATCGCGATTGCCGTCATCGGTTTCATGGTATGGGGCCACCACATGTTCGTCTCGGGCCAGTCGGTCTATGCGAGCGCGGTCTTTTCATTCCTGTCGATCGCTGTCGCGGTGCCAAGTGCCATCAAGGTCTACAACTGGACCGCCACGCTCTACAAAGCCGATATCGCAATCGACGCGCCCCTCCTTTTTGCGCTGAGCTTCATCGGCCTGTTCGTGGCGGGCGGCCTTACCGGTCTCATGTTGGCGATGCTGGCAATCGACGTCCATGTGACGGACACTTATTTCGTCGTCGCCCATTTTCACTACATCATGGTCGGCGGCAGCGTGACGGCCTTTTTCGGCGGGCTGCATTTCTGGTGGCCCAAGATCACCGGCCGACTGTACAACGAAACGCTCGGACGGATTGCGGCAGTCCTGATCCTGGTCGGCTTCAATGTCACCTTCTTCCCACAGTTCCTGCTAGGTTACGAGGGCATGCCGCGCCGATACCATGTCTATCCGCCGGAGTTTCAGGTCCTGCACGTCATTTCCTCGATGGGCGCGGCGCTGCTGGCCGTCGGTTACGCCTTGCCCGCGATTTACCTGATCGCGTCCCTGCTTCCGGGCGGGCGCCGCGCGCCGGCCAATCCATGGGGCGCCACCGGTCTGGAATGGACGACAAGTTCGCCTCCGCCCAAGGACAATTTCACCGAGCAACCGGTCGTGGCCCGCCAGCCCTATGACTATCCGCTCGCGCATCCGGCAAGCCGGGACGATGGCTGAAAGCCCCCCCCAGAGCCCCTCACGGCAAGGTCCATTCCGGAAAGGAGGACAGGAGCGCGAAGCCGAGCGGCTAGGAATGCTGGTTTTCCTCGCCAGCGAGGTGATGCTGTTCGGAGGAGTCTTCGCCGCCGCGCTGGCGCTCCGCCTTGAATATGCCTCTGCCTATAAAGCGTCGGCGCATCACCTCAACTTGTGGCTTGGCACCGCCAATACGGCAGTATTGCTGACCTCGAGCCTGATGGCTGCAATTGCAGTACAGGCGGCGCGGGATGGCAAGCCTGCATGGACAGCGCGGGCTCTTTGGGCCGCGGTACTGCTGGGCTGTGTCTTCCTGGTAATCAAGGGTGCCGAATATGCCGGCGAACTTCGCGAAGGTTTGATGCCGGGCACGGCGCGGGCGCATTTCGACGGGCCCACCCAGCACCTTTTCATGAACCTCTATTTCATCGGCACGGGCCTCCATGCAGTACATGTCACGATCGGCCTGGGTCTGTTGGTAGCGGCAGCACTGAACAGGCAGGCGCAGCACGATCAACACGCGGTGCTCATCGGCAATGTCGCGCTCTATTGGCATCTCGTCGATGTCGTGTGGGTCTTCCTCTATCCCACGCTCTATCTGGCCGGTGCGCGATGAACGCGGTGCTTCGCCTGGTGCTGGTCTGGGCCGCCTTGATGGTGTTGCTGGCGATCACTCTGGGCGCGGCATTCCTGCCGCTTGGTGCGGCAAG
Organism: Sphingomonas sp. BL-S-28; assembly: GCF_055521515.1. Classification (NCBI taxonomy): domain Bacteria; kingdom Pseudomonadati; phylum Pseudomonadota; class Alphaproteobacteria; order Sphingomonadales; family Sphingomonadaceae; genus Sphingomonas; species Sphingomonas sp. BL-S-28. The sequence goes on from NZ_CM145484.1 coordinate 2,893,633, forward strand.
GCCCTGGATCGCTTATGGAATCGCAACCGCCAAGGCCGCACTCATCCTGTGGTTCTTCATGGAGCTGCGGCGGGAGGGTGGTCTGGTCCGACTGGCGGCGATCGCGGGCTTCGTCTGGCTGGCGATCCTCTTCACACTGACGGCGGCGGACTACCTCACCCGGTTCTGGACAGGTTGATCCTGCCCTCGCGCGAAGCGCTTCGAATAGTCTGCTATCGGGTCGCCGGTGCCACTCGCCAGACGGTGTTGGAAAGATCATCGGCGACCAACAGCGCATGGCTGACCGAATCGTATGCCACGCCGACAGGCCGGCCCCGGGCATGGCCATCCTTTATGAACCCGGTCAAGAAATCCTGAGGTTCTCCCGATGGCCGTCCGCCCGCAAAGGGAATCCAGACAACCTTGTAGCCGGCCAGATCCTGACGGTTCCAGCTGCCATGCTCGCCGACGAACGCGCCCTCTGCATATGGGCCGCCAAATCCGCCCTTCGCCACAAATGTCAGGCCCAATGTCGCGACATGCGAGCCGAGCGCATAATCAGGGCGTATTGCCTTGCTGACGAGATCGGGTCGTTGGGGATAGACGCGCGGATCGACGTTCTGTCCCCAATAGCTGTAGGGCCAACCATAGAAAGCCCCGTCGCGCACCGAAGTGAGATAATCGGGCACGAGTTGCGGTCCCAGTTCATCGCGCTCGTTGGCCACGGCCCAGAGCTGCGAACTGGCAGGGTTGATCGCAAGCGCTGTGGGATTGCGCACGCCTTGCGCATAAGTCCGATGGGCTCCGGTCTGGCGATCGACCTCCCAAATTTCCGCGCGGTCCTGTTCAACGTTCAGGCCGCGTTCGCCGATATTGCTGTTGGATCCTATTCCCACGTAGAGTTTCGATCCATCGGCCGAGACCGTCATCGCTTTGGTCCAGTGATGGTTGATGCGCGAGGGCAACTTCACCAATTCCTGGCCCGCCCCTGCAGCGTGGGTCATGCCGTCTCGATAGGGAAACCGGATTACCGCGTCCTGGTTCGCGACATAGATATTCCCATCGACATAGGCGAGACCATAGGGAGCATTGAGCCCCGTCGCGAACTCCGTGCGCAAGTCTGGTCGGCCGTCATGGTTCGTATCGCGCAGCAGAGTTACGCGGTTACCGCCCTTCACCGATGTCTTTCCGAGGGATTTTATATAGCCTGCGATAAAATCCTTCGGCCGCGACTTGGGCGCATTGGCACCTCCCATCCCCTCTGCCACCAGAACATCGCCATTGGGGAGCACCAGGATCTGACGGGGAACCTTCAGATCCGTCGCGAATGCCGTCACCGTAAAGCCGGCGGGTGCCTGCGGCGCTTCACGTCCCCACCCTGCCGGTGTCGCGATGTTCATCGGCGGCAGGAGCGTTTGGCGCTGTTTTGGCAGATCGGGCTGGGAACCTGTCTGGTCGAGATTGGATTCGCTCCTCCCGCAGGATGCGAGAACGAGCAAGAGTGCTGTCGTGCAGAAGGCAAAACCGTGAAGATTCATGGAGCCGTCTCCATCGTCTCGATCCGCACACCCGAATAGGCGTTCCATCCTGCCGCCAGCGCAAGAACGGCGCTGATCACGGAAAGCACGAGGCCGAACGTTCCTACAGACGCCCATCCGTCATGGCTGTGCTGGAATGCGTTGATGAGGCCCGCTAGCCAGGCGAGAGCGAGCAGTAGCGCGTGAAAACGATAGCCCCTTCGATGCTGAGGCGGCCCCTTCCTCAACGCGGCAATGAGGGCCCAGAGTAATGCAAAGGCGCCGATCATCAGGGCCGCGGTTATCAGCCACGCGGAAAAGTTGCTCCACTGCATGTCTGCCGTCTCGAGATAGGCAATGTCGGTGAGCAAAGCGGTAGGAAGGAGGGCCACCGGAAATGCCAGCAAGACCGCCTGGAGCGGATGAAGTGCCATGCGCGTCTGGCGCATGTTCCGGCCAAATGACTGGGGATTGGGCAAATTGGCTCTCCCGTTCGGAGACGAAGTCTTGGTATTCCCAATGCCCGGCCCATCATTTTGTTTCTTGTCTTGCCGAATTCCAGCGAAGATCGGGATATGCGTTGTTTGGCATTACCGTGCGGCGGAAGATCGATAATGGGAGATCCGCCCTTGTCGGACTTTCCATGTTGCCTTGGCAAACGTCGCCCAAGCTCTATCAATTCGGGCTCGAGCGCTTCAAAATCATTCGCCGTCAGCAAGAAGACCGCAAAGCTTCTCAAGCCCATGAAGGTGAACAACGCCCGCGAGGATCAACTCCGAGGCAACCCATGTGGGTCGAAAACTTCCCCGAGAGGCGATGCCTGATCCCCGTCAACGCATGGGCGGAAGCTGAGGGCGAAGAGCGCAAAATGCCCAGGACCTGGTATTCGCTCCCCGGCCACGACCAGTTTGTCGTCGCGTGATCGATACTGCTGCGGTTCTGAAGGTGATGGACGATCCGACGCCATTCAAGGGACGGGAATTTGGCCGGATCGTCAGGTTGATGGATGCCGAGAAGTGGGCGCGAGAGATCAGGGACTCGTAGTTGGAGCCGTGGGTGCCGCCCTCGTCCGAAGAACATCCCAGCGTGCGTACTGATCCCGTTTTTCCGGGGCCGGATCCCGATAATCGCTCAGCCAGTATCTGAACCAGTCGATGTCGCGATCGTAAATCGCGAGTCTGTGTGCGGGCTGCCACTTGTTGTGGTACTCGTCATTGAACACGAACACCTCGAGCGGCTTGCCGGCTTCGACCAAAGCCCCCATCGCCGGCAATCCGAGCGAAGCTTCTCGATCGGCCAGTTGCATGAGGATCGGCGTGTCGATCTGTCTCGCGTTGATCGAAATCGAAATCGGTTTCCAGTAGTCGCGGTTGTTGTCGACTGACGGCGGGATGCCGCCGCGCCGGTTTTCCTCACCCCAGGCAAAACCTCCCAGAACCGTTTGCGTCAGAAGATCGTCGCAGCACGAACTCATGGCGGCCGCCTTGAAGCGCCGCGAATTCACCAGCGCGAATTCCACGGTTGAGGCACCGTCGCTCAGCCCACTGATCCCGATGCGTTCGGGATCGATGGTGCCGGTCGCGATAGCCGCATCGATGCCGTTCTCCAGCGCGGAAAGAATGCTCCCACGGTCCGCCCAGTTTCGCCGGCTTACTGCGCGGTTCTGCTCCCAAGTCTTCACCGTAGGATCGCTGTTGGCGACATCTGGCGGACGCTCGAAACTGAGCACGGCCAGGCCCTTCGCCGCCATGGGATAAATGGGATAATCGTCCCCGACCCCGCCGCGTAGAAATCCGTCACTATGATACTGTACGATAACGAGCGGCAGCTTGTTCTTTCCATTGTAGTCGGGCGGCAGCGCGAGATCGCCCCAGGCCGGTAGCCCCGCACTGGTAGTAAACTTGAGGCGGGTGACCTTGCCCAGCCGGAATGCGGCGAACTCCGGATTGGGATCGAAGATGAGGCGGCTCCGCCCCGACGCAAGGTTTACCCCTACGATGCGCCGGGGCGTGGTGGCGTTCTCGCGGCCACAAATGAGTTCTTCGCCTCCAAAGATGCAGGCTGTGAGGGCATCGGTTGTTCTGAGGATGGTGGTCAACCGCCCGGTCCTGGGGGACCAACGGTGGAGGACGTATTCCTCCTTGTTCCATCCTTCGTGGCCGAGGAAAACGACCGACTTTCCGCCTTTTTCCCAGTAAAGCCGGGAAATTCTGCCCTCGCATCCGGCTCCATCGCACGGAATTTTCGGCCCGCCGGCAAATTGTGCCCATACCTTGCGCTTGGAAGCAGGATGCTCGCCGGTCCGCGCCGTCCAGGCGATGCCGCCGTTCCCGTTACTGACACTCAATTCGTACGGAGAACCAGGCGGCGGTGGCGGATTGATCGCCTTCTCTTCGTCGGTGCTTGCAGGCCTGATCGCTCCCGTAGACAAGTCTGCCACGAAGCTCTTGCGCACGAGATCCGACGCCCACGGCTGCGGCTCCCAGGATTGCATAGGGAGGATGCTCTTGTCGTAAAGCCAACCGGAAGGCGCTTCCTGCGCGACCCTCTCCTTTGCAAGCTGACGACTCGGCCGGGTGAAGTACATCAGCCGCGAACTATCGCCCGACCAGGCGAAGTCCTCGACGTTGCTGGTTTCGTGGGTAACCACCTGAGCGCCGCTGCCATCGGCATTGACGCGTATGAGTTGAACCACCCCATCGATCAACTTGCGATAGGCGATGGACTTGCCGTCGGGCGACCAGATCGGAACGATCAGTTCCGGGAACCCAGTCGTGATGTAGAGATCCCGAAAAGGCGCTGCCAATCGAGGAATTGCGCCGCCGCGGTCGACGATTCTCGGGGCCTCCTTGCCTGCGACCGACATGACGACCAAAGCCGAGCAGTACTGGTTCGATCTCGGATCACCCCGCGAAATCACAAAGGCCAGTGAGCTCCCGTCCGGCGAAAGCGCATAGGGGCTGGCTGCGTTGCCCGTGTCGTCCGGATCGCCGACGTCGCGGAAGCGGGCCAGATCCATTGTCGTGATGGACCGAGGCTTGGCGAGGCCCTCCGCAGGTACCGGGAGCAAGTCGTCACAGGCAGCAAGCGCCGGATGCGATAGCGAAATGGCACTCGCAAGCGCGAGTGCACTGGAAAGTACTCTTACCATTTCTTGGACACCGTGAGGCTTAGGACGCGACCGAAAGGCGAGTAGTTGGTGCTGTCGTACGGAGTGTCGTAGTACGACGTGATTGCGATCGAACTGGGCTTGTCATTGAAGGCATTCTGGATCGAGGCGATGAGATCGATACCGGAAAGCAGGCCCTTGGAGCGATCGAGCGAATAGCGGACGGTAAAGTCGACCGGCAACATGCCGGACACCCGAACCGAAGGCGTGGACCGGATATCGCGAACGGGGCCGATGTAATTGACCGCGCCCATCAGCGAGAGCCCATCCCTTCCCCACGACATCTCTCCTCGCCCCCGGAAATGGGGCGGATTGAACAACGTGCCGGCCAATTGCGTTACCGGTTGCTCCGCGCTCAGCTGCTGCTTGCTGTCGATGTAGCTGCCATTGAACGCTGTCCGCAGCTTCCCGCCGCCAAGCGCGAAGACGTAGCTGGCGAGGATATCGACGCCGCGAACGGTTTGCCGCCCGGCATTGACGTTCGTGTTGTCGACTATGGCAACGACGGAGCTCGGATCGTAGGCGGCTCCAGTATAGTTCGTGAAAGTCGAGCCCCTGGCGATGGCCGCCGCCTGCTCGTCCGCAGTCGGATCCAGCGTCACGTAATCGGCATAGTCCGGGTTGGAAAGCGACGTCGATGCGTAGGTGATCGGCGCGACAATCCGGTCGCGGTAGCGAATGTCGAAATAGGTGATCTGAAGGTTGGCGCCGTCGATCGCGCGTGGGTGCAGGTCAAGCGTCGCTGACCAGTTGGTCGAACGCTCGGGCTTCAGATCTGGGTTGCCCCCGGCCACATAAATTGCATTGCCGCCGGCAGTTCCACCCAGCGTAGCCGCCGTATAGAGCAAAGTCGTTGCAGGTCGGTACTGCTCATAGAGCGTAGGCGTGCGGAACGAACGCCCCCAACTGCCCTTTATCGAAACATCTTCGCTGAGCGCATAGATCACACCCAGTTTCGGAGTCACCACGGAATCGACGTCTGGATAGCGCTCGTAGCGCGCGGCGAGACTGAGATCGAGGCTATGGCCGAGCGCCGGAACTTGCCCGGCACCGAAGACCGGCACGCTCAGCTCGCCGAATGCATAATAGCTGTCCTGCGAGGCATCGATGAAGGCATTGGCCGTGGAGCCCGTCCGCCGGAATGTGGCCTTGCGATATCCGGCACCGACTGCAGCCTTGATGTCTCCGCCCGGAACCGCAATCACCTTGCCGTTGGCCGAGAGCTCAATGTTCCCGGTCGTGTTGCGATATACCCCGGAGTTGGCATCGACTTTTGTTGCGCCGTAGACGTACTCACCACCAAATTGCGAGCGATTCCAGCCATAGCTGCCGCCCAATGTCACCAGCCAGTCGGCCGGCAAAGCAAGCGTAAGCGACGGCGCGGCGCTCCACGATTCCGAAGGTCTCGAGAAGTCGGCCCTGCTGACCGAAAGATCGCCGGAAGCGTTGAGCGGGATCGTCTGTTCCCACCAGCGCCGGTTGTAGAGCGCATCGAAATCGAAAGTCAGATTGTCGAAGAGGCTCTGCCGCAGCACCAGAGAGGCATTGTGATGCCTGAGATAGGGAGACAATGTCAGTCCAGGCACGCGGTCTTCGGCGTAGGAGCGCTGGTCCGCCTCAATTGCCGTGGTGCGGGCATACTCGTAGGAAAGTACCGCGCTGCCCGACTGCCAGACTTTGCCTGCCGTTACACCGTATTGCTGCTGGATGTTGCCGCCGTCCGTCGAACCGCCGACGCGGGCACTGGTTTCAAGGCCCTCGAAGCCATGTCGGAGTACGATGTTGGCGACGCCGGCCACGGCATCCGAGCCGAAAAGCGCAGAGGCGCCGTCGGGCACAATGTCGATCCGCTCGATCGCACCGAACGGTATGGCCGAGATATCGACCGCTTGCGCTGCGCCGGCGTAGCTCATCCGGCGGCCATCAAGCAGCGTCAGGGTCGCGTCGCTCCCCAGCCCCCGCAGGTTGATCGAGCTGCCACCATCAAGATCTGCGCCGCTCGCAGATGGGACGTTGTAGCCGAGCCCAGCATTCTGGCCGCCCCCGAAGTTTTGCGGAATGCTCCGAATGACATCGGCCACCGACGATTGACCCGCGTTGCGCATATCCTCGCGCTTGTAAGTCAGTGTGGTCGAGGCAACCGGCGCCCCTCGAATGCGCGATCCCGTGACCACGATACTGCCCTCATTGTCGCCCCGGCTGGCCTTCCCGACGACAGCGCCGCTACCCGAACGACTGGCCTGCAGACCACTGCCGGCAAGAAGCGCGTCGAGCGCGTCCTCGAATGTCATGTCACCATCGAGTGCACTGGCCTCCCGGCCTGAGACGTCGGAATCGTCGACGACGACATTTCGGCCGAACAGGCGCCCGAGGTCGCGCAGCGAAATGGCTAGCGATTGCGCAGGAAAATGAACTTCGAGCCGTTTGCCGGCTACACTCTGAGCTCCGGCCGAAACCGGCGCGCAAAGCATCGTTGCGGCCGCAGCAATGCTGCAGCACGCCAGGAGTTGATAACGCACTTATGAACCTCCGTCCCTGGGATCCGCTCTCAGCGAGATCCTTCAGGGCCGGAACACCGTGCGATCATGCCCCCCTACGGCAGCGATACATTTTTTTTCGAGGGGCCGTCGACCAGGGCAAAACTGCCGTCGTTGCGCCTTTCAACTGTCAGGCCGAAGGTCTGGGCAAGCTGGTTTGCAAAGAGCTGCGGGTCGGACCGCTTGAAAGCGCCTGTCACTTTCATCGGCCGGGCCGGCCGGGCATCGAAAACAATCGGAACCGACGCGGTGCGGTTGAAAGCCGTCACGGCATCGGCGATTTCGGCGCCTGCGAGTACGAGCATGTCGTCGGTCCAATCGCCGTTTGAAGCGGCGAGTTTTATGGCCTCGCCAACCGAGCCGCCCGCCACTGCCACGGCCTGCCCGGCGGCAAGTTCGATGCTCTTGCGTCCCGGGCCGCCGGAACTGCTGCGTACCTCGACAGCACCTTCGAGCAAGTTCACCTTCATCGCGCCTTGCGTCAGATCGACGTCGAAAAGCGTTCCATGAGCCGTGACACGTCCAGCGCCGGTCTCCACGATGAATGGCCGGGATTTGTCATGCGCCACCGAGAACCGCGCCCTGCCTGCTAGTAATCGCAGCCGCCGAATGCCCCCGCCAAATGCAATCTGCACGCGCGCGCCGCGGTCCAGGATCAACGCCGAACCGTCGGGAAGCGACACATGCCTGGGCTCCTCTTCAAGCGAAGCCACTTCCGTCCGCACAAGTTCGGCCTGCCCGATACCGTTCCTCCACATCGCGCCCAACACGAGCGAGCCGACAATGAGCGCGCCAAGCAGCGCAGCTGCGAGAGCCAGAATGGAACCACGCCCGGGCCTGATGCTGGCGGAGCCGAGGTTGCGTGCCTTTCCGGTCGCTGTGTTGGTCAGAAATTTCGTCGCGTCCCAGGCCCTCGATCTTCGATCATATGCAGCGGCATGTTCACGAACCGCATACCAGGCATCGAATGCCAGGCGCGCCTCCTCGGCTTCGGGGCCCCGCATGCGCGCGAACCAGTCATCGGCATCCCGGTCCAGACTCATGCATTTTCCATGGCGTTGAATGTCCGCATCATGCTTCGAATTGCCGCACCACATGTCCGATGGCCCGGCTCATGTGTTTCTCGACCGTCTTCACGCTGAGGCCCGTCCTGGCAGCGATTTCCGAGTAGCTCAAGCCGTCGATCCGATGCGCCAGAAATATCTCGCGCGTGCGGGGCTCCAGCAATGCCACGACATCTTCCAATCGGCCAAGCATGTCCCGCGCTTCGTAAGCCGCTGCGGGATCGGGGCCGGCAAGCTCGATGTCGTCGCACGAGACATGGAGATTTCCCGCCCGACGCTTGGTGTAGCGCGCGTCGTTGCGAATGAGGTTGATAGTCGCCTGACGCAGATAGGCATTCGGGTGCTCGACGCTGAGCGGATTGTCGCTACCTCTCGCTGCCAATCGTACGAAGAGCTGTTGCACCACATCGGGCGCACGGTCAGCCTGGGTGTGCCGCAGCGCGAACCGCAACAGTTTATCGCGATGAGTTCGGTATAGCCGCTCCAGCCAATCCATTCGGTGGATCGGAGCCCGGTCCTCCGGCGGAAGCGGATCACCTTCAGCTACCCTGCCAAAATTATCGTCCCGGTCTTCGTCTCGTTTCAGAAGCATGGCCGGAGGTCTCCAAACCGCCGGCTTGCAAGTTTGCCGTGTTCAATACGCGCAATAACGGTGCCCAGAACCATGGGCATTCTCCAATCAAGGAGGCCGCCCGTCGAAGACAGGCGGTGCCATTTCACCCCGGTTCGCTTACTGCCGCCTTTAGCTTGCGCCTGGACATTCGCGGCAATCGCCCGGCTCAAGTCCGAGCTGTTGTGACCCATCGGTGTGGCTGACTTGCCTCGGCACAGTTACTGTGCCGCACAACAAGCTAGGGATAAGCTAGCGACTTGCAAGTAAAACAAGCAGGCAAAGTGCCGGGCCTGAAGATCCAGCATCATGGTTGCTGGGCCGAAACCTTTAGCCACATCGAGACCTGGACATTCGCCTCGGCCACCCGGCATGTCAGAGTATCGCCATTCGAAACCGAGGGATGCCAATCAGTCCAGCAATCGTGAAACTGACATGGCAGGCCAGCGATACTCATTTTTCCGCCTTATTGGACTGCCGCCACAATCAAATTAACGCTACCAAGCTGCCACGATGACCAGGAAGTTAAAATTCTGTATCTCATTTTAAAGGTTGGCAATTGGAGGCATAGTCCACTCGCCAAGCTTCAGGAACAATTCGACCGCCCGAATCCCGTCTCCGAAGAGTACTTGAATTCCCTCCATGGCGGTCGAGATTTTCGTACTTATGGCTCACCTCCTCGTGGCGATCGACACCTGGTCAGGAGGGGAGGTTTCCCTTACCGACCTTCAAGCAATCACCCACGGAAGCATTAGGGCTGCTCGGGCTTAGTTGTCGCCGCACCGCCTCTTGCCCACGACGGAAGATCGACCGCCAGGCATCCCCGCCTCGTCTCGCGCGTTACCCTTGACGGCGAACACAGCAGCAGGTGGCAGATATCGATGGGTGCGGACTTCACCGATGCTGACCCGGCACCGGACCAGCACAACAACGAACATGACCGCGCCTCCCGGCATGAGGTTGCGCGGCGGCTCGCAGGCTTGTGCCGCGGCGTTTCCTGCCAAGAGCACGACCGGATCACCTGCTTTGACAGTGAGGGTCAACCCAGACCCTATTTCATCCCCGGCGACACGCTCCTGACATCTCAAGCCGGTGAACTGGGCATTGAGTGTGAGGGCGATCTCTATGGCGGCGTCGTTCCTTTCCGTTTCGTGGCCACGAAGGCCATCGGGCATCCGCTGGTTCCAAATCCGCGAACAGTGCCCGAAGGTTGGAACGCAGGCCTGGGAAAGACTCTGGGTGAAACGGTGCTTCCGGGCTTTTCCGCGTTCGATCTCGCTGACGCACTGACCGCAGGAACCGCACTGCTGGAGTACGGCCCCGTCCGCATCAAGCCGGTGGAAGCCACCGCAGGGCGTGGGCAAGTTGTGGTGCGTAGTCCGGAGGAACTGGAAGCCGCGCTGAGCCGCCTGGACCCCGACCAGGTTCGCCGCGAGGGGCTCGTGGTGGAACAGAACCTTGTCGATGTGAAGACCTTCAGCATCGGATCGAGCAGGATTTTCGACCGCAGCATCGCGTATTGGGGAACCCAGGCGATCACTGTCGATCGCCGCGGACAGACCGTTTACGGCGGCACACGCCTTCACGCTGTCCGCGGCGGATTGGCAGAACTTGCCGCCCGCGATTTTTCCCCCGATCTCGCCGAAGCCATCGAGAAGGCCGGTCATTACGACCGGACGATCTTCGGAAGCTTTCCCGGGATGTTCGCATCGCGCCGGAACTACGATGTGGCCAGCGGGCGGGACCATCTCGGTCGCCGCCGCATTGGCGTGCTGGAACAGAGCTGGCGGGTCGGCGGGGCAACACCGGCAGAGATCACAGCGCTGGAGCGCTTCGCCGCAGATCCCCAATGCGATGACGTGATTTGCGCCACCGTCGAAGTCCACGGAGACTGCGATGCCGCGCCGCCGGGTGCCATCGTCTACTATGCGGGGGTCGACCCGGTCGCCGGCCCGATGACGAAATATGTGATGGTGATCGAATGAAGACGAAGCATCCAGTCAGGCTCGAAATCAGCGGCCAGACACTGGACGGAACTGTCCTGACCCCGGCGAAGCTGACCCCCGGCGTACTGTTCATTCACGGCTGGGGTGGGTGCCAGGAGCAGGACCTGGAGCGGGCGGAAGAAATCGCGCAGCTGGGATGCGTGTGCTTTACCTTCGATTTGCGCGGTCACGCCCGCCATGATGAGGACCGAAGTCGCGTCACTCGTTCTGATGGTCTGGCAGACGTGACCGCAGCCTACGATTTTCTGGTCTCACAACCCGGCGTCGATCTGTCCGCCATTGCCGTGGTCGGCACCAGTTACGGGGGATATCTGGCAGCTTTGCTGACCGCCGAACGCCCTGTGGCGTGGCTTGCCTTGCGCGTTCCAGCACTTTACCCGGATTCCGAATGGGATGTGCCCAAGGCTCTTCTCGATCGCACCGAAATCGATCGGTATCGCAGCCACTTCCGCAGCGGTCATCAGGACCGCGCGCTTGCGGCATGCGAAAAGTTTGCCGGTGATGTCCTGATCGTGGAATCCGAACACGACGATTACGTTCCGCACGCCGCGATCAGTTCGTACATGGCTTCGTTCCGCCGCAGCCTTTCGCTGAATTACCGCATATTGAAAGGGGCCGATCACGCGCTTCAAGACGAGAAGCAGCGTAAAACCTACAATACGCTGCTGATTAACTGGGTGGAAGAACGGGTGCGCGAAAGCCGGCGTCCATCCTGACTGGCTCGCACTCCATTGTCGTCCGCTCTATCCGAGACGCGCCGCGCGGTGCAGATCGTAGACCAGTCTCGCGTGTTCGGCCGCCCTGTCATTCGCGCCGCGAATGCGCAGCACGAAACTGGGGTGCACGGTAGCGATCAGACGGTGTCCTTCCCACTCCCCTACTTCGCCCCGAACCGAAGCGAGCGTCTGCCGCCGACCGGTGACGGCCTGTAGCGCTACGGCGCCGAGCGTGACGATCGTGGGGGAGTCGACCAGCCGGATTTCCTCCGCCAGCCACCATCGATAATGGGCAATCTCGTCGGTCTTGGGCCGCTGATGCAAGCGGTGCTTACCCCGCTGCACGAACTTAAAGCGCTTGACAGCGTTTGTGACGAAGACCTCGTCCCGGGGCAAGCCGGCTTCCCGCAGGCATTCGTCCAGCAATCGGCCTGCCGGGCCTACGAAGGGGCGGCAGGCGCGATCCTCCTGATCTCCAGGTTGCTCCCCCACCAGCATCACGCGGGCATGGGGCGGCCCTTCCCCAGGTACGACATGATCGGAAAACTCGGCGGAAGGGGCTACGTCTTCCCGCTCCAACGCGCGATAAAGGCTTTGCAGGACACGGAAATGACGCTCAACCGGGCGTTCCTTCGAGCGGATGAGCGCTGCCTTTTCCGGCGTCGCCGGCTCTTGCCCGGAAGCCATCAGGATTTTCCTTCCGCACTTCGTGAATGTTGCGCGGCGGTGCCGCACCCTCCTTGCTGTCCCCTATCCCCTCGCTATTGCCATGCGGGTCGGTCGCGGACCTCGGTCGCTTGCCCTTTGCGACCGGCGCGCGGATCATCTCGTTTTCCACTTCCCGGTACTTCGGCCGCGTCTTGGCTGCATCACCGGGCCGGCCTGATTGTCGCTCATGTTCCATCTCCTAGGGAAGGGCGCCAAGCGGCGACCTCCCCGCAATTGTGCGGGCTCTGGTAAAAGTGTCAGCCGCCGGCACGCTTTCGGCGTGTTTCCCAACCCTTCTTCGCGGCGGCGGACCGGTCAGCGTGGCTTTGCGAAGAACCCCCAATACGGCCGCCCTTGCGCGAAGACGCGTGACTTTCCTTCTTGCCGCGGCCGGAGCCGGACTTTTTTCCGCCACCGGATTCCTTGTTCACGGTCGCCCAGGCACGGCGTTCCGCTTCCTTTTCGCTGACGCCGCGATCCTCGTAGCCTTCCTCGATATGTTCGGCTTTGCGCTTTTGCTTGTCGGTGTAACTCGACTTGTCGCCTCTCGGCATGATGTCTCTCCCAATGGGTTTGCAGGGAGAAAGCATGTCCTGCCCGCCAGGATTCAATCTCGATCAAGCTCGCAGGTTCCCACCGATCATCGCGAGGGAACCCGCGGGCCCGGTCTCGGTTGATCACGCGAGAGGATGCGCCGTGGCTACAGTCTCCGTCCCAGACGACCCGCACCGTGAAGAGCATAGCTTCGACCCGCCGTCGAACGCGGTCGAGTTCTATGCGCACAGCCTGCAATTGCTGGCGGGCTGGGACATTCCATACTTACTTTCAGGCACTTACGCGCTGACTTGCCACACAGGCCTGGTTCGCCCCACCAAGGATATCGACATCTTCTGCAAGCCCGGCGATGCGCCGCGCCTGCTCGCGCGCTTCAAGGCAGAGGGCTACCGCGTCACAGTGGAGGACGAACGGTGGATTGCGAAAGTCTGGTCTGGTGAAGCGTTCTTCGACGTGATCTTCAACATGTCTTCCGCGTCGATCCCGATCACGGATTCCTGGTTTGGCGAGATTTTCACCGCGCAAGTCTACGGCACGCAGATACGTATAACCCCTCCCACCGAATTCATTGTTTCCAAGGCCTTCATCCAGGACCGCTACCGGTACGACGGCGCCGATGTCGCCCATACAATTCTTCGCCGGCATGAAGATATCGACTGGCACCGCCTGCTGTCACTGATGGAGCTCCACTGGGAAGTGCTGCTGCTTCATGTGCTCAATTTCCGCTTCATCTATCCGACCGAACGCGATCTGATCCCGCGCTGGCTGTTCGATACGCTGATCGAGCGCATTCGCGCGCAGGCGGAACTGCCCCCCGCGGAAGTGCGCATCTGCCGTGGCAGGCTGTTCTCTCCGCGAGACTATCTCACCGACATCAGCGAATGGGGATTTGCCGATCTTGTCGGGAAAGGATTGGACGAGAAGCATGAACGCCACCACTGAACCTGCGCCCCCGCTGCGTCTGGCCGCCATCGGCGACCTTCATGTCACCGACGACGACACCCGACGGTACCGCGACCTGTTCCAGGAAATTTCCCGCAATGCCGATGTCCTGGCGCTTTGCGGCGACCTGACCAACTTCGGCAAGGCGAGCGAGGCGGAGCGGTTGGCAGAGGACCTGCGAGGATGCTCGATCCCGATGGTTGGCGTGTTGGGAAACCACGATTACGAATGCGGCAGCCCCGAAACGGTAGCGCAAATCCTGCGCCAGGCAGGGGTCAGGATCCTAGACGATCAGGCGGTTGAGATCGAGGGCGTGGGATTTGCCGGGGTCAAGGGTTTCGTTGGCGGCTTCGGACGCGGCGAACTTGGCGCATTCGGAGAAACGGCAATCAAGACTTTCGTGGATGAGGCCATCGGCGAAGCGCGAAAGCTGGAGAACGGCCTACGATCTCTGCGCACCGATCGCGCTGTTGCCGTCCTGCACTATGCACCGGTGGTGGAAACCGTCGCAGGAGAACCGCCCGAGATATTTCCGTTTCTGGGCTCATCACGCTTGGCCGATGCGGTGGACCGGTTCGAGAATGTCAAAGCCGTCGTCCATGGCCATGCCCATCGCGGCACTTACGAAGGGCATACGATGCGCGGCGTTCCGGTCTACAACTGCGCGCAGTTCGTGGTCTCCGAACGGTTCGGCAGGCCCTATGCGATATTGGAAATCTGACGATGCCAGCGGCTGAGTCGCGATTTTCCTGCCTTGTACCGACCCGAGTCCGAGTTGCAGCGCTGTTACGGCCCGGCAATGCTCTCTGGCCAGCATAACGCTTTTGCTTTGTTCGACGCACGGGCAGTGACGTCGCTCGGTCCCGTGCCTCATCGCGCCATGCGCGAAACTTGTCCGCTTAGCGTTTGACGCGAACAAATGGCCAGGCGACGCTTAAAGTTGAACGAATAGGCCAGCCCGGCGTTTCCGCTTTAGTGACAACCATCGCAGATTTACCGCGAACGCCGATAGGTATTCGCTCCACCATTACATACGAGCGATGGTCATGACATGGATGAGCACCAAAATGCTTGAAGATGACCTGGTGACCACACTCATGCGGCTCGGCCTCGCGACCGTGTTGGGCCTCGCGCTTGGCTTTGAGCGGGAGCGACGAGGTCATGATGCAGGCCTGCGAACACACGGTTTGGTGGCGCTCAGTTCGGGCATGCTTACCCTTTCCGCGCTGGAACTGGTTGAAACGCATGGCGAGGGCGATCCCGTCAGAGTGATTCAGGGGCTCGCCCAAGCCATCGGATTTATTGCCGGCGGCCTTATTTTCGTGCGCGGGGGAGACGTGCGCAATATGACGACTGCAGCCAGTCTCTGGATGGCAGCTGCCATTGGAATAACCGCCGGTGCCGGCCAATATGTTCTGGTTCTGGCCGGCACCGTATTGGCGCTGACGTTACTCGCGGCCGTGACCGTAGTGGAACGGTTTTTCCCGCATCGCAACAGCGACTCCAATTGCTCGGAAGAAATACAGATGCCGAACCGCCGCGGCTCCTCTTCGCATTCAGCCCAGTCTGGCGATCAGGAGCACAGGCCATCGGCGCGCGACGAACGATAGCGCGGGTGCGGATCAGGCTATGATCCAATCGGAGCAAGAAGCGTCAAGTGCACGAGAGATGCATCCGCTGCCGGGATCTGCCGAAGCGGTCATTCTCGATCTCGGCTAGCAACCACGTCTGATCCCTCGCGTTTAGTATGCCATGCGAGGTTAGGAGCTGCGGCGCCGCTAATGAAACCTCCGGCGAAGAAAATCATGAAATGCGCAGCCGCAGAGGAGCTAGACGCGGCTTTCGAACTCGCAGGCGAAGGTTCTGAGATCATGCGTTATCGAGAAAAATGCTCGACTTCGGACAGATCGCGTCAACGAGGTGATACCCTCGGCCGGGCGGGAAAAGTCGATGGCTTTTCAACTCGTCTGATTGCGGTTTAGGGCAGCCTCATGGGGTTCGCCGGCAAATTCCGTGTACATCCGCACGACGCAGTGTACCTTGACGCGCTTGAGACCCGAGCTTGCCGCAGCACGGAGCGAATTCCAACAAAGGCAAAAACCAAGCGGCTGGTCGAGAGTATCGGCGATTCCCAATACCTTCTCTATGCTGGCGCCGATCGGTCACTACTGATTGTGCTGCAAGGTCCGGACGCATCGGGAAAAGACGGTCTGATCCGGCATGTATTTTCTGGCGTGAACCCGCAGGGCGTAAAAGTCACCCCTTTCGGCGAACCAAGCGAGGCGGAGGCACGGCACGATTTCCTGTGGCGGGTGCACCGGAGGACACCCGCAAAAGGCGAGATCTCGATATTCAACCGCTCGCATTATGAGGCCGTACTCGCGGAGCGGGTGCGCAAGTTGGTTCCGCGGGAAATCTGGGCCGAACGCTATGCGCTGATCAATTCGTTCGAATCGCTTCTCGCCGAAAATGGCACTGAAATCTGCAAATTCTATTTGCATATCTCGGCCGAGGAACAGCTCAAGCGTTTCCGCCGCCGGCTGGAAGATAAGTCACGCCAATGGAAGATCGACGAGGCTGATTACGACGACCGAAAGCTCTGGCGGGAATATCAGGCGGCGGCCGAAGAGATGCTGCGGCGCACGAGTACGAAGATCGCACCCTGGTACGTGATCCCCTCCGATCATAAATGGTTTCGTAATTACGCCGTCTCACGGATCATACTCCGATCGCTGCGACGGATGCGGCTTCGCATTCCCCCGGTCCAAGCGGACATTGCGGAGATTAAGCGCAAATTTCACGATACGGCAGGCGAATGACGAAAGGTCAGAAGCTTTACCAATTTGGCGCTGCGGTTATCGAACTCGAGCCTGCCAAATTGCTCCCGCAAGGACGCGACCCCAACGGGCTCGGTGCCATAAATGCGCAAAAGCCGGGCGCTCAGCCCGCTCGCGCGCAGCAAAGAGCGCGTTCGCTCCACAGGCGGGGCGCCCAACCATTTCTGCCTGCTATTCCGGGCCTACCCAAGCGACTGAAAACTATCCCCTCCGACGACTGCCGCACATCGGCTCGGCTGCAGACCCGACTTTAGATCGCAGCCTTTCCGCTGGAGGCATTGCACGTCAGCACACCGCGCCCCAATTGCCCCCCGGCCCCCGTTCCCGTCGGACTCTCCCCTCTACCCTCTGCCCATTTGCACTGCCCGGTACCGCTGCCCTCTCCCTTTTGCCTTGCTGTCGGCTCACCGTTCGCACAATTCAAAAAAGTTCCCGAGATACTCAATAATACTTCCCGTACTGTGAATACATCGCAGCCTAATGGTCACTTTTGTTCACAGGAGCCAAATCGCTTCTCGTGCAATTAGTATTCACCACGCACAAGCGCGGAAGTCCAATTTTGGAGAGAGCCATGAGTATCGAAGGCAAGGCCAAGGAAGCAGCCGGCTACGTCAAGGAAGAGCTGAACGAACACGGCAAGTCGCCCGAGGCGCAGAAGAAGGCCCAAGAAGGGCGTGATCTGCGCAACGAGGGCCGCGTCGAGGACGGCAAGGCGCCCAAGACCTCGAAGCCGGGCACCGAGAAGAGCGAATAAGCCAGGACGGGCCGGCGTGCCAGCCGCGCCGGCCCGGTCCCTACCCGAGAGACGCCCGCATGTTTACGCAGCTCAATCCTACTGTTCCCCTTCACGTTGTCGGCAAAGGCGACGGCTACGCGATCGGGATCATCGACTACGGGCAGGAACACAACCTGATCTGGGTCACCGCGCTCGACAGTTCGGGTGAGATATGGTGCGCGCCCAATGCGACCGTGCGACTGGGCAAAAACTGGACCATGGGCCGGCAGGAAAATCCCCTCATTACCCAGCACAAGCTCGCCGAAACGCCAGGTGAGCAGCGTTCGGCCTGCTGATGGTCCTGTCGGCCGGAAGCACCAAGAGTTTCGGTCGAGAGCCTAGAGCCGCTTTTTGACCTTTCTGGCCTGCGCGTCGCTGAAAGTTTCAACTCGCGCCCAATCGCGCGGACAGCTTTGCCAGAGGAATTCGAGGGTTAAGCCCTTTTCTACTTGTACCGGCGCCGACCTGCTTCATCGTCGAGGCGTTCGTAAGAAGGGACAAGGGGGCCGCAAGGATGCTACCCGATCCCGGCAACGACGACTGGCCTTTTCGACCCCCTGGCCGGCGCAGTCCCTATCCCTTCGAAATCGTCCTAAGGCAGTGGACCAGTCTTACGCGTAGGTAGGAAACCCTCCGATGCGCGGTCAGCCGGGCTGCCATGGATAGGCAATGGGGCTCAGCCATGTTTTGAGAACGCAAAAGTCGCCTCATCGGTTTGGACCGTGCGACACCGCATCCCTCGCTCGCGCAGTTTGTCCGGGTCGACCGTTCCGAAAATCACCATGATCAAGTGAGAGCGCGCGAATTGATGCGGCACGAAGCCTTGGGGCGGCGCAGGGCGCGCAGTTCGCGGCAGACGATGCCCTTGTTGTTGATCGCCGCTGAGAGGTGCCCCGGGTGATGCGGACGAAAACTTGAAACACCACCATAGAGGTAGTTCATGTATTTCTACGCAGGCAGGATCCGCGTGGTCGAGTTTTATTTCAAATTTGGCAAGCGGATTGGTGCCACCGTTCGCCAGCTGAGGTATCTCACCAAGAACGCGCTTAAAGACGGTGCCGAGAGTGCGAGCAGCAGCAGGTCTCGCGACCGCGCAGCGTAACTCGAGCGCCAAAGGACATCACACCATAGCCTCCCGCACAGCGCCGAAGACTGTGATGTTCTCTCGGCTCTAGCAACTACCATCGCCCGCCCGCAACTGTTGGCAGCCAGCGGCGTTCATGCCCTGGGAGCAAAACAAAACGAGGAGTCGAAAATGGCGGAAATTCCCACTCACACGACCACCGTTGTCGAAGGCCGACGCGGCGGCGGCGCTGGCATGATCATTGCCATAGCCGTCCTTATTGCCGTAATTGCTGGCATCTATTTTTTCAGCCAGACGACCACGAGCGAGGCCCGTAAGGACAACGCCGTCGAAAACGCGGCCAACAGCGTTGGCAATGCAGCCGACAAGGCCGGAGACGCTGCGCAGGACGCAGCGAAAAACACCGGTGACCAATAGGGCAAACCTCCGCGAATCGTCGGGGAGCGGACGCCCCCCGACAGTTCGCGAAATGGCAAGTCGCCTTCATGAGGCCGGCTCACCCCATCGCTTCCCGCAAAGCACGGGCCTAACTGCCGAATACAGCAGATCGCCAGCCGACCGCTACCCTCCCGCAAAGATATCGCAAACCCGGACGCCGCGCGCGGTCTGGAAATGAAGCGCAATGCGCACCTCTCCACATCGATCAGGCGCAGTTCCTCGAGAGCCTGCGAACCCGCGCTCTCGTGAACCAACTCGGTAGGTCCCTGCCCTTTGGGCGTCCATCGCTGTCGCAGGCGGCAGCCTGGTGCCTTGAGCCGTCAAGCTGGAAGCCATCGAAAAACGGCCAGCGGCTGGATCATCTCCGTCCGCTACGCGGCCGTAATAGGGGGCGCCCTCCATGGTGATGGTCGTTAGGCCTCCATCTCCCATCAACGGTGGGTTTGATTGCTGCCAGCGTTCTTGAAGACTGCCCTCCACACCGAAGCCGTGAAGTCGCAGCCTCCATATCGCGATCCCTGAAACCTTATCGCCTCGTGTCGCTTATCAGGCGTGAGAACACAGGAGCATTCATGCGCAAAACTACGATCGCCGTTGCTTTGGCTGGGACCACGCTTTTGCTCGGAGCCTGCGCAGCGATTCCCCGGGCTGGTCCAGTAGGAAACCGCGCAGTTCCGCAACCCGCCAAGGGGGTTGATATGAAGCGCTACTTGGGCCGGTGGTATGAGCAATTCCGCTACGAAGCCTCATTCCAGAAGGATATGGACGGCGTGACCGCGGATTACTCGCTCAACGACGACAATACTGTGAAGGTCGTCAATCGCGGTCAGCGTAAAGGCAAGTGGAAGCAATCGACCGGCAAGGCCAAGATCGTTGACGCTGACACGAGCGCCAAGCTCAAGGTTTCATTCTTTGGGCCCTTCTATGGCAACTACTGGGTACTCGATCACGGCGACGACTACGAATGGTCAATCGTCGGAGAGCCATCGGGCCGGTACCTGTGGGTCCTCACCCGTGATGCCCGACCGGGCGTCGATTTACTTTCGAGCCTGGAGGCGCGAGTAAAGGCATTGGGATATGACTGGTCGCTGATCCGCAGGACGCGGCAGTAAACGGCGCCCGGGGACACCCCGGTGTGATGGCGTTGCAGAACATGGGCAACAGCCTTCGGACGTCAAACCAAGCTTGGCGGAAAAAGTGATATGCGGTAGCCTTTTGGGCATGGGAAGACCGCCACTCTGGACACAGAACATGCAAGCTCGCTTTCCGGCCGGTACCTTCGAACGAATACGGGATGTTCTTTCGCCAGGCGAGGACCGCACCGACTTCGTCCGCGAGGCCGTGCAACGGGAGCTGGAACGCCGGGAACGGCAAGCGTGACATCAGTTGAACGCGCTGCGCGAGTTCGTCCCGAGCACGCGTCGAAACGGTGCAACTGCCGCTTCGAATATCGCGGTCGTCTGCCTGCGGCAGGCCGTGGTGAATTGAATTAGGTGGCCAATTTCCGATAATGCGCCATTAGCATGGCTTTAGCATGGAAAACGACTGCTCTCTCTATGGGAATAGACTGCGGCCAATGGCCGGCCTTGCGTTGCGGCGTTCTGCGCTTTGCGAAATTCTCTGGTCGCCTTGTGCAGCAAACTGTCGAATGACTCACCCATGACCGACTCCAACTGAGAAAGCGCACAGGTTGCGGAACCGAACAGATAAAGGAATGTCTCTTGGACGGAGCGTTTTGTAAATACGCCAGGCCTCTCAGTTCGACAATAATTCGAGGACGGTAACCAGGCCTTACGGCGAACCGGTGCGTCCAACACGAAAACTCTTTGGCCGGCGCGACGGCACCCGAGTTGTACTGGTTGAATGGCCCTGCTGCGAGGACCGATCGAGGGCGGTCGTGAAGCCGGCTGAAACTTCGATGGTCTCAGAACCGGGGGCAACCGAGCCCCTCATTTGAGGTCTTGAATCGAATCGCGATTGTGAAGGTATTCCATCTCGCAGGTCACGCCTGTCTCAACGGGGAGAGTTCGAAGAAAGGAGGCAACGCAATGCCCCTCTCCAAATTTTTTCACCCCTTCGAATTCATAAACCACCCCCAGCTAAGCCGGAAGTGAAGCGCGCGATCCTCGCATCGTGGGCTTCCGACGCATCTTCGGTCGAAGGACGACCAGATCTTAGGCGACCACCCGCTACATCAGAACCGGTGCCTTTTGACGACTGATTGGCCAAGACCTTTCCCTTCCCGCCAGAGAGGGTTTCGGTAGTCCGCGGTATTCATCGTTTTATTTCAGGCCGTGATGTTGGATCAGCCAGTAATTCAACAACCCGCCGGCTCAATGTCTCCATTGCAAAAGGCTTGGTGAGTACGTGCATACCAGGCGCCAGGTGCCCATGACTGAGAACGGCGTTTTCAGCATATCCGGTGATGAAAAGAACCTTGAGATCGGGCCGATGATCTCGAGCCGCGTCAGCCACCTGTCTGCCATTTAGCCCTCCCGGCAGGCCGACATCGGTAATCAGCAAATCTACGCGCGCATCGGATTGTAGGATTTTTAGCCCTGCAGCCCCGTCTTCCGCTTCAAGCGCCCCATACCCGAGACCCTCAAGAACTTCCACCACGAGCATGCGCACGGTCGGTTCGTCATCGACGACAAGCACTGATTCGCCTTCGCGTGCCTGCGAAGTGAGCGTGGGATCTCCTACCGGGACCGCTGCCTCTTCGGTCTCGCCGAAATGACGAGGAAGATAGAGACAGACCATCGTTCCCTGCCCGACCTCGGAATATATGCGAGTCTGGCCTCCCGATTGGCGTGCGAAGCCATAAATCATCGAGAGGCCGAGCCCGGTTCCCATCCCGATGGGCTTGGTAGTGAAGAACGGGTCGAACGCCTTGGAAATTGTCTCCTTGGTCATTCCGCAGCCGGAATCGGAAACACAAAGTGAAACGTATTGGCCAGCGTCCATGTCCCGCTCGGCAGCCGTGCGGCTGTCTAGCCAACGGTTGCCGGTCTCTATCGTTATTTTACCGCCCTCCGGCATAGCGTCCCGCGCGTTGATGCACAGGTTGAGGAGAGCATTTTCAAGCTGACTGGGGTCGACGAGCACGGGCCAAAGACCCATGGCGTTCACAACCTCCAGTTGAATGGACGGGCCTACCGTTCGCTCTATGAGATCGATCATTCCATTGACCAAATCCTTCAAATTGGTCGACTGAGGAGCCAACGTCTGCCTTCTGGAAAAGGCAAGGAGGCGATGAGTAAGCGACGCGGCGCGGCGGGCGGCGCCCTGAGCAGCCTGAACATACCGATCGACATCCGCCGATCGGCCCTGGGCAAGCCGGATTTGCATCAATTCAAGACTGCCGGTGATGCCTGTAAGCAGATTGTTGAAGTCGTGCGCGAGCCCTCCGGTGAGTTGGCCGACTGCCTCCATTTTTTGCGATTGCCGAAGGGCTTCCTCGGTAGCCAACAACGCTTGGGTTCGGTCCTCAACCTGCTGCTCGAGCGAAGCTGCCAACTCACTTATCTCGATTTCGGCTCGCCGACGTTCAGTTGCAGCACGGGTCCTCTCGGCAACCTCTCGGATAAAGGCCAACTCATCTTCGGGCCATTCTCGCGGCGTGGCATGATTGAGGTAGAGCAGCGCCACGACGCCCCCATGCTCGGTAAGTGGCATGTTGACGACCGCCTGAGCGCTGATCGCAGTGAGCGCTTCAGCGCCGTCCCTCGTCCTTGGATCCTCCCATGCGTTAGCAATGATTACAACGTCGCCCCGCTTCAGGTCCTCTATATAAGATCCATAGTCACGAAACCGCAGAACCCCCGCCAGCGATTTCACGCCCTCGGCATTCCAGTCGCGCTCGATGGTGATCGTTTCTGCGTCAGGATCGATCAGCCCGTAACCGACGCGGCTGACGTCGAGCGCTTCGCCTAGTATTCTGGCCGCTTCGAACGAAATGTCGGCCGGTGTCTGAACGTCGCGGACGACGTCGCTCAGTTCGACCAACGCCGTGCGCATCCTCTCCGCACGGCGCTGCTCGGTAACGTCGGACGATACACCTGCAAGCCGCAATGGTTTTCCGTCCGGGCTCAAGAATGGCTGGCCTCGCGAAGTCAGCCAGCGCACCTCGCCTGAAGGTGTGATGATCCTGTAAGTCTGGTCGAAATCGACGCCGCGTCGACGCGTGTCCTCAATCGCATCGATGTTTGCCTTGCGATCTTCGGGATGAATGGCGAGGATGCGGTCCTGAAACGTGAATGTACGATATTCCCCTACCCCAAACAGGGCGCGGCACGCAGGAGAAGAAGTCAATTCTTCCGTTTCGAAATTAATGCTCCAGGTACCGAATTTGGCGGCACGTAAGGCAAAATCGAGCTCACGTTCCTGCTCGGTTTGCCGCTGCAAACGGCGGGCAGCTTCAGCCATTAATTCCGCGTTGGAGCTTTCCAGTCCTTCCAGTCGCTCTCGCTCCAGCGTGACATCGACCTGACTGGCAAAAAAGTACGCCAACGCGCCGTCTTGATCGAATACAGGCGCAAGCAGAAGCCGATTCCAGAATGGTTCGCCCGATTTGCGATGATTGCGAATATCGATCTCGATCGCTCGGGCCGCCTCCACGGCATCGTGAATGGCACTAACGTGGGCAGGATCGGTATCCGGGCCCTGGAGGAACCGGCAGTTGCGACCCAATATTTCCTCGCGGCTGTATCCGGTCAGCCGGCAAAAGGAATCGTTGGCGAAGACAACGGGATTGTCGTCACGGCGAGGGTTGGTGATGATCATCGGCATTCGCGTGGCCCGTACGGCTGCCACAAACGGGTCGGTTCCGCTATCCAAGCCTAGAACTTCTGCTTCAATTCGCTTCGCGTCGTCATTTCCCGACCCGATTGCCTCGCTATCTTCCATCAGTCCCGCGCCCTCAGAATTCCGGGTTAAATCGTCTACTTAACTCGGAATATTTGAACGCAGTTCCCGGCGATGGGGACTCCGACAAGCGGCGTTCATCAAAGTCGACAGTTATAGGCCGCCAGCTTTTGCACTGCTGACGAGATCGGTGTCGGCTAAACCCGAACGTTATTGCTCTCTGGCAACCACATGCGGGCCAAGCGCCTTCGATATTCTGGTTTTGCGACGGATTGCCGGCTTGAAGAACCCCGCGTCGTGGATTGCACCTGCCGCCACCGTGATCACGGTGAACATCACGGTCCAATCACCTGGAGAGCGGGGGGATGTAGAACACCCTTCGCTATCGCGAATTCGTGGCGGTGCGAAAGCGGCCCCACTTCGTGGTGCAAGCGCTAGACTGAAGCAAGAGGGCGCAAGAGGGGCGCAAGAAAAGCCTGGCACGGCGTCCTCTCGGTGGGGGCGACGACATACCAGGCTTTACCATCCCAGAGTGACAGGGAAAATCCCCGTCCACACTAGAATTAGAAGTGGAAGATAACGCCCGCCATCGGGCGGATGCTGTCGAAGTCATAGGTTTCCGCGGAAAGGCGAAGGCGTACGCCGCTGTTGCCGGTCACGCCGCCGAGTCCAATGTCCTTGGGCCCTACTTCGACACCGACACCGTAAATCCAGTCCTTCTGGTCGCCGTAAGCACGTCGACCGTTCACCCACTGATAACCCGCAGAAGCGTAGATAAGTCCGCTTTCACCTGCTCGGCCGCCTATGCGGCCTTTGACACCGTATTCCCAGTCAATGTCGCCGAAGCCCTTGGTCGCGTTGCCCTCAACGCCAACGAACACAGGGCCGAGAGGCACGTTGACGCCGGCCACGCCGCTGACAAGCCCACCGTTCATTTGGCCGCCGCGAGGCGAACCAAATTCACTGTTGCGGGAGAATTCGTGATAGCCGCCAAGGACGCCGATATAAGGCTCGATTCCAAAGGCCTCAGTGCCGTCTGGCGCGGTTTCCTGCGCCTCTTGCGCGAAGGCAGTGCTTGGCAGCGCAGCGGTGATAGCGAGGGCGAGAAGATACTTCTTCATATTAAACTCCGAGGGAAACACCGATTTGCGGTGTGCACCTCCTTGAACCTCACACGTTCAGCTCGGTTGCAGCGACGAAGTCGGTTCTGTCATATGTGTGTCATTTCCGCATCGCCGCTAGGGCGATGCCGAAGGAGCGCGGCGAACCAATAGAGATATGTCGGGTGGGGGGTGAACCTCTCGGCAAAAGAATGCCGCGCGCTGGCGCTCATGATCCGCAGCAAGGCGGTCGCCCCAAGCGACATCATAGCCAACCGCTTGTCCCGCAATGGCTACGAAGAGGCTGTGCACGCCCTGAAATAGCTGGTCGTCGAGGCATGCGCGCCAAAACAATCTGATTGGACGGCTGATCGAGCACGCCCCTAATTCAACGTCCTTGCAGGCAGTAAGTCTGAAATCATAGCCCCTGCGGCATCCTGCACTTGGATTGCGCGCAAATCCCGCAACCCTGATCAACAAGCGCGCGTGGCAGATCGATGACGTCGTGACTGAGGCTAAGGAGTGGACCGCGCGTTTCTGGGCAGGATCGCATACAGTCCTTTGAGCAGTAGAACGTTTTGCTCCTTCGGAACAAGCTGACACTGATCAACAGTAGAATAGCCCTCCCATCCCATTTAAGGACCTCGGGACCAATAATGCGGAAGTTCATGAACTCGTAGCTCAGCAGCTACCTATTCAGCTGCGCAGCCTGCCGGAATAACAGAAATGAAATCGCCTAGGCCCCCGCGCCTTCCTACCAGGACTTCCCGGCCGGCATGATGGCTCTCAGCAAGGCGGGGGTGCCGCTGGGAACGGTAGAACCGCCAGTCACAGTATTCACATCAAGGCTCTCGAGTTTCATGCTGCGAAGACCGACGCAATCCAGGAGCGCGATGGCCAGGCATGCGGCGGTGCAACCGGCTTTTTGGCTTAATGCCTTTTGCACAGGAACCATCGGCGCCGTGGCGCAATTAAAAGTCAGGTGTCGGCGTTCTAAATCCCGCATAACGCCGATGATAAGACGTGATCACCAAATCCATCACTACGCCCCGCGACGCGAAAGCGTCGCGGGTTCTCGTTTCCCGCTCACAATTTTGACGTTCACCAACGGAACTTGCCAGCGGGTTAGAGCTTTAATGCATGTCGTGGCTCTTCTGCCCTCATGGAGGAGCCGGCATGCGATATTAGCCTGAGCCCCGCGCCCATTGCAGATGGTCGCGGGGCAATTTTTTAATGAAAGCATGTGTTTAACGAAACAAATCGGCATGCCGGCAATTATTGGGTCAGGGACGTTCCGGACGTTTCACTTCGGGCTGACATTCGACCCCCGATCAGCATGTAAGTGGCCCTCTATTCCGCAAAACAGCGACACGAGATCGTCTTGCGCCGCGCCGCCCAAACCCGGGCCCGGAGCGAGCTGGCCCCTACCTGACCGACGCGGAGACCATCCTGTCAAATAACTTCAACGACGTCTGACCGTTGTCGAGGCCCGCAATTTCGCGGATCTCGAGAAGGATCGGGCCGTCGAAGTCGGGACGTGGCCTCCTGAGGTCCAACTCCACGGAACTTCCCTGCCATTTCCTAGTGATGGTCCAAGTGCCTTCGCCTTGCCGGATCGAATAATCACCGTGCGTGAAAAGCGCGCCGTGCCTGCGCCGCAGCGCCAGCAAGTCATGGGTGAGCTTCATCTTTCGCGCGGAAAGCGATCCCTCCGCTGCATCTTCCGAACTGCAGTCGACCGGGCGGCGATTGTCCGGATCGGTCAGGCTCATGGCCAGTCTTTCGGCGCCCTGATAGATATCCGGAATGCCCGGCGCGGTGATGTGCAGGATCACTTGCGCGAGCACGACCTGTTCGAACATGCGTTCATACCTCGCCAGGGTGCCGCCTGGCCAAGCCTCGCTCCCTTGGACCATCCGCAGCATTTCGCCCGCCAGTTCGCCGCCGCGCCGTTCTGCCTCCTCATCCGGCGCCTCGTGCGAGGAGATATCTTTGGCCTCGCGCATGGCCTTCGCCATGTGGGAGCACAGTCGTGCTTCGGCTTCCGGCTCTCCGCGCAGGGCCAGCGCGGATTGCACCGCGTAGATGCCCCAGCGCTCGGGAAGGTCTATTTCCTGCGCGCGCCGCATCGCGCGATGCGTGAACGGGCCGATCATTTCGGGGACATGGCTGAGCGCAGCAATGGCTGCGCGCGCATCGGCGGAGCGCTTGGTGTCGTGCGTGGACAAAGTGCTGAGCGCCAATGGGTGGGTTCGCGCGCGTTCCTGCATCGTTTGCGCGAACCGGCCCGTATCGATCGCATCGCATTCCGGCCCGATGCCAACTTCGCAGAACGGCAGGTAAGATACGGCGCGGAAGAACACCGTATCCTCTTCTGACTTTGCTGTAAGCGCGCCGGTCAATTGTTCAAATCGCGCCGCGAAGCTTGCGGCGCCCGGCTCGTCGGCGGCGGCGTGGAGCAGGTCAAGCAGCCAGCCCGCCTTGGGATCGACCAACCGCAGCGCTTCCATGTCCGCGTTCGGAAAATAGCCATCTGCCGTATACGAGCGGTAGACTGGCCAATGCGCGGCCAGTTCAATCAAAGCGCGCGAAACGGAAGCTTCCGCCCCGCCGCCGCATCCCAGCGCCTCGAGCGCGGCCGTACGAACACGCCGAAGTTCAGGATCGAGCGAAGTTGCGAGCAATTCACGCCGCACACGCTGAACCTCCGCGCCCGTGTCGACAGGAACCGCGCCGCTGGATGCTGTGCGGAGCGCATCGAGCCCGCCGGGATCGGTCAGCAGTCGGGTGACCGGCGCGAGAAACTCATATCCGCTCATCCCCTCAACGGGCCATGCAGCCGGAATGGTTTCGCCGTCCTTGACAATCTTCTCGACCCAGATCGGTATGTCGCCCAAGGCCTCGCGCAAGCGATGGAGATAGCATGCCGGCCGCGCAAGCCCGTCTATATGATCGATCCTCACGCCCTGGATCCGTCTCGCGCGCGTCTGCTCGATGATCCATCGGTGTGTCAGCGCGAAGACCTTGGGATCTTCCTGGCGCACGCCGACGAGACGGGAGATGTTGAAGAACCGGCGATGGATGATCGCGCTAGCCGTCGTGCGCCAGTCCCCCACCGACCAGACCTGCTGCTCCATCAGCGCGGATAATGAGGGACCATCGGGCTTTTGCCCGGCAAGATCGCGCGCTAGCGGCGTCGGGCGTAACGGATAGCATACGTCCTGGATGCAAAGCGCGTCACCGGATGTGGAGAGCGCCACCTCCCCTGCCGCGAGCCTGTCCTCTAGGCTGCCATCAATGAAGGGAAAGTGGAGCGGGCCTAGATCCCAATCCAGATCGAAGACATCCGCGAACCTGCTGTCCTGTCCGTGCCGCATGACGTCGGCGATGAAGGGATTGTCTGGCGTGAAAGTCATGTGGTTGGGGACAATGTCGAGCACGATGCCGATCCCGGCCTCCCGCGCAGCATCCGCCAGCGCCACGAAAGCCGCCTCGCCGCCGAGCACCGGATCGACTTCGTTCGGATCGATCACATCGTAGCCATGCGTCGATGCCTCCCCCGCCCGGAACAGCGGCGAAAGGTAAAGATGACTCACACCCAGTTCGACCAACCGGGGAAGCAGGCCGCGCGCTTCGACCAGGTCCACGCCGCTACGTAATTGCAGGCGGTAGGTGGCAATGAGGTCGGCCGCGGGGTTAGTCATGGGTCAATCTCGCTCGATGGCGGCGGAAAAGGCGAAAGGACTTTCCGGGCCGGTGACAGCCAGGATCGGAGCGTCATGCGGCCGGAACCGGGCGCTGCCCGGCGTCTGCGACGACAGAAATGCGCGCAGCGAAAGGCGCCCGCCCTCGAACTCCCATGAGGCCTCGACCAGCGCACCATCACGCCGGACATGAACCTGCGGATGCGTTGTAATCTCGAGCAGGGGGACGAGATGGGCTTGCCGCAAGGCCAGCAAATGGCGCACAAACTGTTCGTGCCGCCGTTGATCCTCGCGCCCGGCACTGCCGATCTTGCACATAGCGAACGTTCCGGCCGAGATGGGATCGGGGACCTCCCCACCGAAAGCCTTGAATTTCGCGAACTCCTCTGCGCGGCCCTTGCGCACCGCTTCGGCAAGATCGCCCGAAAAATCGGCGAAGAACAGGAACGGCGCGTCGGTCAGGAATTCGTCGCCCATGAAAATCATCGGCACGTAAGGCGACAGCAGCGTCAGCGCCGTCACCACTTCGAGGGCCCTACGGTCGGTGACGAGCTGGTGCAGACGTTCGCCGTGCGCCCGATTGCCTACCTGGTCATGATTGCCAAGGAAATTCACGAAAGCGGTGCGCGGCAGGCCTGCGGAAGGTTCTCCGCGCAATGTTTGCGTGGCCGCGCGCGCCTGCCCCTGCTCGACGTAGCCGTCGCGCAGGGCGATCTCGATATCGGCCAGCGGGTCGACCGCGAACGGGGCGTAATAGCCCTCGTCCTCGCCCGTCAGCAGGCAATGCACGGCATGATGCCAGTCGTCGTTCCAGGTGGCGTCGAAGGAGTCCCCCTTGCCGAAATAACGCGTCAGATTACGCTCGTCCTCGGTAACGAGGTGCATCGGGCGCCCCCAATCGACGGCGCGCACACGCTGGCCCAGTTCGTCCAGGAAATGAACTGGTGAACGGTCCAGGATTGCGTGCACCGCATCCAGCCGCAGCCCATCGAGCCGATATTCGGCCAGCCAGCTGAGCGCACTCTCGATGAAGAAGTCGCGTACGGCCCGCGTTTCATAAGCGATCCCCTGCCCCCACGGCGAGCGGCGGTCAGAATGAAAGAACGAGGGGCACCATGTCGCCAAATAGTTGCCGGAAGGGCCAAGGTGATTGTAAACCACATCGAGCAGGACACCCATCCCCAGACCGTGGGCGGTGTCTACGAACCGGCGAAAGTCGTCGGGCGAGCCATAGGCGTTGTGCGGCGCATAAGGCAGCACCCCGTCGTATCCCCAGCCATGCCGGCCGTCGAACTGGGCGACCGGCATCAGTTCCACAAGCGTGACGCCCAACTCGCGCAGACGCGCAAGTTCCACTTCTGCGGCGGCGAAAGTCCCTTCGGCGGTAAATGTTCCGAGGTGCAGTTCATAGACTATCGCCTCGTTCCACGGCAGGCCCGCCCAGGGATTCTGCCATGCGAAACCCTTAGGATCGACGAGAACCGACGGGCCGTGGACGTCGCCCTGCTGGGCCCGGGCTGCTGGATCGGGGTAGGCAGCGCCATCAACGAGGAATCGGTAGCTATCACCCGCCTTTGCGCCGGTTGCCACGCTCCACCAGCCTTTGCCCTGCCGGTTCAGATCGGTGCTGCCGGTCGGCAGTTCGACCGCAACCTTGATCGCGTCGGGCGCCCAGAGCCGAAAGCGCCAATGTCCGTCGTCCCGCAATGTAGCGCCCCAGGACTTCGTGATGCGGGACGAAGTCGTGACCGGCATCGGCATCACTCCGGCGCGAAGACACTGACGCTTGCAGCCGCCACGATCGCGGTACCGTCCTCGACCGGTTCTACGGCGAAAGCTTCAGGGCGCGAAGTGTCGACCACGCGGTGCCATGCCTCAATGCCATTGTGGGAGGGCAGCGTGAAGGTGACCTCGTCCCCGGCATTGAACACGAGGAACAGCGGCCGTTCGCCCTCAACGAAGGCTTCCTGAGCGGAATAAGTCAGGAACAGCCCCAGCACGCGCAGTTGCGCCTGCCCCCAAAGCTCGGCATCCATCTCGCGCCCGTCGGGCTGATGCCAGGCGATCTCCACCCGGCCGTCCCCCGCCGGCGTTCCATTGAGAAAATTGTCCTGCGAAAGCACCGGATGTTCGCGCCGGAATGCCACCATGCGCGCACAGAATTCGAGCAGCGCATCGTCCTTGCGGGCCCAGTCCACCCAGGCCGTCTCATTGTCCTGGCAATAGACGTTGTTATTGCCGCTCTGGCTGTTGCCGAACTCATCACCCGCCAAGATCATCGGTACGCCCTGGCTGAGCAGCAAGGTCGCCAGCATGGCGCGGCGGCGTGCGGCGCGCGCGGCGTTGATGCCCGCATCGTCCGTGGGGCCATCCGCCCCCATGTCGTCGGAAAGATTGTTGTCGTGGCCGTCTGCTCCGCCTTCCCCGTTCGCCTCGTTGTGGCGAGCGTTGTAGGAAACGGTGTCAAGCAATGTGAAACCGTCATGCGCGGCCAGGAAATTGACCGATGAGGTCGCGCCGCGGTCCGAATGGTTGAACTGCTCAGGCGATCCCACCAGATGATTGGCAAGGTCGCCCACCAGCGCCTGATCGCCCCGCCAGAATCCGCGCGTAGTGTCGCGGAACTTGTCGTTCCACTCGCGGAAGGGATAGGGAAAGCCGCCGACCTGATAGCCACCGCTGCCCACGTCCCACGGTTCCGCAATCAGCTTGACACCCGAGAGGATCGGATCCTGCCGGATGGCATCGAAAAATCCGCCCTCTCGGTCGAAACCCATCGCCTCGCGTCCCAGCGTGGAGGCAAGGTCGAAGCGGAAGCCGTCCACGTGCATGGCCTGCACCCAGTAGCGCAGGGAATCGAGCACCATGCGAATGACCATCGGATGGGCAACGCTGAGCGTATTGCCGGTCCCCGTCTGGTCGAAGCTGTAGCGGGGATTTTCGGGAGAGAGGGCGTAGTAGCTGGCATTGTCGAGCCCCCGGAAGCTGAGCGTCGGCCCGCGCTCCGATCCTTCTGCGGTATGGTTATAGACAACGTCCATGATCACTTCGATGCCGGCCTGGTGAAAGCGCTTCACCATGTCCTTGAACTGGCGGATCGCTCCCGGGCCCTGCGCCCCTTTCCGTCCCGGCCCGAGATAGCGCGGTTCCGGCGCGAAGTAGCCCAGTGTCTGATAGCCCCAGTAGTTCGACAGGCCCTTGTCCAGCAGCATGCGGTCGTCGAGAAAGAATTGGCAGGGCAGCAATTCCACTGCCGAAACGCCCAGCTTCTGCAAGTGTTCGAGAATCGGATCGCTGACCATTCCCGCGTATGTCCCGCGCAGGTCCTCCGGGACGCCCGGATGCAGCATCGTCAGTCCGCGAACATGGGCTTCGTAGACCAGTGTCTCACCCCAGGGGCGGCGGATCGAATTGTCGCCCTCCCAATCGAAGGCGGGATCCTGGACGACGCCCTTGATCATGAATGGCGCGGAATCGCGCGTGTCAAACGTCAGGTCGTCCCCGCTCGAAAGGTCATAGCCCCAAAGCGCATCATCCCATCGCAGTGTACCGGCGATCTCGCGCGCATAAGGGTCGAGCAACAGCTTGTTGGCATTGAACCTGTGTCCGCGCTCCGGATCGTAAGGGCCATGCGCACGGTAGCCATAGAGTTGGCCGGGAACGACGCCCGGTACGTATCCGGAAAAGATCGAACCTTCTCGGCTGGGCATTTCCAGCCGGGCCAGTTCATCCTTCCCGTCGTGCGAATACAGGCAAAGCTCCAGAGCTTCGGCATTCTCGGAAAAGATTGCGAAGTGCGTACCGTCGCCTGTGAATTCCGCGCCCAGTTCGTGATATTGCCTCTCGGGCTTCGCAAAGGCGTAGTCCATCGGCTCAGTTCACCGGAACTGGCGAGATTGCAGGGGATAGCGTCTCCAAAGCGGTCCGAACGGGTGGCCGTTCCCCCGCAGGCGTGCTGCGGCCCTGTAACAGCGCAAGATCAGCCAGCGCGCGCGCCGAAACCACCCGAATGCCGCCGGACGAGATGGTGCACCACCCTTCGTATTGCGCCAGCAACGCGCCGAGATCGAAACCGTCGGGCACGATGGCATCGGCTGTGACGATCGCGTCCGAGATGGTCACCCATTGGCCGATGCGCGCGCCCGGCAGGACAACCACATTGCGCAGTATCGTGCCTGCCCCGACCGTGGGCGAAGCGCCGTTTCGGTGGCCGCTGGAAGCCGGCGCGGGCCATTCGGGATCGAGAGCGAGGGAGCCGGCGGCAAGCTGCATCTGCACCGCGTGATAGGCGTCCAGGGTGCCCAGGTCCTGCCAAAGCGGCTCCGAACCCGCGCGTCCCGGCAAGGCATAGGCGTAAGCTTCGTCCGCGGCGACGAGGCGCGGAACGATGTGACTGCCGAAATCGAGATCGGCGACGGTTTCCGCCATTTCCACCAGCAGCGCGCGGAGGGCCTTCCATTCAAAAACATAGATGCCCATGGAGGCAAGCGCATGGCCGGGCCGATCCAGCGTCCTGGGCGCGATACGCGGCTTTTCAACGAAAGCGGTTATCCTGCCGCTGGGATCTGCGGCCAGTATGCCGAATTCGCTGGCTTGCGCTACCGGTACATGAACGACACCTACCGTGACCGAGGCGCCCCGATCCAGGTGACAGGCGAACAGGGGACGATAGTCCATCTGGTAGAGATGGTCGCCCGCCAGCACGACGACATGATCGGGCGCTTCGCTGTCGATCTCGTCCATTACGCTGAAGACGGCGTGGGCAGTGCCCGCGAAGGGTCCGCGTTCGGCACCATCCAGGACCTTGAACGCGCAATCCGAATGGCCGGAATGCCAGACCTGTTCCAGATGGTCGTGCAACGTTGCCGGCGCATGCTGCGTTAGCACCATCGCTTTGCGCAATCCGGAATTGACGACATTTGCCAATGTGAAGTCGATCAGCCGGAAATCGGCACCGATCGGAATGGCAGGTTTCGCTTCATCGTTCGTCAGATCGTGAAGGCGGCTTCCTTTGCCGCCGGCCAGTACGATGGACAGAACTCCACTGGGCGACGGAACAACTTTCGCAGGTGCCATGTATCCCCTCGGTCGGATCTCGGGTTCTGCGGCACAATTCACCAACCGGGCCGGCGGTTCCGACCTCTTAACGTGTATCATGACGATTTTTGCGACCGCAGCGGCAAAGCCTTCGCGGTTCACCGCGCTACATCACGGATTCGCCTTCCTGCGCGGTTCACCGGGAACGACTTTGCCCTCGCCCGACGGGCGCTGGACCAAAACCGAGCGCAAGTCGCCCGTGGGCGTTTCGCAGCCTGGTCCCGACAGCCCGCCTCATCCCGACAAAGAAGATGAGCCACTTAATCCGGGTCAGAATACCGAAGCGACCGGAGGATCTGGTAAATTCGGCTTCTTCATTCAAACGATCGAGATCAAATCACTTTCGATTTGGCTTGATCTCATTCGGGAGGCATTGTCCGGATCACGGTCGGTGGAGAGCACCCGCATCGTATCCCCGGTCGTAAGGGGACCAATTGCGTTTTTCCGAGCCTTGCAGCCTAGGCTAGAAACGCTGCCCAAGATCGAGTTTGAGCGAACGAAGATGCCGGGCAATGATGCCGGGCGCTCCTCGGCGTTCCCGCCGTTGCTATCTCAGCCGGAATGGTGCGGGTCCGCTATGCATTTCTGCCGAGGACAGCCCTTTCCTGGTCCACTAGCCCGGTTTGCGACCGACGTCACCGCCACCGCCATGCATGCCTGGATGGCGGCGCTCGGAAATCATGTCGCTCCGCTCGTTGGGTTCTTTGCTTGGAGGGGCGCCCCCTTCCGAAGTCGCGGAGTCTTCACGGTCGCCCTGCTTTTCGGCCAAGGGCTGCACTGCAGGGTCCTTGCTGGACGTTCTCTCGGTCTGACCGCCTTTCAGACCACGGGCTTCGAGTTCACTCGTCTTCTGCGCGTCCACGCCTTCAACGATTTCCTCGTTTTGAGAGTCGACATTGGCACCATCGCCCGACCTAATAGCTGGCCCGATGGATGTTTGACCGTTCATGATCGTTCTCCTTTTTAGGGAGAAGGCCTGCCCTGTGACAAAGTTCCCCTACCACAGCCCCGCTGCTTCAGCGACGCAAACCCGTTGACTTCGTCCCAACGCGCCGGGTTGGAGCATGGAAGCATGTTGGAACTGGCTGCTAAAGTGCTGCCGCCGCCCCGCCTCCACCTCAAGAGCGCTCTTTACCGCCTTGCGAATGGGCCGTTTGCAGTTTCTAGCTTTAGGCGTGTTCGAGGCGCCTGAGGGTGACGGACAATCGCTTGCAACTGAGCTGCTGGCTGCGCGCTCACTTAACCCAAATCAGGCCGATTCTATCCCAAGATCGGGAGCCAAATCGGATTCCACCGCATTGTCTGGGCATGGCACAAAGCACGAAAGAGAAGCCGGTGGCGCTGGTACTTGCTGGCTCACGCCGCGTGGCGATGGATTGGATCCGCCGTCTTGAGCACGGCGGCTTCACGGTGCGGTTTTTTGATGCCGCATGGGACGCCCTTGCTGTTTTCGGGGAGGAGATGCCGCAAGTCGCGTACATAGGGGCACTCCCTTGGAGTTCCCAATTGGAACTCTTGCTTGCCGATCTCGATCGGTATGGCGTGGCGGTTGAACGATTGGCGCGAGCAAGTGCCGTTTCGGACCTGCGCACGGCCTCAGCATCCGTGAATGGCCAGATGTCTAGCGCCCCACGGCGCTTCCAGCGCTGATTTTGACCGGCAGGCGCCCCCCTCTTGCCGAGTTGCCGGGACGCCTTGATTTGGAGATCGAGATGCTTGAGATGAAATTTGCAGATTGCGCCTCCGAGGCCCAGGATCGGGTCCGAGGCGGCTTCTATCTGACGGAAGATTTTCAACAAAGGCTCGCCCGCTGGAACAGAGAACGTCTCATGCCTCAGTTTCCGGTGGAGGACTGGACCTCTGAACTAGCCCGAAATGCCCGGATGCAGAAACTCGAGGGAGAATTCCTTGAGCAACTACGCACTGACGTGCGGGAAGATGCCGCAAAGGCACCTGGGGAACCGGCCGCCTTCGTCGAATGGTTCGAAAGCTTGATCGATGTCGGCCCAGGTCAGAACGACCCGCTCTTTCCCTGGCTGGCCGATGAAGCCTCCCGCGAGCAAATCCGCTGGTTTTTCGAGCAGGAAGCCGCTGGGGAAGCGGGATTCGATGATCTGGTAGCCCTTACGCAGATCAAGCTTCCAGATCAGGCCAAACTCGAACTTGCCCGAAATTACTGGGACGAAATGGGTCGAGGAAATCCCAAGGGCATGCACGGTCCGATGTTGCATATCGTCGCCGACGCGCTCGCGGTAGAACCCAGGATCGAGACCACCGTGGCCGAAAGCCTTGCCCTCGCAAACGCCATGACCGGCATGGCGACCTCCCGTCGGTATGCGTGGCATTCGGTCGGGGCGCTGGGCGTGATTGAACTTACAGCGCCCGGCCGCTCAGCGCTCGTGGCAAAAGGCCTTAGGCGGATTGGCCTGAGCGGGAAAGAACGCCGCTACTTCGATCTCCATGCTGTCCTTGACGTAAAGCACAGCGAGGATTGGAACCGCGAAGCCCTCAGGCCCTTGGTCGAAGAAGATCCTCGCCGTGCTACTGCCATTGCCGAAGGCGCTTTGATGCGGCTGAAATGCGGAGCAAGCTGCTTCGAACGCTACCGCGCCGAACTCTGGAGGGATCAAGCCTTCAAAAAGGCATCCTGAATTCGCAGCATTCGGAGATCGACCAGTCGCCGATGATGGTTGCTGATAGGGCCTACCAAGCGGCTCCCTCCCGGGATCGCCGAGATAGCCTCAAACGTGTCGGAGCCAGCGCCATGACAAACACGCAAGGGGATGTAAAAGAACTGGAAGCTGTGAGCCCTTGGGTGCTTGTCCTGCGGGCTGAACTGGCGAACGGCTCCCTTGATCTCCCGAGGCAGCTTCGGATTTGGAAAACTGACCTGCGAAGTGGCCCAGAGGAAGGATACGCTCTGGGCTTTCTTGCGCCGTCCGGAACACGGCGGACTTGCAATCAGGCTCGCTTATGCGCCCGGCGGGATCGACCGGGTCAAGCAGCTGCGTCGCCGCCCCGGCGAAAAACTGCGCTTTTCGGTCCACAGCGCCATGGGGCGGCATGTAGCTGCGCTCAAGACCGATGGGCTCGATGTGCAGCGATTGCGCGTCACCATGGAGCTGACGCCAGCAGCGCCTCTTCTCCTTCCATTTGTGCCGCGGGATCTCTATCCGCTTGATGCGCAGGATGACCCGGCGGGCACGGCAGGCAGGGTCGAGGCCGCCCAGCGCGGCCTGAACGCCGGTCTTCTTTACTTTCACGTCGACACCCCGGCGCTGGGCAGCGTGCTTTATTTTCAAAACCTCACTGCGATGAACGCCTACTAGCGCGCGACGGAAACGAAGCCCGATGGCGCGGTGGGCGGGGAATGGCCAGAGCTTGGTTATCTTCCGCCGACGCCGCCGCAGAGCGGGACACCCCCAACCAAGCCGTTATCGGCTGGCG
Source organism: Sphingomonas sp. BL-S-28 (assembly GCF_055521515.1). Taxonomy (NCBI): domain Bacteria; kingdom Pseudomonadati; phylum Pseudomonadota; class Alphaproteobacteria; order Sphingomonadales; family Sphingomonadaceae; genus Sphingomonas; species Sphingomonas sp. BL-S-28. The sequence continues at coordinate 2,930,781 of NZ_CM145484.1, forward strand.
TGACGGTGACAATTTCCGATGTGGTTCTAATATTTCGAGGCCAGACGCCGCCCGACGAGCGCGATTCCGCCCGCAGGTTCTTGCAGATGTTGGGCGCGGCATACACGCGCTTGAGTTGCCGCCGGTGCAGCACCGCGATTGGGTTGGACGTGCAGAGCAGACGCGAGCTTTCATGGCAAAAGCCGGTGTCGCGCGCGTTCCAAGCCTCGATTCGGCTCGTCGACAGGCTTGCAGACGATTGCCTTAGTCGCCTCGCCAAGTGATTGAAAAATTAGGCCGCGCCGATCGGGGGCGGACCGACCAAGGTACGGAAAGTGATCGACCAGCGGGCGCTGTCCAGCTCAGCAATACTATGCTCCCACTGATGCCTAACCTCATCGGTCAGCAGATAGAGACCGCGCCGCGGCGCTTCATGAGTAAAACGTTCGAACTTCCCGTCTCCGATTTTGCGTCGGAACCGCAGCGGAGCATTCCTGCCCAGAGAAATGCCGGCGACATGCTCGAACAGAGACCGATCCTTATGCCAGCCGATGACCGCGCCTGGATCATAACGGATGATAAGCGCTTGTTCGAAACGTTCCGGCGGCAAGCCCGCATGATCGGCAACGCGGGTCCTCATGGGAAGGAGCCAGGCCGGGAGGGGCGGGCCCCGTTCTGCAAAACCGCGATCGAAATCGTAAGTCCATCCAAACGAGCGGGTAAGCCGTTTGCCCAACCATCCTTGAAAGCGGAAGGGTTGGAGCTGTGAAGCATCGATCCGCGCGATAAGATCGTTTTCCTCAGCGGGTGAAATGACGTCTCGCCAACTATGGAAACCCTCAGGTGCAGCGCGCGCAGCGGCGGGAGCGGGGCCAAAAAGGTCCCACTGAGCTACGTTCGCACCGTCTGTTCGATCGCTCACCTGAGTTGGCTATCCTTACTCCCCCGCCGATTGATCGCCGAGACAACCGGGCGGTGTTCCCGTTTCGATTGGCACGTAACGCATGTACGCACGCCGGGAACAGCGCGCCGTCTGCCTTCCGGGATCATCTCGCCGCAGACCTCGCAGTCAGGCAAACCCTCGCCGCGCGGCATGGATGCGCGAGCAGCAGCCACCGCATCGTTGAGACTGTCCTCGATCTGATCCTGTACGGCGCTATCGGGCGCCCAGCCATTCGCCATATTGTACTCCTCCTTACCGAAGGTGGGGACGTAGGAGAGGGATTTCACCCCTGATGTGTCCAACCGTCACGAAACAGGGGTTCGGCCTTTCGAGCCCCATCCAGTTCGCACCACCCCGCTCCTGGACGGTGAAAGGGACGTTTCGGTTCCGCAGCAATCTGTGCGTCAATGTCGAACGCGAAAGGCAAGCATCAAGACCGACGCTGTCGGCGGTCACATGATGGGCGGGAGCGACCTGCCACCATTCAGCATCGACCGAATGAGAGACCGCGTCAAACGCGTATTAACCTGCGCCAATTGCAATCTCGACTCCCGAGCATGGGGCCGCCATGCTCGGGTTTCGTCGCGCCGACTAGCCGACTATCGGGCGGCGGGCGGTGCATCCAGATCGACCTCCAGTTCGCGAGGCCAGTGGCGTAGAGCGCGGCAGCTTTCGATGAACGCTTGCGCGTCGGCGGCCTCATCAAGCGGCAGGCATCCTTCATCGAGGTCATTTACACCGATGCCGGCCTTCGCGAGGAGCACTGCGGCCTCGGCAGTGAACCCGATGAACTTGCAGTGTGCGAATGCATCGGCGACGAAATCCTTGGCTGGCGCATCGAGCGAGAGCATCGCCGCCCCCTCCTGCGGTACCACGATCGCGACGGCGTCGAACAGGACCGAAGGACCGCCGTCGATCTTGTGTCTGGCGGCAACCGTGGTCCCGTCCGACAAGGTGACCCCAGCGATCTTGGGCGCTACCACCTCGTATACCGCGCCTTCGCCATCCACCGCCTTCAGCAGCGCTGCAAGGATGTTGGCGTCGGCCCCGTCGGTCAGCAGAATGCCGAGTTTGCGGCCCTTGAAGCTGTCGGGCCCATTTTTCACGATACTGAGCCTATCGGACGGCGCAAGGTCGGCAATTGGCTCCCGTGCAGCGACCGCCGGGCGAGGCATCACAAGGCCGAGCCCATCTGCGACCTTGGCCGCCAGTCCGGCATCGATATTCAAAAGGTGCGACACGGTCCGCGAACGGATGTCCGGCCGCTCCACCTTTGAAAGCTCGAAGACCAGGGCGTCCCCGATATGCTTCTGCTCGATAGGAGTCTGGCTGACGTAGAACTGCCGTGCCTGACTATAGTGATCAGCAAAGCTTTCCGACCGAACTCGTTGTTTGGGTCCTTCGGCCACTTCGGCAAAGCTTGTGAAACCCTTGGCCGGGTCTTCTCGCGGACCGCCCTCTGTAGCGCCCCAGCTATTCGGCTCGTAGTTCGCGCGCCCCTTCGGGTTGCGCATTGCCATGTGACCGTCCTGCTGGAAATGTGCCATCGGACACTTCGGCGCGTTGATCGGTATATGGGTGAAGTTGGGGCCGCCGAGTCGCTTGATCTGCGTATCGAGATACGAGAAATTGCGACCCTGGAGCAGCGGGTCGTTGGAAAAGTCGATGCCCGGTGGGACGTTTTGGGTGCAGAAGGCGACTTGCTCGGTCTCGGCGAAGAAGTTGTCGACGACGCGGTCGAGTACCAAGCGCCCGATGATGCGGACCGGCACCAATTCCTCGGGGATCAACTTGGTTGCGTCGAGAACGTCGAAGTCGAAGCTGTCGGCAAAAGCATTGTCGAAAAGCTGAACTCCAAGCTCCCATTCGGGAAGATCGCCGGAATTGATGGCATCCCACAGGTCACGGCGATGGAAGTCGGGATCGGCGCCGTTGATTTTCACCGCCTCGTTCCACATGACCGACTGCAGGCCCTGTTTCGGTTTCCAATGGAACTTCACGAATGTCGATTTGCCGTCGGAATTGACCAAGCGGAAGGTGTGAACCCCGAAACCCTCCATGGTCCGGAACGAGCGCGGGATCGCGCGGTCCGACATGGTCCACATGATCATGTGGAAGGTCTCGGGCGTGAGACTTACGAAGTCCCAGAAATTATCATGGGCTGTCTGGGCTTGGGGAAAGTTTCGGTCGGGCTCAGGCTTGGCAGCATGGATCAGGTCGGGGAACTTGATCGCATCCTGAATGAAGAAGACAGGGATGTTGTTACCGACGAGATCCCAGTTTCCTTCCTGGGTGTAGAGCTTGACCGCAAAGCCCCGGACGTCGCGGGCAAGATCGAACGAGCCCTTCGAGCCCGCGACAGTCGAGAAGCGCACAAAGGCAGGCGTCCGCTCACCGACCCGCTGGAAGACGTCCGCACGGCTGACGTCGGAAAGGCTTTCGGTGAGTTCGAAGAATCCGTGCGCACCGTAGCCGCGAGCGTGAACCACTCGTTCGGGTATCCGCTCGTGATCGAAATGGAATATCTTGCCGCGGAAGTGGGCATCCTCCAACAGAGTTGGCCCCCGCGCTCCCTGCTTCAGGCTATTCTGGTCGTCAGCGACCGGAATTCCCTGCTCGGTGGTGAGCGTCTCTACGTCCCCACCGGCAACCTGATGGGTATCTCCCCCCTCTGCCTGAGGTTCGGTAAACGAGGGCGAGACCGAAATGTCGCTGGGGAATCGAGAAGCCTTCTGCGGGGACTCGCCGGCAATGTCTGCGGATGCGAGATCGAGCGGCGAAATCGTCGGCGCCGGCTTGGCAGTGTGAGTAAGAGCGTTCGAGGGCGTCTTGGCCATGGGGCAATCCTCGTCATGGAAAAAAGCTGCGCCGCGAGCTCGGACGACCTTGATCGGCCGGCACTGCACCGCAGCGATAGTTTCGCTCTAATCTCTCACCGCCCCGCCCGGTTGCGGATCGCTTCACTAAACTAACCTGTATCAACACGAATGCGCGGCACGGGCGGAAACAAGACGCTACGCCTATAGTTTCAGCTCTGTCACATTCGTTTGACCTTTATGGACACTGTAACCATTCCATGTTCAGCGAACGATTTCTCAGGAACAAGATTAACGTTCACATCTCCGCCGCCGAGCGGGCGAGATTGGAAGCCGGCATCGTCGAAGTGCGTGCGATTGAGCCACGCAGTGTGCTGGTACGTGCGGGAACTATGCTCGATCACAGCACGCTTCTGATCGAGGGCATCATGTCGCGCTACATCGATGACCGGAATGGGTTGAGGCAACTCGTCGCGATCCATCTACCCGGCGATTTTGTTGATCTTCATGCCTATCCGCTCAAGTTCCTCGACCACGATGTTGCGACCATGACGGCAGCTACAGTGGCAATCGTTCCGCATGCAAATCTCGGCACCTTGATTGGTGAGAACCCGGAACTCGGCCGTAAGCTCTGGTACGCAACGCTGATCGATGCGGCGATCCACCGCGCGTGGCTGTTCCGTCTTGGACGGCTCGATGCGATGGGGCGCGTTGCCCACTTCCTGTGTGAGACGAATACACGCCTGGAAGCAGTGGGGCTCAGCGATGGTCACCGGTTCGCGCTTTCCCTTACCCAGGTCGACCTTGCAGAAATTTGCGGCCTGACACCTATCCATGTGAACAGGATCCTGCGCCAGCTGCGGGAGGAGCGCCTGTGCGTCTTTCGCTCTTCGCTCGTGGAAATCCTGGATCCGACGCGGTTGGCCGCCCGGGGTCAATTCGATCCGGCCTATCTCTACACCGAGGCGAATCCGTCCTCCAGCGCAGGGTTAAATCGATGAACACACCAACAGGCGCAATTCCGCCCTATTCCGATCCCGGTATCGCTAGTGCGGAAGACGGCCTCGTCATTCTCGATGGACCAAATGGCGTGGCCGTGACGATGACGCCGGAAGCCGCGGCGCGGACGGGACATAGTCTGGTGGCCGCAGCCCGCGATGCCGAGAGGCAGACAAAGGACCGCGGAGATAGCATTAGCGCGCACCGGCCGCCTGATGGCTGATCTGACGCTCGCATCGCACCGCCCTGGTCTGGAAACCCGGTCAGGGACAGCGTCCGCTTCGCCGTCCAACGGCGTCGAGGTCCGTCGAAGATCGAGGTCAGTCGAAAAGCGCACGCTTCCCAAAAAGGAAAAAGACCATTGCAACCGTGTGCCGCTGCCACAGATCGGGACAGAGCGTTGCTGACACGCGGTAACAGCTCATCTCGGCCGGGTCCTAGAGGATGTCTGGATCGTTATACCGTTAACGCTCGGCCTGTGCCGGGTCTCGAAATTTCTCAAGACCAGTGCGGCATGGCCAAAGTCGCCGGCCTTGCCTCCCGACGGGCGTCGTGACGACCCCCTGAATTTGCAGGACGCCGGCCCCATTGAATTCAAGCCGAAGCCAACTGCTTCCCACGTGGAGAATCGCAATGCGTGCACTGCTGAGATTAGGAATCCTCGCCGGACTTGGCTACTTCGCCTACTCCAAGTTCGCAGCATCACGGCGGCTGGACGACGATGACCGTGGCCCCGTGGGCTCGTCGGGCATTGTTCGCAACGCAGGTCCGGAGGAGCAATCGGGCATCCGTAACGACGATTGGGACACGGTGGACGAACAGATCGACGGGAGTTTCCCTGCCAGTGATCCTCCGGGCAGCTACTAAGGGTCCCGCGGATTTCCCAGTTGAAGCTCGCGGATATCGGGGGGAGCGATCTCACGCGGTGTGTGCGACCCCAAAGGGGCTTGGCCGTATCGCACTGCCCAGTACGCCGCGTCGTTCGACCGGCGGACAGGGCACGGTCTCGATGCTAAAGCATGACGGATGCCGCGCTTCAGTGCGCGAACCGACACCAATCGCATGGCCGATTGCCGCGAGACAGAGTCCGGATCCATGCTGTCGGTGTCATACACCAATACGCCGCGGCCGACTTGGCGGGGGTAAGAGCAATGAAATATGATGTCGACGCACTGGTGGTTCTTCCGGACGACATTGATCGGGCTCGTTCACCGCTCGCAAACCACATCGAAGCAGAAACGTTCGTGCTGGGTGCTTTTAATCCTGGGCTGACCAGATTGCCCAATGGCAATTTGCTGCTGATGGTGCGCGTTGCGGAAGCACTGCGCGATCCGATCGCTGATGGCCACCTGCATACGATTCGCTGGGAGGCTGCGAGCGGCGGCCGTTTTGTCACCGACGCTTGGCCCTTGGAGCTCGTCGACACGTCGGATCCCCGCGCAGTCCGCCTTCGTGGCGGCGGCTGGAATGTCATGGTACTGACTTCGCTCTCGTGGCTACTGCCAGTCGAGCTCACGCCGGACGGGATGACCCCTTTAGCGTTTCACTACGATAAGGCAATTGCTCCAATCAACAGCTTGCAATGCTATGGCGTTGAGGATCCGCGGATCAGCTACGTGGAAGGTCAATGGTTCATGACAACCTGCTCGGTCGGTCCCGAGCGGCAGTGCACGACGCTCTATACCTCGAGCGACGGGCTGGATTGGACATTCGCTGACATCCTCCTCGACCATCAAAACAAAGACATGCTGCTGTTCGAAGGTCTGATCAACAATCAGTACTGGGCACAGACCCGTCCCCTTGGCGATGCTTACTTTGCGTACCCGCCAGGCAGTGAATGGCGCGCCGGACCATCGATAAATCTCGCTCACTCGCCGGACGGACGGTTTTGGAAGCCATTCTCAAAGCCGGGAATTCGGCCACACGCCGCTACCCTGGCAACCGCGAGAATGGGTGGGGGCAGCCCTCCCCTGCTAACAACCGGCATCGAGGATGGTGGATGGTTGTCCCTTTGGCACGGTGTTGAACCAAAAGAACTGGTAGGAATTTATCGGACCTATTGGTCAATACTGGCACGCGACGATCCGAGCATTACCGTTCGTTCGAGCCACAAACCTCTCATAGAACCTAACCCGGAACTCACCAAGCCGATAGAGCATCAAATGTATTTGCGAGATGTGGTCTTCACCACCGGGATTGTAGACGCTGGCAGCTACTACGTCGTTGCCTCTGGAGAAGCGGATCTCGCATGCCGCATCACCCATATACCAAAGGCAGCCTTCTCGCCATAATCACGCCAGCTGTCTGGTGCAAGACGAAGCGCTTTTCGTCTGAAGCTTAAGCGATACGCCAAGTCGTTCGGAGCCGGCTTCGTTGACACTGGATGGCGCAGGACAGGCGCGCGACCGAAATCTACCCCGGCTCCGGCACCAAGAGCGGCGCTTCGCGTTCCTCGATTCTCACCCCAGCCAAGGAGTTGCCTATGGAAGACGTCGCCGGTTGGATCGCGCCTGCCGCCACGATGATCGCCGCCATGATGACCGCTGCCAATCTCGGCGCTCGGGTCACGGGCTGGGGCTTCGTCGTCTTCATGATCGGCTCGATCGCCTGGTCGGTGGTGGGGCTGGCGTCCGGGCAGAACAATCTCCTCGCCACCAACGTTTTCCTGATCTTCGTCAATCTGATCGGCGCGTGGCGCTGGCTGGGCAAGCAGCGTTCCTATGACGATGGCGGTAAGTCGGCAACCGAGGCCAGCCGGCGCTCTGGTTACCCGACCCTTTTCACCGCTACGGGTATCGCCGGCATGCCTGTAGCGTCGGCCGACGGCGAGACGATCGGCAAAGCGGTCGAAGCGCTCGTCACATGCGAGAGCGGCAACGTGAGCTACGTCGTGATCGCCTCGAGCGGTGTCGGTGGGATCGGCGAAGAACTGCGCGCGGTGGATCGGGCGCAGATCGATTTCGCCTGCGATCGGATGAAGCTACGTCGCGCGCGCGCCTGGTTCGAAAGCCTGCCGCCGCTTGCCGATGGAGACTGGCCCGCCGCACGGGCCGAGATGGCTGCGAGTCTTGCCCGATGACCGCTTCTCGCGGTCTGGGAGAAACCGCCCTGACGCTTGCTTGGGGCCTGCGCGCCGGCGATCTCCTTTACCTGGCAGACGACGACCGTGAGGCCGAGATGGTCGCTGCCGCTCTAGCAGCATTGGTTCCCAACGCCCGCGTCGTCTTCGTTCCATCGAGTGATACTCTGCCCGGCGACCGCGCACCTGCCTCCCCGGCAAATATCGGTCGGCGGGTCGCGGCCCTGCGAGATCTGCGCCGGCTGGTCCTTGACGAAGAGCGACCGCACCTCGCAGCGATTATGAGCGGCGAGGCCGCGGCCAGGCTTTATGCGAAGCCCGCCGCATTCGACCCGGCCCCACCGACGCTGCGGATCGGTGATCCGATCCACATCGAGGGTTTCACTGCCCGGATGGAGGGGCTCGGATATTTCACTGACGACCGGGTGGACGAGCCTGGAGAAGTCGCGGTGCGCGGCGATGTCATCGACATCTTCCCTGCCGACGCTGGCCTTCCCGCGCGGATCGATGTCGCAGACGGGCGCATCGCCGGGATCCGCCGCTACGACCCTGCAACGCAGCTTAGCGAAGAGCCATGCGAGTACCTGGAAATCGGCCGAGCCGCCGAACCGGTCTCGAAGGAAACGGTCTCGATCCTCGCCCATTTGGTGCCCGGCCATGTTTATTTGTCGCCCAAGGCGGACAAGCGCCGGCAGCGCTTCGTCCGCCTTGCCGGCCAAGCGGCCAGCGCGGGCGGCGGAGCGATCGACGCCGTTTCCGAGGACCTTTGGACCAGCGACCTTGCCGCGTGGGTGCAGAGCGAACTGGAAGCGGAAGTTTCGCCAACACCGCGCTTTGCCGAGCAGAAATCCCCTCTCACCGCGTTGCGGCGCTTCGCATCGCCGTTGCTCGCTGCCGGGCAGCGCATGCTGCTGGTCGGAAGCGAACGTGACGTTCGGTTCCTGAGAGCAAAGCTCGCCAACATCCTTAACGTCGAGGTGGAAACGCTCGAAGCGCTCGAAGACTTGGCGGGGCTCCCCGCCGGCGGCGTCGCAGCGCTTGTCGCGCCGATCGACCGGGGCGCTGCCTCGAATGATGTGGTGATGATCGCCGCGGCTGATCTTCTCGGCAGCCGCGCCCTGTTGGATAATGTCGAACAGAGGCAAGCTGGATTGCAGCTTGCAAGCGGCGACATCCGCTCGGGTGATCTCGTGGTCCATCAGGATCATGGAGTCGGCCGGGTGGTGGGCCTTGAACATGCGCCCGGCGAAGCCGGGGTCGATCTCATCGTGCTTGAATATGCCGGGGGCCACCGCCGTTTGGTGCCGGTGCACGAGGCCGGCCGGCTATGGCGCTACGGCGGCGACGGAGAGGCGGTGAAGCTTGACAGGCTCGACGGCTCGAGCTGGGAAAAACGGCGCGGGTCGATCGACGAAGCCATCGCCGAAAGCGCGCGCGAACTGCTCCTCCTTGCAGAGCAGCGTCGCCGGCTCGAAGCGCCGGTGATCGAACCCGACTCCGCCAGCTACGAACAATTCGTCGCGACCTTTCCATTCAACGAGACCGCGGATCAGGCACGGGCAATCCAGGCCGCGCGTGACGATCTTGCTTCGGGCCGGCCAATGGACCGCCTCGTCATCGGCGATGTCGGCTATGGCAAGACCGAGGTCGCACTGCGCGCTGCGGCACTCGCCGCCCTGGCGGGCTACCAGGTCATTCTGGCAGCGCCGACAACCGTACTGGTACGCCAGCACCTGCAGGCATTCGCGCGCCGCTTCGAAGGCACGGGTGTGAAAATTGCCGGTCTGTCCCGGCTGTCGAGCGCGGCGGAGAGAAAAGCGACCAAAGCCGGCCTCGCCGATGGCACTATTGGAATCGTCGTTGGCACGGCCGCGGTCATGGCGAAGGACGTCCGCTATGCGCGGCTCGGACTCGTCATCATCGACGAGGAACAGCGCTTTGGAGCGGCCGATAAGGCCCGGTTGCGAGGCCGCGCGGAAGTACACCTTCTGGCAATGAGCGCGACGCCGATACCGCGCACGCTCCACCGCGCGATGATCGGTCTGCAACAGATTTCGGTTATCGCCACCCCGCCGGCGCGGCGCCAGCCGATCCGCACGATCCTTACCACTCCCGAGGATACCATGATCCGAACAGCGCTCCTGCGCGAACGCTCACGGGGCGGACAAAGCTTCGTTGTCACGCCTCGGATTGAGGACCTCGGGTCCCTCGCCGCACGCTTGGCCCGCATCGTGCCCGACCTCACCGTCATCGAAGCGCACGGCAAGATGGCGGCCGGCGCCATCGACGAGGCAATGGTCCGCTTTGGCGATGGCGAAGGCGATGTTCTGTTGGCGACCAATATCATAGAAGCGGGCCTCGACGTCCCGCGCGCCAATACCATGCTCATCTGGCGCGCCGACCGCTTCGGCCTCGCCCAGCTTCACCAACTGCGCGGACGGGTGGGGCGCGGCAATCGCAGGGGGCAGGTCATCATGCTGACCGAAGGCGGCGAGATCGCCGAGCGGACGATGAAGCGGCTGCGTACGCTGACCGCTCACGACCGGCTTGGTGCAGGCTTCGAGATTAGCGCGGCAGACCTCGACCAGCGCGGCGCCGGCGACCCGCTCGCCGATACCCAGGCGGGTCACATGAAACTCGTCGGCGTCGACCTCTATCAACACCTGTTCGAAGCCGCGCTACGGCGGGCCCTCGGGCAGGATCCGGGTTTTTGGGCGCCCGACCTCAATCTGGGAGATCCCGGAGGCCTGCCGGCCCAATGGATACCCGACCCCGATATCCGGCTCGGTCTTTACGTGCGTCTCGCGCGCCTTACGGATGAGGGCGAACTCAACGCATTCGAAGCAGAACTTGCCGACCGGTTCGGCCGGCTTCCGGCGCATGCCGAGCGGCTGCTCGCAGCAGCGCGGATCGGCATCCTCGCCCGCACGGCAGGAATAGAGCGCGTAGATGCCGGACCCGCAGCCATCGCTCTCACCCCGCGCGGCGGCGAACTGCACCTGCCGAATGGCACTGATCTCACCGAGAAGGATGGACGCTGGTTGCTGAAAGAACAGACAAACGAAGCCACCCGACTGGCGCGGGTAGCTGACCTTCTCGAGACTCTGGTGCCTTAAGGAGGTTGATGCATGTCGGACGCCCGGAGCGCCCCTTCCGATTGCCTGATTGTCGGCGCGGGCCCGGCCGGCCTTACCGCAGCGATCTATCTAGCGCGCTTCCGTTTACGCGTGGAAATCGTCGATGCTGGCAAGAGCCGAGCTGCCTTGATCCCGCGCACACACAATCATGCCGGCTATCCTGGCGGCATTCCTGGCCGCGAGTTGCTTTCACTCATGCGCAAGCAGGCCTCGGAGTTCGGTGCGAGCGCCCGTGCGGGACTGGTCGAAAGGATCGAGCGAAAAGGCGAGCTTTTTATCGCCCGCATCGGCGATGAAACCCTGCATACACGTGCTGTCCTCCTGGCGACGGGTGTCGTGAACAATTCGCCCAGGATGGCTCCAGAGATCCATGACGCCGCGCTGGCTCGCGGACTCTTGCGCTATTGCCCAATTTGCGATGGCTATGAGGTGACCGACAAGAAGATCGGCGTGATCGGCTCGCGCGCGCGCGGCCATAACGAGGCGTTGTTTCTCCGGATGTATTCGAGGGATGTGACGCTGATCGCACCCGAGGGCGGTCACACGCTTAGCAAGGAAGAATTGGTCGAGCTAAAGAAAGCTGGCATCGTCTTGCGGGACGGTCCATGCGCGCCGCTACGCATCGAAGGCGAGACGATCCTGGTTCCGGTGCCCGGCGAAACCCTCGCTTTCGACACGGTCTATCCCGCGCTGGGATCTGTTATCCGCTCAGAACTTGCCGTCATGCTCGGCGCGGAAGCGACCGAAGACGGTTGCCTCATTGTCGACGCCCACCAGCGGACCAGCCTGCCGGGCCTCTATGCGGCCGGCGATGTCGCCAAGGGCCTCGATCAGATCAGTCATGCGATGGGGGAAGCCGGCGTCGCGGCGACGACCATTCGAAACGATCTCGCCGCCAAGCAGCCGCTGCTGCGCTGAGCGTGCTCGGCAGTGAGTTCGCCCTCGCCGGCATCCCATTCGTTGTGGGCATTGCGCCAATTTGCCAGCCCCACTTCTATTACGACATAACCGCTGGCATCTGCGGCTAAATGCCTAACCGGACAGTTACGTCGGGCGCGAACCAGCAGAAATCAGGCCATAGGCACAGCAGGGCGGGGCCCCTCGCCTGATCTTCGAGCAACTCGATGAGCTAGGTGTCGGGCGCCCGAGATCGCGCGCATGACGGCCGCCGCATCCTGCAACGTACGCATTGCGGTGTCTGCCGCGCGCATTGGACAGGCTAAAAGCGATCCCAACCACCTTGGCGTCATCAGCGCCAAACGCCCGAAAAAGAGTTCCGGACAGCATCACGCAGGATCGGCAGCCGGGCACGGCCATCTTGCTCGCACCCATGAATTCTTCGGAGACATGTCGCGAACCAGCGTTGCGGGACAATCCATGGTTCAAGCCGCTCAAGGGACCAGTCATCGTCGCAGGGCTCGTGCTGAAACACGACAACACTCTGCGCTGCAACGTGGTTCCGTCTATGGCGCTTCTATCCGACCTTGGGGGAATGCTGCGGTGTCGGATTGATCATGCACTGAACTGGTCAGCGGCAGCGCAGAGCCGCCGAGCCGGATTCTGCCGCAATCCTTTCATAAACCTGCGCATCGCGGGCGGCGACTGCCGAAGCCTGCTCCCCGGCCGCTTTGTTGATGAGGTCTGCGCTCGCCTGCGCGAAGCGCGACCATATTGTCGACCGGCCTCGCGCATAGGCGCGTTCCTTCAACTCGGCCAGAGAATATGGGCGATCGAGAAGATCGTTGACCGCCGCCGATATGGCAGATGGTTTTTCTGGCGGGACAAGGCGGCCAACCCCATTGGCGAGAAGCTCGCGGGCGTGGATATACGGGGTGGAAACGACAGCCTTTCCGAGAGCTACAGCGTAGCTCAGCGTGCCGGACGTCGACTGCTGGAGGTTAGGATAGGGGGTGAGATAAATGTCGCAGGCCTCGATCTGATCGAGCAGTTCCTCAGTGTCGACAAAGCGATTGTCCCATTGCACATTGTCTTCGACCCCGAGCTCCGAGACCCGCGTTTCGAGGAGTTTTCGGTATGCCTCGCCCTGCTCGCGGAGGAGATTGGGATGCGTGGCACCGACAATCCGGTAGAGCACATCGGGATGCGCGGCGGTAATCGCCGGCAACGCTTCGATCGCATGCTCGAGGCCCTTGCCCGGCCCCAATAGACCAAATGTCATGAGAACGGGGCGATCTGCTACGCCGAGGCGCGCTTTGAACCCCGCCTCTCGGCCAAAGGGTCGGTCGGGAGCTCCGTGGGGAATCATCGTGATACGATCCGGCGAAAAACCATACAGCTCGGTGAGAAGGCTGCGACCATGCTCTGACATGACCATGGCTTGGTCGGTACGCGCCAGAATATGTCCGAGGACTTCACGCTGACCAGCGGATGGCTGAGAGAGTATCGTATGGAAGGTGACGATGAGCGGTACCTCGATCCGGTCGACCAGTTCGGTCACGAGAATTCCGTCGGGCCCGCCGAAGATGCCGTACTCGTGTTGAAGCCAGACGGCATCGACGCCGGAACGGTTGATCTGCCGGGCCGCTTTCCGGTAGCTCTCCGCTTCGTCAACGTTGATGAGGTTGACGCGATCGCCGTAGAGCGGTGCCGCCTCGTGCAGGTCGAGTGCATAGACGTCGAAACTCGTGCGAGGATAAAAAGTCTCGACTTTCGTCTTGAGGTCCTCGGTAAATGTCGCAATGCCACATTTACGCGGTGCGTATGTGCCAATCACGGCAACATTGAAGCTTGTGTTGTCGGGTTTCGGCAAGAAAGATTTCTGGGCCAAAGATGTGAATGGGCCCAGCTGAGAGAAAGCGTTCTGCGAATTGATCATGCCGTCACCGTGATGGAGGGTTCGAACAATTAACGGATGGGGCAGGCGCGCGTTCCACGATTCCGCCGCGTTTCAAAGTGCGGGAATCTTGGCCTTGTCCGCGAGGCGACGTTGCAGAAAAGCGAGGACCACTGCCTCCTCGGGGCGAAGCCGAGACAATTCGTCCCGCAGCTCTTTTTCAACCGCGTCCCGCGCCTCAAGCACGAGTTCGTCGCTCAAGTAGCTGTCAAACACCTCGGGGTGAATGTAACATTTTCGGCAGACCGTCGGCGTGTTGCCCAGGCGCGAGGCCACCGCTTCGATAGCCGCGCGCACGTTTCGCTTGGCGGCGGCCTCGTTATCCACCTTTTCGTATTCGGCAAGAGCCAGCGCAGCGAGCACCGTGCCATTCCAGGTACGGAAGTCCTTCGCTGTGATGTCTGCCCCTGAGATTTCTTTCAGATAGCTGTTGATATCGTTCGAGGTGACTTCGTACTGCTCGCCGTCCTCGCCGATGTACTGGAAGAGATGCTGGCCCGGCAGGTCCTGGCTAGCCTTCACAATCTTCGCGATGCGCCGGTCCCTGAGCCTTAGCTTCCACTGCTTGCCGCTCTTGCCCTTGAAGTTGAAACGAAGCTCCGTCCCTTCGACCGCGACATGGCGGTCCTGGAGCGTCGTAAGCCCGTAGCTCCTGTTCTGCTTGACATAGTCCGCGTTGCCAACGCGGATCATCGTGGTTTCTAGCAGGTGGACGACCGCAGCCAGAACCTTCTCGCGTGGCAGACCGCGCTTCTGGAGATCGGCGTCAATCCTCTCGCGCACGGCTGGCAGGGCTTTGGCAAAATCGAGCATGTGCTCGTACTTCGTGCTGTCGCGCACCTCGCGAAACTTGGCGTGGTAGCGATACTGCTTGCGGCCCTTGGCGTCGCGGCCGGTCGCCTGGATATGGCCATTGGGTTTGGCGCAAATCCACACATCCGTGTATGCCGGGGGGATTGCCAGCGATGCAATGCGTTTCAGAGTCTTGTCGTCCTTGACGACGTTACCGCGCGGATCGCGGTAGCGAAACCTGCCACGATACGTTTGGCGGCTCATCCCGGGGCTGTCATCAGTGACATAGACAAGGCCCGCGCTTTCCGCCGCCTCCTGCGCATCGACGATAATTCCTGCCTCGCCGGCCTGGGCCAGCGCGTCCTCTCGCGTTTTCATACCGCCTGAATCGCACGAAGCCGGATCGCGTTCCCCGACCTCTGAACGTGCATCTGCTCGTCACGGTCTTTCATAATATTCCCGGCGCCGGAAAATTTATCCACGTGCCGGCGTGCTCCGGCGCTGAAAGACATAAGGCTGCCTTGCCTATGACTGCGCGGATGTGCGGTGCTTCAAGCGCACAAAAGAGATCTATACGCAGGTTGACGTTAAGCAGACTGAGTTTTTTATCGCATCGAGAATACCGCTCATGACCTTGGAGCTCTTGGGCTGGCCGCTTTCCCATGCGGTCTATGTCCCAGCAATTCTCCGGCAGCATGCGGGCCGCTCCATGATGGTGCATCTCCAATCCTCGATGCATCTCGTTTTTCCCAGTTAACAGACTTTCCTTGGATGCTGCCCCTGCAGGGATGCAGGCACACATCACTACCAACCGCGGAACGAGAAAATGACCTCGCGCCTCGACCAGCAACTAGGCGATGGCCTGCTGCTGACTAAGGCTCCCGGCGATGTCGAACCAATCAGGATAGCCGACGCATGGCCAGGTGATTGGCCACGCATTTCTCGGCCGAGATACCGCCGGGCGCGTTTTCCCGAGCCGCAGCGGTCACCCCAATAACCCCTCAATTGAGTCTTGAATCGAATCGCGGTTCTGAAGATATTTCATCCGACAGGTCACTCCTGTCGCAACGAGGAGAGTTGGAAGAAAGGAGGCAACGCAATGTCCCTCTCCAAATTTTTTCATCCCTTCGAATTCATGGAACATCCCCAGCTTGAGCCCGAGGTAAAGCGCGCGATCCTTGCATCGTGGGCATCGGATGCCTCTGCCGTGGAAGGTCAACCAGATCTGAGGCGACCGCCAGGCGCTTCGGAACCAGTTCAGTTCGACGACATTATGTCTGCCATGCGCACACTTGATAATCGCGAGGCATGATCATGGCAGACAAACTGTTCAGCCTGCTGCGCAAAGAACGAGAACGCCTCGAGCTCGCTATCCAGCGCGCTGAAGCACGGGGCGAGGCTGGTAAGCCGGACGTGCGCCGGCTAAAGGCTCTGCACCGTGCGGTGAATGATCAAATCCAGAGTTGGATGCGTGATCTTTACGCCGACGATCTCGACTGCTTGCGGACGGCGGCGTAACCGGAAGGGACCGGAAGCGATGCTTCCGGTCCTTTTCTTTGGCTACCCGGCGGCGCCCACCCTTGATTGTTGACACCTGGAAATGCGCGGCCTGTTTACGCTCGATGACGTCATGTCCAACACTCCATGTCCTCTCGCGCATCAAAGCCAGGGGGAGCGCACCATGGGTCACGCTCAATTGACCTTCAGGCCTCTCCCGGATCAGGTCTCGGTGGCAATTAATACCGATTAACCGCCGCAGCCTCTTTTTTTGGGGGTTCCCATCCGAACACACTTCGTCCCCCGTATTCATGCGATCGCGTTCGCTCGTCGGCGAGGTAATCGTCAACGGATGGGCCCGAGGCGGTTGCCTCAAGTCTCCGCGCCTGCTCATCCAGCCGCCTGATCGCTGCCAATTCTTCGCCATGCCCAAGCCTGGCCTTTCGCACCGCAGACTTCATTACCGCGATCGTATGGTCGTAGACCTTAGTGGGTACCGGATATGGGTGCCGATCCTTCCCCCCGTGCGCCAATGAGAACCGAGCCGGATCGCTGAAGCGGCATGGCGCACCGTGAACGACTTCCGCCACTATAGCCAGCGAACGAACCGTTCGCGCTCCCACGCCCGGAACGAGCAGCAATTCGGAGAAATCCTTGGGGCCCAGATCTGCGGCAGCGGCCAGAGCTCCATGCAAACGTCGTTCGATCACATTTTCGGGGCGAACCTCGTGATGGTCCGGCAAAAGCAGATGAGGGAGAAGGTCTTGTTCCGGCTCGGCCGCAGGCGTCATGCGCCGCAACTCGCGTAAGATGCCATCCGGTCCGATGGACCCCAGCAACTCCAATTGCCCGCTGCGCGAGACTGCTGCGCGGCAATCGGCGAGGTTGACGATTTGTCCTCCGCTTCGTCCCTCTATGGCCGCATGAGGGGCGTCGACGAAATCTTCAATGCCTTCGCTCAGCCAGTGATACCGGCGAGCCTGCCGCCGATCATGGTTCATGCCTTGCTGCACGACCACCCAGCGGCCGTCGTCGGCGACGATAAAGCCGTGCAGGTACAAGTCGAAGCCATCCTGAAGCGCCGCGCTGTCCACTTTGGCCACCAGGCGACTGGTGGCGGCGAGTGCCCCGCCGTCGATACCGGTACGTTCCCCCACAAGGATCAGCTCGTCAGGCGTTTTACGGCTATGCTTGCCCCTGCCGCCGCAGACATGGATGCCAAGTTCACTCGACAATGGCGCCAGTCCGCGTTTCAACGCGCCAAGAACGCTGGTTGTGATGCCTGAGGAGTGCCAGTCCATTCCCATCACCGCGCCAAACGACTGAAACCAGAAGGGGTGGGATAAACGGCGAAGGAATTCGTCGCGGCCATACTCGATCACGATGGCTTGGGCGATAACGGCGCCCAGTCGGGACATGCGTTCGCCCAGCCAGGCAGGAACCCTGCCGCCGTGCAGGGGAAGGTCGGCGCTCCCACCGCGCCTGCTCAAGAGTTCCCCCCCGCCAAAAGCCGGCAGGTCTCGGGCTTGCCTGGGAAGAGGGCCGGCAATTGAAAAGCGATCATGAGGGGGATCCTAGCACACGCCGAACATAATATGAACATATTGGCCACGCCGCCGCCCCTTCGAACAATCGCCGTATCCTGCGGAACGGGAGATGCCCCGCATCCGTTGTGACAATGCGAGGGCAAAAAAGGCGAGCGTCATGGCAGATACGAAAAACATTTACCCGCCCATCCCTGACAAGTCTGATCATGACCATGAGCGGGCCGCTCCCGGTCAGGACACCGAAGGTACCGGCGGCGTTGGAGCGCGTCCGAGCAGCGACCATGGCGGCCGCGCAGCGAAAGATTTACCGCTCGACACCAGAACCGGTGTTCAGGCCGGAAGCCCTCGCGGCAAGCCCAGCCAATAGGGAATCTTTCAACAAATCAGTGAGTGACTGGGAAGCCTTTGCACTGGAAGGACGGCGAGCGCGCCGATCGCTGCGCCTCGCAGCCCGGGCGGAAACGAAAAAGATCAGTCAGGCCCCGCCTTCTCGATCGCCGATGCCGCCGGGGCTTTGAAACACGGACTGTCCGAACGACCTTCCAGATGTGCAGCCGCAGTCCAGGAGCGACGAGACTTGTGAAAATCGCAACCTATAACGTCAACGGCGTCAACGGGCGGCTACCAGTGCTTTTACGCTGGCTGGAACTTGCCGAACCGGACATTGTCTGTCTCCAGGAACTGAAGGCGCCGCAGGACAGGTTCCCGGAAGCTGCGATTACGGCAGCGGGCTATAGGGCGATATGGCATGGACAGAGCCGTTGGAACGGCGTCGCGATCCTCAGCAGGATCGGTGATATTCACGAAACCCGTCGCGGGCTTCCCGGCGACCCAAATGATGAGCAGAGCCGCTACATCGAAGCGGCGATCAATGGAGCGCTCATTGCCGGCCTCTACCTTCCCAATGGCAATCCGAGGCCGAGCGCCAAATTCGAATTCAAATTGAGATGGTTTGAGCGTTTGAGCGATCGTCTTGCCGAGCTTGTCGCGCTGGACGCTCCGGTGATTGTTGCGGGAGACTTCAACGTTATGCCGACGGATCTCGATGTTTACGCGCCCGAGCGCTGGCGTGACGATGCCCTTTTCGCACCGGAAGTGAGAGCGGCTTACGCCGGGTTGCTCCAGCTGGGATGGACCGACGCGCTACGGCAACTTCATCCGGACGAGGCCATATACACGTTCTGGAAATACTGGCGCGGCGCCTTCGAGCGCGACGCGGGTCTCAGGATCGATCATGTCCTCCTCAACCCGGCTGCAGCCAAGTTGCTGGTGGCAGCCGAGGTCGACCGGCGCCCACGTGGCTGGGAAAAGACCAGTGATCATGCACCGGTATGGATCGAGCTGTGCGATGGGCCCGCACCCAAGACCCGGCGCAAACCGTAGGAGCATCTCATGAACACAGAGAAATTCCTGCTCGACCTCAATGGCTGGGTGCCCAACAATCAAGGATTGCCGGTACTGATCTACCGAAGCGTGGAAAGCGGTGCCCGGGAACAGATCGCCAAAGCGTTCGAGAAGCGCTTTGCTGACCACGGCTGGCCGGCGAAATGGCGGGATACCATATTCGACTATCATCACTATCACTCGACCACGCATGAGGCATTGGGGGTCGCGAGCGGCCGCGCCTCGCTGATCCTGGGCGGGCCAGGCGCATTGATGATTGGCGTTGCAGCGGGCGACGCACTGGTATTGCCGGTGGGCACCGGTCACTGCCTGATCGAGTCCAGTGAAGATTTCCTGGTCGTGGGTGCCTACCCTGAGGGACAGGATTGGGACATTTGCCAGGACTCGCCATCGAAGGAGGCGCTCGAGCGCATCCGGACGATGCTCGCAGCTGAGCAAGATCCCGTTACTGGCAAATGATCTCGAAGTGGCACGAACAGCAATCGTCCGGCTTCAGGTTTTGTAGATCCCGATTTTTACAGGTCGGGTAGGATCTGGTCGGCGCGCCCCCAGTGGGCGAGATTCTTCGACGCCGCGCGCTTCACCATCTCGGCGCCGTCGCCGATATGCCAACGCGAAGGCCCGTCAATGTCGCGCAGTTCCTCCCAGGTCACCGGGACGGCGATCGGCGCAAATTCGCGGCTGCGGGCGCTATAGGGCATGACCGCTGTCGCGCCGCGCTGGTTGCGCAAGTAGTCGATGAAGATCCGTCCTGTCCGCTTGGTTTTTGCAAGAGCGGCAGTGAAGCGTTCGGGGTCTGCCTGGGAAAGCGCCAGGGCAAAGCGGTAGGCAAAGTCTTTCACTTCTGGCCATTCAGCCGAGGGACTGAGCGGAGCGATGACATGGACGCCCTTCCCGCCCGTGACCATCGGAAAGGTGGTCAGCCCCATCTGGGCAAGTAAGTCCTGGACGTGAAATGCGGCTGCAACGACGTCCTTGAAATCCAGCCCCTCGTCGGGATCGAGATCGAAGACGAGTCTATCGGCCTTTTCGATATCCTCGATCCGCGCGCCCCAGCCATGGAACTCGATCGTACCCATCTGAACACAGGTGAGAAGGCCCGCCGGCGTATCGACAAACAGGTACGCCTCTTCGTGCCCGTCTTTCTCGCGGATACCGATCTGCTTGACCTCGCTGCCGAAGCTTCCGGCATCATGTTTCTGGAAAAAGCACTTCTTGGCTCGGCCCTGCGGACAGCGGACCAGGCTTATTGGCCTGCTTCCCGCCCATGGCAGCATGATTGGCGCGACGATCTCATAATAATCCGCAAGCTGGCCTTTGGTGAGCTTTCCTTCCGGGAAAATCACACGCTCCCGGTTGCTGATCCGCACGGCGTCTGTCGCCGGAGCGATCGCGGCGGCCACCGGCGCCTCGGTCTCGAGCACGATTGCTTCTGGCTTCTTGTCTTCGCGCAGGCCGAGATAGCTTGGATGGCGAAGGACGCCTTCATCGGTAAACTCGATATAGGCGATCTCGGCAACCAGCTTAGGCTCGATCCAATGAGCGGAACGAACGGCGGCGCGCGGCGCTTCGACCGTTGCCTTATTGCGCTCGAGGGGTGCCATGATCTCCATCAATCGGTCGATCTCCTCACCGGTGAAGCCGGTGCCGACCTTGCCGGCGTATCGCAATTTGCCATTTTCATTGATGCCCAGCAGAAGCGAGCGAACTCCGCGCTGTTTGTCGGACGGCGTCCAACCCACGATCACGAACTCCTGCCGGCGAATGCACTTGGTCTTGACCCAGCTGCCGCTGCGCGAGCCGCTGTAGCGCGCGTCGATGCGTTTCGAGATGACGCCTTCGAGCCCTGCGCTGCAGAAGCTGGCAAGAAGCTTCTCGCCATTACCGACGATATGATCCGAATAGCGAATTCGGCCTCCGTCCTTGCCGATCAGCGCAGCGAGCTTCTCCTTGCGCTCAATGAGCGGGAGACCGGTCAGATCCTCGCCATCGAGTTCGAGGAGATCGAACGCGAAATAATCGATGGCCTCGGGGTTGGCCTTGAGTGCCGCTTGCAGGGCCTGAAAGCTGGTACGACCGTCAGGACGGGTGACGACCGCCTCGCCGTCTATGAGCGCGCTGCGGGCTCGTAGCTTCTGCGCCTCGGCAATGAGGGCTGCGAAACGGTCCGACCAGTCGAGGCCCGATCGAGTATACGCTCGTCCTTCACCCCCGCCGAGGGCGAGAAGCGTGCGATAGCCGTCGTATTTGAGTTCATGGAGCCAGCGGTCGCCGGGTGGGACACGGTCAACCAGGGCGGCAAGTTGCACGGGCTGAAACGGCGGGGGCGAGCTCGCCTTCCTGCCTCGGCCCGGCCCGGTGCTATCCGGATTGAAAGCCGCAACGGTTTTCCCGTTTCTCGCCTTTTGCTTCGGGACGGCTTTGCCCGCAGCTATCTCCTCCATGGTGCGGCCGGTATCGATGCTGGTAAGGTGGATGGAGGTCAGATCGTCCGATCCGCCTGCAAATTCATCCTGCACCTTGCGCAATATCCAGTTTTCTCCCTTTTCCCTGCCGCCCGGCTTGAGGCGGAAGAGGATCCATTCGCCCTGCATGCGGCGACCATGGAGGACGAAGTGGAGGTGGCCTTCGGGCAGAGTCTTGCGGGGATCCTTGCCTGGAATCGTTTCCCAAGTGCCATTGTCCCACAGCATCACGGTGCCGCCGCCATACTCGCCTTTGGGGATCGTGCCTTCGAAGCGCGCGTAATCAAGCGGATGGTCCTCGGTGCGGACTGCGAGACGCTTGTCGTCGGGATTGGTGCTTGGCCCCCGGGTAACGGCCCAACTTACCAGCACGCCGTCCAGCTCGAGCCGAAAATCAAAGTGAAGGCGCGATGCCGCGTGTTTTTGAACGACAAAACCGTTGCCGCTTGTGGGGCCAGTCGCCCCGGAAGGCTCTGCGGTGCGCGAAAAATCACGTTTCTCGCGATATTTTCCGAGACGCTCCTCCGCCTGCGTATGCTTTGTCTTGAGGGCTCGTGCCATGTCGGTTCCGATCGATATGCCAGCTAATCGATGCGGAGCCGAACTCGTTCCCTCGCCGCCCTTCCCTATTCGCCGAGGTCGCGGACAAAACGATAGCTTGTTTGTTCAAAGCCGAGCGAGCGAAAGAAATTGTGACTGTTATTGATCGCGATACCGCTAAGCGCCTCGACCTGCTTGCATCCAGCCTTCGCCAGCGCTTTCTGCGCCGCGGCCAGCATGGCCGTTGCAATGCCCCGCCGCCGATGCGCTTTATCGACGACAAGGACGGTCAGGCGGCCCAGCGCACCGCGATGGACAGAGGGAATGATTGACCACTGGCAGAAGCCGATCACCTTGCCGAGCTCGGCGACGATCAACCCGGCCTTCGCCTTTCGGACCATGGCCAGATTTGCTTCCACCTCGCTTGGCTCAATCGCCACCCCGGAAAGCTGATTGAGCAGCGCCGCCAGTTCCTCGCTATCGGCGGTGGCAGCTAAACGCACAACCAGCACTGGGTCGGGTACGGGTACAGGTGAGGACTCGTTCCTTGATCTGGGCTTTTCGGTGGGACGGGATAGTTTCTCTTGCGCCGGTCCGGATTGGGGAACTAGCCTCAAAGCCGGTTTTGGGCGGGTTCCACCTGCTAGGTCCTTTTTGCCAGGCGGCGGATTATCCGCACCAGACGCCGCCCGCCGGCGCAGGCGCTGCCCGGAGCGCCGCCGAACAGGTGCATCTTCATCGTCGGGCTCGGGTTTCGGAGGCTTTTTCGGCGGTCGTGGGCGCTGCTGCGTCGTCTCAGCGGATTGCTTCCATGTGCCAAACTCGCTTTCGCGCAGGAAGTCCTCGATATCCTGCGCGCTCGCGGTTAGCCCGTTTTCGCCGAAACCAAGAAGGGCATTTCCACTTTCATCAGCCAGCCCATACTTCCCGTAGTCACCGACGCCGGGTTTGCGCCGCCGGGAGCGCAGCAGCTTCAGCCCGCGATGCTGCGCCATCGCGCGCAGCTGATCGTCGCTTGCCGACGCCATTTACTGGAAATCCGCGGCGACTGGCCCGAAGTAGGATTTTTGCCGACTTTCGAACTCAGCATTGGCCGTCTTCCCGGCAATGCAGTCGGATCGTGGCTGAGCCGGGAACGAGCCGCTGCCCCGTGCGCTCGGTATGATATGCGCACGCATTGTTTCTCTCAGTCCGCGATCATCGATCAAATCGCCTACGACGACGAGGCAGGGACCCTCAGGATCTCGTTCTACCAGACCGGCGATTATCTTTATTACGACGTGCCTGCATCGCTCTTTGAGGCGTTCTGCAGAGCGCCTTCTGCGGGGACATTCTTCAACGCGCGTATCAAGGACCATTTCCGGCACCTGCGAAATCCCGGGCGCAAGCGCTTCGGGCCAAATGGCTGAGCGATCAGGCTTCACCGAGTGCACGATAAACCGACATCAGATGCCGCGATGCCACCGCGCGGGCGCGCGGCGAGCGGATGGTCTCCTCATTTGCCTCGTGCAGCATGGCAAGCATGTCGAGCACCTCCTGTCTCGGCATGCCTGTCTCGCGAAGATGCGTGCCGATCAGTGTCAGGAGGTTGGCCCAAAGCGTTATCGCCCCTTCGGCAAAAGCGGCATCATCGTCCCCAAGCGCAGGGGCGGGATGGTCGAGGCTTTCCGTCACGGCTCAGGCCCGCTTGCGCGTCGATGGCTTCGCAGCCGATTTGGTGGCCGGTTTCTTGGAGGCGGCCTTCGCAGTTTTCTTAGCGGCTGGCTTCTTGGCAGTCGTTTTGGTCGCCGCCCTGCCCGTGCTGCCGAGCGAGTTTTTGAGCGCCGCCATCAGATCGACGACGTTCGAGCCGCGCGGATCCTTGCCGCTGTCGACGGAATCGATGTTGAGCGTCTTGCCCTTCTTTTTTCGCTCGATGAGCTCTTTCAGGGCATCGGCATAGCGATCGTGAAATTCGGCCGCGTCGAATTTGCCGGTCTTCTTGTCGATCAGCGTGGTAGCCAGGTCGAGCAACTCCTCGTCAGGATCCGTATCGCCGATGTCGCGAAAATAGCTCGTCGCCTTGTTTACCTCGTCGGCGTAGCGCAGCGTCTCCATCACCATGCCGCGCCCACAGGCTTTGATGCTGACGACGTACTCCCGGCCGCGCATGGCGAGTTGCCCCAACCCTATCTTGCGGGTGCGCCGCAGCGCTTCGCGAAGGACGATGAACGCCTCCTCTGCCAGATCGTCGGCCGGCACGACGTAATACGGCTTTTCGAAATAGATCATGTCGACATCATGCGCGTCGACGAACTGGGTTAGCTCGAGGGTCTTCTTGCTCTCGAGCTTGACGCCCTCGATCTCCTTCTCGTCGAGCAGGACATACTCTCCCTTGGCATACTCGAAGCCCTTGACGATGTCCTCGACGTCCACAGGACCAATGCCGGGAACGACCTTTTCATATTTGATACGCTGGCCCGAAGGCTCGTGGATTTGATTGAAGGCGATCGTGGCTCCGCTCCTGGTGGCGGCATATATCTCGACAGGGATCGAAACGAGCGCCAGGCGGATCTGGCCTTTCCAGTATGGACGTGCAGCCATCTGTCCTCTCCTTCGGGCAGACTCCTTTAATTCGCGGATCGCCGCGTCGTTCCGGAGCTTTCGAGGGCGGGATCATCGCATCTGCCACCCCGCCTCCGCATCGACAGATTTCCTCCTTGCGTCAGAAAACGTCCACCCCGGCGCTTGCGTGGCGACGCTGGCGAGTAACCTGAATTAACCTCCGCATATTCGGGCGGCTCCTTGCCCCGCTTTATCGCAAAACGGACAGACTGCGGCGACTAATGCGGCGTCAAAGGCGTTGCCGTCTTGAAGCCGATTTCCAGACAAGTGGGAGTGAGTGAATGGGTGACGTGCGCGATCGCACGGGGCACGACGATGCCCCCTTGACCACCGCCAAGGACGGCGGAAGGGCGCATATAGTCGCCCACGAACTCGATAAGGCCAGAGGCGATACTCTTTCCGGCAAGACCGTTACGATCAATTGCCCGCGAGACCACCTTTTTGCCGTCTGGCGAGACTTCTCAAACCTCCCCAAATTCCTCGACAATGTGATCTCCGTCGAAGATCTAGGGGGCAGGCGATCTCGCTGGACGGTTCGGGCGCCGGGCGAACGCACTGTCGAGTGGACCTCCGTCATCACCCAAGAGACGCCCGGCGAGCTCATCGCATGGACGACCGAGGAAGGCGCTGACGTTCCCAACAGCGGACGTATCGAGTTCCGCGAGGCGCCTGGGGGGCGGGGCACCTGGGTGACGGCGACGATTCTGTACGATCCGCCTGCAGGGTTAGTCGGCAAGATCGTCGCAAAGATGTTCCAGCGTGAGCCCGCCATCCAGGCACGGCGCGACCTGAGGCGTTTCAAGCAATTCATGGAAACCGGCGAGGTCGCAACCGCGGCGCGCACCCGCAAACAGCTCGACGAGGAGAACGCCTGATGCGCGCATTGACCTGGCACGGGAAGCACGACGTTCGCGTCGACACCGTCGATGACCCCGAAATCCTCAATCCACGCGATGCCATCATCAAGATCACCTCCACCGCGATCTGCGGCTCCGACCTTCACCTCTACGATGGTTACATACCGACGATGCAAGCGGGTGACATCCTCGGTCACGAGTTCATGGGCGAGGTCGTCGAGATCGGCAAGGACTCCACGCTCAAGAAGGGACAGCGCGTGGTCGTCCCCTTTACCATTGCCTGCGGATCCTGCTTCCATTGCTCCAAGCATCAGTATTCCGCCTGTGACAATGGCCTGCCCGCCGACAACCAGGACATCGCGCAGACGCCCTACGGACAGCCGATGTCCGGCCTGTTCGGCTACAGCCACATGACAGGCGGCTATGCCGGCGGCCAGGCCGAATATGTTCGCGTCCCGTTTTCCGACGTAGGACCGATCGTGATTCCGGATGGGATTGAAGATGACAAGGTCCTCTTCCTATCCGACATTTTGCCCACCGGTTGGCAGGCAGCGGAGAATGCCGAGATCGAGCCGGGCGACACGGTCGCGGTCTGGGGATGCGGCCCGGTCGGGCTGTTTTCCGTCCAGTCGGCGTTTCTGATGGGCGCCGAGCGGGTCATCGCCATCGATCACTTTCCGCACCGGCTCGAACTCGCCCGAAAGTTCGGAGCCGAAACGATCAACTTCGAGGAGACAAAGACCTACGAGGCCCTGATGGAGATGACCGGCGGAATCGGACCCGATGCCTGCATCGATGCGGTCGGGCTCGAGGCGCACGGTTTCTTCGCCGACAATGTCTGGGACCAGATCAAGGCATCAACGTTCCTCGGAACCGACCGCACGCATTCGATCCGCCAGGCCATCCTGGCGTGCCGCAAGGGGGGCCGGGTGTCGATGCCTGCTGTCTACGGCGGATTCGTCGACAAGTTCCCGCTTGGTGCATTCATGGAGAAGGGCCTGACGCTCAAGACCGGCCAAACCCACGTCCAGCACTACCTACCCGGGCTGCTGAATGCGATCATGGAAGACAAGATCGATACGACCTTCCTCATCAGCCACCGTCTGCCCCTCGAGCAGGCGCCCGATGGCTACAAGATGTTCCATGACAAGCAGAACGAGGTGACCAAGGTCGTACTGAAGCCTGGCCTCGACCTCACGCGTGTGCCTTGAGGAACTGGGGATTACGCCCTCCCTCGAGATCGCGGAACTAACTGCCGGTCCCGAGTTGGCTTCCGCCTCACGCCGGCCATTCGGCGGCCGTTCGAATCTTGTCTGCAGGAGAAACCCATGACGAATAAATTTGCTGTGATCACCGGCGCATCTAGCGGCATTGGCCTTGAGCTTGCCAAGCTTGCGGCGAAGGATGGCTACGATCTGTTGTTGGCCGCTGACACTTCGTTTGGCGATGCCAAGGCGGAGTTGGAGGCGCTCGGCGTTTCGGTCGAAACTCTCGAGGCCGATCTATCAACTCTAGACGGGGTCGACGGTCTGCTCCTGCGTGCCACCGGCCGGCAGATCGACTTGCTCTGCGCCAATGCCGGCCACGGTCTGGGCCATGCGTTTCTCGACCAAGGGGTCTCCGCGTGGCGGCATGTTATCGACACGAACGTGACCGGCACGCTGTACCTTCTGCAAAGTGTTCTGACGTCGATGGCCGCCCGGAACGACGGCAAGGTCATTGTAACGGGGTCGATCGCGGGATTCATTCCAGGCAGTTTCAATGCAGTTTACAATGGCACCAAGGCGTTCGTGGACAACTTCACCGAAGCGCTGCGTAATGAGCTCAAGGGCTTTGGAGGCATTACCCTGACCACGCTCATGCCAGGCGTCACCGATACGAATTTCTTCGACCGTGCCGGACTCGGCAAGGATACCGACGTCGGGGCCGACGACAGCAAGGCCGATCCCGCGAAAGTCGCCAAGGATGGCTGGGACGCGCTGCAGGCTGGTAAGGGGACCGTGGTTTCGGGCTGGTACAACAAGCTTCAGGTGGCGGCCGCCGGCGTTGTACCTCAATCCGTGCTTGCCGAACAACACCGCAAGATGGCCGAGCCCGGCAGCGCGCGCTAGCCCCAAACCCGATATCACCTCACCCATCGAGGAGGCTATTTTATGGCAGATAACAAAGACGTACGTGCGCCGCAGGACAGTTCGCGGGTCGCGATGGACGAAGACTACGAGGTCGCTTATTGGACTAATCAGTTCGGCGTCTCTCGAGAAGTACTGCAGCGCGCAGTCGATAAGGTCGGCAACGGCGCTGATGCCATCGAACAGCATCTTAACGGCTGCTAGCTGCAACAGCGTCCGGCGCACCAGTGAGCGAGGAAGCCAATCGCGAGGCCGACCTGCGCGAATGGCCCAGCATCGCAACTTTAGGTTGTTGGAGTCTCGTCGGCGGGATCCTCGCGTCCGTGATTTCGCCCGCTTCGGCGTTACCGATTCTGCTGAATACCCGTCATGGAAGTTAAGCCAGATTGCCTGAAGGCATAGCCTGTCGAGATAGAAGCTTGTCTTCGACCCAGGAGGGTTATCGGGCGTTAAAACGGCGACTTTCATTTTCGTTGGTCGCATTTCAGGCGCGTCAACCGCAGGAAATAGATGGTCCGAACAGGAATCATCTGACTCTGGACGCTGCTTGTCGATTTGGAAGCATCGTCATTGGAGCGATTTGCATCGTTGGGAACGTCTCACGCGCTCGGCGCTGATGCCATTAGCCGAGGTATTGCAATCAACAGTTCGCGCGCAAGGTACCCCACCGGCCCGATCGTCTCCGCACAGTGTCGGCCGGCCTCGCCATGTACCCAGACTGCCCACAGCGCGGCTTCCATCGGGGGTAGACCCCGAGACAGCAACGCGCCTGCAATTCCTGCCAGCACATCGCCGGATCCGCCGGTCGCAAGCCCGACATTCCCGTCGCTGTACACGAAACATGGGCCGGCTGGGTCCACGACCAGCGAGGTAGCGCCCTTTAGTACGACCACGGCATTGAAGCGGGCCGCTGCCTCGCGTGCGGCGGCGACCCTGTCACGCTCTACATCGGCTGCTTCGCGCTCCAGAAGGGCCGCCATCTCGCCGATGTGGGGTGTGATCACGCACGGTGCCGGGCGTTCCCGCAAGCTCACTTCGTGATCGCCCAGCGCCATGAGGGCTGAGGCATCGATCACCAGCCCCCCTTCCCCGGCACTCGGACCCGAGCTGGCCCGGCAATCCGCCATCGCATCGAGGACTGCCTCCAGCAGACGCGAGGCATGGCGCTCGCATGTCATCGCCGGCCCGACGACCACCGCGTCGCAGCGCGTCAGATGAGGTGCGAGCACGTCGCCTTTGACGTCGATCTCGCCGGTCATTCCCTCCGGTAGCGACAACATGGCAGCTTCGGGAAACATCGTGCCGATGAGAACGACGGCAGAAGCTATGGTGGCAATTCGCACCTTGCCCGCGCCTGCCCGCAAGGCCGCCTCCGCCGTCAACCGAATGCCGCCCGGAACCTGCAGGCAGCCGCCTATAACAAGCACTCGCCCCCGCGCGTTCTTATCGACACCGTCTGAGGGCATCGGCACGGGATGGGCCCGCAGCCAGGCCCCGTCGAGCGGGGCGCACTTCGCCTCTTCCCCGACTGGCTCAGCCACGGGCTGCAATCATGGGATCAGGCTCATGCGTGGCCGGCGTGCCTTCGCGCTCTAGCGGGGCGACGACATTATAGCGCTCTAGCACGAGCCGCCCGGCCTGCTGATCGAAACGGTATTGCGTGACGCTGCAATTGGCCACGTCCCCTTCCGCATCGATCGCGAGGATTTCCTTTTCGCTCAGGTTCTCCAAAACATAGCGCATGCACAGCACCACCACTTGGTGGGCAATGATCATGACCCGCTGCCCGGCATAGTGCAGCGAAACCGTATCCAGCAGTGCACGAAGGCGGAATATCACGTCCACCCAACTCTCGCCGCCGGGCGGACGATGGTAGAACTTCCCCAGCACCTTGCGGAAATTCGCCTGCTCCGGCTGCAATTCGCGAATACCGACAGTGGTGAGCCCGTCGAGTATCCCGAATTCCTTTTCGCGCAGCCGCTCGTCAAGACAGATCCTGAGCTCGGATCCGCAGCCCCCCGCCTCGCGGAAAATTTCGCCGGTCTGAAGCGCGCGCAAGTAAGGGCTGGAGAGGATCACTTCTGGACGCAGCCCCTCCTCGCCTTGCGCAAACCAATGCCCCAGCGCTCGCGCCTGATCCTTGCCAAGAGGAGAGAGGGGCACGTCAACGTCGCGATGATCGAGCGCGATACGCGGCATTCCGTTCGCATGTGCCATATCGCGCGCGACATTACCGGCACTCTGGCCGTGGCGGATAAGCCAGAGCGCGCTGGGCCAACGCTGGGATTGTCGTGCCGGGCTTTCCATCTTCGCTAAACGGAAGCCTTTCAGGGTAGTTCCAGACGGAGCCATATCTTGTCGCCAAGCTTCGGCCATGTGCGCGGCAAGGTGTGCCGGCGCTTGCGTCAAATGGCTTTGTCCCGACTCCCCACGCTCGTGGTTCCCTGCAAGCAGCAAACGACGTTCCCGCCCGATCGGCCACCAAACCTCAGTGAAGTATCCCGCCGCTGAAATGACATCCAAGCGTTCGCCCAAGATGTCCCCTCAAAAGCGAGGGGAAACCTGCCCAGCCTAACTCCATCGAGATCTGTAATGGTGGCACTCGAAAGCCGACGTAACGGAGCCTTAAATTTTCCTGCCGGGAACGAGCTTGCCACCGTCGGACTTACCTAGGCATTCAGGCAACGGAGAATCCCATGACTCAGTTCACCGATGCAATTGCCCTGTTAAAAGCCGACCATCGGACTGTCGAAGAACTGTTTGAAAAATTCGAAGCCGCGCGCTCGGCTTCCCAGAAGAAATCCATTGCGCACCAGATCTGCGCCGAGCTCAAGATCCATACGGCCATCGAGGAAGAGATCTTCTACCCCAGTTTCCGCGGCAAGATCGAAGATGACACTCTCGATGAAGCCTATGTCGAACACGACGGCGCCAAGATTCTCATCAATGACATCGAGGCCGCCGCGCCCGAAGACAGCTTCTTTACAGCCAAGGTCAAGGTGCTGTCGGAAGAGATCAAGCACCATGTCCACGAAGAGGAAATGCCATCCGAGGGCATGTTCGCGCAGTGCCGCAAGACAGACGTAGATCTCGTTGAACTGCGGGACCGTATGTTGGCGCGCAAAACGGAACTCTTGGCGACAGCGAAATCGGGCGGATTGCCCGCAGCCAAGCCCACTGCCGTCAACCTTGTCACCGCATGAAGGACCTACCTGATGGACGATAACGCCAGCAAGCGGGGCCCCTTGGGCGATGCCCGTCCCGACGCAGTCGATCCCCATCGCCAAAATGAAGGCCCGCTAAAGCCCGAAAAGGTGGAAGATCGACCAAACGTGGGAACGGTCAAACCTGAGGATTACCCGGAAGACCAGCACGCAAAAGATGCTGACAAGCCATGAAGAAGCCCAATCAACCGAGCGAGCGACGGCTGGGCCGTGCTGGCATTTTCGTGGTCGCGGTTATCCTCGCGGTCATCGTGCTCGTTTTTGCCGGTCGCAACATCTGGCACGCAGAAAAGCTCGACCAGGAACAGGAAACTGGCGTCAAGGAACAGAGCGGCCTCAACTGAGGCTATCGCCGCTCCCTCCGCTTCCAGATCAATTCCCGGTCTTGGCGTGAGGAGCGGCGACAGGTTTCGATTCCGGAAACTCCCGCTGGCGCAGATAGATGGACAGCACCACTAGCACGGCTGTCGAGAGAAATTCGCTTTGCCAGTTCTGGAACGACTCGAACCACAGCTGCGGATCGAAAAGATATTCGACGAGCGTGGAGGGCGTTTGACCATGGGATAGCGCCTCCTCTGCGGCCACTTGCGCGCTTTGGGTCCAGTGGATCACGAAGAGATCAGGAACAAAGCTCCCAGAGCAATCCCCAAAGAACGGGCGTAAAGCGCACGCCAGACGCGGCCCCATCTTAGGATCTTGGGCGCGCCGGACTTGTTGGCCTGTAGGGCCAGCTCGGAATCGCGCGGCGGCTCATCCGGATCTTTCGATTCCGCTGATCCCTTCTGAACAAGAAATGCAGTGAGGATCACGTAGGCCGACATTTGCAGGAACTCGCTCTCCCAGTTTCCAAAAACCGAGGAGAGAAACTGCGGGCTGCGCGCATAATCCAAGATGCTGTCGGCATGCTGCCCTTGGCGCACCCCGTCTTCAATCGCCACCCTCCAGCCGGTAAACCACTGTCCGAGAATGCTGAATGCAAAGAGCACCAGCAAAACGAGCGTAAGGCCGTTATTCTTCAGAAAGGCAGGCATTACGCGATCTCCCTCCCGCCGATGAATGCACGTGAGGACGAAACCTAGGATTGCTGGCCCAATAGAGGTGGCATGGAGGAATATTGCGCCATTCGTACCGGCTGCGAACCGAATAGAAGCAACGCCTCAGCAGCGGCTTCACGCTGGTTCTCATCTGATATGCGGCGAATATGCCCTGCGGGCTCAGAACCGACGCGCTGGCCTCGGCGATTTGTGCTCCCACGGCATGATCCAGCGTCGAGAATGGAAGTCCTGAGACAATGCAATCGACCTGCGAAAGGCCGTGATCGCTCAATATTTTTGCAACGTCCTGGGCGAGGCCGCGCACTACGGAAAGGCGCGGGTCGCGTATGGAACTTTGCAAGTGCTCCACGAATTCGTCGCCTGGCTCGATCGCGATCAGGTGAGACCCCCGGCGCATCCGCGCCAGGGCCGCTGAAGTAAAACGTCCGGTTCCGGGGCCAAACTCCACCAGAACCCCAATCCTCGGCCAGTTTAGCGGCTCGAATACCCGGTCGACCAGACGTTGCGTTGCCGGGAACGCCGATCCGACCTTCGCTGGGTCCCGAATAAACTCGGCTAACGCGATCCGTGCACCGGTTTTTGCTGAAGACAATGGCTTTGTCGACATCGGCTTTCCTCGCGCGCCACATGCAATTTCAACCGGCGGCAAGGCCTTGCGGTTCCAAGGGCTACTAGGGCGTGGACTCATTACCCGTTGCACCACAGGCGTACGCAGATGAGCTTGATGGCTGCGAGATAGTTAGCGGCATCTTTGTCGTATCGGGTGGCGATGCCGCGGAACTGCTTGATCCGGTTGAAGAAGCGCTCGACGAGATTGCGTTGGCGGTAGAGCCAGGACGAAAATCCGAAGCGCTGCTTGCGGTTGGAACGGTTGGGAATATTCGCCCAGATGTTCCTCGCCGCCGCGGCTTCGCGGATAGCGGTACTGTCGTAACCTTTGTCGCCCAGGAGTGTGGCGCCCTTGGGAATGACTTCGATCAACGCTTCGGCCTCACAGGCATCGTGAACCTGCCCGCCCGTCAGTCGCAGGCCGACAGGACGTCCATCAGCGTCGACAAGAGCGTGGAGTTTGGTCGTAAGACCGCCCCGGGAACGTCCCATGCCATGATCTCCGGCTCCCCCTTTTTACCCGTCGCACCTTGCTGGTGAACGCGCATGCAAGTGGAATCGATCATCACCAACTCGCCGTTGAAGCCGGCAGAAACCGCCGCCAACAGCCGGTCCCACACACCAGCCTTTCGCCAGCGGACGAACCGGTTGTAGCAGGTCGTCGATGGCCCATACCGTTCCGGGATCTCCGCCCACGGCGCACCGGAACGGAAACGCCAGAGAATGCCGTTCAACACCCGGCGATCATCCACTCGGGGCACGCCGCGCGGTTTGTTGGGCAGCAACGGCTCGATGGTGAGCCATTCCGGGTCCGTCAGTTCATACCGCCGCCGTGCCATACACCCTCCATTCCGAGGACGCCTGAATCACGGCAAGGCTGACCATTCAACCCAATTTATGAGTTTACGCCCTAATGGCTTTCGCAAAGGGATGGTCCGAGTTCCGTTACCCAATTTGCCGCGAACCCATCAGCCACCCAGGCGTTGCACTATCAACAGCGACTTCTTGCGGGATGTCGCCTCCAAGGAGATCGTCGATGGCGCTCAAGGCTCTGGCTATCAATTGCACGCTGAAATCCAGCCCGGATGAACCCTCGTCGAGCGATGCGATGATAGAGGTCCTCAAGAAGGCCTTCGCCGAACGACAGGTGACCATCACCGAAACCGTCCGTGTTGCCGCGCTTAACATCCTGCCCGGCGTCACCTCCGACGAGGGAGAAGGTGACGACTGGCCCGCGCTTCGGGAGAAGATCCTCGCGCATGATATTCTGATTTTCGGAGGGCCGATCTGGATGGGACAGATCGGCAGCATTGCCAAACGCGTGCTGGAACGCATGGATGCGTTTCTCGATGAGACTGACGAGGCCGGACGTATGCCAAGTTATGGCAAGGTCGCGGTCGCGGCGATTGTCGGGAATGAGGACGGCGCGCATTTTTCCTCTGCCCAGCTTTTCCAGGCACTTAACGATGTCGGTTGGACAATCCCTGCGGTGGCCGCCTGCTACTGGGTGGGCGAAGCGATGGGCTCTACCGACTTCAAGGATCTGGAACACACCCCTGAAATGGTCGCGAAGACAGCGAAAATGGTGGCCGGGAATGCGGCCCACCTCGCCGGGCTCTTAAAAACTGATCCCTACCCCGGATAGCGAATGGAAGGCGAGGCCCAGGTGCGAAAGGACTGGCAATATGACGGATAGTAAGGACAAGGATGTCGCAGCAGGCATCGGCGCAGTCATCAAGGGCTACGCGAAACGGCTTGCCGGAGAAATTGCTCCGCGTCCCGACCTCGTCGTAGAGGGAGAAAAGGAGCAGACAGAAGGCCTGCATCGCATCCGCCGGTCCCGGCAGAAAACAGCGGAACAAAAACCCGACTGACGGCGGGGATTAGCCGCGCAGGGTCAGCCCCCTTTTCGAACAGCGAACCGAAGGGCACAGGCACCGCCCTGCTGATCATGGACATGATCAACTGCTTCGACTTTCCGGAGGCGGAAACACTCGAGCCTCGGGCAAGGACAATCGTACCGGTTATCGAAGGCCTAATCGGGCAATGCGATGCGCTCGACTATCCCGTCATCTATGTGAACGACAATTTCGGTGAATGGCATTCGGACCGTTCCGCGTTGATTGATCGCGCATTGGAACGACACAATCCGATCGCCGAAAAACTCCGCCCACGGGACAAGGACTATTTCATCCTCAAACCGCAGTTCTCCGGGTTTTACTCGACTAATCTCCCCGTGTTGCTGCCCAAGCTCGGCGTCACCCGCTTGGTGCTGACCGGGATCGCCGCGGATATCTGCATTCTCTTCACCGCCGCTGATGCCCATATGCGGGATTACAGCCTTTGGGTGGCCTCCTTGTCGATCCGACCGTTTTCACTATCGAACTTCCTTTGACAAAACTCGCCAAGGGGTTCCACCGAACCGTGGCCATCGCGACAAGGCGGTGCAGCACGTAGCAGTGTCGCTGCCAGGGCGGGAAGGAGCAGGGGCCTTGCCGGTCATGGCGCGACTGATGTTCGAGCCGACAATTATGGCCACGATAATATCGAGCGGCGTGAGGCTGGAAAATGTCCGCCTACCGGCGATACGGATGCATGCCATTCGTAGATGAAGAGGATGCCATAGTGGGCCAACAGCGCCACCAGCGAGGCGTTGTAGGTTACCACCCCGGCAGCGTCCTCGCCGATGACGGCGGTCTTCATGCGGTCGTAGAGAATTTCGCTGCAGCAGCCACCCATCGCTTCGAAGGCGGCGATATGGCAGCGCATCACCGTTTCCAGCCCCTGGTTCGGGCAGAACCGCCCCCAAAGCCACCGACTGTGCCCCAGGACCATGCTGAACAGCCAGACCTTGCGCACGACACCAGGCTCGCTGGTGAAGATCGTCTGGAATTAGGCAAAATCAAATTGAGCCTGTACGCCGGCGGCAGTTTCGAAGCGCCGCTCATAGGTTTTGGGCAAGGGCGGCCGGATCTCGCGGAGATATTCGGTCAGGGAGGAATAGGCTCCCTTGAACCCCATCTCTCGGATTTCGCGATGCAGCCTGCGTGCTGAAAGGCCAGGATAGCTCTCCAACCGCTCCAGCAGATGGGTCCGATATGGCTCCACGGCGTTCGTTACGGGTTTGCGTGGCGAATAGGTTGGCGCCTCCAGACCGGTGGCCAGATATTTCTTCACCGTCTTGCGGTCGAGGCCGGTCTGGCGCGCGATGGCGCTGATGCTCAGCCCCTGTCTCTTGAGTTCCTGGATCAAAACGACCTCCCTCAGTCCTATCACCTGCTCGCCCTTCCTTCGGCATCAGCAGGGATAATTGTGCCGCCTGATCGGCATGGGGGCATGCCCCCATGCCGATCAGGCGCAGTCCTCAAACTGGGGAATTTTCAACCAGCACATTTGGGGAGATTACGACCAGCACTCACACCAGGAAGGGTACCGTCCACGGCGGCCTCTTCATCGCACATGAGAAGCCGGGCGTGTTCGATGAAGAAGCAGAGGAAGTCGTGAAGGCAATCGCTGCCCACGCCGCAATCGCCATCGACAATGCCGCGCTCATTGCCGACGCAAGAAAAGAAGCCGAGCTTCGCCGGGTCGCCCAGTACGCCAGCGCAAAACTCGCCGCGATCGTGGAAAGCTCAGGAGACGCGATCGTTAGCAAATCACTCGACGGCACGATCATGAGCTGGAACGAAAGTGCCCGGCGCCTCTTCGGATACACGGCTGACGAGGTGATTGGGCAGCCGATTACGTTGCTCATACCTGAGGATCGACTGCACGAAGAGGACCAGATCCTCTCGCGTATCCGGTCAGGACAGAGAACCGAGCACTTCGAGACTGTCCGCAGACGAAAGGATGGCTCGGTGATCCATGTTTCTCTTTCGGTTTCGCCGATCCGCGATGAAACAGGCAACGTAATTGGCGCGTCGAAGATAGCCAGGGACATCGGGGAACGCGTCGAAGCTCAGTCGCGGCAGCGGCTGCTGATGCGGGAAATGGACCATCGCATCAAGAACCTGTTCGCGTTGATTGGCAGTCTTGTCGCCATGAGCGCTCGCAGTGCAGAGTCTGCCGAGCACTTGGCTCGAACACTGCGAGAACGCATCGCCGCTCTAGCCCAGGCGCACAGCTTGACCATGCCTTTTGGGGCCGACGCACCATCCCCACCGAAGGCCAGCCTCGCGGATTTGCTGCGAGCAATTTTGGCCCCCTTTCGTTCTTCTCAGCCCATTGACATTGTACAAACGGGTCAAGACGTCATGGTGGAAGGTCAGATGCTGAACTCCTTGGCCCTTCTCTTCCACGAATATGCCACGAACGCTGCAAAATACGGCGCACTGTCTACGCCGTCGGGCGCTCTCAAGATTGAAGTTGAAAGTTCCCATCAAGCGGCCCGTGTGACATGGCGCGAGCAAGGCGGTCCGGCCGTATTGGAGGCGCCGTTACGATCTGGTTTCGGCAGCAAACTCGAGGCAGCGAGCCTCGCGAGCCTCAATGCAACAGTTTCGAAATCATGGAATGCAGAAGGGCTCTCCCTGGAGATGACAATCCCGGTAGTCCAGCAAGGCCTGACGGCGTAGCGGCCCGCCGCCGAACCGGGCCGCTACAACATTCGTCAGGCGATGCCGGCACCGCCTGTGACGCCGTAGACTTCTCCAGTAATGTAACTGCCCTCCTGCGAGGCGAGGAGCACATAAACCGGCGCGATTTCTACAGGCTGCCCAGGACGGCCGAACCGGCTTTGCTCGCCGAACTTGGCGACCTTTTCCTGCGGCTGACCGCCGCTTGCCTGAAGCACGGTCCAAAACGGCCCTGGCGCAACCACGTTGGCTCGGATGCCCTTCTCGATCAGTTGTTTCGCCAGTGCCTTGGTGTAGGCAACGATGCCGGCCTTGGTTGTGGCGTAGTCCAGCAGGATATCCGAAGGCTCATAGGCCTGCACTGAAGCTGTGGTGATGACGGATGCACCAGCCGGCAGGTGGGGAACGGCGGCCTGCGCGATCCAGTGGAGGGCGTAGAGGTTGGTCTTGAGGGTTCTGTCGAAATCTTCAGAGCTGACCGCCCCGATTTCCTCTCGGAACTGCTGGCGCCCGGCGTTGATGACCAGAATGTCGAGCCCGCCAAGATCGTTCACTGCGTCTTCGACCAGCTGCCTGCTCCAGGCTTCGTCGGTGATGTCGCCGGGAAGAGCTACGGCAGTTCGGCCCTCCGCTTCGATGAGAGCGACGACCTCCTGGGCGTCCCGTTCTTCGCTCGGCAGATAGGCGATCGCGACATCGGCGCCTTCCCGGGCATAAGCAATCGCCGCCGCACGCCCGATCCCGGAATCACCGCCGGTGATGAGAGCCTTGCGGCCCTTGAGTTTGCCCGCGCCCACGTAGCTTTCTTCCCCGTGGTCCGGCTTTGGATCCAACTTCGCGGCAATGCCGGGCACCGGTTGCGGCTGCTCGGGGAACGGCGGCTTCGGGTACTGGGTGCGAGGGTCCTGAAGTGTGAGGCGGTCAGTCATGAAAGCTCCTGTCAGTCCAGTTCGGGCTGCTTTTTGAGTCGGGAGACAGGAAGCTAAGGTTGGAACTGCATTTCGGTTCCAAGCCAGCATGGGAAACTCAAGGCGGTGAGGCGGTTGGGTTCTAGATCGGGATGGGCTGACATTCCTCGTGACCCGGCCGCTACAGTCATGCCTGCTCTTGGCTGCATTTTCGCTTGAAGAGATGAGGACGCGTGCCCCCTAGAATTGGGGCTGCCAGTCTAAACGTCCCTACGCTTGCTTCATCCGTTTACAAAAGTCCTATTAATATTTATCCTAACCTTCTGCGCCAACGAGACACTCGCAGCTTCATGGACGCCAGCCGCGATCCAAGCTCTTCATGAATCACGAGCACTCGCCAAATCGCCCAGCGCAAGCGGTGAGGTACTCGGAGACGAGTTGCGTGTGGCGATCCGGACTGACAGTCTCGTCGGCGACTATCCACGGATCCCTTTCGTACCAATTGACGCCCTGGATCAGGAGAAATCACCGATGCCAATAGAGCGCGCAGCTAGGGCACTTGTGTATTCAGAGAGCGGACACGATGACTGGGATTGCCTTGGCGCTGACCTACAGGACGAGCTGTGCGCAAATGTTTGCGCTACGTTTGCCGCCGTGCGGGAAGCTACGCCGAAAATGCTCCTCGCGGGGCAGAACTGTCTTCGCAGACAGGTCGGCTGCAACGTCAGTCAAGCCGACCTGCAAAAAGCTTGGTCCGCCATGGTTGATGCCCTGCTCGCAAGCCGCCCTAATCAAACACGACATTAAAGCGCGGGGGTACGAAAAGCGCCTGCGAGGCATTTCCCGCAGAAAGCAGATACCCGTATACTTCGCACCTCCGTCATACCCCTTTGATCGTCGGACGTTGACAGCAATGCGGACCTTCAGCTCGGTCATCATGCTGAGCCAAATTATGTTTATCCTCGGAGTAAGGAACCATCGCCATTTTCCCAACTTGATCTCCTGCGAGCACCAAGGAGACGAATATGCCAAATCTGACTTTCACGACGGCAGTTCGTACATGGTCGCAAGATCGCTACGCAGTCGAATTTCCGGGGCAATGGGAGGCGACGCGCTACCGATTTTTCATTGCCGGCGAGTTAATTGAGAACCTTGGTGATCTCGATCCCCCGATCGATGCGGACAGCGCTTTACCAATCTTCGATGATCAGCTCGGCAAACTGCTACCAGCAGCGGACTTCATTTGGGCACGCAGCGACAAGCTCCAGGCCGAATACGTGCTCACCACGGAATTGCTTCAAGAATTCGAGCGCCATAATTATTCAGTCCACGGGAACGACTTTCCGGTGGAAGACGACTAGCCCAGCTTCACGTTAAGATTGGCTCCCATGAAGGACTTGATCACGGGCTGGAAATTGCCCGAAGCTGATCGGGATCGACTGCTTACGCTATTTTCACCCTGCTACGCCTGCGTTGTTGCCGATCACGTGACCTTGCGGTTTGGAACTGACGAACACACGCCCCTCCCTGCTGAACGGTCAGCTCGCATTGTTGGTGAGGCGAATGATGGGGCGGGAGTCCAAGCGCTGGTCGTTGAAATTGCGGGCTCCACACAACGCGGCGATGGAAG
Organism: Sphingomonas sp. BL-S-28; assembly: GCF_055521515.1. Classification (NCBI taxonomy): domain Bacteria; kingdom Pseudomonadati; phylum Pseudomonadota; class Alphaproteobacteria; order Sphingomonadales; family Sphingomonadaceae; genus Sphingomonas; species Sphingomonas sp. BL-S-28. The sequence continues at coordinate 2,970,423 of NZ_CM145484.1, forward strand.
TCACTTTCATATCACCTGGTCGCTTGGCCAAGGTCGCGAAGCCCGCGAAAGCAACGATGTCGTAAAAGCCGGTTGGCAGCCCCTCGACAATCCTATCCTGATAGACCTCGATCCAGCGCAATGGAGGCGACGTTAAGCAATAACACATCAAGCCTTAGGCCGTTATGCCGATGACTGCGAGTTTCTATTTGGCTTAATAAATATCGACCAAAAGCCAATCTTATTTGGCTCTGCAGAAAATACATAGATGCTATTTCGTAGGACATCGACTGCACCGCAATCTAGGTGTTTGGTCCCAGCATGTGGTGGTGTAAATTTGTCGCCATCACAGCGGAGGGAGCTATGGGCCAGGTTCTCCTCGGCAGCGCCAAGACCACGCACGCCATTCGAGGCGAGCTACAGCGATCGCAAGCTTCGGTCGCGAACCTCGCGAAGCGATACGGGATCAATGAAAAGACCGTCCTGAAGTGGCGTAAGCGGCAGTCGGTCGAAGACCTGCCGATGGGCCCACGGGAACGCCGCAGTACGGTGCTCTCGCCGATGGAAGAGGCCGCCATCGTGGCGCTGCGCGTGCAGGCCCGGCTACCGCTGGATGACGTCTTCGTCACGCTGAAGGATGTCATTCCGCAGCTAACACGCTCGTCCTTGCATCGCTGTCTGCAGCGACACGGCATTTCCCGCCTGCCCAAAGCTGATCGCGAGAAACCAAAGAGATTCAAAAGCTACAAGATCGGCTACTTCCATATCGACATTGCAGAACTGCGCTATGAGGGCGGCAAAGGCTTCCTGTTCGTCGCGGTGGATCGCACCTCGAAACTGGTCTTTGCCCGCATCTATCGCAGAGCCACCAAGTTGGCAGCATCCGCATTCCTCAAGGTGCTGATCAAGGCTGTACCCTATCCGATCCACACCATCCTGACTGATAATGGCGTCCAGTTCGTCGATCGATACCAGGGCGTGTCGCACACCTGGATCGGTCACATCTTCGGTCGCACTGATCGGCCCCCACCGAGTGGTCCGGGTTATTTGTTAGTGTAAGATTGCCTCCGGCGCCATGGCCGGCCGCAGGTGGAGCGAAGCGGAACCGGAGGGCGGCCATGGCGGCGTCGCTGCTTCCGGGGCCGGCGGGCGGTAGCCCAGCGAGCTGTGTGGCCTGACGGTGTTGTAGTGCCGCCGCCAAGCCTCGATCAGGAGCTTAGCCTCGGCCAGGGTGTAGAAGATCTCACCGTTGAGTAGCTCGTCACGCATCGAGCCGTTGAAGGACTCGCAGTAGCCATTTTCCCACGGGCTGCCGGGGGTGATGTAGAGCGTCTTCACACCGATCCTGCCCAGCCATTCTTGCACGGCATTGGCAATAAATTCGGGGCCATTGTCCGACCGTATATGCGCAGGCGGCCCACGCGTGACGAACAGATCGGCCAGCGCCGCCAGCACATCCTCGCTCCTGAGCCGTCGCGCGACCGGCAAGGCCAGGCACTCCCGACTGGCCTCGTCGATGATCGACAAGATGCGGAACTTGCGACCATCATGCGTGCGGCCCTCGACGAAGTCGTAGGACCACACGTGCCCCGGATACTCGGGCCGCAGCCGGATGCACGATCCGTCATGGAGCCAGAGCCTTCCGCGCTTCGGCTGCTTTTGCGGCACCTTGAGCCCCTCGCGGCGCCAGATGCGCTCGCCCCGCTTACGGTTCACATGCCACCCCGCATCGCGCAGCAGGGCGGTCACCCGGCGATAGCCGTAACGACCATATTGCCGGGCGAGAGCGATGATGTCCTCCGTCAGTGCGGCTTCGTCGTCCGCCCCGCGTGGCGCCTTGCGCTGCGTCGATCGATGCTGCCCGAGCACACGGCACACCCGTCGCTCGGAGACAGCCATGATCCCTCGGATGTGATCGACACAGCGTCGGCGTCTGGCGGGGCTCAATAGTTTCCCCGCGCCGCCTCCTGCAGGATCATTTTATCGAGCGTCAGATCCGACACCGCCTGCCGCAGCCGGGCGTTCTCTCGCTCGAGATCCTTCATCCGTCGTGCCTGATCCATCTTCAGCCCGCCGTACTCCTTGCGCCAGCGGTAATAGCTCTGTTCGGTGACGCCGATCCGCCGGCAGGCGTCCGCCACCGTCCCACCCTGCGCCAACACGATCTCCGCCTCACGCAGCTTGCCGATGATCTCCTCGGGCTTGTGCTTCCGAGCCATTCCATTCCTCCTTCGTGGTCCAGACTACGATAGTCGATGGGCCACTCAGAAGGGGGCAGATCACTTTCTCCAGTCAAGGAGGCCGTCCAACCTCGTCAGACGGTGTCATTTCACCCCGGCTCGCGTATTGCCGCCTTTAGCTCTCGCCTGGACATTCGCGACAATCGCCCGGCTCAAGTCCGAGCTGCAGTAATCCATCGGTGTGGCTGACTTGCCTCGGCGCAGCCCTGACTGCGCCGACAATCAAGCTACGGATTAGTGAGTGAGTTGCAAGTCTGCAAATAGACAATTTGCCGGGCGCGAAGAACCAGCGTCATGGAGGCTGGGCCGATGCCTTTAGCCAAAACATGGCTTGGACATTCGCCTCGGCCACCCGGACTTTAAAAGTATCGTCGTTCGACACCGAGGGTTATCAGCGCAGCTTCTCTTGAGGCGGGAGCTGCTGCAGCGAATAGCGGTCCTCGTATATTCCGCTTTATTGGATTGCCGCCACAATCACTGAACCTCTTACATCCTTTTTGCAGGGCAACCGATTAAATTTTTGCATCAGATCCAATAGAGATTTCTGAATATGAAATTCATACCTTCACCCCGCTCCTGCGGCATAGCAGGCGTCACATTATACATCTGATTTTAAACATGTTTTATCATATCTCGCCAATACCACGGCTGGTGGCGATGCCGGCAGTCGGATTTGAGCACTCTATTATTGGGCTGGACCAACCTCACCCCTCAATGCTAACCTCCCTTATCATAAAATGAACCAACCTCGTTTTTATGCCTGGATCAGAAGCGAGGGGGAGTCGATCGGAGACGGAAAAATGGCTGGAGAAGCAACGCCGCATCATTTGTCGAACAAGGCCAAGATCGCCCGCAGAGTGATCGAGGTGCTTGAATATTTCGACGACGCGCACACCGAAGCAACTGTGATGGACATCGTGCGGCGATACGATCGGCCACAGTCCAGCACGTCGGAATTGCTTAGCTCGCTGGTGGATCTGGGCCTGCTCCACAAGGATCATGTGTCCCGGACCTACCGCCCTACGCCCCGTGCCGCCTTCATCGGCACCTCAGGTCAACCCGAATTTGTACGCGACGGCCGGATTGTACGCCTCATCGACGCACTCGTTGAGCGCACCGGCTTCTCCGTCGGGCTCACCGCAATGGTCGGCCTCGACACTCAGATAGTTCAATGGTGCCACGGCCCTCGGGCGATGGCCTCTACCCGTGAGCTTTCAAGTGGCCTCAAGCAACCCGTTCACCGCAGTTCGGCCGGCATGATGATGCTCTCGACATTCGAACGTCGGCGCATCGAGGGCATGCTGCACCGCCTGAACTCGGAAGCCAGCGATGTGGAGAAGTTCCACCCCGCCGAACTGCTTATGCAAATCGAACAGGCTGCCGACCAACGCTGGGCTGCGGGCCCTATCGGCTTCGGCAGCAACGCGAACGCGTTCTCCGTGTTGTTACCGCGCCAACCGGACGGCCGCCCGATGGTCGTGAGCATCATCTATGGGAAGGACGAGCTCGTGAAGACGGACGCGTTGCTCCAGGCCGTCAGCGAAACCATGCGCGAGCGCCTCCCGGACCCCGCACCAATCAATGGTCTCGAGATGCTTTCCTTCGCAGCCTGAGGCCAACTCTCCATCGGTGGCGGCATTTGCGCAGCCACCGACGGAGAGTGACAGAAGCGTCGGACGCAATTCGTCGGAAGCAAGGCACACTGCCTCATCGCAGGCCAATCCGATCGAGCCCCAAGCGCCAAATCCTCGCCCGATCACCGGGCCGGCCTGCGTGTCCCGCTAAGGACGCTCCCGCAAGCGCAAGGCGGCGGCCTGGGGTTTGCCGCCGCCACCGTCCGAGCCGCCCGGCAGCCATACACCAGATCTGCACGCACTGGAGAACCGCTTGCCGGCGGAGACCGGATGCCGCCGCATGGTCGCCAGACCAGCAGGCAATGCCGGCGCGAGCAGCCGTCAGGACCGTCGGAAACACAGGCGCATGGCTCGCCGCCTCGAACCCCGACGAATCTGGCCATAATGCTTGTGTTTGACCATTCGCATGGGCGTTCGGTTGAACACGAATCCTCATTCCCGGCTAGAAGAATAGGCAAGCTCAAGAAGGGCGCTTCGCCAGTTAAGGCGCCGAACGGGCAGTTTTCCGAGGGATGCAGGATTCAATGTCAAAACCGATGCAAGGAATACGGGTTCTCGAGGTCGCACAATTCACATTTGTGCCGGCCGCTGGCGCCATCCTCGCCGATTGGGGCGCTGACATCATAAAGATCGAGCACCCTGTTCGAGGCGACGCGCAGCGCGGCTTCATCAACATGGGCGGAATGCCGATCAACCCCGACCGCAACACGATGATGGAGCATCCCAATCGCGGGAAACGAAGCATCGGGATCGACATCAATACTCCCGAGGGCCAGGCGCTCATCTACGAGATCGCCGCGACCTGCGACGTGTTTCTGACGAACTACCTTCCCAAGGCACGAAGCAAGCTCAAGATCGATGTCGAGCACATTCGCGCCGCCAACCCTGCGATCATTTACGCTCGCGGCAGTGCATTCGGCGACAAAGGACCGGAACGGGATGCGGGCGGCTTCGACAGCACGGCGTTCTGGTCGCGCAGCGGGGTCGGATACAACATGACCCCGAGCGAACTGGATGGTCCTCTCTCGCAGGGCATCCCAGCATTCGGCGATTCGATCGGCGGCATGAACATAGCCGGCGGCATTGCCGCTGCCCTCTTCCACCGCGATCGCACCGGCGAGGCCTACGAGGTCGACGTCTCGCTGCTATCGTCTGCCTGGTGGGCATCGGGTTCCGCCATCGACCACTATCTCGAAACCGGCACGAGCATGCGCAATCGCATGCCCTCGTCGGGCGGAAGCCGCGGCAATCCGCTGCACGGAAACTATCGCACGTCCGACGGCGAATGGATCAACATGTGCACGCTTCAGCCGGGGCCACACATCCGCAGCTTTTTCGAGCACCTGGGACTTGCCGAACACCTTGCAGACCCACGTTTTTCCGAGGCGCGCGCGCTGATGGAAAACTGGCAGGCCGCCAGTGACCTTGTCGTCGAGGCCTTCGCCTCCCGGCCGTTTGCGCACTGGCGCGAACATCTGAAGACCTACACCGGTCAATGGGCGCCTGTGCAGAGTTTGCTGGACCTCGCGACCGATGATCAGGCGATCGCGAACGACATGCTTTTCGAAGTGGAAGCCGCCGACGGCAGCGGACCGCTCAAGCTCGTGCGCGGTCCGGTCCAATTCAATCACGAAAGTGTCGCCACGACGCGCGCACCGCAGCCATCGGAGCACACAGAGACATTTCTCATGGAAATGGGGCTCGAATGGGATCGGATCGAAGCTCTGAAAGCGAGCGGTGCCATTACGTAATATCCAATCATTCCGCCTTCCGGCAGAAGCGGGCTTTCACGGCGTGAAGGCCCGCCCACGGCGAGCGGACAACGGCCTTTGGCCGCCTTCAGGCAGAATTGCCAAAAATGGTCATAATAAATGAGTTTAGCCGCAAAACGAGCAACCCGGCCGCAAGCGGCATGGCAAGCTTGTCGGACGGTTCCGAGAGGATACTCTCATTCACGTTCGCAGCTCGAATCTCGAAACTTGAAGTTTGAGCGTGGATCAAGAAATCGGGCAAAGCGGAGTTGGGATGTGGCGATCGGGCCGATGACAAACCTGGATGGATTTCGGAAATCTCTGGCCGCTGCCGCAGCACTCGTCGAGCTTGGCGCGTGCGCTCCTGCCGTGGCTGATGCGCTCCCTGCGGCGCCGACCGGATCGGCCAGCGCGGCCGAAACCGAGATTGCATGGTCGGCATCGCAGTCATCCGAGGCCGGCCCTGCCGTCTCCAATTCTGCTGGAGGAGTATCGCTCAGCCTTCGGTCGCTGGCGGACGAATACAACCTCTTCACCCCTAGCCTCGAAATTGTCGTGCACGACTGCGGCGGCAAGGAATGGAGCGCGTCGGAGCGGGTAAGCCCGGTTGGGGCCAATGTTGCCGACCGGGCAGCAAAGGTCCGCGAAGTTGCCGTCGAGCAATTTGCCAAGGCGCACCAAGCCTGCTCGCTCGCAAACGACATCGAACCCCGTCTGCTGGCTGGCTTCGAAGCGGCCTATGCCAAATTCGAAGAAATGGGGCACTAGGCTTCCCGATCACACCAAAGCTGCGTGCATTGGCGACAGGGGCTCAGCTAACGATGCCTCTAGCACATCGCATCGATGCGGCCGTCAGTGGAAGCCTTGGCGTCCTGTACCGCAAGCCTGCGGGTCGAAAGTCCAGGATCCACGATCAAACCAGCATCTTCCAAATTCCGAACGATAAGGTCCCTCGCCTTGCGGGGAACAGTCACGACGAGCACGTGCTGCTCACCCTGATCGTCGCGATAGCGCGCCAACAGCATTTGCCTGGCGGGCCGAACCGCGCCGCACTGCAATTTTGAGCCCGTCTCCGGTTTGCCGGCAACCGCGCCCGGATAGCCTTGCGGGAGCCCTGGGTTCGAACGCCCAAGCGCGAAAGCCTCGATTGAAACGAAGGTTATTCGCTCGGTCTGCCTCCCGCTGGTGAACTCGATACCGTCTGTGCCGAACTTCAGTTCGCCCGTGTGCCCGGGACCGATCTGGCCAATGGCCGTCACGGTAACGGCATCCGCGACAATAGGCGGCTCGATCGCCGGACGAACTGGCCGAAAGTCCAGGATGACGTGCGGCGCGGCATAAGCGGGTCCGCCGATGACCGCGATCGCGATCATCAAAGGCGAGAACCGGTACGGGCCGGCAAGTCGGCGGCGCAGGCCGATTGGGACAGAAAACATGTGTTCCTCCGGGACAGGTGGGTGCCCGAGACAGGCGAGTGCGTAGTCCGGCCGCATTCGGCCGAGGGCGGTCCAGACGATGAGCTTGTATGCGGCCCGGGACGCAGGGACGGCCGCGCGCCGTTCGGACTGCTGCGTCCATCACGGTGCCGACAGGTTCACGGCATCTTGCAGCAAGCCATGCAGTGCGGCGCGATCCGGGCAGACCTGGTTCGGGTCGCCATTGGACAGGGGCCTAAGGGGACGGGTTCGGATGCATGGTCATTCTCCAGTTACCCCAGAGATACCGGCGCAGCCGCTCGCCCTCACAAGAGAATTTCAATTTCGATCAGACGTGCCGATCCCGGCTGAGAAGCCGCTGATTTTCAGGCGTTCCCATTACAAACGCCATGCGACGATCACGCGCGCCATAAAGCGCCTCGCATCGGCAGGTGACCGCGAAGGCACCGTGATACCATCCTGACGTTCGGGAAACTTCGCGCAGCCGGCTCGGCCACGCAGGCCGCAAGCAGCGCTGCGGCGCACCGATAGGCCTGTAGCCTCCCGGCACGCCGCTAATTGTTATCGAAGGGACTGCCTGGAGCAGCACCAATCTCTGGCCCACGCCAGGATGCTGCCGTGCGCCTGCCTCGTACGGAAAGGATCCATAGAAGCCGAGGAATTCACGAGCAGGCAGGCTCCATCCCTGCTGCAGGCTTCGTGTCCGACGTCTTCTCGTCGTTCCATGCAGGATACTCGCCCAGCGTGAAAAGCAGGATCCCGCTGATGATGGGCAGAACCACACCCGCCAGCAGCAATCCGGAGTAGCTTCCGGTATAATCGTGGATCATTCCGGCAAGTAACGGCCCGATCCCCGATGCCAGTGCAATTGCGCTCGTCATCGCGCCGAAAATCGCGGCGAAGTTCTTGAGGCCGGCATACCGGGCCGTAAGATAGCCGCAGAGTTGCATCTTGGTGCCGCCGGCATATCCGCTGACGATCATCGCGATGAGGATGACGGCCGGCGAGCGGAACGGTTCAAGCAAGAACATGTAACCGATGCCGACGAGAGTGAACGTCACGCCGCCTACCCAGCGGCCATGGCTTCGGTCGATCAACCATCCCGTCACCAGCTTGCCGACGACCGCCGCAATGCCGAAGAGGCTGAGGAGCCATGCGGCATGGTCGCGCGACACGCCGGCCTCGACCAGGATGGGAAACTGGTGAACCGAAATCGCAACCGTGATCATCAAGACCAGCACCGTGGAAACGGCGATCTTCCACAGCTGAGGGTCCCGCCAGGCATCACGTACAGTCAGACCAGGAAGGTCGACCGCAACTTCGGACCTTGCGTCCCGGCCGGCAGCGCCGACCCTTCGAAGGTCACGCGCATCGAAGAGGAACAGGGCGCTGGTGATCAGCGCGACAAGGCCCCAGCCGAGCGAAAGGCAGACGAAAGCCATGCGCCAGCCGAACTGCGCGATCAGCCAATTCGCCATCGGAGGAACCAGAACCTGAGCGACAGCCGTACCCGCAAGGGTAATGCCGAGCGCCAGCCCCCTCCCCCTTGAGAACACGCTGGCAACTGCGGCCGACCACACGTTGGACTGGATGAGCAGGGAGAAAATGCCCCATGCTCCCCACAGCAGCAGCCAGATCACAAAGGAGCCGTTTGCGGCACCGAAGCCTGCGACCGCCGCCATGGTGAGCACGATGCCGGGGATGGCGACGCGGCGGCTGCCGTATCGATCAATCACCATTCCCACGAACGGTGAACCAATCATCGCGATCAGTGCGGCAACCGTGATACCGGCTGAAAGCTCGGTGCGGCTCCAGTTGAACGCTTCCCCCAGAGGCGCCATGAATATCCCGGTCGCGGGCGTCATGATCGACATAAAGGCAAAGCCCATGGCCGCCGCCAGCACGACTTGCCAGTGCTTGCGCCATTCGTCTTTCGGCATCTCAGTGAGCTTGTTCATATTTCGCCGTTCACGCCGTGCAACTGCTGCCCACTGCGTGCCTCTCCGCTCGCGTTGCTTGATGAGCACGGCCCTTCGGCCCGTGCTCGGCACTCTCCCAATCGAGGGCATGCGCGGCTTGCCTGCCATGTTCGGTTGTGCGTCCGGTTCGTATCGCCGCCGGCAACCGATCATGCGGGTCCGCTGTAATGGAGCCGTCGATTTCGCCTACCGTTGTGTTCGTACCCAGCGCGACGCTCAATCACCTTATCGTGTGATTTCTGGCCATCTCAGATCTGGATAGCCAAAAGCGTCGCCATTCCGGCCGACCGTCTTGAATCCTGGGGCGCAAAATCCATTTTGAGAGTACTCTTATGCAGAACGCAGGGAACGACTCGCTCCGCGATTCGCGTCTTACGCTCCAAGAGCGCACTCTAAACGCTTTCTGCGCCGATACATCGATTGGATCGAGCCATCGCCTGCGACTTCAAAAGGCGCGGCCCGGCAAATGGAGACCTAAATGCGGTTCTTGGACGAATTCTGGGGGCTGATCGTGGGGCACAATGCCCTTTCGACGTTCTTCTACATGTTCCTCACTGCGAGCGCGATAAACGTCGTTCTGGCGGTACTTTTCCGAAAGCGGAAAATTCAACCAAAGGGGTTCAAGTGGAAAACCTACCGCAATGAAATCGCCTTCGGTTTCATCAACGTCTTCACCTCGGGTCTCCTCATCGGCGGCGGAACCGCCTTCCTGACGTCTCACGGCTTTATCACCGTGAACAAGTCGCCTGCCAGCTGGTGGGTCATCGCGATCGAGTACGCGATCTACTTCGTCGCATACGATACCTGGTTCTACTGGATGCACCGCCTGATGCACAAGGAACCCATCTATACGCTGGTTCACAAGATCCATCACAAGTCGACTTCGCCCAACCTGCTGACGACCTTTTCTGTCGGTCCGCTTGAATCCGTGATCAACGGCGGCTTCATTCCGCTGTTTGCCGCCCTGGTGACAGTTCACTCGCAGTCCCTTGCACTCATGAACATGACCGCGGGCCTGATCGGTGTCTACATTCACAGCGGCTATGAATTCATGCCTCGTTGGTGGAATAAAACCTGGGCGACCAAATGGTTCATCACGGCGACCTTCCACGACCAGCACCACAAGTATTTTAACTGGAATTACGGCGGCTATACAACGATCTGGGACCGCATCTGCGGCACCACCCGCAAGAAATACGAAGCGGATTTTCTCAAGAACAAGGACCGGACAGCCAAAGCCGTTAGCGGTGAAGTTCCGGCCGCCGAGCCCTCGGGCGCACGCCAGCTCGAACCCGCCTGATTTCCGGGTTCCTGCAAGGGGACGGCCATGCCCGGCTGCAGTTCCGATGCAAGGATCGATGGCGGAGAAGTCCCGCAATAACCAGACCCCGGGGAGCACAGCCCCCGGGGCATCATTGCTTTTGGGGCATGGCGGCTTTCGGACGTGGCAACCCGTGTCATTAAACTGCCGGCCTGTCGATGACGCAAAGCTGGCGTAGAAGACAACCGGCAACGAAGACCGTTCCACCAGAAGATTTCTCTCTATTCCTTCTTGATGTTCCCATCGCTCCGCTTCGTTATTTCCCGAAACTATCGGTAGAGCGATCCACCTTCATTGATTTGCGCTGTAGGCTTGCTTGTCCATCGAACACACCAATTCAAAGATATTCAAAAGGTGCAGGGTAACCCGATGCCGGAAATTCAACGCAAAGATCATCGAGAGCTACCGATTGCAGTGGTGGTTGGCGCCGGAGGCCTCGGAATGGCGATCGCCCGCCGAATGGGCCAGAACCATCACGTGCTACTGGCGGATATCCAGGGGCAAGTTGCCGAACACCAAGCCGAGCGCTTGCGCGCCGAGGGCGCAATTGCGAGCGCGGTCCAGTGCGACGTGACCGACCGCGCCTCGGTCGAGCAATTGCGGGCTGCCGTCGAGGATACCGGGCCCCTGCGGTCAATTCTCCATGTCGCCGGCCTCTCGATCGCCGCTGGCGATTTTTCGGCCATTGTGCGCGTGAATTTGCTTGGCCCGGCGCTGGTTTGCGAGGCCCTTCTTCCCCTCGCTCGCCCAGGGTCCAGCGCCATCCTGATTGCCTCGATGGCCGCTCATCTGACCGGGGCGTCCGAAGCATCGCGCAGCATTCTCGCAGATCCGACAGCCCCCGATCTCGTATCCAGGCTGGTCCAGGAACTTGGCGAGGAAAACGCGACACCTGCAACGGCCTACGGCCTCTCGAAAATCGGCCTTCTGTCGTACGCCCGCTCGAAGGTCAGTGAATGGGGTCAGCGAGGCGCCCGCATCGTCTCGCTTTCGCCAGGGCTTATTGCCACGCCGATGGGCGAAACTGCCTACGAGAAGAGTGAAGGCAAACGCAGGATGTTCGAGAAGAGCCCGCTATGCCGCGAGGGTTCGATGCAGGAGATTGCCGACGCCGCCGAATTCCTGGCGTCGGATCGTGCATCCTTCATCTCCGGGACCGATCTCCTGGTCGATGGCGGGCTCAGCGCCGCGCTCACCGCCCGCGCCGAATAGGCGCATCACGATAGTCCGAGCGAAAGGCGATTGCCTTCCCGGCAGGAAAGAAAGCAAGCAATGCCCTTCAGACTAGGTCTCGATTCCCAGTCAATCTTCGGCATGCCGCCGGTGGAGCACATCCTCCTGGCCGCTCGAACCGGCTGTAATTTTGTTTCTCTGGGCTATGGCCCGGTGCCCTGGCGCCTGGAACGTTTTGCGGACTGGTCACTGCGCACCGATCCCCAGTTGCGTTCGGATGTGCGCTCCGCCCTCGCCGACCACGAGATCGGTGTCGAGCTGGCAGAGGGCTTCGTTGTCCGGGCGGGCGTGGAAATGGCGGAGCGAGAATCCGATCTCGATCTATTTGCGAGCCTGGGGGCGTCCAAAGTTGGTGCGGTCTGCATGGATCCCGATGCGGGACGCGGGTTCGAGCAGATCGCACTGCTCTGCGAGATGTCGCGCGAGCGCGGGCTCGACGTCATGTTCGAGTATGCGCCGCCTCACACCTTCAATTCGCTTGAGCGCGTCTGCTCGATGATCGAGCGCGTGGGCGTGAGCAATCTCGCATTGCTGATAGATTCGATGCACTTCTACAGGTGCGGCGGAACTCCGGCCGATCTTTCCTCGCTCACTACCCGGATCGGTTACCTCCAATTGAGCGACACCCCGGCCTCGCAGTTGGATGACAACGATTATTACCGCGAGGCATGTTTCAACCGCCTGGTGCCCGGGACTGGCGAGCTTGACCTCGAAGGTCTTCTTCAAGCTGTTCCCGACGATATACCTATCGGCCTTGAAGTGCCGATGTTGGCAAATCTCGACGACGGCGAGGCACTCGAGGACATCATCGAGCGGATAGTCCACCGTTCAAGAGAACTGGTCACACGACACCGGGCCTGACGCCTGGCTTATCGAATTGCGGTATCCGGACCCCTTGAGACGGTTAGGACCGACTCAAGGGGTCTATGTTGTGCCCGCTGTTCGCTCGCAGCGAAGCTGCAAAAAAGAAGCCGGCCCAGGAAACCCTGGACCGGCTTCTCTCCTCCTTGAGAGAGAGCTTTGAAGCGCTCAGCGAGAGCCGAATGCGTAGCGGACAGTAAGACCGAACTCGCGCGGCGCGGTTGTGCCGAGGACCCTGCGATACTGCGGAACGACGGGCGCCGCACCGACCACGCCGAACTGGGGCGTGAAGACGCCGCTTTCGCGGCTGAGCACCCGGAATGTGTCCGTGAGGTTCTTCCCGTAGAAGGAGACCTCCCAGCGGCCCGTAGCATCGCGCAGACCCGCATAGAGGTTGAACAGGGCGTAGCTCTTGACCTGGTCAACCGGATTGAGCGGATCGTTGGGGTCATTCTTGCCGAACCACGACAGAAGGCCGCGGATATAGCCGTTCATCGAATCGCCGATCGGCACATGATATTCGGCGCGCGCATTGGCGCTCCACTTCGGAGCCATTGCCGGCGACTGATCGAAGGGACAGGCCCCGATACCCTGGCCGCCGGTTGCAGCCATGATCTGCGCCGCCGTGTAGGTCTGGCCCGGCGGGTCGGCTTCTCCGAACGGCGCGACATAGTCGTTGCACGGCACCACGCCGCCGCTCGTCTTGGTCTTGGTATAGGCACTGTTGATGCCGAGATCCCAACGATCGGTCGGTGCATATGACCATTCGAGCTCGATGCCGTAAACCTTGACCGGAAGCGCCGCGACGAAGCCGGGACGCGTCGTTACCGTCGTCGCCCCCGGAGTGACGAACGATACGGCCGAGGACGGGCGGTACGGGAAGTTCTTGAACTTCTGGTAGAAGCCATCGACGCTGAGGTTCATGCGCTTGTCGAGGAAGCTCGACTTGACGCCGATCTCATAGGACGTCGACTTTTCAGGAGGAAGGATAAGGAAGCTGCGCTGGCGGTCGCTGAGCGCTGCAGCCTGGAATCCGCCGGGGAAAATACCGGGCCGCCACGATGTGCCTGTCGAGGCATAGACCATGAGATCATCGCTGAACTCGTGCTTGGCCGAGGCGGTGTAGATCCAGCTGTTCCACTTGTCGTGGAACTCGAAGGTCGGAACGAACGCGCACGGGGTCGTCGTCTCGAACGGAGGACCGGCGAAAGGCGTGGTGAAGCGGAAGCCGCCCGCCTGCGGAGACGGATAGCTGCAGAGCCCGGCGTCGGTCTCGTAATGAATGTGGCGCAGGCCGCCGGAAAGTTCCGTTTTCTCGCCGATATGCGCGGTAAGGTTGCCGAAGAAGGAGATTTCCTTGTCCGTCTTCACACGCTGGCTCTTGCCGACGAGGATCGTTGGCGTCGGCGCGGTCAGCACCGCGTTGGGTGTATAGAGCAAGGTCGGCGCGTCGAGCTTGTTGTAGAAACCGCCGACCGTGTAGTCGAAGATTCCGAAGATGCGCTGATCCGACGACAGGCGAAGCTCGTGCGACCAGGTCTTGACCGCACGCGTCGTGTACTGGCCGATCCCCTGGTAGATATCGGGCTGCGTGGGGCCCCAGCGGTCGGCGATATCGAACCGCTCGACCGTCTGGACGTGCTCGACGGTTCGCTGTCCGACGTAGTTGAAGTTCTGGCCGAACAGCGAGAGGCGCGCCTGGAGATTGTAGTTCTCGTTGGTCACCTTTGTCGTGTTGGGCGCATCCTGGACCGCCTTGCGATCATCGGCCTCGATGAAGGCAAAGCCCGCCTGCGGCGCCACGGATTCGACTTGATTGTAAGAGCGCGCATCGCTCCAGAACTTCTGCGCGGTGAAGGTTACCTGAAGTGCGTCGAGCGGCTGGAACAGCACCGTGCCGCGCAGGGCTTCGTTTTCGGTACGCGGATTGCCCCCGAAGTTGATGCTTTTGACGTCGTCGCCGTCGTTGTGATCGACGAGGCCGGCAACACGGATCGCCAGGACTTCCTTGGCGATCGGCATGCTGATGCCGCCGTTGGCATTGATGCCGCCCCGGCTCGTACCGGTCATGTTGATGTTGCCGCCGGCCTCGTAGAGGTCCGGACGCCGGGTCGTCACCGTGAGTGCACCGGACGGCGCGGCCTTGCCGCGCAGCGTTCCTTGTGGCCCGCGCGTCAGCTCGATCTGACCGATATCGAACATCGGGCGGAACAGGTCCGCCGATGGCACGGGCGCATCGTTGAGATAGAAGCCGATCGTCGGGCTGGTACCGCTCGCAGCCTGGTTGAACGAGACACCGCGAATGGTGGCAACACCTGTCGAGGGCATCGACAGGCCGGCCACGACATTCGAAATCTCGTTGAAATTGCGAAGATTGTACTTGTCCAGCTCCTGGCTGGTCACGACATTGATGGTCGCAGGAACGTCTTGCAGGCGTTCGTCGCGGCGACGGGCGGTGACGATGATTTCACCGATCGCGTAAGCGTCACTCTGACGGCCCGCATCGCTTGCGCCTTGCGCTTCAGTCGGTGCCGGAGCGGCCGGAGCCGCCTCTTCGGCCATGGCCTGAGCCAGGCTACAGGCGCTGACGCCTATCACCAGTCCAATTCGAATTGCCAACATCGGTCCCTCTTCCCGTTCGTGTTATTGCTTTACCGAGCCTCGCGGGGGCACTCTTCCCCAATGCCCCCGCGAGGCCTTTGGCCGATCTTCGCCAGGGACGATCGGCCGTGAGTTTTCAGGCCAGCGGCTTCTTCAGCCCGAGCGCCTTGGCTTGAGCCGCGCGGCTCACGCAGGACCAGTTCCTGGCGTCGTAGACAGCGCCCGGAACCTTGGCCTTGCTCTTGTCGAAGAGAGCGACCTGCGGGAACGGACACAGCAGGAAATCACGCTCCGGCGCGGTCAGGCCCTGTGCCATGAGATGGGGTCCGTTGTTCTTGGCGAGGCGTTCGACACGCGCATCGTAGCCCATGAACAGATAATTGGTTTTGGCAGCGGAGCCGCGACCGGCGATGACAGGCCCCGGTTCCTTGCCTTTCTCGACCCAGTCGATCAGCGTCGCCATCAGCCTGTCATCGGCATCGGCAGGTCCATTCGTACCGCCGCAGTGCCCCCAGCCGGGGATCGTGTAGAGCTTTGCGAAGCGGTCGACGTTCTCGCGGCCTTGCAGCTTCCACGTGTCCTTGAAATACTGCTCGTTCATGATGGCCGAGCAGCACGGATCGCCCTCGCCGGTGAAGAAGATCAGCTTGCCGCCGGCCTTCTCGAAGCCCTGCCAGCCGACAGTGCCGTAAGGGCCTGCCCCCGACGGCTCGGCCCGGCGGACCATGATCTTCCACATCTCCTCGCGCGTCAGCGGATTCTTGCGCAAATCCCGGTCCGGCTCGTTGAGCAGCGAGGCCACCCAGCCCTTGGTGAGCGTATAGGCAAAGGCCTTCGTCCCGCTCTGGTCGTTCCACTGCTCGGGCGGAATGGAGCCGAGATATCCCCACTGCTCGATGTTGGAGATCGGCATGTAGGAATACTTGAGCATGTTCTCGAACGAAGTGATCTCCGGCCTGGTCAGGCAATCCGGACCGTCGCCGTCCTTGCATTGCAGCTTGCGGAAGTTGAAGCTGCACAGACGCTGGTCCTGGATCACTCCGTCGACCGCGCCGTCGTTGCCGTCGCAGGCCTCCATGATCTTCTTGCCGACCATGTCGCGCTTGGCAGGCGATATCCATGCGCCCGGTTCGCGGAAGGATTCGCGGACCATGATCGCGTGCTCGAACTGCATGCGCTTCTGCGGATCGGGCGGGGTTCCGAGCGGCTGCCCACCCATCATGACGCCGTCGTAGTCCGTGGGGTAATGCTGCACTGCAGACTGCCCCATGCCGCCGCCGCCCGAGCAGCCGCCAGCATAGCGATACATCTTTTCGACGCCGAAGTAGGCCTTGGTAAGCTGCTGGGCCGCAAGCGTGACGACATGAGCGCCGCGATAGGCATTGTCGACGACCTTGGCGGGATCCTTCTCCCAGTCACCGGAGACCCCGATGTTGCCTGCCGCGGAATGCCCCTTGTCGGTTCCTGCCCAGGCAAACCCCGAATTGAGCGGATTGCCCTGCGGGTGTTGGCCCTCGATCGGAACCGAACCGCCCGAGCCGCCCTGATTGGCGAAGTAGAACCTCCCATTCCAGTTTTCGCGGGCGGGAAGGAAAAGCGCGAAGTTCACCTTGTTCGGACCGGGATTGGTGGTCGTGACGTAGCCCGTCACCTTGCAGTTCGGCACGGGGCTGGTCTGGAGCACAGCCGCCAGGATTGTCGTGTCGGATGGCGCGGCCGCCTGGAGGCTGGCAACATCGCAAGACGCACGGGCAACCCCCGGCTGAATGTTGGACTTCTCCGGCACGGAAATCCGTGCACCGGGCGACGGCATCGGATCCGCGCCGACGGCACCGGCCACCAGCGATCCACTGGCCACCCCGCCGCTTGCGATCAGCAGGCCGGCCACACCGGCAAGCTTTCCGGTGTGCGTTCCGCTCACGCGGCGCAAGGATTTCAGGAACGATGTCTGCGTTTTCACCAATGCTCTCCCAAACCTGACAAGGTTTATTCCAGACAGCTCCGGCACATCGGAGCCGCTGTTAAATCAGGACAGGTGAGAATGGAGCGAACGACAGTATACCCCGCCAAAACATGGGAGGATAACGCCATTAAATATGAAGTTGCGCACCAAAATGATCGTCAAATATTGCAGATCAGCACACGATGACGATGCATCATGCACCCCCGGATTTCCGGGCTCCCCACCTTAGCCAAATCTAACGGTATTCTTAGAATCCATCCGGATGGCGATTTATATAACGACTATCCATCTGCGACTATCAACGCGCAAGATCGAGGAGTATCGGAAACCCGACATAGTTTGTTCTATCGGACGCAAAATGAACCAGCCCGCAGCACCTATCGTCGAAATTCTCGCGGATCTGCGCAGGCCAGGCCTGTCTCTCCAGATTACCCGCTCGATCCGCCGGGAGAGCCGGCATCTCATCGAGCCGATCGATGCTTACAGGGTCCTCTTGTGCGTCACGCCGAGGCCGGCAGATGCGCGGGCTCGATATCCGGCTATCTGGAAACCAACGCGGTTCGACAGCCTGGGGGACTTGTGCATCCTGCCCCCCGGAATAGCACTCGAAATTAGGGGCGATCAACAAAGACAGGTCACGCTGACGTGCCATCTGAACGCCGGACTGGTATCCAAATGGATCGAGACCGAGGCAGACTGGAACGAGCGCCGGCTTGCAGCGAGCCTCCAGTTGTCCAACCCGCACATCCGCGCGCTGCTCATGCGCCTTGCCGAAGAGGCGCACCGGCCTGGAATAGGGGGCGACGAGCTGGCCAAGCAAATCGCGGGTCAGCTGGGGGTGGAGATCGCCCGCTTCCACGAAGCCACGGCCGATTTGCGTACGGTCGGCGGACTTGCGCCGTGGCGCCTGCGCCTGATCGATGAACGGCTTCAGGACCAGAACTCTGTACCGTCCGTCGAGGAACTGGCGACGCTTTGCCGCCTCTCCTCCCGGCACCTGGCACGCGGCTTCAAGGCAAGCCGCAGGATGTCCTTGCGCGAGTATTGCTCCACCGTGCGCATCGAGCGGGCGAAGCGCTTGCTTGCCGGCGAGGACTCCATCCAGTCGATCGCCTTCAGTACCGGTTATGCAAGCGCGTCCACTTTCGCGCAGGCCTTTCGCCTCGCCACTGGCTCCAGCCCCCGGGATTTTCGCCAACGGATGAGCCGCGCGATCGAAGACGCCACGTCGGCAACCCCCGTTCTGCCCGATTGAGAGTTCAAACTCCGGCTTAGACGGTTTCGGCAAGGCCGGACTGTTGGCGCCAGATCCGCTGCTGGTACTGACGAGGCGTCAGCCCCGTCGCGCGCCTGAATGAATGAGCGAGGCTGGTGGTCGACTGAAACCCCACGGCGTCGGCAACCGCCTTGATGCTCCCCTGCGTCGCCAGCAGGCGCTTGGCCGTCTCGATCTTGCTCTGCTGGATGTACTGGCCGGGCGTGCAGCCGCGACTCTTGAGGAAACCGCGATTGAGCTGGCGCACCGAGATACTGCAAAGCTGCGCCAATTCGGTCAGCGTCGGCGGAAGATCGACGCGCGCGACGCGTTCGTCGATCAACTTCAATCGCCACGCCGCGAGCCCGCCGTTCAGGCCTTCGTCCGCGACTACTTCGAAGTAGCGCGTCAATTCGATTGCGAGCTGCGTTGCGACGGCACCGACAAGCAGGCGCGAGTCGCGTCTCGGGGCCCTCACCTCTTCGGCAAGTCGCCTGAGGAGCAGGCGGACCGTGTGGTTGGAAACGTCCAGCGCTGCCAGCAAACGCGCTTCGGTCCACTCGAGTCGCTCGCCGAATCGATGCCGAGCCAGTTTTCCCCTGAGCTCGCAGCGAATGGAATGCTGCTGACCTTCGGTATCCCAACGGACATCGAGCCGGTGGCCCGGCGGCACGAAGATAATATCGCCGAGCTTTTCAAAACGATGCGCACCCCAGGAGCTTGCAAAGTTGCCGCGCGAGTTCCCAGGACGCGGCGTGACGCACAAGTCCAGAATCGCATGTTCGCCTTCGATCACCGACTTTCCGGATGCCGACGAATTCGCATTCAAAAGCGTGACTTCGGCTGACGAGAAGCTGACGTCGAGACTTGGTCGCTCGCGCAGTTCAGGGCCTGTTCGTTCAGTCATCGCACTCTCCACACCAAGACGCTTCCTTATCTCGGTTCAAATCCGGCTTTGTCAGTCCCGCTCGGTTCCGGCGCTTCACAATTTGGCCAATCATCTTGTTCGCGTCCAGAATTATGGCTGCATCCCCGTTGCGCGGCCTGCGGGTGTGCAACAGACAAGGGCCATCATCAAAACCAACTGAACTGGAGGATGCCATGGCACAGGGGGAGATGGCCGAAGCGCTCGACGACTTCGACGGAGTAATCAACTGGACCGGTCTCAATAGCTGGATCGCCGATCGCGATCTGCCAGGCTCGGGCCCCGTGACCGAAGTCAAGCGACTTGCAGGCGGACTTCAGAACAATGTCTTCCTTCTCACGCGGGGAGACGCACAACTCATCTTGCGCCGCCCCGGCAAGCATCTTCGGCCCAAAAGCAACGAGACGATGCTGCGTGAGGCGCGTGTGCTGGCAGCGCTCGAAGGTAGCGCGGTGCCGCATCCAAAAGTGATGGCGACCTGCTCCGACCCGGAAGTCATCGGCGCCTGCTTTTTCCTGATGGAACCGCTTGAAGGATTTGCTCACTCAGGCGACCTGCCGGGACAGTACGCCACTGACAGTGCCTGGCGGCGCGCGATGGGCGAAGAACTGGTGGACGCCGCCGCAGCGCTTGGCAGTGTCGATCATGTGGCGGCGGGCCTTGCGGATCTGGGCAAGCCGGATCAGTGGCACGAACGCCAAGTCGAACGCTGGCGCTCGCAGCTCGAGGGCTACTCGGCAACGCCTGGCTACGATCCGGCCGAGCTGCCGCATGTGGACGCGGTGGGCCGCTGGCTTGGAGACAACCTTCCCAGCGATCGCCGTATCGGCCTTGTTCACGGCGATCTTCAGTTTCCCAATGTCATGTTCTCACTGAAGGCCCCCAAGATTTCTGGCGTGCTCGATTGGGAACTGGTTTCGCTGGGCGATCCCCTGCTCGACCTCGGGTGGATTCTTTCGAGCTGGTCGGAAGGCGGCGATCCAGAAGGCAAGTCGCCGATGGTGCGGCCCTGGGATGGCTTTCTGACACGGCAGCAATTGATCGAGCGCTACGGTGCTGCGAGCGGCCGCGACATGGCACAGATGCCGTGGTTCTTCGCTCTTGCCTGCTACAAGCTCGCGTGCCTGCTCGAAGGCACTTACGCCGCCTCCAAGGCCGGCAAGGTCCCCGCCAACGTGGGACAATCGGTCCACGGCTACGCGACCTGGCTGATGACCAAGGCAAAGCAGATCACCGGGGCGTGAACCCCCAAAGGCGGAGCAATCCGCAACCAATCACCAAGTTTGAGGATGGCAGATATGGATTTCTCGATCGAACCTGAATTTCAGGAAAAGCTGGACTGGATGAACAAGTTCGTGCGCGAGGAAGTGGAGGCAATGGACCTCCTGTTCCCGCAGGGCAGCGAGCAGTTCAATACCCGCAACCGTAAGGCGCGCGCCATGGCCAAGAAGCTTCAGGCGCAAGTCAAGGAACAAGGCCTGTGGGCCTGCCATTTGACGCCGGAAATGGGCGGCAAAGGCTATGGTCAGGTCAAGCTCGCGCTGATGAACGAGATTCTCGGCCGTACTTCGTGGGGGCCGGTGATTTTCGGATGCGCCGCGCCCGATACCGGCAATGCCGAAATCCTCGCGATGTTCGGCACCGAGGAACAGAAGGCACGCTACCTGCGCCCGCTCCTCGATGGTGAAATCTTCTCGACTTATGCGATGACCGAGCCGCAAGCTGGCGCGGATCCGAAGGAATTCACCTGCCATGCCTGGAGGGAAGGCGACGAATGGGTGATCGAAGGCGAGAAGTGGTACGCCTCCAATTACAAGAACTCGTCCTTCGTTATCGCCATGGTCATTACCAACCCGGACAATGCGCCGCATGAGCGCATGTCCATGTTCCTGATCCCGTCCGACACCCCGGGCATCGTCGACATTCGCGACGTGGCGGGGATGAACGATCCGGTCGACAATGGCCACCATGCCTACCTGCGTTTCGACAAGGTGCGCGTCCCCCTCGACGCCATGCTGGGCGGCCCCGGACAGGGCTTCAAGCTCGCTCAGGCGCGCCTCGGCGGCGGCCGTATCCACCATGCCATGCGCGTGGTCGGCCAGTGCCAGCGAGCACTCGAGATGATGCAGGAGCGCGCGGTCTCCCGTCGCACGCAAGGCCGGCAGCTCGGCGACCACCAGCTCGTGAAGGCGGCCATCGCGGACAGCGCCATGGAGCTCGAAATGTACCGGTTGCTGATTATGAAGGCTGCGTGGCTGATCGACACCCAGCCTCATGGCGCCGCTCGGATGCACATCGGCATGGCGAAAGCTGCCATGGCGCGGGTATACCACGACATCGTCAGGCGTGCCGTTCATCTCCATGGTGCGCTTGGCACGACCCATGAGACGCCCCTGGCGCGCATGTGGATGGGCGTTCCGATGCTTTCGGTCGCGGACGGTCCCACCGAGGTCCACCAGGTGCAGATCGCCAACGCACTGCTAAAGCAGACCACACCTGCGCAGGGCCTGTTCCCAAGCGAGCATATCCCTACCCGCACTGCCGAAGTCGAAGCCCGCTTTGCGGCCGAGCTCGCGGAAATCGAACGCGAACTCGCAGCCTGAGCGTTCGGTGTTCAGGGGATCGCGCAAGTTCGCGGTCCCCTGGCCTGCCTCAGATCCGCCGAACGAGAACGTCGCGCTCGGTCAAGGAGTCCGGACCGACCCACAGAGCGTCGACCAACCATCACCAGAATTGAGGGAGGAAAGCCTCATGTCCGGTAAGCAACCAGGCAAGAAAGCGAAAATCGCAGCTCGCGTTATCGAGGTGCTCGAGTTCTTCGACGAGACGACCACTGAAGCCACTGTCATGGATATTGTGCGGCGCTACGATCGCCCGCAATCAAGTACCTCGGAACTTCTCTCGAGCCTGGTCGAACTGGGCCTGCTTTATAAGGATCCCTATTCGCGCGCATACAGCCTCACGCCGCGCGCCGCTCTGATCGGCACGTCGGGTCAACCCGCACTCATGCGCGACGGCCGCATGGTTCGGCTGATGGACCGGCTACTCGCGCAGACCCGCCACTCGGTAGTTCTGACCTCGTTCGTTGGACTCGACGTGCAAATTGTGGCCTGTCGCCGCGGCGCTTACGCGCTCCCATCCACGCGCCGGCTGAATGGAGGCATGAAGGAAGCTTCAATCCACAGCTCTGCAGGCTGGATGATGCTGTCAACGTTTCACCGGCAGCGCTGCGAGGGCATGGTGCGACGCATGAATGCCGAAGCGCAGGACAAGGATAAATTTCAAGTTTCCGAGATGCTTGAGCGTATCGACGCATGCCGCTCGCAGCGCTGCGTCATCGGACCTGCAGGTTTCGACGCCGGAAGCCAGGCGTTCTCGGTGCTCGTTCCCAATCAGCCCGACGGTTCGCCGATGGCAGTAAGCCTCGTTCTCGGCCGAGACGGAAACCACAATCCCGCGGCACTGCTGCAAACCGTCAGCACGGCAATGCGCTCGTGCCTTCCGGATCGCCCCGTAGACGTCGAAGCCCTGCCATTTGCTGCATGACGGGCCGCCGGCACCAATATTGGCGCCGGCGCCTGCACTCTGCGATTGGTCCAGCAAAGGAATGGCCGAGTAGCGGCGTTCATCCGCCTCGGTACGATGCGCGAGAGATCATGATCTGCGCTATCGAGCCGATGCCGGCCGCATGAGCCCACTGGCTCGGGGCTGAACACACTCGCGAAGGGCCAAATCGCCCTCGGCAGCAGCATTGCCAGGGCTGCATCGATCTTGGCTAATCTCGCGTCCGTTAAGGTGCCGCCCCGCCGTGGCATGCCGGTTCGAACCCTGTTTCGATCTCGCCGCGAGGCCGCGCCGCGTCACCAGCAGCCTGGAGCGGTATAAAGAGCGCTCTATAAACTCAACCGCAATTCATGCAGGCGAGCCGGATCCTGACCGACGCCCATCCTCCCGTGGCCCATTGCATCGTTCAAAGGTATGTCTTTACAATCCACACACCGACATACGCCGATATTTTCGAGCATAAATCTCATATCAGTGCACTCATATGTTGACCGTCATACGCTCAAGGGATACGAATCGTTTAAGCCAAACGAAAGAACGATTCCCTAAGGGAGATAATGGCTGTCACGGGAAGGATAATAGAGATGCCTGAATTAGTGCATCGCGGTATGTTTCCGGCCGTCGAGATTTCACAACCGCACATCCCATTGAAAAACAGGAACTTGACTGGGTTCGAGCACAACGCGCTCGCGCCAGCGGACACGCCCTGCCGAGCCTGAGCGCTCCTCGGACGCCGATCCGACCGATAAATTCAGAACCTGCCTGGATGGCCTAGCTGCGCCGCACAACGAACGGCGCCGATTCAGCCGTGCGCGATCGTCGCGGGAAGCTCGCCATGCCCCGCCGCGATACGGGAAGCACGAGATCGGCCGGCGCCGAACGCGGGTGACAAGCTTCGATTTCAAAACGGAAATTCAAACCAAACAGAACAATTGTGGGGGAACATATGAAGTGCAACATTCCGACACTTCTTGCTGGCACGGCACTTTGCTTTGTTTTTGGCATAACCGGCGCCCAGGCGCAGGACGCCGGAACCAAGCCGCCTCCCGATTCACCGCAGCAATCCGTCAACGCGTCCGACGTGCCGGACAGCAACGCAATTATTGTCACCGCCCGTCGCCGCGAAGAAGTAATACAGGACGTCCCGCTCACCGTGCAGGCGACATCCGGCAACGCTCTTGAAAAGCTCGATCTTCGTCAATTCGACGACCTCGGCAAAGTCATCGCCGGCATCTCGCTCGACAAGTCGGAGAACGCGATCACGATGCGCGGGGTCAGCTTCAATGTGCTGCAGCGCACCAACCCAACAGTCTCCACATACATCAACGAGGCCCCTCTCCAATCCACGTTCCTGTTCCAGTCGCTCTTCGACGTTGGCCAGATCGAGGTGCTCAAGGGACCACAGGGAACGCTGCGAGGCCAATCCGCGCCGACCGGCGCCATCATCCTGACGACCCGGCAGCCCGATCTCTATGAAGTCGGTGGATTCGGCGCTGCGACGATCACGAACCAGGACGGAAGAATGGTCCAGGGCGGCGTCAACATGCCGGTGATCGACGGAAAATTCGCACTGCGCGTTGCCGCCATGTACGATCATAACAACGACGGCGGCGTTAAGAGCGTCAACAACCCCGACGATCCCTATTCGAACACAAGGATCTTTCGCGCCACGGCCCGCCTCGAACCTGTCGATGGTTTGAGCGCCACTATCATGTATCAGGACCTTCTCAACCGGCAGCTCGATTTCGGGGTAGCCGGGGGCCCAGACACGGCGTTGATCGGAAGCGGCGCGCCCGCTGGAACAATCAAGGCCGGAGGATATGCCCTGCCCTTTGTGCGGGTCGCAGGATCCAACGGCCCTGTCATTTCGGAAGGCGACAATACGTCAGTCACCGAATTCGGGGACAAGGGCCGCACGCGCCAGCAACTCGTGACAGCGCATGTCGACTATCAGATCGCAGGCCAGAAACTCAGCTACGTCGGAGCCTGGTCAAACAATCGCAACACCGGATGCTGCGCCTACGGAGACAAGGGCAACCTCATCTCCGGCGATTACAGCGCGGTCAATGTCGCGACGGACCTTACTCGCTGGAGCCATGAATTGCGGCTGTCGTCGGTCGAGCGCATAGCCAACATCTTCGACTACGTCGTCGGTGTCTTCCATGAGCGGGAAAATACCAACAACAACATCGACACAGGCCCTGTCGCATTCCTGCCGGGCGCCTTCGGGTCGCCGCTCGGCGCCCCCATCGCCGGGCCGCCGAACACCGACTATACTATCAGCGTCAACAGCCTCGACGTGTCGCACAACACCGAATGGTCCTACTTCGCGAACGTCGTCGCCCATATCGACAGCAGAACGGAACTCTCCGGCGGTCTGCGCTTCATAGACAACAAGCTCACCGACACGCGAACGAATACCTCGAGTGCAGCACGAGTCGCTGTCGCGCTGCCGATACCCTGCGCATTCGTCCACCTGACAGCGAGCACGCTCTATCCGGGCGCATGCGAGACGGCCATCCCGAGTTCGATCACGACGGACGACACCTCCAAGCGCTCAAAGCCGGTTGTCTACAGCGCCACACTTTCCCATCATTTCACGCCGGATCTGCTGGCCTATGCAAGCTTCGGCACATCCTGGCGCCCGGGGCCAGTGCAAAGCTTCATCAATGGCGCGAGCGATCCGAAACTTCAGGGCCTCACCGAGCTCAAGGACGAAAGCACCAAGTCCTACGAAGCAGGGTTCAAGACAACCATCTGGAACAATCGCCTCACGTTTGACGTCGCTTACTTCCACCAGGACTACAAGAACCTCGTCTTCACCGGTGGGACCGTGCCCTACCTCGCGGATCCCAACGGCAGCGGCTGCACCGCCGCGGGTTCGTGCAGCGTCAACAGCGCGACCAACCTGCTCTCGAACATCGATGCCAAGGTCGACGGGATCGATGCTGACTTCAGCTTTGTCATGAACGATCACTGGAACATCAGCGGCGGCATCAGCTGGGCAAACGGACGCTATTCCAACCAGCTCGTGCCATGCAACGATGGTAACTTCGACGGCATCCCGGACACAATCACGCCGACGGTCGCCGATTTCACCAGCCGCAACCTCCACATTGCCCAGTGCAAGACGAGTGGCAAATCCAGCCCGACCTCGACATGGAACGGCACGCTGCAGTCCGAATACACGCAGCCCCTGACCGGTGAAATTGACGGCTTCATCAGCGGCCTGCTGACATATCGGCCTAAAAACCCGAACCTGCCGGGCTCACCCTACACGACGCCGGCATACGCCCTGGTCGACATGCACGCCGGCATCCGATCTCCGAAAGGCAATTGGACCCTCGAGGTCTTCGCCAAGAACATCTTCAACGACCGGACCGTTCTGACGCGCGGGTTTACGGACGTGGCCTCCTCGGGCCTCACAAACGTCTTCGGGCCATCGGGCTATTCGACGATAAGCTACGTGCTTCCCCGAGAAGTGGGCGTCACGCTGCGCGTCGCACTGGGATCGAAGTAAGCGGCAGAACCGTCAGGCGCGAGCGGTCGACATTGACCGCTCGCGCCCTCGCCTTTGCCCTCGGATAGGCGTCAAGTCTTTCGGTGCGGTTCCGCAGATTTGACGGGTCCCTTCAGCTATTACTCGCCTGCCTCCAGCGCGGTTGGTTCATCGGATGCCTGGGACGCCCGCCCGACCCACAAACTGCGCTCATGTAGCGCCGCTGCACCCGCTGCCAGGACATCGCCCTCGGCGATCGCCTCTGCTTCCATTATCTTTGCCCGCTTCCACTTGCGTACAAAGGTACGATGGCGCTCGAGGTCCGGGACAAAATAATCAGCAGCCCCGGAGTCAGCGATCCGCTGACGCGCAAATGCCGCGTTCACTCGAAACAGGAGTTCGACGTAGGCTCCATTGATGAGCGCAAAGACAGCAGACCGCATGGCCTGCTCCGCTGCCGCCAACTCTTCAACCGAGACGTCATCATCCACGCTCTCGATGATCCGCGTCAAACCGGCCGCAGTCTTGCGGGCCGCGGCCCGATCTGCGGCAGCAGCCTGCCGCATCACCTCGACCCACAGGGACGTGGAAACCATCGCAGTCCATTCCGCGCCAAGTCCCAGCGTGTTGAGATAGCCGCACACGACAGTCTCGACGTTCTCGACACTCGGCCTTGCCGAAAAATACCCGCCCTTCTTGCCGCGGATGACGCGCAGCACACCTTCGCGCTCGAGAAGGCGGGCCGCTTGGCGCAAAGTCACGCGCGAAACGCCGACAAGCTCCAGAATCTCGTCCTCGCTGCCAAGCAGCTCACCATCAGGCACACGCAATGCAATTTCTCGCATGCGCGCGGCTGCCGCTTCTATCGGAGAGGTGATTTTCTTTTCCATCCTGCTCATTAACTTCATGTCTCGCACCAAGTCTAGCAAAGCGCATCGCGGTACGCAGGTTATCGTCCAGCCCCGCGCCGGCCGCGATGGGGCAACGCCCGCTGATGAATTCCTGTCTGTCAGCAGCCGGCCCCAAATTGGCCAAGTCCACCCTGCCCGCGTCCCCGTAAATCGTCCTGAGTGCCCGCACTCTGGCGTGAAATGCAGGCCGGCAGCCGCTCGCTTCAGATTGCCTCAAAAGGAACGCCGATGTTCAGACCTGCCGGATCAGAGGTAGCCCCTCTTCATCTTCCGCAAGATCGATCTCGGCGACTTCTTCGAATGTCGGGAGCGAATCCTGCGATGCCGGTCCATCGGTATCGGGCGTCTGCCCGCGAGCGTTCAATGCGGCAAGAGTTGCCTCGTGCTGCTCGCGGCCATAGCGATACTTGAGCAAGGCCAAGGTCACGCCGCCAAAGAGCACCCCCGTCACGACGAGGTAGGCGATCACCATGTGATCGATGGTAGCTTCGGGAACACCCTTGCGCTCAGCACCGACCGGAAAGGAAACGAAGGTCAGAATGACTCCGGCCCCCAGCGTTCCAAGCCCCTGGGTCGCTTTGCGAATGAGGCTGTTCACTGCCAGCAGCAGCCCTTCCGATCGCCTTCCGGTCCTCATCTCCGCCTCTTCGACCAGATCGGAAATCATCGATCCGAGCATGATGTAGGTCATCGTTATCGCTGCGGGCGCGGCGGCCATCTGCAACATGACTACACCGAACAGCGCCGGACTCTTTGGTTCAAGAATTCCGCCTACGCGCATGAGCAAGGGCACGGCCGTAGCTATGACATGCAGCCAGCCGAACAGAACGGCCGCGTTCCGCTTCCCCATCCTGGCGCTGATCATCGGCGCAGCACTGGTCGACAGCGTACCGAGCATTATCGGCACGATGAAGAGCGACATCTCGGCCTGACTGAACTGGTAGACATAGAGTGTCCAGTACAGCGAAAGCGCAGCGCCGATGCCCGATCCGATCGAAATGAAAAAGCCGGCAGAAGCCACCACGAAAAAGGACCTGCTGCCGAGAGTCGACGCCATCTCGCCGACGATCTGTCCCATCGTCCGCTTCGCTGCGGGAGGAGCCTGCTTGACGGGGATCTGACGCTGAAGCCCGAGACAGCAGCAGATGATCGTGAGGAAGATCAGAATCCCGGTAAACCAAGCGAAGCCCGGATAGCCGTCGGGAGACAGAAGGCCGCCAGTTCCGTCCGAACGCTCCTTCATGAAGACAAGATAGGCGCTGAGCCCGACGAGAGTTCCGCCTATCGCCTCAAACAGGTAGCGAATGGTGAACAGCTTCGTGCGTTCGTTATAGTCGGGCGACAGTTCCGGAATGAGCGCCACATGCGGAAGGTCGAAGGCGCTGTCGAAAATGCGCACGCCGATGACGCAAAACGCCAGATACGCCGTAAGTGCCCCATGCGACCAGCCATGCGGCGGGATCCAGAGCATGATGAAAAACACTGTTACGGGAATCGCCGAGCCGTACATGAACGGCAGCCGGCGGCCCCAGCGAGAGCGATGGTTGTCCGAGATATGACCGACCAGCGGGTCAATAAACGCGTCGACTAACAGGGAGGCCATGAGAACGGTCGATACCGCTATGGCTGGAAGCCCTATGACCTGATTGTAATAGAGCATCAGAAATGATGTGATCGGGACCGTCTTGGCCGAGCTTGCGAATGCCCCCAGTCCATAGGGAACGCTGATCCGCCAGCCGACTTTGTTGGGAAGCGGTTCTGTCATGACCGGGCCGTTTCGAGCGTCTGCAACGCGCGCGCCCTCCACTCAGGTGCGTTCACCAGTCTGCCCATTCGGCCTCCTGTCCCTGGCAATTTGCAGGTTAAGCCAAATCGGCCGCCCGAACCGCCTTTATCATTGCCCGCATACTAGCACCTCGCGTGAGGCTGGCAACCAATAGAGAATGCTTTTTGTGTATCAGATCGGCCATATCAACGCGAATCGCTCGGAAATCCGCAAATTGAGTGCATTGTAAATGGGGTTTTGCCTCCAGGCATTGCCCCCGACGGACTCCCCCGACTCGCAGTGCCATGCTCGAAAATCTCGCTTTTAGAGAGCGCTCTTTACGAAACAAAAATGAACCACCCATTTTCACCTGATGATAAATGGCTGTTTTTCGGGATTTTACGATGACGCCATACCGACTCCGCGTTGTTGCCTCTGTATAGAGATATCTCTAGAATGGAGATCGAGGGGCATTTCCGACCCCATCGAAAACAACTGTGTTCACGGAGAGCGAGATGGCGAACTTGTCCGAAGGCGAATGGATGATCTCTGTCGATGATCACCTCATCGAGCCACCGAACACATGGACCGATCGACTTCCCGCGAAATACCAGGAAGATGCACCGCGCTGGGTTGCCGACGAGCGCGGAGAAACCTGGCTGTTTGACGGAAAGCGCTTCCCCATTGGAGGCGGTGTAACTGCGGGTGCATTCCCGGTCGAAAACCGCCCCCAGCCTTTTCAGCCGCTGAAATGGAGCGAGATTCCTCGGGCATGCTACGAGCCGGCCGCGCGGATCGAAGCCATGAATACCGATCGCGTCGCCGCGGCCCTGATGTTCCCCAACCTGCCCGAGTTCTCGGGAAATCTGTTCCAGCGGATCAAGGATCGCGAGCTCGCCCTGCTTTGCATACAGGCTTACAATGACTGGCTGCTGGATGAGTGGTGCACGCCGCATCCGGATCGCTTCATCGGCCTTGCCCTCATTCCCATGTGGGACCCCGGCCTTGCGGCGGCCGAGGCCGAACGTGCGATCGAAAAGGGTGCGCGCTCGGTCGCGTTCAGTCTGGCACCTCAAAATCTGGGCTTCCCGGGCATCCACAGCCATAACGGCTACTGGGATCCGCTGTTCTCGGTGATGAACGATGCCAACCTCCCCCTGTCGTCGCATCTGGGCACCGATCTCAACACAGAGGTGACCCTCTTCGACATGGAAATGATGACCGCCCGGATGAAGAAAGGCGGCCTCGACATCGGCAAGGTGCGCGAGCACGTGAGCAAAGGTGAGGATGTCGAGCTCGCCAAGCTCGCCTCTGCATCGGATGGGCCGTCAGAGGGTGACACGGCGCGACGCCGGTCCACCACTTCGACGCATCCTCGCGCCGCCGGCATCATGACCCAGTTCGGCGCGCAGGCCCCGTTGCTGGAATGGATTTTCAGCGGCAATTTCGACCGCTTCCCCAATCTCAAGGTTGTCCTGTCGGAAAACGGCATCGGCTGGATTCCCTCCATCCTCGCCTCGGCCGACTGGATGCTTGAGATGAGCCGGTCGCGCGTGACCCAGCCCCACGATGCGGAAAACACCCCGATGATGTCCGAGGAAGCTCGCAAGATGGCAGAGATCACGCTTGAAGCACGCGCAGAGCGAGACAGGAACGCGCCTCTGCCGAGCGACGTGTTCAAGAAGCACATCTACGGCTGCTTCATTCACGACAAAGTCGGCCTGAAGCTGCTCGACGAAATCGGCATCGAGAACGTGATGATCGAGACCGATTTCCCGCACAACGCGACATGGTACCCACATTCAATGGAGAAGGCTCAGGAGAGCCTTGCCCATCTGGACGCGGAAACCCGCTACAAGATCTTGCGGGGCAACGCCGAACGTGTCTTCCAGCTCGAGCGCGCCACCGTACCGGCCTGAAGAAAAGCGCCACCAGTTCCGGGCCGGGAGCGGCCCGGAATTTCCTCCAATCCTGAACGATTTGCGCCGCCATCGACCGCGTCCGCCGGCGGGCAGGCCCGCCCGATCGTTCACAGGAAGCAGCGCGCGCAGCGCTCGGAAACAGCGAGTTGATGGCGAGTATCCCGCTCAAGGGTAAGCATCTCAATCGCCAGAACCTGGCGATGGGTCCTATCGGCCCCGGCTTGTTCAACTTTGCCCTGCCGACAATGGTCGCCAACATCCTTCAATCCCTCAACGGCTCGATCAACGCGATGTGGGTCGGCCATCTCGTCGGCCCGGCGGCATTGGCGGCTACGGCCAATGCCAACATGCTCAACATGATGATTGGCGCACTGGGGTCCGGGATAGGCCTGTCCGTCACGATATTCATCGCTCAGGCTGCAGGTCGCGCCGACCATGCGACAATGCGGCGCATGGTCGGCGCAGGCGCCTTCATCTTCATGGTACTGGGCAGCCTTGCCGCTCTGGGCGGGTGGATATTTGCCCCGGCGTTGCTGCGATGGCTCGCGACGCCGGAGCCCATTTATCCCCTCGCGCTTGCCTACGCGCGGGTGATCTTCCTTGGGCAACCTCTCGCGCTTTTCCTGGTACTATTGCAGCAATCCGTGCGTGGGACCGGTGATGCGGTCACTCCGCTTATCTTTCTCGTGCCATCGACGATCATAAGCGCAACTCTCAATCCGCTGCTGATCCTGGGCTTCGGTCCGCTGCCCGCCGCCGGCATCGCGGGCTCGGCAATGGCGAACATCCTTGGCAGCTGCGCGTCGCTCACTCTGCTACTTCTGCATATCTACAGGCGCGACCTTCCGCTGCGACTTGCACGCGCCGAACTGGGCTACCTTCTTCCAAAACCGCACATCCTCAAGTCGATGGTGACCAAGGGATTGCCTGCCGGCGTTCAAATGGCGGTGGTTGCAGCGGCTTCGCTTGCCATAATTGGTCTGGTCAATCGCGAAGGGACTGAGACCGCGGCTGCCTACGGCGCGGTGAACCAATTGTGGACCTATCTTCAGATGCCGGCGCTCGCGATCGGCTCAGCGGCCACGACGATGGCGGCACACAGCATCGGGGCCGGACGCTGGGACAGGATCGGCAAGATCGCCGGCACCGGAATTCTCCTGAACCTGGGGCTTACCACCGCGGCGCTTGCGGTCCTCTGGGTCGGCGACCGTGCTCTCTTGAGCCTGTTCGTCCAGGGCAATGAAAACGTCATCGCGACCGCGCGGCACATCAACCGGCTGAGCAGCTGGAGCTATCTTTTGACCGGCGCGATGATGGTCCTCAGCTCCATCCCCCGGGCCAACGGGGCTACCCTCCCGCCCCTTGTAATCATGATCATCGCCTTCTTTCCCGGAAGGCTCGGCGCCGTGCATCTGCTCTCGCCCTACCTCGGCGCTGACGCGATCTGGTGGAGCTTCCCGATCGGGGCTGCCATCTCCCTCGTGCTGACGTCGCTGTATTTTCGGTACGGGGGATGGCGAGGCGCGGATCTGCTCGGCGATCGAACCAACTCCAATGCGGCTGCCTGACGGCCGCGCCCAATACCCACAACCAAAAAAGCGAAACGGAGAGAAGTCATGCGATGCTGGCGCAAAAGCCTTCGGATAGTTCTGGCAGCGAGTGCGGCCGTTACTCTCGCAATGCCCGCTCTTGCACGCGATGGCGCCTCGCCGCCAACGGACGCACAAGTCCGGACACGCGCCGACAGCATTCTGGCGCAAATGACGCCCGAGGAAAAAGTCGGCCAGCTCAGCCTCTATTTCTATCTGGCGCAGATCCCTCAGCTCAATAAGCGGGCTGATACGGCGCTCGACACCGGTCTCGCAGGCGGCCTGCTCTTTCTCTCCGACCCAGCGCAGATCAACCGCCTCCAGAAGCTGGCCATAGAAAAATCGCGCCTGAAAATCCCCCTCCTGTTCGCCTTCGACGTCGAACACGGTTTGCATACGATTTTCCCGGTTCCCCTCGGCCTTGCCGCAAGCTGGGACCCGGCAATGATGGAACAGGTTCAGGCTGCCTCCGCCGAGGAGGCTCGAGCAGTCGGCATCCACTGGGTGTTCGCACCGATGCTCGACATCGGGCGCGACCCACGCTGGGGCCGAGTCGTCGAGGGATTGGGCGAGGATCCGTTCCTGGCCTCCGCCATGGCAGCCGCGCAGGTCCGGGGATTCCAGGGTCCCACGATCGGAACGCAGGGCCGCGTAGTGACAGCGATCAAGCATTTTGCCGGTTATGGCGCTTCTACCGGCGGTCGGGACTACGACGAGGTCGAGCTTTCCGAAAACGAACTGTGGAACAGCTATTTTCCACCTTTCAAGGCCGCGATCGACGCGGGCGCGGGAACCGTCATGGCCGCCTACATGAGCCTGAACGGCGTTCCGGCCAGCGCAAATCGTTGGCTGCTGACCGATGTTCTGCGCAAAACGTGGGGATTCTCCGGCCCCGTTGTCAGCGACTCGGGGGCAATTTCCTCGCTCAAGACCCAGGGGCTCGCTCGTGACGACGAGGCTGCGGCATCCATGGCGCTTGGCGCGGGTCTCGATATGGAACTCGTGCCTCCGATGAGCGCGCCTGCCACTCAAAAGCTCGCAGATGCCCTTGGTCAGAACAAGGTCGAGCCAGACCAGATCGACGACGCGGTACGCCGAATACTCGGCCTCAAAATCCGGATGGGCCTGTTCGAAAACCCTTACGTCGATGAGAAGGCGGCTGCGCGGACCCTCGGCGACCCGCGACATGTCGCCCTTGCCCGCGAGGCAGCAGAGCGCTCTGCGGTTCTGCTGCGCAATCAGGACAATTTGCTGCCGCTCGACCGAAAGAAAGTGAAGTCGATCGCCGTGATCGGACCGCTTGCCGATGCCGGTTTCGACCTCCTCGGACCCTGGACATTCGCGCAGAACAAGCCCCCGGAAAGCAGCATTCTTGCAGGCCTCAAGGACAAGCTCGGGAAGTCAGTCACAGTGGCCTACTCACCGGGCGTAGCGATGCCAAAGCGCCCGAAGCCCTCACCGTTCGCCATGGTCGAAGGGGGCCCGCCGGCCCCGGCGCCAATCGAGGAGACGGCCGAAATCGCGCGCGCCGTCAGCCTTGCAAAGGATAACGATGTCACGATCATGGTCCTGGGCGAATCTCGCGAAATGATCGGCGAGTCGGCTTCGCGATCCACTCTGGATCTCCCCGGGCGGCAGCAGGAATTGCTCGACGCCGTGGTAGCGACAGGTCACCCGGTGGTTGTGCTGCTGGTGAGCGCCAAGCCGCTCGATCTCAAGGACACGAAGGCTTCCGCCATTCTGGACCTGTGGTATCCCGGCTCAGAAGCCGGAGATGCAGCGGCAAACCTCCTGTTCGGCGACGCCGTGCCTGGAGGGAAGCTGCCCTTCAGCTGGATACGCAGCGCGGCCCATGCTCCCTACGACTATGCCCATACCGTGTCGCACGATCCCAAGAATGCGAATGAGCGCTACTGGAACGAGACCAATGCCCCGACTTATCCGTTCGGCTATGGCCTCAGCTACACCCACTTCAGCTACGCGAACCTTAGTGTTGGCCGAGGCACGGCGAAGATCGGCGAAAGCGTTCCCGTTTCCGTCGAGGTGACAAACGACGGTACGCGCGCCGGAGACGAGGTCGCGCAGCTCTACATACACCAACGGGCAGGATCGGCCGCCCGGCCGGGCATCCAGCTCAAGGGGTTCCAGAGAATATCTTTGAAGCCGCACGAGACCAGGAGACTGCAATTCGAGATCTCCGCCGAGGATTTGCGATACTGGAGTGCTGCCAAAGCGACATGGACGCAGGATGCCAGCCCCATCGACGTCTTCGTCGGTTCCGATTCGACAGCGAAACTCAAGGCCAGCTTCGAAGTCGTCGAATAGGCCCAGAAGGATTGTTACGGGGGGATCGCACGTTCAAGCGCGCGCAAGCAGTTCCCTCGTGGCAACCACAGCCTTTGCAAGCCTGTCCCGGGGGCCGAGGCCTGCCTCGGCTTCACTTCGAAGCGGGACTTCCAGTGCGAAAACACGCTCGCGCGGCAAGGCGCTCACCACCTCGGCAAGGCCAAGCTCGCCCTTGCCCGGTATGACACGCTCGAACATCGATTCTTCGAAATAGCTGTCGAACCTTGGAGCAAGCGGCGCATCGCAGATCTGCACGTAGTCGATCAGTTCGGGAGGCAGCCTGGCGATATCGGCCGCAGTCGCTCCCGACCGGACGAAGTGCATCGTGTCGATAAGCAGGCGGAAATTGTCGCGGGCGACAT
This sequence comes from Sphingomonas sp. BL-S-28, assembly GCF_055521515.1. Classification (NCBI taxonomy): domain Bacteria; kingdom Pseudomonadati; phylum Pseudomonadota; class Alphaproteobacteria; order Sphingomonadales; family Sphingomonadaceae; genus Sphingomonas; species Sphingomonas sp. BL-S-28. The sequence goes on from NZ_CM145484.1 coordinate 3,005,559, forward strand.
GTCGCACGGCATCTAGCGCTGTTTCCAGATCGGCGACGGCAAGCGAGGGCGCGAACTCTACGGTGGCGACCATATCCCGCTCGCCTGCCATTTCGGCAAGCGCGGCGAACTGATCGAAGCTGCGGGACAAATCACCGTCCATGCTGACGGTGTTAATCCGCACCACACCAAGTTCCCTCATCAGATCGAGGTCGCCCGAAAGCGCGGCGACGTCTCGCCCCTCCCGCACCGTAAACCCTTCACCTAGCGAGATCGACACGCCGGTGTCCTTCATTGCGGCGAGCATCTCGCGCCGCAACTGCGCATCGTCGCGCAGCGAGTAAGGATCATAACCGTGAGGATTGAAGCCGTAGCTCGTCAGACCGGTAGAGATGTGCGCACAACCCAGCTCGGCCGCGAGCGTGACGAACTCGACCGGCGGAAGGTTGAATACGCTGATTGCCTCAATGCCGATCTTCATTGATTTCTCCCTTTCCGGCATGCGCGATGGGCAATCGATCGCCCCTCATGCCAGCAATCTCGCCCGGATTTCCTTCAGTTCCCCGAGACTGACATCGAGGACGTCACGCAAATATCCTTCGATGCTGCCGTGTCGCTGCTCGATGGCCTCCAGGGCAGCCCCTAGGTAGTCAGGATCCGCCTTGCCGATCGCTTCGACGACACCAGGCGCCTGCCGCGAGAGACGTCCTTGCGGCCGACTGATCCGCTGCGATTGACGCTGGAGAATTGCATTGGTCAAAAGATAGTCTTCGATCACGATTTCTCGCGGCACTCCAAGGGCTTCCAGAACGATTGCCGCTGCCACGCCAGTCCTGTCCTTACCTGCCGTGCAGTTGAAAATGAGCGGCACTTCTCCCCGCTTGATCTGATCGAAAAGCTGCCGGTATGCGCCGGCAAGCTCGAAAGGCAGGTCACCATATCCCGCCAGCATGCCCGCTCTTGCTTCATCCGCCGTCGGATAGCCCGCAAGCATCGCGCTCCTGAGATCGGCGAAGCTGGCCTCGAAATCGCCGGCCCAATAATTCAGACCCTCATCGCCAGCGCATGCGAAGGGTTCGCGCTGCCGCTCTTTTGTGGTGCGAAGATCGCAGATCGCCCGCAGTCCGGCGCTGCGCAGCAACCGCCAGTCACTTGCAGTGAAATCGACTGGACTGCCTGACCGAAAGAGCAATCCAAAGCGCACCACTTTCCCGTCAGTTGCCGGGTATCCGCCGAGGTCTCGAAAATTTCTGCCGCCCCCCAGCTCAAGGGAGCGGAGCCCGGAAGACGCGCTGTCCTGCCCGTGATCTGTCACTGCACCGCCGCTCCCGCCTCTATGCTTCTTGCCGGGAAGCGGAGGGCTCTTGATATGCCTCTTTGCATCCGCTCAGCCCGGGCCGCCTGGCTCTGCTCGCCATTGCGATCCAGCTTAGATGAGGTTGGACGATGCCACCATCGCGGCAGGCAGAAATCGCTAGGGCGCGGCCCGCCAGAGAGGCACCTACTCCAGCTTCAGATTTGCTTCGCACATGAGCAGGGAACTTGGGCGACAGGGCTGCCTCTCACCCGAAAAGGAACGGTTGCACCTCGGTGGATTTTCCAGTTGCCCATTCGCCGCAAACCTCGCGGAACGTGTCGACAAACGCGGCCTGCAAGTCCGTGGGCCGCCAGTCCGATCGGGTGGTAATGCCAATGCGGCGCTGCAATTTCAGGCCCTCCCCGTCGAGCCGGGTCAGCAAACCCGATCGCGCTTCAAACAGGAACTGATCCGGGGACAGCAGGGTGAGCCAATCGCCATCCAGCATGAGCCCGCGGATCACCAGCAGGGAACCGCACTCGATGCGCAGTCTCGGCGGCTCGAGACCCTGGGACGTGAACATCTCTTCCCACCGCCGCCTGCCCGGTGTGCCGCTGGCCGAAATCACCCAGGGATATTCGAGCAACATCTCAAAGCTGAACGGCCGCTCCGCCAATGGATGACCGGACCGCGCGACGATGACCGGATCGTCCGAAAACAATCCCTCCTGTGCCACGTCGGCAACGGGCAGAGGGTCTCGCAAGGCTCCGACAAGGATATCGAGTGCCCCGTGGCGCAGGCTGCTGAGCAGCTCCGGATAGGGTCCCTCGACGATGTTCACCTGGGCTTCCTGAAACCTGCGGGCGAAGCGCGCGAGTGCCTGCGGCAAAAGCACTGCCTGCGCGACCGGCATCGTTCCGATCCGGAGGCGGCCGCCCCCTTGCGAACGCAAAGCCTCCAGCTCGTCCACGCCCGCTTCCAGTTCCGCCCGGACCAGACTGGCATATCGCAGAAAATGGGCAGCAGCCGGCGTCTTTCCGACTGTCCGCCCCTGTCTCGTCAGAAGCGGAACGCCGAGATGCTCCTCAAGTTCGCGGGCGGAGCGATGGAGGGCGGGCTGGGAAAGCTGAGTGCGTACGGCGGCCAGAGCAAAGCTCCCCGCTTCATCGACCGCCATCAGGGCGCGCAACTGGCTCAGCGTCACGCGCCGCGCGATATGCGGCAACACCGGGAGGCGCGCACTGCGGCGAATGGCCTGCCCGCCGCGCTCCAGATAGGCCAGAGCGCGCTCTACGCGCACGATCAGGCGAGACCCAGCGGTGGTAGGGCGAACCCCGGTAACCTGCCGCTCGAGCAGCGTGTGGTGAAGCTGCGATTCCAGACTGGCAACTGCCTGGGTAACCGCAGGCTGCGAAAGATTCAGTTCCTTGGACGCCGCACTCAGCGACCCAAGGCGGGCCGCGACTGCCAGTGTGTCGAGGTGCCGCAGATTGAGGCCCATCGGGTCAAGCATACAAACTTCAGCTTTGCTTATGGTTGGTTCGCATTTCCATATTGCCGAAAGGCGCAACAGAGCGTGTAGATAGATCAACACACGGGTTGAGGATACGATCAAATTGAAGCGCGGTCTTATGGTTACGAATGCACGGATGGCCTGAGGGCCACTCCAGGGCAACCGCGTTCCATTCGCTGAGAGCCCTTCGCTTCGCGATCTTATTTCGGCGCAAAATTGACGTTCTCACGTGGGGTTCGTTCATCCCGCGAGGCAACGCCTCGAGCAGATGGCCAACTGAAACATGAGATAAGAAAAGCCATGAAAGCATTGGAAGAGAAGAAGCCCAAAGGGCGTTTCGGCATATTCGGCCAATTGTGGTTCCAGGTGCTCGCGGGCACCCTGATCGGCATCCTGCTTGGACATTTCGCACCGCAAGCGGGCGTCGCCATGAAGCCGCTTGGCGATGCTTTCATCAAGCTTATCAAGATGATGATTGGCCCAATCGTCTTCGTCACCGTCGTTCACGGCATCGGCGGCATGAACGACATGAAGAGCGTGGGCCGCGTCGCGCTGAAATCCATCATCTATTTTGAAGTGATCACGATCCTGGCGCTGGTCTTCGGCCTGATCGGCGTGAATTTGTGGCAGCCCGGCGTGGGCATGAATATCGATCCCTCCTCAATCGATACCTCCGCGATCCAGGGTTACGTCGCAACCGCGCACGACCAGTCGATCTCGGCCTACCTCATGGCGATCATTCCCGAGACATTTCCCGGCGCACTGACCGAAGGGCACGTCCTTCAGGTTTTGCTCGTTGCCGTCCTGTTCGGTCTCGCCATGGCCGCAGGCGGTGCGCGTTCCAAGCCCATGATGGATGTGATCGAGAGCGCCTCGCAGGGGCTGTTCCGGATCATCGGCTACATCATGTATTTTGCCCCGCTTGGCGCCTTCGGCGCGATAGCCTTCACCGTGGGCCAGTTCGGCACTGCCTCGCTGCTCTCGCTGGGCGAGCTGATCCTTGAGTTCTTTGTGATCTGCGCGGCCTTCACCGCAATCATAATGGGCACCGTCTCGTTGTGGTGCGGCGTGAACCTGCTGCGCCTGCTGGGATACATCTGGGACGAGATCGTTATCGTCGCCGCAACGACATCGACCGAAACGGTGCTCCCCCGCATCATCGAAAAGCTGCGCGCCCTCGGCTGCGAGGAAAGCGTTGTCGGGTTCGTTGTGCCTGCGGGTTACTCGTTCAACCTTGATGGTACGTGCCTCTATCTAACGACAGTCGCTGTGTTCCTGGCACAAGCGACGAACACCCACCTGACGTTCTGGCACGAACTCGGTCTGATCGCGGTGCTGCTGCTCACCTCGAAAGGTGCTGCAGGAGTTGCTGGCGCCGCATTCGTCGTCCTGGCTGCAACGCTCAACACCACGGGAACAATTCCGGTCGCAAGCATCGCGCTGATCCTGGGCATTCACCGGATCCTCGCCGAAGGTCTGACATTCGTAAACCTGGTCGGGAATACGGTCGCAACGATCGTGATCGCGAAATGGGAAGGCAAGCTCGACGAGCGAACCCTGGCAGCAGCGGTCGGCACGAACGCTGCGCGCAAGCGCCTGGGCATTGCTCACTGACCGAGCCCTGGAAGTACCAATTGCAATAACCCGGCCGCGCAACGACGCGGCCGGTAGTGGAGAGTCGCATGTCTATTCGCCGCGTTCTGGCCATCGCACTGGCCTCGCAGGTCCTGCCCACAGGAGCCATCGCCCAGGATCAGGCGCCATCGGTCGCCCCCCAAAATCCCCCGGAACCCGCAGAAGCAACCGAGTCGTCGGGAGCAGAGCAGGCAAAGCCCAAGGCAGGCAACACCCCTTCCCCCTCGGCCCCATCGGCGCCTCCCCTATCCGGCTTTGCGCACTTCCAGAAAGAAAACGTCGTCGGCCGTGAGCTTCGCAGCCTCAAGGCAAAGGGCATCGACCTCACGCTCGATTTTGTCGGGAACATCGCGGGAAATCCCGTGGGCGGGAATCGCAAGGGCTTTGCCGAGTCGCACTGGGTCAGCGGGGGAGCCAACATCGACCTTGAAAAGGTGCTGGGCTGGTCCGACACGACGCTTCACGTGCAGGGAGCCTGGTTCAGCGGCGACAGTCTTGGTCGCAACTACATCGGCAACTCCATCAGCTTCCAGCAAACATGGCGTCCGGTCCCCGGGCCGCGGTTGACACAGTTCAACATCGAGCACGATTTCGGACGACTGAACATCCTCGCCGGACGCGCGGCCGTTAATAGCTATTACAACAATTCGCCGCTCAACTGCATGTTCATGAGTAATACGTCCTGCCTCACCGCATATGGCGGCATCAGCGACATTGGCATCACTGCATTTCCGAACTCATCGTGGGCCGCCAAGGCACAATACTCGTTCACCAAGCAGGCCTATGTGCAGCTGGGCGTCTTTGACTATAACAACGACCTGAACCTCAAGGGCAAAGGCGGCCTGGACTTGTCTTTAGGCAAGGGAACGGGCGCGCTCGTCGCGGGTGAAATCGGGTACGTAAGCGATTTCAGCCAGACGCGCCTCCCTGGCCTCTACAAGGCGGGCTTCTACCTGAATACAGATGGCGGGCAGAGCCCGTATTACGACGCCAATCATGCCTCGGCAGCGCAATCGGGACGTCCTCGTGCCGCGCTCAGCGGCAACCGTGTCGGCATCTACGCAATGGTCGACCAGACGGTATTGCGGGCTCCTGGAGCCAGCAAGCGCAACCTGGCGCTGTTTGCCCGCGCGTTCTTCAACGTCGGAAATACCCAGCAACTGGACTGGTTCGGATCCGTCGGCTTTGTCAAAACGGGGACGTTCGTGGGGCGCGATGCCGACACCATCGGCTTTATCGTATCGAACACGCATTTCAGCGATCAGCAAATCGCCTACCTTCGCGATCTTCGCGCCAAGGCTGGCGGTACCGGTTCGCCCAAGTCGAACGAGATCATCGCCGAGCTGAACTACGGTTTCGCGGCCCTGCCAGGCCTGCGGATAATGCCGAACATTCAGTACGCGATAAATCCCGACCCGATCTACGCGAGCAACCGCAAGACCGACATACCGAATGCTCTCGTTCTGGGCGTTCGTGTCGATCTCAAGCTTGCGCAATTCTTCGGCAAGTGACCGCAAGGCGGCAGCGACCTTCCGACCTTCACAGGCCGGAAGGTGAGCCAGTATCAACGCACCGGTTACCCCTTAGACGAGTGGCTTGGCATCATCGGGCCATACCGGGCCAGAGGTTCCAAGTTCGACCGCCGGTGAGGACCAGGCCAGGGCGGCTCCTCCAATATCCAGCGGCGAGCGAAGGCGCCGCGCGTCTCCCCAGGCGGTCGATTCCACGGCGAGAGTGAAATCGTCACTGCCTGGCTGGAGACCCAGCTCCCCCTGCTCCTGGGCAGGGCTCCGGGCGAGCAAATCGCCTGTCTTGGCAAGCGACAGTCTGGCGCAATTGATGCCCAGTCCCTGAACGGCCCGATCGAGCGCCGCCAGGACCGCTGCTGCCATAAGGTAGCCGGTCGCATGGTCGAGCGCCTGGACGGGCAGCGGCGTGGGCTCTTCCCGGCCCGCCCATTTGCGGCCCGCATCGGCTATTCCGCTGCTCATTTGCACCAGGCTGTCGAACCCCCGGCGATGCGTCCATGGACCGGTCCATCCATAAGCGTCGAGCGACACTTCTATCAGATCCGGTTTGAGGCGCCGCCGCATGTCCTCTCCAAGGCCGAGGCCCTCCAGAGCCCCGCGGCGATATCCGTGAACGAGAACGTGAGCGCCGGCCAGAAGATCCCTGAACGACGAGCGCCCCTCAGGAGTGTCCAGTCGCATCTGAGCGCAGAGTTTGCCCAGAGTGACGTCCGGCACGATGTTCGGCTCTGCCCAGCCCGGAGGATCGATCCTGAGCACAGTAGCCCCCAGACCCGCCAGAGTGCGCGTCGCGACAGGACCTGCGATGACGCGCGTCAGATCCAGAACCCGCAGGCCCGCGAGCGGCTTTGCCCGTGTCGCGTTCCATGCCTTCAGCGATGCTCTGCCCTCTACGCTCCACGCGACAAGAGGTTCGGATGCAATTGCCCTTCCTTGAGGATGGTCTTTCCATTCATCGCGCGATCGCATCTTGGCCGCTACTCCGCCTTCAGCGACAATTGCCGCTTCAAGCAGCTCTGCGTCCCAGCCCGCCACAGCCGATGCGACTGCTTCACGGGCAGGCTGCGCGCCCAGCACCTTCAGGGCCGCACGGCGATGATGCGGCAAGTTTGTATGCAATTTTATCCAGCCGTCGCGAGTGCGATAGTCTCCGGCCACGATATCCCAGACGGGCGGCAGCTCCCATCCAACGGGATAGATCGAGCGACTTGACCAAAGCGAGGCAAGGCGGCGGTCGACGGTTACGGACGGCGGGGCCGGCACTATGGCCATCGACGAGAGAAGCGAACTTGCCGCAGTGCCCACTGCTCCGATTGCGGCGCTCAGAAGATCTGTAACGGCAAAGCATGATGGGAGCCGGCCGGCTCCTGACACTCGCGCGACTTCGCCCGTTCCGAGGGCTGCCTGAATTTCAGATGCAATCATGATCGCCTGCCACGTTTAGCGCAAAGCCCTCCTACCAGACAAACGCTGCCGTCACGCTGCCAAACGGCTTGAATTCTGCGCACTTTCCTGAGCGCAGAATGCGATCGCCGCGCCGCCCTGCCCGTTACAGGCGGAACGACGCGGCGATCCCGCTGCTGTCAGAAACGATACCCGACAGTCATGAACCCGGCCGGCTGGGTCTTGTGATAGACGAGCGGGCTATCCTTCACGTCGCCCAGCAGAGTCGTCACCCCTCCCGAGGCGCTGACAATAATGTGGTCGGTCATGAGATAGCTGACCGTGAGCATGGCCGATGCGTCCTTGAAGCCGCTACCCGCCTTGAACTGCGAAAGGCCCGAGGCGAGCGACTGGGATTCGCTCACGCCGAAGTAGCCGTTGTTGTACTTGCTGTCGGCCCAGGTTGTCATAACCGTGGGAATGACTGTGAGGCGCGGCGCGACGCGGACCGGGTAAGACACGCTGGCATCGGCGAGCAGCCCCTCGGTTCCGCCGGCGAAACCCTTGGTCGCGCCGATGGTGGCCGAGATGCCGCCGGCCTTCACGCTGGCGAAGAGGCGCCCGCCCAACCCGATCGAGAGCTTGCCGATGCCATCTGGAACATCCTTCGCGCGGTATCCTGGCGTGAAAGTGACGCCGCCGCCCAGAGTGACCGTGCCGGTGTCGACGGCCTTGATGCCTAAGCCGTTGCGCAAGTTGGCATAGAACGGCCCAACGTCGACATCGATCACCGGCATTGGCAGGACACGGTAGTCATCGGCCCCCTGGTAGGCCGGTGCATAGCCTGCCCCTACACCGACGATCACGTGATCATCATTGGGCGAACTGGAATTGTCGGTCGGAAGACGGCTCCACTGCTGAGCGTTGGCGCAACCGGCCCAGAGAAGCGGAAAGAGCATGGCGCTGGCTGCGAGGAGGCGGGCGCGACCGGCAAGATATTGGTTCATGCGGAACAATTCTCCTTCGATCCCGCATCGGCGGGATCCACTACACAAGCGAAGGAGAGCCCACTCACCGTCAGCCAAAAGGCACTTCACACACCTGCCAAGGTCGCCCGTGCCTCGGGCGGAGACAGGGTCAACGCCAGGGACGCGGTGCATCGAAACCGGGTCGGATTGAGCGAGCGATCCGGCTGGACCGCGACGGAATGTGGACTCCATTCGCTTCTGAGACACCACTCCGGTGGAGCATCCTCACTAGAAAATTATCATTCCAAACAGCGCCGTTTCCCCGGCAGCATTACCAATTCGCCTGGAGGCCGAGCCGCACCGTCCTCGGACGTAGCGGCGTCATCTGATTGCGCTGCCACAAGGTGAAGGGGTTCCCGAATGTGAACGTGTTGCCCCGCGTGTCGGTGACGTTGTCGAGGGAAAGAGTCAGCCCGAATTTTCCTCGCTGAAGCTGGAGCGACAGGTCGGCAACGGCGTAGTCGCCCTGAGAGACATCAAGCGGCGAGCCGATCCCCAGTTGAGAGCGCCCGACATAGCGCAGCGATCCACGAGCGGTTGCCATCGTCCGGGCACCAAGTCGACCGCTCCACTCCCCGGTGAATTGGCTGCCGCTACGCGCAACGTCCGGCAGCGTCCGAGAGATATCGAGGACATCGGGGGATGTGCTCGGCTCGATCCCCGGCCTGAGTTTCCCGACCTTGCTGTCATTGAGAAACGCCGCAAGTGAGATCGAGACGCCTCGGCGCGGCTTCCAGATGATTTCCCCGTCGAGCCCGTGAATGGTGCCCTGCCCGATATTGGCCGTATAGGAAAAGCCGCTGCTGCCGATGAGATCGGCCTGGATGTTGCGCCAGATCGCCATGAAGACAGCCGCGCGCGCAGAGAGTGTATCACTCCCGGCATCGCCGATCCGGACGCCGAGCTCGTTCATGTGGAGATCGTCGGCATCATACCGCTGCGCGGCGATACCGGTTTCGGAAAGCCCATATCCAAGGCCGCCGGGCCGATAGCCCTGCTGATAGTGGAAGAAACCGGAGACAGGCCCGCCGGGACGCCAATCGAGAGCGAAAGTGCCCGAGAAGCGCATTGCCCGCCTTTGCGAAGCTGGCAGGTCCTCGAAGCTGACGCCGGTAAGGAAGCCCGTGGTCGCGCTGTATGTGAGACGTCCACCGATGGTGCCGGTGAGCGTCGGACCAAGCGGCCGGGACATCTGACCGAAGACCGCCACTTCGGCCTGCCGGTTGACGACGCCGGGTATTTCGTAAGGACCATCCGCAGTGGTGAAGTCACGAGTCACATAGCTTGAGTTCACGATTGCGGAGACACCCGCGACCCAGGGCTTGTTCGAACCGCCCCCCGACACCCTGGTTTCATGGGAGAACAATAGCACGGCGTCGTGCTCGGTGTAGAGCGCGGGCCTGGTAGACTGATCGTAGCCCGTGGCATCGTAGGTTGTTACCAGATGGTGCAAACTGAGCGATGTCGTCGTGGTCAGTTCCACGCTGCCGATCGGCCGCTCGGCGCTGACGTAGCCGAGGCGGTAATTGTTCTCGAAGGGCTGCATGGTGGTGCCCGAGCGCGTTAGGGGCGGCTCACCCTTGATGGTGTATTGCCCGTCGTTCCCCGAAATGTTCTGGAAGACGAAACCGAGGTCCAGTGTCCAGCCCGATAAGTCTTCGGTCCTGAGGCTGATCCGCTGGCCATACCGTTTCGATCCATTGATGTCGCGTCGCCCCTGCTCGGGTGCGTCGATGTAGCCGGCGGCATACCCCCCATAGACTACAAGGCGGGCGGCAACACCGTCGGCCAAAGGAATGTTCAGCATTCCCGCACCATCCCGACTGATGCCGCCTTGCTGGGTCACACCGAGGTTGACGGCACCCGAGACGGCAAATCGATCGGGATCCGGCATATTCGGCATGAGACGAACTATGCCGCCAAGGGACCCTGCCCCATAAAGCGCGCCTTGAGGACCGACTAGAACCTCCATGCGCGACATGTCGTAGAGGTTCAGATCGGGATCGGGCGCATTGTAGTTAAGCCGCACGTTTCCGAGGTATTCGCCCACGGTCGCCTGCGTCTGGCCGCTGAAGCTGCTGTCGGCGATGCCGCGAATGAAGAGCTTGTTGCGCCCGGGCCCAAGATCAGTTGCACTTAGGGTGGGCTGTAGCGCGGTAAGCGCCGAAGTTCCCTGGAAACCGTTGGCGGCCGTCCAGGCAGGCGTGAGGCCGATGACCTTGACCGATCCGGGATAGCGATCGATCGTCACGTGCTGCTTGCTGGCGGCGACCACGATATCCTCGCCCACGGTTTCGGGCGGAGGAGTTGCCTTTACCGAAAGGGCAGGCTCCGTGGCGCGCGACCGCCCTGCAACGATGGAGATTGTCCGGGAATCATGAAAGACCGCACGCGCGCCCGTGCCCTTGAGTATCCGGGACACTGCCTCGCGAAGCGAATGAGTGCCTTTCACTCCGGGTGAATGACGTAAGGCAATTTCCGGATCGGGCACGGCGACAGTGGCGCGCGCCTGCGCTCCAAGCGTCGCGGCAACGTCGCCGAGACGTCCCGGAGCTACCCGAAAATCCGTTGATTGGGCTACGGCCGCTACGGGAATGCATGTCGTCAGTCCTGCAAACGCAAGAACCCAGTTAGTGCGCGCCACCGTCCCCCGGCTTCATGATCCATCCGCCCTGCCGTTCTTCCAGGCCAACGCCGAGAGCCAAGGCGATTCGGGAAAGCTGCTTCGTCCCCGATCCGTCGAGCGACAGCGTGCCCGAGAATTTCCGGTTTGCAAGCGATCCCTCCACTTTAACGAAGACACCGAGCTTACGACCGAGATCGCCAGCGACTTGCGAGAGAGGAGCGGCCGAATAAATCAACTGTCCGCGTTCCCAGGCTCCGACTGCCTTCGCATCTACCGTTGCCACATCAATTGCGGCGCCGCTACCGGCGTCAACAAGCGCTTGACCGGCAGTTAGCCTCACTGCCTCGGCACGCGGATTGTACAGGACCTCGCCCTCAGCGACCGAAACACGTACGGCACCGTTGCTGTGAACCACGTTGAAAACCGTACCAACGTCCTGGACCTGGTTGTCGCCGACCCGAAGGGTGAAGGGCCGGTCCGCATCATGCTGAATTCGAAAAAATGCTTCGCCGCCCTCGAGCGAAGCAAATCGCGCGTCCTTGTGATCGAGAACCAATTTGGTGCCGCCATTTAGCCTGACGCTCGAACCCGGTGCGATCGCTACTTCCCGCGTCTCGCCCGGCCCCGTAAAGACCTCGTAGCGATCGGTGCTGAACTGCGTGTAGGAGAGCACGGCCGCGAGCGAAGCCGCAACAAGTCCGGCCGGCGCCCAGAACCGCCACTTCGATGATGCCGATCCTTCGAAAACGTCGGCTTCCGACGCGTCGTCGTTGGCACTTTCGACGAACGATACCTGCGGCAATAAGTCATCGAGTTCGAAATCGACCTGAGCGATCTCGTCATAGGCCTGCTGATGCCTGGGATCTGCGGCAAGCCATTCGACAAACGCGTCCCATACGCTGTCGTCGCCGTGGCGAAGGCGCACGAGCCAGTCGATTGCTTCGCGGTCGATCGGTTGCATTTCAATTTCCATTGCGGTCTACCCCCGACCTGAGATGCCGCTCAGGCAACCGATCCCCATCAAGTCTTTTGCGGATAGATGCGACGGCCTCGTATGCCCGTGCCAGATGCTTCTCCACGGCACTTACGCTGATGCCGAGATCCTCGGCGATTTCGCGCTGCGGCTCGCCGTCCAGGCGAAAGCGCCGGAAGATGCTTCGCGTGCGCTCGGGCAGCCGATCGAGCACGACCTGGAGCACGCGCAACTGCTGCGCGGCGATCATTGCCGCTTCGGGCGAAGGACGATCGTCGATCTCTGGTGGATCGCCCGTTGTTGCCTCGACCCAATCCTCCTCCCGCCGCGAGCGGCGCTCGGCCGTCCTCCGGTTGATGAGGAACTGGTTTGATGCCATCCGATACAAGTAAGCGCGAGGCTGCGCCACGGGCGCCACGGGCCCCGTCGCCAGACGGATTGAGATCTCCTGGATCCCATCCTCAGCCTCCTCGGCGGTTGCCCCTCGAAGCATGAGGAATCGTAGCAATGCTGGGCGATTGTCCTGAAGGACTCCCAGCAAACCACCATTCGACATTGTTTTCGCCAACTTCTCTTGTATGCAGCGCCATCAAAGGCGCAGCCCGTTCTGCAGAGGCCATTCAGCTGCGACCCGAAGGGCTCAACCCGGCAAAGCGTGCACCGCAAAAATGCTCTAAAGCCCAGAGTTTAGGCAAGAAATTTATTTGCTGAGGAATCCACGGACCGGTGGCATCTAGATGAATGCCGCGGTCCATTTAGCGGCAGATAACAATTGCGAACATGATCATAGGTCACGCATCTGCAGCCTCGCGAGAGAGCCGGCCTCCTCTCACGCATTGCTCAGGAGGTGATGCAGCAACTGCACCACGCATACAGAATTTCCTGAGTTGAAATGATACAGCTCCAACGCGGCACGGATCGCTTTGAATCAGTATCTGGTGGTGGCGAGATTGACCGGGCCGCCCGGGAGATTCGGGCCAATATGGGCGTGCTGCTACGAACCGATCCAATTTTCCCCTCGCCTAAACAAACCCCGCCTCGGCCCGTCGATACTCTCTTGGCGACTTGTTCAGCTGAGATTTTGCAAAGCGCGACATTGCAGACTGTTCGGAAAACCCCAGTTTTTCGGAGATCCGCCCGAATGGAAGCGATGTGTGCTGGAGATAGTACATCAGGACGTCGCGCCGAACTTCATCCTTTATCAATTGGAAGGTGCACTGCTCGGCGTGGAGGCGGCGATGAAGCGCGCGCACATGCAACTTCAATACATGCGCAACGTCCTCAACAACGCTGTTGCCGGTCCACAGCAACTGCATCAGCACGCCGCGAACCTGAGCGTGAAATGGTGGCCGCTGGGTGCCATACTCCCTGTCGATGCGCTCGATTAGGTCGCACAGCGAAACTTCGTCAGGCTCGATGATCGATTTTTGGAGGTCTTCGGCCGCAAATGCAACGCCGTCCTCGTTGCAGCAAAAACGGACATCACATCGGAAATAGCGCCGGTATATCGCGGGCGATGAAATCGCATCGTGCCGGAAATGAACCCTGCGCACGCCGACCTGCCCACCCGTTATTGCCCGCGCCGCGAGGTGGCCTGCTAGCAGTGCATGTTCGATGGCCTGACTGCGGCTGGAAATGCCCTGCGCGAGCAGTTCATGCCCCATGAAAACCGTATTTCCCGAAGCGGTTCGACCCATCCAAACCCTCGCGCCAAGACTGTGGGCCGAGTTATGCGTCGCAGCGTAGGCGAGGGACTCGCCGAAATTTCGGCAGTTTCGCATTACGTTGCCCAAGGGGCCGAACAACGCGGTCCCGCCCTGCCGCAAGGCAAGCCGCATTCCGAAATCCTCGACGTTGAGCGTTGCAGCAGCAAATTCGAGTACCTCGGCCCATTGCCGGCAAGTGACCCGCCCCTCCAGGGCGCAGCTTTCGCGGTCGAGATCGAACGGCCCGAGTATATCCATCGGTTGCCCGCCGAGTTCGAGGATCAGCTCAGGCAAGAATCGAAGAATTCGCGCCTGTATCGTCTCGGAAGCCGATTGTTGCCTCCACAGCTCAGCCGGAACGGGGATCTGGTTCATCTCTCGGTTTTTTGCGTTGGAAGCCGATATCTACTGACGACTGCCGTCCAGTTTGAACCCAAAGGTTGCGCCATCAACCCCAGCCAAGCTCCAAAACGCCTATGCGATGCCGTGAAGGTCGTGAATGGAAGGGCAGGCAATACTGCGTGTCTGTATTCCCTCAAAGGGGCAGGCCCCACATACCATCAATGCGAAGTCCGGATAGCTCTTGTATTAGCTCCGTGCGCCGGCGCAAATGCAGGTGCCGAGGCAGTTCACACATCAAGCCTGTCGCTCCCTGACAAGCTCGAAGCTGCGCGCCATGTGTTGAGCAAATCCGTCCTCGGCCGGATGGAAGGTCCACAAGTGGTTTGTATCGCGGATCCCGTCGATATTCTCGCCGACTGCATCGATGGTCCAATCCGGCCGGTATAGCCCCTCCGTCTCCGTGATAAAGGCACGCGCGACGCGCCCGCCCATCGAAACGTACATCTCGCCTGATACCGTGCAGCTCTCATGCGCCAGCCACCCGACGACGGGCGCCACGAGGTCCGGCCCCATCGGCGGGTACTGAGAGGTATCAAGCCCCTCCGCCATCCGGGTAACCGCGCCGGGCAGAATGATATTCGACTTCACTCCCCGCGCGGCGCCTTCGATCGCCACGATGTTGTTGAGGCCGATCATCCCGGATTTCGATACCGCGTAGTTCACCACGCTAGGCATCGAATAGAGGCCGCCGATCGATCCCGTCAGGACGATGCGTCCATAACCGTCCTTGGTCATGCGCTCAAACGCCGGGCGAACAACGTGGAAGGCACCGAGCAGGTGGACATCCACCACCGCGCGGAAATCCTCGTAACTGATTTCGTCCAGCATCGCGAAACGGTTGTTGCCGGCGTTGTGGATCAGCACGTCGATCCGGCCGAAAGCATCCAGCGCGGCCTCGACGATTGCCTTGCCTCCTTCGGGCGTCGCGACGCTGTCGGTCGAGGACACAGCTTCAAATCCGCCATTGCGCAGGGCCTGGGCCGCCTCCTCGGCAGGTCCAGCATCCGATCCGCTCCCCGACAAGGCACTGCCATTGTCGTTGATGACGACTCTGGCGCCGAGCGAGCCAAGCAGTTCGGCATAACTGCGCCCCAGCCCGCGGGCGCCGCCAGTGATGACGGCGACCCGGCCATCGAAACGACGTTCGCTCATGCTGCTCTCCACGTTGTATCGCCAGCCGCCCAAAGAGGGGCGCCGCGCGTTTCCCTGAGGGACGGAATCGTTCGTCCATCGCGGTCGGTCAGGCCGTATTCGGCGGCCAGCTCCGCGTTGATGAAAGTGCCGCCCGAACGCGATCCGGCTTGCGGGTCCATTGCGAGCGCCGCGATCACCCGGCCCGGAAACTCGGGCGACGAGCCGACCGCACTGTTGAGCAGGCCAGCCATGCCCGGAACCGTCTTCAGGTTTTCAACCGCCCGCTCCGTATAAGTGAAGCCCTGCCACAGCGAGACTGCCGAAACGCCTGTCCCGCGCAGTTCATGGCCCATGTCCCGCATCATCCGGTCGGTCGCGGTCTTGGTGGTGCCGAACACGAGGTCGTAAGTATAGGTCACGCCCACATAGCCGGACAGCGCGGCGATCAGACCCGATCCCTGCGGCACCATGACGCGTGCCGCGTGCCAGGCGGCGATATAGGCGGCGCGCATCCCGGTATCCCAGATTTCCCATTCGCTGACCGGCTTCTCCCAGAAGCCGTCGCGCCGGGTCATCGCATCGGGAATGGCCATGGCATTGTTGACCAGCAGATCGAGCCGCCCCTCGTCCCGGCGAACCTGTTCAAACAGGTCAGCGATCTGGGCGTCATCCTTGAGATCGAGCGCCACGGCCACGCCCTTGCCGCCGCGCGCGTTCACCTCCGCCACCGTTTCAGCCAGCGTTCCCGGCAGCGAGTGCTGGCCCGCACCGGAGGTCCTGCCGGTGACGTAAACGGTCGCCCCATGTTCGGCGAGCGCGCAGGCAATGCCCTTGCCGATGCCGCGCGTGGCGCCGGTAACAACCGCGACCTTGCCCACAAGACCATCCGAAAGCCGTGCCATGCCCGTCACCCCTTCACCGGATTCTGCAGCGCGCGCCGGTTGACGAGTGGCCGCTGATACGACGGATCGTCCTTGCTGCGCGCGGAAACGCCGTTCAGCGCGATATCGGGCACATCGGCGAAGGGGATCGGCATCGGTGGCGGCAGGCAACCCCACTCGATCACATTGGTGCGCAGCGCGATCTTCCACTCGCCGCCTCGACGCTCCAGCCGGTCGACGTAGCGGCCGCCCGCGATCCACAGGCTTTCATCCCGATTGCGGCCGACGAACTGGTAGTAGGTCTCGCTATGCGCGCTGTCGCCGTCCAGATCGATGGTGGTCTGCAGCAGCGCATGGTGGGTAACGATCTGCCCCGCCTCGTGCATCGGTACCGCCCAGTCCCAGCAATCCGCCGCAGAGCCCACGAAAGGCCCGGCCGCCATCTCGGCATCGTCCCAGAAGGCGGAGAGGTAGACGTTCCGGTCGAACCGATCCATTCCGCGCGAAAAGCGGGCGAGGCATTCGTGGATGTCCTGCTTGTCCAGCAGCGCGTCCAGACGCGCCGCGCGGTCCTGTGCGGCTTCACTTGCCACGATAGTTCACCTCCGCAATCGGTTTCCAGATCGGCGATCCGCGCGTGGCGCGGGCGGACTGGATCACTTGCCCGTCCACATCGGTAAGCCCGTATTCCTGCGCCAGTTCGGCAGTGACGAACTCGCCGCCGGACCGCTTCATCACATCGGTATCGGCGGCCAGCGCGGCGATGACGCGGCCGGGATGCTCCACACTGCTGCCGTGCATCTGGGTGATCGAGGTAGTCATCCGGTCGCCCATCTTGGCAAGGTTGTCCTTGGCCTTCTCGGTCAAGGTCAGCCCCTGCCACAGCGTCAGGGACGCGACGCCGTGCGGCTCAAGTTCTATCGCCATATCACGCGCCATGCGGTCCACGGCTGACTTGGACGTGCCGAAGATCACGCCATAGGTATAAGTGACCGCCGCAAAGCCCGAGATCGCAACGATCAGCCCCGATTTCTGCGGCGCCATGATCTTCGCTGCGTGCCACGCCGCCACGTAGTTGGAGCGGACGCCCACATCCCACATCTCCAGATTGGAGAGCGGCTTTTCCCAGAATCCCTTGGGTTCCAGCAGATCGTCGGAGAGCGAGAAGGCATTGTTGACGAGGATGTCGAGCCGGCCCTGCTCGGCCGCGATCCGTTCGAACAGAGCGGCGACGGCCGCATCGTCGCCATGATCGCAAGCGACGGCAATACCGCGCCCGCCGCTCTCCGCGCCGCGCGTGTCGCATTCGGCCGCGGTGCCGCCCACGTTCCGGGCAGGTAATAGTCCCCTTCCCGCACCGTGCGTCCGGTGACGTAGACGGTCGCCCCCTGTTCGGCGAGGACCAGTGCGATCCCCTTCCCGATCCCCCGACTGGCGCCGGTGACCAGCGCGACCTTTCCGGCCAGCGGCGCGGTCATGCCGTCTCTCCGGCGAACCAGCGCTCACTGAAATCGCCCTTCGCCCGGCCCGGGAAATGCTCCGCCGTGAAGGGATAGCCCATCACGCCCTTGGACCAGTCCGCAGCGGCGCCCCAGTCCTGCTCCCAATCGTAGAGCATCACGCGGTCTGCGATGCGCCATTCGCCATCGCGCTTTTCGAACGTGTCGAGGTAGCGCCCGCCGATGCAGGTATCGCGATCTCCATCCTTGTGCCCTTGGCCCATATCGATCCGGTGATAGGAAAAGACATGGCTTTCGACGCGCGCCTTATTGCCGTCGAGCACGATGACCGACTGGCCGATCAGGTGCTGCGTGTCCTTGATCGCATCGGCGCCGGGCACCACCCAGGCGAGATAGGTTTCGAAATCGGCGGCGTGGACCCCATAGTCGAACCGGGCCTCCGGCCACCAACACGACCGGATCAGGTCCGCGCTGCGCCGGTCCTCGCCGCGCGCGAGGCGGGCGATGCAATCGCGGATTGCCTCGCGATCGGCGAGAGCGGTTAAATCGGGGGTCATGCATTCCTCTCCTTGTCGGCATGCGGCGCCTGACCGTTTGTTGCTTACCGCCAGGCCGACCCCAAACTCTTGACGGATCGCGACACTTGAACTTGCGGGTCATCGAGATTCCGGCCCCCGCTCGTCATTTTCTCGTCAATGAGACACACGCTCTTTCACCAGTACCCGCCGAGGGTTGGCGATCAGCATGCGCTCGATGTCGAGTTGAGACACGCCGGCATTGCGAAGCGCCGGGAGCACGTCGTCGTGAATATGCAGGTAGTGATGGCGAGGCATGGCCTGGTTATAATCGGCGACTTCGGGAAAGAAATCCGACCAGCAGCAGCAGTCGTGGCTCAGGACCATCTGAGATGCGTAGCCTCGTCCGACCATCGCAGCGATTGTGGCCACGCGCTGTTCCATCGAAATCTCGAACTCCACGCCGAAACGGTCCATTCCCAGCATCGAACCCCGGTCCGCAATCCGCATCAGGTAATCGAGGTCCGCAGTATCGCCGCTGTGGCCAATCACCACGTTCTCAAGGTCGACGCCTTCCTCGGACAGCACTTTCTGCGCGATGAGGCCGGTTTCTTGTTTTGCCGAGGTATGAACGGTAATCGGAGCCCCCGTCAGCACATGGGCGCGCCCGACGGCCCGCATGATGCGTTCGACGCCCCCCGTCAGGCCGGGGGCATCAATCGCGCATTTCAGCATTCCGGCCTTGATGCCGGTATCCGCTATACCCTCGACGATATCGGCTACGAAGTGCCCGACCATCGGCTCTACGCCGGTATCGTGCAGCAATCCGGGGCCCCAGAACTGGAAAGGCGCGGGGACGGCATCGAACGTATAGGCGCCTGTCGAAACGATGATGTTGATGCCGGTTCGGGCTGCAACCTTTGCAATACTGGGCATGTGCCGCCCAAGTCCCAGAACGGTGAGGTCGATGATCGTGTCGAATCCGGCCGCCTTCAAATCATCGAGCCGCGAGACTGCATCGTCGATCGTCTTGGGCGACAGGAAATCGGGCCGATAATTGAAGGTGTATTCCATATCCATAAGGAAGATATGTTCGTGGATCAGGACCCGGCCGAGGTCCTTCTCGCAAATCGTTCCATTTGCCGTTTGAATTGTGGTCACGCCTCAATCCCTTCAGATTTCCAGGCAGACTTTGCCGAGCTGAGTGCCTGAGCGCATGTGCGCCAGCGCGTCTGCAAATCCTTCGAGAGGAAAGGCCCGGTCGATCACCGGATGCATGTCATGCGCCTCGATCGCGCGGACCATGTCGAGTTGATCTCGCCGACTGCCCACCGTCACGGCCTGCAAACGGAGCCGTTTTGCCTGCACGATGGCGAACGGCATGATGTCTGTTTCAAAGCCCGCCGTCGCCCCGATGATGGCGATATGCGCTCCGGTACGCGCCGCCTTGAAGCTTTGCGCCAGCGTGTTGGGACCGCCCACCTCGATCACATGCTCCACGCCCAGACCGTCACTCAGCTCAACCACCGCCGTGCCCCATTCCGGCGTCACGGTCCGGTCGATCACGTGATCCGCGCCAAGGAGGCGCAAGCGATCGGCTTTTTCGGGCGAGGACGTGACGGCGAGGACGGTTGCGCCCGCCGCCTTGGCGAATTGCAGCGCAAACAGCGACACCCCGCCCGTTCCCAGGATAAGCACACGCGAACCGGGCCTCACCCCGCCGTCCGCGACGACCGCGCGCCATGCCGGCGCAGGGGAGCGTCGCGGCTTCAAGGAAAGAGAGGTTTCGGGGTGCCCGTGTGAAATGCCGGACCGGCCGCACGACTTCCTCGCACGCGAAGCCATCGGCCGGTCCGCCGGGCGAATTGTTCAGTTCGGCACGATCGATTTGGCCGTCGGTCCAATTGGGATGGAACAGGCTGATCACACGGTCGCCCAGCTCGAACTGGGTAACGCCCTCTCCCAGTTCGATGACTTCCCCCGCGCCGTCGGACAGCGGGATCAAGCCATCCGGCGCGGGGAAAACGCCTGCAACGACGAGGCCGTCCCTGAAGTTCAGCGAAGCTGCACGCACGCGAACCCGGATCTCGCCGGGACCGACCGGAAGCGAGGGGCTTTGGTCAAGCTGGAGCCGATCGCCGCCCTCACCCGGTTGCGCGATGAGGCACAGCGCCTTCATCGGAACTTCGCGCTCAGTTCGATGCCGTAGGTGACCGGCGAATTCCAGACGGCACCCGTGCCCAGCGTGTTGAACAGCACTTGCGTGCGGTAGCGCCGATTGGTCACATTGTCCCCGAACACCGCGACGGTGTAGCGGTCGGTGGGATCGGTCCACTCCGCCCTGAGCGCCAGGACTTCGTATCCCTTCTGGCGGAACTGCTCGGAAGGGTCGAAGTAGAAGCTGGAAGTATAGTAGAGGTTGCCGGACAGCGCGAGCTTGCCGCCGCCGAGATCAAGGCCATAGCTAGCCCCGATGTTACCGGTGAACTCGGGCGCGCGCTGCATCTTGAAGCCCGAGGCATCGGTCGAGGTCTGCGTCAACGCGCCAGGGCCGGTTCCGCCGAGCGATGTCGGGATGCAGGCCATCGAGTTGGTCAGATCGGTGACCGCCGGATCGCAGTAGCTGTAATAGGGTGCGTTGCTGAACGACTTGTAGCGGGCATGGGTCCACGATGCGCCAGCCTGAAGCGAGAACGCGCTGCTCACCTTGTAGCGCAGCTGAGCTTCGATGCCGTAGATTTCCGAGGATGCGGCATTGCGGATCTGCGCAGTGCCGTTCTGGTAGCTGGAAACCTGCAAGTTCTTGTAGTCGTAAAAGAAGCCGGCAAGATCGGCCGAGAACACCCGGTCGTCGTACTTGTACCCGACTTCGAAGGCATCGATCTTCTCGGGCTTCACCGGCTGCTGCGAATAGCCGCCGACGTTGAGAATGCCCGCCTTGTAGCCCTTGGTGTAGGACGCATAGACGCTCGATTCCTCGCTGGGCTTGAAACGGATCACCGCGCGGGGCGTGAAGCTGTCGTTCTTCAGGGTCTGGACCGGGATTTGCACGCCCGCGCCGCCTGTCCAGGGCACCTGCTCGCCATTGGGGCCGGTGTAGCTGGTGGTCGTGAAGTTGGTGATGAAGTAGGCATCCCCAACCGTGTCATGGCTGTAACGGCCGCCCAGCGTCAGAAACAGCTTGTCGCTCACCTCATAAGTCGCATCGAGGAACGCCGCGTAGGACTTCGTGGTGGTGCTGGAGCCGCCGAACGGCCCAAAGGGCGATCCGCCGAAGCTGGCGCCGATATCCCAGGTGTCGCGAATCTGGAAGTAGTTGAGGCCCGCCGTCCATTGCAACCTTGAGCCGGGCTTGGAATTCACCAGGAATTCCTGGCTCCAGGTCTCGTCATTGACGCCGACATAGATGTTGAACATCGGAATCGCGGTGGCATCGAGGTCGCCGTAATAGGGCGACAGGTCCTTGCGATACTGCGTGTACGAGGTGAAGTCAGCAAAGCCCAGGTCCGCCTTCAGCGTCGCCTGAAGCGCATCGGAATTCGAGCGGAAGCTCACCGGCGTATTCAGCAGCACATCGCCCGGCTTGGTCGCGAAAGTGCCCGTTGGCGCATAGAGGTACACCAGCGGCAGCCCCTTGGAACTGGAGGTTCCGTAGATCGCCTGACCGGCCGCCGAAACCTTGTCGAAGAAAGCCGGCGCTGCCGGTCTTGTCGACGTCGGCGTTGACCAACTGGGTGGTGGGATCGTTGGTCTCCGCGTGGACCCAGCGCAGGAGCAGCGAAACATCGTCCGTGAGCTCGGCCTTCATGCCGACGCGGAGCGACCAGTCCTCGTACTTGCCGATATTGTCGTTGCCGTTCGAAACGTCCGTGAAGTAGCCGTCTCCGCGCCGGTAAAGCCCCTCGACATCGATCGCCACGCGGTCGCTGATGCCGAAAGTGGCGTAAGCCTGCGCGTTCACCGCGTTGAAACGGCCGTAGCTGACTTTGGCCTCGCCGCTCGTCTCGGTGCTCGGGTCTGCGGTGGTGACGAGGATCGCGCCGCCCGTGGTGTTGCGGCCGAACAGCGTGCCCTGCGGGCCCTTCAGAACCTGGATGCTCCGCACATTGAGCAGGTTGAAGTCCGACATGTAGGTATTGGCCTGGAAGAACCCGTCGACGTAGATACCGACATTGGGCCCTCCGCCAGACGTCGTAATGGCCGTGCCGACGCCGCGAATGGTGGGCTGCACTGCCGGGCCTTGCGTATCGAACCGCAGGCCGGGGGTGATCTTGGCCGTGTCGGACAGCCTCTCGACATTGGCGGTCGCAAGCTGCTGGGGCCCGAGCGAGGTCACGCTGATCGGCACATCGCGCGACGCTTCCGAGCGCCGTGGGCCGTCACGACGATTTCTGTGGGTGCCGATGCGGCTTTGTCGTCTGCGGACTGCTGGGCAAGCGCCATTACCGGCCAGCTTGCCGACGCGCAGGCGATTGCGAAAATGGACGCAGATCGCGTGGTGTTCAGGCCAATCATGAAATCCTCCCCTGGATGCGTCGCGATTACCGCTCGCCATCTCTTCGTGTGCGGGCCGAAGCGCCTTCGGCGTCCGCATCAAATGGAACGGGGTAGTGGGTTCAAACTTGACGGATCGCGACAATCCCGCGCCGCCAGCCGAACTTCGCTGTAGCGATGATACCGAAGTCAGCGTGTCGTCGTGCGGCGCGCCCTATCGCCCCCAAATGGAGGTTGGCGGCGATAGGGAGACCTCTTGCTAGGCCTGCATCGGCGCGTAGGCCTCGAACCACATCCCTCCATCCGCCTTCCGCACGTAACCGGCATGAGGAACTGGCAGGTGGGCGGGGATAATCAGCGTCGAACGTTCAAGGCTGTCGGCCGCCAAACGGCGCCGGGTCTCGATGACCGCTCCCCAGTCGTCATGGTCGCCGAACTTTATGTTCGGATCGATCAGTTGAAGCGGATGATGGATGGCGTCGCCCGCAAAGACCGCCTCCTCGCCGCTGGAACGCAGACGCATCATGCAATGGCCTGCCGTGTGTCCATGACCCGGCTCTATGGCGAGGCTGGCCGAAACCCGATGCGGCTCCATGACCAAATCGGCGAGGCCCGCTTCCACGACCGGCGCGATCGACCGCTCGTACACGCCATCGTTGTAGGGCAAGGACGCGACACTGGCGGCGTTGTCGGGGTGCCAGCGATCGTACTCCCGCTGCACGAAAAGGTAGCGGGCATTGGCGAATGTCGGCACCCATTTACCGCCGCGAAGCTGCGTATTCCATCCGCAGTGATCGTGGTGGAAATGGGTACAGAAGACGTAATCGACGTCTTCCGAGCGAATACCCGTCGCCTCGAACCGTTCCAGAAACGGAATGTCGAGCATGTCGAACATCGGCATGATGTTGGGGCGCCCGTTGCCGTTGCACGGGTCTATGACGATGACAAGATCATCGACGTGCACCACCCAACTGCGAAAGTTCAGGCTCCAGGTGTCTCCTGGCTGAAGGAAATAGGGCTCCAGCCATGAGCGATGGCGATCCACGAGCTCGTCCGAAGCCCCAAGAGAGGCAATCGGCCGGCCGGTGAGTTCCATTTCCAACACGGAACCCACCAGAGCGCTGCCTATCCGGAAGTTCGTCATCACGCTCCCTTGTTCCGTCTGCCGGTCGATCCCGGCGCTGGCGGCAGACCATTCCCGAATTCTAGTCAGCCCGTTTCGCTCGCCAGCCACGTTGCCGCAAGCGAGCGTAGTTCGGATGTCTTGATCTTTGCCGATCCGGTCAATCCCAACTGCTGCTCGTCGAGGCCGATGACCCGCCGCGGTACCTTGTAGCTGGCCAGTACCGCACGCAGCCGTTCGCGAACCGCATCCTCGCTCATTCCGCCGTCGGCATGAAAGACCACGCAGGAAACGACGATTTCACCAAGCGTTTCATGCGGCACGCCGACGGTCTGGCTCATCTTGATGCCAGGC
The DNA here is from genome assembly GCF_055521515.1 of Sphingomonas sp. BL-S-28. Lineage (NCBI taxonomy): Bacteria > Pseudomonadati > Pseudomonadota > Alphaproteobacteria > Sphingomonadales > Sphingomonadaceae > Sphingomonas > Sphingomonas sp. BL-S-28. The sequence goes on from NZ_CM145484.1 coordinate 3,029,591, forward strand.
AGCGCGCGAATGGCCTCGTCGATTTCGAGCGGAGAGACATTAGCGCCGCCGGTCTTGATGATGTCGTTCAGCCGGCCCTGCCAGAGCAGGCGGCCCTCCTCGTCGAGCCGTCCGCCGTCTCCGGTGCGGAAGTAGCCTTCCTCGTCCAAAGTCTCGAACAGCGGCGTGCCGAGATATCCCAGCATCAGGGTCGGTCCCTTGACCGCGATCTCTCCGTTTTCGCCCAGCGAGACTGCCTGTCCTGTGAGTGGATCGACGATCTTGATCAGATTTCCCGGCAGTGGCACCCCGTGGCTCTCGGCCGCGTCTTTAGCGGTGGTCATCGCCGGAAACGCTGCGCTCAGCGTGAAAGTCTCGGTGTTGCCGTAGCAGTGCTTGGGCTCGATCCACGTGGTCGTGACCGTTGGATGAGCGGCAATCGGGCATGCCGTATCTACGAACTTCAGTGAGGAAAGATCGACCGTTTGCCAGTTTGGAGCCGCCGTAAGCTGCTCCCATTGATGCGGCCATGCGAAGGGAAAGGTCACCCGCTCCGACTGAAGGAGATCCAGCGCTTCTGCGGGGTGGAAGGTGCGCTGAAGGATCAGCGACCCGCCCATCGACAGGGTGCCGCCGATAATCATCGAGAAATTGCCCGACCAGAAGAAACCGTTAGCCGTCCAACTGCGCACGGCGTCACTCAACCCTTGCTGGCGCCCCATGCGCCACATTTGCAGCGATACGCCCTGATGGGCGGAGAGAATGCCCTTCGGCCGCGCGGTCGAGCCGGAGGAAAAGAACAGTGCGCCCGGATCGGCCGGAACCACGCTTTTTGCCCGCGCATCCAGCCTGTCTTCCGGTACCGCCTGCCCAAGATCCAGAAAAGCGCGCCAGGACCGGACAGCGCCCCTCCCTTCCCCGCCAACCACGGCGAGTTCTCGCAGGAACGGGAACCGGCTAGACGCATAACAGCCGGGCGCGCTCGCAGCGATCAGCGGATCGAGCCCGCAAACGATCTCAAGAAAATCCTTCTTGAGCACGCTCTCCTCGAAAAGAAGATACGAAACCGCCGAATTCTCGATCAGATAGTTAAGTTCGGCCGGGGTCGAAAACGTGCTGAGCGGCGTGGCAACACCGCCCGCCAGCGCCGCCCCGAACATCGCTGAAAGGAACTCCGCCCGATTCGTCATTAGGACGCCGACACGCTCGCCCTTGCCCAGCCCGGTCGCGATCAGCGCCTTGGCGACCTCCCGCGATCGGTCCCAAAGGTCGCAATAGCTCCATCGTTCGCGCGCCCCGTCGTCAAGGCGGTGGACCAGCGCTTCGCGGCCGCCATAGCGGGATGTCACTTCCCGCAGGAAGTCGCCCAGCGTCAGTTCTCCTAACCCCGCCTCCTCGCAAAGCGGGATCCCGCGCGCGATGGAGACGGAGCGATCGACGACGAAATCGTGCGAAGACAATGTCCGTCCTCCTCAGTACGGCAACTGGACTTCGTTGACGGAGGTGACGACGGTTTTGCCGTCCTGATCGGTCATCCGCACTTCCACGCGCACAACGGGGAAGCCCCAATCGGACTTCTCGATCTTCTCCACGACCTCCCCCTCGATATAGGTGACGTCGCCTTCGAACGCAGGCCCGCGGAACTCGCTCTTGGCATGGCGAACCATGCCGTCATGCCCGGCCCAGAACGCAAGGTAGTCGGTATTCCAGGCTGCCATCGTCGCGCCGTAGCCATAGGCCCGGTGCATGCCGATCTCGCTGGCGCGGCCATCGTCGATATGGCCGCGCGAGGGGCCGAGGTAGAGCCCGTCGCGCAGGCGCGGATCGGTCATTGCGCCCACTTCGTCGAACGAGAATCCTTCGATCCAGCCCATGTCCTGATTGACCCAGCAATCGGGAACGCCCTCGATCCCCTGCCAGTAGAAGCTGCCCCAGATGTTGAAAATGAAGGCGCGGTATTCAGTAGTGAAACTGGCGATCGAGTGCGGCCCGATTACCCGGCGCGGCAGTTTGTCGCCCACCGACACTTCCTCGAAATGCGGCGATTTGCCTTCGCGGTTGGAAAGAAACCAGTCGCGGCGCACCTGATCGATCTCCGCCAGTTCGGCCGACGTCCACTTGCGCGGTGCGCCGGCGCTGGAGGCGTACATGCCCCGCTTTTCTGCTTCCTTCGCCAGATAGCGGATCACGGTGGGGCAAGACTTGGCGATCAGATCGCCGCGCTGGTTGCGATGGATGGTATCGCCCCGCTGGAACAGTGTGGGCCCTGCAAACTTGGTGTCGGTCAGCTTGTAGCCGGTGAAGATGCGCTCATGGCTCAGATGGTCGCCGGGGCGGACATGGGTGCCGTACCACCACCATTCCTCGCCCCCGAAGATCATGTGCTGGCCCTCGATCCGGCCGACGCAGGCCTGATTGTTGCCATGCCCGTAATCGAGCGCGACACAGATCGACTGCGGCGCGATGATGTCGCCGAACTTGGTTTCCTGCGCGAAACGCTGGTCCCAGTGCAGCGGGTTCACGTAGTCCATTGCCATGACCCAGCGGCGGATGTCTGTCTTGTTGCATGGCTCCCAAAGCTCGCCGCCGCCGACCTGGTGACCAAGCCGCCATTCGACGTCACTGATGTCCATCTGTACCTTGGCATCACTTTCGGCCACTCTGGTTCTCCCATGTCTCACTTCGCCAGGTCCGATGGATTACCGCCTGACTCTTGCCTGTAGTGAAACAATTGTCTGGAATCCCTGCCCTAGACTTGACGGATCCTGACAACCAGTACCGCGCACGGGCGATATCGAAGTTCAACCACGCCAAACCGGCGCGACAGGGCAAAATGCAGCTGCCAGCCTCCGGTGGTCATCGCAGACCGCAACAGGAACGACGGCCTGGCCGCCGCGTACGCTGAGCTCGCATCGCGCTTTGAGCCCGGAAAGGGAATAACTAATGGAAGATTTTGCAAACGGCAGGTTCGGGATAGAATTCATCAGCGTCCTCGGTCAGGAACCGGTCGTGTTTGTCGAACTCGCGGCAAAACTGGGATGCCGGCGCATTGGGCTGGGGCTCGCTCCGATTACGGGGCCGTTCGGTGGTGAGCCAGACTGGACACTGCGCGGGGACCGGCCACGGTTGTGCCGGTTGAAACAGGCGCTTGCCGATCATGGAGTGGAAGTGAGTCTTGGCGAAGGCTTCGTCATTCTGCCTAGCCGAAGCATAGCTGATGCCGAAGCCGATTTCGATCTCATGGCCGAACTGGGTGCCAGGCGATTGAATGTCTGCGCGATGGATCCGGATCCGGCTCGCAACCTCGAACAATTCGCCGCCTTTGCGGCAATGGGCGCGGAGCGCGGCATTCCCGTGACGGTGGAATTCTTGCCGGCGACGCCCGTTCCCGACATTTTCGCAGCAATGAACCTCGTCGATGCGTCCAGGGCGACAAATGCAGGCGTTCTGGTCGATGCCATGCACTTTTTCTCCTCCGGCGGGACTTTAGAGGAGCTGAGCAAGCTGCCCAACCGAATGATAGGCTACGCCCAGCTCTGCGACGCCAAGGAAGCCGGATTCTACGACGGATATTACCAGGACGCGCGAGAAGAACGGTCCCTCCCCGGATCGGGCGTCCTGCCGCTGGGCGCGTTTCTTGCAGCACTTCCGGCACACTGCCCTGTTGGGCTGGAAGTTCCCTCGGCCGCGGCGGCACGCTCCGGTCTCTCGCGCGAGGCCTATCTGATCGGGGCCTTGAAAGCCGCACATTCGCTCGCCCCCAACAAATATGCCCGGCCGAATCAATAATACGCTCCCAGCTTCGAATGGTCCCAGCTGACAAATTTGTAGGGTGTGAACAGAACTACGACGCGCTTTGCCATCGACGCGCGGATCTGCTCGTCCATTTCCGGCGTTTTGGTGGCGGCCAGCAAATTGCTTGATCGGACAAGGCGCATATTTGCTGCCACCAGATCCGGATCTACAATGATATCGGCATCCGCATATACGATAACCGACTTCAATTCGTGATATTTGTCGCCGCTTTCGACGAGTAAAGTTGCCCGAGGATCTCGCCGAAGATTGGCGATTTTCTGGCTTTTGCGAAAGGTTGTTATGATGACACGACCTGCGTTGTCGATACCGTAATTCATCGGCACGGGATGCGGCATGCCCTCCGGTCCGATGGTGACCACAATGATGCGACGTTGGTCGTAGAGATACTGTCGGATTTCTTCTTCATCCATTCTTATGAGGTTGCGACGCGATGTCATCTTGCGGGCTCTCCAATGCCGCCAACGGCATCTGAGAATGCGACGGCGCTGAGCGATGCTCAATCTGCGTCACAACCAGCCTCCTTCATGATCGCGCCAGCGGCACCTTATCGGGAAACCAGCAAAGCAATCGAAAGGCCACGCTTCGCCATTCGGCCTGACATCTCGCGCTATAATTCTCGTTGACGGTTGCCAAGCTGCTCGGCTCGTTCACGTTGATCGCCTTCCGTTAAGGAAGACGGGGGCTGGACGGTGCGACGCGATCACACCAACTGCGACAGGCTTTTTCGCCCCTCAGCGCGGCCGTCGTTGACCTTTACAAATTCGAGGAAATCGAAGGCAGCAACCGCCCCAACCCGGTCATTCATACGCAGGCAGCCTTACCCCAACATCGGACATTCATTGCCATCGGTTGAGCGCATTTGCGACCATTGCACACCGGTCGCTAATCAGGTCTGAGGCGCAATCGCGATCGCAGAATGGTCCGCAGCGGCATCGACGGTGATGCCTGCCTCCTTCCGTTCGGAGTAACGGTCGACAAGTTGCGCCGCGTGCGGCCGCATCAGTACGGTGAAGCGGACCAGCTCCTCCATCACATCGACGATGCGCTCGTAATAGCTCGACGCCCGCATTCGCCCATCCTCGTCGAACTCCTTGTAGGCCATCGCAACCGAGGACTGATTGGGGATCGTGAACATCCGCATCCACCGGCCCAGCAGGCGCAGCGAATTGACGGCGTTGAACGATTGCGATCCGCCGGACACCTGCATGACTGCAAGCGTTCGCCCTTGCGTCGGTCGCATCCCGCGCATCTGGAGCGGCAGATGATCAATCTGCGTCTTCATGATGCCGCTGATCTGGCCGTGGCGCTCCGGACTGCACCAGACCATGCCTTCCGACCACAGCGCGTGCTCGCGCAATTCATGAACAGCCGGGTGATCGTCCCCCGCCACCTGATCGGGAAGCGGCAGATCCCCAGGATCGAAAATGCGCGTCTCGGCGCCGAAGAATTGCAGCAGGCGCGCCGCCTCTTCCACGGCGAGGCGCGAGAACGAGCGTTCCCGCAGCGAGCCGTAAAGCAGCAGGATGCGCGGAGGCGGTTGGTCCGGGCCAAGGCCAGCGGCGGGACGAGCCAGCGCGAAAGCCTTGTCCAAAGCAGGAAGATGATCGGGGACGGCGAGTTCGCGCAGTCTCATGCGGAAATACCTTTCTCGTACCAGGGGCGAGTCCGCTTCACCAAGGTGACGATCGACAGCATCACCGGCACTTCGACCAGCACGCCTACGACCGTTGCCAGCGCGGCGCCGGAACTGAGGCCAAAGAGGCTGATGGCAGCGGCCACAGCCAGTTCGAAGAAGTTGGAGGCGCCGATCAGAGCCGAAGGACCGGCGACGCACCATGCCACGCCGAAACGGCGGCTGAGCCAGTAGGCGATGCCGGCATTGAGATAGACCTGAAACAGGATCGGCACGGCAATCAGCGCGATCACCAGCGGTTGCCGGATGATCTGCTCGCCCTGAAAGCCGAACAGCAGCACCAGCGTGAGCAGCAGGCTGGCAAGGCTGACTGGGCCGATGGTGGACAGGAAATGCTGGAGCCGCTTCTCACCGCTGCGAAGGAGCGCGCGGCGGAGCAGTTGCGAGATGAGCACCGGGACGACGATGTAGAGGCCCACCGACAGCGCCAGCGTGTTCCACGGCACGGTGATCGATGCCACACCCAGCAGCAGACCTACCAGCGGCGCGAAGGCAAAGACCATGATCAGGTCGTTCAGCGCCACTTGGCTCAAGGTGTAGTTCGGCTCGCCCTCGACGAGGTTGGACCAGACGAAGACCATCGCGGTGCAAGGCGCTGCAGCCAGAAGGATCAGCCCGGCAATGTAGGACGACGATGCGCCATCAGGCAGCATCGGCGCGAACAGATAGCCGAGAAAGAACGTGCCGAGCAGCGCCATCGAGAATGGCTTGATCGCCCAGTTCGCCACAAGGGTGACGCCGATGCCGCGCCAGTGCTGTCGAAGGCTATGGAGCGCGCCGAAATCGACCCGCAGCAGCATTGGAATGATCATCAGCCAGATCAGGCCCGCCACCACGAGGTTGACGTTGGCGATCTCCAGTGCTGCGATCGCCTCGAAGGCGCCCGGGAGCAAATGGCCGAGACCGATCCCGACTACGATGCACAGGGCCACCCATAGCGAGAGATAGCGCTCGAACAGCGACATGGTCGTCAGCCCTTCCCAGGAGCGATAGGCGCGGTCGAAATACCGCTGCCCAAGGCGATCTGCATGTAAACCGTGTCGAGCCAGCGGCCGGCCTTCCAGCCCATGCCGGTCAAGTGTCCAGCGTGCTCAAAACCGCAGGAACCGTGGAGCGCTACCGAGGCAGGTTCCGCCCCGCCGATGACCGCGACCATGCGGCGGAACCCGTGAGCCTCGCAGGCTTCCAGCAGGGCCTTGAGCAGCAATTTGCCGATGCCGCCACCGCGCCGGTCGTGCGCAACGTAGATGCTGTTCTCGCAGGCATAGGCATAGGCGGGGCGATCCCGGAACTGCGTGGCGTAGGCATAGCCGACCACTTGATCGCCATCGCAGGCGACGAGGAACGGCCAGCCTCGGCCGGTCACCATCAAGATCTTCTCGACGGTCTCGTCCTCGGTCGGCGGTACCACTTCGTAGGTCGCCGTGCCGTGAAGAACGTGATGCGCATAGATGGCGGCAATGGCCTGTGCGTCGTCGACGGTTGCGCTGCGAACCGAAAGGGTCATTGCCGGGTCGCTTCCACGACTTCGCCGTCTTCCTTGACGAAAGTGCCGCGCTGCTCGGTGGGCAGGAGGTCCAGCACTTCTTCGGAAGGGCGGCAGAGCTTCACGCCCAGCGGCGACACCACAAGCGGCCGGTTGATGAGGATGGGATGCTCCATCATCGCGTCGATCAGGGCCTCGTCCGTCAAGGTCTGGTCGCCGAGGCCCAGTTCGGCATAAGGCGTACCCTTCGCGCGCAGCAGAGCGCGTGGGGTGATGCCGGCCCGCGCGATGAGTTCGATCAGCAGCGCGCGACTTGGCGGCGTCTTCAGATACTCGACGACATGAGGCTCTATGCCCGCATTGCGGATCATGGCCAGGGCATTACGAGAGGTCCCGCAAAGCGGGTTATGGTAGATCACGATATCGGTCATTGTTGCCTCTTCAGCAGCAGGTAAGTTCGGCCAGAAGCGGATCGCACAGTTCGGCGCGCCCCTGGCAGCAATCCTTGGCCAGATAGACCATCAATCCGCGCAGCGCGTCGATGTTAGCGCGCTGGATCTGTTGGCGGCCACGCTTCTCGGAAAGCACCAGTCCGGCCTTCGCCATCACGGCGAGATGCGTCGAAAACGTGCTCTGGGTCAGCCCCGATGCCTCGACCAGTTCGCCGGTCGACAGACCTTCAGGCTCGTGCCGGATCAGCAGGCGGAACGCATCGAGCCGTGTCGGATGGCCGAGAGCGGAGAGAATCGAGAGTGCATCGCCGGTGTCCATGCATCGCTTTTATCCGATGGGATCAGTCCCCGTCAATAACCTATCGGATATTCCCGATTACATGTGATTTGACCACGCTCAGCGTCGCCTTGCGGCCCCAGATTCAACTCCGCCAAATTGGTCAGCGAGCGCCTCCATCTTTGCCGTTCAGGCGCCGATTTTTGCTCCGAGGAGCGGCCCGTCCGCTTTCCCGTTCTGGATGCCTAAAATGACCAGAACCCGCCATTCTCCTGCCATTGAGCGCTCCGCAAGGATGCACCTCAACGCCCGCTTCTTGACCATGGTGAACGCCGGGCCGGCGCCACCGCCAGAGCACTGGGAGATTGCCGACAGGTGAGCGCCCTTTCATGGGCGGTGTTCAGGATCTGAAAGTTACGAGGCCCCGCTCGTCTATCTCCCAGGCCGGGTTCCAGGCAATCTCCCATGCGTTGTCGTCTGGATCCGAGACGTAACCCCGAAATCCACCGTGCTCCGGCGAGTCCGGTTCGCGCAATATCTTGCCGCCCGCCCCGGCCAGTCGCGCGATGACCGACTTCACATCTTCTTTGGCCGACACGTTATGGGCGAGGGCGAACGCGCCGGGCCGCTGTAGTCCGCTGCAGGTCATATCCTCCTCCAGCTTGGTTTGGAGCCAAGTCCCAAGCACGAACCCATTCATCTGGTAGAAGGCGATCTCCTCGTTCTCGAAGACCGGCTTCCATCCGAAGCCGCCGATATAGAAGCGCTTCGACCGCTCAAGGTCGCGAACGCCCAAGGTAATGACGGATACCTGCTGCTGCACGCTCGCCTCTTCAATCGATCTCCAAATGGCCTGAACAAAACACCGTAGGTGTCGGCCGGTTTCAGGGCCAGACCTAGATCGACGCTGTTAGCGCACGCCTGACAGACTTGGAAGGAACTTGGCTACATCGTGGTGATTATGGGAACATCGGAACGGAACGCGCCGATGCCCAACGATTCCGGCACGCTATTCGAGGAGAGTGATGGTGGAAGAGGCCAACTTGAAACCGGCCGGAGAGCTCGCCAAGCATCGCAAGGCGGCGTTTCCCAATGAAAGTGCAGAATATTCTGAGGCCCGCGAGAGGCTACTGGCAGAGGAGATCGATTTTCGACGCCGGATGACCCGCCTGGCCGAGCATCGTCGAGCGCTGCCGCCCGGCCCGCTAATCGAAAAGGACTATCGCTTTCGCGACGCGGCGGGGGCCGATCTCGGACTGATCGACCTGTTCGGCGACCACGATACGTTGATCACCTACTTCTGGATGTTCGGACCGCAGCGTGATCGCCCCTGCCCGATGTGCACGAACTGGCTGGGGAGCGTCGATGGTAACGCCATTGATGTGAAGCAGCGAGCCGCGCTCACGATCCTGGGTCGCAGTCCGGTCGCACGCCAACAAGCCTTCGCCGACGAGCGCGGGTGGCGGAACCTAGATTTCATCCAGACGGTTGGAGACGATTATGCACTCGATATGGGTGCACTTACGCCCGAGGGCGACGAGTATCCCGCCTTGGTCATATACCAGCGCGATGGTGACGCGGTGCGTGTCTTCTATTCAGCTGAGATGCCGGCGGAGGCAGCCGATCCAGGGCAGGACCCACGGACTGCGCCTGACATAGCGTCGCTCTGGAACCTACTCGATCTCACGCCTGAAGGTCGGGGGGCGGATTGGTATCCGAAGCTCTCCTACGATCGAGACTGATCCCGTTTTTGCCATGATCACCGATCGTTCGTGACATAGGGCACCGAGGTATCTGGCGCCGACGGCCCTCAACGAGCAAATCACTTCGCCGTAAGCTGCCAAGGGCCGAAGGCGTCTGCAAATTCGCCTGGCAGCGGACGCCTCGTCTTGGTCTGCCTGAAGGGAAGAGTAGAACAATCGCAGCAAGAACAGCAAAATGAGAGTTTGAGCGGCAAGGAAGTGGCGACCACGCAGAGACTGCTCCCGCGCCCATTTCAGACATACAGCGGCCACTTTTGGCGACCCTAAAAGCTGCTAGTCGGCATTATCAGGGCAGCACTCGCGCGGATGGCGGCAAATGGCAAAATGAGTCGGTGGCCCAACCGTCTAAAATGTCCCGGCAAGCGAGTGCGAGTTATTTCAGATGGCAATCTCCCGCGCCCGCCTGCCAAAAAGCGCTCACTTGCTATACCGTCGGATCACGGTGATCAGATCATCAGCGCCCTTGCGACGTTCATCCTCCGAAAGACCAGCGTTAACAACGTGGGCTTCGAGGTGCTCGACTATGATTTCATCAAGCAACCCATTCACTGCACCTCGGACTGCTGCGACCAGATGCAACACGTCCGAGCAGTCAACCTCGCTGTCTAGCTTGCGCTCCAGTCCACCAATCTGACCTGCGATCCGCTTTACGCGCGCGCGCAGCGCGTCCCTGCTTTTGTCGATGTGCGCCATAGAACCTCGCGACATGTGGCCAGCCCGCGCAATCAACTTTGCACTGGTGCTTGCGACACATATAACATAGGGGGGTAGGGTATCCAACAGCGGATTTTGAATTCCATGCGCTCTCCTTGCATCGATCTTTGTGGTTTTGACGGCACGACTGGATGGTGCCGGGGCTGCGGTCGCACTCGCGAAGAAGTGCGGCGGTGGCGAAATCTGCGCCCTGGCGACATTCGGCGTGTCGCCACAGAGCTACCGCAGCGGTTGAACAAGCTCAGAGCGCGTGGCGAAAGGGCCGAGCGATAATCACCAGATATTAAGCTAAGGATCGAGCAAGCCGATGCTTCATCTCGCCATCAAGGCCCTCATCTCGGGAATTCTGATAGCGGCCGCGTCAGAGGTGGCGAAACGTTTTCCAGGCCTCGGCGCGCTGATCGCCTCCCTTCCATTGGTGTCAGTGCTGGGGATGATCTGGCTGTGGCGCGATAAGCCGGATCCCGAATTGATGGCAGCTCACGCTGGTGCAACCTTCTGGTACGTCATCCCGTCACTGCCGATGTTTCTACTAATCCCGGTGCTGCTCCGCCAGGGAATCTCGTTTTGGATCGCGCTTATGGCAGGCTGCGTCCTAACTATTGCCCTCTATCTGGTGATGACTTGGGCGGCTCCGCGCCTCGGGCTTCAGCTTTGATTGCTTTGCGGTCAAAATGGGCATGGCTTGAGTGCTCTCATTATCAAGCCAGTTGAATGGAAGCCGACCGTTTTCGAGCAGGTTGAGCAACGTGGCTCGTGCATTACGCCTTAGATTTGGAATATTGGGCAGTCACGACGGTAGCGCGAAGCACTCGGTATCCGCTTGTCATAAGCATTCTACCTCGAGTGAACCCGTGCAAGACGGGTCTGCGCAGGTCGCGGTTCATTCCAACAGTCAATAGCTATCGTTATTTTATAAAAGATAAGACATTATTGCCTTCGTAATTGATTTATAACCCATATGTAATTCATGATTATGTAAAATAATTATAATTGCAATGCCGCGGCAGGCAGTTTTTCAACCACAATGTAACTTTATATCTTCACATCTTGTCCGCCTTTTGATTATTATTTCAATTACGCACATGACTCGTTGTGAGTTTTGCTTTATGGGCGCAATCCATGCGCGCACTCGGGCACATCCTCCTCCTCTGGCTTCTGACGGCGTGCATGCTGACGACGACGGCTGTCCATGCGCAGGAATTCCCGACCACAGCGGTCGTCGATTGCTCAGGGTTCGTGCACAGCGAGGGCGATTCCGACGAGTCGGAGGGCGACGCCGACAAGGGCGTCCCCCACCATCACGCGAGCTGCCACACAAGCTTTGCCGCTGTTCCCCAGCTGGCCAATGATCTGTTGGTTGCGCGTCCGGCCAAGCTGCCGAACCGTCTGCTCGATGCACCCTCGGTAGACCGCTGGGCCGTCGGCCCCAATCTGCGCCCCCCAATCGCCTGACAAAGCCATAGACGGCCATTCCATGTCTCTTCGAGGCAGGCGGCTATCCGTGCCCTTTGCTCAGGATAATCACACATGTATCGCTTATTCGCAGCCTTGCTGGCTGCCACGTCTTGCGTCGCCGTGGCGCAAGCGCAGGAAACGACCACGGCTGCCTCATCCACGTCGGTCCTAACACTGGATCAGGCCGTGGCGGCAGCCGGCGGATCGGCGCCCGCTGCCGACGCCGCACACGCCGGGATTGAAGCCGCGCAAGCCGCCCGGACTGTAGCCGGTCTGCGCCCCAATCCCTCCGTTCAGACCCAGATCGAAAACGTCGCCGGTTCCGGCCAATATCGCGGTTTCAACAGCGCGGAAACGACCGTCAACTTTGCCGTGCCCATCGAACTGGGCGGTAAGCGGTCGGCGCGCATTGCCGTCGCCGACGCACAGACGGATCGGGCGGTGCTGGTTTCGGCCATCACGCAGGCAGACATTCGCCTGCAAGTGACCCAGCTCTACATCGAAGCTGCCGCAGCGCAGCGCCGGCTTCTCACCGCCCGCGACCAGTCCCGGATCGCCGGTGACGTCGCCAGGGCCGCGCGGATCCGCGTCCAGGCCGGCCGCGCCTCACCCATCGAAGAGCAGCGCGCAGACGTTGCCCGTATCAATGCCGAGGCGGGCGTCGAACGTGCAGCGCGCCTGGCGAGTGCGGCACAGGCCAATCTCGCGAGGCGGATCGGCGCATCGGTTTCTGGCTCCGTAGACCCGCAGTGGCTCGATCAATTGCCGAGCAATGCGATGGGACCGGACCTGGACACATCAGCCGCCGGTACTCTGGCCATGGCGGCAGCCCAGGCCGACCTTGCGGTCGCCGATGCACAGGTCAAGTTGGCTCGGTCGCAGCGGGTTCCCGATATCAATGTCGGGCCGGGTCTGCGTAGGCTGTCGCAGACCAATGACACAGCGCTGGTTTTCAGCATTTCGATGCCGATTCCACTGTTCAACTCGGGCAAGGCAGCGGTCGCGCAGGCAAGCGCGGAGCGCACTCGTGCCGAGGCGCAAACCCGGATGACCGCGCTCGACATCGAGCAAGCCATCACCAGCGCGCAAGCCGAGGCGGAAAACGCGGCCGTAACGGCGCGCGCTGCGACGGGCCCGGCGCTTGCCGCCGCTCAGGAAGCCGCGCGGATAGCCCGTATCGGTTACCGCGAAGGCAAGTTCGGTCAGCTCGACCTGCTCGATAGCGAACGCACGCTAGCCGAGACCCGTCTCGCCGCGATCGATGCTCTCGCCGCTTACCAGAATGCTCGCGCGCAGCTGGAGCGCCTGACCGCGCCCGCGCCACAACAGGGGACCTGACAATCATGAATTCGCGAAAAATCGCTTACGCCAGCCTTGCGCTGCCGCTCGCCCTCGTTCTCGCTGCCTGTGGCGGCAAGTCTGAGGAAGCCGGCGACGCTGCGTCAAAAGAAGCAGCTGCTGAAACAAACCCCGCAGAAAAGAGCAAGATCACACTGAGCGCCGAGCAAATTGCCTCGGCCGGCGTGAAGATTGGTCGCCCCATTGTCGGCGGCGCAGGGACCGTCGAACTGCCCGCAATGATCGAGGGCGATCCCAACGGAACACAGGTCGTTTCCGCCGCTATCGGCGGCCGGGTCGTTTCGCTCACCCGCAACCTTGGTCAGTCGGTCGGTTCCGGCCAGACGCTGGCCGTGATCGAAAGCCGCGAGGCGGCCTCGCTCAATGCCGAGATCGAAGCGGCACGGGCGCGCCTCTCGCTCGCAAATTCCAACCTCGCCCGCGAACAACGGCTGTTTTCCCAGCGCGTGTCGCCCGAGCAAGATTTGATCGCAGCTCGGACCGCCGCGACCGAGGCGCGCATTGCTCTTCGTCTGGCCCAGCAGCAAGTCGCCGCTGCCGGTGCCGGAGGCGGTGCGCTCAATCGGATCGGCATCACTGCACCGATCTCCGGACAGGTGATTTCTCGCAGCGTCACGCTGGGGCAGACGGTTGCGGCGGATGCCGAACTGTTCCGGGTGGCGAACCTCTCCAGTGTCTCCCTCTCGCTCAACCTGTTGCCGCAGGATGCGGGCCGCGTTCGCCCCGGCGCGATCGTGACGGTAAAGGCCGCCGGCCGCGAGGCGACGGCCAAGGTCTCGTTCGTCTCGCCTGCGCTCGATGCGGCAACTCGCCAGGTTCCGGTCATCGCAACGCTCGATAACGCCTCCGGCCAATGGCGTGTCGGCGAACCGGTAACCGCCTCGGTCACCCTGACCGGAAACGGTGAAGACAGCGCCGTCCGCGTGCCGTCGACCGCCATCCAGACGGTGGACGGCAAGCCGGCTGTGTTCGTGCGTACCGCGTACGGCTTCAAGGCTACGCCGGTGACGCTGGGGGATCGTGCCGGTGACAGTGTGATCGTGCGCTCCGGACTTTCCGGAAGCGAGCAGATCGCCACGACCAACAGCTTCACGCTCAAGGCCGAACTCGGCAAGGGTGAAGCGGGCGAGGAGGACTGAGCCAATGATCGCCCCTGTCGTCAACTGGGCGGTCCACAAGCGTTGGCTTGTGCTCCTTCTGGTCTCCATCGCCGCCGTAATCGGCGCGGTCGCTCTCTCGCGGCTGCCGATCGACGCGGTTCCCGACATCACCAACAACCAGGTCCAGATCAACGTCCGCGCCCCCGCGCTCTCGCCCGAACTGGTCGAAAAGCAAGTCGCGTTCCCCATCGAGACCGCGCTCGCGGGCATTCCCGGACTCGAATACTCCCGCTCGCTCAGCCGTAACGGCTTTGCGCAAGTCACGGCCGTCTTTTCGGATACGACCGATATCTACTTTGCCCGCCAGCAGGTCGGCGAACGCCTGACCGGGGTGAAGGAAAACCTTCCCGATGGCGTGAACCCGGAAATGGGTCCGATCGCCACGGGTCTCGGCGAAGTCTACATGTGGACCGTCCGCCTCGACCATCGCAAGGACGACAAGCACCAGCCCGGGGAACCGGGCATGCAGCCCGACGGCAGCTACATCACGCCCGAGGGTGAGCGGCTGACCAACGATACCGAGAAGGCGACCTACTTGCGCACCGCGCAGGACTGGATCGTGGCGCCGCTGCTGAAAAACACGCCTGGGCTGGCAGGCGTCGATTCCATCGGCGGCTATGCCAAGCAGTTCCTCGTCGTTCCCGACGTGCAGCGGCTTGCCTCGATGGGTATCACCCTCACCGAACTCGGCAACGCGCTTGAGCGCAACAATGTCAGCGTGGGGGGCGGCTTCGTGGAGCGCAATGGTGAGGGCCTCGCCGTCCGTGCCGACGCGCTCGTGCGCAATGCGGGCGAACTGAGCCAGATCGTCGTCGCCACGCGTGAAGGCGTGCCGGTCACGCTCGGTCAGGTCGCGCAAGTCCGCACCGGGCAGGCTATCCGCATGGGCTCGGCGTCCGAGAACGGTACCGAAGTGGTCGTCGGCACCGCCATCATGCGGATCGGCGAGAACAGCCGGACGGTGGCAACCGCCGTGGCAAATCGCCTCCAGAGCATCAACGCCTCGCTGCCGCCGGATGTCGTGGTGCAGCCCGTTCTCAACCGCACCGCCCTCGTCAATTCGACGATCAAGACGGTCGGCAAGAACCTTGGCGAAGGCGCGCTGCTCGTCATCATCGTGCTGTTCGCGCTCCTCGGCAACTTCCGCGCCGCGCTGATCGCAGCACTCGTCATTCCCATCACCATGATGCTGACCGGCTTCGGCATGTTGAAGGCCGGCGTATCCGCCAACCTCATGAGCCTCGGCGCGCTCGATTTCGGGCTTATCGTCGACGGCGCGGTCATCATCGTCGAGAATGCGCTGAGACGCATGGCCGAGCACCAACATCACGAAGGACGGCTCCTCACCGTCAAGGAACGTCTCGATACCGTGGCCCAGGCCGCTCGCGAGATGATCAAGCCCTCGGTCTACGGCCAGGCCATCATCATCCTGGTCTACATCCCCTTGCTCACGCTGACCGGCGTCGAGGGCAAGACTTTCGTACCGATGGCGCTGACCGTCATCATCGCGCTGGCCTGTGCTTTCGTTCTTTCGCTCACCTTTGTCCCCGCCATGATCGCCCTCTGGCTCTCGAAGCGGATCGAGGAGAAGGAAGGCCGGATCATGACCTGGCTCAAGGCTCGCTACGAGCCCGGCCTCGACCGCGCGATGAAGCGGCCGGCCCTTACCGTGGGCGTCGGCATCGGTGGATTTGTAGCCGCAGTCTTCGCCTTCATGTCGCTGGGACAAGTGTTCCTGCCCCAGCTCGATGAGGGCGATCTGCTGATCCAGGCGCTGCGTATCCCGGCAACTTCGGTCCAGCAGAGCCAGGCGATGCAGGTGCCGATCGAACAGATGATGTCGAAGCAGCCGGAAGTGAAGTTCGTCTTCTCGAAGACCGGCACGGCCGAGCTGGCATCGGATCCGATGCCGCCTAACGCCACGGACATGTTCGTGATCCTGAAGGACCGATCCGAATGGCCGGACCCCAAGCTTTCGAAGGACGATCTCGTTGCGCGCATCGAGAAGAACCTCGCGAAGTTCCCGGGCAACGTCTACGAAATCACCCAGCCCATCCAGATGCGCTTCAACGAGCTCATCGCCGGTGTGCGTGGTGACATCGCGGTGAAAGTCTATGGCGACGACTTCGATGCCATGAACGCCACTGCCGAGAAGATCGCCGACGTGCTGCGCCCCACGAAAGGCGCTGCCGACGTGAAGGTCGAGCAGACCACCGGCCTGCCGATGCTCGACATCAGGGTCAATCGCGACGCCATGGCCCGCCTCGGCGTCTCCGCGCAGGACGTGCAGGATATCGTCAATGCCACCGTGGGCGGCAAACAGGCCGGCATGATCTTCGAGGGCGATCGCCGCTTCCCGGTGGTCATCCGCCTGTCCGATGCCCAGCGCGCTGACATGTCGACCCTGCAGCAGTTGCAGGTGCCCACCCCGGGCGGACAGTTCGTGCCACTTGCCAGCGTCGCGGATATCCGCGTCGTCGACGGCCCGAACCAGATCAGCCGCGAGAACGGCAAGCGCCGTGTCGTCGTCCAAGCCAACGTGCGTGGCCGCGACGTCGGCAGCGTGGTGGAGGATGCCCAGGCTGCCATCGCCAAGGATGTGCGTCTGCCATCCGGCAGCTACCTCGAATGGGGCGGGCAGTTCGAGAACCTCGCTTCGGCCCGCGAACGCCTGCAGCTCGTTATCCCGGCGTGCTTCGTGCTGATCCTTCTGCTCCTTTACGGCGCGCTCGGATCGGTGCGGGATGCAGCGATCGTGTTCACCGGTGTTCCGCTGGCGCTAGTTGGCGGCGTGATGGCGCTGTTCCTGCGCGGCATGGACTTCTCGGTCTCGGCCGCCGTGGGATTCATCGCTTTGTCAGGCATCGCCGTGCTCAACGGCCTCGTCATGGTCTCCTCAATCCAGGAGCTCATGCGATCCGGGATGCGGCGTGAGGAAGCGGCCAGGCTGGGCGCTCTGCAGCGCTTGCGCCCGGTCGTCATGACCGCCCTGGTTGCCAGCCTTGGTTTCGTGCCGATGGCGCTTGGGACAGGCGCCGGCGCCGAAGTCCAGAAGCCGGTCGCAACGGTTGTGATCGGCGGTTTGATCTCGGCGACGCTGCTGACCTTGTTCGTCCTGCCAACGCTCTACGCCCGGTACGGCCGCAAGGACATGGTCGAAGAGGACGACGAGACCTTCACCGAACTGCAGGGCCATGAGCCTCTACCCGCATGCTGATGAACGAAAGGGAAGGAGGTCGCCGGGCGACCTCCCTACCTTCCCGGAAAGGGTTTACGGATGAAAGAGATACTCAGCATTGGCGACATGGCCCCGCGTGCCAACGAAGGGAGCTATCCTTCGATGCCACAAGGCAGGCACGCCGAACGCCGCTCGGGCGGGCACCACGGCCGCTGTAAAGGCTTCCTCCGCGAGCTCTTCGATTGATCATGGCCTATGGTCGCCTCGCGCAACGGGTCGCACACCGTGCGAGAACGATCACCGCCGCCGAAGGCGCACCCCTTCGGCGGCGGACCAATTGCCATTTGGCCCGAAGTAAGCAGCGCGGCCCGGCCCTCCCATCGAAGTGGCAAGTGGTGGCAGCGCTGGCAATCATGCCCGTGCTGTCGAACTGTTCCAGCGGGTCTCCAGACCGTTATGCCGAGGAACGGCATGATCGCAGCAAGGTACCCGGGCTGATAGGCGAGCAGAACTACACCTGCTCCGATGGCTCGAAAATCGACGTCGATTTCCTTGCCGATGGGCTCACGCTCGATCTCACTCACGATGCGCATGGCCGTTTCGAGCGGTTGAAAGCGGCAGATACGGGCGCAGCCTTCGTCGGCCCGGAAATTACGGTTGCACTGTCCCGCGGCGAAAAGCTCACGATCTCCCGCTCAGGCCAGCAGCCCATCATGTGCAAGCGCATCAAGAGCGAGGCCGGCAACAAGCTGGGGCCACCATGAAGCACACAAGCCATTCATCACCAATGCGCACCGCTGATTTCCTGAAGGACTAAAGCAATGATCGAAAAGCTCCGCCTCGATATCCCGGTGTTGCTACCGGAAGTCTACGACGCCGATGACGCCTGTGTCACTCGACTGATCGGATCGCTCAAAGGACGCGCGGGCGTCGAGGACGTCCATGTAACGAAGGAAGACCCTTCCACTCAGGCGGTGCTTTGCATCCACTATGAACCGAGCATCATTTCGCTCAGCCGCATCCGCGAGCTGGCTATTGCCGCTGGGGCCGAGATTGCTGCCCGGTTTGCCCATCGTGTTTGGACCGTAAACGGTATCAACCACCAGCGTCGCGCACGCACTGTGACGGATCAGCTCCTCACGCTGCCGGGCATCATTGAGGCCGAGACCTCCCCTGCAGGCAGCGTTCGCGTGGAGTTCGACCTTACCAAAATCCTGGAAAGCGACGTTATCAAGGCGCTGCACAGTGCCGGCGTGACCGTTGTAAGCGTTCCGGCCGGGGCCACTGCAAAAGGCTCCGGGCACACGCACGATGAAAAAGGGCACAAGCACGCCCCCGGCGAAAATCATGACCACAGCCATGGCGGGTTGCTCGGTCCCAACACCGAACTGTTCTTCGCATTGGGTTGCGGCGCTGCTTTGGCGATTGGCTTCGCAATCGAGAAGCTGACCGGAAATGTCGGCGTATCGTTTGGATTCTATCTCGCTGCCTATGTCCTCGGCGGGTTCTACACTGTGCGCGAGGCCATCGATAACCTGAAGCTCAAGCGCTTCGAGATCGACACGCTCATGTTGGTCGCAGCTGGCGGCGCCGCTGCGCTGGGCGCCTGGGCTGAGGGCGCATTGCTGCTGTTCCTGTTCAGCCTTGGCCATGCACTCGAACACTACGCAATGGGACGGGCGAAGCGCGCAATTGAGGCTTTGGCGGAACTCGCCCCGCCGACTGCTTTTGTGAAGCGACCTGATGGGGGAACGGATGAACGCCCTGTCGAAGAGCTCGTTATCGGCGACGTCATCGTGGTGAGGCCGGACGCACGCATCCCTGCCGACGGCTTCATCGTCGTCGGTAACAGCAGCATCAACCAGGCACCGGTAACTGGCGAAAGTATTCCGGTCGACAAGCAGCCGGTTGCCGATCGGGCCGCCGCGCGGGCCAATCCTGATCGAGTGGACGGGGCGAGCCGGGTCTATGCCGGCTCGATCAATGGCAGCGGGATGATCGAGGTCGAAGTTACGCGCCTCTCTGGGGAAAGCACCCTGGCCAAAGTCGTTAAAATGGTCAGCGAGGCGGAGACCCAAAAGTCACCGACGCAGCGCTTCACGGATCGTTTCGAGCGTGTCTTTGTTCCGGCGGTACTGGCGTTGGCCTTCCTGCTCCTATTCGCGTGGGTGGTCGTCGACGAACCTTTCCGTGACAGCTTCTACCGCGCGATGGCTGTGCTTGTAGCCGCCAGTCCCTGCGCTCTCGCCATCGCTACCCCCAGTGCGGTTCTCTCCGGTGTCGCGCGCGCTGCCAGGGGCGGCGTGCTCGTAAAGGGCGGCGGCCCCCTCGAACTCCTCGGATCACTCGACGCAATCGCCTTCGACAAGACCGGCACGCTCACCAAGGGCGAGCCCCGGATCCAGCAGGTTATCACTGCGGCAGGCGTGGCGCAGGAAGAGCTGATGGTTTTGGCGGTCGCCGTCGAAAGCCTCAGCGATCACCCCTTGGCACAGGCAATAGCTCGCGACGGACGCGAGCTTGCCGGCGGCCAGCCCATTCCGGAGGCTCGCGATCTCAAAAGCCTTACGGGTCGCGGTGTCTCCGCTGTTGTCGGTGAGGATACGATCCTCATCGGTAAGGCCGAGATGTTCGGCACGGATGGTGTGCCCTCTCTTTCCAGCGAGATGGCTGATGCCATCGCGAGACTGAGGGACGCCGGCCAGACCAGCATGGTGGTTCGACGCGGTGACAAGGACCTCGGCGCTATTGGGCTGCTCGATACGCCGCGCGAGTCCGCCCCCGCAGCACTCGAGCGGCTACGCGAGATCGGCATCAAGCGGATGATCATGATTTCCGGCGACCATCAGCGGGTAGCCGAGGCCGTCGCCAAGGAAGTCGGGATCGACGAAGCCTGGGGCGACCTGATGCCCGAAGACAAAGTTGAGGCCATCAAGAAGCTGCGCGCCGAACGAAAGGTCGCGATGGTCGGCGACGGCGTCAACGATGCTCCAGCCATGGCGACCGCGACTGTCGGGATCGCGATGGGAGCCGCTGGCTCCGACGTCGCACTCGAAACGGCGGATGTCGCGCTCATGGCTGACGACCTGTCAAACCTGCCCTTTGCCGTGGGCCTGAGCCGCAGCACGCGTTGGGTGATCCGTCAGAACGTGTTCGTCAGCCTGGGGGTCGTCGCCTTCCTGGTTCCCGCCACGATCCTTGGTCTTGGCATAGGACCGGCGGTGGCGATGCACGAAGGGTCTACGCTTCTGGTCGTGATCAATGCCTTACGCCTCTTGGCGTATCGCGATCCTTCGACGCGGAAAGCTTGAGCCCAGGCAATACATCAGCGCGATGGCGGGGAGTAGTGATCCGCTACCTCCATCGCGCCCGAGTCTCGCTCGGCGTCGATACGAACAGGTCGATTTCTGCTCAGTCGCCCACGTCCCTACGAGAATACTATAAGCCGCATTGTTCTTAGGGACGAGAATGTCGCGCGCTTGCATGGCGGATATTCACCCAGCCTGTCTCAAACCGGCCAGTCTCCTTACGGCCAGACCCAGCCATTCCAATGAGCGAATCGACAAATTGCGAACTGCTTACTCGTACCAACGACACGACAACTTATCCACAGGCGCCTCGACCCACCGCTTAAATGAGCCAGATTGTCGACTTTTTGGAAATCTCGTCCCAACAGGACCCATTGCAGCCCAATGGATGTTGGCCGGATTTGTTGGCCGATTCGCAGGGGCTCGAAAAATGTACTGCAGATTCAATAGCATGATATGAGTCGGCCAGATCTGTCTCCCCGACCAACTTCGCAAAGAACCGCAGGAATCAGGCATTCTCAAACCCTGAAATAGCGCCAATCCTTGGGAGGTCGTGTGCTGAGCGTTGAGGTGGTCACCGTGATTTTCGCATAGGTTTGGGTTGCGACGCTCGAACCCGTCGGACGGAAACAAGATGACCGATCCGATGGTGCCCCCCGAGCGGAGGGCAATGGAAGCACGATGGTCTCACATTTTGGACAGGATCGCGGCGATACCGTCGCGGGCGCATTTTTCTTCTTCGTAGGCGCTAGCACCGCTGGTTGCGATTGCGCCGAGGAACCGGCCTTCCTTAAAAATTGGCACTCCTCCCGGGAGGAGTGACATGTCGGGCGTTACACGCGCGATCAGGGATGGATCCTTCTCGATCCTGCCCCGAAGTTCGAGAGTGGACATTTTGAACCCGACGACGGTCGCGGTCTTGTGCATGGCCATGTAAATTCCGTTGTCGCGCGTCCCGTCGGCCGCAAGAGCCACCTTGAGATTTCCTGCGGCGTCGGCGACAGCGACTGTCACCGCATAACCATCACGTGCGCACGATTGTTCGGCAACTTGCGCAGCGATTGCAGCGAGCTTCAGGCCGATACCGTGTTCGGGTTCTGTTGGCCGATGATCCGCTTGCTTGTTTGGCCCGGGAGGCGGGCCCAGCGGCACCTTGAGCTGCGCGCTTTGTGGAATGTCAAAATAATCGCCAGCCATCGATTGGGGGCTTGGCGGCGTGGTGTTGCGCTGAACATGAACATCCTGCCCTTCCGCTCCGTTCGAGGCCAGCAGAAGGGCGACGCCCGATAGCACACCAGCCAACGGACAGAGGGTGCGAGCGTTGAATAAAGAAGGCATGGAACTCTCCAGAAACCCCGCCCAACACGCTTGTGCCACGACGGAGTATGATCGGACGTGCAATCGAGTGTGAACGGGATCAGATACCGCCACTCGACGCTGCTGCGAAAAGACGGATGTTCAATGTCGGAAAAAGAAGCCCCGCCGGTCCGGGAGATGCGGGCCGGCGGGGAGTTCGCTCCAACTGGGAGGTCGGGAGCGTTCAGAAGCGCACGCCGAGGCGGACGCCGTAAGTGCGGGGATCGGCGATGCGGGCGAAGACCTGATCGTCATTGCCGGTGCCCATGCCGTTGGGCGCGCCGACAAGCTGGAGCTTGTTCTCCACGTTGCGCACGAAGGCGGTGACATCGAGCTTGCCGTTCTCGGACGTATAGCCCAGCGTCAGGTCGGTACGGGTGAAGCCGCCCTGGCGGTACTGCTGCGGCAGAGTGGTGTATTTGCCGGTGAACGGATTGCCCTGACCGCCAAGGTCGGAGAGGTAATAGCCGTTGGAGAACTTGGTCCCCGCGCGGGCCTTGATGTAACCGCCGCTCGCCAGCGGGAAGCGGTGTTCCCATGAGGCGGTGCCGGAAAATGTCGCCAGACTGTCCGGCCGCTTGCCCGACCAGTCGATGCGGTTGGAATAGATGAAGCCGACATTGGCGCCCTTGCCGAACTCGCCGTCCGCCAGGGCGAAAGTCAGGTTGAGGTCATCGTTGCGGGTCGGCCGCCACTCGATCTCGTTCTCCCAGCCGTAGAACTTGGCAGGCGGGTTGGTGGTATAGATCAGCACTACCGGGGCGCCGCCGGTGACGCTGGGCGTCAGGAAGGTCGATCCGGTAAGCTGGTACTTGGCGTAATCGTAGTAATAGACCGCCGTGTTGTATTGCAGGTTGGAGGCGATGCGGCCCTTGTAGCCGATCTCGTAAGCCGTCAGCGATTCCGGCCCGTACTTGCCGACGCCGCCGTTCACCGGATCGACGTCGTTGAAGCCGCCCTGCTTGTAGCCGGTGGCGATCGAGGCGTAGATCAGCTGGTCCGGCGCCGGGCGGAAATCGATGCCTAGACGCCAGGTGAACTTGCTGCTCGATTGCTTGCCGCGGCTGTCCGAGCCATTGACACAGTAGTTGGGCGGCCCGCAGAGATTGCCGTTCTGATCCAGCCACCCGCCCGGAGGGGCATCGCCCGCCGCGATCGTGTAGGTGCGCGCGACGGAATCGTCCGAATAGCGGCCGCCGGCGGTAAGGCGGATCTGGTCGGTCAGGTCGTAGCTGGCCTGCCCGAACACGCCCATGCTTTCATGCTTGGTGGTACCGACGATGCCGGGATTGGGTACGTAGCAGGCGGGATCGAGCGTCGGTTGCGGGCAGCCGTCCTTGATCAGCACCTGCCAGTTCATGTCCTTTTCGGGAATGTCCTCCGCATAGTAGTTCATGCCCGCAACCCAGGTGAGCCGGCCCGGGGTCGAGTTGGAAAAGCGGATCTCATGGGAATCGCTGCGGATGTTCGCGCGGTAGTCGGTCCACAAGTAGGACGGATTGCCGTTCGATCCGTAAGGATCGGTAACCGAAGGGTTGTAGACGTCCTGCGCGTCGAACTTGATGCGCGATCCTTCGTACGTCATCAGTACCGGCCCGACGTCGACATGCAGAATGCCGGTGATGTTGTAGAAATCGTCGTCCGAACTACCGATATAAGGATTGTAGAAGACCTTGAGCGCATCCTTGGTGCTCATGTCCTTCACGCGGAACCACAGCGCACTGCTGGTGGCATTGTTGCCGCCGATGTGGCCGAAGGTGCCGGCCAGGATGAAGTCCGACCCACCGCCGAAGTCCAGCCTGCCGGTGATGCGCGCGGTCCAGTTGTCCTCATCGTCCAGATCACGCGCGGGTTTCAGCGTACCGATATCGCCAAGTACCGGCTTGATGAAGCCATCGCGGCTGTTGAAGGCGGCAGCGGCGCGGACCGCGAAGAAGTCGGTGACCGGCACGTTGATCATCGCCTCGCCGCGGCGGGTGTTGTAATTGCCCAGTTCGAAGCGGGCGGACGCTTCAAGTTCATCCTTCGGCTTGGCGGTGACCAAGTTGATCGCGCCGCCCGTGCTGCTCTTGCCGTAGAGCGTGCCCTGCGGCCCGCGCAGCACTTCCACGCGTTCCAGATCGAGGAACGCGAGGCTCATCAACTGCGGACGGCCGATCGGCACGCCATCGATGTTGAAGCTGACGCCCTGCGTGCCCTTGCTGGTGGTGTCCGTCGAACCGACGCCGCGAATGGTGATGTTCGCGCCGTGCGCCGCACTACCGACATTGAGCGAAGGCGCTATGTTCTGAAGGTCCGCCGCGCCGTGCACGCCCTGTTCGGCCAATTGCGTGCTGCCGATGACGCTGAGCGCGATCGGCGTGTCGTTGGCCGATGTTGCGGACTTCGTGGCGGTGACGATGATCTCCTGGATCCCTTGATCCGATGCCGGCTCACTGTCCTGTGCACGGGCAGCCGTGGGCAGTGCGAGCGCCATAGCGAGAGCGCAGCCTGCGGCCGAATGAAATAGCTTGGTCTTCATGTCCCCTCCTGCATTGTTCTGCCCGGCATGGCCGGGTGCGTCCATCGGGTACGCGCCATTGCGGCGGCCCCTCCCGATTGCGGGCCCCGCTGGCCCCGGCGATGCCGGGATTGCGCAAATCCTTTCGATGATCTTCGCCGCGCGCGGGTCTACGGGCGGTCCGGCGTGGCCGGATGCCAGCGTACTTTCTGATTTTGCGGCGGCTATGCCTGCGCTATGGCGCGTGCGGCGTGCTTTTCCTGGTCATTTCAGCCTCTCCCGTTTCGGCTCTGGATCGGTAGATTTTCCTTCGATCCGGCCCTTGTTTTCGTGACTACGGGAGATACCCAAACCGAACCTGAACCATTTGCGACCGTGCTCAGCAGGGAAGCATAAGAACCGCGCACTGACCGATAAATCAGGATCGCAAAAAGTCCGGCCCTCACTTTCATTGCCACGAACAGGTGCAATACCTCCCCAAATCCGCACGCCTGCGCCGATCCACAAGAGTTGAGATCGGCCAGTCCCGCAGCTTACCCCTCGTTCATTTTCGGTTTGGGCAGACCACCTAACAGGTCCGGCAATCGATGCGCGGCCCAGTCACAACCGGGACCGCGTCCATACATCCCCCGAACGACAATGGAGGGAAAGGGAGATGACTGCCGCGCGCCAGCCGCATAGACGCCCGCGAATATTCGCCCCTTTGGCTTTTACGCTGCTGCTCACTTCCGCAGCCCATGCGCAATCTGACAATTCCCCGGTCGACGCCAGACCAGCGCCCGATCCGAACACCGCCCCCAGCCTGACGCTTGCGAGCGAAGGCATGGAGGTTCGCATCGCCCTGCCCGATGCCCGCAATGGATTCTATCGAGGAACCCGGTTCGACTGGTCGGGAATGATTACCCAAGTCACCCTAGATGGTTCCCGCTTCTACGGCCCATGGTTCAGCGCTGTATCGCCAGAGATCCACGATTTCCTCGACCTGCCGGACGGCATCGTGGTCAATCCGCTCAATGCGGCTACCGGTCCTGTCGAAGAGTTCGCCAACCGCGACGGGGAGACTGTGCCCGGCTACAATGCAGCGCCCGCCGGAGGCACTTTCATCAAGATCGGTGTGGGGCGCCTGCGCAAGCCCGATCTTGAGCGCTACGATCATTTCCGTCCCTATGCGATCGTCGACGGTGGCCAGTGGCAAGTGCGGCGCGCGAAGAACCGGGTCACGTTCGTCCAGCGCCTTCGGCCCGACGCTGAAGGGTTCGGCTACGAATACGAAAAGACGATCAGCGTCTCACCCGGCGGGGTCATGACTATTGCGCATAGACTGCGCAACATCGGCTCCAAACCGATAGATACGCAGGTCTACAACCACAATATCGCGCGGTTCGACGATGCCGAAACCGGGCGGGGGGTGAGTGTACATTTTCCGTTCTCCATCGCAGGGCCCGTCTCAACCCCAACGCTCGCCCGCATCGATACGGACACACTCCAGTATACCGGTGTGCTGAAGCCGGGAGACCGCGTGCAACTGCCCGCCCAGCCCGGCGACGCCAAAACACCGCCCGGGCCGTTCCGCGTCACCGGAGCCAACGGCGCAAGCATTACCATGCAGACCGATACACCCTTGGTCCGCACCGTTCTGTGGTCGATCCGCCATGCCGTCGCGGTGGAGCCTTTCACCGCGATCCACGTGCCCCCCGGCGGGCAGCAACGCTGGTCCTGGCGCTACACATTCACGCCGGCAAACGCTGCGCGATAAGCAATCGATGGGAGAGATGACAATGAAGTTTCGGCCGAAATTCGGTCTCGGGGCGATTCTAGGAGCGGCGCCCATGATGCTGCTGCTCGCCCAGGCCGCTCATTCGGATCAATCCTCGCCCGCGGCGGCGAAGCCCCCGATTGCCAAGCCGCTGGACCTGGCGATCGTGAAGCCTCTGGTGGATTGCTCTGCCTTGCTCTCCACCGACGTTTCCCATGCGGTCGGCGCTGTGACGCATGTCGATTCCGCCAGCCTTGTCGACGATCACCAGACCAGCCCCTATTGCTCGATCAAGGTCTCGGTCGACAATTACGCCCACTTCGAACTCCATCTGCCGACCACCGAATGGACCCAGCGCCTGCTGTTCGGCGGAGGGCCGGGAGCGCAGACCGCATCCGGCATGAAACTGGACGGCTTCGCGACGGTATCCTGGCAAGATCTGGGCCGCCGGGAAAACGAAGACGTCCTGGCAAATGATTATCGCGGCGAGGTCAACGCCGGCTATCGCGGCATGCACCTCCAAGTCCTGGCGACCAAGGCTTTAATTGCGAAGTTCTACGGACAGGCGCCCCGGTTTTCCTATTACAACGCCTGTTCGAACCCGGCGCGCGAAGGGATGATCGAGGCGCAGCGCTTCCCGCTGGATTTCGATGGTATCGGCGCCGGCTGTCCGCCGATCAACACCACCGTCAACAACGGGCTGTTCACCGCCTGGAACGTCATGACCAACACCGGTCCCGACGGCGAACCGATCCTGACGGCTGACAAACTGCCGATCCTGCACAAGGCAGTGCTGGATCAGTGCGATGCAGCGGACGGCGCGAAGGACGGTATCGTCTCGCTGCCTTACGCCTGCCACCCCGACATTACCCGGATCGAATGCAAGCCCGGGCAGGATTCGACGACTTGCCTGACACCGGCCCAGATCCACGTCGCGCAGGAGATCTACCGCGGCGCGCACGACAAGGAAGGGAACAGGCTGACACCCGGCGGCGTTCTGCCCGGCTCTGAACTGGCCTGGACCGCGACGATCGTTCCCGGCAATGGCCCGTTCAACGGCCAGGAAGAGGCCCGCAAGGGCACGGAAAAGGCCATCCGTTCACATTACAGCCTGCCCGCGCTACCCGCATCCTGGAAACTGGGGGATCTGACCTTCGATCACGCGACCTTCGAGGCTACCACCAAGTACAGCTACCTCCACGACGGCACCAATCCCGATCTTTCCGCCTATGCAAAGGCTGGCCACAAGCTGATCCTCTGGATGGCGCTGGCCGACACCAATGTCATGGCGCACCAGTCGGTACTCTATTACGAGGCACTGCAAGCCCAGATGGGCATGAAAACGGTCGATGGCTTTGCACGGTTTTACGTCCTGCCCGGTGTCTATCACTGCGGAGGCGGCGACGGTCCGGTCATCAGCGATCTGCTGGAGCCGTTGATGCTCTGGGTCGAACGGGGCATCGCGCCGGGAGCGCTGGCGGGTGTGCATCGTCCGCGCGGAGCGGGCATGGAGCAAGGTGCCGGTCCACAAGGCGCCGCCCTCACCGCCGCCGACCTGACCCGCCCGATCTATCCCTATCCCTATGTCGCTCGCTACACCGGACAAGGTGACGTGAGGGACGCGGCCAACTTCGTGAAAGGCGTTGCCCACCCGGCGCCGGCCGACCTTGGCAACTGGCCCGGCGCCAGGTTCTACAAGCCCGGCTACATGCGGTGGTGCACGGCAACGGCCAATTCCATCGATTGCACGACGACCCATCCGTGATTTGAGACGCGAACCCTGCGCAGCGCATCCCATTGCCGCGCTGCGCAGGGGCAAGGAAAGTGAATCCTGTGCCTGACCTCCATCAAGCAGCTCCCGTTCCGCCGCCGAGGAAACCGGCCCCGTCCGCCGCCAAGCGAAAGGGACGCCCCATTGAAATGCGGACCGTGCACCGGGTGCTTTCGCTCGTTGCCTGCCTGTTCCTGCTCTACATCGGGACCACCGGCACACTGATCCAGACGCTCGACCTCGCCGCGATCTTCAGCGGCAAGCCGGAGAGCGATCCAACCATGCAGTCGATCAACGAGGGCAAGTTCGGCAACGGATTTTACTCCGCCGTCACCCACGCCGACTGGAGCGCGGCCGCGCTGCCGGCCAATGTCGATGTCGCCAAGGCTTTCTCCGTAACCCTTGCCCGGTTTCGTGAGATCCGGCCCGATCTGGCGCCGGCCTTCGTCGAACTGCGCATGGTCAACGGCCGGGTCGTCGGCCAGGTGGCCTTCGCTGATCCCAGTGCTCCGCCCGACCCGCGCCGGATGGGCACTCCAGTTTCGGCGCTTGCGTTCGACGTCGCCTCAAGCCGGCAAGTCCCGGCCATCGATGTACGCGGGGCTTACCCTGCCCCGTCCCTGCGTCAGACACTGAAGCAATGGCACCGCTTCTGGGGGCCGAATTTCTTTGGCCTGCGCGACGTGCCCGGCGTTTACGTCGAGTTCCTGTCCGGATTGGCAATGACAGCGCTGATCGTGAGCGGCCTCGTCATGTACTTCCGCCTGCTCAAGCAGCGGCGCAAGATCAAGCGCCCCAACATGTTCTGGATGACTTCCGACACGTGGCGATCGTTGCATCGCGGGGTATCAGTCGCTGCCTCGGTGCTTCTTGTCCTGGTCGCTTTAAGCGGCACCTGGATCGGCTTTGAAAGTTCCTACGCCACTTTCAATCGCCACAAGCCCCCCCGCGAGACTCTGGCGATCACCGATAAACAGGCCGCCGCCGTCGCCCACGACGCAATGGTCGCGTTCCGCGCCGAAGAGCCGGATACACCGATCCGCGCGATCCGGGCGAGGGTCTGGTTCGGGCAACTCGAAGGCGCCATCGTCACAGCCACCAAGCCGACACGCCAGCGCGTCTTCAATGCCGCAAGCGGTCAGGAGCAAAGCCTTAGCTCGCCGCTCTATCCCAAGTCGCCCTTCCCCCTCGGTACCGATGTCCACGAATGGATGAAGCACTTCCATTCGGGCGAGCTGCTCGGGCTGCCCGCGCGAATGCTCAACCTGCTGGCGGGACTGTCGCTCGTTTTCCTCTCCGCCTCGGGGCTCTGGATGTACGTCGATCTCTGGCGAAAGCGCGCGAAATCAGGGCGAAAAGAACTGTTCTGGAAATAGGAAAACGGCCGCGAAGCACTCACGGCCCGCGCAGGACCGCTCAACCCGGGGAGACAAAACATGAAATCCCGAAGCGCCAGGACAACAGCCAAGAGGTGAAATGGTGATACGCACTGTCGCAACCGCCTCGCTCGTCATTTTCATCTACGGCATGATGGCCTCGATGCTGGGAACGATCGTTCCTTCACTGGGCCTGAGGCTTGGCCTTGGCACACAGGAATTGACATGGCTGGCCCTGGCGCAAGGACTGGGCCTGGCAGTGACCTCGGTCTGGGCCGGCGCCCTGATGGACAGGCGGGGCAAGAAACCCGGCATCGCAGCAGGCCTGGTGTCGAGCCTTGCCGGCCTCGTCTTGCTCGCCCATCCGAGTGGGCTGGTCTCCGCCATGATAGCCATGGGTCTGCTTGGGATCGGCGGCAGCTTGGTCATCGTCGGTGCCAATGCCCTCGTGAACGACGCCAGCGCGCGCAACAAGGCCTCGGCCCTCAACATTCTCAACCTCTTCGTCGGATTGGGAGGCATGGCTACCCCGTGGGTCGCCGCAAACCTGCTGCATTCCGATCCGGTCTCCGTGGCATGGGCCGCCGCCGGCATGGCCGCGTTCGCCCTGCTGGTGACGCTGTCGACCCCGATTGCGCATGCTCCGCCGGTTCAAGGCAAGACATTACAGGAATCCGTGTTCACCTCGCCCGCGCTCTATGTGCTTGCCGGCGTCACGTTCCTGTACACCGCCAGCGAGTTCGCAATGTGGAACTGGCTACCCAAATTTCTCATCGGAGCCGGGCTGGACCCCACTGACGCCCTAAACCTGCTGTCGCTCGGGTTCGCGGCGGGCATGCTGATCGGCCGCCTCGTCGCAGCGACCGTGTTACGCCGCCTGCCTCCGGTCATGGTCGTGCTGGTGTGCGAGATTGCGGCCGCACTCACCTCCGGCGTGACGCTGCTCCTGGGCGGCGGCTCCGGAACCGGCGCATTGGTCTTCGCCACCGGCCTCGCCATGGCGCCGGTGTTTCCCACCAGCATTGCAATCATCGGCATGCTGTTTCCGCGCGGTGCCGGAACCGCGATCGGGTTTGCGATCACCTGCGGCTTCAGCGGCCTGGTGGTCAGTTCTCCGATCATCGGCATGATCGCAGGCGACAGCGCGCAGGGCATCGGCCGAGCACTCTGGCTGATCCCCTCGCTTTCTGCCGCAATCGCTCTGCTGGTGCTCGGAAACTGCAAGCGCCTTTCGCTTCCAATTCAAGCACAGGACCAAGACTGATGGACATGATCATCGCAGGGCGGCCGGCCGCATCCCGCAGCGGCGCCTGGATCGAAATACGTAACCCGGAGACAGGCGAGACGATCGACCGGGTTCCGCAAGCGAACGCGGACGACGTCGAACTGGCTATCGAAAGCGCCATTCGCGGGCGTGCCGTTATGCGTGCCCTCCCCCTTCATCGTCGCAGCGAAATTCTCCGCACCGCTGCCGACATCATCGAGGGCCGGCACGAAGAATTGAGCCAGCTGCTGGTGCGGGAAAATGGCAAGACCATCCGCCAATGCCGCGCCGAAATGACCGCGACCGCCCGCCTGTTCCGAGATTTTTCCGAGGAAGCCAAGCGTATCGGTGGCCGCTCGATCCCGATGGATGCGATCCCCGGCCTCGAACACATGATCGCTTACACTTTCCGGCAACCGCTCGGGATCGTCACCGGGATTGTCCCGTTCAACTACCCTGCGGAGCTTTTCGCGCACAAGATTCCCGGAGCGCTCGCTGCCGGGAACGCAGTTATCGTCAAACTACCGGAACAATGCCCGCTCACGGCGCTGGAACTGGGCCGCATCCTGCTGGAGGCTGGACTGCCGGAAGATGCCTTGCAGATGATCACAGGCTATCCCCATGAACTCGGAGATCGCCTTGTAACGCATCCCGAGATTGCCATGGTCAGCTTCACCGGCGGTAGCGTCGCAGCGAAGATCATCGCCGGACAGGCTGCCGCCTCCCTCAAGCGAACAGCCTTCGAACTCGGCGGGGTCGACGCCATGATCGTGCTGGACGATGCCGACATCGGCAAGGCGGCTACCGCAGTGGTGAACGGCCGCCTCACCAATGGAGCGGGACAGATTTGCTGCGCCGTAAAGCAGGTTTGGGTGGCAGGCGCCGTTTTCGACGATTTCGTCGAGGAATTGCTTCGGCAAGTCGGCAAAATCAGGATGGGCTCGCCCCTTGACGAACATACCGACCTTGGCCCGCTGATTTCGGAAGCGGCAGCGGCGCAAGTAGCCCGCGAGGTCGAGCAATGCATCTCCATGGGGGCCCGCGTCATTGCAGGTGGCAATCGGGTGGGAGGCCAATTCTTCGAACCCACGATTCTCACCGGCGTCGCCGCGGATATGCCGTGCATTGTCGGAGAGATTTTCGGCCCGGTGGTTCCGCTCCTACCCTTTGACGACTTGGAGCAAGCCATTTCGGCTGTAAACGGTTCTCCGTTCGGTTTGCAGGCCAGCGTTTTCTCTCAAAGCATTCACAATGCCCTTGATCTCGCGCATCGGCTTGAAGTTGGGGGAGTGGTTGTCAATGGGCCAGGCTCATTCCGCCCGGGGAACCTCCCTTTTGGCGGTGTGAAGCAAAGCGGCATAGGCACGGAAAGCATCGCGGATACCATTCGCGAAATGTCGCATGAGACCGCGATTGCAATCAACTAGAGCATTTTCCAATCAGATGGAATCATCTGATGACTCAGAAAATGCGTCAAACCAGAAGCTTAGAGCAGTTGATCCGATGCAATCGGATCGGAAACTGCTCTAGGTTGGAACTGGCACTTAACTTCTGAAAACCTCGATGCCTTCATAGTCCTTCGCTCCTCCCAGCCAGGGCGATTGCGGCGAAAAACTCTAACCAGCTGACATAGCCGTCATGATGCGCCTTGAGCATGGAGGCGAACACCGTTCGATGGGCCGTGGTTGAAGCCCGTTCGCCACTCCAGCTTTTTGACCCAAACGGAACTTCGCCTGCCTGACGCGGCAAACTTCGCCAGTCAACTTGACAGATTTGTGACAGATACCAACCAATCGGTTGGTCCGTACAACTGTTCCAAAAACACCCTGAATGCGACCGACATGGCGGGGGGCGGGATGGTCGTTCCGACACAAAACAAAAGATAGAAATCAGGAGAGGATATGAACATTCAGCTTTTGCGACTGAAGTCCTGCGCGCTGGCGAGCGTGGCCGTCATGGCTCTGCTGCCAACTCTCGCCTCAGCGCAGTCGTCAGACGATACACAAAATGATGAGAGTGCCGCCCCGTCGCGTGAAACCGAAATCGTCGTTACCGGCACGCTTATCCGCGGCATAGCACCTGCGGGTTCCAACGTGATCGGCATCAGCGGAGACGATGCCAAGACGACAGGCGCCGTATCGACCAACCAGTTGCTTGCCAGCCTGCCGACCGTAGGCAACTTCTTCAACGCCGCACCATCGGGCGTTTCGCCGACGCCGGGATCCAACGGCAGCGCACCGATCGCCCGCCCGAACCTGCGCAACCTACCCGGCGCCAATACCAGTGGCGGCGCACAGACACTCGTTCTTCTCGATGGCCATCGCATTACCCCACTCGGCATAGGACAGCTTGCCGTTGACCCGGACTTCATCGCCCCGCTTGTGATAGACCGCGTGGAAGCCATGACCGATGGCGGTTCGGCCGTCTACGGCTCGGACGCGCTGGGCGGCGTGATCAATTTCATGACGCGCGACCGGTATGACGGTGTTCAGGTCGATGCCAAGGTCGGCATTGCCGACAACTACACGTCGTACCAGGCCGGCGGCATCGCCGGCAAGGACTGGGGCACGGGCTCGATCTATATCGCCTACCGATACTCCAGAAACGACGCGCTTTACGGTTCCGACCGGGACTACGTGCATCGCATCGATCCGGTGACCGGAATTCCCACCGGCCGCAATTGCGCCGAAGGCGTCAACGTTTCGGCGGGATCTGGCGCGAACGCGCGTTCTTATGTGATGAACGGCTCCAGCCTTGTGGCCGGTGGGCCTGTCACCTGCGATTACGCGCAGGACGTGGCGATCTATCCCAGCATCAAGATGCACAACGTCTTCGCCAGCCTGATGCAAGACCTGAACGACAGGCTTCGCGTTGACCTGAAGGTCTATTACGCCCGGCGAGAGGTGCAGGGGAACAACGGCACGCTTGGCAATGGCCAGCTCGGCACCGGTTCGGAATCGGTCGTCACGCTTTCCCCCACCAACCCGAACTACCGGCCGCTGCCCGCCGGCGATCCCAATTTCGGTCTGGCCCAGACCGTCAACTTCAGCCTGGCCGACGCACTTGGCGCGCGATCCGCGAAGCAGGAGACCAACCTCGAAACCTGGAACGTCACGCCGCAGCTGACCTGGAAAATCGGCAGCGACTGGCAGATGCGCGCTCTGGCCAACTACGGCCGGGGCACGGTGGACTATCGCAACGTTCAACTGGTGAACACCCGTGCGCTTCCGTGGCTACAGAACGCCGTGAACAATGGCTCGCTCAATCCCTATAATGCCGGCGCAACCAGCCAGTCGGTCCTCGACGGTCTTCTTGCCGACGATGTCGGCATCGGCCGCAACGAATATGCCGATTTCCGCGCCATCTTCGACGGCCCGATCGTGTCCCTGCCGGCCGGTGAAGTGCGCGCGGCATTCGGTGCGGAATATTCGACCGATACGATGACCCAGCGCACGACAAGCGCATCCACCTATGCGCTGCTCTCGCCCAAGTCTTACACGCAGACGGTCAAATCGCTTTTCGGCGAACTGCAGGTCCCGGTGCTTGGCGGCGGTGACGATGACATGTCGCTGGTCCTCGCGGCGTCGGGCCGGTACGACAAGTACAATGACTTCGGCGACACCTTCAATCCGAAGATCGGCGTTACGTTCCAGCCGTTCAGCAGCCTCACGCTGCGTGCGAACTGGGGCAAGTCGTTCAACGCGGCCACGCCGGCCGACCAGTTGGGCGTCTACTCCTCCGTCGCACAACAGATCCCGGGTGCCTTCCTGCAGTTCCCGCCGTCAACGCCGGGTGTATGCGGTGTTACCGGTCTTCCGGCCTGTTCCGCCTCCGGGGTCGCCGGGATTTACCTGAATGGCGCCGTGCCGGATCTGAAACCGCAGCGGGCGACCAACTGGTCGGCCGGGTTCGACTTCACGCCTGTCGATCAGATCAAACTCAGCGCCAGCTACTACAACATCGACCTGAAGGGCACGATCGGCCGCCCGGTCTCCGGTTCGTTGCTGACGGACTTCTATGTCGGCTATCCCGACCTCTGGCTGTTCCAGCCCTCTGGCCAGCAGGTCGCGGCGATCCTGGCGACGGTGCCCAGCAGCGGCGTCGGCGTTGCCCTTGCGAACCCGACGTCGACCGGTCAGGCAATGCTTCTGGGCGCCGGCGGGACGATGACGCCGGTTCAGGTGCTGCTCGATACACGTGTCCAGAACCTGGGCCGCACGAAGCTTTCCGGCATCGACTTCTCGGCGAACTTCACGTTCGATACCAGCTGGGGTTCGATCGACGGGCGCGTTTCGGGCAACTATCGCCTTGAGCAGAAGACCCAGTCCCGCGCGGGAATGGCATGGTTCGATGCGCTGAAGGACAATACATCCAGGTACCAGCTTTCCACCATGGTCGGCACGACGATCGACAAGTTCCGGGCGCAGGTCACCTGGAACCGCACGCCCGGATATTCCCGCACCGAGAATGTTGCCGGCCAGAAGCGGGTTGGGGACTTCAACATCGTCAACCTCTACTTCGGGTATGACTTCAAGGGAGAAGGCGTCACCCGCGACCTGACCCTGTCTCTGAACCTCGACAACGTCTTCGATGAGGATCCGCCAGCCTATCTCGACGCCGGCCAGCCCGGTTACAATCCGGGCAATACCTTCACGCTCGGTCGCATGGTCCAACTGGGCTTGACGAAGAAGTTCTAAGAGTTCGCTTAAAAAATGCCCGCAGGGGCATTTTTGAGGCGGCACCGGCCCTCTCCCCCACCCTACCACCCATCGGTAGTATCCTGCGGGTGGTAGGGTGGGGGAGAGGGCCGGTGCCGCAAAATTCGCATTTCGCGAATTTTCAAACGGTCTCTAAGCTCCTGCAATAACAGGGCCACGAAGGGTCTGTCGGACGCATGCGCGGGGGCAGACCCTTCCAATTCGCCGGGGTAGGATGAAGACGAAATCGGATCGCAAGCCAGTGCGCGTCGACGGTGAGAGGCGCCGGGCGCAGATCATGGACGAAGCCCAGCGCCTGATCGGCGAACGCGGCTACAATGGCTTTACCTTGCAGGATCTTGCCGATCGCTGCGAACTCACCAAGGCGGGCCTGTTGCACCATTTCAGCAGCAAGGAACAGATACTCATCGACTTGCTGCAGGACCGCGACGACCGGCACCAACTCGACGTGAAGCAATGGATCGCCCGCCGCACACAGGCCGCACCCGGTCGGCACAGCCGCGATGCCTTCGTGGAATCGCTCCGGATGGTGGTGGAGCGCGACATCGCCGATATCGAAATCATGAAACTGCACACCATGCTGCAGGCAGAGGCGCTTAACGCCGGCCACCCTGCCCATGCCTATTTCGCCACGCGGGAAGCCATGCGGCAGGAGAAACTGGCCGTCGCACTGGAACCCTTCTGCCGAACGCCGGAAGCCACCGCGCGCATCGTCTTGGCCCTGATGGACGGATTGGAAGCACGGTGGCTGCGTGAAGAGCGAAGTTTCGACCTTGCCGGCCAATTCGTGGCCGCCATCAAATGCCAGCTCGCCGCGATTTAGGCCCGACGCCGAGCATCGCTCAATCGCCTTGGTGAAATCTTCCAGCTGAACGTCAATTAAGCCCCAAGCAGAGTCTTTGGCCGTGCGCGAGGCAAAGAAGAGTAAGCTGATCGCGGCTAATAGCCATTTGGTCGAAGATACGCGGCCATCCGGACCACTCCCATTCGTTCGACCTTCACGCTGGGGTACCTTCCCCTGCGCGCCGGATCGGCGCGATTCGGTGCGGACAATCTGCGCGGATACAATGGGCGTGAACAGGGAGCCCCGGCATGACTCAGGAACAGGTCACGGTCGTCGTGCCCGCGTTTCGCGCGTCGCAGACCATCGAGCGTGCCGTGCGTTCGGTGTTCGGGCAGCCGAAAGTGCAGGTCCGCGTGATCGTCGTTGTCGACGATGACGAAGGCACGACCGAGGCCGCGCTGTCGGATCTTGCGTCCCGCCCGCTCGACGTTCTGACCAATCCCGGCAACATCGGCGCGCAGAAGTCTCGCAATCGCGGGCTGGCGCAAGTCGAGAGCGAATACGTCATGTTTCTGGACAGCGACGATTTCGTGATGGGGGATCTGCTCCACGGCCTTGCCGTGGCGCTGGCGGAGCAAGGCGGCGCGGACATCGCCTTCGGCCCCTGGCTTTTCTATGACGAGGGGCGGAATCAGGCCAGTCGCCGCAAGCCAGGCTATGCCGATGCCGAAGACTTGCTGGACCGCTGGCTGGTTCGCCGGCAGTGGACGCCGCCCTGCGCGCTGCTCTGGCGTACGGAGTTCCTGCGCGGCATCGGCGGGTGGAACGAAGCTGTACGCCGCAATCAGGATGGCGAGGTGGTCTGCCGCGGCGTGCTGGCCGGTGCGCGCATCGCCCATTCCTCACTCGGCTGCGGGGTCTATGTGCAGCACGATTCACCATTCCGGATTTCCGGCAACCGTTCCACGTTCGGCGATCTGATGGCTGTGGCGGATTCGCTGCTGCGCCAGCCGACCGAGGCGGTGACGGAGGACGCGCGCCGCAAGATCATGGGCGACTATTTCTACTGGCTGGCGGACAGTGCCTTTCGCCGGGGCGACCGCGAACAGGGGCGGGAAGCACTGAAACGCGGAGCCGACCTGGGCGGCGAACTCCGCCTGGATGCACGGATCCCCCGGCTTGGCGCGGCGGTACTGGGCCTGGAGACCTATCGCGGCGTCACGTCATGGGTGCGCGGCGCAAACGACTGAAGACACGGCATCCCTTCCCCTTTCGGATGCCCCCTCTTTCGAGTGATTGCGCCGGGCCGGAAAGAATGGTCGGTTCGCCCCTCCGCCATGCAAAGGTTTGCGATGTCGACGCCTTCCTCTCGCGAACATCATTGGGACGCCGTCAGGGGCGGGCTGATGCTGCTTGGTATTCCCTATCACGTCGCCCTTGCCTATCGCCCGGGACGGGCCTGGATGGTGCCGGTGATGGAGGGCGATCCGCTGATGACGGACCTGGCCCATGTGATCCACATCTTCCGGATGCCGGCGTTCTTCCTGATAGCCGGCTACTTCAGCGCCTTGTTGCTGGCGCGGCGCGACGCGCGCGAATGGCTGAGCGGGCGGCTGGTGCGCATCGGCGTGCCTCTCGCGGTTTCGCTGGTCACCATCGTGCCGGTCTTGAACCTGATCGCCGCGTCCGTGCGCGTGGCCGATCCCTGGAGCATTCACGCACTCTATCCGTCGACCGGCACGGTCCTGCGGCACCTGTGGTTTCTGGCAGTTTTGCTGTACCTGCAGTCGCTTACGGCTTTGGGCTGCATGATCTGGCCGGGCTTGCGCACCATGTCGTTGGCCGGCCGATGGGATGACATGGCCGCGCGGCGGTTCATGCCCGTCTTCATCGCGACCGGCATCGCCGTTGCGGGCTATGGTGCGCTGGTGCTTGGAGTGATGCGCTCGACGACGGACGAGGCGGACATCGTTCAGGGACTGCTTCGGTTGGCGGACTTCGTGGCCGCATTGCCGTTCTATGTCATCGGCATGGCGCTTCACCGCGCGCCCGCGGTTCGCACAGCGTTCGACCGGCCGCGTTGGACCGTTGTGGTGCTGACGCTGATCGCCACCGCCGTCGCCATCCATGCGGACCATCACCGCATCTGGGTGATGGAGCGGTCCTTCGCGGGCTTCGCGGCGCTCGGCTGGTCGCAGACATTGATCGCGCTGGGCCGGACTTTCTTCCACCGCCAGAGCCAAGCGATCCGTACTCTCGTCGATTCTTCGTTAGTGGTTTACTTGTTCCACCTGCCGATCGCGATTGCGCTTACCATTGCGGGATACCGGGTGCAGTGGGGCGTCTGGGTGGAATGGTCGCTGATCAGCGCTGCCACGTTCCTAGCGGCATTCTCGATCTGGCTGGTGGTGCGGCGCGTGCCGCTGCTCAATTTCCTCTATGCCGGCCTGCGTCCACCGACGCAGGCATCGGAGCCCAGCCGCAAACCGGCTGAGGATCCTGCCTAGCCGCTGCCCAGCGGCCTCTGCCGAAACCGTTCGGGCAGCAGGTTGGCGGCCTGTCGCAGCATCTCCGCCATCGCCGCGCGGCCGCCCGGCGTGCAGGCTTGTGCCGCCGCCGCGCCGATGTAACTGGCCGCCACAGCTATCGCGAGCACCGCGATGGTGGGCAGGTTTCCGCCCGCAAGCGACACCACGCCCCAGGCGAACAGTCCGCCCGCCAGCGATGGCAACTGGACTGCGTACATGAAACGCTGCGGCACCGGCGTGCCCAGCGTGGCGTACCAGTAGAGGAAGGGCGATGTGGCGACTTGCCCGATGAAATAGGCGCAGGCCACGCCCACGGCGCCCCAGTGAACGCCGATGATGAAGCTGACGATGCTGACGGCGCTGGAAAAGATGCCCCAATACATCATCCGCCGCGTGTTTCCGGTGCTGATGTAGAGCCATGCCGCCGTGTTGGGCACGCATTGGACGATCGCGGTCAGGCTGAGCCAGAAGAAGATCGGGCTGGCCGCCGCCCAGCGCTCGCCCAGCAGGAACGGGATCAGCCGGTCGCTGCAGATCGCGGCGGCGAGAATGCCCGGCATCGATCCCAGCGCCAACGCCCGAAGCGCCAGTTCGTAGACGCGGCGATAACGATCCGGCTCATCCCGCACGCGGCTGAGCACCGGCAGCATGATCCGCGCCAATGGCTGGTTGATGTTCTGCAGCGGGAACAGCATCAGCTTGTAACTGCGATCGTAGAGGCCCACCGCATCGGCCCCCTCCACTTTGGCGATGATCACATTGTCCAGATTGCGCGCGAAGAAGTTGACCAGGTTGAACCCGGTCAGATTGGCGCCGAACACCACCAGCTTGCGCACACCCGTAAAGGAGGCGCCCAGTCGCGGACGCCAACGGCAGGCCCGCCACATCATGGCGGTGCTGACCACGGCATTGAGGAAGATGCCCAGCCAGATCGCCCAGTAATTCCGCAGGATCAGCGCCGCCGCGGTCGTCAGGACCAAGGTCATGATCGAGACGACGATGTCGTTGATACTCAGCGCATGAAACCGCATCTCGCGATTGAGCAGCGCCTGATGCTGCAGCTTCAGCCCGGTGACGAGGATGGTCAGCCCGGTCGCCGCCGTCACGTATCCGGCCCGCGCATCGCCGTAGAACGCACCGGCCAGCGGCGCCACCGCCACCATCGCCAGCGCCGCGACGATGGAGACCACGACGTTCAGCCAGAACAGCGCATTCGAATGTTCGAAATCCAGTTCCCGTGTCTGCACCACGGCCTGGGTGAAACCCAGGTTCTGGAAGGTCAGCACCAGCCCGGTCAGCGGCGCGACCATGGCGGCGACGCCATAGTCGGACGGTGACAGTATCCGCGCGACGACGATGGTGGTCGCCATCGTTCCGAAAACCTTGACGAATTGCGCCAGGGCGGTGGACGCCAATCCCCTGGTCGCGTGCCGGCCGATGCCCTTTTCTTGCGCCATCGGCCGTCTAGGCCCGCAATGGATCGGGGCGATACTTGCCCGGAAAAGCGTCTCGCCGGTCCCCTGCGGGCAGCGGCGGTGACAAGGCGTTCAAGATGGCCACACTCCGAATCTGCGTCCGTGGCGGCGGAGGCCGGCCCGTGCAAGCGCATGATAATCATGCGCTTGCACGGGCGCTATCATCCCAAAGAGCCCGGATCGCGGCCTATCGATACTTCGTTCGAATGATCGGCCTTCCTGATGATCGATGGCGGGCGACGCAAAAAAAGGGAGGACCCGCAGGCCCTCCCTCAATCGCCGCATCGAATGGCGGGTCAGGTCAATCCATCGCCCGGTTCGGAAAGCGCCGAACTCTGCGAGCCAATCGCCGCCGGCCCCACGCGCAAGTTGTTCTGTACGTGGCGCGCGCCGGATACATCGTCGGCCAGATCCTCTGCCCGGCGCTTCTCCGCCCGGCTGTCCACCGTGCCGTCCAGTGTGACTTCGCCGTCAGACACCGTAACCCGGATGCGGCTGGCATCGACGTGCCAGTCGTTGGTCAGACTATCATTCACATCCTCGCGGATGCGCTCATCGGACCGCGTATAGTCGCTGGGGCCACGGCCGCGATGGTCCAGTTCGCGGCGGTGCGCTGCATCCTCATCCCCGAACCAACTGGCGATTTCGTCGCCCGCCCGCTTCAGGAAGCCCCGGCGCTCGCCATAGGCGCGCCAGTCGCCGTAATCTTCCCGGCTGTAATAGTCGCTGCGCGAGAAACCGAATGTCGGGCGATAGGTGTCGCTGGGATGCATACCTCCACTCACTCCGCCGCTTGGTGGTGAGCGGTCGCGGCCACCATAATCCTCGCTGGTAAAGCTGGAGAAGGTGTCGCCATAGGCGGCATCGTAATTGTGGATGGGATATTCGCCTTCCCTTTCCGCACGCTCGCGTCGGGCCCAGCCGGCCCGCAGGCGCGGATCGCTGCGATAGTCGGATCCCCGGCCAAGACGGTCCGAAAGCGAACCGCCCTCACTACGGGAATCGGACGCATACCGCCCTTCGCGTTCCGAACGCCGTGCACGGATCAGGGACTCTTCATTCGGGTCGCGATAGCCGCCGGCCTGCCGCGCCGGGCCGTCCTGCCACTGGCCGGCCTGTCGCGGCATATCCCAGCGGTCATCGTCCTGATAACCGCCCGGCTGCTGGCTGCGGGGGTTCGAATCGCGTCGGTTCATCGCTGCTCTCCTAGATGTCGTTTTCGGCACGAGGTTCGCGGCCGGGGCATCTGCCCAAGGCCGCGCATCGCGCTCCATCTAGGAAACGAAGCAGACCCGTCCTCTATCCACTGTCCACCGCGAACAGAGGCAATTCCATCGCAAGCTTTCGTCCGGCCGCGATTGGACGCGGCCTGAACCGGGTCAATCAGAAGCCGACCGTGGCCATCACTGCCAGTCGGGTATCCTTGTCCTTGGCGAACGGCGCCTTTTGCAGCTGGCGGCCCAGATCGACCTCCAGATCGAGGTAGCGGCCCAGCGTATAGTGCACCTTGCCGCCAACACTGGCGAGTTCGGCATTCTTGGGCGAATCCGGGAAACGCCGACGCTGCCAGACCTTGCCGTAATCGACGAAGACACCGAACTGGATCTGGTCGGCAAAGTCCCCGCTGGACGCGATCAGATGGAAGGCCGGCGAATTGAGTTCGGTCTTCAGCAGCACGCCCTCGCTGCCCAAAGCGGCGTTGGGATCATAGCCGCGCACGCTGCCAAGGCCGCCGGCCGAAAGCTGCTCGCTATACGGCAGGTTGCTGGTGGCGAACTGCGCCATGCCGCGCACCACCCAGTTGATCCCGTGCGGGAAGTAGGTGGTGCGGGTGATCGAGATGCGGTCGTAGGCATAAGTCGCCTTGGCATAAGGCACCAATTGCTGGAGATCGGCGTCGGTATTGTGGTTGGTAAGCCCGCCGGGGGAGATCACGGTCTGGTTCTCCAGCACGGTCTGCCCAAGGCGATCGTCGATGGTGCCGGTGAAGATCACTGGAAACTGGAACACTTCCACGGCCGTATCGAGCAGGCGGAAGCCCAGGAATTCCAGATTGCTGTCGGCCCGCTTGTAATCCATGCCGACCTGGATGCTGGTCCGCACCGTGCCGGGGCCGCGCATGTTGTGCACGAAACGGCCGCTGACCTGGCCGGAATGGCCGGTGCTGTCGAACAGCTCCGAGAAATTGGGCTTCTGGGTGGAATAGGCGCCGAAGAAGATCAGCCGGTCATGCGGCGACAACGGAATAACGTCGCTGGCCGAATGGGAGGTATATTCCCCCTCGAAACTGCGGGTGTACTGGTAAGACAGGATCTGCCCGGTCCCCAGCACATTGCCCCAGTTGAAGCCCACGAACCATTCGTCACGCCCCAGCGTGGGCACGCCCTGATTGTCGTACCCGCCATAGACGCGCACCGGAAAACGGTCCTTCGCCTGCAGCACAAGGTCGGTGGTTCCGGTCTCCTGCCCCGGCCGCACGACACCGTCCACGGTCAGGAACGGGTTCTGGTTGTAATCGTCCAGTGCCGTCCGCAGGCGCGGCAAGGTGAGCACATCGCCGGATTTCAGATCGCTCATCCCCTTGATCAGCGGGGTGGAGAAATGCCGGTTGCCGGTAACTTCGATGGCGCCCACGCGGAATTCGGTGACGACGATCTGCACCACGCCGCTCTGCACGTTCTGTGGCGGCGCGCCCACGTCCACGAAAGGATGCTCGCCAGCCCGATAGCTGTTCTGGACGATGCGGATGATGGCGTTGAGGTCTCCGCGCGTCAGCGGGCGGCCGAGGTAGGGGCGCACCGCCGCATCGAACCCCGGATTGGCGAGCAAAGGCAGGCCGCGCACCTCCACGCCGTTGCCGACGGTGTCCGCTGCGATGCCTGCGGGTTGCAAGCCGCCGGTGCCGTTCACGAAGACCAGCCCGCGCAGTTCCGGCAGGATCTGCGCGGCATCGTCGGGCGATGCGGTTTCCGGCGGCGGGGTGGGTACTTCGGGTGGCGGCTGGTTCGGTGGCTGCTTGGGCAGGCGTCGTTCGAAATCCTGCGCCTGGGCCTGTTCCGAGGCAAGCCCCGGGCCCATCGCAAGCATTCCCATCCCGGCCGCGACCAGCGCGGCCTTCAGTTGTTCTGCCTTCATCATTGCCCCCCGACCGGCCCGCCTGCCGCGTTGCTTTCCGTCGCGGTCAACGGCCCGATCGGCGGAAGCGGCGGGTCATACTGGATCTGGATCTGCATGCTGCCTCCACCCCGGTTCAGGATCTGTTCGGCCGAATTGAGCACCGCGCTGCGCTTGCGGATGGTCCAGCCGTTTGCCGTCCGGTCCACGCCGCCCGCCTCAAGGATGCTCGGCATCGCCGCCATGCCCTGCGTATAGCCCTGATAGCGGGGGAAGACGCTGGGGTAGACTATGTAGAACCGCCCGAAAATTCCTCCAGCCACCTTGCCTTGCAGGTCCGGCAGATCGGGCAGGCACTCCACGATGGAGGCGCAAGGATAGGCATAGAGGATCGTGCCCGGCCCGGTGGCGACGCTGGACAAGTTGTAGTTGTCCAGCAGCGTGCCCTGGTTGGCCTGATAGTCGGACGGCGAAAGCCCTACGGTCACTTCATGCTGGCCGGGATCGGCCGAGGCGTAAGTGCCGTGCGTCTGGGTGATGGTGGCGCCTTCACCGGGGACGAAGCCGGTGATCGTGTAATCGCCCGGCTTCAATGTGGCATCGGTATTGCCGTCCTTCTGCTTGGTGGGATTGCCGGTGATGGAGACGGTGAGATCGGCCTTGGTGATGGTGCCGTCTCCCATCGCGCTGGTGGGCAGGATGTAGTTGCTCAGCAGCGTGCCG
This sequence comes from Sphingomonas sp. BL-S-28, assembly GCF_055521515.1. Classification (NCBI taxonomy): domain Bacteria; kingdom Pseudomonadati; phylum Pseudomonadota; class Alphaproteobacteria; order Sphingomonadales; family Sphingomonadaceae; genus Sphingomonas; species Sphingomonas sp. BL-S-28. The sequence goes on from NZ_CM145484.1 coordinate 3,073,599, forward strand.
GAATTGGCGACGAAGTCCGAACCGTCCAGCGCGGCGGTTTCGGTGTGTGCGCCGGCATTGGGGCCGTCATAGATCGCCGAAGTCTCGGTGACGGTGGCCCCCTGCCCGGCGACGAAGCCCGTCAGCACATAGTTTGCGCTAGTCAACGTGGCGCGGCTGTTGCCGTCATAGGTCTTGGTGGGATTGCCGATGATGCTGGCCTGCAGCACCGCGCGATCGATCGTGCCCGCGCCGCTGGCCGTGGTCGGCAGGATATAGTTCGACAGCAGCGTTCCCGAATTGGCGGTGAAGTCGCCGGTGCCGAGGGCCGCCGTCACCGTGCGCGATCCGGCATTGGGACTGTCGTAGAGGCCCGATGTCTGCGAGACCGCGGCCCCTTCGCCCGGTGCGAAGCCGGTCAGCTGGTAGTTGCCGCCCGTCAGCGTTGCCGTTGTGGTGCTGTCGTAAGTCTTCGTCGGGTTGCCGATGATGGCGGCGGTCAGCATGGCGCGGGTGATCGTTCCCGGCCCGAAGACGCGGGTGGGCAGAATGTAGTTGGACAGGAGCGTGGTGCCGGTGGGCGTGTAGTCGGACGGATCGAGCAGCGCCGTAATCAGGTGAAGGCCTACATCCTTGCCGGAATAGGTGCCCACGGTCTGCGTGATGATGGCGCCATCGTTGCCGACCCAGCCCGTCAGTTCGTAATTGGCGGGCGTCAGCGTGGCGACGATGTTGCCGTCGTAGACCTTCGTGGGATTGCCGATGATCGCCCCGTCGATCGCGCGACCGTCCAGCGGGCGCTGGTTTATCGTGCCCGCTCCGGATGCGCTGGTCGGCAGGACATAGTTGGAGAGCAAGGTGCCGCTATCGGCCGTAAAATCGCCGCTGCCCAGGCCGGCGGTGACGGTGCGTGCGCCTGCATTGGGGCTGTCATAGGACCCCACGGTCTGGGTGACAGTGGCGCCTTGCCCGCCAATGAAGCCAGTCAGCGTGTAATTGGCGCTGGTTAGCGTGGCGGCCGTAGTGCCATCGTAGACCTTGGTGGGATTGCCGACGATCGCGGCGGTCAGGATCGCCTGCATGATCGTGCCCAGCCCGCTGGCGCTGGTGGGCAGGATATAGTTGCTGAGCAGCGTGCCGCTGTTGGCGACGAAGTCACCGCTAGCAAGGTTCGCCGTCACCGTGCGGATACCGGCATTGGGATCGCCATAAAGGCCGGCGGTTTGCGTGACGGTGGCCCCCTCTCCCGGCGCAAAGCCGAGAAGGCCGAAGTTCGCGCTCGTCAGGGTGGCCGTGGTGGTGCCGTCGTACGTCTTGGTGGGATTATTGATGATTGCCGCGATCAATTGCGCCTGCGTGATCGTGCCGATCCCGATGGCGCTGGTCGGCAGCACGTAGTTCGACAGCAGAGTGCCGCTGTTGGCGGTGAAATCGCCGCTGCCGAGGCTTGCGGTGACGCCGTGCAGGCCGACATTGCGGTCTGCGTAAGTGCCAAACGTCTGGGTAACGCTGGCCCCCTCACCCGCGATGAAGCCGGTGAGCGTGTAGTTGGCACTGGTCAGAGTGGCATTGGTGTTGCCGTCGTAGACCTTGGTCGGATTGCCGACGATCGCCGCCAGCAACGTGGCCTGCGTGATCGTGCCCGCGCCGGTGGCGCTGGCGGGCAGCACGTAATTGGTCAGCAGCGTGCCGGAATTGGCCACGAAATCGGCGCTTCCCAACATCGCGGTAACCGTGCGTGCACCGGCATTGGCACTGTCGTAAGTGCCCGCCGTCTCGGTGATGGTGGCACCGTCGCTGCCGACGAAGCCGGTCAGGCTGTAGCTGGCGCTGGTCAGCACGGCGCTGGTGTTGCCGTCATAGACCTTGGTCGGGTTATCGATGATGGTGGCGTTCAGCACCGCGCGCAGGATCAACCCGAAGCCGCGCGCCTCCGTGGGCAGGATGTAGTTGGAGAGCAGAGTGCCGCTGTTCGCCACGAAGTCCCCGCTGCCCAGCGTGGAGACAACCGTCCGGATGCCGGCGTTGGGGGAAGTGGTGAAGCCTTCCGTCTTGGTGATGGTGGCGCCTTCGCCCGCGACGAAGCCGTCGATCGCATAGTTCGCGGAAGTAAGCGGCATCAGCAAGGTGCCGTCGTAGGTCTTGGTGGGAACGCCGACGATCGAGGCCAGAAGCGCGGCCTGGGTGATCGTGCCGGTGCCGCTGGCCGTGGTCGGCAGAACGTAGTTGGATAGCAGGGTGCCCGAATTGGCCGTGAAATCCCCGCTTCCCAGCAGTGCCGAGACCGAGCGCGCACCGGCATTGGCACTGTCGTACAGCCCCCGCGTCTGCGTCACCGTGGCGCCTTCGCTGCCGATGAAGCCGGTGAGTTGGAAGTTCGTGCCCGTCAGAATCGCGACGAGGGTGCCGTCGTAGACCTTGGTGGGGTTGTTCACGATCGCGGCCGTCAGCGCGGCCGGCGTGATCGTGCCCGCGCCGCTCGCCGTCGTCGGCAGGATATAGTTCGACAGCAGCGTGCCCGAACCGGCCGTGAAATTACCGCCGGCCAGAGCGGCCGTTACGGTACGCGGTCCGGCATTGGCGCTGTCATACAAGCCGGCCGTCTGCGTCACCGTGGCGCTATCGCTGCCTATGAAGCCGATCAGCTGGTAATTGCCGCTGACAAGCGCAGCCGCAGTGTTGCCGTCGTAAACCTTCGTCGGGTTGTTGATGATGACGGCGGTAAGCGCCGCCTGGCCGATCGTGCCGGCCCCGCTGGCGCTGATCGGCAGGACATAGTTCGACAGCAGCGTGCCTGAATTGGCCGTAAAGTCCCCGCTGCCAAGGCTGGCAGTCACGGTGCGCGGTCCGGCATTGGCGCTATCGTAAAGGCCAACGGTCTGCGTCACCGTCGCCCCCTCACCCGTGACGAAGCCGGTGAGTTGGTAGTTGCCGCTAGCCAGCGTGGCATTGGCATTGCCGTCATAGGTCTTGGTGGGATTGCCCACGATCGCCGCCGTCAGCACCGCCTGATCGATCGTGCCCGCACCGCTGGCCGTGGTCGGCAGGATATAGTTCGACAGCAGCGTGCCCGAACCGGCCAGGAAATCGGTGTCGACAAGGCTGGCAGTGACCGTGCGCGGTCCGGCGTTGGCATTGTCGTAGAGCCCGGCCGTTTGCGTAACCGTAGCGCTTTCGCTGCCGATGAAGCCGGTCAGCTGGAAGTTGCCGCTTGTCAGCACGGCAGCGTTATTGCCGTCATAGGTCTTGGTGGGATCGCCGACGATCGCCGCCAGCAGGGTAGCCTGCGTGATCGTGCCGCTGCCCGAAGCACCGGTCGCCAGGATATAGTTGTTAAGGTCCGTCCCCACGTTCGCGGCATAGTTGCCCGCCGCCAGCACGGCCGTGACGGTACGCGCGCCGGCGTTGGCGCTGTCATAGGCGCCGACCGTCTGGTTGATCGTCGCCCCTTCCCCGCCCATGAAGCCGGTCAGCTGGTAATTGGTGCTGGCAAGGGTGGCGGCCGTGTTGCCGTTGTAGACCTTGGTGGGATTGCCGATGATCACCGCGTTCAGCGTGGCCGGCGTGATCACGCCGATGGGCTGAGCGGTGACGATGCTCGAAATGCTGTAGTTTCCGGCATCCGCGCCGCTGATCGCCAGCCCGGTCAGTGACACGTTGATGGTGTTGCCCACGTTCTTGTCGGCATAGGACCCCGCGATGCCGGCGGTATTGACGCTGACATCATCGCCCGTGACCACGCCGCCCAGAGTATAGGCAGAGGATTGCGTCGGCAGGTTGGTCGTGGCGTCGTAGACCTTGGTCACTCTGGTCAGCTGGATCAACGCCTGCGTAATGTCCGCCGAGAGCCCGGTGGGCTGCTCCAGCACATAATTGCCGAAGGGATTATTATCGAGCGTATAGCCCGCTGCCGTCACCGCTATGCCGGTGCCGACGTTCTTGGTCGCAAAAGTGCCGGTCGCACCGGAGTAATTGAGGGCCACGGTATCGGGGCTGACGACATTGTTCAGTGTGGCGGACGTGTTGTTCAGCGTGGCCGCGGTGGTGCCGTCATAGACCTTGTTGTTCGCCGTTACCCCGGAGACGGTCAGCAGGCGCGCGGTGATGGTGCCCTGACCGGTCGCACTGGTCGGCAGCACATAGTTCGACAGCAGCGTGCCCGAATTGGCGGTGAAGTCGGTATCGAGCAGCCCGGTCGTGACGGTCAGCGCATCGACGTTCGGGCTGTTATACGTACCCGTCGTCTTGGTGACGGTGGCACCCTCGCCCGTCACGAAGCCGGTCAGTTGGAAGTTGCCGCTGGTCAGCGTGGCATCGGTGGTGCCGTCATAGACCTTGGTAGGATTGCCGATTATCGCAGCGCTCAAAATGGCCTGCGTGATCGTGCCGATGGTGGCGCCGGTTACCGGCTGAACGAAGTAATTGCCCGCCTGCGCGCCGGACAGGCCAAGGCTGCTGACCGTCACCGGCTTGCCTGTGCCCACGTTCGGATTGCCGCCGTCATATTGACCCACGGCAGCGCCGGCATTGGCCGTGACATCGTCGCCCACAAGAATGCCGCCGAAGGTATAGCCGGTGGAGGCGGTGGGCAGCGTCACGGCGCCGTCATAGACCTTCGTGACCGAGAGCAGCGAAATGCCCAACGGATTGATCGTGCCCCGCAACCCCTGCGGCTGAACCAATGTGTAGTTCGCCGCGTCTGTGCCGGAAATGGAATAGGCGGTCGTCAGTACGTTCCAGGTGCCCGCGTTGGGCGTGGGATTGTTCGAAGCGTCGACGAAGTTGCCGGTGCTGGCATTTGTCAGATTGACGACGTCACTGCCGAGCACGCCGCTGAGCGTAGTACCGGCGTTGTTGATCTGCGCGATCGAGTTCTGGTCGTAAGTCTTGTTCTGCGCCAGCGCGCCGATCACGTTCAGCGTGGCCGGGGTGATCGTGCCGATCGCTTCATTCGTGACGCTGGAAGCGATCGTATAGTTGGCCGCATCCGCGCCGCTGATGGCAAGCCCGGTCAGCGTCACCAGCTTGCCGGTGCCGACGTTCTTGTTGTCATAGGCCCCGGCGATGCCGCCGGCCTCTACATTCACGGTATCGCCCGCGACGACGCCGGACAGAGTATAGGCACTGCCCAAAGTGGGCAGATTGACGGTGGAATCGTAAACCTTGGTGACGGAGGCAAGCTGCAGCGTCGCCTCGGTAATGTTCGCCGCAAGGCCGGTCGGCTGCAGCACGATGTAGTTGGGCGCGTCCGCTCCCGATGTCGTGTAGCCGGTCGCCGTAACCGGAATGTTCACGCCCACATTCTTGGTGGCGAACTGACCGGTAGCGCCGGTGGAGACGAGGGTGACGGTATCACCGGCGAACACGCCGGAAAGCGAGCCGGCCGAACTGTTGAGCGTCGCCTGCGTCGTTCCGTCATAGACTTTGTTGTTGGCGGTGATGCCGATCACCTGCACCGAGGCCTGCGTGATCGTGCCAAGACCGCTCGCGCTGGTAGGCAGCACGTAATTGGCCAGGGTCGTACCCGCCCCTGCCGTGAAATCGCCCGAGCCGAGCGTGGCCGTTACCATGCGGGAACCCACGTTCTTGCTGTCGTACGTGCCCACCGTCTGCGTGACGTCGGCGCTTTCGCCGGATACGAAGCCGCTCAGCTGGAAATTGCCGGGCGTCAGCGTGGCGGCGGTGGTGGCATCGTAGACCTTGGTGGGATTGCCCACGATCGCCGCGCTCAGCATGGCCTGCGTGATCGTACCGGGGCCGGAAATGCTGGTGGGCAACACGTAGTTGGACAGCAATGTCCCGGCGTTGGCCGTGAAGTCGGATACGACCACCGTGGCGGTTACCGTCCGCGCACCGGCATTCGGGCTGTCATAGGCGGCTCCGGCCGACTGGGTGAGCGCACCGCCCTCTCCCGCAACGAAGCCAGAAATCTGGTAGTTCGCCGCCGTCAGCGAAACCTGGGTGGTGCCGTCGTAGGTCTTGGTGGGATTGCCGATAATGCTGCCGGTCAGTGGCAGCGGGTTGATGTCCGCCGTCAGGCCCGAAGGCTGCGACAGCGAGTAATTGCCTGCCTGCGCGCCGGAAATGGCATAGCCGCCGACATCGACGCGCAAGTTGGTGCCCACGTTCACCTGACGGAAAGCGGCGGACGATCCAGAGCCGCTCAGCACCACATCGTCGCCCGAAAGCACGCCGGTCAGCGTGGCGGTGCCGGATAGCGTGGCGGCGGTGGTGCCGTCGTAGAACTTGTCCAGCGCCGTCAGGTTGGCGATGGTGAGGCCGCGCGGCGTGATGTTGGCGGTGAGCCCGGTCGGCTGGGACAGCTGGTAATTGGCAATGTCCGCGCCGGTCACCGTATAGCCCGAGACGATGACCGATATGCCGTTGCCGACATTCGGCGTCACGAAATTGCCGGTGGAGGCGCTGGGATCCAGCGTAACGTCGTCCCCGCTGACAAGGCCGAACAGGGAAGGCGTTCCGGCAAGCTGCGCCAGCGTGGTCTGATCGTAGACCTTGTTCTGCGCGGTCATGCCGAGGATCACCAGCGGCGCGGGCGTTATCGTGCCCGGCCCTGCGGCGTCGACAGGCAGGACATAGTTGGTCAGCAGCGTATTGGCACCCGCCGTGAAGACCGACGTGCCCGGCAGCGCGGCGGTGACCACGCGGCTGCCGGCGTTGCGGCTATCGAAGTCGCCGGTGCCCACGCCAGTCACGGTCATGGATTCGCCCGCGACGAGGCCCGAAATCTCGAAGTTGGCCGATGTCAGGCCGACACGCGTCGCACCGTTGTAGACGCGGGTGGGGTTGCCGATGATCGTGGCCGTGAGCGGCGCGCGCAGGATAGTGCCGATGCCCGTCGCTTCGGTGGGCAGCGTGTAGTTGTCCAGATTGGTATTGGGGTAGGGATCGAAATCGGTGGGTGCCAATTGTGCGGTCACCGTCCGCAGTCCGGCATCCTTGTTGCCGTAGACGCCCACCGTCTGCGTGATCGTCGCGCCTTCGCCGGTGATGAAGCCGCTCAGCGTGTAATCCGACGGTGTCAGCGTGGCGACGGTGTTGCCGTCGTAGACCTTGGTGGGATTGCCGGTGATGTCGACATTGATGACGCCCGGACCAAGGTTGCGCCGGATGATCGTGCCCAGCCCGGTGACGGGCGAGGGGATGATGTAGTTGGACATCAGCGTATTCGAATTGGGATCGAAATTGCTGACGGTCAGATCGGCGGAAACCGTCCAGATGCCGGCGTTGGAAGACGCGTACGTTCCCTGCGTCTGATTGATCGTGGCTCCTTCGCCCGTGACGAAGCCGTCCACGAAGAAGTTGGATGGGCCGAGCGAGGCATTGGCATTGCCGTCGTAGACCTTGGTCGGATTGCCGACGATGACGATGGTCAGCGGCGCGGGCGTGATCTCGCCCTGGATCGTGCCGACGGTAGGCAGGATGTAGTTCGACAGCAGCGTGTTTGGACCGGCCACATAGTCCGACGGGTTGAGAGCTACGTTGATGTCCCAGATGCCGACGTTCTTGGACGCGTAATTGAGCCCGGACGCCTGCGTAACGCCGATGGATTCGCCAGCCACGACGTTGCCGAACGCGACCTGATCGCTGGAGACGATCGCATTGGTGGTGCCGTCATAGAGCTTGGTCGGCATTCCGCTGCCGGTAAGCGTTAACGGCCGGGGCGTGATCGCCGCGGTGAGCGAGGACGAGAAGCTGAGGTTGTAGTTGCCCGCGTCGGTGCCGCTCAGCACAATCCCGCTGATGGTCACGGGAATGTTTTGCCCCACGTCCTTCTGCGCGAAAGTGATCTGCGCGCCGGGCGTGGATACAGGCTCCACGAAATCACCTGAATAAAGCCCGGAAACCTGCAGACCCGCCGTGTTCACGGCCGCGAAAAAGGTGCCGTCATAGACCTTGTCATTCGCGGTGATCCCGGTCACGACCAGTGGTGCCACGGTGATGTTGGCGGAAAGCCCACTGGGCTGCGCAACCACGTAGTTGCCTGCAGCCGCGCCGCTCAGCGTGATACCGGCGGCGGTAACCGGGATGTTCGTCCCCACGTTCTTGGTCGCGAAGACACCGGTCGCACCCGAAAAGTTCAGCGTGACGTCGTCGCTGCCCACCACACCGAAGATCGAGGCCGACGAGGTATCGATCTGGGCGACGGTGGTGCTGTCGTAAACCTTGTCCTGCGCGACGATGCCGCTGATCAGGATGGAGGCCGGATCGATCGTGCCCGCGCCGGTTGCGGCTGTCGGCAGGATATAGTTGGAAAGGCTGGTCCCCGCCCCCGCGCTGAAGTTGGGTGTCGTGAAGGTCGCATTGACGGTACGGGCACCGGCATTGGGCGAATCGTAGGCCGCCGTCGCCGCATTGCCCACGGTGATGGTTTCACCGGCGGCTACGCCCGTCAGTTGGAAATTCCCCGATGTCAGCGAGACGGCCGTGGTGGCGTTGTAGGTCTTGGTGGGATTGCCGATGATCGCCGCGGTCAGCGCCATCGGGTTTATCGTACCGACCGTGTCGGTCACGCTGGGTGTCGTTACGGTATAGCCAAAGACCGGGATGCCGTTGTGCGTCGCCTGGAAATTGGTTGCGGTTACGGCAATGCCGGTGCCGGCGTTCTTGTCGGCATAGGTACCGTCCAGCGTCCAGAGATCGCTGTTGATGATGCCCGTCATGGTGACGTTGCTGTCGTTCAGCGTGGCCGTGGTGGTGCCATCGTAATCCTTGATCACCGGCCCCAAAGTAAAGCTCACACTGGGCGCCACGCGGTAGAACCGGCCATTTCCGGGGGCGGGGAAAGCCGTTACGTTGTTGTAATCATAGGCGTAATAGTCCGGCGTCAGGCCGCCATCGTTATCGGCTGCGGGATCGTTCGAAGCGACGAACCAATTCCCGCCGCTGGAGGTAAGCGCACTCGCCCCCGCATTGTTGATGAACGTGCCCGTTTCCAGGCCAATATTGCCCGTCGCGCTGATCGAGCTTCCGGCCGCCAAAGTAAGCGTTCCCGACACCAGAAACAGGCTCTGCGCCACCGAAATCGGCGCACTGACGGTAACGTCCCGCCCCGCGTCGATCTCCAGTTCGCCCGCGCCGGAGATCATCTGGCCGACGATGACGTCGCGATAGGCATTCAGCGTCAGGTTGCCGCTGCCGGTCCAGACGATCGGTGCGGCAACGGTGATGTCCCCTACGCCGCCGGTGCCGCCGGCCGTGGTCTGCTGGGTGACGTTGGAATTGGCGTTCAGCGCGGCAACGATCGTCGATGCCGCAGTGGCATCGATAAGCAGGTCATCCGGGTCGATCAGCCAGGTGCCGCCGGTTCCTGCCGAAATGCTGGCCGCGCCAACGTCGAAGCTATGGCCGGACGTTTCGATCAGGCCGCCACCCTGGGCGCCGCCCGCCGAAATCCGGGCGCCATCGGCAATCACTGTGGACTGGGCGAGGTCGGCCCCGCTGGCATAGCCCGAAGTGCCGACCAGCACTTCGCCCCCGCTGGTTCCGGTCGCCCGAATATCGGCGCTTGCGGCAAGGTGGACTTGCGCACCATTGACGCCGACCGTGCCGCCGGTGCCATCCGCGCGGGTGGCCGCAAGCGTCCCGCCGACCTCCACCGTTCCGGATGGCGCCGTCAGCCAAAGCTGTCCGTCGACAGTCGCCGTACCGGTGGCCTTCACCAGCCCGTCGCGATTGCCCGCCAGCGCGAAGATATTGCCGTTTGCCGCCTTCAGCGCGGCTGCAGCGGCCTCGATCCGGCCGGTCTGGGTGATGTCGCCTCCGCCGGCGCCGTAGGAGACATAGATGCCGTCCGCCTTGCCATCGGTCGTCGCCAGCAGCACGTCATCGGCCGCTGCCAAGGTTACGCGTCCCTGCGCGGCGCTGATCAAGCCGCTGTTGTTCACCGAGCGCGCGATCATCACCACGCTGCCGTTTTCCGCGCTGATCGTGCCCTGGTTCTCGATGTCGCCCGCCGAGTGGCCGGTGGCCCGCATCGCCCCGCCGGCCATGAAGGCTGCAGGATCGATCTGGCGGGTCGATGCGACGAAGCTGCCGCCGGTCAGGACTTTGCCCCCCGGCCCCACGATCATCCCGTTGGGATTCATCAGATAGACCGAACCGGTAGCCGAAAGCGCGCCGTCGATCCGCGAAAGCTGCCCGCCCATGACACGATTCAGCGTCGCACCGGCGGCATTGTTGATCTGGACGGTGCGATCCGCCCCGATCGAGAAGTCCGTCCAGTCGATCACCGCGCGCGTCGATCCCTGCGCGATCGTCATGGTGGTTCCGGACGTGGTGATCGTGCCCGATCCGCCGGCAAATACCCCGCCAGTCGGAAGGGTCGCCGTTTGCGCCAGGCAGGGTGTTGCCAAGGTGAGCAGCAATGGTGCCGCCATCATCGCGACAGGCCAGCGGTATCCTGCAGACGGCAAACGCAGGCCGCCACGGTGGCAGGGCGGGACCGCCCCAAGCGTCGTCGTGCTCAGCATCGCAGGGCGAATACGTGCAGATCGCATAATTAAGACCTCGCTGCCCGCCGCCGGACTCGCAGATCCCGGAGAGAAGACATAGAGGTTTCCGCGTAATGTCAATACTTAACACGACGCAGAGCATCATTCTGTCGATTCACAGAATGTGCAAAATTCAACATATAACCATTGGATCTCGACTTTCAGATCAACTAATTTTGTTGATTTTCGGTCCACACGCCATGCCGTTGTTCTTTCGATCGAGGCATCGATCCGGCGAAAAATGACGCGACGCCACATCTTGCGATCCGCCGTTGCCGGCCTGATGAAACAGGCTTGCCTCGGCTCTTGCATACCTTGGCGACTCCCCCTTTCACGGCGCCCACAACCGAAATGGAGGCATTGCTTCGGCCGCCCCTCGCACACCCGCCTCCCGCATATCCCGTCGCCCTTGCGGGAAGCATCGCGACTCATTATGCTACGGATCGTACATTTTAACTGCCGCCTCCGAGAGAAGAGGCGATCTCCACCGAAAAAGCGGGAAGGATGCCATGACGTTCAAACTGGATCGGCGCACAAGGCGGGACGAAGACCGACGCGGAAGCGTATCCCCGCAGAATTTCTTCGCGGACGAGCTGCCCGCCCGACTCGCCCTTCATGGCGCGATCGCCGGCACGGCTGCCGCGCACTTTGTGGTAAAGCCGCTAACTATCGAAACGCCGGGCGGAGTTTGGTCGCTCGCCCCTGGTGGACATGCAATCGCCATCGTACCGGGGCCGATCGAGGGCGCGCTGACGGTGACCCTTTCCGGTGGCCAGTTCACCGACTGGGTCCAGAACCAGTTGACGTTCAACGGCATGATGGTCGCCCGTGACTTCACCTTTCGGGGCGGAACGCTGCGCGACGTTTCGATCTGGGATTCGCTGTGGATCGCCATTCTGGAAGGCTGGCCGGTCGTCGATCCCACGCTGACTTTCCGCGATGCCACAGGCCAGCCCATGGACCTGCACCGCGCCTTCACCCCGGATGACGACGCGAAAGAGATCGCCCATTTCCTGCGGGAGGCCGGGTTCGTTTACTTGCGGGGCTGGATCGATCCCGATCTTGTTACGGCGATCTCGCAAGAGATGGATGCCGCCCGCGAAGACTATGCCGAAGGCGACGGCAAATCATGGTGGGCCGAAGCGGCGGACGGCGCACGCGTGTGCGTGCGCCTTCAGGAATTCGTCGAAAGATCGCCCTCCACCGCGGCCCTGCTGGGCGGCGAAACCTGGGAACGCCTGATCAGCATTCTGGAAGACAACGAGAAACTTGCCCGAAAGCCGGTGAAAGGCCGGATTATCGAGGCTCTGTTCAAACCCGTCGGCATAGTGTCGGGACCATCGGACCTGCCGTTCCACCGCGATTGCCACCTGGGACGGCACAGTTACGCATGCGCGCGCATGACTGTCGGCATCGCGGTTACCGCTTCGAACGAAAGCAACGGGCAATTGCGGGTGATCGCCGGTTCTCATCGCCTCGCCATGCCGGTGGAGATCGCGAAGACGGAGCCCTACCTGCCGCGCGTCGCGCTTTCCACCGAACCCGGCGATCTGACGGTGCATCTGTCCTGCACGCTCCATGAAGCGACAGCGCCGGTCTCGTCCGAGCGGCGCGTAATGTACACCGAAATCCCGCTCGCCGGCCGCCTGATCGACACCTCGGTGGGTGAACTGCGCGAACGCGTGAACGATCTGCTTCGCGAGGCTGGGACTTAAACTTGCCGCTTGAAGCCGGTGCGCTATGGGAATGCACCGGCCACAGGAAAAAATGTGTGACACCAGCAGAAGCGCACGACGCCGCCCCCCGCAAGGATCAGCGGCCGACCGGACGGGGCCGCCCTTCCCGCGAACAATCTGCGGCGATTACCGAAGCGATCATCGATGCCGCGGCGGAAATGTTTCTGGCAGACGGGTTTGACGGAACCGCGATGGAGTCCATCGCGGCAGCCGTCCAGATCCCCAAGACCACACTGTACAAGCGCTATCCCGACAAGATGGCGCTGCTCCATGCAGTGCTGCAGGATCGCGTCGCCCGATGGTCGCGGATAACCACGCCGGAGACGGAGAAGCTGGAGCCGGATCTGCGAAAGCGGTTGATCCACCATACGGCGACTCTGTTCGAATGGACCACGAAACCCGAAATCCGGGCCTACAGGCGCCTGATACTCAGCGCCGCCGGTCGCGGCCCATCCGAAATGAGTGCCGAGTTCTTCGGCTATCGGGAAATGGTGGACCTGATCGCGGGGGACATCCTAACTTACGGCCCCGCCTCGGGAATTCATGCGAAGGATCCGGAAGCGATCGCGCAGGTGGTCATGTCGACGATTTCGGGATGGCGGGACATCCGCGGCCCTGGGGCGCCGCTCAGCCGGGCAGAGGCGCATTCCCAGGCGGAATATATCATCGACCTTCTGCTGAGCGGTTCGCGGGCTTGGTAGTGCCCGCATCAAAGGACCAACCAATTCGCGCTGACCGGGTGACGATCCACGATGCGCGAAGCGTCAAGTGATTAATATAAAGGTATTTTTAAAGACGCCGAGGCACCGTAACGTAATTCCACTTGCCGGCCGTTCGCCTCCTGCCACCTCGCTCTCCACGCAGCCGTCACAGCGGCCGACCAAGGAGACAAGAGATGACCGCCACCCAGTTCCGCCCCATTGCCCTGGCAGGCCTGCTGGCCGTCAGCGCGCACATCGTCGCTTTCGCGATCGCGCTTTCGTGATCGACGCATGATGTTCAAGCCTTTCATCAGCGGTGAACATGCCCTTACGCTCTGGCTCTGGGCATTCGTGGCGGCAGGAATTGCCGCGGGCGTATTGTCCGGCTTCTTCAAGGCCAGAAAGATCCAGCCACGCGGATTCAAGCTCAAGACCTTCCGCAACGAGGCGATCGTCGCCGTCATCACTCTGGCCATTTCCGGCAAGATCATCGGATCGGCAAGCGCGTGGCTTTCCGCGCATGGGTGGATTGCGTTTCATCGCGAACCGGCCGCCTGGTGGACCATCGCACTGGAATTCGGCGCCTATTTCCTGCTGTTCGATACCTATTTCTATTGGCTCCACCGGGCCATGCACAAGGAACCGTTCTACAGCTGGGTCCACAAGCTGCATCACAAGTCCACCTCGCCCAACCTGCTGACGACGCTTTCGGTCAACCCGCTGGAATCGATGATCAATGGCGGTTTCGTTCCGCTCTTTCTTTCGGTCTTCACGGTTCACGAAGCGACGATGGCGCTGATCCTGCCCACCAACATCATCATGGGCCTCTACGTCCATTCGGGTTACGAGTTCCTGCCCCGCTGGTGGAACCGCAGCTGGGCAACGAAGTGGTTCATCACCGCCACCTTCCATGACCAGCATCATCGTTACTTCAACGGCAACTACGGCGGATACACCACGATCTGGGACTATCTGTGCGGCACGGTGCGCAAGAAATACGAAAGCGATTTCGTAGCGGTGAAGGATCGTGCGGCTGCCCGAGGGCGCGGCGCAATGCCTACACCCACAGAGGGATTGGCAGCCGAAGCGGCGGAATAACGCGGAAACAGGCAGGTTGGCCGCCCCTCCAGCAAGGATCAGCGGCCAACCTGCAACCTGTCGTCAGGGCATGGCCAGCTTGACGACGAAGCGGACGTTGCGGCCCGGCATGACCACGTCGTCCCTGTTGAGAGCGGCCGCGTCACGCTGGACATCGTTCGTCAGGTTCTGGCCGACTACGGCGAATTCGATGCCCTGATGGTCCGTGAACGGACGCCATGCGATCTGCGCGCCAAGGTCATAGTAGCTGGGCGTCGCCGTATCGAATTCGCCGAACTTGTCCTGACGCCCCACGTACTTGAGCATCATCCCGGCATCGAGACGCTTGTTCGTCCAGTCGAAGCCCGCGCCGATCCGATAAGGCGGGATGCGCGGCACGTTGCTGCCGTCATCCAGCGTGGCGCGCACATAGTCGGCCATGGTCTTGAACGTGAAGGTGCCCGAAGCGTCATCGACGATATCGTAACTGGCCTGCCCTTCCACGCCGCGGAAGTGCGCATCCTGTTGGCGATAGAACAATTCCTTCAGTGCGCCGCCGTCGCCATCCGCGCAGACGCCGTCATCGTCGCAAGTGCGGCCGGTCAGGTCGCCGTAGATGAAGTTGTTGAACCAGGTGCTGTAGACGCTGCCCTCGAACCGGAAACGGCCGCTGTGAACGCGAAGGCTGGCTTCCAGCGAATTGGCGCGTTCGATCTTCAGGTTCGGATCGCCGGTTTCGAAAGTGTTCGGACCATCATGTCCGCCACGGGCGAAGAGTTCGGTCTGGGCCGGGGCGCGGCCGGTGCTGGAGAAGGTAAGCCCCAGCTTGATCGCGTCCGATGCCGTCCACAAGGCACCGATCGCGCCGCTGACCGGCGTGAACGAGGTCTTGGTATGGATATCGTCGGCAGGCGTTCCGGTCACGTCGACATGTTCAACGCGGCCGCTGGCCTGAAGCTTGATGGCGTCCGTCACCGGCAGTTCGGTGAACAGGTATCCCGCCTCGTTCTCGGTCCTGGTCGGGAAGAGGTAGGCGGCATCATCGCCGATCGCAGAGAACTTGCGATGGCCATACTCGAAACCGAGCGCCGTATTAGACAGCGGTCCGATCGGCCCCAGTTTCAGTTCGGCGCGGCCGTCGAATTCCTTGTTCTTGAACGTGGTATCGACAGTGCCGTCCTGCTCCACTTCGCTGTGCTGGTAATCGACATAGCCCGCATCGACGGTGAGCGAGCGGAGCAGGCCATCGCCAAGGTCGAAGACGTTGCGCGTCAAATACTTGGTCTGCTTCATGACGATATGGGTATCGTCGCTGGGGATGCCGTAGCTGGCGTTGTACTGGTCGATGGCGCCGCCGACATGGCTGTCGCCGAAGAAGTAGGACAGGCCGCCGGATGCACCGTGGCCATGGAACCACGAGTTGTCCTGCGTACCCAGCGGGGTGTCGTAGTCGTCGGCATGGCGATAGAAGGCATCGGCGTGAATGGCGAAATTGCCCACCCGCGCGTCTACCAGGCCCGAAGTCTCGGCCACATTCGCTGCGGTGCTGTAGCCGCCAGTCAGTTCGCCGGTAACCGGCGCATCGGGCAACGTCATCGGCACGCGATTGTTAAGGACGTTGACCACGCCGCCGATCGCCTGGCTGCCGTAGCGCAGCGTGCCCGCGCCGCGCACCACTTCGATGTCGCGAGCGGCCAGCGGGTCGATGGGGACACCGTGATCGGGGCCGATGTCGGAAACGTCGGCGCTGCTGATGCCGTCCTCAAGGATGCGCACGCGCGTTGAATCCATGCCGCGAATGATCGGTCTGCTGGCGCCGGCGGCAAAGCCGGTGGCAGAAATGCCGGGGACGTCCTTCAGCGAATCCGCGATGCTGGCGCCGCCCGTCAGCAGCACTTCCTGCCGCCCGACCTTGGCGGCGATCGCCGGCGTATCGTCGATACGGGAATCGAACGGCGATGCCGTCACGACGATCTGCGTGGGCGCCTTGGTGGAGGCACTGGCCTTGGCATTCGCCGGTGGAGCATCCGCATCGGCGGTCTGCGCGGTGGCGAGCGAGGGTGCGATAGCGGCAACGGCCGCCCCCGCGAGAAGGAGGGTACGCATGATATTGGCTCCGTGAACCGTGTGTCGACCGGGCGCGACCGTGCCCGCCATCGACGTTCGAATTTGGCTATGATTGGTAAGGGTTCAGGCGGAGAAAGCGGGAGGTCCGCGGATCCGGAAGCGCGTGATCGGCACCGGCCGGGACAAGGCGGCCGGCATCCTGCGAACCACTATGTCCGGGTATTGCGAAACCGTTGCCAATTCCGGCGCATTGGGCGTGACATAGTGCCCGAAGAACGTGTCCTCCTGGCAGAGCGGGCACGTGGCATCATCATGGCCGGCGCCACGGTGCGGTGTGGTAAGGTGCCGTGCATCGCTGCGAAATGCCCAGGCCGCACGGCCATGCTCGATCGCGTGGATGCGTACGGCCTCACCCTGCCCCAGCAGCAAGGCCATGAGCAGCAGAACAGTGGAAGAGGCAAGGACACGCAGCCGCGAAAGCAGCCTTGCGTTCCGCCATGGACGGGCGGAACTGCGCGTCACCGGCTATCGACCCGGCGGCATTTCAGCCAATGATCCAGAGCGTCGATCACAAGGTGCCCCATCACGGAATCCGGCGCGGCGCCCCGGAATGCGCGCGCTTCGCCGTCAGCTTTGCGATAGGCGTACAGCGCCTCGATACGCGACTGTGCCCCGGCGCCACGTTCGATAATCAGTTCGATCTCGCCAGGACCCCGGTTCGACATTCGGTAATGACATTCGCTAGTGAAGACGGCGGCCGCTATACTACCCCGTAACAGTGATGATACAACATTTCATTTTCGTAATGTTTCGCCAGCGAGGGCGTCACAAGCACCTGATTCGGGGCGCGAATTCTGGCCCGGATTCGGGTTGGCCGCGTGATCGCGCCGCAGCCAAAACTTTCGGCTGGTCGATCGCACCATCGCATAACTGTGGCACTTTTGTCGCATATTTTAGACAATCCGTGCGGATATGCGGCGCAGCGTCGATGAAATGTTGTACCATCACAAAAGGGCCGTAGGTGTGGTCGCACCTTTCGCCGTGACCTGCTCTGCGCGGTAGCGAATTGAGATGTTACAACATTCAGTACAAGGTTTCGTACCCATGAAATTCCATCTTCTGTCAGGCTGCGCGCTGGCCGTTATCGCGTGTCCGATGGTCGCAAACGCGCAATCGACCGAAAACGCGCAATCGACACAGGAGACGACGTCCGACACTTACCACCAGCCTGCCAGTTCGCAGATCGTCATCACCGGCCTGCTCCCGACGAAGCGCGAGGATATGCTGTCCAGCGTCGCGGTGGTGGAAGGCAAGGATCTGGCGCAGGCGGTCCGCCCCTCGATCGGCGAAACGCTGGCACATCAGCCGGGCGTCTCGGCCACCTCTTTTGGTCCCAGCGCTTCGCGCCCCGTCCTGCGCGGCCTTCAGGGTGAGCGCGTGCGCATGCTGACAAACGGCCTTGGCTCGATCGACGTATCGAATACCTCGGTCGACCATGCTGCGGTGGTGAACCCGTTGCTGGCGGAACGCATCGAAGTGCTGCGCGGCCCGCAGTCGCTGCTTTACGGTTCCTCCGCCATCGGCGGCGTCGTCAACGTGATCGACAAGCGCATCCCGACGTCGGTCCCCGACGAGCCGGTCCATATCGATGCCATGGGCACTTACGGTTCGGCGGCCAATGAACGCTCCGGCGCGGGATCGATCGACGTGCCGCTCTCCGGCGGCTGGGTCGCCCATGCCGACGGAAGCTACCTCAAGAGCGACAACATGCGGATCGGCGGCCACGCCCTCACCCGCACGCTGCGCGACGAGGCGCTGGCCAGCAGCCTGCTTCCCGCCGAGCCGGTCGATGACGGCGAGGAACCCATCGATTTCGCCGCCAACGCCGCGGTCAAGGGCAAGCTGCCCAACTCGGCGTCCAAGACCTGGACCGCCGGCGCCGGCCTTGCCTACATCGGCAGCGGCGGCAACATGGGCTTTTCGTACAGCCATTACGACAGCCTCTACGGCGTGCCGATCCGCTTCGCGACGCAGCCGGGGCAGGAACAGGAGGCCCCGCGCCTCAGCCTGAAGCAGGACCGCATCGACATGCGCGCCGAACTGAACGGCGACGGCAATGTGCTGGACAAAGTCTCGCTGCGCCTCGGCTATGCCGACTACACGCATGCAGAGCTTGAGGAAGACGGCTCGGTCGGCACCGCCTTCTACAACAAGGGCATGGAAGGCCGCCTGGAATTCGCGCAAGCCAAGCACGGCGCATGGCGCGGCGTGACCGGCGTGCAGTTCTATAACCGCGACTTCAACGTGATTGGGGAGGAAGCCTTCCTGCCCAAGAACACGACCACCCAAGTCGGCCTGTTCACCCTTCAGCAGCTCGATTACGGCGCGCTGAAGTTCGAAGCCGGCGGCCGTTACGAGCACACCTATCTGTCGTCCAGCCCCGGCAGCGATCAGGACCAGTTCTTCGACGGTTCGCGTAACTTCAATGCCTTCTCAGGGTCGCTCGGTGCCTCTTATGGTCTGGGCGAAAACTGGCGCATCGGGCTCAACTTCTCGCACACCGAGCGCGCTCCGGCGGCCGAGGAACTCTTCGCCAACGGACCGCACGCGGGCACGCAGGCGTTCGAAGTGGGTGATGAGAACTTCAAGCTGGAAAAGGCGAACAGCATCGAGGCCATCCTGCGCGGCAGCGGTGAGAACTACACTTTCGAAGCCTCAGCCTATCACACCTGGTTCTCAAACTTCATCTACGAGGACCTGACCGGAGAGGAAGAGGACGGCCTGCCCGTCTACGCCTTCCAGCAGGCCGATGCCCGCTACTACGGCTTCGAAGCGCAGGGATCGCTCACACTCGCCCGCTTCGGCGACGGCAAGGTGGTGGCGGACGCGCTGGGCGATTATGTCCACGCGCAGGTCAAGAACGTCGGCCCCGCGCCGCGCATCCCGCCGCTGCGCGTGCTGGGCGGCCTCAGCTACCAGGCCACCAAGTTCGACATTCGCGGCGAAGTGGAACACGCCACCAAGCAGGGCCGCGTTGCCGAGTTCGAGACCACCACACCCAGCTACACGCTGGTCAATGCAGAGGTGAATATCCGCCCTTGGGGCAACGACCGTCCGCTCAGCTTCGCACTGTCGGCGAACAACATCTTCGACGTCGTTGCACGCCGGGCATCGTCGTTCCTCAAGGACTACGCCCCCCTCTCCGGCCGCGACATCCGCGTCACCGCGCGCGCCAGCTTCTAAACGAGACGGCATCCGGGGTGGCCGCAAGCCACCCCGGATTTGCAAAAGTGTCTATTCCCATGGCGCATCGACTATGAAGCGCGGGTCGTCCAATTCCTCGACGTCCAGGTGAAGCATTTATTCCGACGCCCCCATGTTGTGCAACCCTGAACGCTGGGCTTCGCAGTCGTTCTATCGTCGTCAGACCCGCACATGGCATCGTTGCCATCAGTTTGATATTCGCTGTTGTGATCGACGCCGGAGCCACTGATCACCCTGCCTCTTGTGACGACCGGCGAGCGCGGGATCAGCCCGGCCGCCGCCATTCCGGCAGTCGCAACCGCCACTTGCCTGCCGCTCTTTCGCAGTTGCCGGGCGCAGCACTCTGATGCTCGACTATCGTCGACGGAAATGTCTCCCGATGGAGCGCCCAGCCGTATTGGCGCGCTTCCATCATCAACCGACGAAAGTGTAGGAAGGGTATGGTAGCGGAGGAGGGACTCGAACCCCCGACACGCGGATTATGATTCCGCTGCTCTAACCAGCTGAGCTACTCCGCCATACCAAGGCCGCCGCATGGGTGGCTCTGCATGGTGCCTGGGGGAGCGCCCCGGGCAGGTGGCGTCCTCTAGGGTGAAGGCTCGCCCCGGTCAACACCCAAAAAGCACTTCAACCACGAAATTTTACCAGCCGGATATCGCGCCACAATCCGTCTTCCCAGGCATAGAGCCCGAAGCCCCTAAATCGGAAGTTCACGGGTGTTAGACGCTGGCTCAATTCCACTTGCAAGGCACGCGCCTCTGCGGCGGGGACCTTGTTCTGGATCGTTACGTGGAGGCGCAGCGGGCGATTGTCCTGATCGGTGAGCAGGCCGTGCATCCTATCGGCGATTCGTCCGCGCAGTTCGGCCATCGCCGGACTCTCCACCGCCAGCGCGGTGCCGTTGCCCAGCTTCATCAGGCCTGCGATTCGTGCGGGTGGCGGTGCCGCGCGGGCAAGGTCGGCCAGAACATCGATCAATTCCGCCTCAACCGATGGAGGTAGCGCATGGAACAAAGTGACATGCGCCCGCAAGCGGTTGCGCTCAGGAGGATAGTTTGCGCGTCTCAGGGCGTCGGCCCAGCCGAGCACGTCAGGCGGCAGCTCTGCCGTCACCAACAGCGGCGCGCCGGGTTTGCGCGGCCCCGTCAGCGCTTCTCCTTCACGATTCACGCACTCTCCTGCCTCGTTGCGGGACACGCCGCGCATTCACCCAGACGCCCAATTGCGCCGCTCGCGGGCCTGCGACACCATAGCCGCATTATCGGTGGTGCGCCGAGGGAGAAGATCATGCGCACGTTCTGGATTATTGCCACGCTCATCCTCTTGTGGAACCTGCTGGGCGATGCCGCCTATCTGATGCAGGCCAGCGCCGACCTCGACGCACTGGCAAAAAGCGATCCTGTCAGCGCGCGCGCCTTCATGCAGATGCCGGCCTGGGCCTGGGGCGCTTATGCCGTGGCGGTGTGGAGCGGCACGTTCGGCGCCATCCTGCTGCTGATGCGGCGCGGCTGGGCCTGGGCGTTCTTCGCGCTTTCGCTGACTGCCGTGGTGGTCCAGTTCGGCTGGACCTTCCTGGATTTCGGGTTGCTGGGCGCCAAGGGCCCGTCTTCCGCGATCTTCCCGCTGGTGATCGTCGGGATCGCCATCGCCTCGCTGATCTATGCGAGGCGCAAGAAGGCGGACGGCACGCTGCACTGAGGCGGGCGGAGGCTTAGCCCCCTGCCCGCACCCTCAAGCTCAGATTTCGCCGCGGGCGCGGCGGATCGCGAACCACTTCTTCACGTTCTCGTTATGCTCGGCCAGCGTCGAGGCGAAGGCATGGCCGCCGGTCCCGTCCGCCACCATGTAGAGCGCGCCGGTCTTGGCCGGATGCAGCACCGCCTCGATCGAGGCCTTGCCCGGATTGGTGATCGGATACTTCGGCAGCCCGGCCATCGAATAGGTGTTGTAGTCGTTGACCGCGTGGATCTCCGACTGGAGGATGCGGCGGCCGAGCGGCTTGCCCCTGGTGATCGGGTAGATGATCGTGGGATCGGCCTGAAGCGGCATCCCGATGCGCAGACGGTTCGAATAGAGCCCTGCCACCATGCGGCGTTCCGAAGGCTTGCCGGTTTCCTTCTCGACGATCGAGGCGAGGACGAGCGCCTGTTCGGGCGTCTTCACCACCAGCCCGTCATCCCGCTTGTCCCACAGTTCGGCCAGAGTGCGGGTCATCGCCGCCTGCATGCGGCGCAGCACGTCTTCGCGGCTCTCGCCATTGCCGAAGGAATAGCTGTCGGGCAGCACCGAGCCTTCATCGGGCACGGCGATTTCGCCAGTCAGCTGCGTTTGGGCCATCAGCCGTTCCTGCACCATGATCGAGGGCATACCCTCCGGCACGGTGACGAAGCGGCGGATCACATCGTCGCTGGAGATGATCGCCATCACGCGTGAGGCGCTGGCGTGGGCGGGGATCGCGAACTCGCCCGCCTTGATGTCGCTGCCGGCGCCGAAGACGCGCGCACGCATCGTGAAACCGGTGGCAGAGCGGATCACGCCCTGCTTTTCCAGCCGCTGTGCCACGGTGGAAAGGCTCGCCCCGTTGGGAACGATGAAATGAGAGTCCTTCGCGAGCGGGCCGGAACCGTACCAGCCGCCCACGAAGGACCATAAGACGATCACCGCCGTAAGGCCGATGGCCGCGACGAGAAACCAGTTGCGCCGCGACACCATCGCCCTTCAGCCTTTCGCGATCAGTCGATCTTGCGCATCACCAGGCTGGCGTTGGTACCGCCGAAGCCGAACGAGTTGTTCAGCACGGCGCGCACCTCACGCTTCTTCGCAACGTGCGGCACCAGGTCCACACCCTCGCAGCCCTCGTCCGGGTTATCGAGGTTGAGCGTCGGCGGAACGATCTGGTCGCGCATCGCCAGGATGCAGAAGATCGATTCGACCGCGCCGGCGCCGCCCAGAAGGTGGCCGATGGCCGACTTGGTGGAGCTCATCGAAACAGTGCCGATGGCATCGCCGAACAGGCGGCGCACAGCGCCGAGTTCGATGGTGTCGGCCATGGTCGAAGTGCCGTGGGCGTTGATGTAGTCGATGTCGGCCGGGGTCATGCCCGCCTTCTTCAGCGCCATCTGCATCGAGCGGTAGGCACCGTCACCAGTGGGCTCCGGAGCCGTCACGTGGAAGGCATCGCCCGACAAGCCATAGCCGATCACTTCGCAGTAGATCTTCGCACCGCGCGCCTTGGCGTGTTCGTACTCTTCGAGCACGAGAACGCCGGCGCCCTCGCCCATGACGAAGCCGTCACGATCCTTGTCGTAAGGGCGGCTCGCCTGTTCCGGGCGGTCGTTATAGCTACTGTTCAGAGCGCGGGCCTGTGCGAAGCCGGCAATGCC
Organism: Sphingomonas sp. BL-S-28; assembly: GCF_055521515.1. Lineage (NCBI taxonomy): Bacteria > Pseudomonadati > Pseudomonadota > Alphaproteobacteria > Sphingomonadales > Sphingomonadaceae > Sphingomonas > Sphingomonas sp. BL-S-28. The sequence continues at coordinate 3,096,317 of NZ_CM145484.1, forward strand.
GATCGGGCAGACGGTCGATTCGGCGCCGCCGGCCAGCATGATGTCTGCATCGCCGTCCTTGATCATGCGCGCAGCGTCGCCGATCGAGTGGGCGCCGGTCGAGCAGGCGGTGACGACCGCGTGGTTCGGACCCTTGAGGCCGTACTTGATCGAGACCTGACCCGAGATCAGGTTGATCAGGCGGCCGTGGACGAAGTGCGGCGAGACGCGGCCCGGGCCCTTTTCGGCCAGCACCAGCGATTCGCTTTCGATGCCCGGCAAACCACCGATGCCCGAACCGATCGAGCAGCCGGCCATCAGCTTGTCTTCCTCGCTCATGTCGGTGAGGCCGGCGTCTTCAAGCGCCTGCCCTGCGGCATCGATGCCGAAGACGATGAACGGATCGACCTGACGCTGGATCTTGTGATCGACGCGCTTGTTCGCATCGAAGCCATATTCGTGATCGGCGGGCTTAACCTCGCAGGCGATCTGGCACTTCTGGTCCGAAGCATCGAACTTGGTGATCGGACCCGCACCGCTCTTGCTAGCAAGGATGTTGGCCCAGGTGGTCTCGACATCAGCCCCAAGCGGGGTGACCAGACCAAGACCGGTTACGACGACGCGACGCATTCACGCTCTCCAAAACTCAAACATGCCGAACTTCGTGCCATCAGGTAATACCATCGGCAGAAACGGCAACAGGCCCGCCCCCTTAGAGGTCGAGCCTGTCGATTTCAATCCGTGAGTGATCGTGCAACGTTCCGACCGAAGTCGGAAACGCCATGACGACCGAAGGGCGGATCAGCCCTTGTTCTCTTCGATGTACTTGATCGCATCGGAAACGGTGCTGATCTTTTCAGCCGCATCGTCCGGGATCTCAACGCCGAATTCTTCTTCGAAGGCCATGACCAGCTCGACGATGTCGAGCGAGTCAGCACCCAGATCGTCGATGAAGCTTGCTTCTTCGGTGACCTTGTCGGCTTCCACGCCGAGGTGCTCGACGACGATCTTCTTAACCCGATCGGCGGTATCGCTCATGTGAATAGACCCCTTCAAAAATCGGTCAGTATTGTATCTCGCCAGCCGCCCTAATGATTGGGCGGGGCGCTGGCAAGCCTCGCGCGCAAGTTGGTGCCGTCGCGCAAGGCATCGCAGGCGTCCTTATCGACCCATCGGGCGCAATTCCAGTCCCTATCGACGGGACTGTGCCGTCAGGGCCGAATTCTCCACGATCATCGAAACGCCATATAACCGCAAAGACCCGAAACGGAAAAAGGCTCCGGCGAACCGGAGCCTTTTCCTTATCCGTCTGGAGCAGAACCTCAGTTCTGCGGAGCAGCCTGCGCCGCAGGCTGCGTCGTGGGCTTCTGGGGCTCCACCACCCGCATGTGCAGTTCGCGAAGCTGCTTGGGCTCGGCCGGGGTCGGCGCGCCCATCAGCAGGTCTTCGGCGCGCTGGTTCATCGGGAACAGCGCCACTTCGCGCAAGTTCTGCGCACCGCAAAGCAGCATCACGATGCGGTCCACACCGGCGGCCATGCCGCCGTGCGGCGGGGCGCCGTACTGGAATGCGCGGTAGAGGCCGCCGAAGCGGTCCTCAACGTCGGCCTTGCTCAGACCGACCATCTCGAACGCCTTGACCATCAGTTCGGGCGACTGGTTACGGATCGAGCCCGAGGCGATTTCGAAGCCGTTGCAGACGAGGTCGTACTGATAGGCCTTGATCGTCAGCGGGTCCTGCCCTTCCAGTGCTTCCATGCCGCCCTGCGGCATCGAGAACGGGTTGTGCGCGAAGTCGACCTTCTTGTTGTCTTCGTCCCACTCGTAGAACGGGAAGTCGACGATCCAGCACAGTTCGAAGCGATCCTTGTCGATCAGATCCAACTGCTCGCCGGTGCGGATACGGGCAAGACCGGCCAGCTTGGCCGCCTGCTCTTCCTTGCCCGCGGCGAAGAACACGCCATCGTTCGGGCCAAGACCCAGCGCTTCGATCAGCGCGGCGGTCTTTTCCTCGCCGTGGTTCTTGGCGATCGGGCCGCCGGGGACGCCGTCCTTGATGTTGATGTAGCCAAGGCCCGAATAGCCTTCGCCGCGCGCCCAGACGTTCATGTCGTCGAAGAACTTGCGGCTGCCTGCACCCGCACCCGGAGCCGGGATCGCGCGGATCACGCCGCCGCCCGCAACGATGCCGGCGAAGATGCCGAAGCCCGATTCGACGAAGTGCTCGGTCACGTCCTTGATGATCAGCGGGTTGCGCAGATCGGGCTTGTCCGAACCGTAATCCAGCATCGACTGGGCGTGCGGAATGCGGCGGAATTCACCTGCCGGGGTGACCGGCTTGCCTTCGGCGAAATCTGCGAACACGCTCTGGAGCACGGGCTCCATGGTTTCCCAGATCTCTTCCTGCGTCACGAAGCTCATTTCGAGGTCGAGCTGGTAGAACTCGCCCGGCAGACGGTCTGCGCGCGGGTCTTCGTCGCGGAAGCAGGGGGCGATCTGGAAGTAGCGGTCGAAACCGGCGACCATCAGCAGTTGCTTGTACTGCTGCGGCGCCTGCGGCAGCGCATAGAACTTGCCCGCGTGGATGCGGCTGGGCACCAGGAAGTCGCGTGCGCCTTCGGGCGACGAGGCGGTCAGGATCGGCGTCGCGTATTCGGTGAAGCCGATGCCTTCCATCTTGCGGCGCATGTCCGAGATGATCTTGGTGCGCTTCACGATATTGGCGTGCAGCGTCTCGCGGCGCAGGTCGAGGAAGCGATAGCGCAGGCGGATATCCTCGGGATATTCCTGCTCGCCGGCCACCGGCATCGGCAGTTCTTCCGCCTTCGACTGGACGGTGACGGCGCGGGCATAGACCTCGATCTCGCCGGTCGGCAGGTTCGGGTTCACGGTGGAGGCGCTGCGGGCCTTCACTTCGCCCTCGATGGTCACCACCGATTCGACGCGCAGCGAATCGAGCAGGGCCAGCGCCGGGCTGTCGCTATCGGTCACGATCTGGGTGATGCCGTAGTGATCGCGCAGATCGACGAAGAGCACGCCGCCGTGATCGCGCTTGCGATGCACCCAGCCCGAGAGGCGGACGGTCTGGCCGACCTCGGCAGCGGTCAGGGCACCGCAGGTGTGGGAGCGATAGGGATGAGTCATGGCGGGCTCGCGCTTCTCTTCGTCTGAAACAGGTTGCAAGCCGTGCCCCCTAGTCGAGTGGCCGGATTATTTCCAGACATGGAATTGCCGGAACGGGTGCGCCCCGCACATTCGCCGCGCTTTTGCGCCGCCGCCATGCGCCTGCCCTCTGTATCAAAGAGCACATTAACGAACGTGAAGGACTGCACGGTAACCCGGCATCAACCATTGCAGCCTATGCCGGGCCCAAAGGGTCATACGGAGAACGACAATGCTGGCGGACGTCACGATCGACGGCAGGACGGAGAGCCAGTTCCGTCTCGCGATCGAGGCCATGTTGCGCGAAGGCGGCGCTGACGAGGCCGCGCGGCTTCTGAAAAGCGAACTGGCGTGGCTGGCCGGCGAAGACCACCCCCTGCCCGGCGCGTTCCGGACCATTTCCGCCGAAGAGCTTGAAGTCACCGGATGGGACAGCCTGATCGCCCGGATCGCCGAACTGGACAGTCCGGGTGACCCGATCACCGCGATCGGCATCGATGTGTGCGGGATGCAGGCCGGCCTTGGCGCCACGCCCGTTCTCGCCTTCGAGACGACCTATTACACCGATCAGGCCTGGGGCTTTTCCCATGCCGATCGCGACGGCATCTGTTCCGGCTATCACGGCACCACCAATGCCTGGCAAGGCGCTGGCGAGGATGTCGACGACGCCTTGCGCGTGGCCGGTCTGGACGACCTGAACGCCGTCATCGCCGCGCTGGAACACCTCTGCCGCGGCGGAGAGGCCAACATCGACGAATGCCGCGCTTTCGTTGTGGGCGCCTGCTATCTTGCGGTGCTGATCCATCAGGCCGTGCGCGACAAGGCCATCAAGGAAGGCCTGCCCAGGCCCATGGCCATACTGGTGGGCAGCAACGAGGCCTATCCCTGGTTCGAGGCGCCCGCAGTCACTGCGCGCAGCGACACTCTCGCACAGGCACCTCGCCGTGAACGCGCCATTCAACCCAGCACGATCGAACAGGCCATGAACCGCACCGCCGCGGCGCCAGCACCACCAATTGCGTTCGGCCAGCAACCGAACCCGCACCGCCGGCCGCTTGACCTCAGCACCCACACACCCGACCTGCCCAAGCCGCTGTTCGAAAGCGAGCGACCGCCTTTCGCGCCGCCCGCCACCCTCGATCCGGCGCCGGTCGATCCCGCATCTTTCGATTCCGCTGCGCATGATCCGGCGCCCTTTATCGCGCAGTCGCCTTTCGCGCCGTCCGCCCTCGCGGGCTACACCGATTCGGACGACGCCGAGGAAGCGGACCCGGCGCCGACCTATATCCAGTTTCCCGACGCCCCTTACGCGGATTCCGGCGACTGGACGGCCGAGGATGATGCTTTTCGCAACGCCGGCTTCCACGAAGCCGAACCCGAGGAAAGCGAGGACGACGCTCCGGTTCAGCAGGATTACGCCGCGCTCAATACGCTTCACTTGCCTCCGCAAGCGCCTGCTGCCGGCAACGGGTCTGCGGATGACGAGGAAGCGCTTCACCTGCCGCCACCCGGCATTCACGTTACCGGCACGCAATTGCGCCGCCGCTTCGTGGACCGCGAAACGATCGCCATCGAGGACGAACGCCGTCCGGGGCTGATCGAACGCCTGTTCCGCCGAAAATAACCACACCTGTCGTAATTCTCCGACAAAACTTGGGGCCCGGGCGGGCTGGGGAGATTGATCCCCTGCCCCGTTCGGCGTAACGCCGCTGTCGCAATGATCATTCACCCGCTTATTACAAAGACGGAAGAGCTCGCCGCTCTGTGCGAACGCCTCGCGAAATCGGATTTCGTGACGGTCGATACCGAGTTCATGCGCGAGAACACCTATTGGCCTGAGCTGTGCCTCGTCCAGATCGCCAATACGGAGGAAGCTGCCGCCGTCGACCCCAAGGCTGAAGGCCTTGATTTGTCTCCGCTTCTCGATCTGCTGACAGACAATGAGGACGTCCTCAAAGTCTTCCACGCAGGTGGGCAGGATGTGGAGATCATCTACAACTTCACCGGCCGCACGCCGCATCCGATCTTCGATACGCAGATCGCGATGATGGCGATCAGCCAGTCCGAACAGATCGGCTATTCCAACCTCGTCGAATCGTGGCAGGGCCTGACGATCGACAAGGGCGCCCGCTTTACCGATTGGTCGCGCCGCCCGCTGACCGAACGCCAGATCGAATATGCGATCGGCGACGTGACCCATCTGGCCAAGATCTTCCCGAAGATCCTGAAGCGCCTGATGAAGACCGGGCGCGGCGCGTGGCTCGATCAGGAAATGGAAAAGCTGGCCGATCCGGCCAACTACCGCAACGATCCCACCGAAGCGTGGAAGCGCATCAAGGCCGCCGGCCGCAATGCCGCCATGCTCGGCCGCCTGAAGGGCATCGCCGAATGGCGCGAGATCGAGGCGCAGGGCAAGAACATCCCGCGCGGCCGCATCGCCCGTGACGAAACGCTGGCCGATATCGCCAGCCACCCGCCCAAGCAGCAGTCGGACCTCGCCAAGGTGCGTGGCCTCTCGCAGGGCTGGAAGGACAATGACATCGGCAAGCGTCTGATGGCCACCATCGCCAAGTCCCAGCCGTTGACCGACGACGAAATGCCGCCGCGCGCGCCGCGCGGCGCCCCGCTCGGCAAGGAAGGCTCGCTGGTGGCGGACCTGCTCAAGCTGCTGCTGAAGATCCGCGCGCGTGAGATCGACGTTGCCGCCCGCCTGCTAGCGCGCAGCGAGGATCTGGAACTGCTCGCCGCCGGGGTCCGCAAGAACCTGCCGATTCTGGAAGGCTGGCGCTACGAAGTCTTCGGGCACGATGCGCTGGATCTCGTGGAAGGCAAGCTGGCCTTCGCGGTGGTCGACGGCAAGCTGAAGATGACCCGTGTCGAGGATGCCGAGGACGTGGAGGAAGCGCCCGCCGGCGAATAATTCCCGCTTCTTCAAGAATATCCGCAGAACCCTGCGTTTGCGAAAGGGCGGATCGGCAATGGCCGGTCCGCCCTTTCGCATAGCGGCAACCCTGGGGTGGTTATTGCGAGTCATCGCGAGGGGCCAGGCGAAGCAAACGGTTGGCGAAGCAGGCCTCTTCGTGCGATAGCCCGCGCGTGACCGTCTATCAGCCCACGCTCAAGCAGCTCCAGTATCTCGTCGCGCTTCACGAGCATGGCCACTTCGGCCGTGCCGCGGATGCCTGCTTCGTCTCGCAGTCCACGCTTTCGGCGGGCCTGCGCGATCTGGAGGCGCTGTTGGGCGTTACACTGGTCGAACGCACCAAGCGCGCCGTGCGCTTCACCCCGCTGGGCAATGCCGTGGTCGAAAAGGCCCACCGCATCCTGCGCGAGACCGAAGAACTGTCCGACCTCGTACAGTCCAGCGGCAAGCCGCTTTCCGGCGAAGTGCGGATGAGTGTGATCCCCACGATCGCGCCGTTCCTGCTGCCCCGGATGCTGCCGCGCCTGCGCCGCGAACGTCCGAACCTTCGCCTGTTCCTGCGCGAGGAGCCCAGCCAGGCGGCGATCGAATCGCTTCACCACGGCCGCGCGGACTGCGTACTGCTCGCCCTGCCCTATGCGACCGGGGAGGTGGAGAAGGAAACCATCGAACTGGACGCCTTTTTCGTCGCCTTCCCCAACGACGATCCGCGCAACCCGCCCGAGGAAGTCGGCCCCGACATCATCGACGAGCATCGCCTGCTGCTGCTGGAAGACGGGCACTGCCTGAAGGACCACGCGCTGGCGGCCTGCAATCGGCCGGAACTGCGCGCCTCTGCCACCATGATCGGCACCAGCCTGCATACGCTGGTGCAGATGGTCGATAACGGACTGGGGCTGACGATGCTGCCGGAAATGGCGATCGACGCGGGTATCCTCAACGGCACCAATGTCGTGGCGCGGCCGCTGATCTCTCCCCATGCCAACCGCGAGATCGCGCTGGTCTGGCGCAAGAACTCACCCCGTTCGGAAGAATTCCGACTGCTGGCGGACGAATTGCGCGCGGGCTGACCGGGACTGGCTGATCAGGCCCGGCGGCGCAGGCCCTGAAGCGCCATGCCGACCGAGGCGATGGCGATGCCCAGCATCGTCACGCCGGTCCAGCCCCAGTGGTGCCACACCACCGTCGCCGCGCCGGAACTGGCCGCACCGGCCAGGAACATCGATGACATGTAGACGGTGTTGATGCGCGAACGCGCCTCGGGCCGCAGGGCGTAGATGATGCTCTGGTTGGAAATCTGGCTGGCCTGGATCGCGAAATCGAGCAGCAGCACGCCCACCACCAGCCCGACGATCGACGTCCAGAAGGCAAAGACCAGCCAGGACACCAGCGTCAGCGCGCTTGCCGCCACGATCACCATGTGCGGGCCGCGACGGTCCGCGATGCGGCCGGCTACCGGCGCCGCCAGCACGCCCGCCGCGCCCAGCACGCCGAACAGCCCCGCAACTTCCGAACCGAGGCCGAAGCGCGGCTCCTGCAGGTGCAGCGCCAGGATCGTCCAGAACACGCTGAACACGCCGAACTGGGTGCACTGGGTGAAAGTGGCAAGGCGCAGCGCGGGAAACTCGCGCCACAGGCCCCAGAGCGAGGCCAGCAGCCCACCATAACCCATACCCGCCGGCTTGGGCTGGCTGCGCGGCAATTGCCATGCCATCAGGCCGGCCGTGCCCAAAGCCAGCGGCACCGCCAGCCAGAACATCGCCCGCCAGCCGAACTGCGCGCCGACAAAGCCCGCCAGCGTCCGGCTGAGCAGGATACCGCAGAGCAGCCCCGCCATCACCGTGCCGACCACCGCGCCGCGCTTGTCCTCCGGCGCAAGATTGGCGGCCAGCGGCACGATCTGCTGCGCGACGGAAGCGAGCAGGCCCACCACCAGCGAGGCGGCAAGCACGGTGCCCCCGGTCGGTGCCAGAGCCACCAGCGCCAGCCCCACCGCCAGTGCCAGACACTGCAACACGATCAGCCGCTTGCGTTCGAGAAGGTCCCCCAGCGGCACCAACAGCAGCAGGCCGGCGGCATAGCCCAATTGCGTCGCGGTGGGCACATAGGTGATTGCCGCGCCCGGAACCTCGCGCTCCATCAGGCCCAGCATCGGCTGGCCATAATAGATGTTGGCGACGGTCAGCCCTGCCGACGCGGCCAGCGCGAAGACCAGCGCCCGACCGAACCCGCGCGGCTTTGCGGCACGCGGCTTGGGATTGCGGAACTGGGCGGCAAGCAGGCAGAGAGAGGCGGTAATGGGATTGATCCTTACGATTGCATCCCCCCGGATTCACGACAGCCCCTGACGCGCGAGCACGCTTGAGCCAAACGCAACAAGCTCACGATCGATGGCGTATTTTGCAAGACAGCCCGATTCCGGGCGCTTGGCCCGTGCTCAAGCCGGCATTCTCGATCTCGCCAAGCTTGATCCTGCCAAGTTTGAACCTGCCGGCCTCAATCCAGGCGGCTCATCAATCCATGTGCTTGAGGCCGACGCGCAGATAGTCCCAGCCGGTAATCAGCGTCAGCACCGCCGCGCCCCACAGCGTGGTAAGGCCCACGGTGTGCGGCACGTTGACCTCCAGCGCGCCCAGATCGACATTCCACCACGGCATCGCCGCGCCGAGAATCAGCGCGCCGAGCGAGATCAGTTGGAACGTCGTCTTCCACTTGGCCAGTCGGCTGACCGGCACGGAAACCTGCAATCCGCCCAGGAATTCGCGCAGGCCGGACACGGCAATCTCGCGCACCAGAATGATCAGCCCGGCGATGACATGCATGTCGCCCACATAGGGCCCGGTCAGGATTCCCTGCGCCGTCAGCACCAGAATCACCGCCGCGACCATGATCTTGTCGGCGATCGGATCGAGGAAAACCCCCAGCTTTGAAACCGTTCCGCTCGACCGGGCGAGGTAGCCGTCGAAATAATCGGTAATGCCCATCAGGCAGTAGAGCCCGAAGGCCAGCGCATAGCCAAATTCCCACTTCGGCCACCACAGCAGAAAGGCCAGCAGCGGCATGGCGAAGATGCGGGAAAGCGTGAGAATATTCGGCAGAGTCAGCATCGCGCTACAGGCCATAGCCGCGATAGACGCGTTTGAGAATGCAGGAGTGAAACTTCTGGTCCTATTCCCCGATAAGACCCAACAAAACGCCGTTCAGGTTCCGATCAGGGGTTGTGCCCGCGCCTCACAACATTAAGTGTCCCCCGCACGAGAGAGCCGAGGCCGCCGATTTTTCCTACGACATGACAACGACGTCCCAACTCATCCGCGCGAAGCGCTTCCTGCCGCTGTTCGTGACTCAGCTGTTAGGCGCGTTCAACGACAACCTGTTCAAGAACGCGATGGTGCTTTTCGTCGTCTACGGGGTCTACAACTCCGAAGCCGCGGAAGCCCGTTTCAGTGCGCTGGCATCCGGCATCTTCGTGATCCCCTTCTTCCTGCTTTCCGCGCTGGCCGGGCAACTTGCCGACATGCGCGACAAGGCAAAGATCATCCGCGTCATCAAGTTCTGCGAAATCCTGATCATGCTGGTGGGCGGCGCGGGGCTTGCGCTCGCCTGGCAGCAAATCGCGCTGCATACACTGGCGATTCCGCTGATGCTGGTAGCGCTGTTCGCAATGGGCATCCATTCGACGTTCTTTGGCCCCATCAAGTACGCGATCCTGCCGCAGCACTTGCGTGAAGGCGAAGTGCTTTCCGGCACCGGCCTGGTAGAGGCCGGCACCTATATCGCAGTGCTGGCCGGCACGATCGTGGCGGGCTGGATCAGCGTGGACCATGCCGCGGTGCTGGTCGTGATCGTGGCCTGCATCGGCTATCTCGCCGGCCGTAAGGTTCCGCCCGCGCCGCCGATGTGCACGCCCGAACCGCTCGATTTCCATGTTCTGCGCGCCTCGATCCACCTCGTTCGCACGACGATGAGTGATCGGCGCGTGTTCCTCGCCGTCTGCTCGATCAGCTTCTTCTGGGCGATCGGCACCGTGCTGTTCATCCAGTTCCCGCCGCTGACCAAGAATATCCTGATGGCCAGCAAGGAAGTGGCCAGCCTGTTCCTGGTGATCTTCTCGGTGGGCGTGGCGATCGGCTCCATGGCGATCAATGCCCTGCTGAAGGGCACGGTTTCGGCGCGATGGTCGCCCCTGTCGGTGATCGGGATGGGTGGCTTCCTGATCGCCTTCCAGGAAGTCTGTTCGATCTGGCCGCGTCACCACGGACCCGAAAAGCTGATGAATGTGGCCACTTTCGTGGTCCAGCCGCTGGCGATCCCGCTGCTGGGCACCCTGCTGGGCATCGCGGTTTGCGGGGGCATGTTCGTGGTGCCGCTCTACGCCTTCCTCACCACTTTCGTCGACAAGTCGCAGACGGCGCGCACGATCGCGGCGAACAACATCGTCAATTCAGGGGCGATGGTGGTTGGCGCGGCATTCACCGGCGCGATGACATACCTGGGCCTGCCCGTCGTGCGGCAGATGATGGTGGTGGCGCTGGCTTGCGGCGCCTCGGCGTGGCTCGGCTATCTGCTGTTCCGCGCGGAACGGGCCGCGCGCTCGGCATAAGGGCCTGCTCTCCCCCTCTTGGCGAGGTGGAGCCCCTCTAAATCAGGTGATGAACACCGCAATTGCCGCCAGCGACGCGCAGTAGGCCGAAAGGAAGCCGCGCCAGTCGCTGCCGGTCATGCGCCACGTTCGGCGCGCCTCGGCATTCTCGGCGGCTTCGACGTCGGCCGGGAACGGCGCGGCGAAAGCATGGGGTGGAAGCGAGCGCCGGAACGGATGTCCGGCGGCCTCGCTGGTGAGGACGAGCGCTCGACGTTTGTGCATCATGGATGCGAGATTAAGATTTTGTTTACTTTCATTCCAGCGCCCGAATTGGCACATCCCAAAACGGGACGGACAGGCAGAGCCGCAACCTTTCAAACCTTTAACAACGCTGGAAAACCCAGCGAAAAGGGCCGCCCAATGGACGGCCCTTCACGAGACATCGCCAGCGCTGAGCGAATGTCTCACCTCTCTTTAGAGGGATCGCTTTGGGGTAACGATCAGATCCGGTCGCCCAGGGCGCCCTTGACCTTGCCGATTCCCTGCTGAAGCTCGCCCTTCTTTTCCTGCGCCTTGCCTTCGGCCTGCTGCACCGGATCATTGCGAATCTTGCCCGCAGCCTGCTTGGCATTGCCGGCAATTTCGTTGCCGAGGCCCTTTGCGGTGTCCTTGAGCTGACCCATGTCCATTCTCCTTGGTCGTGCGCGGCTGAACTGCCGCTGCATTCGCATCCGAAGAACCGGAGAGGCCTGCTTTCAGTTGCCGCGGCTGCGCCGAAGCGTGCCGCCGCGGCGATACGAGGAGATCAGCCCCCGGCCAGCGAAAGGATGTAATCCCACTCCTCGGGCGTGATCACGGCGACCGACAGGCGCGAGAACTTGACCAGTTCCATGTCGGCCAGCTTCGGATCGGCCTTGACCTGCGCCAGCGTGACCGGACGCTTCAGCTTGCGCACCGGCTTCACTTTCACCGCCGCCCACTTGCCTTCGGGATCGCTGGGGTCGGTGAGGCCCGTCTGGCTGACCGTGGCGATGCCGACGATCTCCTTGCCGATGTTCGAATGGTAGAAGAACACCTCGTCCCCCACCTGCATCGCACGCAGGTTGTTGGCCGCGCGGTGGTTGCGCACGCCGTCCCAGGTGCCCTCCCCCTCCGCCACGAGGTCATCCCAACTGTAGGCATCCGGTTCGGATTTCATCAGCCAATAGCGCTTAGCCATGTCGAGCCTTTCGAATTTCGATTTGGGACGGAAACTTCTATGGGGGCGCATAGCGATTCAATCGGCGGAGACAATATCGGTGATTCGGCACCTGCCGATCGCTGTCAGTTTCCCTTGGGCCATGGCCCCATGTTTGCCGATCCCTGTTTGGAAGATCACGATGAACCTTGCCCAGATTCCCGTCCTCAGCCTTGAATCCGATCGCGCCGAATTTGCGCAGCGCATTGGCGAGAGCTTTCGCACTTTCGGTTTCGCCATGGTGCGCGACCACGGCATCGATCAGGACCTGATCGACCGCGCCTGGGCGCTGACCGAACAGTTCTTTGCGCTGCCGGACGATGTGAAGCGCCAGTACTTCATTGCCGGCCAGGGCGGCGCGCGTGGCTACACGCCGTTCCGCACCGAAGTCGCCAAGGGTGCGAAGGAAAAGGACCTGAAGGAATTCTGGCACGTCGGCCGCGACCTGCCCGCCGGTTCGCCACTGGCCGGTTCGATGCCGCCCAACGTCTGGCCTACCGAGATCGAGGGCTTCCAGGAAACCTTCACCGAACTCTACGCCCAGTTCGACAAGGCCGGCGCCGAAATCCTTTCGGCCATCGCCGTGTACCTTGGAATAGACCCGCGCTGGTTCGATCCTGCGATCGACGACGGCAATTCGGTCATGCGCCTGCTGCATTACCCGCCGGTTGGCGAAGGTGCCGGCGGTGCGATCCGTGCGGGCGCGCATGAGGACATCAACCTCATCACCCTGCTGCTGGGCGCGCAGGAGGCCGGCCTTGAACTGCTGGGCAAGAACGGTGAATGGCTTACGGTCGCCCCGCCCGAAGGAGCCGTGGTGATCAATATCGGCGACATGCTGCAGCGCCTGACCAACCACGTGCTGCCGTCCACCACCCACCGCGTCCGCAATCCGGAAGGCGATCGCGCCGCGCACAGCCGCTATTCGATGCCGTTCTTCCTGCACCTGCGTAGCGATTTCCCGTTCAAGACGCTGGAACAGTGCATCACGGATGAAAATCCGGACCGCTATCCCGTCAGCATCACGGCGGACGACTATCTTCAGGAACGTCTGCGCGAAATCGGCCTTAAGGCCTGATTTTACTTACCTTTCTTGAAATATTCAGCCCGGCGCGAAAGTCCCTACGACTTTAGTCTGATCGCGCCGGGTTGAAAAACTTAACCAAAATTTCAGCCCCTCCCGCTATCTGCCGCCAGATGGGTAGCCGTTCTGGGGGGACATATCCCGTGAAGATTGCATTGGTCGCACAGCCGGAAAACGCCGGCGATGATTTCGATGGCGACCGCCAGATCGACATCATCGCGCTGGGCATCGTCACGGCCGCGATCCTGCTCTTCATCGCCACCGGCAGCGAAGTCGGCCCGGATGTCGTGAAGTCGCTGCTGGGCCACGGGCCCGGTCCGGACAATTTCATCCTCAACGCCTTCCTGCTGAACGTCGCCATCATCATCTTCGGGTGGAGCCGCTATCGCCAGCTTTGCGAGGAAATCCAGCTGCGCAAGCAGGCCGAACGTCAGGCCCGCCGCCTGGCGGAAACCGATCCGCTGACCGGATTCCTCAACCGCCGCAGCTTCAACGATGCGGTGAACATGATGGTGCATGACGCTGCCGCCTCCGGCGACCGCGCGGTGACGCTGATCATGATCGACCTCGACAATTTCAAGCAGGTCAACGATTTCAACGGCCACAACACGGGGGACCGGCTGCTGCAGGAATGCGCCAAGCGCATCACCGCCTGTCTGCCCGCCCAGGCCCTGGTCAGCCGTATCGGCGGGGACGAGTTCGCCGTGGCCGTGGAATTCGACCGCAACCGGCCGGACCGAATCGACGGCATCGCCGCATCGCTGGTGGAAGCCATCGCCCAGAGCGCGACGATCAACACCATCAGCATCGAAGTCACCGCCTCGATCGGGCTTGCCCGCAGCGACAGCCACGCCAAGAACGGCACCCCGCCCGATGCCCGCGCGCTGCTGGAGATGGCGGACATCGCCATGTACCATTCCAAGCGTCAGGGCCGGAACAGCTACTTCTGGTTCGAAGCGCCGATGGCGGACGAGATGCGCTTCCGCAACGAGCTGGAATACGGCATCCGCAAGGGCATCGCCCGCGGTGAGTTCGTACCCTTCTACGAGCAACAGATCGACCTTCAGACCGCCGAACTGACGGGCTTCGAAATGTTGGCCCGCTGGGATTCGCCCCAGTTCGGCATCGTTTCTCCCGATATCTTCATCCCGATTGCCGAAGAAATCGGCGTGATCGCCGAACTTTCGGAAAGCGTGATCGCGCAGGCCCTTGAAGACGCCAAGGCATGGGATCCGAAGCTGACGCTGGCCGTCAACATCTCGCCGGTGCAGCTGCGCGATCCGTGGTTTGCGCAAAAGCTGCTGAAGATCCTGCTGGAAGCCAATTTCCCGCCGCACCGGCTGGAAATCGAGATTACCGAATCCTGCCTGCACCAGAACATGGCGCAAGTCCGATCGCTGATCACCAGCCTGAAGAATCAGGGCATCACGATCAGTCTGGACGATTTCGGCACCGGCTACAGCTCGCTGGCGCAGCTGCGCAGCCTGCCGTTCGACCGGATCAAGATCGACCGCTCATTCGTTTCCAGCATTGCCGAAAACAAGGATAGCGCGGCCATCGTCCACGCCATCGCCATGTTGGGCAAGGGCATGGACCTGCCGATCACGGCCGAAGGCATCGAGACGGGCGACGTGCTGGAACAGCTGCTGAAGTACGACAAGATCAAGGGCCAGGGCTATCTCTACGGCCGCCCCCGCCCGGCCAGCGAACTGACCGAATGGCTGGGCAAGATCGGCATCGTCGCCAGCGGCGAAGTGGCCGAGGAAGTGCTCGCGATCACCCAACACGCCAATGGCGCGGCCAAGGCCAGCCACGGATAACGCAGACTGGACCTGAGGGCGCCGAACGCATACATCGCGCCCATGCGGATCGACTTCACCAAGATGCATGGGCTCGGCAACGATTTCGTCGTGCTCGACGGGCGCACCGGCGCGCTGCCGCCGATCGACGCGACCTTCGCCGCCGCGCTGGCGGACCGCCACACCGGCATCGGCTGCGATCAGCTGATCGTGCTGACCCCGTCCGATCTGGGCGATTTCCAGATGCTGATTTTCAATGCCGATGGCAGTCAGGTGGAAGCCTGCGGCAATGCCACGCGCGCCGTGGGGCTGCTCTATGGCCGCCCCGCCACGATCGAGACGCTGGGCGGTATTGTCTCCACCACGCCCACCGATGCCGGCATTTCCGTGGAAATGGGCAAGCCGCGTTTCGGCTGGCAGGAAATCCCGCTGGGCTACGCGATGGACACGCACGCCATGCCGGTCGCGTGGGAAGAGCTGGTCAACCCCATCGCCGTCAATGTTGGCAATCCGCACGCGATCTTCTTCGTCGACGATCCCTACCGCATCGACATGGCCCGCCTCGGCCCGCTGATCGAGAACGATCCGATCTTCCCCGAGCGGGTGAACGTGAACGTCGCCGCCGTCACCGCGCGCGACGCAATCACCCTGCGCGTGTGGGAGCGCGGCGCCGGCCTTACCCGCGCCTGCGGCACCGGCGCCTGCGCCACGGCCATCGGCGCGATGAAGCGCGGCCTTGTCGACCGCAAGGTCACCGTCACCCTGCCCGGCGGCCCGCTGTCCATCGAATGGCGCGCGGACGACGTGATCGTGATGACCGGGCCGGCGACCGAATCCTTCCGCGGTTCGTTCGAGACTGCCGACTACGGAATTCGAGACAAGGTCCCCGCTTGACCGTCGAAGTCCACTCGCTCGGCTGCCGCCTCAATATCTCCGAAAGCGAAACCCTGCGCGGCCTGCTTGGCGGCGCAGAAGATCTCGTTGTCGTCAATTCCTGCGCGGTTACGGCAGAGGCCGTTCGCCAGACCCGGCAGGCGATCCGCCGCGCCCGCAAGGAGCGCCCGGACGCCCGCCTGATCGTCACCGGCTGCGCGGCGGAAGTCGAGCGCGAGATGCTGGCGGCCATGCCCGAAGTGGACGGCCTGGTCCCCAACACCGTCAAGCTGGACAAGCGCGCCTGGAACGTGCCTGCCGCACCGATCGTCCGCGAAAACCGCGCCTATACGCGCGGCTTCGTGCAAGTGCAAAACGGTTGCGACCACGCCTGCACTTTCTGCGTGATCCCGCAAGGTCGCGGGCCCAGCCGCTCCTGCTCCATTGCAGAGGTACTGACCGACGTTGCCGTTCATGCGGACAAGGGCGTGCAGGAAATCGTGCTCACCGGCGTCGACCTCACCTCATGGGGCGGCGACCTCGATGGCTCTCCGCGCCTCGGTGCGTTGTGCGAAGCGATCCTCGCCCGCTTCCCCGCCCTGCCCCGCGTGCGGCTGTCCTCGATAGACGGTGCGGAAGTGGACGACAGGCTGTTCGAACTGCTGGCCGATGAAGCGCGCCTGATGCCGCACGTCCACCTTTCGCTCCAACATGGCGACGACCTGATCCTGAAGCGCATGAAGCGCCGCCACAGCCGCGCCGATGCGGTGCGGCTGGTCAGCGACCTCAAGGCCCGCCGCCCAGAAATCGCCGTGGGCGCAGACCTCATCGCCGGCTTCCCGACCGAGAGCGAGGAAGCCCACGCCGCCAATCTCTCCATCGTGCGCGAGCTGGATGTGGTGCACGGCCACGTCTTCCCCTATTCGCCGCGCCCCGGCACCCCCGCCGCGCGGATGCCGGCGGTGGACGGCACCACGATCCGCCGGCGCGCCGCCGAATTGCGCGATGCGATTGCCGAAACCCGCGCGCGCTGGCTGACCGGCCTGATCGGCCAGCCGCTATCGGTGCTTGCCGAAAGAGGCGGCACCGGCCATGCGCAGAACTACGCGAAAGTCCGCGTGCCCGAGTCTGTTCCGGCCGGCACGCTGGTCCGCGTCACGCCCGCAAGGGTAGTCGAAGGAATACTGGAAGCATGAGTACCGACAGCCAGCAGGCTGAGCGCGACTGGTCCGACCGCCTGTTCGGCGGCTTTCGCAAGACCACCGAACGCCTGAGCGAGAACCTTTCCGGCATCGTCGGCAAGACCACGCTTGAAGAAGCGCAGCTCGACGATATCGAGGATGCGCTGATCATGTCGGACCTCGGCCCCCGCGCCGCCGCCCGCATCCGTGCGCGCCTTGCCAGTGAACGCTTCGAACGCGACGCCGATGAGCGCGCGATCATGGAAGTGGTCGCCCGCGAGATTGCGGAAATCCTGCGCCCGGTGGCCAAGCCGCTGGATGTCGTGGCCTTCCCGCGCCCGCAAGTGATCCTTGTGATTGGCGTCAACGGATCGGGCAAGACGACGACCATCGCCAAGCTGGCGCACCTGTTCCAGGAGCAGGACTATTCGGTCATGCTCGCCGCCGGCGACACCTTCCGCGCGGCCGCGATAGGCCAGCTGGGCGTCTGGGCCGACCGTCTGGGCATTCCGCTGGTGAAGGGCCCGGAGGGCGGCGATCCGGCCTCGATCGTGTTCGATGCGGTCAAGGCCGCCACCGAACAGGGCATCGACGCGCTGATCGTCGACACCGCCGGCCGCCTGCAGAACAAGCGCGAACTGATGGACGAACTCTCCAAGATCCGCCGCGTGCTCGGCCGCCTCAATCCGGAGGCGCCACATGATGTCGTCCTGGTTCTGGACGCCACCAATGGCCAGAACGCGCTCTCGCAGATCGAGATATTCAAGGAAGTGGCGGGCGTTTCGGGCCTGATCATGACCAAGCTGGACGGCACCGCGCGCGGCGGCGTCCTTGTCGCGGCGGCAGAGCAGTACGGCCTGCCCATCCATGCCATCGGCGTGGGCGAGAAGATCGACGACTTGCGCCCCTTCAACCCGGACCTGCTGGCCCGCGTGATTGCAGGGATCGCCTGATGAACACCGAAGCGACCGCCCCCCAGAAGCCGAAATCGAGCTGGATCAACCTCGTCGTCGATTTCGGCCCGCTGCTGGTCTTCTTCCTGGCTTACAAGCACTTCTCACCGGCGGGCGAAAGCAATCCGATGGCGACCGTCGCTGCCGTCATCCAGGGCACCATTGCCTTCATGGTGGCGACCGTCATCGCGCTGGGCCTGTCCAAGTGGCGGCTGGGCCATATCTCGCCGATGCTCTGGCTGACCACGGTGCTGATTGTGGGCTTCGGCGCGCTCACCGTGATCTTCCACGATGCCTTCTGGATCCAGATCAAGCCCACCGCCGTCTATCTGATGTTCGCGGGCGTGCTGTTCGTCGGCCTCTGGCGCGGCAAGCCCATGCTGAAATACCTGCTGCAGTCCGCGTTCGAAGGACTTAGCGACGAAGGCTGGCTGAAGCTTTCCCGCAATTGGGCGTGGTTCTTCCTGTTTCTGGCCGTGCTGAACACGCTGCTGGTCTTCACCGTCAGCTTCGATGCATGGCTTCAGGCCAAGCTCTGGGGCTTCACCGTGCTGTCCTTCGTCTTCACTTTCTCGCAGCTGCCTATGGTGCTGAAGCACGGCATGGGCGAGGCTTGGAAGGAAGAAGTGATCGAGAACCCGCCACACGATTGAGCGGCGGAGTTTTTCAAGCGGGATCGGAAAAGACCCGGCCCCAATCCTGCTTCATGCTGACGAGTTGAAAACCCAGTTCGTCAGCCCTGTCCAGCGCCTCTCCCAAGGGGCTGAGATGAAATTCCCGGTCGTACGCAAATTCGCGTTCGGCATCATCATGATGAAGCAGCAGCGCCAATCGCCTGCCGGTGCCACTGCGCGTATAGCTGAGCATGGCCAGATCCCCGTCCGAATTGCCGAAGGCCAGCACCGGCCGGCGACCGATATGCAGCGCGATATTCTGCGGCTTCACTTCTCTGTCGTCGAAACTCTGCAATTCCGCGATCTTGACGAGTTCCGATACCCCGTCTCGCTGTTCCAGCCTTGTCTTCACGGACGAGCCTATCACTTGCGAGCGCGGGATGCCGTAAACCTCCTCTGAAAATCCGCGCATCAAGTCGAGCCCGCCCCCGGAAACGATGAAGATACGGAATTCGCTGGCACGGAGGTAATCCAGCAATTCGAGTTGCGGCTGATAAACCAATTCGGTGAACAGGCGCCCCAACTTGGGATGGCGGGTCGTTGCCAACCATTCCTTGGCGAATGCCGCGAATTCGTCCTCCGTCATGCCGGCATGGGCACTCGCGCCAGCCTCAAGAATGCCGCGCTTGCCCAGCGCCATAATTTCCTGCCGGTCATGATCGAAGAAAGCCTTGAACGGCTGCCGCGTGCGAAGGCCGGGATCCTTTTCTTCAAGCCGCTGCAGCAGCGTGTTGGCGAAAAAGAACTGAACTTGAAGCGGTTGTTCGCACCACAGCGTCCCGTCATTGTCGAAGGTCGCGATACGCTCCGCAGGCGGCAGGAAATCACCGCCGCCCTCCTGGGTTATCGCTTCCACGAAGGAAACGATGGCCTGTTTGGCCGCGCCTTCGCGCCAACTCGGCAGCGGATCTGTCATGCGCTACTCCCTTCAGGTGGTCCTGACCGGGACATTAGCCATACCGGCACATCACCGGCATCAGGCCCATCAGCGATATCTCAGGAATTTTCCTGTAGTCAGCCGGGCTATTCGGCCAGATCGCCGGCGGAACGGGCCAATGCATCGTCCGCTCCGCCATCGGCGGGCATGACGAACTTCATCCGTTCGACACAGCCGCTGGCCCCTTGCGCAGAAGGCGCGAATTTCGCCGTTCGCAGGTTTTGCACGGCCTGAATGCCGAACTGCTCCGAAGGCTGCGCGGCAACCACGGCAACGTTGCCGATCTCACCCCAGGGTGCGACATCGTAACGAACGACCGCCCAGCCCTCGATCCTTCGGCGGCTATAGGCATCGGGATACCGCCTGAGGGGCGGCGTCGCCCATTTGCGATCTTCCGGGCAGGCGGCGCCATCGGCACCCAGAGCGGCCTTGTCCGGGATCATCGGCGCCGGAAGGTTCAGCGGCGCCCGCCAGTAGGGAAAGGAACACCCCGTCCGTTGCCCGCCCGAGAAGCGCGAATCGCTTACCGCCTTTAACGCGGCACGCTCCAGCGCGGCATTGCCGTTGCTCTGATACGGACGGACGTGAATCGGCTTGCCGTTCGCATCGTTATCGTAAGCGATGCTGACCCAATCCCTCACTCCAGGGGTTCCCGCCATATGCCGAAAGTCAGGATAGGCCCGCAGCAGCGGCTGCGGCCGGGGCGCTTCTGCGCAATTCCCGTCCAACCGAATGCGCGCCCAGCCTTCGGTCGGCAGAGGACCGGAAATCGGAGAAATCGAATAGGAAACAAGGTCGGCAACGGCCGCTTCATCCACCGCATGGGCCGTCCCGGTGTAGGTAATCGAACATCCTCGCTGCGCCGCCGCCGGGAATTTGCTGGCCGCAAGGGCTGGACCGAAATCCCCGAACGCGCCCTTGTCGCGGATCGAAATCGCACGCCCGGTCGGATCTATATCGAATTGCAGCGTCACCGAACCGGATGCGGCGGGAGGATCGACCCGCGCGCCCCAGGTCAGGGTGTTTAGCGGCCTGCGAACGGGATCGCCCGCGACGGTCACGCCCCCATCGCACCTGACCGGGCCCGGCATCCACGTTGTCAAAAGGCGCCGAGTCCCGGGTGCCGAATCGACGACGGGCGCCGGCGGTGTCGCTTGAGCCATCGACGCCGCCGCCGAAAGGCCGAGCATCAATACCGATGGCAACCAACCTCTAACCGCCATGCCAGCCACTCCTGCCGTGTTGGCGCGAAGCTAACAGGTCGGAAAGACAGGACAAAGTCGAATGAGACGGCTTTGCCCGTTCCCTTCAGATTTCCAGCTGGCTGCCCAGTTCCACCACGCGGTTGGTCGGCAGGCGGAAGAATTCCATGGCGCTGGCGGCGTTGCGCATCATCCACGCGAACAGCTTTTCGCGCCAGATCGCCATGCCCGGCTTGGCCGAGGGAACCAGCGTCTGGCGAGAGAGGAAGAAGCTGGTCTTCATCATCTCGAACGGGCCACCGCAGACTTCGTAATGGGCCAAAGCGGCGGGAACATCGGTCTCTTCCATGAAGCCATAGCGCAGCGTCATGCGGTAGAAGCCCTGCCCCAGATCGGTCATCGAATAGCGCTCTGCCGGCTCCACATAGGGCACGTCCTGCACTTCGACCGTCAGCACCACCACGCGTTCATGCAGCACCTTGTTGTGCTTGATGTTGTGCAGCAGCGCCGAAGGCACGCCGGCATTGGTGGAGGCCATGAAGATCGCCGTGCCGGGCACGCGCGCAGCCGAACCGTGCGCGCTCTTGGCGAAGACGTTGAGCGGCAGCGCAGCCTCGGTCATGCGTTCGCGCATGAGGCGGCGGCCTTTGTTCCACGTCGTCAGCAAAGTGAAGGCGATGCCGCCGATCATCAGCGGGAACCAGCCACCGTCCTTGATCTTGGTGGCGTTGGCCGCGAAGTAGGCGCCGTCCACCACGAAGAAGGTGACGATCACCGGAATCGCCTGCCACGGCTTCCACTTCCACAGGACGAACAGCAACACCGTCATCAAACAGGTGTCGATCAGCATCGCCCCCGTTACCGCGATGCCGTAGGCCGAGGCGAGGTTGGACGAGTTCTGGAACACCAGCACCAGCACGATCACGCCGGTCATCAGCGCCCAGTTGACGAAGGGGATGTAGATCTGACCGACTTCGTGCTCGCTGGTGTGGCGGGTCGAAAGGCGGGGGATGAAGCCCAACTGCATCGCCTGATGGGTGATCGAGAATGCGCCGGAAATCACCGCCTGGCTGGCGATGAACGTGGCGCAAGTCGCCAGGATCACCAGCGGCAGGCGCAGGCTTTCAGGGGCGAGGTGGAAGAACGGGTTCTCCATCGCCTCTGCCGCCGCGGCATCGTCCAGGCCGAGGATCATCGCCGCCTGGCCGAAATAGTTGATCAGCAGGCACGGCATGACGAAGCCGAACCACGAAAGCCGCAGCGGGCCGCGCCCGAAGTGGCCCATGTCCGAATAGAGCGCCTCGGCCCCGGTTACCGCCAGCACGACAGAGCCCAGCGCCAGGAAGCCCAGCATCTTGTCAGTCATGAAGAACTGGACCGCGTACCACGGGTTCAGCGCCACCAGCACGTGCGGCATCTGCACAAGGTGATAGATGCCCAGCACTGCCAGCACGGTGAAATAGGTCACCATCACCGGCGCGAACACCGCGCCCACTTTGGCCGTGCCGCTCTTCTGGATCATGAACAGCGCCACCAGCAGCACCAGCGCGATCGGCAGGACCAGCGGAGACAGGCGCGATTCGACGACGGTCAGACCCTCAACGGCCGAAAGCACCGAAACGGCCGGCGTGATCATCGAATCGCCGTAGAACAACGACGTGGCGAAGACGCCCAGCAGCACGACCAGCGGGCCATAGCGCGACTTGCGGATCGCGCCCGAAATCAGCGCCACCAGTGCAAGGCTGCCGCCCTGCCCCTTGTTGTCCGCACGCATCAGGATGCCGACGTACTGGACCGAGACGACCAGCGTCATCGACCAGAAGATCAGGCTGACCACGCCCAGGACGTGCAACTCGTCGATCGCCAGCGGGTGCGGGCCGACGAAGGTTTCGCGAAAAGCGTAAAGCGGGCTGGTGCCGATATCGCCGAAAACGACACCGACGGCGCCCAGCGCCAGCTTCGTGATATTACCGGACCCATGCCCCCCGACAGGCGTTTTCCGGCCTGTGGCCGGATCGATCACTGTCGGGACCTCAGCGGTATCCGAACTTGCATCACTCATTCCAGCGCCCCGTAATGGCCTTGTCGGACCATGTTTTCATGCCGCGACAAGCGCCCGCCGTTAGCAGCATGGCTTGGGGCAGGCAACGATACTTAGTGGGTGGATCACCGTGTTGACAGCGCTGTCCCCAAATCTGATCGCGTCACCGCCCCGATGCATTTCGCTTCATCGGGCGGACTCGGCGGGCGATCCGCCCTGGGTGGCGATAAAGGCGTCGAGCCGGCCGATCTGCTGTTCCAGCACCGGCCGCCAGCGGGCATCCTTGGGTGCACGCGCCAGCAGCTTGGCCCAGATTTCCCGGCCTTCGGAAAGGCGCCCGGACTGTGCCAGCGCCAGCCCCATGAAGAACGGCGGGCCGGCCGCCGTCGGATCGGAACGTTCGGCGCGGCGATAGGCATAGGCCGCCGCCGGGGTCAGCTGCCCTTCGGCATGGGCCACCAATGCATTGCCCAGCGAAAGCCACGCGTCCGAGCGATAGGCCCGGATATCCGGATCGTTCGAGGGTTCGGCCGGCTCGTTCTCCACCGTTCCGCGCAGCACTTCGGCGGCATCGGCATATTCGCCGTGCCGGGCAAGGCCGTCGGCGATCACCACCCAGCGGTCGCTCGGCGGAATGCCGCTTTCGCTGAACGTGGCGCGCGCTTGCGCGAAGAATTCGCCCATCTCGCCCGAACGGCCCTGTTCGGCATCCTTGGGCGCGCCCGGCTGTGCGGGCGTGCCTTGCGCGGCATAACCGGCGACGCCCAGCGCCAGCGCCGCCGCGACCGCCTCGCGCCCGCCCTTCGGCACCTTGAACACGAAGACCACCACCGCGAAGGCGATCAGCGCCAGCAGGATCACGAAAACCCAGGTCATGCCTGCCCTCCCCGCCGGAAACGCTTGCGCAGCAGCAGAAAGGCCAGCGTCAGCAGCGCCAGCGGCACCGCGAACAACGGCCAGGTCAGCGTCGTCACGCGCGGAGCGTAGCTGACATAATCGCCATAGCGTTCGACCAGCCAGCCACGAATCGCCTCGGGCTCTTCACCCGCGGCGATCCGTTCGCGCACGAGGCTACGCATCGAACCGGCAATCGGCGCGTCCGAATCGGCGATCGACTGCCCCTGACATTGCAGGCAGCGCAGCGTCTCCATCAACGCCTCCGCCTTCTGCTCCTTGGCCGGATCTTCCAGTTGGCGATAGGCGTAGGGCGCGGTGGACTGTTCCTCCTGCGCGAACGCAGGCGCTATCGCCCACAGACCCAGCAAGGCCACAAGCGCGGCAAAAACGCCCCTCACTGGGCCGCCTCCGCCAGCTTTTCGAGGATCATCGGCACCTGATCCGCCCGAATGTCACCAATGTGCTGGTAGCGAATCACGCCCTTGCCATCGATCACGTAGGTCTCCGGCACACCCGAGGATCCGAGCGCCAGCTGCACCTTGCCATCGTCATCAGCGCCGATGCGGCGGTAGGGATCGCCGTTGATCTTCAGGAAGGTCTGAAGATCCTCCGTCTTGTCGCGCACCGAAATGCCCTCGATGGGGACACCTGCCTTGGCCAGCGCGCCAAGCTGGGGCGCCTCCACCCCGCAAGGCACGCACCACGAGGCGAAGATGTTCACCAGGTGCGGCTTGCCATCGGCAAAGGCCTTGCTGTCCAGACCGGGGCGCCCCGGCAAAGCGGGCGGCAGATTGAACGCCGGCATCGGCTTGCCGATCAGCGTACTCGCCACATTGGTGTCGGCCGGATTGCGAAGCTGCACCGTCACCAGCACCACGAAGGCAACGAACAGCACCAGCGGCAGCCAGATGGCCCAGCGCGGCGCTTTGGCGCGTGCCTCAGGAGACGAATCGGCGCTCACGAGTACCTTCCTGATCTGCCCTGCCGTTCGCGGCGGTATTCGATCTTGTCCTTGGCGATGATGCGGCGCAGGTCTGCGGCGACGCGGCCGATCAATGCCAGCAGCCCGCCCAGCGCGATCATCAGCCCGCCCAGCCAGATCAGCGTGACGAAAGGCTTCCACCACAGACGCAATTGCCAGCGGCCGCCCCCGTTATTGGCGTCCGCCTCCCCGCCCAGCACCGTGTAGAGCTGGCCGTTCCAGCGCGTGAGCAGCGCCGATTCGCTGGTCTGCTGCGGCGGCGCCCAGAAGCTGCGCGATTGCGGGGAAAGCTGGATGACGCGGCCGTCATCGCCATAACGCACCAGCAGCCGAGCTTCCAATGCAGTCCAGTTCGGGCCGGCGACAGGAACCACGGCGTCCAGCTTGATCTGCCATGGGCCTACTACAGTCGCCTCGCCCGGGCGGATCGCCACCAGCTTCTCGACCGAAAAGGCGCTCTCACTGCTCATGCCCAGCAGCGATACGGCAATGCCGCAGTGCGCGATCACCATGCCCCAGATCGGCAGCGGCGTGCGGCGGAGATTGCGGCCCTTCAGCGGAAGCACACTCGCCCAGATCAAGCCCAGTCCCAGCGCGAAACCAATCGTCGACAACAGCGATGCGCCGCCCAGCATCACCATCGCGACTACGCCCACCACCGCCAGCATCGCCGGAATCACCAGCGCCTTGCCCACGCGGCCAAAGCTGTCACGCCGCCAGCGCAGCAGCGGGCCGACTGCCAGCACCATCAGCATCGGCACGGCGAACAGCGCGCTCATCGGATTGAAGTAGGGCGGGCCTACCGAGACTTTCGCCCCCATCGCCTCCGCCAAGAGCGGATAGAGCGTGCCGAACAGCACGATGCCCAGAATGGCGGAGAGCATGACGTTGTTGAACACCAGCGCGCCTTCACGGCTGGTGACGGCAAAGCGCTCCCCTTCGCTGACGGTCGCCGCGCGCAGGCCGAACAGGGTGAGCGCGCCGCCGATGTTGATCGCCAGCAGCGCCAGAATGAACGTCCCGCGCTCCGGATCCACCGCGAAGGCATGGACGCTGGTGAGAATGCCCGAGCGGACGAGGAACGTGCCTATCATCGACATGGAGAAAGCCACCACGCCCAGCATCACCGTCCATGTCCGCAAGGCATCGCGCGATGCCAGCACGCTGACCGAATGGAGCAGCGCCGTCGCCGCCAGCCATGGCATCAGCGAGGCATTCTCGACCGGATCCCAGAACCACCAACCGCCCCAGCCCAGCTCGTAATAGGCCCAGTAGGAACCGGCGGTGATGCCCAGAGTGAGGAAAATCCACGCGCCCAGCACCCAGGGCCGCATGGCCTTGGCGAAAGCAGGGCCGACCTCACGCGTCACCAGCGCGCCAATGGCAAAGCTGAAGGCTACCGACAGGCCAACGTAGCCGAGGTAGAGTGTAGGTGGATGGAAGGCGAGGCCAAGGTCCTGCAACAGCGGGTTAAGGCCGTTACCCTCCTGCGGAACGGGCGAAAGCCGCTCGAACGGGTTGGAGGCGATCAGCAGGAAGGCATAGAAGCCAAGGCTGACGAAAGCCTGCCCCGCCAGCGTCGCCAGCATGGTCGGTTCCGGCAGGCGGCGCTCCACCAGCGCGACAAGCCCGCCCGCCAGCCCCATCACCGTGACCCACAGCAGCATGGAGCCTTCGTGATTGCCCCAAGTCCCGGCAACGCGGAAAATCAGCGGCTTCAGCGAATGCGAATTCATCGCCACCAGCTTCACCGAAAGATCGGTGACGGCGAAAAGGTAGATCAGCGCTAGAAACGCCATGAGCGCCAGCAGCCCCTGCACCGCCGCCACCGGCCGCACGATCCCGGCCAGCGAGGCGCCGCGCGATGTCAGCGCCAGCGCGCCCGCCACCAGTTGCAATCCGGCCAGTGCGGCGGCGAGCCACAGCGCGGCAAGTCCCAGTTCCGCGATCATTTCGTTTCGCGCATCACTTGCTGGGCCTGTTCCTTGCTCATGTCCTGCATCTCGCGCGGGACGTAATTCTCATCATGCTTGGCCAGCAGATTGTCGGCCACGAACGTGCCGTCTACGCCCATGTGCCCTTCGGCAACCACGCCCGATCCTTCCACGAAAAGCGAAGGGACGATGCCCTTGAAGGTGACCGGCACGCGCGCCTTGCCGTCGCCGACGACGAAGGCGATGGTCACGCCGTCCGCCTCGGTACGCAGCGATCCGCGTTCCACCATGCCGCCAAGGCGCACCCCCCGATCGGCCTCCGGCGGATTCGCCATGATCTCGCTCGGTACGTAGAAATAGCTCGCCTGATTGCGCAGCGCCCATGCGGCTAGCAGCGCGGCCGCCAGCAGCACCACCAGCGCGATGACCAGCAGCACGAGCCGCTGATGCTTGGCCTTGATTCGCGTTCCCTCCGCCACGATCAGCGCTTCCTCGCCTCGTCCCGGCGCTTTTCGGCGCGCTTCATCGTGAGCAGCGACCAGCCGACCATCGCCAGCGCCGCCCCCACCCCCACGACATAGGCGGCGACCACGAAGGTCCAGGGGTCCATCGCCTCGCGCATGAAATCAGTATCCTTCCGAGAGCGCCTTGCGCCGCAGCCGTGCCTCGGCCTGCTGGTTGGCCAGGATCGCACGCATGCGGGCCAGCACCACGCCGGCAAACAGCAGCGTGAAGCCCAGCATCGAGAACAGCAGTGGATAGAGGAAGGCCCCCGCCATGGCCGATTTGCCCATCGTGATCGAGGGCGCCTGATGCTGGCTCTGCCACCAGATCACCGAATAGTGGATGATCGGAATGTTCACCGCCCCCACCAGGCCGAAGATCGCAGGCGCCTTGTTCTGCCCGCCGTCCGCCGCCTCGCTCGCCTGCGAAAGCGCCATCCAGCCGAAATAGAGGAACAGCAGCACCAGCATCGATGTCAGCCGCCCGTCCCACACCCACCATGTGCCCCAGGCCGGCCGGCCCCAGAGCGAACCGGTGATCAGGCATACGGCGGTGAACACCGCGCCGGGCACCGCGGCCGCGCGTGCGGCGATGCCCGCAAGCGGATGGCGCCAGACCAGTTCGGTGAAGCTTGCCCCGGCGATCGCCATCCAGCCCGCCATGCCCAGCCAGGCGGCGGGAACGTGAAGATAGACGATGCGCACGGTTTCGCCCTGCAGCCGCTCGGCAGGCCCGAAGAACAGCCCCCAGCCCAGCGCGACCGCCGCGATCACCGCGCCGGCACCCATGCAGAGCGGCATCAGCCAGCGGGCGATGCGCAGGAAGCGGGCAGGATTTGCAAAGCCATGCATGACAGTGGCGCTTCTATAGAGCGCGTCAAAAGGAACAAGGGGACTTGATCTTGGACCGGGGCTTATCACCCACCGGATCATTCACTCGACCGGCCATCGCTTGGTGGACCGCCGGGAGGAATTTCGATCTGGAAGAAATGGGGCGATTGATGGGGTTCGAACCCACGACCTCCGGTACCACAAACCGGCGCTCTAACCAACTGAGCTACAATCGCCACACTGGGAAGCCAGCTTTTCGGCTGCACTTCGAAGATACCGACCGGAGCGCTGTGCGGCAACCGGTGCGGAGGCGCGCCATTTGCACAAGCTGCGCCTCCTTGCAAAGCAAAAATGCATGAAGGGCGGGAAAAAATCCGAGCACCGCGCAAGTCCTGCAATTTTCCGGAGCCATTGCCGCCGCTAGGGTCCGCCCCATGAAGGCTCCCGGCGAATCATCTCCCGACATCCTGCTGGCCGTTCCCGGCATCCAGCGGTTCCCGTCATCGCGGCTCGACCTGTTCGTGAAGCGCGAATTCCTCACCGCCGCAGAGTGCGACGAACTGGTCGCCATGATCGAGGCGCAGCATCGCCCCTCTACGATCGCAAACTACAATGGGGACGATGTGTTTCGCACCAGTTCAACCTGCGACCTCGATTCGCAGGCACCAGCGGTGGCCGCGCTGGCCGGGAAGATGGCCGAACTGTCCGGCATCGCCGTTCCCCATGCCGAACCGCTGCAGGGGCAACGCTACGAAGTCGGCCAGGAGTTCAAGGCGCACACCGACTACTTCGAGCCGAACAATTCCGATTTTGAGAAATACTGCGCGGTGGCCGGCCAGCGCACCTGGACCTTCATGGTCTATCTCAACGATGTGGAAGCTGGCGGCGCCACGCGCTTCAAGGTGATCGACAAACTGATCCAGCCGGAACGCGGCAAGCTGGTCGCCTGGAACAACCGCCGGGCGGACGGCAGCCTCAACGCCGCGACGCTCCACCATGCGATGAAAGTGCGCAAGGGCCGCAAGTACGTGATCACGCAGTGGTACCGCGAACGGCCTTGGGGTTAGGCCCCAGGGTTAAGAACGTGGGGGAGAGCCATGCCCTCCCCCCGAATCAGGATCACTTCGGCGCGCTGAGCACCGCGCATGCAATTCGGCCACCGGCATTGCCGGCCGGCTGGCTGGTGTAGTCATCGGGATCGGCATGGATCACCAGCGCCGTGCCATCGGCATCGACGATCGACTTCGCACCCGGCGTAATGGTCACGCCGGTGTTCAGCACCTGAGTCTTGAGCACCCCGTCGGGGCCGACATGCTGGTTGGGCATGTCACCGCCATGCGGGCCGCCCATCGACATCAGCCCGTGCACCGGATCGCCTGCCGTGAAGTGGCCGCCGGCCGTCGTGAACTTGGCAGCCGAATCGCACAGTCCCTTCTCATGGAAATGGAACCCGTGATCGCCTGCGGGCAGGCCCTTCAGATCGGTGGTCACCAGAACGCCGGCAGGGGTCTGCTGAACCGTCACAGTGCCCAGCGCTTTCCCGTCGAGGCCGACGACCTGCGCCTGAATTGGCGAGCTGGCAGCTGGCGCATCGGCGGCCATTGCCGGGCCGGCGGCGAGCACGGCAAGACTCAGCGCGACAGGAAGGCGGAATGATCGATTGGGGGATCGGTGCATGGCAATTCTCCGTTGCGGCCCGCAAGGGCCCTTCTCCCGGCCGGACGCCAACCACGGCCCGCGCCCCTCTGCCGTTGCCGCGCAGACTAACCCCCGGGACGTGAAAGGCAATTGCCTGCGAGCCGTTCGCAACAGACAAAATCAGCCTCGACAGCGCACACCGATATCGAGCGGAACTCCGCAGTGATCCGAAGTTAACGATCGCGTGCCACAATGCCGTATCGGAAAACCGGTCGCCCCAGAAGAACGGTCATCAAGGACGAAACTGCATGAATGCCCCGCTCGCCAGACTCTACTCGAGCGCCCAGATGCGTCAGGAAATCGCCGCGGACGAAAGACGCCGTGAACACCGTCACGCCGTACGCAATAGGGCCAGGATCGAATCGTCGCGCGGCGAGAGCGCCGAAGCCGCCCTGGCCGACGTTTCTCTGCATGGCTGCTGCGTTTCGAGCAGTGCCGATTGGCTGCGACAAGGCGCATTCGTCAGCATCGGCATGGCGGGTGGCCCCGCACTGAAGGCTGTGGTTCGCTGGGTGCGCGGCGATCTGGCGGGGATGGAGTTTCTGCACGCCGTTCCGGCCGATGCCCGCGAATGGCACGCCCTGATGGACATCGCCGGCTAAGCCCTCAGCGCTGATGAAAGGCCGGCACTGCTCCGGCCGACATCGCCCTTCCCATTCGGACAAACAAAAAAGGCGGCCCGCAAGGGCCGCCTTCTTCGTGTTCGTGAAGCTTGCTTCGCGCTCAGTTCTTCTTGAGCGAGAGGCCGCCGAAACGCTTGTTGAACTGGGCCACGCGGCCGCCGTCCTGAAGCTGGGCCTTGCCGCCGGTCCAGGCCGGGTGCGAGGTCGGATCGATGTCCAGAACCAGCGTGTCGCCTTCCTTGCCCCAGGTCGAGCGGGTCTGGAAGGTGGTGCCGTCGGTCATCTGGACGGTGATCATGTGGTAGTCGGGATGCGTATCGGCCTTCATGTCGTATCTCTCTTCGCATATGGCCGGTTCCGACCGGCCTGCTTGGGAAAGCGGCGCCCTTACACGGGAGACCCCGAAAAAGCAAGGGTCAAGAGGAGAGCCTGAGCCCTCCCCCAGCCCAGTCGGGTAGCCCCGTCAGGCGTCGGCGATCATCGCGGTGAAGTTGACTTCGCAAGTCACCTTGTCGCCGATCGAGGCCTTGCCCCAGAACTTGCACACGCGTGAACGCTTCTGAACGAAGCCTGCGCGCAGGTCGAGCAAGTTGCCCGGCGTCACCGGATTGCGGAACTTCGCTTCCTCGATCGCCATAAAATAGACGAGCTTGCCGCTGCCGGCGAGCCCGAGCGATTCGATGGCCAGAATACCCGCCGCCTGCGCCAGCGCTTCGATCTGAAGCACGCCGGGCATGATCGGACGACCGGGGAAGTGACCCTGGAAGAAGTCCTCGTTGAAGCTCACGGCCTTGACCGCGTGGATCTCGTTCTCATCGAACGAGACTACACGGTCGACCAGCAGCATCGGGTAGCGATGCGGCAGCGCCGCCAGGATCTTCGCGGTGTCGTACACGAATTCAGTCGACTCGCTCATCGCCTGCCCGTCCTGCCCTTAGCGGCCCGAAGGAGCCGGCTGCTGCGGCGCCTGCTGCGCGGCCGGAGCAGTGGTGTTGATCGTGGTCAGCGCGCCGTTGAGCGCGGTCAGCACGTCGGTGGTGATGTCGAGCGCCGGGTCATAGGCCAGGGTCTGGCCGACTTCGACAAGCACGTTGGCGCCGCGCTTGGTCATCGCCGGCTTGTACAGGCCCTGCAGCTGCTGCTGGATCTGCTGGCCGACATAGGCCTGGTTGCGCTGGATCTGCACCTGCTGGCCCTGCAGTTCCTGGCCGGCCTGCTGTTCCTTCTGCTGGTAGGCCTGGATGCGGCCCTGCAGCGCGGCGTCGGGCTGCTTGCCGTTCAGTGCCTTCACAGCGGTTTCCAGGCCCTGCGCTTCAGGCTGAAGCTGGGTCGAAAGCTGGTTGCGGCGGGCTTCGAAAGCCTGGATCTGGCCCTGCAGCTGCTGGTTGGCAGTCTTGCAGGCGTTGCATTCCTTGGCGATACGGTCGAGGTCGACAACGGCGACCTTCGATGCCGGAACGGCCTGCGCGAAAGCCGGCGTGGCAAGAGCGGCAAGAGCCAGGCCCGAGGCCAGTGCGGCGGACTTGAGAATCTTGGTCATCAGAATTGCGTTCCCACGTTGAAAGTGAAGGTCTTGGTATCATCGCCGTCCTCCTTGAGGAGGACCTTCGAAATATCGATGCGGAACGGCCCGAAGGGCGAGTTCCAGTTTACGCCGAAACCGACAGCGACGCGCGGGTGCCAGGAGTCGCCCACGAAGGTTTCGGAGAAGTGGTACAGGTAGTCGCCCGTTGCAACGTTCGCCTGACCGGTAAGCGTATTTGTCGGATCCGTGACGATCGTGGTCGTACCATCGGCCGCGGTCTGCGTATAAGTCGGGATACAGCCCGCCTTACAGTCGTAGAGATCGGGCTTCTTGACACCCCACACGGCACCGGCGTCGACGAAGATGGAGGGACGCAGGCCCATTTCACGGGCACCCGAACCCAGCGGAATCTCCAGTTCGGCGCGGCTCATGTAGTAATAGTTGCCGCCCAGCGCGTCATCGGTCTTGCTGGTCTGATCGGTGTAAACGCCGTCACCGTCGTTGTCCGCCAGATAACGACGGATAACGCGCGGGCCAACGCCGCGGATACCGAAGCCGCGAATCTGCGGCTCGCCCAGGAAGAAGCGATCGGTCAGGCGGACATCGTCGCCACCCCAACCCTTGATGATCCCGCCTTCGCCCGAAAGCGAGAAGATGAAGCCCTTGCCCAGCGGCCAGTACTTCGCAGCGTTGGCGCGCAGGCGCGCATACTTCACGTCGCCACCCAGACCGGCGATGTCGAAGTTGATGGCGGCGGTCTGACCGCGCGTTGGGCGAACGCGATTGTCCAGAGTATCGAAAATCAGCGATCCGCCGAGGATCGAACTCAGGCGCTTGCCGATGGCATCGCACAAGTAGCGGCTCGCCTTGATCGGATCGCAAGTATACGTGCCATCGGAGTTGTAGGTGTAGAACTGCGACTTATCGAGCGACACGTCATCATAGTTGAGCGTGTAGCGACCGATCGCGGTCAGATATTCGGTCAGCGGTACGCCGGCGCGAACCTGGAAACCGGTCGTCGTCTGCTCGTAGTTCGTATTGCGATCGGAATTGACGTAGTTGAAGTTGTTGTAGTCGCGGCGATAGATGTCCACGCCCAGCGAGACGTTCTTGTCGAACAGGTACGGCTCGACGAAGTTCGCCTCTACCGACTTCGAATAGGACGAATAGCTGCCCGAGATGCCCACCGTCTGGCCGCGACCGCGGAAGTTGCGCTGCTGGATCGAGGCCTGGAAGATGAAGCGTTCAAGGCTGGAAAAACCGGCCGAAAGCTGCAGCTGCCCGGTGGGCTTTTCTTCCACGTTGGCTTCCAGGATGATGCGGTCGTCCGCACTGCCCGGCTTCTGCTCGACCTCGAACTTCTCCTGGAAGTAGCCGAGCGACTTGATGCGGTTGGTGGAGCGCTTGACCTGCAGCGAGTTGAACGCATCGCCTTCGGCAATACGGAATTCACGGCGGACCACCTTGTCCTGCGTCAGCGTGTTGCCGTTGATGTCGATCCGCTCGACATAGACGCGCGGCGCTTCCTGGATCACGAAGGTCAGCCCCATGGTGAGGTTGTCCTTGTCGCGATCGTACTGCGGACGCACGTCGGCGAAGGCGTAGCCGAACGCGCCGGCAGTGTCGTTCAGGCCGTCGATGGTGTCTTCGACCGCCTTGGCGTTATACCAGTCACCCTTGTGGATCGTCAGGTTCTTCGCCAGCTTGTCGCCGTCAAAATCGCGCAGCTGGCTTTCGACCTTCACGTCGCCGAACTTGTAGCGCTTACCTTCCTCCACCACATACGTGATGATGAAGTCCTTCTTGTCCGGCGTCAGTTCGGCCACGGCCGAAACCACGCGGAAGTCGGCATAGCCTTGCGTCAGGTAGAACTGGCGCATCTTCTGCTGGTCGAACGCCATGCGATCGGGATCGTAAGTGGTGTTCGAGCTGAAGAGGCGGCTGAAACGCGCCTGCTTGGTCACCATCTGCGCGCGCAGTTCGCCATCGGAGAACTGTTCGTTGCCCAGAATGTTGATCTGGCGGACCTTGGACTTGTCGCCCTCGGTAATCTCGAAGACGATGTCGACGCGGTTCTGGTCCAGCATGACCATCTTCGGCTCGACCGTCGCGGCGTAGCGGCCCTGACGCTTGTAGAGCTCGATGATGCGGGCAACGTCGGCGCGGATCTTCGATCGCGTGAAGATCTGACGCGGGGCGACCTTGATCTCCGGCAGGATCTTGTCGTCCTTGATGCGCTTGTTGCCTTCAAGGATGATGCGGTTGACGACCGGGTTTTCCTTCACCGTGATGGTGACGACGCCGTTGTCGTTGGCGATCTGCGCGTCGGCAAAAAGCTCAGTCGCGTAAAGATCCTTCAGCGCGGCGTCCGCGGCAGCCTTGGTGTAGGACTGGCCGACGCGCAGCTGGATGTACGAAAGCACCGTCTGCGGCTCCAGACGTTCCGCGCCGACCACCTGGATCGTCTGGATCGTCTCCCCCACTTCGGCCACTGCCGGAGCGGCCACCGGCGTTGCCGGAGCAGCGGCCGCCTTGGGCGCGCTGACAGCCTTTGGCGCGCTGGCCGCCTTCTGCGCGAAAGCGACCGTGGGCACGCCTGCAAGGATCGTGGTTCCCAGCAGCATGGCAGCAAGCTGCGGCGCGCGGCGAGCGTCAAAGCTGCGACCCATTTCCCATCCCATCATTCAAGCAAGTTCCCGTATGCGCTTACGCGAGGCTCTACAGAGTGATCCGCCAGGCACCTGCCTCCCCGGCAGGCAATCGCGCCCGTCTGCCCGATGGACGGCGTCCGATCAAGCAGTCAATCCCGGCAGAAATATGATCTTGGAAGATTTCTCCAGGCTATCCCCCGAAAATCGGAAGCGAAGCCAGATCGTTGACCGTGACGAACAGCATCAAGGCCAGCACGAATGCCACCCCGGTGCGGATCGCCCATTCCTGACTGCGCACGTCCAGCGGCTTGCGACGCACCAATTCGGCTGCGTAGAAAGCCAGGTGCCCGCCGTCCAGGCCCGGGATTGGCAGGAGATTGATGAATGCCAAGTTAATCGAGATCATGGCCGCAAAGAACGTGAAAGCGCCCCATCCCAGGCTGAACTGCTCGCCCGAATAGCGCGCGATCTTGATCGGGCCGCCGAGTTCCCGAACAGACCGATCGCCCGTGAAAATCTGCCGAATTCCGGTGATCATGTTGCCCATGATCATGAAGCTGCGATCGACCCCCAGGCCCAAGGCCTCTACCGGGCCGACCTTTTCGAGCCGGCCGATGCCCGACTGGACGCCGATGCGCCCAACGGTCTGATTCACGCCCTTCTCGCCCACCACCGTCTGGCTGGCCACGGTCAATGGCAAAACATGCGCTTCGTCCCCGCGCATCACGGTGACCGTGATCGCCTTGCCGGGGATACCGACGATCAGGTCCTGGACCTGTCGGAAACTGGTGACGCCGGTCTCTCCGACCGCAACGATGCGATCGCCGACTTGCATGCCGGCCGATCGGGCGGGCGAATCGCTGCCGAAAAAGCCGCTGACTACCGGAGCGGCGAAATCGATGCCGAGATCGCCCAGCGTCGCCTTGTTGCCGAATTCATCACTGACTTCCTGTGATGCCAGCTTGACCGGGAAGGTCAGCGTCGCGCCATCGCGCAGCACGGCCACCTTCACCGTCTTGCCGGGATAAAAATCGGTATGCTGGCCGATATCCGATGCGCTTTCGATCGCCGCCCCGTTGATGGTCACGATGCGGTCGCCCACCTCGACGCCTGCCGCCTGCGCGGCCGAATGCGACGAGAACCCTGCCACTTCAGGATCGGCGACAAGCTTGCCATTCGCCCATGCGAAAGCTGCCAGGATCAGCACGCAGACCAGGAAATTGGTCAGCGGCCCGGCGAAGACGATCAGCGCGCGCTGCCACAGCGGCTTCACATGGAAAGTCTGCGCCCGCTCCGCCGGCGTCAGCCCGTCATCCGCCGCGCTCGGCGCCGAGGCAGGGTTCATGTCGCCAGCGAACTGGACATAGCCGCCCAAGGGCACGGCGGAGAGCTTCCAGCGCGTACCGCGCCGGTCGGTCCACCCGAACAACTCCTTGCCGAACCCGATCGAGAAGGCATTGGCCTTCACGCCGAACAGGCGGCCTACAAGGTAGTGGCCCAGTTCGTGCACCAGTACCAGCGGGCCGAGCAGCAACAGGAATGCGAAGATCGTCGTCAGCAGATTGGGCGATCCGGTCAAGTCAGGCAAACTCCATCGGACCCGAGCCAACTGGCTACCGATTACCGGCTCAAGCGGGTCCCGCTACCATGCTTGCCCTCGCGCGGGCCTCCGCGTCAACCGCCAGTACGTCGTCAAGGCAGGCGGGCGCGGGCGGCGCATAGGCGCCGAGCACATCCTCCACTTGTGCGGCGATCCGCGTGAACGGGATCTGACCGGCAAGGAATGCGGCCACGGCAACTTCGTTGGCGGCGTTGAGCACGGCCGGGATCGCCCCGCCCGCCTCGGCCGCCGCCCGGGCAATACGCGTTGCCGGGAAACGATTTTCGTCAGGCTGGCGGAAAGTGAGTTCGCCGATCGCGGCAAGGTCCAGCGGTGCGCAAGGGGTATCCATGCGCGCGGGCCAGGCCAGTGCCGAGGCGATCGGCACGCGCATGTCGGACGGGCCCAGCTGCGCCAGAGTCGACCCATCGCGATATTCGACCATCGAATGCACGACCGACTGCGGATGGACGATAATGCGCAGACGATCGAGCCCGACGGGGAAAAGATGGTACGCCTCGATCAGTTCGAGGCCCTTGTTGAACATGGTCGCCGAATCGACGCTGATCTTCGCGCCCATGTCCCAGTTGGGGTGCTTCACCGCCTCGGCCGGGGTCGCCGCCTGAAGCCGTTCCCATGTCCATTCGCGGAACGGGCCGCCGCTGGCCGTCAGGGTGATGGAGCGGACTTGCGCGATGTCGTTGCCCTGCAGGCACTGGAAGATCGCATTGTGTTCCGAATCGATGGGCAGCAGCGTCGCGCCATGGCGGGCGACGGCGGCCATCATCACTTCGCCAGCAGAGACCAGCGCTTCCTTGTTGGCAAGCGCGATCGCCTTGCCCTGCTCGATCGCCGCCATGGTCGGCGCAAGGCCCGCGCAGCCGACGATGGCGGCCACGGTCATGTCCGCGCCCCGCGCGGCGGCCTCCACCAGCGCCTGCGGTCCGCCCGCCGTGGCGATCCCGGTTCCGGACAAGGCCTCGCGCAGCGCAGGCAGCCGCGCCTCATCGGCCACGACCGCAAGGTCGATGGCGAATTCGCGCGCCAGCTTCGCCAGCTCGTCCACGTTGGAATGGGCGGTCAGCACACTGACGTGCCATTCGGCCGGGTTCCGCCGCACAAGGTCGAGCGTGGACGCACCGACGGAGCCGGTGGCGCCAAGAATGCAGATGGTGCGCTGGGTCGTCATCGCACGCTTACCTCGGCTGCAGCAGGATCATGAGCGCCAGCAGGAACAGCACTGCCAGCAGCCCGTCCACGCGATCGAAGAAGCCGCCATGGCCGGGAATGAAATTGCCCGAATCCTTTACGCCCGCGCGGCGCTTCAGCCAGCTTTCGAAAAAGTCGCCCGCCTGCGCGCAGACGGCCACGAACAGCCCGGTCAGCAGGCAGGAGGCAACCAGCGGAAGCGGGTCGGCCGTCAGATACCAGCACGGCTGCGATCCCATGCAGTTCGGGGCATCGGCCGCATTGCCCTGCACCAGAATGGAGGTCAGGCCTTCCTGCCAGAAGCGCGCCGCGCCGAACAGCACCAGCGTCGCACCCAGCACGCCGCCCAGCAGGCCCGACCAGGTCTTGGACGGACTGATGGCGGGCGCGATCTTCGGGCCACCCAAGGTGCGACCGGTGAAATAGGCACCGACGTCGACGCCGATCACCGTGGCTACCACGGTCAGGACCGGCCCCAGGCTGAAAGCCGGATTACGCAGAAACAGCAGCATCGCTGCGCCAACGCCGACATAGAACATGCCGGCAAAGTTCATCAGGCCGCGATGCATCGGATCGCGCATCGCGCTGCGCGACAGGCGAACCCATTCCCACAGCACGCCCAGCGACACCGCGCAGACGAAGGCCGTCCACACCGCGCCGCCCAACCAGAGCGCGCCGCCGGCAACCGCGAGCATGACCACGGCCGAAACCGTGCGCACGCCCAGGTCGGACTTCTTGCCGGACTGCCCCTTGGTCGGATCACCGTCCGCCATAACGACGCTCCCGCTGCGCGAATTCTTCCAGCGCATCGCGCAAATGGTCGACATTGAAGTCCGGCCACAGCACATCGGTGAACAGCATCTCGGCATAGGCCGCCTGCCACAGCAGGAAGTTGGAAAGGCGCACTTCCCCCGAGGTGCGGATCAGCAGATCGAGCGGCGGCAGGTCCGCCGTATCCAGTTCCGCCGCGATGGTTTCCGGCGTGATCGGGCCCTTCGCTGCCGCCTTTGTGGCGGCGCGGGCGATCTCGTCCTGCGAACCGTAGTTCAGCGCTACTGCCAGCGTCGTACCGGTATTGCCCGCGGTGCGCGCCACCGCGCCTTCGACCAGCTCGACGACATCCGGCTTGAAGGCCTTGTAATCGCCGATGATCTTCAGCCGCACGCCGGCAGAAGCGAACTCATCCAGGTCGGAAAGAATGAAGCGCTTCATCAGGCTCATGAGGTCGGAAACCTCTTCCTCCGGACGACGCCAGTTCTCGGTAGAGAAGGCGTAAAGCGTCAGCGCTTCCAGCCCCAGTTCGCGGGCCCCGCGCACGACGCGGCGCACCGCCTCCACGCCGCGCTGGTGACCCAGCGCGCGTGGAAGGTGACGCTTCTTCGCCCAGCGGCCGTTGCCATCCATGATGATGGCAACGTGGCGCACGCGTGCCGGTTCACTCTTGGCCATCAGACATTCCCCCAAGCGCGGCCGAACAGCCTCACTTGCCGAGGATTTCCTTCTCCTTGCGGCCGAATTCCTCGTCAAGCTGCTTGATGATGTCGTCGGTCAGCTTCTGCACGTCGGTCTCGCCGCGCTTGCGCTCGTCTTCCGAGATTTCCTTCTTCTTCTCATCCGCCTTCAGGTTCTCGATCCCGTCGCGGCGCACGTTGCGCACGGCGACGCGGGCCTTCTCAGCATAGGAACTGGCCAGCTTGGCCAGTTCCTTGCGACGTTCCTCGGTCAGGTCGGGGATCGGCAGACGCAGCGTGTTGCCGTCATTGATCGGGTTCAGGCCGAGCCCGGCCGAACGGATCGCCTTTTCGAC
Organism: Sphingomonas sp. BL-S-28; assembly: GCF_055521515.1. Classification (NCBI taxonomy): domain Bacteria; kingdom Pseudomonadati; phylum Pseudomonadota; class Alphaproteobacteria; order Sphingomonadales; family Sphingomonadaceae; genus Sphingomonas; species Sphingomonas sp. BL-S-28. Next base: position 3,135,206 of record NZ_CM145484.1, read on the forward strand.
GGGGCCGATGTTCGACTTGTCCCATACCTGCACCGAAAGCATGCGCGGTTCGGGTGCCGAAATCGTGGCGACCTGCGTGATCGGCGTGTTGGCACCATAGACGGTGACCATGATCGGCTCCAGCAGCGCGGTGTTGGCGCGGCCGGTGCGCAGGCCCGAAAGATCGTGCTTCAGCGCATCGATCGCGCCCTTCATGCGGCGTTCGAGATCCGCCTTGTCATACTTCGCCATGGTTCAGGCTCCTTTCTGCACGATCGTCTTGGTTCCGCCCCCGGCGAGAACCGTGGCAAGATTGCCCTTCTCGCGGATCGAGAACACGACGATCGGAATATTGTTGTCGCGACAGAGCGCAACGGCGGATGCGTCCATTACCTGCAGGTTGTCTGCAAGAACGGTGTCGTAATCGACAGTATCGTAACGCTTGGCGTCCGGATTCTTCTTCGGGTCACTGTCGTAGACGCCGTCGACGCTGGTGCCCTTCAGCAGCGCATCGCACTGCATTTCGGCGGCACGCAGCGCGGCGCCCGAATCGGTGGTGAAGTAAGGCGCGCCCACGCCGGCAGCGAAGATCACCACGCGGCCCTTTTCCAGATGTCGCTCTGCGCGGCGGCGGATCACCGGCTCGCAGACCTGGTCCATCTGCACGGCGGACTGCACGCGGGTATGAACGCCAAGCTGTTCGAGCGCGTTCTGCATGGCCAACGCGTTCATGACGGTGGCCAGCATGCCCATGTAATCAGCCTGCGCACGGTCCATGCCGCGCGCGGCGCCGGCCATGCCGCGGAAGATGTTGCCCCCACCGATGACGAGGCAGATCTCAAGGCCGGTTTCCTTCGCGGCCTTCACTTCCTTGGCCAGTTCCGCAACGAAATCGGAATCGATCCCGAATTGCTGGTTCCCCATCAAGACTTCGCCCGACAGTTTGAGGAGGACGCGCTTGTAGGGGGATGAACTCATGGCCGCACTTCTCCTCGGGGGCTGGATGGCCCCGGCTTTAGGAGCGCGCGCCGAAATTGCCAAGGGGTTGGCTTGTGGATGAGCGTGGATCGGCGCAACGAAGGCTCCATCGAACGCCCGCCGAAAACGCGGTCAATTCCAGATGCCAGCCAATTCCCGCTCTCGCGCATCGTAAATCCGCTGCGCCTGCGCCACCGCGCTCATGCGCGCTTCGGCCCAGTCGATCATCGCCTGCAAGGCCCCCAGCAATTCGCTGCCCAGCGGGCTGATCGCATAGCTGACCGTCACCGGCACGGTCGGCACCACATGCCGCAAGACCAGCCCGTCGCGCTCCAGCGAGCGTAGCGTCTGGCTGAGCATCTTCTGCGAAATCCCATCGATCCGTCGCTTCAGCGCATTGAAGCGCATTTCGCCCTTGCCGAGCGTCAAGAGGATCAGCACGCTCCACTTGTCGGCTACGCGGTCGAGCAATTGCCGCGTTGGGCAATTGGCGGCGTAGACGTCCGGCGCGCGCGGCTCGGAAGTGTCGGTGGTTTCCTCGGCGTAACCCGGTGCGATCAAGGTGCCTTCTTGCATGAACACATTCGATAACACACTTGGTCACCATTGGATACCTAGTGGAGAATCGATATGAAGATTGCAGTCCTCGGCGCCAGCGGCCGCGCCGGATCGGAAATCGCCAAGGAAGCAGCGGCGCGCGGCCACGAAGTGCTGGCCATCGCGCGCAATCCGGAAAAGATCGCCGTGACCGACGGTGTTGCCGCCAAGGCTGGCGACGCCTCCGATCCCGAAGCACTCGCCGCACTGATTGCCGGTAGCGACGCCGTTATCAGCGCCCTGCACTTCGACGTGCCCGCCGAAACGCTGCTTGCTGCCCTCCGCAAAGCCGGCGTACCTCGCCTGCTCGTCACCGGCGGTGCCGCCAGTCTTGAAGTCGCGCCGGGCGTGCGCGTGATCGACACGCCGGACTTCCCTGAAGCTTGGAAAGGCGCCGCAATGGGCGGGATCACGTTCCTGGACGCGCTGAAGCAGGTCGACGACGTGGACTGGACGTTCTTCTCCCCCGCGGCGCTGATCTTCGAAGGGCCGCGCACCGGCACCTACCGCCCGGGCACCGACCAGCTCGTCACCGACGAGGCGGGCGAGAGCAAGATCAGCTTCGCCGATTACACCATCGCCATGGTCGACGAACTGGAAGCCCACAAGCACAGCCGCGCACGGTTTACGGCGGCCTACTGATCTACCGAACGGGCAAAGAAAAAGGGCCGGGAAGCCAAAGCTCCCCGGCCCTTTTCATGTTCGGTGTCCCGAAAGATCAGCCTGCGACAGCAGCAGCCACTTCGGCTGCGAAGTCGGTGACTTCCTTCTCGATGCCTTCGCCGAGCTGGAAGCGGACGTAGTCCTTCAGCACGATCTTGGCACCGGCGTCCTTGCCGGCCTGATCGACGACCTGCTGGATCGGCGTCTTGTTGTCCATGACGAAGACCTGCGAAAGCAGAGCGTTTTCCTTGGCGTACTTGGCGATCGCGCCATCGACCATCTTGGCCTGCACGGCTTCGGGCTTGCCCGATTCGGCGGCCTTTTCTTCGGCGATCTTGCGCTCGCGAGCGATCAGCTCGGCGTCGAGATCGTCGGCGTTAAGGGCCAGCGGGAAGGCAGCGGCGATGTGCATCGCGATCTGCTTGCCGAGGGCTTCGAGAACGTCAGCCGAGGCTTCCGATTCGAGAGCGACGAGAACGCCGATCTTGCCGAGGCCAGGAGCGGCAGCGTTGTGCATGTAGGGAACGACGAGGCCCTGAGCGACTTCGACGGTCTTCATGCGGCGAACCTGCTGGTTCTCGCCAATGGTCGCAACGTTGTTGGTCAGCGCGTCGCCAACGGTGCCGCCGCCCGGATAGGCAGCAGCCTTGAGGGCTTCCACATCGTCGCCGGCAACGCCGAGAGCGACTTCGGTGGTCTTGCGGACGAAGTCCTGGAACTGGTCGTTCTTCGCAACGAAGTCCGTTTCCGAGTTCACTTCGACGGCAACGCCCTTGGTGCCGGTGACGGCAACGCCAACCAGACCTTCGGCAGCCGTACGGCTGGACTTCTTGGCGGCAGCGGCCAGACCGCGAGCGCGCAGCGCGTCGACAGCGGCTTCGAGATCGCCACCGGTTTCGTCCAGAGCCTTCTTGCAGTCCATCATGCCGGCGCCGGTGCGCTCGCGCAGGTTCTTCACGTCAGCGGCGGTGTAAGCCATCGCTCAAATCCTCTTGCTTGGGTCGAACCACATTGCTGTGGCCTAAAAATGGATGCGCGCCAGGCCCATTGGACCCGGCGCGCGACAATTCCATGACGAAAAAGTCGTCGCCGGACCTATCAGGCCTCGACAGCTTCCTCGACCGGCACGTCCATGGCGCCGATGTCGGCACCGCTCTGGACGAGCGCGTCACGACCGCCCTTGGTGGCAGCCTGAGCGATCGCGTCGCAGTACAGACGCACGGCGCGGCTGGCGTCGTCGTTGCCCGGGATCGGGAACGCGATGCCGTTCGGGTCGACGTTGGTGTCGAGCACGGCGATGACGGGGATGCCGAGGACGTTGGCTTCCTTGATCGCCAGCGCTTCCTTGTTGGCATCGATCACGAACATCACGTCCGGGATGCCGCCCATGTCGCGGATACCGCCGAGCGACAGCTCAAGCTTGTCACGCTCACGCGTCAGCTGAAGGACTTCCTTCTTGGTGAGACCGGCGGTGTCACCCGAAAGCTGCTCTTCAAGAGCCTTGAAGCGCTTGATCGAGCCCGAGATGGTCTTCCAGTTGGTGAGCATGCCGCCCAGCCAGCGGTGGTTGACGTAGTGCTGACCGCAAGCGCGGGCGGCCTGAGCGATCGGCTCCTGAGCCTGGCGCTTGGTGCCGACGAACAGCACCTTGCCACCGGCCTGAACAGTGGCCTGCACGAATTCGAGAGCGCGCGCGAAAAGCGGCACGGTCTGCGAAAGGTCGATGATGTGGATGCCGTTGCGCGCGCCGAAGATATACGGCTTCATGCGCGGGTTCCAGCGGTGGGTCTGGTGACCGAAGTGAGCGCCGGCTTCGATGAGCTGCTGCATGGTGACGACAGGTGCCGCCATAAGGTAATTCCTTCCGGTTTGACCTCTGGGAAGCTGGAACCAGGCGGAAGTCCGTAGACTCTGGCCGCCAAAGGCACCGGTATGTGTGCTTCCCATGTGGATTGCCCGAATCGCGAGAGACCGCGAATTCGATCCCTGCTTCAAGCGGGGCCGCCCTTAGTCCCGTTCGCCCGGGAAATCCAGCCCCAATCGCATCGTTCCGCCGAACGCAGCCTGCCACCGGGCCGTCGCACGCCGGTTATCCCGGTGAAACCACATGCTCCTCACAGCTTTTCCACAGAGAAGCCCACATGCGGCCGGCACATCACCGGCACACCAAGGCAACCCGCAAATTCAAACAAGGCCCCGAGCGCCGGAGATTGAAGCCCTGCCCCGTGCAGCTTCGGTGCCATCGGCGCATGGGCTCATGAAGTGAACGAAATGGATCCCGCCATCAGCAATCCGGGAAGGAAGACCGAACCCTTCCCTGAGAACAGGGCGTCGCGGCGCAAAACCGACCCATTATGACACACTATTGGTCAATTTTTGCCGCCCTGGCCGGAAAGCCCCGGCAACGCCCTAAAAAGCAGCGTGCTTACAGCCGCTTAGCGGTTCGGCATTTTCGTCTTGACAGCGATCGAACAAACAGAGAACAAATGTCTAGACGGAACATTGATAGAACAAGAGTCGGTTTTCCACAAGCCGGGACTCCCGCCGCATCGGCGTCGACGGCTCGAAAGGATTGATCATGACTGCATTTGCTGCCTGCCTCTTCGCCCTCACCGCGCTGGCCTCGGCACTGGCGATCATGGCGACGCTTCGCCGCTACGGGCACAGCGCGCTCGCGCTTCCGGCCCGGCTTGCCGCCTGCCCGGAAACGCTGACGATTCATTGGGCCATGGTGGAACGCGTAACGGTGCCGACGCTCGGCACCCTGCGCCGCGATCGCGTTACACGTCGCCGTGCGCAGACGCTGCAGCGTCCGGGGCTGGACTGGCCGTGCGGGGAACTCGCCGCCTGACCTTCAGGTAAGTCGAGATGCCGATCGGAATCAGCGCGAGATAGACGATGGTGATGACGCCCAGCGTCCACCACGGCTCAAGCCAGAGCGCCGCCACGGTCATGCCGATCAGAGCTATGACGACCAGGCGCAAGCTTGCCGGCGGCCGCATCCGCGACCAACTGAGCGTCGGCAGGTTGGAAATCATCAGAAAAGCCATCAGCACCATCCACACGCCAACCAGAACCGGGTTGGCGAAGATGGGTTCGCCGCTGGCGATCCACAGATAGAGCGGCAGGAAACCGAGCCCTGCGCCAAGCGGTGCGGGAACGCCGGTCAGGAAACCGGCCTGCTTGTGCGGCTGGTCCAGCATATCCATCCGCGAATTGAAGCGGGCAAGCCGCAGGACGCAGCAGATCGCGAACGCGAGCGCAGCGATCCAGCCAAGGCTGGGAAGCTGATGCAGCGACCAGAGATAGACGATCAGCGCCGGTGCGACGCCGAACGAAATGGAATCGGCCAGACTGTCCAGTTCGGCACCGAAGCGCGTCTGCGCCTTCAGCATCCGCGCCGCGCGGCCATCGATCCCATCGAGCACGCCCGCCAGGATAACCGCGTAAACCGCCCGCTCATAATCGTTGCCGATCGCGAAACGAATGCCGGTCAGGCCCGAGCACAGCGCCGCGGCCGTAATCGCATTGGGCACGAAAGCCCGCACCGAAAGCCCGGCGCCAAGGCGGCCGCGGCGTTGCAACCGGGCCATCCTGAGGTCGCCGGACTCGTCGATCACTGCGAAATACCCTCGATCACCGGTGCTGCGCCGATTTCGGCAAGCACGGTTTCGCCGGCGACGATGCGCTGGCCCATCAGCACCTTGGGCTCTGTACCGGCAGGCAGATAAACGTCGACGCGGCTGCCGAAGCGGATCAGGCCGATGCGCTGGCCGGCGGCGATGATGTCGCCGGGTTTCACGAACGGCACGATGCGGCGCGCCACCAGCCCTGCGATCTGCGTGAAGCAGATGCGCTGGCCATCACCACGCTCGATCAGGATGTGCTGGCGCTCGTTCTCTTCGCTCGCCTTGTCGAGATCGGCATTCATGAAGCGGCCGGGGATGTAGATCACCCGGCGCACGGTGCCGCCGATCGGCGCACGATTGATGTGCACATCGAACACGCTCATGAAGATCGAGATGCGCGTTACCGGCTCGGTCGACATCGGCTGCGATCCGCTGCCGTCTTCCACGGTCAGTTCGCGCGGCGGCGGCACTTTGCCGATCAGCGTGACCAGACCGTCCGCCGGTGCGACAACGAATCGGTCGTCCTGCGGCGTCACGCGCACGGGGTCGCGGAAGAAGGCCAGTACGCAGAGCGTCAGCACCGCGAGCGGCCAACCGACCCACGGGCCGACCAGCAACCACGCGACGAGCGCGACTACGCCGGCGATGGCGCCGAACTTGCGACCTTCGGGATGAATCGAGGGCCAGTTCCAGGACGCTTCACCGCGTCCCTGATTATCAAGAATGTCTCCGGGCATCGCCTTCCTCTAATGACAGTGCACCGCTCCCGCAATGCCGGGGGACCGCGATCCGTTCCCGGCCGGGGAAAGATACGGGCACGAATGTCAGCGCACTCTCAAGGAGTTCGTGCAACTTGACCGACGATGGAGGGTGGCCCCGAAGGGAAGGCTCTTGCCGAGAGAGCATCTGGTGGTGGACAGGGCTGGATTCGAACCAGCGTACGCTTGCACGGGCAGATTTACAGTCTGCTGCCTTTAACCACTCGGCCACCTGTCCACACCAGTTGCTGGCGGCGGAAAACCGACCCCGAAGGAGCGGAACCCGCAGTGTTTCGAAGCGCCGTTGCCAGTGCCTCGCTGCCGAGGAGGGCGCCTATGTAGAACCTGGCCTTGCCTGTCAATGGGGGTACTGGCAGGAGCGGCACAGATTTTTCGAAAAGGATATTTTTCATGAGCAATCGTAGCGACCGGGACGGCGGAAAGCCCGGAAAGGCGCTGCGCGGGCGCGCCGGCCGTATGAAGAACGGGCGCGGCAGCGGTCGTGCCAGCACGGGAATGGTGCGCCTTTGGGGCCGTCACGCCGTGGAAGCGGCGCTGAAGAACCCCGATCGTACCCATAGAAAGCTGTGGGCAACTCGAGAGGGAGTCGAATCTCTCGATGGCGAACTTCCCTCCGACTTCCCCGTAGAGTGGGCACAGCCCGCCGACCTGGCCCGACTCGTCGCGCGCGATGCGCCGCATCAGGGCCTCGTCCTCGAATGCGAACCGCTGGACGACATTTTTATCGACGACGTTCTTGATGGCGATCCCTCGCGCCCGGTGGTCGTGCTCGATCAGGTGACCGACCCGCACAATGTGGGCGCCATCATGCGCTCCGCCGTTGCCTTCAACGCCTGCGCCATCGTCACGCAGGACCGTCACGCCCCGCCCGAATCGGGCACGCTGGCGAAAAGCGCATCGGGTGCGCTGGAAATCCTGCCTTGGGTGCGCGTGGTGAACCTTGCGCGCGCGCTCGAAGAGATTGCCGAGGCCGGCTACTGGCGAATCGGCCTGGACGGGAACACGGAAACCACGCTGGGCGACGCCCTCCCCGCCGGCCCGGTCGCGCTCGTCCTCGGTGCCGAAGGCGATGGCATGCGCCACAATATCGCCCAGCACTGCGACGCCATCGCCAAGCTGCCGATCAACGAGGCGATGGAGAGCCTGAACGTCTCCAATGCCGCCGCCATCTCGCTCTACGCCGTGGCCACCAGACCCGGCGACTGATTCGAGGGGCCGCACGCACTATCGACAGGAGGGGGCGTCGTGGGATGCTCCCTCCCCGGCATCGCCAAAGACAATCGCCTGCGATCATCGCAAGCACACGGGGCAAGCACGCAGGGCAAGTACAGGGGGCAACGACATGACATCGACCGAACGGCGCAATCCGCAACGACGCTTGCTGGCCGGCCTTGCCGTAACGGCACTGGCGATGCTGGCCGCCGCCTGCATTTTCGTGCCCGGCAAGTTTTCCTCCCAGCTGGACCTCAGGAACGATCGCAGCTTCCGCTTCGCCTATACCGGTGAGATCGTGATGATCCCCCTGCAGAAGTCCAAGGAGACCGCATTCGAGCCCGATGCCTGCCATGACGACAACTATGACGAGCGCGCCTGCACCAAGGACGAACTCGCCGACCAGAAGAAGTCATGGGAGGAATCGCGCGCGCAAAAGGCAAAGAGCGATGCAGAGGCCGCCAAGGCGCTGCTCGGCGGAATCGACCCCAACGATCCCCGCGCGGGCGAGGAACTGGCCGCCAAGCTGCGGCGTCAGGTTGGGTGGACCAAGGCAATCTATGAGGGCGACGGCCGCTTCGATGTCGATTTCGAGCTGCAGGGCAAGCTGGACCACGATTTCGCCTTCCCGACCATAGAGGGCTTCCCGATGGCCAATGCCTTCGTCCAGCTCTCGCTGCGGCAGGATGGCAGCGTGCGGGTGGATGCCCCCGCATTCGGCCCGTCCAAGGGATCGGGCAACATGATGGGATCGATGCTGTCCGGCCTGGCGAGCGGAAGCGATGCAGCCGATGCCGACACTACGGCCGAGGCGGACGGCACATTCGCGATCACCACCGATGGCCAGATCCTGGCCAACAATACCGATGAAGGCCCGCAGAGCGGCCCCAACGGCCACGTGCTCACCTGGGCGGTGAATGCCCGCACCCCTGCCGCGCCCACGGCGCTGATCAAGCTGAAGCCCTGATCCGATCCAACGGGGCGTCGATCGGGCGACCCTTCCCATTTCCAGACGCAAAAACGCCGCGCCAACCTTATGGTTGGCGCGGCGTAATTACTTCAGCCTGCGAGGCGTGACAGGCCGCCGGAACAGCTGCTTAGTTGACAGCGTCCTTCAGGCCCTTGCCGGCCTTGAACTTCGGCTGAGCCGAAGCCTTGATTTCCATCGGTTCGCCGGTGCGCGGGTTGCGACCGGTCGAAGCCTTGCGCTTGGCAACCGAGAAGGTGCCGAAACCGACCAGGCGAACTTCATCGCCCTTCTTCAGCGCGCCCGAAATGGCTTCGAAAACGCTTTCCACTGCCTTGGTGGCGTCGCTGCGGGTAAGGCCACTCGAGTCTGCGACCGCGCCGATGAGATCGTTCTTGTTCATTATTGGGTACCCCCTAACCTTTCAGTGGAAACAGGATGTGATGGGATAATTTAGGATTCGCCTCTGAGCGGCACGGAATTGAGCGGTTTTTGCCGACGCTGTCAAAGCCTAAACAAGGCCGAAACGCGCAGTTTATCGTGTTTTTCCGCCACTCAGATGACGTTTTCGACAATTGCGATGCCTAGATACCCGGCGGAGAACCGGCCCGCAGGCCCAAGCGCCCGGTCAGGGCAGGCTTTCCCCTGTGATTCCAGAGCGCTCCACCCACTATCTGCGCTGATTCGCCTCATGAAATGAGAGGGGGTGAATTTTCCGCATGGGGATAGTCGTATTGCCTGCAGACGCAAAAAAAGGCGGTTCGATAAATCGAACCGCCTTTCTGGCTGCCCCGCCCTTTCAGGTGGAGCAATCGGCCAAAGCTTACGCCTTGACTTCGTTGACGCGGCGCTCGGCGATGCGGGCGCGCTTGCCGGTACGACCACGCAGGTAGTACAGCTTCGCACGACGCACGACGCCGCGACGGACAACGGTGATCGAATCGATGTTCGGCGAGTAGAGCGGGAAAACGCGCTCCACGCCTTCACCGAAGCTCATCTTGCGAACGGTGAAGTTCGAACCCATGCCACGGTTCGAACGCGCGATGCACACGCCCTCGTAAGCCTGGACGCGGGTACGGGTGCCTTCAACCACCTTCACGCCGACGCGGACGGTGTCGCCCGGGCGGAAGGTCGGGATATCCTTGGCGGCCTTGGCAATTTCCTCGGCCTCGATCTGCTGAATCAGGTTCATGAACCTAAGTCCTCGTTTTTGCGCCGCGCACCAGAGGCAGACTGGCCCCGAACGTCACTGCGACGTTCCCAAAGGTCCGGCCTGCGTGACCGTGTATCTTCCTCCGCCTGTCGTTTCCGCCAGGCGGCGATCTTCGCATGATCCCCCGATCGCAGCACTTCAGGGATCGTGCGCCCTTCCCACTCGGTGGGCCGGGTAAACTGCGGGTATTCGAGAAGACCGTCCTCGAACGATTCCTCGGTCCCGCTGGAAGCCGCGCCCATTACGCCGGGAAGCAGCCGAATGCAAGCGTCTAACAGCAGGATTGCCGCGGGTTCGCCGCCCGAAAGCACCGCATCGCCGACCGACATCTCTTCCACTTGGCGGCCTTCGAAGATGCGCTCATCGAAACCTTCGAAGCGTCCGCACAGAATGGTGACGCCGGGGCCGTCCGCCAGTTCGCGCACGCGGGCCTGCGAAATGGGCTTCCCACGCGGCGTCATGGCGATGATCGGCGCATCGGGGTTGATCGAGCGGGCATGGTCGATCGCAGCGGCCAGAACGTCCACCTTCAGCACCATGCCGGCGCCGCCGCCTGCGGGCGTGTCGTCCACGGTGCGGTGCTTGTCGGTGGTGAAATCGCGAATGTGGACGGGGTTCATGACCCACTTCCCCTCCGCCAATGCCCTGCCCGCCAGGCTGATGCCAAGCGTGCCGGGGAACATTTCCGGATAGAGGGTGAGGACGGTGGCGTTGAAAGTCATGCCCCCGCGCAAAGCCCAATTCGGCGGTGGCGGCAAGAGGAAAGCGCCGGATTTACGCCCTTCAGAGTGGTTCCCATACCTCCGCAGGCAGGAAACCACGATCGGCGGCGACCTCCTCTCGCAGCCATTCGCGCAGGCGCTCTATCTTGCGCACGCCCACGCGGCTTTCCGAATGGATCAGCCATTGCGCCGGGCCGGGATAGTAGAGCGTGTCGAAAGGCTGGACGAGCCGCCCCGCTTCCAGATCGGCGCGCCAGAATAGGGGAGACATCAACGCGATGCCGAACCCTTCGCGCATCGCCGTCGCCTCCTGAAGCTGGTTGTCGAACACGATGCCGGTGCGCGGCGGTGGCGGCGTGCCGATCCCGGCGGCGGCAAACCAGCCTGCCCACCAGCGGTCGTTCGGCGCGAAGCGCTCAACTGCCAGGAGGTCTTCCGGCTTTTCGATGCGATTCTTTTCGAGGAAGACGGGCGCACAGATCGGAGAGAAGTGCTGGCGGAAGAGAAATTCGGCCCGGAGACCATCCCACTTGCCGTAGCCGACGCGGATCGCCGCATCGTAGGGTGAGGTCGCCAGATCGACGACTTCGTTGCTGAGCGACATGCGCACCGCCAGATCGGGATGGCGCAACTGGAACCGGCCGATCCGCTCGCTGATCCACGTCGCGCCGATGGAGACCGAGGCGTTGAGCGAAAGCACGTCCTCATCTTCGCTCCACACCGCTGCGAAGGCGTCGGTCATCGACGCGAAGGCGCCGGTCAGGGAGGGCAGCAGACGGCGCCCGACATCGGACAGATGCACCCTGCCCTTTTCGCGCACGAACAGCGGCTTGCCGACGCGGTCCTCCAACTGGCGGATCTGGTAGGAGACCGCCGCCTGCGTCATCCCCAGTTCCTCCGCCGCGCGCGAGAAATTCTCGTGGCGGCCGGCAGCCTCGAAAGCGCGGATGGCGGCAAGGGGCGGCAGGCGATCCATGTCGAGATGATAAGCCAGCCTTATAACCCTTGCCAGAGGCTTTGTTGGCGAAATGACGCTCGATCAAGCAGATTCCTTCTCATCCGATGGAGGAACCGGACAATGCAGGATCAACACTTCATGCAGCAGTGGAATGCCGGCCATGACCGGTTTTCCGAAGATTTCGATAGCCTGGCCCGCAAGCTCTTCGCCGCCATTGGCAGTGGCCTGCGCGGCTGGCAGCGCAAGGACCCAGACGACAAGAACCGGCACCCTGCCTCGCAGGAATGCCCTTTGGCCCGCCGGGCCCGACTGACAGGGATCGGCATCCTCGCCGGGGTTCTGGCAGGGTCAACGCTGGCTATGGTGGCGCCGCTCGTAACCGCGCTGGATTGCCCGCAGCAGGCCAACGAGATCTGCATCAGGGCGGCGCTCGCCTGAAACTTCACAAGAACCTGAAAGCAGAAAGGCCGCCCCGAAGGGCGGCCTTTCCTTTATTCTTCCGCGAAGGCGGCGTTGATGACCAGGCGTTCGTGATCCCACTCGGGAACGGCGGTGGGGGTCATCGGCACCATGAAGCGGCGCCGCTTCCCGTCCTCGCCCACCGGACGCTCGATCTCGATCACATCGCCGGCACCGAAGTTCTCTACCCCGATGCAGATGCCGAGTTCGTCACCCGCGTCGGAGACGGCGCGCAGGCCCAGCAGGTCGGCGTGATAGTACTCGCCTTCCTCCAGTTCCGGCATCGACGCGCGCGACACGGTGAGCGCGGTGCCGCGCAGCTTCTCGGCAGCCGTGCGATCCGGCACTTCCTCGAAACGCGCAATCGCACCGCCCTTGCCGTCATCGCGCAGCTTGGCGAGCGTCAGAGTGGAATCGTTAAAGGCGCGGTAGCGCTTGAGCGCCGCCACGCCTTCACCGAACAGCTTGAGGCGAACCTCGCCCGTCACGCCGTGCGCGCCGGTAACGGCAGCAAGCGTGACGGGGCGGTCTTGACCAGCCATCTGGATCTAACCTGAAGCTTAGGCTTCGGTCGATTCCTCGGCAGCTGCTTCAGCCGGAGCTTCTTCAGCGGCCGGAGCGGCAGCAGCAGCGGCTGCAGCTTCTTCAGCTTCACGCAGCTTCTCGGCCTTTTCCTCGGCGCGGTCCTTGGCCTTCTGGCCCGGCTCGCCCTTCTTGGCGTTCACGGTAGCGGCGCGCTCCTTGATGCCGGCCTTGTCGAGCAGGCGGGCAACGCGGTCGGTCGGCTGGGCGCCAACGCCGAGCCAGTAACGCACGCGGTCTTCGACCAGACGCACGCGGTTTTCGTCGTCCTTGGCGAGGATCGGGTTGTAGGTGCCGACCTGCTCAAGATACTTGCCGTCACGCGGAGCGCGCGAGTTGGAGACGACGATCTTGTAGTAAGGACGCTTCTTCGCGCCACCGCGCGACAGACGGATCGAAACGGACATTGCTCTACCTTTCCTTCAAATCTTCAAAAATTACTTCTTAAGAAACTTGCTAAGATCGGGGCCACCGAGGCCGGGCATACCGCCGCCCCCAAGGCCGCCACCCAGCCCGGGCATGGCAGCATCGAGGCCGCCCTTGCCGAACATCGCGGCCAGCCCCTTGAGGCCGCCCATCTTCTTGATCTGCTTCATGGCCTTGGACATCTCCATGTGCATTTTCAGCAGCTTGTTGACGTCCTGGACATTGGTGCCCGAACCGTTGGCGACGCGGATCTTGCGCTTGGCGTTCAGCAGCGCGGGATTGGCGCGCTCCTTCGGCGTCATCGAACCGATGATCGCATCCATGCGCAGCAGCACGCGGTCGTCCATGCCGGAAGCCTGCATTGCCGCCTTGGCCTTCTTCATGCCCGGCATCATGCCGGCCAGAGCGCCAAGGCCGCCCATCTTCTGCATCTGGCTGAGCTGGGTGCGCAGGTCGTTCATGTCGAACTTGCCCTGCTCCATGCGCTTGGCCAGCGCTTCGGCTTCCTCGACCTTGACCGCTTCGGCCGCCTTTTCGACGATCGAGACGATATCGCCCATGCCGAGGATGCGGTTGGCAACGCGGCTGGGGTGGAAGACCTCAAGGGCCTCCATCTTTTCGCCGGTGCCCGCGAACTTGATCGGCTTGCCGGTAACGGCTCGCATCGACAGTGCCGCACCGCCGCGCGCATCACCATCCATACGGGTGAGCACGACGCCGGTCAGATCGACTTCGCCGGCGAACGACTGCGCGACGTTGACCGCGTCCTGACCCGTCAGCGAGTCGACCACGAGCAGCGTTTCACGGGGGTTCGAGATGGCGGCAACCGCCTTCATCTCGTCCATGAGCTGGGTATCGACGTGGAGACGGCCGGCGGTGTCGAGCAGCAGCACGTCCACGGCCTGAAGGCGGGCGGACTGCATCGCACGGGTGGCGATCTCGGTCGGCTGCTGGCCGGCGATGATCGGCAGCGTGGCGACGCCCACCTGCTCACCCAGAACGCGAAGCTGTTCCTGCGCGGCCGGACGGTTGACGTCCAGCGAGGCCATCAGGACCTTCTTGCCCTGCTTCTCCTTCAGGAGGCGGGCAATCTTGGCAGTGCTGGTGGTCTTACCCGAACCCTGCAGACCGACCATCATGATGACAACGGGCGGAACCGCCTCAAGATCGAGTTCGGCGGTCTGGTCACCGCCGAGCATCTCGATCAGCGCGTCATTGACGATCTTGACGACCTGCTGGCCGGGCGTGACCGACTTCAGAACCGACTGGCCGACAGCCTTTTCGGTAACCTGATCGACGAAGCGGCGCACGACGGGGAGCGCGACATCGGCTTCGAGCAGCGCGATGCGCACTTCGCGCATGGCATCGCGAACGTCCTGCTCCTTGAGCGCGCCGCGGCCACGCAGCTTGTCGAAAACGCCACCAAGACGATCAGACAGGCTGTCGAACATGCCAAACTCCTTTTCGGCAGCCGCAGCCGCCAGAACGCCAAAAACGCCGGTGGGCGAAACCTCGCTGACCGACGTGACGGAAACCTTATGCGAAAAACGCCGGCGGACGAAACCTCGTCGGCCAGCGTATCGCGTTTCCGCGAAACTGATATGTCGAAATAACCGTCTTCGAACAATCTTGGAAAGCTATTTCGGTGAAATGGTGGAGCCTAGCGGGATCGAACCGCTGACCTCCTGCATGCCATGCAGGCGCTCTCCCAGCTGAGCTAAGGCCCCAATCATTTCATCGGATCGACCCGGGAGGTTCGATCCGTTTCCCGCGTTTCGGCCAGTCGCTGTGACTTGCCTTCGCTTGGGAGGCCGCCCTCTAGATGGGGTTCTCCGGACTGGCAAGAGGAAATTTTCACACGCCCGTTATTTTTCGGATGGAGGCCAGAAAAGCAATCCAGCGCCCCTTATACCCAATGGCGACACCCACCGCGCTCATCCTGAGCTTGTCGAAGGATGGAAGCCCGGCGCTACGCCGCAGGGGGCTTCGACGGGCTCAGCCTGAGCGGGATCGGGAGCAACGAGGTCGGACAAGTTTGCCGCAAAAAGAAAGGGCGCGGCCGCCGAAGCGCCGCGCCCTTTTCCTTGATGGATGCGTACCGAGACTTACTCGTCGCGATCGCCGTCGTCGTCGCCGCCGCCGATACCGAGATCGTCGTCACCGCCGAGGTCGACGTCGTTGTCCGGCGAATCGCCGTCCTCATCGATGTCCAGATCCTCTTCGGCGAGATCCGAATCCTCGGTCTCGACGACTTCCTTCTTCTGGATTTCCTCATAGGGAATCGGCTGCTTGGACTTCAGCACCGGCTCCGGGTGCCACGAATGGCCGCACTCGATGC
This sequence comes from Sphingomonas sp. BL-S-28, assembly GCF_055521515.1. Taxonomy (NCBI): domain Bacteria; kingdom Pseudomonadati; phylum Pseudomonadota; class Alphaproteobacteria; order Sphingomonadales; family Sphingomonadaceae; genus Sphingomonas; species Sphingomonas sp. BL-S-28. The sequence goes on from NZ_CM145484.1 coordinate 3,150,708, forward strand.
AGGTGACCGGGTCGTCCTTGCCCAGGTCGTAGAAGCGGGTGCCGCATTTCGGGCAGCCGTGCTTGGCGCCCCACTCAGGCTTTGCCATGAAATGTCCTCATACTGCGCGCCCGAAGAGTACGGGCGAGAATTCCGTGTCTTGATGGGAGGGCCGGCGCGCAAAATCAAGCACCCCGGCACCATCAGGGCGCGCGCCTTGCCATAGGCCGCACCCGCTGTCAAAAGCCCCGCGATTTTGCGCCCCTCCAGTATCGAGAGAAGCACGCCCGTGAGCCACGACACCACCACCCCCATGCGCCCCCGCCGTTTCCTGCCCGCAGGTCCGCTGAAGGGCAGGATTCGCGTGCCGGGCGACAAGTCGATCAGCCACCGCTCGATCATGCTGGGCGCGCTGGCCGTGGGCGAAACCCGCGTGACCGGCCTGCTGGAAGGTGAGGACGTGCTGGCCACCGCCGCCGCCATGCGCGCCATGGGCGCCAGCGTCGAACGCGTCGGTGACGGCGAATGGCGGGTGAACGGCGTGGGCGTCGGCGCCCTGCTCCAGCCCGAAGGCCCGGTGGACATGGGCAATTCCGGCACGTCTACCCGCCTGCTGATGGGCCTTGTCGCCAGCCATCCGATCAATGTCAGCTTCACTGGCGACGCCTCGCTCTCCAAGCGCCCGATGGGCCGCGTGATCGATCCGCTGTCTGAAATGGGCGCCAGCTTCGAAGCCAGCGAGGGAGGCCGCCTGCCGCTGATCGTGCGCGGCGCTTCGCCGGCCGTACCGATCACTTACCGCCTGCCGGTCGCCTCCGCTCAGGTAAAGAGCGCCATCCTGCTCGCCGGCCTCAACACGCCGGGCGAGACTACCGTGATCGAACCGGTGCCGACGCGCGACCATTCCGAGCGCATGCTCAAGGGCTTCGGCGCCGATCTCACCGTCACCGTGGAAGCCGACGGCACCCGCGTCATCACCATCAAGGGTGAGGCCGAACTGAAGCCGCAAGTGATCGAAGTGCCGGGAGACCCCTCCTCGGCCGCCTTCTTCATCGTGGCCGCACTGGTGACACCGGGCAGCGAAGTCGTGATCGAGAATGTCGGCCTCAACCCCACCCGTGCCGGCCTTGTCGAAGTGCTGCGCCAGATGGGCGGCCAGATCGAATTCCTGAACGAACGCGAAGTCGGCGGCGAGCCGGTGGCGGACCTGCTGGTCAAGCACTCGGCGCTCAAGGGTATCGAAGTCGATCCCGCGATTGCGCCGGCCATGATCGACGAATTCCCCGTCCTCTTCGTCGCCGCCTCGCTGGCCGAGGGCGTCACCGTCACCAGCGGCCTCGACGAACTGCGCGTGAAGGAATCGGACCGCCTCGCCGCCATGGCCGCCGCCCTGACGCTGGCCGGCGCGAAGATCGAGGAGCGCGAGGACGGCCTTGTCATCACCGGCACCGGCGGCGCCCCGCTGCCCGGCACTGCCGGCGACGCGCAAGTCACCACCCACCTTGACCACCGCATCGCCATGTCGATGGCAATCGCCGGTCTCGTCAGCAGCGGCGGCGTGGAAGTGGACGACACCCGCCCGATCGCCACCAGCTTCCCCAATTTCGAGGACCTGCTGGCCAGCCTCGCCGGATAAGGGCATTCTCGCAGCGGGCAGCTCCGTCCCGGACGCCGCCCGCTGACGGGAGCCCGCATGATCCTCGACCTGCCGGAATGGCTCAGCAACACCCTTGGCTTCACCGGCACGGCGTTCTGCATCATCGCCTATGCCTACATCACTTATGAGGACAACCCGAACCGCTACCTCCAGCACGGGCTGAACTTCGTAGGCGCGGTGCTGCTGCTGATTTCGCTGATGGTGAACGTGAACCTGCCCTCGATCGCGATGGAAGGGCTATGGGCCATCGTGGCCGGCTGGGGGCTGATGAAGGCCTTCCTTTCGCGCCGCGAAAGCACGTGAAACGGCGCATCCCGATTCATCCGGTTACCTTTCGACAAGGATCATGGGCATAGCCTCCGGCTTGAAAGGAGGCTGTCATGGAATCGAATCGGGCGCCCAGCTTGCGCCGATATCTGGGCGCGCTGCCCCTGCCCCTGCTGGCCACGCTTACCCTGATCCTGCCGCTGATCGGCGCCAGCCTTGGCCTCGCAGTGGTCATGGTGGCTTGGCTGGCCCGCGATTCCGGGCGTTTCGAGCAGGAACTGATCGAGATCTATGGTGCGGACAGCCCCGAACTCACCACCCCGGAAGCCTGACCGCCACTTGCCTAGCCCGGCCTGAGGGGCCATGAGCCCCGGATGATTATCGCCGTAGACGGACCTACCGCTTCGGGCAAAGGCACGATTGCCAAGGCCCTCGCCCACCATTTCGGACTGCCCCACCTCGACACCGGCCTGCTCTATCGCGCGGTCGGCCGTCAGTGCTTCCTTGACGGCGGCAACCCCGATGATCCCGTGGACGCCCTTGCCGCCTGCGCCTTCCCCGAAGGCCTGCTGGAAGACCCCGAACTGCGATCCGAAGCCAGCGGGGGGCTGGCAAGCCGCGTCTCGATCCACCCCACGGTGCGACAGGCGCTCTACGAACGGCAGCACGCCTTCGCCACCCAGCCCGGCGGCGCGGTGCTCGACGGCCGCGACATCGGCACGGTGATCGCGCCGGAGGCCGAGGCCAAGCTGTTCGTCGTCGCCTCGGTCGAAGCACGCGCCCAGCGCCGCTTCCTCGAAATGCAGGCCCATGGCCGCGAGGTCACCCTGGAAGAGATCACTGCCGACCTTGCCGCGCGGGACGAGCGCGACCGCAATCGCAAAGACGCTCCGTTGATGGCCGCCCCTGATGCCATCGAGATCGACACCTCGGAACTGAAGCGCGAGGAAGCGATCGCCGCCGCCATCGCCGCGGTGGATGCGCTGAAGCAGGATTGACCGGCCGAAGAATGCGACGAAACCGCGTCGCATCGGCCTATTTCCTTGCATTTCGCCCCTCATGCGCGTAGGGGCCGCCGGTCTGGAGAACCGCAAGGTTTGAAGGACGCCGTGGACGGCATTCGGCCCCCACGGCGGTCGGCCCTTTTGGCCCGGGTTTCGCAATGGTGCGAAGCGCGGAGGAAAGACCGGCGGATCAAACCGCCAGGCCGGAAAAAACTAAACAGGAATCAACCTTTAATGGCTACTTCTGCCAATCCCACCCGCGACGATTTCGCGAAGATGCTTGACGACCAGCTCGGCGGCGTTGCCGACGACGGTTTCGAAGGCCGCGTCGTCAAGGGTACCGTCACCGCCATCGAAAACGACAAGGCCGTCATCGACGTGGGTCTGAAGAGCGAGGGCCGCGTTGCCCTGCGCGAATTCGCCCGTGGCGAAGGTGAGCATGGTCTCAAGGTCGGTGACGAAGTCGAAGTTTACGTCGACCGCGTCGAGAACGCCGACGGTGAAGCGATGCTGTCGCGCGACCGCGCACGCCGCGAAGCCGCCTGGGACAAGCTCGAAAACGAATTCGGTGAAGGCAAGCGCGTCGAAGGCGTGATCTTCGGCCGCGTCAAGGGCGGCTTCACCGTCGACCTCGACGGCGCCGTTGCGTTCCTCCCCGGCTCGCAGGTCGACATCCGCCCCGTGCGCGACGTCACCCCGCTGATGGACGTGCCGCAGCCCTTCCAGATCCTGAAGATGGATCGTCGCCGCGGCAACATCGTCGTGTCGCGTCGCGCCGTTCTCGAAGAAACGCGCGCCGAACAGCGCAGCGAGCTGATCGACAAGCTGAGCGAAGGCCAGGTTATCGAAGGCGTCGTCAAGAACATCACCGACTACGGTGCGTTCGTTGACCTCGGCGGCATCGACGGCCTGCTCCATGTCACCGACATGAGCTACAAGCGCGTCAACCACCCGAGCGAAGTGATCGCCATCGGCGACACCGTGAAGGTGCAGATCATCCGCATCAACCAGGATACCCAGCGCATCAGCCTCGGCATGAAGCAGCTCGAAAGCGATCCGTGGGAAGGCGCAGCCGTCAAGTACCCCGTGGGCGCCAAGCTCACCGGCACCGTCACCAACATCACCGAATACGGTGCGTTCGTGGAACTGGAAGCCGGCATCGAGGGCCTTGTCCACGTTTCGGAAATGTCCTGGACCAAGAAGAACGTCCACCCCGGCAAGATCGTCTCGACCTCGCAGGAAGTCGAAGTGGTCGTGCTCGAAGTCGATTCGGACAAGCGCCGCATCTCGCTCGGCCTCAAGCAGGCTCAGCAGAACCCCTGGGAAGCCTTCGCTGAGAAGCACCCCGTTGGTTCGACCGTCGAAGGCGAAGTCAAGAACGCTACCGAATTCGGTCTGTTCATCGGCCTCGACGGCGACGTGGACGGCATGGTTCACATGTCGGACATCGCCTGGGGCATCTCGGGCGAAGACGCGCTGGCTCTGCACCGCAAGGGCGAGCAGGTTTCGGCCGTGGTTCTCGACGTCGACGTCGAGAAGGAACGCATCAGCCTCGGCATGAAGCAGCTTGAGCGTGGCGCTCCGGCCGCTGGCGGCGTTGCCTCTTCGACCGGTGGTAGCTCGCTGCGCCGCAACGAAGTCGTCACCGTCACCGTTCTCGAAGTTCGCGACGGCGGCCTGGAAGTCCAGGCTGGCGACGATGGCGCCACTGGCTTCATCAAGCGTTCGGACCTCGGCCGCGACCGCGACGAACAGCGCCCCGACCGCTTCCAGGTCGGCCAGAAGCTGGACGCCATGGTCACCGGTTTCGACCGTTCGAAGAAGCCGACCTTCTCGGTCAAGGCTCGCCAGCTTCACGAAGAAAAGGAAGCTGTCGAACAGTACGGTTCGTCGGACTCGGGCGCTTCGCTCGGCGACATCCTCGGCGAGGCCCTCAAGAACCGTTCGTAAGAACGTTCTGGGCTTCACCGCGAGGTGAATCAGTAAAGGCCCGTCCGGAGCAATCCGGGCGGGCTTTTGCTTTTTGGGGGTTCGCGCGGAGGCGCGGAGTGCGCGGAGAAAGTGAAAAAGGAAGATTCGCGCAAAGGCGCGAAGGCGCAAAGAGGTTCTGCTTTGGCGAAGGCATTCGTCCCGTCGAAGGGTCGGCATAGGCCCGGCAACAAGACGAAAGCGGCTTCGCCGCAAACGCGACACCTTTGCGCCTTCGCGCCTTTGCGCGAATTCTTGATCTCTTCTCCGCGAACTCCGCGCCTCCGCGCGAACCCGTCCCCTCCTGCCCTTTCCCCAACAGCCCCGAGGGTCTACATCCCGCGCCAAGGAGAGACCCCATGCTCGAAGTCCACCAGTTCCCCTGCCTCAGCGACAACTACGGCTATCTGCTGCACGATTCCGCCAGCGGCGAAACCGTGTGCATCGATACCCCGGATGCCGACGAATATCTGAAGCAGGCCGCCGCCAAGGGCTGGCAGATCACCCAGATCTGGAACACCCACTGGCACCCGGACCACGCCGGCGGCAACGGCGCCATCAAGGCGGCGACCGGCTGCACGGTGACCGCGCCCGAAGGCGATGCCGGCAAGATCGCAGGCGTCGACCGCCGTGTCGATCAGGGCGATTCGGTGAAGATCGGCGACTGGACCGCACAAGTTCTCGACGTCGGCGGCCACACGCTGGGCCACTGCGCCTACTGGCTGCCCGAAGCGCAAATCGCTTTCGTGGGCGACTCGGTCTTCGCGCTCGGCTGCGGCCGCATGTTCGAAGGCACTGCGCCGCAGTTCTGGGAAAGCCTCCAGCGCATCAAGGCGCTGCCGGCCGATACGATGCTCTACTGCGCGCACGAGTACACCGCGTCGAACGCAAAGTTTGCGCTGCACGCCGATCCGGACAATGCCGAACTCGCCGCCTATGCCGAGGACATCACCCGCGCCCGCGCCGCCGGCATTCCCACCGTGCCCGCCAAGCTCGGCCGCGAACTGCTGACCAACCCGTTCCTCCGCGCCGACGATCCAGCCCTGCAGGCGCGCTGGGGCGGCCATGACGCGGTGGAAACCTTCGCCGCGCTGCGCGAAGCCAAGAACACGTTCTGAGACCGATTAGCCCCCGATGACCTTTCGCAAGTTCGCCCCCCTCCTCGCGCTCGCCACCCTGCTGACGAACGCTGCTCCAGCCATGGCATCGAGCACGATCGTCACCTCTCCGCAGGCCCTGCCCGCCGCGCATGACGTGCCGCGCGTGTTCCTGGGCGGCAGCATCGACATGGGCAGCGCCACCGACTGGCAGGCCGATCTGATCAAGGCCCTGTCGAACGAGAACGTGGTGATCCTCAACCCGCGCCGACCCGACTGGAACCCGGCGTGGAAGCCCGAGGCGAGCGAGCCGGAATTCCGCCGTCAGGTCGAATGGGAACTCTCCGCGCTGGACAGTGCCGACGTGATCGTCATGTACCTCACGCCCGGCACGCAGAGCCCGGTGAGCCTGCTCGAACTCGGCCTTCATGCGCGGGGCGGCAAGCTGGTGGTACTCTGCCCCGATGGCTTCTGGCGCAAGGGCAACGTCGACATCACCGCCGCGCGCTATGGCGTGACGCAAGTGGCGACAATGGAGGAACTGCTGGCGACCGTGCGCCAGCGGGTTCACGGCTGGAAGAAGTAAACGCTCACCCTCGCCCTCGTCCTAAAACCCCGTCGTCCCCGCGTAGGCGGGGACCCCGCTTGTTCTTGCCGGCGTGGCGAAAAGGAAGCGGGGCCCCCGCCTTCGCGGGGGCGACGATACAGTTTATCGTCATGGGCAGGGTTTGGTCGTTTGCTGGAGGGCTCGCCCCCTCACCTCACTTGTAAACGATCCGCACCTTGCCCGCTGCCTCAGCCGCAACCCGGCGCGCCGTATCGGTGTCCCCGGCCAGCGCCAGTGCAACGCCCATACGGCGGTAGGGGCGCGTTACAGGCTTGGCGAAGACGCGCAGGTCTACTTGGACACCCGGCGTCGCCAAGGCATCGGAAAGCCCCTCGTAGGCGAAGGAAACGCTATCCCGATCGGCGAGGATCACCGCCGAGGCGCTGGGGCCATGGAGCGTGACTTCCGGAATCGGCAAGCCAAGGATCGCCCGCGCATGGAGGTCGAATTCGGACAGGTTCTGAGAGATCAGCGTGACCATGCCCGTATCGTGCGGACGCGGCGAGAGTTCGGAGAAGATCACCTCTTCGCCCTTCACGAAGAACTCGACGCCGAACAGACCATAGCCGCCCAGATCGTCCACCACCTTGCGCGCCATGTCCTGCGCGGCGGCAATGGCGGCAGGCGCCATCGGCGTCGGCTGCCACGATTCCTGATAGTCGCCGCGCTCCTGCCGGTGGCCGATCGCCGGGCAGAACGACACGCCCTCACGGCTGCGCACGGTCAGCAGGGTGATCTCGTAATCGAAAGCGACGAACTCCTCGACGATCACCCGCTTACGGTCGCCGCGCATGTTGGCGACGGCGTAGTCCCACGCCTTCTCCAGATCGGCGGCATTGCGCACCGTGCTCTGGCCCTTGCCCGATGAGGACATCACCGGCTTGATGACGCAGGGCAGCCCGGTGTGCTCGGCACCGGCCAGCACTTCGTCCAGGCTTTCGGCATAGCGATAGCGCGAGGTGCGCAGGCCCAGTTCGACGGCGGCCACTTCGCGGATGGCATCGCGATTCATGGTCATCTGCGTGGCGCGCGCGGACGGCACGACGCAGAAACCTTCCGCCTCCACTTCGGCCAGCACTTCGGTGCGGATCGCCTCGACCTCGGGCACGATGAAGTCCGGTTTGTGCTTCTCGATCGCGGCGCGCAGGCGTTCGCCGTCGAGCATCGAGAAGACCTCGAAGCCGTCCGCCACCTGCATCGCCGGCGCGCCTTCATAGGCGTCGCAGGCAATGACTTCGCAGCCCAGGCGCTTGGCCGAAATGACGAATTCGCGCCCCAACTCGCCCGAGCCGAGCAGCAGGATCTTCGCGGTATATGCCATGACGGCCGTTCCTTTCGTTTGGAGGCAAGATCTGCCCCATATTCTGCATGCTCGCCCGCACAAGAAGTTTCCGCTTCTTCGTCATTGCGAGCGGAGCGAAGCAATCCAGGGCGGTTTAGGCGGCTCTGGATTGCTTCGCTCCGCTCGCAATGACGGAGGAAAGCGTAGACTGATCAAATGACGTAAGCGGCTAGAGCAGCGTCCCGGAGAGAATGGCAAGCGCAATGCTGAAATAGATCACCAGACCCGTAACATCGACCAGCGTCGCCACGAACGGTGCGGAGGCGCTGGCGGGGTCGAAGCCGAGCCGTTGTAGCGCAAAGGGCAACATCGAACCCGCCAGCGACCCGAAGGTGACGATGCCCACCAGCCCGGCCGATACGGTCGTGGCGATCAGCACCCAGTGCTCGCCATAGTCGTAGAAGCCGAGCTGCTGCCACAGCGCGATGCGCGCGAAGCCGACCACGCCGAGGATACCGCCCAGCACCATGCCGGCCGGCAATTCGCGCAGCGCCACGCGCCACCAGTCGCGCAGCCGCACCTGCCCGACGGCGAGGGCGCGGATGATCAGCGAGGTCGCCTGGCTTCCGCTGTTGCCGCCAGAGCTCATGATGAGCGGGATGAACAGCGTCAGCACCACGGCGCGTGCCAGTTCGTCCTCGAAATGTTGCATGGCGCTGGCGGTGAGCATTTCGGAGAGGAACAGCACGCTAAGCCACCCTGCCCGCTTGCGGATCATCGCGAAGAAGCCGGTTTCGAGGTAGGGCTTGTCCAGCGCCTCCACGCCGCCGAACTTCTGCACATCCTCGGTATGCTCCTCGACCAGCGCGTCGAGCACGTCGTCCACGGTAACGATGCCGAGCGGACGGCCCTCCTCGTCCACCACGGGCAGCGCCAGAAGGTCGTGCCGGCGGATCAGGTGCGCCACTTCCTCGCGATCGGTATCGGGCGCGACGACCACGGGTTCGCGGTCGCGTCCGAGATCGAGCGCGGGATCGTCAGGCTCTGCGGCGATCAGGCGGCGCAGCGAAATGGTCGATTCGAGCCGCCCCGCCTTGTCGACCAGGAACACCGAATAGACCGTCTCGCGGCTGCGTTCGACCGTGCGGATCAGGCGCAGCACATCACCGACGGTGGCATCGGCGGGCGCGGCGACGAACTCGGTCGTCATCATGCCGCCGGCGCTATCCTCCGGCCATGCCAGCAGCTTGGAGAGCGAGGTGCGCACATCGGGCGCCAGCGCGGCGAGGAAGCGCGCAGCCAGATCCTCGTCCATTTCCGCCAGAACGTCGGCCGCGCGGTCTTCCGCCATTTGCGAGACGAGCCGGACCGCGCGCGGGAACGGCAGCAGTTCCAGCACCTCAGGGGCGCAGGAGAATTCCGGCCGGTCCAGCGCCGCCACGGCGCGCACGTCCGCCATGCGGCCCAGCTTGGCAGCCGCCTCGGCGGGAGACAGTGCCTCCAGCATCTCGACGATATCGGCAATGTAGAGCCCGCGCTTCACGGGCCGGGGGCCGGCCATCACGCCGGCGAGCAGGTCGTTCACCATCATTCAAACCTTTCGTCCGCACGACCCGGGCGGACGATGGCCAGCGAGAACTAGCCAGCGCCCTTGGGGCGTGCGGTCCTACTGGAACTGTCGCTTGACATGTCCTCGCTTCCTGAAACTTGCGCGGCACGATTGGCCGTGCGGGCGCCGCTCTGATCCCAAACCGCGCCAAGGTCAACCTCGATTGCACATGACTGCGACACGTTCCCGTTACGGCACGAAAAAGGCCTCCGCGCAGCTGCGCGGAGGCCCTCTCGATCCGACCCGGATCAACCGGGTCAATCCTTCGTCACTGCACGGTGAAATCGAAGATACGCGCGGTCATCGCACCCGAGGAACCGCCGCCGGCCAGCGAGTAGATGAAGCCATATTCGCCGGGCTCAAGCGGCTGCGCGAGTTCGACCTTGTAGACGCCGGGACGCACCAGTTCGTGGCGGAACTCGATGCGATCCTTGTCCATCACGCCGGACTTGGCGCCGGCAATGTTCATGCTGCCGACGCGGGCTTCGCGGCGGCCGTCCTTGCGGGTAAGGTGAACGAGCGTCAGTTCGGCCGGCGATGCGACCACAGTGTTGGTGCCGCTGGCCCATGCGCTGGCATCGCTGCCGTTCGATTCAGCCGAGAAGAAGTAGAAGCGCGGCTGGCGCGACACCGGCACGATCGACGTCTCTTTCTGGATCGCCGCCTTCACGCTCATCGAGGCGATGCCGCCGGTGAGCGCGTAGCCCAGGATGCCCCCTGTCTTGGCCTGGTTGGTGACGGTCGGCTCCATCCGCTTCATGTGCGGGCCGCCGATGTCCTGAAGCGCATAGAGCCCGGCCGGATGCGGCACGCGGGGATCGGGCGAATCGAGCGAAAGCTCTGCCTTTGCCTGATAGCGATTGGCGATCATCGCCGCGATCACGGCGGACGAGACGCCCTGCTTGCGCAGCGCGATCATGTCGTCGGTCGAAAGGTCGAAGTCCACCTTGTCGGCATTGATCTTGGCGACGATGGCGTCGTCTCCCAGCCCGAGCTGGGTCAGTTGCAGCGCGTCCTGCTTGCTCAGCGGATGCGTGGCGGCAAGCACCGGTGTTGCGACCAGCATCAAGCCGGCCGCGATAGTCGCAGCAATTTTCATGTTTCCCCCTTGTTGCAAGCCCGATGGGCCTGCCCTCGCTCAATAAGGAGGCGGGGTAATTGTCAACTTAACGGGATCCTGCGTTTGCCGCGATTACATCAATTTCATCGCCCCGGATGGCGTCAGACCGACATGAAAAAAGCCCCCGTGCGAACACGAGGGCTTTATCTTGTCCGGTTACCGGCAGGCGGCGGGATCAGATCCCGGCGATCGCCTTGTCGACCAGTGCCTTGTCGGCATCGGCCGAGTGGTTGGCCTTGATCAGATCGCCGGCGGCCAGCGCGGCAGCAGCAGCGGCCTTGCGGCGAAGGTCGGTGATCGTGGCCAATTCCAGCGCCGAGATCTTCTCTTCCACCATCTTGTGACGGCGGGCGATCAGTTCGGTGGTGTCGGCTTCAGCCTTAGCGACGATCGCTTCGGCTTCATGCTGAGCGTGCTCAAGCATGGCCGCGGCGTCCTTTTCGGCGTTCGCGATCTTGTCGGCATATTCCTTGCGCAGGGCTTCCGCCTCGGCACGCAGGGTCTTGGCCTCTTCGAGGTGCGCCTTGATCTGAGCGATCCGCGAATCCAGACCACCCGAAATCAGCTTGGGCACGCCCTTCCAGATCATGATCAGGATGAGCACCAGCATCGAAGTGCTGACGACGGCAACCGGCGGGGCAACGCCCAGCAGCGCGGGTTCCGCGTGCTCGACGGCGGTGTGCGCCTGATTGCCGGCGGCTTCGTGAGCGACGGGTGCGGCGCCCGATTCAGCGGCAGTGTTCTCAGCCATGAGCGAGGCTCTCCTTCACGGCGCTGCGCACGGCGGTCTCGTCCAGCGAGAGGCCGGCAACGCGGCTGACGATATCACGCGCGGCGTCGGCGGCAACGCTCTCGATCTCGGCAGCGGCCGAACGGCGCGCCTCGTCGATGCGCTTTTCGGCGGCGGCCAGATCGGCGTCGATGCCGACCTGCGCGGCGTTCAGACGGTCCGCGGTGGCGGCGCCGGCCTTGCCACGGGCCGCGGCGATGAGGCCCTGGGCCTCGGCGCGGTTCGCGTTTTCACGCGTGCGCCAGGCTTCCTCTTCCGCGTCGGCGCTTTCGCGCAGCTTTTCGGCGGTGGCGAGGTCCTCGGCAATCTGCTTGTCGCGCGATGCGACGGTATCCATCACCTTGGGCACCATGCCGCGTCCAACGACGAAGAAGGTGATGGCGAAGAAGATCAGCATCCAGAAGATCTGGCTGGCGTAATATTCGCCTAGCTGTGCGATCTGAGGCATGTGTCAGCCCTGTCCCGAGGTAGCCGGTAAAAATCTTGCATCCGGTGGCCCGGCCGCGGCACCAAAGGGTTCGCGCGGCCGGATCGGATCAGTGCGCTGGATCAGGCGAAGATCAGCAGCGCGGCAACGACGAACGAGAGCAGGCCGAGAAGTTCGGCGCCCGCGAAGCCGATGAAGAGACGGCCCTGCTGGGCGTCGGCAGCGCCGGGGTTGCGCAGCGCGCCTTCGAGGAACTTCGCGAAAACGTTACCCACGCCGATCGAGGCGAGGCCGCAACCGATCGCAGCAAGACCGGCACCAAGCAGCTTTGCAGCATCTGCTTCCATTACAAAAACTCCCTTTGGAAAAGTCTAATAAGAGACTGAAAATCAGTGAAGGTTCTCGGCGTCGTTCAGATAGACGCAGGTGAGAAGAGCGAAAACGTAGGCCTGGATACCGGCAACCAGCAGCTCAAGCGCGCAGATGCCGATCATCAGGATGAAGCTGGGCAGACCGGCGATGGCGAACAGGCCGATACCGGCGTTGCCAGAGCTGATCACGAAGCTCGAAAGCACTTCAAGAAGCACGTGGCCGGCCATCATCGCGACGAAGAGACGAAGACCAAGGCTGAACGGACGCACGAGGAAGGAGATCAGCTCGACCACGAAGATCAGCGGGATCATCACCACCGGCGTACCGTGCGGCACGAACAGCGAGAAGAAGTGCAGCTTGTGCTTGGCAAAGCCCACGATGAGAACGATCGCGAACGAAAGCACCGCCAGGACACCGGTGGCCGAGAAGTGGCTGGTGAACGTGAAAGCGTGCATGCCCAGGACGCCGAGCGGCAGCAGGCCCAGGAAGTTCGCGAAGAGGATGAACATGAACAGCGAGAAGATGTACGGAACGTACTTCTTGCCGCCGGGGCCGACGTTGGCGGCCAGCATGCCGTCGATGAAGCCGGTGAAGGTTTCCACCGCCATCTGCCAGCGGCCGGGCACCAGCTGGCGCTTCATGCCGCCGGCGACGAACACCATCAGCACCACGGTTGCGATCGCCATCCACAGCGCACTGTTGGTGAAGGCGATGTTGTATCCGGCAATGTTCCAATTCGCACCGGCCAGCGTTTCCAGCTGGAACTGGTGCATCGGATCGAGCTTAGCTTCGGCAGCCACGCGAATATCCCTGTCGCCAATGAACGACAGCGCCCTAATCCACCCCCCTTTGGGTCAATCCGGGCGCTGGTTCGAATTCCGTATGATATTCCTGAAGGCGACGAATATTCCAAGGAACAACATCACCAACAGACCCCAGGGCGATGTTCCGGCAAAGTGATCAATCACCCAGCCGATGAACAGGCCGCCGATGACCCCGCCGAGAAGATCGGCCAGAACACGGTTACCGGCGCGATAGGAATCGTCCGTTTCCGTGCCTGCGTTGGGCTTGTTGCGCTGCTCTTCACGGCCGCGAAGGGCTTTCAGCCTTTCGTCGAGCCGTTCCAGGCGCGCATCCTCGCCAACGGGATCCCGTGCAGAAGGCTCGTCGTTCATGTCAGGTCCTCCTCCATCAAAGGACGATTGACGCGTTCAACGGCTCCCTGCCGAGGGCGCCGCCCCCTTAGGGTGGGGCTTATCCCGAGTCAACCTTGGCCGGGCGCTGCCGGCGCCTCTTGTTCACACGCATTCCCGCGCAATAAGCCTTTGGCCCAAGTGCCCGTGCCGGCACAGCATTCGCCAGGAAAAGGAAAAGCGCAAGGGCGATGCGTGGTGCCATTCGTCAACGATGATTTGCGAATCATGCTGTCAGAGCCCCGTCACAACCCTGTCGAAAGAGTGAAAGAGTGTCCCGCCAGCGAGACGGGAGGCGCAGATCACTGCGCTGCCCTCTGCACGGCTCCGACCCACTCGTCATGGATGTAACGGGCGCACCCTACAAATAACTCGGGCCGGCACCACCTCTGGTGATACCGGCCCGAAAACGGGTCGAGACTGCAGGAGCGACGTTACGGGCAGCGCGGATCGCGCTGGGGCGGCGCGGCCGTGCGGGTCTGCCACGAACCATCGGGGGCCTGATACTTCTCCCCCGGGCTGGTCTGCGAGATCAGACGGCAGGCCGTGGCGAAGGCATATTCCTCGATCGTGCCCTTGCCGGCTGCCTTATCGGTATAGATCGCGCGGCGCTTGTTGTTCAGGTCACGCACCATCGCCTGCACGGCGGCTGACTGGCCACCGACGACGCCAAGGTAACCATCGCGCTGTTCACCCACCTGCCCGGCGGCGCGCGCGGCGGCATAGGCCGGATCGCGGGCTTCCTGCGCCACGGCGACACCTGCTGCGCCGAGAACCAGCGCGACTGCACCCATCAGGGCGACGGAATTGCTGAAACGGGTCTTGGTCATCAGAATACGCCTTCGTTGTCCTTGATCGTCTTTTCCGCGTCTGCGGAAAGCTGATAGATCACTTCCTGACGGATGTTGACATTGAGTTCGATCACGATCGGCTTGTCGGGCGCCGTAACCTGAATGCAGCCCGCCAGCATCGGGACGAAAATCGCCACCATCCCCGCGGCGCGAACGGCGCGCCTGCCGGACCGGGGGGCGATATGCTGCGAAAAAGAGTGGGCGATAGACTTCATCGCCGGGCTTGTCGCAGCCGGAACGCTTCCGGTCAATTGCGGGCCGATCATGGTTTTTTCTCGCTGTCTGAAGGCTGAATGGTGTGTTGCGTGGGATCAACCGTGGTTTTTGCCGCTGCCGCCGCTGCGGCAGCCTTCGCTTTCGCCTGCATCGCCGCCTCGACACTGAGCAGGCGCGGATCCTTGATGTAGGTGGCGTCGTAGAGAGAGCGCATGTTGCCGAACAGGCTCATGAACGGCGCCTTGATATTGACGATGAAGTGGATCGGCAGCTTCGCCACTTGCTTGGTGATGAAGTTCTTCGAAGCCTCCGCCCCCTGGCTGAGCCCGTCGAAGCTGATCCGCGTGAGAATGTCGCCGGAGAGCGATCCGTCGAGACCGATCTCCATCTGCTTGTAATCGACCGACTTCAGCGCCCCGAAGGCGAAGTTGCCCATCGCCGACAGGTCCTTGTAGGTCAGCGCGCCGATATAGCTGACATTGCCGCCCGGCGCGCGTGAGCGCAGGTAGCCATTGTCGATCCGGCCGCCGTTCTCATCGAACACCAGCGGCAGTTCACCATCGAACACGCCGGTGGCGTTGACATTGCCCACTTCCAGATGCTGCACGAACGTCGCGGCGTTCAGGCCCTTGACGGTAAGCTTGTAGCGCCGCGTTTCCGACGCGCCGATGGTCATCGTCGCGGGTTCCAGCGTCAACTGCCCGTCCATGAACGGCCACTGCGCACCATTGATGCGGAGCAGGTATTTCGGCTCCATCTGGAACGAGAGCACGCCGTCCGTCACCTCGATACCCGGATTCAGGGAGGCGATCTTCAGCTTCTGGTCCGGCGCGGTGATCATGCCCAGCAGGTCGGTGAAGACCACATCGCCAGACAGCCCCTTCACCGGCCCGAACGGCGCGGCGAAGGCCAGCGCATCGGTGGAGAAACGGCCGTGGCTGGTGACCCTGTCCCCATTCCAGTCGATCCGGCCAGTGCCGCGCACCGTGCCGTCGAGGTTGGAGACGATGCCCAGCAGCATCGGCGAAAGCGTTTCGGCCTGCACCTTGTTGTCGAACACGATGCCGTCCACCGCGAGGTCGGCATGCCCCTTTGCGGCATTGAGGTCGTGCACGATATCGGCGCGCACTACCCCACGATCGCTCTTCGGCTCCCGCAGCAGGGCCTGCGCGGTGATCGTGCCGTTCTGGAGCCGCAAAGTGGCGTCGCGCGCGATCATCGGCTGGAAACGCGGCGCCTGCTGGCGGTCGACCAGCGTGAAGTGCGCATCGTCCACGGCCAGGACGCCGCCAGCATAGCGCCAGTGCCCGGCGGTCTGATGCAGATCGAGCGGCACGGCGGCCAGCATCACGTCGCCCTCGTCGAAAGCGCCGCCTATCTCCTTGCCGATGGTCGCATCAAGGTGGGCGATGCGGAAGCGCGAGGGTGCATCCGCCGCGCCCAGCTCCACCGACACCGCCTTGGCCGTCAGCGCGCCCGGCTTTCCGGGAAACTGCGCATAGCCCAGCGGGCCGCTCGCCACGCGGATGCGGGTGCCGCCCATGCGGCCGGTCACGTCCAGCGCAGGGAAGCCGGCGGTGATCGAAAGCCCGCGTGCGTCGCTCGCGATGATGGGTCGCCCCTTGGCCGGGCAGACCGACAGCTTGCGCTTGTCGATCGTCACATTGGCCAGTGCCAGCCGGTCGAACGCGACCGTGGTGCATCGCGGCCAGAGCAGCACTGCCCCGTCCGCCGCCCAGCGCCCCTCCACCGGCATGACCAGCCCATCGGCCTTTCCGCCCGGCAGGGCGCCCGAAAGGCGTGCCTCTCCCGCGAAAGTGATCGCGCCATCGGCGGACTGGAGCAGCGAGAGTTGTGGCAGCGCAAGGCGCGCATCGCCGGCCCGGTATTCGGGCATCGAGACGCTGAGCGCGAGGCGACCATTCGCACCCGTTTCCATCCGCCCGGAAACGCGTGGCAGCCCTTCCCCGCCGCTGGCGAAGTTGCCGGTGATGACCGGCCTCCCTTTTCCAAACACCGCCTGCACGCGTGAGAGCGTCAGCAGCGAGGCCCCGCTCGTCCCCCGCCAGTTTCCGCGCGGCAGGACAAGGCTCCAGCGGCCGGCATCGCGGCGCAGGATCACGTTGGCGTCCAGCTTCGATCCACGCGCCTCGCGGGCCAGCGCGGTGCGGATGCCGTTCGCCAGCGGAGCGGCCAGCGTCCCCTCCCCGCTCCTGGCCAGATCGGCCAGCGCGCTGTCGGCCATGGCGCCGGGGATCAGGCCGCTGCCAGTGGCGTCACCCTCTATATCGATGTTCGCGAAGCCGGGATCGGTGCGCACCTGCCCGTCGAAGCCCAGCGCCGCTGCCGCCGCCTGCGGCGTAGCGACGCCGTGCGCGGCCAGCTTGTAGGTGGCGGTCAGCGCCTGCTTGCGGAAGGTGAAGCGGCTGGAAGCGGTGAGCCCTTCCACGCGGTTCTCGGCCAGCCGCGCCGCGCCGCCTGCAAAGCCCAGCCGGCCTTCCACCCCGTCCAGCCTGCGGTCGACCGTCAGATCCAGCTGCGCGGCCGACTTGCCGACGCGCAAACCCTGCCCTTGGGCCTGCGACGGGCAATCGAGCGCATCCATCCGCAGCGGCCCGGTGAACCTGGGTTTTTCGCCCTCCACGCGCAGTCTGCCGTAAAGCGTGGTGTGCGCCGCCTTACAGCCCTGATAGGCCACTGCCGGCGACACTGCCGCCAGCACGCCGTCGAACCCGCCGCGCAAGCCCCCGGCCCCGTCGATCTTCGCGGCGATGCGGCCGTAGTCGCTCTCGATCAGCGCGCGCCCGTCGACCAGCGCCACGTCGTAGTCGGGCAGCGGGTGATCCTTGTCGCCCCCACCCGATTCGAGCACCTTGTCCAGCGCGCCAAGGCTCAGCTTGCCGCTATGCAGACTGCCATAGAGGCGCGGCCGCACCAGCGTGATCCGGCCGATGCCGGGGATGCCCCAGGCCAGCCGCGTCGCCACGCGCACTTCCTCGATCGTCAGGTCCGGCCGCCGGGGATCGCCCACCACCACGTTGCGGATCACTTCTTCCGAGGGCGAGATCTTCACGATCTTGTAGCGTGCGGGCAGGCCCAGCTTGTTCAGCTGATCGGCGATCAGGTTGTCTGCAATATGCTCGCGCATCGTCCAGGCCGCGCCCAGAGAAAGCGCGAAGAGGCCCAACACGCCCAACGCGCTCCCGGCCGCCACGCGGCGACGGGCGCTGGAGGGGCGGTCTGGCTCCGCCGGGGCTTCGGACTGGTCTTGCACCTCAGACATTCAGATCGTTCACTTGCGCGCCCGCGCCGGGAAAGGCAATTGTCCGTGCAGCTTATGCCCGATCAGGACAGTCTCTTCGATGAACCGCCCGCGCCCAGCGCCGGAATTTCCGCGCCGGACGATGGCGCCAGGCGGTCCGAAACGGGCAACGACCCCAGTGGGCACCGCGCGCGGCTGCGCAAGCGGCTGATCGACGGCGGAACGGAAGCGCTGGCGGATCATGAAGTGATCGAACTCCTGCTGATGCAGGCCGTTCCCCGGCGCGACATGAAACCGCTGGCCCGCAGCCTGATCCAGCGATTCGGCTCCCTCGCGGCGGTGCTGCAAACCGATCCGCGCACTCTGGCCGCTCATCCCGGCATGGGCGACGCGACGGCGGCCGCGCTCAGGATCGTCACCGTCGCCGCCACCCGCCTCGCCCGCCAGCGCGTGCGGGAAAAGCCGGTGATCGGATCGTGGCAGGTGCTGATCGACTATCTGACCATCGACATGGCGCACCTGACGCGCGAACGCGTGCGCGTACTCTATCTTAATGCCAGAAACATGCTGCTGCTGGACGAGATGGTGGGCGAAGGATCGATAGACGAAGCCGCGATCCACCCGCGCGAAGTGATCCGCCGCGCGCTGGACCTTGGCGCCACCGGGCTGATCCTGGTCCACAATCACCCCTCCGGCTCGCCCGAACCCAGCCGCGCGGATATCGAAATGACGCACCGCATCGCCGCAGCCGGCCGCATCCTTGGCGTGGAGGTTCACGACCACGTGGTGATCGGGCGCGAGGGCCATATCAGCATGCGCGCGAAAGGCCTGCTCTGATGTGCGTCGCCGCTGTCGCCTGGCAGGCGCATCCCGACTGGCCGCTGGTCGTCGCCGGCAATCGCGACGAATTCCACGCCCGCGCCTCCGCTCCGCTGGCGCGTTGGGACGACGGTTCGGATATCATCGCCGGGCGCGATCTTGTCGGCCACGGCACGTGGATGGGCCTGACCGAGGGCGGCCGTTTCGTCCTCGTCACCAATTACCGCGTGCCCGAAGGCGCGCAGCCGGGCCGCCCATCCCGCGGCATACTCGTCACCGACCTGCTGCAAGCCCGCGCGCCGGAGCCGGTGGAGACGATGAACCCGTTCAACCTGGTGGAAGTGGCTGACGGCGCCGCACGTTTCCTCACCAATTACCCGCAGACCGAGGCGCGCACGCTCACCCCCGGCATCCACGGCCTGTCCAATGGCGGCTTCGACCTGCCCTGGCCCAAGACTCACGCGGTCGAACAGGCGGTGGCGCACTGGCTGGAGGCTGGCAGCGAAAACCTCTCCCCACTCCTGGACGCCCTGCGCGTGGAGAAGCCCGACCGGCGAACCGCGCGCCCGGAAGACGGCCCCGAACCGCGCTTCGCCCCGGTGTTCATCCGCGACTTCATCTACGGCACCCGGTGCAGCACCGTGCTTGCCCTGCATCGCTCCGGCCGGGGCCGGATAGTCGAGCGCAGCTTCGCATCGGACGGCAGCGTGAGCGGAGAAGTCTCGATCGATTTCGCATGGCCCTGGGCCACCTTGCCCTGAAGCGCGGACCAGTGGCTGGCTGGCGGCTGGACGATCCGCCACGACGCAATCGCCCGGGCAACGGGATTCGCCATGCTCTCCAACTGGTTCTTCGTCCCATTGCTGAGCGCCCTTATCCACCGCAGCTTCAGATGGGTGAAGTAGGCAGCCACCGCCCCAGCCTGCCACAACCGCCGGAACCTGCTTCCGCCCCCCTATAATGAAGGCAAATGCCTTCCAATGGGGATGACCTTTGACCGTTCAGGATGAAACCATCACCGCCGACGACGCCTCTCTCGTCGACGACACCGTCGCGGCCCGTCAAGCCTGCGACCTGATGCTGGATATGCTGAACGACGCGCTGGACCATCCCGAGCTTTGGCCGCTGGTCCCGTCGCTGGTTTCCGAAAACCCGCTGATCGCCGCGGAACTGCGCGACCGGGAAGCCCGCGAAACCAATCAGACGATCCGCATCCGGCTCCAGCTGTTGCTCGCGGTCTGCCGGCTTGGCATCGAGGATGCCGGAACCGTGCTGGCCGCGCTGCTGCCCTTGACGATCCGCCACAGCCAGAACGTGCAGGTGCAGGGCGCCGCGTTCCATGTCGAAGCGCTGATCGATCCGGAGAATCCGAAGTTCGCCCTGAACGGCAAGGTCTGCCTGGTGCCGTTCACCCAGCTCGACGTTTTGGAGACGACCACCCACTTGTGCTGCGCAAGCTGGTTGCCCACTTCGGCGGGAAATCTCACTTATGCACCCAGCGATGCAGTGTGGAACGGGCAGAAGGCCCAGGCCATCCGCGAAAGCGTGCTCGACGGGTCTTACCGTCACTGCAACAAGCGCTCCTGCCCCGTCATTCAGAGCAATCACCTGAAGAAAGCGGAGGAGCTGACGGCACAACCGAAATGGCACGACATCGTCACGTCGCGCCAAACGGCAATGCCGCGCGGGCCGGAAACGGTAAACCTCGCCTACGACCGCACCTGCAATCTTTCCTGTCCGTCCTGCCGCACCTCCCGCTACGCAGCGGACGATGCAACCCGCGCGCGCTATCAGGACATGCAGGACAATCGGATCCTGCCGCTGCTGGAAAACGCCCGCTATGTGCATATCACGGGGTCGGGCGATCCCTTTGCCAGCAAGAACTTTCGCCGGCTCATCGAACAACTGAATGCGGACGACTATCCGGACCTGAAATTCATCGTGATGACCAACGGGATGCTGTTCACACCCCAGCAGTGGGCGGCCTTCCCCAGCCTGCACGGGCGCGTGGCATCGTTGCGGATCAGTCTGGACGCCGCCACCGGGCCGACGCACGAACTCCTGCGCCGCGGCGCGAAATGGTCGGTCATGCAGGAAAACCTGAAGTTCGCGGGCGAATTGAGAGCGGCCGGCCTGGTCTCCCATTTCACCATCCCCTTCACCGTACAGACCGAAAACTATCGCGAGATGGGCGACGCGGTGGACCTTGCGCGCGAGATCGGGGCGGATCACGTCTTCTTCGCGCGCATGACGAACTGGGGCACATTCAGCGCAGAGGAATATGAGGCCAAGGCCGTTTTCGCGGCCGCCCATCCTGAATACGACGATTTCCTTCAAGCCTGCCGCGACCCGCGCCTTCGCGACCCCATCGTACAGCCCTGCGACCTCAGCGAATTCTTTCACGCCTAGACTGCCGCAAAAGCTGCGGGTTTCGTCGGAAAGCGATCGTTAGTGTTTGGCGAATAACCAGGAACGATGAAAAACGTCCCTGGCCTTGCAAGATTACTTGCTTCGATGGTGCTGATTGCCGGAATTTCCGGATGCGCGCGATTTCAACAGGAGGCGGGCGTCGGGCAGGTCAGGCTGAAGCCCGCCTGTCCGCTAAAACGCGCGCCTGCTGTGGCCGATTACGGCAAGGCAGGTGTACCGGGTGCCTATCAATTTGTTACACAAGATGCGTCCGACAGCGACATGGCGGCTTTCCTGACGGCAAGCCGTTCTGCCGGCTTCGATGTCATGCTGCTTACCGTGAACATAAACGGCAAGGACACGGTGTTCGCAACCGGCCGCAAAGCTCTGAAAACCCAGGCTGAGGTCGATCATGAATTCGCCGTCGCCTGCGCGCTCGGTCGGGGGAAGATCTACCTTACCAATGCCCGCTACAACGAACCGGACGCCGCCGGGACGCGCGTCCGCTAAAGCCCGACCGCTTTACCGCCTCAGCCATTACCGCGCGGAATTTCTAGCGGCTTGGCACGAGGGAGCGCCTCACGCATAATTGACACATCGCCCCCACCAGCAGGAATACGCCACGCCGGCATGATCGGTCTCCCCCCGTCCCGCCTTTTCGCCGGCCTTGCCGTGCTGCTTGCCACCGGTTGCTCCACGCTTCCTCCGCCGCGCGCCTATGTGAGTTGTGCGGAAACGGCTCCGCCAGCCATCGAGTATTCGGCCGACGGCACCATTGCCTCCACGCGGCTGAAAGTGCTGACATACAATATCGAAGGGCTCGGCTGGCCGGCACGAAGCGGGCGTGCAAAGTATCTGGAGCAGATCGGCGAGCGGCTTTCCACGATGCGCGCCGCCGGAACAGGGCCGGACATCGTGCTGTTCCAGGAAATGTTCAGCGATGCTGCCAAGCAGGCGGTGAAAAGCACGGGCTATCCGGCGATCTATTCCGGCCCGCGCCGCACTACCCGCGCCAAGGGCGCCACGCGCGACCACCTGCCCGGCCATTCCAGCCTGACGCGCGGCGAGATCGGCATCCATCTCTTCGGCAGCGGGCTTGCCATCGCATCGCGCTATTCGATCATCGACTATGCCCGCACCGCTTATGGCCGGCGGTCCTGCGCGGGCTTCGATTGCCTTTCGAACAAGGGCATCGCGCTGGCCCGCATCGAAATTCCGGGCGTCCCCTCGCTGGTCGACGTCTATGACACGCACATGAATTCACGCGGCGCTTCGGGCGCCCCGGCGTCGCGAAATCTTTCCGCGCACGCACGCCAGGCGGGCGAAGCTTCGCGCTTCATCGACGATACGCATGATGACGAGAACCCGCTGATCTTCGGCGGGGATTTCAATATGCGCCGGTCAGAGCCGCGCTGGGAGAATTTCACCCGGTATCAGGCGCTCGATCTGGTGCACCGGATCTGCATGACGCCGACGTCGGGCTGCGACGTGAAGATGTCGTGGGACGGGGACGAGCCGTGGATGGACACGCAGGACCTGCAGTTCCTGTGGACCGGCGAGGACGTGCGCGTCCGCCCGGTGCGGGTGGAGGCGATGTTCGACGGCAGCCCGGGAAGCCCGATGTTGTCCGATCACGATGGCTTCATGGTGACGTACGAATTGCGCTGGAAGGCCGGCCTTACGCGTACGCCGGCCTGCGGCAGGATGGCGGGGCGCGACCGCCGCCCGCGCTTTCCGGCCACGCACACCCCCGTCATCAGTTCGAAATGAGCCCGGTTTTCGCGTCGCTTGCCCGACCCGGAAAACGCCATCGGTCAGCAGTTCGGCAAGGTCTACGCCTCTCGCGCCGCGCCTTCCCCCTTGCCATTGGGGCCCTGCCCGCCTAGCGGCACCCGCGTCAGCCATAGGAGTCGAACATGGTCCCCCGCTACGCCCGCCCCGCGATGACCGCGATCTGGGAGCCCGAAGCCCGTTACCGCATTTGGTTCGAGATCGAGGCCCACGCCGCCGTGAAGATGGGCGAGATGGGCACCGTGCCCGCCAGCGCCGGCCAGGCCCTCTGGGACTGGTGGGCGACCAACCCGACGATCGACGTTGCCGCGATCGACGCGATCGAAGCCGTGACCAAGCACGACGTCATCGCCTTCCTCGACTGGGTTGCCCAGCAGGTCGGCCCCGAAGCGCGCTTCATGCACCAGGGCATGACCAGCTCCGACGTGCTGGACACCACGCTGAACGTCCAGCTGGTGAAGGCTGCCGACATCCTGCTGGAAGACCTTGATGCTCTGCTCGCCGCGATCAAGCGCCGCGCCGAAGAGCACAAGTACACCCCCACCATCGGCCGCAGCCACGGCATCCATGCCGAGCCGGTGACGTTCGGCCTGAAGATGGCCGAAGCCTATGCCGAATTCTCGCGCTGCAAGAAGCGCCTGATCGCCGCCCGCGAAGAAGTCGCCACGTGCGCGATCTCGGGCGCGGTCGGTACGTTCGCCAACGTCGATCCGGCGGTGGAACAGTACGTGGCCGACAAGATGGGCCTGGAAGTGGAGCCGGTCTCCACGCAGGTGATCCCGCGCGACCGTCACGCGATGTTCTTCGCGGTGCTGGGCGTGATCGCCAGCTCGATCGAACGCCTGGCCATCGAAGTGCGCCACCTGCAGCGCACCGAAGTGCTTGAGGCTGAGGAATACTTCTCGCCCGGCCAGAAGGGCTCATCGGCGATGCCGCACAAGCGCAACCCGGTGCTGACCGAAAACCTGACCGGCCTTGCCCGCGTCGTCCGCTCATCGGTTACCCCGGCGATGGAGAACGTGGCGCTGTGGCATGAGCGCGATATCTCGCACTCCTCGGTCGAACGCTTCATCGGCCCAGACGCGACGATCACCCTCGACTTCGCGCTAGCCCGCCTTACCGGCGTGGTCGACAAGCTGCTCGTCTACCCTGAGCGCATGCAGAAGAACCTCGATCGCATGGGCGGCCTCGTCCACTCGCAGCGCGTGCTGCTGGCGCTGACGCAGGCCGGCCTGACGCGCGACCAGTCGTACCGTCTGGTCCAGCGCAATGCGATGAAGGTGTGGGAATCGGACGGTCAGCTCTCGCTGCTCGAACTTCTCAAGGCCGATCCCGAAGTCACCGCCGCGCTGCCCGTCGAAGTGATCGAGGACAAGTTCAACCTCGACTACCACTTCAAGCAGGTCGATACGATCTTCGCGCGCGTTTTCGGGAACTAAGCACCCCGCCGACACTTCCCATGGCCGCCAATCGCGCTTAGCATCGCGCGCGATTGGCGGACCTACTTGCAGAGCCAACTGCAGGAATTGCCGGAGGAAGCATGAATATCATCCGCACCGTGCTGTGGATTGCGATCACCGCGATCCTCGTCGCTTTCATCGCCATGAACTGGTCCAAGGTGCCGGTGAACTTCTGGCCGCTGGACGATGGCAACTACATCCACTTCGAATGGCCGGTCGGTGTCGTCGCCCTGCTGTTCTTCGGCCTCGGCATGTTGCCGGTGTGGCTCTACCTGCGCGCGGTGCGTTGGCGGCTCAATCGCCGCATCGCCACGCTGGAGAACTCGCTGCGCGCCAGTTCGATGCCGTCGATGACCGCGCCCGCGCACGAAGCCGCCGCCCCCACCCTAGAACCCTCCCCGGAAGTCTGATCCCATGAACAACAATCCCGTCTATCTCGCCCTCGACCTGCCCCGCCTCGACGCTGCCGAGGCGCTGGCCCGCAAGGTCGCCGGGCATATCGGCGGGATCAAGCTGGGGCTGGAGTTCTTCTGCGCCCACGGCCACCACGGCGTGCACGAATTGCACAAGCTGGGGCTGCCGATCTTCCTCGACCTGAAGCTGCACGACATTCCGAACACCGTGGCCGGCGCCATGCAGGCCATCCACGTGCTGCAGCCCTCGATCGTCACCATCCATGCCGCCGGCGGCCGCGCGATGATGGAAGATGCCAAGGCCGCCGCGGGTGAGAATACCAAGGTCGTGGCCGTCACCGTGCTCACCAGCCTTGACGGGGACGACCTTGCCGCCATCGGCGTGAACGACGAACCCCATGCACAGGCCATGCGCCTTGCCGAGCTGGCGCACTCCGCCGGGCTGGACGGCATCGTCTGCTCGGGCCACGAAGTAGGTGCGATCCACCGGCAGTGGAAGGACGGCTACTTCGTCGTCCCCGGCCTGCGCCCGGACGATGGCCGCAATGGCGCCAATGGCGACCAGAAGCGCATCGTCACCCCGCGTCAGGCCCGCGACGACGGCGCCAGCGTGCTGGTGATCGGCCGCCCGATCAGCCGCGCCGAAGATCCCCTCGCCGCCGCCCGCGCCATCGAGGCCACGCTCTGACGCAAATGTGGCGCCGGAGCCAAGGCTGAGCGGCCACGGCTCCGTCTCTCCGTTCATCCCCCGGAAATGCACGGTTCAGCGCCGGGCAACCTCCGGGGCGGCAAACCGTTTTGCGGTCCTGATGATGGATGGAGAGTGCGACTAATGAAATCCCCCCGATTGCTTGCAGCCCCCGCTTTCGCCGCTTTGGCGCTGGCTTCCGCCCCTGCCGCGATGGCGCAGCAGACCGTTCCGGCGATCGAGGCCGGGCATACCCTGCTGACCGTCAGCGCCGAAGGCTCCACCACCCGCACGCCGGACATGGCAAGCTATTCGGCCGGCGTCACCACGCAGGGCAAGACCGCCAGCGAAGCGATGGGCGCCAACTCGCAGGCGATGGCCCGCGTGATCGCCGCGCTGAAGAAGGCCGGCGTGGCGGACAAGGATATCCAGACCACAAACCTCAGCCTCAACCCGGTCTATGCCGAACCCAAGCGCCAGCCGGACGGCAGCTTCTCCGGCGAACCGCGTGAGATCGTCGGCTATCAGGCGACCAACACCGTCAATGTGCGCCAGCGCAAGCTGGCCGATACCGGCAAGGTGATCGACGCACTGGTGACGGCGGGCGCCAATCAGGTGAACGGCCCGGACTTCACCCTGTCGCAGCCCGAAGCCGCGCAGGACGAAGCCCGCATGGACGCGATCAAGACCGCCCGCGCCCGCGCCGATCTCTATGCCCGCGCCGCCGGCCTGCGGGTCGTACGCATCGTCTCGATCAGCGAGAGCGGCGGCTTTTCGCCGATGCCGGTGATGTATGCCCGCAAGGCCTCGATGGACATGGCGGCCGCCGCGCCGCCGGTCGCTGCCGGTGAACTGCAGATGTCGGTGAACGTGACGGTCCAGTTCGAACTGGCGCAGTAAGATAGAATAACGGGTTCGCGCAAAGGAACGAAGGCGCGAAGGAGTCGTTCGGCACCGCAGGTGCCCTTCTCCTTCGCAGGCTTTGCGGCATTCGTTGTCGTGGAACGGCAAAAGGCTTCGCCGACAGAGCAAGCCCTTTGCGCCTCTGCGCCTTTGCGCCTTTGCGCCTTTGCGCGAATCAAAAATCCCGAAGCCCCTGCAAAAGTGGCGCAACAGATCAGTTCAGCATCATGTCCTGAGACTGGATGTTGTACCCCACCAGCGCCATGTGCCCGCCGTCGCCCTTGCGATAGACGAACTGCTCGACGCCCGATCCGCGTTCGAAGGTCGTCTCCATCGTCAGCGTCACGAATGTGCCGCCTGTGGTGGCATTGGCGTTCCACCCGGTCTGTTTGCTCGCGCGCACTTTGCCCAGCTTGCCATGAACCGCATCGATCAGCTTTGTGAACTGCGCCTGCTGGGTCGCGCCGCGGAACTGGGGATCGGCGCTGTTCCAGATTTCCTGCGTCCGCCCCGCGTCGAGCGCGCGATGGAACTTGGCCACTTCCACCCCCGCATCCTCGAACGACTCCTTCATGCCGCAGCCCGCCAGCATTGCAGCGGCGGCAAATGGCATTAGATAGCGCCCAAATCGCTTCATCATCGGTCCCCTAAGCTTCGGGGCCGCAATCTAGGCCAGAAAAACCCAATGCCAACAGCGGCGATCAAGATCTGCGGGATAAGCACGGCCGACGCGCTGGAAGCCGCGATCCGCGCGCGCGCCGACCATGCCGGCTTCGTGTTCTTCCCCAAGAGCCCGCGCAACGTCACCCCGGCTGAGGCCGCTCAACTGGCCGAACGCGCGCAGGGCCGCATCGGCCGCGTGGGCCTGTTCGTCGATGCCGATGACGCGACGATCGCCGAAGCCGTGGCCAGCGCCCGTCTCGACGCGTTCCAGCTTCACGGCAGCGAGAGCCCAGAACGTGCCGCCCAGTTGCGCGCGCGCTACGGCGTGGCCGTGTGGAAGGCGCTGTCCGTCGCCACAGCAGAGGATACTGCGAAGGCCGCTCTCTATGCCGGCGCGGTCGATCTGGTGCTGTTCGATGCCAAGACGCCCAAGGGCACGCTGCCGGGCGGCATGGGCCTCAGCTTCGACTGGACGCTGGTCGCGGGCTGGAAAGGCCCGGTGGCCTGGGGCCTTGCCGGTGGATTGACGCCTGACAACGTGGCCGAAGCCGTGCGGCTGACCGGCACGCCGCTGGTGGACACTTCTTCGGGCGTGGAAAGCGCTCCGGGCATCAAGGACCTCGACCGGATCGACGCCTTCGCGCGTGCCGTGCGCAGCTCCTGAGTTTGAGAACCCGGCCCAGGCTGGTGTAATCATCAACCTGAACCACAATTCGTCATTGCGAGCGCAGCGAAGCAATCCAGGGCGGTTTAAGCGACTCTGGATTGCTTCGCTGCGCTCGCAATGACGAAGGCGTTTATGGTCATCCCGCCAGTCCCATCGGCCTCAAGGCGGCACAAACAAGAAAGGGCGGTCCCCTCATGGGCCGCCCTTTCCTGGCTTACGCTCGCAAGCGAGCGATTCCGCTCAGATGCTCCCGGTCCGCAGCCTCGGTGGCGATCGCGGACCGGAAGCAGCCAAATCAGAACTTCACGCCAACGCCAACCAGGCCGACGTCTGCGTCGGGGGTGTTGTCGCCGACGAGCAGGTGCTTGTACTCAGCCTTGGCGTAGAAACGGTCGTTGAGGCCCTGCTCGACGCCGCCGCCAACAGCAACGGCGCTGTTGCCGTACTTGCTGAACTTCGACTGCCAGGTCGAGTTGGCATAGAGCTTGGTGGTCGGGGTGACCTTGTAGCCAACGCGGCCACCGGCGCCCCACGAAACGCGGGTGTCGTCGGTCAGGATCTTGTCTGCCGAACCTTCGACGCCTGCGAAGAACTTGCTGCCCAGGTCGTAGTCGTAGCCGACTGCGACGCCTGCAACTGCTTCGCTGTCGCTGCCGTCCCAGATGATGCCGGTGCGGGCTTCGATGCGTGCTTCATTGGCCAGAGCGGGGGTGGCAACGGCTGCAGCAACGGCGGCGAGCGAAACGAGTGCGATACGCATTGTATTTTCTCCAGTATTTTCCCCGGCCCTCACCGGGGAGCCGCCCGCTGCGCCTCCTTTCCTTTCGCTCAGATGAACGAAATAATTCATTATTGCTTGAAAACGTCATGAAACTGCCATTTACAGACACTATATTGCCATTAACGTTTGCGCATTTGCATACTTTGCAATTGAATTCGGCCGGGTCGTCCCCATGCAAACGTTTATCGGCGAAGGCGCTGGACTTGGCCGCCCCGCTCTGCCAATCGCCCCCATCATGACCACGCACGCGCCTGTGAACAGCTTCCGCGCCCTGCCCGACGAGACCGGCCACTTCGGCCAGTTCGGCGGTCGCTACGTCGCCGAAACGCTGATGCCGCTGATCCTCGATCTTGAGAAGGAATACCGCAAGGCACAGCAGGACCCCGCGTTCTGGGCGGAATTCGATGCGCTGATGAAGGACTTCGTCGGCCGCCCCAGCCCGCTCTATTACGCCCCGCGCATGACGGACTATTTCCGCGCGCAGGCCCCGGCCGGAAAAGGCCCGAAAATCTACTTCAAGCGCGAAGAGCTGAACCACACCGGCGCGCACAAGATCAACAACTGCATCGGCCAGATCCTGCTGGCCATCCGCATGGGCAAGACCAAGATCATCGCCGAAACCGGCGCCGGCCAGCACGGAGTCGCCACGGCCACCGTCGCCGCACGCTTCGGTCTGCCCTGCAAGATCTTCATGGGCGCCAAGGATATCGAGCGCCAGAAGCCCAACGTGTTCCGCATGAAGCTGCTGGGCGCCGAAGTGATCTCTTGCGAGAGCGGATCGCAGTCCCTCAAGGACTCGATGAACGACGCGCTGCGCTACTGGGTCGCGAACGTCCACGACACGTTCTACATCATCGGCACCGCCGCCGGCCCGCACCCCTATCCGGAACTGGTGCGCGATTTCCAGTCGATCATCGGCAAGGAAACGCGCGAACAGATGCTGGAGAAGGAAGGCCGCCTGCCCGATATGCTGGTGGCGGCCGTGGGCGGCGGATCGAACGCGATCGGCCTGTTCCACCCGTTCCTTGACGATCCCGAAGTCCAGATGACCGGTATCGAGGCTGCGGGCCATGGCATCGACACCGACAAGCACGCCGCCTCGCTGACCGGCGGCAAGCCCGGCATCCTCCACGGCAACAAGACCTATCTGCTGCAGGACGAGGATGGCCAGATTACCGAGGCCCACTCGATCTCGGCCGGTCTCGACTATCCAGGCCTTGGGCCGGAACACTCCTGGCTGCACGAGAGCGGCCGCGTGAACTACGTCCCGATCACCGATACGCAGGCCCTCGACGCGTTCCAGCTCTGCTGCGAACTGGAAGGCATCATCCCGGCGCTAGAAAGCTCGCACGCGCTGGCCGCGCTGCCGCAGCTGACGGCGGAGATGGACGAGGACAAGCTGCTCGTCGTCAACGTCTCGGGCCGCGGCGACAAGGACATCTTCACCGTCGCCGAAGCGCTGGGCGTGGAGCTTTAATCAATGACCCGCTTCGAAACCGCATTTGCCAAGGGTCCCGCGCTCGTCTGCTTCATCACCGGGGGTGACGGCGACACGGCCGCCAATCTCGACGCATTGGTCGAAGGCGGCGCCGATGTGATCGAACTCGGCATGCCCTTCACCGATCCGATGGCCGACGGCCCGGCGATCCAGGAAGCGAACATCCGCAGCCTCGACGCCGGCACCAAGACCGCCGACATCTTCCGCATGGCAAGCGAATTCCGCGCCCGCCACAGCCAGGTGCCGCTCGTGCTGATGGGCTATGCCAACCCGATGATCGCCCGTGGCGCCGACTGGTTCGCGGACGAATGTGCCAAGGCCGGAGTCGACGGCGTGATCTGCGTGGACATCCCGCCTGAGGAAGATGCCGAACTCGGTCCGGCGCTGCGCGACAAGAACGTCTCGCTGATCCGCCTTGCCACGCCCACCACCGATGCCACGCGCCTTCCGGCCGTTCTCAGTGGCTCCTCGGGGTTCCTCTACTACGTCTCTGTCGCCGGTGTGACCGGCATGCAGCAGGCGGCGCAAGGCTCGATCGAGGATGCCGTGGCCAAGCTCAAAGCGGCCAGTTCGATCCCCGTTGCGGTCGGCTTCGGCGTGCGCACGCCGGAGCAGGCCAGCGCGATCGCCAAAGTGGCGGACGGCGTGGTCGTCGGCTCGGCACTGGTCGATCTGGTCAAGCAGCACGGCACCGATGCCCCCGCGCACCTGCGCGAACTGACCTCCGCGCTGGCCGAGGCAGTTCACGCCGCGCGCTGACCTCCCTTAATTTCGTCATTGCGAAACGCGCGATGACGACGCAATCCCATGCATCGCGGCGGCCGCCAAGGCTTGCCGCGATGTGCCTTTCCGGACGGGTGCCATGAAAGACTTCGCCGTTTCCGAAGACCCGCGCGTTCAGGCCCAGCTTGACCGCCTTGCCGCGCTCTCGATCCCGCAGGGCCGCCTTGGGCTGGAAACGATCCACCTGCTGCTCGAACGGCTAGGCGATCCGCACAAGCGCCTACCGCCGACGTTCCATGTCGCCGGCACCAACGGCAAGGGATCGACCTGCACTTATCTGCGCTTCATGCTGGAGGCGCAGGGCCTGAAGGTCCATTCCGCCACCAAACCGCATCTGGTGCGCTACAACGAGCGCATCCGGCTGGGCGGCAAGCTGATCTCGGACGAAATGCTGGCCGACCTGCTCGCCGAAGTGCTCGACGCGGGCGAGGACCTTGGCCCCAGCTTCTTCGAAGTGACGACGGCGGCGATCTTCCTCGCCTTCGCGCGCGAACCGGCCGACGCCTGCGTGATCGAAGTGGGCCTTGGCGGACGCCTCGACGCCACCAATGTCATCGATCATCCGGCCGCCTGCGGCATCGTCACGCTCGGTATCGACCACGAAGCCTTCCTGCTGCGCCCCGAGGAAGGCGCGCCGGAAGAACCGCTGGCTCGCATCGCCTTCGAAAAGGCCGGTATCGTCCGCGGCCCCGCGCCGGTCGTCACGCTGGCCTATCCGGAAAGCGCCGCCCTCGAAATCGAGCGCGCAGCCCTCAACGCCGGTGCCCCGCTCCACATGCGCGGGCGCGACTGGGACGCCGCCGTGGGCGACGTGATCGAATATTCGGACCGTCACGGCGAACTTGCACTGCCGCTGCCCACCCTGCCCGGCACCCATCAGGCCGAAAATGCCGCGCTGGCCGTGGCAATCCTGCGCCATCAGGACCGGGTTGCGGCTTCGCCGGAAGCCATGGCCGAAGGCATTGCCGCCGCACGCTGGCCCGCACGCCTCCAGCACCTTTCCGAAGGCCCGCTGACCCGGCACGCCGGCACGCGTGAGGTCTGGCTGGACGGCGGCCACAATCCCGACGCCGGCCTTGCCATCGCGCGCCACTTCGCAGAGCAGCGCCTGCATCTTGTTATCGGCATGCTGGCGAACAAAGATCCCCGCGCGCTGACCGCGCCGCTGGCGCAGAGCATCACCAGCATTCGCGCGGTGCCGGTGCCCGGCCATGACTGCCACGGCCCGGAGAGCTTCGGCCCCGGCGCGCTGGCCGCTGACAGTGTTGCGGATGCCTTGGCTGCCCTGCCCGACGATGGCTTGCCTGTGTTGATCGCCGGTTCGCTCTATCTCGCCGGCGTCGTCCTCAAGGCCAACGCGGAAATTCCCGACTAAAGCGGTTTCCCATCCGATAGCATCGGTTCGACCACTCTAAATTTTTTGGCGTTAGGTGAGCTTACCAAAGGGCAGCAGCTTCAGCGCCAGCGCCGCCGCCGCCTTCCCGTCGTTGGCACGCAGCGCGGGTAGAATGGCCAGAGCCGCACGCTTCAGCGTGGCGTCCAGAGGTGTCGACGCCTGCGCCGTCGCAGCGGCCTCGGCAAACTTGCGGGCCTGCGCCACCGAGCCGTGGTCGCTGCGGATTTGCAGTAACGCTGCAAGCCCCGGGTAGAACGCCTGATTGCCACCAAGATCGACCGCACGGGTCATCGCCGCCAATCCCTGGTCCTTGCGCGCACCCAGCGCGGTGCGGGCGAGGAAGCCGCCCAGTTCGTCCACGGCGCCAAGGTGCCACGCCGCAATCGCCATCTGCACTTCGGGATCGCGCGGGTTTTGCGCCAGCAGGCGCTGGAAGACATCGAGCGACGCTTTCACGTCGCTGCGGCTGTGCTGCAGCTTCCCGCGATAGCCGATGGCCACGCCGCGCTGGAGGGCTGCCTCCCGGTCACCGGGCCGCGCGGCGAGCGCACGGTCGGCATTGGCGATGGCTTGCGCGATCAGTTGCAGCGCCCTGGCCTTGTCGTCCGTCTTGAACGCCGCCGTCGTCAGCAGATCCCGTGAACTCTGCGCCATGGCAGGGAGCGGCGCCGTCAGCGCCAGCCCGCAGGCCGCAATGGTGATGGGCCCGCGGATATTCGCCATTGCAAGGAAGGCGGTCTTCAGCAGCATCGTTCCGGTATCTCCCCAAAGCAAAGTCCTGCGCCCACAGCCAACGGCCGAATTCCCGGCAGGTTCCTGCCGGGAAAGGCTGCGATCAGTTCACCGCCTCCGCCTCAAGCTCAGCCACATCTTCGCCCGCGGTGCCCATCGCCTGATCCACCAGCCCGGTGCGGCACATCCACCAGAACAGCACGATACCTGGCAGCGATGCGACGGTGGTGAGGAGGTAGAAGTTCACATAGCCCAGCGTCTCGATCAGTGCGCCGGCCGTAGTCCCGGTGAGGAACCGCCCGACTACGCTGGCACCGGCAGAAATCAGCGCATATTGTGCGGCGGTGTAGCGCAGGTCACAAAGCGCGGAGAAGTAGGCGATCACCACCACGCCGCCGAAGCCCGAAGCGACGTTCTCGAACCCGATCGCGCCGGCCATGCCCCAGTTGTTGTGCCCGGCCGCCGCCAGCGCGGCGAAGCTAAGGTTGGAAGCGCCCATCAGGATCAGCGAAACCATGACCGAGCGCTTGAGCCCCATCTTGGCGAAAGCCACGCCGCCGATGAACACGCCGATCAGGTAAGCCCAGAAGCCGAGGCCGACGTCGTAAAGTGCGATTTCGTCATTGGAGAATTTCAAATCGTCGAACAACAGGCGGAACGTCAGGTTAGCCAGCGTATCGCCGATCTTGTGGACCAGGATGAAAGTCAGCACCAGCCAGGCGCCATTGCGGCGGAAGAATTCCGCGAAGGGCCCGGCGATGGAGTTCCACACTTCCACCACGCCGCGCTTTTCCACCACGACCTTGCGGCGTTCCGGCTCCCCCAGCAGGGCCGCCGTCACCATCGCTGGCAGTGCGAAGAAAGCGCATGCCGCATAGCCCGCCGCCCAGCCGTAGCGGGCCGAAAGCACCAGTGCCAAGGCACCGGCGCCGGCGGAACCGATGCGCCAGCCATATTGGCTCATGCCCGAACCCGTGCCCAACTGGTAGGGCTTCAGCGTTTCGATGCGATAGGCGTCGATCACGATGTCGAAACTGGCGCCGGCAACGCCCACCAATACGGCGGCGATCACGGTGGCGGTCATTGCGTCTTGATGCGGTTGGACGAAGGCGAGGTTCAGCACCGCCGCGATCACGAAAAGCCCGCAGACCATCATCCACGACACACGTTGGCCCATGCTGCCGATCATCGGCAGGCGCACGCCATCGATGATCCAGGCCCAGAAAACTTTGAGGTTGTAGACCAGGAAGGCCAGCGTGAACGCGGTGACAGTCTTCTTGTCGATCCCGTCCTGCGCCAGACGCGTGGTGAGCGTCGCGCCGATCATCGCATAGGGAAAGCCGGAGGACAGCCCCAATGCGAAGGCGGCCAGCGATTCTTTCTCGAAATAGGGTTTTACCGCATCCCAGACGCCGCGACGTTGTTCGATACTTTGGGCGTCCACGCAGTGATCTCCGGTTTCGACACGCGAATATGCTGATTTGCCGCACCCTAACGCGGCCTTGGCGCAAGGGAAGGCTGGATGAAGCGACGATCAACAGGTATGGGCGGGCAAATGTCCAAACCTCCTTTTAAATCCGGCGGCCCGAAGCGTGGCGGCGGCGGTTCGCGCGATGGCTCCTTCCGGGACGGCCCGCGCGGCGGCGCGCCCCGCGACAACAATCAGCGCGGCGACGCTCCGCGCGGCCGCGGCGATGCCCGGCGCGGCGACGATTCCGGTAATTCGCGCCGCGACGACAGGCCCACTTACTCTCGCGGCCCGCGCAAGGCCGATGAAGGCAAGTCCTTCGGCGGCCGTCCTTATGGTGAGCGCAAATCCGGCGAATACCGCAGCGACGACCGCCCCCGCGGCGACCGCAATCGACCAGACTCCAATCGCTCAGACCGCAATCGCGATGAGCGCAGCGGCGGTTCACGCGACGATCGGCGCGATGGGCAGCGCAATGACCGGCCCGCATACGGCCGGGGCCCGCGCAAGCCCGATGCCGGCAAGCCCTTCGGCGACCGTCCTTATGGCGAGCGCAAATCCGGCGAATACCGTAGTGACGACCGCCCCCGTGGCGACCGCAATCGCCCAGACCGCAATCGGGATGAGCGCGGCGGCGGCCAGCGCGACGACCGGCGTGGCGACGGCCCCACCTACAGCCGTGGTCCGCGCCGCGCCGAGGATGGCAGATCCTTCGGCAGCCGCCCCTACACCGGTCGGTCTGAGCGTGACGGCGGCGAACGCCCCCGTGGCGAGCGTTTTCGCGACGAGCGCCCCTCTGGCGCCAGCCGCTATGAAGACCGTCGCCATGAAGAGCGGCGCCCCCGCCCGGTCCGCACCGCGCCGCGCGCCGCCGCCCCCACGGCCAAGACGCCCGGAATGCCGGTGCGCGAAGGCGAACGAATCGCCAAGCTGCTGGCCCGCGCCGGTGTCGCCAGTCGCCGCGAGGCGGAACGCCTGATCATCGAAGGCCGCGTACGCCTGGGCGAAGATGTAATCGAAACGCCCTCCACCGTGCTCCCCAATCTGCGCGGCGTGACTGTCGACGGCAATCCGGTGCGAGAGGCAGAGGAAACCCGCCTCTTCATCTTCCACAAGCCTTCAGGCCTGATCACGGCGGAGCGGGACCCGATGGGCCGCCCGACCATCTACACCGCGCTGGACAATGCCCTGCCCGAAGGCGCCGGCCGCGTGATGCCGATCGGCCGTCTCGACCTCAATACCGAAGGCCTGCTGCTGCTGACCAACGACGGCGAGTTCAAGCGCGAGCTTGAACTGCCCGCCACCGGCGTGCCGCGCACTTACCGCGCCCGCACTTTCGGAGACATCACGCAAAGCCAGCTTGAAGACCTGATCGAAGGCATCGAGATCGAGGGCGTTATCTACGGCAAGATCGACGCCAACATGGAGCGTCGCACCGGGCGCAACCAGTGGATCGAAATGACCCTGACCGAAGGCAAGAACCGCGAAGTGCGCCGCGTGCTCGAACATCTGGGCCTGCAAGTCAGCCGCTTGATCCGCATTTCCTACGGGCCCTTCCGTCTGCTGGACCTGCCCAAGGGCCTGGTTGTCGAAGTCAGCGAGCGCGAACTGGAGAACTTCCGCCGCACGCTGGCCCAGAACAGCGCCAAAAACGCCCCCAAGGACACCGGCAAGGACACCGCCAAGGACGGGGGCGAGGCATGAAGCCCGCCAATGCGCGGACCGGCCTGCGCATCGTTGCGGGCGAGTGGCGCGGACGCAAGCTGGCGGCGCCGGAGGGCGACACCACGCGCCCGACGGCGGACCGCACGCGCGAGACGCTGTTTTCGATGCTGGCGAGCCGCCTTGGCACGCTTGAGGGCCTGAAAGTCGCCGATCTCTTTGCGGGATCGGGGGCGCTTGGGCTTGAGGCGCTGTCACGCGGCGCCGCGCACTGCCTGTTCGTCGATCAGGACCCCGGTGCAATCCGTGCGATCCGCACCAATATCGCCAATTTGCGCGCCCAGGGGCAGGCCGACGTGCGGGCAAGTTCGGTTATGTCGCTGGGGCAGGCGAAGGAGACCCTGGACCTCGTCCTGCTGGATCCGCCCTACGATACCGGCGCTGGCGCCGTGGCGGTCGACAAACTGAACCGGCTGGGCTGGATCGGCGAGCAGACGTGGGTCAGCCTCGAAACCGGGCGCGACGAAAGCGTGTCGATCCGCGGTTTCGAGGTCGAGTCCACGCGCGACGTCGGCAAGGCGCGGCTGCACATCCTGCGCCGCGTCCCGGACTGATCGCCCGCTACTGATCGGAGCCGATTACTTCTTCTTGTGGCTGGACTTCTTCGGCGCACTGCGCTGCACACCGATCTGGCTGGGATTGATGCAGCTGTCCTTGATCGTTGCCGAACAGACCTTGTAGGTCTGACCATCGATGGAAACCTCGGTCGGCCGGCCACGGCTGTCACGCGCGGTTACATCGGCCTTCTGCGGCGCGGCGTCCTGTGCGATGGCAGCGGCTCCAAGCGGGGCCGCGACGGCGGCAGCAGCAAGTATAAGCAAGTAGCGGGACATCCGGATTTCTCCATATGATGAAACGAACCCCGCACGGTGAAATACACTGCGCGGGGTTCGGTTCCAACTATACTTTTACAACGACAATCAGACTCCGCTGCGATTGCGGCAATTGTCCGTCACCGTCTTGCTGCACTTCGGATAGGTCTTGTCCATCGCCGTTGCCGGCGGCGGCGTCAGCGCGCCCTTATAGGGGCCGCCCTGGTAGCTCTGGTCCGCCGGCATCGCGGGGGGCACCGATTGTGCCGCCATCTTGGGATCGGGCACGCCGGTGGTCGGCATCCCCTCCCCCGGCGGATTGGCCTGCCCGGCCGGGGTCGACGGCTTCTGACCGTTGAGCTGCTGGGCAACCGCGTTCCAGGCGATCTGCTGCTGTTCCGGACTCATCTTGTAGATCTGGCCGCGCTGGTCGGGCGTCAGCGCCCAATAGCCGCGCTGCTGCTCACCAGTGAGGTTCCAGAAGTAGGCTTTGTATTCCGGCGTCCACGTATCGTAGTCGGCCTTCATATCGGCGGGCCACGAATCATACGTCGCCTTCTGCTCGGTCGTCATCGCGCCGGAATCCGAAGGCGCGGCCGGAGCCGGCGGAGCTTCGGGAGTTGGCGCAGGGTCGCCCACGGTGCTTTGGGCAAGGATGGGGCCGGACAGGGCCGCCAGCGAAAGTGCGGCAGCGCCGGCCAAAAGTTTCATACGCATGGCATCTCTCTCCATGTCTATCGCTATGCAGAAGCGACGCCCGGTGCCGGGGATTGTTCCGAAGATGCGACGAAGCGGCCTTGCGCCACGATGCCCCGTTCCCTAGATGTTCACGGGTGAACGATCTGCAATCCTCCCTGCCTGACGCCTCTTCCGACCCGTTGATCGAGGGGCTGAATCCACCCCAGCGCGAGGCGGTGCTGACCACCGAGGGGCCGGTGCTGATGCTGGCAGGGGCCGGCACGGGGAAGACAGCAGCGCTCACCCGCAGGCTGGCGCACCTCGTCCGCAGCCGCCTTGCCTGGCCCAGCGAGATCCTCTGCGTCACGTTCACCAACAAGGCCGCACGCGAAATGCGCGAGCGTGTGGGCCACCTGATCGGCCCCGCCGTCGAAGGGATGCCCTGGCTCGGCACTTTCCACGCGATCGCCGCCAAGATGCTGCGCCGTCACGCCGAACTCGTGGGTCTGCAGCCCAATTACACGATCATCGATACCGACGATCAACTGCGCGTGCTGAAGCAGCTGATCCAGGCCGAAGGACTGGATGAGAAGCGCTGGCCCGCCCGGCAACTGGCCGGCTGCATCGATCGCTGGAAGAACCGCGGGCTCAACCCCGCCGATCTCGATGCCGGCGAAAGCGAAGCCTATGCCAATGGGCGCGGACAGAAGTTCTACCAGCTCTATCAGGATCGTCTGAAGACGCTGAACGCCTGCGATTTCGGCGATCTGCTGCTCCACATGCTCAACATCCTGCGCACCAATCGCGATGTGCTGCAGCAGTACCAGCAGCGCTTCAAATACGTGATGGTGGACGAATATCAGGACACCAATCAGGTCCAGTACCTGTGGCTGCGGCTGATCGCGCAGGAACGCAAGAACATCTGCGTGGTGGGGGATGATGACCAGTCGATCTACTCCTGGCGCGGCGCGGAAGTGGCCAATATCCTGAAGTTCGAGAAGGACTTTCCCGGCGCGAAAGTGATCCGGCTGGAACAGAACTATCGCTCCACCCCGCAGATCCTCGCCGCCGCATCCGGCCTGATCGGCGAGAATACGCAGCGCCTGGGCAAGACGCTGTGGACCGAGCGCCATCCCGGCGAAAAGGTGCGCGTGATCGGCGTGTGGGACGCGCCGGAGGAAGCACGCCGCGTGGGGGACGAGATCGAGCGGCTGGAACGCGAAGGCGCCCCGCTCGACCAGATCGCCATCCTCGTGCGCGCGCAGTACCAGACGCGCGAGTTCGAAGACCGCTTCATCTCGATCGGCATGAAGTACCGCATCGTCGGCGGCTTCCGATTCTATGAGCGCGCCGAAATCCGCGACGCCCTCGCCTATCTGCGCGTCATCGCGCAGCCATCGGACGACCTTGCGTTCGAGCGTATCTACAACGCCCCCAAGCGCGGCCTTGGCGCCAAGGCGCTGGAGGCACTGCACACCCTCGCCCGCCGCCGGGGCATTCCGCTCGCCATGGCTGCGATCGAGATTGCCGATACCGACGAACTGCCCGCCCGCGCGCGCAATACATTCCTCTCGCTGATGCGCGATTTCGCACGCTGGCGCGACCTGTCGGGCACCGAAAACCCGGCCGATCTCATGCGCACCGTGCTGGACGAGAGCGGCTATACCGACGCGCTTCAGGCCGAAAAGACGCCGGAAGCTGCCGGGCGGCTCGAAAACCTGGTCGAACTCGCGCGCGCCATGGAGGAATACGAAAGCCTGGGTGATTTCCTCGAACACGTCAGCCTCGTGATGGACAACGATGCCGCCGCGGACGAGGAAAAGGTCACGATCATGACCATGCACGCGGCCAAGGGGCTGGAGTTCGACAATGTGTTCCTGCCCGGCTGGGAGGAAGGCGTGTTCCCATCCCAGCGCGCGATGGACGAAGGCGGGCTCGCCAGCCTGGAGGAGGAACGCCGCCTCGCCTACGTCGCCATCACCCGCGCGCGGCGCAAGTGCACGATCCTTCATGCCGCCAACCGCCGCATCTATGGCCAGTGGACCAGCTCCATCCCGTCACGCTTCATTGCGGAACTGCCGGACGATCATGTGGATGCGGAAACCACGCTGTCCGGCGGTGCCTCTCTCTGGCGGGCGCAGTGGACCGAAATGGCCGATCCCTTCGCCGAAGTGGCGCGGGCGCAGCCGGCGCGAACCTTGACGCGCGGCCCGGGATGGCAGCGCGCAGCGGCACAGGAATACGATCCCAAGCCGCGCCGCATTGCCGAATCGACCCGCAGTGCCGCCAGCTTCGCCTCGAAGCCGCGCACCGACATCGCAATCGGCGCGCGCGTGTTCCATGAGAAGTTCGGCTACGGCAAAGTCACCGGTCAGGAAGGCAACAAGCTTGAGATCGATTTCGAACAGGCCGGCGCCAAGCGCGTGCTGGACAGCTTCGTGAAACCCGCCGGCGACGTCTGAGCGGGTTTCCGCACCCCTCTCAGATCAAGCCAGGAACCAGTCGCGAACGCACTTTTGCTGCATATTCGCGATATTCGGGATCGACGTTGAGAATCTTCTCTTCCTCGTCCGTACGCATCCACAGCAGGATCCAGGTCAGCGCATAGATCGCGACGTTCCAGACCGAGAGATAAAGCAGCAGGTATCCGATGTGGTTGACGATATAGGCCATGTACATCGGATGGCGGACGATCCGGTAAAGCCCGCCGCTCTTCACCCCGCGATTGGCCGCAACCAGCCCGAAACTGCGGCGCAGCGAAAGCTTGGCGATGATCGACAAGGCCACGCCGCCGAGGATGAAAGTGGTCGAAACGAAGTCCGGCGCCAGTTGCACGCCGTTCGGCACGATCAGCAGCGCCGCGCCGGTGCCGCCGAAGCCCACGAGCACCGGCTTGATGCCCGTGGCCACGTCTCCCGGCCGCTGAAGAATGATCAGCACGACGCCCAGCAGTTCGGCGATCAGGAAAACCACCAGTTGCGGATGCTGCGGCACCGCAGGCAGCAGCCGGTTGATCACCAGATAGGCAAGCAGCAGCAGAAACGCGCATTCGGCAAAATGGATCAGGCGAGCCAGCGTCATCGATGTCCCCCGCCCCGCCAAAGCGGCCGGGGCATGCAATCCTTTTAATCAGGAACTGGTAAACAGCCGTTTAAGCGACTTTGGCGATCATCCGAAGGAACGAGTGTTTAGGTTCGGGAAACCATCATGGGCCTAAGGCAGCGTCGATAGGATTTTTTGTCGTAGGCCTGCCCAGATGCATGAAATCACCGTGATTCTGCGCCCGCTGCTGCTGGTTGCGCTCTTCCTGATCCCACTGGAGCGCCTGCTGCCCGCGCGGGGCAGCACCCGCCGCACCCGCGCGGGGCTGGTTGCCGACCTGCTCCACGCCACGATCGGCGCGCTGGTCATCCGCTTCGGCGCTGTCGTCCTGTTGACATGGATTTCCCCGGCCGCGCCACCAGTCAGCCTGATCGGCACCGTGCCGGTATGGCTGCAGGCCATCGTGCTGCTGCTGGTGAGCGACCTGATCATCTGGTGCGTACATCGCACCTTCCACGCCGTACCGTTCCTCTGGCGCTTTCACCGCATCCACCATTCCAGCCCACATCTCGACTGGCTGGCCACGGCCCGCGTCCATCCGGTGGAGCAAGTGATCTTTGCAACGGCCACGGCGCTGCCGATGTGTCTGGTGGCGTTCTCTCCGCTGGCGGTGGCGATCTATCTCGCCTTCTACACGATCCACGCCAACCTGCTGCACGCCGACACGCGCCTGTCGTTCGGCCCGCTGGAAGCGATTTTCACCCCGCCTCGCATCCATCACTGGCACCATGCCGACGAGGTGGAAGCCTACGACACAAACTTCGGTTCGCAACTGGTGATCTGGGACAAGCTGTTCGGCACCGCCTATCGCCCCGAAGCGGAGCGCCCTGCCCGCTTCGGCGTGGATTCGGCGCCGTCCGAAGACTTTGCCGATCATCTGATCGCTCCGTTCCGCAAACAGCCCGACAGCTCGCCCTCAAGCAGGCAGGCGCTGGAAAGCTCTCCGTCCGCCTAGCGGCCCCTCACTCGCACCTACTTTCCCTGCGAAGCCGCCTCGATCTGCGACAGCAAGGGATCCGGCACAAAGGCCGCAGCCCCATCAGGCGCGAATTCCATGATCGCCTCACCCTGGCGTGACCGGGCCTTCCACGCCGGCAGTCCCGACCCATTGGGATCGTCGGTCTTGGCGAAGTTCACGATATAACCGCTGGCGATCCTGCCCATCTGGTTGTCCCGCTCACTCGTCCCCTCGCCGTACTTGATCGCCTGCGTGGCGAGGAAGAAGGGGATGTCCGTCGCATGGCCCGCCCCCTTTCCATCGTCAGCGACCGAACTGGCGACATAGCCGAAGCGATATTCCCAGACCGGAACACCCTGATCGGCAACCAGCCCCGCGATCTGCCGCGCGCCGGCAATCATGCTGCCCGTCACGCCGCCGATATCGTCGCTGGTGGCGCCGATGATCATCGGCACCTGACGGAACTCTGCCGAAGTATAGGCCTTGCGCTGGTCCACTGCGATGCGCCCGTCCGGGAACGGACTGGCAAACGTGTGCGGCGTATCCGAAGGCGCGAAAAGCGCAGTAAGGTTCAGCCCATCCACCACATCGTCGGCGGAGAGCGCACGCAGCTTGGCCAGTGCCTCGGGATCGTCCTGCGCGATGCCCTTGCCCTCGGCAAACCGCAGGCCGGTGGCCTCTGCCGAGGCAAGATCCTGACCGAGCAGCATCTGGCCGTCGCCGCCGGACATGACCACCGCCTTGTCGAACAGTCCGTTGGCCATCGGCGAAGTGACAAGGTTGTGCACCGACATGCCGCCGGCGCTTTCGCCGATGATCGTCACATTATCGGGATCACCACCGAACGCCGCGATATTGCGCTGAACCCAGGTCAGCGCCGCGATCTGGTCCAGATAGCCGTAATTGCCCAGCAGGCCGGCGTCGGCATCTGCGGCGGTCAGCGCGGGATGCGCGAAAGTGCCGAAACGGCCGATGCGATAGTTGAAGCTGAAGAACAGCACGCCCTGCTTCGCCAGTTCGGCCCCGGAATACGTGGGCGGCGAGGCGCCGCCGTTCACGAAGCCGCCGCCGTAGATCCACACGACCACCGGCAACTTGCCGTCCGCCTTCTCGGGCCGCCAGACATTGGCATAAAGGCAATCCTCGGACGGCGGCGTGCCAAGCGGCGCGGCATCGCCGTCGAATGGCTTCTGCATGCAGTCGTGGCCATATTCGGTCGCCTTGCGGATGCCGTCCCAATCCGCCGCCGATTGCGGCGCACGCCAGCGCAAGTCTCCAACCGGTGGGGCGGCGAAGGGAATGCCCTTCCAGCTCAGGACGCCATCCGTCTCGCTGCCTTCCAGGCTGCCATTCTCAACCTGCACGAGGGTCTCCGGGTCGGCGTGCGCCGCACAGGCCGCGCCGAGGCAGAGCGATAGCGCCAGAGCCAGTCTTGCCACTCTGCCTGCCGCCCATCGCATAAGCCAACCCCTTGTCTTGAAAGACCTAGCTCTGACACAGGCCGACGGCGCCCAGCAAGCAAGATGCCGGAAAAAGCACACCAGAAAAGCAAACGGGGAGCCATTGGGCTCCCCGAAAGACTTGATCAGACTGGCTCGCGATGCGCGCTTCAGGCCAGGGCCGAAACGCCGAGGAATTCCGGGATCGGGCCGTTCCAGCCCATATCGGCCGGTTCTTGGTCACGATGGCGATTGCGGCGGTTGTCGTTGCGCGGTGCCTTTGCAGGCGCCTTCGCCTCGCGTTCCAGAGCGCTTTCGCGCAGGGCCGGAACACTTTTGCGAATGGCCGGCGCGCGTTCACGAGCGGGCCGACGTGCCGATCGGTCTTCACGATCTTCGCGAGCGCGGGGCTCGGGCCGTTTTTCGCGGCGTTCGGTACGCTCACGCTTTTCGCGGCGCGGCTTTTCCTCACGCTCGGCCGAACGCGCCGCGGAGCGCGCGGGCGCGGCATCCTCAAGCGCCACCTCGAACACCGGGATCTTGCCGCCGGTCAGCTTCTCCACGCCCTCGATCGCCTCGGCATCTTCCGGGGCAACCAGCGTGAAGGCACGACCCGTCGCGCCGCCACGGCCGGTGCGGCCGATGCGGTGGACGTAGTCGTCCGGATGCCAGGGCGTGTCGAAGTTGAAGACGTGGCTCACGCCCTTCACGTCAAGCCCGCGGGCGGCAACGTCGGAGGCGACCAGGATGTTGATCACCCCGTCCTTGAAGTTCTGCAGCTCGGCCAGACGCGCGGGCTGATCCATGTCGCCATGAATTTCGCCGGCAGCAAAACCGTGGCTCTTCAGGCTCTTGGCCAGTTCGCGCACCGTGGTCTTGCGGTTGGCGAAGATGATCGCCGTGGTCACATTGTCCGTCCGCAACAGGTGGCGCAGCACCTCCCGCTTCTTCCTGGACTGCACCGCCACCTTGTGCTGGACGATGTTGGTGTTGGTCGAGGCCGGACGCGCGACTTCGATGTACTTGGGGTTCGACAGGAAGCGGTCCGCCAGCTTCTTGATCGGCGGCGGCATCGTTGCCGAAAACAGCAGGGTCTGCCGGTTGGTCGGCAGCTTCGAACAGATGCTTTCGATGTCGGGAATGAAGCCCATGTCGAGCATGCGGTCGGCTTCGTCGATCACCAGCAGTTCGCAGCCGGTCAGCAGGATCTTCCCGCGTTCGAACAGGTCCATCAGGCGGCCCGGCGT
This sequence comes from Sphingomonas sp. BL-S-28, assembly GCF_055521515.1. Classification (NCBI taxonomy): domain Bacteria; kingdom Pseudomonadati; phylum Pseudomonadota; class Alphaproteobacteria; order Sphingomonadales; family Sphingomonadaceae; genus Sphingomonas; species Sphingomonas sp. BL-S-28. Next base: position 3,194,838 of record NZ_CM145484.1, read on the forward strand.
GGCGATCAGCACGTCCACGCCTTCCTGCAGCGCCTTGACCTGATCGCCCATCTGCACGCCGCCGATCAGCAGCGCCATCTTCAGGTCGTGGTTCTTGCCGTACTTCTCGAAATTCTCGGCTACCTGCGCAGCCAGTTCGCGCGTCGGTTCCAGAATCAGCGAGCGCGGCATCAGCGCGCGGCGGCGGCCGTGGGCCAGAATATCGATCATCGGCAGCACGAAGCTGGCCGTCTTCCCGGTACCCGTCTGCGCAATGCCGATAAGGTCCTTCATCATGAGGACCGGAGGAATGGCTTGTGCCTGAATCGGAGTCGGTTCGCTGTAACCCGCGGTTTCCACCGCGTGCAGCAATTCGTCAGACAGGCCGAGATCGGCAAAGCTCATAGGCAGACTGGTTTATCCGAAGTTCAGGGAAGCAAGGGTATTCGCCGATGTAGCCATCAAAGGCATCGCAACGCGTTCAGGCCGGGGCCTTTCGTGCGTACCGAACGTACACCTGCGCGGCCCCTTTGCGCGAACCGCCCCGAAAGTCAAGGAAATCCGCGATGAGGGCGATTCTCTCCTGCCGCGTCAGTGCCCTGTGGCCACCAATTGGCGCAGCCGCGTCAGCTTGCAGTTCGATCCGCTGCGCGAAAGCAGCGTGTCCCGATCCACGCAAAGCTGCCCGTCTGCAGAACGGGAGAGCAGGAATCCCGAATAGAACGCACCGGCGCGGCAGGCCTTTTCCAGTTCGGCGCTGATGATGCGGCGGTCGCGCATGAAAAGCAGCAGGTTGCGCTGCCCTTCCGGCTGAACCCCGGCGATTCCCGCTATCGGCAGGCACTTGCCGATCTTGCGTTCCGTATAGCGCGGCGAACCGGGGCTGTCGGCCAGCGATTCCGGGCCGTCGGGATCCGGCAACGGCGCGCGGGGAGAAATGCGAATGGTCATGCGCTGTTCGATTCGGATCTGCCATGCCTCATCCGAATCGGGACGCGGAAAGGCGAAGACCGCGATCGGGTGAGCGCCCGCCGAATCGGACCAGTCCGCCGGCCAACCGCCCGGCCCCTCTCCTTCGGGCATGACATAGCGCGGCGAATCGGGCCGCACCGTTTCCGCAGGGTGCGCCGAATCGCTTTTGCCCCGATCGCTTCCGCCTGCCGCCGGGAACAGCAGCATGAGCGGGTAGAGCAGGACTGACGCAAGATTCATGAAAAGAGCTGATCCCCGAACGGCCCGGAGCGCGACAAGACCGTGCCACACCCCCTTAGCCCAGGAGCTTGAACCACCGCTTAACCCAAACGGCAAGTCGTCCCGGCAGCAAACCACGTGAAACCGATAAGCGGCTGTGCCATATCGCACGGATGACTACGACCGACAGCCCCGCCGCCGATGTCCGTTCAGCCGATGTCCGCTCCGCCGACGCTTTCCTGACCGAGGCCGAAGCGCTGCTGGGTCCGCGCGGCCTCACCACCGATGCCGACCTGCTGGCCCCCTGGCTGACCGACTGGCGCGGCCGATTCACCGGCAAGGCGCTCGCCATGGCCTCCCCCGCCACCACCGAAGAGCTTTCGGCGCTGGCCCGCCTTTGCACCCGCCACGGCATCGCCATCGTCCCGCAAGGCGGCAACAGCGGCATGTCCGGCGGCGCGACGCCCGACGAAAGCGGCCACGCCCTTCTGCTTTCGCTGCGCCGCATGAGCGCGGTCCGCCACTTCGACGTCGAAGCCCGCCAGATCACCTGCGAGGCGGGCGTCGTCCTCCAGAACCTGCATGAACTGGCCGAAGCCCAGGGCCTGCGTTTCCCACTCTCGCTGGGCGGCAAGGGCTCGGCCACGGTCGGCGGCCTGATCTCCACCAACGCGGGGGGGACCCAGGTGCTGCGCCATGGATCGATGCGCGCGCTCGTGCTGGGGCTGGAAGCTGTGTTGGCCGACGGGCAGGTCTATTCGATGCTGACGCCGCTGAAGAAGGACAATCGCGGCTTCGACCTCAAGCAGCTTTTCATCGGCTCCGAAGGCACGATGGGCATGGTCACCGCCGCCACCCTGAAGCTTTCACCCGCCGTGGCTGAGCGCGTGGTGATCTGGGCGGGCGTGCCCACGCTGGGCGCCGCGCGCAAGCTGCTGCTCCACTGCGAGGATGCGGCGGGAGACGCGCTGGAAGGATTCGAGGTGATGCCGCAGGCCTGCCTCGACGCCGTGCTGGAACACCTGCCCGATGCCCGCGCCCCGCTGGAAGGGCGCCATGGCTGGCACGTGCTGATCGAAGTCGTGGCCGACCGCACCAGTGCAGACACCCTGCGTGACCGCTGCGAGACGATGATGGCCGACGCTTTCGAGGCCGAACTGCTGGAAGACGCCGCGATGTCCGCCAGCGAGGCACAGGCGGAAGCGATGTGGCTGCTGCGCGAATCGGTCGCCCCGGCTGAGCGCGCGCGCGGACCGGCCGTGCAGCACGACATTTCCGTGCCCGTGGAGAAAATGCCGGACTTCGTGGAAACCACCGCCCCGATGATCGAGGCGAAGTGGCCCGGCACCGAAGCGGTGGCCTTCGGACACTTGGGCGACGGCAACGTGCACTATCACGTGATCGCCCCCAGCGTGACCGACGGCGCTGCCTGGCAGATCAAGGAAGGCAAGGAAATCAGCCGCTACGTGCACGATCTCGTCACCGAATGGGGCGGCTCGATCTCGGCCGAGCACGGCATCGGCCAGTTGAAGCGCGACGAACTGGCGCGTCTTGGCGATCCCGTGGCGCTCTCCATCCTGCACGCCGTCAAGCAGGCGCTCGACCCGCAGGGCCTGCTGAACCCCGGCAAGCTGATCTAGACGGCAGGCACACCGACTCGCCGGATATCCCCGTTTCGGCCCGGGAGCGTGCTTGCGTGCGCCCCCTTGGCCTTCTAAAGCCACGCTCTTGGAAATTTCCCAGACTTGCGGAGAGTATCGCAATGGCCACCGCGCCGCAGAATCCTGCCCTGCCCCTGTTCTACAAGGACCTCGTGCCGCTGAATTCCCAGCAGCACGCCAGCTGGAAGACCCGTTCGACCGACAAGGCCACCTGGCTGGTCGGCGTCAATTCGGTGCCGCTGACCGTTGAGGAATTTCCGCAGGCCCAGCGCCACTTCCCGATCATCTTCACCTCGGGCGAGAACCCGGTGCCGCTGATCCTGATGGGCATGAACGAAGGCGTGAACGTTTTCGTGAACGACGAAGGCCTGGTCACCGAGCAGGTCTATGTGCCTGCCTATGCGCGCCGCTACCCCTTCATGCTGGCTCGCCTGCGCCCGGACAGCGAAGAGCTGTCGCTGTGCATCGACCCGTCGAGCGACCTCGTCGGCGAGATGGAAGAAGGCGAAGCCCTGTTCAACGAAGGCGAGCCGACCGACGCCACGAAGAACATGCTCAAGTTCTGCGAGAACTTCGAGATCGCCGGCACCAAGACCGCCAACTTCATGGCGGAACTGGCCAAGCACAACCTGCTGATGGAAGGCGAGCTGAACATCGACATCGGCACCGGCCAGCCCTTCACCTATCGCGGCTTCCAGATGGTGGACGAAACCAAGCTGCGCGAAATGCGCGGTGACGTGCTGCGCCAGTGGAACCAGAATGGCATGCTGCCGCTGATCTACGCGCACCTCTTCTCGCTCGATCTGGTTCGCGAAATCTTCGGCCGCCAGGTTTCGCAGGGCAAGGGCCCGCAGATCCCGGTCAACGCCTGATCTTTCGGCCGCGCGCGGCCACCGAACTCAATGATGGGGTGGGATTTTTGACATTTTTGTCACAGTCCCACCCCATTCTGCATCAGGTTTTCGACGCAAGCTTGCAAACGGTATGCGGCTTGCTTCATTCTAAGGGTTGAATGTCGCCGAAGGCTTGCTATGTTGGCAATGCCTGATCGGCGCTACCCTCATGGCCCGGTCGGGTTGGTGCACATCGTGCACCTCCTCCCTGAACCTTGGCCACCTCGCGCATCGCGCGAGGTGGTTTTTTAATGTCTTCAGCAAATTAGCGGATAGAGGCGCGGCGAACCCGCAGCGCTTCGCAAGCGGCCAGCTATCGCGGCGGCCGACGAATCACCCTTTGGGGCGATCTTCCGATCACATCCTTATGGTAGCGCTGCAGCCTATTCGGCCGCCTGCGCCCATTCCTTCCCGCCCAGCTCGCTGACGCCGGCCGCCAGCCGGCGCACAAGCCCGACAAGCAGCTGAATCGTTGCCGGCAGACCCGCGCCCGGTTCGGACAGGCGCGCATCCAAATAACAGCTGCGGTCCACCTCAAGCTGCATGGCGTGAATGCCCCCAGCAGGCCCGGCGTGACGTTCCAGCACATAGCCGCCCGCATAAGGTCGATTGTGCGCAGCAACCTGCCCATTGGAGGCAAACCAGGAAAAGGCGCTAGCAATCAGGCTGCCGTGGCAGGTGGCGCCGAAACGGTCCCCCACCACGAATCGCGGCGCTTCGCCGCCCAGCCGGGCCGGTAACGGAGGCATCGAATGCAGGTCGAGCAGCAGCGCTGCCCCCCACCGCTGACGCAGATCGATCAGGCGCTTCCCCAGCGCCTCATGATAGGGCTGGTGGATACCGTCGATGCGCGCAGCAAGGTCGGCGCGCTCATGCCGCCGACGCCACAATTCGCCTACGCCGGGCAGACGCCGGGGAATCAGCCCCAGTCCGCTACGCGCGCGCCGGCTTGGCATGCCGGGCGATTCGGGGCGGGCGGAGCGGCCGAACATTTCCCAATCGATGTCATCGGGTGCGCGGTTGAGATCGATCATCGCGCGCGGCGCATGGGCCAGCAGCAGCCCTGCCCCAGTCTCCCGCGCGACCGCCTGGGCGATCCTGTCTACGTAACGATCCTCCAACCGCAGCGCGACCGAATCGGGATGCCGCAGATCGTCCAGAAGTGAGCGTGGATAGGCGCGGCCCGCATGGGGTACCGCGATCAGAACGGGCAGAACGGACGGTTCTGCCCCCTCGAACGTGAAGGCTGGAATGCCTGGAGCGCCGGGAATCCAGCCGCCCGCCAGTTTCTGCGAATCACTCTCGCCCGAAGCCGATGCCATGCCTAAAGGCTGGCGCTTTGGCCCGCGCAAGTCAAAGCGTCCCGTAACCGGTCACCCGCTTTTTCCGGACGAGAATTTTAACCGGTTAAGCGCTATGCCTATGGCCTTAACCAGCGCGACGCGCTGCGCGCGAACGATTCAGGACAGAAAGCCGATGATCCGCATCCTGCTTGCCGAAGACGACCAGGCCATGCGCACCTACCTTGCCAGGGCACTGCAGAACGCCGGATACGACATTACCGCCGTCGATCGCGGCACCGCCGCCTTACCCCTGTTGGAGAGCGAACATTTCGACCTGCTCCTCTCCGACATCGTCATGCCCGAAATGGACGGCATCGAACTGGCGCAGCGCTGCGCCGACGTTTCGCCGACGACGAAGGTCATGTTCATCACCGGTTTTGCCGCTGTCACCCTGCGCGCCAGCCGCGAGGCGCCGCACGCCAAGGTGCTGTCGAAGCCCTTTCACTTGCGCGATATCGTGATGGAAGTGCAGCGCGTCTTCGGCCTTTCCGAACACGCGCAGCTTTGATCCTTTTCATCCACAGGTCTTCCACAGGCCGGAAAATCGGCCGCCGAACTTTTTTGAAGAATCGGGTTGCCAACCCCTGAGGTCACCGTTAGAGGGCCACTCCACCGAGCGGCACTACGGCGCCGCAACGGACCAACCGAATGGTGTGGGCGTATAGCTCAGTGGTAGAGCACTATGTTGACATCGTAGGGGTCGCAAGTTCAATCCTTGCTACGCCCACCATTCGAGAAACCCCGGAAATCCTCGGATTTCGCGGGGTTGTTCTTTGCCCATCGCACAGCCACCCGGCGTAAGCCGCAACTGCACCGCCGCATTTCGCGCTTGCCCGTCGGCTCCCCAGACGGAACATCGACGGGAACGCCAATCGCACGGGGCAGCGGCAGCCATGTTCGACGAGATTCGGAGCGAGATGGCTCGGCGCAGCCGGCCCGAACGCGCCAGCCTGACCGCAGAGATGCACAGCCGTAAGCTGCCACCCTTCTCCGCCCCTGCCCGCCTGATGCAGATCGTGCTGCTCGCCAGCGAAGCCGAACTGGACGCCGCCGCAGTTCATTTCGACGCGGGCCGCCTCAATGCCAGCGGCGCCCGCCATGCCGTGATCGATCTGGGCGGCGCAACGCTCGTCTGGGAACGCCACAGCGAGTTCGCCACATACAACTTCATCATCCCCGGCGCTTTCGATGCTCCGTTCGATGAGGAAGCCTTCGCCCGCTTCGTCGCGCCATGGCTGGGACGGATGCCGGGCGCGATCATCCGCGCCAGCTTTCTGGCGATCTGCCGCACCGGCGATCCCGGCCGCCTGCCCCAGCAGTGGGAACAATGGTTCCACGCCGACGATCTGGTCGTCTGCGACGTGCATGACGGCCATGCGCGCATCTGGTCCGACTTCCGCCTCCACGGCGGCTTCGGACGTATGTTCGTGGCCGTGCGGGACGACGATCCCCGCCGCATTCCGGCGCTGGCCCAATCGCTGCTGGAGCTTGGCAACTATCGCAAGCTCGCCCTGCTCGGCCTGCCCGCCGCGCAGGAGCATGGCCCGGAACTGCGCCGGATCGAGGAAGAGCTTGCCCAGCTAAGCGGCGATATCGACCGGGAGGCGCGCCCGCGCGAGGAACTGCTCCATGCGATCGGCGGGCTTGGCTCGCGGCTTGCCCAGATCACCGCCGCCACCCGCTATCGCATGAGCGCCACGGCCGCCTATGCCGCGATCTGCGACGATCGCGTGCAATCGCTGGCGGTCAGCGCTGTGGGCGGCGGGCAGACGCTGGTGGGCTTCACCCAGCGCCGGCTGCACCCGGCCGTCCAGACTTGCGCCAGCTTCGTGCAGCGGCTCGACGATCTGGCCGGGCGCGTCACCTGGACGGCCGAACTGCTGCGCACGCGCATCGATACCGAGATCGCCGCCCAGAATCGCGACCTGCTCGCCTCGCTCGACCGGCGAAATGCCATGCAGTTACGTCTTCAGCAGACGGTGGAGGGCCTCTCCGTCGCGGCGATCTCCTACTACTCGGTCAGCCTCGTCGGCTATCTGGCAAAGGCATCGCACGCGGCATGGCATTGGCCGGATTACGAACTGGCCACCGGGATCAGCGTGCCCTTCGTGGTCGCCTTCGTCGCCTGGACCACACACCGACTGCGCAAGGCCCACAGCGATCACTAGAGTGTTTTAGAGGCTGTTTGAAAAATGCCCGCGGGGCATTTTTGATGCGGCACCGGCCCTCTCCCCCACCCGACCACCCAGCAGGGTACACTCGTGGGTGGTCGGGTGGGGGAGAGGGCCGGTGCCGCGAAATTCGCATTCCGCGAATTTCCAAACGATCGCTTGGGACAGTCGATCCCGCACCACGCAAGCGCACTGCCGCGCATTGCGCGTCGCCGGGCCGATACCTGCCTTGCTAAGCGCCGCGCCGCTGCCTAAGAGACCCCCAAATCTCATCCCCAGGGGAGTTTTCTGGAATGGCGAAAATCAAGGTCAAGAACCCCATCGTCGAGATGGACGGCGATGAAATGACGCGGATCATCTGGGAATGGATCCGTGAACGACTGATCCTCCCCTACCTCGACGTCGACCTCAAGTACTACGACCTCTCGGTCGAGAAGCGTGACGAGACGAGCGACCAGATCACCGTCGACGCCGCCAACGCCACCAAGGAATATGGCGTTGCCGTGAAGTGCGCGACGATCACGCCGGACGAAGCCCGCGTCACCGAATTCAACCTCAAGAAGATGTGGAAGTCGCCCAACGGCACGATCCGCAACATCCTGGGCGGCGTCGTGTTCCGCGAGCCGATCGTGATCTCGAACGTTCCCCGCCTGGTTCCGGGCTGGACCGACCCGATCGTCGTCGGCCGTCACGCTTTCGGCGACCAGTACAAGGCCACCGACACCCTGATCCCGGGCGCCGGCAAGCTGCGCCTCGTCTGGGACGGTGAGAACGGCGACAAGATCGACCTCGACGTGTTCGACTTCCCGGCTCCGGGCGTCGCCATGGCGATGTACAACCTGGACGAATCGATCCGCGACTTCGCACGCGCCTCGTTCAACTACGGCCTCAACCTCGGCTGGCCGGTCTACCTGTCGACCAAGAACACGATCCTCAAGGCCTATGACGGCCGCTTCAAGGATCTGTTCCAGGAAGTGTTCGACAACGAAGGCTTTGCCGAGAAGTTCAAGGCTGCCGGCATCCACTACGAACACCGCCTGATCGACGACATGGTCGCCTCGGCGCTCAAGTGGTCGGGCAAGTTCGTCTGGGCCTGCAAGAACTACGACGGCGACGTGCAATCGGACACCGTTGCACAGGGCTTCGGCTCGCTGGGCCTGATGACCTCGGTCCTGCTCTCGCCCGACGGCAAGACCGTCGAAGCGGAAGCCGCCCACGGCACCGTGACCCGCCACTACCGCCAGCACCAGCAGGGCAAGGCGACCTCGACCAACCCGATCGCCTCGATCTTCGCCTGGACGCGCGGCATCGCCTATCGCGGCAAGTTCGACGAGACGCCGGAAGTGGTGAAGTTCGCCGAGACGCTGGAGCAGGTCTGCATCGAAACCGTCGAAAGCGGCAAGATGACCAAGGACCTCGCACTGCTGATCGGTCCGGACCAGAACTGGATGACCACCGAGCAGTTCTTCGAGGCGATCGTGCAGAACCTCGAAGCCAAGATGGCAAGCTGGGGCTGAGCCTTATCGCCTGACTGGACTTTAGTTCAAGTAAGACCCTCCGCCGCAAGGCGGGGGGTTTTTCTTTGGCCTCAGGTCAGTTCGGCTGCATCGGGGCTCACGCGGTCTCAGTCCCCTTCGAGAAAACTGCATTAGGAACCTCAAACTCGTCGCCCCCGCGAAGGCGGGGGCCCCGCTTTTGAGTTCCCGCGGAGACGCAGTGGGGCCGTGGCAAAACGACATCCCTGCGCCTCTGCGCGATCAAAAAGAAAAAGCGGGATCCCCGCCTTCGCGGGGATGACGGAGTTGTTGGGACTGGAGCTAGCACTTGATTGAATAGCCTTGGCGCCCGCTCTGCGCCCCCATCCCCCACCATCAGGCGAAGGCTTCCTCGCCCTCCAGCTTGGTGCGATGCATCAGGCGCCCGCTGTTGGCCGGATACCAGGTGGCGCGGTGCATGGTGCCGGTGTTGTCCCAGATCACCGTCTCACCCAGCGACCACTTGTGGCGATAGACGAAGCGCGGCTGCGTCGCCCAGTCGCGCAGGCGCACCAGCAGTTCCTCGCTCTTGGCCCAGTCCATGCCGACCACCTGCTGCGCGGTATTGCCCAGCACCAGCGACTTGCGGCCCGATTCGTGGGTCCAGACCAGCGGCAGCGTGTTCTCCCCGCGCGACTTCCAGCCCATCAGCAGCTCGTAGCTGGGCTCTGGCTGGTGATAGAGTTGCGAGCGCCAGAGCGAGTGGACCACTTGCAGCCCCTCGATCGCGGCCTTGTCCTCATCGGAAAGCGCATCGTAAGCGGCGTAAGTATTGCAGAACTCGGTGTCCCCGCCCTCTTCGGAAAGCTTGCGGCTTGACAGGATCGAGGCGCGGATCGGCACTTGCGACATGGTGCCGTCGATATGCCAGAAGAACGCGCCCTTCAGGTAATCGGCATTGGGATTGATCCGCGTGTCCAGCGTGATCGGATAGACGTTGTCACCGTCTTTGCCCGCCTGCTCATGCACTTCATGCGCGAAAGTACCCAGCGTCTTGGTGAAGGCGATCTGCTCTTCATCGGTGAAGTGCGCATCCTGAAAGACCAGCACGCCGCGCGCTTCCAGCAGATCGCGGATTTCCGCCGCGCGGGCGCCGGACAGAAGCGTCTCCTTGTCCGCCCGGATCACCGCGCCGATCGCGGGCGCGGCATCGGAAACGCTCCAGTGGGTGGATGGAATCGAAGTCGTTGCCATCGAATACTCTCCCAGACGCTCTGTGGCGCTCATTGCTGAACATTAGTACAGCACGCGCGCAAGTAGCGTCAAGGACGACGGCATCCCCTCCCGAACGCAAAAAGAAGCCCGCCGGACCTGAGTCCGGCGGGCCGCAAAGGATGACTGGAGGCGCCCCCCAGCGCCTTGATCCCAGCCTTATTCGAAAGGCTCTTCGCCTTCGAGCTTGGTACGGTGCATCATGCGGCCGCAAGTCGGGTCATAGGCCTCGGCACGGTGCATGGTGCCGGTGTTGTCCCACATGACCAGATCGCCGACTTCCCATTCATGGCTGTAGGTGAACTCTTCGCCCGTGGCCCATTCGCGAAGGCCATGGATGATCATCGCGCTTTCCAGCGCCGACTTGCCGACCACCTGCGCGGACGTGCAGCCGATCACCAGACTCTTGCGGCCGGACTTGTGCTTCCACACCAGCGGCAGTTCCTGCTCGCCGATCTGGGCATAGCCCTGCAGCTTGGCCAGGCTGGGCTCCGGCTCGTAATAGAACAGGCTGGCCCAGGGGCCATGCACCACGCGGTACTGTTCGTATTCGGCCTGCTTGTCGGCGGGCAGATCCTCGAACGCAGCGTAAGTATTGGCGAAACCGGTGTTGCCGGTGCCACGCGGGCTGGGCACGCGGCACGAAAGCAGCGAGGCGAGAATCGGCACGTCGTTGCGGGTGCCGTCGATGTGCCAATAGAGCGAGCCCTTCAGGTACTCGGCGCTCATCGGGTTTTCCTTGGCGTCGAGCGTGATCTTCGAGATCACTTCCTCACCGCCCTTGCGCTCCGGCGCGAACGTGCCCAGCGTCTTGGTGAAGGCGATCTGCTCTTCGTCGCTGAAGTTCACTTGCGGGAACACCAGCACGCCGCGCGCTTCCAGCAGGTCGCGGATTTCCGCCGCGATCTCGCCCGAAAGCAGTTCTTCCCTGGTATTGAGGACGCGGCTGCCGATCTTCGGCTTGAGCGCCTCTGCCTTCAGCTGGGTCTTGGTGGCGACCGACATCGTGCAAACTCTCCAATTGCTTCACGCGCCGCGCGGGGCGGCGGTTCAGGGGAGTAATATCATGCCCTGAACGCCTGTTCAAACAGACGTGGATTGCCGCTGCAATCAATCGCCGACGCGCGTTTGTGCTATTTCGTTTCCAGAAGCTCAGGATTTGGTGTCAGGGCCCAGTGTCAGGGCTTGGCCTCAAGCCGGCTCAACCACGATTCCACGGTCGCCCGCGCCTGCGCGTGGCCGGCAGTGACGCCCAGCCCTTCCTCCATCACGATACAGCGGCCGATCCCTGCCAGCATCACCGCAAGGCCTGCCGGATCGAAGCCCTCCACCGCTTTCAACCGGTCGCCGAACAGATGTTCGATGATTTCCACCTGGCGCGCCCGCATGGCTACGCTGTGCTCCGCCATCTTCTCGCGCACGGCGGGGCGGTGGTTGGCCAGCGCCATGAATTCCAGCGACATCGCGGTGCGACTGGTATCGACGAAAAAGCCCCAGAGCGCACGCACCGGGTCCGGGCTGGCCAATGCATCCTCGATCATGCCGTCGCTGTCCGCAGCACCCTGGCGGCAGACTTCGAGCAGCAGGTCATCGGTGGTGGGGAAGTAATAGTGCACCAGCGACGGCTTCAGCCCAGCGCGTGCGGCCACGCGGCGGGTGCTGGCAGCGGCGTAGCCTTCGTCCCGGATCAGGTCGACCGCCGCTTCCACGATCCGCGCCCGCGTGGCCGAGGTTTCCGCCCCGATCCTGCGCGCCGCCGATTTCTGCGGCACCTCCGACTTCTGCTGCACCCCTGCCATCTGAACTCCTCTGAAGATCGCCATGGCCTAGGGCGGCTGACACGCAAGATCAACCAAGCCCGACTTACTTGCTTTTTGTTCCTGTTATGTTCACAATGTTGGAATGCGAGTCCACAAGGGCAGAGGTGCCGTCTCCGGACAGGCCAGCACGCGCTTCAACCTTCCCCAGCGGGAGGCGGATGGCGACTGGCTGGATGCGTCGGTCGACATCGATGGGGAGCCGCCGCCACTACGAACCACGGTTACGGAACTGACGCCGCGCACGATCCTATCCTTCAACAAGTCCCCCGACGTGCCGTTCGATCGTTCGATCAATGCCTACAACGGCTGCGAACATGGCTGCATCTATTGCTTCGCCCGGCCGACGCACGCCTATCACGACCTTTCGCCGGGCCTCGATTTCGAAACGAAGCTGTTCGTGAAGCCGCAGGCCGCCCAATTGCTGCGCGAAACGCTGGCAAAGCCCACCTACCGCCCTGCCCCCATCGCCATGGGCACCAATACCGACCCCTACCAGCCGATCGAGGCGCGCTATCGAATCACCCGGCAAGTGCTGGAACTCTGCCTGGAGGTGCGCCATCCGGTAACGATCACCACCAAGTCGGACCGGGTGGTGCGCGACCTGGATATCCTGTCAGAACTGGCGCGGCACAACCTGACCCATGTCGCCGTATCGGTAACGAGCATGGACCCAGCCCTCTCCCGCCTGTTGGAACCGCGCGCCGCCGCGCCGGCGAAGCGCCTTGCCGCGCTGGGCAAGCTGGCAGAGGCCGGTGTGCCCACGCATGTATCGGTGGCGCCGGTAATCCCGGCAATCACCGACACTTATATCGAAGGCATCCTGGAAGCGGCGGCCGAGCGTGGGATTCGCAGCGCCTCGTGGATCATCGTGCGCCTGCCCCACGAAGTCGCCCCGCTGTTCCGCGAGTGGCTGAACACGCATTTTCCGGATCGCGCGGGCAAAGTCATGGCCACGATCCAATCGATGCGCGAGGGGCGCGACAACGATCCGCAGTTCTTCTCCCGCATGCGGCCGGACGGCGTGTGGGCGCAAGTGTTCCGGCAGCGCTTTGCCATTGCGATGCGCCGCCTCGGCTTCGACAAGCCGCAACTCTCGCTCGACTGCTCGCAATTCCGGCCGCCCAGCCGCGACGGGCAACTCGCTCTGTTCTAGACAAAAGCACTTTCCCCTGCGGTCGTGTCGGCGCCCGGCCCGCCCGCCTAGGTCTTGCCCTGAAGCAAGGGAGAAGCGCCGATGTCCGATACCGCCATCACCACGGAGCCCATCGCCATCGAAACGCGTGGGAGCGTGGAAATTGTCACGCTGAACCGTGCCGACGTGCTCAACACGTTCGACGAAGGCATGACGTTCGCGCTACGTGAATACTTCGCTGCCCTGCCCGGCCGGCAAGACGTGCGCGTGGTGGTATTGCGCGCCGATGGCCGCCATTTCAGCGCCGGGCTGGATCTGGCCAGTTGGGACAACGATCGTTCGCGCGGTGCCTTGCAGCATTGCTGGCATCTCCAGCGCTCGATCGCCGGGTTGCTGGAACTGATGCGCGCCTGCCCGCAGCCGATTATCGGCCTTGGCCACGGCGCGGCATGCGGGGCAGGATTCTCGCTGCTGCTGGCCTGCGACATTCGCTATGGCACGCCGGACCTGCGAATGAATGCGGCCTATATCAAGGTGGGTCTTGGCGGCTGCGATCTGGGGTGCAGCTATTTCCTGCCGCGTATGGTCGGCGCCTCCGTGGCGGCCGAATACATGCTGACCGGCCGCTTCATGGAGGCGGAAATCGCGTTGCGGCACGGGCTGCTCGGCCTGATCGCCCCGCGCGAAGACTTGCTGGACCGGGCGATGGCCGTCGCGGACGAGATGCTGGCCAATGCGCCGATGGGCCTTCGCCTCACCAAGGATGCGATCAACCGCAACCTCGACGCGCGATCGCTTTCCGACGCGATGGCGCTGGAAGACCGGCAGCAAGTAATGATGCTGATGAGCGAGGATTTCGCCGAGGGCGTCTCCGCCTTCCGCGCCCGCCGCGCGCCCGAATACCGGGATCGCTGAAACCGGACGCAGGTTCAGGTGTTCTCTCCTCCATCGAAAGGGACAGGACAGGAGCCCGAAATGGAGGAACGGATCGTAGAGACCAAGCGCGCACCCGAAGCGCCGGTCCATAACACCACCATCATCCGCGAACGCTCATCGGGCGGCACGGGGATCGTCATGGCGCTGGTGCTGCTGGTTGCGGTGGTGGGCGGCATCTATCTCTTCAGCCGCCAGACGGAGAGCCAGAACGCCCGCGACAACGCCGTGGCCAATGCCGCGCAGGATGTCGGCGACGCCGCGAACAAAGTGGGCGACGCGGCGCAGGATGCCGCGAACAACCTTAACCACAAGGATTAAGGACAAAACCCTAAGCCGGCAGCGTGTAATCTGCATAGAGGCGCCGGAGCGCCTTCTTGTCCAACTTACCGCTGCCGGTATGCGGCAGGTCTTCCACGAATTCGATGGCATCGGGCAGCCACCATCGCGCCACTTTGCCGGCAAGGTAATCCTGCAGTTCGGACGCCGCGAGCATCGCGCCGGGCTTGCGCACCACAGCCAGCAGCGGTCGTTCGTCCCACTTGGGGTGCGCAATGCCGATGGCCGCCGCTTCCAGCACATCGGGATGGCCAACGGCGGCGTTTTCCAGTTCCACCGAGCTGATCCATTCCCCGCCGGACTTGATCAGGTCCTTGGTCCGGTCGGTCAGGCGCAGCGTGCCGTCCGGCCCGATCGTCGCGATATCGCCGGTGCCGAACCACTGGTCATTGTCCACCGCATCGTCCTCGGTGCGGAAATAGCGCTGCACAGTCCAGGGTCCGCGCACCTGCAAGGCACCCGATGACGTGCCATCATGCGAAAGCTCCTGCGTAGGATCGTCCAGCGCCGTCACGCGGACCTCGGCACCGTAGAGCGGCCGGCCCTGGCTGGACTTCACCGCCACCTGCTGCTCGAAGGTCATGGCGTCCCAATCGGCCGGCTCATAGGTGACCGTGGCGATGGGTGAGGTTTCCGTCATGCCCCAGGCCTGCACTACACGCACGCCCGCGCGCATAAGCCTTTCGACCACGCTGGCCGGCACTGCCGCCCCGCCCGAGAGAGCCTGCCGGATCGGCGGAAACGCGCCGCCGGTCCGCTCAAGATGTTCGAACATGGAGAACCACACGGTGGGCACCCCGGCAACGTGCGTGACACCCTCCTCTCGCATCAACGCGCACAACGCCTCGGGATCGTTGGTCTGGCTCCAGACCATTTTCGCCCCGGTCGCGGCAGAGGCCCAGGGCAGGCCCCAATTGTTGGCATGGAACATCGGCACGATCGGCAGCACCACGGATCGCGGCGACAGATCGAGCGCGGAGGGTGCGATCATCGCCAGCGTGTGCAGCACTTGCGAACGGTGCGTATAGACCACGCCCTTCGGCTGCCCGGTGGTGCCGCTGGTGTAGCACAACATGCAGGGCGACCGTTCGCAGCCGCTCGTCCAGTGCGCCTCGCCATCCTCGCAGGCGATCCAGCCTTCGAAATCCATGCCCCATTCGGTCGAATCGAAGCAGATCGCATGTTCCAGCTTCGGGCAGAGCGGCAGCAGCTTCTCGACCATCGGCCGGAACGCGGCATCGTAGAACAGCACGCGGTCATCCGCGTGATTGACGATCCAGGCCAGCTGATCGTCGAACAGGCGCGGATTGACGGTGTGGAGCACGCAGCCCGCGCCGGTGATCCCGAACCAAGCCGCAAGATGGCGGCCGTGGTTCATGGCCAGAGTGGCGACCCGTTCACCGGGATAGATGTCGATCCGGCGCAGCGCCTGCACCAGCTTCAACGCATCACGGCGGATCCCGGCCCAATTCGTGCGCGTGACGGAGCCATCCGCCCACCGCGTGACGATTTCGCGATTGCCGTGCTCCCGCGCGGCATGATCGATCAGACCCGATACGCGCAGGTCCCAGTCCTGCATGTCCCCCGGCATAGCCATCTCCCGCTATGCCGCCAAAGTTATGAGGTCTCATGCCGGTGAGGCAAGACACTCATTCCACGGTCCGTCGCAAAGTCCCGACACTGTTGTTTCAATTTGGGATTTTTTCGGACCTGTTTGGAAATTCGCGACACGCGGATTTCGCGGCACCGGCCCGCTCCCGCACCCGGCCTCCCATCAGGACACTCTCGTGGGAGGTCGGGTGCGGGAGCGGGCCGGTGCCGCTCGAAAAATGCCCGCATGGGCATTTTTCAAACTCAAGCCGCCCGGCGCAGTCCTTCCGGCCCCCGCCGCGCGATCAGCGAAACGTTGGACAGGCCCTCCACACTCTGCAACTGCTCGGCAAATTCACCGTCCAGCGCAAAGTCGCGGCCCAGTCGCACTTTCTGCGTCTGCCCGCCGCCAAGATGCAGCGTCGCCATCACCTCGCCCGAACCGGCCGGGCCGGGACGCATCAGCAGCGCCAGTTCCTGCACCGCCTCCACCCGGTGGATGTCGAGCGTCAGGAACATGCGCGCGTCCGCCTTCACTTCGGCCAGAGGGCGCGCGCCGCGCACGGTGACGCGGGGCGGCTCATCGGCGTTGGGGCTGTCGAGTTCGACATTGAGCAGGACGCAAGCGCCCTCCTTGCCCCACTTCACGAAGCTTTCGACCATGCTTTCCTCGAAACAGCAGGCCGAGAAGTTGCCCGACGAGTCGGAGTAGTCGACCATCACGAAGTCCTTGCCGCGCTTGGTCTTTCGCTTCTGCACGTTCTCCACCATCGCCGCCATGACCGCGCCGGCGCGCCCGCCGCCGCTGCCACCGGCCATAAGGCTGGAGAACGTTCGCGCCCCGTTGGCCGATGCGACCGCGCGATATTGTTCCACCGGATGGGCCGCGAAGTAGAAGCCGAAATTCTCGCGCTCCTTGGCCATCTGGTCAGCGCGGCTCCAAGGCTCGGCATCGAACAGGCGCAGGCCCTGCTCCACATGATCGTCGCCGCCGAACAGGCTGTTCTGGTCCGAATTGCGCTCACGCGAGGAACGGTCCGCCTCGGCCAGCAACGTGTCCGCGTTAGCGAGGACTTTGGCTCGGTTGGGCTCCAGCCCATCGAATCCGCCCGCCGCGGCAAGGCTTTCCAGCTGGCGGCGGTTCATCGATCCGGCCGGGGCGCGGCGGAACACGTCATCCAGGCTTTCGAACTTGCCGTTCGCCTCACGCTCGGCAACCAGCGCTTCCATCGCCTTTTCGCCGACGTTGCGGATGCCTGCGAGGGCATAGCGCACGGCGTGGCTGTCCGGCGTTTCTTCCACGCAGAACTCGGCTTCGGACATGTTGATGTCCGGCGGGGCCAGTTCAATGCCGTTGCGGCGCGCGTCGTCCACGAAGATCGCCAGCTTTTCCGACTGGTGCATGTCGAAGCACATTGATGCGGCATAGAATTCGTGCGGGTAATGCGCCTTGAACCACGCGGTATGGTAGGCGAGCAGCGCGTAAGCGGCAGCGTGCGACTTGTTGAAGCCGTAGCCGGCGAACTTGTCGATCAAGTCGAACAGTTCGTTGGCCTTGGCGGCATCGATGTTCGACACTTCCTTGCAGCCATCGACGAAGCGCTGGCGCTGCTTGTCCATTTCCGCCTGGACTTTCTTGCCCATCGCGCGGCGCAGAAGGTCAGCATCACCCAGCGAGTAGCCCGCCAGGATCTGCGCGGCCTGCATGACCTGTTCCTGATAGACGAAGATGCCGTACGTCTCGCTCAGGATGCCCGAGAGCTTGTCGTGCGGATATTCGATCGACTCCAGGCCGTTCTTGCGCCTGCCGAACAGCGGAATGTTGTCCATCGGGCCCGGTCGGTAGAGCGAGACGAGCGCGATGATGTCGCCGAAATTGGTCGGCTTCACCGCCGCCAGCGTGCGGCGCATGCCTTCCGATTCCAGCTGGAACACGCCCACGGTATCGCCGCGCTTCAGCAGTTCGTATACCGCCGCATCGTCCCATGCCAGGGTCGAAAGGTTGATCGTGATGCCGCGCCGTTCCAGCAGATCGCAGGCCTTCTTCAGCACCGACAGCGTCTTCAGGCCAAGGAAGTCGAACTTCACGAGGCCGGTGTCTTCCACCGACTTCATATCGAACTGCGTCACCGGCATGTCCGAACGCGGATCGCGGTAGAGCGGCACCAGCTGCGCCAGCGGACGGTCGCCGATCACCACGCCGGCCGCGTGGGTGGACGAGTTGCGCGGCAGGCCTTCCAACTGCACGGCCAGGTCCACAAGGCGCTTCACCTCATGGTCGACATCGTATTCGCGGCGGAATTCGGCCACCGGCGGATCGGAGGTGACGCCGTGCTTCTTGCGGCCGTGCAGCGCTTCGGTCAGCGTCCAGGGGTCGGTCGGATGGTTGGGCACCATCTTGCAGAGCCCGTCGACGCGGCCGTAGCCCATCTGGAGAATACGCCCGCAGTCGCGCAGCACCGCGCGGGCCTTCATCTTACCGAAGGTGATGATCTGGGCGACGTGATCGTGCCCATACTTGCGCTGGACGTAGCGGATCACCTCACCGCGACGGGTTTCGCAGAAGTCGATATCGAAGTCCGGCATCGAGACGCGTTCGGGATTCAGGAAGCGTTCGAACAGCAGACCCAGCTTCAGCGGGTCGAGGTCGGTAACGGTCAGCGCCCAGGCCACCAGCGATCCTGCGCCCGAACCACGGCCCGGCCCCACCGGAATATCGTTGTCCTTGGCCCACTTGATGAAGTCGGCAACGATCAGGAAGTAGCCGGGGAAGCCCATGCCGACGATGATCTGCACCTCGAAATCGAGGCGCTTGGCATAGTCGAGGAAATCCTCGGTAACGCCGCGTTCGGCCAGTTCTTTGTAGGCAGTCTCGCGCTCCTCCCCCTGAAGGGCCATGGCGGCGTCGAGTTCGTCCTCGGTCACGTCCGGCCAATAAGGCGCAAGGCGGCGGGCCAGACCGGCACGCGAATTGTCCGCCAGCATCCGCGCCTCGCCCTCAAGGTCACCGGCAAGGCTGGGCAGCAGCGGCTTGCGGCGCGGCGGCATGTAGGCGCAGCGCTGTGCGACGACGAGCGTGTTGGCCAGCGCCTCGGGCAGGTCCGCAAACAGCTCCTGCATCGTCTCGACCGGCTTTACCCAACGCTCGGACGAGGATCGCGGACGCTCCGGCGCGTCGACTTGCGTGGAATTGGCGATGCACAGCATCGCGTCATGCGCGGGATGGAACTTCGCCTCGGCGTATTGCGCCGGATTCGTGCCGACCAGCGGGATGTCGCGTGCATAGGCGAGCGCGATCAGGTCTTCCTCGCTCTCCTCCTCCACATCCTCACCCGTGCGGGTGATCTCGATATAGAGCCGGTCGCCGAACAGCGATTGCAGCGTGTCGCAATAGCTTTCCGCCGCCTCTGCCTTGCCCGCCGCGTAGAGACGGGCGAGCGCGCCCTCCCCGCCGCCGGTCAGGCAGATCAGACCATCGGTATGGCCGCGCAGGCTGTCCAGTTCGACATGGGCGTCCAGTTCCAGCGGCCGGTCAAGGTGCGCGCGGCTGACAAGATCGCACAAGTTGAGCCAGCCCGCCTCGTTCTGCGCGAACAGGGCCAGCCAGTCGATGGCGCGGTCCTGCCCCTGCGCAACGGCGCCGGGGCGGCCGATGGCCAGGAACGTGCCGACGATCGGCTGCACGCCGGCGCCCTTGCAGGCCTGCGCGTAAGTGGGGGCGCCATAGAGGCCATTGCGGTCGCAGATCGCGGCGGCAGGAAACTTGCGCTCCTTCGCCAGCTTGGCCGCGGCCTTGGGATCGATTGCCCCGTCCAGCATCGTGAAACTCGAAAAGATGCGCAGCGGGACAAAGGGAGCATGGGCCATCGGGGGAATTTAAGCGTTGCCCCCCTGCACGATCAAGACCCCCGCGCGATCAGGCCGGAGGCTGGGGATAAGCCGGGGGATAGCGATAAACCGGCCACTCCGACCGAGAGCGGCCAGTGGGCGGTAAAGCGACATAGACGCCCCCTAGAAGGCCTTGAAAGCCACCTAAAACAAGAGCATCGTCCGCTTTCAAGCTTCATCGAGTCCGGCTTGCCCGAATTGCCGCCCCCCCTTTTCCGGAAGATCGGCCACGGTTCCCGCAAGTCCCATTCATGTTCCCGGCGGCGCGCATTTCGCGCTTTCGCCTTTCGTCCATTTTCGTGGCCGTACTGGAGAGCTTTGAATGAAGTACGCCTATCTTGCGCTGATCCCCCTCTTGCTTGCGCCCGATGGCCTGTTGCCCGACGAGTTCGCCGCCATGGCGCAGCAGAAGCCGCCGGGCCAATCGCAAGGCGCGCGGCCGCCGGGCAGCGGCGGCGGCAATGCGACGCGGCCCCCAAGCGGCGGCGGTAACGTCACCCGGCCGCCCAGCGGTGGCGGCAATGCCACGCGGCCGCCAAGCGGAGGCGGTAACGCGACACGTCCGCCAAGCGGCGGCGGCAACGCCACCCGGCCGCCCAGTGGTGGTGGCAATGCAACGCGGCCCCCAAGTGGAGGCGGCAACGCAACACGCCCGCCAAGCGGCGGCGGCAACAACTATCGGCCGCCGAACAACAACCGCCCACCCGTGGTCAACCAGCCGCACCGTCCGGGCATGGGCCGCCCGCCGACGTTCCGGCCGATGCACGCTCCGCCGTTCCGCTATCCGCACGGCTATTCCTATCGCCGTTGGCGGACGAGCATGATCCTACCTGCCATTTTCCTGTCCTCGGCCTACCTGTTCCAGGATTACGCCATGATCGGCGTCGGGCCGCCGCCGGCCGGTTACTACTGGGTGCGCTAGGGCCCCGACCTTCTGCTGGTCAATCGCTACAACCGCGCGGTCGTCGATGTGATCTACGGCGCTTTCTATTGAGCAAACGAAAAGGGGCGCTGCCATCGCGGCAGCGCCCCTTTTCCTGTCCGGCTCCGCAGCGCGCTCAGAGCAGCGCGGCGATATCCTTCTCGATGGCTTCGGGCTTGTCGGTAGGCGCATAGCGGCGCACCACCTTGCCATCGCGGCCGATCAGGAACTTGGTGAAGTTCCATTTGATCGACTTGCTGCCCAGCACACCCGGCGCTTCCGCCTTCAGCCACTGCCAGAGCGGCGGCGCATTGTCGCCGTTCACCTCCACCTTGCCCATCAGCGGGAAGGAAAGGCCGAAGTTCACCTCACAGAAGCTGGCGATCTCGTCGGCTTCGCCAGGTTCCTGACCGCCGAACTGGTTGCAGGGGAAGGCGATCACCTCGAAACCCTGCGCGCCATGCTGGCGCCAGAGATCCTCCAGCCCCTTGTACTGCGGCGTGAACCCGCACTTGCTGGCGGTATTGACGACAAGCAGCACCTTGCCCGCCCGGTCGGCGAGACTGATCTTCTCGCCATTGGGCAGGCTCGCCGTGAAGTCGGCGATGGTGCGGGGATCGCTGCTCACGCGCTCTTGCTGGGAAAGTCGTCGCGACGGGACAAGGCGCGGATTTCGCCGATGCGGAAGGTGCGATCGCCGTCCTTCTGGATCGCGTAATCGTCCTGCTCGTTTTCCGGCAACGACATGACAAAGCTGATCAGATCGCCCACGCTGCCACGGCGGATGACCTTGAGGTTGTGAAACAGGCCGCCGCCGTCCGCGCACTTGTGAAGCTCTGCCGAGTCTTCCCAGTGAAACCGGTCCGGTCCGGCGCTTTCAGCCCGGATGGTGGACGGAATGTCGCTCATATTCTGCGATCCTTCTGTGCGCTTGTATTCTAATCGTATCTGGTATGCGAAATAGCCGAATTCAACGCGAGTTCCGCTTTCGCTTGCAGGATACCCACAAGGGTAATGTCCCTGACGCGGCAATACCCTCCGGGCGATCTCGTTTGGCTCGGGCCCGTTTGGCTCAGGCCCATTTGACTCAGGTCAGCACGCCTTCGTGAAGGCGCACCACCCGGTCCATCGCCGCGGCCAGCCGCTCGTTATGCGTGGCGACCAGCGCCGCACTGCCCTGCCCGCGCACGAGTTCGAGGAACTGGGCAAAGACCTTGTCCGCCGTCGCCTCGTCCAGATTGCCGGTGGGCTCGTCCGCCAGCACCAGACGCGGCCGGTTCGCCAGCGCGCGGGCCACGGCCACGCGCTGCTGTTCGCCGCCCGAAAGCTTGCTGGGCCGGTGTTCGAGGCGCTGGCCAAGGCCCAGCGCGCCCAGCAGTTCCTTCGCGCGATCCTCGCACTCGCCGCGCGGCTTGCCGGTGATGAGCTGCGGCAGCACCACGTTCTCGATCGCGTTGAAATCGGGCAGCAGGTGATGGAACTGGTAGACGAAGCCGATGTGATCGCGCCGCACCGCCGCGCGGCGGTCCTTGCCCAGTTTCGAGGCATCGATCCCGGCAATCTCGATCATGCCGCCGAAACCGCCTTCCAGCAGCCCGATGGCCTGCAGCATGGTGGACTTGCCCGAGCCCGATGGGCCCAGCAGCGCCACGATCTCTCCGGGCTGCACGTCCAGATCGACGCCGCGCAGCACATCGATGGTGACGCCGCCCTGTTCGAAGCTGCGGGTCAGCGCCTTCAGGCGAACGACGGGATCACTCATAGCGCAGCACCTGCACGGGATCGGTGCTCGCCGCCTTGTAGGCCGGGTAGAGCGTGGCAAGGAAACTGAAGATCAGCGACATCACGCAGATGACCGCGATCTCGACGGGGTCGGAGCGGGAGGGCAGCTCGGTCAGGAAGCGGATCGACGGATCCCAGAGGTTCTGGCCGGTCACGATCTCCACCGCATGAACGATGGGCTGACGGAAATAGAGGAAGATGAAGCCGATCACCACGCCGGCCACCGTCCCCAATGCGCCGATGCAGAAGCCCGTGGTCACGAAGACCTTCAGCAGCGAGCGCCGCGTGGCGCCCATCGTGCGCAGGATCGCAATGTCGCGCGTCTTGGCGCGCACCAGCATGATCAGCGAGGAGAGGATGTTGAACACCGCCACCAGCACGATGATGGAGAGCACCACGAACATCGCCACGCGCTCCACCGCCAGCGCCTCGAACAGGGAGGCGTTGATGGTCTTCCAGTCGGTGACGACGGCGCGGCCGGCCAGCTTGCGCTGGATCGGCGCCAGGATGCGCTCCACATGGTCGGGATCGGTGGTCGTAACCTCTATCATGCCCACGGTATCGCCGGTGAGCAGCAGGGTCTGCGCATCGCGCATCGGCATGACCACGAAGGCATTGTCGTAATCGTAGACGCCGATCTCGAAGATCGCGGCAACGCGGTAGGAGATCTGGCGCGGCACCGTGCCGAACGGCGTGGCGCGGCCCTGCGGGTTGATCACCGTGATCATGTCCCCCACTTGCGCGCCAAGGTTCTGCGCCAGTTGGCTGCCGATGGCGACATTGTTGCTGTCCGGCCGCAATTCGGCCAGATTACCGGACTTCATCTTGTCCTTCAGGCGGCCGATGTCGGTGGCGGTGTTGCCGCGCACGAGGATCGCCTCCACCCGGCCGTTGAAGCTGGCGAGCAGCGGCTGTTCGATCAGCGGCGATGCCCGGGTGACGCCCGGCGTGCTTTGAATGTCCTTCAGGACATCCTGCCAGTTATCGATCCGGCTGCCATAGCCTTGGACGATCGCATGGCCATTCAGGCCCACGATCTTGTCGAAGAGTTCGGCGCGGAAACCGTTCATGACGCTCATGACGATAACCAGCGCGGCGACGCCGAGCATGACGGCAACAAGGCTGATGCCGGCGACCAATGCGATAAAGCGCTCACCCTTTCCGGGCAGCATATAGCGCTTTGCAATGGTCCATTCGAAAGGGGACAGGATCAAGCGACGGGTCCGTCTGAGATCGTTGGATGGGGCGGCATTAAGGCTATGCGCGAAGACTGGCAAGCACCACCGCGAGCGGCATCTACGGGTGAATTTGCGTGGCTGAACAATACGTGAAGCACCGAACTGTTCCCGGCACCACCCCCGCCGCCGCGATTCGGGCGCAGATCATGCTTTCGCCCCGTCATCAGACCTGTCATCAGACGGTCATCTGACAGGCGCAGAGGCGGCGCAGAACCCCGTCATACCGGCGCCTTGCCGCGACCCGCGCCATGCCGAGGGCTTCTCCCCTTGCAATTCGGGCCGATCCGATCCAAATGCGCGCCAGATATTGACGCGCCAACGGGCCGGAAAAAACACCCATGAACCTGACTAACCCCTTCCTTGACGCCGACGGGGACAAGCTGCGCGAAGAGTGCGGCATCTTCGGCGTAATCGGCGCTCGTGAGGCCGCGAATATCGCCGCCGCCGGGCTTCACTCGCTCCAGCATCGCGGGCAGGAAGCGGTGGGCATCACCAGCTTCAGCGGGTCGGAGTTCCACTCCTACCGCGGCCTTGGCCATGTGGCGCAAGTGTTCTCCCAGCGTGAGCTGGACACCCTGCCCGGCACCATGGCTTCCGGCCACGTGCGCTATGCCACCACCGGCGGTTCGGGCCTGCGCAACGTGCAGCCGCTGTTCGCGGACCTTGCCGACGGCGGTTTCTCGATCGCCCACAACGGCAACATTTCCAACGCGATGACGCTGAAGCGCGATCTCGTGTCGAAGGGTTCGATCTTCCAGTCGACCTCCGATACCGAGGTGATCATCCACCTCGTCGCCACCAGCCGTTACCCCACCCTGCTCGACCGTTTCGTCGACGCGCTGCGCATGGTGGAAGGCGCCTACTCGCTGATCTGCATGACCGCAGAGGGCATGATCGCCTGCCGCGATCCGCTGGGCATCCGTCCGCTGGTGATGGGCCGCATCGGCGACGCCACCGTGTTCGCTTCGGAAACCGTGGCGTTCGACGTGATCGGCGCCGAATTCATCCGCTCGATCGAGCCGGGTGAAATGGTTCAGGTGGACCACAAGGGCACGATCTCCAGCCATCGCCCCTTCGGCAACCCGGCACCGCGCCCCTGCATCTTCGAGCACGTCTACTTCAGCCGTCCCGATTCGGTGATGGACGGCCGCTCGGTCTACGGCGTGCGCAAGCAGATCGGCATGGAACTGGCCAAGGAAGCGCCCGCCGCTGCCGACGTCGTGATCCCCGTGCCTGACAGCGGCGTGCCTGCCGCCATCGGCTATGCGCAGGAGTCGGGCATTCCGTTCGAACTGGGCATCATCCGCTCGCACTATGTCGGCCGCACGTTCATCCAGCCGGGCGATGCCGCCCGCAATGCCGACGTAAAGCGCAAGCACAACGCCAACCGCGCCGTCGTGGAAGGCAAGCGGATCATCCTGATCGACGATTCGATCGTGCGCGGCACCACCTCGCTCAAGATCGTCGAGATGATGCGCGATGCCGGCGCTGCCGAAGTGCACATGCGCATCGCCAGCCCGCCGACCGAGCATTCGTGCTTCTACGGCGTCGACACGCCGGAGCGTTCGAAGCTGCTGGCCGCCAACATGGACATCCAGGCCATGGCGGACTTCATCAAGGCCGACAGCCTGGCCTTCGTTTCGATCGACGGTCTCTACCGCGCGGTCGGCGAGGAAAAGCGCATCAAGAAGTGCCCGCAGTTCTGCGACGCCTGCTTCTCGGGCGAATATCCGACCAAGCTGACCGACTTCACCGATCGCTTTTCGACCGAGCTGACCGCAGCGTGAGCGAATTGGCGGGGGCAAAGCCGTTCGACGGGCAGGTGGCGCTTGTCACCGGTTCCAGCCGTGGCATCGGTGCGGCAACGGCCGTGGCGCTGGCGCAGGCCGGCGCGCATGTGCTGCTGACCGGGCGCGACACCAAGGCGCTGGAAGCGATCGAGGAACAGATCTACCAGTCGGGCGGCGCGGCCACGATCGCGCCGGTCGATCTGGTGGAGCCGGACGGCATCGCCCGCCTTGCCACCGCCGTCTCGCAGCGCTGGGGCAAGCTGGACATCATGGTCGTCAACGCGGCGATCCTGCCCGAACTGACCAGCGTGGCCGATATCGACCAGCGCGCCTTCAACAAGGCACTGACCACCAACGTCCTTGCCACGCAGGCGCTGATCGCGAACTTCGATCCGCTGCTGCGCAAGAGCGACGATGCCCGCGTGATCGGCATGACCAGCACCGTCGCCGAAAAGCCCCGCGCATTCTGGGGCGCCTATGCCGCCAGCAAGGCCGCGGCCGACGTGCTGCTGGATTGCTACGCCGAAGAAACGCGCAACACGTCCAAGGTCCGCGTGGCCGTGGTCAATCCCGGTGCCACCCGCACCGCCATGCGCGCCCGCGCCTATCCGGGCGAAGCGCCCGCATCGGTGAAGCCGCCCGAAGTGGTGGCAGAGCGGATCGTGGCGCTGCTTGGTGAACAGTTCGAGACCCGGCACCGCGAAACCGTTAACCAGCCTTCGTAACGCGCTGGTAACTGCATTCGGCGATCCTTCGTCCGGACGGCGCCGTGATCCCCGCGCCGTCAAAAACGGGACAGGTATCGGGCCGATGATCAAAACTGAACCGCCGCACCGCTACGAACTGGCCGCGCAGGAAGACCGCAGCGCACCGCGCGTGCGCATTTCGATTCCGGCCAGCTTTCGCGCATCGGGCGCGAAGGGTTTCCAGACGGCGGTGCGCGACCTTTCGCTCTCTGGCTTTTCCACCACCGCGATCAGCCGCGTCCATCCCG
This sequence comes from Sphingomonas sp. BL-S-28, assembly GCF_055521515.1. Classification (NCBI taxonomy): domain Bacteria; kingdom Pseudomonadati; phylum Pseudomonadota; class Alphaproteobacteria; order Sphingomonadales; family Sphingomonadaceae; genus Sphingomonas; species Sphingomonas sp. BL-S-28. The sequence continues at coordinate 3,221,251 of NZ_CM145484.1, forward strand.
GCACCTATTGCTGGCTGACGCTGCCCGGCATGGAGGCCCTGCCTTCGCGCGTGATCTGGTGGCAGGACGGCCTTGTCGGCTGCGCCTTCGAACAGCTGCTGAGCCCGATCATCCTCGAATCGATCCTGGCCCGCTGGAGCGGCGCGGGCAGCTGACGCCCTGCCACCACTCGCCTGCGTCCGCATGTCATTCGTCCGACGCAGTGGCACGTTCGCAGATTAAGCGTCGATCTTTCAGCCATTTGAAGAAGATACGCCTCCCCAAGATGCCGGAGCAATCCGCAACGACAGGGAGACCATGGTGGATCAGCGCGAGGCCGAGGAACTGGCCCGAACCCTGGAAATGTGGGCAACGCTGGCGGGCCCCCGGTCCGCAGACACTACCGCCGAGGCGGCCATGCTGCAGGCCGCCGCCATGCTCCGCGACCAAGCCGCCGTCATCGCTTCCCTGCGCGCCACCAGCCGCCGAGACAAGCCTGCCACCTGCTGCTGACTGGCGGCGAGGCCTGAAGCCCTCGGTTTAAGAATGGGTTCGCGCGGAGGCGCGGAGGCGCAAAGAAGTCGTTCCGGCGGCAAAGCCGCCCTCCCTTTCGAGGCTGCGGTTCCTCCATGCTGAAAGGAAATGGCGTGCTGCGCCACGCAACCCGTTAGCGCCTCCGCGCGAACTTCTTCTTTTCTTCTTCGACTGTGTCCCGGGGCGTGGTGTAGCTGAAGCCGAGGCGCCGCGCATTTCGGCATCCGTCTGGGCCGTTCATGCTCCTGGGACTGCTGAGAGCATGGTGATTGGATTGTCGCTGACCGGCGCCATGGTTTCAAGGGTCATATAGCGGGCACGCTGGACGGCCCATTCGTCTGACTGTTCCATGAGGATAGCGCCGATGAGTCGGGTGATGGCAGCCTCATTGGGGAAGATGCCGACGACATCCGTGCGGCGTTTGATTTCGCCGTTGAGGCGCTCGATGGGGTTTGTGCTGTGTAATTTGGCGCGATGCTCGCGCGGGAAGGTCATGTAGGCCAGCACATCGGGTTCGGCTTCATCCATCAGGTTTGCCAGTTTGGGCAGTTTGGGTCGCACCTGATCGGCCACGGCACGCCATTGCTGGCTGGCGGCCTCGGGTGTTTCCTGAGCGAAGGCGGTGGCGATGAAGGCGGAGACAACCCTGCGGCCGCTTTTACCGGCATGAGCCAGCGCATTGCGCATGAAGTGAACCCGGCAGCGCTGCCACGTGGCACAGAGCAGTTTGGAGACGGCTGCCTTGATGCCTTCGTGCGCGTCGGAGATGACCAGCTTGACGCCGCGCAGTCCTCGGCGCGTCAACTTGCGCAGGAAGGCGGTCCAGAAAGGCTCGGCTTCCGAGGCGCCGATGTCCATGCCCAGCACTTCGCGGCGACCGTCGCTGTTCACGCCTACCGCGACGATCACCGCCACCGAGACGATCCGCCCATTCTGCCGAACCTTCACGTAGGTTGCGTCGATCCAAAGGTACGGCCAATCCCCTTCGATCGGGCGGTCCAGGAAGGTATGCACGCGCTCGTCGAGCTCCTCACATAGGCGGCTCACTTGGCTCTTGGAGATGCCGTCCATGCCAAGCGCTTTGACCAGATCGTCCACTGAGCGGGTGGAAATGCCCTGGATGTAGGCCTCCTGGATCACCGCAGTCAGCGCCCGCTCCGCCATCCGACGTGGTTCGAGGAAAACGGGAAAGTAGCTGCCTTTGCGCAACTTTGGGATCCGCAGCTCGACAGTGCCGGCCCGCGTCTGCCAGTCGCGCTCGCGGTGCCCGTTGCGCTGAACAAGCCGGTCGGGAGACTTCTCGCCGTAGCCAGCGCCAGTCAGGTTGCCGACTTCCATCTCCATCAGCCGCTCGGCGGCAAACGAGATCATCTCGCGTAGAATATCCGCGTCCGGGGTCTTCTCTACCAGCGAACGCAGGTGCATCATCGGATCGGTCATCGTGATTCCTTCCGTCAGGTTCGAGTTTCGCAACCCAAACCTATCCGAAAATCACGGTGACCACCTCAACCCTCAGCTACACCACCTCCCGGGACACGATCTCTTCTTCTGCCTGAATGCAATGCCCGCGTTGCAGCGCCGGAAGTCACAACCGTCACATGGCGCGGTTCCCAAAACGGGAATGGCGGAGCTATGCAATTTCGATCCAAAACCTGCCATACGGCATACGCTGACATAGCAGTCGTTTTAAGGTGTGCTATACCTAACCGGATGATGCGCTTTCTGCTTCTATTGGCTACGCTTTGCGCGCTACCTGTCACTGCACGCGCCTCGATCATTCCGCCGGTTTCAGAAGGCGTGTGGCGCGTCGAAAAGATGTTGCCTTCTGCAATTGAGAGGGGCGACTTCTCTCAAATTGACGAACTGTTAGAATCAGATGCAATCATTTTGTCTGATGACGGAAAGACCCTCGCACGAGGCCATAACGAAATAATTGAATATCTTCGTCAATGGTATGCGAAGGACAATCACGTCTCTCAAATATACTCGGGCTATGCGTCGCTCATTGTTTTCGTCACGCGAGCGACTGATCGTCCATGGGATAAAGCTTACGCCATGGTGATCACCTGTAGTGCTACGAAAATTGCCCGGATCATGATGGTCAGACGCAATCCAACCATGCCGTAACAACGGCACTCGCCGGACTTGGGTCAAGCAAGGGGCCGCTCACCCAACATTGCAGCCGTAAAGCGGCGCGCAGATGATTGTCCGAAGCCGACCCTGTCGCGTTTCGACGATCCAATCGAAATACCCGCGTTGCTGAAGGCGGGAAAGCGCACCCCAACCTCTCCCACAGGCGGGAGGGTCGCGAGACTTACGAAGCGTAGCGAAGTTAGTTGCAACGGGGTGGGCAAGCGCTAGGCCCGCCCGCTAGGCTTTCACCAGCGTCACTTGCGCCACGTCGATGCCGCCGCCCAGAAAGCCGCCTTCGCAGTACATCAGGTAAAAGCGCCAGAGGCGGATGAAGCGTTCGTCGAAGCCGGGGGGTAGCCGTCCGCCTTCCACCGCCGCGTCGAAATTCTCGCGCCAGGCGTGCAGAGTGCGGGCATAGTCCTGCCCGAAGCCCTTGCGGTCTTCCCAGGTGAGGCCGCGTTCCTCGGCCAGAGCGCGGAATTCCGGCTCGTTGATCAGCATGCCGCCGGGGAACACGAAAGTCTGGATGAAATCGGCGCTGCGGGCATAGGATTCGAAAATCCGTTCATCCATCGAGATGTACTGGATCGCCGCGCGGGCGCCCGGCTTCAGGTTCTGCGCCACGCAATCGAGGAAATCGGGCCAGTATTGGCGCCCCACCGCCTCCACCATCTCAACCGAGGCAATTCCGTCGTAGAGCGCGGCGCCGTTCGCAGTGGCAACGTCGCGATAGTCCTGCTTGCGGAAATCCACCGTGCCGGTCTGCGGCTTCCAGCGCTGACGCGCATAGGCAAGCTGTTCGTCGGACAGGCTGATCGCATCGACCGCGACTTGCTCGCAATCGGCAAGGAAGGCCGCCAGCGTGCCCCAGCCGCAGCCGATTTCCAGCACGCGCCCACCGGGCTGCAGCGCCAGCCGGCGCGCGATGGCCACGATCTTGTTCGATTGCGCCGCATCCAGCGGGGTGACGAACTGCGCCAGCGCATTCGGCCCGCTGCCGGGCTTGGTGTAGATCGCGCTGGAATAGAGCATGGTGTCGCCCAGCCACGCCTCATAGAAATCGTTGCCCAGATCGTAGTGCGCGTGAATGTTGCGCAGCGAACCGGCGCGGCTGTTGCGGCGCAGCCAGTGCATCAGCCGGGTCGCCAGTCGCCATGGGCCGCGTGCCCGCGCTGTGTCGCCCAGGCTGCGGGCATTGTCCATGAACAGCGCGAACAGCGGCACCGGATCGGGGCTGTCCCACTCGCCCGCTTCCCACGCCTGATACCAGCCGACCGAGCCCGACGTCGCCAGCCGCAGCAGAGCGCGCCAGCTTTTCAGATGCACAGCCGCGTCGAATCCGGGCTGCCGCCCGCCCAGCATCCGCGTCTCACCCGAAGGCAGCGTGGCCTCTATCGATCCGCGAATGAGGCCCGCGTCGATCCGGTCGAGAATCTTCGCCACACCGCCCGACCACAACTTTGCCAGCCATTGCGGACCGACGCCGATCGCCCGTCCGCCATCGACCAGTTCTTCGCCTCTCCCGGGTGCATGCGCGTTCATGGTTCCGGATATGATCCCGTTCTCGGCCGAGGGCAATTGCCTATACTGCCTAGTTGTTTGTCTTAAGCTTCTGCCACGCTGCAAGAGCCCGTTCGCGCCCGTCGCGATGCTCGACCAGCTTGGCGGGATAGCCCTTTGGGCGGACCATAGGCGATGGATCATGGATCTCCGGTTCGGGCAGATCGGCCAGCTCGGGTACCCATTCGCGGATATAGGCGGCAGCGTCGAATTTCTCCGACTGGCTGAGCGGCGCCATGATCCGCACGAACATCTGCGCATCCACGCCGGAGCCGGCGCTCCACTGCCAGTTCACCGCGTTGGAGCCATAGTCGGCATCCACCAGCGTATCCCAGAACCACTGCTCCCCCTCGCGCCAGTCGATCAGCAGGTGCTTGATCAGGAAGCTGGCGGCGATCATCCGCACGCGGTTGTGCATCCAGCCCGTGTGCCAGAGCTGGCGCATCCCGGCGTCGACGATGGGATAGCCGGTCATGCCGCGTTGCCATGCCTTCAGGTCCGCCTCGGCGCCCTTGCCGCTGCGCCAGTGAAGGTGCGCGAAGTCCTCCTTGGCGGAATGGCTGCCATAGTCGGGCAGCGCCAGGATCACGTTCTGCGCATAGTCGCGCCAGCCCAGCTCCCCCAGAAACACGTCCACCGAACCGCCGGCATCAGCCACTGCATGCCAGACCTGCGCGGGCGAAATCTCTCCGAAATGCAGGTGAGGCGAATGGAACGAGGTGCCCTCCACGGAAGGCAGGTTGCGCTGCGCTTCATAGCGCGCTGCTTCTTCGGCGAAGTCATGGAGGCGCTTCTTCGCGCCCTCCTCGCCCGGCTGCCACATATCGCGCATGCCGCCGGCCCAGTCGGGCTTGCTGGGCAACAGGTTCCAATCCTCCAGCCGGTCGGAGTTCGGCCACATGTGCGGCGCATCGATCTTCTGCGGGCGACGTAGCGGTTCGTGCGGCGGCATCCGCTCGTTCAGCGCCCGCCAGAACGGGGTGTAGATGCGGTAGGGATTGCCCGATCCGTTCAGCACCGACCCCGGCGGGGCGAGGTAATTGCCGTGGTGGAGGTGCAGGTCCACCGCCTTGCCCACCGCCCTTTCGGCATTGCGCCACCAGGGTTCGTAGTGGTGCAGCGCATGAACCTCCTGCGCGCCGGTTTCCTTGATGAGATCGGCCAGCACATCCTCGCACTTGCCCCGCCGCAGGATCAGGCGCGATCCCTTCTCGCAGAGGCTCTCATCCAGGCTGGCGAGCGAATGGTGCAGCCACCAGCGGGACGCCGCGCCCATGCGCCGGTGGCGGGGCGTTTCGTCGTCCAACACGTAGACCGGGATAACCGGCCCTTTGCTTGCAGCCTCGACAATGGCAGGCTGGTCCGACAGGCGCAGGTCGCGCCGCAGCCAGACGATCACGGGAGTTTTCATGGTGCCGGAACGCTTCGTAGTCATCACGGTTTCCTAGCGCCATGAACCCTTTGCCCAAAGTCCCCATCCTGCCCCGCCACCGCATCGATCCGCGCAAGGCGGCGATTGCCGCTGCCGTCTGCTGGGCAGGGTTCGCCGCATTCGTATGGGCCGTTCCCACCGGCCGCACGCAGCACTTCGACCAGTTAGGCCTGCTGTTCTGGCGCGCGGGAGACTTGCGGCCGCTCGGCCCGGTAAAGCTGCTTGAATGGGTGCGCGATCTTACCGCGATGGGCGGATCGTTACTGATCACCCTGTTCACCACCCTTGCGGTCGTCGCCCTGTTCTGGCTGCGATGTCGGAGGGAGGCGGTGCTGTTGGCGCTGACGGTGATCACGGGCAGCATGGTCAACACTCTGCTGAAAGCGCTGTTTGGCCGCCCGCGTCCCGAAATCGTGCCCCACCTGACCGAAGCGGGCGGCGCCAGCTTTCCCAGCGGACACAGCTTCAATTCGGCATCGACCTATATCGCGCTGGCCCTCGCCTTTGCGGCATTGAACGCGCGCGCGGGCGTGCGGCACACGCTGATCGCCGCCGCCGTGCTGCTGAGCCTCTGCATCGCATGGAGCCGGGTCTGGCTGGGCGTGCATTGGCCCAGCGACGTGATGGCCGGCTGGCTGGGCGGCGCGGCCTGGGCCTTCACCGCCAGCGCCACGCTCTATCGCCCGGCGGAGGCAGTGGCGGATATCACCGAGACGGACAGCCCGGAGCACCCGTAAGCACATCGACGGCGACGTTGAAATTGCGTCGCACGGCCGGCCCGGTGTAGCGCGCATCGCCGAAGGTCACCTTAGCAGTGCAGCCATGCCGTTCGATCCGCGCCATCGGCATTTGCGACCAGGCCAGGAACTTCTGCGCTGCCGGAGTGGCCCGGCCCGCCTTTGCCGCCAACGGATCGCCCATATTGTCAGCAATCGGCCCAGTGCTTTCGGTCAGCGTGGTGAGGCTGCGGAAAGGATCGTAGCGGCCGAAGGCGATCTGCCCCTGCTGTCGCCAAATGACGTCACGGCGCCAGAACGCCAGCGGCTCCGGCGAAGCGAAGACGCGATCGGGTGCGGCATGAGGCTCGCCCATCGAAGGTGCCCGCCATGCGAGCGCGGATAGGCCGATGTTGAGCATAATGAAGCCCACCACGCCCGCCAGAGCTGCCAGCGCAGGCCGCCCGGCGTTAGCCCTTCCCCGCTTCGCCCGCTGCCGGCTTCCCCAAATCCCGACGCCCAGCATCGCCAGCAGCCAGGGCGACACGATGAACAGGCCATCGGTGTGGAACCAATCCCCCCGCATCGGGGAGAGCAACTGGATCGCATAGACGTTCTGCAGGTCCAGCATGGGATGGGTCAGCGCGCCCAGATAGCAGAGCGCCAGCAACCAGCCGAAGCGCATCGGCAGTCCGCTGCGGAACACCGTGCCGCGCCGCATCTGCCAACGGTCGAGCAGCCACAACATCCCTGCCAGCAGCGGCGGCATAAGCAGCACGCCGCCGACCAGCCCATGCGTAAATCCGCGATGCATCGCCAGCGGCGCCCATGGGGACCAGCCGAAGAATACATCGATATCGGGCATGTTGGCCGCCAGCACCAAGGCCGCCAGCCCCTTGCGCGTACGGCGCTTCAGGCCGGTTTCGCCTAGCGCCCAGCCGACCAGGCTGTGGGTGAGATTATCCATGGGGAGCAGTGTCTTGCATCGAAGGCGGGATATCGGAAGCGATTATGCTGTCCGCCCGTTTCTCTGATCAACTTTTCTCGTCGCCCCCCTGAAGGCGGGGGTCCCGCTTTTTGCGCACGCAGAGAGATCGGGCTGAGACTGCCCTCTCTGCGTCTCCGCGTCTCTGTGGCTGAAAAAGAAGAAAGCGGGATCCCCGCCTTCGCGGGGATGACGGAGTGGGAGGGGGTGATGGTCGTGGGTGATAGTCTGCCCGGATGCGCGCACTTCCGACTTTATCCCGCCTTTTCCTCGACTACCCAGGTCTGGCCCTTGCCCAGCAGCTTGCCGAGATCGGCCGTCTTGCCCGCGATCAGCCTTGCCCGTTCCTCTACCACGGCGCTTTCGAACGTCGGCGCCGGATCGTCGTAGATCACGCCCAGCGCCATCGGGAATGGCCCGAACGGCATCTCCACCAGCATATGCGCCAGCCCCCGATTGCGGACGTTGTGCACAGCCACACCGGCCGCCTGCCAGTCGCCCTCCACCACATCGACGACTTTGAGCGACAGCGTATCAAGATCGAGCGCCAGTCCCTTGGTGTCCTTGGCGAACAACAGGGGCTCGCCATCGCGCACCTGAATCTGGTTGTCCGCCGCCACGGCCTTGGCGGTGAAGTCGTCGAAGCGGTCCTTGTTGTAGACGATGCAGTTCTGGAATATCTCGATGAACGCCGCGCCGCGATGCTCGTAGGCGGCTTTCAACACATCGGGCAGATCCTTGGAGACGTCATAGCCACGCGCCACGAAGCGGGCCCCGGCCCCCAGCGCAAAAGCACAGGGCAGCGCGGGACGGTCCACCGATCCGACCGGCGATGTGGGTGAAGGCGTACCAACGCGGCTCGTGGGTGAATACTGGCCTTTGGTGAGGCCGTAGATCTCGTTGTTGAACAGCAGGATCTGGCAATCGAGATTGCGGCGCAGCACGTGCATCGTGTGGTTGCCGCCGATCGACATGCCATCGCCGTCACCGGTCACCAGCCAGATATCGAGGTCCGGATTGGCCAGCTTGATCCCGGTGGCTACTGCCGGTGCGCGGCCATGGATCGTGTGAAATCCATAGCTCTCCACGTAGTAGGGAAAGCGACTGGAACAGCCGATGCCGGAAACGAACACGGTGTTCTTCGGATCCGCGCCCACCATCGGCAGTGTGCGCTGTACCGCCTTCAGGATCGCATAGTCGCCGCAGCCGGGGCACCAGCGCACCTCCTGATCGGTTTCCCAGTCTTTCAGCGTGGTCACGGGGGTCATGTCATTCATGATCGTCTCCAGGCTTGGTGCCAAGAATCAGGGCTGTTCTATTTCCGGTGCGGGAAGCTGGGTCTCGTTCACCGCGACCTCTCCACCCTCATTGTCCGGCACGCCGTCGAAAAACCGACCAATCGCCGCTTCCAGTTCGGCAATGGCGAATGGCTGGCCGCTGGTCTTGGACAGGGGCACTGCGTCGATCAGGAACTGGTCACGCAGCACCGTCTTGAACTGCCCGGTGTTCATTTCGGGCACGAGAACGTTGTCGTAACCGGCCAGCAATTCACCAAGGTTCGCCGGCAGCGGCCAAATATGGCGCACGTGGATATGGCTGACGTCCAGCCCCTTCTTCCGCGCCCGGCGCACCGCCTGATGGATCGGCCCGAAAGTCGACCCCCAGCCCACCACGGCCAGCTGCCCACCGGGGTTGCCAAGGCAGACCTCCTGCGCGGGAACGGTCTGCGCCACCCCGTCGATCTTCGCCTTGCGGGCGTCGGTCTGGTGCTGGTGGACATCGGGCGCATAATCGATGTTGCCGGTGTCCACCGCCTTCTCGATCCCGCCGATGCGGTGCATCAGGCCGGGCGTGCCGGGCTTGATCCAAGGTCGCACGCCCCGTTCGTCACGCTTGTAGGGCAGCACTTTGCCTTCGGGATCGTTGCTCTCACCCAGGAACGTGACGGGAAACGGCGCGAAAGTGGCCGGATCGGGCACTTTCCACGGCTCGGAAGCATTGCCGATATAGCCGTCCGTCAGCAGGATCACCGGCGTCATGTACTGGGTGGCGATGCGGCAGGCCTCTATCGCGCATTCGAACGCATCGGCAGGGGACCGCGCGGCGACCACCGGCAGCGGCGCATCGCCATTGCGGCCATAGACGGCCTGATAGAGATCCGACTGCTCGGTCTTGGTGGGCAGCCCGGTGGATGGCCCACCGCGCTGCGAATTGACGATGACGAGCGGCAGCTCGGTCATGATCGCCAGCCCCATCGCCTCTCCCTTGAGGGCAATGCCGGGGCCGGAGGACGAGGTGACGCCAAGATGCCCGGCGTAACTCGCGCCGATGGCCGCGCAGATCGCGGCGATCTCATCCTCCGCCTGGAAGGTGGTGACGCCGAACTCCTTCATCTTCACCAGATTGTGCAGCACCGCCGATGCCGGCGTGATCGGATAGCCTCCGAAGAACATCGGCAGGCCCGCCAGCTGCGCGCCGGCCACCAGCCCCAGCGAGACCGCCTCGGCCCCGGTGATCGTGCGGTAGAGGCCGGGCTGCGAAGGCACCGGATCGATATGTTGCTTGTGCAGCGGGCCGGCCAGTTCCGCCGTCTCGCCATAGGCATGGCCGGCGTTGAGCGCGGCCACGTTAGCCTCTGCCAGCACCGGGTTCTTCGCGAACTTGGCGTTCAGCCAGTCCACCAGCGGTTGCCGATCGCGGTCGAACATCCAGAGCGCCAGCCCCAGCGTCCACATGTTCTTGCAGCGCAGCGCTTCCTTGTTGCCAAGGCCGAAGGGCTTCACCGCTTCCATGGTCAAAGCCGAAATATCGAAGGCCAGCACATCCCATTTGGCGAGGCTGCCGTCCTCCACCGGGTTGGTTTCGTACTTCGCCTTTTCCAGGTTGCGCTTGTTGAACTCGCCAGTGTCGACGATCACCAGCCCGCCGGGCTTCAGCGCCTGCACATTGGTCTTCAGCGCGGCCGGGTTCATCGCCACCAGCACGTCGGGCGCGTCACCCGCCGTAGTGATCTCGCTGGAGCCGAAATTGATCTGGAAGGCGGAAACGCCGAACAGCGTGCCCTGCGGCGCGCGGATTTCGGCGGGGAAGTCCGGAAACGTCGCCAGATCGTTGCCGGCCAGCGCGGTGGACAGGGTGAACTGCCCGCCGGTCAACTGCATGCCATCGCCAGAGTCCCCGGCAAAGCGAACGACGACGGCCTCTACGGGGCCACTCTGCGGGGATGCGTCCTGATTCGACGCGCTTTGATTCGACGGGCCTTGATCCGACACCACTGTCGCCATCATCGTCCTCCTCCGGGAGTACCGTTCTGATGCCGGCCGAATTGTCTCCCGCGCCCAGACTATGCCTGCTTACTACCGGTGCAAAACAGAAAAACTCTCAAGGTCGAAATCCCGACCCTGCCTGAATCGTTCCCGAAAGGGTTACCGGGGATAGAACGATAAATCGCGCTGGCTTTGCGCGTGGGCTTGGGCCATTGTGCCGGACATGCGCTCCGAAACAGCGATCCACAAGCAGATCCCGGCGACGAGCCTTCCCCTCACAATCTGGATTTCTCTCCGACGATGAATGATTTCGCGTCCCTTCCCTACCGTCCCTGCGTCGGTGTCATGCTGGTCAATTCCGATGGAAAGGTCTTCGTCGGCAAGCGAATCGACACCAAGGAAGGCGACTGGTGGCAAATGCCCCAGGGCGGCGTCGACGATGGCGAAGACCTGAAGGACGCGGCGCTGCGCGAACTTTGGGAAGAAACCGGCGTGACCGAGCGGGACGTGACCGTCCTGTCCCGCACGCGCGAGGAACTGCTGTACGATCTGCCGGACGAACTGATCGGCAAGCTGTGGAAGGGCAAGTATCGCGGCCAGCGCCAGACCTGGTTCCTGCTGCGCTTCGAAGGCAGCGACGACAATGTCGATCTGGAAGCCCACAAGCCGGCCGAATTCAACGACTGGAAATGGGTGGAAGCCGAGCAGCTGCCCGACCTGATCATCCCCTTCAAGAAGCGCGTCTATCGTGCCGTTCTGGAAGAATTCCGCGCGCTGATTTGAGGCGTGCTTGCGCCAAGCCCTTCGACAAGCTCAGAGCGAGCGGGGCTTGGCAATACGTCGCAGTTCAGAATGAGCGGATTACACAACATCCGCTCATCCTGAGCTTGTCGAAGGATCGAAGGATCAGTTTTCCGAAACCACCGGCTTGGGCGCAACTGCATCGGCGCTGACCATGCGCGGCGTGCCGATCTTGGAAATCTCGGCCGCAAGCTGCTGCGTTTCCGCGCAATCCTTGCCGCAAAGCGTCTGCAGGCGGGCAAGATTGCGGCCGGCCTTATCGGTCGCGCCCTTTTCGGCCAGCGCAATGCCTTCGCCGGCGATCGCTTCCAGATTGCGCGGGTCCGAAACCAGCGCCACGCGGTAATAGTGCAAAGCCTTGCCCTGCAGGCCCTGGCGGCGCGTGGCGTCTGCCAGCGCGAGCAGAACCGACACATTGCCGGGGGCGACCGTCAGCGCCGCTTCATAAGAGTCGATAGCCGCATTGATGTCGCCCGAAGCAACGGCGGCATGACCTTCGCCCAGCAGATTGGCCGCGCGCGGATCCATCGGCGCGACAGGCTGCGAGAGGATCGCGCTGGAAGAGACGGCAACAACGAGAGAAAGGGCAATGGCAACAGGCGTGTAACGCATCAACAGGTCCTTGGCCGAGGGCTTGGTCCTCATCATAACGCCCGACGCTATCACAGCCGATGAAAGCGTGCGACGAAAAAGCCGTCGGTCCCATCGTGCCAGGGCGAAAGGCGCAGTCCCTCCCCGCGCGGCGTTCCGGCGGGAAGCACCGGCGTTTCCGCGCGCCAGCCGGAATGGCGGCGCAGGAAGGCCGCCGCCTGATCGGCGCCCTCTTCGTCCAGCAACGAACAGGTGACGAAAACCAGCCGTCCGCCCGGTCGCACCAGTTCCGCCGCTACGTCCAGCAGGCGCGACTGGATCGCCGCATAGCGTGCCAGTTGCGCTTCGGTCAGTCGCCAGCGCGCCTCCGGATTGCGGCGCCAGGTGCCGGTGCCCGAACAGGGCGCATCGACCAGCACGGCGTCCGCCGCCCCGGCAAAGCGCTGCAGTGCCTGCGCTTCCTTGTTGGGATTGAGCAACACGGTTTCGATTGCGGTGGCCCCGGCGCGCTCCGCACGCGGTGCAAGGCGCGAAAGGCGCGCACGATCGGTATCGGCGGCAACCAGAATGCCGCTGTTTTCCATCGCCGCTGCCAGAGCGAGGGTCTTGCCCCCTGCCCCGGCACAAAGGTCTATCACCGTCTCGCCCGGCCGTGCGGCCACGGCTTCGCAGGTCAGCTGCGATCCGGTGTCCTGCACTTCGATGGCGCCGTGAACATAGGCGTCGGACTGTTCGATGCTGGTTTCGGGCGGATAGCGCCAGCCATGCGCGGCCACGGACCGTTCACCGCCCTCGGGCAGGTCGAGCCGTCCGGGACGCAGGGTGTTGACGCGAATGTCCAGCGGGGCGCGGTCCAGCAGCGCCATGGCATCGGTTTCGGAAACCGCGCTGGCCGCGAAACGCTCGACCAGCCAATGCGGGGCAAGGCCAGCTTCCGCCACCGGCTCACCGGGAACGATCGTCGCGGGAGAGTGCCCGGTGCCGGCGAACAGCGCGGCAAGCTCCGGATCGTCGGCCACGACGCGCAGCATGGCCGCGCGGCCGGTCTCCGGCACTTCGCCGCAGGCCCGGATCGCGCGATAGGTCAGTTCGCGAACCGCACGCCGATCCTTGCTGCCGGCGAAGCGGCGGGTGCGGAACCAATCCCCGATCAGCCGGTCGGCAGGCGCACCATTGGCGCGCGCCGCCGCGATCACCAGGTCCAGAACCTCGATCGCCGCCTGTACGCGCGCACCCGGCGTCATGCCCTTGCTCTACCCGCGTGCGATCAGCGCGAGGGGTAGTTCGGTGCCTCACGCGTGATGGTCACGTCGTGGACATGGCTCTCGCGCAGGCCGGCATTGGTGATGCGCACGAACTGCGCGCCCTTGCGCAGGTCCTCGATCGTGGCCGAACCGGTGTAGCCCATGGCCGCCTTCACGCCGCCGACGAGCTGGTGGATCACGTCCTTGGCCGGGCCCTTGTAAGCGACCTGGCCTTCGATGCCTTCGGGAACCAGCTTCATCTGGTCCTTGATGTCGCCCTGGAAGTAGCGGTCGGCCGAACCACGGCCCATCGCGCCAACCGAACCCATGCCGCGGTACGACTTGTAGGCGCGGCCCTGGTAGAGGAACGTCTCGCCCGGCGCTTCTTCGGTACCGGCCAGCATCGATCCGACCATGATGGTCGATGCGCCGGCGGCCAGCGCCTTGGCAGCGTCGCCCGAAGTGCGCAGACCGCCATCAGCGATCACCGGCACGCCCGACTTGTCGGCCTCTTCGGCAGCTTCCATGATGGCGGTGAGCTGCGGCACGCCGACACCGGCAACGATGCGCGTGGTGCAGATCGAGCCCGGCCCGATGCCCACCTTTACGCAATCCGCACCCGCGTCGATCAGCGCGCGCGCCGCTTCGGCGGTGGCGATGTTACCGGCAATGACTTGTGCCGAGTTCGACAGCTTCTTCACGCGCTCGACCGCGAGCGCCACGTCCTTGTTGTGGCCGTGGGCGGTATCGATGACGACAACGTCGCACTCGGCAGCCAGCAGCGCCTCGGTACGGGCAAAGCCCTTGTCGCCCACGGTGGTCGCCGCGGCCACGCGCAGGCGGCCGGCGGCATCCTTGGTGGCGTCCGGATAAGTGACGGCCTTTTCGATGTCCTTCACGGTGATCAGGCCGACGCAGCGGAAGTCGTTATCGACCACCAGCAGCTTCTCGATCCGGCGGGCGTGCAGCAGGCGGCGCGCCTCTTCCTGATCGACGCCCAGCTTCACGGTGGCCAGGTTTTCATGCGTCATCAGCTCGCGCACCGGCTGCGCCGGGTTGGCGGCGAAGCGCACGTCGCGGTTGGTGAGGATGCCGACCAGCTTGCCCGAATTCTCAACCACCGGGATGCCGCTGATCTTGTTGGCCAGCATGATCGCCTGCGCCTCTCCCAGCGTGGCGTCCGGGCTGATCGTGATCGGGTTGACCACCATGCCGCTTTCGAAGCGCTTCACGGCGCGGACGGCGGCACACTGTTCCTCAATCGTGAGGTTGCGGTGCAGGACGCCGATGCCGCCCAGCTGGGCCATGACGATCGCCATGTCCGCTTCGGTCACGGTATCCATGGCCGAGGAGATGACCGGGATGTTGAGGGAAATGTCGCGCGTAAGGCGCGTGCGGGTATCGGCCTGGGTGGGGACGATATCGGACTTGGCGGGACGCAGCAGTACGTCGTCGAAAGTAAGTCCGAGGGGAATGTCCATGTGCGCCACCATTATCTTGTCGGGGGAGAATCGTGGCGGCCCATGTAATCAAAGGGTGGCGCCAGTGCTAGCCCCCAATTTGCCCGCCGCGCCTCATTTTCCGGTCGGTGGAACAGGGCTGGACGCCGGCGTCGGCGCGGGTGGCGCAGTGCCCTTCGGCAGGCTGCTGACGGCGCTGGCCGGAACCTTGCGCAGATCGGCGAACCAGCGGCCAAGTGCCGAAAGAAGCTTAACATCGTCCACCGCGCCGCCCAGTTCCAGCGGATGCGCCATGTGCACCAGATCGTCGCTGGGCCGGTGGTAGTCGCTATCGAAAAAGGCGCGCATCCGCGTCATGTCGCCGTACGCGGTGGACACGAGCACCGCCGGAATATCGTGCTGCGCCAGTGCCCAACCGTCCTGCCGGCGCACGTAATCGTTCGCCTCGTCACTGTTGACCACCTTGAACTTCTCGGCCTTGGCGACTTTGACGATCGTGGCGTCCAGCCCCGTCATCCCACGCCCGACGATGGCGAACGGCGTGCCGTGCGGGGCAATGGCATTCGAATCGATGTTGAAGGCCGCCACGATCTGCCGCAACGGCAGCGGCGGGTTCTCCGCAAAGGCATGGGCGCCCAGCAGGCCCAGTTCCTCCCCGGTGGTGGCAAGGAAATAGACGTCGCGGTCCAACTGCGGCCCGCGCGAGAGGCGGCGGGCGACTTCGGTGAGCGAGGCGACGCCGCTGGCATTGTCTATCGCGCCGTTGCAGATCACGTCCTCAGCCGGCGGCGCGCCGCACTCTCCGAAATGGTCCCAGTGCGCCAGGAACAGCACCGCGCCGGTTTCCGGGCGGCGGCCGGGCAGCTTGCCGATCAGGTTGTGGGTGCGGATCGTGGTTTCGCGGGTGGTCGCCTCCATCGAGGCGGTCAGGTCCAGCGGGACCGGCGCGAAATCGGGCTTCTCGGCCAGCTTCTCCAAACCGACCAGCGTCTGCCCGGTGCCCTTCAGCAACACGGTCATCGCATCGCGGGTGATGAAGGCTTCCAGATCGCCGCCCAGCGAATCGTTGGACAGCGCATAGCCCGAACGCTTCCGCCGCGCCGCTACCTGATCAAGGCTACGATCACCGTCCAGCACCGTCAGCACGGCAGAGGCGCCCATTTCCAGAAGCTGGTTCTGGCGTTCGCTATCCGGCGTGTTCCCGTCCAGCACCACGGCGATGCGGCCTGCGAGTTCGGTGCGCGAATAGTCGCGCCCCCTGCCCTTGCCCACGAACAACAGCGGCACGCTGCGCACCAGACTGCGCTTGCCGGACGTGAGCACCAGCACGTCCTTGGGCGTCACCACTCTTCCCTTGCGCTGGAACTGCGCGGAAGATGTTGCCGGTTCGCGCGCGACCAGGGTTACGGGCGCAAACCATTCATGGCCGGGATCGTTGGTGCCGGACGTCAGCCCGATGTCGAACCACTGCTTGCCCAGATAGCGCAAGGTCTTCGCCTCGCCATCGGTGCCGGGTTCGCGGCCGTCGAAATCGTCGCTGGCTAGCACCGCGATCTGGGCGCGCAGACGGGCGGCGATTTCCTGATCCGCGCGGGACGCCGATGCCGAATGGGCGATTCCGGCGCCAAGCAGGGCGGCAGCCAAAGCCCCACCCAAAGCCACCGCTCCGGCCGTACGGGCCATGCTCGCCTTGAAACCCCTGTTCATCGTTCCGCACCCTATACGCGGGAATTGCCCGGGCGGTTAGCGAATCTCGCCCAGCCATCGGAAGCCACGCGATTTTTCCGGCCAGCGTGCCACAGGAACAACACGGTGCCTTTTCCATTGAACAGGACCGGGGCGGGCGATTACGCTCCCGCCTTGAGGGATCAGACACGAAGGGACACCGGACGGATGCGGCTCGACAGGTTCAACCCCGACAACATCCGCGTAACCCAAGGCGGCAGCCGCTTCCCCGGCGGTGGTGGCGGCAAGCTGGGATGCGGCACGCTGGTGATCGTGCTGATCGGCATGTTCGTCTTCGGCGTAGACCCCCAGCAGATGCTGGGCACGATCGAAAACGTGCAGCAGCAGAGCCCTCAACAGGGCACGCCTGTCCAGCAGGGCGAACAGCAAGACCCGGTCAAGATCTGCGGCCAGAACGAGTATGCCCTGGAAGCCTGCAACGCGCTCAGTTCGCTGAACCAGACGTGGGAACCGCTGTTCAAGCAGGCCAACATCACCTTCGATCAGCCCGAACTCCACTTCTACAACGGCACCGACCGTTCCGGTTGCGGCGCTGCCCAGGCCGCAATGGGGCCGTTCTACTGCCCGGCCGATCAGGGCATTTACATCGACACCAGCTTCTATGACGAACTGGAGCGCAAGCTGGGCGCCAAGGGTGATTTCGCCCGCTATTACGTGGTCGCGCACGAGTACGGGCACCATGTGCAGCACCTGCTGGGCCTCGATTCCAAGGTTCGGCAGGCGCAGCAGCAGAACCCGTCTCAGGCCAATGCCCTGCAAGTGCGGATGGAGCTTCAGGCAGACTGCTATGCCGGCGTCTGGGCAGGCAAGAACAAGGCAAGGATCGAGCCGGGCGACATGGAAGAAGGCATGACCGCCGCCAGCGCCATCGGCGACGATACGCTGATGAAGAATGCCGGTCAGCGCGTCAGCCCCGAAAGCTTCACCCACGGTTCCAGCGCCCAGCGCATGAAATGGCTGAAGCGCGGTCTGGACTCAGGGAACGAGGACGCATGCGATACGTTCTCCGACCTGTAAGCATCAGATATTCGGGCGGGTGCGACCGTTCGGGCGCCAGTCATGCGGTGCACTTCGCATGACGGGGTGAGGCACGCCTTCACGCTCTCGCGCACCTCTCCCGCAGTCAGGAGATCATCATGCGCCGACTTTGGACTGCCGCTATCTTGACCGGCCTGCTGGCCGCCCCGCTGGCCACTGCGCCCGTCTCGGCAAAGCAGCGCCCGATCACCGATTCGGAGCCCAATGCCGTGGACATCGCCAAGACCCCGGCGACCGACCTGAACCTCGACAAGACCAAGATCCCGCCACTGCTGCAGGCGGCGACGCAGGAACCCTATACGCTGGTCGGCATCAAGACCTGCGCCCAGATATCCTCTGCCGTGCTGGCGCTGGACGATGTGCTGGGGCCGGACGCCGATCTGCCATCGGATCCCGGTGGTTCGATCAGCGCCGGACGCGTGGCAAAATGGGCCGTCGGCTCGCTGGTCCCGTTCCGCGGCCTGATCCGCGAGATATCGGGCGCCAACGCGCAAGACCGTGCCGTGCTCGCCGCGGTGCGCGCGGGCATAGCGCGGCGATCGTTCCTCAAGGGCGTGGGCCATGCCAAGGGCTGCAAGTATCCCGCATCGCCCGCAACGCCTGCGATCATCAAGGCGCACCTGCAGAGCTTACAGGAAAAGGATGGCAAGCGGGACGACAAGCCGCAGGAAAAGGACGGAAGCACCGCCTCCGTCCCCACCACGTCTACCCCCGTGGTCCAGAAAGTGCCCTGACCGCACTGACCGGCGGGGCCTCTCAGCCCCGCCCGAAATCAGTCGTTCCAGGAATTGTCCACTTCGGCGCGGGCCCGATCGGCCTCGGCGCGCGCACGGTCGGCCTCGGCACGGGCCTTCACCATCTCCGCATCGAGGTCCGCCATGATCTCATTGCGCAGTTCGGCCGAGAGGTGACGATTCGCCGCAACCGCGGTGCGGGCGTCAGCCACGGCCCGCACGGATGCTTCGATCGCCTCCTTCGGCACCCCGGTGCAGATCACCGTGGATGTGCCGCTCCTGCCAGAACGCTCCTCGCTGCGAGCGCGGTCCGCCGGACAACGGCTGTCTATCCGCATTTCGCGGTAGCTGCGCGATCCATCCGCGTCACGGGTAACGATGCGGATCGTCTGAACCTTGCCGTCGGCTGAGGTGCTCTGCTTCACTTCAGGCACGCCGCGCATCGCCTGCGCGACGCTGGCCTGGACGCTGCGGGCAATCGCGCGATTGAGCGAGACCGATGCAGGCGGCTCAGGCGGCTGCGGCGGCGCCGGCGGCACCGGCGCTGCGGCGACCTGCGGAGCGGCCGGAGCCTCCGGCGCGGCCGGAGCCGGGGGCGCCATCGGTGCGGCCTCGGCTGCTGCGGGCCAGGCTGCATCAGGATCGGTCGCGTCGGGATCCACCGCACGGATCGCTGGAACCGCAGGCGCGGCGGGCACGGCGGGACCGGAAGGAGCCGCCGGCACGTTCGGCGCTTCGGGTGCCTCCTCCATGGCGGCGTAGGTAACGGTGGCGGTAAACGGCACCGAGACGACGGCCAGCGCGAACAGGCTGCGCGCGGCAACCCGGCGGGCAGGCGAGACTTCGGCCCGGCCCAGCGCCTTCAACCGCTGGATGATCGGCTTGTCCCCCGCCAGTGTGCCGGCCATCGGCGCGGCCAGCGTCAGCCGCGTGCTGGCCGCGAAGCTGGCGATCAGCCGGCCGTAACGGGCCCGCATCTGCCGCCCGCAGCCCGCCATGACGCGTGCGTCACAGGCCGCTTCCTGATCGGCACGCAGCGCGCGCCAGGCAGCCCAGCCCAGCGGGTTGAACCAGTGCAGCGCGAACAGCGGCTGCAGCGCCATGATCGCCAGCAGATCGTTGCCGGCATGGTGCTCCAGCTCGTGCGCGATGGCGAAATCGGACGATTCGGAGTCCACGGTGGCCAGGAAGCCTTCGGGCAGCGCCACGCACTTCTCGAACACGCCGAAGGCCAGCGGCGCAGCGGCCGCCGGGCTTTCATAGATGCGCACCTCTCCCGAGCGGGCGACAAGCCGCGCATCGCTCAGGATCTCGCGCCGCATTAGCTGATAGTTCCAGGTGCGCCACGCCAGGAAAACCACCGCACCGCCCAGCCAGACCGCCAGCAGCAGCGCCATCCACGGAACGTGCGCGAAGAGGCCGGGATCGGCGAGCGCGGGCACGCTATCGGCCGCCACCGGCATGGCGGCGTCATGTGCGGCGAGTGGAACTTCGCCAACCGTCTGCACCGGCATCGTCAGCGGCACCGCGGCGGCCGTGATCGGCTCCACATCGAAGGAAAACTCGGGAACCACCCCGCGCGGCAGGGCCAGCGGGGGAAGGATCAGCCGGATCATCGGCAGCGCCCAAAGCGCATAGGCCGCCGCCGGGCCGAACATACGGGCCACCGGGCGGCGAACGAAGAGGATCAGCGTCATCAGCACGCCCGTCATCACAAGCGTATCGGCAAGCCACTCGATCATGACCTCAACTCCTTCAGGAGGGCCTCGATTTCGGCAATGTCATCTTCAGTCAGCGCATCGGACTCGGCAAGATGCGCGAAAAGCGGCGCGGCGCGGCCACCGAACAGGCGGTCGACCAGACGGCGGCTTTCGGTGCCGACATAGGATTCGCGGGCGATGCGCGGGGTATAGAGGAAGCGCTTGCCGTCGGGCTCGGTGGCGACCGCCTGCTTGGCGACCAGACGCGAGAGCAGCGTCTTTACCGTGGCGAGGCTCCAACCGCGCGGTTCGCAAACCTTTTCGCAGACTTCGGCGGCGGTGAGCGGGCTACGCTCCCACAGAGCCTCCATCACGGCGTGTTCGGCTTCCGAGATACGCTCCGGCGTGTCGGGCTCTTCGGCCACGGCTTCCTCCATCGTTTACACACGTAATCGACTACGTTTGTAAACATGAACGCCAGATGAACATGTCAGCCACTCTCGGTCAGGATGCCGATCATCACAGCGGCGCCTAGCAGCACCAGAAAGGCATTGAACGTGACCAGAAGCGCTGCGGGCAGACGCGGCGTATCCGTCTCCGGCGGCGGTGCGACCGGCCGCAACTGGCGCCAGATGCCGGCGATGAAGCTGAACTCTGCAAACAACAGCAGCATCATCGTGGTCACCATCACCAGCCACTCGCTGACCAGTCCCTGCAACAAGGCCCGCGCGCCGATGCCGGAAGCCAGCGCACCCAACCCGGTGCGCACCCAGGCCGCGTAAGTGCGTTCTGCGGCAAGGATCGTGCGATCGGCCGCCAGTACCGTGCGC
The DNA here is from genome assembly GCF_055521515.1 of Sphingomonas sp. BL-S-28. NCBI lineage: Bacteria > Pseudomonadati > Pseudomonadota > Alphaproteobacteria > Sphingomonadales > Sphingomonadaceae > Sphingomonas > Sphingomonas sp. BL-S-28. Next base: position 3,242,000 of record NZ_CM145484.1, read on the forward strand.
CGGTCAGCCGTGTCCGCCTGCTTCTCGACATTCTCGGCAACGCGGCGGGCGTCCTTGGCGATTTCGCCGGCAAGCGCGTGCTTGCCCTCGTCCTGCCCGCCGTCCTTAGGTTCGGGATCCTCGCTCATCGTCGATCTCCCGCTCCGTGCGGATCAGCCGCCCGCCTTGCCCAGCTTGCGCAGGCCCAGCGCGACGGCGATCATGAACACGCCGCGCATGAAGAAGCTGATCGCCACGATGATCGCCAGAAAGCCGATGGCGGTCGGCACGCTGGAGGTCAGCAACAGCACGCCCAGCACAACATCCAACACACCCATGAACAGGCGCCAGGCCTTGTCGTTCCGCGCCTTCAGCGCAAAGGCGATCTCGAACCCGCCGGAGATCAGCAGCCATGCGCCGATCGCCCAGACCAGCGTGACCGCCCCGGCCAGCGGGTTGAACAGCACGTAGAGCCCGGCGATCAGCCCGATCGCGCCCAGCAGGATTTCCGTCCAGCGCGCGCGCTTCGACATCGAGTGGAAACCGGCGGCGATCCCGGCCACGCCATAGACGCACAGCATGAAACCGATCATGAATCCGGTGGCGAAAGTGGCGACCAGCGGGTTGGCGATGACGATGACCGCAACCGCGATGAGTAGCAGCCCATAGGCCAGCACCCAGCCCCAGGCGAGCGGCGGCGTGCCGAGATAAGGAGGGGCCAGAGGATCGGCAAAAGCACTTGGGTCGGTGTGTGAGGTCGTCATGCAATCGACTCCTGTTCCCGTGCAATGTTGCCCAAGTAATGCGACGGAGCGGTTTCGGTTGCAATGCAATTGGTTGGAAGGCCGACTAGGGATTTTCCCGGTGACATCCCCCTGAAACGAAGAAGGGCGGCGCATCGCATTGATGCACCGCCCTTCCCGTTATTTATGCCGAAGCCGTATCAGTACACGCGCGCCTTGGGCTTGATGTACTGCGCGTCGTCGGTGAGCGTGTATTCGTGAACCGGGCGGTAATCGAGACGGATTTCGCCGCCCTTGCCGCCCCAGCCGTTGAACCAGCCCACGGTGTGCTTCATCCAGTTCGCATCGTCGCGGTTCGGGAAATCCTCGTGCGCGTGGGCGCCGCGGCTTTCCTTGCGCGCCTGGGCGCCGTGCAGCGTGACCGAGGCCTGCGAGATCAGGTTGTCGAGTTCCATGGTCTCGACCAGGTCCGAGTTCCAGATCAGGCCGCGATCGGTAACCTTGACGTCCTGGAAGCGCTCGTAGGTCTTGGCAAGCTTTTCCTTGCCTTCGACCATGAGTTCATCGGTGCGGAACACGGCGGCGTGGGCCGACATGGTGCGCTGCATCTCGGTGCGGACTTCGGCCGTCGGCGTGCTGCCGTTGGCGTTACGGAAGTGGTCGAGGCGGGTCAGCGCGAGGTCGGCCGAATCCTTCGGCAGTTCCTGCTGCGCCGCGCCCGGCTTGACGATTTCCTTGAGGCGGTGGCCGGTGGCGCGGCCGAACACCACGAGGTCGATCAGCGAGTTCGAACCCAGGCGGTTGGCGCCATGGACCGAGACGCAGGCCGCCTCACCCACCGCGAACAGGCCCGGCACCACGGTGTCCGGATTGCCATCCGGACCGATGGTGACGACTTCGCCGTGATAGTTACAGGGAATGCCGCCCATGTTGTAGTGCACGGTCGGGACGACCGGCAGCGGCTGGCGGGTAAGGTCCACGCCTGCGAAGATCTTGCCGCTTTCGGTGATGCCCGGCAGACGCTCGCCCAGCACCTTGGGATCGATGTGATCGAGGTGCAGGTAGATGTGGTCCTTGTGCGGGCCGACGCCGCGGCCTTCGCGGATTTCCAGCGCCATCGAGCGCGAGACGACGTCGCGGCTGGCAAGGTCCTTCGCGGAAGGCGCGTAACGCTCCATGAAGCGCTCACCCTCGGAGTTGGTGAGGTAGCCGCCCTCGCCGCGCGCGCCTTCGGTGATCAGCACGCCCGCGCCGTAGATGCCGGTGGGGTGGAACTGCACGAATTCCATGTCCTGCAGGGGCAGGCCGGCGCGCAGCACCATGCCGCCGCCGTCGCCGGTGCAGGTATGGGCCGAAGTGGCGGTGAAGTAGCTGCGACCATAGCCGCCGGTCGCCAGCACCACGGCCTGCGAGCGGAAGCGGTGGATCGAACCGTCGTCCATGCAGAGCGCGATCACGCCGACGCACTTGCCGCCGTCCATGATCAGGTCGATGGCGAAGTATTCGATGAAGAAGTCCGCGTCGTACTTCAGCGACTGCTGGTAGAGCGCGTGCAGCATGGCGTGGCCGGTACGGTCCGCGGCGGCGCAAGTGCGCTGCACCGGCGGGCCTTCGCCCATGTTCTGCATGTGGCCGCCGAACGGGCGCTGATAGATCGTGCCGTCGGCATTGCGGCTGAAGGGCACGCCGGCGTGCTCCAGCTCGTAAACCGCCGCCGGGGCTTCGCGCACCATGTATTCGATGGCGTCCTGGTCGCCCAGCCAGTCCGACCCCTTGACGGTGTCGTACATGTGCCAGGTCCAGTGGTCCGGCGTGTTGTTGCACAGCGAGGCGGCGATGCCGCCCTGCGCCGCCACGGTGTGCGAGCGGGTGGGGAAAACCTTGGTGATGCACGCGGTCTTCAGGCCGGCTTCGGCCGAGCCCATGGTGGCGCGCAGACCCGAGCCACCGGCGCCGACGACGACGGTGTCATAGGTATGATCGATAATCTTGTAGGCAGGGGCGGACATTATGCGTGTGCTCCCAGCGCGAGGCGAACGATGCAGAAGACGCCGAAGGCGATGCCACCGCAGGCGGCAAGGTTCAGCGCCGCGATGCAGGCGAACTTGTTGGCATGTTCGTGCACATAGTCCTCGACCAGCACCTGCAGGCCGATGCGGGCGTGCCAGAACGTGGTGACGACCAGCAGGATCATCGCCACGGCCGGAACCGGGCGGACCAGCCATTCGACGACCGAGGCATAGCTCAGGTCAGGCAGGAAAAGGAGCGAGACGGCGAGGAAGATGCCGGTCAGCAGGTTGCCGATCGCGGTGAAGCGCTGCAGCAGCCAGTGATGAACGCCGGTCTTGGCAGAGCCGAGGCCGCGCACGCGGCCGATGGAAGTTCCGTTACCCATGTTCCGTCCCTCAGCGAAGCAGCAGGATCGCCCAGAAGGCGACAGTGACGAGCACACCCATGACCGGGGCGAGGATCGAGAAGGTCTTGTTGGCCTTCAGTTCGAAACCGGCACCGATATCGAGCACGAAGTGGCGCAGGCCGCTCATCATGTGCGTAAAGAACGCCCAGGAAATGCCGACCAGCACGACATAACCCGGAATCGAGGTCATGCACTTGGTGAGCTGCGCGTAAGCTGCGGGTCCGCTGGCCAGCGCCCCGAGCCACCACAGCAGCAGGCCCAGGCCGGCGAATGCCATGCCATCGCCCGTCACGCGGTGCAGAATCGAGACGAACATGTGTGGGCCCCAACGCCAGATCTGGAGATGGGGCGAAAGCGGACGGTTCCTGGTGCCGTCTTTGGCCATGGCTCTTTCGAATCCCTTTTGCCTTTTAGCAGCCCCTGAGGCTGCCCCTGTCGAGAAGTCCCCTTAGACAAATCGCGGCTTGGCGCAAGTTCCGCGAAGCACATCGCGAATGCATCGCACACAAGCGTCTTTTCGGTCGATACATCGGTCGGGTCGCCCGGACCGTCCTGCGCGTGCCCGGGTCAGGGCCCCGTGCTACTGGCCTTGGCGGCGCGCCCGGCCTAAAGCGCAGCCTTATGAATCGCCTGCCGAACATCCTCGCCCCGGCCCTGCTGCTGGCCGCCTGCTCCGCCGCGCCCGGTGCTGCGGCCCCGTCGCCAGAAAGCGCCAGCGAGGCGGGCCAGCCTGCGCCCGGCCCCGATGCGGCGCGACTCGTCACTGCCTGCAAGGGGCGCGACGGCTGGGCGGACGCCGCACCGCCCGCGCGGCTTTTCGGCAATACCTGGTATGTCGGCACTTGCGGCATCACCGCGATCCTGATCACCGGCAAACAGGGCCATGTGCTGATAGACGGCGGCGTGCCGGCAGCCGCGCCGCTGGTTCTGGCCAATATCAAGGCGGCCGGCTTCAACCCCAAGGACGTGCGCTGGATCCTTTCCACGCATGAGCATTTCGACCATGCCGGCGCCCTCGCCGCGATCCAGCGCGAAACCGGTGCGCGCGTCGCCGCCATGCCCGCCGCTGCGCAAGTGCTGGAAAGCGGCAAGGCCGATGCCGCCGATCCGCAGTTCGGCCAGCTCGATGCCTTCCCGCCCGTCCATATCGACAAGCGGCTGACCGATGGCGAGAAGCTGACGCTGGGCGCGATCACCCTCACCGCCCATTCCACCCCGGCCCATGCCGCCGGATCGACGAGCTGGACCTGGCAGTCGTGCGACGATGCGGGCAAGTGCCTGACCGTCGCCTATGCCGACAGCGTCAGCGCGATCTCGGTCAAAGGCTACCGCTTCACCGACCATCCCGAGCGCATCGCCGCCGTCCGCCAGGGCTATGCGCGAATCGCCGATCTTCCCTGCGACCTGCTGGTCTCCCCGCATCCCGGCGCGAGCGATCTTTTCGCGCGCCTTGCGGGCTCGGCCCCGCTGGTCGATCCCACCGCGTGCCGCACATATGCGGCCGCAGCCAACACCCGCTTCGACCAGCGCCTTGCCGAAGAGGCCGCGCCCGAAGCGAAGGAGACCCATTCGTGAGCTGGAAAATTACCGCCTTCGCCCCGCGCGCCGTGATCGAGGGCGCGCTCGTCGCCCATGAGGACGCTTTCGACTGGGATCCGGAGATCGTCATTTCCGGCAGCGAAATCGCCGAGGACAAGCCGGACGACTGGCAACTGGAAGCGTGGATGGAGCAAAAGCCGGGCAAGGCGGAGACGGACGCCCTCACCGCGCTGTTCATCGGCGACGTGCCGGAATTCGTCATCGAGGAACTGCCCGAGACCGACTGGCTCGTCACCAGCCAGGAAGGTCTTGAACCGATCCGTGCCGGGCGTTTCTACGTCCACACGCCCGAATATCCGCCGCTGAACGAACCGGGCGTGACCGACTTCGTGATCCCCGCCAGCCAGGCCTTCGGCACCGGCCAGCACGCCACCACGGCGGGCTGCCTGGAAATGCTGACCTATATGAAGTCGCGCGGGATCATCATCCGCAACCATGCCGATATCGGCACCGGCACCGGCCTGCTTGCCTTCGCGGCGATGACGCTCTGGCCGCGCGCCCGCGCCACGGCGAGCGATATCGACGCGGTCTGCGCCACGGTGGTGGCCGACAATGCGGATGCCAACGGCGTGCCGCTGGGCGGCCGCCCCGGCGAACTGGTGATGACCATCGCCGATGGCATGGACGCGCCCTTGCTCGACGTGCGGGGGCCTTACGACCTGATCATGGCGAACATCCTGGCCGGGCCGCTCGTCAGTCTGGCGCCGGACTTCGCCAAGTCATTGACGCCGGGCGGCCATCTGTTGCTGGCGGGCCTGCTGGAAACGCAGGAAGCATCGGTGCGCCGCGCCTGCCGCCGCGCAGGGCTGCGGCTGGTCGCGCGGCTGGTCAAGGGCGACTGGTCTATCCTCTGGATGCGCGCGCGCCGGTTCTGAAGTCTATACCCTCTTGCCGGGCTGCTAAGGCCGCCCGGCAAGCCTCTCAGGCGCGGCGCAGTTCCAGCCCCGGGCCTTGCGGGCCAAGCCGCATGATCCCCATCAGGTCCGCCGCGATCGGCGCATCGAATGCGAAGCCGGCGCGATCCTCCACCACCCAGCGCACCGTTCCGGTCACGCGCGGGCTGCCGGCCAGCGACAGCACCAGCCGCACGCCCTTTTCCAGCAGATTGCGCTCGACGACGAGCTGGCACCCCTCTGGCGAGACGTGCTTCGCAAGTGCAATCGCGTAGGGGGAAAGCCCGAGGGCCACGTTAACTTCTCCATGCCGAACGGCTCGAACCGCTTGATAGGGAAGTGTAATTAAGAGAGGTAAACGCCCCGTTAATATCTGCGCAACTTTTCTGACGTAAAAATACTCAATTCTTACAGTAACTTACCTATAATCGTCGAATTGAAAATTAACCATGTTCGGTAAGTTGGAATTAGGGATTACAAACAAGAATTAGACCTCAAGGGGGGCTGGTAACAACAGCTCATGAGGCCAAACATGCTTCGTACCGAACTCGACCGCCCTGCGGTTGTCGTGGGACCCCTGGGTGAAGCTCTCGACCGCAAGAGCCTGCCGCCGCGCGATACCCTACGCTGGGTTGCGCGCCGAAAGGCTGAGGTGGTCGCTGCCGTCAATGGGGGCCTGTTGACGATCGCCGAGGCCTGCGAACGCTACGATCTCACGCTCGAGGAACTTGCCTCGTGGCAACGCGCGATTGAGCGCGAAGGAATGGCAGGGCTGCGCGCCACCCGCGTGCAGCACTACCGACAGGTGCACGAACGCCAGTCCCGTTTCTCCTGAGCGGGCTGGTGCTGCGGCACCCTCGCCGGAAGGACAGGTGTGTCCCCTCCCGGCGTTGACCAATGGGCCCGGTCCGAGAACCGGCGGCCGATACTGCGACCCGTCAGCCGGCGGCTTCGACGATCCGGGCCCATTCAGCTTCATCGATGACCCTGATGCCAAGGTCCGCCGCCTTCTTCAGCTTCGAACCGGCACCCGGCCCGGCAACCAGAATGTCGGTCTTGGCCGAGATCGAGCCCGCAGCCTTGGCGCCCAACCGCTCGGCCTGCGCCTTGGCCTCGTCGCGGCTCATCGTTTCCAGCTTGCCGGTGAAGACCACGGTCTTGCCCGCGACCTCGCTCTCCACCGTTTCCACCACGTAAGGCGGCGGCGCGACTTCCGAGAGGATGTCGTCCCACACGGCGCGGTTGTGGTCTTCATGGAAAAAGTCGCCCAGCGCCTCCACCACGGCCGGGCCGATGCCGTCGATCGACAGCAATTCCTGAAGAGATAACTCGTCGCCTCCACGCGCCTCCTGAGCACACTTTCGCAGCGCGCCCATATCCTCGAACCGCTTCAGCAGATCGCGCGCGGTCACCGCGCCGACATGACGGATGCCAAGCCCGAACAGCAGGCGCGCGGCATCGGGCTGGCGCTTGTTTTCCACCGCTGCCAACAGATTATCCACAGACTTGTCCTTCCACCCATCAAGCGCGAGAATCTCCTCCCGGCGCTTGCGCAGGCGGAAGATATCGGCCGGGCTTTCCAGCCAGCCGTGCGCGAAGAACTCGTCGATGGTCTTCTCGCCCAGCCCCTCGATATCGAGCGCGGCGCGGCTGACGAAGTGCTTCAGGCGCTCGGTCCGCTGCGCCGGGCAGATCAGCCCGCCGGTGCAGCGCACATCCACCTCGCCCTCCTCGGCCACGGCTTCCGAACCACACTCCGGGCAGTGATCGGGGAACGCGAAGGCATCGCGCTCCACTTCGCGGCTCAGGTTGTCGACGATCTGCGGGATCACGTCACCCGCGCGCTGGAGCACCACGGTATCGCCCGGACGCACGCCCAAGCGGCCGATCTCGTCGCGGTTGTGCAGCGTGACGTTGGTGACGGTGACGCCGCCCACCAGAACCGGCTTCAAACGCCCCACCGGCGTCAGCTTGCCGGTGCGGCCAACCTGAATGTCGATCGATTCCAGCGTCGTTTCCGCCCGCTCCGCCGGGAACTTGTGCGCCAGACCCCAGCGCGGCGCCTTGGCGACGAAGCCAAGGCGCTGCTGCCAGTCGAGCCGGTCGATCTTGTAGACTACGCCGTCGATCTCGAACGGTAGATCGGGCCGCCCATCGCGGATCGCCCGGTAGGCGGTGAGCATTTCCTCGACCGAGTGGCAGAGCCGGAACTGCGGCGAGACCGGCAGGCCCCAGCTTTCGATGCGGCGGATCACCTCATGCTGGCTCACCCCCGGAACGTGACTGGCCGCGCCCCAGCCATGCGCCCAGAAGCGCAGCGGACGCTTGGCCGTGACCGCAGCGTCCTTCTGGCGCAGCGAGCCGGCGGCGGCATTGCGCGGGTTGGCGAACTGGCGGACCTTGCTCTCGTCGAACGCCTCGCCCTTCTCTTCTGCCAGAGCGCGCGCCTCGGCCATCAGCGTCTCGTTGAGGGCGTGGAAGGCGGCCTTCTCCATGTAGACTTCGCCGCGCACTTCGAAGACCTCGGGGATATTCCCGCCCTTCAGTTCCTGCACGATATCGGCGATGTGGGCGACGTTGGGCGTCACGTCTTCACCCACCTGCCCGTCGCCGCGCGTGGCGGCGCGCACCAGCTTGCCGTTCTCGTAGCGCAGCGAGCAGGAGAGACCGTCGATCTTGTCCTCCGCCGTCACCAGCACGGGTTCCTCAGCGGATAGCGACAGGAAACGGCGCACGCGGCCGACGAAGTCTGCCACTTCCTCGTCGCTGAACGCGTTGTCGAGGCTCATCATCCGAACCTCGTGCCGCACTTTGCCCAGCGGCGAGGCGGCGACATCGTGGCCGACCTTGTTCGTGGGCGAATCGGGGCGGATCAGATGCGGGAACGCCGCTTCCAGTTCGGCATTGCGGCGCACCAGCGCGTCGTACTCGGCATCCGCGATCTCCGGCGCGTCCTCGGCATGGTAGAGCCGGTTCGCGCGGTTGATCTGGCGCGCCAGACGCATGAGTTCGTTGGCGGCTTCGGCTTCATTCGGAAACAGATCGGGAGTCTCGGTCATGGGTTCAGCCTATGCCGCAAGCCCCCGCCGGACGGCAAGGCGGGGCGATCGGGACAGCTTACACGGTCCACCGGAAAAGCCGCCACAAGAAGCCTTCGCTTGACTCATTTCGACATTTAGCTAATCATCGCATCATGAGTCAGGTGTTCAAAGCCCTCTCCGATCCCACCCGCCGCCGCGTGCTGCAATTGCTGCGCCAGGGGCCGATGAGCGCGGGCGAGATCAGCGATCAGTTCGACGTTTCCAAGCCCACCATGTCCGCCCACTTCACGGTGCTGAAGGAAGCCGATCTGGTCCATGCCGAAAAGTCCGGCAAATCGGTGATCTATCACCTCAAGCTATCGGTGCTGGAAGAAGCGCTGCTGGGCTTCGTCCATTCCTTCGGCGGTAGTGCCGAAGCGCCGGAAATCCGAAAGGAAGCCGCACGATGACACGCGATGGGAAAGTGGATCTCTACGGCAACCTCGCCTGGGGCGGCCTGATCCTTGCGCTGGCCCTCGGCGCCAGTCTTGCCCGCAAGCTGGGCTATTTGGATGCGGACACCGTCACCCGGCTCGTGATCGGCGCCAATGGGCTGATGATCGCCTGGAACGGCAACCGGATGCCCAAGACATTCGTCCTCCACGCGCAGGCACGGCAAGCCCGGCGGGTGGCCGGCTGGTCGCTGGCGCTGAGCGGGCTGATCTACTCCGGCCTGTTCATTTTCGCGCCGATCCGGGTGGCGGCATGGGGCGGTGCCGCTGCCGTCGTGACCGGGATCATCGTAACGCTGGGCTATTGCCTTTCGCTGCGCGGCAAGGGCCAGACGAAAAACCGCACGAGCGGCTAGAGCGTTTTCTAATCAGGTGGAATCACCTGATGACTCGGAAAACGCGGAAAACCAAAAACTTAGAGCAGCTGATCCGATGCAATCGGATCAGCTGCTCTAGCGATCGGGGCGCGCACCGTTGGGCGGCGCGCGCCCATAACCGTCATTCGCTCACAGTCACATCCACGCGGCGCGCTTGCGCATTGGTGTCACCGTTGCCGGTGGTATCGGCCGGCTTGATCATCTTGATCGACGCAGCCGGGATTCCGGTATCCACCAGCGCCTTGCTGACTTCCTCGGCGCGCCGCTTCGATAGCGCGGCATTGGCAGCGGGATCGCCCGTAGGATCGTTATATCCCGATACGGCCACGTAGGAACCGGGGTGCGTATCGATATAATCCTTCACGCTGCCGGCCGCGGTGGAAAGATCCTTGGTCACGTCGGACTTGCCCACGGCGAAGAACACTCGCAGCACCGGACGGCCGTTCGCCACTTCGCTGACCATGCCGGAACCCGTGGGGATTTCCACTGCCGGCGTGGGTTCGACCATCGCCGTCGTCGGTTCGGTAACGACGGTCGTCGCTTCCTTATGGCCGCAGGAGCGCAAGGCCCAGATCAGCGCCAGAATGGCCAGCAAGATCAGCAGGAGCGGCCACCACTTGCCCATCCCGCCGGATGCGGCACGCACCGGCTCCTCGTAATGCGGCGTCGCCGTTTGCGGACCCAGCAGGCCCGATACACCCGGCGGCAAGGCAGCGGCGATCGACGCCCTCTCTCCATTCAGCAGCGTGGTCACTTCCGGCAGCGAGGGCGTGGAACCCAGCATCTTGCCGATCCCGCCCGCCGCGAACAGCCCGCCGACGCCCAACAGCGAGCGCACGCTCTGCGGAGCGATCGCGAAACGATCCGCCAGCGTGTTCACCACGCCGCCGAAGTTGGAACCGAACAGATCCACAAAGCCACCGGCGTGCTGGGCCAGCGACGTATCCGCACTCAATCGATCGGTAACCGAGGCCTGATTGTCCAGCGGGTTGCCGCCGACAAGCGCGGTCTTGATCATGCTGAGCACGCCGCCGCCACTCCCGGCGGCGATGCGGCCTGACATTGCCGCGAGGATCACGGGAACGATCCCGCCCAGAGCGCTGCTGGTGGCCTGCGGGCTTTCGCCCAGTTTCGCCGCCAGATTATCGACAGTGCCGGGCGCAATGGCCCCGCGAATGGTGTCGAGTAGAGACATTTCCTTCTCCTCTTTCGGCACCCCCCATTTCAATATCGACACGCGCCTTCGGCATCCAAACGGCCAATGGCGCGAGTAGTCCGTCTGAAAATTCGCGAAATGCGAATTGCGGCCTCAAAAAATGCCTTCCTAGCATTTTCCAAACGGGCTCTAAGTGGAATTATCTATCGACGACAATTGGGCAATCGGTACTTATACCGATCAAAGACGATCGCTCTGCACAAAATGCACGCGTCCGCATTATTGTAAGCGGTCAAATTATCTGAAATTTATCTATACATCCGAAATACTTGAGTCGGATGTCGAATTACCCGCAGCGGTGGTGGTTACGCGCGTTCCAGCAGCCGGTTCGCCTGCGCCCTTGCCTCTTCGGTCACTTCCGCGCCGGAGAGCATGCGGGCGATCTCTTCCTGCCGTTCCGCATTGCTGAGCGGGGTCACCGAGGTGCGCGTCACCGTGCCTTGCGAGGATTTGGCAATCATGAAGTGCCGATCCCCGCGCGCGGCGACTTGCGGGCTATGGGTCACGGCAAGCAATTGACCGCCCTGCCCGCTGCCATTCGCCAGCCTTGCAAGGCGTTCGCCGATGGCATCCGCCACCGCGCCGCCAACGCCGCGATCGATTTCGTCGAAGATCACCGTCGCCGCGCCGCCCTCTTCGGCCAAGGCAACCTTGAGCGCGAGGATGAAGCGCGAAAGTTCGCCGCCCGAGGCGATCTTGGCGAGCGGCGCGAAGTCTGCGCCGGGGTTGGTGCTGATCAGGAACTCCACCGCATCCATGCCGTGCGCGCTCCAGCGTTCCTCCGGCAGCTTCACCACCGAAGTCTGGAACCGCGCGGCGTCGAGCTTTAATGGCGCGAGTTCGGCGGCAACGGCCTTGTCCAGCCGCTTGGCGGCGGAGCGGCGCAGATCGTGCAGCGCCTCTGCCTGCTGGCGATAGACCAGCGCCGCCTTCTGCGCGGTGGCCTCCAGCGCGGCGACATGCCCTTCGCCGCCCTCGATCGCGTCCAGCGCCTCGCGCATTTCGCGCGTCTTTTCGGGCAGATCGTCGACCGCGCACATGTGCTTGCGGGCGGCGGCGCGCAAATCGAACAGGCGGGTTTCGATGCGGTCCAGTTCGTTGGGATCGAAAGCCAGCGCCTCGGCCGCGCGTTCCAGCTTTTCCTCGGCCTCTCCCGCCTCGATCAGCGCGCGGTCGAGCGCGCCCAGGGCGTCGGTCAGCAGGGGATGCTCGCCGGCGATGCGGTCCAGCCGCCGCGCCGCGCCGCGCAGGTTCGCCAGCGCCGAATCGGATCCGGTCCAGAGGTGTTGCAGGGCCGAAAGATCGTCGGCCAGCTTCTCGCCCTTTTGCATGTCCGCACGGGCGTGGGCGAGTTGCTCCTCCTCCCCCTCTTCCGGCGACAAGGCGCTGAGTTCGGCCAGATGCGCCAGCAGCAGGTCCTGATCCTCGGCCGCCTTGGCGACTTGCGCGCGGGCGGCGTCCAGCGCGCTCTGCGCCGTGCGCCAGGTCTTCCATGCGGCCTCCACACCGGCCACGTCGCCACCGGCGAAACGGTCCAGCAGCGCGCGGTGGCCCTTGGGGTTCACCAGCCCGCGATCGTCGTGCTGGCCGTGGATTTCGACGAGAACCGGCGCGATTTCGCGCAGTAGCGAGACGCTGACCGGCTGATCGTTCAGGAACGCGCGGCTGCCGCCGTCGGCACGCAGCTGTCGCTTCAGGATCAGCGGTTCGCCGGGCTCGATCTCAAGATCCGCCTCGTTCAGCACCGTGCGCACCGTCGCGGGCAGCGCGGAAAACTCGAAACTGGCGGTAACGCTGGCACGGTCTTCCCCCGCGCGGACGAGGCCGCTGTCGGCACGGTTGCCGATGACGAGGCCCAGCGCGTCCAGCAGGATCGACTTGCCCGCGCCGGTTTCACCGGTGAGGACGCCGAGCCCACGCGCGAAATCGAGATCCAGCGCCTCGATCAGGACAATGTTGCGGATGGCGAGCCGTGTCAGCATGTTCGCGTTGCGTTCTAGCGAAAAGATTTTCGCCCGTCACGCCCTATCGCACACGTATCCAACGAAAACGCCGGCCGACCTTTGAGGCCGACCGGCGTTGAATTTCGTCCGAAAGCGCGCCTATCAGGCCGCGACGTTCTTCGGGGCGTAGCGCGTCATCAGCTTGTAGGCGCGCTGATACCACTTGGAATTGGGATAGTTGGTTTCCAGCACGGCGGCGGCTTTCTGCGCTTCCAGCGGGATGCCGAGCGAGAGGTAGCCTTCCACCAGACGGAACAGCGCTTCAGGCGCGTGGCTGGTGGTCTGGAAATTGTCCACCACGTTGCGGAAACGCAGGGTGGCGGCCAGCCACTTGCCGCTGCGTTCGTAGGAACGGCCGATGGTCATTTCCTTGCCGGCCAGGTGATCGTTCACCAGGTCGATCTTCAGCTTGGCGTCGGCCGCATAAGGCGAATTAGGGTAGCGGCGCATCACGTCGGTCAGCGCCTGCTTGGCCTGCTCGGTGGTCTTCTGGTCGCGCGTAACGTCGCTGATCTGCTCGTAGTACGAGATCGCGATCAGGTAGTACGCGTAAGGCGCGTCCTTGTTGCCCGGGTGGATCGAGAGGAAGCGCTGCGCCGACTGGATCGCCTTGTTGTAATCGCGGGCGGCGTAATAGCTGAACGCGCTCATCAACTGGGCGCGGCGGGCCCAGGGCGAATAGGGGTGCTGGCGCTCCACTTCATCGAACAGCGCGGCGGCGGCCTTGGTCTGGCCCTTGTTCAGGCGATCCTGCGCCGCTGCGTACAGCGTATCGACGTCACGCGCGACATAGGCGGTATCCTTGTTCTTGTTGCCCCGCCCGGCACAGCCGGCGGTGAGAACGAGGGCCCCGGTAGCGGCGGCAAGGAGAGCGATCTTGAAGCGCGAGCGTTCGAACATGGGGCCGGTCTATAGACAGCGCTTTGCTGAACGCCAAGTGAAGTTACACACGCTTACACAGTGATCTGCGTTCGGTGCGTAAATCGAGCGCCGGGCCGGATTTCACGGCGCCTCCCCGCCCCGACCGGCCCCCGCCGGAAGTTTGCCGCAATCGCGCGGTTTGGCACGGAAATGGGCCGATCCCGTCCTAAAATACACCTATCATGCATTTTCAAACAGAGACTTGGCGGATCGGCGGCCAGTTCGCCATTGTCTGCCCCGCCCGCGCTGCCATAGTGGCCTGACATGGCCGGCACCAACGCACTTTCCTCCCCCGTCATGTCCGATGCCCTCGTGATCCTGGGCGCTGCGGGCATCGTCATCCCCGTGTTCAACCGATACCGCATCACCCCGGTGATCGGTTTCATTCTGGTGGGCCTGCTGGTCGGCCCGTTCGGCCTTGGCCGGCTGGTGTTCGATCATCCATGGCTTTCCTGGGTGACCATCACCGATCCGGACGGGCTGGAGATATTCGCCGAATTCGGCATCATCCTGCTGCTGTTTTCGATCGGGCTGGAACTGTCCTTCGCGCGCCTCTGGGCGATGCGCCGCTTCGTGTTCGGGCTGGGTTCGCTGGAACTGCTGCTGATCGGCGGATCGATGACCTTCATCTTCGCCACGCTGGGCCAAAGCCTGACCGGCGCGATGGCGCTGGGCCTTGCGCTGGCGCTGTCCTCCACGGCGCTGGTGCTGAAAATCACCGATACCGGCGGGCCGGTGGGCCGGGCAGCGCTTTCCATGCTGCTGTTCGAGGATATTGCGCTGGTCCCCATCGTCTTCCTGCTGGGCGCGCTGGCGCCCCATGCCAAGGGTGCGGGGATGGACGGGCTGATCCATACGCTCGTCTGGGGCACCGGCGTGGTGATCCTGCTGCTGCTGGCGGGGCGTTACCTGCTGCCGCCGCTGTTCGCGCAGGCGGCGCGGACCAAGAGCCCCGAACTGTTCCTCAGCGCCAGTCTGCTGGTGGTGATCCTCGCCTCCCTGGCAACGGCGGCGACCGGGCTTTCGCCCATCGTCGGCGCGCTGGTGGCCGGATTGCTGATCGCCGAGACCGAATACCACACCGAAGTCGAAGAAATCACCGAGCCGTTCAAGGGACTGGCACTGGGCGTGTTCCTGATCACCGTCGGCATGCGGATCGACTTGCGCGTGGTGTGGGAGAATCTGGGCCCGATTCTGGTCGCAACGGTGGGCGTGATCGTGCTGAAGGCGGTCGTCACCAGCCTGCTGCTGCGCCTGATGGGCGCGCGGCGCGGCACCGCGGCGGAAACCGGGATCCTGATGGCCAGCCCTTCGGAAACGACGCTGATCGTGCTGAGCGCGGCCGGCGCGGCGCAACTGATCCAGCCCGGAACCGCGATGTTCTGGCAGATCGTTACCGCGCTGGGCCTGACCATCACCCCGGCGCTGGCCCGAATCGGCAAGATCCTGGCGCGCCGGGTGGAAGGCGTGGAGCACCCCCACCAGCCTGCCGAAGCGAGCGACAAGCCGCCCACGCTGATCGTCGGCTTCGGCCGCGTGGGTCATCTGGTGGCGGACATGCTGACGCGCCACGGCCGGCCCTATCTGGCAGTGGACAGCAACTCCGACCTTGTCACCGAAGGCCGCCGACTGGGCTACACCGTGGCTTTCGCCGATGCCGCGCGCGGCGATGCCCTGCTGCGGCTTGGCGTATCGAGCGCGGCGGCCGTGATCCTGACGATGGACGAGCCCGTCTCCGCCCAGCGCATCGTGCGCAAGCTGCGCGCGGATTTCCCGGACATGCCGATCATCGCCCGCGCGCGCGACACCGTCCACGCCGGCGTGCTCTACCGCGCCGGGGCTACCCATGCGGTGCCGGAGACGCTGGAAAGCTCGCTTCAACTGTCCGAAGCGGCACTGGTCGAGATCGGCGTGGCAATGGGCCCGGTAATCGCCTCCATCCACGAAAAGCGCGACGAATTCCGCGAACAGATCATGGAACAGGGCGGCCTCTCGCAGAAGCCGGCGCTGAAATCCGGCCAGCTTCGTCAGGCGGAGAAGACCTGATAGCGTTTGCGCCGCGGCCTATCGCGCCAGCGCATGCAAATACTTGATGAGGTATCCATGGGCGACGCCGTTAAAATCAGCGATTACGAAATCGCCGAAGCACATCGCCTCGATAACGGCAAAACACTGATATTATTTACATCTTTCCCTGAAATCGGGGAGGTTCACGACTCCATTCTGGGTAAAGAAATTTTCCTGTTTGACAAACATGATTGCCCGTTATGGAAAATCAATCTGGAACCGGGATCCACAGTCGAACAGAGTAGAGTTTTCGACCATTCCAGCGCCGAAGTTTTCGATTTCGTGCACATTTCACACGAAAATGGATTGTATTTCGCCGAAAAATACAATGGCGACGTATTTGAGATAGACCTCAACGACGGCTCCGCGAAATTCGCCTATTGGAAAAAGACTTAATGGAAAACGACGATCAATCACTGGGGCAATCGCTGGGCAGAACCCAAAGGCGCCTGCTGCGGCGCGTCTTTAATGGGCGGACGGTGCCCATCGTAGTCAATGAAAAGCCATTCCTCACCTACAAGGAGGCCGCGCGCTATCTGCTTTCGCTGCCGGTCGAAGAGCGCGATGCCGCTTATGATGCGATGAAGGTTTTCGCCGATCGGAAGGGCGAAAGTCAGGCGGATTGAGTGCCTATTGCAGATAGGACTCGATCTGGCGCCACTGTGCCAGCTTGTCGGCCCGCGACATGGCGGCATGGGCCCCGCTGGAGGATGGCAGGTCGATCAGGTTCCAGCGCGCCTCCTGCCCTGCCAGCTGCCGGCGCCCGTCCCGCGCCGCCTTGCCGCCGTTGAAGGCGATGGCGCGCAGGTTGGGCAGCGTGCTCGCGAAGGCAGTCAGGTCGCGGTGGGTGGCTTCGCGAATCGCGGTGTCCAGACTGCCCTGCCGCCGTGCGCTTTCGATCACGTCCCACAGGCCGATGCGATGGCGCCGCAGTGTGTGCAGGCGCTGATCGTAAGGCCTTGATCGCAGGTCGCTTTCGCCCATGACTTCGCCGATCAGCCACCAGAAGGCATTGCCCGGATTGGCGTAGTACTCGCCTGCCGCCAACGACCTTTCGCCGGGCAGCGTGCCCAGCAGCAGAACGCGCGTGCGCGCATCGACGATGGGCGCGAAGCTGGTCTTGAAGGGCGTGTCGCGCGGCGCGGCCACGTTCACAGATCGCCGTAGCGCGGCTCGAACACCGACCATCCGGTGCGCTGGACAAGCCGCTCCAGCGCGATCTGGCCTAGCTGCGAATTGCCGCTGGCGTTCAGGCCGGGGGACCATACGGCGATGCTGGCGATGCCCGGCGCCACCGCCAGAATGCCGCCACCCACGCCGGACTTGCCCGGCAGGCCGATGCGATAGGCGAAATCGCCCGAATTGTCGTAATGCCCGCAGGACATCATCACTGCATTGATACGCCGCGCGCGCTTGGCGGTGATCACCCGGTGGCCGCCGGATCGGCCGCCGTCCATCAGGTAGCGCCCGGCCAGCGCCAGCTGGTGGCAGCTCATGGCCAGCGCGCAGTAATGGAAGTAGGTCCCCAGCACGAGGTCGACGTCGCCCTGGATATTGCCGAAGGCGCGCATGTAGTTGGCCAGCGCCTTGTTGCGGAAGCCCGTCTCCTGCTCGGCGCGGGCCACTTCCTCGTCGATGGAGATGGTATCGTCGCCCGTCAGTTCGCGCACGAAGCGCAGCATCTGGCCGATTGCCTCCCGCGGCTGGTGGTGGCCCAGCAGCATGTCGGCCACCACGATGGCGCCGGCATTGATGAACGGATTGCGCGGGATGCCGTGTTCGTTTTCCAGCTGGACGATCGAGTTGAAAGCGCTGCCCGAAGGTTCCCGCCCCACGCGGTTCCACAACTGGTCGCCCACCGCGCCCAGTGCCAGCGTCAGCGCGAAAACCTTGGAAATCGACTGGATCGAAAAGGCTTCCTCCGCATCGCCGGCCAGATGGACCGCGCCTTTCGCAGTGACCACGGCGATGCCGAACTTGTCGACCGGCACTTGCGCCAGCGGGCGGATATAGTCCGCCACTTTGCCGCGATGCGTCATTCCCCGCATCTCTTCGGCAATGTCAGCCAGGATGCGGTCAAGGCTGTCCATGGTCGATTTTCCCCGCATCGAAAGGATGGCCGGCGGCGGCCATTCGGATCCCTCTGCCGCATGCGGATGCCGTGGGCAAGCGCCAGGGGGCAAAGGAGCTACCTCTAATTTCAGCCGAAATTGCCATGCCGATCCCGTTCGGGAATCCGCCCGGCACGCGGCCATGACCTTCGGGATTATAAGGTCCTGTAGATACTGCCGCCCCGCGAATGCCCGTAGACTTGGCCCCTGAAAAGGGAATGTGGGGAGCCGTCCCGCGTGGCGACACAGCTATCGACGACCAGTGATACCGGGCCGGAAACGGCATCGGCCAAGACCAGACGGGACCGCAGGCCCCGGATCGACCTGCTGACGCTGGGCCAGAGCCTGACGCTGGATGAGGCGACCGTCGTGGACCTCCACGCCGCTCATCTTGACAGATATGCCCTGCAATTCCGCGATGCGCTGGGGCTTCGCACGATGGACGTAGACTGCGCGCAAGGCTGCGAGATCGTGCTGCGTGACGGGCGGCGCGTGCTCGACTTCTCGGGCGGTTTCGGCGCGCTGGGGCTGGGGCACAACCATCCGCGCGTGATCGCGGCGGAGCGGCGGTGTCACGACGATCTGGTGCTGGATTGCATCAAGATCGCCCCGCACAAGCTGCAAGGCGCGCTGGCCTATAACATCGCCCGCTTCCTGCCCGAGCCGCTGGGCGTCTCGTTCCTCGCCGTCTCCGGCAACGAGGCGAACGAGGCAGCGATGAAACTGTGCGAGCGCGTGCAGACGCCCAAGGGCAAGAGCAAGTTCCTCTTCCTGCGCGGCGAAGGCGATGCGGAAGGCAGCGCGCAGCCCGGTTTCCTGATGGGTGTCCCCCAGGACAATGTGATCCACGCGCGCTATGGCGACATCGCCTCGCTGAACGCCGCCATCGAGCGGGAGGGCGGCGCGAAAAACGCGATCATTGCGGTGATCGTGGAACCGCTGCGCAGCGGCACCTGCGAATCGCCGCCGCTGGGCTATCTGTCCGATCTGGTAGAGGCCTGCCGTGCGGCGGATATCCTGACCGTCTTCGACGAGACGCGGGTCGGCCTTGGACGCACCGGCCTGTTCTGCGCGTTCCAGCATGAGGATGCCGTGCCCGACGCAGTGACGCTGGCGCGGACGCTGGCCGGCGGCAAGCGTGAGATGGGGGCCATGGTCACTTCTCAGGCTCTGTTCGACAAGGCCTATGGCAACACGCAGGACTGCAACCTGCACAGTTCCAGTTTCTCCGGCATGGGAGAGACCTGCGCCGTCGCGATAGAGGCGCTGAATGTGCTGGCCGAGGAAGGCCTGATGGACCGGGCCGCGGCAATGGGCGCGCACTTGCGCACCGGGCTGGAACGGCTGCGCGCGAAGCATCCCCGCTGCATCGCCTCGCTGCGGGGCAAGGGCTGTTTCCAGGCGCTGGAACTGGCCTTTGGCACCGATCCCGCCGCCGACGCCCCGCCGATCGCGGCTGTGGCCGGCGAACTCTACGAACGCCACGGCATTCTGGCCCACTACCTGCCGGATGCCCCCGGCGTCCTCCATTTCATGCCCCCCCTGATCGTGACCGAGGCGCAGATCGACCGGCTGCTGGCCGCGCTCGACGCGGTGCTGGCGGGCATCGCCGGGGTTTCGGCGGAAAGGTTGCTGCACTGATGGACATGACGACATCCGCCGCCGCGATGGAAGGCGCAGCGCGTTTCCGCCGTGATGGAGAGGCTGGCCAATCCGCGCTTCAGGCGGCGATCGCCAGCGCCCTGCTACTGGCGGTTGCGCTGGTGACGTTCGCGCTGAACGTCCACCAGGGCATCGGCGTCTATCCGGACTCCACGCGCTACATGGGCATCAGCCCGGTGCCCTATGACGCGCCGGTCTATCACTGGATGCTGGTGGGCGGCCACGCGCTGGGGCCTTCGCTATTGGCCGTGGCGATGGCGCTGGCGGTGGTGTTCCTGTGCACCAACGTCCTGCTGATCTTCGCGCTGGTGCGGCGCGGCAGTGGGGACTGGCGCATCGCCGCCGTCGCCACCGCGCTGATCATCATGGCCCCGCAGTTCGTCACCCTGCACGCGGGCGCCATGTCCGAAGCGCCATTCATGACCTTCATGATGGCGACCATGTGGTTCGCCCTGAACTACTTCGAAACGGGCCGCCGGGGCGACCTGCTGCTGGCCTCGCTCCTGCTCGGCGTGGCGACGCTGACGCGCTTTACCGGCCCGCCGCTGGGCCTTGCCATCGCATTGGTGATCCTCGCCCGCCCCGGCGTCCCGTTCGGTCGCCGCATCGCCGACTGCGTGCTGCTGGCCGTGCCGGGCGCCGCGCTGTTCTTCGGCTGGGTGGCATGGAGCACCGAAACCGTGGGCCATTCGATCGGCCGCGATCTGGTGTTCTACGGGAACATGGGGCCGCAGCAGTGGCGCAACAATCTGGAGACGCTGGCCGCCTGGCTGTTTCCCGATCAGGTTCCGCTGCCGCTACGCGTGGCGGTGCTGCTGGCAGTGCTGGGCTTTGCCGGCTGGCAGACCCTGCGCCAATGGCAGCGCTGGCGTGCGCCGGCCGCACCGGCCAGCGTTGCCGCGCGGTTCGACGTGCGGGCCGCGTTTTCGCTGATGCTGGCGATCTTCGTGATCGCCTACCTCGCTTTCGTGTGGCTTTCCACCTCGCTGGAGGCGAACCTTTCGCTCAACGGCCGCTATGCGCTGCCTGCCTATTTCGCCTTCGTGATGCTGCTGGGCGTGCAGGCCGGCACGCTAGACCGCACCCGCAAGAGCGAAGGCATCGTGCTGGCCGCGCTGGCGGCACTGGCGGTGGTGGTGCTGGGTTCGCACACCATGCGATCGGCCGTGCGCACGCACGAAGTCTATGCCAGCGGCTTCGGCTACAACGCCCGCCTCTGGCATGAATCGCCGACGATCGCGGCCGTACGCACGCTGCCCGCCAACGCGGTGATCGTTTCCAATGGCCCGGACCTGATCGCCTTTCTGGACGATCGCCCTGCCCTTCTTTGGCCGCAGGACCGCGAACTGCGCACCGACCTGCCCGATCCGCGCAATCCGGTGAGCAACCAGATCGCTGCCATCGCCGCGCGCGCCGCAGTGGGAGACGTGCCGGTCTACCTGGTGTTCTTCGACAAGGTCGATTGGCGCTTCTACCTCGCGTCAGAGGGCAAGGTGGTGCGGGCGCTGCCTGCCGGCCCCGCCGCCGCGCAGGCGGACGGGCGCATCTACCTCGTCTCGCCATCCGCAGCTGCGCGCGAAAGCCGCCCGTGAAACCCGCGCGGGACCACCGGCCCGAGCCCGCTCCGCCGCCCCTTTCGCCCGAAATATCGCCCGAGCCCGCAAAAGAAGCCATTCCTCAGGAGACCCCGCAGATGCCCGCTTCCGTGACCCTGGAAAGTCGCACCGCCCGCCTGCGCGACTATCTGAGCCTTGCGCGGTTCGATCACATCTCGAAGCATGTTTTCATCATCCCCGGGCTGATCCTGGCCTATGCCCTGCGCGAACCTTCGCTGCTGGATGCGCCGCAGCGGGTGGTGGTGGGCTTCATCGTCGCCATCGCGATCGCATCGGCCAATTATGTGATCAACGAGTGGCTGGACCGCGAATTCGACGCGCACCACCCGTCCAAGCACCACCGCAAGGCCGTGTCGCTGCAGCTTTCGCCGGCACTGGTCTATCTGGAATATGCCGCCTTCGCAGCGGTGGGCCTGTTGCTGGCCTACTGGATCGGCGGCGCGTTCTTCATCTGCGCGCTGGTGTTCCTGCTGTCCGGCCTCATCTACAACGTGCAGCCGATCCGGTCGAAGGACCGGCCGTTTCTGGACGTGATCTCGGAATCGGTGAACAATCCCATCCGCCTGACGCTGGGCTGGCTGATGCTGGACCCCAGCAGCATGCCGCCGGCCAGCCTGTTGCTGGCCTACTGGACCGGCGGCGCGTTCCTGATGGGTTCCAAGCGCCTGTCGGAATATCGCGACATCACCGCCAGCGTCGGGATCGAGACGCTGAAGCGCTATCGCAAGTCGTTCGGCGGCTACACGGCGGAAAGCCTGATCGTCAGCTGCCTGACTTACGCGATGCTGTCCTCGTTCTTCCTCGGCGTGTTCCTGATCAAGTACCGGATCGAATACGTGCTGGCCTTCCCGTTCATCACCGGACTGTTCGGCTGCTACCTCTGGCTGTCGATGCTGCCCGATTCCATCGCGCAGCGCCCCGAACGCATGTTTCGTTCGCGCCGCCTGATGACGATGCTGGCCGTGAACATCTGCGTGTTGCTGCTGGTGACGTTCATGGACGTGCCCAGCCTTGGGGCGCTTACGGACCGCAGCTTTACCCCGGTGGACATGCTCCATGGATCGGGCAAGTAACATGAAGCGGCCTGCTTCCGCTCCGCCCTCATCCTCGGCTTTCGCCCGTGTGATCGCCCCTCTGGTGGACCGGCTGGTGGATGACCAGTGCCCCGCCATGCACCCGGCGGAGCGGGTGCAGGTACAGGGCTATGTGCTGGCCACCGTCGCGGGGATGCCGGACTTCTTCCGGCTGGGCTTTCACATGCTGGCCTGGTTGTTCGAATATGCGCCGGTGCTGCGCGGGGAGCGCCGCTTTTCCCGCCTCCCCGCCCCGCGCCAGAGCCTGCACGTGCTGCGCTGGCGCCGTTCCGCGATCGGCCCGCTGCGATCGATGATCGCGTTCTACGCCAACTTCTCCGCCTATGGCCTCTATTCGGTGGCCTATCCGGGCGGCGAGAGCGAAAGGGGCAGGATCGCCGCATGATCGGGGTGGGGGGCGAAACGATCGACGTTCTGGTAATCGGCTCCGGCCCCGGCGGCGCCGTCAGCGCGACCGAACTGGCCCGCGCCGGCCACGCGGTGCTGATGGTGGAGGAAGGCGGCAACGTCTCCCTTTCCGACGTTCCGCATTTCTCTCGCGAGGAAATGCTGGCGAAGTACCGCAACGCCGGCGTCAGCGTGGCGATGGGCGGCAGCAAGCTGGCCTGGGTGGAGGGCCGCTGTGTGGGCGGCGGTAGCGAGGTCAATCGCGGCCTCTATCACCGCACGCCCGACTATATCCTTGACGACTGGCGCCGCCGCTTCGGCGTGGACGACCTGGACCTTGCCGGGATGACCCCGCATTTCGAGGCGTGCGAACAGGTCGCGCTGGTCGAATATGTGGCCGGGCGGCCGTCCGAAATGTCGCAGATGCTTCACCGCGGTGCGGCCGCGAACGGCTGGCACGCTATCGAGACGCCGCGCCTGATCCACTACCGCGGCGATGGCGGCGGGGGTGAGCGCCAGTCGATGTCCGCCACGTTCGTGCCGCGCTTTCTTGCGGCGGGCGGGCAGCTTTCGCCGGCGACGCGGATCGACCGGCTGCGGCGCGAAAACGGATTGTGGGTCGCGGACGGAAGCCGCGTCGATGCCCATGGCATCCGTCATGCCGTCACGTTCCGCGCACCGGTGGTGATCGCCGCCTGCGGGGCGGTGCAGACGCCTGCCCTGCTGCGCCGATCCGGCCTCACCCGCAATATCGGCAATTCGCTGCGCTTCCACCCGATGGTGAAAGTCGTCGCCGAGTTCGACCACGAAGTGAACCGCCCGAACGACGCCGATCCCGTCCACCAGATCAAGGAGTTCGAACCGCGCTTCGGCATGGGCTGCTCGATCAGCAACCCGGCCATGCTGGGCATGGCGCTTAATGGTGCATTGCCGGCCGGCGAGGACACCTGGGATCTGATCGCGGAGCGCTGGCGCAACATGGGCATCTACTATGTCCAGAGCGGGGTCGGCACTGCGTCGGTGCGCAATATTCCCGGATTCCGCGACCCCTTCGTGCGGATCCGCTTCGCGCAGGACGAACTGCGCGTTCTGGCGGAGGGTCTGGCACGGCTGGCGCAGGCGTTGTTTGCGGCGGGCGCGCTGCGCGTGCACCCCTGCGTCGCCGGCTATCCCACGCTTCATTCGCCTGCCGACATCGCGCGGCTGCCCGATACTCTGGCCGCGGCGGATGGGGCGCTGACCTCGGTCCACGTCTTCTCTTCCTGCCCGATGGGAGAGGACGAGAGCCGCTGCGCCACCGATTCCCATGGCCGCGTGCATGGCGCCGAAGGGCTCTATATCAACGACGCCTCGCTGCTCTGCACGCCAACCATGGTCAATCCGCAAGGCACCGTCATGGCGGTGGCGCATCGCAATGTGCAGGCGATGATGGCGCGGCGCTTTCATTGATGCTGCACCTGGTCACCGGCGGATCGGGCTTCATCGGCGCGCGCCTTGCATTCCGCCTGCGCGCACGCGGCGAACGCGTGCGCGTGCTGGACATGACGGACGATCCCGCGCGCCCGGCGGAAGTGGAATTCGTGCCCGGCAGCGTCACCGATCCGGCCGCCGTAGCGGCGGCGATGCAGGGCGTAGACGTGGTGCACCACAATGCCGCGCTGGTCGCCCAGTCGGCGGCGGGGCGCGACTATTACCACGTGAACGAGGGCGGATCGCGCCTTGTCGCCGAAGCCGCCGCGCGCGCGCAAGTGCGTATGGTCATGCATCTCAGCACCACCGCAGTCTATGGATTACCGCCGCAAGGCCCGATCTCCGCCGCCACCGAACCGAGCCCGATCGAGGACTATGGCCGATCGAAACTGGCGGGCGAGCGGGCGATGCAGGCCATCTGCGACACGGCCGGCATTCCCGTCGTCACCATCCGCCCGCGCGTGACGCTGGGCGCCGGGCGGCTGGGCATCTTCGCCATCCTGTTCGACTGGATCCGCGCCGGCCGCCGGGTCTACGTAATCGGAAACGGCAACCAGCGGCAGCAGTTCATCCATGTCGACGATCTGCTGGACTTTCACCTCCACGCGCTCGACCGGGGACGGCCCGGCACATGGAACGTGGGCACCGACCGTTTCGGCACTTTGCGAGAGGATTTGGACGCGCTGATCGCCCACGCCAGTTCACGCTCGCGCGTTACCGGACTGCCGGTACGCCCGGCGATGGCCCTGCTCCACGCGCTGCACACCGTCGGCCTTTCACCGCTGACCGCCTGGCACTACCGCACCTACCACCGAGACTGCCATTTCGACGTCGCCCCGCTGCTGGCGACCGGCTGGCGCCCGCGCTATTCGAACTTCGACATGCTGGAAGAGAGTTACGACTGGTTTCTCTCACAAAGCACAACCCAGGGCGATCGCTTCGCCGCCCCCCACCGCCGCATGCTGGAACAGCGGGCGCTGCGAGTGCTGAAAGCCTTTTCCTGAAACGGAAAAGGGCGTCGACACGGTGTGCCGACGCCCTTTCGAATAGTCTGCCTTAAGCGGATCAGCCTGCCAGAACGGCCTTCACCGCGGCAATAGCGTCGGCAGCCTTGTCGCCGTCAGGCCCGCCGCCCTGCGCCATGTCGGCGCGGCCGCCGCCGCCCTTGCCACCCAGCGTTTCCACGCCCTTGCGGACCAGATCGACAGCGCTGATCGTACCAGTCAGGTCTTCGGTAACGGCAGCGGCGATGCTCGCCTTGCCCTCGTTCACCGCCACGATCGCGGCGACGCCCGAACCCATGCGCTGCTTCGCCTGATCGAGCAACCCGCGCAGTTCCTTGGGATCGAGGCCCTCAAGCACTTGGCCCGAGAACTTGACGCCATTGACCTCTTCGTCAGCCGCCTCGGTCTTGCCCGAACCTCCGCCGAGCGCCAGTGCCTTCTTGGCCTCGGCGAGTTCACGCTCCAGCTTCTTGCGCTCGTCCATCAGCGCGGTGACGCGGGCTTCCACGTCTTCCGGCGTCGTGCGCAGCACGCTGGCGGCGCTCTTCAGCGCTTCCTCGCGGCCGACCAGCCACTGGCGCGCGCCTTCGCCGGTCAGCGCCTCGACGCGGCGCACGCCGGACGAAACCGCGCTTTCCGAAACGATGCGGAACACGCCGATATCGCCGGTGGCGCGCACGTGGGTACCGCCGCAAAGTTCGACCGAGTAAGTATGCTCGCCCGATGCCTCCTTGGACGAGGTACCCATCGACAGCACGCGCACTTCGTCGCCGTACTTCTCGCCGAACAGCGCCATGGCGCCAGCCTCAATGGCGTCTTCCGGCGTCATCAGGCGGGTGAGAACGGGGTCGTTCGCGCGGATCTCGGCGTTCACTTCAGCCTCGATCGCCGCAATATCCTCGGCCGAAAGCGCGGTGGGATGCGAGAAGTCGAAGCGCAGGCGCTCCGCCGCAACCAGAGAGCCCTTCTGGGTGACATGGCCGCCCAGACGGTTGCGCAGTGCCGCGTGCAGCAGGTGCGTGGCCGAATGGTTGGCGCGCACGGCATCGCGGCGCGCGACGTCCACGGTCAGGTTGACGGCATCGCCCACCTTGATTGTCCCCGCCTCAACCTTGCCGATCATCGCATGAAGACGGCCAAGCGGCTTTGCGGTGTCGAGCACGGCGATATTCAGGCCGGCATTGGTCGTAATCGTGCCGGCATCGCCGACCTGACCGCCGGATTCGCCATAGAACGGCGTCTGGTTGGTCAGCACGGTCACTTCGTCGCCAGCAGCAGCGGAGGTAACTTCCTTACCGTCCTTCACCAGCGCCACCACCTGGCCTTCGCCAACGGTGGAAGTGTAGCCGGTGAACTCGCTGGCGCCTTCGCGCTCGGCAATGTCGAACCAGACTTCGCTGTCGGCCGCGGCACCCGAACCCTTCCACGCAGCGCGCGCGGCAGCCTTCTGCTGCGCCATCGCGGCCTGGAAGCCATCGTCGTTCACGGTGATGCCGCGCGGACGCAGGGCATCGACAGTAAGGTCGTAAGGGAAGCCGTACGTATCGTAGAGCTTGAACGCAGTTTCGCCCGGAAGCTCGCCGCCCTCGCCCATCTGGGCGGTGGCTTCGTCCAGCAGCTTCAGGCCGTTGGCCAGCGTGCGGCGGAACTGCACTTCCTCGCGCTGCAGTGTTTCCTCGATCAGCGGCTGTGCGCGGCCGAGTTCCGGATAAGCCTGGCCCATTTCGGCCACCAGCGACGGCACCAGACGGTGCATCAGGGGCTCCTTCGCGCCCAGCAGGTGCGCATGGCGCATGGCGCGGCGCATGATGCGGCGCAGGACGTAGCCACGGCCCTCGTTCGACGGCAGCACGCCGTCGGCCAGCAGGAAGCTGGTCGAACGCAGGTGATCCGCGATCACGCGGTGGCTGGCGCGCTGCTCACCCTGCGCGGCGACCCCGGTAAGGCTTTCCGACGCGGCGATCAGCGCCTTGAAGGTGTCGATATCGTAGTTGTCATGCACGCCCTGCATGACCGCCGAGATGCGCTCAAGGCCCATGCCGGTGTCGATCGAGGGCTTCGGCAGGTTACCGACGATTTCGCCGGCCGACTGCTCGAACTGCATGAACACGAGGTTCCAGATTTCGATGAAGCGGTCGCCGTCTTCTTCCGGCGATCCGGGAGGGCCACCCCAGATGTGGTCGCCGTGGTCGAAGAAGATTTCCGAGCACGGACCGCACGGGCCTTCATCGCCCATCGCCCAGAAGTTGTCCTTCGTGGGAATGCGGATGATCTTCGATTCCGGCAGGCCGGCGATCTTCTTCCACAGATCAAAGGCTTCGTCGTCGGTGTGGTACACGGTGACGAGCAGCTTCTCGACCGGCAGGCCCCATTCCTTGGTCAGCAGGGTCCAGGCGTGGGTGATCGCCTGTTCCTTGAAATAGTCGCCGAACGAGAAGTTGCCCAGCATCTCAAAGAAGGTGTGGTGGCGCGCGGTGTAGCCGACGTTGTCGAGATCGTTGTGCTTGCCGCCGGCGCGGACGCACTTCTGCGACGAGGTGGCGCGCGGCGCGAAGGGCGTTTCAAGACCCGTGAACACGTTCTTGAACGGCACCATGCCGGCATTCACGAACATCAGCGTCGGGTCGTTGTACGGCACGAGCGGCGCTGACGGAACGGCCTCATGGCCGTTCTTGGCGAAGTAGTCGAGGAAGGACCGGCGGATCTCGTTGGTCGTGTGCATGAACGCGCCGATAATGCAGCCGCGCGGCGGCGGCAAGCGGGTTGCAACGGTCAGACTGTTCGGGAATTGCGATATCTCGCCCGCCGTGGCGGGAACGCCACCCCGAAAACACCGGGAACGCCACCCCGAAAACACCGGGAACGCCACCCCGAAGGCGCCGGGAACGACACCGTATTGGCGCAGGATTGCCTTTCCCCCGGCACCACGCCTAGGCTGGCCGCGACAAGGGTCGCACCACAGTCAAGACACGCCTTTAAAGGGGAAATTTCATGGATCGCCGCTCGTTCCTGGGTCAGGCCAGCGTGGCCGCGGTGGCTGCCGGGCTTCCGTCCGCCGTCTTCGCCGCCACTGCTGCCAAACCCGCAGATCAGAAGCTGAGAACGCTGCTGGATACGATCTTCACCGATCGCCTTGCGGAGAATCCCGAGGGGGCAACACGCCTTGGCCTCGATACCGGCAAGAACGCCGCGCTGAAATCGCAGCTTTCGGGCCGCAGCGCTGCCGATGCCGCGAAGGACCTTGCCCGCTCGCGCACGGAACTGGCCTCGATCAAGGCGATCGGCCGTACCGGACTGGGCGAGGATGCGGCGCTCGATTACGATGTCGTCACCTATCAGTTGGAACGCTCGATCGCCGGGCAGGAGACGTTCACTTACGGTTCCAGCGGCGGCCGTTTCTCGCCTTATCTGATCAGCCAGCTGACCGGCGCCTATCAGGACGTGCCGGACTTCCTGGACACGCAGCACCGCGTGAACGACGCCGCCGACGCCGATGCCTATTTGGCGCGTCTTGGCGCTTTCGCGACGGTGCTGGATCAGGAAACCGAGTGCCAGCGCACCGATGCCGCGCGCGGCGTGTTCGCGCCCGACTATATTCTGGATACGACGCTGAAGCAGTTCGCGGCGCTCCGCGACAAGCCAGCGGCCGAGACCGGCCTTGTCACCGGCTTTGCTGCCAAGCTGATCAAGGCGGGCCTGCCGGCGGATCGCGCGGGCGAGGCTGCGAAAGTGGTGGCGGAGAAGGTCTTCCCAGCACTCGACCGTCAGCGCGCACTTGTCACCGAACTGCGCGGCAAGGCCACGCATGAGGCGGGTGTGTGGCGCCTGCCCGATGGCGATGCCTATTATGCCTCGGCTGCCGAAGCGGCGACGACGGTGCGCCTCAGCGGCGACGATATCCACCAGATGGGCCTCGATCAGGTGGCGCAGATCAGCGGGCGGATCGACGGTATCCTGAAGGCGCAGGGCATGACGCAGGGCACCGTGGGCGAGCGGCTTGTCGCGCTAAACCAGCGGCCGGACCAGCTCTTCCCCAATACCGACGAAGGCCGCGCCGCACTGCTGGCCGAACTCAATGCGCAGATCCTCAAGATGCAGCCCCGTCTGCCCGAACAGTTCGCCACGCTGCCCAAGGCGCCGGTGGAAGTGCGCCGCGTGCCGCCCGCCATTCAGGCCGGTGCGCCGGGTGGCTATTACCAGAACGCCTCGCTCGATGGTTCGCGCCCGGCGATCTACTACATCAACCTCCGCGATACTTTCGATCGGCCGAAGTTCGGGCTTGCCACACTGACCCATCACGAGGCGGTGCCGGGGCATCACCTGCAGGTCATGCTCGCGCTCGAATCGCAGGACATTCCGATGATTCGCCGTCGCGGCGGGTTCAGTGGCTATAGCGAAGGCTGGGCGCTCTATTCGGAGCAGCTGGCCGACGAAATGGGCATGTACGAAGGCGATCCGCTGGGTCAGGTCGGTTACCTGCAATCGTTGCTGTTCCGGGCGACGCGCCTCGTCGTCGATTCGGGTATGCACGCCAAGCGCTGGAGCCGCGAGAAAGCAACCGACTACCTGATTGCCACCACCGGCATCGCGCGCGGCCGCAGCCAGGGCGAGATCGACCGCTACACCGTCTGGCCGGGCCAGGCCTGCAGCTACAAGATCGGCCACACCATGTGGGTGAAGCTGCGCGACGAGGCTCGCGCCAAGGCCGGAGACAAGTGGGATCCCAAGGCGTTCCACTCGGTGCTGCTAAAGGGCGCCCTGCCCCTTGCCGTGTTGGAGAAGCTGGTACGCTCGCGTTACGCCTGAGGTTTGGCCCTGCTTTTTTCTGCGACGTCGCGAGAAGGAAGCGGGGGCCCGCCTGCCCTGCGGGCAGTTTATCCTGAGCGGCCGGCCTGCCGGCCAGCCGAAGGGCGGGGACGACGGAATTTTTACTTTAGGGTTTCGGTTTTTAGCGGCTGGCGGTTGGCGGTTGGCGGTTGGCGGTTGGCGGTTGGCGGTTGGCGGTTGGCGGTTGGCGGTTGGCGGTTGGCGGTTGGATTTCCTTCCGCACGCGCTGGATGCAAAGAAAAACCCCGGCCCTTGCGGGACCGGGGTTTTTTCATGTCCGTCGACAATCGCGGGGATTATTCGACGTCGTCGTCCTCCGAGGGGCCGACCATCATCTCTTCGGCCAGTCCGTCGGTCTTGGCGCGGATGGCCTTTTCCAGACGGTCGCAGACTTCGGGGTTCTGCTTCAGGTAGGTCTTCGCGTTCTCACGACCCTGACCGATACGAATCGAGTCGTAGGAGAACCACGCGCCCGACTTCTCGACGATGCCAGCCTTGACGCCGAGGTCGAGGATCTCACCGATCTTCGAGACGCCTTCGCCATACATGATGTCGAATTCGACCTGCTTGAACGGCGGAGCCACCTTGTTCTTCACGATCTTCACACGGGTGGCGTTGCCGACCACTTCGTCACGGTCTTTGATCGCGCCGGTGCGGCGGATGTCGAGACGAACCGAAGCGTAGAACTTCAGCGCGTTGCCGCCGGTGGTCGTTTCCGGGTTACCGTACATCACACCGATCTTCATGCGCAGCTGGTTGATGAAGATCACCATGCAGCGCGAACGGCTGATCGAACCGGTCAGCTTGCGGAGCGACTGGCTCATCAGGCGGGCCTGAAGACCCACGTGGCTGTCACCCATCTCGCCTTCGATTTCGGCGCGGGGAACCAGCGCGGCAACCGAGTCGACCACCAGCACGTCGATCGCGTTCGAACGGACCAGCGTATCGGTGATTTCCAGCGCCTGTTCGCCGGTATCCGGCTGCGAGACGATCAGTTCGTCGATGTTGACGCCCAGCTTCTTGGCATAGACCGGATCGAGCGCGTGTTCGGCGTCGATGAACGCGGCGGTGCCGCCGGTCTTCTGCGCTTCGGCAATGCAATGCAGTGCCAACGTGGTCTTGCCCGAGCTTTCCGGCCCGTAGATCTCGATCACGCGGCCGCGTGGCAGGCCGCCGACGCCAAGGGCAATGTCGAGGCCGAGCGAACCAGTGGAGATCGCTTCGACCTGCATGGTCTCCTTGGAGCCCAGCTTCATCGCGCTGCCCTTGCCGAACGCGCGGTCGATCTGCGCGAGAGCGGCTTCCAGCGCCTTCTGACGGTCCATCGCTTCCTTTTCCTTGCCTTCCTGGATCAGCTTGAGCTGAGCAGCCATTTCACTTCCCCTTTGCTACCGGCCTGACCGGAAAGGTCAACGTCACGGGGAACGATGTATCGCCTTTGTTCTCATAGAACAAGAGGGGAACGATGGCTGATTTCCGTTTTTTAATGCCGCGCTGTGCGCGCCAGAACATCCCCGACTTTTTCCGATAGCTGCTGCACGGAGAACGGCTTGGGCATGAACCACGCATTGGCGATGCCGATTTCCTTGCGCAGCTGCTCCTCTGCATAGCCGGACATGAACAGCACCGGCAGGCCCGGGGCGATGCGGCGGATCTCTCGCGCCATCGCGGGGCCGTCCATCGTCGGCATCACCACGTCCGACACCACAAGGTCGAACCGGCCGCCCTGTTGCACCAGTTCCAGCCCCTCCTCGCCATCGCAGGCGGAGGTGACCTGATAGCCCTGCCGGGTAAGTGCGCGCTCGGCGACGATCCGCACCGGATCCTCATCCTCCACCAGCAGGATCGATCCGCCGCCGGCCCATTGGCTGGGCGGCGCCTCGTCCTTGATCGCCGGCACGGCGGTCTCACCGGGGGCCATGTGGTGGACCGGCAGATAGACGACGAAGCGCGTGCCAAGGCCCACTTCGCTCTCCGCGAAGATGAAGCCGCCCGATTGCTTGACGATGCCGTAGACGGTGGAGAGGCCGAGGCCGGTGCCCTTGCCCTGTTCCTTGGTGGTGAAGAACGGTTCGAAAATCTTGCCGAGATGCTCGGGCGGAATGCCGCCGCCGGTGTCCTGCACGATCAGCGCGGTATAGTCGCCCGCCGGAATGATCTCGCTGCGCATCGCGCGCACGTCCGTGGTGGTGACGCGGTGGGTGGCCAGCGTCAGCGTCCCCGAACCGTCCGCGCCCTTCTTCATCTGCATGGCATCGCGCGCGTTGACCGCGAGGTTCACGATCACCTGTTCAAGCTGCGTCGGGTCAGCGCGGACCGGGCCGAGATCGCGGTCATGCGTGACGACCAGTTGGATCTTCTCACCGATCAGCCGGCGCAGCATCTGCGAGACGTCCGCCACAACATCCGGCAGCTGGAGCACTTCGGGCCGCAACGTCTGCTGGCGCGAGAACGCCAGAAGCTGGCGCGTCAGCGAGGCGGCACGGTTCGAATTCGCGCGGATCTGCTGGATGTCGTCATAGTCCGAATCGCCCGGAGTGTGCCGCATCAGCATGAGGTCGCAGGTGCCCAGAATCGCGGTCAGCACATTGTTGAAGTCATGCGCGACGCCGCCCGCGAGCTGCCCCACCGCCTGCATCTTGGTGGCCTGCGCGACCTGCCGTTTCAGGCGGGTTTCCTCGGACGTGTCGGTCAGGCCCAGCAGCACAGCCGCCTCACCCAGCCCGCGCACGCCGGCAAGACTGAGCGACACCGGATCGTCCGGCAGTTCGGCCAGCCGCACGGCAATGTCGCCCGCAGCCGAAGGGCCCTGCGCGAACCGGCGGATCGCTTCGGACAGCGCGCGCTTGTCCTCCCGCGTGACGAGGTCGGTCGGGTAAGTCGGCGGCATGTGCCCTTCACGGCCGGCCGCGCGCATGAAGGCGGGATTGGCGAAAAGCAGGCGCCCATCGCGATCGGCCATGGCAAGCCCCAACGGCAACTGGCTGAGCAGCGCCTCCAGATGCGGCGCGGCGGTGCCGCTGCTGCTGCCCGAACCGATGCCCTGCCCGGCCTCCACCACCAGCATCAGCGAGGGCGTGGTATTGGGATCGGGATCGCCTGGCAGATCGGGATCGGCCACCGGCACGTGATAGAGCACCAGGGGGCCGCCGCGTCCGCCCTCACGCGCCCAGCCGATCCGCTCGCCCTCTTCCTGGCTGAGCAGCGCCACGAAATCGAGCCCGGTGGTGTCCGCCAGCGCATCGCCGGTGGCGCGCTGGGCGAAGCCGGCGCTGGCGGCGCAGATCGTGCCGTCCGGATCGACCAGCGCGGCGGAAATGCCGGAGCGGGCAAGGCCCCTGCCCAGCTTGCCATCCACCTGCTTGACCAGATCGCCCACCAGATCGACCGCGCTGACCGGCTGGATGCGCCAGACCAGAAAGTCCTCACCCCGGCCGGCGCGACGCACTTCGATGCGCCAGTCGGTTTCCGCGCCGTCATTGCCGCCACCCTGCCCGATCGCCGCGCGCAGTTGCGTCGCCCCCTGCCCGTCCCGCCACACGGAGCGGACGAGTTCGGCGATATGTTCATGCGCGGCATCACCCATCGGCAGGCGTGCCGGATCGTTGCCGACGCCGAACCAGTTTTCGTAGCTGGCATTGGCACATGTGAGGCGGCCGGCGCGATCGGTCAGCGCAATGGCCATATCCTCACGATCGATCGCGGCGACCGTAACCGACCAATCCGGCAATGCGAATTCGGCTTCGGCGATATCCACGCGGCGATTCGAGATCATCCAGGCAAGGCCGGCGAAAACCAGCAGCGTGCCGGCCAGAATGGCCACCAGCAAACCGTCACCGCTTACCAGCCAGACCAGCGCGACGCTCACCGCCAGGGCCAGCCCGATCACTCCCGCTTCGGACAACCTGCCGGTGTGCTGCTGGCCTGCGTTCATGCGATCCCTTCCCTGTCGGCAACCTCGTCTTCAACTTCCGCAGGCGGCGCGGCGCGTAACGGCGCGCGATTGCGGCGCGCGCGGTGCTTGCGGCCGATCCAGTAGCGCCAGAACCAGACAGTGAGGAAATAGCTGACCACGGCGGCGATCACCGACTGGATGAACAGGCCGATCACCACGGCCGGCGCGGTGTCGGACAGCATCCAGTTACGCCATTGCGCCAGGCTTGCCCCCTCCCGCACCATCGCCTCCACCGTCGCGATATCGGCGTGATATCCGAAGCTGTTGCCGATCGCCACGGCCACCGGAAGGATGATCAGCAGCGTCGTCACCGGATTGGAGATGAACGTGATCGCGGCGGCGAGCGGAATATTGCCGCGCACCGGCACGCACATCAGCGCCGCGCCGACGATCTGGACGCCGGGAATCAGTGCGAAGATCCCGATGAACATGCCAACGGCAACGCCGCGCGGCACCGAGCGGCGGGTGAAGCGGAACAATTCCGGCCGGCGCGTGAACGGCGCGGTGAAGCGGTTCGCCTCCAGCTGCGCATGTGTGGGCATCTGGCCGTGCAGCCACGCGCCCAGCCGGTGGAGCAGCCCACTCACCCGTGTTCGCGCAGGATGCGGCCCTGCTCCCGCTTCCAGTCGCGCTCCTTGATCGTATTGCGCTTGTCCGCCGCGTTCTTGCCCTTGGCCAGCGCCAGTTCCACCTTGGCCCGCCCGCGTCCGTTGAAATAGACGGACAGCGGCACCAGCGTCATGCCCTTGCGCTCTACAGAGCCTTGCAGGCGCGAGATCTCTCGCTCCTTGAGCAGCAGCTTGCGCGGGCGCTTGGGCGTGTGGTTGAAGCGGTTGCCGTGGCTGAATTCGGGCACGTTGGAATTGACCAGCCAGCATTCGCCGTTCCTGACCTCGGCATAGGCTTCGGCGATCGAGCCCTCGCCAAAGCGCAGCGATTTCACCTCCGTGCCGGTCAGGACGATGCCGGCCTCGAAGGTTTCGTCGATGTGATATTCGAAGCGCGCCCTACGGTTTTCGGCGACGGTCTTCTTCTTGTCGAATGTCGTGTGCTGCGGACGTGCCATATCGAAGCGGCATTTAGGGATTCGCGCGCGAAAAGGAAACGCCCGTTTAAGCGATTTGCGACCGTATGGGCGCAATGATGCATGGAGCGTGGCGGCAAACGGGCGAAATCGGTGATGAAAAAGTCCGTCATCCACCCTCAACTTGGCAAAAGGCCGAGGATAACAAGTATTTAATCATGGCACCCTAGCCGCGCCCTCTTGCCGTTTCACCGGAGCAGCGAAATACCGGCAGAATCGAAGGGGGAATTTTCGAAAATGAAATCACGGAGTGCCTGGGCGCTGACTGCGCTCACTTCGGTCGTGTGCCCGATTCTGGCCGGGCAAGCGGCGATCGCCGCCACGGTGGAACAGCCGGCCGCCGCGCCGCCGGCGGTGGTGGCGGGTCCGCCGCCGCTCGATGCCTATGGCGAGTTGCCGCGCGTGGAAGACGCCGCGATCTCGCCCGATGGCCGCAACATCGCCAGCATCTCCCGCATCGATGGCGATCGCCGCCTCGTCGTCGTGGACGATCAGGGCAAGTTCCTGCGCAACGCCTCGACCGGAGACGGCAAAGTCCGCGCCATCGAATGGGCCGACAACGAGACCATGCTGCTCACCACCAGCGCCACCGTGTCGATGTTCGGATTCGCGGCATCGAAGTACGAGATGAGCGGCACCTTCATCGTACCCGCTGCCGGCGGTACGGCCGAACTCGTCTTCAGCAAGACCAAGGCCGTGGCCGATACCACGCGCGGCCGCTACGGCATCCGTACCATCGAGGGCAAGACCGTCGGCTTCTTCGGCGGCATCGCGCTCGACACCTCCGGACCGGAGCCCGAGTTTACTCATGGCCGCACCACGCTCTACGCCGTGGACATCAAGACCAATCGCCCACGCACCGTCGCCGCCGCCCCGGCCGAGGATCACTGGCGCGACTGGCTGATCGACGGCAACGGGCAAGTCACCGTCGTGCTCGATATCGAAGAGAACAAGGGCTTCTGGAAGATCACCGTGCCCAAGGGCGCCGAACTGGCCCGCGGCATCGCCCCCACCGGGCAGGTCAGCCTGATCTGCTTCGGCAAGGACGGCACCACCGTGATTTACGCCATCAACGACAGCGAAGGCGGCACGCGCTGGTTCGAAGTGCCGCTGACCGGCGGCGAAGCCCAGGAAGTCCTTCCGGGCGACAAGATCGAACGCATTTTCGTCGACCATGCCACCGGCAATCTGCTCGGCTACCGGATCGATGCCGAAAAGCCGAAAACGGTGATGTTCGATCCGGCCAAGCAGACCGCGCTGGACAAGATCTTCAAGGCCTTCGCCGGCCGCGATCCGCACCTGATCGACTGGACGCCGGACTTTTCGAAAGTGCTGCTGAGCACCAGCGGCAACAAGGACAGCGGCACCTGGTACCTCGTCGACGTGCGCGGACGACACGCCGATCCGATCGGCGAGGAACGGCCCGACATCGCGCCCGAACAGGTCGGTGCGATCTCGATGGTCGACTACAAGGCGGCGGACGGGCTGGAGATGGACGGCGTGCTCACCCTGCCGCCGGGCCGGGAAGCGAAGAACCTGCCTATCGTCGTGCTGCCGCACGGCGGCCCGGCTGCCGAGGACAAGCCGGAGTTCGACTGGTGGGCGCAAGCCTTCGCCTCACGCGGCTACGCGGTGTTCCAACCCAATTTCCGCGGCTCCACCGGCCGCACCGATACATTCCAGCATGCAGGTGATGGCCAGTGGGGCCGCAAGATGCAAACCGACATCTCGGACGGGCTGGCCGAACTGGTGAAGCGCGGCGTGGCCGATCCCAAGCGCGCCTGCATCGTCGGCGCCAGCTATGGCGGCTATGCCGCGCTGGCCGGCGTGACGTTGCAACAGGGCCTCTACAAGTGCGCCGTTTCGGTGGCGGGCATCGGCGACGTGAAGCTGATGTACGAAACCGACATCCGCGAAGACGGCGATTCGCAGATGACGCGCAAGGTGCTACGCAAGCAGTTGGGCGATCCTTCCGGCTACGACGCGATCTCCCCCCGCCGCTTCGCCGCCAAGGCCGATGCGCCGGTCATGCTGATCCACGGCAAGGACGATACCGTGGTCGCCTATCGCCAGAGCACGATCATGGCCGATGCGTTGAAGGATGCCGGCAAGCCCTACGAGATGGTGACGCTCGCCAGCGAGGACCACTGGCTTTCGCGTGAGGAGACGCGGAAGCGCATGCTCTCCGAAACGATGCGGTTCGTGCAGAAGTACAACCCGGCGGATTGAGGGGCGGCGAGATGAAAGGTCGTTCACCCATCGCCCGCCATCTCGCCGGATATGCACTGATTGTCGCGCTTGCCGGTTGTCGTCAGGACGGACCGGCAAGCCCGCAACCCTCGCAAGCCGCAAATGTCGCAGTCGCCAAGAAGCGTGAGCAGCGGCTGCCAACCACCTCGCTTCTCGGCAGTTGGCAGGTTAACCCGTCAAGCGATCGTGCCGAGCCGGATCCGTCGCGGTGGGGTAAACCGTTGGGCCCCTTTCATCTGAACATGACCGTTCACGAAGCGCGCCTTGCAGCGCGCGCTGCTGGCTTGGAGTGGTCCGATCGTGAAAACGTGGACCCTTGGTGCACGCAGGAACGTGCCGGAAACCAGACAATCGTCCTCGTATCAGAACCACAATCGGAAAACTTTAATTCAACGGACGAGATCGATCCGACATCGTACTGGATTTACTATTCGATTGAACGCGGCACACCGCGCATTGCTGCAATTCAGGAAGGTGATCTCAGCTCGTCCAAAACGCGAAAATTGGGCGAAATGGAATCAGTGGCACGTAACGAGGAGCCTGCGTCAAACTGCTTCCTCACCCCCTTCGGGATAAGAGCGCGCCAGATGGCCTTTGCACACGCAGCCGTCATGAACAGCCCCCTCTCGAACAAGTTCGGCGCACCGATCTATTCTTTGGAGGATCTGCCGCCGCCCGTCGAAGCGGCCATGATTCGTTGGAGAAATGCCACCTACGTTAAGACACCGACCAGTTATGTTGATGCGCGTTTCCTTGGAGCGTGGCGTAACGGAAATGAGGTCGTCAGTCTGGTCGAACTGAGTTGGTACAGCTACGACTCCGGTTCCACGTTAAAAGCGGTCGTCACCGATCTTGAAGGCCATCTTCTTTGGCATGGTGACCAAAAGATTTTTGCCCGCGACGGAGTGCGGGGACGACAAGGAACGGGCCAGTTCGCGAACTGGCCCCAATAAGCCTGCTCACAGTCCGCCTTACCGCATCCTCGAACGTGCTGCCCGATGCGTAATAAAAAGGGCGCCGGTTCGCACCGACGCCCTTTCCTTATCCTGAAAGGCTAACCGCTCAGACCAGACCGGCGTGCACCAGCGCATCGTCCACGGCCTTGCGTGCCTTGTCGCCGCAGGGGACCAGCGGCAGGCGCAGTTCGTTCTCGATCCAGTCGTGCACTTGCGCCAGCGCGTACTTGCACGGGCCCGGCGAGCTGTCCTCGAACATCGCGTAGTGCAGCGGGTAGAGCAGGTCGTTGAGGCGGCGCGCTTCCTCAAGGTCGTTGGCCGCGCAGGCCGCCTGGAATTCGGCGCAGAGCTTCGGCGCGACGTTCGCGGTCACCGAAATGCAGCCGACGCCGCCGGCTGCGTTGAACGGCAGGGCCAGTTCGTCGTCGCCCGAAAGCTGGCAGAAATCCTTGCCGATGCCCATGCGGTGATCGGTCACGCGGGAAAGGTCGCCGCTGGCGTCCTTGATGGCGACGAAACGGTCCGGATAGCGGCGCGCCAGTTCGATCACCGTTTCGGGCAGCAGGTCGGTCACCGTGCGGCCGGGAACGTTGTAGAGCACGATCGGCAGGTCGTTATGCTCGGCAAGGTAGCTGAAGTGGGCCAGCAGGCCTTCCTGGCTGGGGCGGTTGTAATAGGGCGCCACCAGCAGCGCGGCCGATGCGCCGCACTTCTTGGAGAAGTTCATGTGCAGCAGCGCGTTCATCGTGTCGTTGCTGCCGCAGCCGGCGATCACGGGCACGCGGCCGGCGGCCTGTTCCACGCAAAGTTCGATCACCCGGTGGTGTTCGGCGTTCGACAAAGTCGAGTTTTCACCCGTGGTGCCGCAGGGCACAAGGGCCGACGAACCCGAATCAATCTGCCAGTCCACCAGCCGCCGAAAAGCCTGCTCATCGAACGCTCCGTCGCGAAACGGTGTAACAAGAGCAGGAATAGAGCCGGAGAACATGGACTTTACCTCAGCTGGTGTTCATTCATCGGGCGATCGGTCCCGACGTTCAGCGCCTGATAAGGAGCCTTTTCCCCAAATGTCCAGCATGCAGCGTGCCGCCCCCCTCATCCTGCTTGCTTCGACGTTCCTTTCCACGGCCCCTGCGTTGGCGCAGGACGGCCGGGAATGGGACATCGCCAAGGCCCAGCAGATGCAATCGCACGACATGAGCGTGCACCAGTCCATCGATCGCTGGCGGCAGCTTACCGCCAGCGATCAGCTCGATTTCGGGACTTATGCGAACTTCCTGATGACCTACCCCGGTTATCCGCTGGAAGAACGGGTTCGCCGTTATGCCGAGGGGGCGCTGCTGCGTTATCCGGCGGATGCGAACACCACGGTCGCCTTCTTCACGAAATTTCCGCCACTGACGAGCGAGGCCGCCGGACGCTACGCCGTAGCGCTATCGACGTTGCAACGCTCCGACGCGGCGCAGAAGGCGCTGGCCGCATGGCGCGGCGGCAGTCTGGCGCCGGACGACGAAGCGCGGCTGCTGTCGACCTATGGATCGCGATTCTCGCAGGCCGATCACGACGCCCGCATGGATGAACTGCTGTGGCAGGGCCAGACGTCTCAGGCAGAGCGACAGATTTCCTTCGTCTCCACGGCCAATCGCCCGCTGTTCATGGAGCGGCTGTCAATGCTGCAGGGTTCCGCGCCGGGCACGATGGGACTGACGCTGACGCCGCAAATGAATGCGGACCCCGGCTATATCTATGCCCGCGCCGTGCAGGCGCGGAAATCGGGCAACCTGCCGGGTGAGATTTCGCTGCTTGCGAACCGCCCGCCTCTGTCGAAACCCGTGCCGGAGCCGGAAAAGTGGGTGCGCGAACTGCTGAACGCGGCGCGCAGTGCCGGTTCGGATTCGGCGGTGCGCATCGCTGGCTCCATCGACGACGCCTTCCCGCCGGGTACGGACATCTCGAAGATGTCCTACCGCCTGCGCGACGATTACACGACGCTGGTCTGGCTGGGCGGCACCAAGGCGCTGTGGTCGCTGGGCGATCCGCGCCGCGCCGCGCCGCTGTTCTATCGCTATGGCGCCGCCGCGCAGACGCCGGGCACGCGGTCGAAGGGCTTTTACTGGGCCGGCCGCGCGCTGTCGCAGGCGGGCGATTCCGCCGGGGCCAACCGCTACTTCGAGATGGCCGCCGCCTATCCGCAATACTTCTATGGCCAGCTGGCGCTGGAACGGCTGGGCCGCCCTCTGCCCGATCTGGACACAAAGCCGCGCGGGATGCCGACTTCTGCCGAGCGCAGCGCCTTCATGGCCAAGCCGATCACCAAGGCCGTGCGCGACGTTGCCCGCGATGCCGACTGGAAGACCGGCGTGCAGTTCTTCAAGGAAATCTCCGATCAGGCGCAGAGCGAGGCGGATCACGTGCTCGTCGCCGATCTGGCGCGGGAGATCGGCCGCCGCGATCTTGCCGTCATTCTCGGCCAGAGCGCCCATGCAGATGGCTATGGCGACTTCGGGCAGATCGCCTATCCAATGATCCCGACGCCGCCGGGCGCGGACTGGACGATGGTCCATGCGCTGACCCGTCAGGAAAGCCAGTTCGCCCAGAACGCGCTGAGCCATGCCGGCGCGCGCGGGCTGATGCAGCTGATGCCCACCACCGCGCGCGAGCAGGCGGGCAAGCTAGGTCTGCCCTACGACGACAGCCGGCTGGTGAGCGATCCCACCTACAACATCCAGCTGGGCGACGCCTATTTCGCGCGGATGCGCAATTACTTTGGCGGGTCTTATCCGCTTGCCATCGGCGCCTACAATGCCGGTGCAGGCAACGTGAACAAGTGGCTGGCCGCCAATGGCGATCCGCGCATGGGATCGGTCGATTGGGTGACGTGGATCGAGCAGATTCCGATCTACGAGACCAAGAACTACATCCAGCGCGTGCTGGAAAACGCCGT
The DNA here is from genome assembly GCF_055521515.1 of Sphingomonas sp. BL-S-28. NCBI lineage: Bacteria > Pseudomonadati > Pseudomonadota > Alphaproteobacteria > Sphingomonadales > Sphingomonadaceae > Sphingomonas > Sphingomonas sp. BL-S-28. The sequence continues at coordinate 3,283,106 of NZ_CM145484.1, forward strand.
GGTCTATCAGGCGATGCATCCTGAAAAGGTCGGCGTGCGCAGCAATACGCCGTTGAGCCGGTTGATGGGGAAGAACACGCCGGGTTGAGGGAACGAACTCCCTACTCCCACCCTGCATACAAAAATCCCGTCGCCCCCGCGAAGGCGGGGGCCCCGCTTTTCTTGGATTCACGCAGAGGGGCCGCGCAGCATTGCACCGGCCTCTCCGCATCTCTGCGTGCGTTAGAAAGAACAAGCGGGATCCCCGCCTTCGCGGGGATGACGGGGATTGGTTAGCCAAATGTCGTGTGTGCTGCGTGGCGTAGCGTACCCTAACCTAACCGGCTTGAGGCGGCTTACGCCGGCTTCACCCGATACAGCGCCGAAGCATGCGAGCGCAGCTTGGCGCTGACGCGGCCTTCGCTCACGCCAAGGTCTTCGCCCTTCCACAGATCGCGCACCGCCCCGCGCTGAAGGCCCAGTTCACGCAGCGGCACTGCAACCTCCAACGGCGCATCGCCGGTGTTGAACAGCGCCAGATAGCGGTCCTCGCTCCCCTCCGCGCGGGCCGACCAGACGCGGGTATTATCGGCCAGAAAATGCGGGCGATTGCCGGTGCTGTGCTGGTTCACCGCCAGAACCTCGCGATTGGTCAGCAGCGCCATGGTCGCCTGATCGATGCCGCGCAGATCGCCGCCCATGATCAGCGGGGAACGGGCGATGGACCACAGCGTCATCAGAGTCTGCTGCTCGTCCGGAGTGAAGCGGCTGCTGCGCTCGCCAAGCGCGATGCGGCCCAGCGGCAGCATGTCGGCATCGGGCCAGGAGCCGGGCCCGGCGAAGGGAGACCAGTTCTCCAGCCGCGTGAACTGCGCATAGAGTTGCGGCCATTCATCCCAGAAATCGTCCGAAATGCGCCACATCTGCGCATGCTTGCGCACTTCGGCCCCGCGCGGCACCGGGGTTTCGCCGGGTGAAAGGCTGAGCACGATCGGCCGACCGCAGCGCGAGATGGCCCTGGCGGCCGCCTCGATCTCCGGCGCGTGGGCGTCGTAAGGCCGGCTCATGTCGTCCATCTTCACGAAATCCACGCCCCACGAGGCATAGAGGCGGAAAATGCTGTCGTAGTATTCCTGTGCACCGGGCTTGGTCATGTCGACGCCGTACATGTCCGGGTTCCACGGGCAGATGCTGTTCGTGTCGGCAATGTCCCGCGCGCGATAGGGCGTGCCCAGGATTGGCAGGTTCTTCTCGACCGCCAGCCGTGCGATACCGCGCATGACGTGGATGCCGAACTTCATGCCCATCGCGTGGACCTTCGCGGCCAGCGGCGCGAAGCCCTTTCCGCCCTTGGACGAAGGAAAGCGGTTCGGCGCCGGTACCAGCCGCCCGTTCGCATCCAGCGCGGGCACCGGATGAGCGTTGTAGGTGTAGCTGTTCGCCTCGGGCTCGTACCACTGGATGTCGACGGTGAAGACGTCGTAGCCGAAGGGCAGCAGCTTATCGCGCATGATCGCGGCGGTTTCGAGCGCCTGCCCCTCGGTAATGGTGCCGGCGAAGCTGTTCCACGAATTCCAGCCCATCGGCGGACGCGGCGCCAGCGTCGCGCCGGGAGCGGCCGGAAGCGCGTGCGAAGCTTCAGCCGCAACGGCGCGCGCAGCCATTCCGGCAAGTGGTGCGGCGGCAGCGGCGATCAGCGCGGAGCGGCGTGAGAGTTCCATGATTTCCTCGATCCCTGATAGATTTGCCCTCTTTTGTCGGACTAATAGCCGCCGCGCAAGGTCGTGGAGAAGCGGCCCTGCCCCTTGGCCACGCGAAGCGCGCCCGATATGGCCTTGGCGATGAAACCCGCAGGTCCCCCGATCACGCCCGCCGGAATGGCGAAATTGCGCGCCCGCTACGACCATCTGCTCGGCAAGGAGCGGCCGGAAATCGTGGAGATCGTTTCCTGGGCGGCGGGCAATGGCGATCGTTCGGAAAACGGCGACTATCTCTACGGCCGCAAGCGGATGCGGGAGATCGACCGGGAACTGGCCTTCCTCGCTCGCCGCATGAAGGCCCTGCGCGTGGTCGATCCGCGCGATCAGACCGAGCGCGCCAAGGTCTTCTTCGGCGCCACCGTCACGATCGCGGACGAGGACGACAACCACAAGACCGTCACCATCGTCGGCGATGACGAGCAGGACGCTGCCAAGGGCCTGATCGGCTGGAGCGCGCCCATCGCCCGTGCCCTGCGTGGTGCGGCCATCGGCGATCTGCGCATGGTGCGCCTGCCTTCCGGCGAGAAGGAATGGGAAGTGATGGAGATCGCCTACCCGACTGCCTGAGGCGGCAAGCGCGGCAAATTCCGCTTGGCCCCGGCGCAAAGGCCATGGCACCATGCTCAGCAAGCTTAGGATCGCGCCGACACGTATCGGCGCGGCCAGAGAGGAGCATGACATGGCTGGCATCGGCATTGAAAACCTTCGGGAAGACCTGAGCTTCGGCGCGCGGGTTTCGGGCGTGACGTTCGAAACGCTGGAGGACGAGTCGGTCCGCCAGCAATTGCGCGATCTGTTCGTGGCGCGCGGCGTCATCGTCTTCACAGACATGGAGCCCAGCTCGAAAATGCAGGTGGCGCTGAGCCGCGTGTTCGGCCCGCTGAAGGACCATCCCACCAAGACCACCAAGCGCGATGACGAGACCGGCGACCAAGCCGAGGGCGTGATTGACATGCATTACAAGCCCAGCGACGAGATCGCGCGCGGCGAAGGGCTGGTGGAGATCGACGGGCAGATCGTGGCCCGCTTCTCACCCTGGCATTTCGACCACTGCTACAACGACGAGCTGAACTACGCAGGCGTGCTGCGCGCGCCGGTCAATGCGCCCGAAGGCGGGCGCACCGGGTTCATGGACGGCGTGGAACTTTACCGCCAGTTCCCCGAAGGCCTGCGCCGCCGACTGGAAGGGCACAATGTGGTCTACACGCTGGACACCCGGCTTTCGACGATGAAGTACGGCGTCGATTTCACGCCGCTGACCGAACACAGTTCGACGCCGCAATTGCTGCAGGAAGCCGCGCGCTTTCCGCGCGCGATGCACCCGGCGGTGTGGAAGCGCCAGACCGGTGAAAAGGTGCTGCACTTCGGCCCGTGGATGGCCGTCGCGCTGGAGCATCACGAGGATGAGGAAGGCGACGCCCTGCTCGACGAAGCGGCAGTGGCGATCAATCGCCTCGGAACGGGAACCAGCGCCTACTGGCATGACTGGAAGCCCACCGACATGGTGATCTGGGACAACCACCGCATGCTCCACGCGGTGGAGGGCTGCGACGCGCGCTATGAACGCCGCACTCTGCGCACCACGATCAAGGGCGACTACGGCCTGGGCTATTTCGAGGATGGCAAAAAGGTGGGCGAAGTCCTGCGCGAAATAGCCTGATCGGCTTGACGCGCAGGAACATGCGCGGCCAGAACCGCGCCATGGGGGTTCGTCCGTTACTTTTCGCACTGTGCGGCGCTTCGCTTTTGCTTGCCGGATGCAAGCAGCAGTCGGCGGCCGCATCTGCAGAAGCGACCGCATTTGCAGCATCGAGCACTCAGCCGGCCGGCGAGGCACTGCGCCTTCAGGGCTACGTCAACGACGCAGCCGGACTGCTCCCGCACGAAGTCCAGGCGCGGATTTCGAAACGCCTGCAAACGCTGGAAAAGCGGACCGGCCATCAAATGGTCGTGGCCACCACACCGTCGCTGGGCGGTGAGGATATCTCGGTTTACACCCGCGCCCTTGGCAATCGCTGGGGGATTGGCCGCAAGGGTTTGAACGATGGCGTGATCGTCCTTGTCGCCCCGAACGAGCGCAAAGTGCGCATTGCCGTGGGCGACGGCCTGATTGCCCAATTGCCCGACGATCGGAGCCGGACGATCATCGATCATGAGATGCTGCCCAGCTTCAAGGCAGGGGATTTTGGCGCGGGGATCGAGAAAGGCGTCGCCGCAATCTCCAGCCAACTCCACTGACGCCTTCGCATCCGCCCGAAACCATGCCATGAGCCCGCCTCGATGAAATGCATGTCCGGTCGCACGTTCCGCCTCATCGCCCTGCTCGCCGCCTGCAGCGCTGCCGGTGCCTTACCCGCGCTCGCGCGTGAGAGTCTGGGGCTCTACGCCGCCTGGGGCGCATTTCGCGATCCCGTGGTGCCGCGCTGCTACGCCATTGCCATGGCGGAGCCCAATCTGGCTGCGCGCGAATACCAGCCCTTTGTCGCCATCGGTAGCTGGCCGCGCCGGGGGGCACGCGGGCAGTTCCACATGCGCCTATCCCGCCGAATCGCGCCGCAAACCACGATCACGCTGAACGTCGGCGGCCGGCGCTGGCAATTGACCGGCGGCGGCGGCGACGCCTGGGCGCGGAACGAAGGCGATAATTCCGCCATCGTCGCTGCCATGCGCTCCGCGCCGCGCATGACCGTCACCGCCACGGACATGAAGGGCAATCGCTTCGTCAACGCGTGGCCGCTGGCGGGCGCTGCCTCTGCCATGGATGCCGCGCTGATCGGCTGCGCCAAGGTGCAATAAGCAAAGAAAAAGGCGGGAGCCGCAACCCCCGCCCTCCCCCGCCTCAAGCGGAAATCAGAAGCGCACGCCTACGCCGGCCATGATCTGGTGACGATCGAGGTCAAGGTCGAAGCGCTGGCCGTCCGGAATATCGTCGCGGTAGTCCAGTTCGCCCTTCTCGTAGTTCGAATAACGGTATTCGAGCTTCACGAAGGCATTGTTGCTGATCGCCTGCTCCACGCCGGCGCCGATCCGCCAGCCGTCCGCATCGAGATCGGTCTTGGTATCGACCGTGCCCACCGCGTTGCGCACATCGAACTTGGCATTGGTGTAGCCGCCCTTCAGGTAGACCATCGTCGTCGGCGCGACGACATAGCCGACGCGCGCACCCACGTAGAGGTCGCGGTTGGTCTTCACGTTGCCGATGCCGAAGCCTTCGAAATCACCGTCATCGAACTTGGTCTTGGCGGTGGACCACGTCACTTCCGCTTCGGGGCCGATGACGAAGTTGTTCATCCGCACGTCGTAACCGGCGCCCACGCCGAAGGCGAAGCCGTCGATCGACTGGTCGTTGTCGATATTGGAATCGTCGTCGACGCTGCTGCCGGCCTTGGTCACGTCATAACCGGCCAGCGCTTCGACGTGGAAGCCGTTGAAAGGCTGCGCCGGGGCCGAATCCTGGGCCATCGCCGGGGCCGAAACAAGGGCCGAAACAAGTGCGACGCCGGTACCGAGGCCAAAGAGAGCCTTCTTCATGTGTTCACTCCAATCCGTGTTCTTGAGCAGGTCTTGCCTGCCGGGACTGGTCAAATGCCTGTCGCAAAGGCTCGGTTTCCTGAACCTAAGATAACGAAATCGTTGATGTTTTTGGGCAACACTAATGCGATGGCCAGAGCCCATCGCACGCTGCCCGGGGGGAACCGATCCCCCCTTGCAGATGTTCGCGTACACGCCTGCCCGTGCGGGCGCGCATCCGCGTCGCGCGGATGATGATGCGCTGCATCTTCCGTTTTTGGGCGGATTGCCCTATATGGCGCCCCAATCATGACAGACACCATTACCAGCTCTGCCGGGGCCGGCCCGATGCCGATCCCCGGGCACATCGATCCCGTTCCGGTGCCGCGCCCCGGCATCGTCGAAGGCGTGACCCCGCGCGAGGACGGCCGCGTGGACCTGATGGGCCTGCCCAAGAAGCGCATTGCCGACTTGTTCGAAAGCGCCGGGCTGGACCTGAAGGCCGCGAAGCTGCGCGCCAAGCAGGTCTACCACTGGATCTACCACCGCGGCGTCACCGATTTCGAGGCGATGACCGACATCGCCAAGACCATGCGCCCCTGGCTCACCGAACGCTTCGTGATCGGCCGCCCGGAAATCGTCGAGGCCCAGCACTCCAGCGACGGCACCCGCAAGTGGCTGCTGCGCACGGCGGACGCGCACGATTTCGAGATGGTGTTCATCCCCGATGCCGATCGCGGGACGCTTTGCGTATCCTCGCAAGTGGGCTGCACGCTCAACTGCCGTTTCTGCCACACCGGCACGATGCGCCTCGTCCGCAACCTGACGGTGGGAGAGATCGTCGGACAGGTCATGCTCGCCCGCGATGCGCTGGGCGAATGGCCCAAGGGTCGCATGGACTTTGCCTTCGGTGACGGCGTTGATGGTGCCGAGACCGACGACGAGGAAGGCGGCTACTCCGCTGACGGCCGCCTGCTCACCAACATCGTGATGATGGGCATGGGTGAGCCGCTCTACAATTTCGACAATGTGCGCGATGCGCTGAAGCTGGTGATGGACGGCGAGGGCCTTGCCCTGTCTAAGCGTCGCATCACGCTCTCCACCTCGGGCGTGATCCCGCAGATGGCCCGCTGCGGCGAGGAAATCGGCGTGAACCTTGCCGTCTCGCTCCACGCGGTGACCAAGGACGTGCGTGACGAGATCGTGCCGATCAACAAGAAGTACGGCATCGAGGATCTGCTGCAGGCCTGTGCCGACTATCCGGGCGCATCGAACGCGCGCCGCATCACCTTCGAATACGTGATGCTGAAGGACAAGAACGACAGTGACGAGGACGCGCGCGAACTGGTGCGCCTGCTCAAGCAGTTCAACCTGCCTGCCAAGGTCAACCTGATTCCGTTCAACCCCTGGCCGGGCGCGCAGTACGAATGCTCGACGCCGGAGCGGATCCGGTCGTTCTCGAACATCGTGTTCGAAGGCGGTATTTCGGCCCCCGTGCGCACCCCTCGTGGGCGCGACATCGACGCGGCCTGCGGCCAGCTCAAGACCGCCGCCGAGAAGAAGAGCCGCGCCGAGCTGGAACGGCTCTATGCCGAGAAGGAAGTCGCGCTCGGCTAAGTCCCTGCCTTCTCAGTTCTTCGTTTAGGGCTGCAAAGAAAATACGCATTTGGCGTAGGTTCGATGCAGCCCTAAACCGGATGCGATATCCGACAAGAGGACTGCAATGACCGACCCCCTGACCCAAGGCAGCGAAGCCCTGCTCGGCATGATCCATGTGCCCGGTGGCACGTTCACCATGGGGTCGGAGCGTTTCTATCCCGAAGAGGCACCGCTGCGCCGCGTTGCGGTCGATGCCTTCTGGATCGACGAAACCCCGGTGACCAACCGCCAGTTTGCCCGCTTCGTGGAGGAAACAGGCTACGTCACCGTGGCGGAGATCGCGCCCGATCCGAAGGACTATCCCGGCATGCCGCCGGAAATGGCGCAGCCCGGCGCGCTGGTATTCCACAAGAGTGCGACACCGGTGGACACCGGCAATCCCGGCAACTGGTGGCGCTTCGATTTCGGCACGTCATGGCGCCATCCCTACGGCCCCGGCAGCGATGTCGACGCGCTGGATCTTTGGGATCATCCCGTCGTGCAGGTCAGCCACGCCGATGCCGAAGCTTATGCCAAGTGGGCGGGCAAAGACCTGCCGACCGAAGCCGAATGGGAATATGCCGCGCGCGGCGGTCTGGAAGGCGCGGAATATGCCTGGGGAGACGAACTGGCCCCCGGTGGACAGATGCTGGCGAACTACTGGCAAGGCCTGTTCCCCTTCGCCAACCAGTGCCTGGACGGCTGGGAACGCACCTCACCCGTGCGCAGCTTCCCCGCGAACGGCTATGGCCTCTACGACATGATCGGCAACACCTGGGAATGGACGCGCGATTGGTGGTCCGAAAAGCCCGAGGTGAAAAAGGGCGGCGGATCGTGCTGCGCGATCAGCAATCCGAAAGGCGGCAAGCTTAAAGACAGCTTCGACCCCGCCCAGCCGCAAGTGCGCATCGGCCGCAAGGTGATCAAGGGCGGATCACACCTCTGCGCGCAAAACTACTGCCAGCGCTATCGCCCGGCGGCGCGCCATCCCGAGATGATCGACACGGCCACCAGCCATATCGGCTTTCGCTGCGTGGTCCGCCACCCAGCCTGAAGGCCGGCGACGCAAAGTTCGAACGAACCCCAAAACGCGTCGGCGCGACAGGACGGACCTGCCGCGCCGATAAGCCCCGATAGAGACCCCTGTTGCGTATCAAAGCATTTTCCAATCAGGTGAAACCTGATGACTCGGAAAATGCGCCGAACCAAAAACTTAGAGCAGTAGATCCGACGCAGTCGGGTCGAAATCTGCTCTAGCGCGCGAAAGCCAGAGTGGCCGGCCGCGCGATTTCTTCCACGGCGGGAACATAGTCTGCCGCTTCGCGGAAATCGCCGCCTTGGGTGACGAGACCCTGGTTGACCGCCCAGATCGCCGCTTGGGTGCGGTTCTGAACCATCAGCTTGCGCAGGATCGCCTTTACGTGAACCTTCACGGTGGCTTCGCTGATGTCCAGCCGATAGGCGATAACCTTGTTCGGATAGCCCATCACCAGGCAGCGCAGCGTATCGATTTCACGGTCAGACAGCAGTTCGCTGAGTTGGACCTGCACATCGGCCTGGCCTTCGGCAATCGCCTGCTTTTGCGGAAGATGCTGCAGCAACGCGCTGGGCAGGACCTTTTCACCCTGGTTAACCAGTCGCAGCGACTCGATCAGCGGTTCGGCGCCGATTTCCTTCAGTAGATAGGCATGAGCGCCCAGCTGGAAGGCATCTACCATCTGGCCAAATTCGAACTCGTCGGCCAGCAGAACTGCCCGCATGTAGGAATGGCGATCCTTCAGCGTGGACAGACAGCCCAGCAGATCGTCGCAATGTCCCATGTCGAAAATGGTCAGTCCCAGGTTCGCACCGGCACTTTCGGCCAGCAATTCGTCGCAATCCCTGTAAAAGCGGCTGCAACGAAATTCGCATTTATCGAGGATCTTGCAGATCCCCTCACGAACCAGCGAATTGAATCCCACAATGGAGACACATACTTCATCAAATTGCGCCATCGTCTTTATCTCCTGAATCCTGGAAATAGGACGACCCAATGTATGCTTGTTAACTTCGGCGATCTTGGCCGCCGACACTCATACAGGGGGAACGTACGAACGGACTGAACGCCCGACGTAGCCATAAGAAGACAAGATAGACATTCGGCGGATAACCAGACGGAACTGGTGCCCCCCTCCAATGCCCCTTCATACCCCACAGCATTAGGTGCATTTCCTTAAAACATATCCGGGAGTTCAAGTCGAGGGCTGACGAAGCTCCACAAGACAACAATGCCGGATTGGGACACAACATAAAAAATGCAATCTTTCAGTATCTTAGTTATTCATTTCAACAAGTTCACTGGCACGAATGCTTGAAATCATGCATTTTTCGGGAACCCTCTACCTCTAAATAGGTATATGGACGGAAAATGCGTTCTGCATCATAGGTTTACGCTTGTTTGTGCAATTGCGCACACAAGCCGACCGGGTTAGATTGGTGCCCAATTGTGGCTTTTGGGCAACCATTCGCGCCGCTCCTCCCATCCAATCCCGCGAATTCCGGATCGCGAATCGATCCTTCGGACGCTGCCCCTGAGTCCATATGGAAGCGAGGCCGATCGTCTTTTCTCCACAAACCCATGAATTACTTAGACTTATACGCGGATCTCGAAATCGCCGGTTTAAGCAGCGCTGCCATGGCCAACCCGCGACTATCGTTGGGATCGAGGCGATTCCGAGCGCCTGCGCACCGGTCGAGCGGACATTACGCCCCTGCAAAGGCGGAGATCGGCACCCGCGCAATCAGCTAACGGACCGAAATTTTCGTTGCATTGCACAATGTTGAGTGTGCATCGCAGCATCCAACCGAATGCCTCAGGATCGACGCGACCCGCCTTCCCTGGCACCCCGACCGCGGCGGGCCAGAAAGTATTCGACGCGATTTTTAAATGGAAAATTGAGTAACGGTCCGTTTTTCATAAATGCGCCCTACCCCGGCCGGACGATGCCCGGCCGCCGGGTCATCAGCGCTCGATCATGCGCACCAGCATGAAAGCTTCCGCAGCCTCGGCAAACACGGTGGAGCCACGCAAGCGGGCCAAGGCCTCGATCGTCATGATGGAGCGTTCGTCGGGAAACGCCTTCACCTGGCTTTCAAACATCCCGAACGCTTCAAGCTTGCGCGCCAGCGTTCCGGCAATGTCGATATGGACGTTGGGCACGAAGGCCGGTGTCATCGGCGCCGCATACCAGTTGGTTTCGGACAGCGTCTCGTAACACAGGATGCGGGTGGGGACGCGCCGGTCGCGCGGGCGCGCGGCCACCATCGCGGCCAGAAAGGCCAATTGGTGGTCGGCATGGATGTCGCCCAGGAACGGCAGGAACAGTGTGTCAGGGCGCACTTCGCGCACCAATTGGCCGACGGTGGCATTAAGCTCCGCCGCTGAAAGCGTATCCAGCGCGGCGGCCGGCAGGCCCAGCATGTGCACCTGGCTTACGCCAAGATGCGCATGCGCCCGCCGCATCTCCGCCTGGACTTGCGCCACCGACTCCTCAATGAACTGGGGCGGGCGGCCGCTGGTGACCACGGCCACCTGCACGTCCAGCCCCTCCTCCGCCATGCGCGCCATGGTGCCGCCGCAACCGAGCACTTCGTCGTCCGGATGCGGCGCGATTACCAGCACCTTGCCATAGTGTTGCAGGCCCGCGCCCGCACGCGTGGCCATCGCTATCCCTCCAGTATCGCGTGCAAGGCGGGGCTCGTGCCCTCGATCTCCCAATCGACGAGATCCAGCAGCCCATCGCCGGTCTGCACGGTCAACACATGGCCCTGCCGCGCGACGATCTGGCCCGGCATGGCATGATGACGCTCCGCCCCCGGCATGGGCCGGGATGACCAGACGGTGATGCGGCGATCGCCCTGCCGCGTGAAGGCGCCCGGATAAGGGCGACCCACCGCGCGCACCAGACGGTCAATCTCAGTGGCGGACCGCCGCCAATCGATCGCGCCATCGGCAGGCGTGCGCCGGGTGGCCCATGTGGCGTAGCGTTCGTCCTGCACGGTGCGCGGTTGCTCCCCGGCAGCAAGCTTCGGCAGCACGTCGCGCAGCATCTGCCGCAGCGCGTCCATGTGCTTGTCGTAAAGCCCCTGCGCGGTCTCGTCCCGCGCGACATGAAAATAGCGCTGGGCCAGGATGTCGCCATCGTCGGTTCCCGCACCGATCCAGAACAGGCTGGAGGCGGAGATCGGTTCATCCAACAGGATCGTCCAGGGAATCGCGGCCCGCCCACGCAGGCGCGGCAGCGGCGCCGGGTGGTAACCGATCGAACCCTTCGCGCCGATGCCCAGAAAGTCCGGCCCGCACAACTGAGACCAACCGACCACGAAGACGTAGTCCGGCCGGGCCGCGCGGATCAGTAGCAAGGTTTCGGGATCGTTGGTGCGCGCCACTGCCGCCATCCGCGCGCCCGCGCGCGCCGCATGGGGCCGCAAGTCGACAAGGTCAGAGTGCCGCTTGAACAGTTCTTCGGGCAAAGTCACCACCAGCGGCACTTCCCAGCCCGCGGCGGCGGCAAGTTCCTCCACCAGCACGGCGGTGCTACCCACCGCGCCGACGACGACGGCCCGCAAAACATCTGTAGCCATGTTCGCGCCTTAACCCGTTGCGACCTGGGACGGGCTGGACGCCTTGGCGGCAGCCGTGGTCACTGCGCCGATCTCGGCCGCGAGGTCCCCGCCGGTGCGGCCGGGCACGGCGTCGGAACGGATCCATGGCTCTCGCAACAAATCCATCTCGTCCAGAAGTTGCTGGTTCACCTTGCGCACGTCATAGACCTTTTCCGCCAGATCGCGGGAGCGCATGCCCATCCGCGCGACCAGTTCCGGATTGTCGATGAAGCGCTGCATCGCCGCGCGCAGGCTGCCGGCATCGCGCGGGGCGACGAGGAAGCCGTTTTCCCCTTCGACGATCGGATCGCGGCAGCCGGGCATGTCGGTGGTGATGACCGGGCGGCCCGTGGCCATTGCCTCCAGAATCGTGCGCGGCAGCCCTTCGCGATAGTAGGACGGCAGCACGAAGACCGAGCAACTGGCCAGATAGGGCCGCACGTCGGACGTGCCGGGAATGAATTGCACCGGATACTGGCGCGAAAGGCGCGCGCATTCCACTTCATCGATGCCGGTGGGATTGGCATGTTCGTAGTGGCCCAGGATGCAGAATTCGACGTCCGGGTGATCGCGGCGGATCACGGCGGCAGCTTCCAGAAATTCGTGGATGCCCTTGTCCCGCATCAGCCGTCCGACCAGCAGAAACCGCATCCGCCCGCGCGGCAGCGGTGCCAGCGTAAAGCGGTCGAGGTCCACGCCCGATCCCGGCACCCGCACCACGTTGTGCCGGTCGTTGACGATGCCGAGGTCGATCATGTCCTTCCGGTCGTCCGCATTGAACACGAAGACCCCGCGCGAACGACGAACCGCCTCACGGTAGAGCCGCGCCACCGAACCGCGCAGCAGGCGGCGATGCGCGCTTGCCTCGCTGAATACATAGCCCAGGCCGGACATCATCGCGAAGAAGCGCGGCACGCACATCAGCCGCGCAGCGATGCCGCCATAGATGATCGGCTTTTGTGTGTAGGCCAGCACCAGATCCGGCTTTTCCGCCACCATCAGCCGCGTATAGGCAGCCAGCAACGCCATATCCTTGACGATGCTGGTGCCGGTGCGGTCCATCGGCACGACGCGGAAGGTGACGCCCCAGTTCGCAAGGTCCGCTTCCACCGCCGCATTGCCATCGGGCGCCACGGCAACGACATGGTGCCCGTTGGCTTTCAGATCACGCAGCAGCGCCCCCCGGAAATTGGTGAGCGAATAGGCGAGACTGGACAGGACGAGAACTTTCATGACGATTTTCAATCCCCCCTAGGGTGACTGATCAGTATGAAACGCAAGGCCAATTTTCCGGCCATTCCGAATGCCCCAATCGATCCCCACGATCGCCCTAATGATGGGCGCGACTAGGCCGGCAGCAAAGCATCTAATCGGCTGATAGCCCTTAGAGATGAGTTCCGGCGATTTAGGGGGGAGTTGTACCCGGTCCGTCGGAACCATTTGGAACCTGCCAAATGCCCGCAAGTCGAGCCCACCCCCTATTCCTGCGATTTTCGGCAATTCCGGCTGATGACTTCATGAATACATGCAAGGGCACCGGTTCACCGGTAGACAATCGGAACCTGCGAACCGGTTCGGCATAGCCTTTCCCGCCGACGCCGCTTCGCCACGAGAAACACCAGACACTCGCGAAGGCCGATGTCATGAATCAAACCGTCGCAGGAAGTACTGCCTCGAAACTGACCGGTGGATCGTCGAACACGTTCCTGCGCGTACGCAAGCTGGGATCCAGCAACCCGCGTTCGCGTTCGTCCATCGCCCAGTTCAGCCTGCGCCGGACCTTTCGCAACACGCTGCTGATGCTGGTGGACTTCACGATTCTGGCATCGACGCTGGCGCTGGCCTTCACTTTGATCGGCCGCACCGGCTTTCCCAAGTCCGACGGGCACCTGGCCGCCGTGCTGGCCTTCGCCGCACTGGCGATCGGCTGCTTCTACACCACCGGGCTCTATCGCCGCAGTTGGCGCTATTTCAGCTTTTCCCATGCGATGCAGCTGGCATTGCTCACGATTCCGGCTTTCGGGCTGGGTTGGGCGGCGATCCTGCTGGTGCCCGGCGTGCAGGCGGAGCGACCGCAACTGGCCGCCATTGCGCTGGCGCAGTGGCTGTTCGCGATCAGCGCCCTGCTGGCGGCACGCGGTTCGCGGCGCGCCCTGCGCGAAAAGCTGTCCGAAACCGCAAAGGCCCAACCTGCTTCGGCACAGGGCCGCGACTTGCGCCGGGCGGTTCTGGTGGGCTCGCCCGACTGGGCGCTGTCGATCATCGATGTGCTCAAGCGCGAATCGACGCCCACGCTTTCCGTCGTCGGCATCCTGCTGCCCGCCGCCAACCACACCTTGCTGCAGATCGCCAAGGTGCCCGTGCTGGGCACGCATGAAGACCTTGCCCATGCGGTGGACGAACTGGAACTGCAGGGCCGCCGCCCTTCGCTGGTGATCGCCTGCGACGACGGGACGGACCTTTCCAACCGCGAAATGGCCCGCCTGACCTCCCGCTCCCGCCAGATGGGGCTGGAACTGTCGCGCATCCGCGATGGCTGGAGCCACATCCTGCAGCGCGGCCACGGCGCCGCGCCGGACGAGCTATCGGTAAAGGACCTGCTGGGCCGCAGCGAATTCACGCTGGAGGGGGAGCAGATCACCAGCCAGATCACCGGCAAGTGCGTGCTGGTGACGGGCGCGGGCGGCACCATCGGCGGTGAGCTTTGCTGGCAGCTCGCCAGCTTCCGCCCGTCGCGCCTGGTCCTGCTAGAACATAGTGAATTTCACCTTTACGCCATCGAGATGAAACTGCGCGAGCAGTACCCCGATCTCGACGTCCAGCCGGAGCTTTGCAACATCCGCGAGCGGGACGACGTGCGCCGCGTCTTCGAAAAGCACCGGCCGACGATCGTCTATCACGCCGCCGCGCTGAAGCATGTGCCGATCGTCGAGACCAACCCCTGCGCCGGGGTGCACACCAATATCATCGGCACGCGCATCGTGGCCGACGCGGTATGCGAATTCTCCGTGAAGGCGATGGTCCAGGTCTCCACCGACAAGGCGGTAAACCCGGTGGGCATGATGGGCGCGACCAAGCGCGTGGGCGAACTCTATGCGCAGGCGCTGGACATGTGCGGCGTGGACGACAGCGAAGCGCCCCGCTTCATGACCGTGCGCTTCGGCAATGTGCTGGGATCGAGCGGCTCCATCGTGCCGCTGTTCCACCGGCAGTTGCGCGAAGGCCGCCCGCTCACCGTCACCCACCCGGATATCGAACGCTTCTTCATGACCGTGCGTGAGGCAGTGCAACTGATCCTACAGAGCAGTTCGGCGGCGCTGGCGCAGAACACGCGGCGCGGCACGATCTTCGTGCTCGACATGGGCAAGCCGGTGCGCATCGTCGACCTCGCCTACCGCATGATCCGCCTCTACGGCCTCCAGCCCGAGATCGACGTACCCGTCGAATTCGTGGGCCTGCGCCCGGGCGAGAAGCTTTTCGAGGAACTGTTCGACATCTGCGAGGAGCAGTTGGCCTCCGGCATCAAGGGCATTTTCGAGGCGCAGTCGAAGCCGATCCCCCTGCCCTTCATCTCCCGCTCGATCGACCGGCTTGCCCGCGCGGTGGAGCTGGGAGACCATGTTGAGGCGCGGCGCATCACCCATACGCTGGTTAAAGTGCCCAGCGGCAGCGCCGGTTTCGAACTGATCCAGAACGAGGCCATGACCGGCCCGCGCGGCTCCGGCGAACCCGTAAAAGTCTGACATTTCCGAGGGAGGCACCATGAGTCTGGCCGATACCGGCGCCGCAACCGGCGTTTTCGCGGCGACGCATATCGACGTTCGCGAACGCGATCAGGACGCCCCGCTGCGCAGCCTCTGGCCGCGTCATGAGCCGGACGAGATCGAGGCAGTGGCCGCGGTGCTGCGTTCGGGCAAGGTCAATGCGCTGGTGCATAGCGAACACAACCGCGCCTTCGCCGCCGAATTCGCCCGCTATGTCGATGAAACCACACCACCGGAAGCGCTCTGCATCGCCAACGGCACGCTGACGCTGGAAGTGGCCTTGCGCGCGCTGGGCGTGGGCCCCGGCGACGAGGTGATCGTGCCGGCCCGCAGCTTCTTCGCCACGGCCAGCTGCGTGCTGGCGGTGGGCGCGCTGCCCGTCTTTGCGGACATCGATCCGGTCACCCAGAACATCGATCCCGCCTCGGTCGAACGCATGATCGGCCCGGCGACGCGGGCAGTGATCTGCGTCCATCTGGCTGGCTGGCCCTGCGACATGGACGCGCTGGGATCGCTATGCACCCGCCATGGCCTAAAGCTGATCGAGGATTGCGCACAGGCCCACGGCACGGCGTGGCGCGGGCGGCGAGTGGGATCGTTCGGCGATGCGGCATCGTTCTCGTTCTGCACGGACAAGATCATGTCCACCGGTGGCGAAGGCGGACTTCTGCTGTTTCGCGGCCGTGACGCCTGGGAACGCGGCTGGGCGATCAAGGACCACGGCAAGGACTATCGCAAGGTGTCCGAGGGCGGCGGCGCGCCCGGCGCGTTCCGCCATATCCACGATCACCTCGGCTCCAATTACCGCATGACCGAGATGCAGGCCGCATTGGGCCGCCGTCAGCTTGGGAAGCTGCCGCTCTGGCTGGCTGCCCGCGCGCGCAATGCCCGGTTGCTGTGCGATGCGCTGGCAGGCCTGCCGGGCCTGCTGCTGCCGGAACCGCCCGACCACGCGCGCCATGCCTGGTACAAGTTCTATGTGCAATTGACCGATGATGCGGCAGACAAGCGCGACCGGGTGCTGCAGCGCATGATCGCAATGGGGCTGCCCGCGGCTACCGGATCCTGCCCGGATATGAGCCGGGAGGGAGCGCTGGATGGCCTGACGATCCGCCGCGACGGCTCGCTGGAACAGGCCGCGCGGCTGGGCCGGCGCACGCTGATGTTCCCGGTGGACCATACGCTGGGCGAGGACGCGATGGCCCGCATCGCCGCCGGCCTGCGCACCGCAATGGCGGAGGAAGCATGATCGACCGCACCTGGCGCCCGCAGTTCATCGTCATCGGCGCAGTCAAGGCCGCCACCACCTGGATCCAGGCCCGCCTCGTCGAAAATCCGGCGATCTTCATGCCGCCGCCCGAGCCGCACTATTTCAGCAGCGAGTTCGAACGCGGGGAAGACTGGTACCGTGGCTTCTTCGAAGACCGCCCCGGCGCGGCGCATGTGATCGGCGAAAAGTCGGCCGACTACCTTGCCCATCCGCTGGCCGCCCGGCGCATCGCCGCAACGCTGCCCGATGTGAAGCTGGTGCTGCAGCTGCGCAACCCGATCGAGCGCGCCTATTCGGACTACAAGATGCTCTACCGCCGCGGCACCGTGAAGGGCCCTCCGGAGGAATACCTGGGCAGCACGGACAATGCCTTCCCGCGCTTTCTGGAAGATGGGCTCTATGCGTGCCATCTGGCGCGGTGGTTCGATCTGTTCCCGCGCGAACAGATGCTGATCTACCTCTACGATGATGTGATCTCTCAACCCCATGGCATCATAGAGGCGGTCTCTCGCCACATCGGGGCCGAACCGGTGCTGGAAAACACCGACCGCTCCGCGCGGGAGAACAACAGCCGATCCGCGCTGCTGCCGCTGCCGCTGCGCAAGGCGCTGGCCCCGCTGAAAAGCAGCGTACGCCCGCTGCGCGGCAATCCGGTGTTCGAAGGCGTGCGATCGCTGTTGGCGCGCGAAGTGGCCTATCCGCCGCTTTCCCCGGCCTTGCGCGAAAGGATGTGCGACTTCTATGCGCGCGACACGGAAAGCCTGGAGGCAATGTCCGGGCTGGACCTGACGCGCTGGAAATCCCCCACGCGCGCCGTACCCGCTGCCTGAACGGCTGTTTCAAGCCATCCGGTCAGCTACGCAGATCATCCTAGTGGCCTCTGCCTAGCCCTTAATAACCAAGGAAATTTGACGTATCTTCCGTAATCTGGATGCGATGATTCTGGTCGGTCCTGAGGGAGGGCCGATCGTTCCAAGGGTGTCGGGGAGCGTTTCATGGCAACACTTCGCAGTCGTCCGCGTTCATGGCAGGCCGCCGTCGCGATTCCGCTGATCTGCTGTCTGGTTCCGGCATCGATGCTGGGCGGCTGTTCGTCGCCCACGTCTTCGATGCCTACGCTCGCATCCACTCCGGCAGGTCCCTACCGGGTGGGTGCGGGCGACAAGCTGCATATCGTCGTGCAGGATCTGGACGCCGCCAATGGCGACTATACGGTGGAAGACACCGGCGCGATCTCGCTGCCTTACGTCAAGCAGATCAACGTCGCAGGCATGACCTATCGCGAAATCGAACAGGGCATCACTGCCGCCCTGCTGCAGCAGGGCATCATGAGCGGCAGCCCGGTGGTCAACGTCGGCGCGGTGGAACTGCGTCCGTTCTACGTCACCGGCGAAGTCAACAAGCCCGGGCAGTTCGCCTATCGTCAAGGGATGACGGTGCTTTCGGCGCTTTCGGCCGCCGGTGGGTACACCTATCGCGCCAAGACCGGCGAAGTGTCGATCACCCGCACGGTGGACGGCAAGGAAATGACCGCGAAGGCGGGCGAAACCACGCCGGTACTGCCGGGCGATACCATCCGCGTCTACGAACGCTGGTTCTAGGCGCGTGAAGCCCCGCACACTTGCGCTCGCCGCTCCGGTGCCGCTGCTGTTCGCGGTTCCGCAGCACGCCTGGGCCCAGTCCAACCAGATCGGCTCTACCGCGCCGGCGGTCTATCCGAACGACAAGGACTATCGCGCCCTGCCGCTTCATCTCGGTTCGCTGGATGTGACGCTGGGCGGTGAAGCCAGCGTCCTCTACGACAGCAACATCTACGCCGCGCCCACCAATGCCCGCGACGATGTGCGCTTCGACATTTCACCCCGACTGGGCATCCAGACCGCCCCGGCGCCGGTGACGTTCGAACTCAACGCCAGCGGCTCGATCCGCCGCTTTGTCAACAATCCGACGGAAAATGCCGAAGCCTGGCTGGTGGATGGCGGTGTGAGCTGGCAGACCGGGCAGAATTCCAGCCTTTCCGGCAGCGTCTTTTCGCGCCGGGCGATAGAGGATCGCTCCGATCCGGAAGCGCGGCGCAATCCCAATTCCGGCCCGCGCCTGATCAACAGCCTGGGCGGCGTCGTTTCGTACCACCGCGTCGCCACCCGCACGCTGCTGGACGTGCAGGCGGACGTGACGAAGTTCAACGCGCTGTCCAGCATCGATGCGGATCGCGATTTCTCCGCCTATTCCGGGCAGGCCACGTTCGGTCTGCGTGTGAC
Organism: Sphingomonas sp. BL-S-28; assembly: GCF_055521515.1. NCBI lineage: Bacteria > Pseudomonadati > Pseudomonadota > Alphaproteobacteria > Sphingomonadales > Sphingomonadaceae > Sphingomonas > Sphingomonas sp. BL-S-28. Next base: position 3,301,932 of record NZ_CM145484.1, read on the forward strand.
CGGCCGCGCCTATGCCACGGCCACGGCGTTCGTCGCCCGCCGCGACTTCCGGCTGGAATACACGGTGAGCGGAAACAAGCGCAACACGACGACGTATGGCGGCCGACTGGGTATCAATTTCCAGCCCGGCGGCGTGCTGGAGGGCGGCCTGTCCGTCGGTGTGTTCCGCCACGATCCGGATGATCCGTCAACACCGGGCCACACCGGGCTGTCTGTGGCGGGCAATCTCACCTACCATCCATCGCGCCGTACGGCGATCCTGCTGGATGCCTTCAATGGCGACGTCGCGACGTTCCGCGTCGGCGCAACGCAACGTACCGATACGATCACCAAGCTGAGCGTGCAGCAGGAAATCCGCCACAACCTCTATGCCACCGTGTCGGCCGGCTACCGCAAGACCAAATATACCGGCTCCGGCATTCGCGAGGAGACGTGGACCGGCGGGGGTGAAGTGGAATACCTGTTCAATCGCCACATGTCGGTCGCCGCAACAGCCAGCTATGGCACGCGCAGCAGCGACAGTTCCATACTGCAGTTCGACCGCTTCCGCGGCGGCGTGGCCCTGCGCGTCCGGTTCTGACGTCCCACTGCCATTATGCCGATCGCAACGACGATAAGCGCCCGTTTCCGACGAAACGGGCGCTTATCGTTTGCGTGTCGTTCAGGTCAATTCTTCGTATATCGTGCGGATCGCATCGACATGGCGCGCTTGGGAGAAGCGGCCGCGCGCTGCTATCGTGGCATCCTGCCGCATCGTCCGCGCCCATGTGGGGTCTGCCAGCAGACCAGCCCCCGCGCGGGCCATCGCTTTCGGATCATCGGGGGGGCATAGCACTCCGCAGCCCTGCCGCAGCGCCTCCGGATTGCCACCGGAATCGGCCGCCACCACCAGCGTACCCACCAGCATCGCCTCAACCAGCGTGCGCCCCAGCGGCTCGTCCACTGCGGGCACCAGCAACAGATCGCATCCGGCAAGCCAGGCATGACCCGGCGAGCGATAGCCCATCCGGGTGACGCGCGCGGGCGCCCTCACCGCGGCGATCCGGTCTTCAAGCTGACGATCCAGCGCACTGTCACGGGATTCGCCGAACATCACGCCCAGCACCGGCCGATCGACCAACCGGCCAAGTTCCTCCACCGCTTCTACGAAAGCCAGCGGCCGCTTGCGATCGACGAAGCTGCCGAAATAGCCGCAGACCACGGTATCGGCCGGGCTGGCGGTCTCTTCCAGTATGCGCGCGTGCATCGCCGCGCGATCGGCGGTGATCGAAACGTCGAAGGGACTGTGGATCACCCGCGCCGTGCGTGCCGCCCCATGGCGTCCGCGCGGCAGCGCGAAGGCAGAGACGGCCACGATCCGATCCGCCAGCACCGGCGCCACATAGCGCAGCCCACGCGCGCCGGGATCGCCGCGATGGTGCCAGACCAGCCGCGCGCCCGCCAGCCGCGCCGCCAATGCCCAACTGGCATGGCTGCGCCCGTCATTGGTGTGAACGATGTCTACCCCGCGCTGCTTTAGGAAGCGTACCCGCCGTGGCAGCCCGGCCAGCGTTCCCAACAGCTTGGCGATACCGATGCTGCGCCCCGGCACGAAAGGCCGCGTGGGGCGCGCCGGATCCGGGCACTGCTCGATACCGGCGAAGAACGCCGCCAGCCGTCCGTCGGGGACTTCCGGCACCACGATCACCTCGATCTGTGCCGGGTCGAGCCCGTCGATCAGTCCCCGAAGCGAGACATGGCTGCCGCCCAGCGCGTCACCGGCAAGCGGATAGCACACCGTGGGCCGCCCAGACCGTTTGGCAACCGGCGCGGCGGCACCCGGTGCGGGGCCTTCATGCAGCGCGGATGACGCATCCAACGCCTTCACAGACCCAGCACCTTGTTGCGATAGGCTAGAAACTCCTCGAAGTTGGGAACGCCATTCTTGTTGGCGTCCGCCCAGGCGTCGGGCACCTTCGGATTGGCGCCAACGCTGACTTCCCAATTGTCGTCCATGCCGTCCTTGTCGGCATCGGGATAGGGTTGGCCGGCGGTCTGCGCAGGCATGACCGGGGCAGGTTGACCGATCCGCCCTGTACCGTGCTCCACATCGTAGACGACCTGATCGTCGATCGAATCGCGCGGAAACGCACCGGACTTCTGGAGCACGAGGTTATAGGCGTTGGTCGATGAAAGCGGATTGAGCGTCAGCGCGCAGGGCGGCTTGTTGACCAGGACCTGCTCCGCCTCCTGGTTCATGTCCTGAAACGCGCCCACGAACCGGTTGTCCCACGCATAAATGATGGCCGCCCCGCCTTTCGACGTGCTGGTATCGCGCGCGATGCCAACCGTCAGGTTGGTGGTGTTCGGCCCGCCGATGAAGCTGTTGCCCACGAACGAGACCGGAGTGCCGCCGAACAGTTCCCACACTTCGGCAAAGCGGGACTGCGCGTTGTAGAACACATTGTCGACCACTTCGAGGCAGGAATTGCGCGGGAAGTTCACGTCGGGCATGCGATCGCCATTGTGTGCGCACAAGTTGTTGATGAAGCTGAAGTGCTGGGCATCGACCGGGTCGCTGGCCAGCAGCGCGCACTTGTCATGCGGGGGTGTGCCCCAGGCGAAGATCGAATTGCTGACGGTGATGTAGTCATTGTCCGCATAACCGTTGATCAACTCGTCCCGCGCCCACGATGCACTGACGTGATCGACCAGCACGCGGGTCGCATGTTCGATGGTGATGCTGTCTTCGGAACCGCGACTGCCTCCGGGACGATCCGCCCGGATCCGGATATTGCGCACGACGACATCGTGCGTGTTCTTGATCACCAACGGCGTGCGGCCGGCCGGCGGCCCCGCATGGGCCAGAACGATACCGCTGCCCGGCGCCGTCTGCCCGGCAATGGTAAGGTAGGGCTGTTCGATGATCGGCGGTGTTGTCGCGAAGCGGATCACGCCGGCCACGCGGAATACACAGACGCGCGGGCCCGTGGCGGTCACGCAGGCGCGATAGGATCCGGCCCCGGAATCGGCCAATGTGGTTACATAGATGATCCGTCCGTTGCGCCCACCCACACTGGATGCGCCCCATCCGACCGCGCCGGGAAAGGACTTGGTGCCGGCCGGAGTGGCAACCGTCGGCGGCTGCGCCGCTTCCAGCCGCGCGCCGTCGGTCGGTACCAGTGCATAGGCAATCAGCATGACGATGCCGAGTATCACGATCGGCAAGACCAGCTTGCGAGATGGGCGTGAGCTTCGGCCTGCACCGGCCTTTCCTTTGCGAAATGCCGTCATCTGCCTGCTCCTATGCCCTTGGTTTCGACCAGCCCCTTATTTTCGACAAGATTGGGTAGAGAGGACTGTGCCGGGCGGTCGTCCATGCCCGTGCCCGCGTTCGGCGCGTATCCATAGCGCCGCAGCAGCGGCCCGGTGATCCACGATACCAGCCGGCGCGGCTGCTGCGGCATCTGGCGTTGCCACGCGTGATCCTCGCGGATCACCAGACTGTCCTGCATCCGATGCCGGCTTCCCGCAACCTGGTGACCGGGCCGCAAGTCGTCGGGCGGAAGCGGCCCGTCGCGGTCGGCGCCGGCGCGACGAGAGGCCAAGTTGGGGGCGCAACGCGTACGGATGGCCTCCAGCACGGCGGGGGGATCGGCCACGAAATCTTCATAGCGCACGCGGATCGTCCGCCCCGGCCCGAGCTTTCGGCACAGCCATTCGCAGACCAGATTCACCAAGGTCCAGCGCAGCGCGACATAGGCAAAGGGCTTGGGCCGCAACTCTCGCTGCACGCCGGCCTCTATCTGTTTGCGATACGGGCGGGACATCGACCAGGCAACGGCCCGCGGATCGCGTACGAGGTGGATGACGCGCAGGTCGATCCCCGGCATCGATGCGAGTGCCAGGCCGCGGCCGGGCAGCTTGCTGGAATCGAGTACATAGACGGGGCCGTTGCCGCCCGCATCGCCGCTCTCTTCCGCGACCGCGCGGAACAAGCGGCGATTGGCCTGGTGATAGCGATCGCGCGTACCCGGCAGGAAGCGCGCCAGCAGGCGCCGCCAGGATAGCAACGATTCCATGCTTTGCTGCAACCGCGCCAATTCGGCTAGCGCGAAAGAGGCATCCATCCCCCGACCGCCGCCTTCTTCCTCACCGGCGCGCTTCATCACCGCGCCCCAGAACGGACATGCGCTGACCGTGGCGCCGCAGGCGCAATATTCGCCGTTTTTCCAGGCATGGCGGGCAAGCGCGGTGAGTTCCCCGGCGCCGAATACGTCCGGCCGCATTCCAAGGGCGATGTCCAGCAGGGTCGAGCCGCTGCGACCGTAACCGGCGAGATAGATGACCCTAAGCTTGGTCTGGTCGGACGGGTGCTCTGACAAGCCGGCCTCTCGACAATGATGCACACGGGTGGAAGCAGAAGATTGCGACGTTACCGGTGGGTCCAACGTTTCATGCGGTCCGGAAAAGACGCACCTCTTCCCGGCCGCGCCGAAGGATACCGCGCCGCATCGCGCGCTGCTCATGGCCAGAGTATCGATCTGCGGCGCCCCCAGGCAAGTTACCAATTCGGGTTGCCCCACCCGCCGGATGCCCCCGCGGGGGTACCAACTTTGCGCAGGTGCCTGACCATACTTGTCTTTGCCTCTACCGCGCACGCCTACCATCATCATGGCATGGCTATTCCGGTCCCGAACCAGCTGCCTTCCCTGCCGGCACGTGCAGTGCTGGAAGGAACCGGCACGCGCCGTATCCCGCAGTTCGCCACCCGGTGGCTGCCGAGTCTCCTCACGCTGGGGATCACGCTTGCCGCGCTGACCCTGCCGTGGCGCGTGCTGCGGCCGCCGATCGCCAACGTCACCCTTTCCGATGTGCTGCTGGCGGGCTGCACGGCCTTGCTGCTGTTCAAGGGCCGGCTGCGCCTGACGATGCTGGGGCCCTACACCGCCATGTGGATCATGGGGCTGACCATAATGCTGGCGGCGCTGCTGTTCTGCTCGCTCTATCACAGCGAATTCGTCCGCTGGCCGATCGTGGGCTTCCAGTACATCTTCGCGCTGATGATCGTGCCGATGACGTTCTCCAGCTTCAGCAGCAGGGTGCTTCATCGTTGCATCATCGCCTTCATCGCGGGCGTGGCGATCTCGCAAGTGATCGGCTTCTTCACGATGGCGAATTTCGCGCGCTCCACGCTCGATTCGGTGATGGGCGTCGGTTACGTCACCGGCAATGGCCGGCTTGGCGCGATGTCCGGCGAGCCCAATCCCAACGGTGCGCAGTGTGCCTATGCCTTGGTGATGATGATCCATGCGGTGATCGCCCGGCGGCTGCACTGGGGCTGGGCACTCGTCATGCTGGCGCCGATCGGCTGGGGCCTGCTGGCCAGTGCCAGTTTCACCGCCTTCACGGCAGCGGCGATGGGCGTGATGTGCTTTCTGGCGCTGTCGCGCCTGTCGAACCTGATCCGCTTCGGCCTGCCCGTCATTCTCGTCGGCGCCGCCTATTTCAGTCTGGGCGGCCCGGTTCCCGCGATTTTCGAGAAGCGGGTGGGCGATGCGCTGGTCACCGGCAATGCCGACAAGGCCGGCACGTTCGTCGGCCGTGCCGCGTTGATCAAGGAAGCCTGGGGCCTGGCCAACGACAACATGCTGATCGGCCTGGGAACGGACCGTTATCGCAAGGCCAGTGCTTTTTCCGCCCCGGTGCACCAGCTGCACCTCCTTGTCCTGAACGAAGGCGGCATCATCGCCCTGCTGGGGCTGTGGACCCTGCTGGGCGCCCTGGTGATGACGGCGATCATGATCTTGCGCGAAGACCCGCTGGATGGCGGCGCCGCTCTGGCGCAAGTGGCGATCCTGCTGCTCTACACCACCGCGCTGCCCCACATGTACACCCGCGTCTGGTTTACGCCGATGCTGATCTTTCTGGCTTACGCCCTCGCCCACCGATCGGAATCGCGTGAGCGGCGGCGCTTCTTCCCTGGAACGCTGGCACGGACATGAGCGAACATCGGCATGAAGCCGCGGAGGTTGCGCTGAAACTGCCCCTTGCCGCCCGGCTGTGGCAATCCTGGTCCGCGTCCACACTGGTCCGGCCGCGCATCATCAGCCTGTTCCATTTGCTTTCGGGCAACTTCGGTTCCGGAATGTTGATGGTTGTGGCGCTGTCGCTGGCCACCCATGGGCTGGGCAAGGCGGATTTCGGTGTCATGGTGGTCGTGCTGTCCATCGGCCGCGTTTGCGAACGGCTGGTCCGCTTCGAATCCTGGCAACCACTGGTCCGCTTCGTCGCGGCGGAGGAGCAGAACGGATCAGCGGAGCGGCTGGCGCAACTCTACGCCTATGGCCTCAAGCTCGATCTGGCCAGCGCACTGATTGCCGGGCTTATGGCGATCGCCCTTGCCAAGCTGGCAGGCGCCGCCTTCGGACTGGGGGAAGGCCACGTCGGGCTCGTGGCGATCTATGCCGTCGCCATCGTCTGCAACCCGCGCGGCATGGCCAGCGCGGCGCTGCGGCTGGGCGGCCGGTTCCGCACTCTGGCCTATGTCCAACTTGCGTCAAGCCTGTTCCGGCTGGGTTTTTCGGTCGTGCTGCTGCACGCGCATGCCGGGCTTACCGCTTTCGTGGTGCTATGGACTCTGGCCCAAGTGCTCGATTCGCTGCTGTTCAACGTGCTGGGCTTCCAGGCACTGCGCAAATCAGGCATCCCCAGCCCGTTCGCGGTCAGTTGGCGCGGCCTTGGCCGTCAGTTTCCCGGCTTCCTGCGCTTTGCGATTTCCACCAACGTCTCCTCCACGCTGCGCACACTGACGCATGAGGTGGACACCCTGATGGTCGGCTATTTCGCGGGTGCAAGCGCCGCCGGCCTCTATTACCTGTCACGCCGCATTGCGAAGTTCGCGCAGACTGCGGGGGACATGATCCAGACGGTGATCTATCCGGACCTCGCCCGGATCTGGGCGCGGCTGGATCGTAAGGCCCTGGAACGGCTGGTGCGTATCCTGCAGACGGCGCTGGCCGGCATGGGGCTGGCTTTCATCCTGATCTGCATGGCGATCGGCCGGCCGGCGCTGGTGCTGTTCTTCGGCGACGATTTTACCGACGTCTATCCGATGCTGTTCACCCAGCTTTTCGCCGTCGCGCTGACGCTGCACGCGGCGCCTTCGCGTTCGGGGTTGCTGGCGATGAACCGGCCCACTTACGTGCTGGCGGTGGCGATGTTCTCCACCGTGCTGTTCTTCGCGGTCGCCCTGGCGCTGATGCCAAGCCAGGGTGCGATCGCCGCCAACTATGCCCATGTCGTCTTCGGCCTGGCGACGGCGGTGGCCCTGGACGTGGGGTTATGGCGCGGGCTTGCGCGCCAGCGCCGCCTGGACGCCGCAGAAAATGCGGGAGAAAATGCCCCGGCCGATATCGAAGGGAGGCGCCGCGCATGACGTCGCTGGCCTGTCTTCCAGACGACACGCCGGGCGATACGAGCGAAATCGTGTCGGCCATTGTTTCCTCAGACAGCCCAAATCCGGTGCCGCGCCTGAAAGTCTGGTCGATCCTCAACAGCTTGACCTCCGGCGGGGCGGAGATGCTGGTGGCCAGCCTCCATGCCAATTTCCCGGCGCAAGGGGCGTCCTCTACGATCGTCGCGCTGTGCGACGCGCCGACGCTGGGCAACTCGGCCCAGACCGAGGCGCGGCTGGCGCAGGAAATCGATGCGAAGGGTCGCTTCGTCTCGCTCGGGCTGGACCACCGCCGCCGCCTTTCGACCGGCGCATGGGCGTTGCGCCGCCTGCTTCGCCAGGACCGACCCGATGTAATCCACGCCCACACGGCCAGGGCCCTGCCGATGATTGCGTTGGCCGGCTATCGCGGTGCGGTGGTGCTGACCCATCACAACAGTCGCCTGTCGTTTTCGCCGCGCCTGTTTCGCCTGTTCGACCGGGTGGTGACGCATTACGTGGCGATCAGCCCCGAAGTGGCGGACATCTACCGCCGGCATTCGCGGCGTCCGTTCACGCTGATCGCCAATGCGCCCGCCGCCGCCTTCGCCGTTTCCGCCCCGCGCCAGGCAGCAGCCAACCCGCTGCGCATCCTCAGCGTCGGTGCGATTTCGGACCAGAAGAACTACCCCCTTCTCGTCGAAACCGCGCGCACCCTGCGCGAACAGGTGCGCCAGCGCCATGGCGGCCATCCGGACGCCGATCACGCGATGCCGCGTTTTCGCATTGCCGGTGGCGGCAGCGAACTGGCGGAAATGCGCGCGCTGGTCCTGCGTGAAGGGCTGGAGGACATGGTCGATTTCCTGGGCGAGCGCGACGATGTGCGCATGTTGCTGGCGGACAGCGACGTATTCCTAAACACCTCCAGGTACGAAGGAATGTCCGTTGCCATCCTGGAGGCTTTTGCTTCCGCCCTGCCGGTCATCGCCACCGACGTGCCGGGCAACCGCGATCTGGTGGAGGCGCATCGCAACGGCCTTGTCGCGCCCGAGCGGGCCCATCACCTTGCCGCCGCGATCCTGCGCCTGATGGATATCCCGGGCCTGCACGAGCGGCTGTCCCAAGGCGCTTTGGCGACCAGCCGCGACTACACGATAGAGGCCGCGACCAGCCGCCACGTCGGTCTTTATGCAGCCCTTCTGCCGCAAAACCGGGCCTGAGGCGCTCCAAAGGTATTAGCCTGATTGCCCCGCGCACCCGTCCGATGCGCTTTTTGTTTCACCAGCGCCGGGGGTCATACTCAAATCAATCTGCCGTGGGGGGCGTTCCCCGGGCGTTGCCTATTCGGAGGGCCAATATGACTTCCGCACTCGTTCCCGATGTGCCGCAATACGGCCGGATAAGGCGTCCTCTACCCTACGGCCGATCAAGGAACGATCAGGGCACGGCCCCGGATGGTCAGGTGACGCTGCGCGACCTGCTGCGCATCATCCAGCGCTACCGCACGATGATCCTGGTGATTGTTGGAGTCACGACGCTGGCGGTCGTGGTCCAGCAGATGCTGTCCCCCACGCTCTATCGGTCGAGCACCAATGTACAGGTCGAACTGATCGACCAGGTGGGCACCAACCAGGCGGACGTCAATTCACGCAACGCCGAACGCGTGGCCAACGCCGTGCGCCTGCATCGGTCCGGATCGGCGGCGGAACAGGTCATCAAAGACCTGAACCTGCTGCACAATCCCGATTTCCTGAAGGAACTGGGCAACCCGCAGCTGACCGGAAAGCCGCTGTTGCAGGCCGGCATCAACAAGCTGACCTCAATGATCACGATTGATTCGGAAGCCGGATCGGACCTTATCGAGATCGCCGTGGTCGCCCGCTCTCCCGAACTGGCGGCGGACATCGCCAACGAGATTCCGCCGGCCGTCCGCGCGCTGCGCGGTGCCAAGTCGAACGAGCGGCGCGGCGAACTGCTCGCCTCGCTAGAACAGGAACAGCAGGCCCGGGGCCGCACGGCGCAGGCATCGGCCCAACTGGTGGCCGATTTCCGCACGCGCAACCACATGCTGGCCGGCGCCGGCACCGATGAGGATCTGAACCAGATCAACCGAATCGCCGTGCAGAGCGCCGCTGCCACCGCCGCGCGCGATGGTGCTGCCGCCCGCAGCGCCGGCATCGCCCGCGCCGCCGCGATCCAGAGCACCGCAACTGCGACCTCCGCCGCTCTCAACGCGCTGGAACAACGCCGAGGCGAACTGGTGGGCGAAGCCTCGAAACTCAGCACCAGCCTTGGCCCTAACCATCCCGATGTGAAGCGCGTCAATTCGCAGCTTGCGGCCGTTGACCAGAGCATCGCACAGGAACGCAACACCGTTCAGGCCGCCGCCGCAGCAGATGCCGGCGCCAAGGGCGCGCAGATGGCGCAGATCGCCCGTAGCGAGGCCGATGGCGATTCCGCGCAGGCGTCGCGCCTGGAAGGCATCGTCGCCGGCCTCAGTTCGATGGCCTACAAGAACACCGTAAACCGCGTGGAACTGGACAAGCTGCTGCGTCAGGCCGAGCTGGACGACGATGCCTTCAAGTCGATCTCCGCCCGCATCGAACAGGTCCGCGCGCAGATGCAGATGGAAGGCGTGTCCTCCTCCGTCGTTTCGCCGGCCGTGCCCAATTACGATCCGATTGCACCCACCCCGCTCAAGCTGGGTCTTACCGCCTTCGTCGGGTCCGCCATTCTGGCGCTGATGATCGCCTACCTGCGTGACTTCCTGGACGATCGCCTGCGGACCAACGCGCAGATCCGCCGCCAGTTCGGCCTGCCCACGCTGGGCATGCTGCCGCTGCTGCCGCGCGACCTGCCCGTCGATCCCAAGGAAAGCCCGGTCATCACCGAGCCGCAGTCCCTCTTCGCCGAAGTGGCCCGCTCCACTTATACCGAAGTGCGCGGGCTGCAGCGAAGGGCCGGAGTGCAAGTGGTGCTCGTCACCTCGCCCCTGCCGGGCGATGGCAAGTCCACCGTCTCTCTCACGCTCGCCGCCGCCGGCATTGCCCTTGGCGAACGGACGGTGGTGCTGGACCTCGATTTGCGCAAGCGCGGGGCCCTGCAGCAGTTGCAGAACGAAACCACCGCGCCCGATCTGGTGGATATCGTCTGCGGCCGTGCAGAGCTGGACAGCCTGGCGATCCCGCAGAAGGGCAATCCCTACGATTCGCCCGAAGCGAGCATGTCCGGCGAAAGCGTCGCCAACCAGATCGTGCTACTCAGCGCCAAGGAGCCCGTGGCCGAACCGGCGGTACTGCTCTCTTCCAACCGCCTGCGGACGCTGCTTTCACAGCTTCGCGAACGGTTCGACCTGGTGATCATCAACGCCCCGGCAACGCTGGCCGTGCGCGATGCCCGCGCCATGTGCAACTTCGCCGACCAGACGGTGATGGTGGCCCGCTGGGGCGTAACCACGGGCGACCAGATGCGGGCCGCGCTGGAATCGCTGGACGACAGCGTGGGCGGCGTGATCTTCGATCAGGTCGACTATGCCGAACATGCTCGCCGCCGTTATGGCGACTCCGTGCAGTACTACGCGGATTCGGCGACCTACTACTCCTCGCCGGTTCCCGTGCACGAAGCCTGGGCCGCACGCGTCCGCCGCTTCTTCCGCGGCCACTCCTGGCGCCCCTCCGAAGTGTGAACGCCCCGGCAAAGTACCGACCCGGAAAGGATTGAACTCTTATGCGACGCCTTGCGATCCGGGCGCTGGGCGCCGCGCTGCTGATCCCTACCCTGCCACTTCTGGCCGGCCTGGCACTGGGCGTTCGCCTCTCCATGGGCAAGCCGGTGATGTTTCGCCAGCAACGCGCGGGTCTGGATGGAAAGCCGTTCACCCTGTTCAAGCTACGCTCCATGCGGGACGCGAACGGGCCGGACGGTCGCCCGCTTCCCGATGAGGCACGCGTGACCGGCTTCGGACGCTTTCTGCGCCGCAGCCGGTTGGACGAACTGCCCGGGCTGTGGAACGTCGCGCGCGGAGACATGACTTTCGTCGGCCCCCGCCCGCTGCTGCCCGAAACCATCGCCGGGTTGGGATCAAGGGGCGTGGCACGCGGCAGGGTCCGCCCCGGACTGACCGGCTGGGCGCAGGTAAACGGCAATACCCTACTTTCGCTGGACGAGAAGATCGCGCTCGATCTCTGGTATGTCGAGCGTGCCTCAGCCTGGCTGGATATGCGGATCCTTGCCCGCACGGTTTGGGTGATGATCGGCGGAGAGCGGCGGCAGCCGGCGATTGCGCTGGCTTCAGGTGCCCCAACTGCGGAGTGATCGGGCCGGCCCGGTTCCTCGTTGTTGCATGCCATCCAGTTCGATCGAATCCAGCGTATCCACCACGGCATCGGCGGCATGGGCGGCGGTAGGCGGATCGCCGCGATGGATGCGCCCTTCCCGCAAGATCTGCACCGTGCGCCACCCGCGCGCACGGGGCCCGACGAAATCCTTGGCGCCATTGTCGGCGATATAGACATGGTCCTGCGGTGCCCGGCCGGACCACCGCTCCATCAGTGCGAACGGCATCGGGTGCGGCTTTCCGCAACCGGGCGGCAACATGCCGGTCAGCACCAGTCGGCCCAGCCGCGCGGCAATGCCCAGCGCACCAACCTTGCCAGCCTGCATCCGCGCCGGTCCGTCGGTAATCAGCCCACCCGATCGCCCGTCGATACGATCCAGCAGCCGGGCGGCATCGGGGGCAAGCGTGATCTTCGGCCGGTGACGGCGATAGAGTTCGACCAGATCGGCAATCGCAATTCCGGCGCCTGCGGCGTCCAACGCGGCCAGCGCGTGATCGAAAATGGAACCGCGCACGCCTTCGTCCAGCAACCGCGTGCATTCTTCGGCAAAGCCGGTGATCCCATGCCGCGATTCCAGCCGGCGGCCCACCGCAGCAAATCCGCTCAGCGCGAAATCCCGTTCCAGGTAGAGCGTATCGTCCAGATCGAAAACCACGACGCAATCGCCCGGAAGGACGACGTCAGCCACGGAACACGGCCGCGTCGTAGCGCACCATGGTCACGTCCTCGCGCCAGTCCTGCGTCGCGCATTCGGTGCCGCCCGTCAGGATGGCCAGCAGGCTTTCGGCATAACGGCCACCGGCGTGATCGGCCAAAGGATAGCCGCCGCCGAAGCGAGCATTGATCTCGAACACGCATGGGCCGCGCTGGGGGTCGTCGATCAACTGGAAGCACAGCACGCCCCGCGCCCCGGGCAGCGCTGCCGCCACGCCTTCGGCAATCGCGCCGAACCGGTCATCGCGCGTGGTCACGCCTTTCTCTACTTCCCCGCCGCGCACCAAAAGCCGGCGATGGGGAATGGCTGAAAGCATGCGCCCGGCCGCATCGATATACATGTTGACCGTATATTCGGGCCCTCGCAGCAGTTCCTGCACCAGCATCGGTTCGGGATAGCCGGCGGCAATATCCTGCGGCCCTTCCAGCACGCCGATGCCCCGGCTGGCACTGCCGCCCACCGGCTTGGCAAAGGCCGGCCAGCGCCATTCGTGGGGCACAGCGCGCACCTCGTCCATCGGCGCGGTGCGCGGCACCGGCACGCCCGCTGCTGCCAGCACATCGATGGTCCGCTGTTTGTCGCGCACCACCGCCACCGTATCCGGGTCGCTGACATGCACCTGCGTGCCCAGTTCGGCGAAAAGCGCTTTCGCGCCGGCAAGCGCCTCCAGCTCGGTATCGATCGTGGGCACCAGAAGGTCGATCCCCTCCCGCGCGCAATAGCCCAGCAGGTGATCGACGTAAGTAGGATCGGTGCAGCGCGGCACCGCGAAAGCCACATCGGCATCCATGCAGGCAGCGCTCAGCTCGGGCACGAAATCGCAGGCATGGATGTGCGCGCGCAGTCCCAGCGCCTCGGCCGCGCGGCGGAAACAGCGCGTGAGTTCGACCCGCCGCCCGGCGGACGTGAACAGAATGCGGATGTGCCGCGCGGAAGTGGTCATCGGCGTGCCTCCGCCGCCCTGGCGGCAACCTGCAGATGTCCCGGGTTCCTGCGCCAGGCCTTGCCCGATGTCGCCACCGCGCCCAGCAACTGATCCCACCGCCCTAGCACGCGTTCGGGCGCGAAACGCGCCATGGCCTCCGCCGCAGCCATGCCCATCCGCTCCCGCGCGGCACGGTCCTCGATCATCTCGCAAATGGCAGCGGCCAATGCCTGCGAATCGTCCGGCGTAACCAGCAGGCCGGTACGTCCGTGCTCCATCATGTCCGCCGGGCCGAAATCGCAGTTGGACGAAACCACCGGCAACCCGGCCGCCATCGCTTCGGCCAGCACATTGGGAAATCCTTCATAGCGGGACGAAAGCACGAAGAGGTCACATTCGGCCACCCATCCGCGCGGAACCGGGCTCAGCCCCGGCAGCCGTACCCGTCCTTCCAGCGACAATGTGGCGATGGCCGCTTCCAGGGCCGCGCGATCGGGCCCCTCTCCCCGGATCGTCAGCGTCCATGCAGGATGGCGTGCGGCGATTGCCGCGAAGGCACGCAGCAGCACATCGAATCCCTTCTGGTGCGCGAGCCGGCCGACCGCGCAAATCCGCCGCGCATCGCCAGATGAAGGAAAGACGTCTGGAGGGGCGACGGGATTGGGAATCGTCACCAGCCTGCGGCGGACAGCCACCGGAAAGCAGCGGCGCACCGCCTCCGTCTGGCAAACGATGGCATCCGCGCGGCGATAGAGCAGATCCAGCCCGCGAGTCCAAAGCGGGTGCATGTTCTGCCGTTCGGGATTGTTGCGCTCCGCACAGATCAGGCGTGTGGCGGTGCCCATCGTCGCCAGCGCGGCGATCAGGTTGTTCTTGGTCAGGAAGGAACAGAGGACCGAGGGGGCCGATTCCGCCAGCACCCGGCGCAGCGCCACTACACGGCCGGCCACCCCCATGGCGCCCCTGCCTCCACCCAGGCGGCGCACGGCCGCTTCGCGCGGAAGCTGGTGATAGACTGGCACTCCCGGCTGGTCGAAGGCGATTATCGTGACGCGATGCCCCACCGTGCACCAATGCCGCGCAAGCTGGGCGATGACTTGCTCCGCCCCTCCTGCCCCCAACCCGGAAGCAAGGATCGCAACGTGCATCGGTTCGTTCTCTTGCACCAAGTGTGGGCCTGCGCGCTTTGCTTCTGACCGGTCGAAATTAACCCAAGGGCGAGAGGGCGAAATCAGGTCATGCGGTCTAACCCTTTATTGGCGAAGGGAACTCGGCCCCTTCCCGGCATCGGAGGGGATCGTCATCCAGAGTGATTACGCCCTAATCGCGCTCGCCGCGGGCACGGGGGGGAGACAGAATTGGGTGGGATCGAATGTCCGCGGGGAACCCGATGATGCTGGACGAAACGCGCGAAATGCTCGGCGATGACGAGCGGCTGACCGGCCGAAGCCGGGACGCGCAGCCCCCGTTTCCCTCGCTGGCGGGCTTCGCCTTGCTGGCATTTCTGCTGGCCTGCGTGCTGGGCCGCATGATGTCCATGCCGCTGGGACGGGACGAGAACCTGTTCATCGCCGTATCGGCGCTATCCAGCGGGGCCGACATCTACCGGGATCTCGGCTACAATCACCTGCCGCTGCTGCCCTGGCTGCTGGGTGCGCTCTACTGGATTACCGGCGCCGCGCGGTACCTGTTGATGGGGCGCCTGCTGGTCTTCGTCGGGTGGATCGCGGCGCTTTTCGCCCTCTGGTTCGCGGCCCGGGTAACGCGCGCGGGCGCCTGGGGCTTTCTGGCCGCCGCCGTGCTGCTGCTGTGCAATGTCTTGCTGCTGGGCGCGCCGGGCATGCTGGCAACCAACAATTTCCTGCCGGTTCCGCTGACCCTGTTCGCCATCGGTTTCCTGATCCTGGGATTGGACCGCGACCGCCCCTCCGCCCTGTCCTGCCTGATCGCGGGCATCTTGGCGACGGGCGCCATCGCGCTGAAGGTGAACTACATCTTCCTTGCCCCCTTCCTGGCGCTGACCACGGTGCTTGCCCCCAGCTCGCGCCCGCTCGGCCAGAGACTGATGCAGGGTACGCTGCCTCTGGCGCTGGGCGGGCTCTTCGCGGGGATGCCGGTGTTGCTGGCAATGGCCAGCGACCCGCAGGCGTTCTTTGCCCACACGCTGCGCTATTTCACCCAGGTGCAGCCCGAATACTGGGCCATTTCCACAGAGCCCAAAGTGATGACCACGGCACAGAAAGTGCTGCTTGGAGAAGACATCTGGACCGCCAACGCCACGTTGCTGACATTGGCGGGCATCGCGATCCTTGCCGCGCTGCCATTCCTGCGCAGCGGCGTGCAGGCCGGGATCGCCACCTTGTTCTCCTGGCCCGTGGTGCTGACGGCGTCTCTGGGCGCGATGGGCTTCGTGATCGCCTTCGTCCCCTCACCCTCCTTTCCGCAATACTTCGTGCCGCCGATCCCGTTCCTGCTGCTGCTGCTGCTGCTGCTACGCGCACGTACGGCGCCGATCGACCGGCCAGCCGCCGATGCGGTGCTGCTGGCGCTGATGCTGGTTGCGCTGCTCTGCGCCCTGTCTCGCTTGGGGCCCGGGCTCGTCTCATTGGCCCGGCCGGCACGCTGGGAGCCGGTCTCGCTCCACCGGGATGCGCGGGCCCTGGCGCGCGAGGCAGGATTTACCGGCGGCGAAGCGGCGGTCACGCTGTCCCCGGCGATTGCACTGGAAGGCGGCTTCACGGTCCCCCGCGAATTCGCCGCCGGCCAATTCGTCTACCGCGTGGGCGACCTGATCGCGCCGACGGACCGCCAATACTATACCACCACGTCGCCGACGCGGCTGGTGGCGTTCCTCGATTCCGCGCCCCCGCCTGCAATTCTTGTGAACGGGGACGAGCCGCTGGAGCAGGCCTTTGCCGACTATGCCCGCACGCGCGGCTATGCGGAGTTCGTCAGCCAGGGCAAGCACAAGGAACTGCGCCTGTTCCGGCGACCGGCCGCCAATACCGTGGCTGTGCGATAGGAGCCACCGCAGCAGCGCCATATACCGCTTGCGGCGATTATGGACGCGCGCGCCGTCCGACAATTTCCCGACACACCGCCTATCTGGGCATCCATCTGGCCACCCCATGTGGATGATCCGCGAACCTCCGGGTCGCCCAGACTGCTGCTATCGTGCCGTCGCCGCGCAAAAATGCCCTTGGGGGCATTTGCCAAACAGCTTCTTAGCCCTTTGGTGCCCCTGCTGGCTAAAGCTGCCTACCCCCGATGCCCATTTCATCGGACGCGCGCTCTGCCCTTAACCTTGGCCTCATCCAGCGGACAATTTCCTCTGAAATTTCCGTGTCCGGAGAGACTGTTATGAAAGTCGTCCTGCTTGCCGGCGGCCTTGGCTCCCGCCTCGCCGAAGAAACGGTTCGGATCCCGAAGCCCATGGTCGAAGTGGCCGGGCGACCGATCATGCTCCACGTCATGGATATCTACGACCATTGGGGCCACAACGACTTCATCGTCGCCTGTGGCTACAAGGCCATGGCGATAAAGAGTTTCTTCCAGGATCTTCACCTGATGTCGAACGACTTCACGGTGGGCATCGGCAATGGCGAGATGGCGCTGCGGCCCACATCCAAGGTCGATTGGCGGGTCTCCGTGGTGGACACGGGCCTGGCAACGATGACCGGGGGACGCATTCGCCGGCTGAAATCGTGGCTGGATGACGAGACTTTCATGGTCACCTACTCCGACGGGGTGGGTAACATCGATATTACGGCGCTGCTGGAATATCACCGCGCGCACGGCAAGCTGGCCACCGTCACCGCCGTGCAGCCCCCCGCACGCTTCGGCAATCTTGAACTGGGCGAATGCGCCGGCAAGGGCGGCCAGGTCGTCGAATTCACCGAGAAGGTGGTCAAGTACGAAACCTGGATCAACGGCGGCTTCTTCGTCTTCGAACCGGGCGTGCTGGATTACCTGGTCGGCGACGAGGAGCCGCTGGAACAGGCCCCGCTCACCCGCCTTGCCCACGACGGCCAGCTGATGGCCTTCAAGCACAAGGGCTTCTGGCATCCGATGGACACCGTGCGCGATCGCGACACGCTGGAAAAGCTGGGCACCCAGACGCTGCCGCCGTGGATGGATTTCGAAAATGGGCAGCCGGTGCTCAGCACCGATGGCCCCAAACTGCAACATGCCTGACGAAGGCTCTCCGGATCAGGCGCTTGCAGCGGTATACCGTGGCAAGCGGATTCTGGTGACCGGCCATACCGGCTTCAAGGGTGGCTGGCTGTGCCTCCTGCTCAGGCGACTGGGCGCCGAGGTTTCTGGGATCGCCTTGCAACGCCCCCCGCAAGGTCCTGACTTTTTTCACGCGGTCGACCTTGAGGGGCTGGTCGACCACCGAGTGGCGGACATTCGCGACGCCGCCGCCTATCGCGCGGCCTGCGACGGGCTGGCGCCGGACCTCGTGTTCCACTTGGCCGCGCAGGCGCTGGTGCGCCCGTCCTACGACGATCCGGTGGAGACTTTCGCCACCAACGTCACCGGTACCGCCGTCGTGCTCGATACGGTGCGGCGGATGGACACGGTGCGCGGCGTCGTCGTCGTCACCAGCGACAAGTGCTATGACAACCGCGAATGGGAATGGCCCTATCGCGAGAGCGACGCTTTGGGCGGGGCCGATCCCTACAGCGCGTCGAAAGGCTGCACCGAACTGGTGGCCGCCGCGTTCCGCCGTTCGTACTTCGCCGATCCCTATCGCTGCCAGATCGCCACCGCCCGCGCGGGCAACGTGATCGGCGGGGGAGACATGTCGGTGGACCGGCTACTGCCCGACATCGTGCGCGCCACCATGGATGGGGCCGCCGTGACGATCCGCAACCCGGCCAGCGTGCGCCCGTGGCAGCATGTGCTGGAACCGCTCACCGGATACCTGATGCTGGGCGCAAAGCTGCTGGGCGGCGATGCCGTCCGCTACGCCGAAGCGTTCAACTTCGGCCCCAGTGCAGAAGGTTTCATCGACGTGGAGGCACTGGCCCGCCGCTTCCAGCATGCCTGGGGGCCGGGGGTTGCGCAGATCGCTTTCGGCCACCGGCCCGACGATCCGCACGAGGCCGGAATGCTGACGCTCGATTCCAGCAAGGCGCATGCCCGCCTTGGCTGGCGGCCGCGCCTGACGACCGAGCAGGCCGTGGCGATGACGGCCGAATGGTACCGCGCCGCCACCCGCAGCGGACCCGACATGCGCGCCTTCACCGAGGCGCAGATCGCCCGATATTTCGGCACTTTTGCCCGAACCGACCAGCACGAAACCCATCCTCAGGGAGGATCAGCAACGATATGCGCGTGAACTATGGCCAGACCGTCCATGGCGAGGAAGAGATCGCCGCCGTCGTCGAAGTGTTGCGGACGTCGACCCAGATGGGCCCGAAAGTGCGCGCCATGCAGGAACAGGTGGCCGCGCTCTTCGCCAAGGGCCACGGGATCATGGTCAATTCCGGATCCTCGGCAAACTACCTTGCGGTGGAACTGCTGAACCTGCCCGAAGGCAGCGAGGTAATCACCCCTGCCCTCACCTTCGCGACCACCGTGGCCCCGATCGTCCGTTCGCGGCTGGTGCCGGCCTTCGTGGATTCGGCAGTGGGCACCTACAATATCGATGTCGACCGCATAGAGGCGATGATCGGGCCGAATACCAGGGCGATGATGATCCCCTCGCTGATCGGCAACCTGCCCGACTGGGACCGCATCCGTGCGATTGCCGATGCGCACGGCCTGATCGTGGTGGAGGACAGCGCCGATACGCTGGGCGCCACGCTGCGCGGCACCAGCACCGGCACGCGTTCGCATATCTCCACCACCAGCTTCTACGGATCGCACGTGATCAACGCGGGCGGCAACGGCGGCATGATCTGCGTTTCGGACGAGGATCTGGCCCGCCGCGCGCTGCTGCTGCGGTCATGGGGGCGGACGAGTTCGCTGCACGTCGATTCCGAAAGCATCGACAAGCGCTTCAACGTCGCGCTCGACGGCATCGACTACGACGCCAAGTTCCTGTTCGACGAACTGGGCTTCAATGTGGAGCCTTCGGAAATGGGCGCGGCCTTCGGTCTGGTCCAGCTGAAGAAGCTGGAAACCAACATCGCCGCGCGCGAACACAATTTCCGCCGCCAGTTCGATTTCTTCAAGACCTATGAGGACTGGTTCGAACTGCCCCGGCAATTGCCGGAATCGCGCACCGGCTGGCTCGCCTTCCCGCTGACCATCCGCGCGAACGCGCCGTTCACGCGCACGCAGATGCAAATCTGGCTCGAACAGCGCGACATCCAGACGCGCCCGGTCTTCACCGGCAATATTCTGCGCCAGCCGGCCATGCAGGGCGTTACCGTCAAGGCCGCGCCCGAGGGTTATCCGGTGGCCGACGCGGTGATGATGGGCGGCATCCTGCTGGCCTGCCACCACGGCCTGACGGAGGCACACATCGATTACATGCACGAATGTTTCGAAGGCTTCGTCGCCTCCCTTTCGTCATCCCCCCGTTTCGAGGAGGCAGCCGATGCTTGAACAACTCCACCGCGCCGATGTCGATGGCAGCGTGCTGCACACCTGCCGGGCCTGTCTGGCGCCCGATCCGTACCTGTTCCTGCCGCTGGGCGATCACGCGCCGGGCCAGATGCTGATCGCACCGGAAGATCTCGACAAGCCGCAGCCGGCCTTCCCGCTGAACACGCAGGTCTGCCTGCAATGCGGGCTGATCGAGATTGCCGATCAGGTTCCGGCCGACTTCTTCCGCCACTACCTCTACGTCCCTTCGGGCGCCACGCGGATGCACAGCCATTTCGCCGGGCTGGCCGAAGTGCTGGCAGAGCGCGCCGATGGCGGGTTGATCGTCGACATCGGCAGCAACGACGGGCTGCTGCTTTCCGGCTGCAACGCGCTGGGCTGCCGCACGCTGGGATTCGACCCAGCGGAGAACATCGCCGCTATGGCGGCCGAGCGCGGGGTGGAGACTTTCGTCGATTACTTCCATCCGCAGTCCGCCGCTCAAGTGCTGGAAGAACGCGGCCCGGCCAAGGTGATCGTCACCACCAATACCTTCAACCACATCGGCGACTTGCGCCGGTTCATGCAGGCGATCGGCGTGCTGCTGGCCGAAGACGGCACGTTCGTCATCGAAGTGCCACGCGCGATGGAATACATCGATCACACCGAATTCGATAATATCTATCACGAGCATGTGTCCGAATTCAGCCTGCTCTCCATCGCGAAGCTGGCCGGGTTCTTCGACCTTGAAGTGACCCACGCGCAGTCCCTGCCCGATATCCACGGCGGTTCCATGCGCATCTTCATCAACCGCAAGGCGATGGGCCTTGGCCCCAGCGACGAGGCGCAGGCGATGCTGGCGGACGAAGTCGCCGGCGGGATGCTGCTGCGCGAAACCTACGACGAACTGGCCGGGCGCGTCGCGGCGATGGGCACCGACGTGATCGCCATGCTGGACGAAATGAAGGCAAAGGGCCTGAAGATCGCAGGCTACGGCGCCAGCGCGCGCGGCAACACGTTGATCACCCACTACGGGATCGACACGAAGTATCTGGATTTTCTGGTCGACAAGAACCCGCTGAAGCACGGGCTCTATTCGCCGAATACGCGCATCCCGATCCGTCCCGTCGAAGCGATCGAGGAGGAACAGCCCGACGTGCTCTTCGTGCTCGCCTGGAATTTCTTCGACGAGATCTTCGAACAGCAGGCCGCTTTCCGCGCCCGCGGCGGACGGTTCCTGGTGCCGCTGCCGGTGCCGAGGATCGTTGCCTGACGGGGAAAGAAAGAACTGCCCGCCACGTTTCCGGGAACGAATGGGCTGGACGGAAAGGGTACCGAGGTGAGCAAATCAGTCTCGCTGGTTACAGGTGCAGCCGGCTTCATCGGCTCGCACCTTTCCGCGCGCCTGTTGGCGGAAGGGGACGAAGTCCACGTCTTCCAGCGCCCTGCCTCCTCCCTGGCGCGGCTTTCCGCGATTGCGGACAAGCTTGTGATCCACCGCCTGGACCTTTCGGACAAGGCCGCCGTGGCCGAGCGCGTGGCCGCGATCCTGCCCGACCGCGTATTCCATCTTGCCGCCGAAACCCGCCTTTCGATCGAGCCGAACTTCGCCAACGCGCGTGAGGCAATCGGGCTTTATGTCGATCCCGCGCTCAATCTGGTGGAAGCGCTGGCCGATCTGCCCGATCCGCCTTCCGTGGTGATCCGCGGCGGCACCATCGCCGAATATGGCCGTGTGGCGCTGCCCTACAGCGAAACCGGCCGGGCCAGTCCGCTGACGCCCTATGGCATGGGAATGCTGGCGGCGACCAACTGCCTGGGAATGCTGGCCCCCGCGCTGCCCTTTCCCGTTATCACCGCAAGGCTGGCGCTGTGCTATGGCCCCCGCCAGTCCTGCAATTTCCTTGTGCCGGCGCTGATCGACGCGGTACTTGCCCAGCGCCAGATCACCGTCCGGCGGCCCGACGACCGGCGCGATTTGCTGCATGTGTCCGACGCGGTCACCGCGTTGGTGCGGATCGCGGAACTGGCCCCCAACGACTGCACGGTCGTCAACGTCAGTTCCGACATGGCGCCGACGATGCGCGAAGTGGCCCGGCGCGTCGTCGAACTGACCGACTGCGATCCCGCATTGATAGCGATGCACCGCGCGCTGCCTGGCGAAAGCCCGATGGAACTGCGCTGCTCGGCCGAACTGGCACGCGTGCGCTTTGGCTGGGAACGGCAGATCGGGCTTGAGGAAGGGCTGCGGCAGACGATCGCGGCCGAACAGCGAATGCGCAGCATGGCGGGGTCGGAACGGTGAGCGGAGAACCAAAGACCCTGATATCGATCCTGGTGCCCGCGCTGAACGAGGAACAGAACGTCGTGCGCTGCTACGAGACGATCGTGCGCGTCTTCGAAAAGCTGCCCGAATACAGTTACGAGATCATCGTTACCGACAATCATTCGACCGATCGAACCTTCGAACTGCTTGAAGAACTGGCTGCCAAGGATCGCGGGCTGAAGGTCATCCGCTTTTCGCGCAATTACGGTTATCAACGATCGCTGCTCTGCGCCTACAAGGCGGCAACCGGCGCCTGCTCCATCCAGCTTGACTGCGATCTGCAGGATCCGCCCGAACTGATCCCGGAAATGCTGCAGCTCTGGCGGCTGGGCCATCAGGTCGTCTACGGCATACGCCGCAGCCTGCAGGACAATTTCTTCGTCGCGACCGCGCGGCGCGCCTTCTACCGGTTCATCACCTGGATCAGCGACGACGAACTGCCGGTGAACGCGGGCGAATTCCGCCTGGTCGACCGGCGGATTCTGGTGGAACTGCACAAGGTGGACGATGCCTCCCCCTATCTGCGCGGATTGATCAGCGCGATGGGCTTTTCGCAGATCGGGCTGGAGTACGACCGCGCCGACCGCGCGGCGGGCGAAAGCAAGTTCCCGCTGAAATCGATGATCTCGCTGGCGGTGGACGGCGTGCTGAACCATTCGCTGCTGCCGCTGCGCTTCGCCTCGATCTCCGGCATCATGATCGGGGCGCTGACGCTGTTGCTGACTTTCGTCTATCTGGTCGGCCGGGTGTTTCTGGGCCAGCACTGGCCCGCCGGTTTCGCCACCACCACGATCCTGTTGCTGATGTCGATTGCCATAAACTCGATCTTCATGGGCATCCTGGGCGAATATGTCGGCCGCCTGTTCCTTCAGGCCAAGAGCGCCTCGAATCCCATCGTGGAAAGCCGGCTGAACTTCCCCGAAGTGGTCACACTGGTCGCCCGCGAAACACGATAAGGCGCGTCAACACGAACAGCACCGCGGCATAGGTGCACACTGCCAGCCCCTGCAGCAGCGCCGGCTGCGCCGCGGCACCGGACGATCCCAATCCAGCCGCCCGGCCCAGCACGATCACGGCAAGGTTGGCGCCATAGGCAGTAAGAAACGCCAGCACATAGCGCACCAGTTCGCCGCCATCCGGCCGGTGCCGCGCGCGGAAGGTCAGCCTGCGGTGCAGTGCCCAGGAAATCGGCAGCCCCATCGCAAAGCCCGCGACATTGGCGGCATAATCGCCCAGCCCGGCGTAAAGCCAGCACAGGATCAGCGCATAGCCGATCGCGGTATTGGCCGCCCCCACCAGCACGAAACGGATCAGCGTGGCCAGTTCGCCGCGCCATGTCGTCGCAGGCGGCAGGCCCTGTCTCATTCGGCTGCGAGCGATGATGGCTCGACCTCGCCGGCCTCGACCTCGCCGACCCCGACCTCTTTGGCATAAAACCCGCGATACCAGTCGGCAAAGCGCTGGAGCCCTTCCTCCAGCATGACTTGCGGGTGATAGCCGGTCAGCGCGTTCAGGCGGCTGACATCGGCATATGTGGCGGTAACGTCGCCCGGCTGCATCGGCCGCATGATCTTGACCGCATCGCGGCCCAGCGCCGCTTCCAGCGCGGCGATCATGTCCATCAGTCCCACCGGCCGACTGTCCCCGATGTTGAGCACGCGGTGCAGCGGATCGTAGTCTCCACCGCCCGGCGGATTGTCCAGCGCGCCGATCACGCCGTCGACGATGTCGTCGATATACGTGAAGTCGCGCGCCATCTTGCCCTCACCGTAGACCTCGATGGGCTCGCCCGCCATGATCTTTCCGGTGAAGCTGAAATAGGCCATGTCCGGCCGGCCCCAGGGACCATAGACGGTGAAGAACCGCAGCCCGGTCTGGGCGAAGTGGTAGAGCCCGGCATAGGCATGGCTCATCAACTCGCACGAACGCTTGGTGGCGGCGTAGAGCGAGACGGGCGAGACGGTGGCGTCATCCTCCGAAAATCCCTGCCCGTTCAGCGACCGGTCGCCATAGACCGAGCTGGAAGAGGCATAGACCAGATGCTCGAACCCCGGCGCGTGGCGGCAGGCTTCCAGCACCGAAAGATGGCCCGCAAGGTTCGAATGCTGATAGGCGAAAGGATGCGAAAGGCTGTAGCGCACGCCCGCCTGCGCGGCCAGATGCACCACCCGCCGCACGCCCGCCTTGCGCATCAGCGCCGCAAGCGCATCGGCGTCGGCCACGTCCATACGGTGGAAAGTGAAGCCGGGGTGCCCATCGAACGTCGCCAGCCGCGCTTCCTTCAGCGCGGGGTCGTAGTAGTCGTTGACGATATCGACGCCGATCACCCGCTCGCCGCGCGCCAGCAGCCGGTGCGCAACGGCATGGCCGATAAAGCCGGCTGCACCGGTGACAAGGACAGGGGCCGGTCCCGGCGCGTGTCCGGCGCCTGAGCCAAGGGCAGAGACGGCGTTGTCGAGGCTGGCGTTCACTGGACTGGCTCCCTTCGGCAGCGACGCGGCGCGACTGTGGCACAGGCGCCTGACACTATGCGAAAAGTGCGGGGCGATGCGCGGACGGGCAATCCCTCCTAAGGCGATGGCGACGTGTCATTGGGGAGCGGCCACCATCTCCTTCGGCGTAAGACCCCGTTGGGAGGATGCCCCACGGCGGTTCAAAGCTCACAGGCCCAAAGGACACTGTTCCAGAATCGTCGCCGGGCCCGCCATGGCGGAGGCGTTGGCGCCCTTACGCCGCGCCGATGCCTTGCAGCTTCATGTGCAGGGTGTGGTGATCGAAGGGCTTGATCACATATTCGTCCGCACCCGCTTCGATGCCCTTGCGGATATCGCCGTTTTCGGAGTTGGTGGTGCAGAACACGACCTTGGGCCGGTGCGTGCCCTGCATCCCGCGCAGCGCAGTCACGAATTCCAAGCCGCCCATTAGCGGCATGTTCCAGTCCAGCAGGATCAGATCGGGCATCGCGGCCACGCACTTGCTGAGTGCTTCCTCGCCGTTTTCCGCCTCCGACACGGTATAGCCCAGCGCCTCCAGTATCCGGCGCGACACTTTGCGGATCACGCGCGAATCGTCCACGATCAGACCGCGCCGGCCGCGCGGCGCTTCCGGTGCGGCGGTGGGCGCCGGTTGAGGTACTTGCACGGGCGCAGCCTCGGCCGTGGGACGCGCGGGCGCCTGAGAGCGCTTGATCAGACCTTCAAGAATGACACTTACTCCCTTGCTCACGCGTTCTCGTTGGCCTGAAGGACATTGTCGTGGGACTGGAGGATCTTGGCGACCTTCTTGGCCGTCTCGATCACTTCCTGCTTGTCCTCGGCCACCGGCTCGGGCCGGGGCAGCGATTCGACGTTGAGTTCAGACGGCGTCATGCGGACGTGGATATAGGGCATCCAGATCTCGCCGAATTCGGCCTTCTGGTACCACAAGTCCACGACATCGTAGGAAACCCAGAATCCGCTGGGATCCTGCAGCCTCACGCCCTCGCCGATGCGGGGCACGGCGGCGAACCGCACGGTCTCCTGCGTCTGGCGCGTCTCGTTCTGGACTTCGATCTCGATCACCGCACGGTCTCCCTCGCTTGCCCGACAGGCTAGGGGGAAATCCTTGCTGAAAAGGAAATTTTACCAAACTTGCGCGCAGGGATCGTTGCGAAGCGGCAAAACGCCGGTTTCCGGTCTCCGCGAATGCGCCCGCCTATACTCTTGGTTAATTTATTGCGCCGCATAAGCCCCCGGGACTGCCTGGGGCGCAGCCTTGGGTTTGGGGGCTCTTTAATGGACGAATTGCTCGAAGACTTCGTCGCCGAAACCCGCGAAATGCTGGAAGCGCTGGGGGGCGAACTGATTTCCTGGGAGGAAGACCCGGGCGATCGTGCGCGCCTCGATTCGATCTTCCGCTTCCTGCACACCGTGAAGGGCAATTGCGGCTTCGTGGACCTGCGGCGCCTGGAAGCGCTCAGCCATGCGGCCGAGGACGCGCTGGCCGATGTGCGCGCCGGGCGTCGCACCGCTGACGCCGCGCTGGTCAGCGGCGTGCTGGCGGTGATCGACCGCGTGGGCGACATGGTGGACGCGATCGAAGCGGGCGAGACGTTCCCCGAAGGCGGTGACGAGGCATTGACCGCCGCGTTGCAGCCCGCTGCCTCCCCGGTGACCGCATTGGCCGCCCCCGCCGCGCCTGCCGCCTCCGCCGGATCGCGCACCGCCCAGCCGCAGCGCACGATCCGCATCCCGGTCGAACTGCTGGACAAGGTGATGAGCGGCGTTTCCGACATGGTGCTGGCCCGCAACGAACTGTCCCGCCACTTGCGCGAGAGCCAGGTGGAACCGCAAGTCCACGAGCCGTTCGACCGCCTCTCCGCGATCATCGCCGATGTGCGCGATGCGATGACGCGCACGCGGATGCAGCGGGTGGAGAGCCTGTTTTCCGGCCTGCCCCGCATGGTGCGCGATCTGGCCGCCGAACTGGGCAAGCAGGTGCATGTGGAAATTGCCGGCAACGACGTGGAGCTGGACCGCGAGATGGTGGAGATCATCCGCGACCCGCTGACCCACATCGTGCGCAACGCCATCGACCACGGCATCGAAGTCGTGCCGCTGCGCCGCGCAGCGGGCAAGCCGGAAGTCGGCCGCCTGACTGTCTCCGCCCGCCAGACCGGCAACAAGATCCTGATCGACATCGTCGACGACGGACGCGGCATCAACGAAGCACGCCTGATCGAAAAGGCCGTGACTGCCGGTATCATCGGCGCGGACGAGGCGGCTCGCCTCAGCCGATCCGAAGCTTTCGAACTGATGTTCGAGGCTGGCCTTTCCACGGCCGAGACGGTCACCGCGATTTCCGGGCGCGGCGTCGGCATGGATGTGGTGCGCGCCAATATCGAACGCATCGGCGGCTCGATCGAGATCGATTCGACGCCCGGCATGGGCACCCGCGTCACCCTGCGCGTGCCGCTGACGCTGACGATCATTCCCGCCGTCACCCTTGGCATCAGCGGCCAGCGCTTCGCCATCCCGCGCAGTTCGGTGGAGGAGATCGTCCACCTGACCGAAGGCACGCTGGAGATCGACGAAGTGGGCGGCGCCATGCTGGCGCGCATTCGCGATCGCCGCCTGCCCTGCCTCTCGGCCGGCCGCGTGCTGCGCCTGTCGGACGATGCCTGCGACGCGTCGCGCCCGGTCATCGTGCTCCGCCACGCCGGCGGCGGCTATTTCGCGCTGATGGTGGACGAAGTTTTCGGGCACGAGGAACTGGTCATCAAGCCCGCCGCGCCTGCAATCATCGCCACTGGGCTCTACGCCGGCACCACACTGACCGACGATGGCCATCCGATCCTGCTGCTGGAAGTGAGCGGCATGGCGCGCGCCGGCGGCCTTGGCGTCGACGCCCTGGAACGCCGCGCGCGCCTGCCCGACCTTGGCCCCGCCCTGCCCCGCCGCACGATGCAGGTCCTGCTGTTCGACGCGCTGGACGGTACCCGCCGCGCCATGCCGGTGGGCGTGCTGGACCGGCTGGAGGAGGTCTCTCCCGATGCGATCACCCTGGAGGGCGACCGCAAGCTGGTGGTGATCCGCGAAAGCATCCTGCCGCTGGACGGCCTTACCTCGCTGAGCGAAGTGGGCGAAACCCTGCGCCTGCTGCGCCTGACCGACGGGCGCGACGCCGACGAGCGCCGCGAGATCGCCTATGCCGTGACCGAAGCGCTGGAAATCCGCGATGTGGATGCCGCCGTGATCGCATCCGGCGGTGCGGAGGATGAAGATCCCATCGTCCTGATCGACGGCGTGGCAACGCGGATCGTGGCGCCCTACCAGCTTTTCGCGCGCCATTCGCGCACGCCCTCGCGCGTGGTCCGGCCGGTGTGCCGCCTGCCTGCCGACGATGCCTGGATCCAGAATTTCGTGCGCCCGATGGTGGAGGCGGCCGGCTATCGCGTGATCGCGGCAGACACGCCGGACGAAGCCGATCTGGCCATTCTTGCGCACGATCACGGGCTCGACGCCAAATCTGCGCGCGAAGTGATCCGCCTGCGCGCCGATCCCGGCGAGACGGGCGATTCCAGCATCTACCGCTATGACCAGGCCGCGCTGATGGGTGCGCTGCGCCGCCACGCCGGGAGGGCCTGAGCATGGGAGAGCTTCTCGTCATCGTCACGCTGGCCGGCCGCCACATCGCATTGCGTTCGCGCGATGTGCAGTCGGTCATCACGCTGGAAGTCATGACCCCGGTGCCTTGCGCACCGCCGCATATCGCCGGTCTTTCCGGCCTGCGCAGCCGCGTGCTGACGGTAATCGACGGCCGCCGCGCACTCGATTTGGGCGAAAGCGACCGGCGCGGAGCCGGCGCCCCGGCCGCCGTCATCGTCCACGAAGGCCACTCCTACGCCCTGCTGCTGGACGAAGTGGAGGACGTGACCGAGGCATGGAGCCAACCGGAACCCGTCCGCGCCTGGATGGAAGGAAATTGGGCGGCCATGTCGCACGGCCTTGTCGAAACCGCGCTTGGCCCTCTGTTGGTGGCAAATGTTGCTGCCCTGATCACCGGCCCAGAACATGAAATTCTCGCCACGACCCACCCCGCTTAAACTCTTGGTTACGTAAAACGACTAGTATCGGGCTCTGGGGATAAGGAAGCGTACTATGAAAACCTGCCTGATCGTCGACGACTCGCGGTTGATCCGCAAGTTCTCGCGGCAATCGATGGAGGCGCTGGGCTTCACGGTCAGCGAAGCCTGCGATGGGCAGCAGGCGATGCTCAGCTGCGAAGTGGCCATGCCCGACGTGATCCTGCTGGACTGGAACATGCCGGTGATGAGCGGCATCGAATTCCTGCGCCTGCTGCGCCAGACCGGCCATTCCAACCAGCCCAAGGTCGTGTTCTGCACCACCGAGAGCGATTCCGCGCATATCGAAGCGGCCATCGCCGCCGGTGCGGACGAATATGTGATGAAGCCGTTCGATCACGATACGCTGCACATGAAACTGCAACTGGTCGGCGTGGCCTGAACCCAGAGCTTTCGCCGATGCCCCTGCCTTCGCTGCGCCGGCGCAACGCCCGCGTAACGCTGTTGCCGCCCGTGCGGCTGATGATCATCGATGATTCGCTGGTGGCCCGCACCGCGCTGAAGCGCATGGTGGAAGGGGCCGACGGCCTTGAAGTCACCGCCATTGCCAGCAACGCCGAAGCAGCGCTGGAGGTCCTGCGCGAAAGCCGCGTCGATGTGATCCTTCTCGATCTGGACATGCCCGGCATGGGCGGGCTGGAGGCGCTGCCCCGCCTGATCGAACGCGCACGCGGTGCACGCGTGCTGGTCGTCTCCTCGCTCACCGTCGATGGCGCGGCGGACACGCTTTCCGCGCTGGCGCTGGGCGCCGCGGATACCATTCCCAAGCCCGTCGCACGCGGCTTTCACGGCGACTATCGCGATCTGCTGCTCGGCAAGATCCGCGAACTGGGCCATGCCGCCCTGCCCGCGCCGCACGCCTTGCGCCGTGATGCCCCTTCGCCGCCGAAGCTGCGCAAGCCCATTGCCGCCGCGGCCCAGAAAACAGCCCATCTCCCCGCCGAAGTGCTGGCCATCGGCGCCTCCACCGGCGGCGTCCACGCGCTGGCCAGCCTGTTCGCGGCGCTGCCCCGGCAACTGGGCGTGCCCGCGGTCATCACCCAACACTTGCCGCCCGCGATCATTCCCTATTTCGCGCGCCAGATCCGCACCGCCTCCGGCTGTGAAACGCTGCTTGCGGAAGACGACATGCCGCTGGAGCCGAACTGCGTGCTGATCGCCCCCGGCGACGCGCACATGGCTTTCCGCCGCAAGGGCGAAGCGCTGGTCGTGCGGCTGGATCGCACACCCGCGCCCAGTGGCTGCCTGCCCTCTCTGGACGTGATGTTCGCCTCCCTCGCGGAAGAAATGGGAGACCGCACGCTGGGCGTCGTGCTTTCCGGCATGGGGCGCGACGGCGTGCTGGGTGCGGCCCGTCTGGTCGCGGCAGGCGGCGCGATCCTTGCGCAGGACGAGTCCAGCTCCGCCGTGTGGGGGATGCCCCGCGCGGTGGCGGAAGCCGGGCTTGCCAGCGCCGTACTGCCGCCCGAACAACTGGCCCAGCGCGTGATCGCCGGGATCGGAGCGCTGTCATGCAAGTGAGCCTCGCCTCCGAACGGTTGTTGGCCGATCTGCTGAAGGCGCGCACCGGGCAGGAACTGCCCGACAACCGCCGCTGGCGCATCGGATCGGCGCTTTCCGGCCTTTGCCGCGAATATGGCATCACCAGCATCGACCAGCTGATCGCCACCTTCTCGCCCACGCGCCAGACCACGCTGGCGCGGCAGATGGTGGAAGCCCTGCTGAACAACGAGACCTATTTCTACCGCGACCGTGCGTTCTTCGATTATCTTACCGGCCAAGTCCTGCCCTCGCTGGCCGAAACGCGGGCGGAGACCCGCACCCTGACGATCTGGTCGGTGGGCTGCTCCACCGGGCAGGAGGCGCTGACGCTGGCAATGATCTTCGCCAGCCAGGAAGCGCGCTGGGCCGGCTGGACGATTTCCATCCTGGGCACCGACGTTTCCGGATCGGTGATCGAAGTGGCGCGCAAGGGCGTCTACACCCCGTTCCAGATCCAGCGC
This sequence comes from Sphingomonas sp. BL-S-28, assembly GCF_055521515.1. Lineage (NCBI taxonomy): Bacteria > Pseudomonadati > Pseudomonadota > Alphaproteobacteria > Sphingomonadales > Sphingomonadaceae > Sphingomonas > Sphingomonas sp. BL-S-28. Next base: position 3,332,811 of record NZ_CM145484.1, read on the forward strand.
GGCCTTGCCATGGGCGAGATGATCAAATGGTTCGAGGAAACGCCGCAAGGCTGGCGCGTGCGCGAACGCCTGCGCCGCATGACGCGGTTTGAGGAGCACAACCTGCTCGAACCCCTGCCCCCGCTGCCCGGCGGCCAGTCACCCACCTTCGATATCGTGCTGTGCCGCAACGTGCTGCTCTATTTCGATGCCGCCACGCGCGAACGCGCCTTCGCGCGCGTGGCCAATGCGCTGGCTCCCGATGGCTGGCTGATGCTGGGCGCGGGCGAGACGACGCACGGGCTCACCGACCGACTTGCCCCCGAACGCGGCGCCCCCGGCTTCTTCCGCCATGCGAAGATCGCGCGCCGCACCCGCGCGGCTTAAGTCTTATTTAAGCGTAATTCCCTAGGCACTTGCTCCATAGTTTGCCGCTGTCTTCTAGGGGGAAGAGTGCAATGACCGAAATGGCTGCCGCGCCCAAGCGCGACTGGTTCTGGCGCCGGTCCATCGTCACCAAGATTCGCATTATCATCGGCATCTTCCTTGTCATGTCGGTGACGATCGCCGGGGTCGCCTCGATCGCGCTGACCAAGGTGAAGGACGATGCCGCGCTGACCGCGAAGCTGCACGGCTCCGCGCTGAGCGCCGCCGATGCCTGGACCGACATCGCCCAGGCCATGCAGCAGCTGGATGCAGTGCGCGCCAAGGACACCGGCATCGATGCCGCGCAAGTCACCGCCACCCGCGCGCTGGTCAAGTCCGCCACCGACAAGCTGGGCAAGGCGCGCATCGCGCTGGACAATGCCGATCCCGGCATCGACCTGCTGTTCGATCACCTGACCCCGGCGCTCTCCGGCTTCGACGCGCAACTCGCTGCCAGCCAGGCGCAGGACGCCGCTACCTCGGATCCCTCCGTCGCGATGGCCGACATTTCCGGACAGGTGGCGCAGATCAAGGACGTGCTCGCGCAGCGGACGACCGCCATCGAAGGCAGCCGGGACAGCTTCATCGGCTGGACCGAACTGCTGATGTTCGTCTTCGCCGTGGTCGCCGCGCTGAACGGCGTGTTCGCGCTGATCATCACCCGCCGCAACATCACCGGCCCGCTAGCCGACATGGCCGACGCCATGGTGAAACTGGCCGAGGGCGACCGCGAGATCGACGTTCCCGGCACCGATCAGGTGAACGAGATCGGCGACATGGCCCGATCGCTGGAAACCTTCCGCCGTGGCTATTTGCGCCTGGACAAGATGCGTAAGGAGGCCGCCGCCGCCGCCGAAGTCGAGATCGCCCGCCAGGAAGACTTGCGCCGCGAGCGTGAGATGGCGCGCGACCAGCGCAAGAAGATCGTGCTCGATCTGGCCGAGAAGTTCGAACAGAGCGTGGGTGAGATCGTCAGCGGCGTCGCCTCTGCCTCCAGCCAGTTGCAGTCCACCGCGACCTCCATGGCGAAGTCGGCCGAGCACGCCGCCTCCACCACCAGCGAAGTGTCGACCGCGATGGGCGAGGCTTCGGCCGGCGTCACCGCCGCTGCCGCCGCCAGCGACGAGTTCGCCATGTCGATCCACGAGATCAGCCGTCAGGCCGCGACGTCCGCCGAACTGGCGCGGCAGGCCAGCGAGACGACCGCCAATGCCGATGCCACCATCGCCAAGCTGGCCGTCTCTGCCGAGCAGGTGGGCCAGATCGTCAAGCTGATCCACTCGATCGCCCAGCGCACCAACCTGCTGGCGCTCAATGCCTCGATCGAGGCGGCACGCGGGGGCGAGGCCGGCCGCGGCTTCGCGGTCGTGGCGGCGGAGGTCAAGGAACTGGCCGCGCAGACCAGCAAGGCCACCGACGAAGTGGCCGCGCAGATCGGCGAGATTCAGGCATCGACCACCGGCAGCGTCGCGGCTCTCCGCGCCATTGCCGAGGACGTGGCGCAGCTTGAAGCCACTTCGGTTTCCATCGCCGCTGCCGTCGATCAGCAGTCGGTCGCGGGTCAGGACCTTGCCCGCAGCATCGACCTTGCCGCGCGCAGCACCGACGATGTGACCGGGCGCGTGGAAGACGTGCGCGAAACCTCGCTGGCGACCGGCGCGGCGGCATCGCAAGTGCTGTCGTCCTCCACTGAACTGCAACTGCAGGCCGCGATCCTGAAGAACCAGGTCGAGCGCTTCCTCGGCTCCATCCGCAGCCCGGACATGCCGGAGGATCGCATTCCTTCCTATCCCGTCCAGCATGACTGGGAACGCGAAGTGGAAGCGGCGGAATAAGCGCCGAAAACGAACCGACGCCGGGCGGGGTCAATGGCCTTGCCCGGCCGGCTTTCGGGCGATAGCTGGAAGCCATGCCGATCACTTCCCCCGCTTTTCGCGCCGCCCTCTTCCTCACCGCCCTGGCATCGCCCATCGCCGCCCATGCTGCGTCTAACGAAATGGCCCGCTGGAAGGCGCAGGCCGCGCGCGTCACCGTGACCCGCGACGACTGGGGCATCGCCCATGTCCATGGCAAGAGCGATGCCGACGCCGTGTTTGGCGCGATCTATACGCAGGCGGAGGACGATTTTCCCCGTATCGAGGCGAACTACCTCACTTCCCTTGGCCGCACCGCGGAAGCCGATGGCGAGAAGGCGATCTGGCAGGACTTACGCCAGCGCCTCTTCGTCGATCCGGAGGAACTGAAAGCGCAGTATCGCCAGAGCCCGCAATGGCTGCGCGCACTGATGGATAGCTGGGCGGACGGGCTGAACTACTACCTGGCCACCCACCCCACCACGAAGCCCAAGGTGCTCACCCGGTTCGAGCCGTGGATGGCGCTTTCCTTTACCGAGGGCAGTATCGGCGGCGATATCGAGCAGATTTCGCTGACCAAGCTACAGGGCTTCTACGAACACCGCCGCATTCCGCCCACCGCGCTGGAAACCGGCGCGCTGATGCGGGAGCCTAGCGGCTCCAACGGCATCGCCATTTCCCCCGCAAACACCGCGAACGGCCATGCGCTGCTGCTGATCAACCCGCACACCAGCTTCTACTTCCGCGCCGAATTGCAGATGACCAGCGATGCCGGCCTCAACGCCTATGGCGCGTCCACCTGGGGCCAGTTCTTCATCTATCAGGGCTTCAACCCGCAGATCGGCTGGATGCACACCTCCTCCACCGTCGACAATATCGACCAGTTCGCGGAGAGCATCGAGAGCAAGGACGGCCGTACCGTCTATCGCTACGGCAACGCGCTGCGCCCCGTCGAAACGCGCGAGATCGCCCTCTCCTTCCGCCAGCCGGACGGTACGATGGCTTCGCGCAGCTTCACCACTTATCGCACCCATCACGGCCCCATCGTCGCCGAGGACGGCGGCAAGTGGATAGCCGAGGCGCTGATGTGGAAGCCAATTCCGGCGCTTCAGCAAAGCTGGCTGCGCACCAAGACCAGCGATCTTGCCTCCTACATGAAGGTTGCCAGCGCGCAGGCCAATTCGTCCAACGATACGCTGCTGGCCGATGCCAAGGGGGAGATCGCCTACCTCCACCCGCAGTTCGTGCCGCTGCGCGACGACCGCTTCGACTATCGCGATCCGGTGGACGGCGCCGATCCGGCGACCGACTGGAAGGGCCTGCACGCGGTGGATACCCTGCCCAACGTGCTCAATCCCAAGGTCGGCTGGGTCCACAACACCAACGACTGGCCGTGGGACGCCGCCGGGCCGGACAGCCCCAAGGCGGCCGACTTCCCCCGCTACATGGATCAGGTGGGGCCCAACTATCGCGGCGTCCATGCCGACGAAGTGCTGACCGGCAAGCATGATTTCACGCCCGAGCGCCTGATCGCCGCCGCCTATGACAGCCACTTGCCCGCCTTCGCCGTGCTGCTGCCCCAGCTTGCCGCCGATTACGACGCCCTGCCCGCCGCCGATCCGCTGAAAGCGAAGCTCGCCGCGCCGCTCGCCCTGCTGCGGGCATGGGATTGCCGCTGGGGCTATCAGTCGAAGGAGACCACGCTCGCCGTGTTCTGGGGCGATACGCTGGGCGGCCAGTTCAATGCCGATGCCAAGAAGGCCCGGCTGAACCTGCCGGACTTCATCGCCAAACGCACCACTCCCGCCCAGCGCCTTGCCGCGCTGTCCGAAGCGGTGGACCGGCTGACGCGCGACTTCGGCAGCTGGCAAGTGGCATGGGGAGAGGTCAATCGCTTCCAGCGGCTGGATGCGGCCATCACGCCGCATTTCGACGATGCCCAGCCCTCGCTTCCCGTGCCGTTCACATCGGCGATCTGGGGCTCGCTCGCCTCGTTCGGGGCCAAGCCTTACCCGAATACCACCAAGTACTACGGTACCAGCGGCAACAGCTTCGTCGCCGTGGTCGAGTTCGGACCGAAGGTGCGCGCCTGGGCGGTGAGCGCCGGCGGCCAGAGCGGCGATCCGTCCTCGCCCCATTTCCGCGATCAGGCACAGCGTTATGCCGACGGGGCTCTGCGGGCAGTGTACTTCTATCCCGAGGATCTGGCTGGCCATGTTACGCGGACGTACCGGCCGGGGGAATAACCTCAGGCCCGCCCGAACCAGTCCCCCTCACCCGTCCCATAACACCTCGTCGCCCCCGCGAAGGCGGGGGCCCCGCTTTTCTTGAGTGCACGCGGAGGCGCGGAGGCACGGAGGACGGCGCAGCAAACCACCTCTCCGCGCCTCCGCGCGCCAAGAAAGGAAGCGGGATCCCCGCCTCCGCGGGGATGACAAGGGTTGTTGTTAGATGACGGAATAGTCGGCGGAGCGCGGCAAATAGAAAGGCCCGCGGATCATAGGATCCGCAGGCCTTTGCTTTACCCGAAGGCCAGATCGGCAACCATCAGGCCACGTAGGCCAGTCGTGCCGAACCGCGCATATCGCCAGTATCGAAACGCGCCGCCTGATCGTTCAGCGAGGTCGCCTCGGTCGTCAGGTTGCGGGCAGCGGCAGAGGTTTCCTCCACCATCGCCGCGTTCTGCTGGGTGGAGTGGTCCATGGTCGAAACCGCCACGCTGATCTGGCTGATCGCGGTGGACTGGGCCTGATTGTCCTCCGCCATCTGGCCGAGCAGCTTGTGCACTTCACCCACGCCGCCCGAGATATGCTCGAACGCACCGTCCACGCGCTGCACGGCATCGACAGCGGTGACGATGTCGGTCTGCGTTACCGTCAGCTGATCACGCGCGCGCTTGGCCTCTTCCTCTGCCCGCATGGCGAGCGCGGAGACGAGATCGGCCACAACCGCAAAACCGCGACCGGCATCGCCAGCCCGGCCGGCCTCTACCGCCGCGTTCATGGCAAGGACGCGGGTCTGGAAGGCGATCTTGTCGACGCCTTCGATCACCTGATCGATGCCCTTGGCGCTCTGGCTGACACGGTCCATTGCTGCGACCGCCTCGCCAGCGACCGCGCGGCCGCTGGAAACGGTGGTGAGCGCGTCATCGGCGCGGGTGACGGTCTGCGCTGCGGCCGAGGCCGAAGCCCGGATCCGCTGATCGATCTGCACCAGCGCGGCCGAAGTTTCCTCAAGGCTGGCGGCATTGGCTTCGGTGCGACGGGCAAGGTCTTCCGATGCCTGCGCGATTTCCATCGAGCCCGAGCGGATGCCACCGGCGCTGAGCGCAACGGCACCGATCATCCGACGCAGTTCGCCCAGCGCGGCGTTGAAGTTGTCCTTCAGCGCGGCATAGCCCGCCGGGAACGGCACCTTGATCTCTGCCGTCAGATCGCCGCGCGTCAGCGCGTCGAGCCCTGCGCCCACGGCGCTGGTGACGATCTTCTGCTCCTCGGCCGCGCGGTGATCCGCTTCAGCACGGTCGGCCGCAGCCTGACGGAACACGTCGGCGGCGCGGGCCATGGTGCCGATTTCGTCCTCACGGTCGAGTTCGGGGATCGCGCAGTTCTCACCCTTGGCAAGACGGTCCACGGCATCGCTCAGCTTGGCCATCGGACGGCCGATGATGCCGCCGGCGGCAAAGAACAGGCTGGCGAGAACCGCGCCGACGATCACCAGGCCGCCGATCACCAGCTGCCAGCCGATCGAGCGTGCGGGGGCCGAAACGGTCGCCTCGGGAACGTCGAGTACCAGCGCCCAGGTGGCGTTGAGGTTGTCGAGCGCGATCGGCAGGATCACGCGGCGCGTCGCCACGCCGCCGATTTCCAGATCGGGCAGAACCTTGGTCTGGCCGGTGGAGAGCGCCGCCTTGACATCGTCAAGGCCGGGTTCGGCATAAGTCTTGCCCAGCACGGCGGCATCCGGGTTCGCCACCCAGGTCGCCGCAGAGGACAGCAGCATCACGCGGCCGGTGCCGAACGGCTTCAGCGCGCCAAGGCGCTGCGAGATCGTGCCCAGTTCCATGTCCACGCCGACCACGCCGATCACCTTGTCGCCCGAGCGGACCGGCTGGGTGATGGAAGTCATCAGCACCTGCTTGCCGTCCAGATCGTAGGCATAGGGATCGACCAGCGCGCCCTTGCCGCTGTCGAACGCCTGACGGAAGTACGGCTTTTCGAAAGCCCCGGCCTCATTGTTGGGCTGCATGGTGAGCACGCCATTGCTCTTCACCCAGTAGGGCGAGAAATTGCCGTTCGGCGCGGAGCCCGGCAGATTGCCCTTGCCCGCTTCGGGACCGTCCCACTGGCCGGGGGTGATCATCACCCAGCTGCCCAGCGCGGCCTTCGATTCCAGCAGATCGGTCTTCAGCACCGTCACCGCAATGCCGCGATCGCGCGTGCCGCTGGCGTGCATCTTGCCGAGCGCCGAACTCATGGCGCGGGCCGTGGCTTCGAAAGTGGCGAAGTCGGCCTTCACCTGATTACCCTCGGCCGTGGCCTGGGCGACAGCAGCGTCGTCGGACAGCTTGCCTACGGCGTTGCCCGTCTCGAAGACGACGGCGGAAAAGCCGAGCAGCAGCAGCAGCGCGATCGCCAACCCGGCGACCGTCATCAGCTTGCCCGCTATGTGCATGCGGCGGAACAGGTCAGTCATTGTTCTAGCTCCTGCAAAACGGAGAATCAGAAGCCGGCGCTGAGGGAAACCAGCGCGGCGCCATCGGCCTGATTGCCGTGGCTGAGGTTGGTATCGATGTAGGAAAGGCCCAAGGTGAGCTTGTCGAACGTAACGTCCGCGCCCAGCGACCAGTCGTAATAGCCGCCCGGCTTGGGGCTGATCGCACCCTTGCTGCGGCCGCCATGGGCCTTCAGCGTGATCGGGGTTCCGGGAACCGGCGCGGCCGCTTCGCCGAACAGGTAGAGGTGATCACCGCCCAGCGCGGCCTGATCCCAGCTGTACCCGCTGCCCACCGTCGTGCGGACCGGGCCGAAGTCGTAGGAAAGGCGCGTCGTGGTTTCGAAATACTCGATCTTCGCGGCGCCCTGCCCGCCGCGCTTGCCGCCGGGATAGCTGTAATAGGCCACGGTCACGTCAAGGCTGGTGCGCTTGGCGATCGTGCCTGCCCAGCCGCCGTAGAGGTCCACCTCGGTCGGGCCATAGCGGTCGCCCAACCCCAGCGAGGAACCCCATGTGCCGACATAGAGGCCGCTCTTGTGCGCGAAGTTGATGGTGCCCTGAACGGCCGGGTCCTTGCCCGTCAGCGAGATACCGCGAAAGCGGTAATCACTGATGAGCGTGACACCGCCGGAAACGGTGATGGCGGGGGCTTCTTCCTGAGCGTGAACGGGGGGAGACATCAGAACTACGATCGGGGCGAGCCCCGAAAGAATGGCAAAACGCATGAAGTCCTCTTCTCGGGACGTTGGCAGACTTTGCCATTATAGGATGACATCGTCGGTCATCGGGCCGCGGCGCACCGGAATCCCACGGGCCTGTCCAAAGTCCCAGCGATTACAGGGATATAGGAGATCGATGCGGGATCGCCACCGCAAGGCCCGGTGGCACTTCTGATGACGGATCCGGCCAATGGCGAATTCTGCCGATTCGAACGCCGGTCCGACGGCCCGGCAACGGCTGCGAACGGCAAGGCGGGCCTCTTTGCCAACCGCACATCGATTTACGCGGATGGCGTGCGGAAATGCGTACTTTCCGAGCACTGCCCAATGAACTCTTGGGAGTAAATCGAAAGGATGATCCTTACCGGAAAATGCCCCTCAATCCATTGAATGGATTACGAATCATAAATCAGAGACGGACGCAGCAACAAATGCCCCTAAACCCGCATTTTCACCACTTATTTTCCACCATAACTCATTTGAGACGCAGAAAGTCCGAAAGGATAAAAATCCAACAAATACTTTTATCAATCGAAACCTCTATTGTATTTTTTTGGGAAATACCGATAGAAGACATATGGTGAATGCACCGAAATTCGAAAAAATTTTGGCATAATTGAAGTGGAGAAGAGGTAGCCTGATCGCGTGACTTCGATTGTCGCAACCACGACAGTCGGTGGCTGCCATCGCGCGCCTTTCCCCAGCATGGAGTGCTTTCCAATCAGACGGAATCATCCGATGACGGAAAACATCCTGAAACAGCAACTTAGATCGGTTGACCCGATGCAACTGGATCGGGAGCCGCTCTGGTCGGAAGGAAACACACCGTGGTGCGATCCTCGGCAACGCAGTGGGACCAGCTGGCGATCGACAGCTTGTTCGATCTGGTCACCCGGCACCTGGATTGCCCCATGGCCGTGGTAACGCTGCACAAGGCCGAAAGCGAACACCCCGAAATCATGGCTCTTTCGCAGATGGCGGATAGCCTGGCCCACGGGATCGCCCATTCGATCCAGCAGGCTGCGGCCTATGATGACTGGCGATCCGAAACCACCACGCTGCGCTGCGGCCACTTCGATATCGAGAATGTGCTCCTGCCCGATCGCGTCCGCAGCGCGCGGCGGATCACGTTTTCCTGCCCGGTCGATCCGGCGTCCTTCCTGGCACTATCCGTCTGCCGCTTCGACACCGACGAGTGGGCGATGCGCGCCCTTGCCGCGCAAGGAATCCACGGCTGGGTAGAGGCCTATCTCCGCCTGTTCTGGGAAGCGAAGCTGCATCGCGGCCGCGCCGGCGCTCTGGCCGAAGGGCTGGACCTGTTCGACTTCGGAACGTTCCTGCTGGACGTGGACGGCAACATCATCTTCGCCAATGTCCGCGCGCTGCAATTGCTGGAACTTGGCAATGGCCTGCGCCGGGCGGGACAATCGGTAACCGCCACCGATTTCGACAACGCGGTGCGCCTGCAGACCGCCATCCACCACCTTGCCCATGACCGGCACAGCCGTCCGGCGGAGATCGACGAAACCTCGCTGATCCTCATAAAGCGTGTGAATGCCCGGCCGCTTGTCGCCGTGGTCGCACGGTTGCCGGAAGCACCACCCGGCCACGCCCCCGGCCATGGCGGCGCGGCCATGGCGCTCTATGTCCTCGATCCCGATATCGACGCCCGCCCGCTGGCGACGGCGCTATGCCGCGCCCATGGGCTGACGGTATCGGAAACCGAACTTGTCATGCGTCTGGTCAAGGGTCTGACGGTCGATGCCGCCGCGCGCGACATGCATATCCAGCCGCAGACCGCGCGCGCCTATCTGAAGCAGATCTTCGCCAAGACCGACACCCACCGGCAGACCGATCTTGTGCGGATGATCCTGCGCGGCGTCGTTCATATCCGCCCGTTTGCGGCCCCGCCCTCAAATGGGGGTACGGATTCTACGCGTTTGAGGGCGGGGCAAGCACCCGTCTGGGGCTAAGCCGCCCCATGGCTTCGAGTTATATCGCCAAGCCACGGCGTCTTGCGGAAAAGGTGTCGTCTCGATGGCTGGGAGCAGCCGTTCAAAGCGAAAGGATTAGCCATGAGATATGCCCTGTTACTGACGGCATCGGCCGGCGTATTCGCCTTGGCTGCAAGCCCGACATTTGCCCAGACAGCCGGTAGTGGCGGCAGTCTTGCGAATGCAACCCGGGGTTCGACTGCAACGTCAACCGACAGTTCGACGAACACCAACACCAATACCACGACGAGCACCCCCACCACTACGACGACGAATACCAACACGCAGACGAGCACCCCCACGGACAATTCGAATTCCAGCGATTCGTCCGGGCTTGGGTCAGCCAATAACGGCGGCACGTCGGCCATTACGACCGACGCGCATGACGCCAGCAACAGCAGCGATTCCAGCGGCGCGAACTCCGCCAACAACGGCAGTTCATCCAGCCTCTCGGTCGCCGCGGCCGGCGCAGGCAGCGATTCCAGTGGCGCGAATTCGGCCAACAATGGCGGAACGTCGAACCTGGCGCTCGACGCCCACGATGCCAGCAACAACAGCGACTCCAGCGGTGCGAACTCCGCCAACAACGGCGGAACGTCGAACCTGGCCGTCGATGCCCATGATGCCAGCAACAACAGCGATTCCAGCGGCCTCGGCTCCGCCAACAACGGCGGCACGTCCAATCTGGCGGTGGATGCCTCCGGCGCGGGCAGCGACTCCAGCGGCGTGGGCTCTGCGAACAATGGCGGCACCTCGACCAGCACTTATACCACCCAAACCACCTATTCGGCTCTGGCCGGCACGGTAACGGGCGGCGAAGTCACCTTCTGGCAGCCCTCCGAAGGCGGCTCCGGCGGCGGTGGCGGCAACGGCGGCAATGCCAACGCCGGTCGCAACGGTGACGGCGGCACCGGTGGTGCCGGTGGCGCTGGTGGCACCAGCGGCAATGGCGGATCGCCGGTCATGACCTGGAACGCCACGTTCGATAACGGCGCGTTCTCCAACTTTGCCGGCCTGAATGCGATGAACGTGAACACCGGCGTGTTCGCATCGCAAAACGCCAGCATCAACGTGGGCGCGACCATCGGTACGCTCAGCCTCGGTCAATAAGCAGTGCATGAAAGACCGGCCGCCCGCCCGGGCGGCCGGTCCCCCTCTGGTGCAGTTCCATTCGAAGGAGACCCTCCTTTGGTCCGCGCTCACATCCTCATCGCCGGCATCATCGTCCCCGGCCTGCTTCACGCTGCACCCGCATTTGCCCTGGACGAGGCCGTCCCGTTAAGCCCGGCCCTATTAAACCCGGCCCCATTAAACCCGACAGCACCCGCTGACGCGCGTTCGGGGCCCGCGATCCCGTCGCCTGCCTCCCAGCATGACGCGGTCTCTCCCAACACACCGCTGCCGCAGCCGCAGTTCGCAAACGACGCGCCGTTCGCCGATGCCTCCGTCGTTGACGAAACCCGGCTTGCGGACATTACCGGCATGGCCGACGTGAAAGTCATCGAACAAGCGGCGAATGCCGCCAATACCAGCACCATTTCGGGCAACATCATCAACGGCGACCCGACGACCGGGACGATATCGTTCGACGGCGGCGCGTTCGGCGCCTTCAACGGTCTGGCGCTGATCAACACGAACACAGGCAACAACGTGTCCATCAATTCCGCGATGAACGTTAATGTCGCGATCCAGTAACGGGACCAGCAAGAGGGCCGGCAATCGCGCTGCCGGCCCTCTTCTGGCGCCCCCCCTAATGATCGTCTTTGCGCTACTCACAGGCTGCGCCAGCCCCGTGCCGCCGACTGGCTCCATGCTCAGTCTTTCCGCCGGCGACTATGCCCTGCCGGTCAAGAGCATGGCGGAACGGCGCTTTCTTACCGTGGTCCGCCAGCGATACGATTTCAGCTGCGGCTCGGCCGCACTCGCCACTCTGCTGCGATACCACTACGGCGACCTGCAGAGCGAACAGAGCATCTTCGTCGGCATGTGGGGCGAAGGCGACCGCGAACAGATCAAGCGGCTCGGCTTTTCCCTGCTGGACATGAAGCGCTACCTCGACGCGCGCGGGATCAAGGCAAATGGCTACATCGTCACGTTGGACGATATACGGCGCACCGGCGTCCCCGGCATCGCCCTGATCAATCTGAAGGGATACAAGCACTTCGTCGTCGTCAAGGGCATAGAGGACGGCAAGGTGCTTGTCGGCGATCCCTCTCTGGGCATCCGTCTGATCGATGCGAAGCAGTTCACCGCGATGTGGAACGGCATCCTCTTCGCGCTGGCGGACGGGCTGGATCGCGGCAAGAGCAGCTTTGGCCGTCAGGAGGAATGGGCCCTGGTCCCGCGAAGCCGGGTGACGCTGATGATGGAACCGGCCAGCCTTCAGGCCCTGGAACTCACCCGCGCCCAGCCATACCCGTTCGTGATGTAGGAGGGCATGATGGCATCATGGCGCGCAGGCAGTTGGTGGATCGCAGGCGGTCTGCTGCTGGCCGGCGCTGCCAGCCCCTGTCTCGCGGCGACCGAGGGGAATTCCATGCCCCTGTCCGCCTCACCTTCCGTTCGCGATGGCGCGGGCCTGACATCCGCGACTTATGAAGTAAGCCCCCTGTTCGGCACATCGGCCACGCTGTCCGACCAGCAGCTCGACGCGCTGCGCGGCGGTTTCGAACTGCCCAACGGCATGGACGTGGTCGTCGGCGTGGACATCCAGACCCTTGTGAACGGCACGCTGGCGCTGCGCAGTGTGCTCAATACCGACACCGGCAACCCGGTCGTTTTCGTCGGCGATGGCAGCGGCATTGCCGGTTCGTCGGGCTCCACCGCCGGCGGCGTCGTCGTCCACGTCGGAGGCACAACGACCGCGATCCAGGCAGGGGCCGGGCAGCAGCAGGTCACGCTCACGCCGAACGGCCCGGCGGTCTCGACGCCATCGGGATCGGTGCAACTGGTTCAGGACGGCAGCGGATCGCAAGTAGTCCTGAATGGAAATTCACTTGAATTGCGTCAAATGATAGGTAGCCTCACCGGAAGTATTGTTGCAAATACAGCGAACGACAGAACCATTGACACCGTAGTAACCGTTAATGTCGATGTGCAGAATTCGGGACTGCTCGCCGGCAATGCGGTGCTTCGCGCAAATTCGATTGCTCTTGATACAGCGGGTCGCGGCATCCGTTAGAGACATGCGATTGTGGGGAGGATGGATGAGAGGCTTCCTGGCAAGCACAGTAGTGCTGTTCGCAATACTGCCCCGGCCGGCCTGGGCTCAGGCTGATCCGGAAGGCGCCACGGCCGATGCGGCCAAGCGCACGGCACCCGATCTCGCAAAGCTGCAGGCCCAGATAGACGCCCAGCGCCGCGCCATCGAGGAACAGCGCCACGTTCTGGACACGCAGGAACTGCAGCTTCGCCAGCTTCAGGACTCGTTGCTGGAGGCCATGCGCGGAACCGGCATTCCCGGCCCGCAGTACGGCCAATTCCCGCTCTCCTCCTCGGCCACTTCCTCTCCCACCTCTTCGGCCAGCCCTGCCACGGCATCGCTGGCCGGTGTGCCGCAATCGAGCGCGCCCCCTGCCCAGCCCGGCGCGCAATCGTCCGATAGCCTGACCAGTGTGGGTGAAAAGCCGACCGAGCGCCCCCGCCCGCAGGAAGTCGCCGTGCTGGCCGCGCAAGGCAGCGTCCTGACCAGAGCCGGCCGCCTGACTCTGGAGCCGACGTTCCAGTACGCCCGCGATGACCGCAATCGCTTCGTCTTCCGCGGCATCGAAATCCCGCAATCCGTGCTCGTGGGCGTGTTCGATATCAACGAAAGCCGGCAGGACGTACTGACGGCGGCAGCGACGGTGCGCTATGGCCTGACCAACCGTATCGAGTTGGGCGTCCAGGTGCCGTGGATCTATCGGGACGACACCGCAGTCCTGGTGCCGCTGGTTCAGAACCCGCCGCAATCGGGCACCGGCACGGTAAACACCTCAGCCCATTCGACGGGGCTTGGCGACATCCAGTTGCTGGGGCGATACCAGATCAACAACGGCACGGGCGGCTGGCCGTTCCTGACGGCCAATGTCCAGGTCGTGATGCCCACCGGCACCGATCCCTACGGGGTTCCCCGCGATGTGCTGGGCAACGCCACCAAGGCGGCAACCGGCTTCGGCTTCTGGGGCGTGCAGCCCAGCGTGACAGTCATCATGCCGTCCGACCCGGCGACGATCTTTGGCGTTCTGGGCTATACCCAGAACTTCGGCAAGGATGTGAACACCCGGATCAGCGACGCGCAGATCGATCACGTAAAGCCGGGCTCCGGCCCCAACATGACGCTGGGCGTCGGCCTTGCCCTCAACGAACGGGCATCGATCAGCTTTGCCTATGCGCACAACTGGCTGTTCGGCACCAAGAGCCGGATCCGCCCGATCGAAACGCAGAACGGAATCGAGACGTACGGCGACCCGATCGTCACCTCCACTCGCGACCTCCAGATCGGCCGTTTTCTGTTCGGCATCAGCTACCGCGTGAACCAGCGCACGACGATCAACTGGACAGTGGAAATGGGCGTGACGGACGACGCGACCGACATGCTGACCAGCCTCCGCATCCCGATCACGTTTTTCCGGTAGAAGTCCGTGGATCTGGTCGGGCAACCTGATGGGTGATCACTCTAAAAACCACTCAAGTTCATTATTTTACTTAAGTGGTGAGCCCTGCTGGGTTCGAACCAGCGACCTACTGATTAAAAGTCAGTTGCTCTACCGACTGAGCTAAGGGCCCCCGTTGCCGGGCGCTGTCGTGAACGGCAGCGGAAGGGGTCACCTAGGGGCAGGTCGGGCCTTGGTCAAGCGGGCATGAAGGTGGTTTATCGTCAGACCCGTCAATGGATCGCGCCAGGTGCCCGCAATCCGGCGCGCCGGGCCAAGAACGAAGTCGCGATCGCGGAAGGCGGGATGGGGGATAACCAGGCTTTCCATGCCCTCTCCCGCTGCCCACGGGCCGCCGTTCCACAGCACGATATCGAGGTCCAGCACGCGTGAGCCCCAGGCCGCGCCCATGCGGCGGCGGCCGAACTTGTGTTCGATCTTGTGCAGCTTGTGCAGCATCTCATCCGGCGCGCGCTTGCTGCGCACCAACGCCACGGCGTTGGCATAGCGTCGGCGCGACGGGCCGAGCGGCGCGCTTTCGATCACCGGGGAAGCGGCCAGCACCTCATACTTGCCATTATCCAGCGCATTCAGCGCGGCGGCGAGCACCTTGCGCGGGCCGCCGTGGCGCGGATGGCGCATGTTGGAGCCGAGCGCGACAAGATACTTGTGCTTCGCCAAAGTGCCCGGCTCCCCCGTGTTTTGTTCAGATGTCTTGCGCGATGCGCGTGTAGAGCTGCGGCCGGCGATCGCGGAAGAAGCCCATGCCGGCGCGGTGCTTGGCCGCGCGGGCAAGGTCGATGGTGGAAACCAGCACGCCGGTTTCGTCCTTGCCGAACTCCGCGACGTAATCGCCCCATTCGTCGGTGATGAACGAGTGGCCGTAGAAGGCCTGCTCCGTGCCGCATTCGGATTCGACGCCGATACGGTTGGCGGCGATCACCGGCATGCAGTTCGATACCGAGTGGCCCACCATCGCCCGGCGCCACATGCGGCTGGTGTCCAGCGTAGCATCATAGGGCTCCGAGCCGATGGCGGTGGGATAGAACAGCAGTTCGGCGCCCATCAGCGCCATCACGCGTGCGCACTCCGGGTACCACTGATCCCAGCACACGCCGATACCGACCTTGGTGCCGAGCACGTCCCACACCTTGAATCCGTCATTGCCCGGGCGGAAGTAGTACTTCTCTTCGTAGCCGGGGCCGTCGGGGATGTGACTCTTGCGATAGGTCCCGATGATCTCGCCATCGGTGCCGATCATCGCCAGCGTGTTGTAGTAGTGGTGGCCGTCGCGTTCGAAGAAGCTGGTGGGGATCACCACCTTCAGCTTCGCCGCCAGCGCCTTCATCGCGATGACCGAGGGATGCTCTGCCGTCGGGCGAGCGATCGCGAAGAGTTCCTCTTCCTCGGTCTTGCAGAAGTAGGGGCCGGAGAACAGCTCGGGCGGCAGGATGATCTGCGCGCCCTTGGCGGCGGCGTCCTCTACCAGCGAGGATACGGCGGCGATGTTCTCGCCCTCGTCGGCGGAATTGAGCGCGAGCTGGAGCGCGGCAACGGTAATCTGGGTCATGCGCGGGCCCCTATCAGCCTCGCTTGCGGAACAGAAGCGTCATCCGGTCGCTCTCGCCGATGGAGACGTACTTGGCGCGGTCCTGATCCTTCAGCGCCAGCGTGGGCGGCAGGGTCCAGACGCCGTCGGGCCAGTTGGCCGAGTCCTTCGGATTGGCGCTGATTTCCGACTGGCCGACCAAATCGAAGCCCTGTGCCTGCATGAACTTGATGACATCCGCCTGCTTCAGATAGCCCTTCGATCCATCGGCATAGGCGTCGGGCGCATCGGCCTTGGCGCGGTGCTGTTCGATGCCGATCAGCCCGCCGGGCTTCAGCAGATCGCGCATCGCCGCGAATTCGCTGGTGGCGATGTTCCAGCGCAGCAGGTTGTGCAGCATGCGCGGCACGATGATCACGTCGAACGTGCCCTTCTCACCCGCCGGGATCGATCCGGTGGTATAGGCTGCGAAGCGATCCGCCGGCAGCCCGGTGAACTTCGCCACGTCCGCCGCGTATTCGTCCGCGTCCTTGCGGATCTTCGCCTGCGTCTCGGGCTTGAAGGCCGGGCTGTCGGGATTGTAGTAGAGCCCCACCAGATGGCCCTGCTTGCCAAGGTAAAGCCCCAGCAGGCGCGAATACCACTCACCGCCGGGCGCATATTCGCCCACCTTCATCGTCGGGCCCACGCGGAAGAAGCTGAGCGTTTCCACCGGATGGCGATACTTGTCACGCGCGCGGTCCGCCTCGCGCAGCGGATTGGCGGCAGCCAGTTCCAGCAGCGCCTCGCAGCCCTTGCAGGCCTGTGCCTGCGTCTTTTCGTCCGCAGCGGTAGCGGAAATCGGCGCGGCAAGCACGCCAAGGAACGTCGAAAGGGCGATCAAGGCGCGGCGCATGGCGAGTCTCCAGAATGTGAGGCGATTGTCAGGCGTATCGTTGCCGCGAAGGTAGTTCGCCTTCGCCCAATGACAAGCCATCAAAGTGTACCTATCTAGCGACCAAACTCCCCCTCATGAGGATCAAGGTTACAATGGAAACGGCAATCGTTGCAGGCGGATGCTTCTGGTGCACCGAAGCGGTGTTCCGCGATGTCATCGGCGTGGACTCGGTCGAAAGCGGCTATATCGGCGGCACTGTCGCCAACCCCACCTACAAGCAGGTCTGCGAAGGCACCACCGGCCATGCCGAGGCGATCCGCGTGAACTACGACCCCGCCGTCCTGTCCTATGGCGACCTGCTGGACGTGTTCATGGGCACGCATGACCCGACGCAGCTGAACCGGCAGGGCAACGACGTGGGCACGCAGTACCGTTCCGCCATCTTCCCGCTGGACGATGCACAGGCGGCTGAGGCCGAAGCCGCCCTCGCCCGTTCGAATGAGGACAACGGCGGCAAGGTCGTCACCACGATCGAAGGCTTCGCCGACGGCAAGCAGAACGACGCATGGTATCCGGCCGAGGATTACCATCAGGAATACTGGGACGGCGAAGGCCAGCGCAATCCTTATTGCCTCGCGGTGATCCCGCCCAAGCTGATGAAGCTGCGCAAGAGCTTCCAGAACAAGGTCAAGGGCTGAGGGTGTGGGGGCTGGTGGGGAGCGCCGCACGGTGTCCCATCGGCCCCTCACTTCGTCATTGCGAGCGTAGCGAAGCAATCCAGGGCCGTCTTGAGCCGCTCTGGATTGCTTCGTCGGCTTCGCCTCCTCGCAATGACGATGCAGAATTGAATGTGCGTGAGATCGCCCACGAGGCCTCAAAACGCCCCCGTCACCGCACCTTCACCCCCCGGCTAACAACCTAAAACCCCGTCATCCCCGCGAAGGCGGGGATCCCGCTTCTTCTCCTTGGCGAGCGGGGCGCGAAGAAAGCGGGGCCCCCGCCTTCGCGGGGGCGACGGAGTTTGGTGCTTGCGCTCCTAGAACTATGTTCCGCGCCGCTTGCGCACTTCCACCCACCCGCAATTGACCCCGCGTTAGCTATCCCCATCCGCCATGTCTCATCGCGAGACACGGTTGAACGCACGGTTTCCAAAGTATTAGGAAACGGTACGTAGTTCGCTAAACGAACTTACCATTGGCGAATCCCCCAGATGTCTTCCTTCCGCGCATTCACTGGCAAACTTTCCCTCTCCGTCGCCATCGCCGCGGTCGCATTCGCGGCCACGCCGGCGATCGCCTCGTCCGACATTGCCGGGATCGATGTGCTGAAGACCTGGAACCTGGTGGTGCTGGGTGACCTTACCTCGTCCTCCGAAGTGGAAGGCCGCACCTTCGTCGGCGGCAATCTGGATGGCAATGCCTCCAACTACCAGATCACCGCCCTGCCCGCCTCCAGCACCGGCACGCCGGGCCTGACCGTGGTGGGGGACGTCAATGGCGGCTACAAGAACCTGAACAACGGTTCGGGCGCCGTGGTCGGCGGCAACGTCAACAGCGGCCTCAACCTGAACGGCGCGGCGCAGACGGTGCAGGTGGGCGGCACGATCAGCAACACCAACGTCAACAACAACACCGTCACCTCGGGCCTTGCCGCCAGCAATCCGCAGTTCGTGCAGGACCTGACGCAGCAGAAGAGCCTGATCTCCACATCGATGGAGAGCCTCAGCCATTCGATGAGCACGCAGGCCGCCAACAGCCAGCTGTCGATCAGCGGCAACACCGGCACCTTCACCGCCCAGCCCGACTCCAGCGGCGTGGCCGTGTTCAACATCTCCGCCGCCGACCTCGACAAGATCGGGGAGATCAAGTTCAACCTCAACGGCGCGGATACCGCGATCGTCAATGTCTCCGGCACCTCGATCAAGCTGAACGACAACTTCCTGGGCGGCACCCAGAACCTTGGCGAGCACGTCATCTGGAACTTCTACGAGGCGGACGACCTCTCGCTGACCACTGCTTGGGGCGGATCGGTTCTGGCCCCCGGCGCGGCGGCCACCACGTCGAACTACATCCAGGGTTCGGCGGTGTTCGGCAGCCTTGTCCAGAACGGCGAGATGCACGTCGGCACTTACACCGGCGGCTACACCCCGCCCAGCGATCCGGGCACGCCTTCCAGCTCTGGCGGCAGCACTTCGGTGCCGGAACCCGGCATGCTGTCGCTTTTCGCACTGGGTCTGGGCGCGCTGGTGTTCCGCCGCCAGCTTGGCAGCCGTCTGGCACGCCTGCGCAAGGTGAGCTGACCGCGCTAGAGTCGATCGGCTCTAGAGTTGTAGCCAGTCCCGCCGCCAGGCGCCTTGGCCTTCCCGCCGCACGCCGCTGCCGCAACGATGGCAGTTGCCGACGAAATGGGCGCCGTCCCACGTCACATGGTCGTGGACGGGTTCATGGCGATTGAACAGACAACGGAAATTGGCGTGTAACCACTGCACCATCGCGATTACTCCTCTGGAGCGTTCACGTTTCACCGCGTGGCAATTCTGCAGCGCGGAGCAAGCCACCCCAAGCCCACACCGGCCGCATTGATGACAGACTCCGGCGAGTCGACGCAATCCCCATTCTGGACCCAATTTACGGATCGATGCGTAAATCAACGCGAGCATTGAATAGGGGGAAGCGGCGGCGGCGATCTCTCGCCGCCCCGCACCTATGTGCTTTGGGCGTGTTTAGAGTCCGTTTGAAAAATGCCCGCAGGGGCATTTTTGAGGCGGCACCGGCTCTCTCCCCCACCCTACCACCCATCGGTAATATCCAGGGTGGGGGAGAGGGCCGGTGCCGCAAAATTCGCGTTTCGCGAATTTTCAAACGGTCTCTTAGTCCCGCTGCCAGCGCGCCACGAAAAAGCCGTCGAGCCCGCCGTCATCCGCCAGCATGGCCGGATCGGTGCGCAGCCAGCCCTCCGCCGTGGGGGCAAGCCCGGCCGGCAATTCGTCCGCGCCGATCGGCACCGGCGTCAGCGCAACTTTCGCGGCCTGCGCCTCACCCTCTTCAGGTTCCATCGAACAGACCGCGTAAACCAGCGTGCCGCCGGGCTTCAGCCAGCCCGCCGCGCGTTCCAGCATGGCGGTCTGGATTTCCGTCATGTCCGCGATCTGGCGCGCGCCGATGCGGTGCAGCACGTCCGGATGGCGGCGCGCGGTGCCGGTGGCGGTGCACGGCGCGTCGATCAGGATCGCGTCGAACTTTTCCTCAGGCTCCCACTTCAGGGCATCGGCCTGCACCACTTCGGCAGTGAGGTCGGTCCGCTTCAGATTGTCGCGCAGGCGTTCGAGGCGGCGCTTGGAGAGGTCAAGCGCAGTCACGTCCCAACCGGCAGCGGCCAGTTGCAGCGTCTTGCCACCGGGCGCGGCGCAGAGGTCCAGCGCCTTGCGGCCTTCACCGGCCCCCAGCAGGCGCGCAGGCAAGCTGGCGGCAAGATCCTGCACCCACCAGGCACCGTCGCGGAAGCCTTCGAGATGCTCGACCGCGGTGCCGCGCGACAGGCGGACGTGGCCGGGCATCAGCGACTTGCCGCCCAATCGTTCGGCCCATTCCTGCGTCTCGGCCGGATCGCGCAGGGCAAGGTCCAGCGGCGGCGGCTCGGCCAGACCGGCGGCCACGGCCACGCCATGCTCGCCCCAGCGCTCCATCACCGCCTCGGGCAGTGTCGGTGCTTCCGGGAGCGCGATCTCGCGCTTGGTCAAGGTGGAGAACACGCCGTGGGCAAGACGGCGCGGGCCGCCCATCAGCAGCGGCAGGCCGGTGGCGATCACCGCGTGGGCGGGCGTTTCCAGCCGCAGCACTTGCACCAGCATGATTTCCAGCACCGCGCGCGCCTTGGCATCGTCCGCCAGCGGCAGTCGGGTGGCGGAATCGATCAGTTCGTCCAGATCGGTGCGCCAGCGCAGCACCTCGCCCGCGATGGCGCGGGCGAGCGCGCGGTCAGCATCGCCGCTGACGCGGGCAAGCGCAGAGCCCGCCGCCTGATCGAGCGTTTCGCCACGCCGCAACACGGCATCGATAAGATTGAGCGCGGCACGGCGCGCGGGAAGGCCGGGAATGTCCATCGATGGCCCCTATAACGGATTGCGTTTTTGCGCCACCCACACCACATGGGCCGAATGACCGAACGCGCCACAAAACGTCCCGAAGGCTTCAAGAAGCCCGCCCACTGGACGAACGACCCCGCGCCCCAGCCCTCCCCGCAAGAAGCGGCCAACGTGGATGAGGAAGATCCCGACGGAATCTCCCCCACCCGTTACGGTGACTGGGTACGCAACGGGATCGCCGTCGATTTCTGAGGCGGGCTGAAGTTACGGGTGTGATTACCGGGGCGTGAGGCTCCGGCCTACCAGTTGCGCGCCATCGGCGGCAGGCGCGCCACCAGAAAGTCGATCCACGCGCGCGTTTTCGCGGCGGGACGGCGGGTGCGGTGGGTGACGGCATGGACCGCGCCCAGATCGATCAGCTCCGTGCCAAGGTCCAGTTCGATCAGCCGCCCATCGGCAATCGCGCAATCGACGAAGAAACGCGGGCCGTAGACCAGCCCCATCCCGGCCACTGCCGCTTTGGCCAAGACTTGCCCGTTGTTGGCATGAAGCGATCCGCGCACCGCCACCAGGCGGCTGCCGTCGGCGCCGAAGCCCCAGCGCGTGGTGCCGGTCTCCCCGCTCAGCGTGTAGCCAAGGCAATCGTGCGCGGCCAGATCGTCCACCGAAACCGGCGTACCGCGCCGCTCCAGATAGGCCGGCGAAGCGCAGATGCACATGCGCACGGGAGCCAGCTTGCGCGCGACAAGGTTGCTGTCCGCCAGCTTGCCGATGCGCACGGCAACATCCCACCGCTCCTCCAGCAGATCGACCACGCGATCGTTGAGGCCCAGTTCGATGGTCACTTGCGGGTAAAGCGCGTGGAAGTCCGTCACGAGATCGACCAGATAGGCGTTGCCGAACGCGGCCGGTCCGGAAACGCGCAAAAGCCCATCGACGGAGGCGGACTGCGCCATGGCTTCGGCGTCGGCATCCTCCAGTTCGGCTAATACCCGCTCGGCCTTGTCGAGATAGGCGGCGCCCGCCTCGGTCAGGGCAAGGCGGCGCGTGGTACGGTTCACCAATGTAGCGCCAAGGCGCTGTTCAAGGGCGTTCAGGTGCTTCGCCGCCATGGCCGGAGACATCGAAAGCTCGCGCGCGGCGGCGGAAAGCCCGCCCAGCCGGATGGCCCGCACGAAAACCTCGATCCCTTTCAGGCGATCCATTCAACACTCTCAGTTCAAAGTCATTCAACGGAAGGGCATATTATCACCACAAGGGCGAAGGTCTAGATCGGTGGGCGAAAGGAAAGCCCCCATGACAACCACTTCCTCGAATACGGCACCCTACGGCGCTCTCGTTCTGCGCGTAACGCTCGGCGCGCTGTTTCTGGCGCACTTCGGCTTGAAGCTCTTCGTCTTCACGCCGGCCGGAACTGCTGCCTTCTTCGACAGCCTCGGCCTTCCGCCTGCCCTTGCCTACGTGACGATGGCGGCCGAATTCCTTGGTGGTCTGGCCCTCATCACCGGCTTCAAGGCGCGCATCGCAGCGCTGGCCTTGATCCCGCTGCTGCTCGGCACGATCTTCACGGTTCACGGAGCCAATGGCTTCTTCTTCGATTCCAAGGGCGGCGGCTGGGAATATCCGGCATTCTGGTCGATCGCTCTCTTCGTTCAGGCCCTGATCGGTGACGGCGCCTTCGCGCTCTCGCCGACGCGGGTCGGACGTGCCTGAAAGGATTTAACATGACCCGCCAACCCAGCTTCTTCATCCCCCACGGCGGCGGCCCCTGCTTCTTCATGCCCGATCCGCAGGGCAACTGGACGACGATGGCCGGGTTCCTGCAATCGCTGCCCGCCCGCCTGCCCGAACCGCCCAAGGCGATCCTGGTCGTCTCCGGTCACTGGGAAACCGAAGGCTTCGCCTTCACCGGCGCGGAGAATCCTGCACTGCTGTTCGACTACTACGGCTTCCCGCAGCACACCTACGAACTGCGCTTCGATGCCCCCGGCGCACCGGGACTGGCCGCCCGCGCGACCGAACTGCTGCAAGGCGCTGGCTTCACCGCCGGTATCGATACGCAGCGCGGCTATGACCACGGCGTGTTCATTCCGCTGAAGGTGGCATGGCCCGAAGCGGACGTGCCCGTGGTGGAGATGTCGCTGGACCGCTCGCTCGATCCGGCCATGCACATCGCCGCCGGCAAGGCGCTGGCGCCGCTACGCGACGAAGGCGTGCTGATCGTCGGTTCGGGCATGAGCTTCCACAACATGCGCGGCTACGGCAATCCGCAGTCCACCGTGCCCTCGCAAGCCTTCGACGAATGGCTGACCGCCGCCGCAACCGCCGATGCCGATACCCGCGCCGAAGCCCTCTCCCATTGGGCCGAAGCTCCGGGAGGGCGCTTCTCTCACCCGCGTGAGGAACACCTGCTGCCGTTGATGGTCGCCGCAGGCACATCGGAAGCGGCGGGCGAGAAGGTCTGGTCGGACCTCGTGCTCAAGACCGCGATTTCCGCGTTCCGGTTCGATTGATGCAAAAGAGGGCGGGCTTCGGCCTGCCCTCTTTTTCTCAGTGCAGCATCTCGCAGCGATTCCGCCCGCCGCGCTTGGCCGCATAGAGCGGGCCATCGGCAGCGGCGATCCATTCTTCCACGGTGGCGATCTCGTCCGAAAGCGGCGCAATGCCGAAGCTGGCGGTGATGTGGATCACCCGGCCGTCCGGCAGAGGGATCGCAAGGCCAGCCAGCGTTTCGCGGAATCGCTCGACCGCGAGCAAAGCCTCCGAAGCCTCGGTTTCCGGCAGCAAAACGGCAAACTCCTCACCGCCAAGGCGCCCCAGCAGATCCACCGGACGTGAGGCGCCGACGACACTCGCCACCATGTCGCGCAGCACGGCATCGCCAGCCGGATGGCCATAGGTGTCGTTCACCGCCTTGAAGTGATCGATGTCCACCAAAGCGAGGCAGCAAGGGCGATGATAGCGGCGGAAGCGGGCGATTTCCTGCTCCGCCTTCTCGATGAAGCCACGCCGCGTCAGCGCGCCGGTCAGTTGGTCACGCTCGGCAATGTGGCGCAGCTGCAGTTCGTTCATGACGATGCGCGCGAAATTGGAGAGGATGTCGACTTCGGACGATGAGAACGTGCGCACCTTGTCATCGATCGCGCAGAGCACGCCAACGTTGTAGCCATCGGGCGTCAGCAGCGGGATGCCGGCATAGCTGCGCACATTGGGATCGCCGGTGACGAATGGATTCTCGGAAAAACGCGCATCCTGCCGTGCGTCGTCGATCAGGAACGGCTCCGACTGACGGATCGCGTGGGTGCAGAACGAGACGTTGCGCGGCGTTTCGCTCACGCCAAGGCCGCTACGCGCCTTGAACCACTGGCGGTCTTCATCGATCAGCGTCACCGCGGCCATCGGCACGCCCAGCACCGTGCGGACGAGCGAGACGACATTCTCGAACGGTTCTTCGGGCGCGGTATCCAGCACCTCAAGACGCCGCAGTGCCGCCAGCCGTCCGGGCTCGTCGTTCAGTTTCGCATCATGCAGCATCGCAGTCCCGATCGCCTCCTCGACCCGACTCCCAGGGGAAACTCCGTCCCCGCAAATTCCCCTACTCCATCCTTAAAAATCTGAAAACACCCGGCTTGCGCCATCGCAATAAGGTTTTGCGATTTCACCGTTTCCCGCAATCGTCAGGGCAGAATTTCAATGGATGTGCCGTCGCCAACCGATTCCCACAGCATCTCGATTTCGGCGTTGGACACGGCAATGCAGCCATCGGTCCAGTCGCCCACCGCGCGGCCGGAAATGCCGTTCGGCTGACCGTGGATCATGATCATGCCGCCGGGCGAGCGCCCGCGCTGCGCGGCATAGGCACTGTCGGCCTCATTCGGGTAGGAGATATGGAGCGAGAGGTGATAGGCGCTGGCGTGGTTGCCCCAGTCGATCTGATAGCGCCCTTCAGGCGTGCGCTCGTCCCCTTCGAAGCGCTTGGGGCCTGTGGGTTGGTCGCCCAACTGGATATGCTCGATCACGCGAATCCGCTGCCCGCCAGACCAAAGCTCCATGCGCCGATCTGCCTTGTGGACGCGGATCAGGTCTATGGGCGGGAGGGGCTCGGCTTGGGCACCGCCGATGCCGAGCAAAAGCAAAAGCGGCGCGAGAATGATCCCGCGCCTCATTTTTGCTTGCGCCAGGATGCTGCCGCATCGGCGCAAGGTGACGCTCAAACGCCGCGCGGGCTTGGTCGGGGTTCGCCGAGACTCTCTCGACGAACCCACGACATCAATCCAGGAAAGGATCGCGAACGAGGATGGTGTCCTCGCGCTCGGGGCTGGTTGAAACCAGTGCCACCGGGGTTTCGATCAGTTCCTGCACGCGCTGGATGTACTTGATCGCCTGCGCGGGCAGATCGGCCCAGGAACGGGCGCCGGCGGTGGTGCCCTGCCAGCCGTCCATTTCCTCGTAGATCGGCTCGACATTGGCCTGATCGGCGGCATGGCTGGGGAAGTAGTCCAGCACCTTGCCGTTGAGGCGGTAGCCGGTGCAGATCTTCACCTTCTCGAACCCGTCGAGCACGTCCAGCTTGGTCAGCGCAATGCCGGTCACGCCGGAGATCGCGCAGGACTGGCGGGTAAGCACCGCGTCGAACCAACCACAGCGGCGCTTGCGGCCGGTGACGGTGCCGAATTCATGACCCCGCTCGCCCAGACGCTGGCCGGTCTCGTCCTCCAGCTCGGTCGGGAACGGGCCCGAGCCGACGCGGGTGGTGTAGGCCTTGACGATGCCCAGCACGAAGCCGGTGGCCGAAGGGCCAAGGCCCGAACCCGAAGCTGCCGTGCCCGAAACCGTGTTCGAGCTGGTGACGAAGGGATAAGTGCCGTGATCGACATCGAGCAGCACACCCTGCGCGCCTTCGAACAGGATACGGGCGCCAGCCTTGCGCACCTTGTTCAGGCGCTTCCATACCGGCTGGGCGAACTGGAGCACGAAGGGCGCGATCTCGCGCAGTTCGTTGATCAGCTCTTCACGGTCGACCGGCGGCTGGCCGAAGCCGGCGCGCAGCGCGTCGTGGTGGGCGCAGAGACGGTCCAGCTGCGAATCCAGCGCGTCGAGGTGGGCCAGATCGCAGACGCGGATGGCGCGGCGGCCGACCTTGTCTTCGTAAGCCGGGCCGATGCCGCGGCCGGTGGTGCCGATCTTGCCCGAACCGGCGGCCGTTTCGCGCAGACCGTCAAGGTCGCGGTGAAGCGGCAGGATCAGCGGGCAATTGTCCGCGATCGCGAAGTTCTCGGGATTGATCTCCACGCCCTGGCCGCGCAGCTTCTCGACTTCGGACTTCAGGTGCCAGGGATCGAGCACCACGCCATTGCCGATGATCGACAGCGTGCCGGTGACGATGCCGGAGGGCAGCAGCGAAAGCTTGTAGACCTGCTCGCCGACGACGAGCGTGTGGCCGGCATTGTGGCCGCCCTGGAAACGGACGACGGCGTCAGCCCGGCTTGCCAGCCAGTCGACGATCTTGCCCTTGCCCTCATCGCCCCACTGGGCGCCGATCACGGTTACGTTGGCCATGGATATACTCCTCCACCCTGCCACGGTGGATCCAATAACGCCCTTCGACAGGACTCGGCGATATGGATTTTTGGAGGGGCAATGGCGCCCCGGCTTTTCGTGGGCGCCCTAGGAGGAAGGCGGGGCGCTAGTCAAGGGTTCCCGTGGCATGGCGATTACCGTTCGTTACACTTGATTGCTTGCCCACCCGCGCCTCGATTGAGACCTTGCACGCTGGTCAGCGGGAGCGCGAAGTCATGATAAAACCCCGGATACCGGCCCTTTGGCTGTTCGGCGCACTGCTGCTGGCGTCAGCGACAACCGCACCGGCGCAGGAAAGGGGCGCGACGGTCACCTATGGCGCGGATGCCCTGCAGACGCTCGATTTCTGGCCTGCCAACCGCAAAGGGCCGGCACCGCTGGTCGTGTTCGTCCATGGTGGTGGATGGAAACGCGGCGACAAGGACAATGCGACCGGCCCGTACAAGGTGACGCATTACACTGGCGAGGGTTACGCCTTCGCCAGTGTGAATTACCGCCTCGTGCCCGATGCCACGGTGGAGCAGCAGGCGCAGGACATCGCCGACGCGCTCGCTGCCTTGCTCAAGCGGGCGGATGCGCTCGGGATTGCGCGCGGCAAGGTCGTGCTGATGGGGCATAGCGCCGGCGCGCAACTGGTCGCGCTGGTCGGCACCGATCCCCGATATCTGCAGAAGGCTGGGCTATCCTACAAGGACTTGCGCGGTGTGATCCCTATCGACGGCGCCGCCTACGACGTGCCCGTGCAGATGGCCGACGCACCACGAATCATGCAGGGCACTTACGCACAAGCCTTCGGAACCGATCCGGCGCGGCAGAAGGCACTCTCCCCCACCCTGCAAGCCGCCGCGCCGAATGCGCCGGCATTCCTGCTGCTCCATGTGCAGCGCCCGGACGGCGTGCGTCAGGCCGAGGTGCTGGAAGCAGCGCTGCGCAAGGCGGGCACACCGGTCGAGCGCAAGGGTTTCCCCGGCGAGGGGCTTCGCGGGCATATGGAGATCAATCGCCAGCTTGGCGATCCGGCCTATCCGGCAACCGCCGCCGTCGATACTTGGCTGGCGCAGGTCTTCGGGAAATAACCCCTCAGACCGCCACGACCTCGCCGCCCCGCAGGACGTGCGAGCAGCCGAGTGCCACCGGATCGTCGCTTTCCGAAAGCGCCGCCACCGTCACCCAGCCTACCGCACGCTGACGGGCCGCGAGGGCAACGTCATGCCCGAGGGGCAGGAACAGACGCTGCGGCGCTTCGGCCTTGGCCGCCAGCAAGTCCATCAGCGGATCGGGATAGAGCGAGAAGCCGGTCGCCGATTCCGGGTGATGACCGGTCTGGCCGAGAATGCGATACGTGCCGCCACGGCCAAGGCCCCCGGCAATACCCTCGGCATAGATCGTGAAGCCGAACCACGACTGGTACTCGAAGCCATGACGCTCCGAAGGATCGAGCGTGAGGCGGGCCTTGCCCGCCACGCGCGCGGCAATCTCTCGCAGGCCGGCGATGCGGCTGGCCAGCGCGCCGCCGGCGTCGAACGCGGCAAGGCGCTCGATCGCGCTCTCGAACGGGCCGACGGCGTAGAGCAGCGGCAGGTACGCTTCGCCGCCCACGTCCACCAGCCCGCCCGCATCTTTGGCGTCGAGCATCTGGCGCACCGCCTCGATGCTGGCGGCAGGCAGCGGCAGCGCTTCGGCCGAAAGCGTATCGACCAGATCGGGCATCGTGAAATCGACCGAGATGCCGGTGGCCCCGGCAGCGGTCAGCGTCTCGATGGCGAGTTCGACGATCTCCGCCGCGGCAGCGACCGAATCGGTGCCGATCAGTTCGGCGCCCAGCTGCAGTCGCTCACGGCGCGGATCGAGACCGTCGCCCTTGATGGTGCAAACCTGCCCGGAATAGGAGAGGCGCAGCGGGCGCGGCGTCTCCGCCAGGCCGGTGGCCGCAATGCGCGCGACTTGCGCGGTCATGTCCGAACGCAGCGCCAGCATCCGCATGGAAACGGGATCGACAAAGCGGAACATGCGGCGCACCTGCACGCCCGCCATGCGGTGCGCGAGGGCCTTCTCGAATTCGATCAGCGGCGTTTCAACGCGTTCGTAGCCGTGGCTCGCCAGCACATCATGCGCAGCGCGGCGCACGGTTTGCGAGGCCCAGGCCTGCTGCTGAAGACGGTCGCCCAGTCCTTCGGGCAAGAGATCGCGGTCGTTATCCTGCATAGCGTGGGCGCCCTTAGCCCGAAGGGCACGGAATGTCGAATGCGCGCTGCGATTGTCGCACCGAAACGAATAGCTGCGACAATTTACGTGAAATTTCCTGTCAACATTGCAGGTCCATCGCGTTATTCCCTCCGCCATCGTCTGGCGGGACGAACATTCGAATTCACAGCCCCATCCATTGCCGGGGCGGGACCGTCAGGCGCGCCTGCGGCTCTTTTGCGAGCCGGCTCCGCCTTGCGCCCTGCCCCTAGCCAACACCGGTAGAGCCAGATGCGCAAGATTTCCCTGATTGTCCTTCCGCTGTTGCTGTTGCAGGCGCCCGTTGCCCACGCCCAGATGGGCGGCGACATGGGAGGCATGGGTGGAATGGGCGGCATGGGTGGAGGCGGCGAAGAAGGCGGCCCCGGTGGCGGTGGCGGACATCACGGCGGCGGAGGGCCCGGCGGCCCGGGCGGCGGCGCACCGCGCATGCCCAAGCCGATCTCGCGCGAGCATTACGACAAAGTCGTCACCGCGATGTTCAAGGAAGCCGATACCGACCGCAACGGTATTGTGACGCTCGACGAATTCCACGTCTATATCGACGCGCGCCGCGATGCCGCGATCAAGGCGCGCTTCACCAAGATCGACGCCAATAGCGACGGCACGATCTCCATGGCGGAATTCACCGCCTGGCAGAAGCAGATGGGCACTGCCGCGTCGGACGAGCGCAGCGCCTTCGGCGACGGCGGCGATCAGATCGCGGATTCCATCACGCCCCGTTTCGGCAGGGACGATGACGACCGGATGCTGGCTGCCGTGATCGAGCCGATCACGGGAACGGTGATCGCCAAGGCCAACACCAATTACGACGCCGGTGTCTCGCTGGAGGAACTGCTGGCCTACGAAGGCGCGAAATTCGACGCTGCGGATACCGACAAGGACGGTTATCTGTCGATGCAGGAACTGCGGCCGCGCGGGCCGCGCGGCGGACCGGGTGAAATGCCTCCGCGTGGGATGCCGCCGATGGGATCGCCGACAGCAACTCCACAGGCGAATTGAGCAGGCATTCCGCCATAAACCTCGCCTCAAGGCATCTGCTGGCCTCGCGCTTTCTCGCGGGGCCTTCGACAAGCTCAGGCTGAGCGGGATTGGGAGCGTTTTTTAGGCGTCAGGACAAGGTTCGTCGGCAGGCTTGGTTTAATCAGTGCGCAAGCGGTGACAAATGCCGCCTCCTGCAAAAGTTTAACCCTACCCCGCTCAGCCTGAGCTTGTCGAAGGCCGCCCACCCACGCCAGAACTCTGCGCATGGCCTTCCATGCCTATATTCTCCGTTGCCGCGATGGCTCCTATTATGTCGGCCATACGGACGATCTTGAGCACCGGATCGCGCAACACCAATCAGGAGCGCTGGGCGGCTACACAGCCCGGCGGAGGCCGGTCGATCTCCTTTGGACCGAAGCTTTCCAGACCCGGGACGATGCTTTCGCTGCCGAACGCAGGCTCAAAAGATGGAGCAGAGCGAAGAAGGAGGCGATGATGGCCGGCGACTGGCCGCTAGTGAGCGAACTGGCTCGATGCCGAAGCGGGGCACAATCCTGATCACCGGTCGCGCTCGGCCCCATGCATCCTTCGACAAGCTCAGGATGAGCGGAACGAGGGAGCCAAACGCATCCAGCCGCCATCCTTCTCGCACCACCTCGCTCATCCTGAGCTTGTCGAAGGATACCGAGGCCACCCTGCAAACAAACGAAAAAGGGCCGGCATCCGAAGATACCGGCCCTTTTCGCTTGGAGCTGAAAATCCGCCCTATCAGACGAACTTGAGCGCCTTGACCGTCTTCACGCCCGGAAGCGCGGTGGCCGCCTTCAGGACGTCCTCCGGCACGGCGCTGTCGACCGAGAGCAGCAGCACCGCTTCGCCGCCGGCATCGCGGCGACCGAGGTTGAAGGTGCCGATGTTGATCGCGTTTTCGCCCAGCAGGGTGCCGATGCGGCCGATGAAGCCCGGTGCGTCCTCGTTGACGATGTACATCATGTCACCGGCGAGTTCCGCCTCGACCTTGATGCCGAAGAGTTCGACCAGACGCGGCTCGACGTTGTTGAACAGCGTGCCGGCCACCGAACGCTCACCCGCTTCGGTCTTCACCGAGACGCGCACCAGCGTGTGGTAGTCGCCCTCGCGCTCGGTCTTCACTTCGCGCACTTCAAGGCCGCGTTCCTTGGCGAGGAACGGCGCGTTGACCATGTTCACGGTGTCCGACTGGACGCGCATGAAACCGGCCAGCACGGCGGCAGTGATCGGCTTCTGGTTCAGTTCGGCGGCCGCGCCCTCGACGTGGATCGAGATCCGGGGAACCGAATCGCGGGTCAGCTGGCCGACCATCGAGCCCAGCATCTCGGCAAGCTTCATGTAGGGCTTCAGCTTCGGCGCTTCTTCGGCCGAGAGCGAGGGCATGTTAAGCGCGTTGGTGACGCCGCCGTTGACCAGGAAGTCGGCCAGCTGCTCGGCAACCTGAAGCGCCACGTTGACTTGTGCTTCGGTGGTCGATGCGCCGAGGTGCGGGGTGCAGATGAAGTTCGGCGTGCCGAACAGCGGCGAGTCCTTGGCCGGCTCGGTCTGGAACACGTCGAGCGCGGCACCGGCGACATGGCCGTTGTCGAGCATGGTCTTCAGCGCGGCTTCGTCGATCAGGCCGCCACGCGCGCAGTTGACGATGCGCACGCCCTTCTTGGTCTTGGCCAGGTTCTCGGCCGAGAGGATGTTGCGGGTCTGGTCGGTCAGCGGCGTGTGCAGCGTGATGAAGTCCGCCTTTTCGAGCAGGGTGTCGAGATCGGCCTTCTCCACGCCCATTTCGACGGCGCGTTCCGGGGTGAGGAACGGATCGAACGCAACGACCTTCATCTTCAGGCCCAGCGCGCGGCTGGCGACGATCGAGCCGATGTTGCCAGCGCCGATCAGGCCCAGCGTCTTGCCGGTGACTTCAACGCCCATGAAGCCGTTCTTCGGCCACAGCCCCTGCTGGGTCTGCGCGTTGGCTTCGGGAATCTGGCGGGCCAGCGCGAAGATCATGGCGATGGCGTGTTCGGCGGTGGTGATCGAATTGCCGAACGGCGTGTTCATCACGACGACGCCCTGGGCCGAAGCGGCCGGGATATCGACGTTGTCGACGCCGATACCGGCGCGGCCGATCACCTTCAGGTTCTTCGCGGCGGCGAGGATTTCCTTGGTAACCTTGGTCGACGAACGGATCGCGAGGCCGTCATAATCGCCGATGCGGGCGATCAGCTGCTCAGGGGTTTCGCCGGTGATGACGTCTACGTCGCAGCCACGGATCTCGAAGATACGGGCGGCGTTGGGGTCCATCTTGTCCGAAATGAGGACGCGGGGCTTGGTCATGACGAATCTTCCTATTCGTCATCCTGACGACCCGTTAGGGCAGTGCGAAGCACTAAAGTCAGGATCGCTGGCGGTTTACGCGAGGTAAGTATCAGCTTGCCAGCGATCCCAGCTTTCGCTGGGATGACGGTTAAACTCAGGGTTTAGATCAGGCAGCAGCCTTAACGGTGGCGTAGGCCCAGTCGAGCCACGGTCCCAGCGCCTCGATATCGGCGGTGTCGACGGTCGCGCCGCACCAGATGCGCAGGCCCGGAGGGGCATCGCGATATCCGGCGACGTCGTAAGCGGCGCCTTCCTTTTCGAGCAGGCCGGCGAACTTCTTGATGAAGTCGGCATCGGCACCCTCGACGGAGAGGCAGACCGAAGTCTTCGAGCGAGTGCCGCTGTCGATTGCGAGATGGCTCAGCCAGTCACGCTCGGCAACGATCTTGTCCAGCGCGTGGGCATTGGCGTTCGAACGGGCCTTCAGCCCTTCGAGACCGCCCAGACCCTTGGCCCATTCCAGAGCGAAGATCGCATCCTCGACGGCGAGCATCGAGGGGGTGTTGATGGTTTCGCCCTTGAACACGCCCTCTGCCAGCTTGCCCTTCGACACAAGGCGGAACACCTTGGGAAGCGGCCAGCTGGGGGTGTAGTTCTCAAGACGCTCGACCGCGCGGGGGCCGAGGATCAGGACGCCGTGGCCGCCCTCGCCGCCCAGAACCTTCTGCCAGGAGAAGGTGGCAACGTCGATTTTGGACCAGTCGATGTCGTAGGCGAAGACCGCCGAAGTGGCGTCTGCGAAGGACAGGCCTTCACGGTCTGCCGGAATCCAGTTGGCGTCCGGAACGCGCACGCCCGAAGTGGTGCCGTTCCAGGTGAAGAGCACGTCGTCGGACCAGTCGATCTTGTCGAGGTCGGGCAGCTGGCCGTAATCGGCGCGGAACACGGTGGGTTCCAGCTTGAGCTGCTTGACGGCGTCGGTAACCCAGCCCTCACCGAAGCTTTCCCAGGCCAGCGCGGTCACGCCGCGGGCGCCGAGCATGGTCCACATGGCCATCTCGAAGGCGCCGGTGTCCGAACCGGGGACGATACCGATGCGATGCGTGTCGGGCAGCTGCAGAACTTCGCGCATCAGATCGATGCAGTACGCAAGGCGCGTCTTGCCGATCTTGGCGCGGTGCGAGCGGCCGAGAGCTTCGGTATTCAGTTTTTCGGGGGCATATCCGGGCGGCTTGGCGCAGGGACCGGAAGAGAAGTGCGGACGCGCAGGTTTGCGCGCGGGAACGCTAATAATATCAGTCATTTCTGACTCTCCTTACAGAGAGCACGCGCGGCGTTGGGACCGCGTGGCCCGGAGCCGCGTCTAAAGAGGCCCGGAAATTTGTCAAACGATTCTCCGGGCGCTTGCGATAGATCGTTGCGCCAGATCGCCATAGCGTAGCGGTTTCGCGCGAAAATCCGTCGGTTCCGCGCGGTCCCGCCAAGGCAATCGCCGGTGGAAAACTCGGCTCACCCGATTCCGACGCTGCCCAAGAACCGGCTAATCTGAGGTTCACCAAAGGATCGGATGCTAGGCGGGACCATGAAAGCCCTTCCCAGACTGATACTTGCGCTGCCGTTGATTGCAGTGATCGCTGGCTGCGTCGGCTCGTCCGATCAGCCTGAGCGACGCGGATCGCGCCCGTCGCAAACGTCGGCGCGCCCGGCGGCCCCGATGCCCTCGCCCGAGGCGCGGCAGTGCATGGCGATGCTGGGCAGCCAGCACGCGGTGTTTTCTCCGGTGACGGATCGCTATTACGGCAACGGCTGTTCGACGGTGGGCACCGTGAAGCTTTCGGCACTGAACACCGATAGCTCGACCGTCACGGTCACCAACCTCGGCCCGCTAACCTGCACGACGGCGACGCCTTTTGCGGCATGGGCCCGCTTCGGCGTGGACCGCGCGGCGCAGCAGATTCTGGGCAGCCGGATCATCAGCATCGAGACTTACGGCAGCTACAACTGCCGCAACGTCGCCGGAACCGCGCGGCGTTCCGGCCATGCCACCGCCAATGCCATCGACGTGTCCGGCTTTGTGCTGGCCGATGGCCGCCGCGTGACCGTGCTCGACGATTGGAACGGCGGCACTCCCGCCGAACGGCGCTTCCTGCGCGTGGTGCATGACAGCGCCTGCAAGCGCTTCGGCACGACGCTGGGGCCGGACTACAATTCCGCCCACGCCAACCATTTCCATCTGGAAGGCGATGGGAAGAGTTTCTGCCGTTAATTCAGCCCGCTATTTCGGAGCGTCAGGCTGGTTGTCTGGATGGGCGGCGATAAAGGCCGGCACGTCGGAACAGGCATTGTCGATCCGCACAAGGCCCGGATAGGCTGAGAGATCGAGCGAGAAGCGCCGCGCGTTGTAGAACTGCGGCACCAGCACGCACTCGAACAAGCCCGGCGCATCGAACAGGAAATCGCCTGCGCCGCGCTGGACAAGCCGCGCCTCAAGGCCCTCCAATGTCCGGGCCAGCCAATGGCGATACCAGACATCCACCTGATCCTGCGTCTGGCCGAGATCGTGCTTTAGGTACTGCAGCACCGGTAGGTTCAGCGGCGCGTGCAGTTCGGTGGCGACCGCCATGGCCAGTTCGCGCGAAACGAAGCGATCCTCGGTATCGCGCGGCAGCAGCGGGCGATCGGGAAAGCGCTCGTCCAGCCATTCCAGTATCGCCATCGACTGGGCGTAAGTGCGCCCATCGAACTCCAGCAGGGGAACACCGCCGAAGGGGTTCAGGCGGCGATATTCGTCCGATCGCTGCTCCGCGCCCAGCAGGTTCACGGAAACCTGCTCGTATTCCAGCCCCTTCAGGTTCAGCGCGATGCGCAGGCGGTAGCTGGTGGAACTGCGCCAGTAGCCGTGGAGGCGCATCGCCTCAGGACTCCGCCGCGATCTTCTCGTGCAGCCAGGCCGCGTGCCGGGGCGCCCGCTTGGTGCGCGACCACTCTTCCAGCATATCGTCGGCCACAGCCTTCAACTGCGCCATCTGGCTGGACGTGCCGAACTGCCACGCCAGTTCGAGGCGGTGGCCGTTGGGATCGAAGAAGTAGATCGACTTGAACACGCCGTGGTGGATCGGGCCGATCACTTGCAACCCGCGCGTCTCGGCGCGGTCCTTCGCGGAAAGCAGGCCCTCCTCGCTCTCCACCTTGAAGGCGATGTGCTGCACCCATGCCGGCGTCGCCTCGTCACGGCCCATGTCGGGCGAGTTCGGCAGCTCGAAGAAAGCCAGCACGTTGCCGCCGCCGCAATCGAGGAACACGTGCATGTAGGGATCGGGCGCGCCGGTGGAGGGCACCTTGTCCTCGGCAATGGCCAGCATGAAATCCATGCCCATGACATCGCGATAGAACTCCACGGTCTCCTTGGCGTCGCGGCAGCGGTAGGCGACGTGGTGGATTCCGCCGAGTTTCGGGCCGAGTTGTGGCGTCTTGTCAGTCATCTTCACTCTCCCGGGATTTGGGGGCAGGCCTGCGTGGACCCGCCCCTCTCTCCCAACCTGATTATTCCGCTGGTTCTTCCACCCCTTCGACAGGGCTCAGGGCAGGCTTCAGCACGCCACGACGAATCTGGTCGCGCTCCATGCTTTCGAACAGCGCCTTGAAGTTTCCGTTCCCGAATCCGTCGTCGCCCTTGCGCTGGATGAATTCGAAGAACACCGGGCCAACGCGCGCTTCGGCGAAAATTTGCAGCAGCAGGCGCGGCTGGCCACCATCGGTCGTGCCGTCGAGCAGGATGCCGCGCATCTTCAGTTCTTCGGCCGGTTCGCCGTGGCCTGGCAGACGCTCGTCGAGCATCTCGTAATAGGTTTCCGGCGGCGCGGTCATGAACGGCACGCCCAGCGCTTGCAGCTTGTCCCACGCGGCGACGAGATCATCGCAGATCAGCGCGATATGCTGGATACCCTCACCATTGAAGGCACGCAGGAATTCGTCGATCTGGCCCTTGCCGCCTTCAGCCTCTTCATTGAGCGGGATGCGGATCTTGCCATCCGGCGCGGTCAGCGCCTTGGAGGTGAGGCCGGTATATTCGCCCTTGATGTCGAAGAAGCGGATTTCGCGGAAGTTGAACAGCTTCTCGTAATAATCCGCCCAATAGGCCATGCGGCCGCCGTAGACGTTGTGGGTCAGGTGATCGATTAGATCGAAGCCCGCGCCAACCGGGTGACGGTCCACGCCCGGCAGGTATTCGAAATCGATATCGTAGATCGACAGCGCGCCGTCGCCATTACGCTCATAACGGTCGATCAGGTAGATGATCGAATTGCCGATGCCGCGAATGCCGGGAAGGTGCAGTTCCATCGGGCCAGTCGCCACCTGCACCGGTTCGGCCGAGCGGGCCAGCAGTTCGGCATAGGCCGCGCGCGCGTCCTTCACGCGGAAACCCATGCCGCAGGCCGAGGGGCCATGCTCGCGGCTGAAGAACCACGCCGGGCTGTGCGGCTCGTAATTGGTGATGAAGTTGATCCCGCCCTGACGCCACAGTTCCACGTCCTTCGAACGGTGGCGGGCGATCTTCGTGAAGCCCATCGCTTCGAACACGGGTTCCAGCACGCCCTTTTCCGGCGCGGAGAACTCGACGAACTCGAAACCATCAAGGCCGATGGGGTTGTCGAAGATGTCGGTCATGGAATCATTTCTCCGAAGGGGGCTTCGCCGGCGAGCAGGGCTCCGGCAGGGATCGGCGTCTCAGCGCGCCAGTTTTCGTAGACCGGGCCGAAATCGAGCCCGACAAGGTCCTCGATCAGCTGCGGCAGGCTTTCGAGGACGAAATAGGTCTTCTGGAACGAGTCGATCATGTAACCGGTGCGCATCACCCGCTCGGCATCGAACGGCAGGCGCAGCACGTCGCGATCTTCCAGCGAGTACCGCGTTTCGCCCGAGGAAGAGATGATTCCCGCGCCGAACACGCGCAGACCACCATCCTCACGCACAAGGCCGAATTCGATCGTGTACCAGTAGATCCGCGCCAGCATCGGCAGCGCATCCATCGCCATCGCCCGCTCTCCGGCCTTGCCGTAAAGCTCCAGGAAATCGGCGATCGTCGGGTCCAGCAGCATAGGCACATGGCCGAAGAAATCGTGGAAGATGTCGGGCTCGACCAGATAGTCCAGCTCGTGCTCTTCACGCAGCCAGCGCGTCACCGGGAAGCGGCGATGGGCGAGGTGATCGAAGAACACCGCATCGGGAATGAAACCGGGCACGCCCACCAGCGTCCAGCCCGTCGCCGGCCCAAGGATCGCGTTGGCATCCTCGAACCGGGGAATGCCGTCCGCGCAGTCCAGCCGCTTCAGCCCTTCGCGGAAGGCCGCGCAGGCGTGGGTTTCGACCAATGCCGACTGGCGCGCATAGAGGCGGCGCCAGCGGTCGTGCATCTCCGGGGTATAGGCATGCCAATGCTGGCCGACGGTGTAGTCGTCAGCCGCGCCTTCGTACTCTCCCCGAAGGCCGCTAGTCGATGTTTCGGTGCACGGCGTCTTCATGTGATGGAAGAATAGCACGGCGCGCGCGTCAGTTCCGTGCGATTGCGCCCGCGATTTACAGTGCTATTGGTGACTTTCACCAAAAACATAAGGCCAGAGAGGCGATTCATGCAGATCGACGAATTTGACCGCAGGATCATCGCTGCGCTGCTCGAAGATGCGCGCATGCCCGTCGCCCAGGTCGCAGAACGCGCCGCGCTGTCCGCCACGCCCGTCAGCCGCCGCATCAAGCGGCTGGAGGATGAAGGCGTGATCCGTGGCTACGTGCCGGTGCTGGACCCGCGCAAACTGGGGTTCGAGCTGGAGGCCTACGTCCTGATCAACCTCAATGCCCACGTGGACGAGATCATCCAGCGCTTCGAACAGGCGATCCGCGAGCACCCTTATGTTATTGCGTGCAATGCGGTGACGGGGGACATGGACTATCTGGTCCATGTCGTCGCCCGGAACGTCGATCACCTGTCGCAGATCACGCTCAAGACGCTGCTGCGCATTCCCGGCGTGCGCGATGTGAAATCGATCATCGTGCTGGAGGCAGTGAAGGAATCGCACGCGCTGCCCTTGGAGTAATGCCTTTGCCTGGACTGAACCCAGCCGCCCGCCCTGCCCCGCTGCGCTGGCTGCTGCTGTTCGCACTCTCCGTGGTCTTTGCGGGCGGGCTGGAGTGGCTGGGGCTACCCGCCGGGCAATTGCTGGGGCCGATGCTGGCGGCGATCATCTTCGCGACCAGAGGCGTGCCGCTGTCCACACCTTCCGCCGTGTTCAACGCTTCGCAATCGCTGATCGGCTGCCTGATCGCCTCCTCCTTCGGACCGGACCTGCTGCCCCGGTTCGTGGCGGAATGGCCGATCTTCGTTTTCGTATCGGTAGCCACGCTGTTCGCAGCCTATGGCGCCGGCTTCCTGCTGGCGCGGCTGAAAGTGCTGCCGGGCGCGGTGGCGGTCTGGGGATCGGCACCGGGGCTGGCCACCGCGATGGTCATCATGGCGCGTGACTATGGCGAGGATCATCGCCTCGTCGCCTTCATGACCTATCTGCGCGTGCTGATGGTGGCGGTGGGTGCATCGGCACTGGCCATGCTGCTCGGTTCCGGCAGTGGCGGACATGCGATTCGGCCGGGAATGAACTGGTTGGCACCGGTCGACTTGCATGGGCTCGCCACTACCTTGGTGGTCGCCGCTGCCGGTGCCCTTGGCGGGCGGCTGGTGCGCCTGCCCGCGCCCAACATCCTTGGCCCGATGGTGGTGGGCTGCATCCTGCAAGCCACCGGCCTTGTCAGCGGCTTCGAGTTTCCGCCCCTGCTGATGGCGGCGGCCTACATGATCGTCGGCTGGGGCATCGGCATGCGCTTCACGCGCGAAACGGTGGAGCGTGCCCGCCGCGCCCTGCCCGCCGTGGTCGCCTCCATCGCCGCAATGATGACGGCCTGTTTCCTGCTGGCACTGCTGCTGACGCGGATCGCCCATGTCAGCCTGGCCACCGCCTATCTGGCGACCAGCCCGGGCGGCATGGATTCCATCGCGATCATCGCCGCGAACTCACCGGTGGACATGGGCTTCGTGATGACGATGCAGACGATGCGCATGTTCGCGATCCTGCTGCTGGGCCCGACGATCGCCCGCACCGTGGCCCGCCACGTGGCGCCGCCGGTCGGGTAGTTCGCCTCCTTCGTCATTGCGAGCCTAGCGAAGCAATCCAGGGCAGTCTTGAACCGCTCTGGATTGCTTCGCTAGGCTCGCAATGACGAGATGGTCGGAAAAAGAGGGAGCCCGAAGGCTCCCTCTCCATCCATTACCGGCCAAGCAGGTTCCGCGCCTGGCTGGCAATCTGTGCCAGCATCGCCGGGGTCAGCGGCACCGTCTTTTCCGCGCGCTGGACCATGCCACGGAAGGTGCGGATCGCGGCCGTGTGGGTGCGGCCCCATTCCTCGGCGGCGGCGGCGGGATCGGCCTTGCCGGTTTCCGTGCGCGCCAGGGTTTTGAGGAAGTCCAGACGCATCTGCTGGAAATCGCGGGCAAGGCCAGCGACCAGCAGGCGCTCCCACGGATCCGACGGGTTCATCGTCGCTGCATTGGCCTGCGCCCAGTCGAGCCCCAGCCCAGCGCCGATGCGCGAGAAGGCCCCGACCAGACGGCGCGCGTCGATCCCGGTTTCGGCGGCGAGGTCGGCAATGCCGACAGCCCCGTCAAGGTCGTAGAGACCCGCGACCATGACCGCCTCAGCCTCGGGCGCGCCAAGTTCCAGCAGCCCGTCACGCAGGCGGTGCGAGTGCTGGGCCACGCGTTCGCCCAGCAGTTCCTCGGTATCCACCGAAAGCGCGGCGACTTGCTTGCCGATTCGGACAATCAGCTCGGTCGGGGCGATGCGGCCGGCACCGGCGCGCAGCAGGTCCGCCATGTGGCTGCGCACGGCGACCGCCACCTTGGCGAAGAGGGCAATGCGGGCGCCCTCGCTCATCGGCGCGGTTTCAAGGCGCGACCACAGCGTATCGAGATCGAACAGCTGCACCGCCAGCGCGAAGGCTGCCGCCACTTGCGCCAGTTCCGCGCCCTCTTCCTCAGCCAGTTCGAAGGGATGGACGATGCCCAGACGGTTGACGATGCGGTTCGCCAACTTGGTGGCGATGATCTCTCCGGCAAGGCGGTGCCCTTCGATGAAGGAGGCGAAACGCTCCTGCATCGGCTTCGGGAACGAGGCGAGCAGCAGCGCCTGAAGGCTCTTGTCGGCGGCCAGATCGCTCTTCTCGATCGCGTCCTGCAGCACCAGCTTGCCGCTGGAGAGCAGCACCGCCAGTTCCGGCCGGGTCAGCCCGCGACCGTCCTGCGCACGGCGGGCGAGCACTTCGTTGTCGGCAAGGCCTTCGGTGCGGCGGTCCAGATTGCCGCCTTCCTCCAGCGTTTCGATCAGGCGGACTTGCGCCGGCATGGCAGAGGCGCCGCCGCGTTCGGCGATGGAGAGCGCCAATGCCTGCAGCCGGTTATCCTCCAGTACCAGATGCGCGACTTCGTCGGTCATCTGCGCCAGCAGTTCGACGCGCTGCGGTTCGGTCAGCGCCCCGGCCCGCTTGGCGGCGGCAAGGGCGATCTTGATGTTCACCTCATTGTCAGAGCAGTCGACGCCGGCCGAATTGTCGATGAAGTCGGCATTGATGCGCCCGCCGCGTGCGGCGAACTCGATGCGGCCGGCCTGGGTAACGCCAAGGTTCGCGCCTTCGCCAATCACCCGCGCGCCCACTTCGTTGGCACTGACGCGCAGCGTGTCGTTGGCGGGATCGCCGACGACCGCGTTGTTCTCGCTCGACGCCTTTACATAGGTACCGATGCCGCCGAACCACAGCAGGTCCACCTTGGCCCAGAGGATCGCCGAAATCAGCGAATCCGGATCCAGTTCGGTGGCGGAAATGCCAAGCGCCTCACGCACTTCGGGCGTCAGCGGGATCGACTTCGACTTGCGCGAGAATACCCCGCCGCCCTGCGAGATCAGCGACTTGTCATAGTCGTCCCAGCTGGAATGCGACAGGTCGAACAGGCGCTTGCGCTCTGCCCAGCTGGCTTCCGGATCGGGATTGGGGTCAAGGAAGATGTGGCGGTGATCGAATGCGGCAACGATCTTCAGCGCCTTCGACAGCAACATGCCGTTGCCGAAGACGTCGCCCGACATGTCTCCGCAGCCGACGACGCGCACCGGATCGACTTGCACGTCCACGCCCTGCTCAAGGAAGTGGCGCTGGACCGAGAGCCACGCGCCCTTGGCGGTGATGCCCATGGCCTTGTGGTCGTACCCGTTCGAACCGCCGCTGGCGAACGCATCGTCCAGCCAGAAGCCGTGCGATTCCGCAATTCCGTTCGCCACGTCGGAGAACTTGGCCGTGCCCTTGTCCGCCGCGACGACGAAGTAGGGATCCTCGCCATCAAGGATCACCACGCCTTCCGGATGGATGACGGTGGTGTCGTCGATATTGTCGGTGATCGACAGCAGCGTGGAGATGAAGATCTCGTAGCTGGCCTGCCCCTCGGCCGCCCAACCCGCACGGTCCAGCGCGGCATCGGGAAGCTGCTTGGGATAGAAGCCGCCCTTGGCGCCGGTCGGAACGATCACCGCGTTCTTCACGCGCTGCGCCTTCATCAGGCCCAGGATTTCGGTGCGATAGTCGTCGCGGCGGTCGGACCAGCGCAGGCCGCCACGCGCGACCGGGCCGGCGCGCAAGTGGATACCTTCCACGCGGTGCGAATAGACGAAGATCTCCCGCCACGGCAGCGGCTTCGGCAGGCCCGGCACCAGCGCCGAGTCCAGCTTGAAGGCAAGCGCCAGTTGTCCCGCCGGCACGAAGGCATTGGTACGCAGCATCGCGCCGACCAGGTCGCGGTAGGCGCGCAGCAGGCGGTCGTCGTTGATCGCGCTGACGCCGGCCAGCCCTTCGCGGATCGCTTCCTGCGCGGCCGCCTTGGCGACGTTGCGATCGCCGGCGAAGGCCGGATCATGGATCGCGCGGAACAGGTCGATCAGGCCCAGCGTCACGCGCGGGGCGCCCTGCAGCGCATCGACCACGGTGCCGATCCCGAAGTTGCTGCCGGCCTGACGCAGATAACGATACCACGCACGCAGCCAGTTCGCCTCCCGCTTGGAGAGGCCAAGGCCGGGAACGAGGCGGTTGAACGGATCGTCCTCACCCTGCCCGTTGAGCACACCGCCCAGCGCATCCTCGATCATCGCCGAAAGCTTGAGCACGTCCGCCGCGTCACGCCCTGCGGGCAGCTCCAGCGTGAAATCGTGGATCGTACCGATGCGGCCCTTTTCCAGCGGCGTCGGCATTTCGGACAGCACGCGGAAGCCGAAATTCTCCAGCGCCGGCACCGCGTCGGACAGCGGCAGGCTGCCTTCCGCCTGATAGATCTTTAGGCGCAGCTGGCCCTCACCGTCGCTGTCATGCGCATAGAGGCGCACGTCGCGGTGGCCCTGGAAACGCTCCGCCTCGGCCGCTTCGCCGATCACGATCTTGCGCATGTGGGCGATGTCGATCGCGGCTTCGGCCGGGCCGTAATCGCTGCGATAGGCCATCGGGAAGGCATCGGCATAGCGCGCGGCGATCGCCGCGGCACGCGCCGGTTCCAGCGTCTGGCCCAGCGCGGCTTCCACCGCCTCTCCCCAACCGCGCAGCATGACTTGCAGGCGGTTGTCCAGCGCGGTTTCGTCAAGGTCCTGCGCGCCGTCGCGAATGTCCAGCGTGTAGCGCATCATCACCAGATTGCCGGCTTCGACCGTCAGCGCCCAATCCAGCGTAGGCGCCTGCGCGGCGTCTTCTATCACCGTCTGGATACGCTTGCGCATCTGCGTCGAAAGCGTGTCGCGGGTGATCCACACGAAGGCGAACAAGTGGCGCGACAGCGGCGAACTGGTGACGATCAGGCGCGGACGCGGGCGATCGACCAGACTGCTCATCGTCGTCGCCAGACGTTCCACGTCGGCTTCGTCCAGACCGAGCACCAAGTCGTGCGGCAGGCTGGTCAGCGCATGGGCCAGCGCCTTGCCGGTGTGGCCGGTGGGATCGAGCCCCAGCTTGGCACCCATGCCCGCCAGCAGCGTGCGCAGGCGCGGAACGCGGTCCGGCGTGGCGGCCAGCGCCGCGCTGGTCCAGATGCCGGCATGGACCGAAAGCGCGGCAACCTTGCCGTCTTCCAGCACCGGCACCAGGAACAGGTCCATCGGCACGCGGCGGTGAACGGTCGCCATCCGGTTGGCCTTGATGACCATTGGCGCGCGAATGTCGTTGGCGGCAAGCTGCGCGTCGAAAGCATCGAATGCGCGC
Organism: Sphingomonas sp. BL-S-28; assembly: GCF_055521515.1. Taxonomy (NCBI): domain Bacteria; kingdom Pseudomonadati; phylum Pseudomonadota; class Alphaproteobacteria; order Sphingomonadales; family Sphingomonadaceae; genus Sphingomonas; species Sphingomonas sp. BL-S-28. The sequence goes on from NZ_CM145484.1 coordinate 3,376,115, forward strand.
TGATAGCTGGCTTCGGACAGCAGATCGCGCTCGCCCCGGCGGCAGACGCCCAGCAGGTCGGAATGCGAGCCGTCACGACGGCGGGTGACGTGGCCCAGCTGGGTGAGCATCCCGGTGGCGAACCAGCGCAGCAATTCCGCGCCTTCCACATCGCTGACTTGTGCGGAATCGGCGGTCATCGCCGCAACCATCTGCGGCCAGTCGGCAACGGCAGCGCGAACGTCCTTCAGCGTCTCCTCAAGCCGGCGATGCAGTTCGCCGCGCTGGCGGGCGTCCACGCGCTCGGTCTCGATGTAGATCATCGATTCGCGCATCGCGCCTTCGGTGCCGACATCGGGCAGCGCGATCAGGCTGCCCTCGTCATCGCGCTCCACCGATATGACCGGGTGGGCAAGGCGGTCGATCACCAGGCCCGCCTCGGCAATCGCGGAGGCGACCGAATCGACCAGGAACGGCATGTCGTCGTTGATCAGGGCAATGCGCAAATAGCGACGCTCATCGCTGGTCGATGCCATTTCGATCACGGCAGTACCGGGCTTGCGCCGCGCGGCAGCGGTCAGCAGCACCCCGGCAGCCCCTTCCACCCAGCCGAAATCGCCATCGGCCTCTGCCGGCAACAGCGAGTCGCGGATGCGCGAGACGATCGCTGCTTGAAGCGCCGCTCCCCCCGGTCCTTCGTCCGACCGGGCTTGTGCTGCGACCTTCACTTCGTCTGCGCTCATGACATACTCCCGCAATCCATAAGGCTTGCGGCGCGTGCGCCCGATGAGGCGCGCAGCGCCTGCCTCGTCAATATAGGACCGGTCGTGAATTCAGGCATCCACCTTGCTCCGGAATTCACGCGGAGGAAAGTGCAACCTTTTCAACGATACCGAAGCATCGCTAGCCCCCGAGCGACCGGCTCGAGCCCGTGGGCGTGACGCAGCTTTGTAACGAGGTTTCCCGATCGCGCAACATTCGATTAGCGCCGCGAAATTGCATAATTTACACCCCGACAAATGGCGCGCGCAGCCCAGCCGATTTTGCGGTCAGAGCGCGCCGGATCCGACGATGAGCGCCCCCATCGGCCCGGCATCGTCTCCCAGTGCGGGAGGCACGCAGATCCTTGCCAACGTCTCCGGCGTGCAGTCCCGCAAATAGCCGCCCAGAAGTTCGGGCAGGCGCGCCACGGCGGCGGGCAACACATGCGGCTGCCGATTGGCGACGCCCCCGCCCACGACGATCCGCTGTGCCGAAAGCGTCAGCAGCAGGGCGGCCAGCAATTGCGCCAGATCCTGCGAAACGGCTTCCCATGCCGGATCATCCGCCGCGACAGTGGACGGATGCCGGCCAAATCGCGTGGCAAGCGCCGGGCCGCTCAGCAGGCCCTCCACGCAGTCGCCATGGAACGGGCAGGCCCCGGCAAAGTCATCCCCGGCCGCCCGGCGCAGGCGCACGTGCCCCACTTCCGGATGCATCAGGCCATGCACCGGCGCGCCATTGGCCAGAACGCCCACGCCCACCCCGGTGCCGACCGTGATATAGGCCATCGTCGGGCAGTCTTTCGCCGCGCCGAAACGGTGCTCTGCCAGCGCGGCGGCATTGACGTCGGTATCGAGCCCCAGCGGGCAGCCTAATTCCGCTTTCAGCCTGCCGGCAACGTCTGCCCCCGCCCAACCGGGCTTGGGGGTATCGAGCATCACACCAAAGTCCGCAGCCGCGCGGTCCACGCGAATGGGGCCGAAGCTGGCCACACCGACGGCCATCGGCCCGCCGGATCCACCCTGCCATGCACGGACCGTGGCGATCGCGCGAGAGAGCGTTTCGTCGGGCGTGGTAGTGGGAAACTCCTCCCGCGCCTCGATAGCGCCGGGATGCCCCAGCACGACGACGGTCTTGGTGCCGCCCAGTTCAATACCCGCAATGCCTGCCATGCGCTTGTCCCTGCCACTCGCACGCGCGGGCCGCAAGCGCCGAACCATGCACCGCAGATATCCCTAAGGCCGGCGGAGCAGCGTGATGACGAATTTGCGCCAGAAACGGGAGATGACCGCTTTCTTGCTTCGGGAACCTTGAGACGGGAACCGGCACCAGCCTCTCCACAAAACCAATCGTCCCCACGCGCAATCGATTTCATCGCAACCACGCGCAAGATCAAACCGTTGATGGAGATCGCCCGGTACGATGGGGAAACGGTGTCGCGCCCATGAAGCCAAAGTTGCCCTTCCTCCGGATTCTGGAGATGAACCTGGGGTTCTTCGGCCTGCAGTTCAGCTTCGGGCTGCAGCAGGCCAACATGGCGCCGATCTACGCATACCTGGGCGCCAGCGAGGCCATCATGCCGCTGCTCTGGCTGGCCGGCCCCGTTACCGGGCTGGTCGTGCAGCCATTGGTGGGAGCGCTGAGCGATCGCACCCGCTCCCGCCTCGGTCGGCGCAGTCCATGGTTCCTGGCGGGCGCGCTGGTCTGTTCCGCCTGCCTCCTGGCCATGCCGCTCAGCCCCACCCTATGGACGGCGGCGGGGCTGCTCTGGGTGCTGGATGCGGCCAACAACGTGACGATGGAGCCGTACCGCGCCTATGTCGCGGACCGATTGCCGCGCGATCAGCACGCGCTGGGCTTTCTTACGCAAAGTGCATTTACCGGGCTGGCGCAGACATTGTCGTACCTCGCGCCCTCCCTGTTGGCGGCGGTGATCGCGCGGGACCTGCTGGACGCCAACGGCATTCCCGAGGTGGTACGCGCGGCATTCGTCATCGGCGCGATCCTCTCGCTCTCGACCGTGGTCTGGTCCGTCCTCCGCGTGCCGGAGCTTTCGCCTGCCGATGAAGAAACCCGGCCTCCTCGCAGGATGCTGCTCCGCGAGGTGGCGCAGGCCATCGTCGAGATGCCACGGCCAATGCGCCGGCTTGCCCCCGCAATGCTGTGCCAATGGTATGCGATGTTCGTCTATTGGCAGTACGTCGCCTTCGCGCTGGCCCGATCGCTCCACGGCACCTCGGATCCGCATGGCCCGGCCTTCCGGGCGGCGGTCATGACGGCGCAGCAATTGGGTGCGCTTTACAACCTTGTGGCCTTCTTCGCGGCACTCGCACTGGTGCCGGCGGTGCGCCGGATCGGGGCGCCTCGCGCCCATGCGATCTGCCTTACAGCAGCCGGGATCGGCATGGCCGGGCTGCCGCTGATCACGCCGCAAATCGCCTCCCCCTGGCTGCTGGCATTGCCGATGCTGGGAATCGGCCTGGGCTGGGCCGGCATGATGGGCAATCCCTACGTCATGCTGGCCGCCGCGATACCGCCCGAAAGGACCGGAATCTACATGGGACTTTTCAATATTTTAATCGTGGTGCCCATGCTGCTCGAAACCCTGACCATGCCCCTCATCTACACCCCCTTGCTGGGAGGCGATCCGCGCGGCGCATTGGCTCTGGCCGGGCTTCTTCTGCTGGTTGGCGCCCTGTTGACACTGTTGGTCGAAAGGCGTCCCCTATTGGTTGAAAACCCCGTTTCCTGACCGACTTGCCCCGCCCACAAGGCGCTTCCGCCCGGCTGTTCATACTGTTAATGCCGGCACGACGAATGGGGGGGCCATGGTCATCAAACGCGAACAGGACAAGCCGTTGCTGCACACCGGCGCCGATACGGGCGCCGATACGGGCGAAGTGCGCACGCTTGCCGATATTGCACGTATAGCCGGCGTCTCCGCGGGCACCGTTTCACGTGCGCTTGCGGGCAAGTCGCTGGTCAATGCCGAAACCCGCGAACGCATTCGCGCCATTGCCCGGCAGCACGGCTTTCGTCCCAATCAGATGGCCAGCCGCCTGCGGTCCCGCCGCACCGACGTCGTTGGCGTGGTGATCCCGCTGGGGCATGAAAAGCGCCAGCACATTTCCGATCCGTTCTTCCTCACGCTGCTAGGCCATCTGGCGGACGAACTGACCGAGAGCGGCTATGACCTGATGCTCAGCCGCGCCATTCCCGATGGGACGGGCGACTGGCTGGAACGCATGACCGGATCGGGCATGGTCGACGGGGTGATCGTCATCGGCCAGTCCAACCAGTTCGACGTGATTGAGCAGGTTGCGGCCACCTATCGCCCGATGGTGGTGTGGGGCCATTGCCGCCCCGGCCAGACGCATTGCGCTGTGGGTACCGATAACGAGGCTGGCGGCCGCTTGGCGGCCCGCCACCTGATCGATGCCGGTGCCCGCCGGCTGGTATTCCTGGGCGATACGTCCGGACTGGAAATCGCCATGCGCTTTCGCGGGGCGGCAGACGAGGCGCAGGCCGCGCGCGTTCCGCTTTCGCACCTTTCCGCCGGCCTTGCCGGAGAGGACATGGGCCCCGGCATCCGCAGCGTCCTTTCGGAAATGGACATGGGCGTGGACGGCATCGTTGCCGCCACCGATCTGATCGCCATGTCCGCCCTGCGCACGCTGCACGAAATCGGCCGCCGCGTGCCCGATCAGGTGCAGATCGTCGGCTTCGACGATCTGCCGCTGGCCGCGCAGACCATGCCGCCGCTCACCACGATCCGGCAGGAAATCGCCGCAGGAGCCAAGGCCATGGTCGAACGGTTACGCGCGCGGATCGAAGGGGAAGGCACCAGCAGTCTGGTCATGGCGCCGCAGCTGATCCGCAGGGGCAGCACGCGCACTTGATCCTCGTCCGCGGATGCAAGCGAACGGCGCCGCCCATACATCCATAAACACGCACTTGGCCCTTTCGATCGCCCGTGCTTGCCGCTAAGCACGGGCGCCGAGGGCGAACCGGCGGACGGTATCGCCGGATTCAGCCGATCGGATGCGACTGCCTGGCAGCAATCGGGTGGCTGCAGTCGGACGAAGAGTTTTAGGGAAGGGCCAGCGTGACTCGGGACCTTGGCGGCGGGGCGCTATGCTGATCGGCATCGATCTCGGGACGACCAACAGTGCAGTGGCCATCTGGCGGGATGGCGCAGCCGAACTCGTGCCCAATGCTCTGGGCGAACTTCTGACCCCGTCGGCCGTCAGCATCGCGCCGGGCGGGCAAGTGTGGATAGGGCGCCCCGCGCTGGACCGGCTGGCTACGCATCCGCAGGACACCGCCACCAGCTTCAAGCGCCGCATGGGCACCGCAGCGACCACCAAACTGGGCGGTAAGGAATACAAGGCCGAAGACCTTTCGGCACTGGTGCTGCAGGCACTGGTAAAGGATGTGGAGGCCCTGACCGGCGAGACGCCGACCGAGGCCGTCATCACCGTCCCCGCCTATTTCAACGACCGCCAGCGCAAAGCCACGCGCCGCGCGGGCGAGCTGGCGGGCCTGACCGTGCGCCGCCTGATCAACGAGCCGACCGCCGCCGCGCTGGCCTTCGGGCTGCAGGATCAGGGCGACCGTGAGGCATTTCTTGTTTTCGACCTTGGCGGCGGCACGTTCGACGTTTCGATCGTGGAAATGTTCGAGGGCATCGTGGAAGTGCGCGCCTCCGCCGGCGACAACCGGCTTGGCGGGGATGATTTCGACGATGTGCTGGCCGCGCTGATGGCGCCGCGCATCGATCCCGAGAACCGTCTGGCCGCCCTGCCCGCCGAACGGCGCGACGCCTTGCTGAAGCGCGCCGCCGAAAGCTGCCGCCGCGCGCTGTCCAACGCTTCGGAAGCCGAATTCGCGGTGGTGGTTGAGGAAACGCGCCTGGCCGCCACGGTGACCGATGCCGAGTTCGAGACCGCGTGCGACACTCTGCTGCGCCGCCTGCGCGAACCGGTCGTGCGCGCGCTGCGCGACTGCGCGATCGATGCCGCCGAACTTTCGGACGTGGTGCTGGTGGGCGGCGCCACGCGGATGCCGGTCGTGCGCCGGGCGATCACGCGCCTGTTCGGCCGCTTTCCCAATTCCACGGTCCATCCCGATCACGCCGTGGCGCTGGGCGCGGCGATTCAGGCCGGGCTAGCCGGGCGCGATGCGGCGCTGGAAGAAATCCGCATCACCGACGTCTGCCCTTTCACGCTGGGCATCGAAGTGGCCGAGCGGGACGGCTACGGCGGGATTCAGCGTGGGCTGTTTTCCCCGATCATCGATCGCAACACGCCCGTCCCGGTCAGCCGCGTGAACACCTATTCCACTCTGGCGGACAACCAGAAGAAGCTGGAATTCGGCATCTATCAGGGCGAGGCCCGCGAAGTGCGCGGGAACGTGAAGCTGGGCGACATGACCGTGCCCGTCCCCCCGCGCGCTGCGGGCGAGATTTCGGTAGAGGTCCGCTTTTCCTACGACAGTTCGGGTCTGCTGGAGATCGACGTCCACGTTCCCGAAAACGGCGCGACCCGCAATCTGGTGATCGTGGACGAGGAGGATCGGCCCGACCGCAAGCAGATCGAGCAGCGCCGTGCCGCCCTTGCCCAGCTGAAGCACCACCCGCGTGAGGATGCCGGCAATGTCGCGCTGATGGCCCGGGCGGAGCGGTGCTACGAAGACCACATTGGCGAATTGCGCCAGATGATCGGCCACTGGATCACGCACTTTGTCGGCGCGCTGGACAGTCAGGACCCGCGCCGCATCGCCGATGCCCGCGCAATGCTTTCGGCAAGGCTGGACGATGTCGAAAGCGTAAGCCCGCTATGAGCCGTCATCCCTGGTCGCTGCTGGGCATCGAGCCCACGGCCGAGACCTCCGCGATCCGCAAGGCTTATGCGGAACAGCTCAAGGCGATGAATGTCGACAGCGACGTTGCCGGCTTTGCCCGGCTGCGTCAGGCGCGCGACCTTGCCTTGCGGCTGGCGCGGACGATGGATGAAGGCAACGTCGAAGCGGCCGATACGGATGGCGCGGACGAAACCGACGCGACGACGGACGCTGCGGCCCCCGAACCCACCCAGCCTGCGGCGTCGACTACTGCGCCTGCCGCTCCCCCGCGCTGGACATTCGCGGCACCGGAACTGCCCGGCGAATGGCAGGATTTCGAGGACCCCGCCGGTCGCCCGCTGGCAACGCGGCCGGGGGAGCCCGATGCATCCACCATGCTGGAACGCATGGCCTGGGCCGCCGCCGCCGCGCGCGAGGTCGGCCACGGCGGCATCAGCGGTGCCGGCATCCCGGTCACCACTATAGATCCTTTCACCGCGCCGCTGCTTGCGGGCAGCCTTGTCGGTGACGACGCGCTGGGCCTGCGCCCGGGTGAAACCCCGGCCGAGCGCCTGACGATCCTGCTCGATCCCGAACGCGACAATGCCGGCGATCCGCTGACCGAAGCGGAAACCCGCCAGGCGACGCGCGCCTTGCGCACGATTCTGGACGAAGTGGCGCAATCGCACGTCTCCCGCCAGCAGCAGATCGAGGATTGGCTGGCGGAAATCCTTGCGCGCGGCTGGCCCCGGTCCGCCCCGCTGCTGGAAGACGCCAGCCGCGCCTTTGGCTGGGAACGCGAATGGAGCGCCCACGATGCTCGTCCGGCCGTGCAGTTCCTTGGCGCGCGCCTGCGCGGTTATCGTTTCCAGCAGAACGCGCTGCAGCCCGATCACCGGTTCCACAAGGCATGGAACGAACTGGCGAAGCCCGGCAAGGCCGGTCCGCTACGATTCGTGGGCGGGCCGGCGCAGAGCGACGTCGACGCCCTGCTGCGCGGTGTCCGCAAGCATTTCCCGGAACTGGAATCGCACTTCGCCGCCGAGCGCGTGGCATCGTGGGAAGGCGGCAATCCGGTCCTGACCGGGTTGCTGGTGCTGCTGGGCATCGCGGCCTTCGCCATTGTCGTCACGATTGCCAATTCATCCTCCCCGCCACCGCCGCAGCCGTCCTCTGCAAACTCCTACGAAGCCGCCCCCTCGGGAGAAGTTTCGCAGGTGATGAACGGGGCCGCGAAGGAGGCCTTCGGCGAAGGCCACGATGCCGACTGGCTGTGGAAGGTGCAGCCCGATCTGGCCCGGACGATCAACGCCAATGTCTCCCGCGGCGTCCGCGCGGGCGAGGATCAGGGGGCGCTGATCGACAAGGCCGTGGCGATCGTACGCATGCGCAGCTACCTCAACGGGCGCGAGCTTTCGGGCGGTCTGTTCGAAACCGCCATGCAACTGCGCCTCGCCCAGCTTCGCGCCGGGCGCAGCCACAGCGTCGGGGCCTGCCAGCAATTGGGCAATTCCGGCTGGTTCGACGGCCCCCTGCCACTCTCGCCCGACGATCGCGCGCGGGAGCGGGATTTCGCCCTCCGCCTTGCGCAGCAGAATGCGCTGGGTCAGCCCAAGGGCATGGGCGATCACAGCGCGATGGTCCCCGGCGAACTCATCGGCAAAGTGATCAAGGCCACAAAGCTGAGCCAAAAGGATGTGCTGGCCGCTATGCAAGGCAAAGGCAGCGATGCCGATCGTTGCGCCGTCACCATCGCCCTGCTGGAGCAGGCGCTGGACTGGCAGGGCAGCAACCGCCGCGAGATCCTGATGACGCTTTGAACGGCGTTGTAACCATCGAGCGGAGCGGCGCGAATTCCCTATCACGAGCGATACGGGAGTGCCCGCGATGCCCATCCGCCCTGTTTCCTTTGCCATGTTGGCAACCGCCGGCCTTGCCGCAGTGGCCCTAGCCCTTACCGGTCCGCGTGGAGAGCCCGCGAACGCTGCCGCCCTGCCCCCGCCCCCTGCGGAAACGGTGCGGCCGTCCGGCCAACAGGTCGCCATTCTGGCAGGGGGATGCTTCTGGGGCATGGAAGGCGTGTTTGAGCACTTGCGCGGCGTAGCCTCGGTAACCTCGGGCTATGCCGGCGGCACGCGTACCAATGCCAATTACGAGTCCGTATCCAGCGAGACCACCGGCCACGCCGAAGCCGTGCGGATCGTCTACGATCCCGCCAAGGTCTCTTACGGCCAGATCCTGCAGGTCTACTTCGGGGCGGCACATGATCCCACGCAAGTGGACGGCCAGTATCCGGATCGCGGGCCCAGCTATCGCTCGGCGATCTTTCCGCAGAACGCCGCGCAGAAGCAGCTGGCAGGCGCCTACATCGCGCAGCTGAACAAGGCCCATGCCTTCCCCAAGCCGATCGCGACGAAGATCGAAACCGGCGCCTTCTTCCCTGCCGAAGCCTATCATCAGGACTTCATGCGCAGGAACCCGAACAACGGTTATATCCAGCGTTGGGACAAGCCCCGGCTGGCCCGGTTCAAGGCCGAATTCCCGCAGCTGTACGTCGGGTAGAATTAGGTGGGGTTAGATCGCCAGCCCGGCCGCACGGGCGCTGGCCCAGGCCCACTGGAAGTTATAGCCGCCCAGCCAGCCGGTAACGTCCACTGCCTCGCCGATGGAGTAGAGGCCAGGCACCTTGCGCGCCTCCATGGACTTGGACGAGAGCCCGCCGGTATCGATGCCGCCCGCCGTCACTTCCGCCTTGGCAAAGCCTTCGGAGCCGTCGGGCACGAATGGCCAGCGGGCCAGCTTCGCCTCGGCAGCGGCCAGCGCCTTGTCCGACATCGCGCCAAGTTCGCCATTGAGTCCCAAGCGTTCGCCAAGCACATCCACAAGACGTTCCGGCAGGCCTTCGCCCAGCACCTTGCGCAAAGTGGCGCGCGGGCGTTCGCGCTTGGCATCCCTCAGCCAGCCCTCTTGTCGATCAGGCAGGAACTGCGTCGTCACCGTCTGGCCGCGCTGCCAATAGCTGGAAATCTGCAGGATAGCGGGACCGGAAAGGCCGCGATGCGTGAATAGGGCCGCCTCACGGAACGCCGCCTTGCCGCACCTCACGATCACTTCGGTGGAGACGCCGGAAAGCTCGCGGAACAGCGCCTCGTCCCCCGACAGTGTAAGCGGCACCAGCGCCGGGCGCGGCTGCACGACCTTCAGGCCGAACTTGCGTGCAAGGTCATAGGCAAAGCCGGTGGCGCCCATCTTGGGGATCGAAGGCCCGCCTGTGGCGATCACCAGCGCCGGCGCAGTGGCCGTGCGGCTGCCGAAAGCCACGCGGTAGAGGCCGTCGGCATGGTCGATCTCCCCCAGCGCGTCGCCGCAGTTCAGTTCGACACCGCCCTTGGCGCACTCTTCCAGCAGCATGGCAACGATCTGCTTGGCCGAACCGTCGCAGAACAATTGCCCCAGCGTCTTTTCATGCCAGGCGATGCCATAGACCTCGACCATTTCCAGAAAATCGGCGGCCGTATAGCGGCTCAGCGCCGACTTCGCGAAGTGCGGATTGCTGGAGAGATAGCGATCCGGCGCAGTGTGGACGTTGGTGAAGTTGCAGCGCCCGCCGCCGGAGATCAGGATCTTCTTGCCCGGTTGATCGGCATGGTCGAGCAGCAGCACTCGCTTGCCGCGCTGCCCGGCCGTGGCGGCGCAGAACAGCCCGGCGGCACCCGCGCCGAGCACGATGGCATCGTAGGCGTCGCTCACGATTGGACCGGAGCCAGTTCCAAGGCCAGCGCCTCTGCCACGCGAATACCGTCGACCGCGGCCGAGAGAATGCCGCCGGCGTAGCCCGCGCCCTCACCCGCCGGGTAAAGCCCGCGCGTATTGAGGCTCTGGAAGTCCTTGCCGCGCGTGATGCGCACGGGTGAGGATGTGCGCGTTTCCACGCCGGTCATCACCACATCCGGATGGTCGTAACCCGGCACCTGGCGGCCGAACACCGGCAGCGCTTCACGGATCGCGTCCACCACGAAGTCCGGCAGGCACTGCTTCAACTCGGTCAGGTGCACACCCGGCTGATAGCTGGGGATCACTTCGCCGAACTCGGTCGACGGGCGATCCGCCAGAAAATCGCCCAGCTTCTGCCCCGGCGCCTTGTAGTTCGATCCGCCGGCCTTGAAGGCCAGTTCCTCGAACTTGCGCTGGAAGGCTACACCCGCCAGCGGATCGCCGGGGTAGTCCTCTTCCGGATTGATATCGACGACAAGGCCGGAGTTGGCATTGAACTCGGCCCGCGAATACTGGCTCATGCCGTTGGTGACGACGCGGCCCTCTTCGCTGGCCGCCGCCACCACGCGCCCGCCCGGGCACATGCAGAAGCTGTAGACGGTGCGGCCGTTCGAAGCCTTGTGCGCGATCGAATAGGCCGCCGCGCCGAGGATCTTGTTGCCCGCATTGGGACCGTACCGCGCCGTGTCGATCCAGCTTTGCGGATGTTCGATGCGCACGCCGATGGCGAAAGGCTTGGCCTCCATGAAGACGCCGCGATCGTGAAGCACCTGAAAGGTATCGCGCGCCGAGTGGCCGACCGCCATGATCACATGGCTGGCGGGCAGGAATTCGCCATTGGAAAGGTGCAGGCCGGTGAGGCGGCGGTTGCCCTCGGCATCTTCCTCCACCTCGAAATCGTCGACGCGGGTGCTGAAGCGGTATTCGCCGCCAAGCCGCTCGATCGTTTCGCGCATGGACATCACCATGGTGACAAGGCGGAACGTGCCGATGTGCGGGTGCGCTTCGGTCAGGATATCGTCCGGCGCGCCGGCCTTCACGAATTCGGTCAGAACCTTGCGCCCCAAATGACGCGAGTCCTTGATGCGGCTGTAGAGCTTGCCGTCGGAGAATGTGCCCGCGCCGCCTTCGCCGTATTGCACATTGCTTTCGGGATCGAGCACGGAACGGCGCCACAGGCCCCAGGTGTCCTTGGTGCGTTCGCGCACGGCCTTGCCGCGCTCGACGATGATCGGCTTGAAGCCCATCTGCGCCAGAATCAGCGCGGCCAGCAGCCCGCAGGGCCCAGTGCCGATCACCACCGGGCGCTGGCCGGACCAGCCCTCCGGCGCATGGGTGACGAACTTGTAGCTGGTATCGGGCGTGGGGCGCACGTGCTGGTCGTCATGGAAACGCGCCAGCAGTTCGGCTTCGTCCTTCACGTCCAGATCGAGGGTGTAGACCAGCTTGATCGCGGTCTTGCGGCGCGCGTCGTTGCCACGGCGCACCACGGTCAGGCGTTCGATCTGGTCGGGCGCAATGCCAAGGCGTTCGCAGACGGCAGCCTCAAGGGCGGCCGGGGCGTGGTCTAGCGGCAGGGCAAGGTCGGAAAGGCGGATCATCCGCGCGCCCTTATACCCGATCGGCCGGTAAAGCCACGGCCGATGCCGCCGGCTGCGAGTTTACGGGCTATCCCGCTTCGCGCGGGTATACCCCCGCCAGCACGCGGTCGAAATGATTGCGCACTTGCGCATTGCACGAACAGGCCTTGCTCGCCAGCCCGCCGCGATCGAGCACGGTGATGCCGCCGCGCCGCGTGCGCAACAGGCCGTCGCGCTTGAAACGCTGCAGTACGCGGCTGGCGTAACTGCGGCCGATGCCCATCATCGATGCAAGCTGCTCCTGCGTCATCGTCACATCATCGCACCCGATGCGGTCCACGGCGGCACCCAGCCAGCGCGCGGCGCGCTGTTCGATGGTGTGCACCGCATTGCAGGCGATCGACTGGAACACCTGAGCCATCACGCAATCGGCATAACGGGCGAAAAGGTTGGCCACGGCGGGTGATCGGTCCTTGATCTCTTCCAGTTGGCGCGTGGGAATGCGCCAGAACCGCCCGGCATGGAGCACACCGGAACGGGCATAGGCCGGAAGGTGGCCCATGCTCACCACCCCGCCAAGCGCCCCTTCGCGGCCGACGAGGATGGTTTCCACCTCGATCCCGTTGTCCAGTTCGATGAAGTAGGAACAGACCGCAGCCCCGCGCGGGAGGTAGCAATATTCCACCTGATCACCCGGCCGGTAGATCACTTCTCCAGCCGCCATCCTGACGTCGACGAGGTGGGGGTCCAGCAGCCCCCGGTCCCCCGGACGAAGCGCCCGGAGTAGATCGCTGTCTTCCTGAACGATCTGTACATCCATTCGTGAAATCCCGAAATCTGTTCACCGGACCGCGCTTCTGGCTACTTTTGCCAGCCGCCGGCCCCTCACGAGCCAGACAACCCCACAAAACCGCTCCGGTTCCGTGCACATGTGAACAGACGGTTCCACTTCGGATTGCTAAGACCGTATTTCGCCGCGGCAGCTGGTCCGAACCAGGCGCGCGGTTTCGATGTGCGGCCAATGTGTGGGCCGATTGCCGAACACGTGTTAATCGGGAACACAGGGTCGTGGGGAGAGTTGACAGGCGCTGGAGGGGCGGTGTCTGGAATGGCCGAAGCGCTCCGATATATCTTATTGTGAATCAGAGCCTTCCGCCCCAGAGCGAGTAGCCGATGCGAACCGAGGACAAGATGACCGGACACGCCAGTTTCACGATGCCTGGGCTCACCGATGCCGGGCGGGATGACAGAACGCACCTTGATGGCTGACGGCGGCGAAATGTCCGGCAACACGGTCAGTCTGGACACCTGCGCGCTGGAGCCGATCCACGTGATCGGCAGAATCCAGAGCTTTGGCTGGCTCGTCTCGTTTTCCAGCGACTGGATCGTCAACCACGTCTCGCTCAACTGCGCCGACCTGTTCGGGCAGGACCCCCATGCGATGATCGGGATGCCTGCCGTTCAGTTCCTTTCGCCCAGCGCAATGCATGACGTCCGCTCCCGCGTGCAGGTGCTGGGCGGCGGTGCCGGCGTCGAGCGCGTGTTCGAGGTGGACCTTGTTGGCGATGGACGGCTGTTCGACCTGGCGCTCCACGTTTCCGGCCGATCCTATGTGCTGGAGATCGAACCGCGTGAGGCAGGCCGCCGCCGCGATTTCGTCAGCTATGTACGGCCGATGATAGAGCGCCTGCGCGAAGCGCCATCGCTCGAAAAGCTCTGCGCCAGCGCGGCGCGTCACTTGCGTGCCTTGACCGGGTTCGACCGGGTCATGATCTACCGATTCGATGCCGATGGCGCGGGCGAGGTGATCGCCGAAAGCCTGAACGGCATGGTGGACAGTTTCCAGGGCCTGCATTTCCCCGCCTCTGACATTCCGGCACAGGCACGCCGCCTCTATTCGCGCAACTTGCTGCGCATCATTTCGGATATCGACGATCCTACCGTGCCGATCTACCCGGCCACCGGCCCCAGCGGCGATCCGCTGGATCTTTCGATGTCCGGCCTCCGCGCGGTTTCGCCGATCCATATCGAATACTTGCGCAACATGGGGGTGAAGGCCTCCATGTCGGTTTCGATCATGCGCCGGGGCAAGTTGTGGGGCCTGATGGCATGCCATCATTATGCGCCGCTTACCCTCTCCTATTCCGCACGCACGGCCAGCGAACTGTTCGGCGAGTTCTTCGCCTATCTGCTGGAGCAGAAGGAAACCGATTTCACGTTGGACCGCCGATCCGCTTCGGTACGTTTGCATGACGAGATCATGGCGCGCGTCGCCGGCGGCGGATCGCTGCTTGAGGCGTTCGAAGATTTCGGAGAGGCGATCGGCCGCGTCATCCCCTTCGACGGCGTAATCGGCTGGGTGGACGGGCGTTTCGTTTCCCGCGGAGCCACGCCGGATGAAGCGCAGTTTCGGGAACTTGCAAGGTTTCTCAACACCGCAGGCGCCAGCACGATCTGGTCTACCGACACGATTGCCCGCCTGTTCGAACCAGCCGACGAATGGGCGGACAAGGCGGCCGGCCTGTTGGCCCTGCCCGTCAGCCGTACGCCAAGGGACTACATCGTGCTGTTCCGGCGGGAACAGCTGCGCGAGGTCAACTGGGCGGGAAATCCGGAAAAGGCGATGGAACTCGGCCCCAATGGCCCGCGCCTCACGCCCCGCAAAAGTTTCGAGATCTGGAAGGAAGAGCGCCGCGGCCAGTGCCGAGCGTGGAGCGCGGACGAGATCCAAGCCGCGGAATCGCTGCGCGTCACCCTGCTGGAGGTGGTCCTGCGGCTGGCCGATGCCGCCCATGCAGAACGCGAGAGAGCCAATCGCCAGCAGGACATGCTGATCGCCGAGCTGAACCACCGGGTGCGCAACATCCTCAATCTTATTCGCGGGCTGGTGACGCAAAGCCGCGAAGGGGCGCACTCCATCGACGAATTTGCCGATATCGTCGGCAGCCGCATCCATGCGCTGGCTCGCGCCCACGATCAGGTTACGCTGAAGGACTGGACGCCATCCTCGCTCTATGAACTGATCCGGACCGAGGCCGCCGCCTATGCCGGCCCCGACAGCGGCAGCAGCATGGATAGAATAGTGATCGAAGGCCCTGACGCACTGATCGCGCCTGGGGCATTCACCACGCTGGCCCTGGTGTTCCATGAACTGACGACCAACTCGGTAAAATATGGCGCACTGTCCGTGCCGCGCGGAACCGTGATGGTCAAACTTTGCCGGGATGACGACGGCGCACTGGAAATAGACTGGCGCGAAACGGATGGCCCTGAGGTGGCGCCGCCCACCCGACGCGGTTTCGGATCGACGATCATCGAACGCACGATCCCGCACGAACTTTCAGGATCGGCTACGGTGGAATTTCCGGAATCCGGTCTCTGCGCAAGGTTCCTGCTACCTGCCGAACATATTGCCGCGTTCGAAACGCCGACGCAGGCCACCGGCCGCCCGCGTGTCGAAACCGTCCATACGGCCAAGTTCGATGCGGCCGTGCACAACGGCGCCGCGCTGGTGGTGGAGGATAATGTGATTATCGCCATGGAAGCGGAAGACGCGCTGCGCGAATTGGGCTTCGATGATTGCCGGATTGCCGGCACCGTGGCCGATGCGCTGGCCCTCGTGGCGACAGGAGAGATTTCCTTCGCGATGCTTGACGTCAATCTGGGCAAGCACACCAGCGAGGACGTTGCCCATGCGCTGCGCGACAGGAAAACACCCTTCATCTTCGCCAGCGGCTATGGCGAACGATCGGCGCTGGCGGAAACCTTTGCCGATGTGCCGATCGTGACCAAACCTTACGGCCTGCGCGACATCAAGGCCGCACTGGCGCAGCTGGCGGAACGATAGTCCGCCGGTTCGCATCCAGCTTCGGGAGGCCCGCCTATCCCCAACTGGCGGCCGGTGGAGCGCCCTCTAGGAAAGCGATCAGGCCCCGCTCCTCACGCGTCAGCCATTGGGTCCGGCGGGGCAGCCGCGCGGGCAGTTCGGGCACGGGATCGTCCTTGCGCACGAAGGCGATCAAGGCCGGGTGGACGTAAGACTTGCGCGCAATCGCGGGGGTGTTGCCAAGCCGATCGGCCACTTCTTCCAGCACCGTTTTCAGATGCGATCCCGGCTGCTCCCACAGGCGTGCAAAAGCGATCGTGCTGGCCGCGAAAGTGCGGAAATCCTTGGCGGAGAATTCCTCCCCCATCGTTTCGTGCAAGTAGGCGTTCACATCCTGCGATCCGACCGGGATCGCGCAGCCTTCGTCATCAAGGTACTGGAACAAGTGCTGGCCCGGCAGGTCCTGCATACGCCGCACGCAGGACACCAGCGCACGATCGGCACTGACCACTTCACGCAGCTTGCCATGCTTGCCACGAAACCGCAGGCGCAGCTTGCGGCCCTGAAGCGTGGCATGGCGCGTGCGAAGCGTGGTCGCGCCGAAACTCTTGTTGGTCGCGGCATAGCGTTCGTTGCCGATGCGGATCGCCTCGGCATCCAGCAATGCCACGATCGAGGCTACGGCGCGTTCGCGGCACAGGCCATGCCCCGCCAGATCGCGGGCGACGCGTTCCCGCAGCGCCGGCAAGGCGCGCCCGAACGGTGCGCAGCGATCGAACTTGCGAGCATCGCGGTCCGCACGCCAATCGGGATGATAACGATACTGCTTTCGCCCGCGCGCATCGAATCCGGTCGCCAGCAGATGCACTTCGGCCAGAGGCGAGAACCAGCAATCGACATAGGCGGGCGGCAGCGCGATGCGGTTCAGGCGGTCGATTTCATCCCGGTTGGTGATCCGCGCCCCGTCGGGGCCAAAATAGGCCCATTTGCCCGCTCGCGTGCGACTGCGCGTAATTCCGGGCGTGTCGGGATCGGCAAAGCTGAGGCGCGGCATCGGCGTGATCGTGCTTTCTTGTCGTTTGCCCGATGCAAACGCACCAATCGCCCCGTGGTTGTCTCCGATCCGGAAACCTTGCGGCGTGCCCGCCCGTTTCACCGCCATACGCAGCATCCGAAGGATAGAGACACATGGCCGATGCCCGCATCTTCAAGGTTCTGAAGCAGGATCACGACCGCCAGCGCCAGATGCTGGAGCAATTGGGCGAAACCCATGGCGACAGCCCCGAACGCCGCGCCCAGTTCGAGGCGCTACGCCGCGAACTTCAGGCCCATGCGGCGGCTGAGGAGGAGACGCTCTACGCCACGATGCTGGCCAAGCCGGACCTTCGCGACGATGCACGCCATTCGGTTTCCGAACACAAGGAAATCGACGATTTCCTGGGCGAACTGGTTCAAACCGAAATGAGTTCGCCCGGCTGGCTGGTGAAGTTCAAGGAGATGCGCCACCGCTACCTCCACCACATCGACGAGGAGGAGGAAGACATGTTCCCCACCGCCGCAAAGGCCCTTTCGGCTGAGGAGGAACGCCACATGGCCAAGCAGTTCGCAACCCGCAAGCCACGCGAACTGGAAGCCGCGGTTACCGAACTGCCCGGCGACGCACGCGAATAAAAAAGACCCGCCGCCTGACAAACAGAAGTCTACGCCGGCTTTCCACGTTTGACGCGCGGGGAATTACCATGACCTTTTCTTCCCGGCCCCCTGTAATCCGGGAACGCCCCTAGTCTTCGCGGCGTTTGATTTATGACCGAGAGGAGACCGTCATGGATCACAATGTGCGCGAAACGTTCTGGAAAGCTTTTGCAATCAGCCCAGTAGCCATGATCCGGCTGGAAAATTCCCCCGGACATGCTGAACCGATGACGGCCCTGCTCGACAAGGAAGCCCATCACGCGGTCTGGTTCGTTTGCCGGCGAGACAATCGCATCGGCAAAGGCGGCCGCGCCATGGCTCAGGTCGTTACGCTGGGCCACGAAGTTTTCGCCTGTGTGGCCGGGACGCTGGTCCCCGAAACCGACCCCGCCGCGCGCGAGAAGCATTGGAATAACGCGGTAGAAAGCTGGTTTCCTGGCGGCAGACACGACCCCAACGTGGTCATGCTGCGTTTCGAGGTGGACGATGCGGAAGTCTGGACCATGGACATCGGCTTGAAGGGCCTGTTCAGGCTGGCCACCGGCGGCACGATCGATCCGGCCAGGGTGGGCGAACACGAGACCGGCGTGGTCTGAACTTACTTATCCCGTTAGTTCCAAACCGTCCTGCCCAAGACCGACTTGCGCAAACAGACCGTCCGGAAATTCGCGCATTCGCAAATTTCCGGACGGTCTATGGTTTGGCACGGGTTTCTAGAGAAGTGACTTGGACTGCTTCAACACCATGTCGCAGGCCTTCTGTCGAACCTGCTTCGGCGCCTTGTCCAGCGAGAAAGTCTTGCCGTCGCTGCCGAGAATATTGCCGGCAGCGCCGGAGGTGTAGCTTGGACTATCCTGTGCAACATCGGGCTTCTTGCTGAGCGCGGAATAGACCGAATTGCCCTGCACCTGATCGATAAGCTTGTTCTTCGCGCAGTAGGACAGGACGCCGGCCGCGTTGCTGCCCCCGATCGAGGACACATCGGGCAAGGCAGAAGAGACCCCAGGGATCTGACCCGAACTTTGCGTTGCGGTGGCCATCGCCATGATGGTCACAAGGGAAATCGGAATGAGCGCGATCGCGCGACGATTTTTGAACGGCTTCATGGGCAACTCCCGTCACGGAAGTGGAAAGCCCCCCACAATCTTTGCTATCACTGCATCGCCAGGCAATGGCAACCGTTTCTCGACGTCAGACGCACTGGAACCGCCTTTCAGGCGCGCTGCTGCAGCTGCTGCAATGGCTCCAGTTCGCGAGGCCGCCCTGCTTCGGGACAACCCGCCAGCGCATAGGCTACCGCATTGAGTATCGCCTCGCGTGAGAATGGCTTCTGCACCACACCCACCGCAGTGGGTGCCGGACTATCGATCTGTCCGGGGTTCGCAGTGACATAAATCACCCGAGACCCGAACTTCACCGCGATCTCCCTGGCAATCGCCGGACCTGTCAATCCGTCGCGCAAGTTGAGATCGATCAGTGCGACGTCCGGAGCCTCGCCCAGCGATGCAATCGAAGCTGCATCGGGATAAGTGCCCAGCACTTCGTGCCCGCCATCGGAAAGGATGTCTTCCAGTTGCAGTGCCACCAGAAATTCATCCTCTACGATGAGAACTTTGGCTGCCCCCGTGACTTCCAACGCAGCCCCCCCTGAAATCATCTGGCCCAAGACACGGCATTCCTTGTCATGCGGCGAGTTCGGCATCCTCGTCGACGTTGGCGATCCTGACCAGCTCTTCGAAGAAGGCATCCACGGCGTCTCCGGTCAAGACAAAATTGTGACGGAAATCCGGGAGCTGTCCGGATTCGAGAACTTTGGCCAGCATGGCGCGGGCCCGGCAGATGCGGCTCTTCACCGTACCAAGCGCAATGCCGCAGATCCGTGCGATTTCCTCATAGGAAAGGTTGCCGGCGGCCACCAGGATCAGGGCCTCCCGATAAGTCTCGGGAATGGTGGTCAGCGCGCGCAGCACATCGGCCAATTCCACGCTGCTTTCCTGGCTGGCTTCTGCGCAAAGGATGCGTTCGGCCGCAACCTCGTCGTAATCGCCATGGAAGCGGGCGCGGCGCGCCTCGCTATAGAAATGATTGCGCAGGATCGTGAACGTCCAGGCCTTGAAATTGGTGCCGGCCGCGTAGCGATCGCGTGCAGCCCAGGCGCGCAGCATGGTTTCCTGCGCAAGATCGTCCGCGCGATCGCGGCAGCCGCACAGGCCGCGCGCAAATGCACGCAGGTGCGGCGCCACTTCTGCGAGCGCACGCTTGAAGTCGCGGTCGTTGAGGCGAGCCACCGGAGCAGCCTTTACCGACGCCTCGTGATGCGTCTCAGTTTCGGCCCCTGCTTCGATCGTTCCAGCCATCGCGATACCCTCCATTTTATCCGCCCACCCCGGAGCAAGCCGGGATCAGTGACGGGGTAACGCAGCCAACTTGCGGAAAGTTCCCGGAAAGACGCAAATGCAAGCCACCCTGTCGCACAAGAGCACCGGACCGACGCACCGGCACCACCGAGCCGAAAAGGCAGATATGCGAAAAAATACGCAGAGCGTGGGAACAAGCATGCCGCAAAACGATTGAGGCCTCCGTTCACTTCTTTCGGTGAACGGAGGCCTTCGGGATCGGATCACCACCGGTTTGCGGGGGGTGGGGGAGCCAGTGGTGATGTCCGTGAAACGTGCAAACGTTTGGTTGGTTCCCGTCACGAAGCGCCGCGCGAAAAAAATTTTGATGTTGCCCTGCCCTCCCACGGTTGCCAGACATTGCAACGTGGTCGGGGTGCAAAACCGGTTTCGCCGGGTAAGAATACAACGGGAACCATTGTTCCAGGAGCCGAGGAATTTCGATGTCCGTCTCTGACCAGATCGCAGCCCAACTGCCCTACCTGCGCCGCTACGCGCGTGCGCTGACCGGCTCTCAGCATTCGGGCGACGCCTATGTCCGCACCACGCTGGAAGCCGCGCTTGCGGACCGCGCGTTGCGCGAGGAGATCGCCCAGAGCCGCGCCGCACTTTACGCCGGCTTCACCCGCATCTGGGCGACCGGGCATGTCGAGGATCCCTCACCGCTGCTTTCCGCCGACGTGGAAGGCGCCGAACAGGCGGCACAGACGCGGCTCGCCCGCGTTGCGCCGACGCATCGGCAGGCCCTGCTGCTGACCACCGTGGAAGAATTCTCTCGCGAAGAGACGGCCGCCATCCTGGGGGTCACGCCGGAAGAGGTGGATGCGCTGGTCATGCAGGCGGTGATCGAAATCGAAAGCGAAAGCACGACCGACGTGCTGATCATCGAGGATGAGCCGCTGATTTCGATGCAACTGGAAGGCCTGGTGACTGAGCTTGGCCACAATGTGGTCGGCACCGCTGCCACGCACGCCCAGGCGTTGCAGATCTTCGAGCGGAGCCCTGCCGGGCTGGTGCTGGCCGATATCCAGCTGGCCGACGGCAGTTCGGGGATCGATGCAGTGGAAGATCTGTTGCGCTTCGGCGACGTGCCGGTGATCTTCATTACCGCCTATCCGGAACGCCTGCTGACCGGTGAACGGCCGGAGCCGACCTACCTCGTCACCAAGCCGTTCCAGGAAGCCACGGTGCGTGCGGCGATCAGCCAGGCGCTGTTCTTCGCGCCGGGCCGCACTTTGGCCTGACATCCACCGGGGCCTGACATCCATCGGGAAATCCGTCGCTTGCGGATTTCCCGATCTTTTCAGTACAGCGCCGGACGTTCACCCGCGTCGATCGGGGGCAGCACCCTGCCGAACCGGTCACGCGGAGCCTGCGCCTCAAAATCGAGTTCGGGCGGATTGAAGCCCAGATGGCGGACCACCGCTTCATGAAGCGGCGTATCGAAGCGAACGCCGGCGCAGCCGTCGTGCGCCCATACCACCAACCCGCTGCTCCGCTGAATGCCGCCGAAGGAAACTTCGACCGCGTCCCCCACCGTCATCGGCAGTTGCGCGACGTCGAGCATCCCACCGCCGACCGAGAGGTTGTAGAGGAAAACGCTGCCGATCCGCTCCCCGACGCGGCACTCGACCTTCTTTTCCACGATATGCCGGTTCCAGGCACGCGAATCCATGACTTGACCCCCCGAAGAACTCTTCGGGGACGGATTACAGGCCGTTCACTTAAATAAGAGTGAAATAATACGAAAGAACGAGGCCCGCAAAACCGCGTAGCATTGCTCTATTCCGCGCGCCGGGCGTCCCGTTATCGACGCTCATTGCGAAGCGCGAATTCACGGCTGGAACGAACCGGCACTTTCAGGCGGCACTCCACCCCGGCGGGCAGGAATGCCAGGTCCACGTCCGCCTTCAACTCGTGCGCCACGATCTTTTCGATCAGGTCGCGGCCGAAGCCGCGCTTTGCTGGCTCGCTCACTAGCGGCCCGCCTTCTTCGCGCCAGTGAACCACCGCGAGTTCCGGCGTAACGATCGACCAGTTGACGTGGATCCGCCCCTCGGCCCGCGTCAGCGCGCCGTACTTGGCGGCGTTGGTGGCCAGTTCATGGATCGCCAGCCCCAGCGACATCGCATCGTTGGGGGCCAGCTTGATGTCGGGCCCCGACATTTCGACATGCCGCTCGCTGCCTTCCATGTAGGGAGCAAGCTCGGAGCGGACCACATCGCCCAGCGCCGCGTGCCGCCAGTCCGACTGCGAAAGCAGGTCGTGCGTGGCCGACAGGGCGCGAATGCGCGCGGTCAGGCTGTCGGTGAAATCGTCGATATCGGTCGCCCGTCGGCGCGTGAGCGCGGCGATCGACAGAACGTTGGCCAGCGTGTTCTTCACGCGGTGGTTGAGTTCGCGGGTCAGCGAATTGCGGATCGCCGCCTGCCCCTGCAGCCATTCCAGCACGCGCCGATCCTCCGCCGCGCGGCGCGTGATGAAGCGTCCGATCGCCATGACCATCAGCGAGGTGAGCGCCCCGAAGAACAGCGTGATCCGCGATGCGGTGGACAGCAGCCCCACTTTGCGATCGCTGATCGCCACCACCCAGACATGGCTTCCCACGTCGATCTTGCGCTCCATCGCCGGCCCGGTCAGCCCATCGGTCTGCCGCTCCGCCAACAGGTTCTCTGGTGCTACCGAACCGTCATAGACCGCCACGTCGATCTGGTCGTTGCGATAGAGTTCGGATGCCGATGTCAGGAATTGTTCGGCACGGAACGGGCTATAGACGAAACCCTTCACCTGCCGGTGGCCGGCACCGCCGACTATGATCGGCATGTAGATCAGGAACCCCGCCGTCGCCGGCTTGCCCATGTCCTGCACAAGCTGCACCTTGCCGGAAGCCACCGGCTTGCCCAGCGCCATCGCCCGCTCCATCGCCGCCCTGCGCGTGGGATCGGAGAACATGTCATAGGCCATCGCCGTCCGGTTGGCAGTGTCCTGCGGTTCGAGATAGACGATCGGCGTCGCATATTCCTGCCCGACGCCGGGGCGCGGGTGGACCAGCCAATCGGGGTCTCGCCTTTCCTGGATAGCCACCTCCAGTTCGGAAAGATGGTCCACCGGCACCAGCGGAGCCCAGCCCATACCCAACGAACCGTAGAGATTACCCTTGCCCTGCAGATCCTGAGCAAAGGCGCGGAACTGCTCCTCGCTGACATCCTGCTGGCTGGCGAACAAGGCCCCGCCCGCCCGCAGCAGGGCGATATTCTCGGTCACCCGGCGCTCCAGCGCCGATGCGATCTCGGTAAGGTTGCGGTCCAGCTCCACGCGGCGGGTCTGGCGATCCGCCCGCTCGATGGCCATGACCGACACCGCCGTCGTGATCGACGCGATCACGAAGAGCAGGAAGGGCCACCCGCGCGGATACTTGTGAAACCACGCTTGCTTCTGGACCCTGTCCAGCAGAGCCTGGTCAATCACCCGGAAATCCCCGCAGTTTCAAATCCGGTTCCCGATAAGCGTGCGCGGCGCAAACGACAATGTGAAAGGAATACCCGGGGGCGCATCTGGCAAGTCATCGCATGTCAGGGAACCATGAGCGGGGCGGTTTGTTCCAGCCAAAACGATGCTTGCCCTTCATGATCCGTTCACGACGTTCAGATTTGCGGAAATGCCATCGTCTCGCCCGGACGGCGCTTCGGCTGGCGAGACGTCCCGCATCCTCGGTTCGGCGCGCAGGACGGACCGATCATGCCCGGCAAGCAGTTTTCCAGGCCGGCAGGCGGGAAAGCGGTCTTGACCGCATACCGCTCTGCACGCAAGTGCGCAGTTCGAAAGGGAGTTTGCATTGAATCAGCCTCCAGAACAAGGCAAGCCGGACGAGCCCGGAATGCCACCGGAAACCGCCCCCGATGCGCCGCGCGCCATCGGTCTTGGCGCCGAAGGTGGCATGACCGGCAGCGTCGGCGGAACCGCCCCGGCCGGAGCCGGGCCGGGCGAGCCTGGCTGGGCCAAGGGGCTGAGAAAGCTGTACAACTCCGTGGTTGAAGAGCCGCTTCCGGACAGCTTTACGGATCTCCTCCGAAAGCTCGATGGAAGCGACGATGACTGACCGGCTGCGCGTCTCGCCCGCCGAGCAGGCCTTTCGCACTGAATTGCTGGGCGTGCTGCCGCACTTGCGCGCCTTTGCCCGCGGGCTTTCGGGCAGGCCCGATTTTGCCGACGATCTGGTGCAGGAAGCGCTGATCAAGGCGTGGACGGCGCGCGATCGCTATACGCCCGGCACCAATATGCGGGCCTGGACTTTCGCCATCCTGCGCAATCATTACCTGTCGGAACTGCGCAAGAGCCGCCGCCAGACCGACCTGGACGAGGGCACGGCCGAGCGTCTGCTGGTGATGGAGGCCGATCAGGAAAGCCCCCTGCACCTTGGCGATATGGAGACGGCCCTGCAAAAGCTGGCCCCGGAGCGGCGCGAAGCCGTGCTTCTGGTCGGTGCTTCGGGTTTCAGCTATGAGGAAGCCGCTGAAATTGCCGGCTGCCCGATCGGCACGATGAAAAGCCGCGTCGCCCGCGCACGCGGCGATCTGGCTCGCCTGTTGGACGGTGATCCCGAACAGATCGCCACGAAAGCACGCCGGCCGGAATAGCGTGCGCCGCAGCAGTCGATCGAACTGCTGCGGCGTGCCATTCGATTTTTGCAGTGGCTCTTTCCCGCGCTTGCTTGCACCTAGCCGCCCGCCTAGGCCGCCCGCTTAGGCCGAGCGCCTGACATAGGGGAGCAAGAGCATGGATCTCGGCATATCGGGACGCAAGGCGATCGTCTGCGCATCCTCACGCGGGCTGGGGCTTGCCTGTGCCACCTCGCTGGCGCGCGAGGGCGTGGAAGTGTGGATCAACGGCCGCGATACAGGGCGGCTGGACGAAGCCGCCGACCACATCGCCGCCGCCACCGGCGCGCAGGTCCATCGCGTGGTCGGGGACATGAGCCGTGCCGAAGGCCGCGCCGCCCTGCTCGCCGCCTGTCCCGATCCCGACATCCTGGTCAACAACAACCACGGCCCCCGCTCGGGCCGGCTCGCGGATCTGGAACCGGCCGACTGGGAGGCCGCGGTTGCCGCCAACATGATCGCGCCGATCGAAATGATGCGCGCGGTGCTGCCGGGCATGCGCGCGCGTCGCTTCGGGCGCGTGGTCAACATCACTTCCGCCCAAGTGAAATCGCCGACGATAGACATGGGCCTGTCGGTCGCCGCGCGCGCCGGGCTTATGGCGATGACCAAGTCCGCGCAGGCCGAATGCGTGGCGGACAACGTGACGATCAACAACCTGCTGCCCGGCCCCTTTCGCACCGATCGGCTGATGGAACTGGCCCGGCGCCGGTCCGCCGCCGAAGGGATCGATATCGAGGAAGCCTTCGCCCGGATCGGCCGACGCGGCCCGGCAGGGCGCATCGGCGATCCAAGCGAGTTCGGAGATGCCTGCGCCTTCCTGTGCGCGGCGCAGGCCGGATTTATCTCCGGCCAGCACCTGGCACTGGACGGCGGCGCCTATGCCGGCCTGATCTGAACGATCAGGCGCCTATGCCGGGCTGATCTGAACGATCAGCCCCTGGCCTGTTCGATCGTGAAATCCGCCATCGAGGCCCAGTCACGCGCGGCATAGCCGCCCTCCACCGTCGCACCCATCTGGGCATGCACGGCATCAAGCATCGGCAGGTGGCCCTGCGTGCCCGGCGCCGTCTCGGCCGCGAGTTCCTTGGCAAGACGCAAATCCTTGAGGCCCAGGGTCGCCTTGAAGCCGGGCTCGTACTTGCCCTCTGCAATGATGCCCGAATAGTTCTGGTAGATGCGACCACCGAACAGCGTACCGGTCAGCAGGTCGAACAGCGCTTCACGCTCCACGCCCAGCCCCTCGGTCAGCACGACAGCCTCGGCCATGCCTTCGATGGCCATGGTGATCAGCATGTTGCAGGCAATCTTGGCGGCATTGGCGCGCGGCGCTTCCTCGCCCATGTCCCACACTTTGCCGGCGATTGCCGCGAAGACGGGATCGAGCCCGCCGCGAAGGGCGGAGGGGCCGCCAAGGATCACGTTGAGCTGCCCTGCCGCCGCCACGTCCGGCCGGCCCAGAACCGGGGCCGACAGGTAGCCCACGCCCGCCGCTTCGTGCCGCTCCACCAGTTCACGCGCGAAGGCGACCGAGATGGTCGAGCAGACGAGATGGACCACGCCCTGCGGCGCCCCGTCCAGCACGCCGCTGTCCAGCAGGACGTCACGGATCGCGCCGTCTTCCGAAAGCATCGTCAACACCACGTCGCTGGCGAAAGCTTCCGCCGGGGTGGAAACCATGTCCACACCCTCCACCGTGCCGCCCGAGCGGTTCCACGCCCGCACACGGTGCCCTGCCTTCGCCAGATTGCGCGCCATCGCGCTACCCATCGCGCCCAGCCCGATGAATCCGATATCCATGTCAGAAATGTCCTTTTGAGGGGAAGCAAGCGATGAGCGCAGGATCGCCCCTGCCCTCACCGCTTGATCCGGAAAATGCGAAAGGGCCGGACCGCCCGTGGCGACCCGACCCTTTCAAAAACCTGCGACGAGGCTTGGCTTACGCCGGGTAGGTCCAGGCCGTGCCACGGTCGAAGTTCTCGCCCGCGAAGTCCCAGTTGATCAGGTTCTCAAGCACGGCCTTCACATAGGCCGGGCGCTTGTTCATCTGGTCGATGTAGTAGGCGTGCTCCCACACATCGATGGTCAGCAGCGGGTTCACATCGGTGGTGATCGGGCAGCCGGCGTCATGGGTCGAGATCACCTTGAGCGTGCCGCCGTCGACGACCAGCCAGGCCCAGCCCGAAGCGAAGTGGTTCACCGCTTCGTTCGAAAGCGCTTCCAGTAGCGCGTCGAGCGAACCGAAATCCTTTTCGATGGCAGCGGCCAGCGCGCCGCTCGGCGCGGTCTTGGTCGGGCTCATCGAGTACCAGTAGAAACCGTGGTTCCAGATCTGCGCCGCGTTGTTGAACATCGGGCCTGATGCCGACTTGGTGATTTCCTCAACCGACTTGTCGGCGTTGGGCGTGCCTTCGATGGCCGCGTTCAGCTTGTCGACATAGGTCTTGTGGTGGGCGCCGTGGTGGATTTCCAGCGTCTTGGCCGAGATATGCGGTTCGAGAGCGTCCTGCGCATAGGGCAGCGGCATCAGGGAAATGGTCATGGCTGTCTTCCTGTTTCGGTTATCGAGAACGTGGTTCAGATCATCTGGCCGTCCCCCGCGCGCCGGCAAACGGCGGTGGACTCATCAAACGGGTCGCCGGCTATGTCTGTCTTATTGCCCGACAATTCAAGCACGGATTGTCGGGCAAAACGAAGGCACCGTGCAAAGCCCCCGTTGCACCGCGAAAACGACAAAGGATGGCGGCATGGCCGCCATCCTTTCCGTTGCCCATTTGGCCCGATACTTCCGATGGAAGCCCGGCGCCCGGCATCACCGCAATCGCTTTATTGCGGGTGCTGGGCAGTCTCGTTGTCCGCCTTGTTTTCCAGCGCATCGGACTTGGCCTCACCCGCCTTTTCGACGGCATCCGCCTTGGCGTCCATGGCATCGGCTGCGGCGCCGGTCATCTGGTCGGCCTGGTCGTGCATGGCATCGGCCGCATTATCGGACGACTGCTCCACCGCGTCGGCCTGCTTCTCGGTAGCGTCGTCCGCCTTGTTGTTGCAGGCGGCAAGGCCCAGCGAGGCGGCAGCAATCGCCGCGACGGCGGCGGTCATACGGATCGGTTTCATAGGCTTTGCATCCTTTCCCTGTTTATCGCTCCGGAGAGGGTTCGCTCCTGAGAGCCGGGCCCTCTCCGGTCACCGTTGGACTCAGCGGATTGAGCCGCGGCGGAAGAGGTTGACGATCGCCAGCAGGATCACCGCACCCAGGAACGAGGCGAACAGCGACATGATATCGAACGCGCCGCTGGTAATCGGTGCGCCGCCGATCAGCGGGGTGATCAGAACGCCTGCAATCAGCGCGCCCACGACGCCGACGACGACGTTGAGGAAAAGCCCTTGCTGCGCATCGGTGCGCATCAGGATCGAAGCGAGCCAGCCGATTACGCCGCCGACCACCAGAATGAGAAGAAGAGTCATTGTTGCATCTCCGTAATGGGTCGTAGTGATCAGGATAACGGGCTGGCGAAGCGGCGGTTCCTGCACGCCTGCAACATTTTGTCGTATTCGGACGGACTTCAGCAATTGGCGAACCCGGCGAAACCAATTGGGTCGGCAACTTGTTCCATCGGGTATGAGGCAGCCGCGCGACAGATCGCATAACCCCATTGCGGCTTTGGCATCGGCGGCGGTCGTTGCGGCAGGATTCGTGGGTTTGCTGCATGGGCTTACCCTGCGAATGCCCCCCGTCGGTGCCGATGCGGCGCTGGTGGCGATCGTTACCGTGCCGGAAGCCTCTCCGCCGCCACCTCCACCACCTCCTCCTCTGCCGCCAGCACCAGCCCGGCATAGCGGATCCAAGGCAGCTCCGGCGCCATCGGCCCCTGTGGGTGCCAGGGGCGCGCCGGTCGTGGCCCCCGCAGCGCCGCTTGTGCTGGCTCCTTCGCCGCCCATCACCACCGCGCCCGTGGTCGGAACCGGCGGCACGGGATCGACGGGCACGGGAAGCGGCGCCGGGGGGAGCGGCCATGGATCGGGCGGGGGCGGGGGAGATGGCGGCGGTGCGGACGGGGGCGTCAACGCCGGCGTCGCCACCCAGCCTCGGCAGGTTTCGGGACGCATGCTCTATTCGGATTTGCCCCCGGACTTGCGCAAGGCCCGGGCGGGCGCCGAGATCACCGTGCGTTATCGCATCGGCATCGATGGACTGGTCAGCGGTTGCACGGTGATCACCTCCAGCGGCCGACCCGATCTCGACGCCGCCACTTGCGACCATATTTCCCGCCGGTTTCGCTTCCGCCCGGCCCGTGATGCATCGGGCCATCCGGTCCCATTCGTCATGACCGAGACGCAAGGATGGAATAACACGGCGCAACAATCTGATTGAATGGCCGTGACCTTGCCGGATCCAGCGGCTACAGACGCTGCACGAATAATCGCGAAAGAGAGGAAACCCATGCCCCCCGTCGACCGCACCCACGCGCCCGCGCTGCGTTCCTGGGTGGAAAGCGCCAACAGCCATCGCGATTTCCCGATCCAGAACCTGCCGCTGGGCGTGTTTTCCCGCCCCGATGAAACGCCGCGCGGCGGCGTGGCGATTGGCGACTGGATTCTCGACCTCGCCGCCCTGGCGCAAACCGGCCTGCTTGAGGGCGAGGCACTCGCCGCAGCGCAGGCGGCATCGGGCGATAGCCTGAACGCGCTGCTGGCGATGGGCACCGGCCCGCGCACGGCACTGCGCCACCGCGTTTCGGCATTGCTCGCAGAAGGCGCGGCAGAGCGCGAGGCCGTGGAGCCCCTGCTGGTGCCGATGAACGAAGCCACGCTGCACTTGCCCGCCCGCATTGGCGACTACACAGACTTCTACGTGGGCATCCACCACGCGACCAATATCGGCACGCTGTTCCGGCCCGACAATCCGCTGCTGCCCAACTACAAGCACGTGCCCATCGGCTATCACGGCCGCGCTTCCACCGTGCGCCCCAGCGGTGCGCCGGTGATCCGTCCGCAAGGCCAGACCAAGGCGCCCGACGCCGAGGGCCCCTCGTTCGGACCGATCAAGCGGCTCGACTACGAGTTGGAAGTGGGCGTGTGGATGGGCTCGGGCAACGAACTGGGCCAGCCGATCCCGATCGCGCAGGCCCTGAACCATGTGGCCGGCCTGACCCTGCTCAACGACTGGTCCGCCCGCGATGTGCAGGCATGGGAATACCAGCCGCTGGGGCCGTTCCTGTCCAAGAGCTTCCTCACCACCGTCTCCCCCTGGCTGGTGACGATGGAGGCACTCGCCCCGTTCCGCGCCGCGCAGCCGCCGCGCCCGGCCGGCGATCCCCGGCCGCTGCCCTATCTTTGGGATGACGCGGATCAGGCAGAGGGCGCGTTCTCGCTGGAACTGGAAGTTTTCCTCTCCACCGCCAAAATGCGCCAAGCCGGCATGGCCCCGCTGCGCCTGAGCCACGGCCCTGCCGCAAACATGTACTGGACCGTCGCCCAGATGGTGACCCATCACGCATCGAACGGCTGTGCAATGAATACGGGGGACCTGCTGGGCACCGGCACGATCTCCGGCCCCGAAGACGGCACGCAGGGCAGCCTGATGGAGATCACCCGCGCCGGTCGCCAGCCCATCACCCTGCCTACGGGCGAAACCCGCACCTTCCTGGAAGATGGCGACGAACTGACCCTCGCCGGCCGCTTCAATGCCGAAGGTGCGGTGTCGATCGGGTTTGGTCCCTGCATCGGCGTGATCCAGGGATAGGGGGGAAAGCCCTAGAACTCCGACCAGTCAGCCTCGTCGGACGGCGCAAGCGCCGCTGCCGAGGCTGATGGAGGCGGCAGGACGGCACGCGGCATCGGTGCCGATTGCGGGGTGGAAGCCGCGAAGGCGCCGCCCGCAAGCACCCGGCCGGGAAGCGCCCGGCGCGGTGCGGCGAACGCCACCACGCTGCCCTCGCCGATCCGGAACCCACCACCAGATCGGCCAGCCTGTCCGCCTCCGCAGCAAGACTGCGCGCAGCGGCCGTCGCCTGCTCTACCATAGCGGCGTTCTGCTGGGTCACCACGTCCATCTGGCCGACGGTATTTTCCGTCTGGCGCAAACGTTCGGCCTGCACGGAGGAGTCCTGCGCAATCCGGGTGACGACATCGGTCGCGGTGTCGATCCGGGCAATGATCGCGTCCAGCGCCTGACCCGTCCGCCGCACCATGTCGGCTCCGGCGGAAACTTGTGCGGAACTCGCCTCTATCAACCGACGAATGTCCTTCGCCGCATCGGCCGATCGCTGCGCCAGAGCGCGAACCTCCGTCGCCACCACGGCGAAACCCTTGCCCGCCTCCCCCGCACGCGCAGCCTCCACACCGGCGTTGAGCGCCAGCAGGTTGGTTTGGAAGGCAATGGCGTCGATCACCGCGATAATGCTGCCGATCTCCGCCGTAGACCCTTCGATCTGCGCCATCGCGCCCACCGCCTGCCCTACCACTGCGCCGCCCCGCCGGGCCTCACTTACCGCCGCATCGACGCCGCGCCGGGCCTCTGCCGCGCCGTCTGCCGTCACTTGCAGCGCTTGCGACAATTCGCGCACGGCCTGGGCAGTCGTGCCGATCTCTGTGGCATGGAGTTCGGTACGGCGCGCCAAGTCGTCCGACGCATGGCTGATTTCCCCTGCCCCGGCGCGGATAGTCTGGGTCGACGCGGCCACCGACTGCATCGCCTGCCGAAGCCGCGACGCGGTGACGTTGAAATCGTCCCGCAACCCGCCATAGGCCGGAGCCAGCGGCGGCAGTTCGACAGTGAGATCGCCGCCCGCCATGCCTTTCAGCCGATCGCCGACCAGTTCGATCATCTCGCCCGTCTCGGCATTCGCCTGCGCCCGCGCTGCCAGCGCTTCGCGCAAGCGTGCAGCGGCACGGGCGAGATCGCCGATCTCGTCGTCCCGCTCCCGATAGGGAATGTGCAGATTGAACTGGCCCGCCTCGATATCGGCGATGGTCCGGCACAGGCTGCCCAGTTCCTCGCTGATGCTGGATCGGATTGCACGGGCAAACAGATAGGAAATCACGCCAGAAGCCACCGCCAGGCCGACCGTGATCGCCATGATCCACAGCAACACTGCACGCTGGTCCGCCGCGATCGTGTCGCTGCGCGCAATGGCCGGGGCGCGGATCTTCTCGATGGCATCGTCGACCTCGCTGCCATGCGCGGTGATCCCGGCGAGCACCTCCGGCGACGGCTTCGGCCCGGCAAAGGCGGCCGCAACGGTTTCGTCATAGCCCTTCGCCAGCCCGGACATTCGCTCGAACGGTGCGATCTCGTCCGGCTCCAACCGCTTGCGGGTCTGCGCCATCGACGAAGCCAGATCGCGGGCATTGCCCTTCCAGCCCTGCTCCGTCGCCGTAGTGCCGATCAGGGCATGGCGAAACACATCGCGTTCGAGCGAGGCGAAGTCCTTTTCCAGCAGAACGGCATAGAGCGCCTGATCCGATGTCCTGTCGTCTAGGGCGTTGATGCGCAGCGATTCCACCGAACCGACGACCGCCGTCGCAACCAGGCACAGCCCCAAGGCAACCGCGACCATCGCCTGTATCGACAGCCGGCGCCTGATCGATTGCCGTCGCAGCCAGCCGCTGCCCTGCCCGGACGCGAAATCCATCCCTGAACCCTTTCACTGCCACCGCCTGCGGTAGAGGCGCGGCGTGAAGATCGGGATGCAGGTGGACTAAGCGTTGCTCCGGATCAGAGCATTTCCAATCAGGTGGAATCACCTGATGACTCGAAAATGCGGCAAACCAGACGCTTGGAGCGGTTGATCCGATGCAATCGGATCGCAAACCGCTCCAGGGCGTAAACTAGAGCCAGCCTTCGCCGCGATACCATTCGGCGGTGGCGCGCAGCCCGTCCTCGGTGGCGATCCGGGGTTGCCACAAGGTTTCGGGCACGCGCGCCTCTGCACCCACCACCCAGTCGGGATGGCTGAAATAGGAAGCGCGATCGGGCGTCATCTTGGCATTGGCGCCGCGCAGGAAGTTGTCGGCCTTGGCCACCATCATCAGCACGCCGCGCGAAAGGCCGACGACGCGCACGCGCTTGCCCACGGCGATACCGATGGCGCGCGCCGTTTCGGCATGGCTCCAGCCGTTCGGTCGGCCATCGTCGGGCTCCACGATGCGGCCGGTGACAGGCTCGCCCGCCGGCACCAGCGCCACCAGCAGCCGCGCCAGATCCTCGACATGGATCATCGACGCGCGGCCGTGCCCGGGCACCGGCACCACGCCCCAGCGGGCGGCGCGGAACAGTTCGAACATTTCCTTGTCGCGCGGGCCATAGATCGCTGGCGGACGCACGATCGTCCATTCCAGCGGACTGGCCATGACCAGCTTTTCCGCCCGCGCCTTGGAGGCGCCATAGGCCGAAAGCTGCGGCTCGCGCGCGGAGAGCGACGAAACGTAGATGAACCGGGCAATGCCCTTCACCACCGCCGTCTCGATCAGGTTCAGCGTGCCGGCGACGTTGCCCGCCTCGAACCCGGCGGCATCGGGCGCGTTGACCACGCCGGCGACATGGACGATCGCCTCCGCCCCGCGCGTCAATAGCGAGAGCGATGCGGTATCGCGCAGTTCGCCGCGCACCCAGGTGACATGCGGATCGAGCAGCGGGTTCGGCCCCTGCTCGCGCCGGGTAAGCGCGCGCACGTGATAGCCGGCGCGCACCGCCTCCTCGATCACGGATTGGCCGACGAAGCCGGTGGCGCCGGTAAGCGCGATTACGGGACGGTCGCTCTGGTTCATGCTCTTTCCGGTCGGGCCTTCAGTACCATCTGGTCGCGGTGGACCACGGACGAGCGCGGGGAATAGCCAAGCACGGCTGCCTGTTCGCTCGAATGAAGCCCCTTGATCGCCGCGCATTCCCCCGCGGCATATTCGGACAGGCCGTGCGCGATCACGTGGCCGCGCGCGTCGGTAACGGCAATCGCGTCGCCGCGCTCGAACGCGCCGTCCACCGCGGTAACGCCCTTGGCCAGCAGGCTGGAGCCGCGCAGCAGGGCCGCCGCCGCACCGTCGTCGACGTGGATCGTGCCGGTAAGCCGCAGGCGCCCGCCCAGCCAGGCCTTGCGTGCGCCGGCTTTACCCAACGGCAGGAACAGCGTGCCGACGTTGCCGGAAACGATCCGTTCGATCGGCCGCTCCACCTGTCCATTGCCGATCACCATGGCGATTCCGGCCAGTTCGGCAATCTCGGCCGCCTGAAGCTTGGAAATCATCCCGCCCGAACCCATGCCGGAATTCGATTCCGCACTGGCCATCGCGCGCACTGCCGGGGTGATGCCTTCCACCACCGGGATCATCGCCGCGCCGGGCAGCTTGGGATGGCGATCGTAAAGCCCGTCGATATCGGAAAGCAGCACCACTGCGCTTGCCTGCGCCGCCTGGGCGACGCGCGCGGCAAGGCGATCGTTGTCGCCGAAGCGGATTTCCTCGGTCGCCACCGAATCGTTTTCGTTGATCACCGGCACCGCGCCCGCATCGAGCAGACGGCCGAGCGTGGCGGTTACGTTCAGGTAACGGCGGCGCTCCTCAAGGTCTTCCAGCGTCAGCAGCATCTGCGCGGCGGTAAGGCCATGCGTGCCGAGAAGTTCGGCCCAGAGGCCGGACAGCGCGATCTGCCCCACGGCGGCGCTGGCCTGCGCATCGGCCAGCGATCCGCGCCCGCCCTTTTCCAGCCCCAAAGTCGCCGCCCCCAGCGCGATCGCGCCGGATGAGACAACGATGACCTGCTGCCCGCGGCTGCGCGCGGCGGCGATCTCTTCCACCAGAGCCGTCAGCCAGGCGCGGCGAACGCCGCCGGTTCCCACAAGCAAGGCGGAGCCCACCTTGACGACAAGGCGGGGGCACAAGCTGGGATCGGCAAGGTCTGTCAGGCGTGCGATGGGCATTTGCGGCTAGCCTCTAGGAGAAATGCCGCGCGCTGAAAAGCGCTCGCTTGCGAAACAGTCCGCGCCCTGTCCCGCGATAGGAACGATGGACCGAATGCAAGGGCGATAGACAGGCGCGTCAGCCGGTTACGGCACGTCGCGCCTTGCGCGCACGGAACATCTCGTGGCCGCTGACCAGCAGGATTCCGGCAATCACCATGACCGCACCGGCGATGAAGGCCGGCTCCAGCCGCTCGCCCAGCAGCACCACGCCGAAAGCCACGCCGAACAGGGGCGTCATGAATGAAAGCACGCCCAGACGCGACGCCAGATAGACGCGCAACATGCCGAACCACACCAGCAGGCTCACCAGCGAGACGCCGATGGTCTGAAACGCAAAGCTCACCCCCAGCAGCGGCGTGATCGTGACATGCGTCTGTCCGGTCGCCAGCGCCAGAACGGCCAGCAGCACGAAAGCGCCCAGAAGCTGGTAGAGCGTCGTCACCGTGCTCGGCGCGTGGGAGAGTTTGGAGAAGCGCAGCGTCAACGTGGTCGCACCCCAGGATGCGCCGGCACCGACGCCCATGAGATCGCCGATCCAGGCCGAACCGTGCTGCGGCCCGCCACTCGCGCCGCCCAGAAAGGACACTGCCACCCCGGCAAAGGCCGTGGCGATGCCCAGCCACTGCAACGGGCTCAGCCGCTCTTCCGGCAAGCGAAAATGCAGCCCCAGCGCGGTGAAGATCGGGGCGGTGTAGAGAAAAATGCCCATGTGCGAGGCACTGGTGAAACGCAGCCCTTCACCCATGAACAAGTATTCGAGCGCAAACAGCACGCCGATCGCAAGACCCGCCTTCCACGTGCCGCCGCGCAGCGCATGGGCCTCGCCGCGCAGGAATACCAGCGCAGCGATCACCACGGCAGCAAGCCCCGAACGCAGCGAGATCTGCAATACCGGCGCCATGTCCGGCGCGGCCGCCTTCAGCGCCGTCTGCTGCATCCCCCAGATCGCACAGAGCCCGACCATCATCATGGCCGCGCGCCCGTCCACGGGCCTGCGCTGGTTTACGTTCGAATCCGTCATGGCCGGTGCCTTAAATCTGCCATTTCACGCGATCCTTGCCGCCATCCGGTGCGCGGCTGGCGATGGAGTTGATCCAGATGGATCGCGGTCATCTCGCGCACCCGGCCAATCGCCGCTTTCAGGGTGGACTTGCCACTGTTGGACGGCCCGGTGATGCAGATGCGCGGCCCCAGATCGTCAAGCGTCGTGGCCACGCTTTCGCCTGTCAGATCGGGGACCAGGGCTTCTCGTCCGCCTCTTCCTGCTCGCCTTCGGGACGTTCGGTTACGGTGGCGGCGGGCAGGTAGTCGATCACCGCGTCGAGCAGCTTCGACATGCCCTTCCCGGTTGCGCCGGAAATCGGGAACACTTCGTGGGCGCCTGCCTTCAGAAGTTCCTTGGCATATTCGGCGGCAAGGGCGTCATCGACCAGGTCGATCTTGTTGAGCGCGACCAGGCGCGGCTTGCCTTCCAGGCCGCCGCCATACGCTTCCAGTTCTTCCTCGACGATGTGCATCGCCTCCACCGGATCGGTGTTGGAAATGTCGATCAGGTGTACCAGCACGCGGCAGCGCTCGATATGGCCCAGGAAGCGGTCGCCGATGCCGGCGCCGTCCGCCGCACCGGCGATCAGGCCGGGAATGTCCGCCAGCACGAACTCGCGGTTCTTGTGGGTGACGACGCCCAGCTGCGGACGCAGCGTGGTGAAGGCATAATCGCCCACCTTCGCCTTCGCGTTCGACAGCTTGTTGATGAAGGTGGACTTGCCCGCGTTCGGCATGCCGACCAGACCAACGTCGGCCAGCAGCTTCAGGCGCAGCCAGACCCACATTTCCTGCGCCGGGATGCCGGGCTGGTGCTGGCGCGGGGCGCGGTTGGTGCTGGTCTTGTAGCTGGCATTGCCGCGGCCGCCCATGCCGCCTTCCATCAGCGTCACGCGCTGGCCGGCTTCGGTAAGATCGGCCAGAACCGTTTCGCGGTCCTCATCATCGACGATCTGGGTGCCGACGGGAACCTTGATGACAAGATCCTTGCCTGCCGCGCCATTGCGGTTCTTGCCCATACCGTGGCCACCGCGCGGGGCCTTGAAGTGCTGGGTGTAGCGGAAATCGATCAGCGTGTTCAGGCCGGCCACCGCTTCGAACACGATGTCCGCGCCCTTGCCGCCGTTGCCGCCGTCCGGACCGCCGTACTCCACGTACTTCTCGCGACGGAACGAGACCGCGCCCGGGCCGCCGGCGCCGGAACGGATATAGATTTTCGCCTGATCAAGAAAGTGCATGGGTTCGGTCCAGCGGATTCAAAGACGGCCACGGGCGATGCTGCGACACGCGCGGCACCTCTGGCCAGATAAACAAAAAACCCGACCTTGTCGCGCATCCACGCCTCGGGCCGGGGTAGAACCGGTTCGTCCGGCTCAGGTCAGACATGTAAGGATTGGTGGAGCCGAGGGGGATCGAACCCCTGACCTCGTCATTGCGAACGACGCGCTCTCCCATCTGAGCTACGGCCCCGTTCCAGTCCTTTCCCAAGGCGAGTTACCGCATCGGGAGCGCTCCCTTAGCGAGAAGAAACGCCCGTTGAAAGAGCAAAAGTGGCGGCACCGGAATTTTCGCCCACGCCAAACGAACGGTCGCGCCGGTTGCCCGGTTCGCTGAAACGACAGAGCCGGCGCCCCGCTCTGGCGGGACACCGGCTTCTGCAAACACTACCTGGCAGACTTACTGTGCGTAAGCCTGCTGCTGCGGCTTGGTGGCCGGTGCCGTCGCCACCGGGGTGACGCCTGCCGGGCTGCCCGCCTGCGGTGCCGCCAGCATCGGACTGGGCTGGCCCGCGCCATAGCGCGCATTCCAGGCGGTCAGATCAGCGCGATACTGGTCGTAGCTGTTGAAGAACTCCATGTAGGGAGCCTCCGCCTTGGCCAGACCGCCCACTGCATAGGCATTAAGCTGGCTGGCGGGAACCGCCTGCATTTCGGCGGCAAGGCCGATCATGGCGTTGCACAGCGCGGGAACCACCGGCGGCAGCGCGAAGAAGTTGTAGACCTGCGTCTGATATGTTTCGCGCGCCTTGGTCCCGCCCTTGCCGTACTTGGCGGCAAATTCCTTATCGACCGCCTTGTTCGTGGCGGTCAGCTCCTTGGCATGGCGCACAAGGAAGTCCTTGTAGCCGGCCAGGATCGGCCCGTGATCCGGCCCCATGCAGTTCAGCGCGGCCACGTTGTAGGCCGAACGCAGGTTCCACAGCGTCTGGGCCTGCGAAATGCCCGAATTCACCGTCGTACGCGAACCGTTCACGGCCAGCGCCGGGATCACCATGTTGGCCTGCGCGCCCATCGGCGGCATCGGCCGCGGCGGGATGACGACCGCTGCCGGTGGCGGCGGCGGCGCAACGGCCACCTTCTCCGGCCCGCAGCCAGCCAAAGTCACGGCGAGCGAACCTGCTGCCAGCGAAAGGCCCCATGCCAGGCCGCGATTCTTCAGGTTTACCACCCCGATCACTCCAAATTTCCTCGATCTTTACTAACTACAGCGACCGGGCAGCAAAGAAAATGCCCGGTGCGACGAATCGAACCGGGCATAGCAACCATCAAATGTGGAAAACGGTGGATTACCTGCGATCGCCCAGGAAGCTCAGCAGGAACTGGAACATGTTGATGAAGTCCAGATAGAGCCGCAGAGCACCCATGACCACGGCCTTGCCCACGAACTCGGTACCGCGAACGCTGTAATACTGGTTCTTCAGCGCCTGGGTATCGTAAGCCGTCAGGCCCGCGAAGATCAGCACGCCCAGGATCGAGATCCCCAGCTGCAGCGCCGTGGACTGGACGAACATGCCGATCAGCATGGCGATCAGAATGCCGAACAGGCCCATCGTCAGGAACGTGCCGAAGCCCGAAAGATCCTTCTTGGTGGTGTAGCCCACCAGGCTGAGGCCCGCGAAGGCGGCGGCGGTCGCGAAGAAAGTCGTCGCGATCGAGGCGCCGGTGAAGACCAGGAAGATCGAGGCCATCGACAGGCCCATGATCACGCAGAAGCCCCAGTAGAGCATTTGCAGGGTGGAGGTCTTCATCCGCTGGAAGCCGAAGCTCATCGCCATCACGAAACCGAGCGGCGCCAGCATGACCAGCCAGCGCAGCGGGCTGCTCAGCACCTGCACGGCAAGGCCCGAAGTCGCAAAGCCCAGCGCCACGACGCCCGAGAGCAGAACGCCCGAGGCCATGTAGTTGTAGATCGACAGCATGTAGCGACGCAGGCCCGTATCGTACGCGACCTTGCCGCCAGTCCTGCTATCGAGGCTCGGAGACGCTCCGAAGCCCGTACCGGGCTGGGGGTCGTTCCAATTCGCCATGTCACACTCCCTTAGACGGGCTCGCCGCCAAACGCGGGAACCCGGACCAACCGAATATCGCCTTCGCCGCACCGCTTTTCAAGGAAAACCGGCCACAGCTGTTTGTGTCAAAGTGTAAAAGGAACCGGACTTACCGACCAGGCGGATCGGCATACCGGCCCGATCAGCCGCGGCGCGCCTCTGCCGCCATCTCCGCATTGCGATCGTTGGAGGCCTTCATGGTGGCGGCGATCAGCGACGCCAGCGCGCCATCGGCATCCAGCACGTTCATGCCCGCACGCGTCGATCCGCCCGGGCTGGCCACCTTGTCGGCCAGTTCGCCGGGCGAAAACGGCGAGGCTGCCGCCAGTTGCGAGGCACCCTCCACCATCGCCACGGCAAGGCGCTGCGCCTGCGCCTGCTCGATCCCCAGCGCCACACCGCCTGCCGCCAGCGCATCGATAAAGCGATAGACGAAGGCCGGCCCGCAACCGGTCAGCGCGGTCACCGCGTCGAACTGGCCTTCGTTGTCCAGCCACTCGGGGGTGCCGAGGTGATCCATCAGCGCCGTCACGTCGGCGCGGCCGTCATCGTCCAGCCCCCGCGAATCGAGCGCCACCGGCGACTTGCCGATCGCCACCGCCAGATTGGGCATGATGCGCAGCATCGCGCCGGCTTCGGGGAAGCGCGCGGCCAGGCTGTCGAATTCCACGCCGGCAAGGATGGAGAACAGCACGGTGTGCTGCCCCACCAGCGGCGCGATCGCCGGTGCCGCACCGTCCAACCCCTGCGGCTTGATGCCCAACATGACGGCATCGAAGCGGCCCTCTGCCGGCAGGTCCTGCAGCAGCGTCACACCTGCAGGAACGGATTCGCGCTTGGGATCGACGACGGTGAAGCGCGACGCGGGAACACCGCCCTTCAGCCAACCTTCCAGCATGGACCCGGCCATGTTGCCGCAGCCGACGAGAAGGATGTTCTGAAAGCGGTCCATGTCATTTCCTCAAGCCGTAACGCGCCGCATGATGCAGCAAACGCGGGCGGCTTAGGGCACCCCTTCATGCGTGCCAAGACCCCTGCACGCAATCTCGAACCGGGCTCGAACCGGGCCAGCGGCTGCCAGCCCGGCAATCATGCATTCAAATCCGGATCACGCCTCGCCGGCGGCGTCGATCAGAGCGGCGGCCAGCGCTTCCGTGGGGGTCTTGTCGCCCCAGAGGATGAACTGGAAAACCGGATAGAAACGATCGCATTCCTCGATCGCGGCTTCCACCACGGTCTGTGCCTGGTCCAGGCCAAGCAGTCCGTCCTCACCCAGCATCAGGCCGTGGCGATAAAGCACCACGCCGCCATTCGACCAGACATCGAAATGGCCGACCCAAAGCTGTTCGTTGATCAGCGCCAAGGCCTCGTACACGGCCGAGCGCTTCGCATCGGTGATGCGCACGTCCGGCAGGCAGAGCAACTGGAGCACCCGGTCTTCGGGACGCCAGATGGCCTGGAATTGATAGGTAGCCCAGGCGCCCTTTACCTCGCCCGAAAGCTCATCCTCACTGGCAAGTTCAAAGGGCCAGTCACGCGCCTCGAAAAGTGCGGCCAGCATCTCCACGGGAGCGCTGTCCTCTTCGTCTCGGCCGATATCGTCCTGAACCGTTCTCATGATCTCCGACATTCGACCTCCGCAACGCTTGGCCGCATGGA
The DNA here is from genome assembly GCF_055521515.1 of Sphingomonas sp. BL-S-28. Classification (NCBI taxonomy): domain Bacteria; kingdom Pseudomonadati; phylum Pseudomonadota; class Alphaproteobacteria; order Sphingomonadales; family Sphingomonadaceae; genus Sphingomonas; species Sphingomonas sp. BL-S-28. The sequence continues at coordinate 3,416,610 of NZ_CM145484.1, forward strand.
TGCTTTGCCTTGCCCCTCCTGCACAACCCGGACGCCACGATCGCCTGCGCAAAACTGCACTGGGCTGTTAACAGCGTGTGGATAAGATCAGGCGGGCGGCAGCACCACCGCGGCTTCGGACGGTTACTTGGCCGAAAGCGGGTCGACTACCTGACCTGCCGGACTTGTCCAGGGCAGAGCATCGTCAAAGCCTTGCTTCTTGGCGTCGGCAATAAACGCATTGGCGGCCTTTTGGGTTTCGAAGGGACCCACAAGCACGCGATTTGTACGCCCCATGTCGCTCACGTAAGGCTGGCGCCCCTTAAGCAGCTCGGGCGATTGCTTGAGGTAGCGGCGCCAATCGAAGGCGATGGCATCCTTGTCACGCCCCACGCCGATCTGCACCCAGATGCGGCTTGGATGGGCGGGAGCGGCAGGCTTCTTGCCCTTGGCGGGCGCATCGGCCTTGGCGCCCGGCTTGCCCTCGGTCTTGGGATCGCCCTTCGGATCGCCCTTCCCTGGGCCCTTGGCCTCAGGCTTACCCGTCTTGGGGTCAACTTTGCCGGCCTTGGGGCCAGGCTTCGTAGTGCCCTTGGCGTCGGGCTTGCCTTCCACGACATCGTCGGGCTTGACCTCGGGCTTCGCGGAGACCTTGGGCGCCGGCGGCGGTGCCGGACGAGCGGGCTCGATCTGTCGAATATCCACGGCGCCGGCGGTGGGGACGATCTGCATCCCCGGCTTCCCGAGGTCCGCGAATATCTCGGCCAGCGACGGCTGGTGTGCGCTAGGCTCGGGCGGCGCTTCCGCGACAGGAGCAGTTGCCGGCGTTGCCGCGGCTGCACGCGGAGGCGGCGCTGCTGTCGGCGGGGTCTGCACGCGCGAAAGGTTGAACCCCTGCCCGCTTGCCGTCGCGACCGAGGACGGCAGCGTGGGCGGAGTCGGCGGAATCGAAGTCCGGGGAGCCGAAGTTGGCGGAACGGAAGTCGCGGCCATCGAAGGCACGGCCATCGAAGTTGGGGGCGCCGCAACCGGCGGCGTAGTGCGGGCGACGGTCGGCGCCAGTGCAGAAGGAGCAGGCGCAGCCGCCTTACCGGCTACGGCCGGCAGTTCGCCCGAGGCATCGCGTTCGATGGTGGGCATGGGCTCGGGCGGAGCGACCCGCGCCGGCTGGGCCGGCACCGAGGCATGCGACATGTTGCCGGACGACGCGAGATGCGTTGACGTGCCGCTGGAAAGCGGTGCGGTCTGCGCCACCGTAGCCGGCGCCGGGCGCGATGGCGTGGCGGCGGACGATGTCTTGCGACCGCCGCGCGTGCCTGGCTTGCCAGCGGCCGGCGGGTTCGCCGCAATGCGCGCCTGCGACGCCATGGCCGCCTCGGTCGCGGCAAGTTGCGTTGCGTAAGCCGAGATGCGCGGATCGTCGTGGCCGATTTCGGACGCACGCGGGAACTTGCCGAGGTTGGCGGCCGCCGCCTGCTGCGCCCGCGTCAGGCGCGGCATGTAACGCAAGTACGGGGCAATATTCTGCGCCAGTTGCGGCGGCAGAATCGAGTTCGATACTTCCACCGCCTGCTGCGTGTCGCCGCCGATCGCCAATGCGAAGGCCCGCGTACGCCAGCCCGGCTTGTCCTGCTTTTGCAGCAGCGGCATCAGTGTAGCCTGCGCTGCCGCACCGTCACCGGCGATCGCCTGGCTGACGGCAAGACGCATCCGCGCGTCCTCATCCGCCGCGCCGCCAAGTGCCGCCGCATAGTAATGCTGGGCCGTCGCGTTCGCGCCCACCAGATCGTAGGCCAACCCGCGATCTGCCGCGATCTGGCTGGGAGTGGCTCCTGCCTTCTCAGCCTCTGCGAACAGTGGAATGGCCGATACCGGGTCGCCGCTCAACGCCAGGGCGCCAGCGAGGCCCGCCTTGATATGCGCATTGCCCGGCGTGATTTCGTTGGCACGGCGATAGAAGCCGATGGCAGCGTCATAATCGGCCAGCGACTTGGCCGCATCCGCAGCATCGACAAGCGCCGCCGCATCGCGCGGATTACGCCCGAGACGCGCCAGTGCGGCGCTCAGCCGCTGCGACTGCGCGCCCGGCAGCGCCTGAACCACCGGCCGTGCGACAACGGGAGCATTCTGCGCGGCAGACACCTGCGGCATAAACAATGCAGGCAACACCAGCGTGGCCGGCGCAAGCATGGGAAAACCAAGCGAAGCCCGAACGCCACGAACGGCCCGCGGCTTGATGCCCGATTGCTTCTGCCTCACCGCCACTGCTGCGATATCCTTGCTATCCGGCGCGCGGGTCGGGCCATGCAGGCCTGACCGTTCCATTCGCGCCACTGATCTTGTCCGGCTGGCCTATGGCGCCCACCACCTGAACCTCGGGCTAACACACGCTAGCATGACGCGCGCCCGCCGTTCCGGAAATAGCGACGGGGCGGGCAGCCCGAAAGCCGCCCGCCCCGTCAGGTACCGAATTACTGGTTGTTCTGGCGGCCGAGGAAACGCGGGATCGAGATCGATGCCGAGTCCTCGTCGTCGGCCGACGGCTCGGGAGCCGCTGCCTTCGGACGCGAAAGACTTGTCATGCGTTCGAACAGCGTGCTGCCTCCGCCAACCGGACGGGCCGGCGGCGCCGTCGGAGCAGGCTCGGCCGGGCGGCGCTGACGCAGCGGCGAGTTCGGCACGGTCTGCCCGCCATCCAGCAGCAGTTCGTCCTGCGGTACGCCCGGCGTTTCGAGACCGCCCGACAGGTCGAGCGGCGCACGCTGGCCGTGCAGGCCGGTCAGGCTGCCGTAGGCGTCATTGGCTGGTTCATCGACATGCGCTTCCAGCTCTTCACCCGCACCCAGTTCGAGTTCGAACGGCTCGGCCTCAGGCGCCGCGGCGTGAACCGGCGCGGGTTCTGGGGCCGGGGACGACAGATCGAGCGGCGCCGGGGCTTGGGCCGGTTGGGGAGTAAAGGCCGACGGCGTCTGGATCGCCGGACGCGAAGGCGCATGATGCTCCACCGGGGCCGGACGCGAAACCATCGGGCGAACAGGGCCCCGTCCGGCACTCAGCGACACCGGGCGCGCGGCGATTTCAGCCATTTCACTGGTCTGCTCGATACCCGTGGCGACCACCGAGACACGAATCTTGCCCTGCAGGTCCGGGTTGAACGCCGAACCCCAGATGATGTTCGCATCGGGATCGACCAGTTCGCGGATGTGGTTAGCCGCTTCGTCGACTTCCAGCAGCTTCATGTCGTCGCCGCCGATGATCGAGATGATCACGCCCTTGGCGCCCTGCATCGAGACGCCGTCAAGCAGCGGGTTCGCTATGGCGCGTTCGGCCGCTTCGAGAGCGCGGTTCGGGCCTTCGCCTTCGCCCGTGCCCATCATCGCCTTGCCCATCTCGCCCATGACCGAGCGGACGTCCGCGAAGTCGAGGTTGATGAGGCCCGGCATGATCATCAGGTCGGTGATCGAGCGCACGCCCTGCTGAAGCACTTCGTCGGCCAGCGAGAACGCTTCCTTGAAAGTGGTGTCCGCCTTGGCGACCAGGAACAGGTTCTGGTTCGGGATGACGATCAGCGTATCGACGTGCTTCTGCAGTTCTTCGATGCCCGCATCGGCAGAGCGCATGCGGCGCGTGCCTTCGAACATGAACGGCTTGGAAACCACGCCCACCGTCAGCACGCCCTTGGCGCGTGCGGCCTGTGCGATGATCGGCGCGGCGCCAGTGCCGGTGCCGCCGCCCATGCCGGCAGCGATGAAGACCATGTGCACGCCATCGAGCAGACGCTCGATGTCAGGCAGGGTTTCCTCAGCGGCAGCGCGGCCCACTTCGGGGCGGGCGCCGGCGCCGAGGCCCTGCGTGATATCGGGCCCCAGCTGAATGCGGGTTTCCGCGATCGAATTGTTCAGCGCCTGCGCGTCGGTATTGGCGACGACGAAGTCGACACCCTCGATCTGCGCCTGGATCATGTTGGCGATGGCGTTTCCACCCGCCCCGCCAACGCCGATGACGACGATGCGCGGACGAAGCTCTTCGATTGCCGGCGGTCCGATGTTGATGCTCATTTCGTTCTCCTGGCAGGCCCGTGCGCGAAGAAATTTACCTTGACTAGTTTGATTGCACGCTTCGCTTCATCGAGGCAAAGCGTGCCGGCTCTTTGTCCACAGCAGAAACCGCCGTTTGCGGCCAATCGTGCCGGTTTTGCCATGGCCCCAATGGGCCCGGCACCCTGTCGGCACGATCGGTCAGAAGTATTCCCTCAGTGCTCTATAGACGCGATTGATCACGCCCAGGCCCGAATAACTTATTGTCTGCTGCCGGTTCTTTCCGAAGCTGCGAATATCCACGGGGTCCGCGCCGGCGTAGAGAACCAGGCCGGCAAGCGTGGAAAATCCGGGTTTCACGTGCGCCTCGGCCAATCCGGTCAAGTGCGGCACGCTGCCCACGCGCACCGGCTTGCCCAGCGCGGCCTGCGCATAATCGGCGAGTCCCACCAGTTCGGCGCCGCCGCCAGTAAAGACCACTTGTTTGCCGCGCTGCGCATTGAAACGCATCACTTTCAGCGCCTTGTTTATTTCTTCCATCAACACGCCCAACTGGCCGGTGATGACGCCGATCAGTTCGGCGCGGGGGATGCGGTTCTTATCGTCGGCATGGCGGGCGACCGGCCCGGCATGTTCCTCGCCCGGCGCGTTGACCGGGATCATCTCGCGGTGATCGTGCGGGCTGGCGATGGCCGAACCGTTCACGCATTTCAGGCGCTCAGCCTGGAAGCGGCGGATGCCGAAAGCCGAAGCGATCGCGTCGGTGATATCGGCAGAGCCCATGGGAATCGAGATCATGTCGATCAGCAAGCCGTGCGAATAGACGGCCACGTTCGTCACTTCCGCCCCGAATTCGACCAGCGCCACACCCAGATCGCGCTCTTCCGGCGAAAGACACGCCTGCCCCGCCGCAATGGGCGAGCCGACGATCGCCTCCACTTCCAGATGCGCGCTCTGCACCGCCTCGGTCAGATTGCGGATCGGCGCGCCGTCGGCCAGCATGATGTGGATGTCCACGCCCAGTCGCTCGGCATGGAGCCCCTTGGGGTTGCCCACGCCATGCGCCCCGTCGAGCCGATACTGCGCGGGCTGCGCGTGCAGCACCATGCGTCCGTCCGGCTGGATCACCTCCCGCGCGGAAATGAGGAGTTGATCGATATCCTCCTGCTCGATCCGGCGGCCGCCGATCTCGGCATCGAACTGGTCGATCCGGCTGGCGAGCCCGGCGCCGGAGCAGCCGATCCAGACTTTGGAAACGCTGGTGTCCGCCATCTTCTCTGCCCGGTCGATGGCATCGCGCACGGCATAAGTCGCGGCGGCCATGTCGGTGACGTAGCCGCGCTTGATGCCCTGACTGGCGCGGTGCCCGGAGCCGAGCACGATCATGTCGCCCATTTCGGACATGCCGGCGACGATGGCGGAAATGCGGAAGGAACCGATGTTGACGGCGCCGAATACGCGGGTGATCCGGGGGCCTGCCATCACTGCTCCTCCGCGTCGGCGGGAATTAAGGTCTTGGGTGCCTTATCGGTGGCATCGGCAGCGGCTTGACCGTGCGGCACGGCACCGGCGCTGGAGGCGATCTCCTGCCCCTCGCCTTCCGGCACGCGCATATAGATGCGATCCGGCGCACGCATGTCGAAGGCCATGACTTTGCCGCCCAGCAGGCGGTTAGTGCCATCGAGCCGCGCGAAAGTGACCAGCGCGCCGGCGGCCTCCTTGTCGCCTTCGGGCAGCGCGAGGACCTGTCCGGTGCGGAAAGTCAGGTTCCAGCGGCGGTTGCCGATCCACTCGGCTTCCTGCACGCCGGGCTGCAATGCGGGCGCGGCTTGCAACAGATTGGCAAGCTCCGTCACCTGCTGGCCCGCGCCGGGGCCGGAGACGATCAGCTTGCCGCCGGTATCCTTGCGGCTGACCTGCTCCAGCTCATGCCCGGTCTCGTCGATCAGCACGAACTGATCGTCCTTGCGCAGCACCGCATGGGCCTCACGCTCGACGATATCGATCACCAAGGTATCGGGAAGCTGGCGCGATACGCGCGCGTCCTTGACCCACGAGAGGCCCAGCAATTCGGCGCGCAGCGCGTCGAGATCGACCTCGGTCATCGCGCGGTCACGCTCGGCCAACGCCTTTTCGTAGACCTTCAGCTCGTTCAGGTGCTTTACGCCGCGCACTTCCACGCGCTTCACTTCGAAGCCGGCATCGGCCGAAACCCGCGCGAACTGGGCATTCGCCAGCATCGGCACGCCGGCGGCATTGGCCACCACGCAGGCAAGCCCCACCGCGCCGCCCAGAATGGCGACGAGGAAGATCTTGTGCAGCTGCTCTTCGGTGAACGGCAACCACGACATCGCCGCGTCGAGCGTCGATCCCGTGGTCGCCTTGGCCTTGCGGACCTTGGCCTTGGTGCCTTGCCGGGCGGCGACTTTCCTTGCGCTCTTCGGCTTGCGCCGGATCGTCTGGCTCATCCGCCCTCCTTCGCAGCCTTGGAGGTGCGCGCATCTTCGAGCGCTTCGGCAATAATCGCCTCGACCAGATCCGGATATTCCATGCCGCAAGCGCGGGCCTGTTCGGGCACGAGGCTGAGCGGGGTCATGCCCGGCTGGGTGTTCACTTCCAGCAGGAACAGCCCTTCGACGCCCTGCGTGTCATCCCAGCGGAAGTCCGAACGGCTGGTGCCCTTGCAGCCCAGCAACTGGTGCGCGCGCAGAGCCAGATCCTTGCACGCCGCCGTGATCTCATCAGGGATCTCGGCCGGGCAGATGTGCTGCGTCATGCCGTCGGTGTACTTGGAATCGAAGTCGTAGAAGCCCGATTTGGGCCTCAGTTCAGTGACCAGCAGCGCGCGATCGCCGATCACGGCGGTGGTCAGTTCAAGGCCGCGAATATAGGGTTCGGCCAGAAGGCGGTCGAAATGCTGCCAGGGGCCTTCGGTCTCGCGGCCGATCGGATTGCCGTAATTGCCATCGGCCGTGACGATGGCGACGCCGACGGACGATCCTTCGTTGACCGGCTTCAGCACATAGGGGCGCGGCAGCGGATCGCGCTCGAAAATCTCGGCGCTCTCGACGATGCGGCCGCCGGGCATCGGAATGCCGTGCGGGACCAGTGCCTGCTTGGTCAGTTCCTTGTCGATGGCGATCACCGAAGTGGCGAGGCCCGAATGGGTGTAGGTGAGGCCCATCAGGTCCATCATGCCCTGCACCGTACCATCCTCGCCCGGCGCGCCGTGCAGCGCATTGAACACCACGTCCGGCTTGGCTTCCGCAAGGCGCAGCGCGACATCGCGGTCCATATCGATGCGGGTGACCTTGTGGCCCTTGGACTCGAGCGCCTTGGCCACGCCCTCACCGCTCATCAGCGAGACCGGCCGCTCGTTCGACCAACCGCCCATGAGGACTGCGACGTGAAGCTTGGGGAGGGTCACTTCTGAATACCTACTCGTTCTTGATCTGGCGCTCCGGCAAACATGCCTACGCGCTGGATTTCCCATTCGAGCGTGACGCCCGACTTTTCCTTGACCCGGCGGCGAACTTCTTCGCCCAGAGCCTCGATATCGCTGCTGGTGGCGTTGGCCACGTTGAGCAGGAAATTGGTGTGCTTCTCGCTCACTTGCGCGCCGCCCAAGGTCAGGCCGCGGCAGCCGGCTTCGTCCACCAGAGCCCAGGCCTTGTGGCCTTCGGGGTTCTTGAAGGTCGAACCGCCGGTCTTGCTGCGCAGCGGCTGGCTGGCCTCGCGGCTGGCGGAAATGCGGTCCATCTCGGCCTGGATCGCTTCTGGCTCGCCGGGTTGACCCTTGAAGCGGGCGGAAACAACCACCGCGCCCTCTGGCAGTTCCGAATGGCGGTAGGTGTAGCCAAGGTCGGCATTGACCAAAGTGACCAGTTCGCCGGAACGCAGGACGACATCGCAATCGACCAGTACGTCCTTGACCTCACCGCCATAGGCGCCGCCGTTCATGCGCACGAAGCCGCCGACGGTGCCGGGGATGGAACGCAGGAACTCGACACCGGCAATGCCGCTGTCGCGCGCGGTCGAGGAAACGAGGATGCCGCTGGCGCCGCCGCCGCATTCCAGCGTCACGTCGTCCACTTTCGTCACTTTGGCGAAAGGCTTGCCAAGGCGGATCACGACGCCGGGAACGCCGCCGTCGCGTACGATCATGTTGGAGCCGAGGCCCAGCGCCATGACCGGCACGGCGGGATCGAGATCGCGCAGGAATGCCTGCAAGTCGGCCAGGTCCTTCGGTTCGAACAGCCACTGCGCCGCGCCGCCGGACTTGAACCAGACGAGCGGCGCCAACGGCGCATCGGCCGTCAGCTTGCCGCGCGTTTCCGGGAGGAGAGGTTGCGCCACGTCCATCATCCTTCGACAAGCTCAGGATGAGCGGTGTTGAAGTGACCGAGGTAATAAAATCCCGCTCGTGCTGGGCTTGTCGAAGCACTGGGGCGAGGCGCGAGATAGCCGGTCACGCAGCCCTCCGCTTGACCACGGCATCGGCCAGACCGGCCGCCCACTTGGTGATGTCCCCCGCGCCGAGGCAGACGACCATGTCGCCCGGCTGGATCGAGGTTGCCAGCACATCGGCCAGCGCGTCCGGCCCGGCGATGACTTGCGCGGAACGGTGCCCACGCGCCTTCATGCCGGAGACCATGTGATCGGAATCGACGCCTTCGATCGGCTGTTCGCCCGCTGCATAGACCGGCGCGGCATAGACCACGTCGGCATCGTTGAACGCGCCTTCGAAGTCTTCCATGTGATCGCGCAGGCGCGTGAAGCGGTGCGGCTGGACCACGGCGATGACGCGGCCCTTCACGCCTTCGCGCGCGGCAGCCAGCACCGCGCGGATTTCCACCGGGTGGTGGCCGTAATCGTCGATCACCGTCACGCTACCGCCCTCGACCGCGATCTCGCCCACCTTGGTGAAACGGCGCTTCACGCCGCCGAACTTGGAGAAGCCGGTCTGGATGCAGGCATCCGAGCAGCCCATTTCCACGGCGACGCCGATGGCCGCGAGCGCGTTCTGGACGTTGTGGCGGCCTGGCATCGGCAGTTCGATGCCCTCGATCCGGCGGAACGAGCCATCCCGCTGGCGCAGCGCCACGTCGAAACGGTTGCCGCCCGGAACCGGCGTCACGTTCTCGCCGCGAATGTCCGCCTGCGCGGAGAAGCCGTAAGTCACCACGCGGCGGTCCCGCACCTTAGGGATCACCGCCTGCACTTCGGGATGATCGATGCAGAGCAACGCGCAGCCGTAGAACGGCACGTTTTCGATGAATTCGACGAAAGCGTCCTTCACCTTGTCGAACGAACCATAGTGATCGAGATGCTCGGGATCGATGTTCGTGACCACGGCGATGGTGCCGTCCAGACGCAGAAACGAACCATCGCTCTCGTCCGCCTCCACGACCATCCAGTCGCTCTCGCCCAGACGCGCGTTGGAGCCGTAAGCATTGATGATGCCGCCGTTGATCACGGTGGGATCGACCCCGCCCGCGTCGAGCAGCGCCGCGACCATCGACGTCGTGGTGGTCTTGCCGTGCGTGCCGGCCACCGCAACGGTGTTCTTCAGGCGCATCAGTTCGGCCAGCATCTCGGCGCGGCGCACGACCGGAATGCGGTGTTCGAGCGCATAGACCACTTCCGGGTTCTCACGCTTCACGGCGGTAGAGGTGACGACCACGGCCGCACCTTCGACGTTTTCCGCCGCATGGCCGATCGAAACCTTGATACCGCGCTTGCGCAGGCCTTCCACCACATAGCCTTCGGCAATGTCGGAGCCCTGCACGGCATAGCCAAGGTTGTGCATCACCTCGGCAATGCCGGACATGCCGATGCCGCCGATGCCGACGAAGTGGATCGTGCCGATGTCGGTGCCGACGCCCTTCATGCGGCCGTACCCTTGCGCGCGAGAGCTTCGCCGCCCTTGGCGGGCACGGTCTTGTCCATTCGAATTACGTCCATAATCGGGCTGGCGCCGAAGCTTTCTACAAGATCGGCAAGATCTGCCGCGGCATTGGGATAGCCGCAATTCCATGAGGCATGCGCGGCATTGGCCAGCGTCTCCGGATGGAGCGCCATGGCCTGAATCTGCTTGGCCAGCGTGGAAGCGGTGAAGCTTTCCTGACGGATCGCACGCGCACCGCCGGCGGCCACGATCTCCCGCGTGTTGGCGGCCTGATGGTCGTCGGTGGCGATAGGCAACGGAATCAGGATCGCCGGACGGCCCACATCGGTCAGTTCGGCAATCGTCGAAGCGCCGGAGCGGCCGATGAAGAGATGCGCGCCGGCCAGACGTGCAGCCATATCCTCGAAATAAGTCGCCAGTTCGGCCGGGATGCCGTGGCTGGCATAGCGGGCGCGAACCGCCTCGATATCCTCGGGACGGCACTGCTGAATCACCTGAAGGCGCGAACGCAGCGCCGGGGGAAGCATGGCAAGGCCATCGGGTACCACTTCGGAAAGAACACGGGCGCCCTGGCTGCCGCCGGTGACGAGGATGCGCAGCAGGCTATCCTCGGTGAATTCGGGGAACGGCGCGTCGCGCAACTTCAGCACTTCGTCCCGCACCGGATTGCCGACCAGCGTGACCTTGCCGGAGAGCTTGAGGTCGAGCCGGTCGACCTGCTCGAAAGCGGTGGCGATGGCATCGACCTTGCCCGCGAAGTAGCGGTTCACGCGGCCGAGGACCGAGTTCTGCTCATGCAGGATCGTCGGAATGCGGGCCGAACGCGCGGCCAGCATCGTCGGCATTGCCGGATAACCGCCGAAGCCGATCACAGCGGTGGGCTGGAAGCTTTCGAACAGGCGCAGAGCCATGCGCTTGCCTTCCAGGATGCCGCGCAGGCCCTTCAGCCAGTTCAGCGGGTTCTTCCCCGCGATGCGGCCCTGCGGCAGCACGTGCGCCGGCAGATAGTCAGGCTTGCCCGGAATCGCGGCGCCGCGCTCATCGGTGATGAGCGCGACGTGATGCCCGCGGCGGTCCAGTTCGGCGGCAAGCGCGAAGGCGGGGATGAGGTGTCCGCCCGTCCCGCCCGCGGCGAGAACGTAGTGGCGGCTGACCAGACTCATGAAGAAACGTCTCCGATGGCGCGCAGCGAAAACGCCTCGCGCTTGATAAAGGGGTTGCGGCGCGTGATTGCCAGCAGCAGGCCCACCGTCAAGCACATGGCGACAGTCGACGATCCACCGTAGCTGATCAGCGGCAGCGTCATGCCCTTGGAGGGGAAGAGCTGCAGATTGACGAGGATGTTGATGAAGGCCTGCCCACCGAACTGAGACGCGATGCCGGAAGCGGCAAGCACCGTGAACAGATCTTCCTCATCCACCAGACGCAGCATCACCCGCACCAGCAGTGCAAGATAGAGGCCCACGATCACCATGCAGGCGATCAGGCCGAATTCCTCGCCAATCACGGAGAAGATATAGTCGGTATGCGCTTCGGGGAGCGCCATCTTGCGGATGCCCATCCAGAAGCCCTGCCCGAACCAGCCACCGTTCAGCAGCGTGCGCTGGGCAAGGTCCACCTGATCGAACGCGTTGCCGCCCGAGAGGAACGAATCGATGCGGTTCCGGCCGTTGGCGTAGGTAAAATACATCAGGACAATGCCGGCCACGCCCGCCCCTGCGAACATGCCGATACGCTTCAGTGGAATGCCCGCCAGCAGGATCATCACGAAGAAGGTGCCGGAAAACAGCATGGTCGAGCCGAAGTCGGGCTGCGCCATCAGCAACGCGCCGATCAGGCCCATCAGGCAGAAGCACAGCGCCACCACCGGAATGTTCGGATCGCGCGCACGCCACGAGAGGATCCAGGCCAGCAGGATCGGGAAACCGGTGCCCAGGAACTGCGAGGGCTGGAGCGAGATGCCGAAGTGCAGCCAGCGCTTGGCGCCGTTCACTTCCGAACCCACCACCGGCACCAGCAGCAGGCCGAAGATCATCATGCCCGCAATCAGGATGCCCAGCCGCCGCGCGCTGTCTTTCGACAGGCTGGAGGCCCAGAACATCGCGCAGAGCCCCACGAACTGCCAGCGCAAGTGCAGCCAGAAGAAGTAGAGCGAGGGCAGATGTTCCTGCGAGGTCGACAGACGGCGCGCACTCGCCGGGGAGCCGGCCGCAACGGCAATCGCACCGATCCCCATCAGGATCAGCACGAGGGCCAAGAACGTACGGTCAATCTCCTGCCACCAGATCGCCAACTGACCGCGACGGTTGCGGTTGTAGCGCGTGTTGGCGGGAGTGTTCCCCGGCGCGACAGTGGCCATCCTAGTGCTTCTCCCCTGCGGCCGCCGCTTCACCCTGCGTTTCCAGCAGCGCTTCGACGATCTGGCGGAACGCCAGCCCGCGCGCTTCGTAATCGCGGAACTGGTCGAAGCTGGCGCAGGCGGGGGAGAGCATGACGATATCGCCGGGGACGGCTTCGGCCATGGCTTCGCGGATGGCTTCGGCCATCATCTCGCTGCGGTGAACGCGCGTATAGGGCGCAAGGATTTCGGCAAAGCGCGGGCCGGCATCGCCGATCGTGTAGGCGGCGGCGATATTGCCGAAGAACGGCGCGCACTCGTCAAGGTCGTCGCCCTTGGGCAGACCGCCGAGGATCCAGTGGATGCGCGGGTTCGGATCGGGCGGAAATGCCGCGATGGCCGGCGCGGCCGAGGCCGGGTTGGTGGCCTTGGAATCGTTGATGTAGACGACGCCGTTGGCCTCCGCCACGCGCTCCATGCGGTGCGGAAGGCCCCGGAACTTGCGCAGCGCCGGCTTCCACTTGCTCGCCGGAATGCCCAGCGCCTCGACAATGGCGACGGCCACGGCAGCGTTCTGCAGATTGTGCGGGCCTTGCAGCGAGGGCCAGTTCTTCTGCAGCGCCGCAAGTTCATGCCCGTCCACCTCGCGCACGACACCGGGTTCGCGGCGCGCAGTCTCGACGGCGGCGATATCGGCGGTCTCGACATCGCCCTTGCCGAACACGGCGGGGCGGGTCGCGCCCTGCATTTCGAAGAGCCGCGCCTTGGAGGCAGCATAGGCGGCGAAGTTCTCGTAACGGTCGAGGTGATCGGGCGTGATGTTGAGCAGCGCCGCCACATCACAATCAAGGCTGCGCGTGAGGTCGATCTGATAGCTCGACAGTTCGAGCACGTAGACGCCGCCTTCGGACAAAGGCTTGGCCGAGAGCACCGGCACGCCGATGTTGCCGCCGACACGTGCCTCGACGCCAGCCGACTTCAGCAGGTGCTGGACCAGCGAGGTGGTCGTCGACTTGCCGTTGGTGCCGGTGATGCCCACCACGCGGTGCGCGGGCAGGCTTTCGCGGGCCAGCGCGAACAGTTCGATATCGCCGATCACCGGCACGCCATAACGGCGCGCGGCTTCGGCGATGGGGTGGGTGTTGAGCGGAACGCCGGGCGAGACGATCACGCCGTCATAACCGGTAAGATCGGCGGTCACCGGATCGGCCAGTTCCACGCGGCCAGCCATCTGCTGGCGCGGCTCATCGCGCGAATCCCAGGCCATGACATGCGCGCCGCTGGCCAGCAGCGTTTCCACGGCAGCAAGGCCCGAGCGCGCGAGGCCGAGGACCGCGTAACGCTTTCCGGCAAAGGCGGGAGAGACGATCACGCGCTTATCGCAACTTGAGCGTGGACAGCCCGATCACCGCAAGGACGATCGAGATAATCCAGAAGCGGATAACGACGGTCGATTCCTTCCAGCCCTTCTGTTCGAAGTGGTGATGGATCGGCGCCATGCGGAACACGCGGCGCCCGGTACGTTTGAACCAGAAAACCTGAATGATGACCGATGCCGCTTCCAGCACGAAGAGGCCGCCGACGATGGCCAGTACGATCTCGTGATGCGCGGCAACGGCGATGCAACCGAGTGCGCCGCCGAGCGCGAGGCTCCCGGTATCGCCCATGAATACGGCGGCGGGCGGCGCGTTGAACCACAAAAAGGCCAGGCAGGCGCCGATGATGCCCGCGCAGAACACCGCAAGTTCACCCGCGCGCGGCACATGGGGAATGCCCAGGTAGTTGGCGTAGTCAACGCGGCCGGCGAGGTAGCAGATGATCGCGAAAGTGCCCGCCGCGATGATGACCGGCATTGTCGCCAGCCCGTCCAAACCGTCGGTCAAGTTCACCGCGTTGCCGGCGCCCACGATCACGAAGGCAGCGAAGACGTAGTAGAACGGCCCGAGCGGTGTGTAGCGGCCCGAAAGGAACGGCACGTAGAGGTTGGTGTTCAGCTGGCTGACGATGATGTAGGCGGCGATACCCGCCACCACGAACTCAAGGCCCAGACGCAGCTTGCTGGAGAGCCCGGCAGTGCTGCGCTTGGAAACCTTGTCGTAATCGTCGAGGAAACCGATGATTCCGAAGCCCACGGTAACGGCGATGCAAGCCCAGACAAACGGGTTGGTCACATCCATGAACAGGATCATCGATGCGACCAGCGCGGTCAGGATCATCAACCCGCCCATGGTCGGCGTGCCGCGCTTGGCCAGATGGCTCTGCGGACCGTCCTCACGGATCGGCTGTCCTTTGCCCTGGCGCACGCGCAGCATGTTGATGAAGCGCGGGCCGATCAGCAGGCCGATGCCCAGCGCCGTCATCAGCGCCGCGCCGGAACGGAAGGATTGGTAGCGGAAGAGGTTGGACAGTCCCTCGAAGTGGAACCATTCTGCGATCAGATACAGCATCTTGCGGGGGAGCCCCCCTACCCTTCCTGTTTACCGAGTTCCGTTACCAGAGAAGCCAAGCCAACCGAGTTCGAGCCTTTGACCAGGATCACATCGCCCTGCTCCAGCCCGAACGCGCGCAGCGCATCGACAGCTTCCCGCACACTCAGGCAATGCGCGAAGGGCACGCGCTTGCCAAGCGGAACGCTGCCCGTTTTCCCCGATTCCGGGGATTCCGACGCATTCGCAAGCACATCGACCAGCGGGCTCATCTCGTCACCCACCAGAACCGCGTAATCGACCTTGGCGGCGGCCAAGGGTGCGGCCAGTTCGGCGTGGAAGGCAGGACCATGCGCGCCCAGTTCCTTCATCGAACCCAGCACCGCGATCCGGCGCGTAGCGGCGGTGCGGCCAAGCTGTTCCAGCGTTGCCCGCATGGAAGCGGGGTTGGCATTATAACTTTCGTCAATCAGCAAGGCGCGGCGGCGGCCCTCGGCGTCGGGCTCCCCACCCGGAACGTCGATCTGGAGCCGCGCGCCGCGTCCCGGCAACCCGCCCATTTCGGCGAGCGCCACGCCAGCGGCGCCGAGGTCCCCCTTGACCGCGCGCACCGCGGCCATGACCGCGAGAGAATTGATCAC
Source organism: Sphingomonas sp. BL-S-28 (assembly GCF_055521515.1). NCBI lineage: Bacteria > Pseudomonadati > Pseudomonadota > Alphaproteobacteria > Sphingomonadales > Sphingomonadaceae > Sphingomonas > Sphingomonas sp. BL-S-28. Next base: position 3,431,939 of record NZ_CM145484.1, read on the forward strand.
ATGATGCTCGCCCGGCGCCGCCACAGTGTAGCAGACGCGCCGATCGCGCATGTCCACCGTCACCAGCGATCCGCCGCCGATGGCCGGCACGGTATCGAGCAGGCGCACGCCCGCATCGGCCGCCTTGCCGAACGAGACGACTTCGAAGCCCAGCGCTTCGGCCGCTTCCTTCAGGCGGTGGAAATAGGGGCTGTCTGCTGGGATCACGGCCACGCCGCCGGGTTCAAGCCCCTCGAAAATCTCGGCCTTGGCATCGGCGATGGCCTCCATCGATCCCAGCATCTCGATATGCGCGGGCGCGATGGTGGTGATTATGGCGACGTTCGGGCGCACCTGACGGGTGAGCGCGGCGATCTCGCCCGCGTGGTTCATGCCCATCTCGAAAATGCCGAAACGTGCGCGCGAGGGCATGCGCGCAAGGCTGAGTGGCACGCCGACATGGTTGTTGTAGCTCTTCACCGAACGGTGCGCATCGCCGCGGCTCGCACGGTCCAGCGCGTCGAAGATCGCTTCCTTTACGCCGGTTTTGCCCACCGATCCGGTGACGCCGATGATCGGCCCGCGCGCACGGGCCCGCGATGCCGCACCCAGCCGCTCCAGCGCCTCGGTCGTGTTCTCGACCAGAATGTGCGGACCGTCGACCGGGCGGTCTACCACGGCGGCAGCCGCGCCCTTGGCGAAGGCGCCTTCCACGAAGCGGTGGCCGTCCATCGCCTCCCCCTTCAGGGCAAAGAACAAGTCGCCGGGCTGGACGTCGCGGCTGTCGATCTCGACGCCGGACACGGTGAAGTCACCACTCGCCTTGCCCTGCATCACCCGCGCGAGTGTGGCCGAATCCCACAATGCTTGGGTCAAGTCCTCGGCGGCTTCAGCGGGCCATTCGAGAATCCGGGCGTGAGCGTTCATGGCATTCCTACCTTCCAACCGTACCGGCCATTTCCCTGGCAACGGTCACGTCGTCGAATGGCAGCACGCGAACGCTGTCGCCGCTGCCGATGATTTGCCCCTGTTCGTGCCCCTTGCCGGCGACGAGGACGATGTCCCCGCGCTTGGCTTCGGCCACCGCCGCGCGGATAGCCTCGCGCCGGTCACCGATTTCGCGTCCCTTTCCATCCATGCCGGCGAGCACCATGGCGCGGATCGCGGCGGGGTCTTCGCCGCGCGGGTTGTCGTCGGTGACGATGGCGAGGTCTGCCCCCTCTGCCGCCACCTTGCCCATTTCGGGGCGCTTGCCCTGATCGCGGTCGCCGCCGGCGCCGAACACCACGATCAGGCGTCCTTCAACATGCGGCCGAAGCGCGGCAATCGCCGCCTCCAGCGCATCGGGTGTGTGCGCATAGTCGACATAGACCGGCGCGCCAACCGGAGAGATTGCCGCGCGCTCAAGCCGTCCGCGCACGGTAACAAGGCGCTTCAGCGCATCGAAAGTCGTGTGGGCATCGCCGCCCGTCGCCAGCACCAGCCCTGCCGCGACCAGCGCGTTGGCTGCCTGATAGGCCCCGATAAGCGGCAGCTCGAGCACGCGGGATTTCCCGTCGTGCTCGAGCTCCAGCTTCTGGCCGAGTCCGCCCGGCGTGCGACCCGAGAGGCGGATGCTGGTGCCATTGGCACCCACGGTGAAAGTCTTGAGCCCGCGCTTTTTGGCTTGGGCAATGGCCTTGGCCGACCATTCATCGTCGGCCCAGATCACGGCGGTGCCGCCATCGACGACCACTTCGTCGAACAGGCGCATCTTGGCCGCGAAATAATCGTCCATGTCGGCATGGTAATCGAGGTGATCGCGCGACAGGTTGGTGAAGGCACCCGCCGCCACGCGCGGCCCTTCGATGCGGAATTGCGAAAGGCCGTGGCTCGACGCTTCATAGGCCACATGAGTCACGCCTTCGCGCGCCAAACCGGTCAGGTTCGCCAGGAACGTGACGATATCGGGCGTGGTCAGGCCGGTCGAAACCGTCTCGTCGCTGGTGGTGACGCCCAAGGTGCCGATGGAGGCGGCGCGCTGGCCGGCCATGCGCCAAATCTGGCGGGTCAGTTCGACGGTAGAGGTCTTGCCGTTGGTGCCGGTGACGGCCACCAGCGTTTCGGGCACCGGCTGATAGAACGGCGCGGCAAGGCGCGCGAACAAGTGGCGCGGCTCGTCGGCGGCGAAGTGGACAGCGCCTTCTACTTTGGCATCAGGGCTGGCGACGATGGCCACGGCGCCAGCCTCGATCGCAGCAGCGATGTAGTCCTCGCCATTGAACTTCGCGCCCTTGAAGGCGCCGAACACGGTTCCGGGCGCGACCTTGCGGTGATCGATGGCAAATCCGGTCACGTTCACATCCGCGCCTGCCGGGGCAGCAATGTCAGCAGCAGCGCAGAGGGCATTCAGCTTCATTCGTCAGGGCTCACTCTTCAGCACCACCAGCCGGAATCAGCGGCTTGAGGTCGGAAACGTCGATATCGCGGGTCTCGTCCGGCATGATGCCGAGCAGAGGCCCGATACGGGGGATCACGCGCGCAATCACCGGCGCGGCGTTCCAGGCGGCGGTGCGCTGGAACGAGGTCGCCTCGGTCGCCTGCGGCTCGTCCATCATGGAAATGACGACGTAGCGCGGGCGGTCCATCGGGAAGGCGGCGGCAAAGGTGGCAATCAGCGAGTGGTGGCGATAACCACCCGCACCCGGCTTTTCGGCCGAGCCGGTCTTGCCGCCCACGCGGAAACCGGGCGCGTCGGCCTTGCGACCGGTGCCGTAGGATACGATCATGCGCAGAAGCTGGCGGATGCGCGCGCTGGTGGCGGCGGTGAAAACGCGGCGCCCTTGCGGAACCTGCGAAGCGTCCAGCTTCTTCAGCGTCGCCGGGCGCCAGATGCCGCCATTGACCAGCGCCGCATAGGCGGAGGCAAGGTGCAGCGGAGTCACCGCGATGCCGTGGCCGTAGGACACCGTCATCGTGCGCAGGCGCGGCCATTCGCCGCGCGGCCAGAGCGGGAAACCACGCGCCGGCAGCTCGACATAGGGACGCTCGTTCATGCCGAGCGATTCCATCGTCTTCTTCAGGCGGACGCCGCCCAGTTCGTCAGCGATCTGCGCGGTCACCACGTTCGACGAGTGGATCAGCGTTTCCAGCACGTTGAGCGAACTGCCGTAGTTGTGCAGATCGTGGATCGTGAAGCCTGCCACATGCAGCGGCGATGCCGGCCAGCGGCGGCGCAGATCGGTGATCGTACCGGCATCGAGCGCGGCCGCGACGGTGATCGGCTTGAAAGTCGAACCCAGTTCGTAGACCTGGTTGGTCACGCGGTTAAAGCCGTGCGGCACATCGCCCTGCGCGGCCTGTTCCGGCGTGATCATCAGGTCCGAAGGCTGGACGTGGTTAGGATCGAACGAAGGCAGCGATGCCAGCGCGAGGATCTCACCCGAATCGACATCGAGGATGACGCCCGCCGCGCCCTTCGCCTTGCTGAGCGCCATGCCGCGCGCCAGTTCGTCTTCCAGCGCGCTCTGCACGCGAAAGTCGATCGACAGGACCGAGGGTTGCGCTCGGCCTTCAGGGCTGGTGAGCTGCTTGTCGAACGCTTCTTCCATGCCGACCTGGCCCTTGCCGAAGGTATCGACATAGCCCAGCACCGACGCCGCCATCGACCCCTGCGGGTAATAGCGGGTGGCCTCCATCGGATATTCGAGCGCCGGCTCACCCAGCGCATGAACCTTGTTGGCGTCTTCGGGCAGGATCGACTTGCGCAGATAGCCGGGCTTGTCGGAGGACAGCTTGGCAATCAGTTCGGCGCGATTGAGATCGGGGAAGATGCGGATCAGCCCGTCCGCAACCTGCTGCGGCGTGTGGATCAGGGCAGAGCCTTCGCTCATCGCCTTGGGATTGAACCACAGCGAATAGGTGTTGAACTCGCGCGCGAGTGGCACGCCGTTGCGGTCCACGATTTCGCCGCGATTGGGCACCAGCAGGCCGGACAGGTCGCCATCGCGGCCGCCCGGTCCGGTAACACCCAGCCAGCAGATACGCGTCAATGCCAACATCCCCACCAGCGCGAAAACCCCCAGGATCCACAGCGTGCGCAGCTTGGCGACGATCAGCGAGCGCTGTCGTACGTTCACCAGCTTGCGCCGCCCGGTGGATACCGTGGTGGGGATCGCGCCCATAGGGAAGGCGGGAGCGTTCACTGCTGGGCAGCCTCCGCCACTTCGACGCGCGCCAGACGCTTGCCAAGGCCGGCGGCATCACGCAGCATTTCCTCGCGCTCCGGATCGCGGTTCTTCGCGCCCGCGCCCGAAGTGGCCGAAGGCGTTGCCGCATGCGCGGGATCGACCGGCGAGACCATCGCCAGCAAGCCGGTACCCTGCTTCTCCTCAGCCCCGTCGCTGCCGCCCTGCTCTGCATTGGCATAGCGGATCGGCTGCGGCGCGCCCGGCCCCATCGCCTTGCCCAGCGCGGCAAGCTGGCGCTCGCCTTCGATATACTGGGCGGCGGACGGCGCCTTGTAGCCGAACTCCAGATCGTTGAGCTGGTTCAGCGCCTGCTGGTTGGAGCGGGTCTGGAACTCGGTCTCAAGGAAGTTGATCGACTGCTGCACGCGCACGATGCGGTTTTCGGTCGAATGGACCTCGCTTTTCACCGCATTGACCCGGAGCGTCAGCGCAAGCGTCGCCGCGCCGCAGACCAGCAGCACGGAAATCCACCCGATCGAATGGACGCGGTCGCGCGTGAGGTTCATGCCGGACTCCTGTCTTTGTGCCGCTTCTGCGTTCTGGGGGGGGCTTGGGTACGCACGGCGCTGCGAAGCGTGGCAGAGCGCGAACGAGGGTTTGCTTCCAGCTCGGCCTCGCCGGGGCGAATGGCCTTGGAGAGTTTTTCGAAAGTGGCCTGCACGCCGCCGACTTGCGGCAGGTGGCGAGAGGTCGCGCCGCCCTGCCCCGCCGCATCGCGCAGGAAGCGCTTGGCCATGCGGTCTTCCAGGCTGTGGAAGGTAACGATGGCAAGCCGGCCGCCTTCGCGCAGCACGGTTTCGGAGCCGGCCATGCACTCTTCCAACTCGTCCAGTTCGCCGTTCACATGGATGCGGATGGCCTGGAACGTGCGGATCGCCGGGTCCTTCGGGGCATTGCTGCCCTTGTAGGCCGGGTTGTAACCGATCGCCTTGCGCACCACGCGGGCCAGATCGCCGGTGGTTTCCAGCGGACGCGCGGCCACGATGGCGCGGGCCACGCGGCGCGACTGGCGCTCTTCGCCATACTGGAACAGCACATCCGCGATTTCGGCTTCGTCTCCCTCGTTCACGAAGTCCGCAGCCGAACGGCCGTCCTGGCTCATGCGCATATCCAGCGGACCATCGGCGCCGAACGAGAAGCCCCGTTCCGCCTGATCGAGTTGCATGGAGGAAACGCCGATATCCATGACGACGCCGTCCACAGTGGTGACTCCGGCTTCTTCAAGGCCTGCGACGATTTCGGAGAACCGGCGGGCGTGCAACACGAGACGCGGCGGGCTGAGGTCCAGCTCCGGCCATTTTCCACGGTTTTCCTCGATCGCGGCAATCGCGTCGGGATCGCGGTCGAACGCATGGACGGTGGCACCCGCGTCGAGCAGGCGGCGTGTATAGCCGCCCGCGCCCAGCGTGCAGTCGACGATGACGTCGCCGCCCTGGGGGTTCAGGGCGGCGACGACCTCCTCAAGGAGCACGGGCACATGAGGGACACCCTCGGGAATGGTGCGCGATCCGGTCATTTGCGGCCTGCCTTGGCCAGATCCTTGGCGGCAAGGCTCTTGCAGGCGGTCTGCGCCGCCTTCCAGCTATCATCCATTTCGTTCAGGCTCTCGGGCGACCAGACGGTGAAGAACCGTCCGTTGCCGCGGAAATAAAGTTGGTCGGTCACGCCGGCGAGCGCGGCCAGGTCTTCAGGCAGGACGAAGCGGCCCGAACCGTCGAACGGCACTTCGTAGGAGGCGTAGATGTCGCTGGCGCGCTTGTCGGCATCGAATTCCTTGCCGGCGCGGATGGCGAGGTCCTGCTGTTCCTTGAGTTCGTCCTCGAACTCTTCGATGCGCGAAAGGCCGAAGCCCACGAGGCAGGGCCAGCGATCGTGGGTGGTCAGGCAGAGCAGGTCCTTGCCGCTCGATTCGCGCACGGTGGGGCGGAAGGCATTGGGCAGCACGAACCGGTTCTTGTCGCGCAGAAGCGAGAAGCCCTGTCCGTTGTATATGTATGGCCGCCCCGCCATGACGATGCCGCCTGCCCCTTCTTGCCCTGTTGCAGCCGCTCTGCGGCCACTCGCCCCGGAACGTCCGGATCCGCCCGGCATGACCCGTACCGCCCCCGCCGCAGCAAATGCCGCAGGGTCCGGCTCCCTCCTGCGGGAGCACGGCAAGACTCAGCCATTCCGATTGCCTTCCTATGTATAGCGGGAAGACGGGGGATTAAAGGGAAATTTGGGGATCGATGGGAAGAATTCGCGGAATTCTCTCCGATTTGGGGCACGGCTCACCCACAGGGATCCGGGGATTAACCTGGTATTAACTCCATAAGTGATTGAAATTAAAGAGATGATACTCAGGGAAATTACGTATCCCGGATCGTCCCCAAAACGCCCCGCTCAATCCCCACTTTTCAGCCGGGCCCCACTTTTCAGCCGGGAAAGCAGCGCGGTCAGCGCCTTGCGGCGCGGAACAGGGCCGGCGGGGCCGCCCGGATCCTCAAATAGCGCCGCATCGGCCACAGCCAGCACCCTGCCGCGCCCGATGCGGCAACCGGCAAGGATTTCCGCCGATTCCAGCGCACAGGATGCGGAACCGCAACCGGAATTCCCCAAGGATCCCGGATTGCGGTCCATCCCGCGATTTCCCCGATTGGATGTTCCATCCCCGGAAATCCCCAATAGGCGGAAATGCCCCGGCAGGTTCACCGGCAGAGCCAATTCCCCCGGCGCGGCCTTGAACGCGACATCCCGCTCTCCGGCCTGCTCAGCCGGGTCGAACCACAGTTCCAGCCCCCAATGGGCAAGGATCGGGGACAGCATGGCCATGTCCTGCGGCCGCCGCGGATCGCCCAGCGGATAGCGCGAGGGCTGGGTGAGCATCGGATCGACGAACAGCAGCAAACGCCCACCCGCGCGCACCCAGGTATCGAGCGCCAGGTTCTCCTGCGGCGTCAGCGGGCGTGGCTGCGCCATCACCAGCACTGCATCCGTCGGCAGCGGCAGGCGCCCTTGCGCATCGGCAAGACTGTCCAGAGGCTGGATTTCGCCCTGCTCCGCCAGAGCCCCGGCCGCCCACGAACGCGGCGCGCCGTCCGCCAGCAATTCGCGCGGATCGTCGCTCTCGCCCCAGAGGATAGGAAGACTGGTGCTGAGCCCGATCCGCTGCGCCTGCGGCGATGGATCGTCCCCGCGATGGCAGGCGGCCAGCAGCGCGAGCAACACACAGGATACGGCCAACCATACGCCGGCCAACCATACGCCGGCCAACCACACGCCAGCAAGCCGCGCGGCGGCCCGCCTCACGCCAATGGCCCGCTTACTGCGCTTCCGGCGGCGCAGTTCCGGTGCTGTCCGTGGCGTCGCCAGTGGCGCTGGGGGTCGGTGAGGGATCGGCGGCCGGCACAACGCCGATATCCGCCAAGGGATCGGCCACCTGCCGCTTGGGCTTGGCATCGGCGGCGACGACCTGCTGGATCGGATCGGCCGCATCCACCAGCCGCGCGCGATCCATGATGATGTTCGCCAGCCCCACGATCAGCAGCATCGCGCAGAGGCCGAACAGGCCCACCTGCAGCCGGTGCACCGCCTGCGCGCGCAGTTCGCGCGTGGAAGGCGGCACGAAATGCTGAGGAGCAGCGGCCGGCTCTATCAGATTGGGCGGAATGTTCCCTGCCATCGGCAGACCGTTTACCTCAGCTTGCCAACCAAGGGAAGACGGGCAGGCCTTTCGCTTCCAGCCATTCGCGATTGAAGAGCGAGGAAAGGTAGCGGAAGCCCGTATCGCACAGGATCGTCGCCACGCGAACGTCGCGCTTTCCTTCGGCCACCAGCTTGCGGCCCAGCTCCACCGCGCCGGCCACGTTGATGCCGGAGGACAGGCCAAGGCACAGCCCTTCTTCCGACAGCAGGCGGCGGACCCATTCAAGGCCCTCCTCGTCGGAAATGCGGAACTGGGTATCGATCGGCGCACCGTCCAGATTGGCGGTGATGCGGCCCTGCCCGATGCCCTCGGCCACTGAATTACCTTCGGCCTTCAGCTCGCCATGGGCGTAATAGTTGTACAGCGCGGCGCCGTAGGGATCGGTGAGCGCGATCGTGATGCCCTCATCGAACGCCTTCAGCCCCATGCCGGTGCCCGCGATTGTGCCGCCGGTACCCGCCGCGCAAGTGAAGCCGTCGATCCGGCCGTCCATCTGCTGCCAGATTTCCGGCGCGGTGCTTTCGATGTGCGACTTGCGGTTGGCGATATTGTCGAACTGGTTGGCCCAGATCGCCCCTTCCGTCTCGGCCGCAAGACGGCGCGAAGTGTGGACGAAGTGGTTGGGGTCCGAGAACTTCGTGGGCGGCACCGTCACCAGCTGGGCGCCGAGCGCGCGCAACGTGTCCATCTTTTCCTTGGACTGGTTATCCGGCATGACGATCACGGACTTGTAGCCGAGCGCATTGCAGACCAGCGCAATGCCGATGCCGGTGTTGCCCGCCGTTCCTTCGATCACCGTGCCGCCGGGCTTAAGCTCGCCACGTGCCTCTGCATCGCGCACGATCCACAGGGCCGCGCGGTCCTTCACCGATGCGCCGGGATTGGCGAATTCGCACTTGCCCCAGATCTCGCAACCCGCAGCTTCGCTAGGGCCCTTGAGCAGGACGAGCGGAGTATTGCCGATAAGGTCGAGGGTGGAGCGCTGGGGTGCAGGAGCTGTCATGCCCGCACAACTAGGAACGCGAAGGCCCCGGCGCAAATGATTTGCGCTTTGGATCGCTAAAGTCGGCGTGAATTTTCACCTCCAACACATGGTCCGGACACGAGAACGGCAGGTTTGCGCGATCCGCAAACCTGCCGTTCTCGTGTCCGCCCGAAGGCGCAAAAATCGCGGGAACTCAGTCTTCCTGCGCGATCGTGACCTTGCAGCCTTCCAGCGCGTCGGTGATCGGCACCTGGCACGACAGGCGCGAATATTCGTTGCGGTGGTCGGAACTGTCGAGCAGGTCGTTCTCGTCCTCGCTCATCGCCGGCAGCTTGTCCGCGAAGGAGGGATCGATGTGGACGTGGCAGGTCGCGCAGGAGCAGCAACCGCCGCACAGTGCCAGAAGTTCATCAAAGCCGCTGTCACGAATCGTTTCCATCAGCGTGCGGCCCACGGTGGCCTCGACGGTCGATTCTTCACCCGACTGGTTGACGACAATAATCTGCGGCATTCCCGTCCATCCTTTTTCTGATCCAGCATGTATCATAACATGCCCATTCCGGCCTTTGCCTGCGGCTGCTAAAGGCTGCAACCCCCTTTGGCAAGAAAGACGCATGATGGGCTTGAGCGCCGACGCACTGAAATTTGGGCTGGACGAAATCGCCGCGCGCGAACCGGCCATGGCGCGCGCACTGGAACGTGCCGGCTATCCTGAGCCGCGAATCCGCGCGACCGGCTATGCCACGCTGCTGCGCACGATCGTCGGCCAGCAGGTTTCAGTGGCGGCGGCAGCTTCGGTATGGGCGCGGATGGAGGCATTGCTGGGCACCGGCATCGCGCCGGAAACCTTGCTCGCCGCCGATTTCGACGCACTGCGTGCCTGCGGCCTTTCCCGGCAGAAGCAGGGCTATGCCCGCTCGCTATGCGAACTGGTGGTGTCCGGGACGCTGGACCTTGAAAACCTGCCCAAGGACGATGAGGAAGCGATCGCCCAACTGGTGCAGATCAAGGGCATCGGCCGCTGGTCGGCGGAAATCTACCTGCTGTTCGCCGAGGGGCGGCCGGACATCTGGCCCGCCGGCGATCTGGCCGTGCAGGCGGGTATTCACAAGATCCTGGGGCTGGATGCGCGGCCCAGCGAAAAGGAAGCCCGCGAACTGGCGGAACAGTGGCGCCCGCATCGCGGCGCGGCGGCGATCTTCACCTGGCACTGCTACAACAATCCGGCGCTCTAGAGCGTAGATTCAGGCGCCCCGCTCTTCCGTTTTGCCGGCCGCCGGTGCGAACATCCGCGCTTCCATCCAGCGCCGCAGACGGGGCGACTGCCGCTCGGTCAGCAACGAGATCAAGGCGCAGGTAGCCACCACCAGCCCCAGCAGCGCCACGAAGGCGGCCGGGCTGCGCCCCGCCACCAGCCCGTGGGAGCGGGCCAGTTGCAGCAGCGGCCAGTGGAACAGATAGAGTGTAAAGGAAAATCCGGCGAGCAGGCCGGCCGTGTCCTTTAGCCGCATCATCGGTTGCGCAAAGCGCTCCGCCAGCGGGCGCAGCGCCGTCAGCGCAAGGACCATGATCAGCCCCATTGCAAAGTCCGCGAAGGCCCATTGCGACCACTGCGCCTTCCCCGGCCACCATGCCTTGAGCAGCGGATTGAGCACCGCGCGGTCCACCTCGAACAGGGCAAGCGCCAGCCCCAGGCAGGCCGCCAGAACCACCGGCGCGGCAATGGGCGACAGGCGGCGGGCCACCGGCGCATGGGTCAGCGCCACCCCCATCAGCCACACCGGCATCAGCAGCAGGATCGCCCCGCCGGCGGTGAAACAGGCCACCGCGACTGTCGCCACCCGCGCCCAGCCGCGCAGGAACACGGCCAGCGCGAAGATCGCATAGAACCAGACTTCGTAGCAGAGCGACCAATACGGCGGATTCCACACCGGCGCGGGCATTCCCGGCCAGGCACTGACGAATGCCATCGGCGGCAGCAGGCGCGTCGCCACTTCCAGCGGATCATCGGGGCTGTTGTCGATATAGACGCGCATGGGCCCGGCGAAGACGTAGGCCGCCAGCACCGCGAACAGCAGCGCCGGGATCGCGACCGGCAGAATGCGGGATACGCGCGCGACGAAGTAGCGCGGCAGACTGGACCGTCCGCCCAGCACCGATGTGCTGATGACCAGCCCGGACAGCACGAAGAACACGATCACGCAGTAATGCTGCATCCGCAGGCCGAACGGGAACGGCCCGCGATAGATGCCCAGTTGCACCGCATGGCCCACCGCCACCAGCAGCGCGGCGCCAAAACGCGCGAAATCGAGCACGACCGAAAGCGGCCGCGTGAGGAACCGGTCCTCACCCACGATCAGGCGGCCGGGGCGACGCCGTCGATAAAGCGGGCCAGTGCGACGTCGCGCTGGCTCAGCCCTCCGGCATCGTGGGTCGTCAGTGTAATTTCAACGCGATTGTAGACGTTGAACCATTCGGGATGGTGATCGCGCTTTTCCGCCTCGATGGCGACGCGCGCCATGAAGCCGAACGCTTCGTTGAAATCATGGAATTTCAGAGTGCGCACGATGGCCAGGCCATCCTCGCGCAAGGTCCAACCGGGCAAAGTACCCAGTACCGCGGTGCGCTCTGCATCGGTGAGGCGGGCGATCGACATTGTGTGCTCCTCTGCCCTGTTTAAGCCGGCTTCGGCCCTGTTTTGACTTCGCTTGGCAGTCCCGCGCCTTTCCACTATCGCCGGGCCTCATGCAAGGGGCATCCATCGCTATCGAAGATCTCGCGTGCCGGCGTGGCGACAGGGTGCTGTTCCGCGGCCTATCGCTGCGCCTCGGTGGCGGAGAGGCGCTGCATGTCACCGGCAGCAACGGGATCGGCAAATCCAGCCTGCTGCGCATCGTCGCCGGCCTTGCACCCGCCTTTGCCGGACGCGTGGAGACCAACGGCCTGATCGGCCTTGTCGATGAACGGCACGCACTGGATCACGCCCTGCCGCTTGGCCGCGCGCTGGAGTTCTGGCGCAAGCTGGACCGCGCGGCTGACGGCGAACTGGATCGACTTGGCCTGACCGCCCTGCTGGACGTGCCGGTGCGTTATCTGTCCACCGGCCAGAAGAAGCGTGCCGCCCTCGCCCGCCTGATCGGCCAGCGCGCGGCGATCTGGCTTCTGGATGAGCCGCTGAACGGGCTGGACGGCGATGCGGCTGCATTGACCGAAGCGCTCGTGACCGACCATTGCGCCGCTGGCGGGATCGCCCTGATCGCCTCGCACCAGCCCTTCACGCTCACGCACAAGCGCACGCTGGCCCTTGGCGAGCACGCCATATGAACGGGCGTTTCGTTACCCTGCTCAAGCGCGATCTTGCCCGCCTGCTGCTTGGCGGACGCGGCGGCGGCGCGGCGATGCCGGTGCTGTTCTTCCTTTCGGTGGCAATGCTCTATCCTTTTGCCGTTGGCCCCGACGCGCGTCTGCTGGCGCGAACCGGCGGCGGCGTGATCTGGGTGGCCGCGCTGCTGGCGGCGATCCTGCCACTCGACCGGCTTGTAGAGCCGGACATCGAGGGCGGCCTGTTCGATCAATGGGCCCTGCGCGGCATTTCGGAGGAGATGGTGCTGGCCGTGCGCGTGCTGGCGCACTGGCTGAGCTTCGGCCCGCCCCTCATGCTCGCCGCCCTGCCCGCCGCCGCACTGCTGGGAATCGACGGGGCCACGCTGGGAACCGTGGAACTGGGCCTGCTGGCGGGAACGCCCGGCCTTGCCGCGCTGGGCGTGACGGTGGCCGCACTCACGGCGGGCCTGCGCGGCGGCGCTGCCTTGGGCGGACTGCTGGTGATCCCGCTGGCCGTACCGGTCCTGATCTTCGGCGCGGGAAGCCTTGGCTCCGGCGGGCCGAGCGGGTTGGCGCTGGCGGCTGCATCCAGCCTTGTCCTGCTGGCCATCGCTCCGTTTGCGGGCGGCGCAGCGGTGCGCGCCGCGCGGGGATAGCCCTTTCCATCATCGCCCCGGCGGTTGGCGCGCTCCCCTCCCGCCCCGCATAGTCGCTCGCGGAACGATCCGGCCAAAGCCGGGCACCCGATGTTGGGGATGAGCGATGCAGGACCACAGGGAACTGATCGAGGAAGCGCAACGCCAGACCGGCCTGACCGACTTCGGCCCGGACGGCTTCCGCGAAGGGCTGGAAATTCTGGCCGACTCGCTGAACCGCGAGGCTCGCCTCAATGCCGTCGGCGAACGCGCGCTGACCGAACGCATCGTGCTGCACCTGAAGCAGCGCCTGCTGGTGGAGGACTGGTACCGCCGCCATCCGGAAATCGACGAGGAAGAGATCGTCGCCCCCCTGTTCGGCGTCAGCCTGCCCCGCACCGGGTCGTCGGCGCTGTCCTTCCTGCTCGCGAGCGATCCGGCGATCCGATACTTGCGCGTCTGGGAAAGCTCCCAGCCCTGCCCGCCGCCTTCGACAGTGGAAGGCCCCGATCCGCGCCGCGGGGTCGCCGTCACCAGCGGCGACGAATTGCTGAAGAACGGCAAGCGCACTCCTTCGGGCATCGATGGCGCGATGGAGTGCCAGGACCTGATGGCGCTCGATTTCAAAAGCCAGATCTTTCAGGCCTTCGCGCAGATCCCGCGCTATTCGGACTGGCTGCTGAATGCCGATCTTTCCGCCACTTACGCTTATGAAAAGCGGGTGCTTAAGCTGCTGCAATGGGGTGCACCAGCGCGGCCATGGCGGCTGAAGGCGCCTACGCACATGCTCTATCTCGACGCGCTGACATCGGCCTTCCCGGACGCGCGCTTCGTGATGACGCACCGCGATCCGGCCGACGTGATCCTGTCGGTGGCGACCGTCTATGCCGACATCATCGGCAAGTTCAGCGACCATGTGGACATGGCCTACCTCGGCGCGCTCAACTTGCGCTGCTGGTCGGAAGCGATGAACCGCGCCATCGCCTTTCGCGAAAAGGGCAACGACCACCGCTTCTTCGACATCCACTTCCGCGCCATGCACAAGGACCCGCTGGGCGAAGTGCGCGCGTTCTACGCCTGGCTGGGCGAGGATGTCTCGCCGCCTTTCGCGCAGGCCATGGCGGACTGGTGGGAAAGCAACAGCAGCGCGGAACGCATGAGCAAGCCCGATCCAGCCCATTTCGGCCTCGATCCGGCAGCGGTGCGCCAGCGCTTCACCCCCTATCTTGAGCGCATGGAGCGCTGGGCCCCGTTCGACGCGGCGGCATGACCCTTTCCCAACATACAGGTGAGCGAAGATGAATAAGGCGAACAGCGGCCGGGTGGAATTCGATGAGGCCGCACGCATGGCACAGACTGTGGAAAGCGGCCCCCGCTATGCCCCGCTGCGGCTTAACGAAGTCAGCCCGGAAGGTCAGGAGCAGGTCGATGCGATTCGCGCCGCCTTCCATATTCCCGAAAGCCGCCCCTTCCCCGATGTCAGCCTGATCACGCTGCGCCATCCCGGCATGTTCAAGGGGCAGATGGTGCTGGGCATCGAACTGGCCGCGCGCGGGGCGATTCCGGGGCGCGAGCGCGAACTGATGATCCTGCGCCTAGCCCGCCTTGCCGGCGCGCCGTTCGAATGGTGCGAGCATGTCGATATCGGCAAGGCGTTCGGCATCACGGTCGAGGAAATCGAACGCGTGCTGGAAGGCTCCGCCGCCGCCGGATGGACCGAGCACGAATCGGCGATGCTGCGCGCGGTGGAAGAACTGGTTGCCGATCACTGCATGGCCGATTCGACCTGGGACACGCTGGCGAAGACCTGGGACGAGAAACAGATGCTGGAAGTGCCCATGCTGGTCGGTTCTTACCTGATGACGGCGCTTCAGCAGAACACGCTGAAAATCCAGCCGAAGGGCGGTTTCGACTACCGCTGAGGGCCGTCCCGCCCACCCCTTTTTACTCGAATCGCTGAAAATCGAACGCGCGCTGCCCCATGGGCGGCGCGCGTTGACATGTCTGTGGACAAATCCTGCACAAATTCGGGAAACAATGGGGATCGGCAGTGCACGACCGGTGCATTCCAGCGGGACATCCCTGTGGATGATCCTGAAGAAATCTGCCGGATAACTGCGGGAAAGGCCGGGAAAAAATGGGCCGGACGGATCTCTGCAAAAAGCGAAATACGGTCCGGCCCAGTTGGACAGGAAGGGCAGTCTCGGCGCCCCATGACAAGCGCCGAACCTGGGTCCTCGGGTGCAGGCTTGACGGCCAGGACAAGCTGCGTATCAATGGCTAATGATAATCATTCGCAAGTTCAAGCCCCTTTTCGCATAACCCTGATTTCGCCACCCGGAGACCCTGCCATGTACCAGTATGTCGACCGCCCCCTGAGCACCCTTGATGAGGGCTGCCGCTTCCTCGTCTGGTCGATGCGCGCCTGGGTCACCACGCTGGCCCAGCGCCGCTGCCCGGCCGAGGCACTGGCCCCCGCCTTTGCCCGCTGGCGGATGATCGGCGGCCTTCAGCCCTTCCACCGGACCATGCTGATCTTCAACCGCGACGCGCTGGAAACCTTCGCTTTCTGCCCGATGGCCTGCGATCACGTTTCGGAGCATGAGGCCGTGATTCTCGAACTCGTCACCTCGCTGCGCGACCGCGGCGCGCAGGAAACGCGCGGAACGCTGGAACTGGTGGTGCAGGAAGACGCCGTGGGTGACGTTCTGGAAACCCTGTCCAAGCTGGGCGCGGCGCTGGCGATCGCGGGCATCTTCCCCGGCCAGCCGGTGGCCGCACGCGGGGCGCACGACTGCGGCTGAGACGCGCGAATCGCAACGATGGGCGTTTCAGGGGGCGCCCATCGCCCAGCACGCCGCGCCGGCCAGTGCCAGGCACTGAAGACACAGGATGGCGCGCAAGTAATTCACGAAGGGCTGCTTGCGGGTCTTGTGCCGGAACAGGCTGCGCGCCAGCAGCGCACCGGGCGACCCGCCGATGGCAGCGAGCGTCAGCAGGCGACGCTCCGGCACACGCCCACCGCCCCGCCGGGACTGCGCCTTGTCGTAGCCGTAGACGGCGAAAGTCCAGAGATTGATCGCGGCGAGGACGGCGGCGGCAAACAGAAGCGCGTTCATTGCCAGCGCTTAGAGCGGGCGCCGATCAGATTGAACCGAAAAGCCACCGCGAGTCGCGCTTGCCGCCACAACCTTTCCCGTCATCCCCGCGAAGGCGGGGATCCCGCTTGTTCTTCGCGAGCGTGACAAAAGGAAGCGGGGCCCCCGCCTTCGCGGGGGCGACGAGTGTGAGGTTCGCTAGGGTTGGGCTTTTGGTCCAATCAGGACTCAAGCATCCGCCACAGCTCAATCCAGCGGCGCCACATCCACCGAAAACAACATCTTCTGCTGCGAGGAACCGCGAAACGTACCGTCCAACGGGGCGACGTCCGAATAGTCCCGCCCCATGCCGATGAAGATGTGGTCGGTATCGGCCAGCATGTCGTTGGTGGGATCGAAGCCGATCCAGCCCAGATCGTCGCCGCACCACAAGTTGACCCAGGCGTGCATGGCATCCGCCCCCACCAGCCGCGGCTGCCCCGGCGGCGGCAGCGTGCGCAGATAGCCGCTGACATAGGCGGCCGGAATGCCATGCGCCCGCGCCGCGATGATCATGATGTGGCTGAAATCCTGACAGACGCCATGCCGCGCGCGAAATGCCTCGATCGGCGGCGTATCGGCAACGGTCGCGCCCGACTCGTAAGCGAACTGCCCATGGATCGCCGCCATCAGCCGCCGCCCCGCCTCCACCACCGGCATCGATTCGCTGAGGAACCCACTGGCCCACATGGCAATGTCGCGCTCGGGCGCGGCGATGGGCGAGGCAAAGCTGTAAGAAGCCGGGCCAAGCGCCGAAAGGTCCGGCTTCTGCATGGCCCGCTCACGCAAATCGGCAAGGCCCGGTCCGCTGGAGTCGGTGACGAAGAACGGCAACGGCTCCTTCTGAACGGTGAATCGGCTCTCTATCTGAAGCTGCGAGATCGGCTCCCGCAGCGAAAACCGCGCTTCGTTGACGTAGTACCCCCCCTCGCGCTCGGCCACGGTGGCGGGCTGGGGGTCGACCGTCAGGGCATAATCGCTGAGCTTCTGCCCCGGCCAGGCCATGGGCCGCAGGCGCGCGTTGAATTGCGCCAACCGCACGGGCGCGGCATATTCCAACGTGGTGATATGGCTGATCGAATAGCGCATCACAGCAGCGCAGTCCGCCGCTCGGCCTGTTCCGGATCGAACTGGAGGAAGTAGCGCGCCGAAACCGAGTCGGAGAGGCTGTAGAGTTCCTGCTCGATCTCGGCCAGCGCCAGACTGGTCATGTCCTGCGCCACGGCCGCCTGGAGCCGGCCCAGCAGGGCGCGAGCGAGCCTGAGTGGCGGTTCGGGCAGATTGTCATCACGTCCGCTCGGCAACGCGGCCAGATGCTCGACGATACCCGCGATCTGGAACACCAGCGCGCGCGGATTGTCGGGATCGAGAAGCAGAAGGTCGCGCACCGGCCCTGCCATCGGCCCGGTAAGATAGCGCGTGCGGTAGATGATCTGGCTGTCGCACAAGTCCAGCAGCACACCCAGCGCGCCGCCATCATGCCCGATACCATCCCCGTCCGGCGCATTCGTCAGCGTGGCATCACCCAACTGGCGCACCATGCGGCAGATACCTTGCGCGCGTTCGATCCGCTGGCCAATTTCCAGGAAACGCCATGCCGCGGAACGCACCATGTTTTCGGAAACGAGCCCGGCCAGAGCGCTGAAGTGCTCGGTCAGCCGACGCACCGCGCCCAGCAGGGTGGCCGGGCGGTGAGGGTCCACTTGCGGCACGCCCTGACTGACCAGGCGCCAGAAATCGCGCGCGAATCGCTCGCGCAAGCCAAGGCCCACCGCCTGCCGCCGCCGCATCAGCGCGGTGATGCCGCCAGGCAGCGTAGCCTCAGCCAGGACCGCCGCGCAGATAGCATGTACATCCGCCGCCTCGTCGGGCGCTTCCTCAAGCGTTGCAATGCTGCCGGATTCGCCCAGCAGGCCGACCAGCGCCTGGACCACACCATCCTGATCCGCCGGCCCACCGTCGATCTCCACCGATCCGTCAAGCAAAGCCCGCAGCACGCGGGTGACCAGTTGCGCACGCTCGTTGTAGCGGCCGAACCAGTAGAGGTTGTCCGCCGCCTGACTGGCCAGGATGCCGCCCCCGCGCGAGATCGGCGGCTCGGCCAGCGTGCGCACGGTGAACTGCGCAGCGCTGGGCGCTTCATCGACCACCCAGACGTCGGCGGAAATCTCGCCCTCGCCCATAAGCGAGGTCGGCAGCGCCTGACTGGCGGCTAGGCGGGCGAATCCGCCGGGCATGACGGCCCAATTGCCATCGGCATCGCGCGCGACGAAAGCGCGCACGGTGAAGGGGCGCGGCACGACCTCTCCCTCGACGATGGCAGGTGCGGTGGAAAGGTGAACGATCTCCTGCCCGCAATAGTCCATGGGGCGGCGTGCCAGCGCATCGAGCAAGGCAGACCGCTGCGCCCCGTCCAGATCGGCCCCGGCCACCGGCTCGCGCCGTTCCAGTGCCTCCACCGCCTGACCGAAGGCCGGCAGCACCGCCAGATCGGAAAGCCGCGCAGCAACGGTCGCGCTTTCGGCGGCCTGCCCGCACCACCATGTCGCGATATTGGGCAGGACCGGGTCCTCGCCGAGCAGGACTTTGCAAAGGCGCGGCATGAAGGCGGCGAAGGCCGGGCTTTCCAGCACTTCGGTGCCCGGCCAGTTGATCATGCCGACACCGCCACGCGCCCATGCCTCGAACAGATTGGCGACGCCCAGTTGCGAGCGGGCGTCGAAGGCGAGGGGGTCGAGCGAAGTGGTGTTGATCCAGCGCCAGATCGAATCGACGCGCTTGGGCCCGGCAATGGTGCCGACCCACAGGCGATCGTCCACCACCGAAAGGTCACGCCCCTCCACCAGCGGAAAGCCAAGGTAGCGCGCAAGGTGGGCCTGTTCGGCATACGTCTGGTTGAAGCGTCCCGGCGTCAGCAGGGCGATGCGCGGCGCCTCGCGCCCGCAGGCGGCGATCATGCCTTCGCGCATGACCGAGAAGAAATCGACGATGCGGCGTACTTGCTGGTCGGCCAGCAGATGGCCGGCGAGGCGCGTCATCGCCAGCCGGTTTTCCAGCGCATAGCCGATGCCGGCGGCGATGCGCACGCGGTCCTGCAGGACACGCCATTGCCCGCGCGGCCCGCGCGCGAGGTCGGCCGAATAGACCTGTATGAAGTGCGGGTGTGCCTGCTCCGCCCCCAACCGCCGCGCCGGATCGAGCATCTTGCGGGCGAAGAACGGGCTTCCGGCGATGACGGCCGCCGGCAGATGCCCCTCCCGCACCATCCGCTGGTCGCCATAGATATCGGCCGCGAGGTGTTCGAACAGTTCCGCGCGCTGGATCAACCCACGCTCGATCGTCGCCCATTCGCCGGCGCCGATTACCACCGGCATGGCGTTTAGCGGCCACGCGCGTTCCTCCTCCTCGCCCGTAACGCGGAACGTCAGACCAAGATCGGCGGCATTGCGCGTGGCGGCTTCCTGCAAGCCGATCGGATCGCCCTCGGACAGGGCGGCGAGGCCCGCGGCGACCGCCCGCCAGCGTGCGGCGACGGGATCGGCGGCATCGCCGAACAGATCGCCGCCAGACACCGCAACCGGATAGGCATCGAGCCAGCGCCCAAAAGTTTCGGAGGGCGCGCTTTCGGTCAGTCCAGGAGGCGGAACGGCAGCCATGGCATCAGATTGTGCCCGTTGGGCGCCGCAAGTCGAGCGAATAAGGAAATTCACCCGGAACTTCTTCGGGCGGGGTCTGCATCGGCCCCGGCGAATGACCGTGGGGCTGGAACCGCGCCTTGCGCCGCGCCTCAGCCTCGTAACCGTTGATCGGCACATCGTCGTAATGGCGGCCGCCCGGATGGGCGACGTGATAGACGCAGCCGCCCAGCGAACGGCCGTTCCACAAGTCCATGATATCGAACGTCAACGGCGCATTGGCGGCCAGCATGGGGTGAAGACACTCGGCCGGGGCCCAGGCCTTGTAGCGCACACCACCGACGCCTTCGGAAGGGCCGGTCATCGTCAGCGGCACACGCCGGCCGTTGCAGGAGATGACATGGCGGCCTGAGACCAGCCCGCTGGCCCTGATCTGCAAACGCTCGGTCGAACTGTCGACATAACGCACGGTGCCGCCGATCGCGCCGGTTTCACCCAGCACGTTCCATGGCTCCAGCGCATGGCTGATCTCCAGCGCGACGCCCCCGCCCTCGACTTCGCCATGGACGGGGAAGCGGAACATGCGCTGCGCCTCGAACCACGCGGGATCGAAGTGGTATCCCGCGCGGCCCAGATCGGCGAGCACGTCCAGAAAATCCGCCCAGACGAAGTGGCCAAGCATGAACTTGTCGTGCAGTTGCGTGCCCCAGCGCACCAGCCCGCCACCCTGCGGCTCCTTCCAGAACCACGCGGTGAGCGCGCGCAGCAGCAGTTGCTGGGCCAGGCTCATCTTGGCATCCGGCGGCATCTCGAAGCCGCGGAACTCGACAAGGCCGAGGCGGCCGGTCGGCCCATCGGGGCTGAACAGCTTATCGATGCAGATTTCGGTGCGGTGCGTATTGCCCGTCACGTCCACCAGCAAGTTGCGGAACAGGCGGTCCACCACCCAAGGCGCGGGCTGGTCATGCTCGGGCCCCGCAACTTGCGAGAGCGCAATCTCCAGCTCGTAGAGCGCGTCGTGCCGCGCCTCATCGATGCGCGGGGCCTGACTGGTCGGGCCGATGAACAGCCCGGAGAACAAATAGCTGAGCGAGGGATGCCGCTGCCAGTACGTGACGAAGCTTTTCAGCAGGTCCGCCCGGCGAATGAACGGGCTTTCCAGCAGGCTGGGCCCGCCCAGCACGATATGATTGCCCCCGCCGGTGCCGATCGAGCGGCCATCGACCATGAACTTGTCCGCCGTAAGCCCCACTTCGCGCGCCGCATCGTAAAGCGTCTCGGTGATCTCCACGGTTTCGCGCCATGAGGCGGAGGGGTGGATGTTCACTTCGATCACGCCGGGATCGGGGGTGACCTTCAGCACTTGCAGGCGGGGATCGGGCGGCGGCGGATAGCCCTCTATCCGTACCGGAATACGCTGCTTTTCCGCCACCGCCTCGATCGCGGCGACGAGTTCGAGATAATCTTCCAGACGCTCGGTGGGCGGGATGAACACCGCCAGATAGTCTCCGCGCGGCTCAACGGTCACCGCCGTACGCACCGCGCCTTCGATCAAGTGCTGCTCCACGCGCTCACCCGCCGATCCGACCTGAGGTTGGGCGACAAGTTCCACCCGCTGCGCCTCGCTGCCGGCGGCAAGCCGCGCCTGCGTGCCCGGCGCAGGCGCCTGCTCGCGATAATCGGCCAGCGGCTCGCGCGGTTCGGCGGTGTCGCGCGGGTGGATATAAGGATAATCCGATGGCGGCACATAAGGCAGCGATCCCAGCGGCAGCCGGTAGCCCAGCGCTGAATCGCCGGAAACGGCAGTCAGGATCCCGCGCCGCACCTGCCAGACTTCGCTCTTCCAGCGCGGCGCCTGCTGGACGGAAGCGTTCCAGCGCTGCACCGGCAGCACGAACCCGGTCGGCCGCTCCAGCCCGCGCCGGTAAGTGCGGCGGAACCGGCGGGCCAGTTCCTCATCGTCCAGATGCGACTCTTCGGGCGTGGCGTTGACCGGCAGCTCCGCCTCACGAAAGGCCCACCAGCTCTTGTCCTCGAACACCGGCTGCACGAAGTCGTCGTCCAGCCCCAGCACCCCTGCCGCATCGCGCAGCAAGTCCTCGGCGGCGGTGGGATCGATACTGGGCACCGGATCGGGATCGCCACCCTTTTCCAGCGGCTTTTCACCGGCAATCAAGTTGTCGTCACGCCAGATCGGCACACCGTCCTTGCGCCAGTAGATCGAATAGCCCCAGCGCGGCAGCGTCTCGCCCGGATACCATTTGCCCTGCCCGTGATGCAGCAGCGATCCGGGCGCGAATTTCTGGCGCAGCAGCCGGATCAGCCGATCCGCATAGGCCGCCTTGGTGGGGCCGACTGCCGCCCCGTTCCATTCGGGCGCCTCGAAATCGTCATCGGCAATGAAGGTCGGCTCGCCGCCCATCGTCAGGTTCGCGCCCGCCGCGTCGAGATCGGCGTCCACCCGGTCGCCCAGTTCCAGCAGCGCCTGCCAGCGATCCTCGGTAAAGGGCTTGGTGATCCGCACCGCTTCGGCAATGCGGGAGACGCTCATCTCGAACTCGAAATCGACTTCGGCCGGCTCCGCCATGCCCTCGATTGGCGTGGCGGAGCGATAGTGCGGTGCAGCACAAAGCGGGATATGCCCTTCCCCCGCGAACATGCCGGAAGTGGCGTCCAGTGCGATCCAGCCGGCGCCGGGCACGTAAGCCTCTGCCCAGGCGTGGAGGTCGGTCACATCCTCCAGCACGCCCTTGGGGCCTTCCTTGGGGGTGACGTCGGCGACAAGCTGGATCGAATAGCCCGAAACGAACCGCGCAGCGAAGCCCAGCCGGCGCAGCAGTTGCACCAGCAGCCAGGCCGAATCGCGGCATGACCCGATGCCGGCCTGCAGCGTTTCTTCCGGGGTCATCACCCCGGTTTCCATGCGGATCACATAGCCGATGCGCTGTTGCAGCCTGCTGTTGATATCGACCAGGAAATCGACCGTGCGCCCTTCGTATCCGGCGTGTTCGGCCACCAGCGCCTCGAACAGCGGGCCCTGATCCTCCAGTTCGAAATAGGCGGCCAGATCGGATTGCATCGCGTCCGAATAGGCGAAAGGATAAGTCTCGGCCTCCGGCTCCACGAAGAAGTCGAACGGGTTGATGACGGCGAGTTCCGCCAGAAGATCCACCTCGATGGAGAAGTGATCGACCGGATCGGGAAACACCACCCGCGCCTGCCAGTTGCCGTGCGGATCCTGCTGCCAGTTCAGGAAATGCTCCGACGGGCTGATCTTCAGCGAATAGTTGGGGACCGCCGTGCGACTGTGCGGTGCCGGGCGCAGCCGTATGATTTGGGGACCGAGGCGCACCCGCCGGGAATAACGGTAGCGCGTGAGATGGTGGAGAGCCGCCTTGATCATCGGCCATGACTGTGCGCGAATCTATGCTGCACTGCAATGATCTTCCATTGGTCTTGCATCCAGAACTTGATAGATTGCGCGAAACACCGTCACGATTGCAGCAAAACTGTCATCGTGGCATGCAAGGGGGTCCAACGAAGGTTCGTGCGGAACTCTCCCCCACTCGCTCATATGAAGACGTAGGACATGCTGGACATTCACGAAGACACGCCCGCCGGTGAAAACAGCCCGGTGACCGATGTCGCCACGCTGCCCAATCGCTACTTCAACCGCGAGCAGAGCTGGCTGGCCTTCAACGAGCGTGTGCTGGCCGAAGCGACCAATCCCAATTATCCGCTGCTGGAACGGCTGCGCTTCCTGTCGATTTCGGGCAGCAATATCGACGAATTCCTGATGGTGCGCGTCGCCGGCATCGCCGGGCAGGTGCGCCGCCAGATCGAGGAAATCTCGATCGACGGCCTCACCCCGTCGCAAGCGATCGCCGTCACCCACGAAAAGGTGCTTGAACTCGAAGCCATCCAGCAGGAAACCTGGGCGGGCCTGAAAGTCCAGCTGGCCGAGGAAGGCATCCGCGTGGTGGGCGAGGAACCGCTGGATGCGGAGCGGCAGGACTGGCTGCGCAACTATTTCCTCGAACACGTGATGCCGGTCATCACCCCGCAGGCGATCGACCCGGCGCACCCGTTCCCCTTCGTGGCCAACCAGGGCATCGGCATCCTGTTCTCGCTGACCCGCGTGGCGGACGACGCCCCGGTCATGGAAATGGTGCTGATCCCCGCCCCGCTGCCGCGTTTCGTGCGCATTCCGGGCGAGGAAGCGGCGTGGATCTCCATGGAGGACCTGATCTGCCGCAATGTGGACGAGCTGTTCCCCGGCTTCGTGCCCCACGGCCACGGCGTGTTCCGCATCCTGCGCGACAGCGATATCGAGATCGAGGAAGATGCCGAGGATCTGGTGCGTTACTACCGCACCGCGATCCAGCGCCGCCGCCGCGGCCTGGTCATCGTGCTGCAGCTGCAGGGCAAGTTCGACCCGGCCGCGGAAGAACTGCTGCGCAACCAGCTTGGCCTCGACAAGGCGCTGATCATGAAGACCGAGGGGTTGATCGGCTTCTCCGGCCTGTCGACGATCTGCGACGAGGATCGCCCCGAACTGAAGTTCGAGCCCTATACCCCGCGCTATCCCGAACGCATTCTGGAGCACGACGGAGACATCTTCGCGGCGATCCGCGAGAAAGACATCGTCGTCCAGCACCCCTACGAAAGCTTCGAGGTGGTGATCGACTTCCTGCGTCAGGCCGCGCGCGATCCGGACGTGATCGCGATCAAGCAGACGCTCTACCGCGCCGGCAAGCAATCCGCGATCATCTCCGCCCTCATCGGCGCGGCAGAGCAGGGCAAGTCGGTAACGGCGGTGGTCGAACTCAAGGCCCGCTTCGACGAGGAGCAGAACCTGCTCTGGGCCAGCCAGCTGGAACGCGCGGGCGTTCAGGTGATCTACGGCTTCGTCGACTGGAAGACCCACGCCAAGACATCGATGATCGTGCGGCGCGAAGGGGACGGTTATCGTACCTACTGCCACTTCGGCACCGGCAACTATCACCCGGTCACCGCGCGCATCTATACCGACTTGTCCTACTTCACCGCCGATCCGGCGATGGGGCGCGATGTCGGCCGCCTCTTCAACTTCATCACCGGTTATGTCGAGCCCAAGGGCACCGAGTGCCTGTCGATCTCCCCCATCTCGCTGCGCTCCACCCTCTATGCGAATATCGAGGGCGAGATCGCCAATGCCCGCGCCGGCAAACCCGCGCAGATCTGGGCGAAGATGAACTCGCTGACCGACCCGGACCTGATCGACAAGCTCTATGCCGCCAGCGAGGCGGGCGTGGACATCGAACTGGTGGTGCGCGGCATCTGCTGCCTGCGCCCCGGCATCACCGGGCTGTCGGAGAACATCACCGTGAAGTCGGTGATCGGCCGCTTCCTCGAACACTGCCGCATCTGGGCCTTTGCCAACGGTTCCGAACTGCCCAACCGCAAGGCCAAGGTCTACATCACCTCTGCCGACGCGATGAGCCGCAATCTGGACCGCCGCGTCGAGGTCATGGTGCCGATCACCAACAAGACCGTGCACGATCAGGTGCTGGATCAGGTGATGCTGGCCAATCTGCTGGACACCGAACAATCTTGGGTGCTGCATCCGGACGGCAGCTACGACCGGGTGGGCGAAGTGGACAACCCCTTCAATCTCCACCGCTATTTCATGACCAACCCGTCGCTCTCCGGGCGCGGTGCGTCGCTTGCCAGTGGACGGAAGGTGCCAAAGCTCTCGCTAAGACGCGGCAACATCTGACATAAGGGGGCGTACCGCCCGAGTCTCGGGCCGAGAGGCAATCGACCAAAGACCCCCTATGATCGGCATCAGCCTGGTTTTCTTATGATCGGCATTAGCCTCAGGAGCGAAAAGCGCGCGATCATCGACATCGGTTCGAACACCGTGCGTCTGGTGATCTACAACGGGCCACCCCGTGCGCCCGTTGTCGTGCTCAATGAAAAAGTCAGCGCGCGCCTTGGCCGCGATCTCGGCAAGACCGGGGCGATTGCCGACAAGGCGATGCGCAGCGCCCTGGTTGCACTTGGCCGCTTCGCCGGGTTGCTGCGGCTGTTCGAGGTGAAGAACGTCGAATGCGTGGCCACTGCCGCCGCGCGCGACGCCACCAACGGGCCGGAATTCCTGGACGCGGTGCGCGCGCTGGGCCTGAAGCCGCGCCTCCTCACCGGTGAAGAGGAAGCCCGCGCCAGCGCTACCGGCGTGATCGCCGCCTTCCCCGGCGCACGCGGCGTCGCCGCCGATCTTGGCGGCGGTAGCCTCGAACTCGTCGAGATTGCCGACGGCGAAAGCTGGCACGGCATCACCCTGCCCTTCGGCACCCTGCGCCTGCCCGACTTGCGGGCCGAAGGCGTGACCGAATTCTCCGAAACGGTGCGCGACGGGCTGACGCGCGCGGGATGGGAACAGGGCCGCGGCCTGCCGCTCTACATCGTCGGCGGATCGTGGCGCGCGCTGGCGCTGCAGGCGATGCGCGTGCTCGACTGGCCGGTGGACGATCCGCACGGCTTCGAACTGCCAGCCTCCGAAGCGCTGCACCTTGCCCGCGATTTCGCCAAGGGCAAGCTGGGCGAGATCGATGGACGTATCTCGGCCTCCCGCCTCGCCTCGCTACCCGATGCGGCAGCGCTGATGGTGGAGGTGATCACCCGCATCAAGCCGTCCAAGCTGGTGTTCTCCTCCTGGGGTCTGCGCGAAGGCCTGCTCCACGCCCAGCTCGATGCCGATGTGCAGGCGGAAGACCCGATGCTGGCCAGCGTCGCCGGCTTCTCCGCCAGCGCGCGGGTCACGGCTGACGATGCCGTCGCCGTCGCCCGCTGGACCGCCCCGGTTTGCCGCGAAGAGCCGCAGGATCGCCAACTCCGCGAAGCCTCGGGCCTGCTCGCCCTGGCCGCCATGCGGACCGAGCCGAACCTGCGCACCGAGGAGGCGATGACCTGGGCCCTGCGCAAGCGCTGGATCGGGCTGGACATGCATGGCCGCGCGATGATGGCGATGACCGTCTTCGCCAATTCCGGCCAGACCGAAGTACCCGATGCCTTCGCCCGCCTCGCCTCCAAGGAAGATCTGGACCGCGCGATTGGCTGGGGCCTTGCCGTGCGCCTGTGCCGCCGCCTGACCGGCTGCTCCGAGAGCGGCCTGTCGCAAACCTCGATCCGGATCGAGAACGGTACGCTGATGCTGACCCTGTCCGAAGCGATGCGCCCGCTCTACAGCCCCGGCGTGGCCAAGGATCACAAGGCGCTGGCCGACTGGCTGGGGCTGGATTGTCAGGTCCGCGATCCGGCGGGACTGGCCATCGTCGATTAGGGAACAGGGATAAAACTTGGAGCCCTTGGGCGAAGCTCAGGACCTCCCCCCTCCCCCAGAATCCCTTTTCTTCTACCCTACCAGCGTCGCGCTCTCGGCAATCTGGCTGATCCCGCGCTTGCCGTCCCGGCGGTCCAGCTGCACGACGATGTCGATCACCGATGCTGCATATTCCAGCGTTTCCGCGCGGGTCAGCCCGATCCCGGTCTGCATAGACATCAGCGCGATCTGCTCCAGCGCACCGCGCGGCGTATTGGCGTGAACGGTCGAGAACGAGCCGGGATGGCCGGTGTTGATCGCGCGGAGGAAGGACACGGTCTCGCTGCCGCGCAATTCGCCCAGCACGATACGGTCCGGACGCAGGCGCAGCGCGGCCTGAAGCAGATCGTTGGCGGAAACCTTGGCCTCGCCCAGTTCGCCCTTCACCGCGATCAGGCCCACGCCGTTGGCGCCGGGCAAGTGCAGTTCGGCGGTATCCTCCACCAGCACCACACGTTCCTGCACCGGGATTTCGCCCAGCATGGCATTGAGGAAGGTGGTCTTTCCGGTCGAAGTGCCGCCCGAAATCAGGATCGTGCGGCGTCGGCGAATGGCATCGCGCAGAAAGGCGATGGGTTCGGCCATCGGATCGGGCGTCGGCTCTTCCACCGGCGGTGTGATCGGCCCGCGATCGTAAGCGTCCAGCGGCAGTTCAAGCAGGCGATGCCGACGGATCGCCATCGCCCAATCCGAACGCGTGGCCGGCGGGCCGACCAGCTGGATACGCGCGCCACCTCCATTATGCCCCCCGTTCTGGCCTCCATAACCGGACAGCGTGGCGGAGAGCAGCGGGTGTTCGCGGTTGATGCCCTGATGGCTGATCCGCGCCACCTGCTCGGCAAGGCGCTGCAGCAGCCGGTTGTCCAGCGTGGGCAGCGCCACGCGCTGCATGCCTGAAAGCGCGGCATCCTCGATCCAGATCTCACCCGGCCGATTGACGAGGATTTCGGTCACCGTCTCCTTGTCGAGCCAGGGACGCAGCGGCGCGAGATAGGCGTCGAGGTAGACGCTGCGCGCCGCACCCTGCTGTTGCTCGCCATCACTCACCGGCGTGCCCGCCGGCCCGCCTTGCAGGGAAAGAACGTCCGCCATCGTCTCACTGGGCCTGGCTGAAATCGAGGTCCTTGGCGGTGAACACGCGGATCGGTTCGCCTTGCCGCACGCGGATCGTCGGGCCGACGCTGCCGCTCTGCTGGATCGCCGCCGCCGCTGCCGACTGGCCGCCGCCGACCACCACGCTCGCCCCGCTGGATGCGATGGTGGAAAGGCCGCCGACGACCGAAAGCAGCATGGCCGATCCGAAGCGTTCGAAGAAGTGCGTGTTCACCTTGCCCGGCAGGCCCGTCTCGCCGCCGAAGGCGATGGCGGGGGAGCCGAGGTTCACCGAAACCCCGTCCGGACGGATCAGGCGGCTCCAGATCACATAGGCGCGCTTTTGCCCGGCGGTGAGGCCGCTCTTGTATTGGCCGATCAGGCGCGAGGAGCGCGGGATCAGCACGCGCTTGCCGTCAAAGCTGCGCACGTCGGCCGAAACGATGGCGCGCACATAGCCGGGCACGTCGGTATCGATCGCGGTTTCCAGCACCGCGGGGATCAAGGTGCCCTGCGTGACCGTGGTGGCCGGATCGAAATTGCGCGTGGCCGCCGCGGTGGAGCCGGTGCCGCCGATGCGGGCGGCGAAATCGTCGTTGCCATTGCCGCTCGCCTTGGCCTCGCCCGCTGGACCCACCAGCGGGGCCACGCCGGTGGCGCCGCCGACATCGAAGACCACGGTGGGGCTGGCATAGGGATTGGCCGCAGGCGCCGCCGCCGTGCCGGGGGCCGCCGCCAGAACCGGCGCCGGCGCGGGCGCGGGCAGCGGCGTGGGGCTCGCTTCGGGTTGCGGAGCCTGTTGCGGCGCGGTGATCGCGGCAGCTGGGACCGCCGGGGCCGCTGCCGGCTGCGGCGCGGGCTGGAGGTTGGCGGCCGACTCGTTGCGGGACGAATCCATGGTCCAGAGCGTCAGCCCGCCCAGCGCCATCACGAAGACGATGCCGGCGGCAAGGCCCAGACCGTCCGCCTTCTTGCGCTGGGTAACCTGCGGCAGGACATTGCGGGTGGTAAGGTCGATAACCTCAGCGCCCTGCCCGTCGCGCGGGTCGGTAGCGGCGGCGGGTGCGATCCGTTCACGCAGCGATGAGTTGGGCGCCATGTGTCAGTTCCCCTGTGAAGCAGCAGCGGCGGGAGCGGTGCCGACCGTATTGGCCGCAACGGCGGCCGGCGGCGGCGCGACGGCAGGCGCCGGGCTGGCGGCAGCGGCGCCGGCCGGGCGGTTGTTCTCCAGCGTGGCGCTGGCCTTGCCCGAGCGCAGGATGATCAGCCGGGGCACTTCGGCCACGACGATGGTCTGGCCGCGCACGGCATAGTTCACCGGGCCTTCCTCGCCCTTCTCGTTCTGCACGAGGATGGCGGGAACGGCGGTGTTTTCGGGCCAGAGGAGGTACGTGGACAGGCCATCGTCATAGACCCGCGCCGGCAGCAGCTTGGGCGCGCCGGCCGTCTTCCAGGAGAAATTCAGTGCTGCCGCATCCGACGGCATGGCCAGCGGATCGCCCTCTGCAATCGCCCGCTCCGACGCGTCCAGCGAAGCCAGCGCCGCCCCCGCGGGAACCGCATTGGGCGCCGCCGCTGGCTCGTCCTTGTAGGTGAAGCGCAGCATGTAGAGCGGCCGCGCCTTGGACGAGGCGACAAGATCGAAGAAATAGGTGTGGCGGTTGGTCACCACCGTCATGTTGGTGCGCGCGGACGGCTCCAGCGGCTTCACGAACAGCAGGTCCGCCCGCTTGTTCGGGGTGATTTGCCAGGTCTGGGAATCGCCCACCGCCACGTTCTCGATCGATTCACCCTTGCCGAAGGCGATCGTCGCCTGAACACCGGCGTGACCGTCGATCCGCACGACCTCATTCTCGGAAAAGAGGTGGCTGACAAGGCGCTCATCCGCCTGGGCGGGAGCGGCGATGGCCACCAGCGCCGGGGTAACGGTCGCAGCCAGGGCAAGAACCTTGCGGCGGATCATCACGAATTCTCCTTCGCCGGCCGTGAGCCGGTATGTCCGGACGCGGAGCGCCCGCTATCGTTGGAAGCACTGCGGAACCGGCTGCCGATGCCGCGCGCGCGCGATGCCGCGCTCTGGCCCATCGGCTCCAGACCGCCGCCCGAAACTTGCGTCACCACGGTGCGTCGTTCGCTGGAATGGGTTGCCGAAGCACCTTCGCCCGAGGGGGCGGCCGCCATGGCCGCTGCGCTCGCGACCGAAACCGCCGGTGCGCGGGAGGCCGCCTGCGTCGGCACGAAGGGCTGCACCTGCACCGAAGCCGGCGGCGGCGTTGTGGCCTGCGAGGCACCATCGCTCCGCCCACGCGAACGTTCCGTGTCGGCCAGCCCGAAGACGCGCCAACCGGACACCAGCGTGCCCGCAACCTTCAGCACCATGCCC
The DNA here is from genome assembly GCF_055521515.1 of Sphingomonas sp. BL-S-28. Lineage (NCBI taxonomy): Bacteria > Pseudomonadati > Pseudomonadota > Alphaproteobacteria > Sphingomonadales > Sphingomonadaceae > Sphingomonas > Sphingomonas sp. BL-S-28. Next base: position 3,462,386 of record NZ_CM145484.1, read on the forward strand.
ATCAGCGCCAGATGCACGGCGGCAACGACGAACAACGCCATCGCGGCGCGCCCGTCGATCTCGCCCATCTGCGCGCCTTGCACCAGCGCGGAGACGATGGGCACCAGCAGCTCCAGCGTGATCCCGCCGCCCAGTACGACGAACAGCGGGGTAATCGCCGTCAACACCACGCCGCGCAGCCAGCCGGCGGTCAATCCGCGCGTGCCGCCGAAAAGGCCCATGACGACGAAGATCGGCCCCAGCGCCACCAGCACGCCCAGCGCGATCCGCGCGGTCAGCAGCACGCCCACCGTGCCGAGCAGCAGCATCAATGCGCCCATCCACATCACGCTGTCGGGCGAGAAAAGTCCTGCACCGCCTGCCGATGCCGCAGCCTTGATACCGGTTCCGGCAGCAGCGCCGGCGGCTCCAGCCTGTGCGGCGCCGTCAGCCGCCTGCCCGCTGGCCGCCTGAGAGGCTTCGGCAATGGCATTGAACACGATGTCTATCCGGTCGCCGAAGATCTGCGTGGCCGATCCTTTCGCGCCCATCAGCACGCCCGCAATCCAGTCCGGCCCGCCGATGGCGAGGTTCCAGACCACGCTCTGGTAGGCGATCCAGCTGGTGGCGAAAGTCAGCACGAAGCCGATCGTCAACATGCGCGGCGTCAGCGCCGATACGCTCAGGCTCGACCGGCCCGAAAGGAGCGAGAAGCCAAGGAAAGCGATATAGAGCGTCAGGACAAGGATCAGCACCGGGGCCATCGCCCCGTTGGCGCCGAACAGGCGGCCGAACGCAGCCGCCGCCATCTCGTTGGAAACGCAATCGACCGCGCGCAGCGCCGGTGCGACGCCCGAGGAGGCCAGTTCGGTAAGCTGTTCGCAGGCGGCGCTCATCCGCCCTACTCCGCCGCCTGGCCCCAGGCGGCATCTTCGTCATGCTCGCCGTCTTCGAATTCTCCGGGCCATTGGAAGCCGGTCAGCACGGGATACCAGGCCGAGGGTTCGTCGCCGTAACGCTCGCGCAGCTGGTCGAGCTTGCGCACGGTGCTCTCGCGGCCCGAAAGCACGGTGAGCACCTCGGGCATGCCCGAAAGGTCGAGGCGGACCACGACCGAGGCGTCGGACTGGCGGATCAGGAAGCAGCGCGAATGCGCGGGCAGTGTCTTGATGACGTCCAGCTCGTGCTGCGACAGGCCGAAGCCCTCGCAATAATCCTCGTACCGGGCGCGGGCGTTGGGCATGAAAACCATCGTCGCGGTCTGTTCGACCAGTGCCGTGGCGATCTTGCTGTCCAGCGCGTCGCGGGCGGACTGGGTGGCGAAACCGACCAGCGCGTTGCGCTTGCGCAGCGTCTTCAGCCAGTCGCGAATGCGCGCGGCGAAGACTTCGTCGTCCAGCGCCTTCCAGCCTTCGTCGATGAGGATCATCGTCGGCTCGCCGTCAAGGCGCTCGTCGATGCGGTGGAACAGGTACATCATGACCGGCGTGCGCAAGCGGGGGCTTTCCAGCAGCGCGGTCATGTCGAAGCCCAGCACGCGGGCCGAAAGGTCGAGCCGATCCTGCTGGTTGTCGAACAGCCAGCCATGCTCGCCACCCTGAATCCACGCATCGAGACGGCTCGCAAGGTCGCCCGGCTCCGGACGGCGTGCGCCTGCCAGCAATTCGCGGAAGTGCGAGAGGCGGCGCAGCGAGGGATCGTTGTGATAGGCCGCATCGACCGCGCTTGCGATCGTCGCCAGTTCCTCCGGCCCCCTGGCTTCCAGCAGCACGCCCAGCCAGTCGCGCAGGAACGCACGGTTGGCGGCAGTGTCGGGCAGCGAGAGCGGGTTGAACCCGGTCGGGTGCCCGGCGGCGACGCGGCTGTACATGCCGCCGATGCCGCGCAGGAACACTTCGGCGCCGCGATCCTTGTCGAACAGCACGGTGCGGGGGCTGAACTTCTGCGCCTGCGCGGCCAGGAAGTTCATGACCACGGTCTTGCCGGAACCCGACGGACCGATGACGGTGAAGTTACCGAGATCGCCCTGGTGGAAGTTGAAGAAGAACGGTGTCGAGCTGGTGGTGGCCAGCAGTGTCACCGCATCGCCCCAGTGGTTGCCGCTCGCCTGCCCCATCGCGAAGCCGTGGAGCGAGCCGAAACAGGCCATGTTGGCGCTGGAGATCAGCGCGCGCCGGACGATGTAGGCCTCGTTTCCGGGGAACTGGCCCCAGAAGCCGGGCTCCATGTTCACATCCTCGCGCACGGCGACGGCGCCGGCATCGGCCAGCGCGGCGGCGCAGGAGGCGGTGACTTCGTCCAGCCCTTTCAGTGAAGGCGCACGGACAAGCACCGAAAGATGATGATCGCCGAAGCCGACCGCGCCGGTGCCCAGCGCATCGCGCGCGGCGCTCATTTCGCGGCGTTCGGCCATCGCCTCTTCGTCTGCCGAGCGCAGGCGGCGGATGGCAAGGTCGATGCGCTCACGGGCGATCTGGCGGTCGCACGGGGCATAAGTCTCGGTCAGAACCAGTTCTGTCGGCAGGCGCAGCAGCGCGTCGGTCAGGCCGGGCGAAGTCGAATCCGGATAGTCCTTCAGGCTCACCAGCGAGGCGAAGCTGGAGCCTTCGGCGCCGCGCAGTTCCAGCGCGTCCATGCCGAAGCTCACGCGGCGATAGGGCAGCATGTGGCCAAGGTCGGTGCCCTCTACCGGGCGCCGCACCGGGCGCATCTCGCCATTGTAGAGCGCGGAGATCAGCTCCAGCACTTCGGAACAGTTGCCCGCGCCGCCCTCGTAATCGCCAAGGATGCGGGCGCCGTAGGAGCCGAGCGAAGCCACCATCGCCGTCGCGGCCGCGCGCAGGGCACGCACGTCGGACACATCGGCTTCGGCGGGCGCTTTTCCGTTGTTCCTCATGAAGCGGGAAAGACGGTCGGCCCAGCCCGCCTTGCCGCGTGCAGGACGGCGCACGAGCGTAATGAACTGGTCGTTGACGAACAGCGCGCCCGATCCGGTGCGCGCCTTCCAGCGCGCATCGATATGCGCGGCCAGCGGATCGTCGAACTGACCGTCCATCGCGATCTCGACACGGCGCCGGATCACATGGTGATAGAGCACGAACCGCGCATCGAGCGAGGAACGCAGCAGCACTTCGCGGGTGGCGACGTGGGCGTTCAGTTCCTCGCTATCGGCCGTCTCGAACGCAAGGCCGGGCACGACGAGCGAGAGCATGACCGAACCGTCGCGCAGCAGCACGACGTTCTCGTCGACGAAAGACTGGTAGGGCAGCCGGTCTCCGACCAGCGTTTCCTTGCCTCCCCAACCCTTCAGCACCGATTTCCTGTTCGCCGACATCGTACCCATTCCCCCGGGTAGCCCACTCAGGGCGAGTAGCTGTTGCAGCCCCAGCGCTGCCAGTTCGGCACGCGCGGGCACTTGCTGACCTTGGCGAGCCAGAGGTCGAAGATTCTCGGTTCACGCAGGCAGGCGACGTAGCCGATGCCGTGCACCAGCAACGCCACCGGCAAAGCCCAGAAGCTTTTGGTGATGAGGAACGCTTCCGTCGTCACCAGGCCGTTGATGATGAAGAACGTGAACGTCACCCCCGCGAACATCTGCGGGCGGGTGAGCGCGCGATGAACCGGGAAGCGAGCGAGGCTCATCAGCCTGCTGCCGACTGAATGCCGGACACGATCGCGCCCGCACCGAACAGCACGAAGCAGCCGATGATGACGGTCGCGCCGAAGCGCCAGTTCATGCGGCCGGTCAGCATCATGAAGCCCACGGCGGCGACGGCCATCACCGCAACGGCGGTGGCGACATGTCCCAGCAGCGTGCCCTGCAGCCATCCAAGAGCCGCCACAATCGGGCCGGAGCCGGCCGGATCGGAGCGCGTCACCTGCTGCGCCTGTGCCGCAGTGGCACCCAGAGTGCCGAAAACACCAGCAAAAACCGAAAGAAGACCCCGCATCGCGCGGGTCCGAATCTGAGTGTGTCGAATCACCATGCCCTCCGTATGACGGCCCAGTGCGCCACCCAGATGACAGAAGTGTGACGAAGAGACGACCTATCCCGGAATCAACCGGGTTGCCCGATCTCCCTGTTGCCCCGCGCAAGGGGCTCCTGTCTCCGTCCGGCACACAGGCCGCATCCCCTCCGCGAATGGAGAGGACGGCCGCAATCACACGGCTGGCAGCGTGCCGCCAACCTAGCGATCCAGGTGCCCGATCTACCGCAGGGGTGGGGCCTTATACGCTATTCCGCCCGGTTATGGCCACAAGTGATCTTCCGACGCCGCCGGCCACTCAGCGTGAGGCCTGCGCGGTGGCGCGCATCATCTTCTGCATGGCCATCCGCGCGGCATCGCGCGAGTCGGCCCAAGTGCCGTCGGCAAGCTGCAGATCGTAGCGATCCTGGCTGTTGATGGCGGCGCGATAAGCCAGCAAAGCCTTATCGCTGCGGCCCATGGCGGCGTAAGCGGCTGCCAGATTGATCAGCGTTGCCGGGTCGCTCGACCGGGCGGCACCGTTCGCTTCCAGCTTGCGTAGAGCCTCTTCGGCACGGCCGGCGGAAAGGTCCTGATAGGCCACGTCCACGGTATCGCGCGCAGGCACGTCCACGGCCAGCGCGGCGGGCGTCTGAGCAAGGAGGACCGATGCGAATACGGCGGTGAGCGACATGATTTTTCTCCCGGACAAGATACTGTTGATTGCCTGCAACATCCGCCGGAATTTCGCCGCCCGCAAGAAAATGACGAGAGTGTCATAAAACTGCAATTTACCTGTGAACCGCCCGCGATCCGACGAGTCGAGCGATGGAGCGAACCCCTGCCGCAGGGTTTCGTCATATTACGGTTATAAAACCGTACATTTCTGTCATGGTTTCGCCAACAAACTGTCACCCCCTCCCCCTAGACGCCCCTGACAGCGAAGGCGGACTCGCCGTCTCGTACCGACCTGTCCAACGGGGGAAATCACGTGAAGACTATCCATGGCATGATGCTGCTCGGCTGCAGCGCTCTTGCACTTGCCGGTTGCGGCGCCGACGACATCTCCTCGCCTGGCGCGGGCAGCATCGTGATCAACAATCCGACGCCGACCCCCACGCCGACGCCGACCCCGACTTCGGGCACCGTCGTCGCGGCAGCCAGCTGCCCCAGCTTCAACGCCACCGGCGGCCTGACCAACAGCGGCACGATCAGCGGCCCGGAAGGCACCTGGCGCGTCTGCACGCTGCCGGCGCTGGTTGACGTCAGCTCCAGCTTGCCCAAGGTTGCCGGCGTGCTCTATCGCCTGAACGGCCGCGTCGACGTTGGCTGCGACGGCGGTTTCGCGGCTCCGACCGCGACTTCGACCTTCACCACCACCACCGCCAGCTGCAACAGCAAGGTTCTCTCGGCCGACACCAACGTCACGCTGACGATCGATCCGGGTGTGATCCTCTACGGTGAAAACGGCGCCGAACCGGCCTGGCTCGCAGTGAACCGCGGCAACAAGATCAACGCCACCGGCACCGCCGCGCTGCCGATCATCTTCACCAGCCGCGACAACGTCGTCGGCACCAACAACGACAGCTCGCAGGGCCAGTGGGGCGGCGTCGTGTTGCTCGGCCGTGGCCAGGTGACGGACTGCAACTACGGCGCGGCGCCGACCGTTGCCGGCGGTTCCACCACTTGCGAACGCGACACCGAAGGCGCGGTCAACAAGGCCGTCTTCGGCGGCAGCGACAACACCTACAACGCCGGCACGATGAAGTACGTGCAGATCCGTTATTCGGGCTACGTGCTCAGCAACGGCAAGGAGCTGCAGTCGCTGACTACCGAAGGCACCGGCACCGGCACCACGCTGGAATACTTCCAGTCGGTCAACAGCTCGGACGACGGCGCCGAATTCTTCGGCGGCGCGGTGAACTTCAAGCACTACATCGCCGTCAACGCCGACGATGACAGCCTTGACGTCGACACCGGCCTGCAGGGCAACTTCCAGTACGTCCTGCTGCTCCAGCGCAGCGGCGGCGGCGATGCCATGGTCGAAGCCGACTCGAACGGCGCCGAAGACCAGTTCCCGCGCCAGAAGACCAACATCGCGAACTTCACGATGGTCCAGCCGGCCGTCAGCTCGAACAACGAAGCCAACGACCTTGCTTCGCTGCTGATCCGCGGCAATGCCGACGTCACCCTTGCCAACGGCATCATCAACACGCCGAACAACGAATGCCTTCGCCTGAACGGCAGCGGCACCGTGCCGGCGACGCTGAAGGCCTATTCGGTGGTGATGAGCTGCAACTCGGCCAAGTACCTGGGCTCGGGCAGCTACACCGCCACCAACACCCAGTCGCAGTTCGCTGCAGGCACGAACAACAACGACGCCTTCACCTCGACGCTGACGAGCACTTTCGTCAACGGCACGAACGAGGCGGCGGTTCCGGCCTATGCCAGCATCACCTCGCTTTCGAGCTACTTCGACAACGTCGCCTACATCGGCGCCGTCAAGGACGCTTCGGACACCTGGTACAAGGGCTGGACCTGCAACAACGCGACTGCCGCGTTCGGTTCGGCCACCAGCTGCACCGCGCTGCCGACCACCTGAACGGGCCGCCCGTGACTTCGGGGGGGCGGCCCATCGCGGCCGCTCCCCCTTTGTCACGCTTCGGGCCCGAACCGAGGGTCAAGAAATGAAATTCGTGTTCCAGGGGGACCAATCATGACCAAGCCGCGGCTCGCCTCGCTGCTGCTGCTTTCCACGTCGATCCTCACGCCGGCCATGGCGTGGGCGCAGGACAGCACCACTTCTACCGCTTCTGACGACAGCGCCCCGCCGGCTGACGCCGCTGAGGAGCCTGCGGCGCCCGAGATTTCGGTGCCCGGTGGCGCCATCATCGTGACCGGCCAGCGCAGCCGCAACGCCATGCGCACCGCCCCGGAAGTGATCTCGGTCCTTTCCAGCGAGGAAATCGCCCGCACCGGCGAAGGCGACATTGCCGGCGCGCTGGGCCGCGTCACCGGTCTTTCGGTAGTGGGCAATGGTTACGTCTACGTGCGCGGCCTGGGCGATCGCTATTCGCTGGCCCTACTCAACGGCTCCCCCCTGCCCAGCCCCGAACCGCTCAAGCGCGTGGTTCCGCTGGACCTGTTCCCCACCAGCATCGTCGCGTCGTCGATGGTGCAGAAGAGCTATTCGGCCAACTTCCCCGGTGAATTCGGCGGCGGCGTGATCAACCTCACGACCAAGGCGATCCCGGCGGAAAGCTTCATCGAATTCGGCGGCGGCATCGGCTGGGATACCGAGAGCACCAACCAGCTGAGCTATACCTACTACGGTTCGAAGACGGACTGGACGGGCTGGGACAACGGCAACAGGTCGATACCGTCGGACCTGCAGGCCTATTTCAACAGCGATCAGGTGATCAACCCGACCAGCGAGCTGGCCAAGCAATTGGGCGGGCTGCTGGTGAACAGCCGCAACGCGGTGGTCCAGAAGGACAACCACACGCAGCCGAACTGGTCCGCCGATTTCTCCGCGGGCACCAAGTTCGAATTCGATGGAGCCACGCTGGGCGTGATCGCCGCCGCCGGCTATTCGAACAAGACGCAGACCAAGCAGATCACGCAGCAGCGCGCCCAAGGCGTTACCGCCGATCCGGACCAGCTGTTCGAGAACTTTACCGCGGTCAACACCGACAACCGCATCGTCGGCAATGCGCTGCTCGGTCTCGGCCTGGAATGGGGCGAGAACTCGATCCGCTGGACCAACGTCTACATCCACGACACCGACAAGCACACCGGCCTGCGCCTGGGTAAGCGGGAAAACAACCCGAATGCCGATTACATGGAGCAGACCACCGCGTGGTACGAGCGCCAGCTGATCGACACCCAGTTCGTGGGCGAGTTCAAGCCGGCCGACAACACCACGATCGACTTGCGCGCCGGCTACGCAAACTCCAAGCGCCTCGCCCCGTTCGAGATCAACGCCGAGTACTTGCGCACAAACACCGCTTCCGACCAATACGGTGACGATTTCGTCAACCGCCTGGGCAACGGCAACCAGGATCCGACCACTGTCACCTTCTCGCGCCTGAACGAGGATGTCTGGTCGGCCGGTGCCGACGTCAGCCACCTTTTCGCGCCGGGCTGGACGGGTACGGTGGGCTATGCCTACCAGATCAACTCGCGCACCAACTCGCGCCGTTCCTTCGCGATCTACGCCAATGGCGACCAGACCCAGATCTCGAACTTCGGCCTGCTGCGGCTTGACGTGCTGCTGCAGCCGGGCACCTGGTACCTGTCAGACAACGGCATCAACTACGGCCTCGAACTGCGTGAGCCGGATGCCTCCACGGCGATCTTCGACTCACGCCTGCTGAACCACGCGTTCTACGGCAAGGTCGATGGCCAGATTACCGATGCCCTGTCGTTCGACCTTGGCGTGCGCTGGGAATATGCCAAGGAATCGACGATCCTGCGCCCGATCGGCCAGCCGGCGACCAAGGCGACCGACCTGAAGAACGAGTACTTCCTGCCCGCGCTGACCCTCACGTACGAGATCCAGCCCGGCATGCAGCTGCGTGCGAGCGCGTCGAAGACGATCGCCCGCCCGCAGTTCCGCGAACTGCTGTACCAACCCTATTTCGATCCGGACACCAACCGCACCTATCAGGGCAACCCGTTCCTGGTGGACAGCCAGCTCTACAATGCCGAAGCGCGCTGGGAATGGTACTTCGCGCCGGAACAGCGCATTGCCTTGGGCGGCTTCTACAAGCGGCTGAACAATCCAATCGAATCGTACCTGACCGGCACCGAGACGTTCGTCACGTCCTACGCCAACGCGCCCAGGGCGAACCTCTACGGTTTCGAACTGGAAGCGCAGAAGTACGTGCCCCTCGATAGCATGGGCAAGTTCTTCGAAACGCGCCGCCTGCTGCTGGTGGGCAACTACACCTTCACCAAGTCCGAACTGAAGGTCTCCGACACCGATACCGTGCGCATCTACGGCGCCGGCACCGGCACCTCGCTCGCCACCGACTACTTCACGAACGGCGCGCCGCTGACCGGCCAGTCGAAGCATATCGGCAACGTGCAGATCGGGCTTGAGGACACCGACGGCCTCTCGCAGCAGACGATCCTGTTCAACTACGCCAGCAAGCGCGCGGTCAGCCGCGGGCTTGCCAACTCCGGCCAGCCGGACGTGGTCGAGAATCCCGGGCTGACCATCGATCTGGTGATCCGCCAGGGCTTCAAGCTGTCCGACAGCAAGGAAATCGAGCTGAAGTTCGAAGGCCGCAACCTCACCGGCCGTGGCCATCAGGAATACCAGCAAATGGAAGACGGCCGGGTGGACTACAACACTTATGACCTTGGCCGCGTCTTCACGATTTCCGGCTCTATCAAGTTCTAACTTTTCCTCACCCCGGGGGCCCTGACCCCCGGCTCATCCTCGAAGGGCCCGGCCGCGACCACGCAGCCGGGCTCTCTTTTTGTTTGCCGGGCCGGATGGCCTGAGGTATGGGCCGCTCGTCATCTGGGGAGTAGCCGCCCGCAACCCCTGCGGGATCCGTCGTCAACATACTTGGCCGAGAGGCCGTGGCGCACGGGAGGACGGAGCACCGTTCGGGCGAGACCAATGGCGTTGCAGCTCCGTCCGGCCGGGCGGGTTCTGCCACGCTATTGTCTTGTCTGTCGCCCGGCCCGGAGAATATCCCTTGGAAGCCCTGCTTACATCGACTGCCGTGGTCGCCCTTGCCGAGATCGGCGACAAGACCCAGCTTCTCGCCATCGTTCTTGCCACCCGCTTCAAGCGCCCCTGGCCGATCGTCGGCGGCATCTTCGTGGCGACGCTGGCCAACCACTTCCTGGCCGCGCTGGTGGGCGAGCAGGCCTCCGCCTTCCTCAGCGGCCAGTGGTTCCGCTACCTGATCGCCTTCAGCTTCATCGCCATGGCCGCCTGGACGCTGATCCCTGACAAGTTCGACGATGACGATGCGCCCAAGCCCAGCCGCTTCGGCCCCTTCCTCGCCACCGCCATCGCCTTCTTCCTGGTGGAGATGGGCGACAAGACGCAGCTTGCCACCATCGCGCTGGGCGCCCGTTTCCAGAGCGTGCTGCCGGTCATGGCGGGCACCACCATCGGCATGATGATCGCCAACGTCCCGGCCGTGTTCCTGGGCGATGCGCTGATCAAGCGCGTGCCGCTGACCGTGGTGCGCACCGTGGCCGCGCTGCTGTTCCTGGTGATCGGCCTGTGGCTGCTGGCCCAAACCGCCGGCTGGCTGGGCTGACGCTGAAAACCACCGCAAGGTGACACTTCGGTTGACACAGTTGACACGGTCCAGGGCAAAAACCGTCACCTTGCGCCGGAGTGTCAACTTGCGCCGGAGTGTCACCTTGCACCGAATGCGTCACCTTGCGGGCTGATTGAGCGAATGGGATGGAGCGTCCTGTCATCCCGCCAGATCTATTCCATCGGCACCGGGTAGGAAATCGCAGCCATCCGCCTTCGGCACGGTTATTGACGCATCGCCCATTTGCCCCAAGTATTTACGGCGCGCGTTTGCGCCCGGGCTGGAGAGAGAGTCGCGCATGAATTCCGCAAAGCTGGCCTGCATCGCTGCTGCCGCGCCCTTGGCACTCCTTCCCGTCGCCGCCGACGCGGGGTTCTACACCGGCAACGATCTCTATGAGATCTGCACGGTTCAGAAGGGCGAGAAGGAGTACCTTGAGCGCTCCTACGAATGCATCGCCTACATCACCGGCGCGGTCGACGCTCTGAACACCACACGCGAAGCCGCCAAGCTCAAAAGCTGCATCCCTTCCGGCGTGACCATCAGCCAGTTGAAGGACGTGACGGTCGGCTACTTGCGCGACAATCCGGAAACCCGCAACGATGCCGCCTCCTCCCTCGTCTTCGCCGCAACCCGCAAGGCGTGGTCGTGCCCGCCCGCACCGGCAGCGCCGAAACCAGCGGTGAAGAAGAAGCGTTAAGGCTCAAATTACCCCGCGCCGAAAAGATCGGCGTACAGGCCACCCCCCGATAGGCCGATAGCGGCCGCTTGCCCGCCAAGGAGACCTGCCATGACCGCTCCAGCCCAAGCCGGTACGTTCCAGCTTGCCGACCGTATCGTCAATCGCATGGGCTATGGCGCGATGCAGCTTGCGGGCCCCGGCGTCTTCGGCCCGCCCCGGGACCGCGAGGCGGCCCTCGCCGTGCTCCGTGCCGCAGTGGAAGCCGGGGTCAATCATATCGACACCAGCGATTTCTACGGCCCGCACGTGACGAACCAGATCATCCGCGAGGCGCTCCATCCCTATGCGGACGACCTCGTCATCGTCACCAAAGTGGGTGCCGTGCGCGGCGAGGACGGCTCCTGGCTGCCCGCGCAGAGCGCCGAGGATCTGACCCGCGCCGTGCATGACAACTTGCGCAATCTGGGTCTCGACCGTCTGGAAGTGGTCAACTTGCGCCTGATGGGCGACATTCACGCCCCCAGCGAGGGTTCGCTGGAACCGCAATTCTCGGCTCTCGCCGGTTTGCGCGAGCAAGGACTGATCCGCCATCTCGGGCTCAGCAATGTGACGGCAAGGCAAGTGGCGGAGGCACAGGCCATCGCGCCGGTCGCCTGCGTGCAGAACCAGTACAATCTGGTCCACCGGCACGACGATGCGCTGATCGATTCCCTGGCCACGCAAGGCATCGCCTACGTTCCATTCTTCCCGCTGGGCGGTTTCAGCCCGATCCAATCGGATGCCTTGTCCGACATCGCGGCCGGTATCGGGGCCACGCCCATGCAAGTGGCCCTCGCCTGGTTGCTGGCGCGATCGCCCAACCTGCTGCTGATTCCAGGAACATCGAGCACCGCGCATCTGACCGAAAACCTTGCCGCGGCGACGCTGGACCTGCCGCCCCCGATCAAGGCGCAGCTGGACGCCATCGCCGGCACATAGACCTTCGCCGAACGCGGCTTGATTTCCCTAATCCCCGCACCATGTTAGGTGGATGCAAGCCCACACTCGCGCAATGATCGCCGCCACCGCCTATGCCTTCATCACCGGCAAAAAAGTCGCCGGCGTCTTCGATCATTCCGCCATGCGGGAACTGCTGATCGCGGCAGAATCGCGGGAGAACCGGTTGAAGGGCTTCGACGGCAACCGTCAGGCGGAGTTCGGCGGCACCCTACCCGATCTCTATGACGCCGGTGACAAGGCCGCCTTCTCGCTGGAGATCGCTGGTACCGAAGCGCGCGGTTACGACCGGGGTTCATCGCACCACTACACCGCCAAAGTCACCGACCAGCTGGTGCAAGTCTACGACCACGGGGAAAACGCGTGGTTCGCGTTCGACATCCGCGACGAACAGACCGCCTTCGATTCGCGCGCCGGCGTCGACGCCAGCAGCTGAAATTCAGGCAGCCACCTGCCTGACCAGCGCCGTGTCGGCGAACTGGACGAAAGACTGGATCTTGCCCTGATCGTTCAGCGTGATCAGGTCGAAAAGCTGGGTGTTCACCGGGTTCTTGCCTTCGGTGGCCACCGTCACTTTCCAGTGCGCGGCGATCTTGTCACCTTCGACCACGGCATCCAGAAGTTCCAGATCGCTGAATTGAAAGCGATCCATCAACTTGCCGATACCTTCCATACAGGAATCGGCAGCCAGACCCACGGAATGCAATAGAGCCGACTCACCCACGAATTCGAAACGGGCATCCTCCGCCCAATACTGTGCCACGTCTTCCTTGTTACCCGACACGCGGGCGGCGTAGACTTCCCGAACCGTTTGCAATGCAGCGTCGCGGTCAAGCATGTTCACCTCCAAAGGGCAGTGAGGAGGACCGGACCATACTGCAAAACCGCGCCGCACGCGACGGACATCGGCGGCGCTACCGCGCTTGGAGTCCGTTTGAAAAATGCCCGCAGGGGCATTTTTGAGGCGGCACCAGCCCTCTCCCCCACCCTACCACCCGCAGGATACTACCGATGGGTGGTAGGCTCCCTCAGCGAAAAGGTCCCCCGGACCTTTTCGTGGCCTTCGGAACGGGAGAGAGCCGGTGCCGCAAAATTCGCATTTTGCGAATTTTCAAACGGTCTCTTACGCCGTGTCGAAAACGTACCCCAGCGATCGCACGGTACGCAGCGGATTGCCCGCGCCCACGCCCTTCAGCGCGCGGCGCAGGCGGCCGATCCACACGTCCACCGTGCGTTCGTCCACCGCCGGTTCCTGCTTGCCCAGCGCGGCGATCAGCTGCGTGCGGGTGAACACGCGGCCGGGATGTTCGATGAAATAGCGCAGCAGGCGCAGTTCGTTGGGCATCAGCGAGATCGGCTTGCCCTGCCAGCGCGCCTGGAATGCGGCGACGTCCACGGTCAATTCGCCCTGTGCCAGCACACGCAGCCCGGTCGCTTCCTGTTCGCCGATATTCGCGCCCAGCACCCGGTCCAGCAGCGCGGCGCGGGTCAGCGGGCCGACGATATAGTCGTCCGCGCCCATGCGCAGCGCGCGCTTGCGGTCTTCCTGGTTGTCTTCCTCAAGCACCATCGTCACATGCGCATTCTGCGTCAGCGCGTCGGCGCGCAGGCGGCGGCACAGTTCCAGGCCGGACATTTCGGGCATCACCCAGTCGATGAAGATCCAGAGCGCGCCTTCGATCAGCGGAAGCTCGGCAAAGTCGCTCCAGCGGTGCAGCACGACGTCGAAATCGTCATGCCGGAAGGCGGCAATCCCTCCGGAAAGCTCGCTGGTGAGGAAGATGTCGATCCGCTGCATGGCCCCCTGACCCTGATAACCTGCGCGGCTACTTGCCGCCCCAGTGTGACGAACAGGTGACATATCGATGACATCGCGGGGTTTTGGTTCAAGAAATTGACTCGCGGATGGAATCGGCCCGGCCCGCTGCTGGCAGTGTCATCGAAGTGACCCGCAACCGTCACGGCCACGCAACGCGGCAATGCGAAATATGACAGGAGCAAAACGGGGGTTCGGACCGATGCGGAACGACATGCAGGCTCTTCTCGAACGCGCGACTGGCAGCGATATCGGCGGCAATATTCCGGCATGGCTGGACTTGCCCGATCCCAAGGGCTTTCGCCCCAAACGCAAATACGAAACCGTGTGGATCTCGGACGTCCACCTCGGCACGCGCGGCTGCAATGCCGAAATGCTGGTCGATTTCCTGCGCTCCATAGAGTGCAAGACGCTCTATCTGGTGGGCGACATCGTCGACGGCTGGCGGCTTTCCAAGGGCTGGTACTGGCCGGATGCGCACAACGAAGTGATCCGCCGCATCCTGAAGATGGCGCATCGCGGCACCCGCGTGGTCTTCGTCGCCGGCAATCATGACGAGATGCTGCGCGATTACGCCGGGCTCACCTTCGGCGGCGTGGAACTGGTGCTGGAAGCGGTGCACGAGACGAAGGACGGCCGCCGCCTGCTGGTAACGCATGGCGACGCCTTCGACGGCGTGGTGCTCTATGCCAAGTGGCTCGCCTTCCTGGGCGACAAGGCCTACGGCGCGCTGCTGCGGGCAAACATCGTGTTCAACGCGGTGCGGCGCAAGCTGAAGATGCCGTACTGGTCGCTCTCGGCCTACATGAAGAAGAAGGTCAAGAACGCCGTCCAGTACGTCTGCAGCTACGAGGAAGCCGTAGCGAACGAGGCGATCTCGCGCGGGTTCGACGGCGTGGTCTGCGGCCACATCCACTGCGCGGAAATCCGCCAGTTCGGCGGCATCACCTACTATAACGACGGCGACTGGGTGGAAAGCTGCACCGCACTGGTGGAAGACGCGGCGGGCGACATCACCATCATCGACTGGATCGCCGAGACCGGCGGCCACACCGTCGGCGCGGATACGGCGGCCGCCATGGCAGAGGCCGCCGAGTGAAGCTTACCCTGGCGACCGACGCCTGGCTTCCCCAAGTCAATGGCGTCGTCCGTTCGCTCTCGGCCACGTTGGAGGAACTGACCCGGCGCGGCCATCAGGTGGATACGCTGACGCCGGACCAGTTCCTGACCGTGCCGATGCCCGGCTATGCCTCGATCCGCCTCGCCATGGCCCCCCGTTTCGGGGTGCGCCGGATGCTCGACCGGACCCGGCCGGAGATCGTCCACATCGCCACCGAAGGGCCGATCGGCTGGGCCGCGCGCGGCTGGTGTCTGGCCCGCGGGGTGCCGTTCACGTCCGCCTTCCACACGCGCTTTCCCGAATATGCCTCGGTGCGCACCGGGATCAGCGCCGAACGCTTCTGGCCGATCATGCAGCGCTTCCACGCGCCCAGCCAGGCCGTGCTGGTGTCCACCGCCAGCCTTTCCGCGGAACTGGCCGGGCGCGGCATCGGCCATACGCGGCGCTGGAGCCGGGGGATCGATCATGGCCTGTTCCGTCCCGAAGGCCCGCGCCATCCGGCGATGGCGGCGCTGCCGGGCCCGGTGCTGCTGAACGTCGGCCGCGTCGCGCCCGAAAAGAACCTTGAGGCGTTCCTCGATGCCGATGTGCCCGGCAGCAAGGTGGTGGTGGGGGACGGCCCGGCCTTGGAAACGCTGAAGCGACGCTATCCGCAAGTGCAGTTCCTCGGCGCGCTGGGCGGCGAGGAACTGGCCAGCGCCTACCGCGCGGCGGATTGCTTCGTGTTCCCCAGCCTCACCGATACGTTCGGCCTCGTCGTAATCGAGGCGCTGGCCTGCGGCACGCCGGTAGCGGCATTCCCGGTCACCGGCCCAGTCGACATTCTGGGCCGCGACGGATGCGGGGTGGAAGATCGCCTGCGGCATCCGGCGGGGGCGGTGGACGACGATCTGGCCGTGGCGATCCGCACCGCCCTCTGCATCGAACGCGCGGATGCGGCTGCGCTTGGCGCGCTGTTCTCGTGGGAACGGGCGACCGACCAGTTCCTCGCGGCATTGACCGCCGCTCTGGAAGGCGATCGCGGGCTACTCAGCGCGGCGTAAGGCCTGTCCTCCCCGGCACGGGGAGGGGAGTCTCGGCCTGCCGCGAGATTGCTTGAGGACGCCAGCCCCCTCCGTCAGCCCTGCGGGCCGCCACCTCCCCTTGCAGGGGAGGATAGTCCGTTATCGGAACCCCAGACTGCGCGAAATCAGTGCCGCTTCCGCCACCACCAGCTCCGCCAGTTCCGCCAGCCGATCCCGAGCCCGGGCAGTCGGCGCCGCGATCACCAGCGCGCCGACGACTTGCCCCGCCGCATCGCGGATCACCGCCGCCGTGCCGGTCACGCCCTCGGCCGCCTGATCGACGGTCTGCGCATAGCCCTGCTCGCGCACAGCCTCGATCTCTGCTCGCAGCCCTGCCCGGTCGATCAGCGTGGTCGGCGCAAGGCGCTGGGCGTTGAGGCGCTTCAGATAGCTGTCCACCGCCTCGGCCGAGCATGTCGCCAGCAGCGCCCTGCCGCCTGCCGTGGCGTAGAACGGCCGACGGTCACCGATCGAGACCAGATAGCGCACCACATGCGCGCTCTCCACCAGATCGACGTAGGTCATGCTCTCGCCCTGCGTGTCACCCACGCCCAGCAACACCGTCTCGCCGCTGGCTGCGCTGAGGCGGCGCATGCCGTCGCGGATCAGGTCCGAACTCTGGAGCCGCCGCCGCGCCTCGGTCAGCGCGCTGCCCAGCCCGAAGGCACCGGGGCCGAGCCGCCACGCACCGTCCGTGCCGATCACGAAGCCCTCGTCCGCCAGCCCGCGCAGCAATGCCGCAAGGCTGCTCTTCGGCGTGGCAAGGCGGCGACTGAGATCCGCCAGCGAAACCGGCTCGCTGCTGGCGCACAGCACCTCCAGCAGCCGGATCACCCGCGTTACCGACTGCGGCGAGGCCGCCCGCCGTTCACTGATCTGCGCACCCTGCTCCAAGCTCTGGCCCTGCCCTACCGAAACGCGGGAATGACTTCGTCCGCGAAAACCTTGGCATAGGCAAGGAAACGCTCGGCCGGAAGCCCGGGCGGCTTCATCATCGTCACATGCTCTATCGGGGCCTTGTCCCGCAGCCGCCGGAAATGGTCGATCGCCTCGTCCGGAGTGAGAATGCGCAGCGCCCCGCTGGCCTTGAAGGCATCGAGGTCCATCGCCTTCATCACCGGATCGTCGATGCCGATCGCGCTGTCCTCCGCCATCCACGCGGCATAGGAATTGCTGACATGCAGGAAATGCGGCGCCAGTTCCTCCATCGCCGCCGCCTTGTCATGCGCGACCACCAACATCAGTTCCTGAATCCAGACTTTCGCCGCCGCCGGATCCTTGCCCTGTTCCTCCAGCTTTTGCCGGTAGAGCGGCCAGACCTCCGTATTCCCGAAGTAGCCATCACCATACCGCGCCACCCGCTCCATCGCCTTGGGCGCGAAACCGCCGATATAGAGCGGCACCTGCCCCCGGCTCGACAATGCCGAAACCCGCGCACCTTCCAGCCGGAAATGATCGCCCGCGAAATCGACCGTCTCGCCCGCCCAGAGCCGCCGCACGAGGTCCAGAAACTCGTCGAAGCGCGCGCCGCGCTTGCGGAAATCCAGCCCGTGCGCCGCATATTCCCGCGCACGATAGCCAATGGCGAGCCCCATCCGCAGCCGCCCGCCGGACAGCGCATCCAGCACCGCGCAATCCTCCGCAAAGCGCAGCGGCTCATAGAGCGGCGCCAGCGCGATGCCCGACCCGATCGCCATGCGCTTCGTCCGCGCGGCGATCGCCGCCAGCATGACCATGGGCGAGGTCATGTAGCCGTCCTCCGCCAGATGGTGTTCCGGCACCCAGGCGCCATCGAAGCCCAAGGCCTCGGTCTCGGCAATCACATCCAGCACTTCGGCCTGCAGCGCCTCGGGCGACTGCCGCCAAGGCGCCGGATTGCGCATGTCGTAAAGATAGCCGAAGCCCAATTCGCCCACTGCCTGCCTCTCCTTCCCGGTTCAGCGAAACCCTAACCGGGCGAGGGCAGGCGGCATACCGGGCGACGAGGCGCCGGGGCGATCATATCGTTCTGGTGGCTTGATCCCGGACGGGCTGCCGCAGGGTAATTTGCGTCGCTGCCCCTATGCGACCCCCGCCCGGAAATACTCCCCTCAGTCGAGGTACATTGCGCGCAGCTTTGCGATCTGGGCCTGATCCATGCCCATTTCGGTCTTGAAGTAGCCCATCGCACCGCCCGGATAGGCGTCCAGCTTGTTCAGCGCCGCCTCGATGTAACTGCGATCGGCCCGCATGAAGGCGCCCTGCACGGCCGGCGGCAGCGACAGGAAGGCCTGCCCGGTGGCGGCGTTCGGGCTGGTCTTCGCCTTGGCCATCGCGGCCGGCAGGTACGTGTTGGTGAGTAGGTAGTCCTGGATAATCGTCTCTCGCGGTACGCCCAGCGCGGTGAGTAGCAGGGCGGAGGAAACGCCGGTGCGGTCCTTGCCGGCCGAGCAGTTGAAGGCGAGCGGCGCATTACCGGCCAGCAGCTGCGCGAACATGCGCTTGAACTGCGGCGCGAAAGTCTTGAGCATCATCGGATAGCTGGTGGCCATCATCGTGGTCGCCTGTTCCGGGGTGATCTTGGCCAGATCCTTCGGCATCAGGCCGATCGCCATGCCGTCGTAATCGTCGGCAAATACCGTCGGGCCGGTGCCGGCGGCCCAAGGCATCGGCTCCGCCTTGCGCTCGTTCTTGTCGCGATAGTCGCACACGGTCTTGAGGCCGAGCTTGTTCAGGTAGGCCAGGTCGCCGGCGGTAAGGTCCACCATCGAGCCCGAGCGGAACAGCATGCCCCACTTCGTCGTGTGGCCGTCAGCGGTGCGATAGCCGCCAAGGTCACGGAAGTTGCGGCCGCCTTCCAGCGGCAGCAGGCGCTGGTGCGCGGGCGCGGCGGCGGCATTGGTGACCGGCGCCTCGTTCGCCGCTTGCGCGGCGAAGAAGGCGGGGGTGGACAGCGCGACGACGACGCCGCCGAGCATGGCGATCTGACGGAACTTCATGTTTTTATCCTTTATCCGGGCCGATCAGAACTTGACGGTGGCCGAGCCGCCGAAGGTGCGCGGATCGTTGAAGATGCCGTAGTAACCCAGCGACGATCCGCCATTCGCCTTCACGAAGGTGTAGGCTTCGTTGAACAGGTTGCGGGCCCAGACGGAGAGTTCCAGCTTGGCGCCGGTGGCGGGCATGGCGATATCGGCCAGCGCGATGCGGCCGTTGACGATGAAGGACGAACCGGTCTTGGTCGGATCGCTGGCCATCGAATACTGGCTGCCGGCGTAGTTCCCGTCGATGTGGAAGCGCAGCATGGCATCGGCCACCGGCAGTTCGTAATCGATCGCACCGCTGGCGGCATGGCCGGGGGTGTAGACCGTGTAGACCTGCACCAGCGCATTGTTCTGGAACGGGTTCGGCGCGGGCGGCAGGTGAACGTCGGTATAGGCGTAGGATCCGGTCAGCGTCAGGCCCTGCAGCGGGGTGACGGTCAGGTCCGCCTCGATGCCCTTGATGCGGCCGTTGCCTTCCGCGTTCGTGGTTTCCAGCGTGGTGCGCGTGGTGTTCAGGACCGGCGCGATGAAGTCGATCTGCATGTCCTTGTAGGCGGAGGTGTAGGCCGCCACGTTGAAGCGGGCATGGTTGTCGAAGAATTCGGTCTTCGCGCCGATTTCGAAGGTCGAGACCGATTCCGGATCGAACTTGCGGTAGGTGAGCGAACGGCTGTTGGCGCCGCCTGCCTTGTAGCCGGTGCTCCATTTGCCATAGACGTGGACGTCGTGCGTCACGTCGACCGCAAGGTTCACCATCGGATCGAACCGGTTCCACGAGGCATCGAGCGTGTAATCGGTGGAGACGCCGTTCACCTTGTCCAACCCGCCGGTCTTGGCGTCATGCGTGAAGCGGCCACCGGCGGTGAGGTGGACGATCTCGTTCAGCATCTCCGGCGTCCAGGTGGCCTGGCCGAACACGCCGATGCTCTCGGTCTTGGCGTGGCTGGCGCGGTCCGGGAACGGAATCGTCGAATGAGGTGTGGCAAGAATGGTGTAGCTGGTACCGTCCGCGTTCCACTTGTTGGTGTAGGGCGTCCAGGCGTTGTCGTTCACCTTCTCATGATAATAGAAGCCGCCGACCACGAAGTTCACCTGCTTCATCGTGCCGATCAGCTGGACTTCCTGGCTGTACTGCTTCTGCCACGTGTCGGCGAGGCTGAAGCGGCTGAACTCGGTGTTGTTGCTGTAGCCCGGAATGAACACGCCCAGATTGCTGGAGCCGTTGTCGTTCTGGGTCTGGCTCAGCTGGCGGTACGACGTGATCGACTTCACTTCCAGTTCGGGCGAGACATTCCAGTCCAGCGTCAGCAGGTGGCCGTGCGTCTTGCCCACGGCCCAGGGCTGCGGCACGCCGATATTGGCCGTCTTGGCGCGATCGTCCTGCATCTGCAGCAGTGGGCCGGTGGTCTTGGTCAGCAGCTGGAGGTAGTAGGGCGTGCTCTCGTCGCGCGAGATGTCGAACGAGTAGAGTGCGCTGAAGTTGCTGCTCGGCTGCCACAGCACCCCGGCGTGGAAGCCCTTCTTGTTGTAGGCGTTGAAGTCGTGCTGGCCGGCCAGCGGGTTGTCCACGGTGCCGTCGCGCGTGGTGATCAGGCCGTCCAGCTTGACCGAGATGTTGGCGAAGCTGGGCAGGTCAAGGTGCAGGCTGGCTTCACGCGAACCGTAGTTGCCAAGGCCGACGCTGGCGCTGCCGCCGAATTCGCCGCTGGGCTTCTTGGTGACGATGCTGATCGCGCCGCCTTCGGTGTTGCGGCCGAACAGCGTGCCCTGCGGGCCCTTCAGCACTTCGATGCGCTCGACATCATAGAGCGCGGAGCCGAGGCCCTGCGCACGGCCCATGAATACGCCGTCGATATAGACGCCTACGCCCTGATCGCGTGCCGGCTGGTTGGCATCGCCCAGCGTGCCGATGCCGCGCATGCCCACGGTCAGGGCCGAACTGCGCGAGAACATCGGCGCGATGCGCAGCGAGGGGATCGAACCGTCGCCCAGCGATTCCAGGCTGACGACGTGGCGGTTGGCAAGGTCCTGAGCGCCGACGACCGAGATCGAGATCGGCGTGGACTGCAGGTTGGTCTCGCGCTTCTGCGCGGTCACGACGATGTCGGTCAGGCCCGAGCCGCCATCGCCGGCCGGATCGGCAGCAGGTTCAGCGGCGGCCTCAGCAACGGAAGGTTCGGCGGCGTGCGCAACGCCCGCCACGGTAAGCGCCAAAAGCGCGGTGCCGGTCAGCGCGGCGGTACGGACGGAATCGGCGATACGAACGAACATGGGCAACCCCTGTGATGTCTTCGGGGCGCCGACTAAAACGCTTGTATGGCACGCTTGTTACGTTTGTATGGAAGTTCAAAGACAGTTACTGAGCTGCAATTGTCATAACTTCGTCGCACATGGCATGATAAGGCGCATTATGCCGGATGTGGCATGGCGGGGATGCAACAACGGGCCATTTTGCGTGATGGATGCAGAATTTCAGGACTTTCCTACTCAAAAACGCCTGATGGCGACTGTTCTTGAGCTTTGGGCGACGCAAGGTCATGCGGCGATTTCGGCCCGCCTGCTCAGCCGCATGACCGGCGTGCCGACATCCAGCATCTATCATCACTTTGGATCCATGGAACACTTGTTCCACTCTGCCCAGGGCCATGCGCATGCAGAAGCGCAGGCATGGTGCGCCGAACGTCTGGGCGATCTGGCGCGCTGGCCGGAGCACGGCGGGGCCGATTCGCTAGCCACCGTGCTCTCCGTGCTCATCGACGACTGGGCGACCGAGGCGCGCACCTTGGCTTTCGCATGGTCGCAGTGCCACTTACTGGCTCTGCGCGACGACACCTATGTGCCGGCGCTGAACGCATGGCGCGATCTATGGGCCGGGTTTTGGCAGGAGGTCTGCGCGCGTGCCGGGCTTGGCGATTTCGGCCGTGTGACCGGTCACTTCTTCGAAGGTGCGATGCAGCTTCACCTGATCCGCTGGCACCGCACGATCGACCGCGCGGCGCTGGAAGAACTCTGCCGTGGCTGGGGCCAGTGGCTGAGCGGCGGCCTGGCCAACGAAGGCGCGTGGCGCGGACTTGCCCGTCAGGCTGCGCAGGAAGGCGAACCGCCGCGCCAGAGCCGCAACAACGTGGCCGATACGATCGCGCAGGCCGCCGCCAGCGTGGTGGAGGAAGGGGGCGTTGCCGCCCTCACCCACCGCGCCGTCTCCACGCGAGCGGATGTGACGCTAGGCGTCGTCTCCTACAACTTCCGCACCAGCGCCGATCTGGCGCAAGTGGCGTTCGAAACGATCTATCGCAACATCACCGGCCGCTTCCATGAAACGGTGAAGGCAACGCTGGACCGGGAGGACGCAATCCGAGCCTGGCAGGACTTCCCCTCGCAGCCCAGAACGCTGGTCGCCATCGAGGAGCTGATGCTGGCGGTTGCACGCGATCCGGCCCTGGCCGAGTTCGGCCCGCAGCTACGCTATCTGCGCGGCCGCACCAGCGGGTTGCAGCTTGCCGCGCTGCTGGGCGGCGTGACGGTCTCGCCGCTGGACATGGCGATCTATTCCAGCTTCGTTGGCGGCCAGCGCCGGGCGCTGATCGGGCGCGACGACGCCGAAATCCACGCCAGCCTGGACGAGACCGACCGCCTGCTTGCGGGATTGCGGTCCATCTGAACGTCAGCCTGAAAACCGGGCAGCAAAAAGGCAGCGTTTCCGCTGCCTTCGTGCTTTCGGTATTGTTCGAACCGGCCGATCAGAACGGGATATCGTCGTCCAGATCGTCGCCGAAGCCGCCGCCCGAGGACGAGGGCGTGCGGCCCCATTCGTCGCCGCCGCCCGAGGACGAACCACCCGACGATCCGCCCGAACGGCCCCAGTCGCCGCCGCCCGACGCGCCACCGCCCGAACGGCCGCCACCGCTGAAGCCGCCGCCACCCGAGGAACCACCTTCGTTCCAGCCACCGCCGGAACCGCCACGGGCGCCGCCGCCACCGCCGCCCTGCGCGCCGTCGAGCATCGTCAGCACGCCGCCAACGCCGCCCACCGAGACTTCGGTGGTGTAGCGGTCGTTACCGTTCTGGTCCTGCCACTTGCGGGTGCGCAGCTGGCCTTCGATGTAGATCTTCGAACCCTTGCGCAGGAACCGTTCGACCACGCCGACCAGACCTTCGCTCTGGATCACGACCGAGTGCCACTCGGTGCGTTCCTTGCGCTCGCCCGTGGCGCGGTCCTTCCAGTTTTCCGAGGTCGCGATGCGCAGGTTTGCGATGCGGCCGCCGTTCTGGAACGACTTCACCTCGGGATCGGCACCCAGGTTGCCGATCAGAATGACCTTGTTGACACTGCCTGCCATGATGGAATCGCTTTCTTCTGAATCTTGGCGATGGGGTAGCGAATGGGGGCCGGCGATGCGAGTCTGCTGACACCCGTTTTTCACAGAGGGATTGGTTTCACGCGGAGGCGCGGAGACGCGGAGGGAGGTAGCGCTTGCGGCAAAGCCGCGATCCCAATTCCGAGATGGCCCGGTGCGCAAGACTTTCAACTGGAAAGCGGCTTCGCCGAGGACGCGACATCCCTCCGCGTCTCCGCGCCTCCGCGTGAAACTGGTTCTCCAAAACCCGGCTTGCTGCTCGTGCTTCGACAGGCTCAGCGTGAGCGGAAGAGGATAGTACTGAACAAGCCCCGCTCATCCTGAGCTTGTCGAAGGGCTTGGCTACAGCCCCGCGCTCACCGCGATCCAGTAGGTCACGCCGGCCGCGATGTAGGCAAGACCGAACAGGTAGGCGAGCATGAAGATCGGCCACTTCCAGCCGTTGGTCTCGCGCCGGGTCACGGCGATGGTGGACATGCACTGCGGCGCAAAGACGAACCATGCCAGGAAGGCCAGCGCCATCGGCAGGGTCCAGCGGCCCTTCAGACGGTCACCCAGTTCGACGGACTGCCGATCCTCATCATCGCCGGCGTCCACCGCATAAGTCGTCGCCAGCGAGGAGACGGCCACTTCGCGCGCGGCCATGGCCGGGATGAGCGCCAGCGCCATGTCGCGGTTGAAGCCGATCGGTTCCACCACCACGGCCAGACCGTTGGCGATCTTGCCGGCGATCGAGGCATCGACCTGGCTCTCGCCCGGCTTGGCCTGCGGGAAGTTCAGCAGGACCCACAGTACCACGGTGACGGTGAAAATGATCGTGCCGGCGCGGCGCAGGAAGATCCACGCGCGCTGCCACAGGCCGATCGCCATGTCCTTCAGCCGGGGCAACTGGTACTTCGGCAGCTCCATGATGAAGCCCGAAGCCGCGCCCTTGGTCACCGAATGGCGCAGCACCAGCGCCACGACCATGGCGCCGACGATGCCCGCGACATAGAGCGCGAAGAGCACGAGGCCCTGCAGATGCACGCCCCAGCCGATGTCGTTGTTGGGGATGAAGGCGCCGATGATCACGGCATAGACCGGCAGGCGGGCCGAACAAGTCATCATCGGCGCGATCAGGATCGTGGTCAGCCGGTCCTTGGGATCGGTGATCGAACGCGTCGCCATGATGCCGGGAATAGCGCAGGCGAAGCTGGAGAGCAGCGGGATGAAGCTGCGGCCGGAAAGCCCGACGAACGACATCAGCCGGTCCATCAGGAAGGCCGCGCGGGCCATGTAGCCGGAGGCTTCCAGCGCCAGGATGAAGGCGAAGAGGATGACGATCTGCGGCAGGAACACGATCACCGCGCCGACGCCGGAGATCACACCGTCAGTCAGCAGACCGCGCAGCAGGCTGGGCGCCATCGCCCCCTTCACGGTATCGTGCAGGTACCCGGCGCTGGCATCCAGCGCATCGGCGAAAGGCGCCGCCCAGGCGAAGACCGCCTGGAACATCACGAAGAACACGCCCATCATGATCAGGAAGCCGAGCCAGGGGTGCAGCAGCACCTTGTCCAGCCGCGCATGCAGGCGGTGTCGCTTCGATTCGGACAGGATCGCCGCATCGGCCATGGCATGGGCGGCGACGCGGCGCTCGGTCGGCCCCAGTGCGGTCAGCCCCGGCCCCGGATGACGGGTTTCGGCAGAGGCGATGGCTTCGGCCAGCTCGACAAGCCCGCGCCGGCGCACGGCGACAGTGGAGATCACCCGCACGCCCAGTTCTTCCTCCAGCACCGCGGGATCGAGCACCAGCCCGTCCCGCTCGGCAAGATCGACCATGTTGAGCGCGACGACGGTGGGCTTGCCCAGCGCCAGCACTTCCTGCGCGAAGACCAAGTGCTGTTCGAGGTTGGAAGCATCCAGCACCACCACCAGAACGTCCGGCGCGGCCTCTCCGGTAAAGTGGCCGGCGATGACCTTGGAAGTCACTTCCTCGTCCGGGCTGGTGGCATCAAGGCTGTAGGCGCCCGGAAGGTCGGTCATCTCCACCGGCTCGCCGGTCGGCAGCACCATGCGGCCCGACTTGCGCTCCACGGTGACGCCCGGATAGTTCGCGATCTTCTGGCGCGCGCCGGTCAGCGCGTTGAACAGCGCGCTCTTGCCCGCATTGGGATTGCCGACGAGGGCGACCTTACGCTGACGGCTCATGCGGCGATCCCCGGATTCGCGGGCTTTTCTGCGCCCTTCTCGGCCGACTCGCCCTTCACCCCGCCGTTCTCGATCACTTCGACCGTCATCGCGGCGGCATGGGCGCGGCGCACGGCCACGGTCATGCGGCCTATGGCGATGGCGATAGGATCGCGTCCCACGAAGACGCCGCGATGCGCGACCGAGACTCGCGCCCCTTCCTCAAGGCCGAGCGCGCGCAACCGGCGCGCTTCTTCTTCCACGAGGGCATTCCAGTCCACGGAAACAATGCGCGCAGACTGGCCGATAGGGAGCTTGTCGAGAGTCATGAGGGCTGCGCTGCCAGATATGACCATCGATTGCAACTGGTTCGCAATAGCCCGGCGATTCCCGTAAGATAACGAAGGCGTTTACCGTGCAAAGCCGCAGGCAGCGGCTTATCGTGCCGGATAGCGCAGGCGGCCCATCAGGCGAACAAGGCTGATCCGCTCATCCCGCGGGCGGAACAGCTGCGCCTTGGTCTTTTCGAACCGCATGATCCCTTCGATCCGGCGATCGAGGAAGGCGCGAGTCTCCGCCTTGGGGCCGGTGGCATCCTCGCTGGTATCGGCCGCGAAGACCTTCAGCGTGGCGGCGTAGATCGCCCCCAGAGTGGCACGCTTGGTATAGTGGTTGTAATCGGTCGCGGTATCGCCGGCCAGGCGCCACATGGCATCGGCGCTGCGCCAGCCCAGCCGGGTGGCGGCCAGCACATTGCGCGGCATCGCCATCACGGCCAGCGCACGGCTCAGTGCTTCCTCGCGCCCGGCCACAGCGTCCAATCGGGCCATGACAAGGCGGCGAATCCGTTCGCGGATCGGCAGGCCGGCCAGCGAGGATGCCGGCGTGGTGCGCGCCATTTCGGCATCGACATGGGCGATCCACGCCTCGATCATCGCCATCTGGGCGCTGTGCGCGGAATCGGCGCGGAAGGCATAGCTGGCAAGCTCCGGATCCACGCCGGCAAGGCGCGCGGCTTCGGCCACGGCCTTGGGGCTCCACCCGTCGAACGCCGCCGCCTCCGCAATCGCGGGGGCAAGCTGGCGGCGCAGTGCTTCCAGCGTCTGGGGCTCTTCCATATCCATACCTTTCCGCAGCCGCTTCCTGCCTTACAGCACCGGACCGTAGACGGCCTTGGGCTTGCCGCCCTTCACGCCGTAAGTCTCCACGGTCTGTGCCAGCTGGCTGCCCTTGCCACCTTCGGTATTGGCATAGTCGCGCGCGCTGCGGCCGGAATTGTCCGCCCGGTCGGCATTGGCGCCGGCCTGAAGCAGCGCCTTCACCATGTCGATATCCTTGCGGTGCACCGCGAAGATCAGCGGCGTTTCGCCGGCATCGTTGGAAACGTCGGTATTGGCCTTGGCATCCAGCAGGATCAGCAGGCCGTCGCGCCAGCCCAGGCTGACCGCCATCTGCAGCGGTGTGCGGCCGTGATCGTCGGCCAGATTGACGTTGGCACCCTTGCCGATCAGGAAGTTCAGCCAGGTGGCATCGCGGCGCTGGGTAACGATCATCAGCGCGGTTTCACCAGTCGTCACGTCCTTCGCGTTGACGATCTGGCTGTTGTCCATCAGCTGCTTCTCGACCTTGTCGCCTTCCTTCTTCTTCACCGATTCGAGGAACTTGTAGCCTTCGGAATAGTCGGCATAGGCGGGCGACGCGATCGTCATGCCGGCCGCCAGTGCAGCCAGACCCGACGCGAGGATCCGGCGCGAAAACCTGCTGGCGTTCCCGGAGATCGTCTTCGACACGTTTGAATTTCCTTCCAGACGCTGATCGTCATTACTGGGCCTTCGGCGCCATCCGGGCGGCCCGTCCGTCTCCGACGCCTGCCCCGATGCGCCGTGTAAATCGCACCCTTGCACGCGCGGCTCTAGCAGAGCATGAAGCGCGGCGCCATGACCTACCTTGCCAAGTTCCGCCGCCCGTTTGCACTCGCCGCAATTGCGCTGGCCGTTTCCATGCCGCTTGCCTCCTGCGGGAAGTCCGGCGGGGAAGCACCGCCACTGGAAGGGGCGGAAATCGGCGGGCCGTTCACGCTGGTGGACAAGGCCGGGAAGGCCCACACCTGGGATTCGTTCAAGGGCCAGTGGCGCATCGTCTACTTCGGCTACACCTTCTGCCCCGACGCCTGCCCGATGGACGTTCAGGCGATGATGCGCGGCTTCTCCCTGTTCGAGAAGGAGCACACCAAGGCGGCCGAAAAGGTGCAGCCGATCTTCATCACCATCGATCCCGCGCGCGATACGCCGGAGATCGTCGGCCAGTGGACTGCCGCCTTCGGCCCGCGCCTGCTGGGCCTGACCGGCAGCGCCGCGCAAGTGAAGCAGGCGGCCGATGCCTTCGCGGTTTATTACAAGAAGGGTGAGACCACGCCCGGCGGCTATCTGATGGACCACAGTCGCATTGCCTTCCTGATGGACCCGGATGGAGAGCCGATCGCGATGCTTCCGGTGGACAAGGGGCCCGAAGCCGTCGCCGCCGAACTCGCCAAATGGGTAAGCTGACGCTAGAATTGCCGACATCGTGACGAAGGAAAGGCCCTTCTGGGAGCGGCCGCTCCACACCCTGAACCGCACCGAGTGGGAAGCCCTCTGTGACGGCTGCGGACAGTGCTGCCTGCACAAGGTGGAAGATGCCGACACCGGCGAGATCTACCACACCAATGTCGCCTGCAAGCTGCTCAACCTGAAGACGGCGCAGTGCAGCGACTATCCCAATCGGCGCAAGTTCGTGCCCGATTGCCTGAAGCTGACGCCGGCGACGGCGGGCAACCTTTCGTGGCTGCCGCCCAGCTGCGCCTATCGCCTGCGCGCGGACGGCGATCCGCTGCCCGAATGGCACTATCTCGTCTGCGGCGACCGCAATGCCGTGCATGAGGCAGACATGTCGGTGGCCGGCAAGGCGATCAGCGAGACGGTGGCGGGCCCGCTCGAAAACCATATCGTCTGGCCCTATGGCGAGGACGAGATGGAGGACTGGGAGATCGAGGCCGAGGGTCCCGCGCCCTGGGCCAGCGAGCGGGAGAGCAAATAGGCGTGCTCGATTGGCTGCGCCGCGCTCCCGATGAAGACCCGGCGATAGAGATCGCCGGCCGGCAAGTGCCCATCCTGATCCGCCGCCTGTCCAACGCGCGGCGCATGACCATGCGGCTGGCGCCCGATGGCAGCGAGATCCGCATCTCTGTCCCGCGCTGGACAAGGACCGAGGATGCGGTTGCCTTCGCCCGGTCCAAGCAATCCTGGCTGGCAATCCAGATCGAGGCGCTGCCCGAGGCGAAACCGCTGGCGGACGGCACCACCCTCGCCTTCCGGGGGGAGACCTTGGTGGTGCGCCACGATGCCTCCTATCCCCGCCGTCCGGTGCCGGACGATGGCGAACTGCTGCTGGGCGGGCCGGAATCCTCGCTGCCGGCGCGGCTGAAGCGCTGGCTGGAGAGCGAGGCACGCACGCTGATGGCGGACGATCTGGAGCACTACTGCGCGGTGGCCGGGCAGGCGGTGCCGGGGCTCGGCCTCTCGAGCGCGAAACGCCGCTGGGGCTCCTGCGCGCCGGACGGGTCTATCCGCATCAACTGGCGGCTGATCATGGCCCCCGATTCGGTGCGCCGCTCGGTGGTGGCGCATGAGGTGGCGCACCTCGTTCACTTCGATCACTCGCCGGCGTTTCACGCATTTCTCGGAAAAATCTTCGAAGGTAGCGTGCCTTCGGCCAATCGCTGGCTGAAAGAGAACGGTCGCAGCCTCTATGTGCCGTTCGGGTAGCGTTCTGTCCCGTTAGCGCCTACATAGCGCGGCATGGGTCTAATTAAGCGCACCGGATACTGGAAAGACGTCAATCCCGTCGGCATGATCGCGGATTTCCGCGAGGTGTGGAAGCAGGCCGGGCACAACCGCTGGCGCATCGCTGCGGTTTCCGCCGCCTGTACCTTCGGCGTGTTCTTTCTGATGGTTCATCAGGAGGCCAAGGGCCCGCACCTGCCGCCCAAAGTAACGTGGATCACCGTTCTGCCCGAACACCGCAGCGATGCGGAGATCATGGACTCCAACCTTGCCAACCAGAAGCGCAAGGAAGCCTGGGCCGCCGAACTCGCCCGCCGCGACAAGGACGTGCGCGAGATGTACAAGGTGATCGGGCGCTATTCGGGGATGGACGTGGACAAGATCGCCCGCGAGGCGGAAGCTGACGAAGCCGCCCGCAAGGCCGCAGAGGCCAAGCGCATCGGCGCGCCGAAGTTGCCCGAAGGCGTGACGATGCCGAAGTACGACGATCAACCGGCATCACCCGGCACTTCGGTACAATCCCAGACGCAACAGCAACAGTGAACGACGCCCGCTGGCTCGCGGCGGCAGCGGCGCTGGCCGCGCGGGCTCGCCCGATGAGCCGCCCCAATCCCGGCGTCGGTGCGATTCTGGTGAAGCAGGGCAAAGTCATCGCCCGCGGCTGGACCCAGCCCGGCGGCCGCCCCCATGCCGAAGCCGTGGCACTCGCCGCCGCCGGGGAGGCAGCACGCGGCGCCACGCTCTACGTCACGCTGGAACCCTGCGCCCACCAGTCCGTGCGCGGCCCCGCCTGCGCCGATCTCGTCTGCGCCTCCGGCGTCGCGCGGGTGGTGATCGGCTGCATGGACCCCGATCCGCGTACCTCCGGCGAGGGCCTTGCCCGCATCCGCGCGGCCGGTATCGACGCGGAATACCTGCCCTCGCCCGCCTGCGAGCGCAGCCTGTCCGGCTATCTCATTTCGAAGCGCCTCGGCCGCCCCGAAGTGACGCTGAAGCTGGCCCTGTCGCTCGATGGCTGCATGGCCATGGCGAATGGCGAGAGCCAATGGATCACCGGCGCTGAGGCCCGCGCCCACACCCACGCCATGCGTGCCAGGGCGGATGCCATCCTTGTCGGCGGCGGCACCTTGCGCGCGGATAACCCGCGCCTCGACGTGCGCCTGCCCGGCCTTGCCGAGCGCAGCCCCGAACGCTGGGTCCTGACCCACGGCGCGGCGCCCGAAGGCTGGCACGCCCTGCCCTCGCCCGAGGCGATTTCCGCGATGGAAGGCGTGCAGCACCTCTTCATCGAAGGCGGCGCGGTCACGGCCACCGCCTTCCTTGCCGCCGGACTGGTCGATCGCCTGCTGCTCTACCGCGCGCCGATCCTCGTCGGCGGCCGCCCGGCGCTGGGCGACTACGGCCTTGCCCGCCTTGCCGATGCCCACAACCGCTGGTCCCTGACCGAGCGGCGCCAGCTTGGCAGCGACACACTCGAAGTCTACGAGAGCACCCTATGTTTACCGGAATAGTCACCGCCGTCGGCGAAATCCGCGAAGCGCGCCAGTCGGGCGACCTGCGCGCCGTCATCACCTGCCCCTGGGATCCCGCCGGGATCGCCATGGGCGCCTCGATCGCCTGTTCGGGCGTGTGCCTGACCGTCGTCGACAAGGGCGGCACGGCGGGAGATGCGTGGTTCGCAGTCGACATTTCGGCCGAATCGGTCTCCCGCACCGTCAACGGCCGCTGGGCCGAGGGCACGCCGCTCAATCTGGAGCAGGCATTGAAGCTGGGCGACGAACTGGGCGGGCACATCGTCACCGGCCATGTCGATGGCGTCGGTACCGTGGTCAGCATTACTCCGGAGGGCGATTCGCTGCGCTTCGTGATCGCGGCACCGGCAGAACTGGCCCCCTACCTCGCGCCCAAAGGATCGATCACGGTGGACGGCGTCTCGCTGACCGTGAACGACGTGGCCGACCAGAGCGATGGCACCTGCCACTTCATGCTCAACATCATCCCCCATACCGCCGAAGTGACCACCATCGGCGCGCTCAAGGCCGGGTCCGGGGTGAATCTGGAGATCGACGTGCTGGCGCGGTATCTGCAGCGGATGCAGTCGCTGCGGGGTTGATTGGGTCGCGCAAAGGCGCGGAGGCGCAAAGGGGTCGCGTCAGGCCGCCCCGGGGCGCCCAAATCGCCACCCTTAAACCATCAAACTCGTCGCCCCCGCGAAGGCGGGGCCCCGTTTCCTTCCGCCACGCCCGCCAAGAAAAGCGGGATTCCCGCCTTCGCGGGGATGACGAAGTCTGTTGAATAACGGACAAAGTTAGGGAGATGAGCACTTCCGGGCCGATTACGCGCCCCCTTTGCGCCTTCGCGCGAATCCCTATTCCGTCACCAGAGGCCCCGTCGCGAAACTCTCGCGCGTAATCTCGAACAGCACATGCGGCACGATCACGCCGCACATCTCCCGCTGGAAGGTGCGATCGGTCAAACGCCCGCCGATATGCCCCATGGCTTTGCGGGAAATCACATTATCCGCGCCAACCATGAAGACCACGCGATCGAAATGCGCGAGGGCGTGGCCGAGCATCAAGCGCTTCATCTCGGCATTGAAGCCGCCGCCCCAGTAAGCGCGGGCCAGGAAAGTCCAGCCGATCTCGATCTCGTCGCCTTCGGGCGGGCCATAGCGGCTGGAGCCGATCACGGCCCCACTCTGCTTATCGATAATGGCTAAAGCGCCGCCGCCATCCAGCGCGTCGGCGAAGAATTGGCGGAACACCGGCTCCTGCCAGCGATCGTGGGCGGGGTGAACCGCCCAGATCGCGCGGTCAGAAGCGACCGCAAAAAGCGCGTCCCAATCGTCCGCACGAAGCGGGCGGAGGACCAGCCGGTCCCCTTCGAGGACCGGCTGCCTGTTCATTGGCACTTGGCCATAATCACGCAGTCACGTCCGCAACGGCGGCGATGAACTTGTCGATGTTGCCCATCGTCAGGCCCGCCACGTTGATGCGGCCCGAGCCGGCCATGTAGACGCCGTGCTTGGTGCGCATGGCAAGGACCTGGTCCTTGTTCAGCGGCACGATCGAGAACAGGCCGTTCTGGCCGCCCATCGGCGTCAGGTCGGCCGAACCGGCGGTACCGGCAGCAGCCAGCTTGGCACGCACTTCGCGCATACGATCGCGCATTTCGTCCAGCTCGGCGAGCCAGTCGGCGGTCAGCTTCGCGTCTTCGAGGACGAGGCGGACAGCGGCGCCGCCGTGATCTGGCGGCTGCGACCAGTTGGCGCGGGCAAGGTTGTGACCGTTCGACATGACCTTGGCGAGGTCCGCCGGATCGGCAACCATCGCGTAGAGCGCGCCGACGCGGTCACGGTAGAGGCCGAAGTTCTTGTCGCACGAATAGCAGATCAGCGCTTCCGGCACGGCAGCGAGCACGCGGCGCAGGCCATAGGCATCTTCTTCCATGCCCTTGCCCAGGCCCTGGTAGGCGAGGTCGAGGATGGGCAGGATCTTCGAAGCGGCGATCAGGCCGGCGATCTCGTCCCACTCGGCGTTGCTGTAATCGATGCCGGTGGGGTTGTGGCAGCAGCCGTGCAGCAGGATGGCGTCGCCGTCCTGGGCATTGGCAATGGCGCCGCGCAGCGCGTCCATGTCGGTGGTGCCGGAAGCGAGCGCGTGGTTGAATTCAACGACTTCAAGGCCGAGGTCGGCACAGATCTGGGCGTGGTTGGGCCAGCTGGGGACGCCGACGATGATGCGCTTGTAACCAGCGCGCTTGACCATGGCGAGCGCGAGGCGCAGCGAGCCGGTGCCGCCGGGGGTCTGCATGCCTTCGATGCGGCCACCCATCGAGGGGTCGGCCTTGCCGAAAACGTAAGGCATCAGCGCTTCGACGAAGCCCATGTCGCCCTCGGGCCCGAGGTAGGCTTTCGAATCCTGCTCGGCAACGAGTTTGGCCTCTGCGGCCTTGATCGAGCGGAACACCGGCGTGTCGCCCTCACCGGTGCGGTAGACGCCGACACCAAGGTCGATCTTGTCCGCGCGCGGATCGTCGTTGTGGAGCTTGATCAGCGCAAGAAGCGCGTCGGCGGGCTGTTGCTGAAGGTTCGTAAGCATGGCGGGCGGGCCTTACTCCGGCCTGCCCCGCCGCGCAACCGGGATTGACAGGGAATTACCGCAAGCGGCGCGCGGAGTGTTGCAACGGCCACAAAACCTATGGCTTGAAGCAATTTTCTTGGTGCAAGAGAGGGCTTTGCCCGCCCCTTCAAAGCGAGAAGGCAGGACACAAGTTGAACCGCTCCACAGCTCCTAGCCTCCTCATCCGTCATCCCCGCGAAGGCGGGGATCCCGCTTTTCTTGCGGCACACGAGAGGTTGCAGAAGCGGGGCCCCCGCCTGCGCGGGGGCGACGATGGATTGATACAGGCCGTATGTCTTACGATCACGTCCCTGAAACGGAACGCCTACGTTCTCAGAACGGCAGCCAGTTCTGCTTGTGCGAGAACTTCATGTAGCCGATGTTCGCACCCAGCCGCAGGCCGGCGCCGGCACGAACCGGGATCAGCACCACGTTGCCGCGGCGCAGATAGCTGACGGTGAACCCGCCCACGAGATAGGCCTGCCCCTCGCCCGCGCCGAAGCGATGGTAAAGGTCTTCGCTGTCGTAAAGGTTGTACACCAGCACGAAGGCATTGCCCGCATTCGCGCCCGCGTCGAAGCCCAGCGACGGGCCGGTCCAGTAGACCGGCTGCTCGCCCTCTACCTTGTGATAGAGCGTGCCCGAACCATAACGCAGGCCCACGGCGAAAGCGCCGCCCGCCTCTCGGCCGACGATGTAGCCGTTGGGCTCACCCTGCTTCTTGAGCAGATCCTGGATCAGCCCGGCCAGACCCTTGGCGCCCTTGCCGAACACGCCTTCGGCAGCACCGATCAGATCGTCCTGATGATAGGTATCCGAACTGCTGGCAGGCCCCGGCGCGGTGACAGGCGCGGCCGGCGCGGTGCGCCCTTGATCCACCGGCATGCCGTTGCCCTGCGGTTCCACCGGCGTCTGTTCCGGCACCTGCTGCGTCTGCGAATAGGTGGTCGGCGGCGTGCCGATATCGGAATCGATCGCCGCGTCGGGATCGACCGTGGTCACTTGCGCCATGGCCGATCCGAGCGGCGCGGCGAGCCCCGCCACCATCATGGCGATCCCCACGGCGACGCGCATGCGGCGTCCTTCTGCTGGCGTTTTGACTGGCATTTCCCTCGCTCCCCTGAATATGCGAACCCGGCACGCAAGCACCGGGGGGCGGCGCATTGCGGCAGCTCACAAGAGAATCCACCCCGCCTGACCCTGCAATGAACGGGCGGCAGGGCGAGTCCAAATCACGGCAGACCGAATCGGCGCACTGGCGCGCGGAAACAATCCGCCGCCGCAAACAGTCCACAGGCATTTGGCCAAGCATTTCGGGAAATGCGCAAATACGGCAAAAGCCCCCCTTGCCCGACCGAAATCCCCTCGTTATAGGGCGCCTCCTAGCCGCATCACGGAGACGTGGGTGAGTGGCTGAAACCAGCGGTTTGCTAAACCGTCGTACCCTTAAGGGGGTACCGAGGGTTCGAATCCCTCCGTCTCCGCCATGCGGCATTCGGTTTCAGCCTTTTCCCTTCATACAGACAGCGCAAGACAACCCCTCCCGGGGGAAGCGAAAAATCCCGTCCGCGCAAGTGTGTTGCTGAACTGTTTCTGATAGTTTCGTATCAGCAATGCTTCGTTACAAACCCGTACGAAGTAAGACACGCGCCTCCCCCACATTCAGGCCCATCGCAAGTCTTTGGAGACCTGAAAAGTGACCAAGTTCCCCGTTTTCGCCGCCATTGCCGCTCTCTCGCTCGCCCTGCCGGGCGCCGCTATTGCCAATGAGACCGTTGCCCATCTGAAGGGCAACCTTGCCGTTCCCGCCCCCAAGGCGAAGACCACCTCTTCGGCGCCCGCCGCCTGCCATCCGGAACCCAGCAAGGGCCGCGATTGCCGCCACCGCACTGCGCAGGCCAATGCCAAGGCCGCTGAAGCGCTGGCCCAGACCGAGGCCGCCGGTACCCAGGCACTGGCTGCCAACGAGCGCGCCCGGTGATTTCGCTCCGCGCGGGCATAACCGGTATTCTGGGCGTGCCCGCGCTTTTCCTCGCGGGACAGGCCACCGCACGTGACGTCGTGACGCCGGATGCGCAGGACTTTGCCGCGCAGGCCGCCGTCATCGACGATCCCGCCCTGCCCCACGTGCTCGCCAGCACCCATCAGCCCGGCAAGCCTGGCCACGGCTGGGCGGCATCACGCTCGGTGGAAGTCGGCCCTGCCCATCTGCGCGCCCATGTGGACCGCGAAAGCGGCGCGGTGCGCTGGCAGCTCTGGCAGGAAATGACGCACGCGGGCCTTGCCCGTTCGCTGACCGGGCTTGCCTTCGATGTGGACGGCGCGCCGGCCGAAGCCACGCTCGCCCATGTCGAGCGTCAGCCGGAACGCTGCCCCGCGCAGGACGCGCTGGTCACGGCCTGCACCACCCGCGTGCACTATGCCTTCGACGTGCCGACCGAGGCCGTTGCGCGCATGGCCGAAAGCACCGCTCCGGTGCCGCTGGCCTTCCGCGACAGCATCGGCCGCACCTTCCACGCCTCCATCCACCCGGCCGAGTTTGCCGGTCTCTCCTCCGTGGTGGAGACGCTGCAACCCCGGCCCGCCTTACTGGCAAATGGCGGGGAAACGGTTCGCTGACCGTTTCCCACGCCGTTCGATTTGCCAATCGTCGCCCCTCCCCCTACAGTCATCAGACGACGAGATCATGACCCAGAGTGTCGCCCCGATTTACCGCCACCTCGACGAAGCACCCATGTCCACCCCCACGATCCTGCTAGTCGAGGACGACGGCCCGCTGCGGACCCTGACCGCTCGCGCGCTGCGGCAGACCGGCTTCAACGTCCTCACCGCCGCCACCGGCGCCGAAATGTGGGTCACGCTGCGCGAAGGCCCCGTCAGCCTTGTAGTGCTGGACGTCATGCTGCCCGGCACCAGCGGCTTTGACCTGTTCCGCCGCCTGCGCCGCGAAAGCGATGTTCCCGTGATCTTCGTCAGCGCCCGCGGCAGCGAAGAAGACCGCGTGCTGGGCCTTGAGCTGGGCGCGGACGATTACCTCGCCAAGCCGTTCAGCACCCGCGAACTGGCGGCGCGCGTCAGTGCCGTGCTGCGACGCGGCGGCAACAATGCCGGCATGGATGCCCCGACCGCCGATGGCGTGGCCGACGGCCGCATGCCCGAAGCAATTTACTTCGATGGCTGGACGCTCTCCATGGCGCGCCGCGAACTGCGTTCGCCCACCGGCGCGATGGTAGACCTGACCGGCGCCGAATTCGACCTGCTGGCCACCTTCCTGGCCTATCCGCAGCGCGTGCTGGGCCGTGAACGCCTGATCGAACTCTCCCGCGCGCGTCTGGGCGACAGCTCCGACCGCAGCGTGGACGTGCTGGTCAGCCGCCTGCGCCGCAAGCTGCAGGCCGACGGCGCCGAACCGCCGATCGTCACCGTGCGCGGCGTCGGCTACATGTTCAAGGCCGAGGTCACGCGCGCCTGATGAATAAGCCCGGATCACGCCGTTTCGGGCGATTCGGGCTGGTCGAGCGCCTGATCGCGGTCCTGCTGCTGGTCGTCGCGGTCGATTTCATCGCCAATACCGTGCTGTTCGAGCGGGCCAGCTCGTTCGAACTGCACCGTGACGACGCGGAACGCATTGCCGAAAACCTCGTCCTCGCCCGCCGCGCCATAGAGCGTGCGCCGGGCAGCGAGCGCGCCCATGTGACGCAAGCGCTCTCCACCAAGCGTTTCGTGCTGGAATGGTCGGCGCCCTCGCAGCGCCATCGCGGATCGCTGGGGCTGGCGAACTTGCGCGCGCAAGTCGTCGCCATCCAGCCCGAGCTGGCCCACGCAGACCTTGAACTGCATCTCGAAACCATTCCGGGGCGCGGCAATATCGGCGGATCGCTGCGGCTCAACGACGACAGCCTCGTCTCCTTCCGCACCCATGCCCGCGCCGCCTGGACGCTGACCGCCGGCCGCATGGCCAGTCTTCTGGTGCCGACGCTGCTGCTGATCTCGCTCGCCTGGCTGCTGCTGCGCGCCGCGCTCAATCCGCTGCGCTCACTGGTGCGCGCCACCCGCCATCTCGGCGCCGGGCCGCCCAAGCTGGTACCCGAGCACGGGCCCGAGGAAATGCGCGAGCTGATCCGGGCGATGAACGAGATGCAGGAGCGCATCCACCAGTCCCTGCAGGACCGCACGCATACGATGCTGGCGATCGGGCATGACCTGAAGACTCCGCTCGCCCGCATGCGGCTGCGGCTGGACGACGGCGACGTCGATCCCGAAGTGCGCGAGGGGCTGGACCACGATATCGAAGAGATGCGCCTGCTGCTCGATTCGATTCAGGCCTATGTCGACACCGGCGGCGCCAATATCCCGGCCGAGCGGATAGACCTTGCGGTAATGGCCGAAACGCTGGTCGACACTGCCGCCGATCGCGGCGCGGACGCGACCTATTCGGGCCTGCCCAGCCTTGAGATCATGGCCCGCCCGGTCTCGATCCGCCGCGCGCTATCCAACCTGATCGAGAATGCGCTGCACTACGGCGGCAACGTGCGCGTCTCGCTACGGCGCGATGGCGGCGCGGCCGAGATCACCGTGGAGGACGACGGCCCCGGCATTCCCGAAGACCGCATTCCCGACGCATTGCAACCCTTCGTCCGCCTCGATACCGCCCGCGCCCGCGACACCGCCGGCATGGGGTTAGGCTTGCCGATCGTCCGCAAGGCGGTGCGGCTGGAAGGCGGCACGCTGGATTTGCGCAACCGCGCCGAGGGTGGGCTGAGAGCGACGATCAGGCTGCCGCTGGAGGCGGTTTAACGTCGCCAGACGGGGACACTAAGCTTCGAATAGCGGGCGAAGGGCTGCTCTTCTGAGAAACAGGAAACTTTAACCGTGTTTCCGTAACGTTGCTGCATGAGACGAATTTCCGGCCTGGACGCTCTTCGCGGCATTGCTGCAATTTGCGTCGCGATCTTCCACATGGCCTGTGTCAATCTGGACATGCATCAGCCATTGCGCGGCGGGTCGCTTGCCGTCGACTTCTTCTTTGTCCTCTCCGGCTACGTGATGGCTCGCAGTTATGAGAACAAAGGAATCGAGCGTTTTTCGTTTCTCCGAAACAGGATCGCGCGACTTTGGCCACTGATGGCCTTGGGCGCTGTCTTGGGAACAATCGCCCACTGGGGGGATCCGATGCTGCCCGCCCTGGCGATCGCGGGCTTTTTCCTCATCCCCGTCTTCGTTGCGGATGAGGCATATCCCCTCAACAATCCGGCCTGGTCGATCTTCTTCGAACTGGCTGCCAATGCCATCCATTCGATCGCGCTCTCCCGGATCAACAACCGGCTGCTCATCGCCCTGATCGTGGCGCTGGTTGCCGTGAACCTCTACATTTGCCTGACCCTTGGCGGCCTCAAGCCTGGGCCGTTCTCGGAAGGATTCGCGCTTGGCCTGCCCCGCGCCCTGATGTCTTATTGCGTTGGCATCCTGCTGTTCCGTAAATGGGCAGATCACCCCCCTTTCACTGTTCCATTCGTGGTTACCCTCGTCCTGCTTCCCGTCATGATGACACGTCCGCTCGGGTTGATCGTCCAGGCAGGTTGGCTCGACCTCGCCTTTGTCTTGCTCGTCTGTCCGGTGTTGATCGCCGGCGGCCTTCAGCATCAGACAAAATGGGGGGCAGCGCTCGGGGCGATTTCGTTTCCGCTCTATGCCACCCACTATCCGATCATGACATTGGCGCACAAAGCGGCCCTGCCTCCCATCGTTGGTCTGATCTTGGCATTGGCGGCCGCTTCGGTACTGACCTATCTGCCAAGGCGCCTGTCTCATTTGCTTGCAGGTGCGGGCATGACGCCGCGAATGCAGCGCTGATCCCGATCGGAAATCACCCGGATCGCACCTACCGCCATCTCTTCGAGAAATGATCGGTACGCCCAGCATGGCCAGAAATTCGCCATGTGCAATTGTACGTTACGCCGATCAGACACGCGCGCCGCGCCGGCCATGAGCCGTCGCCACCATGCGCCGCATCGCCCTCAACTTGCGGCAGACACATTCCTGCTGCACCGCAGCAACATTTCCTGACAAACGCGCACGATGGCCGAAAACGACCATCCATACCTTTCCTACAAGCTTCGCGCGCGTCTCCACCCCCTTCGATGCGCGCGGGGCGCCCTGTCTGGAAAGGTAACGAGAGTGAACGAACTGATCGGTCGCGTCTTCCACTTCGAGAAGACCATTTTCCCCGCGAGCAGCGAGCTGTTCGGCAAGCTGACCACGCACGGTCAGGAGCCGAAGGCGCTGATGATCTCCTGCGCCGATTCGCGAATCGTGCCCGAGCAGATCATGCAGGCGCAGCCCGGCGACCTGTTCGTCTGCCGCAACGCCGGCAACATGGTCCCCCCCTACGCCACGCAGAATGGCGGCGTCACCTCGACGGTGGAATACGCCGTTGCGGCGCTGGGCGTGCGTGACATCATCGTCAGCGGCCACTCGGGCTGCGGCGCGATGAAGGCGCTGAGCGATCCGACCGGCCTGGAAGCCATGCCGAACGTCGCCGCCTGGCTGAAGCACGGCGCCGCTGCCGAGCACATCGTCAGCACCTGCCACGGCCACCTCGACGGCGAAGAGCGCGTGCGCGCCATCAGCCTTGAGAACATCATCGCCCAGATCGCGCACTTGCGCACGCACCCCTCGGTCGCGGCCGCCATCGCCCGCGGCGAAATGACGCTGCACGGCTGGTTCGTAGACATCCATGCCGGTCAGGTCCTTGGCCTCGACGGTGACACCGGCCAGTTCGTGCCGCTGCGCGAAGGCAGCCCGCTGCCGGTCGCGCTGGCTGCCAAGACCCGCACCGCCACCGAATTCGCAGAGGCGGCAGAGTGAACTCCGCCGCCACCACGGAACGGAGTGGGCTTTTCGCCCACTTCGGCCGGGACTTCACCGCGTCCATCGTGGTGTTCCTGGTCGCGATGCCGCTCTGCATGGGCATCGCCATCGCCTCTGGCGTGCCGCCTGAAAAGGGCCTCGTCACCGGCATCATCGGCGGCCTTGTCGTCGGCCTTCTGGCCGGCTCGCCGCTTCAGGTCAGCGGCCCTGCCGCTGGCCTTGCCGTCATTGTCTTCGAATTCGTGCGCGAGCATGGCCTCGAAGCGCTCGGCCCCGTGCTGCTGCTGGCCGGCGTGCTGCAGATCGTCGCCGGCGTCCTGCGCCTGGGCGGCCTGTTCCGCGCGATCAGCCCGGCGGTGGTCCACGGCATGCTTGCCGGTATCGGCGCGCTGATCGTGATCGGCCAGTTCCACATCCTCTTCGACCAGAAGCCGATGTCGAGCGGGCTGGAAAACATCGCAATGATGCCCGCGCGCGTCCTCGGCCTCGATCCCACCAACATCGCCTCCACCGAACTGGCGCTGATGCTGGGCCTGCTGACCATCGCCGTGATGATCGGCTGGGAAAAGCTGCGTCCGAAGAACCTGGGCCTCGTCCCCGGTGCGCTGCTGGGCGTGATGGCGGCAACGCTCGTTGCCTGGGGCCTTGGCCTCAACGTCGCGCGCATCGCCGTGCCCGAATCGATCGGCGCCGCCTTCGCCCTGCCCACCAGCACCGCGTGGTTCGCCCCGCTCGCCCAGCCCGCGCTGATCGTGGCCGCACTTGCCATCGCCTTCATTGCCAGCGCCGAAACGCTGCTTTCGGCCGCCGCGGTGGACCGGATGCACGATGGTGAGCGCACCAAGTACGACAAGGAACTGCGCGCACAGGGCATCGGCAACCTGCTCTGCGGCATTTTCGGCGCCCTGCCGATGACCGGCGTGATCGTCCGTAGCTCCGCCAACGTACAGGCCGGCGCGAAGACCCGTCTTTCGACGATTCTTCACGGCGTCTGGATCCTGGCCTTCGTCGCGCTGCTGCCCTGGCTGCTGCGCGAAGTGCCGATGGCGGCGCTGGGCGGCGTGCTGGTCGTCACCGGCTGGAAGCTCGTGAACCTCACCCACGTGCGTCACCTGTTCCATTCCTACGGCGCGTTCCCCGCCGTGATCTGGGCCGTGACTTTCGTGCTGGTGGTGACGACCGACCTGCTGACCGGCGTTCTCGCGGGCCTTGCCCTGACGCTGGTGGAACTGCTGCCCCATGCCAAGAACCTGCGCCTGAAAGTGCAGGAGCATGACGGCGACGAGCAGACCCGCCTTGAACTGGGCGGCGGCGCGACGTTCCTGGGCCTTACCCGCCTGAACAACGTGCTGGAGAAGATGCCGCACCACAAGCCGGTCCACCTCGACCTGCATCAGGTGAAGGTGATGGACCACACGACGGCGGAAACCATCCGCGAATGGCTCGGCCGCCGTCGCCAGAGTGGACAGGCCGATACCGTGACCGGGCCCGAGGCCATCCTGCGGCCGCTGCCGATCGCGGCGTGATGCGCTGATGGCCTGACGGCCCGACCAGACAGACCGGTGGAGACCCTCACTCTCCACTACTCCTTACCGGGCGGCCTTTCCCATTCGGGCCGTCCGGTTTTTTTTGCGCCCTCCGCACCCGTCTCACGGCCCCGCCATCAGCAACACTTTGTCACGAAAGGGCAAGCCGCCGGACACCCCCCGTCGGTAAGCAGCAATTTCCGGCACGAAACGGGCCCGCCACGCATGCGCGGCCCGGCTGCCGGACGCAGGAAGGAACGCGACCAAATCGAAACATGAGGGCGTTCCGATTATGAATTACCGTCTTGCCACCGGCCTGCTGGGCCTGTTGGGCGCCGCTTGCGCCACCCCCGCTTTCGCGCAGGAAGAAGCACCCAAGGCGATCACCGTCTCGGGCAGCGCCGCGCTCGTCACCGATTACCGCTTCCGCGGCGTCTCGCAGACGGACAAGGAAATGGCCGTGCAGGCCGGCGCCACCGTCACCCATGAAAGCGGCATCTACGTCGGCACCTGGGGTTCGAACCTTTCGGGCTGGGGCACCTTCGGCGGTTCCAACATGGAACTGGACCTGATCGCCGGTTACTCGACCGAGGTGATGAGCGGCCTGAAGGTGGACGTGGGCCTCACCTGGTACATGTATCCGGGCGGCGCCAGCAAGACGGACTTCGCAGAGCCTTACGTGAAGCTTTCGGGCGATCTGGGCCCGGCCAGCGTGCTGGTGGGTGTGGCCTATGCGCCCAAGCAGGAAGCGCTGGGCAAAGTCTACGCCAGCGGCGCGGACTATGCGGACGGCATCGGCCGCCCGGGCGCCAAGTCGGACAACTTCTACATGTGGGCAGACGCCAGCGCCGGGATTCCGGACACGCCGCTGACGGTGAAGGGCCACTTCGGCTATTCCAACGGCAACTCGGGCCTTGGCCCCAACGGCACCAGCGTGGCGCCCACGGGCGAATACCTGGACTGGCTGATCGGCGCCGATCTGGCGCTGGGCCCGGTGACGCTGGGCGTCGCCTATGTCGATACCGACATCTCGAAGTCGGAAAGCGCGTACCTCTACCCCAACTTCTCTTCGACCAAGAACGGATCGTCGATCGCCGGATCGACCGTGTTGTTCTCGGCAACTGCGGCGTTCTGAAGCGCGGCAACCGGCGGGTGATCGGGGCTTCGCGCCCCGGCACTCTCGCCGCTGCATCGCGCCAGCCATGCCGCGAAACCGGCATGGCACCTTTCCGCGCCGAAATGATCTACGACAACTTGCCGCGCCGCATCGGCCAACGCCTGCCGCGCCGCCGGATCGCCATCCAGCGCGATCACTGCCGCGGCGAACTGTTCCGGCGTATCGGCCACGCGCACCGCGCCTGAGCAGATCGCCTCCACCCCCTCCAGAGTCACCGGCGTGGCGACTATCGCCTTGCCCTGGGCCATCGCCTCCACCAACTTGATCTTCAGCCCGGAACCGAAGGTCAGCGGCGAAATCACGACCGCAGCGCGCGCATAGAGCGGGCCAAGATCGCCCACCAGCCCCAACAGGCGCACGCCTTCCGGCACAAGGCCCGTGACCCCGCGTGCCACCGTGCCGGCGACATTCAACACCGCGCCCGGCCGTGCAGCCCTGACTTGCGGCCAGACATGCGCGCAGAACCATTCCAGCCCGACCACGTTCGGCGCGGTGTTGCTACCCACGAACAACAAGTGC
Source organism: Sphingomonas sp. BL-S-28 (assembly GCF_055521515.1). Taxonomy (NCBI): domain Bacteria; kingdom Pseudomonadati; phylum Pseudomonadota; class Alphaproteobacteria; order Sphingomonadales; family Sphingomonadaceae; genus Sphingomonas; species Sphingomonas sp. BL-S-28. Next base: position 3,505,879 of record NZ_CM145484.1, read on the forward strand.
CCGCTTTCGCCGGGCGCTCCCACCGGTACCGGCCGCGCGGCCATTGGGGTCAGGATGGTTTCGATACCGGGCAGGTTGCGTCGCAGGAATTCCGCCTCGGCCGCCTGTATCGCCAGCACCGCATCGGCACGCGCCAACAGCGCGATTTCAACCGCCTTATCGACAATCGGCACGGAATCCGTCGTTCCGCCGGTTCGGGCGTGAAACAGGTCGTGCATAACGATTGCGGTAGGCACGCCGGGCACATCGCCGAAGCCTTCCGCGCAGAACATGTAGTCGGCAATGGCAAGGTGCGGCCCCGCGCCATTGCCCACCTTCCGGGCCGCGCCGCGAAGCCAGCGATGGTCGGCCATGGTCCATGGCTGGGCGATGGCATAGGGCATAGGCCTATCGGTGGCCCAACCGTCATCGACACCCAACACGCGCGCCAGCCGCCGCAACAGAGCCAGCGCGATGGCCAGATAGACACCTGGCTGCAATACCGCGAAATGGCGTCCCACGCGCGCCAGCCCGCGGATGCGATGACTTTCGAACACCGCCATCTCCGGCCGCATCGACAGCACCGGCCAGCGCCCCGCCACACCGGGCGACGGCTGAAGCAGGTGCGGCACCATGCCCGCCTTGCGCACTGCCCGGGCCAGGTCCAGCAGATACGTGGAACTGCCGTTGGTCGCCCCAACAATGCGCTGGCGACTGATGAAAACGACATGCCTGTCCCTCATCGCTTTTCGCTGATCCTCCACGACACGAGCCGGCGATGCCCCCCACCATGCGCGCACTGTGCCCGGGATCGGCGGCATTGCGCTGGACAATGCCTCCGATCCGGAGGTTTTCGCGTCTTCTCCCCTTCGCGATTCCCCTCACGCCAATCCGCCCGCTGAGCACGCCTCCTCACCCCGCTCCGCATGGATCGGTACCGCCCCCCGTCGATGCGTGGGTGCAATGCCCTGGCGCGACGGTCCCGGTTCCCCGCCACAACGGATTCAGTCGCCCGCACGCGGCATTCCGCGCCGCCTATCATCGCCCCACGAGAGCGATGGAGGCCGCCGACCATGAACAATCCCGCCTTGGCCGCACCCTGCCCCTTCACCGAAATATCCCCTGCGGCGGCTATCGACGCGCCAGAGCCGGACGGCGTGCCACTGGCCTACATCGTCCACGACCTTCGCGATGCGGCCGTCCGGCGCCGGATCGCCCTGCTGCGCTCGGCTGGTGCGGCCGTTCGGCTGGCGGGCTTCCACCGGACCCGAATACCTCCCGCCGAAGTGGAGGGGTTGGCGGCGGAGCCGCTAGGCCACACGCGCGACGGCGCCTTGCTGGCGCGATTGCGCAGCGTCCTGCGTCAATGGCTGATCCCGGGCCGATTGCGGCAGGTGACAACCGACGCGCATGTAATCGTTGCCCGCAATCTGGAAACGCTGGTGCTGGCGACGCGGGTTAGGCGGCCGGATCAGCGGCTCGTCTACGAATGCCTGGACATTCACCGGTTGCTGCTGGGGCACGGCCCGGCTTCGCGCCTGCTGCGCAGCGTGGAGGGCTGGGCGATGCGCGGCGTCGATCTGGTAGTTGTCAGCGCACCGGCCTTCCGCGACCGCTATTTTCGCGAACGGCGTGGCTGGGCGGGAGAGATCGTCCTCGTCGAAAACCTTGTCCCCGGCGGCTTGCCCGCATCGGGCCGGACAGCCGAACCGGCTGCCATACCGGCGGCGATGGGCCCGCCATGGCGCATCGGCTGGTTCGGGATGCTCCGCTGCCGCCGTTCGCTCGATTTGCTCCGCGCAATTGCGTCCGCCTGCCCCGGAACAGTGGAAGTGTTGATCGCCGGTCGCCCCTCCCTGGATATATTCCGCGACTTCGCGGCCGAAATCGCGGGCGCGCCGGGGGTCTCCTTCCTTGGGGGCTACCACGCGGAGGATCTGCCGGGCCTTTATGGGCAGGTCCATTTTGCATGGTCGATCGATTATTTCGAGGAGGGGCTAAATTCCGCCTGGCTTCTGCCGAACCGACTTTACGAAAGCCTCGCCCACGGTGCCGTGCCCATCGCGCTGGCCAACGTGGCCACGGGCGAATGGCTGGCCCGGCATGACGCGGGAGTCCTGACCAAAGCGCCGGAATGCGAACTGCCCGATTGGTTGGCCAGTCTCTCTGCCGCGGGATTCGCCCGGCTGCGCGAGGCGGCGGCACGGATCCCGCGCCAGGCCGTGGTCATGGATGCCGCGCAGGCCCGCGCCATCGGCAAAACCGTCCTGGGGGTGGCATGATGGGCGTTCTGATCGTCATCCCGTGCCTCAACGAAGAAGATCATCTGCCTGCGCTACTGGACACTCTTCTGCGCGAGAACCCGGGCGCCACGGTGATCGTCGCCGATGGCGGCAGCACCGATGCCAGCCGTGCGATCGTGGCCCGCCATGCTGCCTCCCACACGAACCTTATCCTGCTGGACAATCCTGGACGTGTGCAAAGTGCCGGAATGAATCTGGCGGCCGCGCGCCATTCCGCCGGGCACCGATGGCTGGTGCGGATCGATGCGCATTGTATTTACCCCTCCGGCTACGTTGCCGGCCTGATCGATACCGCGCTGCGGCAGGGCGCCGCATCGGTTGTCGTACCGATGGTCACGCAGGGTAGCGGATGCTTCCAGAAGGCGGCGGCGGCGGCGCAGAATTCGGTGCTGGGCAACGGCGGTTCGGCGCATCGCAGGATCGGGGCGGGCCATTTCGTCGATCATGGCCATCACGCCCTCATCGACCTTGCACTGTTCCGGCAGATCGGCGGTTACGACGAGAGCTTTTCACACAATGAGGATGCCGAATTCGATTTGCGCCTTGCCGCGACAGGCGGACGGATCTGGCTGGAGCCCTCGCTGGCGCTGGGGTACTGGCCGCGCGGAACGCCTGTCGCGCTGTTCCGGCAATATCGCGGCTATGGCCGGGGACGGGCGATGACGCTGACACGCCACGCCGTGTCCATCAAACCGCGACAGGCCATCCCGATCGGTATTGCTCCGATCGTGCTGCTCGGCCTTGTCGGCCTGTGCCTTGCCCCGATCTTGCCGCTGGCCGCGATACTGGCGGTCCCCATGGTGATCTGGGCCGCGCTCTGCCTGGGCTACGGGCTGACGCTGGGCCTCTTGCAGCGGTGTTTCTGTTCGGCCGGGGCCGGGTTGGCAGCCATGGTGATGCACCTTGCCTGGTCGATCGGCTTTCTCCGCCAACGGCTGATCGGCCCTCGCCCCGGTCAACCTCCGCGCGCGATCGAGGCATTGGCCCAGACGCGCCCCGTCAGCTCATGAACGCGCCATCGGATTTACGGCCCGGGCTGGGGGGGTAGGGGCATGGCGGGCCCCAGCGCCGTCTCCGCCGCGGCATCCCGCACGGCGCGCTCCCCCCGCAAATTGCCATTGGGGAAAGAATCCAGTCCGGCAAGGATCGGCGTTATCAGCGGAATATCCCCCTGATCGCGCACGCGCTCGAAATGGGCATCCGCATCGTAGGGCGCAATGTCCATGACCAGCCGTGGGCCTTCCAGCAATCCCGCCGCCGCCAGCAGGTTGGCGCGCGTGATCAGCTCATCAGCCTGGGTGACGTTGTAGCTGTTCCGCAATGTCAGCAGATCGCGCGCCAGGTCCAGTACGTCGAGAGTGTTGAGATCACCGGTCTTCTGCTGGATCAACGCCCCCTGATAGGCTTCTTCCGCCGCCGTGATCGCCAGACCATACCTGACAAGTGCCGCACGCAACGATGCCAGCTGATCCCAGGAAGAACCCACGGCCTCTCGCGTGTCGCGATAGGCGGAATCGAGCAGGCGCCAGTCCGCCTGATTGGCCTCCTGCGCGGCACGGGTCCGTGCATGACGCAGGCCGCTGTCGAACAGCGTCTGGCGCACCACCACCTGCCCAACGAACTCGCTGTACCGCAATTCATCGTTGTACGGCGACTGCGAGGCATAAGCGAACGTGCCCTGCAGCCCGACGCTTGGGCCATATTCCGCCTTTTCCGCCGTGGCCTGTGCCCGCGAAATCCGCTCCTTCGCGCGCGCCGCGCCGATTACGCCGCTGTTGACCTCTGCATAGGCATAGGCGTCTTCAAGCGAAGCGAAGCCGATCTCCAGCGCATCGGGTGCAGCCAGTTCGCCCGGCGGCGCCCCCACATATTGCAGGAACTGCTTTTGCGAGAGGCCAAGTTGCCCCTGCGCCTGCAGCAGCTGGGCACGCCCCAGCTCAAGCCGGGTGCGCGTCTGATCCAGTTCGGTCAACGTCAGATCGCGGACGCCAAAGCGGGCCCGATTTTCTTCCAGTTGCTGTTCCAGCAGCTGCAAATTCTCATGCGCGATCGTCACCGACTGGGTATCGCGCCGTACCGCCACGTAGGCGGAAACGACATTTCCCAGCACTTGCGCTTCCGTAAGCCGCAGGGCCTCGCGCCGGTACTGCGATGTTGCCAGCGCCGCCTCCTGCCCGGCGGCAAGACGGCCCGAGCTCCAGATCGGTTGCGACAGCACCAGATTCGCGCCGCTCGCCCATCCTTGCGCACCCATGAAGGGCCCGGACGCCGTCTCTTCACGCAACCGGGTGAAGGCATAGTTGGCGGAGGCGGACAACACCGGCCCGAAGGCGGAACGCGCCTGCGCAAAGCCATAATCCGCCGATCGCGCTTCCGCCCGTGCGGCAAGAAGCTGAGGGTTGGTTGCATAGGCCAGCGCCACCGCCGCACGCAGCGTGGTGACTTGCGCGGGAATCTCTGACCGCGCCGCGCCCCCATCGGGCCGGTAAAGTGGGGCGGGATAGCGGCCAGACGATTGCGGCGCCGGAACGGCGATGGCAGTGGCGGCGGCGCCAGTGGCGCCCATCGGCATCGGGGGATCGGCGGATTGCGCGCCCGATGCTTCCCCCGATGCTTTCATCGCCTCAACTATGGCATCGGGGCGCACCGTTCGCGCCGTCCCGGATGTCGCCCCGGAACGGATCGGGTTGGGAGAACTGGCCGATGCTTCCGTAGATGCCTCGGCTGGAGGTCCGTGCGGTGCGCATGGCGATGCCGTCGACAGACACGTGGCCACCCCCGTCGTGCAAACCCGCAGGATCGGCCTGATCGCCCTGATCGTCACGCCCTTCCCCCCAGAAAGTCTTGCGCCCCGTCACGGCCCGAGAACGTGAGGACACACGGAAAAGAGCTTTCACGTGTAGATCCGGTCGCCGGCTCGATTTCGGGGAACACGTTGAAACGGGCACGCCAATAGCCCGCGATCACACGAAGCCATCAAGCATCGACCAACTAACGGCAAGAAATGTTAGCTTCAAAATCGATCAATCAATTTGTCGATTCATAGACTATACTTGGAACGGACGGCGCGCGGCTGCCATCGATTCCCACGATCCAGCGCCCTACGTTCTTTCCGGACGGCGCCATCCAGGCGGAATTTCCGCCACCGCGTGCTTCCCGCGATGCGTCGCCCGGCCGTGCACTTTGCCCGACGATCCCGCCGGCCCGGTCCAGAACGGGGCGTGCACCACTACCTGCATCGGCAGGCGGGGCAGGCAGGATCGCCGCATCATCCATACCCGCCAGCGCGGCGGCCATTCCGAAGGCCTCATGCGGCTCCGCTTGCGCATAGCGCGACACGAAGGCGGCAGGACGCCCATAGCCCTCAGGCATCCGGTAAAATGCATGCTGGCCGATCACCGCAGTCTTGACCAGCATCGCGGACCAATAAGGGACGACATAGTCGGCATGGTAATGTGTCGACAGTCCGGCTTCGGGCACGACCCATCCGGCAAGCGCCCGTTGCGCCACGGCGCGCGCGCGCGCCCAGACGGCGGGAACCGGTGCCCTCGCCAACGAACCGTCGCAAGTGAACGTGAACTGGCACCCGGTGGCGCGCTCCGCCCCCTGAAACACGACGCCGCAGACCGTATGCGGATAGAGTGGATGGCGCACGCGATTGAGCACGACTTGTGCCACCGCGCGCTGCCCGTCGACCGGCTCGTAGGCGGCCTCGTAATAGACCGCAGCAGTCAGGCAAGCGAGTGCGCGAGCATAACCGGGCGCATCGCCGGCCAGAATGAATGCCCGCGCGGGCGGATTGGGCAGTGTGGAAACCGGTCGCGCGGCGTTCAGCCCAAGCGCCTGCGACCGGGTCAATGCCTCGATCTGGGCGGGATCGGCCACGATCAGGCCTTCGGGATCGAGCGGTCGCACTGCTTGCAGAGCGCGCACGGCCGGCTTGCCCTTTACCGGCGCATCCCCCGGCCAGAACCCGCCCGAAACCGTAAGCATCGCCCCTAACAGACCTAGCGCCAGCAGCAACGCCATCGCCTGCGTCAACGCCAGTCGGGCCTTGCGGGCTGCGCGCCCCACTGGCGGCGCGGCAGCATCAGCGACATTCAGCGATCCGACATGGTACAAGGCCAGGCCTCCTTCATCGCCACCACCGCGACCGAGGAGGCCAGACCATCGCGATATTCCGGATGCGCCGCCACGAATGCCAGGAAGGCGTTACCAAGATCGCGCTGCTTGACGGCCTGCGGCGCGCAGAACTCGCGCTGACCCAGCCATTGCTCATAAGCACGAATGGAATCATGCACACCGGCCAGAAAGGCCAGACAATAGGTGATCGAGAAGGCCGTCCCCTCGCGGCATTGGCGGGCCAGTTGATCTGCCGTCAGGAATCCGATCGAAGCTGAATCATGCGAACCCGAGGGGGCATCCGCCGCCACAGCCGGTACTGCAAGCGCCTGCGCCCCGGCGCCGTTGCCCAGCAACAGGCCAATGACTCCAAGCGGCAGGCCAAGGGCCCGGATCATACGGCCTCCGCATCGGACAGACGCCCGTGCGACGACATTTTTCCCGTGCGATCCGCCATTGCAGCCTCCGTTTCCATGGCGATGAGCCGCCTGGACCGTCGGGAACGCTTCCCGGGCAGCCCCCGCCTGTATCGGCAGGTCCGCCCCTTGCGACAACCGTATGACTCGTTCGAATCAGGGCATTCTTAGGCCGTTTCGGATCAATTGCCCGTGCCCGGCCTGAGCCGGCGCCTGAATGCACGGGGCGTGCTTTTCCGTGCCGGACGACTGGCGCCGGGCCACCATTCCGGCAGCGCGAGCCAACCCGCAGCAAAGCCGATCCATGCAGAGATACGGAAAGGTGCGTTTCCGATCCTTCAACGGTAACCGCCCTTGGCGCCCGCCCCTATGCAGCACATCGGGAAGCCGCACATCGCCGCCTGCAAGGGGCGATGCGCGGCCCGGAACGGGGGTCTGGAACTTATGCGGCGACGGGGCTGGTTCAGCATATTTGCGTTTGTGGTTCCGGCCACCTCCGCATTCGGTCAATCCGCGTTCGGTCAATCCACGTCAGGCCAGGCCGCAATCTTGCCGGAAGGCACCAGCGTGGCCGATCGCCCTCGCCCCGAATATGCACCGATTGGTGGGCGGATCGGCTCATTCTTCGTCTACCCCGAATTCGGTTTGGCCACCGAAGCCACCGACAACGTACTTGCCACCGGTGAGGATCGGCGATCCGATCTTGCCGCATTGCTGACCTCGAAAGTCTCCCTGCGGTCCGGCTTTACCCGGCACGCGCTGGGCCTTTCGGCGCATTACGACCAGTCTCTCCACCTGCGGCAGACATCGGAAGACGTCTCCCGCTATGGCGCGCGGCTGGAGGGGCGGTACGACATTGCCGCCGACAGTTGGATCGCCGGATCCGGCACCGCGGATCGAGAAGCAGAACCGCGTGCCAGCTTCAACAGCCCGACGGGCGCATCGGAGCCGTCCCACTTCACGCGCGAAGGCGTAACGCTGAATGCGCAGCGAACCGCCGGTCGCCTTACACTGGGCGTGGGTGGATCGATCACGGCCCTGCGCTTCTCCTCGGTGGCTTATCCGGACGGACAAAGCCTGTCGCAACGCTATCGCGACAGCAACGACTACGCCGGTAACCTTCTGATCGGGTACGAATTCCGGCCCGGCATACGTGCCATCGCGCGCGCGGCATTGGGGCGGATCGACTACACGCTGGCGGCCGGCGATCCGCGCCAGCCTACCCATCTCAACCGGGATTCCCGCGGCCTTCGCGTGGAAGGCGGGTTGCGCTTCGAACTGACCAGCCTGCTTACCGGAGAAGCGCGCATCGGCTATCTGCGGCGCGACTACAAATCCCCCCAGTTGCGCGACACTTCGGGCCTTTCCTTCGGTGCGGACCTGCTATGGAACCTCACCAGCCTGACGTCGCTGCGCTTCAGCGCCGACAGGCGGGTGGACGAAGCCGCTTCAACCACGATTGCCGGCAACCGCGTCACCGAATTCAGCCTGGGCGCTAACCACGAATATCGCCGCAATCTGATCCTTTCCGCCGGAGCCCGTCACCTGACTATCGCGCCCCTCGGCCCCTCCCCTTCCAGCCACGAGATTCGCGCCGAAGCGGGCGCACGCCTGCTGGTGAGCCGCCGCCTCTCTCTTCGGGTGGGTTATCGGTTCAGCGACAGAACCTCTTCCGGGGCAGAACACGTCTATCGCGAAAACCGCGTCACTATAGCCGCGCTGGTCACGCTCTGAACGGCATCCCATGGCGGTTGGTGCGGCGCCAACGGGAATCGGACGCGGAAATCGAATGCCCGGATGCCCCGGCGCCGAATACGGCAAAGGCGATCAGCACGACCGCGATCGTGCCATAGGCATAGAACGGCTGAAAAAACGTCTCTCCGAACGAGCGGATGACAAGGCTGGCCACCGATACTGCCAGAAAGATGTCCGGCACCTCGCACAAGCGGACAGCGCGATTGAGGGCGGCAATCAATCCCGTCGCCAGCGTTGCCGCCACGATCACCAGTCCGCCCAATCCCAGATCCAGCCAGGCTTCCAGATAAGTCTGGTGAAGGCTGAACGTGCGCGGATCGGCGATCCCCTGCGATCGTAAGAGGCCGATGGAATCCGCAGATCCACTCATCCAGAATGCCTTGTAGCCATACCCCTGCAACGGCCGTTCAGCGATCTTCTGCCAGGCCACCGTCCAAAGATAGGCGCGGCCGGTAAGCCCCTTGTCCTTGTTGAAAGTCTTGAGCGTTACCTCCTCGGCCCGCTCCGCCACCCTTCCCGCGACGGTACCACCCGCCACGGTGCCGAGCAGCAGTACCGCTGCCAGAAAGGGGCGGATCTTTACCGGACACGAATGCAGCGCCACCACGCCGATGCACAGCAAGGGCATCGCCAAAGTCAGAATCTTGATCGTGGCAGCCTGCGTGATCGCCACGATCCAACCGCCCAGCGGCAGGCCCAACGCGCCGGCCATGCGCCATAAGGCCGGCTGCCGCCGGTCCATCGCCACGGCAAGACCACAGAACACCAGGCATTGGCCTGCCGCGGCCATGGCATTCTTGCTTCCGGTAATGCCCACCAACACCGGCCCCGCCATCGAAGGACCGGTCTGCCCCGCGGCCAGCGATACCAGGCAAATCGCCAGCGACGCCGTGAACAGTTGTCGGATGAAACCGCGCAAATCGGTCGACAGCCAGACGGCAACGGCACCCAGCACCGTGACCGCCAGTTGCGTGGAATAATAGAGCGTCACCATGGGCATGCGCGACCACGCCGTCGACGCCAGCGTCAAGCAGGGCAGAAGCAAAAGCCAGCCGAACGGCAGCAGCCGCCGATCGATGCGATTTCTCAGCAACAGCAATATCGCCAGCGACGCACAGAGCGAAATCACCGGAACCGCGGGCCCCAACGCGCTGCCCATATGGGTGAAGAGGATCAGTGCCGCCAGAATGGAGGATATGGCCTTGGCCGCGACGCCTTCTTCAAGACTAACCTCGGTTGCAGGGACGGACTGGCCGCAGTCTGGGTTATCTGTTCCGCGCATCGTCATCCGGATCGAGGGAGCGCGTCGCGAAATGCGCCGCCTTGCCGAATTCGTACAGCATCGCCGAACAGTCAGGGGATCGGAATGGACCGTAATGGTGCCAAACACGGCAGCCGGAATCATGGCATAGACCTGCTGCGCGCCATTCTGGTGTTAGGTGTGATGGCATTCCACTACACGATCCGCTGGGCGCCGCCCGATTTTCCTTACGACATTCTGCACTACGACACGCTCTGGTCGCGCGACTGGGCGATCGGCAGCTTCGGCGTGCACATGTTCTTCGTGATCTCGGGCTATGTCATCACCTTGAGCGTACTGCGCGCCGGATCGGCAACGCGATTTGCCATTAGCCGGTTCCTCCGCATCTACCCTGCGTTCCTGATCGCCGCCGTGGGCGCGTTCATCGTGCCGCTGGTGTTCGGGCCATGGCAATTGCACTCGTCTCCGCGCGATCTGCTGCTGACGCTGCTGCTGGTACCGACCGAATTCGGTGCACGCTATACAGACGGGGCGTTCTGGACGCTCAGCGTGGAAGCCAAGTTCTATTTCTATGTCGCGGTCGGCTATCTGATCGCCCGCGAACGGTTCTGGATCGCGCTGGCAGCGCTGGGCGTGCTGGGGCCGGTGGTATATCCAGCGGCGCCGGGCCTGGGCGACAAGCTGATGATCTCACCCTACATCGGCTTCTTCCTGATCGGCATGTCCGCCTGGTACGCGATGAACGCGCGCGAACGCGTTCCGGCTCTGGTGCTTGGCGTCAGCGGCATTTTCGCCTGGATCATGAATTTCGGGACCATCGCCTATGATGGCAAAACCTCCGTCCTCACTCACGGCCTGCTGGCGCTGGGAACGGCCGCAGTGTTCGCGCTGGCGCATTTCAACCCCAGGCTAAGGCTGCCGCCGCTGGGCTTCATCGGCAGCATTTCCTATGAACTCTACCTGGTACACCAAGTGCCGGGGATCAGCCTGATCGCCCGGATCAAGGCCGCGACGGACCTGCCTGACGCGGCGTGCATGGTGCTGGCGGGCTTAACAATGATCGGATTTGCATTGATGCTGCAGCGCTGGGCAAGTCCGCCTGTCCGCAGCACCTTCGCCGCCGGTCTGCGAAAGCTTGCAGATCGGGTCGCTACCTGGAAACCCCGATCGGTGGCGTTCCGATCCCTACCTTCCGACCTGACCTGAGCGGATTCGAAGCCGCGGCTGCCTTTTACAAGCGGTCGGCAATGCCATAGCGGGCAAGCAGCCGATTGGGCGCCATGCGCGCCCAGCGGCGCCTGAATTCCTGCAGGATATCCGCCTGCATCCTGATGCTCGATCCCGAACGACCGATGCTGAGCCCTTCTTGCGAATCGCGCTTGTAGGTCGCGGCCAACGCATGTTTCTGAGGTTCCGAAATGTCCAAATCCGCGCCCACGGCCCGCAGGAGGGTGGCGGGATCACGCAGCATGTCTTCATACCATATCAGATGTGGTCGCCGGCCGGCGCGGGTGAGCGCGTCGAAAATCTTGATGGCGTTGGCATAGCGCCATGCCAACTCGTCAGGCCGATTGTCCGGCCATTGCCCGAAGGCCCGATAGGTAGACATGGCCCAAGGCTCCAGCGCGCGCAGAATCATGGCGCAGCGCCCCTGGGTGACCGCCGCGATCTCCGGCGCCACTATGGTGCACTGCGCGCGCAGTTTCACCGCCAGTGGCGCACCGAAGAAGGCGCAGAGGGCCTGCGTGGTCGCGCGGATCACCCGCGCCCGGTCGCGACGGTTCAGCCACGAGCGGCGATGCCCTTCCACCAACTGTTCGTAGACGCCGGGTTCGGATACGCCGGAAATGTCCACGGCACCCAGAAGATCCGCCGCCAGCGTGGAACCGCACCGCCCCACCGAAAACAGAAACGTGGCCTGCGCAGGCGCGGCCGAGGCCGGAAACAAAGCGTCCAACGCATCGAAGGAAATCAGCACTCCCTGCTGCGCCTGCTCACGTTGCGCCTGATAGAGGAAGGCATAGTCTGCCGCGAAGTCGTTCGATGGGTGCAGCGTGAAAAGCATCCGCCGCCGCCGCCAATCCACGGCATAGGGCACCATTGATTCGCGCCAGGCCCGATCGTGCGGGGCTTCGATTCGCGAGGGGCCCCCGGATGCCGCCCCCGAAATCGAAAAATCATTCATGGAAACAAAAGCATAGGCATCCGCGCCGGGGCGAAGGACCAAGTCTACCAATTCGGTCTGGCGGGAGTGGAGCCCCATTCTGAACCTCTCGAACGCGCGCGCGAATCGCTGCTAAAGTCCGCCCAAGCCTATGAAAAAAATGGATTGCGGCAAATGGAGCGGCCGCAAATGACCGCCACTACCACCTCCATAGTGGTTCATCTTCCGCCATTCCCGGCAGCTGCGCCCGCGACGCATGCAGGCGCGCATTTTTTTTGGAGGCACCACGGAAAGGATCACGCGATCCGTCCGGCCAAGACGGCAATCCATTGCAATAAAGCCGCCCTCCGACGCCACTTCACGTAATAAAAATACGCAACCAACCGCGCCATTCCCAAGCGCCGGTGACAAGAACCTCAGAATAAACCCGAAATAATAGACACTTATAAATCGTAATACGAAGACATACTTAAACCTAAAGAGACATACTATTATCATTTCTAACAGGTTAAAATTGTTACCACGCCGGAAACCAAAGGCGTTGCAGGTTCGATTAATTCGACCGGCTATTTCCATGATCACACCGAGCCGCTGGCTCTTTGATCAGGAATAAATGCCATGGGTATTCAGACTTCCTATTTGAACGCTTTTGGACTGAGCATCGGCAATCAGGCCGCAAGCAATTCTTCGATCTACGGCACCACTGCCGCCGATGTACTGACCGGTTCTGCCAAGAATGACTGGTTTTTCGGCAACGATGGTGCCGACAAGATGGCCGGCGGCCTGGGCGACGATACCTATCAGGTCTACAGCAAGGATAGCGTGATCACCGAACTGGCCGGTGGCGGCACCGACATGATCCGCTCCACTGTCAGCTATGTCCTGCCCGACAATGTTGAAATTCTCTCGCTTTCGCTCACCAACACCTCCGCCTTCGGCAATTCGCTCGACAACGTGCTGATCGGCCAGACCGGCCACCAGACGCTGAACGGCATGGCCGGCAACGACGTGCTGGTGGGTGGCGACGGTGACGACATCTTCGTCATGTCCAGGGGCGGCGGCACCGATGTCGTCGTCGATTTCCAGAACGGAGTGGACACTGCGCGCCTCGACGGCTTCGGCCTTACGTCGTTCGATCAGGTTCGCTCGCTGCTCACCCAGGTCGGCAGCGACGTGAAGCTGACGCTGGCCAGCGGTGAAGCCCTGCTGTTCCGCAACCACTCGGTCGGCGATTTCACCGCCAACGATTTCCAGCTGCAGATCGACACCGCCAAGATGAAGCTGACGTTCGATGACGAATTCAACAGCCTCTCGCTGAAATCGGCCGGCGGCCTTTGGAACACCAATTTCGGCTATGCGGGCCTTGCCAAGTACACGCTGACCTCCAATCAGGAACGGCAGCTTTACGTCGATGCCGATTTCAAGGGATCGAGCAGCACCTCGCTGGGCCTGAACCCCTTCAAGATCCACGACGGCGTGCTGGATATCACCGCCGCACCGGTAAGCAGCGATCAGGCCAATTCGATGTGGGGTTACAACTACGCTTCGGGCCTGCTGACCACCAAGGGTACTTTCTCGCAGCTTTATGGTTATTTTGAAGTAAACGCCAAGCTACCGGCTGGCCAGGGCCTGTGGCCTGCCTTCTGGCTGCTGCCGGAAGACGGTTCGTGGCCGCCCGAACTCGACGTGTTCGAACAGCTGGGCCGTGATCCCACGGCGCTGTGGATGAGCACGGTTTCCAAGGCGACCGGCCCTGCGACCTACACGCACAACATCATCGACGTGCCCACTGCCACCACCGAATTCCACAAGTACGGCGTGTTGTGGGACAAGGATCATCTGACGTTCTACATCGACGGTGTGGAAGTTGGTCAGGTGGCAACCCCGGCCGACATGAACAAGCCGATGTACATGCTGCTCAACCTTGCGGTCGGCGGCAGCTGGGCGGGCGCGCCGTCCGCCGGCATGACCGGCACCTATTCGATCGACTATGTCCACGCCTATTCGCTGGATCAGGCTGCCACCGCGATCAGCGCTGGCGGGTCGACCGGCTCCACCGGCGGCGCGACGGCAGGTACTGGGACTGGAACGGGGACGGCCACCGGAACAACCCCTGACACCGCGGCCCCCACGCCGACCGCCACGTTGAAGCTGGGCACCGATGGCGCCGACTCGCTCAGCGGATTGGGCGGCGAGTTCAAGATGGTGGGCGGACTGGGCAACGACTTCTACCGCGTGGACAGCGCCGGCGATGTCGTGGTCGAACAGCTCAATCAAGGCACCGACACCGCCTGCGCCAGCATCTCCTATGCCCTGACCGCCAATGTCGAGAACCTGTCCCTGGCAGGAACCGCAGCCATCAACGGCACCGGCAACGAACTGGCCAACGTGATCACCGGCAATGCCGCCAACAACGTGCTTTCCGGCCTCGACGGCAACGACAACATCAATGCCGGCGCCGGGGACGACACGATCGTCGGCGGCAAAGGCAACGATTTCCTGCTCGGCGCCGCCGGCAATGACACCTTCGTGTTCGATGCCAGCGACATCGGCGCAGACAACAAGACGCTGGACCGCATCTACGACTTCGAAGGCGCCGGCGCGGCCGGTGGCGACATGCTGCGCTTCGAAGGCTTCGGCGCTGGCTCCACGCTGACGCTGGACACCAGCACCTACAAGAACGGCACCTATCTCGATGGCGCCGGGCACAGCGTGTTCGTCTACAAGCTTTACGACGCAGCCAGCCAGCGCTTCGAAACGGTTCACCTTACCTCGATGTCGGGCGCTCCGCTCAACACCGGCGATTACACCTTCGTCGACCGCACCGTCGCCTCCACGGCCGTGAAGACCGGTACCGATGGCGCCGACTCGCTCAGCGGATTGGGCGGCGAGTTCAAGATGGTGGGCGGACTGGGCAACGACTTCTACCGCGTGGACAGCGCCGGCGATGCGGTGGTCGAACAGCTCAATCAAGGCACCGACACCGCCTGCGCCAGCATTTCCTACACCTTGACTGCCAATGTCGAGAACCTGTCCCTGGCAGGAACCGCAGCCATCAACGGCACCGGCAACGAACTGGCCAACATGATCACCGGCAATGCCGCCAACAACGTACTTTTCGGCCTCGACGGCAATGACAACATCAATGCCGGCGCCGGGGACGACACGATCGTCGGCGGCAAGGGCAACGATTTCCTGCTCGGCGATGCCGGTAACGACATGTTCAAGTTCGCGGCAGGCGACATCGGCGCGGACAACAAGACCGTGGATCGCATCTACGACTTCGAAGGCGCCGGCAAGGCTGGCGGCGACGTACTGCGCTTCGAAGGCTTCGGCGCCGGTTCCACGCTGACGCTGGACACCAGCACCTACAAGAACGGGGCCTATCTCGACGGGGCCGGGCACAGCGTGTTCGTCTACAAGCTCTTCGACACCACCACCCAGCACTACGAAACGCTGCATGTGACTTCCATGTCCGGATCGGCGCTTTCTTCGGATGACTTCAGCTTCTTCGGCTGATCCAAGAACGTCCGGGACGAATGCTCGGGGCTCCCGCAAGGGGGCCCCGCTTCATTTGCCGACACTTGCTTTGGTCTCAGCCCCATGTCTTCGGAATCTTCACCGGAATCGCCTTCGACACCCCAGGTCTCCTTGCTGATGGTGGCGCGCAACACCGCCCCATTCATCGGCGCAGCCTTGCGTTCGGCCTGCGCGCAGAGTTTCGCCGATATCGAAGTCATCGTCGTCGATGACGGATCGACCGACGAGACCCGCGCCATCGCCCTTTCCCATGCGGCCAGCGACCCGCGCATTCGCGTGATCGACGGCCCCCGCGCAGGACTTTCCGCTGTGCGCAACACCAGCCTTGCCGCCGCGCGCGGACGTTGGGCGGCGATTCTGGACAGCGACGACCTGCTCCATTTCCGTCATATCGAAAGACTGGTGGCGCATGGCCAGGAAAGCGGCGCCGAGATCGTCGCCACCAACATGATCGGCTTTTCCATCGCGCAGGGTATCGCCCGAACCACGCTTTTCGCCGACACCCCGGCATGGCGGACGGCGCGGCAGATCGGGCTGGCCGAATATGTGCGCGCAAACAGCGCGTTCGGCGATCCGGTCTGCGCGGGCTATCTCAAACCTCTGCTGGATCTGGAATTCCTGCGCCTTCACAACCTGACTTACGATTCCCGCCTGCGTATTGCCGAGGATTACGATCTTGTCGCCCGAATGATGGCGCGCGGCGCACGATACGCCTATCTTCCGCGGCCGACTTATTTCTACCGCCGGCATGAGGCGTCCACGTCCCATCGCCAGAGCGAGGCCGACCTTTCGGCAATGCTGGCCGCGGCCGACGCCATTCTCGACCATGGCAGCGCGGCGGCGGTCCGCTCTGCCGTCCGGCGAAGGACAGCCGGCATCCGGACCTCGCTCCGCCACACCCGCGCGATCGGCCACATCAAGGCGCGGCGCCCGGGCCCTGCTCTTCGCGCATTGGGTGGCGACTGGCGCGCATGGTGGCTGCTTGCGACCTCGGCCCGGGAGGGCGCTGGTCGCAGGCTGCGATCGCGGCGCGATCCGCATGTCGGATCAGAGCCGGTCGCCCTGGTAATCGGCACGATTGAGCCGAATTCGGCACTTCATGCACAAGTCGCGCGGCTGGCCGCCACCGGCACGCAAATCGTTACGCGCCCCGCACCTGCGGACGATGTCGCGCGGGCCACATTGACCGATGGGCTACCTGCACTCACCGCCACGTTCATCGCTCCACCTGCGTCCGCCGACGATGGCGGATATGCCATCGTTCATGCGGGCGTTCAGGCGGGCGCGGCGACAGGAGCCCCAAAGGCGGACGTTTCCCCGGCGTCGGCGGCCCTCTCCCGGATGGCCATCGCTGCCCAGGCATTGTCGCCAGGACCATGACCGCGAGACCGGTTCCGGTGCACGGGCCCTCTTGGCGAAGCAAGGCAGTGGCGGCTGCCGGCCGCCATCCCCGAACACTGCAATTGGCCAGCGGGTTGCTGGTCTGCTTGTCGGTGCTGGCATTGTTGCTGGTGCTGGTGCCCGATCTTGTGCCGCCCCCTGCAACCGGGCCAATCGACGTTGCCCCCCCGTCCGGCGCCCTGCCGATAGATCGCGACCACCCATCCTTCGCGGAAGAGTTCGACCAGCTACGTCTGCAAGACCAGGGCGGGCCTTGGCGCACCAGCTTCGACTACGCCGGCGTCGCTGCCTTCACGCTTCCCACGAATGGTGAAAAGCAACTCTACGTCGATCGCGATTTCCGCGGGACAGCATCGCAACCGCTGGGCCTGAATCCCTTCCGGATCGCGCGCGGGATGCTGACGATCACCGCGGCCCCCGTCTCCGACACACAAGCGGGCAGAATGTGGGGCTATCGCTATGCTTCGGGCCTGCTGACCACCCGGCACAGTTTCGCCCAGCGCTACGGCTACTTCGAAATCCGCGCGCGATTGACCGATAGCGCATCCCTATGGCCCGCGTTCTGGCTGCTTCCCGCAGACGGGTCGTGGCCACCGGAAATAGACATATTCGAACAATTGGGCCGGGATCCCACGAAGATTACCATGAGCACCGTCTCCCACACGTCCGCGTCCGGGGAGAAGCCGCGCGCCTATACGCATGCCGTTGCCACCGTACCCACGGCAGCCCGCACATTCCATAATTACGGCCTGCTATGGACCCCGCAGATGATTGCCTTTTATGTGGACGGTCGCGAAATAGCCCGCACGCCCACGCCCGCCGACATGCACAAGCCGATGTACCTGCTGGTAAACCTTGCCGTAGGCGGACCTTGGGCACACGACCCCGACCCGGCACATCCACCCAGCGGCACTATCGACATCGATTATATACGCGTTTACCCGCTTCTACTTGGAAAATCGCCGGCCAATTCTTCACATCACCTCTGAAGGAAGCCGGACTGATCGAATTCGGATCGGGTTATTCTTTCCGCGAAACCGTCGGCAGCTTATGCGCAAGGCTCGACCGACGCGTTAACCGCATGCTTTACCTAATGCGGCACCCTTCACTGCAAGGCGCTGGAGAGATGGGAAATCTGAATACGGATACGCAACCCGACGATTTCGTGGCGCTGGCGCGCCACGAAGCGCGGTGCATGGAAAACGCCGTTGCCCACGCGGCGAACGATGCCTGCGTATCGATACCTGCCCATCAGTTCCGCAAACTGGCCCTGCTGATCGATGCTTTGTCGGCGCGGTTGGAGCAGTGCGATTGCGCCGAAGGCCAGCTGGGCGATCCGCGCTATTGGGTCCCGCTGCAAAGCTTCGAGGATTTGCGGATGCGATATAATCGGATCCGCTCGATGATCTCGGCCAACACGCACGATTTTCTTGAATTTCATAATCCCGCAGCGTGAACTCGCCACGCCGGCGCTCCATCCTGGGGCGCCATAAACGATGTAATGATCGGGTCTCCCCATAACAAAACGCGACGCTGAACGCAGACATTCGAGGTTATCGAACACACTGCTTCTGTGAGCGCAATTCTACAGCCACGTAATAATACGCTGGCCAATGATCACACGAATACAAATTCAATCAGTTAGCAAACAATCTTAAAATGTTAACCATCCAAAATCGTGAGCGACCTGAACAGGGGGTCTGAACGATCAACTTCAGAATGGAGCTATACAATGGCAGACAATATCTACGCCACCGGTAGCAAGTTTTACGTCGTCGGCACCACCGGCAACGATGTTCTCGTGGCGCTGGCAGGAGGTAGCCAACTCGACGGCGGAGCGGGCAAGGACAATCTGAACGGCAGTTCCGGCCATGACGTGCTGACGGGCGGCAAGGGTAATGACTTCCTGTGGGGCGGGGGCGGCAACGACACTTTCCTATGGCATGCGTCGGATCTCAGTGCCGATAATGCGACTGTCGACATGGTCTATGATTTCGCGGGGGCCGGCGCGGCCGGCGGCGATGATCTGGTGTTCTACGGCATGGGTGAGGGATCGACATTCACGGCCGACCCGCGTGGGCAGGTCCTGCCGGATGGACGGGGCACGATCTACAAGTACACCTTGCATGATGCGGCAACGGGCTACTCGGAAACCATCTACGTTACGTCAACCAATGGTAGCCTACTGACCACGGACGATTTTCATTTCTATTCGTCAGTGCCGGTCAGCGTCTGAACGGATCTCGGTAGGGCCCGCACGTCGCGGGCTCTACCCTTCCACGTCCGCCTGCTCAGAAGAGCAAAAATCTGGCGGCGGCGTAGAACAAGGCCCACGAGCCGAGTGCGCCGGAAAGCAAAAGGGCAAGGCGTACCGAACCCGGCCATCTCGTCACCTGCGGTTCCGGCGCCTGGCTTGTACCAGCGGGCACCTTCCCGCGCGTGCCCCGGGCATGACTGAAGGCACTGGCCATGCGATCACGCGGCAACGGGGTCAGAAACTCACATCCGTAGATCGCGCCCGACCGCCAGACGACGGCCGCCTTTTGCAATCCCGCACCATCCAAGCCAACGCTGACCACCGTGCCAACTTCAAGATCACAGCGGCGCGATGCGAAGCGAAATCCCCGTGAAGAGAAGTTCTCTATCCGGATATCTACCGCTTCACCGTCGGGTTTGCGCAGCGTTCCGTCGTGATCGACGGGAATCCGCGTATCATTCTGGCTGCGCCGATCATCTTCATCGGTATCGTGACAGACCTTGATCGTCGCATTGAGCATCGTAATTCTCCAGTCACGCGACGATTAGGTCGGCCGAAGTATATAAGTCGTTATATTTTGATCCATTTACGGTCGCAGTAATTCTTGCCGGGGCCAACGCCGGGCCAGTCGCCAAAAGCTTTGTTCCAGCACGCCTCGGCATGGTTCGAACAAAATGGCAGACAGGTGCAAACCACCCTTCCATCCCGCTCTCGAGCCGGTTTTGCGCATGTTTCCCGTGCATTATCGCCGATCTCATGGCTCCGCGAGATAATAGCAAGGGCAACACGCAGGAAAAATGCCGCAGGATGGAAACTCCGCCTCTCACCATGACGCGTGCAGAATCGCCACGTCTTAACCAATCGTCGGACAGAAATAACATCCGAATTGGCAGCAACAGTCGATCGGCAATAATACTTACCACCTGCTCGGGAAATAGTGCTCGGCAAATTCCCTGAAAGGCCCCGGCCCACTCGGACAAAACGCGAAGTACACGCATGGCCGCCAGACGGCGGAGTGGGATTCGCGCCCGATTGTGAAACGCATCGCGCTGCCGCGTATCAGCGGGAAGCGCCTGCCCCCATCCCTATCCAAAGCTTGAAATTTCCCAGCGCCGCCGCGTCAAGCCATGCCCCCACGGGCGATCAGGCTATCATCGCCAGGTCCCGCTGTGCCGCAAGGATTGACCGGTTCAGGACAAGCGCCAGCATCGCGCCGCCGCTCGCGCAGAAAGCGCCCACGGCAACCAGCGGAATGCCGGTCGCTCCGGACACCTCGCGAAATGCGGCCAGAGCGGCCATCGAAAAGGCCGCCGCAACCAGCGTCAGCACGACCATGCCCAGATAGGTGCGTTGCGGCAAGGGAAGCACATCCCGTAGCGAAAGGACCATCAGGGGGCCGCCGATAAGGTATGCGCATCCAGTGCCAGCGGCGATGCCCACCGCCCCCCCCAACGCACCCACTGCCGCGAAGATCACCCAGAGCAGAGTAAGTTGCATGGTCTGCCGTAACTGCCGGTCGGGCCGCCCAAGCGCGACGAGGCATGGCATGACCAGGAAGACGACTGCCTGAATCGCCGCGCCGGGTACGAGCGCGGCATAGACGATCCCCGCCCCGCGCCATCTTTCAGACAGCATCACGGCAAAGATATCCGGCGCGATCAGGGCCGCACAGGCGGTGGTCGGCCCGACCAGCGCCGCCATCACGGTGGAAACTTTGACCAGCATCGCCACCACCTGCTCCGGGCTGTCCTTGATCCGCACGAGATGCGACAGGAATACGCCTTGAAACGGCCCGAGGATGACGTTGGCCGGCAGCCGCGCGACCTGCAGCGCCATCGCATAGAGCCCAACCTGAACACTGTCCCGAACCATGCCCAGCAGCACGACGTCGAGCGAGCGTGCGGCGAAATTGACAAGGTTCACTTTCAACACCGACCAGCCGAACGCCAGATCCTGCGCAATGAGGCTGAAATCGTAATACCGCTGGGGCCGCCAGCGCGCCAGAATCGTCACGCTGCCGATCCGCAGCAGCCAGTAGGCCAGTTGCTGAGCCACCAGCGACCATGCCCCCGCGCCGTGCAGTGCAAAGGCGAAAGTGGTCGCCACGCTCGCCAGAGTTGCGCAAATTTCCACCAAGCTGAGACTTCGAAAATCCTGCGCCTTTTGCAGGCGCGCGGCAGGTACGGCGCCCAGCCCTTGCAGCACCAGCGTGGAAGCCAGCGCCATCACTACTGGCGCCAGGTCCGGCTGGCCGCACAGCCATGCCAGGGGAACCGCAGACATCACCACCAGCAATGCCAGCCCCAATCCGCTGGCGCATATCGTCCAATGCGCAGTGGCCCAGACCCTCTCATCATCTTCCGACCGCCGCATCAAAGGCGCGGGCAGACCGCCATCGCACAGGACCATGGAAAGGATGACGATCGGCATGGCCAGGGCCACCAATCCATATTCGTGTGGCCCGAGTATGCGGGCAAGGATCGGTAAGACCAGCGTCTGCAGTCCCACGCGGACGATTCCAGCGATCGACATCGCCGCCGCCCCGCCCAGCAACCGCTTTTCGCTCATGCGTCAAAGCCGCCAGGAGACTGCAAGTAATACGCGAAAGTTCCGGACGGCACCCCGAACCGCAATAGCGCGGCCCGCAGCTTGTCTCCGGCGATCGCCCCGGCAACATCCCAGCCCTGCCGCCCCGGCAGCGACAGCGCGCCCGCTACACCGGAAAGCACACCCTGCTGCTGCCGAAGCGCCAGCGTCCTCATATGGTTGGCCTTGCAGCGCGTTTCCCGCAACCGCCGTGCGAATGCCCGTTCCGCGCCATCGCCTCGTGGACAGTCGCGCGACAAGCGCTCTTCTGCGGCGAGCAGGCGCTCGACATCGGCAAGGCTGTGGACCGCGCTGAGTGAATTCGATCGCTCTATCGCCACGTAGCCGCAGCGGCGGGTGAATCGGAACCGGGCGCCGGCCATCAGGAGGCCCAGCACCAGCACGAAATCCTCGCCCAGCCGCAGTTCCTCGTCGTACCGCGCGCCGCAAGCGCGGAAAAAGTCCGTGCCGAACACCGGTTTGCAAAAGCCGAGCTGATGCCGCCGCTGCAGAAAGTTGCCGAGATTGCCCAGCAGAAAGCGTTCAAGATCGATGACTTCGCCTTCGGCATGAGCCTTCGCCGTGGCACCGGCGCCTGTCAGCCGATCGGGCCGATCGGTGAACAGGATATTGTCGGCCCAAAGATCGAAATCACATGACGCCGGCATGGCTTCAAAGCGTTCCGGCAGAAAGAAATCGTCACTGTCCAGGATCGCGAACCACGGTGCTTCCACCCGATCGATCGCCCGGTTGCGCGCCCGGGCAGGCCCCGCATTGCATTCCGCCCGCAGCACGATCACCGCAGCGTCGCACCGATAGTGGCGCTCCACGAGATCGGCTGTACCGTCATTCGAAGCATCGTCCGCCACGATCACGGATCGCACTTGCGGGCAGATCAGCGCGGAATCGATGGCCCGCACTATCGTGGCGGCGGCATCGTGGCAGGCGATGATGACGTCGATCGACGCCGGCGCGATCCCCATGGCTCAGAAGAACCGCTCAGGAATGGTGATGGTGTCGCCCGGTTCGATCGAGAGGCCACCGATGTCCTCTACGGAGACGAGTTGATCCTGCGGCGCACCGTCATGGCGGACATGCACTTTCGACTTGCGCGCGCGATAGGTGTAGCCGCCCGCCGTCGCCACCGCCTGCCCCAGCGTGAGGCCGGCAGTGAACGGATAGGCGCCGGGGCGGTTCACTTCGCCCAGAATGAAGAAAGTGCGATACTCCAGCAGGTCTATCGCAACGCGGGGGTCGTTCAGATAGCCATCCAGCAGGCGCTTGCGAATGTCCTGCCCCACTTCGTCCAACGTATGGCCGCGTGCGTCCACTGTTCCGATCAGTGGGAACGATATCTCCCCATTCGGTGCCACGGCATAATCGCCCGTCATCGCCGCTTCGCCGAACACTGTGATCCGCACCTTGTCGCCAGCGCCCAACTTGTACCGATCGTCACGCCGGGCGATTGCCGTTGCAGCCGCGCCGGGGGCAGTACTGTTCAGTGGTGCGGACGCCAGTGGCAAAGTGGCCGCGAGCGACGGCGCCGATTGCGCCCACGCGCCGTTCGGCACAGCGCTTGCCATCAGGATTGCCATCAGAATTACCGGGGCCATCGCGAAGGTCGGCAATCGGCAATGGGTTCTCACCGGGCAACAGGTCGTCATCATTCGATCCTTTCCACCGATGGGCGGCGCGTTCGATCGCAGGGTTTGCGCTGAATCGGCCGAGCCCCCCGGCAACGGCACTTTTCTGTTGGCAAGCTAACACGGATTATCGGCCGGTCCCGTCATCCCCCCATTTCGGACGAAACTTTCCGCCCCGTCCCGGCACGCTCAATCTGCCAGGGCGGACGCGATGGTCCTGCGGCCGGCCAACGGCTCGATGATCGGCCTTTGAGCAATGCCGAAATTGCAATCGGCGGCGGAAGCCGGCTGCCCTGCCCTGCCCAGCCCCGGCGCGCCGGCCATCCGGCGCGAAAGCACCTCCCCCAGCCGCCGGGATACCGCGGCCGCGCCCCGGGCATTGAGGTGATGGACATCGTGCCAATAGTCGCGGTGGGCCAGCAGATCGTTCAGCGCCAACATCGGCCGCCTGCCGTAGTAGCTCATGTCATAGGGGCGATCCGGCTTGCCGTAGCCCGGCAGGTACAGCAGATAGACGGGCACACCGCGCCGATCGGCAAGGTCCAGAATGGCGGCGACATAGCGCCTGGGCATCGCGTATTCGTAATCTTCCAGCACTTTCGGCAGGTAATTGAGGCGCTTGTCTGCTCGCAATGCGGCGGCATCCGCTTGCAGCTTGGCGGAATCGATCGCTGTATCGAGCGGCGGTGTAAGCGCGCGACCGTTGACATTGACCACGCGCGTGTTGTCCACGGTGGATCCGTCGTAGTTCGCGGGATCGAAACGGGGCCTGAGTCCGAACTCGGCCGGAACAAGGCTCTCTATCCCCAGCACCACCTGGCGATATGGCAGCCGCGCAAGGTCCGACAGGTAGTTCACATTGCCGATGCGCGGCGCATTGATCAGGTCCGCCGTTCCGGCGATGTGCGAATAGAGCGGATGGGCCTTGCGCGTCTCGTTCTCCAGCACTTCCAGCACGATGGCGCGCGGCTTGCGAGTGGAGAGCAACTCGCGTGCCAGCAGATAGTGGAGATTGCGCCCGTAATTGGGGATCGCAAGGTTCGTTACCGTCAGACACCGCCCGCCGGCATCGCGCAAGCCGCTGGCCGCCATGGTCTGCGCAACTGCCAGTCCATCGATCCCGTTCATGGTGTGAGAGGTGCCGATCAGCGCAATGTCGAGCGGCGCAGGATCGTCGTGAATGCGCTCGTAAGACCAGCCCAGCCGGGCATAGGCTTCGGTCTGCACCGATTGCCAGCGAATGTAGTCGCTGTGCGGCAGCGCCACCATCAGCGCCAGCGTGGCGACGAATGTCGCCAGCCCGATCGCGAAAAGCGGGATGGTTCTGGGGCCGGTCTGGTCGGGTCCGGTCATCTCTGTCAGGCTCCGCGCGCTAGAGCATTTTCAAGTTGACCGATCGCGGACAACGCCTCGGAAAATGCGAAAATCAAAGGGACCAGAGCATCGTCGCTCAACGCGATGACGCTCTAGAAGTTGAAATAGAGGAACACGCCCGGATCGGGCAGGCGGGCGAAGGCCAGCGCCGCCACCGCGCCCAAAGCAGCGGCCGCCGCCCAGGGCCGCGTCTGACGTCGCACGGGGACGATGCCGTCATGCTCGATCGGCAGGCCCGGCGTGGATTGCGGATAGCGCGCCAGTTCCAGCACACTTGGCAATCGGGTGACGACGATCCATCCCGCAATCACCGCCGCCCAACCCAGTGGCCGCGCGAACAGGAACCCGTCCACTGTGCCCGTCCCGTGCCACCCGCCCATGCTCAGCAGCACCGATGCCGCACCGGCGAACGATTCCGCACGGAACAGCACCCAGGCAACCACTACCGCCAACATCGTCAAGCACCAGCCCAACGCGCGCGACGTTACGGTTCCCGATCGTCGGGGCGTCACCGCGTTCCAGGCGTGATTGACGATCAGATAGAGGCCATGCAGCGTGCCCCACAGCACGAATGTCCAACTCGCCCCATGCCACAACCCGCCAAGTGCCATCGTCGCCAGGAGGTTGCCATAGCGGCGCACCGTCCCGTGCCGATTTCCGCCCAGCGGGATGTAGAGATAATTGCGAAGAAAGCGCGAGAGCGAGATGTGCCAGCGCCGCCAGAACTCCACCACGCTGGTGGACTTGTACGGCGATGCGAAATTGACCGGGAGCAGGATGCCGAACATCAGCCCCAGGCCGATCGCCATGTCCGAATATCCCGAAAAGTCGAAGTAGAGCTGCAAGGTATAGCCCAGGGCCCCCAGCCAGGCGTCCGCCGTTCCGAGCAACGCGCCGTCGCGAACCGCGTTGAACGCCGGATCCGCCAACAGCGCGAAACCGTCCGCCAGCAGCACTTTCTTGGCGAGGCCGAGAACGAAGATCGTGGTTCCGATCCGCACATAAGACGCCGGCAGACGCCCGCGGCCAGCCACCGCGAATTGCGGCAGCATTTCCTTGTGATGAGTGATCGGTCCCGCAATCAGGTGCGGAAAGAACAGGACGAAAAGCGCGTAATCGACGAAGCTGTCGGCCGCCTTTCCATCCCGTCTGCTTTCCACGAGATAGGCGATCTGCTGGAAAGTGTAGAAGCTGATCGCCAGGGGCAACACGATCCGCCCCACCTGCCATTCCAGCCCGGTCAGCCGATCGACCGCCTGAACGAAAAAGTTCGCATATTTGTAATAGCCCAGCAGCAACAGGTTGCCCGCAACCCCCGCGCCCAGCATCCAGCGACCGTGCGGATGCCGTTCCATGACCCGGCTCCACTGGAAGTTGGCGATGATGGAAATGCCGACCAGCAACAGATAGCGCCAATCCCACCAACCGTAGAATACCAGCGAGCAGGCCACCATCCAGGCCTTGGCTCCGCCCTGCCGGCCGGATAGGCGCAAGGCGTGATAACCCAGCAGCGCGACCGGCAGGAACGCGAAGATGAAAACGAGCGATCCGAATAACATCGCGTCTTGTCACTCCTGGGACGATTGGCGAGAGGACGGCAGACAAGGTCGGGAAAAGCGGCGATGCCGCCGCGTGCATCGGCGGCGCGCTCAGTGCTCCCGGCCGCTGCGCCACAGCACCTGGTTGAGCGGCTCGACAAGATACTGCATCAGCGTGCGCTTCTTCAGCGGCACCAGCACCAGCGCGGGCAGGCCGGGCTTGATGCCGTCCGCGCTGCCCTTGATATCCCGCAGGACGCGCAAGGCCTCCACCGGCACCGTAACTTCGCCGGTGTAGTAGCGCGCGCCGGTGTGCTCATCGGTAAAGCTATCCGCCGAAAAGCGGGTCACCGTCCCCTCGAACACGGGAATGTCGCGCTCGTGCATAGTAGTGAAGCGGATTTCCGCAGTCTGTCCGACATGGACATCGTCGGCATCGTTAGGACTGAAGCGCGCCTCTATCACCAGCGGCGCAGCATCGGGCACGATCTCCATCAGGCTCTGCCCCGCGGGCACTACGCCGCCCACGGTGAAGACTTTCAGCCCGACCACTTGCCCGGTGGCCGGCGCGCGGATCAGCGTCTGATCGCGTTGGCGGCGCAGGGCCTGCCACTTGGGCAATGCTTCGCCCAGCTGCTGCTCGTTCTCGCGCAAAGCCTGCGACACGTCCTGAAGCGTCCTGGCGTCTATCGTCAGCGCCTGCATCCGCAACTCACCGATCTGTTCGCGTGCGGCAGCGCCGGATGAGGCCAGGTTGGCCCGGTCGCTGGCGACATTGGCGCGGGCGCGCTCCAGCTCGCGCACGCGGTTGATGCTGGCGTATCCTTTCTCGACCAGCAGATTCATGCCTTCCAGCTGATCGTCGAACAGCGCGCTCTGCTTGCGGTTTTCGACCAACTGGTTGCCGATGCCAGAAATTCGCTCGCGCAGTTGTGCCGCCTGCTGGCCCAGCACGTCCTTCTGCGCCACCACCGAACGCCGTTGACTGCCCAGCAACCCGGTCTGAAGGCGCATCGCCTCGTCCGCCAGCAATCTGTCCTCCCCCGCCAGTGAGCGAAATTCCACAGGCTCGGCCACGGCCTGCGCGCCGGCACGCTGCGCCAGCAGCCGAGCACGCTCCGCCTGAAGGTTGATCGCCTGCGAGGCCGCCGCCCGTTCGTTGGCGGCCACTTCCGCACCGGCCAGCTCGATCAGCACATCACCCGCCTTCACATGCTGCCCCTCATGCACATGAAGCGCCGCCACCACGCCGCCATCGCGGTGCTGCACCGCCTGCCGACTGCCCGCGACGCTGACCGTCGCATCGGCATAGGCCGCCGCATCCAGCCTGACGACCATGGCAAAGCCCATGAAAACGCCGAAGAAAAGCACTACCACGATCCAACCCAGCCGGCTGTCACGCGCCTCGCCGTCCTCCAGCGGTGCGGCTGAAGCCGCATTCCATGGCACCAAGCCACCATCGATCGTCGCAACATGGCTAGCCATGCTCCATCCCCTCCGTTTCGACCGGGCGCGATGCTGCGTGGCCCCTGCCGTCCTTTTGCTCATCGCTTTCCGGTTGATTGCCCTGATGCGCCGGCGGTGCGACGAACGGGCGCGCATTGGCCTCCGCCGACTCCTCCCCTGCAGCGCGCGCTTTCGGCGCGTTCAGATGGGCCACCACTTCGTTGCGCTCTCCGAATATCTCGACGCGCCCGCCGCGCAGCACCAGCAGTTTGTCCGCGCTCTGCAGGATGCCCGCGCGATGGGCGATCACCACCAACGTCACGCCCTTTTGCCTGAGGCTGTCCAGCGCCTGCCCCAGGCGCATCTCCCCCTCGGCATCGAGTGCGGCGTTGGGCTCATCCAGCACGACCAGCACCGGATCGCCGAACAGGGCACGCGCCAAGGCGATGCGCTGGGCCTGGCCCACGGAAAGCCCCCCGCCGGCCCAGCCCAATTCGGTATCGTAGCCTTGAGGCAGACGGCCGATGAAGTCATGCGCCCCGCAAAGCTGCGCGGCCTGAATCACCCGTTCGTCCAGCGCGCCGGCAGCGACGCCTTCGGTGGCGAAACGCGCGATGTTTTCCTTGATCGTGCCGCGAAACAGCACCGGTTCCTGCGGAACGTAGCCGATCGCTTGCCCCAGTTGCCCCTCCGGCCAGTTGCGCAGGGCCGACCCATCCAGCCGTATCGCGCCTTGCGCGGGCGGGAGGATACCTACCAACGCTCGTGCCAGCGTGGATTTTCCCGCGCCGCTTGGACCGATCACGCCAAGCAACTCACCCGGATCTAGCACGAAACTGACGCCGCCGATCAGCAACCGATCCCGGCTGGGCGCGGCGATGCCGAGATTTTCGACTGAGATCGCGCCGCTCGGCGAGGGCAGCGTGGTCACCGTGTGGTTATCGCCGCGCTGGCCGAACAGCTCGACGATGTGGGCATAGGCAGCCCGCGCCTGGAGCAGGTTCTTCCAAGCCCCATTCACCAGTTCGATCGGCTGCAAGGCCCGCGCGATCAAGAGCGAGGACGCGAAGATCGCGCCGCCCGAAATCTGCTGTTCGATGGCCAGCAAGGCCCCCATACCCAGCGCCAGCGATTGCAACAGCAAGCGCGCCGCCTTGATAGTCGCGCTGTAGCGCGTCGCTGCCAGCCCGGCGCGGTTGACCATACCATTGGCTTCCAGCCGTTCGCGCAGATGCCGCTGCACCATGGCATCGCGCATTCCCAGCGCGCCGATCATGCCCGACGCGCCCAACGAGAGTTCGAGACTGGAATAGGCCGACTGTTCGCGCCGAACCGCCTCCTTCATCGGTGCGCTGCTGCTGCGTTCGCTCAGCCAGCTCAAAAGCGACAGGGCCAGTGCGCCACCGATGCAGAGAAGCCCGATGGCCGGATGGATCAGAAAGCAGACGAGGATATAGATCGGCGCCCAGGGTGCATCGAACAGCGCCAACACGCCGACACCGGTGATCGTCTGCCGCAGTACGTCGAACTCCCGCAGGGTCGCCGCGTTGACCTGCCCCCCTCTCTCGGCGGAAACTTCCAGCAGCGCCGCCATAATCGGGCCTGCCAGCTGCCGATCCAGCCGGGTAC
Source organism: Sphingomonas sp. BL-S-28 (assembly GCF_055521515.1). NCBI lineage: Bacteria > Pseudomonadati > Pseudomonadota > Alphaproteobacteria > Sphingomonadales > Sphingomonadaceae > Sphingomonas > Sphingomonas sp. BL-S-28. The sequence goes on from NZ_CM145484.1 coordinate 3,535,293, forward strand.
TCGCCCGCAGCAGCAGCCGGCTGCGCACCAGGTCAAGCAATCCCACCGACAGGATCGCCACGATGAAGATCAGCGTCAGCCCCGCCAAGGTCAACACGCCGCGCGTGGGCACGACCCGGTCGTAGACCTGAAGCATGTAGATCGACGGCGCGAGGTAAAGCACGTTGAGGAAAGCGCTGAACAGACCGGCATTTATGAAGTGTCCCCGGCATTGCGCAATCGCGTGCCGGATCGGCCGGGCTTCGGGCGTGTCGGGAAAGGCGATCATGTGATTTCTCCCTACGCTCTGCGGCATCAGCTCACGTAGTAGCCGGCGAATTTCTGCTGATAGCCATAGACATCGTTGTGCCCGGCACTGGCGTATTGGCGGATGTTCACCTGGGAAAGGCTGACAGCCAGCGTTCGCACGCCGGCCTGATCGAGAATGTCGATGGCGGCCTGGGCGGCCCGGATCGCGGTCTTTCGCCAGCGGCATAGCATTATCGTGGCATCGGCATGGGTCGCCAACCGGCGCGTATCGACGACGCCGAGCGCTGGTGCGGTATCGACAATCACCACTTCGAAGCGTTCGCGCAGCGCGGCGTATAGCGCCTGGACACGCTCGTCGGTCAGGTAGTCCTCGGTCCCTGTGGGGCCGGACGTCGGCAGGATCATCAACGGCACCAGCGGATCGCGGACCAGCGCTTCGTCCAGCGGCAACTTGCCTTCGAGCACCGAAAGCAATCGTTCGTCCTCACCCAGTTCGGGCAGCAGCGCGGCGGTGACCGAATGGCGCCGCAAGTCTCCATCCACCAACACCACCCTGCGCCCACCCGCCGCCAGAATCCGGGCCAGGCAGATGGAAAAGGTGGTCTTGCCCTCACGCGGGAGAGCGGACGTCACCGCGATCACCTGGCCGCCCCGCCCGGTCGGCCTAACGACCGCGGCACCGGCCGCACGCACCGCTTCTGCAAAGATCGAGAACGGCCGCTCCAGAATGTAAAGATGCGGCGCAGTCTGGCGGTATTCGCGTCCGACCGAGGTCTTGAGATCCGGCAGGGCACCGGCATACGTCGCCCCCAGTTGGCCCTCCACATCCTCACGCGTCACGATGCTGCCGTCGAGATATTCGGCAAGCCCCACCGCCAGCAGGCCAAGCGCGATCGCCGCCGCCGCACCCAAGGCCAGCCCAAGCCGGTAGTTCGGCCAGGCGGGATAGTCGGGCAGCCGCGCCAGCGACGAGATGCTGGCATCCGCCTGCGGCAGGTTGGCCGCCGCCGAGGTTTCTTTCGCCCGTTGCAGAAAAGCGGAATAGATCGCACGGCTGGCTTCCGCCTTGCGCTGCAGTTCCAGCAGGCCGACTTGCGCGGTGCCATTCGTCGCCAGCGCCCCGCGTGCCCGCGATCGGCTGGCCAGCAGCGATTCGAGCCCGCTCTGGGCAACCTGTACATTGGCCTGCAGGGTGGAGATGATGCGTTGCTGCTCAGCATCGATCTGGCCGCGAATGTCCGCCAGGTTCTGGCGGCCACGTTTCATCTCCGGATGACTTTCGCCATAATGGGACGCCAGAGAGGCCACTTCCGCGCTGGCGACAGCCTCTTGCGAACGCAGGGCCCGGATCGTTTCCGACGCAAGTACGGCCCCGATATCCGAACCGCCGCCCCGGCTGAGTTGCGCGCGGGCGGCGGCCAGCTTGCCGCGCTCTTGCGCCAAAGTGGCCTGAGCCTGCGTGATCTGCTGGTTTAGCTGCGATGCTTCCTGCTCGGCCATGGTGGCGCCTTCGGCGCTCATCAGGTTATGCGCGATCATGTAGTTCTGCACCGCAGCATCGTCGGTCACCGCCTGCTGGCGAAGGTCCTCCGCCCGGCGAGTGACGAATTGCGATGCTTGTTCGGTCATGCCGGCGCGGTGTGCGGCCTGCATCGCGATATATTGCGACGCATAGGCATTGGCGATGTTCGTCGCCCGTCGCGGATCGCCCGATCGGGCGGCGATATCGATCACGTAGGTCAAGCCTTGTCGCCGCACCGTAACGATCTTTTGCAGGATGGCGGATGCGCGCCGTTCGGCAGCAGTCATTGTTTGGTCCGCGCTCCGGTTCGAAACCGCCCCCTCTGCGGGCGGACCTTTTGACCCGCCACGCAGCCCCGCGTCGCCGTTGAAGCCAGGTTCCCGATCGAGGTGAAGCTGGCGTACCACCGCCAGCGCCGTGGCGGGCGAGGCCATGATCTGCGTCTGCGTATCGACCACGTTGGTATCGGCGGGAAGTCCCTGCACCACCGATTGCAGATCGATCGTGTCTGCCTTGCGCGGTTCGATCAGCACGCTGGCCGTGGCGATGTAGACCGGTCGCGCCAGCAGCACGGCAACGGCGACGGCCGAAAAGGCAAGGCAGGCGACGGCGGCAAACAGCCATTGCCGACGTCGGAACACCATCCACACGTGCGGGGGATCGGGCAGCAGGCGCGCGCGCCTGGTTTCAATCGGGGCACGATTGAAACCCATACCGTCACCGGACGCGATGCTTGCCATCAAAAATCCCTCAACAATTCATCGGGTGATCAGGGATCCAACGCAGTGGTGCCGACGGAAATGCGTTTCCCGTCACCCCGGCGCTTCATCCCAATATTCGCATTGCAACAAGTAACGGCCAGATGATCAAGTTATGTATTATTCCGATTTCATTCATTTTGTTGAGATTTACGTCTGCATCGGATGTTGTTTTTGGTATATTCAAAGAAAAACGAGCAATCCCGTGAAAATATCAGTCCGATACGGAACACCATCCGGCAAATTCGCCTGGTTCCGGTTTTAATGGCCCAGTGCTCTCGATCGGTTTTGAGGCAAGTTCTGAGTGGCTTCTGGGTCGCCAGCCTGCGATGAACCACTCAAGAATGATCCGATATTGCGTCAACTTGGTCCAAAATTCGCAATACTCCACCGATTCCGAGAAGTTCCATTTCGAACGCTCCGAAATGGAAAAAACGAATTTTCTAAAAAAGCAGGAATCAAGCCGCATCGACGAAAAAAGCAAATGATCAATACACATTTTACATACAATATGGATCATTTATCCATGACGCATCGCAACATGGAAGTATTGATGACCATACAACTTCATTTACGATGACACCATCAAAACAAGTCGGTCGCTTCCCAAAACTGTTTCTTCTTCAGTTGGATGGATCGATGGACGCCATATCTTCCCGAACAGACTTGCCCCTTTCCGAAACACGCAGCACCCGCGGCGCAATTCCCCTGTTGCCGAAGGAATCCGCGCCAGACGAAGCGGTGTGGATCAATGCACTTTCAAGCCGGCCAGCCCCCGCGCCACCACGCAGGGCTCCAACCGACACGGTCGCTACCGGAACCCCGCTCGTCGCGCCGCCGGACCGCGCGCGATCAGGCCGCTTTGGCCACCCGCCGGACGTCACCGACGCGCCCAGAGGGCATATCCCGGCACCGCCGCTGGCACCCTCCGCGGCCGAACGCGCGTTGATCCAGCTGTCGCAGGCCCCCGCTTTCGACGAAACACCGTCTCATGAGCGTCCCTCCCCGATTTGCCGTAGTTTCGACATCATGGGCTCGGCGCTGGCACTGTTGGCGCTTCTGCCGATGATTCTGCTCGTCGCGCTTCTGGTGCGGCTGTCCAGCCGGGGGCCGGTGCTGTTCGTGCAGCAACGCGTCGGGCACGGCGGCCGCCTTTTTCCCTGTTTCAAGTTCCGCAGCATGGTCTGCAACGCACAGGAAGTACTGGAAAGGCTACTGGCGGAATCACAGGATGCGCGTGACGAATGGGCACGCGACCAGAAGCTGCGGCGCGACCCGCGCATCACGGCCGTCGGCCGGTTCCTACGCAAGAGTAGCCTCGACGAGCTGCCGCAACTGTTCAACGTGCTGTTGGGCCATATGAGCATTGTCGGCCCGCGCCCGATCGTGGCGGCGGAGATCGATCGCTATGGCCGGCGCTTCGATGCCTATTGCTCCGTGCGCCCCGGATTGACGGGCCTGTGGCAGGTCAGCGGCCGCAACGAAGTGTCTTACGAGGCCCGCGTTCGCCTTGACGCAAGGTATGCTCAGCGCAAGTCGCTTTACTACGATCTGGCGATCTGCCTCCGTACCGTTCCCGCCGTGCTGGGTTCACGCGGCTGTTATTGAACGGATTTCGAAGAGCGTAAGCCACGATGACAATGTTTGAAGATGACGGAACGCACTCCCGCGCCTTGCTCACCGCCGTCCACCTTGCCCGCAAGTTGCGACTGGCCACGTTGGCGCGGGAAAGCGAGCAACCACGCCAAAAGAGCAAGGCAACCATGGATGCTCGCAAACCCTGCTGACGTTCAGGCGGTTGGCGATCGTACCGTTACGATGACTTGCCGACGCTCGCGATCGATCTGCACCTCCAACGGCGCGGCAGGATCTGAATCGGACCAGCCCAGCCAGTCCTCGCCCAGACGTTCCCAGGCGGCCACGGTCATGCTCTGACCATCGCGAGCGCGCCACGTGCCAAGATCGTCGAAACGCTGGAACCGGATCAGGTTCTTTTCCCGCAATCCGGAAAGCATCGCCACATGGCCTTCCAACTCGCGATCGCGGTGGTCCCAGTCCACCCAGCCGATCGCATTGTCCTGACAATAGGCGTTGTTGTTACCGTGCTGAGTGCGGCCGAATTCATCACCCGCGGTCAGCATGATCGTGCCGGTGGAGGCGAAGAGCGTGCCCAGCATGGCCTTCAGATCGGCCTTGCGCGCGGCGAGGATTTGCGGGTCGTCCGTCGCGCCCTCCACGCCGTGGTTCCAGCTGAAGTTTTCGCCGTGGCCGTCCCGATTGTTCTCGCCATTGGCCCAGTTGTGACGGTTTTCGTAGGACACCGTATCCGCCAGAGTGAAACCGTCATGCGCGGCAAGGAAGTTGACCGAGCGACACGCGGCGCCGGGCTGCACCGGGCCGAACACGTCGGACGATCCCGCCAGACGGGTTGCCAACCTGCCGATGCCCTCATCCCCGCGCCAGAAGCGGCGCACGTCGTCGCGGAAGCGGTCGTTCCATTCCAGCCAGTTCGCCGGGAAATTGCCGAGTTGATAGCCACCGGGGCCGATATCCCACGGCTCGGCAATCATGACGCGGGTGGAAAGCACCGGATCGGCGGTAATCTGCGCAAAGATCGGGGCAGCAGGGTCGAAGCCGGGGCCTCGTGCGAGAACCGGGGCAAGATCGAAGCGGAAGCCGTCTACTCCGCACGCCGTCACGAAGTGCCGCATCGCATCCAGCGCCAGATCGCGCACCGCCAGATTGGCGAAATCGAGCGTATTGCCGCAGCCGGTGTCGTTGATCAGCGTGCCGTCGGGCGCGTGAGCGTAGGCGGCATTGTCCAACCCGCGCAACGAAACCACGCCGCCCTGCACGTCGCTTTCGCCCGTATGGTTGAACACCAGATCGAGCAGCACGCCGATCCCTTCGGCATGGAGCGCCGCCACCGTCGCGCGCAATTCCGCCACGCCGCCAGGGCACAGGCCGGGGTCGAGCGCCATCATCGCCACCGGGTTGTAGCCCCACGCGTTGACTAGGCCGAGCGGCGGCAAGTGCCGTTCATCGATCCACGCCACGATGGGCATCAGTTCGACAGCGGAGACATGCAGCTTCTTCAGGTGCGCGAGGACCGCCGGGTGGGCGAGCGCGGCAACGGTGCCGCGCATCTCGTCGGGCACATCGGGATGCAGCTTCGTGAAGGCGCGGACGTTGATTTCGTAGACCAGTCCGCCCGGCGCGAAATGCGCGGGTTCCGGCAGCACCGGCTCCTGCGGCGCGGGCACCACGGCGCGGGGCACGATGTCGGCAGTATCCTGTCCGAACTCAGCCAGTCGGGGATCCTGCACGAAGCGGCGGTCCAGTTCGATCGCGCGCGGATCGACCAGCAGCTTGGCCGGATCGAACCACAGCCCGCGCGCCGGATCCCATTGCCCGGCAGCACGGTAGCCATAGCGCATCCCGGTCCGGTCGCCCGGCAGTTCCACGGTCCATTCGGGGCCATTGCGGGCCATGGAATGGCGCGTTTCACCGCCGTCGTCGAAGCAGCAGAGCCAGACCATGTCGGCCAGCGGCGACCGCACCGTGAAGCGCGTGCCGTCCGGCCCCATCGCAATGCCCGGAGCGCTCATCCGGCTATCTTGTGGTAAAGCCGCGCGTAAGCCGCGCCGCTGGCTGTCCATGAAAAGTCGGCCTTCATGGCATTGCGTTGCAGCGTGCTCCACGTGGCCTGATCCTGCCATAGCTCCAGCGTGCGGGTCAGCGCGGCGGCCATCGCGTCGTAATGCACGCCGTCGAACTGCACGCCGGTGGCGACGCCCGCCGCCAGCGCGGCCGGGTTGGCGTCGATCACCGTATCGGCCAGTCCGCCAGTGCGCGCCACCACGGGGATGCAGCCATAGGCAAGGCCGTAAAGCTGCGTCAGCCCGCAGGGTTCGAAGCGGGAGGGGATCAGGATCGCGTCGCCGCCGCCCTGCATCCTGTGCGACAGGTCCTCGTCATAGCCAAAGCGCAGGCCGATCCGCCCCGGATGGCGGGCGGCGCCTTCGCGTAGCTGGCGCTCGATGGCGCGGTCTCCGGCGCCCAGCAGTGCCAGCCTGCCGCCGATGCCGGCAAGGTGGTCCAGCACTTCGGGCAGCACGTCCATGCCCTTCTGCCAGGTGAGGCGGCTGACGGCGATGAACAGCGGGCCCTCGTCCTCGTCCAGCCCGAACTCCGCCTCCAGCGCGCGCTTGTTGGCCTTGCGCTTGTCCAGCGTGCGGGCAGTGTAACGGGCGGCGAGTGCCGGGTCCGTCGCGGGGTTCCACAGTTCGGTGTCGATGCCATTGAGAATGCCGCTAACGGCATTTCCCCGCGCGATCACCAGCCCTTCCAAGCCCATGCCGAAGTTCGAGGAGCGGATTTCGCGCGCATAAGTGGGGCTGACGGTGGTGACGGCATCGGCGCAGGCAAGCCCCGCCTTCAACATACCGAGACCGCCGTGGTACTCCACACCGTCCATCGTCCACGCCGCTGTCGGCAGGCCGACGCTGGGGAAGATCTCGGCGCCGAACCAGCCCTGAAACGCCATGTTGTGCACCGTGACCACCGAGGGCACCCGACCATCCTCGCCGCCCAGCGGAGCGAAGCGCAGATAGGCGCAGGCCATCGCCGCCTGCCAGTCATGCGCATGGAGCACGTCATAGCGAACCGGCTTGCCACGGCTGGCGACCACCCCGCCCGCGATATCGGCAGCGGCACGGCCGAAGGCGGAGAAGCGCCGCCAATTGTCGCCCCAGTCGCGCCCGGCTCCATCGGTATAGGGCGCGCCGTCGCGGGTGAAGAGTGTCGGCGCATCGAGCACCAGCAGAGGATAGCCGTCGATCTTTGCCGAGAGCAGCCGCGCTGGCACGCCGAGTAGCGATTCCCACGCATGGACCGCCTTGGCCCGGCCGATCGCCTTCAGCACCGAGGGATAGCCCGGCAGCAGCGTGGTCACTTCCACTCCGCTGGGCGCGAGCGCGGCAGGGAGAGCCCCGGCAACGTCGGCCAATCCGCCAGTCTTGATCAGGGGAACCGCTTCGGATGCGACCGACAGAACCTTCAATTTATTACCCTTTTTCGATGTTTGAAAATCCGCCGCAGGCGGATTTTGGTGGCACCGGCCCTCTCCCCCACCCGTCCACCCATAGGGTACTGTCGTCGGGTGGTCGGGTGGGGGAGAGGGCCGGTGCCGCGCTGAAAATGCGTGTTACGCATTTTCCAAACAGACTCTCACAGTTCCAGCCGCTCGATCATGCGCTTGGTGATCAGGCATACGCCATTGTCGGTGCGGCGAAAACGCTGCCCGTCCAGAACGGGGTCTTCTCCCACCACCAGCCCTTCGGGAATGCGCACGCCGGAATCGATGATCACCCGGCTCAGCCGCGCGTGGCGGCCAATGTTGCAGTAAGGCAGGATCACCGCTTCGTTGACGGACGAGTAACTGCCCATCTTCACCCCCGTGAACAGCAGTGAGCGCCGCGCCAGCGATCCGGAGACGATGCAGTCCTGACTGATCAGCGAGGAGATCGCCTCGCCCCGCCGCCCTTCCTCGTCATGCACGAACTTTGCGGGCGCGGCGACGACGGTGTCGGTCCAGATCGGCCAGTCGCGATCGTACATGTTGAGCTTGGGCACCGTGTCGGTGAGGTCGAGATTGGCGTCGAAATAGGCATCCACGGTGCCGACGTCGCGCCAGTATTCCTCAATCTCTTCCGCCGCGCGGATGCAGGAATTGGTGAAGCGGTGGGCCTGCGCCTTCCCGTGCTTGACGATGTAGGGGATGATGTCGCCCCCGAAATCGCGCTTGGAATCGGGTTCGGCGGCATCGCGGCGGAGTTGTTCGAACAGGAACTCCGTATCGAAGACGTAGATGCCCATGGAGGCCAGGCAATTGTCCGGATCGCCGGGGATCGTCGGCGGATCCTTCGGCTTTTCCAGGAACGAGGTGATCACGTCGTCCTTGTCGACATGCATCACGCCGAACGCGGTCGCCTCCTTCTTGGGGACGACGAGACAGCCCACCGTCACATCCGCGCCGGAATTGACGTGCTGCTGCAGCATCAACTCGTAATCCATCTTGTAGATGTGGTCGCCCGCCAGGATCACCATGTATTTCGGGCTGTAGGAGGCGATGATGTCGATGTTCTGGAACACCGCGTCCGCCGTGCCTTCGTACCACAGCATTTCGGAAATGCGCTGGCTGGCGGGCAGGATGTCGAAGCTTTCGTTGCGTTCCGGCCGCATGAAGTTCCACGCACGGTTCATGTGGCGGATCAGGCTATGCGCCTTGTACTGCGTGGCCACGCCGATGCGGCGGATGCCCGAATTGATCGCGTTGGACAGCGCGAAATCGATGATGCGGCTCATGCCCCCGAAATAGACCGCCGGCTTGGCCCGATTGTCGGTCAGTTCGGCAAGGCGACTGCCCCTTCCCCCCGCGAGCACATAGGCCATAGCGTCGCGTGCAAGCGGCGATCCGGAGGTACGCATCTAAATCTCTCTCCCTTGCAGATCGCGGGCCCGAACAGGAGCCCGCGCGGTCAGTCTTCGAATTCCAGCATGATCGTGGCCAATGGCGGCAGCGTGACCGTGGCATGGCCATCAACCGCCATGACCTGTCCAAGGTTGCCCTTGCCGCTGCCGCCGTAGGCCAGCGCATCGGTGTTCAGCACTTCGTTCCATGTGCCCGCCAGCGGCAGCGGCAGGCGATAGCCAGTCAGCAGAGCCGGGGTCATGTTGGAGATCACCGCGATGGGCTTCGCATCGGGCGCTTTACGCAGCCACGCGAAGACTGAGTTCTCAGCATCGTCGACGACCAGCCATTCGAACGCGTTGCCGTCGCAATCGCCCGCGTGGAGCGCAGGCCGGGCGCGGTAGAGCGCGTTCAGGTCCTTCACCAGATTACGCACGCCTTCGTGCGCCGGGGCTTCGCGCAGTTCCCAATCGAGCGCGCGTTCCTCGCTCCATTCGCGGCGCTGGGCGAATTCCTGGCCCATGAACAGCAGCTTCTTGCCGGGATAGCCCCACATCATCCCGTAATAGGCACGCAAGTTGGCGAACTGCTGCCAATCGTCGCCGCTCATCTTGCCCAGCAGCGAGCCCTTGCCGTGAACCACTTCGTCATGGCTGAGCGGCAGCACGTAGTTCTCGCTGAAGGCGTAAGTCAGGCCGAACGTGATGTCGTTGTGGTGATAGCGGCGATGCACCGGATCGCGGCCCATGTAGCGCAGCGTATCGTGCATGAAGCCCATGTTCCACTTGAAGCCGAAGCCCAGCGAACTTGCGCGCTTCCCGTCATCGACTTCATAGGCGGGCTGGGTAACGCCGGGCCACGCCGTCGATTCCTCGGCAATGGTGATGACGCCCGGATGCTGGCCGTAGAGCGCGCGATTGACGGCGCGCAGGAAGTCCACCGCCTCCCAGTTCTCTCGCCCGCCCTGCGCATTGGGGATCCACTCGCCCTCCTTGCGCGAATAGTCGCGGTAGAGCATCGAGGCGACGGCATCCACGCGCAGCCCGTCGACGTGATAACGGTCCGCCCAAAACAGTGCGTTGTTGACCAGGAAGCTCACCACCTCGCGCCGGCCGAAGTTGTAGATCAGCGTGTTCCAGTCCGGCTGGAATCCCATGCGCGGATCGGCATGTTCGTAAAGCGCCGTACCGTCGAAGCGCACGAGGCCGTGCTGGTCGGTGGGGAAGTGCGCCGGCACCCAATCGAGAATGACGCCGATCCCCGCCCGATGCGCGCCATCGACGAAGCGCGCGAAACCTGCCGGTTCGCCGAAACGCGCGCTGGGCGCATAGAGCCCGGTGGTCTGATATCCCCATGACGGATCGTAGGGATGCTCGCTGATCGGCAGAAACTCGATATGGGTGAAGCCCATCTCCACCACATAGGGGATCAGCCGGTCCGCCAGATCGTCCCAGTTCAGGAACCAGTTCCACCGGTCGCGCTGCCATGATCCGGCGTGCACTTCGTAGATCGAGACCGGCACCTTGCGCGGATCGATGGAAGCCCAGTGCGCGCGGTGCGCCTCGTCCCCCCAGTCCAGCTTGGCCGGATGCGCGGTCATCGAGGCGGTGGCCGGGCGGATTTCCGACATGAAGGCGAAAGGATCGGCCTTCAGCGGCTGCTCCGCACCGTCCGCGCCGATGATGTGGTACTTGTAGGCGCGATAGTCGGCGATATCTGGGATGAAGATCTCCCACACGCCGATATCCTTGCGATCGCGCATGACATGGCGGCGCGGGTCCCAATCGTTGAAATCGCCGACGACGCTGACCAGCCGGGCATTCGGCGCCCATACCGCGAAGTGGACACCGCCCGCGCCCTCATGCGTGATGATGTGGGCGCCCAGCTTGTCGAACAGGCGGAAATGCGTGCCCTGCGCGATCAGCAGATCGTCCAGCGGCCCCAGCACCGGCCCGAAGGTATAGGGGTCGGTCACCAGCCATTGATGATGCCCGTCCGAACAGCGGTAGCGGATCGGCTGCGGTTTGGCGATCAGCCGCCCCTCGAACAGGCCGCGATCGTCCACTTTGCCCAGCACGCCCAGCCGCCGCCCATCCAGGCTGAACGCCTCGACCTCCTCCGCGCCCGGCAGGATGGCGCGCACGAACGTGCCGTCGGGTCCGGGCAATACGCCCAGAAGCGAGAACGGATCGGCATGAACGCCTTGAAGGAGAGCCTCTATCGCACTTTCCGGTGGTTTCAGACTGTCCCTTGGCGTCACAGAACCTTCCAGATCTCTCTCGCATATTCGGCGATCGTCCGGTCGGACGAAAACCACCCGACATTCGCAATATTGCGTATCGTCGCCGCACGCCAGCGTGAAGTATCTTCCCACCAGGCGTCAACCGAACGCTGCGCGGCGGCATAACCGTCGAAGTCGGCCGCGCACATGAACCAGTCGTGGTCATAGATGCCGCCGATCAGATCCTTGTAACGGTTCGGATCGTCGGGCGAGAATACGCCGGAGGAAATTGCCGTCAGCGCCTGACTCAATTCGCGCGAGCATTCGATCACTTCGCGAGGATTGTAGCCATTGGCGCGCTTGTGGGCGACTTCCTCCGCCGTCAGGCCGAAGATCACGATATTGTCGCTGCCGACATGATCGCGGATCTCGACATTGGCGCCATCGAGCGTGCCGATGGTGAGTGCGCCGTTCATCGCGAACTTCATGTTGCCGGTGCCCGATGCTTCCATGCCCGCGGTGGAGATCTGTTCGGACAAGTCCGCCGCCGGGAAGATGCGTTCACCCAGGCTGACGTTGTAGTTGGGCACGAACACCACCTTCAGCAGCCCGCCCACCGAAGGATCGGCATTGACGCGCCGGGCGATGTCGTTCGCCAGTTTGATGATCAGCTTGGCGTTGTGATAGCTCGGCGCCGCCTTGCCCGCGAAGATCTTCACGCGCGGCACCCAGTCCCGCTCCGGATGGCTGCGGATCTGGTCGTAGAGCGCCACCGTCTCGATCAGGTTGAGCAACTGGCGCTTGTATTCGTGGATGCGCTTGATCTGCACGTCGAACAGCGCATCGGGATCGAGCCGCACGCCCATCGTCTTCTTGATGTAGTCCGCCAGCGCCACCTTGTTGGCGCGCTTCACTTCGGCCACGCGCTCGCCCAGTTGCTTGTCGTCAGCATGGGCATTGAGGTCGGACAGCTTTTCCGCGTCATCAAGGAAGCCGTCACCAATGGCATCGCGGATCACGCGGGTCAGGCCCGGATTGCACTGTTGCAACCAGCGGCGCGGGGTGACGCCGTTGGTCTTGTTGTTGATCCGCGTGGGATAGAGGCGGTGGAGATCGGCGAAGACCGTCTCCTTCATCAGTTCCGTGTGCAGCGCGGCCACGCCGTTCACCGAATGCGACCCCACGAAAGCGAGGTTGGCCATGCGCACGCGCCGCTCACCGCCCTCGTCGATCAGCGAGATTGCCGCGATCTGCGCATCGTCGCAGCCCGCCTTGCGCGCCTCGCGCAGCACGCGGCTGTTGATCGCGTAGATGATCTGCATGTGGCGCGGCAGCATCCGCTCGAACAGCGGCAGCGGCCAGGATTCCAGCGCCTCAGGCAACAGGGTGTGGTTGGTGTAGGACACCGTCTGGCGGCAGATATCCCACGCCTCGTTGAACTCAAGCCCCAGCGTATCGACCAGCAGCCGCATCAGTTCGGCCACCGCGACCGAGGGGTGCGTGTCGTTCAGCTGGATCGCCACCTTTTCGGGCAAAGTGCGGATATCGCCTTCGTACTGGACGTGGCGGCGCACGATGTCTTGGATCGAGGCGGCGGTGAAGAAATACTCCTGCCGCAGCCGCAGTTCCTGCCCTGCGGGGCTGGAATCGGCGGGGTAGAGCACGCGCACGAGGCTATCCGCCCGCACCTGCTCCGCCAGCGCGCCGAAGTGGTCGCCGGCGTTGAAGGCATCCAGCTTGATCGGGTCGAGCGGGCTGGCCGTCCACAGCCGCAGCGTGTTCACGCGCTTGCCGCGCCAGCCGACGATCGGAGTGTCGATGGCCGTCGCCTCGACCTGCTCGGCCGGGTGCCAGAACACGCCCTCACCCTCTGCCACCACTTCGCCGCCAAAGCCGATGCGGTAGGTGCTTTCCACCCGCTCGAACTCCCACGGGTTGCCGTGGGCCAGCCATGTCTCGGGCAGTTCGACCTGCCAGCCATCGTCGACGCGCTGGCGGAACATGCCGTTCTTGTAGCGGATGCCATAGCCGTAAGCCGGGATATCCAGCGTGGCGAGGCTCTCCATGAAACACGCGGCCAGACGGCCGAGCCCGCCGTTGCCCAGCGCCGCATCGGGCTCAAGCTCCTCCAGTGCGGCAAGGTCCAGACCGTGCGCGGCCAGCGCCTTCTCGAACTCGCGCGTCATGCCCATGTTCGAAAGCGCATCGCGCAGCAGGCGACCGATCAGGAACTCCATCGAAAGGTAATAGACCCGCTTGCCGCCGGTATCGTACGTGCGGCGCGTGGATTCGAACCAGCTGTCGATGATCTTGTCGCGCAGCGCGTAGATCGAGGCGGTGTACCAGTCGTACTGCTTGGCGGCGCGCTCATCCTTGCCGACGCGGTTGCGCAGCACGCGAACGATGTGCTGATCCATTTCGGACGGGGTTTGCACGGACGCCAGCGGCCCCGTATCGGAGACGGAACCGGAAGTGTCTGACACAGGATCGGTAGCCACGGGCACACTCCTGAACGGGCCGACCGCCGGACAAAAAATCGTCCAACGGCAGCAGTTTACGTCATCATCGGGATACTTCGCGGCGGAAGCATCCCTATCCCTTCCCGACTTCCTCCCCCCATGGCTAGCACAGCGTTGCAGAGCGGCAAGAGCCATTGTGCGCTGCCGCAAAAAATTCGCCAGCCCGTCCCGCCGATGCTATACCGGCATGCTCCGCCAACCTTCGCGAAAGGTGCGCATGACCCTGGACCATACCCCTGCGGATACCCCTCTGGGCGAGCCTGCCGAAACATCGCTGGACTCGCCGGCCCGCCCATGGTGGCAAGGCGCGGCGATCTACCAGATCTATCCCCGCAGCTTTCAGGACAGCGATGGAGACGGCGTGGGCGATCTGGCCGGGATCACGCGCCGGCTGGACTATGTGGCAGCGCTGGGCGTCGATGCGATCTGGATATCGCCCTTCTTCACATCCCCGATGCGCGATTTCGGCTATGACGTGGCCGATTACTGCGGGATTGATCCGGTGTTCGGCACCATGGCGGACTTCGACGCGCTGGTCGCCCGCGCGCACGAACTGGGCCTGAAAGTGCTGATCGATCAGGTCTACGCACACACCTCCGACCGCCACGCATGGTTCGCGGAAAGCCGCCAGAATCGCGATAATCCGAAGGCTGACTGGTACGTCTGGCACGATCCCAACGAAGACGGCACCCCGCCCAACAACTGGCAATCGGTGTTCGGCGGCCCCGCCTGGACCTGGGACGCGCGGCGGCGGCAATACTACATGCACACGTTCCTGAAGGAACAGCCGCAGCTCAACATGCACAATCTGGAAGTGCAGGACGCGATCATGGGCGTCGCCCGTTTCTGGCTGGAACGCGGCGTGGACGGCTTCCGGCTAGACGCGCTGAACCACGCGATGCACGATCCCGAACTGCGCGACAATCCGCCCGCGCCGGAAGACGGCCGCACGCGCAGCCGGCCGTTCGACTATCAGATCAAGAAGTACAGCCAGTCCCACCCCGGCATGGTCGCCGTGGTCGAAAAGCTGCGCGCGGTCTGCGACGCGTTTCCCGCCATCCACACCGTGGCCGAGATCGGCGGCGACCACCCGCAGGCCGACCGCCGCGCCTATACGGCGGGCGACCACCGGCTGAACAGCGCCTATGGCTTCGACTTTCTCTATGCCCCGGCCCTGACCGCCGGGTTCGTCGCGGACGTGCTGCAGCGCTGGGAACTCCAGCCCGGAGAGACGGGAGGTTGGCCAAGCTGGGCCTTCGAGAACCACGACGCCCCCCGCGCCGTCTCCCGCTGGTCCGCCCCCGAAGACCGTGCCGCCTTCGCCCGCGTGAAGATGGCCCTGCTCACGGCGCTGCGCGGCAATGTGATCGTCTATCAGGGCGAGGAACTGGGGCTGGTGCAGGACGACATCCCCTACGAGCAGCTTCAGGATCCGGAGGCAATTGCCAACTGGCCGCTCACCCTCTCTCGCGACGGCGTGCGCACGCCCTTCCCGTGGGACGCCGTGCCGCTGGGCGGTTTCACCACCGGCGCCCCGTGGCTGCCGATGTCGCACGAGAACCTGTCGCGCGCGGCGGGCGCGCAGGAGGCGGACAGCACTTCGCTGCTGCACTTCACCCGCCACGTCCTTTCACTGCGTAAAGCGATCCCCGCGCTGCACCACGGCAGCCTCATCGATTGCAAGGCGGAGGGCGCGTTCCTCACTTTCGAACGCGACGCCGGCACCGCGCGCGTGCGCTGCCTGTTCAACCTCTCTCCCGAGCCCATCGACCTTGATGAGCCCGCCGAGGGCATGGTGATCCTATCCGTGAACGACGCCGATCATGAGCGTTTGCCCGGCTATGGCGCGCTGTGGCTGGGGGTTTAGGGGACATCAGGCAGTTCGGCGCTAACGAGCGAATTCGATCGGATTTCCAAGCTGCAAGCAGACTGTCCGCTGACGCCAACGTAGCGGACGTCTAATCCTCGCTCTCGCAGCGCTCACAGCAGACATATCCTGAGCTTAAGGCGATAGTTAGAACCTCCTAGTTACGGTGCGAGTTTCGGCGACTACGAGGCCAAAATGACTGGATTGGGCGGATATTTTGGAAAAGCGCTGACAACAGTTGTCGCACTTTGGGTGTTCGCGAATCCTTCAGCTAAGGCGCAGACTGTGTTGGAGCCAGCATCGATCACACAAGCTGTGGAGACACCGGAGAATATTTGTATCGCGATTGCTCTATTCCACGGGACAATTACAGTTGGTCATGGGGCACGGCGAATAGCAATTAGGCTTGGAGGGGGCGCTTGCGAACCGCCGGGGTCTGGTATCTCGGACCTCTGGGCAAATTATCCGTCAAGCGATGGTTTTGGAGACGTCGTGAGCGCGAATAATTGCCCTGCCTATCGGGCAAAGATCGATGAACTTTGGTCTGCAAAGCCGCATCATGTACGTTCGCGCCATAAGTCGCGGCAAGTGCAGGTCGGTCGTTTTGCGATTCAAGATACGCACGATTTGTTCGACCTGACGAGCAATAAGGGCCGCCAAGCTGCTGCCCAGTGGATACGCGAAACGCTGGCGGTGGTGCGGCCGTGTTGGAATAAGATTAGACAGGATCAAACGCTGTATGTGGTCAACGACCTCTATGAGCGGCTGTCCATGCAGCCCCCGGCGGCGCCCGTGCTCCCCGAAAGTTTAGGGCGTGCGTCCAATAGTGATTAGTTGGCGCCTGTTGGGTAAGCCGCCACTTTGAAGCTGGCTGCCCGTTTCCCCGACTTCCACACAATCATCCCCGGCGCCCTGATCCCAACAAACCCGTTGATCCGTCACGCTTGAATGTCGCCGTCGCCGCGCTAGGCTGATGGGCATGCGCACGTTCCCCCCGTCCGCCCCGGCCCGTTTCCCGTCCGGAGTTTCGCCCGCATGACCGGCGAGATACCTCCATCCGCAGAGCCGGCCGCCTCCGTCCGCCGCACCGCGCCGCCATGGCTGCGGCGCCTGCGTGCACGGCTACACCGCCTGCGCACGCGCTTCGTTCATGCCGTGCTGCTGCCCGAACTAACGCCCGATCAGGCCTTCGACTTGCGCCAGACCGTGCGCAAGGAGGGCGAGCTGACCAACGGCTATGTCCTGATGTGCACGCTGGCGGCGGGGATCGCCATTCTGGGCCTACTGCAATCCTCCACTGCGGTGGTGATCGGGGCGATGCTGGTCTCTCCGCTGATGAGCCCGATCGCTGCACTGGGCATCGGCTTCGCCTCTCTGGACGGCCAGCGCATTCGCGAGGCGGCGCGCGTGGTGGCGGTGGGCGCGGCCATCGGCATCATCACCGGGCTGCTGCTGACACTGCTTTCCCCGATCCGCAATGCCACGCCCGAAATCCTGGCGCGTACCGAGCCGACCCTGCTGGACCTTGCCGTGGCGCTGTTTTCCGGGGTGGCGGGCGGCTATGCCACCGTCACCGGCAAGGGCGGAACCGCCATCGGCGTTGCCATCGCCACTGCCCTGATGCCGCCGCTGACCGTCGTCGGCTATGGCATCGCCGTGTTGCAGCCGATGTTCGCGCTGGGCGCGCTGCTGCTGTTCTTCACCAACCTTGCCGCCATCACCTTCAGCGTCGCGCTGGTCACGCGGCTATCCCGCGCGGCGCGGCCGCTGGGGAAAGTGGAGTGGACGCCGCGCTACGTGGCGGCATTGGTAGTGGCCTTCCTGGTGCTGGCCACGCCGCTGTCGATGACGCTGACGCGGCTTTCGCAGGAAGGCCGCGTGCGCCTTGCCGCGCGATCGGCGGTTCTGGCCGCTGCCGGCGACGGGTCCACTATCGCCCAGCTCGATGTGCAGTCGGCCCTGTTCGGGGAGCCATCGGTGAAGGCCGTAGTGGTGACGCCCAGCTACGCCGCCAATGCCCAGGCCAATGCCGAAACCCGGCTGCAACAGGCGCTGGGCGAGCATGTGGGCATCACCCTTCAACAAGTGCTCGCCGCCGATGTGCAAGCGCAGACGCGCGCCATGGTCGATGCGGCGATGGAGCGCACCGCTGCCGGCATCGCCGCCGATGCGCCGCCCTACAACGCGATCCGCACGGCCATCGGCCTGCCGACGCGCAGCCTCTGGGCCGATCGCGCGCAGCGGCAGGTCTATCTGGAGCCCGTGACCCTGCCCGGATGGTCGCTGGCCGACTATCGCGCCACAGAGGCACGCGTGAGCGGATCGACGCAAGGCTGGACCGTGCGACTGGTGCCGCCCGCGCAACCGGTGCTGGCGGTCTGGACCGGCACGGACGGCACGGGCCGCCCCGCCGATGCGATTGCGCCGGACCTTGCGCTGTGGGCGCTGCAACGCTGGGGCATGGCGAGAGTCACGCTCTCGGGCGAAGACCCACAGGCGCTGGCGGCAGTGGCCCGCCAGTTCACCGACGCCGGAATTTCGGCGCAATACCAGCCGCCTGCTCAAGCGCCTGAACCCTCCGCCAGCCCCACCCCGGCGGCTGAGGCAACCTTGCCGCTCGTCTCAGTGCAGGTCTATCCGGCCAGCCCCTCCGCCCAACAACCCTGACGGATTTAACCTGCGCTGTCCTCCGGTTACCGGCCGCTACCCTCTATAATACGGTAACATACGGATCCCCCCGCGAACGCCAGCACAGCCATGTTCACGTTATCGCGAGAGGGGGCTTCTCCAGATCGCGGGTTCGGCATGGTTCTCAAGCGCATATCTCCATCGCAGGTGGAAATGGGGATGTTCATCCAGTCCTTTCATGGCAACTGGCTGCGCCATCCGTTCTGGCGCGCGCAGTTCCTGATCGAGGATCGGGAGCGGCTGGTCGCCGTGCGCAACAGCGATCTGGAAGCGGTGGTGATCGATACCGAACGCGGTGGCGACCTGCCGAACGGCGGGGCCGATGCGGCGCAAGTTGCACCCCCTGTCACCCAGTTGCGAACAGCAACGCAACGATCGGTTCAACACCCTCCGATCCAACAGCACGCCCTACCGCACCCGCCCCCTTTCCGCAGGCCGATCATCGCCAATGGCGCTTCGCTACGCTCCGGCCCGATCCCGATCAGCCGCGAATTCGGCAATGCCCGGCTGGTAGCGGGCAAGGCGCGCAAGGCGGTGTCCAAGGTCTTTCTGGAAGCGCGACTGGGCAAGGCCCCGCGCGTGGTGGAAGTGGCCCCGGTGGTGGACGACATCCACGCCTCCATCGAGCGCAACCCTTACGCTTTTTCGGGCCTGATGCGCTGCAAGTCGGACAGCGAGCCGGTCTATCGCCACATGCTGGCGACCAGCGCGCTGATGGTCTCGCTTGCCCGGCAGATGCGCCTGCCTCCGGCGGAATCGCGGGTTGCGGGCATGGCCGGGCTACTGCTGGACGTCGGCGTCAGCCATCTGGACGTGGAGATCGCGGAAGAGGCCGGCGGCGTCGGCCGGCTCGATCCCAAACTGTGGGACCGCCACACCTTCATCGGCCGCGATCTGCTGGAAGCGGCGGGCGATATGCCCGAAGAGGTGCTGCGCGCCGTGTCCCGCCATCACGAAGCGCTGGACGGTTCCGGTCGGCCGTTGGGACTGAAAGGACAGGACATCGACCTGTTCTCCCGTATGGCGGCGATTTGCGACTTCTACGATCTGGCCTGCTGCGGCGCGCTGACCGGGCATGTGCAAGACCCCTCCAGCGTGCTCACCCAGTTGATCGACCAGCCGGACCGCTATGATGCGGAAATCGTCGGCCGCTTCGTGGAGGCCATGGGCGTCTATCCGATCGGCTCCTTCGTGCTGCTGCGCTCCGGCCGGATCGCCATGGTGGTCGATCAGGATCCGGAAGAGCCCGAATTGCCGACCGTGCACGCCTTCTATTCCACCGAGACCGAGCGCCACATCGGCGGCCACACGATCCCCCTCGCGCACTGCTTCGGGGAGGATGCGATTCTCGGCGTGGCGCGGCTGGAAAGCTATGCCCTGCCGCCTGCAAGCAGCCTGCGCGAACGGATCGCCGCGCAGATTTCGCGGATGATCTAGACCGGCGGGGAGTTGCACCGTCCCTCCCCCGCTCCCTATCCCGAACTCAGAAGCCCGAAACACTCCGTCATCCCCGCGAAGGCGGGGGCCCCGCTTCTTTCGTGGCACGCCGCAAGAACAAGCGGGATCCCCGCCTTCGCGGGGATGACGGGAGAATTTGCGGTGCGGGGGTACTACCGGCTTCGGTGCGCCCGCCTCACCTTGCCCGCTTACTCCGCTGCCTCACCCCGCCTGCTGGGTCCACTCCACTCTGTAGAGGTCGAAGCGGCGGTCCTTCAGGTTCTGCACCGCGCCGGACTGGCGCGCGGTCAGCAGTGCATCCAGGCTGAGATCGGCAATCGCGATCGTCTCGGTATTGGGCGCGGTGTCCGCCGCCACGCCGTCACGAGCGAACGGAAAGTCCGAAGGCGTCAGGATCGCGCTTTCGGCATAGTGCACGTCCATGTTCTCCACGTTCGGCAGGTTCCCGACGACGCCGGAGGTGACGACGTAGCACTGGTTCTCCACCGCGCGGGCCTGGCAGCAATAGCGCACGCGCAGGAACCCGCGCCGCTCATCGGTGCAGAAAGGCACGAACAGCATCAGCGCGCCCTGATTGACGAGGTGGCGGGAGAGTTCCGGAAACTCGCTGTCGTAACAGATCATCACGCCGATCGGCCCGCAGTCGGTGGGGATCACATTGGCGCCGTAGCCGCCCTTGATGTTCCACCACTTCCGTTCGGACGGGGTGGGATGCAGCTTCTGCGTCTCATGCACCGCGCCATCGCGCAGGAAGGTATAGGCGATGTTGCGGATTTCGCTCTTGCCGCCGCCCAGTTTCACGCGCGTGGGGTGCGAACCGCCGATCACGTTGATGTTGTAGCTGACCGCCATGCGCTGCATGAATTCCACGAAGCGCTCTGTATAGTCGGCGATCTTCTCGATCGCCTGCGCCGGTTCCAGCTTCGTCTCTTCGATCGACAGCAGTTCCAGCGTGAACAGTTCGGGGAACACCACGAAGTCGCTCTCATAGTCAGAGGCGACGTCGATCCAGTATTCCACCTGTTCCTCAAACTGGTCGATGGTCTCGATCTTGCGCATCATGAACTGCACGGTGGCGACCCGCACGCTGGAGGGCACCCGTTCCTTGAAGCCCGGAATGGCCTTGCCGGTGTCACGCGGGGCCAGCGGGTTGGTCCAGTACATGATCACGGCGTTGCCGCCGCTTTCCTTGTCGTTCGGGATATAGTCCGGCAGGATCCCGCGCGGCTCGTACCCCTCGTTCATCTGGAACTGGATGACGGTATCGCGAACCTTCTTGTTCTTCACCGCCTCCAGATAGTCGGCCGGGTTCGGATACTGCCGCTTGCGCCGCGAATAACCGGGCATGCGGCCGGCGAAGGCAATGCCCTTCAGTTCGAAATACTGGCAGACTTCCTTGCGCTTGCGATAGAGGCGCTGGCCGATGCGCAGGCGGCGATAGTCGGGATCGACGCAGACCTCGAAGCCATAGAGCACGTCGCCATCATCCGCCGGCGGCCGGCCGTAACCGCCGTTGCTGATCTCTTCCCAGGTATGCGGGCGGAAGGCCTGATCGGCGGTGACGATCATCGTCGCGCAGTGGCCCACCACTTTGCCTTCGTATTCCGCCACGAACTGGCCTTCGGGGAAGTTGATCACCTGCCCCCGGATTTCGGCGCGGGTAAAGCCGTCCGCCTTGCCGTAGACCTTGGTGGAAAGCCGGGCGATCGCGGGCGCATCGGCAACGGTGGCGGGACGGATGATGAGCTTGGCTTTGATCTTGTCCATAAGCGTTGCTTTACGCTTGGGACGGCGGGAGGTTCCAGCCCCGAAACGGACTCTTTTTTCGCCACTTGGCGGGATATTTCCGGCAGTTCGCCCGTTGTATCGGCTGAAAGGAGAGAGACTTGAGCGTCACCCTCATCGCCCTTGCCCTGTTCGGCTGCAGCGACGACGGCACTGCGTGCCAGCGCCTTTCCACCCCCGTGCAGACTTATCAGAGCCGCGAGGCCTGTGCCGCGCGGCTTGAAGATGCGCTGGGTTCGCAGGCTGCGCTGGGCGCCGATGCGCCCACGGTGCAGGCCCAGTGCCTGACCACGCGCCAGCTGGCGGCGATGGGCAATCGCCCGGTCAATCTCACGAAAATCGCAGCAATACGCTGACTGGAACTTGAGAGAGAGGATCCAAGGCAAACGTCACCCGACGCGGACTTCCGGGGAAACGGCCGACAAGGTCGTCTGGAGGGAAAGTTCGGGGATACGGGAGCGCCGGGACGGACCCGGCGCTCCTGTTTCATTTTCAGGGCCAAATCCTCCCCTGCAAGGGGAGGGGGACCACCCCCGCTCATCCTGAGCTCGTCGAAGGAAGGGTGGTGAAGGGGTGTCAGCCTCTCGATCAAGCGCCTCGCTGACAGCGGGATACCCCTCCGTCAGCACTTCGTGCTGCCACCTCCCCTTCCAGGGGAGGATTTCTTTGGCCTCAACCGCGGCCGCGGTAGCCGGGCACGCCCTGATCGGGCACCCACAGGCCTTCCGGCGCCGCGCCGGACTGCCAGAACACGTCGATGGGAATGCCGCCGCGCGGGTACCAATAACCGCCAATGCGCAGCCAACGGGGCTTCATCTCGTCGAACAGCCGCTGGCCGATGCCGACGGTGACGTCCTCGTGAAAACCGTTGTGGTTGCGGAACGAGCCAAGGAACAGCTTCAGGCTTTTCGATTCGACGATGGTCGCTTCCGGCGCATAGTCGATCACCAGATGCGCGAAATCGGGCTGGCCGGTCACCGGGCAGAGCGAGGTGAATTCGGGCGCGGCAAAGCGCACCAGATAGAGGCTGCCCTGACGCGGGTTGGGAACGTAGTCCAGCACGGCCGCTTCGGGCGAAGTCGGCAACGGCACGTTCTGCCCCAGATGCAGGGGGGAATGGGAAGTATCGGTCATGCCCGCCTTGATAAGTGCCCAACCCCCTTCCTTCAAGCTTTCCCGGCTCTTCCCGGTTTCCACGGCTTCAAGGCGAGAGACGTTTCGGCTATCATCGGTTTCAATTCGTCGTGGCGAAAGCCTATATTAAGACAAGGTTCAGCGCGTGCCCGCTTTCCGCGCTGAGGGATGATGCGGGGCGATATGACCAGAACACGACTTCTTTTTGCAACCACGGCGCTGGCGGGCGCCCTTATCGGTACGGGCGCGGCAGTGCCGGCGATGGCACAGGAGACCTGGAGCCTCCCGCCGGGCGCCGACAGCACGCAGGCGCAGCGCCCCTCCGGCCCGGTGGACGCGCAGAATCCTGTCGTCTCACACCCAAGCAATGCGCCAGACGATGCGCCCAGCCCGCAAGTTACGCTGCCCGCCGCCCCGCCTCCCACGGTGAAGGCCCCAGTGGTCAAGGCCCCGGCCGAAAAGGCGCCCGAGGCTACCGCCCCTGCGGCCCGCCCCACGGCGACGCCCGCACAAGCTGCGCCGCGCGCGGCGGCTACGCCGATACCGGCCGCCCCTTCACCCGCTGCCGCCAGCCCGGCGCCGCAGCCTGCGGCCTCGCAGGCTCCCACCGCCGTTGTACCCGCGCCTGAGGCATCGAGCGCGGCGCCTGTCGCGCCTGCACCGGCCGCTCCCGCAACCACGGCCAGCCATTGGCCCGAATGGTGGCTGGCGATTCCGGTTGCACTGCTGCTGGCCGCGCTGGGCGTGTTCGCCCTGCTCCGCCGCCGCGCCGCGCCCGCCACGGCATGGGAAGAAGCCGGTCTGGAACCGGAGCCCGAGGACGAGGACGACGTGCCCGAAGCGGCACAGCCCGTCGCGCCCCCGCGCCCGGTCGTTGCCGCCGTGCCAACGCCTTCCGCTGCCCCCGCAGTCGCACGCACGCCCGTCACCCCGCCCCCCAGTCCACCCGCGCCGAAGCCGCTGGTATCCCCGATCGTCAGCCCGCGCTCTGCCCCGGTCGCAGTCGAGCGCGCGGAAGTCACTTTCGAACCCATGCTGATGCGCCAGTCGCTGGTCTATGCCACGCTGGTCTACCGCATGACGCTGACGGCGCCCGCCGAAGGCCTGCCCGAAGGCGCGGTGATCGCGGCCGACATGATCTCCGCCCACGCCTCGCTCTCGCAGGCCGAACAGCTTGCGCCCGACCCGACCTCGGTGCCGCCGCGCCACCGTTTCGAAACGATGGCGCCGGGGGAGACGCGCGAGGTGAAGGGCGAAATCCAGCTTCCGCTCAATGCCATCCGCCCGGTGCGGCAGGGCAATGCCATGCTGTTCGTGCCGCTGCTGCGCCTGTTCCTGGCGCTGCCAGACGGCTCGATCGAGCGGCGCGTGTTCTCGCTCGGCCTGCCGGGCGACGGTGCCGGGCTTGCCCCGGTCCGCATCGACACCGGCCCGCGCGATCATGCGCCGATCCAGTCGCGCGAGATCGACGGAGCCCGCTCCTACAACGGCCCGCACGTTCCGCAGGCTGCGGAGTAACACTGCCTCTCGACCGGCAATCGCCGCACGACTAGGGTTCGTCGCAAGACCGAGCGGCACCGGCCCGCTCCCCCACCCGACTTCCCAACGGGATATACTCTGGGAGGTCGGGTGGGGGAGCGGGCCGGTGCCGCTGAAATTCGGCCTCCGGCCGGATTTCCAAACGGACAACTGGAGATTCCCTTGAGCGATTTCGAAAATATCGACGACCTTTCCCCCGCCACCAAGCTGGTCGCCGGGGGGCGGCGCAAGGACTGGACCGGCGCGGTCGTCAACCCGCCGGTCTGGCGCGCCAGCACGCATCTCTACGAAAACACCGCCGCGCTGGCCGAAGGGCCGCGCCATAACGAGGACGGCCGCTTCTTCTACGGTCGCCGTGGCGCGCCGACGCAGTGGGCGCTCTGCGATGCCCTCACCCAGCTGGAACCCGGTGCGGCGGGCACGGTGATCTATCCGTCCGGCGTGGCCGCCATCGTCGGCGTCATGCTGACACTGCTGCGCCCCGGCGACGAGCTGCTGATCACCGACAACGCTTACGACCCCACGCGATCGATGGGCCTTGGGCTGCTGACCGACTTCGGCGTGACCACGAAGTTCTTCGACCCGCTCAACCTTCCCGCCTATGAGGCGCTGTTCACCGAACGCACCCGCGCGGTGATGCTGGAAGTGCCGGGCAGCCTCTCGATGGAAGTCTGCGATGTGCCGGCGCTGACCCGGATCGCCCGCGAAAAGGGCGCGATCTCGGTTCTGGACAATACCTGGGCCAGCCCGCTCGGCTTCCACGGGCTGACCAAGGGCGCGGACGTGGTGGTGATGGCGCTGACCAAGCATGTCGGCGGCCATTCGGACCTGATGATGGGCTCTGCCAGTGCCGGGGCGGACCTCTACGCCAAGCTGCGTAACCGCGCGCAGCAGCTGGGCAATATCGTCTCTCCCGACGACGCGGCGCTGGCGCTGCGCGGCCTGCGTACACTGGGCGTCCGTTTGAAGCAGGGCACCGAAACGGCGCTGAAGATCGCCCGCTTCCTCTCCGATCGGCCGGAAGTTGCGCAAGTGCTCTGCCCGATGCTGCCGGAAGCGCCGGGCCATGACTTGTGGCAGCGCGATTTCACCGGCGGCAGCGGGCTGATGAGCGTGGTGTTCAAGGATGTGACGATGGTCCAGCGCAATCGCTTCGTCGATGCGCTGAAGCTGTTCGGGATCGGCTATTCGTGGGGCGGCTTCGAAAGCCTGTGCATCCCGATCGCGCCGGCCGGCTATCGCTCGATCATGCCCTGGCCGCCGGAAGCCGAGAACCCAGCCGATATCTACGGCGTGCGCTTCTCGATCGGCCTGGAAGACGCGGGCGACCTTATCGCGGACATCGAACAGGCGCTGGAGGCGATGACGACAGCGTAAGAGCCGCCTGAATATCCGCAGCAAGCGGATTTTGCGCGGCACCGGCCCTCTCCCCCACCCGACCATCCACGAGTGTACCCTATCGGGTGGTCGGGTGGGGGAGAGGGCTGGTGCCGCGCCGAAAATGCCCTTCAGGCATTTTCGACAAACCTACGCCGCCACGCGGCGTGGCTTTTCCATTTCCAGACGGTTGCGGCCCTTGGCCTTGGCGAAGAACAACGCCAGTTCCGCGCGCTCGATCGTGCTGTCCAGACTGTCGGCAATCTGGGCGACGCTGCCGCTGGCGGTGATCGCCATGCGGCTTTCGCCTACGGTCTGGCGCAAATCGGCCAAAGTCGCCACCACCCGGCTGCAGATCGCCTGAGCCTGCGACGGGCTGGTACGCGGCAGCAACACCGCGAACCGTTCGGAGCCGATGCGGGAGATCAGGTCGTCGCTCCGCAGCATTTCGCGCAGCAGGTCGGCAAAAACGCGCAGCACATCGTCGCCGGTGTTCTGGCCGTATTTCATGTTGATGGTGCGGAAGAAGTCGATCGAGAACATCGCCAGGCACCCGTCCATCTGCGCATCGACCATGTGTTCCAGCATGGAGATGAAAGCGGCGCGATTGGTCAGGCGGGTCAGCGGATCAGTGTAGGTCGCGGCGAAAAGCTGGTCTTTCAGCACGCGCTTTTCATCGATGCTGCGCATCACCGCCAGCGCGCCGTAAACCCTGCCCTGCTCATCGCGCAGCGCGCGCGCCTGCAGTTCGAACCAGGTATCGCGCTCGTCGGTCGAGACGGCGGGGAATTCCACCCAGCGTCCTGTTTGCCCCTCCGCGTCCCGGCCCGAAAGCGCTGCGTCCAGTTCGCCCGCCACAGCGGCGCGGGCGCTTTCGGACACGAGATCGAGCAGGCGCGGCGCCGCCGCGATCCGCACGCCCAGCCGCTCTATCGCGGGCGAGGCATGCACGATCACACCCTCAAGATCCGTCTTGAGGATGATGTCCGACGTGGTCTCCGCAAGAAGACCGTACAACGTGCAGGATTCGCGGAATGTGAATTCCATTCCCATGCTCATAGTGCCCCGGTGCCGATGGATCGCGAGACGATCCCAAGGAACAAGCGGTCACTCGAACTTGCCGGTTAGCAGACGCGCACCCACGCAAATGAGTAAACGCAGCCACCAACCAAACGCACTCAAAGCGACCCAAACAATTATTCAAACGCAAAGAAAGTTAGCCCTGTTACCTAACCTGCTTTGTATTAAGTAATTGTTATTCCTGCATTTACCATTTGATTACCGAGTCGCAAAGACGATTCTCGAAAACGGCCGATCTTGCAATTCGCGATCCCGAAAGGGATCACAATTCGATCATGATCTTGATCTTGTCCGGCGTGGTTTCGACAGCCGATGCGATCTGTTCCCGGCAGCGGGCGATCAGTTCGGGCAGGCCGGCAACCGTGCGGCCCGGACGAAGCTCCGTCGTGGCGACACCCAGTTCGCGGGCAATCGCCTCAAGCCGGTCCTCGATCGGCCGCGCACGCCCCTGCTCCCAGGCCCAAACGGTCGGCTTGCTGACACCCAGACGCGATGCCAGTTCGCCCTGCGTCAGCCCGCGCTCCTTGCGCAGCCGGTGCAGGCGTTCACCCAGGCTTTCGCCGCCGATCGCGGCAGGCGCATTACCACCCGCAGGCGCATCCGAAGCACTCCGGCTGGCTGACGGCAGATCGATCCCCGGCTGCGAAACACCGCGCAGCTGCGCTGCACTTAGCGCCGCCTTGGGCAACATCCGGTCGAACGCGCAGCCGTAAAGGTTGCCGCTGGACCAGACCACGCGCGCGGGCGTCAGGCCGGCCTCCGGTAGATCCAGTTCGATCGTTTCGTCGATAGTCAGCAGCGCCGTGCTTTCCAGAAGCAGCCCGGATTCGGAAAAATTGTGAACCAGTACAGGCAGATCCACCCCGCCAGCGTTCGATCCCTGCGTCTCGAACATCAGTTTGCGGCGCGGTGCGCGTACACGGTCGCTGCCATAGCTGACAGCTTCGGGGTTTACTTCGAAATGTGCCTCGATGGGCATTGCGCGATCTCCAAGAGGATCAAAAGTCACCTCCTTGGGTTAAGATTTGGTTAGCGCACCGGTTAGTCGTCACCCAACTGCGGCAACCACTTACCCCACCCGTCTACCTGCGATCGCAGCTTTAACACCCACAATTCACTTATAGACAGAACAGATAAGCAGGAACAGCGTCTTGCGACCACTTGCACGGCACTTGCGCCAGATTAATTGACATCAATTGACGATTACTTTGCGACACTCATCCTGTTTTATTACTAATATATATCTACCATCACTCGAAATTGCATCGCTATATCAACGAGTTAACCCGTCGCGCATCCAAAATATCCATCGATTTCAAAACCATGGCGCAAGCCATCGCTCTTAAATCGCGTCAGGACGCCACCTAAACAGCAACGACCTCTTTTTCCTTTATGGGACATTCGGCATGCGCGCGCGCATTTCTTGTCGAATTTGCGACGACCTGAGCGTTTGCATGGGGAATGCCCCAATCAGGACATTTTCGTGCGGATCGGCCTGAGAGACCGTTTGAAAATTCGCGAAATGCGAATTTTGCGGCACCGGCCCTCCGCCCCCTAAAGTCGCCCTTGCCCCCTGCAAAGCCATTCTGGCTGGTATCCCCGGTCCTGCGGTATCATGTGCGCCACCATGCAACCGAATTCCGCCTCCATTGGCCGAGTCTTTCTGGTCGGCGCCGGCCCCGGCGATCCGGACCTGCTGACCCTGCGCGCCGCGCGGCTGGTGATGAATGCCGCGCTGATCGTGCATGACGGGCTAGTCGATCCGGCGATCCTGTCGATGGCGCGCCCCTCCGCGCGTCTGATCTCGGTGGCCAAGGCCCGTTCGCGCCACACCATGAAGCAGGAGGAGATCAACGCCCTGCTCGTGCGTGAGGCACTGGCCGGCAACGATGTCGTGCGCCTGAAGGGCGGCGATCCTTTCGTGTTCGGCCGCGGCGGCGAGGAAGCCGAAGCCTGCCGCGCCGCCGGGGTTCCGGTGGAAGTGGTGCCCGGCATCTCGTCCGCGCTGGGCGCCGCCGCCGCCGCGCAAATCCCGCTGACGCACCGCGACCATGCCTCGATCGTCACGTTCGTGGCCGGCCAGTGCAAGGGCCTGACCGACCAAGACTGGTCCGGCCTTGCCGGCAAGGGCCGCACCCTGGTGATCTTCATGGGCCTTGCGACCGCCGCCCAGATCACCGAAAAGCTGATTGCGGACGGCCTGACGCCCGACGTTCCCGTCGCGGTGATCGAAAAGGCCACGCGAAGCGACATGCGCGTGCTGCGCGCGTCGCTTGCGGGACTTGCAGAGCTTGTTGAGCGGGAACGGGTGGCCAGCCCCGCGCTCATCGTCATCGGCGCTGTTACCGCGCAGCCCGATACCATCGTAAGCGCAACAGCGCTGGAGGCAGTACAACAGTGAAGATCCTGACGGGCAACGATCTCAAGACCGGGGCGGTCATCTGGTGGACCGGCGTAAGCTGGTCGCTGGATGTCAACGATTCCGCCGACGTCGGCGACCATGGCGCCGCCCTTGCCGCGCGCGAGGAAGGCGCCCGCAATGTCGTCGGCGCCTATATCGTCGATGGCGCGAAGACCGAAGAAGGCGTGCGCCCGGCCCACATCAAGGAGCGTATCCGCGCCCTTGGGCCGACCGTCCGCCTCGACCTGACGCTGAAGCCGTCCGACCCCGCAGCCGTAGACTGGGTGATCTGATGTACAAGTATGACGAATACGACCAGCAGATGGTCGATACCCGCGTCGCGGAATTCCGCGATCAGGTGCGCCGCCGCCTTGCCGGCGACCTTACCGAGGATCAGTTCAAGCCGCTGCGCCTGCAGAACGGCCTCTACCTCCAGCTCCACGCCTACATGCTGCGCGTCGCGGTGCCCTATGGCACGCTGAATTCCGCGCAGATGACGCTGCTGGGCGATATCGCGGACAAGTACGACCGCGGCTACGGCCACTTCACCACGCGCCAGAACATCCAGTACAACTGGATCAAGCTGGAAGACACGCCCGACATCCTGGCCGAACTGGCCAAGGTGGAGATGCATGCCATCCAGACCAGCGGCAACTGCATCCGCAACATCTCGTCCGACCAGTATGCGGGCGCGGCTGCGGAAGAAATCGTCGATCCGCGCCCCTATGCGGAACTGCTGCGCCAGTGGTCCAGCTTCCACCCGGAATTCCTGGTGCTGCCGCGCAAGTTCAAGATCGCCGTCATCGCGTCGGAAACCGACCGCGCGGCGATGCGCCTGCACGACATCGGCATCAAGATGGTGCGCAACGACGCTGGCGAGATCGGCGCCCAGTTCTACGCCGGTGGCGGCATGGGCCGCACCCCGATGATTGCCCCGCTGATCCGCGACTTCGTGCCGCTGGACCAGCTGATCACCTACGCCGAGGCCTGCCTGCGCGTCTACAACCGCTATGGCCGCCGCGACAACAAGTACAAGGCGCGCATCAAGATCCTCGTCCACGAACTGGGCCGCGACGAATACGTCCGCCAGGTGGAGGAAGAGTTCGCGCACCTGCTGACTCAGCCGATCGAACCGCCGCTGGCCGAGCTGGAACGGATCAAGACGCACTTCGTCGATCCCGGCTTCGAAGCCGGCGCCCCGGATGATCTAGACCTGAGCGATCCCGACTTCCGCCTCTGGGTGGAGCGCAACACGCATGCCCACAAGCAGGCGGGCTATGTGATCGCCACGGTTTCTCTGAAGCCCGTGGGCGGCATCCCCGGTGACGCCACCGCAGACCAGATCCGCCTGATGGCGCAGCTGGCGAAGGACTACAGCTTCGACGAACTGCGCGTCACCCACGCCCAGAACATCGTCTTCCCGCACGTGAAGAAGGCAGACCTCTACACCGTGTGGCAGGCGCTGGACGAAGCGGGCCTTGCCACCGCCAATCTCGACACCGTGGGCGACATCATCGCCTGCCCGGGCCTCGACTATTGCGCGCTGGCCAATGCCCGCTCGATCCCGGTGGCGCAGAAGATCTCCGAACGTTTCGGCAGTGCCGAACGTCAGGCCGAGATCGGTGAGCTGAAGCTGAAAATCTCTGGCTGCATCAATGCCTGCGGCCACCACCACGCGGGCCACATCGGCATCCTTGGCGTCGACAAGAAGGGGCTGGAAAACTACCAGCTTCTGCTGGGCGGCAGCGAGGGCGCGGATACCTCGCTCGGCCAGATCACCGGCCCCGGTTTCACCGAGGACGGCGTGGTCGATGCCATCGAAAAGGCCACCGAAGTCTATCTCGCCAACAAGCAGGGCGAGGAACGCTTCCTCGACACCTATCGCCGTATCGGCATGGCCCCGTTCAAGGAAGCGATCTATGGTTGAAGTCCAATTCCGCTTTCGTGAAGACGAAGCGGTCAACGATCCGGCAGTGACCGTCGATTCCTTCGGCGAGCAGACCAATGCCAGCGCCGTCCGCATCGAACCGGGCGACGACGCCCGCGATCTGCTGCCGCACCTCGACCGTCTCTCGCTGGTGGAAGTGAGCTTCCCGGCCTGGACCGATGGGCGTGGCTACTCCTCCGCCCGTATCCTGCGCGAAGCGGGCTACGACGGAGAGATGCGCGCGGTGGGCGATCTGGTGATCGACATGCTCCACCACCTGCGGCGCTGCGGTTTCGATGCCTTCGCGCCGGACAAGGCCCTCAACGAACAGGACGCGCAGACCGCGTTCGACCGTTGGGAAAACGTCTATCAGGCCACCGTCGTCGACGGTCGCCCTGCGATCTGGGCCAAGCGCCACGGCTGATTTCCGCCTCGATAACCGGAAAATCGCCGTCATAAGGGACCACCCGATGACCCGTACCGAAGTGACTCGCATTCGCGACCTGATCGACACCGGCCCTCGTTTCGACGAGGCCGATGCCGTGCGCCTGAACCGCCTGTTCCGCGGCACCGACACGAACGAAATGCTCGAAACGGTGCTCAAGGAAGGCATGGCCGGCGATATCGCGATCGTGTCCAGCTTCGGTGCGGAATCGGCGGTGCTGCTGCATCTTGTCGCCTCGGTCGATCCTTCGGTGGCGGTGCTGTTCCTGGAAACGGGCAAGCACTTCCCCGAAACGCTGGCCTATCGCGACCAGCTGGCCGATCGACTGGGCCTGACCAACCTCATCAACCTGCTGCCCGATGCGGAAGAACTGGCGAAGAAGGACGAAAGCGGGCTGCGCTGGTCCTACGACCCGGACGGCTGCTGCGAGATCCGCAAGGTGAAGCCGCTGGAAAAGGCGCTGCTGAACTACGACGCCTCCTTCACCGGCCGCAAGGCGTTCCAGAACTCGACCCGCGCCACGCTGCCGCGCTTCGAGATCGACACGACCGACGCGCAAGGGCGCCTGAAGATCAACCCGCTGATCGACTGGAACCCCGACCGCATCGCCGCTTATATCGCCGAGCACGACCTGCCCCCGCACCCACTGGTGGCGCAGGGCTATCCGTCGATCGGCTGCATGCCCTGCACCAGCAAGGTGGCGGCAGGCGAAGACCCCCGCTCCGGCCGCTGGCGCGGGTGGGACAAGACCGAATGCGGCATCCACGTAGCCCATCCCACCTCCGACCACACCGACCAGAACGCGCCGGAGTTCGGCCTGGATCTGTAAGGTTGCGCGGAAGTTCGCCTTCGGGCGGACTTCCTCACGCTTCGATCGTAAAGCGCCTTCCTTCACGGTGACGATCTCCGAATACCAGTTGGCCGGCTACCGGATCACGGTGGACGGGATCGTCAAAGACTAAACCGCCCTCAGCTAGCCACAAATCGTGCGCCATATCCGGCGATTAAGAGGCTCCGGCATCGCGAGAAAACAAAATCGTGGCACCGGGCGTGGTTCGAATTTCCGTGATTTTCATCCCGTCGAACTTGAATGCGGTTTCCGTGCTGCGCCAAGGCTGCTTCACGCCAGCAGGGCAATCCCACTGAACACTCAGCCAGTTTGTCGCTGACGGTTCTGCATCCAAAGCCGTGCATGACGCGAAGGCCGCCAACGATTCAACGGCAAACGGCACCGGAGTTTGCGGCTTGGGCTGGTCATAACCCAGATAATAAGGAACGCCGATCACGCCTTCCTTGGCAATTGCCGATCGTGTCCCGGGAGGTGGTGTAGCTGAGGGTTGAGGTGGTCACCGTGATTTTCGGATAGGTTTGGGTTGCGAAACTCGAACCTGACGGAAGGAATCACGATGACCGATCCGATGATGCACCTGCGTTCGCTGGTAGAGAAGACCCCGGACGCGGATATTCTACGCGAGATGATCTCGTTTGCCGCCGAGCGGCTGATGGAGATGGAAGTCGGCAACCTGACTGGCGCTGGCTACGGCGAGAAGTCTCCCGACCGGCTTGTTCAGCGCAACGGGCACCGCGAGCGCGACTGGCAGACGCGGGCCGGCACTGTCGAGCTGCGGATCCCAAAGTTGCGCAAAGGCAGCTACTTTCCCGTTTTCCTCGAACCACGTCGGATGGCGGAGCGGGCGCTGACTGCGGTGATCCAGGAGGCCTACATCCAGGGCATTTCCACCCGCTCAGTGGACGATCTGGTCAAAGCGCTTGGCATGGACGGCATCTCCAAGAGCCAAGTGAGCCGCCTATGTGAGGAGCTCGACGAGCGCGTGCATACCTTCCTGGACCGCCCGATCGAAGGGGATTGGCCGTACCTTTGGATCGACGCAACCTACGTGAAGGTTCGGCAGAATGGGCGGATCGTCTCGGTGGCGGTGATCGTCGCGGTAGGCGTGAACAGCGACGGTCGCCGCGAAGTGCTGGGCATGGACATCGGCGCCTCGGAAGCCGAGCCTTTCTGGACCGCCTTCCTGCGCAAGTTGACGCGCCGAGGACTGCGCGGCGTCAAGCTGGTCATCTCCGACGCGCACGAAGGCATCAAGGCAGCCGTCTCCAAACTGCTCTGTGCCACGTGGCAGCGCTGCCGGGTTCACTTCATGCGCAATGCGCTGGCTCATGCCGGTAAAAGCGGCCGCAGGGTTGTCTCCGCCTTCATCGCCACCGCCTTCGCTCAGGAAACACCCGAGGCCGCCAGCCAGCAATGGCGTGCCGTGGCCGATCAGGTGCGACCCAAACTGCCCAAACTGGCAAACCTGATGGATGAAGCCGAACCCGATGTGCTGGCCTACATGACCTTCCCGCGCGAGCATCGCGCCAAATTACACAGCACAAACCCCATCGAGCGCCTCAACGGCGAAATCAAACGCCGCACGGATGTCGTCGGCATCTTCCCCAATGAGGCTGCCATCACCCGACTCATCGGCGCTATCCTCATGGAACAGTCAGACGAATGGGCCGTCCAGCGTGCCCGCTATATGACCCTTGAAACCATGGCGCCGGTCAGCGACAATCCAATCACCATGCTCTCAGCAGTCCCAGGAGCATGAACGGCCCAGACGGATGCCGAAATGCGCGGCGCCTCGGCTTCAGCTACACCACGCCCCGGGACACAGTCCAATTGCCGATTTGTTGCCCTGCTGGATGGCAAACAGCAATCGCACGACTTTCGATCGCCGCGCTTGAAAATTAGATACAGAATCTCGCGCGTTGACTTCGACAGTGAAATTACAAATCGCAGTCAATAAGACCAGCGCAAGATATCGGTTAATGACACTTCTCCTTCGCTAACGACGCCGCGCCCACCGCTTCGGAATCCGATATTATCGGAAACGATCCACCACCCACCACTTCGGCAGATAAGGCCGCTCCACCAGTTTCTCGGCGGCGTAGGGCCACCAACCCGGACCGAAGGGCCAGTAGAGCCGCACCGGCACGCCGAGTTCGCCGGCCACCCGGCTGCTGCGCTTCATGGGAAGGCCGCGCAACTGCTCCAGTTCGCAGGGAGTGCCCGAGGTTTTCAGGATCTCCAGCGCCGCGCGGGCAAGTGCCGGATCGTGCGTGGCCACGCCCACCGGCGCGGATCGTCCGGCGAGCAGGTGCACCAGTTCGAGAAACGCCGCCGAAAGGTCGCCCGCGTCGCTATCCGGATCGGCCCACTCACCCTTGACCAGACGGATGCGCACGGGTGAGTCGCGCAGGCGTTCGGCGTCGGCAACGCTCCGCCGCCAACGGGCGGGGAGCGCGGTGCCGCTTGTGCCGTATTCGCCGGCCAGCCACTCGACCAGATCGAGCGTCAGACCTGCCTGTGCGTGGGTCAGCGCGTCGAACACCACGGTCATGCCCGCCCCGCGCGCCGGGCCGGCCACGGCGCGCAGCAGGTCCTTGTCGAAGTGCAGCGGGGAGGCCTTGATCGCCAGACAAGTGCCCGGAACCGCGCCGTTCAAGGCCCGAGACAGGGCCTCGCAGGCAGCCACGATGCCATCCGGCACGCCATCCCATGCCGGAAAATAGCTAAGCGTCGCCGCCATGCCCCGTTCGTGCAGAGAACGCGCCGCCCGTGCTGCCGCCGCCGCATCGGGCGCCGGGGCCACAGCCTCGACCGTGCGCGAAAGGGCCACGCGCAGCTTCGTGCCGACGCCTGCGCTCATGCCTGCGCCGCCCGCCCTTGCGCCATCCATCCCGGTCGCCGCTGCCACAGCCAGTTGGCCGCCTCCACCGCCAGTGCGGCAAGGCCATGGAGGTTGAACGGATAGGTCTGCAGCCGCACGCAAGCCATCGCCTCGCGCGTCCAGACATCCATGATCCACGGCTCCACTTCGCCCAGCAATTCGATGCCCAGCAGCCCCCGCCCGGTGGCATCGGCCAGCGCATGAAGCATCAGCAGATTGCCCGGAGACACCCGCGAAAAGGCCGTGTCGAACCCGATCTTGAACAGCCAGTAGCGGCGCTGGAATTCCACCGCCAGTTGCATCGCCACCGCCTTGCCGCCGATCCGCATGAAAGCGATGCGGCAGGCCCCCTCCCCGCTCGCGCGGCCGAGGAAATCGCGGAAGAACGCGGCCTTTACCGGATCGCAGCCGAGTGCGGAGCCGGTCTCTCCCTTCCAGCCGCGCCGTTCGATCTCCACCGCTTCGTCGAACAGGGTGTCGAATTCCTCCCGACACGGGGCGTGCATCTCGAACGTCACCGCGCCTTCGGCCTCGGCCCGGCGGCGGGCGCGGCGGAAGTCCGAGCGGCGGCCGGAATTGAAGCGTGCCTCGGGATCGGTGGCGCCGGGGTCGATGGCGATGGTCGGGCAACCCGTAGCCGGCCGAACGACCAGCAGCCCCCGCCGCCGCATAGCCCTGCGCAGCCCGCGCACCAGCGGCGAATCCGCCGGGATCCGCTCCAGCCGCAAGGGGCGCTTCAGCCGCGCCAGATCACCCGCGAGCGCAGCGGCAGCCGCATCGTCGCGGCAGAGGGCGTCAACCGGTTCGTAGACCTGCCGTTCCCCGGCGGCATGCCAGCGCCCCAGCCAGCCCTTGCGGCGACAGAGCGGCAGCAGCGCGATGACCCGCCCCATCTCCCGCACCGCCACCAGCCGCTGCACCCGGCCGGCCAGCATCGTTGCAGCCAGCGCACCGTGGAACGCCAGCATCTGCGACGGCAATCGCGCCTGCGATTCCAGATCGCGCCACTCGCTTTCGGCTATGTCTCCGGACGGCTGCCGACTGCGCGCGCGCCGGTTCGACGCGGGCCCAGCAGGCCCGGCGGCGCGTTCCACCATCGGTGCTTCATGGCGCAAGGCCGATTCCCTTCACGACGCAACTGTCGTCCCCGCGCGAGTGAATAGCCGAAATCTGCTTATTCGAAGTTAAAAGGCAGTCAGTTAGGCCGACATCGATGTCTGCAAGTTGCGCGACATGAATTTTCACATGCAAAAAACACACTCATCATAGGCCTTGGCTTTGCGCCGTGGGGTACTAAGTGCCAAATGCCCCCAATATTGCAGTGCAACATGAACCCGAACCAGAAACACACCCACCCTGCCCTCGTCACGCTTGCGCTGGCCATGGGCGCTTTCGCGATCGGCACCACCGAATTCGCGGCGATGAGCCTCGTGCCCTATTTCGCGCGCGACCTTCATCTGACGGAGCCGCAGGCGGGCCACGCCATCAGCGCCTATGCATTGGGCGTCTTCGTCGGCGCGCCGGTGATCGCGGTGCTGGCGGCGAAAGTGGGGCGGCGAGCGCTGCTGATCGGGCTGATGGCAATGTTCGCACTGGGCAACGGGCTTTCGGCCATGGCGCCCAGCTATCCGCTGCTGATCCTGTTCCGCTTCCTTTCCGGCCTGCCGCATGGCGCCTATTTCGGCGTGGCGGCGCTGGTTGCGGCATCGATGGTGCCGGAAAACCGGCGCGCGCAGGCCGTGGCCATGGTGATGTCGGGGCTGACCGTCGCCACGATCATCGGCGTACCCGCCGCCAACTGGCTGGGACAGGCGCTGGGCTGGCGTGCGGGCTTTGCGGTGGTTTCGGTGCTGGCGCTGATGACCATGGCCTCCGTCGCGCTGTTCGCGCCGCACCAGCCGCCGTCGGAAGGCGCCAGCGCCGCGCGGGAACTGAGCGCCCTGCGCCGCCCGCAAGTGCTGCTGACGCTGCTGACCGGCGCCATCGGCTTCGGCGGCCTCTTCGCGGTCTATACTTACGTCGCATCGACGATGATCGAAGTCACCAAGGTGTCCGAAGGCCTGGTGCCGGTGGTGCTGGCGGTATTCGGCGTGGGCATGACGGTGGGCAACCTGTTCTGGGCCTGGGCCGCCGACCGCGCGCAGAGCCGCGCGGCGATCGGCGCACTCCTGTTCAGCGCCTTCTCGCTTGCGCTGTTCCCCTTCGCTGCGGGCAATATCTGGACGCTGGTTCCGGTGATCCTGATGGTGGGCTTCTCGGGCGGCCTCGGCACCATCCTGCAGACCCGCCTGATGGACGTTGCGGGCGAGGCGCAGGCACTGGCCGCTGCCGCGCACCACAGCGCCTTCAACTTCGCCAATGCGCTGGGCCCGTGGCTGGGCGGTCTGGCCATCTCGGCCGGCTGGGGGCTGACCTCCACCGGCTGGATCGGCGCGGGGCTTTCGCTGGGTGGTCTGGCGGTGTTCCTGCTGACCCTGGCGCACCACAAGCGCGGCGTGGAACTGGAAGCGGTGCCGGCCTGCGCCTGAGGCGCTCGGTACACTACCTTCCCCCAAAATTCCCCGTCATCCCCGCGTAGGCGGGGATCCCGCTTCCTTTTTAAGCACGCGGAGACGCAGAGGGGGCAGCTTCGGCACGCCCCCTCTGCGTCTCCGCGTCTCTGCGTGAACCCAAAAAGCGGGACCCCCGCCTTCGCGGGGGCGACGAAGTGGTTTTTCGATAGGGAAGAAACGGCCCGCGACCGGCCTAGTTCTGGTCCCGCCGCTCCAGCCGCATGTGGACGGCGCTGGGGGTGTTCTCCATCTCGGAGACGAAATAGTCCTCGAAGGGCATGTCGTCATCGAACAGCGGCGCGCCCTTGCCCAGCGCGCGCGACATGACGCGCAGCCAGATCTCGTCCGCCTTGCCGGTGCTGAGCGCGGCGCTGACCGTCCGGGCCCCGCCAATCACCAGCACTGCCTTGTCGCCCGCCACTTTCTGGGCAGCGGAAAAGGCAGAGGCAAAATCGGCGTGGAAGTGGAAGTGCAGCCGCGCATTCTCCCGCGGGGCGGGAACGGGCGCATGATCGGTGACGACGAAGATCGGCACCTGAAGCTCGTAATTGTCGGCATACCAGTCCGGATCGCCGCCTGCCGCGAAGGCCTTGGCACTCATCACCACGGCACCGCAGGTATCGGCCAGCCGCGCGACCATCTTGGCGCGCCGCGCATCATCGACCGGGAAAACGGTCACGCCATCGGCATCGGTCCAATATCCGTCGATGCTCGTGGCAGCCTCTACGATCATCCTGCCCATGGGTGTTTCTCCACCTGACAACTTACACCTGTGCCGCTCGGTCGCAAAGATGTGAAGAACACCGCGATGAGGGAGTTTCCCGAAAGCGGACGAGTCGGGCTTCTGCCGGGACGCGGCGACTGTTTCCGGCCTGTTTCGTTTTCCTACAAGCGTGCGATTTGAGACTCTTGCGCCATGAATGGGGGCGCGACTCGAAATGCAGGCAGGATCAGCGACTTGGCCTCACGAGGCGCCACAAGGTGACACTCGCGCGTTTTTCACTGGACCGTGTCAACTGTGTCAACCGACCTGTCACCTTGTGCGCAAACGGCAGCGGGCCGCCCCCACGAGGGGGACGGCCCGCCCGAGTCGCAGCGATGACGGCCGCGATGATGAAGCCTGCGTCAGCCGATCATCATCAGGCTGGCGTTGCCGCCCGCCGCAGTGGTGTTGATCGAGGTGGAAACCTCTTCCAGCAGCCAGGCGCCATTGGGCCCGGCGCTGACATGCACGGGCACGATCGGGCCGGACATTGCCGCCACCGCCTCGCAAGCCGCACGCACGGCGGCGGCGTCACCCTCGACGAGGCAGGCCGCGAAAGCCTCCCCCGCGTGCGGGTGGAAGCGCGCCTCGATCTCGGCAGGCAGGCCGCCGGGGACTGCCATGCCCTCGACAGTCGCGGTATTGCCGGTGGCCAGCACGGCCGCCATCTGCGCGAAGAGGCCGGCGCGGGTCGCCGGGCGCAGCAGCACGCGGCCGCGCGGATGCAGCGCGTAGAGGTTACGCTCGCCCACCGGGCCGGTCAGTTCCATTTCGGTGCCGAGCGCGGATGCTGCGCCGATCTTGCGCGCTTCTGCTGCGGCGCTCGCCTCGCCCACGCTCTCCAGCCATGCGGCGAAGGCTTCCACCAGCGGCGCGCCGTGCCCGGCCGGGCCCAGCACTTCGGGTGCCTTGGTGACCAGACGGCCGAGGTAGAGCGGCCCGCCCGCCTTGGGGCCGGTGCCCGAAAGCCCGCGCCCGCCGAACGGCTGCACGCCGACGACGGCGCCGATGGTGTTGCGGTTGACGTAGAGGTTGCCCGCCTTCACCGCCGAGGTGACGCGCTCCACCGTGGCGTCGAGGCGGGTGTGCAGGCCGAAAGTCAGGCCATAGCCGGTGCCGTTGATCGCATCGATCAGGCCCGGCAGATCGTCGCGGCGGAAGCGGACGACATGGAGCACGGGGCCGAAGACCTCCCGGCCAAGCTGGGCGATGCTGTCGATCTCGACGATGGTGGGGGCAACGAACGTGCCCTTGGCGCAGTCGGCGGGGATTGCCACTTGCTCCACCTTGCAGCCGCGTGCCTTCATCGTCTCGATATGCGCGGCGATGTTGGTCTGCGCCTCTGCGGTGATGACGGGGCCGATGTCGGTCGCCAGCGTCTGGGTGTTACCGACGCTGAGTTCGGCCAGCGCGCCCTTCAGCATCTTCAGCGTGCGATCGGCTACGTCTTCCTGAAGGCACAGCACGCGCAGCGCCGAGCAGCGCTGGCCGGCGGAGTCGAAGGCAGAGGCAATGACGTCCGCCACCACCTGCTCTGCGAGCGCGGAGGAGTCGACGATCATCGCGTTCTGGCCGCCGGTCTCGGCAATCAGCGGAATGGCGCGGCCATCCGCCGAAGTGCGACCGGCGAGCTGCTTCTGGATCAGGCGGGCGACTTCGGTGGAGCCGGTGAACATCACGGCGGCCACTTGCGGCGCGGCAACAAGCGCGGCACCGACCTTGCCGTCGCCCGGAACCAGTTGCAGCGCGTCGGCCGGAATGCCAGCCTCGTGCAGGATGCGCACGGCTTCGGCGGCGATCAGCGGGGTCTCTTCGGCGGGCTTGGCGAGCACGGTGTTGCCGGCGACGAGCGCGGCGGCGATTTGCCCGGCGAAGATCGCCAACGGGAAATTCCACGGGCTGATGCAGACCACCGGGCCGAGGGCGACTTGCTCCGCACCGAACGTCGCGCGGGCCTGCTGCGCGTAATAGCGCAGGAAATCGATCGCCTCGCGCACTTCGGCGATGGCGTTGGCGGCGGACTTGCCGGCTTCGCGGATGACGAGACCCATCAGCTCACCGATCCGCGCCTGCATCATGTCGGCGGCGGCATCAAGCATGGCGGCGCGGTCGGCAACCGGCGTACCGCCCCAGCGGCTGATCGCGGCGCGCGCGACCATGACGGCGGCGGCTTCGGGCGCCACTTCCATCACCTTGCCCACCACGTCGCGGTGGTCGGCGGGGTTCAACACGTCGCGCACCTTGCCCTGCGCATTGGCGGGCATGGCGAACCATTCGCGCGTCACGGAGGCCTGCAGCGCGGCGGTGAGCGCGGTCAGCGCGGTCTCGTCGGCCAGATCGATACCGGCGGAGTTGCGGCGGCCGGTGTAGAGGCCGGCAGGTGCGGCAATCTCGCTATGGCGCGCGCCAGGGTGCGGCATGGCGCGGACGATATCGACGGGATCGGCAACCATCTCGTCCACCGGCACCGCCGGATCGGCAATGCGGTTCACGAACGAGGAGTTCGCGCCGTTCTCCAGCAGGCGGCGCACGAGGTAGGCCAGCAGCGTCTCATGCGTGCCGACCGGCGCGTAGATGCGGCAGGGACGGTCCAGCTTGTCGGCACCGACGACCTGCGAATAGAGCGGCTCACCCATGCCGTGCAAGCACTGGAACTCATACTTGCCGATGGCGAAGTCCGGGCCGGCAAGCTGGTAGATCGTCGCCAGCGTCTGCGCGTTGTGGGTGGCGAACTGCGGGAACACCGCGTCCGGCGCGGCCAGCAGCTTCTGCGCGCAGGCGACGTAGGACACGTCGGTATGAACCTTGCGCGTGAACACCGGGAAATCGGCCAGTCCATCGACTTGCGCGCGCTTTATCTCGGCATCCCAGTAGGCGCCCTTGACCAGACGCACCATCATGCGGCGGCCGGCACGGCGGGCCAGATCGATGATCCAGTCCAGCACATAGGGGCAGCGCTTGCCGTAAGCCTGCACGACGAAGCCAAGGCCGTCCCAGCCCGCCAGATCGGGATCGAGCGCCAGGCTCTCCAGCAGGTCGAGCGAGAGTTCGAGGCGATCCGCTTCCTCGGCATCGATGTTCAGGCCGATGTCGTAGCCCTTGGCGATCACCGCCAGCGCCTTCACGCGCGGCAGCAGTTCGCCCATCACGCGGCTTGCCTGCGCGCGGACATAGCGCGGGTGGAGGGCGGAAAGCTTGATCGAGATGCCGGGCCCACCATAGACGCCGCGCCCGGCGCTGGCCTTGCCGATGGCGTGGATGGCATTGACGTAATCGGTGTTGTAGCGATCCGCGTCGGCGGCGGTGGTGGCCGCCTCGCCCAGCATGTCGTAGCTGTACTGGAAGCCCTGCGCTTCCAGTTCGCGGGCGCGCTTCACCGCTTCGTCGATGGTTTCGCCGGTGACGAACTGTTCGCCCATCAGGCGCATCGCCATGTCGACGCCTCGGCGGATCACCGGCTCACCGGCGCGCGCGACAAGGCGCGTCAGCGCGGCGCCGAGGCCCTTGTCATCGACGCTGCCGACCAGCTTGCCAGTGACCACGAGGCCCCAGGTGGCGGCATTGACGAACAGCGACTTGCCGTTGCCGAGGTGCGCACCCCAGTCGCCGCCGGCGATCTTGTCGCGGATCAGCGCATCGCGGGTGGCATCGTCAGGGATGCGCAACAGCGCCTCGGCCAGACACATGAGCGCGACGCCCTCCTCGCTCGACAGCGAGTATTCCTGCACCAGACCCTCGACGCCGGTGCCCTTGTGGTTGGCGCGCAGCGTGGTGACGAGGTTGCTGGCGGTGGCGCGGACGGCGGCGCGGGTCGCATCGGGCAGCGTCGCTGCGGCCAGCAGCGGGGCCATGCATTCGGCCTCGTCGCGGCGGAAGGCGTCGGTGATGGCGCTGCGGAGCACGGTCGGCGCGCTGACGGCGGGGGCGAAAGCGGCAAATGGGGCGGCAAATAGCGGGGTCTGGGTCATGCGCGCACAATATCGCGGGCCCGCTTGGCGATCCGCCTTATCATGTGATCGAAACAGGCCATATGGACTTATGTTTAAGCCATACTTAGTCTATTCGCATGGCCAAACCGATCAAATCAGTCGATCTGGATGAACACGATCGCAAGATCATCGCAGCCCTCAGAAATGACGGGCGAATGAGCGTCACCGAACTGGCGCGCGTGGTCGGCCTGTCCAAGACGCCCTGCCAGGTGCGGCTGCGGCGGCTGATCGATTCGGGGGTGATCCGGGGCTTCCACGCGGCGGTCGATCCGGCCGCGCTGGGGCTGGACCACGTGGCTTTCACCGAAGTGAAGCTATCCGATACGCGCGAACAGGCGCTGAAGGAATTCAACGCGGCGGTACGCCGCATTCCCGAAGTGGAGGAGTGCCACATGCTGGCCAGCCACTTCGACTATCTGCTGAAAGTGCGCACCCGCGACATCCGCCGCTATCGCGAGGTGCTGGGGGAAAAGCTGTCCAACCTGCCCCACGTTGCCAGCACATCGACTTACGTGGCGATGGAAACGGTGAAGGATACGGGGAACGTGTGAGGGTTGGGCCTTGATCGGCTATCAACCGCCCTTGCCCCCAAATACCTCGTCGTTCCCGCGAAGGCGGGAACCCCGCTTTTCCTGCGGCGTGGCGGGAAGGAAGCGGGGCCCCCGCCTTCGCGGGGGCGACGAATTGTTTGATTGATAGGCAATCGCCGTGCCGGATCACTGGCCGGCAGTCATACCTTGAAACAATCCTCAGGCCGCGCGAAGGCCCGGCTTGCGCCCTTCCTCGATCTGGAACAGCCCCGCCTGTGCCGCCAGCGCGGTGGCATCGGACGAGAGCGAGCGCGTCGCTGCCGAAGTCTGCTCCACCATGGCCGCGTTCTGCTGGGTCGAACGGTCCATCATGCCGACCGTGGTGTTGATCTCGCTGATGGCGATGGCCTGCGCATCATTGTCGCGCGCCATGGAGCCGACCAGCTTGTGCACGCGGTCCACCTCTCCGGCGATCCGTTCCAGTTCCTGATCGACGCGCATGACGGCCGAAGCCGCTTCCTCGATCTCGTTGCGGGTGGCCGAAAGC
Organism: Sphingomonas sp. BL-S-28; assembly: GCF_055521515.1. Lineage (NCBI taxonomy): Bacteria > Pseudomonadati > Pseudomonadota > Alphaproteobacteria > Sphingomonadales > Sphingomonadaceae > Sphingomonas > Sphingomonas sp. BL-S-28. Next base: position 3,578,847 of record NZ_CM145484.1, read on the forward strand.
CCGTCTCGCGCGCGGCGTGCCTCTTCCTCGGACCGCATGGCCAGCGAACTGACGAGATCGGCCACGACCGCGAAACCGCGCCCCGCCTCACCCGCGCGTCCGGCTTCCACTGCGGCGTTCATGGCCAGAACCCGGGTCTGGAAGGCGATCTTGTCCAGCCCCTCGATCACGCCGTCGATCCCGCGCGCGCTTTCCAGCACGGTGCGCATGGCCTGCACGGCATCCACCGCGACATTGCGCCCATCGGTCACCGCCTCCAACGCGCCGCCGGCAATTTCCAGCGTTTCCTGCGCGCCGCCGGCGGTTACCTTCACGCGGTCCTCCACCTGCTGCAGCGTCGCCGCCGCTTGCTCCAGACTGGCAGCATTGCTCTCGGTACGGCGGGCCAGATCCTCGGAAGCGCGTGCGATCTCGCCCGCACCGCCCTGGATGGCGCTGGAAGTCTGCACCACCGAACCGATCGTGCCGCGCAAGTTGGCAAGGCTCTTGTTGTAGGACTGGGTGAGCGAAATGTAGGTGTGCGGCAGATCGTCGATGTCATGCACCAGATCGCCAGCCGCCAGCCGCGACATCGCCCGGTCCAGCGCCCCGATGGCCTGCGTACGCTCTGCCTCGGCCTCGCGGAAATAGATCGAGATCGACAGGTCCATGTCCAGCATCGCCGCCTTCACCAGCGCGCGGCTGATCTTGCCGACATCGGCGCCGGGCCGGAACAGGCGGCGCCAGGGGCTGGCGGTGCGCTCCACGGCGGCCATGATCTCTTCCAGGATCATCGCATAGCCGCCGATGTACCAGCGCGGTTCCAGCCCGATGGTCGCGTGGACTTTGCCGATGCGCGAGACGGCGTCGTAGTAATCCTGATCGAACTTGCCGGTGGCGATCCGCATCCAGTGGCCCACCTGCGCGGACTTGGCGGAATCGATATGGCTGTCACCCCGGAACATCCGCGCCATTTCGGGCGTCGCGCGGACACGGGCATAAAAACGGTCGAGAGCGGGGCCGATGCACTTGCGCAGGAGCGGCTGGGCAGACGCGAGCACACGGCGCTGCGCAGCACTGAACTCAAGGAACGCGAGCCGTTCCTCGATGGTCTTGATGGTCAACTTCATCTCCTTCGCGGGCGGCCGCTCGGGCCGATCATGATTTCCCCCACGGGAGCTATCTTAGGATAAAATCAGGCCTTTCCAGTCGCCCGGGCCGGGTATTTTGGCGGAATTGCGATGGATCAAACGATTGCGGCGCGATCTCACGCGCCTTTCGCGTCGCCCTTCGGAAGGGCTTTCGCCCAGCGCGCATCGACCCCGGCCTGCGCCGCCGTACTCTTCACGCGCGACACCAGCGAGACGCCGCGCAAGGTGACGCTGTGCCCTGCCAGCCAACGACCTGAAATGCTGTACCCGATATCGTAGAGCGCGACGTCCTCGTGCGCTTCGCCATCGACCACGAAGCGGGTCTTGATGACCACGGGCAGCCGCTCGTCACCCCGGCTGTCGTCCGGCAGCTTTGCCTCGCGGCGCGCCTTTTCCAGCTCGCGTTCGAACCACTGCGCCTCGATCCGGGGTTCGCCGGTGGTTTCGGTGGGTTCAACACCCAGCGCAGAGGGAAACAGGATCGTCTGGCTCTGCACGGATTGTTCCGGAGAGGCCGGCTTCAGCACCAGCGTACGGTCCCCGGAACTGTTTGCCACCAGCACCAGCGTTGCCGCGCGGGCGGAGGCCCGGCGCGCGTCGGCCTGCTTCACCGCATCGCTGTCACTGCGTTCGGACCAGTTGTTCCACAGGGTCAGTGCGGAAATCACCACCGCGACCACCGCCAAGACTTCGCCCAGCGTGATCCAGCGGCGCCGGATCGCCGCCGCCTCCGCCGCGCGCGCTTCGGCCTTTGCCTCGGCTTTGGCCCCGGATTTGGCCCCGAGTTTGGGTTGAGAAGGTGATTCCGGGCGGGGGGTATTGTCGCTCACGCATCCGTTCCATCATTTTCGCCGGCCATGGTCAAGCGGAAGCGAAATGGCGCACGGGTTGCCGAGACACGGCTTGCCGATGCACAGTTCCTCCGCCACAGCGCCACCCGACAGTATTCGCCGACACACCGGAGCCCGACGCCATGACCGCCCCCGTTTCCGCCCCCACTGGCAACTTGGCCGGCAAGCAATCCATCGGTCGGGACACCCAGCTGTGCATGTCGCTCTCCGGCCGGCCCGGCAATGCCGGATCGCGCCTGCACAACACGCTCTATGGGCGGCTGGGGCTGGACTATGTCTACAAGTCCTTCGCCACCACCGACCTGCCCGCCGCGATCGGCGGCATCCGCGCACTGGGCATTCGCGGCTGCGCGATCTCCATGCCGTTCAAGGAAGCGGTAATCCCCCTGCTCGACGGTCTTGAGGGTTCGGCCCGCGCGATCGACAGCGTGAACACCATCGTCAACGACGACGGCGTGCTGACCGGCTACAACACCGATTACACCGCCGTGCACGATCTCGTCGCCCGCCGCGCGATCAATCCCGCCACGCCCTTCGTGCTGCGCGGCAGCGGCGGCATGGCCAAGGCGGTGATCGCCGCGCTGCGCGACCTTGGCTTCCGCGACGGGACCGTGGTCGCCCGCAATGCCGCGGCCGGCCCCGCGTTGGCCGAACAATACGGCTTCCGCTGGCTGGCCGAACTGCCCGAACAGGGCGCGCCGATGCTGATCAACGTGACTCCGCTGGGCATGGAAGGCCCGCAGGCGGACGAACTGGCCTTCCCCGCCGATCAGATCGCCGCCTGCCAGATCGCCTTCGATGTGGTGGCCCAGCCCGCCGAAACGCCCTTCATCAAGGCCGCGCTGGCCGCCGGCAAGACCGTCATCTCCGGTGCGGAAGTGATCGTGCTTCAGGCGGTGGAGCAATTCGTGCTCTATACCGGCATTCGCCCGGACGCCGATGCCATCATGGATGCCGCCACCTTTGCCCACGGCCCCAACGTCGCTGCGCGCCTGCGCGATGCCGTTTGAGCCGGCTGACCCAGAAACTCCATCCAGCTTCACCATAGTTGCCCGCTCTTCGGTAAGGACCCTGTCATGACAAGAACCACGCTCACGCGCTTCCTCCTTGAAAAGCAACGCGAACCGAACTCCACCTGCCCCGCCGAACTGCGCCTGCTGATCGAAACGGTGGCGCGCGCGTGCAAGGCGATCAACCACGCCATCGGCAAGGGCGCGCTGGGCGATGTGCTGGGCAGCCTCGACACGGAAAACATCCAGGGCGAAGTCCAGAAGAAGCTGGACGTGCTGGCCAACGAACTGCTGGTGGACGCCAATGAATGGGGCGGCCACCTTGCCGGCATGGCGTCGGAAGAAATGGACACGATCCATCCGATCCCCAACCGCTATCCCAAGGGCGAATACCTGCTGGTCTACGATCCGATCGACGGATCCAGCAATGTGGACGTGAACCTTTCGGTGGGCACGATCTTCTCCGTGCTGCGCGCGCCCGCGAACAGCTCGGGCCGCGAAGTACGGGAGGAAGACTTCCTTCAGTCCGGCACCGCGCAGGCCGCGGCCGGCTATGCGATCTATGGCCCGCAGACGCTGCTGGTGCTGACGATCGGCTCGGGCGTCTACGAATTCACGCTGGACCGTGAACTGGGCGCCTGGGTGATGACCGACGGGCCGATGCAGATCCCCACGGGCACGTGCGAAATCGCAATCAACATGGCGCGCCGCCCGCAGTGGTCCCCCGCCGTCACCCGCTATATCGACGAGCGCCTGACCGCCAGCGAAGGGCCCTGCGGCCGCCCCTACAACATGCGCTGGACCGCATCGATGGTGGCGGACGTCCACCGCATCCTGAAGCGCGGCGGCGTGTTCCTCTACCCGGCAGACAGCCGCACGACAGGCAAGGCACGCCTGCGCCTGCTCTACGAAGCCAATCCGATGAGCTTCCTGATCGAACAGGCTGGCGGTGTCTCGATCGACGGCCACAGCCGCGTGATGGACGTGCAGCCGGTCGGCCTGCACCAGCGCATCGGCCTGATCCTGGGCGACCCCGAAGAGGTGGCGGCGCTGCAGGAAACTGCGACGGCCTGACGAAAACGGCTGCGGGGCTGTCGGATAGATCGACCTGCCCCGCAGGCCCAACGCCCTCATTCGGGATCGGATGCCGCGCTACAAAATCGCATCCACTCCCCGGCGTGATGCCGCGCTCGACAAGTGCGCGGCGGGCGCCGGAAGGCCGCCAGCCGAGAGCGGCGATGCTCTGCCCGGCGACATAGTCCTGCGCAGACAGAAGCGGGGCATCAAAGAGAGGCAAAAAAGGACAGCCTATTGATCTTCCACTGTAACTGGAAGAATTCTGGACAGAAATCTGCGAGTTGATTGCAGCGCCAGATCGGATCAAATCGTCATTGGGTGCACGTCAAGGGCCGCCTTGTAGAAGGATTCGGCATGTCGAAGACTCTGTCTGAGAAAATCTTGAACCGCTTGGGTGACAAACCGGCACAATTTGCATTTAATTTATCGAATACTCCGCTGATCCGTCGTCGAATGGGGCGGCGTTACATCAAAGCTCTCGACCGGCATCGGCCCTCGCTGCCGCTGCTCGACGGCCTGGACCGCGAAATCGTCGCAGGCCTCGAACGCGACGGGGTCTATGTCACCTCGCTGGAGGCGTTGGGGCTGCCCGGCTCTGCGCAGATGCTGCGCGCGGCCCAAAAGGTCGCGCAGGAATGCACCGAAAGCGCCCGGCGCGACGCGAGCGCGGGCCGTGAATTCATCAGCGCGCCAGCCTCCGCAACGGTGGACAATCCGGAGATATTCCACTGGGGCCTGAACGAGCGCCTGCTCGACATTGCAGAGGCTTATATCGGCCTACCGGCTGCCTATGACGGCATGGCGCTGCTCTACACGGTGGCGGACGGAAACGAACTCGGCACGCGCAAGTGGCATCGCGACCGTGAAGATCGCAAGATGATCAAGATCGCCGTCTACTGCAACGACGTGACCGACCAAGGCGGGCCGTTCGAACTGATCAGCCGGGTAGACAAATCGCAGGGCGTGGATGACCTCTATTGCTTCGAATTCGGTACCGATGACGTGCTGCAAAAACGTCTTGGCGCCGAGTATTCGCGTGACATCGTAAGCTGCACGGGCCCTACCGGCACAGTGGTATTCGCCGATACCGCCCGGTTTTTTCATCGCGGTGCACCGGCTTACGACAAAGACCGTGCGGCGTTGTTCTACGGCTATTTCGCCAACCAAACGCGGCACCCCTATTTCTGCGAGCGATCGGGTTTGAAGCGGCGCGAGATCGCTGGTTTGGCGCAAGGCCTGTCGCCACGGCAGCGTGCAAGCGCGCTGTGGTATCAGCGATTGCCGGCCTTGCTGCGGCTGATTCCGCCGGCTCCGGTTTGAAGCACCCTCTTCTTTTCCGGGCGTGGGAGCACAAGTGCATGCGCCAAGGAACGGGATGCCAATAAGCCGGATGCCAAAGAATTGGATGATTGCCCGATGTCGAACATTCAGACTGCGGCCATCGATCGGGATCTCCCACTGGACGCGGCTGTCGGCATTGTCGTGATCGGGCGCAATGAAGGCGAAAGATTGCGGCCTTCGCTGCAGTCGGCATCACGGGACAGCCACCGCGTCGTCTACGTCGATTCCGGCTCGAAAGACGGCAGCGCCGATCTGGCACGCAGTTTCGGCATCGAAGTGATCGAACTCGATTCCACCTTGCCCTTCACAGCCGCACGTGGCCGCAATGCGGGGTTTGAGCGCATAATGGCGCTTTGGCCCGATACGCAGTTCGTCCAGTTCATCGATGGCGACTGCGAACTCGCCCCCCGATGGATAGAGGCCGCATTGGCGGAAATTACAGGTGCCCCGCGCACGGCCATCGTTTTCGGCAGGCGGCGCGAACGGTATCCTGACAAGACACTCTTCCACTACGTATGCGATATCGAATGGGACGGTGTCGCGGGGCCCGCCGAACAATGTGGCGGAGATGCGCTGATACGGGTCGAGGCCATGCAGGCGATCGGCGGTTATGACGCGGGGCTGATCGCCTCCGAGGATCACGACCTGTGCCACCGGATCCGGCGCCGCCAATGGCAGATCACCCGCCTGGCCGATGAGATGACCCTGCACGATGTGGCCATGACCTCATGGTGGCAATGGTGGCAGAGAAACCGGCGGAGTGGCCACGCCGGGGCAGAGGCATGGCACCGCCGCGGCAGGGAGGACCCGACGCTCATCAAGCACGTACTAAGCAATCTTCTATGGGGATTGCCGCCGTTCTGGCTCCTTTGGCCCGTGCTGTGGTGGCGGGTCTATCGCCGCTTCGACGCGATCTACGCGACGCATATCGTATTGGGCAAAGTGCCCCACTGTGCCGGGCAACTCGGCTTTTGGTGGAGCATTCTTAGCGCACACAAGAAAGTGCTGATCGAATACAAATAGCCACTAAGCCGTGCATGACGCGCGCGGTGATGAGCAACCTGCTCAACGGCAATACAGTTCAAGGCATAAACCAAGGAAATCCTTGGGTTTATGAGACTGAATCGTGATGTGGTGGGATGGTCCCTTGGCGGAGAGGGTGGGATTTTTACTTCATACAATAACGTATTGATAAAAATCTATTGTATTACCCCGCGCGGGATACACCCCCACACATCTAACCACTCGCACCAAAATACCATAATTCATCCGGCGCTATAGCGTGCTTTAAGCATCTTTTCGGTGCTGTCTAGATGTTTTATTTTAGCTCACCAAATCCCATCAAATGCCACAAAGCGGTGCGCGCGACGGTGCCGACAGAGCACCACGAAAAAGCATGCTCCGCCGCAAGGCTCGCTTTTCCTCCGGATCACAATCAGCCTCCGATCCGCACCTCAAATCGCGCATGTCTGCCGAGGCAGCCACAACACTGTTAGATCTCGGTCAGCAGATCATCCCGCTCGAGCCAGTCCACGAGAAGACCGGCGACCGATGGAGCACCAAGTCGCCTTATCGAACATTCCCAGACCGTGGCGACCCTCCAGGATGCGGCCTCCAGTTCTGCCCGGTTCCGCTGGTCGCGGGCGACATTGGCTGCGAACTTTGCCTGCCAGAAATCCTGCCGCGTCGCGGGATCAGAGGCGAAGCGGCAACCTTCATGTCGGTGCCAGAAACATCCATGCACGAACACGACTACGCGATGCCTCGGAAGGACGATGTCGGGGCGACCGGGAAGCTTTGCCGAATGCAGGCGATAGCGCAGCCCGCAGGCGTGGAGAGCACGTCGGAGCGCAAGCTCTGGTTTCGTGTCCTTTCCCTTGATTGCGGCCATCATCCGCGACCGCGTCCCGGTATCCACTACATCGACCACGCGAGCCCCCTGGCATGATGCAAGGTTCCTGGTAAGGGAGCCTCATGACTGCTAAAGATCGAACGTCCGATGCCTGACTTCAAGACAGTTGACCTCTTCGCCGGCCCGGGCGGTCTTGCCGAGGGCTTCTCGTCGCTCCGTGACGAGAAGGGCCAGAGGATCTTCGACATCGTACTATCCGTCGAAAAGGAGCCCTCCGCGTTCTCGACCCTGCGCCTGAGGTCGTTCTTCCGTCAGTTCGCCATTCCACCGATTGAATACTACGACTACATCAGCGGAGCCATCTCGAAGGATGCCCTCGTCTCGGCCTACCCCGCCGAATGGGCCCGAGCGGTCAGCGAGACGGCCATGCTCGAACTCGGGACAGAGGAAGCCCGGATGGAGATCGACGACCGGCTGGAGAAGGTCATCGAAGAGGCAGGCCAAGATACCGTGCTGATCGGTGGACCTCCGTGCCAAGCCTACTCGCTGGTGGGCCGGGCCCGGAACCAGGGCATCAAGGGCTATGTCGCATCCGAGGACAACCGCCATTTCCTCTACCGCGAGTACATCCGTATTCTCGAGCGCCTGCGTCCGGCGGCGTTCATCATGGAAAACGTGAAGGGCATGCTGTCATCCAAGGTCGGAGGCGAGAACATCATCGAGCGCGTTCTCTCCGATCTCAAGTCGGCGGGAGGCGACGAGGACAGCTACACATTGATCCCCATCGTCGAGGATGATCGCGGCAAGCTCCCGGGACATCTCATCCGCAGCGAGGATTACGGCATCCCCCAGTGCCGACATCGCGTGATCCTGCTTGGTCTCAGACGCGACATCGCCGACGCATGGAAGGCGACCGGCAGACCGATGCCGATGCTTCGTCGCTCGGAGGAACCCGCGCGGGTCAAGGGCGTGCTACAAGGCATGGCCCGACTCAGGAGCGGATTGAGCAAGGCCGAGGACTCACCTTCCGCGTGGCGCCTCGCCGCCGCACGCGCGTTAAGAAATGCCGCCACAGCATGTCATTCCGACGGCACATGGCTGAGCGGTGTGGCCACCCGACTCGCTGATCACGCAAGATCGATCGAGCAAGGAGATGAGGTACTCCCGCGCCAAAGCACGACGCCTGCGCAAATCAGCGACGAACGCCTGGCAGAGTGGCTCGGCGACGAAAATCTTCACGCGCTGCCCAATCATCAGACCCGAGGTCACATGGAAGGCGACCTTGCACGGTACGGATTTGCCGCAACCTTCGCCGAGGAATTCGGCCGATCACCGAAGGCGAGCGAATTCCCGGCGGCTCTGGCACCCAATCACGGCAACTGGGAGAGCGGCAAGTTCGCGGACAGGTTCCGAGTCCAGACCTGGAAAGCGCCCGCCACGACCGTTACCAGCCACATCTCGAAGGATGGACACTACTTCATCCATCCCGATCCGCGGCAATGCCGCAGCCTCACCGTTCGCGAAGCCGCACGCCTCCAGACCTTTCCGGACAACTATTTCTTCGAAGGCAACAGGACACAGCAGTATGTGCAGGTCGGCAACGCCGTGCCGCCACTCCTTGCCAGGCAGATCGCCGAAGTGGTCGCGGCATTGATCGGCGGCACCAGCGCTACGACGTGAACTCGGCAGACACTTCCTCTCCTCGCGGCCCGCGAGCACAACCTCCACTCCACCACCGTCAAGGCATGGGAAGCAATCACCGTCCAGACTAGATTGCCAGCCCACGCGCCCGTTGGAGCAGTTCGTATCCAAGTTCACGGATGCATCAAGGAAATGCCTCCGGTGCTTCAAAGATGACTTGAATGCACCTCAGCGGCATCTCTTTTTCCACAACCCTCCAAAATTATTTCATTATTTTTCTACCAATATTGTCGAATTGTTGCCTTCATGGGGACACATGAACAGCGGGATGCGGAATCGGATGCAATGCCACCGAGCCTTGTTGGGCTGATGCCGAATGAGTTAGGTCCAGACCCCATGCTCGGCGCACTCGTTGTTGGCGAGGGAGCATCGGTCCGGCTGACAAACTGTGTCCGCCGATCCGCACTTCGAGAACTGACGGTATCCCAGGCTTTCCAGATGGGCCCAGCCCTCGACACGATGTGCCTGAGCGTACCGGCAATGGGACAAAAATCCGTTCGCGAATTGCACGAACTTCTCTCTCGCTTTGCGACAAGAAGCGAATTGCCCCTATCCGGCGAGATTGATCAGCAGGCCCGATCGTCAACCGGGCAGGAGAGGAGCGACCTAAAGCAGCTCCTAATGACGCAGGTCACCCGGCTGTTTTCAGCGATTTCCCTGCACGACACAATCGAGGCGATCGGCGTTTCCGTCCGCCTTGCACATTGCGTCGGGATATCTCCACTCCGCGACGTGTCGTTGGGGGAGCTGCTTGTGGAATGGGGGCAAACCAGCGCCACCCTGCTCGGAATCAAGAACTTCGGAAGAACGAGCCTCCTGGAATTGAAGGAAGCGTGCATCGGTCTGATCGAGACCCACTTCGGCATGAACGGGCTGGATCATCAGTCCGTTGCAGCGTTGCGATCCCTGCTCTTCGAGAGCGCAGCTGCGGAAGGCAACGAGTTCAACCACCTTTGCCGCAGGCTTGTCGCCCTCCCCGAGTTCCACTTCAGCATGTTGCGGTCGAACGATATCCAGCCGCCTCAAGCACTGACCGCAATCCTGTTTCAGGAACTCGACGAACGCGCGTGCGACATCGTGACTCGACGATACGGATTGCTAGGTACCGTTCCGGAAACCCTGGAGCAGATTGCCACCAGCTATGATCTGACGAGAGAACGGATCAGGCAACTGGAGAGCAAGGCCCTCGGGAAAATGCGGCTGATGAAGACTCGGCTCCCCCTGCAGGAGAGCTTGATCGGCCATGGAACGGCAATATGGGCGACCATCGCCGAGGACCGTGACTTCCTCGGACTTTCGGACATTTCCAACGGCTTGTCGATATGCCCGCATGTCCGACTGCTCATGGACATTCAGGCAATCTCGACATCCGAATTGCTGGATCAGGTCGCCACTCGATGGCGGGGTGGGTGGTGTCGTTCGGACATGGATATCGGCGAGCTCGATCAGGCCAGAGCAGAACTGGGTCTGTTGCTGAAAGGCAAGGAGCTACCTCGCCCGCTTCCTCCACTCCACGCCTCGGAGCCCTTCGAAATTCACCGCATCGCTGCTGTGCTGGGTCTCGGATTGAGAGTCCACTCCGATTACGTGCTGTGCCAGGAAAACCCGGCACGGTCCCAGATCAGGATCATCGAACTTCACAGGCTGATCGGTAACCGCACCAACCCATGCGACGCTGCAGAGCTGGCAAGGCAGCTCGGCTCAGCCCGTGGCGGAGGCACTGTCTCGGGTCGATATGTCACCGCGATGATGGAACGGTATCCTCACCTGTTCCTCGAAGCGGATGACGGACAGTGGTTCGGGATAGGTGGACATGACGTCGTGGCGACAGATGCGGAGCTTGCGCCCGCCACCGCCATCGAGGTGAATGAAGAGTCGAATGACGACGGCTTCACCATGACGAACTTGCTAAGGGCTATCCTGAAGGAGGTCGGCCCCACGAAACTGTCACGCCTGGTGGAAATCGCAACGGAAAGGCTTCCGCCGGAAAGATCTCCTGCCAGCATCGGGCCAACGCTGATCATGAATGCGGAAAGCTTCGTTCGCGTTCTCCCGGGAGTGTATGGCCTGCGAGATTGCGTTCCTTCGGCCACGGATCTCCTTCAGCAGAATCCGACATACCTTCTGAACGACGAGCAGGTGCGCCTCTATGCATTGGGCCGGCGGGCTGGCGAGCCTTGGGGCGCCTTCCCGCTCTGGTCGCCTGCCGCAGAGGTGGCAATGTGCAGTTGGGCGCCTGATCATGCCGATCCATCCGTCCTGCAGTCCCTCCTGTCGGTGGCCACGTTTGACGCCTGGCCTGTGGATGCTTCGACGAGAGACGCGTGGAAGGAATTCGCGACAAAACACCCCGCCAATTTTCTTCTTCATTTCGAACCTCGCAGCCAGGTCGGCTACGCTCTTCCGGGGATAGACAGACTTCTGGCGGCATGCCTCGAAGCGCGGGCGAGCGGGCAATTCAACTGGATGATCGGCAATCGGATTCTGAAACGTCCGGTCTATTCACACATGTCCGCCGGGCTCCTGGCATTGATGTGCAGCTTGGGCGCCCTGAGCATCGAGATGGGTGGACATTGGCAATTGCCACACTCGCCCGGATCCAAGCTCGAAGATCTCACAGCACTGCTCGCAGGCGAACTGCACGATCACGGGTCGCTGGACTGGAACAGTCCACTCGGCACGCGGCTCCTCTCCGAGGCGGGCGAAACGATCGGGAGATGGTCAGGCTGGTTGGACATGCGACTGCTGGCGACCATGCTCGCGTCTTCGTCAACGGCTTCCGGGGACGGGACGATAGATTTCGTCGGAATGGCCATCGAGGCGGAAATCGGCGCTCTCGACTGGGCTACCGCAGAAGGCGCCTCGGCACCGTCCCGACCACATGCGGGCCAGACTCTCACCGACTATTCCGCGCTGGAGGTTAGGTCGGCCCGCATTCTTTCGGAAAATGAAGCGGAGTGGTCCTTCGAGGATGATTTTTTTGATTGAAAAGGAGTGAAATGCCAATAGTCGAGATGTCGGGCAAGGAGTTGAATGTGAAAGGAAATTCGGGGAAACGGCGAAGTGCGCCGCCGCGCGCAAGTGCAATGGCGGAATCGCTTCGCGGGCTAGGTTACAGCACTCCGACCGCACTTGCTGACATCATCGACAACAGCATTTCGGCAGGCGCGAGCCGCATCGACATCCGTTTCGAGTGGAACGATGGCGCGCCTTACATCCATGTGCTGGACAATGGCCGCGGCATGAGTGACGCCGAACTCGAAGACGCGATGCAACTCGGCGCCAAGAATCCGCTCGAGGAACGCAGTGCCCATGACCTTGGACGGTTCGGGCTGGGCCTCAAGACGGCATCCTTCTCGCAAGGTCGCCGCCTCACCGTTTCCTCCAGAGCAGTGGGTTGCGAACAGGCATGTCTGCGATGGGATCTCGATCTCCTGTCCCGACCCGGCGACGAAGGATGGCATCTCTACGAAGGGCCTGATCCAGCATCGGCGGAACGGCTCTCGCCCTTGTCCGGTAAAGAACACGGCACGCTTGTGCTCTGGGAGAATCTGGATCGCATCACCGGGCGCGGCTTTGCGGTCCAGGATTTCCTTGATCTGCAGGACGAGGTCGAACGCCATTTGGCCATGACGTTTCACCGACTGATCGATGATGGCCTGGAAATCTGCCTGAATGAGCTCGCGATCGCAGGCTGGGACCCCTTCATGACCGGCCATCCGGCCAAGGCATGGGACTCGGGAGAGATCCGCTTGGGCGACCGCGGCGAGGTTCGCGTGCAGTGCCATGTGCTGCCGCACAAGGAAATGCTGAAACCAAAAGAGGTCGATCTCGCGAGCGGCCCAGCAGGTTGGACCATGCAACAGGGCTTCTACATCTATCGCAATAAGCGCCTGCTGGTCGCTGGAGGCTGGATGGGGCTCGAGCAGAATGGCCGCGCACTGACGCGAGACGAGCCACATCGCCTTGCGCGGATTCGACTGGACATTCCCAACTGGGCCGACGCGGATTGGAAAATCGATATCCGCAAGTCGTCGGCCCGCTCCCCCGTGCGGCTACGTCGGCAATTGCTGAGCTTGGCGCAAGAGACACGTGACAAGGCCCGCAAGGTCTTCGCCCATCGAGGACAATGGAGCCCTTCGTCGACCTCCAAGCCCGTCGACGAAGCGTGGGTTTCCGAAAGATCGGGCGGAGCGACACGCTATCGCATCTCCCGTCAGCACGCCGTCATCCACTCCCTTCTCGAACGTGCCGGCCCCCTCAAGAGGGACATCCTCGCCGTGCTTCGCATCATCGAAGAAACCGTGCCGATCCAGCGCATCTGGCTCGATACCGCGGAAGACCGAGAAACCCCTCGCAACGGCCTTGCCGATGCACCAGGGGCGGAAGTCCTCGAGCTGATGAACATCGCCTTCAACAACCTCGTCGAGCAGCGGCGGCTGTCACCGGACGAGGCACGAGCGAAGCTTTTGCTGACCGCCCCATTTGACCGTTTTCCGGAACTGGTGGCGAAGCTTCCTCTCAAATCCCAGGAGAAAGAATGATGCTGGACGCCCAAGAGAAGGCGCACTTCGATATCATCAAGCTGGTTCAGATGCTGATGGATCAGGTGCCTGCAGGTCAGGTCAGGACTCCGGAGATCATCGCAAGCAACTTTGACAGGGCACTCACGACGCTGGTGCCCATCATGATGCCCAACCTCGAGGTGGAAATCGATCGCGACCAGGTCCTGTCGGAGTTGATCCGTAGAGAAGCAACAACCGTGGGAAAGAGCAGCACGCTCGCCTCGCAACAAGGCCACATCGACTGGTTGAATGCAGGTCGAAAGGTCGATTGGCGCTATTGGCGCAGATATGCGACCTGGCTTGAAGGGAAGATGCCGATCAAGGCCGTCGATGGCATCGACGATGCCACCGACGACATTCTCAGGCAGTTGGAAGATCCCAAGCGGGCGGACGCATGGGATCGGCGAGGCCTTGTCGTTGGCCATGTCCAATCAGGCAAGACCGGGAACTACACTGGCCTCATCTGCAAGGCCGCCGATGCAGGCTACAAGATCATCATCGTGCTTGCCGGCCTGCACAACAACCTGAGATCCCAGACGCAAGTCCGGCTGGATGAAGGTTTCCTCGGCTTCGCCACCATTCCGAAGATGGACGAAAAGCCTGTCATCGGCGTGGGCGAAATCGATCGCGACCACTCGATCAAGCCGAACTTCGCCACGAATCGTTCGGAAAAGGGCGACTTCGACACCAAGGCCTCGAAGACCCTCGGCGTCACGCCGGAAGAACGGCCATGGCTGTTCGTGGTCAAGAAGAACAAAACCATCCTCGAACGGCTGCTCTACTGGATCAACAATCATGCCTGGGACGCACAGGAAGAGGGGACGGGCCGCAAGCTCGTGACCAAGCTGCCTCTTCTGGTGATCGACGACGAGGCCGATCATGGTTCCGTCGACACGGGCGAACAGGTCTACAACGAAGAAGGGCAACCGGACCCGGAATACGAACCCAAGACCATCAATCGCCTGATCCGCTCGATCCTGCATTCCTTCACGAGGAGCGCATATGTCGGGTACACGGCGACCCCGTTTGCCAACATCTTCATCCATGAGCAGAACGAGACGCCGGAACATGGGCCGGACCTTTTCCCTTCGGCCTTCATAGTCAATCTTGCCGCGCCCTCAAACTATGTCGGGCCGGCCAAGGTCTTTGGGTATGGAAACGAGCGCCCCGAGGACCTGCCCCTGATCCGGGAGCTGCGCGAGAGCGAGTATGACACCTGGATGAAACCTGGCCACAAGAACGGTTACGTGCCGACCCACGAGGGAGAAAGGCGATTGCCGCCTTCGCTCGAGGAAGCGGTCCGGGCTTTCGTTCTTGCCTGCGCCGTTCGCAAGCTGCGTGGCCAATACCGAAAGCACGCCTCGATGCTGGTGCACGTCACCCGCTTCACCAATGTCCAGAAGGAGGTGACGGAGCAGGTCGAGGCATACGTCCGGCAAATGCGTCAGCGTTTCCAGCGTGGAACGGACCTCATTGAACTCGAGGGTACGTTCAAACGCCAGTGGAATGACGACTTCGGACCGGCAAGCCGGAGGATCAGCGAGGCATTCCCGGACTCGGCCCCTGCCGTGAATCATTCCTGGGAAGACCTGCGCGAGGTCTTGCCCGAAGTGCTGGCCGACATCAGCGTTCGCCAGATCAACGGGACCGCGAAGGATGCTCTCGACTATGCCGAAAACGAGAACACCGGCCTCAAGGTTATCGCGATCGGCGGCGACAAGCTGGCGCGCGGACTCACGCTGGAAGGGCTTTGCACCAGCTATTTCCTGCGTACGGCCAAGATGTACGACACGCTGATGCAGATGGGCCGATGGTTTGGTTACCGCGATGGCTACCTTGACGTGTGCCGGCTCTACACCACCGGTGAACTCGTCGAGTGGTTCGGGCATATCGCCAGTGCTTCCGAGGAAATGCGCAGCGAATTCGACCAGATGGTCGCGGTGGGCGCTACTCCGAGGGATTACGGCCTGAAGGTGCAGTCTCACTCGGTGATGACCGTCACGTCCCGCGCCAAGATGCGAGCCTCAAAGAAGCTCATGCTCTCCTTCAGCGGCGACCTTCTGCAGACGATCGTGTTCCCCAACGACCCCGCCGAGATCACACGGAACTTCGAGGCAGGCGAACGACTGGCAAGGGCCATGGGAACTCCTGCCCCTCTCTCGCAGCAGCGCCGCAAGGTGAACGGCCAGTCGTGGCATGGCCATCTCTGGCGTGACGTGCCCCACACCGCCGTTACCGCATTTCTCCGCGAATATCAGACACACGCGGCCTCCATGCGCGTGGTGTCGTCGGTCATCGCACAATTCATCGATGCCATGGCACAGGACGGAGAACTGACGGATTGGACTGTCGCCCTAGTCGGAAAGGACGGAAGTGGAAGCGAGGAACCCAAACCAAGGACCTTCGCCGACCTTCCTGTCGAGTTGCTCAAGCGCACCAGAATTCGCGAGCATGACGATCGCTACTCGATCAAGACGCTGATCTCACCCAGGGACGAACAGGTCGACGTGACCCCCGAACAATGGTCTGAAGCACTCGAGAAGACACGCGATCGCTGGCAGGGAGACTCGGGCCGGGGCCAAGCAAAGGAATTGCCGGACGAACCATCGGGCCCTCTGCTGCGCGAGGTACGAGGCTTCGGTCCGTTTGCCGAGCCCAAAAAGGGCCTGCTCCTGCTCTATCTGATCGATCCCGACAGCAGCAAGGTCCCCGAGATCGCGGGAGCGGATCCCGTCCTGGCGTGGGCGATCAGCTTCCCCGGCAGCAATTCCGGCACCAAGGTGCCTTACGAAGTGAACAACGTACTATGGACGCAGATCAATGGCTGGGCTGACTGACTTCAACCTCGACATCGCCTGGAAGGCATTGGCCAGCCAACCTTCCGATGTCCAATGGGCGATGATTCCGATCATGCAGCCGGGCCTCTTCATGGCTCATGCCGCCCGGAAATTTCCCGGCGACCTGGAGGCTCTGGTGATCGAGTTTCCGGGTAGCAGGCTCTCAGAAACCAGAAAGCTACCGGAGGGCGGCGGGTTCGAGGTTGTCCGCCCGGACAAGACGGACGGCGCCCCCAACGTTTCGGCGATTGCGCTGGTGCGGCACCCCGCGGGAGCGCTGGAAATGTTCAAGGTCATGGCCACGGACATTCTGGCACTTCTTGATCGAAGCCGCGACCTGTCGGCCGGCCTCCTCGTGAACAGGTTTCTCGAGCGGGTCGTGGCATGGCAGCTTTTCATGCAGCCTCCCCGCAACGGGCCCTTGAGCATGGAGGCGCAGACCGGGCTCTTCGGGGAACTCTGGTTCCTTGGTCAGCTGCTTGACCGCGACATGCCAGGTCCGTCTGCAGTGGATGCCTGGGATGGCCCCATGCATGGTGCACAGGATTTCCGCATCAACGGAGGCGGAGTTGAGGTGAAGAGTTCCACCGCCACCGAGGGCTTCGTCGCAAAGATCCAGTCACTGGAACAACTCGATGGCGGGGAGGCAAACCCGCTGTTCCTGCTGGCCCTTCGCCTCGAACTGGCGACCGGGGGATCCACACTGCCAGAACTCGTCGCAGTACTGCGCGAACGCTTGGAACCCAGCGGCGGCCAAACCATGTTCAATCGAAAGTTGCTGGCAGTCGGCTACCATGATGATCATGCGGAAAGCTATGATCGGTGCCTCTCGGTGGCGCGGACCCGCGTTCACAAAATCGACTCCGAATTTCCTCGCCTTTTCAAAGGCAATGTCGCTCCAACCATCCGGCGTGCGAGCTATGAGCTCGACATCGAGGGCAGTGATGCCGGCCTGGTTGAAGAGGCCGAACTGTTTCAAGGCATTGGATTGGAATGACGATGGAGCTGGTCGACTTTTTTCACGGCATGCGGGCGCGCATCAAGGACGGGGTCAATGAGCGCATCGAATCCGGCGACATCATCAACGCGGGAACCGAACGGATCTTCGCCGAGATCGTGATGGAACACCTTGCCGATTCCGGCCTTTGCGAAGAGGCCAAGGTGTTGAACTACGACGCCAAGGTCGGCAACGCCAACGTCCGGATGAACGGCTACGCGCTGGACGACGAAGCCACCCAACTGGACCTCTTCGTCAGCCTCTATCTGGATTCCGACGAGCTCCAGAAGGTTGCGGGCAGCGCGATCCAGACCATAGCGAAGCAGGGCATGCAGTTCCTGATGAATGCCGCCAAGGGACGTCTTGGCAAGGTCATGGAATCCAGCCATGAAGCTCAGCCATTCGTTGCTCAGGTGGAGGAGGCCTGGCAGGATCTGGATCAGGTCCGGATCTTCGTCATCACGGACGGTCAATGCGACAAGTCCCGTTTCAGTGGAGCGGAGATCGAAGGAAAGCTGGTCGCGATCGAGGTGATGGACATCGGCCGCCTTCATCGACATATCGCCGCGGGCAAGCCACGCGACGAAATTGCGCTCGACTTCACCAGCACCATCGGCATGCCCCTCCATTGCGTGTATGTCCCGGACCAGACCGCCGATTATGATTTCGCGCTGACCGCCTTGCCCGGCGAAGTCTTGCGCGCATTGTACGAACGATACAGCCAGCAGCTTCTCGAAGCCAATGTACGTTCCTTCCTCGGTGTGACCGGCAAGCACAACAAGGGAATTGCCACCACGCTTCGGGAGGAACCGGAGCATTTCATGGCCTTCAACAATGGCCTCGTGATCGTTGCCGATGAAGCCCGTTTCGAACGGAACGAGCATGGCGAGGTCGGCATAGCATGGATGAAGGGCTTCCAGATCGTGAACGGCGGCCAGACAACTGCGTCGATCTATTTCGCAAAGCGGAAGAATCCGGAAATCGACCTGTCGCATGTTCGCGTCCCGGCAAAAATCGTGGTGCTTCATGACGACGTCGATCGCGAGAAGCTGATCTCGAACATCTCCCGCTATGCCAACAGCCAGAATGCGGTGAAGAATTCGGACCTTTCCGCAAACCGACCCTTCCATGTCCAGCTAGAGAAGCTTGCGAACAGCACGTATCTTCCGGACGGAGTAGGCCTCTGGTTCTACGAACGTGCAGCTGGCGGCTACAACGTTCTGCTTTCGCTGAAGGGGACGACTCCAGCACGGCTCCGCAAGCTGAAGGAAGCCATACCGCCGTCACGAAAGCTGTCGAAGAATGACGTGGCGAAATATGTTCAGGCATGGCGCCTGCTTCCTCACGTCGTCAGCCTGGGCAGCGAGAAGAACTTCAAGGCTCTGATGGATGATCTCGACACCTCACCCGATATTGTCCCCAATCCGCTGGAAGTGAGTTGGTACAAGGAGATGATCGCCAAGGCCGTCATCTTCAGGACGGTGCACGCGATGGTGAGGCGGATGTTTCCTCAAGGCCAGGCGAACGTCGCCGCCTACTTGGTGGCCGTGGTTGCTGAAAGGCTGGGTGATCGACTGGATCTGGCAAGGATCTGGAATCGTCAGGGGCTCTCGGACGAGTTCAAGAAGTTGCTGGCCGACTGGTCTCACATCGTTTTCCGCGCCATGACGGAAAAGGCCGCCGGCAAACAGATCCCCGAATTCGCCAAGCGCTCAGAATGCTGGGACCATGTACGCGTTCAAGCCTTCGATCTCGGCGAGACACTTCCACCCGAGGTCAAGACGTGATCCTCCCGCAGAACTTCCGCCCCAAGCCCCATGGAGGTCGTACAAAGCGGCCCTCTTTGGGACTTTTGCGACGGTCGGCTTCCGAGAAACCGACCCAGCAAAGCGGTCGTTCACGGAACTGCAGAATCCTCCTGCCGAACGCCGGCGATGCGCCGATAGTCGCCATCAAACGGTGCGGTTTGATCGCCCGGGAGCGGACATTCGTTCAGGTTGGACGAGGCCACCGGGCGCGAGAAGAAGCTGCCGGTCGGCCTCCGCCCCATTCGAGACGCGGTGCGGTGTCAGCAATGTTGAATGAAGCGCCGTGCGTGCCCGTCGGCCATGGGTGGCTCCGGTTCGTTCCGGAGGCGCGTGAACTGCGAAGGTGTTATCTGTTGGCTTGCGCAATCGCCTGTGTATGGTGAGAAATAAATTACGCTTGGTGTTCAATGACAAAAGATACCAGTCATGAGGCTTCAGCTTCTGCCCTTGGCTTTTACTTCCAATCGTTCTTCGCATTGAAGGCCCTTGTGGCCCTTGCTGGAGATGAAGGGGCGGTCGCCATCGAGACTGCTGATGACGTCGAGCTGCAGGACAACGGGCAGGTTTTGCTCTTCCAGCTCAAGCATACTATGAAGGCCGCACCCAGTGCCCTCACGCTCAGCTCCCGTGGTCTCTGGCGGACGGTGAAAGCCTGGATAGACGTCTTGCCAAGGCTGTCCCTGTCAGAAACCGTTTTCCATCTCGTCACTGTCGCACCGATTTCGAGCGGGAACGTGCTTGAAGTTCTAAGGTCCCCGGAGACCGACAGAAGCGCGCTTCTACAAGCGATGGTCAAGGAAGCCGAGCGCGTCGTTGCTGAGCGCAAGGAAGCACAGCTTGCGAAAAAACCGCTGCCGCACGCGGATCGAGCAGCTGGTTGCATCGCCTTTCTCGGGCTTACACCTCAGGGCCGGCTGAATTTGTTGCGACAGGTGCGGGTTGAGGACGCAAGCTCTTCGATCGACAAGCTCGAAGGGGAGATCGCCGGGCTTCTCACGTTGATCAAGCCCGATGACCGGGCTTTGGTAGCCAGGCGTCTGATTGAGTGGTGGGATCGCCAGGTCGTTTATGCCCTTTGTGGCAAGCGGGCGAAGTTCATTTCGCGCATGGAGTTCCAGGAGCAGATTACGGAATTCATCGCGGATATCGAACAGGATCGGCTGACGGCGGATTTCGAGATGCTGGCGCAGCCCGCCGACTATCAGCCTGATGGCATGTTGACGCGCCAGATCAAGCTCGTCGACGGGAAGGGGCATGACCTTGCGAAGGCCATACGCGAGGAGTGGAAGGCCAGGCAGCAGCGTTCGAAATGGGTGAACGACCGACCCGCCATGGCGGCAAGGATCGCGGATTACGATCATGTCCTGAAGGAGCACTGGTCGGACAGGCATGTTGAAATGGCGGATGCCTGCGAGGGTCTCGAGGAAACCGAGAGGCGCAGTAGCGGGCTTGGTTTGCTGCGCTGGGTCCATAACGAGGCCCCGAGCATCATACGCCCGATCGAACCCGGCTTTGCTGCACCATATTATGTGCGGGGCAGCTACCAGGTTCTTGCGATTGACCGTGAAGTGGGGTGGCACCCTGACTACGTTACTCTCCTGGTAGAAGAGCAGCCATGATCGCGCATGATATCTATGCCGAGACAAACCCGGCTTTCGGTGCCTACCTGCTTGTCTCCTTCATCCGCGGCTTTGCGGAGGCGAACGAAAGCGGGCCTGAGCTGCCGGTTGCCTATCTTGTGCTTCCCATCGCCATCTCTGGTGATCTGAAGGCGAGCTTCGATAGTACGAACAAGCGGACCGGACTTCAGGAATGGCTGGAGCGCAGTCCCCAGATTCAGATCGGCCTGGCAGAGCGCCTGAACGCCACTATGGGCTTTGTCCGTGAGGCGTTGCGGCTCGGATGTTTCTCAAGAGTCGTGAAATTGGGCGCGGATGCGCGACTGAACATCGGCGAACAAAGTATCCGCAAGAGCCTTGCCAACGGCCTGTCAGATGAACTTTCACAATCCGTCCGTCACGCGGAACGGCTCGGGTACTGGTGCGCCGTCGCTGGATCGACAAAAACAATCTACGATACGATGGGACTTACCCTTTGAAGCGCTGGAACATTGCCTCGATCTTTTTCCTGGGTCTTGATGGTCGCTATCGACCGGTGGATCTGGGACCGGGGGTGAATATTATCACTGGTGCGTCCGGGACTGGCAAGTCGGCGCTGATCAAGGCGATCGACTACTGTTTGGGGTCGAGCAAATGCGAGCTGCCGGCCCATGTCCGCCGGCGTAGCATAGCCGTTGGTGTCAAATGGGTTGCTGGCGATGACGAAATGATCGTCGGTCGACTGATCCCGGAGGTTGGCCGGGCGACCAGCCATCAGATGTTCGCGAGTTCGGGCCGCAACCTGTCGATTCCCAGAACCGTGGAGCAGTTCGAAGGCCCCACTACCATCGACGCTGCGAAATCGTTCCTCGAACGTGCCTTCGGCATCGGCGATCTGCCGGGTGAACCCGACGCCTGGGGTCGGACAAGGGGGCGGGCTACGGTGCGGCACGTGACGTCGTACATGTTCGTCACGAAAGAAGTCATCTACAGCGAACAGGTCCTGCTTCACGGTCTCGAGCAGTCCGAAAAAGCGCCCGATATCATTGCGTCGATGCCCTACTTCCTGCGCGCCACCGATGAAGCGAGTGCGTTGAACGAACGCCGTTTGCGCCAGCTTCAGCGATCGCTGGAACTGGAGGAACGGCGCGCCCGCACCCGCGCGACAACAGTTAGCGCCTTTCGTGCGCGCGCCTTCGGTTTGCTTTCTGAAGCAGAGCGGCTCGAGATGATCGAGCATGTGCCGGCGGACACGCCGGATGCGGCTTTGCTGGAGAGGTTGCAGGGTCTCGGGCAGGATCCCGTCCGCGCCAAGGTCGTTCCCAACGAGGGACAACTCGCTGAACTTCACAAACGCAGGAAGGCGCTGCTCGCGGATCTCAGTGAAATCCGGCGCCAGGCCGCAGCGGCGCAGACGGTGATTGACGAGGTCGCCGGATTCGAAGGAACGGTCCGGCGCCAGCGCGAGAAGCTGATGCTGGCCGATTACCTCAAACTGGACAGCATCAGTCCGATCTGCCCTGTTTGTGACCAACCCTCCGACGCCGGCGCGAACGCGGTGGCGACCCTTCGCGCAACTGTGTCGAAGGTCGCGGGGGAGAGCGCTGCCGTTGATCGCGTGAAGCCGCGCCTGATTGATTATGATGGAACGCTCCAAGGCAAACGGACCGTGATCAGTAATGATCTCAAGTTGGTCGACGAGCAGATCCGGACATGGCTACGCCAGTCAGAGGACAGCCGGAAGTTTGCGAGCCTCGCGCAATTGCGGGCTCACCTGCTGGGGCGCATATCCTTCTTCATTGAAACCATGAACGACGAACTGCTCCCACAGACGCGAGACCTGAGCGTACTGAAATCCCAGATCAGGGAACTGGAGGGGCTGGTGGACAAGGCCTCACGGCTCGTGAAGCTGCGCTTTGCCGAGCGCCGGGTCTCGCAGTATGCCACGCAGGCCTTTGCTAAACTCCCCACCATCGAGCCGTGTGTCGGCTCGGAACTCGACTTCTCCTCCGCGGAGCCAGAGGTCGCCGTTATCGAGGCCGACAGCAGCATCGTCCTGCAAATGAGCGACGTCGGATCGGACCAGAACTATCTGGCTATTCATATCGCGCTGGCTTTCGCGCTCCAGCAATTCCTCGGCGAAACGGATTCACCCGTCCCCGGTGTCCTAGTGTTCGATCAGATCAGTCGACCCTATTTTCCTGCCAAGGGAGAACAGAACCTGGATGAACGCATGATCGAGGGGACAGACGAGGAAGAGGAAGATGAGGACATCGCCGCAATGCGACGCCACGTCGATTTCCTTTTCACCGAGACTGAACGGCTCGCGGGGCTTCAGGTGATCCTTATCGAACATGCCTACTTTGCTGACGATCCGCGCTATGTCGCCGCGACAAAAGAGCGCTGGACTCGCCTTTCCGGCAAGGGGCTGGTGCCCAATGACTGGCCGCTCAGAGCGATCAAATGATCAGTCTGAGGGCATGGTATGAGGTCGGTTCAGGCGAGCCTGTGCGCGTGCATGTGCTCGCCGTTGGCTTCCCAGGCACCGAGAATGATACCCTCGAACATGACGCGGCTGATCTCGTCACGCCACGTAACATACAAAGTGCCCTTGTAGTCCGCCAATTCGGCTATCGCCCCGTTCCAATGCCGCTGGTAATGATTGCTGAGGCTGGCAGCGGTCGCCTGGGCGTGACCCCAGACCATGTGCAGCCTGCCAATTCGGCTTTCCGTTTCCCGTTCCGCGACGAACCGGGGCGTGTGTGACAGCAGGTCGTGGGAGGGTTCACCGCTCTCCTCATGGGTGTCCGAGAAATCGAGAGAAGCGATGTATTCAGAAGCGTTCATTGCTGATCTCATCCTTGAGTTCGCGGCGTGGCAGTTGTCGGGGGCTAACATCCGGCGGCGCTGCTTGAGCAGCGGTGGTCAGGGGTTGCAGAAAATCTTTAGTTCGACACCTATCGACTGACATCCAGCATAAAGCGACAACACGAGGTGAAAAAGCTGCAGGACATGAGACGCAGGATTCGCGTTTTCAAAGGCGTCATCCACCGCCTTTTTCGACAGGATGCCGCCGCTTACGACTAGCCATACCTCACGGCTTGCAGCCGGATTTCCCCGGACTTTCTCGAACAGCGCCCGAAAGGCTTGCGACCCGGGTCCGATGCGTTTTCGTGGCACTTCGCCTCCCGACAGCTTCCAGGGTTTGTCGTACCGGGTCTTTGCACCCGGCAAGGCCTGGCCGTCGGCCTTCAGATAGGCGAGGTTCTTCAGCGCCTGACCGCTGACGTCGTACAGGCCCGATGCGCCTGCACCCGCCGTCCCAGTCTTCCACTTCGCCGGAATGAAGACGACCCGCTGATTTCCCCGATCGTCGACCCCAATGAAATCGGCGACTTCCGTGTTGCCAATATCATCACAGACCAGCGCGGCAAATGGCTCACCGAATGGTCTGTTTACCGCGGTCTTTGCCAGCGCTCTGTCGATCAATCCGAACAGAGACCCTTCAGGCCAGGTCGATGCACTTTCGCTAAGCGTCCCTTTCTCGGAGGTGATTTCTTGCAGGCCCGGGACGGGAGTCAGAAGTCCGGTTACAAGGCTCGCGGCCCCTCCGGGGCGGCCGAACTGGAGATCGACGGAGTAGAAATGGCGATAGGCGTAGATTACGGATGCGGACAGGATGATCCGGAACGGCTGCTGCCGGTTGAGGCGGTGCAGCAGTGTAACCTTCGGGTTAGCGCTGTCATGAAATGCCGAAAGCTCCCGGCATGAAAGCCAGTATTTCTGTTTGGACGCATCCCACCGGATCCAGACAACAATCTCGCTGTCGTTGATCCGGATGTTGAAGGCGTGCTCAAACCGTTTGGGTCCGCCAGCCTGCACACGGATGTCCGCGCATGCACTTTCGAGGTCTACCTTTATGGGTTCGCCTGCACCATTCAGAAATTGTCCATCGTAAGCATCCATATCGATGAGGATGTTACGGGGCGTTGTGTCGACCGGCGCCTCGATCGCGGTCGCAAAGCGGTTGAACAGGTCGGCAGGAGGAGCCGCGGCATTTAGCTCCTCGTCAAGCTTGCTGCACCAATCGGCAAATTCACCCAAAGTTGAGTTTGGACCTTCTCCCTCGCGGATCCGTGCGCTGGTGAAGCCAAGGCTACGACGGACACGATCTGTCGGTCGACCCGTCGCGCGGGTCACCACGTGAGTTTGCTCTCCGAGGAAGACGCCTGACCGTGCGACGGACGGAGCCTGGAATGAGCGGCCACGCAGGGTCAACGGGCCAAGGTCGGTATTGCGCAAGGTAACACCGGTGATCGCCCTTCCTTTCTGAGGCAGCAGCGATCCCAATGCACGAGGTCCCAGGCGGGAGTTCAGGCCGTCGAAGTCATCCATCCAAAGGCCACGAGTGTCGTAGAAGTAGAGCCGGTTTCCCCGCTGGGCGTAGGCTGTTACCTCGATCGATGCGGTCTGGAAGAGAGTTTCGGCAAGCAGAGGTGACTGGCGCAGGGAAATCGAGAGGTGAAAACTGACCCGTGCACCCGGAAGGTATCCACCGGCCATCTCAATCCGGTCGTCGTCATCGAGCGCGGCGGTGACCGCCTCGGCGAATTCCTCGAGCTTGAAGCTTTCCGATGTGGTGAAAATTACAGACGAGAGCGGGACTCGAATATCATCTGCGATCGCCATATCGGTCAGGTCGTTGCAGCGCCGGAACTGGCCATCGACATAATCGACCTGGGGCAGCGAAGCGAGAATCCTGTCTACCATGGCCTGGTCTCGCAACGGTGGACGGCCCCCGTTCGCTACGCAGTACGCATCATATGCAAGGAAGCGGTTCCACATCGCATCAACGCCATCGCCTGAACGACCGAACACATAGGCTGGATCAGCCACGACTCCCGCAGGCCCGGGGTGTCGGGTCAGGCGTCCAACCTGTTGCACGAGCTGGCGCTCGTTCGTGAAATTCGAAAAAAGGAACAAGACCCGGCAGGCTGGATCATCGATGCCTTCTGTCAGCATATGCTGATGGATCAGGAACCTCTCCGATCGGGTGGAGAGCTCATCAGGAACTTCGCCGGATCTCCAGCTGCGTTCCTCGCCTTCATCCTGGAAATTGGTGTGCACCGCCAGGACACCTTCGGGGCGTTCGCCGAGCGCGTTCGTAAAGGCTATGAACAGGGATTCGACTTCGGACTCCTCGTCAGCCCGGATGATGACTTTGTCGGTGTCCGCGATTGTCCCCGCCGCGACCAGGCCGTCCCGCAGCGCAATAGCCTGCTCGGCGAATGCGGCGGGATCGAGGGGTAGAGCGACTTCGCTAACGGTGATGGGGCGGATGAGCCCCCTGGCGATCGCATCGGTAAACGAGAGGAAGCTGGTGAAGGTCTGGTCGACCCCAAAGATCTTGAGGTCGTTCCGGTACGGCGTCGCACTGAAAAGAACGGTCGGAGCGCCAAGACCGCGAGCGGCTTTAGCCCACTGCGGAGCGGGTTCACGGTGGCCTTCGTCGAAAAAGACCGTGCCAAAGATGTCCGCGAGCTTGCGGTAATCGTCGGCGCTGGCGTGAATTTGCTGAAGCGCCTGGATCGTCGCAAAGATTGCTAACGGCTCGGTTCCTACCGCGGCAACCCGGGCGACGACGTCGTCGATTTTGGAGATCGTGAGCCGCAGGGTATGTGGGAACTGCCACTCTGCAGGCGCCTCGATCTTGTTCCAGAACGTCGATGCGAACTGGCGCTCGAGCTGTGTCACCAAAGCGGCGGACGGGCACACGATGAGGACTGGCTTATGCTCGGCACGTCGCCGTGCGAGTGTCGCCATAATCCCCGTTTTACCGGCCCCGGTGGGATGATGCACGAGTGCGGAATGCCCATCCGCAATTTGCGCGAAAAAGAGTTCAGTTTGATCGACGGCCGCCCGCTGATGGAGCCACAGACCAAGATCATCGAGATTGAGGGCCAGTCTAAGTCTCCATTGAAGAACTGTTTCGTGACATCGTCGCACGGTCGGGGCTGTGATCCAGCCTCATATCGCGCGTGTCCAACCGGATAGGGCTTGCCGACGGGCGATGAAAGGCCAGCGACAGGTAAACCTGGCCTAAATCACCGTTTCGTGGCTTCGCTCACTCGATAGCTGGTGTCAGGCTCAAGTATGTCCCAGAGCCATTCCCGCTCCCGCGAAGGGGAAATCGCACGACTGCCTCGACCACGGTGGCACTGAAACTTTTATGGCGAGGATCATGGCCGGCTTCCGGTGTAAATGCGCCCTGATCACCCCCATACATGAGCAGTCACGGCGTCATAGAATTCAACCTCCAGCGGCCACTTATCGTGGCGCAGGCCCTTCAGCCAGTTCGCGCGCACAATGATGTCCTGGTTCCACGCTTCCAACTGATCGCCGTAGAGGCCGACATACAGCTTCTTGAACCTGCCGCGTCCAATGCGGGTGAGTATGTGGTCGTCGTTCGCCGCAAGCGAGTGACCAAAGATGAACCAGCAATGAGGTCCCTTGGTCACATTGGCGGTGAACTGCTTCAGGCCCTGATAGAGATAGGCATTATGCCGGATCTTGGCCTTCTTCTGGGCGCTGGTGCCCTCGGCCACGAACAGCGGGAACTTGTTTCCGGCCAGAGCGGTGCGGGCCTGGTCGATCAGGGGCACACCCTTGCGCACCCATGTGTACTTGAGCAGATCCCTGCCGGAATCGAACAGGTGCAGCGCACCGTGGAGGAACATAACGCTGGCGCTGTGCGCGTTCGTCTCCCCCTGCCATACGACATATTCAGCATCAGGCTCGTCCTCGTCGTTCCCGAAGCCGTCGTTCTTCGCGAGATCGGCGGTGGTTCCGAAGAACGGATCCTCGTGCATCAGCGTCCAGTACAGCAGCAGGTCGTAGTTCAGCGTGAAAACGCAGCCTGCCCTGTTGCCCGACAGGAAATGAGAAAGGAATCGGCGGCAAGCGTCGAACTTATCCTCCGGAATCTCGGACGGAACATGCGGGTGGTTGCCGGCAATCGTCTGGACCAGGATTTCTTTCAGCATCGCCGCATGGTCTAGCATCTTCTGCGGGGCCGCTCCGCCGTCCGCCACGTAGGCTGGCAGGATAGTCGCCGAACTTTCCAGCGTGCGGATCACCGCCTCGAAGTCCTTGGTCCCCAAGGCCGCGAAAACCTGCTCGAGTTCGGGAGCCGCAGAGAAGTCGGCCTGATCGTATAGTGACCCATAGTGGAAAATGTCGGCCCGGCACGCGATGCTAAAGCCGTTGCCCAATAGCAGGTGACGCTTGCTGAACTGCTCACTATCCGCGATCGCCTCGTCGAACGTTATCAAGTAGTCTCACTCCCCGGAGTTGCAGGTTCCACGCCCGGCCGTCTCCCAGTTTCAACAGCCTACGGTGGTCTAACGTGGTTATGCCCCTCAATCGAGCCTGTTTATCTGATGGTAACTGGCGGTAACTCAAGCTGATATGCGCCGTCCAAAGCTGAGCGCGAGCATGGCTCGTCCGGCCATTCGCGCGGGAGGCATGGAGGTGGAACCACTGGCCTGCGCTAAGGGCGGCGTCGCGCTGGACGAATGGAATGTTGCGTTAGAAGCTGTCGTTCAAAACCCGAGCGGCGAACGACCGGGTCTGGTCGCGAGCTGCCGGGATAACTGCCGGTCCGCACCTGGGGAGTGAAATTGTGGCGCTGAGTGACCGGAAAGGGTCGGTTTTGCCGAGCGCCCAAAGCCGCATCGTGGGACATTCCCGACGTTCGTAGGCGACACGTTGTACGGCATCTTTTGTCAGGAGCCGACGTTAAGCGTTCGCCAGACCGTGGGCGAAGGCAACAGAAACGGGCCAGCCGCTGACCGTAGCTCGTGCCTGCTTCGGTGGTTGTTGACTAGGCATAGTGAATGACGAGAGCATTGCTGCTTTGAAAGACAGTTTGTTTTCGATCATCCGCGCGGCGATCGACGACCGCTAGCCTTTCCTTTTGTGGCCATCACCCACCCTCGATGATACGCAGGTCGAAGATCAGCACAGGCATGCGCCTGCGACGCCAAAGCGTCTCGAAAAGGCGCTTGATGCGCCAGCGAGGCGATTGCACATCAACGTGGCGTCCGATTTCACGGATCCGTAGGAAGCCCGCGCCTCGCTCCTCACTTTGTGGCTCTAACTGAAAGCCTAGCTGTATCGGCCGTAGCGACACCATCCGCCTCGGCGGAGACGCGCCGAAGATAGTTTTGGGGGCATCGGAATTCTCAACCAGGTCGATGATTTCAGCGCATATCCTGTCCCAGCCTTTCGCATTTGCCTTGGCGGGCGGATAGCTGGTGCAGGCGAAGCGCGCGCCGACTTCAAGTTTCCCTCCAGGATTTGGTGACCGTCCGGCAAGAAATGCGCCTAAGAGAGTGCCAAAGCTGATGTTGCAGCGCTGTTGCTGATCCGAGGGTGCTGCCATCCACCATGATGACCAAGAAGGCAGGGCCTTTGGGCCGGGCCGCCTAGAAACGCGCGGCGCGGCAATATACCATCCATAGGGAAGCGTGCCCTGAGCGCTTCCCCTGAGGTCGATCTTCTCTGCTAGTGGCGTCTGGGAGCGGGATGACTTGTAAAGGTCGAACGTCGGCCACTTGGACAGTAGATCGAACTCTCTTTTCGTGCTCCCCTGCATCGGCTGGACCGGCACGAAAGGATTAGCCTGCTGCTGTCCCGATCGAGCAACCTTGGCCTGCAGCAGAGCCGCTCTAGCCTTAGGGGGGCCATACAGCGCGCCAGCGGGGGAGACAAACCGCTCAACTGCGAACAGAGCAGCATCGCCAAGCTCGGTCTTGGAGGACACGCCTTTCACATCCGCAAGCGGGATCTTGTCGATCCAGGCAAGTCGGATGGTGAGTTCGCGCTTGATGCCGGGTGAACTGGGAATGGCCTGCCTCAGAAGCGCATGAAGGTCAGCCAGATATTTCCGGTCAAACAGCCCGCCAAGCTGCTTGAGTTCTCCTGCTGTCGCGAGCGCAAGGCCATGCTTGCGGGTAAGATCATCAATGGCCTTCTCGGTCTTCTGGTCGATTAATCCAAACATGGGTCGCGAGGTTCTCCGCTGATGGTCATGGGAAGGTGGATGCACGTCCTTATCGAGCGCGTTGCAACTCTGAGGAAGCTTTTGCCACTAGAAAAAGCAGACCTTCCGCTCTCGCCTTGGCTAATTGAATGGGCAAGGCTGGTCGGTTCGAGGCCGATAGCTTCTAGGCCAGCATCGGGGAATAGGCGGATACGGCTTCGTTTTCGCAGGGACTTTACTTATAAGCATCACCAACAAGCTCTAAGTGCGGACGATGAAGATTCATGGGTGACATGTGAGCAAGGGAAAGCAGAAGGCCCCGAACTTTCCCTCCGTCGAGGACCTGATCGCCAACGCAACGGATTTCCTCAAATCTGCCACGGCGGACCTGACCGCACGCCCCAAGCATTCGGTGATCGCATTCTACACCGCGATCGAGCTGATTCTGAAAGCTCGCCTGATGGCGGAGCATTGGACGCTAGTCGTCTCAAAGAATGCCGATCGAGGCAGCTTTACCAAGGGCGACTTCGTGTCGGTCAGCTTCGACGAGGCCTGCACGCGCCTTCAGTCCGTCATCGGCAGCCCTCTCCCCGATGGAGCCAAGGCGATCTTTAACAGCCTGCGCAAGCACCGAAACAAGATGGTCCATTTCTACCATGACGGGGAGACGGACAAGAACGCCCTGGAGAGCATCGCCCTCGAGCAACTCCTCGGCTGGCGGGCGCTCGTCGCGCTCATGGAGAACCAGTGGCAGTCGACGTTCGCCAACATGGCGTTCGACATAACGGCGATCGATGAGGGCTTCGCGGAACACAGGCTCTACGCGAAGGCGAAGTTCGAGAGCATCGCCGAGCGGTTGAAGGCCATAACCGACAAGGGCGGCGTGCTCGTCGAATGCGGGTTGTGTTCCTTCGTGGCCGCCGAGCGTGACGAGGACGCAGACGACGTCTTCTCGAGCAGATGCCATGTCTGCAACGGCTACCGTCGGTGGATGGTGACGCCTTGCGAGCAGTGCGGAGAACCTCTCGCCAACGAGGGAGATGATGGCGCCACCTGCCACTATTGCGACGCATCGTACACCGTGGATCAGCTTGTCCAGCAGCTCGACGAAGAGGTGGCCACCATGGACAACTATTTCGACGCGCTCACCCCCGCCAACTGCGCGAGCTGCGATGGATACCACACCGTCATCACCTGGAAGGGCGGCTACGTCTGTCTGGCATGTATCGATTTCACCGATGAGCTCGACAAATGCGGATGGTGCGGAGAAGCGAACAATGGCGATCTCGAGATGTCGGGCATCCGTGGTTGCAGCGCCTGCGACGGGAACACCAAACTCATGTACGACGACTAGCGGAACGGCGCCGGACTTGAGTCAGAGCGGAAGCCGGACCTTGAATTCGTTCGCGACCAAAATTTCGAGCCGCATGACAAGGAGTATCTGGGCGAACAAGGTCGAGCACCGGGCAAGGTATGATGCATATCCCATGGACTGCACGTCGCCCCGCCCACCTTTGCCCGATTGGTACTCGATGATGCCGGTCGCCCTGTCGAAGACCATCCCACCATGGTGGGAGGCATTGCGCACCTGGTTGTCAAACTCCGCGCATACCACAGCCATTGCGGCATTCTCAGAGATCGCCCTGCACCGTCCGGCCTTGTCGGTGCGCTGGTAATCAGCCAGCGCGATATTGCGCAGTCGGTCGAATGGCCGATCCTCGATCAGGTTGTTGAGGCAGGTGAGGAACTCGACATTGTCGCCGAACGCCTCGAAGGCATTTCCGTAGAACATCCGCGTCGCGTCGAAATTGGTCGATGCCGCCGTATGATCATCGCCGACCTCGACGCCCGACGCGACCAAATGGTGGACCTGCGAGAATTCGGAGAAGGCGCCGAGATAGGCCTTACAGACCTCGAAGGCGCGCCGCGCATGCGCGACGCTCATCGTGTCACCGAAATGACGAACGAAGCGGTCGAAGTCCGGCTTGTCCTTCGCGATCATCAGCTGCTGGAACAGGCCCTCGAAATGCTCCTCGAACCGTGGCTGGATCAGGTTCGCCGCGAACTGGAATACCCAGTCGGCCAGCGTGTCGGGGGGATCGGAATATCCTGCGCCCGGGATGAACTTCTCCAGTCGCTTCCCCGCAAGCTCATCCTTACCGTTCCGATACAGCGACCAGGCCGCCCTCAGTTGATCCCACTCCTCTGTAATGCGCGCCCGTCGAGGCTGCTCTGCCGACAGGAGCTCAAGCGTCGCCGGCAGGCCAGCACGCGTCCGAGCCGCCAGTACCCCGTCGATCATCCGCTTCCCGAAATCCAGGCTGGGGAACGCGTCCGCGCTGCCGATCTCCGATTTTGAGAAGACGAACGACGGGTGGAGGTTCACGATCGGCGCGTCGTTGTCTTCCTCGGATTTCTCGGTATTCGGCCCATAGGACCAGCCGACCCCGAGTTCGAGGCGAACCCCCATCTCCTGACCGCAACTGTTGCACGCGAACTGGTGCGCCTGCACGGGTTCGCCGCCCAATCCGATCCGTAGGACATGCGCAGTGCCGCACTCCGTGCACCTGACATACTCCCTGACGATCAAGAACGATCCCCCTCTGACTGCGGTCCGGGACCGCAACTACCCGCTTGGTGAATGAAGCACAGCATCCTAAAACGCGAGGGCCAAGCAACGGAACTGTTTGCGCGCTCGGAGCCGAACGCGTTCTTCAACAGCTGGGTCCCGAAGGTGTTCGGGTCAATGACCCCGGACGTTCTCAAGCAGAAGGTGATCCAGCTACAGGAATCGTCGCGCTCGTCCAAGGGGTCTCCACTTAGCGGGCCAAACTCGTGCTGATGAATAATGCAACGAACCTCGGCAACCGGCCATAATGGAAGGGATTGTGGGGAGATCACCCCGCCGCTCCCTGAACGTCTGGCTCCGTTCCGAGGATTACTTTTCTCCGGTCGCTCGGCAGATGAACAAATGACGCCTTTTGGGGCAGGAGCCGACAATGCGGAACCACGGTTTCTGGGCGCTACCGCCGCTGGAGCGATTAGGGCTGCCAATGTCCGCTTTCGACCCGAACAGTCGTTCCCACCCGCTGATGGGAACGACTTAAGTTGGGTCGCGACCTGCCGGTTACCGGACAGTCCGGACCTAGGAACGCGAGATCGGCGGCTGAACGACCGGGAAGGGTCGATGCCGGAAGCGGCGGCATTGCCCCCTTCTCGCCACTCCAGCGCCGATTTCGCTTTCCCAGAAGCCGTGGCCCGCTCAGATTTCAGTTGCTCTACGGGCTGTCAAAAGGGTGTCGGTCAGCCCTCAACCAAACGCAGCCTGCCAGTCCATCGCGTCGGCCTATAAAGAATGGGGTGCAAGTGGCGTCATTCTCAAACGCCATCAAGCTAGCGACTGTCGTGCCATCAACCAGGCAGCAGCTTGAAACTGACCTGATACCGGAAGAAGTCGATGTTGGTCGTGACCGACAATGCGCGGCGCAACTTCAAATCGTCTTCTAGGGCAATGATTGCGCCCTTCACAGTCTGCTCTTCCGTGGCCAGTTCACCCAGCACATAACCCATGTATCGCTGTATCTGGCCGACAACTACGTCGCTCGCCCGACCACGCTTCAATTCCACGACGAGCAGTGTCTTCCGGTCCTTAGATATCGCGAGAATATCGATAGGGCCGGTATCGCTGAGATACTGTTGGCCGATCAGTTCATCCCCTTCGCTGTAAATGTCATAGGCTTTGCCGAGTTCGGTTTGCGCCCAATTGGCGACAAGGAAGTCCTCTAGGTGTTTTTCCAGCACGAACGTGCTGGCGTCCTCAATGATCTCGCTCGTCGCCACGACAGTTGGGACGACCTCGCGTCCGATCAGGCGCTCAATTTCGTCGGCATACTGGTCGATTTCAACGATAGTTCCCGGCCCATTGGTAGACCCCTTTAACGTCTCGCTCAGTTCGGACCGCTTCGAGCGACCGGGGAACCACTTCACCTTGCGTTGCTGCGGCAGATTGGCAGTCGGGACGCAATAGTAGTCGCTGGTAATCTCACCCCACATAATGTCGCCGTTGGCATCTGGGCACATGACCACATCGCCGATGGTCATGCCCGCGCCGAAATTCCAGAGCATCCCGCAGGCCAGTCCCGCCGCGACCATGGTTTTTCCGGGGTTCCGTTCCAAAAATTCTGGCCTGAATCGCGCGTTGAAGTCCTTCCAGCTATCACCAAATTGCCCGGTCAGGTCTTGCTTGAAGCCCCAATGGACACCGATGAAGCCACCGTCGAAACACTCGGCAGCGAGCCGCGCCTTCTCTCCCAGACGGACACGATAATAGGATCGGCTCACACTGCCTCCCACGCAGTTGCTCAATGAAGGATTGTCCCGCAGAATTGTTAGCCCAGCCAGTTCGCTATGCCAATGCCGCTGCTAATGCCTGAAACGGTCGGACGGTGTTGCGCGGCGATCTGCATGAGAAACGTGTTGCCTCACGAAGGAACCTTCCCGAACGACGCGACCGTTGCCTCACGTAATTGTTCCTTACAGGTCCTCGCGCATCAATGCCATTGCATGTGACGGATTGCCGTGCAGCTGAGCCGTAGGCGAGGCGGAACGGTAATCCGTCACATGGCCGTAAGGATGGTTTCCGTGTCGCCTGGCGCGGCACTGGCCAGCCCGGAAGAGTGGCTGAACACCAGCGCTCGCGCGTGTTCGGTGCGCCAGCCTTTCAGACGGCGCTGGATAGTCCGCAGGAGGCCGTCCGGGTAGATGTTCGGCTGCTGGGCTTGCAATTTCTCCAGTAACTCCCGCCCGGTACGCCAAGGCTCGTCTTCGAACCAGGCCTTTAATTGGTCGGTAACCTGAATCAGTGGATCCGGTCGACGCCGTTCTCGCTTGCGCGGCGCTTTATCAACCGCCGTGGGCCGCGCCTCACCATTGTGCCATAAAACTTTCAGGCTCGAGAGGAACGCCCCCAGCGGTGGGGGGGACGTTTCGGTGGAATCTGCCACGACGCCGGCGTCGGCCAGGACCACCAGTTTCTGCTGCGCGGTGCGGATGTCTCGCAGCAGTCGAACGGGATCCAGCCTGGCGGCGAGGTCCCGTAGCCGTTCGCGTGTTTGCTCGCTGGTCCGCGGGTCATCCATCAAACGCTGGAACGGCGTCGCGGGAGCGTGATAGCGCTTGTGGACTTTGGCGCCGTCGCGGCGCTTTTCCGCCAACTTGAATGAGGGCTGGAAGAAGTTCACGAACAGGCGCGCCGCCGCATACAATTCGGCGAGCAGCCCAGCTGCTTCCAGTCCTTCGAACCGGCGATAGCCCACCAGACGGCGCACAACCGAACCGTTCTTCTGCTCGACCCAGGCCTGATCGTTCTTGCGATAGGGGCGGCAGCGGGTAAAGGCGATTTCCGTCGCCGCGCAGTAATCGCGCACGGTTTCATTGATGAACACGCTGTCATTGTCGGAATCAAATCCCAGCAACGGGAACGGCATCAGCTTGCGCAGCTCCTTGAGGACCTCCACCAACAACGTTTGCTCGCGCACCAGCAACGGTGCGCATTCAGTCCAGCCCGTCGCAATGTCGGTCAGCGTCAGCGTCCACGCCCAACTCCCCTTCGCCACCGGGCCGCTGTGCGACACCAAGTCTGCTTCCATATGCCCCGGCGCCGGATCGCCCCAGTCATTGAACGTCCGGATCGGGACGCTACGCCGCAGTTCCGATCCGCCGACACCGCGCCGCCGGACCTTCTGACTGTTCCCTTTCGCAGTCTGCAGAGCACGGTCGATCGTTGCCGGGCTCATCTGCAACAACCTCGCCTTGATCGCCGGATCGAGATCAAGGTGGCCATGACCCTCCATCGCCTCGACCAGAACCGGAATAAGCGGCCGCAGTCGCTTGCCGCACAGGCGGTCGCTAGCTTCCCACAACACGAGCAACGCTTCGCGCACCGCCTCGTTGTAAAGCCTGCGCTCCGGTCGCGTCGTTTCCCTGACCAACGGCTCCGAGCCCAATAGTCGCATTGCATGCTTCCGGTGGAAACCTGTGATCGCGACGAATTCGTCGAGAACCTTGCTCTTGCTCGCGCGATCGGCCGAGCGATACCGCTCGCCGACTGCTTCAATCAATTCCCTTCGCGTCGCCATGCTCACCTTCCGCATCGTTCCCTCCCGGCATTGGCCGGGAGCAGTTTAGATGAGGCAACGGCAGGTTTGCCGGGAGCAATTCAGGCGAGGCAATGCGAATCATCATCCAGTTTGTCGCGCTACAAGCTTTTTACGCCATCCTATCTGTCACCGCTCCAGGGCGGACAGGCAGCTAATCGGGATTACGAGCCGATAAGCCGCCATCCCGAAATTGGCCCAGCGTGCGCGCTCCGACAGGAAAAGCGGAACGTCCGCACCTGGGAACGCGAAATCGGCGGCTGAATGTCTTGGAAGGGTCGGCCCCGGACGCCGAAACTAACGTTCGGCGGGTCCACCAGCCTTGCCCCTCGCAGCTTGCACCCCCACCAGCCGCATGAACTCCTGGTACCGAACAGCCCCAAGCCGCCGCGTCTCGGCATCGAATGCCGGATGATGCGCCGTCTGGGTCAGGTGGAACTTCACGAAAAGGCCGACCAGTTCGGTGAGATAGTCGACCCTGCGCTCCATGCGGTCGACCGCGCGCGCTTGCTGATCGATCTTCCGACCGAACTGCGCATCCACACTGGCCGCCTCGCGCTGTTCGAACCAGGCGGCAACCGCTGCGGTCAGGATCGCGGTCTTGGAATTGTCCGGCTCTGCCGCCAAGGCATCGAGACGCGCCGACAGATGGTCGGGCAGGTAGAACTGATGGCGGGTCTTGCGCGTTTGCATACGGGCCAGAATACCGGCCCATGTGATCCGCCAACAGGTACTCGCTGAGGAATCTCAGTACCCCTTCGCGGCAGCTCATGATCAGAAGTCGATCTCCGGCCCGCGACTGCGGCCGAAGGTCCAGTTGATCGAACCCTCGCGCTGAATGCCCGAGATGTACCTGCCGATCTGCTTTTCCAGCACCGGTCGCCAAGGCACCAACGTGAACTCCTTCGACTTCTCGACCACTGCGAACTTCTCGCCGCCCACCTGAACGGCACGACGCAGGGTTCCCTCGATCTGGCCGTCCCTGCCCGGCACGTAATTGAGTCCCAGTTCCTCCGAGAGCTGCCCGGCGACCCGGCGCAATTCGCGCTGCCGCAGGTTCGCCATGAGGTTGGCCTGGTAGCGAATGGTGTTACCCTCCTGCTCGGCAAGCCCCTGCTCGATCAGCCATTGCCGGCGCTGTTGAAGAGCAGTGCGGACTTCGCCGCCCATCTGGCCCTTGAGGCTTTCGGGCTCGCGCGAGAGGCATTGCTCATCAAGCCAGGTCGGACCGTCGTGGCGCGCCAGCCATTCCAGCGGCTGCTCGGCGAGGACCTGTACCTGCACAGGATGCAGGCGGGCCTGCTTCTGCTCATATTCCCGAACCTGCTCGATGTAATCGCCGGGAATTTTCCAGGCGCCATCGGCACGCCGCTCCATCGCGATACCGCCGCGCCGGAGCGCCTCCAGACGCCGGACATGCGCCTCGATGAAGGTTCGGCTGGCTCGCTGGTCGTAGAGACCGTGATGAACACTGCTGTAGGCGCCGTCACTCACCCGCGCGATCTCATCGATCGTCCTATCCGCCTGGCGCACTCCAACGGCAATCTCGGTGACTCTCACCAGCCGATCGCGCATCGCGCCATCGGCCAGCTCATGGCCGAGGTCGACGTAATGCGAACGGCCATCGGTAGCCTCGACGATCATGTAATGCCGATCGCGGTGCTCATCGGAAAGACCGCGCCCCACGACGCGGCCCACGATCGCGCCGTCCTTGCCGGGATCATGGATTGCATAGTCCTGGGGCAGGATGCCGGGTCGGCTCCGCAGCTTTTCATGCATAGTGGCGATGATGTCGCCGCGCCGGCCCATGGCGCGCAAATTCTGCTCAAGATCGGGATCGAGGCGATAGCGCCCGTTCTCTTCCTCCACTGCCAATCCCATGCGCGAAAGTGTGCCGAGACGCGCCGCGCGCAGGCTCTGTTCCATGGGGTCGCGATGCCAGGCCGGCGCGAGCCCTTTGTCGTCGAGATCCCGCAGCAGCGTGCGGTCGATTTTGGTGAAACGCTCGGCGGTGATTTCGGCGCGCCGGGCCTCATGGATTTCCAATTCGCTGCGCGGGCCAAGATCGCGCGTGACAATGTCTGAGGCCCGTGCAGCAATACCGCGGCTGATGTAATCGCGGGCAATGATCAAATCCTTGCCCTGATCGTCGATTCCGCGAATGGCGATGTGGGTATGCGGATGGCCGGTGTTGAAGTGATCGACCGCCACCCATTCGAGGCTCGTGCCGAGATCCTTTTCCAAATCCTGCATCAGCCGCCGAGTGAGCGGCTTCAGGTCCTCGTATTGTGCGCCGTCCTCGGGGGCGACGATGAAGCGGAACTGGTGACGGTCGCCAGCCCCCCGCTCCAGGAACGCCTTGCCATCGGCGATATCGGTGTCCCGGCCGTAAAGGGCGCCGCGCTCGCCTTCGCGCGTGGTGCCGTCGCGCTGGAGGTAGCTGAGGTGGGCAACAGCCGCCTTCATGCCTTTGCCAGCGAGCTTCACGAAACGGGCCTTGACGATGACCCGGCGAGCCCGCGCCGCATCGCCATAGCCAGAACCACCCAGCATCCGCCCAAGGGCGCCGCCGCGGCCGATCCGATTGCCGGTGAACTGGCTGCGCCCCTTCCCCGCAGAACGCCGGCCGCCGCTCGCCTGGTTGATCGCCCGATGCAGGTCCTGACGCATGGGTCGTTCCTTGCCGACATGCCCCAGCCACACCTGGAATTCATCGTCCATCGCGCAAACCTCGCCGGCAAAGCCAGGAATGAGGGGTCGCGCGCGCATGGCTTCAAGGGCCTCCATCGCAGTGCGCCCAAACACCGCAGAAATCCGCCATTTTTCAGGCATGATTGTTGGCCATGGAGGCACGCCCACGCCCCGAAAGCCCAAGAGTCTCGTAAAAAACGATGTGCAGACAATGGGTTGTCCGCATCCGCGAGATAGCCCCTTTTAACTTGCCCTACCCTCCTCACTCCCAATGCCCCTCTCCGCCTCCTCCTCTCACTCCAAAAAACGGGGCCGATGTCGACCAGGCGAACCGCTCCGGCCTTCCTTGTGTTCGCTATTTGTTCTATATCCACTTCCCTAGCTGAGTCGCGAAGAGGAGCGAACGAATGGGCCTGCGGATCGAAGCCACGGACGACAACCGGCTGCAATTGACCGGCGAGATCGAGACGCTTCTCGACGTCCCGGCGCGCGGGATTGCGGAAGGGTTTTCGCTGGCGTTTTCGGATGGAACGCTGGTGCGCGGCTGCTGGATTCCTGGGCAAACCGCATGCCGTTTTGCCATCGCCAGCGAGGGCGCCGCGATGGTCAAATTCGTGCGTCAGGGGCTTGGTGAAGCGCTTGACCTCGACTGGCATTTCGACTGGATCACGCTCGCCTGCGGCACGGAAACGCTGCAGCCGGAAAACGTCGCCGGTAACGATGACGTGCTACAGCTGACGCTCGATATCGAGGTGAAGGAAGTCGCCTAGGGCCTGCCGCTCAGCTTCTTGATGTGCGCTTCGCAGACTTCCTTGACGAGCGATTGCAAGAGTTCAACGCGCTGGGACGGCCACTCGAGTTCAACCTCTCGCACGGTATAAAATGGCGAATAGCGGGCCTTCACGTGGGCCTGCTGGAGAAGCTCGAAGCAGCGCCGCACGAACTTGCCATCGCGCGGCCATACCTCGATTAGGTCACGCGCAAGGTCTTCAGACTTGTTTCGCAGGAACTCGAGGTTGTGAGATTTCGGCGAGTAGAGCGTCAGTGTCAGCAATGCTCAATCAAATTGCGCGGTGTCGATCGAGACCGGCGTGGCAACGGCTAGAGCGTCCAAGCTCCCCTGAATTGTCAGGGTCCAAGTCTCGCAGCGGAGACGAAGGCCGAATGATTCGGCGCCGGCTAGCTCCGGCTGGCCTCCGTTATCAGCGTACCGGCTGACAGGCTGCTGCTGCGCGATCAGCCAGCTCGAAATCGCCGGCCCTGAGCGCCGCCTTCTTGGCCTCTTCGCACTTTCCATCGGCCACGAGCACGCCGACTTCTTCGCGAAGGCCTTGCTCCTTGCGCGCTTCGTCGCGTTCCTCGTTCTTGTCGCGAAGACGCTCGACTTCGTTGAAGGACGAGTACCGCTGCTGCGCCGGATTGTCGCCTGACACGCCGTCACGGAGCCCACAACTCGTCACGTTACCGAGGCGATAGCAAGTCGCGGTCTGGGCCATGGCGGGCGATGCAGAAAGAGCCGCGAAGACCAACGCGGTGGCCGCAAGTGCAAGCTTCATCATTACCCCCGAAACATCATTGCCCAGTCACGATCCCAATGACCGCGCATTGAATTCGCGTCAAGAATTGGCTGCCGAGGTCTTGGGCGCCCAAGACCTCGTCTCTGAGCGGGAAACGATGAGCCCGGCAAGTATCAACTGTCGGGGACAAGCCTACATAACGGATACGCCAATACCCTTGCGCTTTGCTGCGCCGACCTCTCTCTGCCCCCTCACCTACCGATCCAGTCAGACCTTGGCCTAAGGATTCCCGTCTGTTATCCTGCCAAGGCGCTGCGCAAAGGGCAGCGCCGGGACTGGTAATCCTGCAAACAAAACAGCTCGGAAAACACGGTTTTCCGGGGTGTCGTCGTGCATGTCCAAACCTTCGGGTTAAAGACGGCGACGCATGTGTTTGCATGTTACCAGCTCCGGCGGCTCCCGCGCGTTAGCGTGCGGGAGTTCGGGACTGGTCCGCAAGTTGTCCTGAGCCTTCCGCCAACCCGCCTTGATGCGGACCCGGAGGTGCCAATGGACGTTCAAGTTCCTGCTGCTTCACCCGATCAGATCGCCGCTGTCACTGCGGCGCTCAACTCTTTGCCCAACGACAATTCCGCGCTCGCTGCGCTCTGGAAAATCTACGGCGCCGAGCCGGTGCGATTGCTGCGCACCCAGCAGGGCCGCAGCCTCAGCCGCGAAAGGGTCAAACGGGCGGAAGGCTTCATGGGCGGCCTCGCCCCTGACGCGCCGTTCCACTGGCACTATTTCCTCTACACGTCTGGGATTGTCGTGCAGCTGGCGCTGTCCTCGCACCTGCTCGATGTGGGCTTTCCGGATACTTGGTGCGCGCGCCACATCAGCCTCCACGTCGACAAGTCGCTTGCCTATGCCAATGTCACCGGCTTCGGTTACGATTGCCCCGAGACGGCGCGGCTACTGCAGGTACTCTCGCCCTATTGGAAGTGGAACCGCAACCGACCCGGCGACGGCAATCTGCTCGACGATGGCGGCTTCACGCCCGACGAGGTTCGCACGCTGGTTTCCGCGCTGGTCGAACACGTCCGCCATGTGACCGGCCATGCCCGGCCCCGGCAGCGCGCGATGCGATCCTGATCTGGCGCCCGCAGCAACCGTGCTGCGGGCCCGCCGAGCGGCGACAGGGCCGCAAGCACATCGTGCGATTCGCGCGCCGATGACGGCGACGCCGCGTGCCCGATGCCTGCGGAGAGATGGCTTGAGAACGAACCGCCGGTCGCAAGCTCCCGGCGGCCAATTTTTTTGGTGTCCGTAGAGTGCCGCCAATGTCCGTTACGGTGCACCGAGAGGAATCTCGCGCGTTCTTGGCTGTTTAGCACTGTTTGATGCCCTTGCGCCGGGCTCGGTTTAGCCCAATCTTGCTCATGGCCGGCCAGTCCACCTCATGAATAGGAAAGGACAACGCCACATGGATATGAAGCCTCTCGATCGTTTTCTGCGCCTCAACACCGTGCTCGAACGCACGGGCCTGTCCCGTGCGACGCTCTACCGCAAGATCCAGACCGGAACGTTTCCGAAGCAGGTCCGGATAGCCGAACGCTGCTGCGGGTGGCGCGAAAGCGCCATCACGCAATGGATGGACAATCCCATCTCGTACCTCGTCGAAGATTATCCGCCGCAGGCCTAAGCAATCGTCGCGGCGGAAGACAAGGCCGGGGCGCGCCCGCCGTAGCGGGCGCGCCCCGATCCCTTACCAGCCCTTGCGCTCCTGTCGGTCCCGCGACCGCATGATCAAGCCGATGGCTCGCCCGAATTCGATCTCCACCCGACGAACGCTGATGCCAAGTTGCTCGGCGATCTCTTCATAGCTCTTCCCCTCGAACCGGATCAGATGGAACACGGCACGCGGGAGCCAGGGAAGCGAACGTACCGCCCGTGCCAGCCGGCGCAGTTCCGGCTGTTCGTACTCGGGAAAGGCATCACGCAGGAAGGCTTCGCGGATGCGCTGCTCCAGCAGATAGATGTGCCAGATCATGCCGCGTCCTCCCCGAATGCGAGGAGGAAATCGGCGCCCTTGCTGGCTGCACTGGCCGCCCGGAAGATCGCCTTCTCGTCCGCGCGGAGGACTTCGAGCCATGATCCGATGTAATCGCTATGCCGGACGGTGGGCTGGATGCCGAGCGACGCACAGGCAAAGGCCGAGGTCATCTCGGCGATGAGCTCTTCCTTGGCATACGATGCCGAGCCGTACTTACCGGTCTGATCGCGGTCCAACCGCCCCTTCCCGCCGACCCAATGACCCAGCTCATGCAGTGCCGTCCGGAACCAGTTCACCGGCTCATGGAAAGCCGCCTGCGGGGGAACCTGCACATAGTCCTGCCTGGGGGCATAGAATGCCTCGTCGCCGCCGATCCGGAAGTCCGCCCCCGTAGCCGCGATGATCCGATCCACCTCGGTAATCGCCATGACCGGATCGGGCACGGCCGGCTCCTCGGCATAGCGCTCCGGCAAACCCTCGATCTGATCGAGGTTGAACACGACAAAGCGCTTGAGGAAAGCAACCGTCCGCGCCTCGCGATCCTCGCACCGCGCCTGCTCCGCCTCGTTCCTCGGCGTGAAGCGATCCGCATAGCAGATGACCGTGCCCTTCTCCCCGCGTCGGACATGCCCGCCTGCGGCCAAGGCCTGCTTGTACGTCAGCCAGCGCTGCGATGCGAACTGACGCTCCACCGCCTCGCACCACAGGATCAGGACATTGATCCCGGAATAGACCCTTCCGGAAACCGCATTGTGCGGCATCAGGCACGGGCACCGCGCACTGTCCCAGGGCTGCACCCAGGGAAGCCGGCCCTCCTCCAGCTCGGCAATGATGCGGGAAGTGACCTCCCCATAGAGGCTCTGGCGATTGGTCCTTTCCATTTCTCCTGTTCCTTTCCTCAACCGCCATTGACCGGCGCCGGGGTGGCGGGGGGCGGCAGGAGCGGACCAAAAGCCTCGCCTGAAATGGCGGGGTGCACCCGAAGGGCCGAAATGAAATGGAGGACCTGGGCCCCGCCCAGGTTGCGGCTCGCCATGGCGGGGCTAAGGGGCCGTGACGCCCCCCGTCACCCTGGAGCCGAGGCACACGCCGACGCGCCAAAGGCGCGGCGACCGCTGACGGGACGCGGATAGCGTCCCGCCCCGCCAGCGATCGTTACGGCTATGCCGACGAGACGCCGGGAGGCGGCTCGGCCCGAGCGTCAGCGAGGGTAGAGCGCGGCCGTGCGCAAGCACGGGGCGGCCAGCCGAACCAACCTCCCGAACGGAATCCATCCCGCGTATCTGAAATCAAGGATTTTGATGACAAGTGAAGCACATCACAGATAGTCATCTGTCACATGAGCGGACCCCACAGCAAAATCATAGCCGCAGCCGCCAAAGCCGAACTCGCCCCTCTCGGCTTCAAACGACGAGGGCAATCCCGGCTTTGGCTGAAGGATCACGGCTTCTGGCTCAATGTCGTCGAGTTCAAACCCAGTCAGTGGTCGATCGCGGTCGATCTGGGCAATGCGGCCCACTGGCTCTGGGGCGGCTGCGGCTTCATGAGTTTGAACTATTACGATCCGGATGGTCCCTACACAGAATACCGGGACGAAGATCAGTTCGGCGCGGCAGTCGCCGACATCGCAAGCACCGCTGCCTCACGGGCCAAGGAGATCGATGCCAAATTCGCGTCATTCGAGGCGATCGCTGACCATGTGATCGCAGAAGCGAACGGTTCCGAGAGGATGCGGCCCAGCTGGTTCGGCTACTACGCCGGGGTAGCCTGCGGCATTCTCGGAGATCTTGATCAGGCAGCGTCATTTCTGCGCGACATCACCGAT
Source organism: Sphingomonas sp. BL-S-28 (assembly GCF_055521515.1). Lineage (NCBI taxonomy): Bacteria > Pseudomonadati > Pseudomonadota > Alphaproteobacteria > Sphingomonadales > Sphingomonadaceae > Sphingomonas > Sphingomonas sp. BL-S-28. The sequence goes on from NZ_CM145484.1 coordinate 3,622,877, forward strand.
GAGAGGGTAATTCCCCGTGGCGAACGCTTCCTGCCGGCAATCGGAAGTCCAATCGCCTTCCGGGAGAAGGCCAATGAAATCGTCAACCAGCAGCGCGCCGCGCTCAAACTGCCAGCACTGACGCGGGGGCTCTTTTAAGTCCCGCTGCGCCAGGCGCTTCTAACATCAGAATTTATACTTGCCATCACAACTGTTAGAAACGCCCTGCAATGTTGGATGAGCTTCCGGATATGCATCCCGTTACTTTGGTGCCACGACCACCGCAAACAGACGGTCAAGGTTCGATTGAAGGTCCTGGACAGCTGGATTTTTGGCATATTTCGGTAAGCCGAGCGGCAAGCTCATGCTTTCGTAAATGGCCCCCGCCTCTGCCTTGGTCAGGAGGCCTCGCTTCTTGAGAATGTTGGCAAGGCTGACGATCCCATTGATGGCGGAAACGTTCGACGCTTCGTGAGCTTCGATTATGTCCTTCCCGGCGAGGCAGGAACTACCTGTCATTCCGGGGCAACGCGCAATTGGTCCACGACCAGCCTGTCTTGTTGAGCCAGTTCGCGGTTGCGTGTGACCTCAAGTACCTGGTCAGCCATGGTCCGCCAGGCTTTTTCCGAACGCAGTGCGCGGTCCCGCGCGTTTTCGAGAAGCGAGCAAGCTGCCTCTTGCGCGGCTTGCTCCGCGCGCGCGATGAGAAATTCATAGGAAAGCGCCATAGGCATACACTCGCGGTACGGGGTCAGCGGGGTCAGATGGCCCGGCAGTCGCCTCACGCACTGCCGGACTATCCGTCGATCAGTCGGCGAGGCTGAGATTGATCGCCGATTCCTTGCCGTTGCGGCCGGACTCGACGTCATAGGACACGCGCTGATCCTTGTTCAGGGTTCCAAGGCCAGCAGCCTGCACGGCAGAAATATGGACAAAGCTGTCCCGGCTGCCGTCATCAGGCTGAATGAAGCCATAGCCCTTGTCTTCGTTGAAAAATTTTACGGTTCCGATAGTCATGAGCGTTTCCTTTCAAGAAACGGTTGTGACCGACAGCGCAATCACTGACGGACTCTTGCTTCAGGTCGTTACTTGAAAGGATGTCGTCGTCTTGCAGGAATGGGAAAGTGATTTTCCGAACCTGAACCAAAATCGTCGATCCCCCTCGAATTTCAACGAGAGCAGGATTCAAATACCAGATTCTGCTGGTGATGGGATGTCAGGCGCGCACAGCCGCCGAAACTTGCGCCATGCTCCAGGCACAGGCTGCCGCGGCGCCAAGTTCGCGCTGGAAGGCGCCAATACGGCCTGCGATCGACGAAGCGCGGGCGAGGTGCGCCCGGCGATCGTCATTGCAGACGGAATTGTCGGCACGCATCAATGCATGCTGGTGTGCGGCGTATTCCTTGTTGATATCCATGCGATATCTCCTGCTTGGCGCGCCCATGTCTCATGGGCTCGCCGCGAGTGCTTTCCTGATCAGTCGACCATCGCAGCGACAAGCCGTCGCAGTTCAAGGGTCGAAAGCATGGCGGAGAAAGTCGAATGCCGCTCCATGGAACCGTTGTCAGCCGAGCTTTTACGCAGCGAGATTGGGCTGAGCTTGGCAGCACCGGTGTTCAAATAATTCATATTATCCTTGCGGGCAGCAGTTTCTGCCCCCTTCTGAAATCGGGTTGGCGCCTGATCCATACCCCCGCGAGACGCTGCTTGCCCCTTGGCCGAGCGTCCGTTCGCGATAGGCCATCCGACCCTTGGGCAGATCGTAAGGCGGCGTTGCCGCGCGTATGTGGTTTCCAACGACCGGGTGGATCCGGCAACGGCGGCTTGCAGCTGCCGTGTAGGCGATGATCGGAAGCTCATTGTCGAGGGTCAACACCGAGGCGCCCATAGGGCCGGATCTCTTGATCTTGCCTCCGACTGAAATGAGTTCTTCCTTCGCCAAACCAGTTCCTTGCGTACAAATAATCGTCCGCAACCGGGCGTGTCCCGGCGCAGAGCCATGCAGCATGAAATGGAAAAGGCGGGCCGGCAAAGCGGCTATCAAATTCCGTCGCAAACGACGTGAGGCAATTTTTATATAAACCAATGTTTAAAAATTGCAAGCCGGAAACGATGGCGATTCCATTTATAACTTCGGAGCCCTGTCTTAGAAACTTTGCGATCCGTCAAATTCTGGGTCGGATTTTTAGATAGCTCCCCGGAGCACTCAAACAACCGCGCCAGGCGTGAAGTCGGGTGTTCGCGTTGGGCTGGCGCTACGGCGCCTTGAGCACTTCGCGCTCTTAGATGCTCTGGACCCGTTTAGGGCTCACTCCCCACCCCGCGTAGCACCGCAGGCACTCCGCTTCAGCTGCAGCCGACCATGTTGCTTCGCCAAACCGATTTCGTGTTCAGTCAGCAGCTACTCGTGCGAATGTGGTGGTGGTTGCGGACCCGCGCGGCGTCGGTTTCGGTGACGCGTCGGGAGCTGGCGTCGAAGCTGTGAGCAGCCCGGCGCCCAGAGCAAGCATCGGGGCCTGTTTCTTTCAGGATTGCGCCTTGCTCAGCAGCAGGGCTTTCGCGTGATAAGCCACGGCTCGCTCACGGTGGGCGTAGACGGCAGCGATGGAGCGTCTGCGCCGCAGCGCTTCCTGCGCCTTGCGAGCTTCCTTTCGCGCCCGGCACAGCAGGCGCTCGATTGAGGGTTTCATAACCGACCCCGTACCTGGGTGAACAGGAAGTTATGGAGGGCGGTAGCAGATTCAAAACCCGCTTCGGCGAGGCGTATGGTTCGCGCGCTTAGTTGCTGCAATGCAGCTCACGCGGCGAGCCGAACGGCATCTGTGCAGATCAGTGGGTGCTCTGTCGGGCTGCTTCCAACAAGGCTGAGGAGAGGTCTGAGTAGGTGTAGGGCCCGACGGAGTAGACACTCATCGTCTTCACCGTCACACCAGGTGGCAATTCACCCTCAGGAACATCCAACTGTTCGCCTGCGTCCTCCCGGCCCTCTGCGTCATCGGCGGCGCTGACATCTTGAGACGGGGTTTGCTCGGGTATATCCGACCGGGAATGAGCATCTATAGCCAGCAGGTCGGCATGGAGGAGTAGCAACTGATCGGCAATCATTTCCAGCGCCAGAACTTTCCGCTCTTCTGTAGTTCCGCCATGTCGGGCAGCAGCGAGACTAATCATTTCAACCTCCTCGAAGGAAAGCGCCGCCTCATCACACGATGCTGCGGAAGGCAGGGGCGAGCGCAGCTCATCCTCCGTCGTAGTTCCAGAATACTGCCGAATATGGTTCCGGCTGCGATAAGCACGCAGCCTTCCAGCGTAATGGTCCGCAATCTTGGAATACGCTTCCCGATTCTCTCCGGGCAGAGAAGCTCGTGCGTGGATTAGCGCAAGCTGATGCTGATAGAGTAACTCATTGAGGTCCATGGCCAAGTGTCCACATGGGAGCAACGAGGCCACTTAATATTGAGTCGGGTGCAACCTCGTCCGAGGCGCAATCTTACCATGGACGGGGTAGATTAACTTATTTATTTTCGGGCCTTGCCATGAAGGCGGAGCCGCCCGTTCTAGTGAGGATACGCGGCCGCTTCCGTTTGGCGGCTCTGCCAGCGGAGGCGATACGAAGCGTTGGTGCAATCTGGCGTTTGTGATCGCCATCGATCTTCTGCTTGGCGCCGTCCTGAGGTGGGTCCTGCTCCCGGGAGCCAAAAGCATTTTCCAAGCCAAAATCAACCGGCTCGTCGCGGCGTTCGACGCGGTCATGTTGATCATCCGCAATGTTGAACGGTCACGTCGCGGCCGGGATGACTATTTCGCAGCGATGAAGACGCACGCCGCGTGGGGCCCGGGGTCGGCCGCAAGATGATGCGCCCCCCTGCTGATCTGCGCCGCCTGCTCGACAAGAAGTGAGATCGCCTCGGCCCCCGCGCCTGCCTGCCAGGGAATCCAGGCCGGACTGATGGATCACCGCGTCGTGAAGGATGTCGAGCTGGGGACCCGCGATATCGTGACCAGCCGGACAAAGTCGGGTTCGATGATAACATGATGTGCAGGCACGCGCGAAAAAAGCGATGGGTCCCTATTGGAAGTTCCCCCCCGACTACCGAATCGCTCAATAGGCTAGAGGAAATCTCTAAAAGGAGTATTTTCGCAGACCGCCGCCCAAATGGCCGGCACCTGAGACAACATGTTTGTGCTTGTTCCCGCTGATAGAGGAGCATTCTCATGTCCCGTTTCACCATTGTCCCCTTCGATAAGGCGAAGCCGCCCACAGAGTTCATAGGCAACGATCCCGGCTCTGCACTCGCACTGGTGGAGCGCTTAAATTACGGTGACGCGGATATTTTGGAAAATGGAACATATCTATGCACGGCAACGCTGAGCGAAGGTGGTTTTTGGCTTATCAGCGCGCGCAAAGAGAGCCTTGAGTCGGTGGAAACTTAATACGCAAGCGAGCCGCGCACGTGATCGCCGCCAAATTGGTCCATGAAATGATGCCCCCTCAAGTGGCGCACGCACTAACATTGCTCAGGGTTGCGGCTCTGACAGGTCGCGGGAAAACCCGTCTTCAGGCAGGTTGATCGTGGGATGTGAGATTGTGTGGCAGCAATGAGAACGTGACGTCGATCTCGCGGCGGCCGTCGCACCTTTCCGAAACGCCGCGTTGCGCGGATCCATCGCCAGGCCGACGAACGAGCGGAAAAGCAGGTTATAATCCATCTGCTCCATGAGCTGGCGTTCCGAGCGGATCGTATAGAAAGCTTGCAAGAGCAATGCGCGCAGCAACTTCTCGGGCGGGATCGATGGCCGGCCAATGCGCGAATACGCCGCATCGAAACCAGCAGACATCACCTCGAGAGCTTCGTCGACAATCGCACGGATCGCCGAAGTGGATGGTTCGCCGGAACCCGGGCTTCGCAGTTCACGTAGGAAAACAGCCCTTCGTCCCGTTTATCGCCGCCGCGCATCTCAAATCCTTCAAACCTCAGCCGAGGGACTTCAATCATCTCAAGAGGCTCAAGGGATCTCTGTTTCAGCGATCTGTTAAAAAGCTCGGGTTTCCGCGCGGAGCTTCTACGGGCTCGTCCCCACCTACCTAGGGGCAGCCCCTGATACTGCGATGTCCGAGACTTCGATAGAACGGTTGAACTGGGACATCCGGCCTGTCCCGACCGAGCAATTTCCATTCGACGCGCGAACCGGGGCCGACGCCGCAACGCCCGCCTCACCAGGCGAGCGCTGGCAGGGAGCCCCGCCGTGATCTCAATCGATCGTATGCGTTCGTCATCCCCCCTTCCGGCATTGCGGATCCTGCGCGTGGCATTGCTGCTGCTCGCGGCGATCGCCGCCCTCATCATCGCCTCCGTCCCTGGTCGCGCGCAGCAAGCCGCGTCGCCCGAGCCTGCGGCGACGCTGTTCCAGAATGTCCGCGTCTTCGACGGCAAGAGCACCAGTCTCTCGCCCCCGTCAAGCGTGCTCGTGCGCGGCAACAAGATCGAGCGCATCTCGACCAGCCCGATCACGCCCGACGCGAACACCCGCGTAATCGACGGCGGCGGGCGCGTGCTGATGCCGGGGCTGATCGACGATCACTGGCATACGATGTTCGTACGCCCGACGCCGCCGATGCTTATGACCAGCGAACCCGGCTATATCAACCTGCTCGCCGGCGCCGAGGCGGAGGCGACCTTGCTGCGCGGCTTCACCACGGTCCGCGATCTCGGTGGCCCGTCCTTCTCGCTCAAGCGTGCGATCGACGAGGGCCTGTTGCCCGGGCCTCGCATCTATCCCTCGGGCGCGATGATCACGATCACCGGTGGCCATGGCGATTTCCGCACTTCCAACGATTTGCCCCGGGCGATGGGCCAGATGACGCACGGCGAGGAGGTGGGCGGGTTCGCGCTCGCCGACAGCCCCGACGAGGTGCGGTTACGCGCGCGCGAGCAGCTCATGCAGGGCGCGACCCAGGTCAAGTTGACCGCAGGCGGCGGCGTCGCCTCGCCGCACAGCCCGCTCGACGTCTCCACCTTCACGCTCGAGGAGCTTCGCGCCGCGGTCGAAGCGGCCGACAATTGGGGAACCTATGTCTGCGTCCACGCCTACACCCCTGCGGCGATTCAGCGCGCCATCCAGGCAGGCGTCAAATGCATCGAGCATGGCCATCTGATGGACGAGGCCACCGCGAAGATGATCGCCGACAAGGGCGTCTGGCTGAGCACCCAGCCCCTTCTCGATATGAGCATGGTGGCGATGTTGGGGCCTGACCAGCGGGCCCAGTTCGCGCAGGTCGTCGAGGGTACCAACACAGTCTACACACTCGTACGCAAATATCACATCAAGACCGCATGGGGCACCGACATCCTGTTCTCCGCAGCGGGAGCCAGCAAGCAGGGTCATATGCTGGTCGATCTGATGCGCTGGTACACGCCGGCGGAGGCACTGATCATGGCGACCTCGACCAATGCCGAACTGCTGCGCATGTCGGGCCTGCGCAATCCCTATCCCGGCGCGCTCGGCGTGGTCGCGCCCGGCGCCTATGCCGACCTGCTCCTCGTTGAAGGCAACCCGCTCGAGAATCTCAACCTCGTCGCCGATCCGGCGAGGAACTTCGTCATCATCATGAAGGACGGGAAGGTCTACAAAAACACGCTACCGAGCTGACATCGGCATTGACAGTTCGCTTACTCTGTCTTTGCAAAGCCGCGCGTCCAAAAGATGAAAGCACTTCGGCAATGAGGCAATGCGCGCGGAGACGTAATTGACGCGATCACCGGTTGCTCGCGTCAATTACGCACGGCATGTTCCGACACATGCTCGATCCCTTTGCATTCGACAGCTTCATCGTGCGCGCCGAGGTCCATATCCTGGAGATCGAGCCGAAGATCACCCGCACGCTCGACCTGCCAATGGCATTGAACTTCGCCGAACTCCATGAAGTCCTTCAGGCCGCCTTTGGCTGGACCGACAGCCATCTCCATCAGTTCAATGTCGGCGGTCTCATATTCGGCGCACCGGAGTTCGACGAAGACGAACTGTTCGACAACCGGATTTTCGAAGCTACCGAGCTAAGGCTCGTCGATTTCGTTTTTCCCTACGATCCCGACGGCCAGCCACTCGCTATCATTTACGAATACGACTTTGGTGATAGCTGGCGTCACCTGCTTCGCCTCGAACGGCTACCCCGCGAGGAAGGCGTCAAATATCCCAGATGCATCGCCGGCGCGCGCTCAGCTCCACCTGAAGACGTCGGCGGAACCGGCGGATACGCCGATTTCCTGGAAGCTTGGCTCGATCCCGATCATGAAGACCACAAAGCCATGCATCGCTGGGTCGGCCGAAAATTCCATCCCGAGCAATGCAATCTGGACGCTATCAACAAAGCCATTAGCAAAGCCATGCGCGTCTCACGCGGCGACTACAGGTTCCGCCAAGACCGGCCATGATAATTGACGCGATGTGGACACTATAATTGTCCTTGCGCAAAAGGTCCCGCCACCCCCGGCGGCACCGAATCGGAGGCCGTTCCCCTCTCGTGAGCGGCCTCTTTTGCCGTTTCCCCAAATCGCTCAGCGGTTGGGCGTTTTTCGAACAGCCTTTAGCGCACCCATATCAAAGCCGACTTCTCCAATGCCGCCATCGAAGACGCCGTGCCGATGGCGCACCTTCGCAACGGTGAACGAATCGGATGTGCAGATATCCGTGATCTCAACCCAACCATATTCCGGAAGATCGATGTAAACTTCCAATACCTGCTTGGGCTCAAGCCCATCGAGCCACGTGGTCGCTTGCTGGTAAACTTCTGCGGAAACCGACATAGAAAAATCCTTACGAGACCACGCGATTTCCATCGTGGTATGCCCAAGATATTCGATGTCGCAATTGCGCATGCGGGATGCCTCAGTTCTTTCGAGAGTTTCGCGGTGGCGCGCCCGAGCGCCGGCCCTGCCAAGGACCATTCGCGCTGGCTGGCACCGATAACATCTGCCCTGCGCTTGATCTCCTTGTTCCCTTCTCCAGCGGGTTGGTAGACCCAACCTGCGCCCAGTGATCTTTGGCAAAGGCCGTGTGAGCGAGCAGGTGTCACGTGACGCCTCCATCCTGCCAGCCAGCTTTGGGAACTCCTCGCGCAGCGCATCGGCAACCTGTTCCCACTGCCGGTACGCCGCCTCGGCCGTTTCCTGCGCGAAAATGGTTTTGATCATGGCAATGACAGCGGGACGTTGTTTGAGCGCAGCCTGGGCAAACGCGTGCGCACTGCTAGGATGCTGAAAATACCTGGTTGCTGCCCTCTTTGATCGTCGGCGACGACTAGCGCCAAACCGCGCAGGCCCGATCAGTCCGTAAGCGCTTGAAGGCTTTCCAGAAGGGCTCAGCGCCCGACAGGCCCGTGACGGCACCCCGAACCCCGCGCCGGCCATCGGTATTGACGCCCCCTTCGATTAACGACGCCATCGAGACGGTCCGTCAGCCCTCGCACTCTTTGACATAGGCGGCCTCGATCCATGGTACGGCCACTCCACCCTAAATGGGGCGCGGTCGAAGCGGTGCTCCCGCTCATCGGTTTCTGCAACCAGGCGGCTCACCTGACTCTTGATACACCCCTGACACCGATCGCCTTGACGAAATCGGCGACCGAAACGAGTCGAAAACACCATAGACGTTGGCGTCCTGGATCGCCGCCGCAAAGGCCTTCTCCGCGGAGTAAGCTCGGGAAGTAGCCGCCGTTGCGCAGTTTAGTGATCGCAAGTTCGATCCGGCCAGCTAGCTGACACAGAATGCGTTCCAGTCGTCCATCATCACCCGCCGCTTCTCGAGGAGATTGCCTCGACGGTACGCCGCCTCGGTCTTGCTCTTCACCACGTGCGCAAGCGCCGCCTCGGCAACGTCGCTGGGATGCTGGGTTTCTTCGCTGACCCAATCCCGGAACGACGAGCGAAAACCGTGCGGCGTGTAGGGTTCGCGCATTTCTTTGAGCAGCTTGGAAAGAGTCATGTCGGACAAGGGGGACTTTGGCCGAGACCCAGGGAAGATTAGAGCCGCCTCCCCCAGCCTCAGTTCGAGACATCGCCGCAGAATTCTCAAGGCCCCATCGTTCAGCGGCACCACGTGCTCGCGGTTGGCCTTCATGCGCTCCTTGGGCACAGTCCAGAGGTTGGTATCGAAATCGATCTCACTCCATTTTGCCTCCCGCACCTCGCCTGAGCGAGCCGCGGTGAAGATCGCGAACTGCAAGGCGAGCCGACTGAACGTTTCGCGCTCGGGCAGGCGACGCAGGAACGCCGGAACCTTGTCGTAAGGCATGGCGGCGAAATGACCGTCCTTCTTCGGCTGACGCGGAAGCCCCTTGGTGATCGCACGCATGGGAGCTTCGGTCTCGCGAAAGCCCGAGGCATAGGCCCAATCGAGAATTGCGCCGACCCGCTGGCGGACACGGCGAGCGGTCTCGGGCTTGGAGAGCCAAATCTCCGAGAGGAGATTGCGAATCATCGGACCTGTGATCTCGCTGACCTGCCGATCACCGATATGTGGGAAGACATAGGCTTCCAACGTGCTGGACCACTGCGCCGCGTGCTTTTCGTTGCGCCAGGTCTTGCCGTTGGCGGCGATCACCTTGGCAGCTGCTTCACGAAAAGTCGGTATGCCCTGCGCCTTGCGGCGTTCGAAAATGGGGTCGAGGCCCATCTCCATCCAGCTTCGGATTTCTCTCGCCATCTCCCTGGCGGTCGCGAGCGAGATCTTCGAGGCGCTGCCGAGACCGAAATCCCGCCGCAGCCCATGCTTCTGCACCCGGCATATCCAGCTCTTCGAACCGCCTGGCTGGACGACAAGGTACAGGCCCTCGCCGTCACCCATTCGGCCCGGCCGAGTGGCCGCTCTAACGCTCGTTGCGGACAGTTTTCCCATGCCAAAACCTTCCCACATTTCTTCCCACGAAACGAATCGGACGCCGTGCGATGGAGTGGGATGCGGTGGGATGCGAATCAGGGCATAAACCAAGGAAATCCTTGGATTTATGAGACTGAATCGTGATGTGGTGGGATGGTCCCTTGGCGGAGAGGGTGGGATTCGAACCCACGGTACGGTTGCCCGTACACTGCATTTCGAGTGCAGCGCATTCGACCACTCTGCCACCTCTCCGCTAGAGATGCGATAGCGATGGAAGGTCTCCATCGGGTCGGGAAGCGCGCCTCTAGCTGGCACAATCGCGCTTGCCAAGCCCCATTTTTGCAAAATGTGGGGAACAATCCACAGGCCAGCTTGTGAGCCCCCGGCCCCAAACCTATATTGAGCACATGAACAGGGCGTCGTTCTTCTCTCCTCAGGCCGGTCGCGTCATCGATGCACCCCGCCAGACCCGGGCTCGTTTCGCTATCGGCGATGTGGTCCGGCACCGTAATCACGACTTTCGCGGTGTCGTCTTCGACATCGATCCCGTCTTCGCCAATAGCGAGGAATGGTACGAATCGATTCCCGTCGACGTGCGGCCGAAACGAGACCAGCCTTATTACCACCTCCTCGCCGAGAATGAGGATTCCAGCTACGTCGCCTACGTCAGCCAGCAGAACCTGATGGAAGACGCCGACGGCGGGCCGGTGGAGCACCCTTCCGTGCCGCAGCTGTTCGAAGCGTTCCACGACGGGCACTACCGCCTGAGGCGCGGCCTCGCACACTGAGCGCCCGGTCCTAGGGGACAACAAAAAAGCCGGCGGGGTTTGACCTACGCCGGCTTTTCTATGTCGTCCGTTCGGGAAATCAGCCTTTGAGCTTCCAGCCCGAACGCAGCACCAGATAGACCACCAGCGCGAAGGCCGCGTTCAGCAGGCCAAGGCCGAGGGCGCTATGCAGCACGGCCAGATTGGAATTGCCGATGTCGCTCTGGCCCAGGAAGCCGAAGCGGAAGCCGGAGATCACGTAGAAGAACGGGTTGAACCGGCTGACCGTCTGGAACGCCGGCGCAAGGTTGTCGATCACGTAGAACGTGCCCGACAGCAGCGAGAGCGGCGCAATCACGAAGTTGGTGACGGCGGCGTTGTGATCGAACTTCTCCGCCCAGATCGACGAGAGCAGGCCGAGTAGAGAGAGGAACACCGATCCGTTCAGGCCGAACCACACCACCGCCCAGGGATGGTGCACGGTCAGGTCCACGCCCGGCCACAGCAGCATCGCGGCAGAGAGGGCCAGGCCCACCAGCAGCGCGCGGGTGACGGCGGCGCCGGTCATCGCCAGCATCAGTTCGCCCTCGCTCAGCGGCGGCATCAGATAGTCGATGATGGTGCCCTGGATCTTGCCGGCCAGGAACGAGAAACTGGAATTGGCGAAGGCGTTCTGCATCATCCCCATGACGATGAGGCCCGGCGCGACGAAGGTGGCGAAGTTCACGCCCAGCACTTCGCGCCCGCCGCGGCCCAGCGCCACGGTAAAGATTACCAGAAACAGCATCGTGGTGATCGCCGGTGCCCAGATCGTCTGGGTCTGGACCTTGAAGAAGCGCTTCACCTCCTTCATATAAAGGGTCTTGAGCCCCAGCCAGTTCACCTGGTGGATCAGGGGCTCTCCCTTTGCCGGGAAGTGGCGGGGCTGCACGATCCGCTCGGCGGACTGCAGAGCGGTCGAATTCGTTTGATCGGCCATGCCCCCGCGAGTATCGGCTGCGGCTTTCCAAGGCAAGCCGTGCAACGGAATTTCGGGGCGATTCTCTGTCGAATCGCTCCCTGCAAGAAGATGGAACTGGAATGAGCTGGACGGACGAGCGGATCGAGAAGCTGACCAAGATGTGGGAGGGTGGTGCCACCGCCAGCCAGATCGCGGACGAGCTTGGCGGCGTCAGCCGCAACGCGGTGATCGGCAAGGCCCATCGCCTCGGCCTCAAGGCACGCCCATCCCCCGTGAAGGCGAACGAGAAGCCGGCCCGCCCAGCTCCCGCGCCGAAGAAGGCCAAGCCGGCCGAGGAACGGCCCGCCGCGCCCGCGCCGCAGGCGGCAGAGGCTCCCGTCGCGCGCCCCGCGCCGACGCCGCCCGCCGCCCCTGCGCCGCGTGCGCCGGAACCCGCAACGCCGCCGTTCGCGGCCGATGACGAAGCGCCCGTCGCCCCCAAGGGCCCGCGCGTGGTCTCGGTCGGCCCCGGCGGCTTCCTGCGTCAGGGCCCCGGCGATCAGCAGCAGCCGATCCCGCCCGCTCCGCCGCGCCGTCTGGTGCCCGCCAAGCCGAGCGCGGAAATCGCCGACAAGACCAGCCTGCTGGACCTGAACGACCGCGTCTGCCGCTGGCCGATGGGCCACCCGGGCGAGCCGGACTTCCACTTCTGCGGTGACAAGGTGAACCCCGGCTTCCCGTACTGCGTCGAGCATTGCGGCCGGGCCTATCAGGCCCAGCTGCCGCGCGGCGCGCGCCGTCCCCCTCCGCCGCTGCCCTTCGGTGGACCGCGGGTTCGCTGATCCGATGACGATTGCGGCACGACAAGGCGTTCAGCATAACTGGCGCTTTGCCGTGCCGTTGCTTTCCGGCGCGGCTCTGGCTCTCACCGCCCTTCCGGCCTCGGCGCAGCAGGCACCTGCCGCGCCCCCTGCCGCTGCTCCGGCCGTCCCGGCCCCGGCAGCTACGCCGGTCGAATATGTCTATGTGGCGATGACCACCAGTGAAGGCACGATCGTCTTCGCGCTGGACAAGACGCACGCGCCGCTGACCACCGCCAATTTCCTGAAGTACGTGGACGCGAAGAAGCTCGACGGCACCACGTTCTACCGCGCCATGCATCTGGACTGGGGCGACACGCCCAGCGGCCTGCTGCAAGGCGGCCTGCAGGGCATCAAGGTGCTGCCGCCGGTCGCACATGAGCCGACCAGTCAGACCGGCCTGCATCACACCTCCGGCACGATCTCCATGGCGCGCTATGCGCCGGGCACCGCCACGGCGGACTTCACGATCATGATCGGCGATGTGACCTCGCTGGACGCCAATCCCGCCTCCGACAATCCCGAGTTCAAGGCCGGCTTTGCCGCCTTCGGCCATGTCGTTTCCGGCATGGATGTGGTGCGCAAGATCTGGGATGCGCCGCGTTCGGCCACCAAGGGCGAAGGCGTGATGCGTGGGCAGATGCTGGAGCCGCCGGTGAAGATTCTCACCGCCCGGCGCACCACCGCCCCGGCGCAATAACGCTTCCCGCACCGACAAAATCGTCATTTCCCGATTCGCTCGGCGCCGCCTGAAAAGGCGTGCGCGGCTTGGCTGTGCGCCCGCGATTCAGGTCGGCCGCGACAGCTAACCCGGCCAACGCCGAGTAACACCGTGGTTAACAGAAGTACTCGCAAATCCTTCGGCACCAGCTTCATAATTATGATTTTGTAATCGGTTTGCGCCAGTTACGAGAGTTACCGTTTCTTAGTGAATCCTACCTAGGTTCTTTCCAAATCGAACCTGGATGAACAATGGTGCAGCACGAAAGTATCCTGTCGCCAAACAGAACGGTCACTTTCGTCCGTCGCGTTGTCGTGCATGTCATCCAGGCGATCTGCACCGTCTGTGCTCTGGCGGCGATGTTCGCCGATGGCACCACGGCCCGCTCGCTCGCCACCGTGGCCGCCGCCTGCGCCTTGTTCACGCTCTTCGTCGGCGTGCTGTTCGGCCGCCGCGCCGTTGCCGAATTGGGCGACCACATCCGCCTGATCGATGAGGCACGCGATGCCCGCGGGCAGGTGGAAGAACTTTTCGCCATGACCGACATGCTGCAGGCGGCCGAGGATCACGACGATGCCGGCGCCATCCTGATGGCGACCGCGCAACGCCTGCTGCCGGACTTCGGCGGCGCGCTCTATGTCTTCAACAACTCGCGCGACCGGCTGGACCTTGCCAAGTCGTGGGGCCGCTCGCCCTCGTTCGAGCCGGCCGGCACCTTGCTGCCCGGCAATTGCTGGGCCCTGAAGCGCGGCAAGCCGCATACCAACGATCCAGAGAGCGGCGGCCTGTGCTGCATGCACCAGATCGGCGAGGGTACCACCATCGAAGTGCCGATGATGGCGCGCGGGCAGGTGTTCGGTCTGTTGCTGCTGGCAGGCGATGTAGACGCCGCCCCGGTACAACTGAACGACATTCGCCGCACCGCACAGGCACTGGCCGATTCGATGTCCCTCGCGCTTTCCAATATTGCCCTGCGCGAAAAGTTGCGCACGCAGTCGCTGCGCGATCCGCTGACCGGGCTCTACAACCGTCGCTACATGGAAGATGCGCTGGAACGCTACATCAGCCTGGCCGAGCGGACCGGCACCGCCACATCGGTGCTGATGGTAGACCTCGACAACTTCAAGCGCATCAACGACGAATTCGGCCATGCGAAGGGCGACGCCGTGCTGCGCGACGTGGCGGCGCAACTGGTGGGCACGCTGCGGCCCTCCGACGTCGTGGCGCGATACGGCGGTGAGGAGCTGGTCGTCATCATGCCCAAGTGCGGGCTCGACAACGCCGCCGCCAAGGCGGAAGTGCTGCGCAAGCGGATCGAGAGCCTGTCCGAAGCCCACGGCGCGGCGATCAGCGCCTCGTTCGGCGTGGCCACCGTGCCCGAAACCGCCACCAATGCCGCCGACGTCGTGCCCGGTGCTGACAGCGCGCTCTATGCCGCCAAGCAGAGCGGCAAGAACCGCGTGATCCTCTGCGAGCGCCGCTCCAAGCGGGATGACAAGCAGGCGCCCCGGCTGGCGGTTACGGGCTGATTTCTGGCCCCTTGCTGAGGATCGGGCGCTTGCCTAATCCCTTCCCACGCTCGCAATGACGAACGTGGGGGTTCTTGCCGGTCCACTCACTCACCAACTTCGTCGCCCCCGCGCAGGCGGGGGCCCCGCTTCCTTCCTGCCAAGCGCAAGGACAAGCGGGATCCCCGGCTTCGCGGGGATGACGGGGTTCTGGAGTCCATATCCGCGCACAAAAAGAAAAGGGGCCGCATCGCTGCGGCCCCTTCTCATTTCAGCTCATGCGAACCCTGAAGAATCAGTCTTCCTTCAGGCCGCTGATCGCTATGCGATCAGTCCTCCTTGAGGAACGCCGGCATGTGGTCGGGGTCACCGCCACCGTTGCCGCCGTCACGCGGGCCGCGCGGACCACGGTCGCCACGGGGACCACGGTCGTTGCCGCCACGGCCGCCGTCACGGCGGGGCCCCCGACGGTCGCCGCCGCGGTCACCACCACGATCGCCGCGCGGTTCGCGCGGTTCGCGGGCCGGACGGGTGTCTTCCAGCTCGGCGCCGGTTTCCTGGTCGACGACGCGCATCGACAGGCGAACCTTGCCGCGCGGATCGATCTCAAGGACCTTGACCTTAACTTCCTGGCCTTCCTTGACGACATCGGTCGGCTTTTCGACGCGCTCGTTCTTCATTTCGGACACGTGGACGAGGCCGTCCTTGCCACCCATGAAGTTCACGAAAGCACCGAAGTCGACGATGTTGACGACCTTGCCGTTGTAGATCTTGCCGACTTCCGCTTCCTCGACGATGCCGAGGATCCACTTCTTGGCGGCTTCGATCTGGGCGATGTCGGAGGACGAGATCTTGATCACGCCTTCGTCGTCGATGTCGACCTTGGCGCCGGTTTCGGCCACGATCTCGCGGATCACCTTGCCACCGGTGCCGATGACGTCACGGATCTTCGACTTGTCGATCTGGATCGTCTCGATACGCGGTGCGTGGGCCGACAGTTCGGTGCGAGCCGAGCCGAGAGCCTTGTTCATCTCACCCAGGATGTGCGCGCGGCCGGCCTTCGCCTGCTCCAGCGCCTTGCCCATGATTTCCTTGGTGATACCGGCGATCTTGATGTCCATCTGCATCGTGGTGATGCCGAGTTCGGTGCCAGCCACCTTGAAGTCCATGTCGCCGAGGTGATCCTCGTCGCCCAGGATGTCCGAGAGGACCGCGAACTCGTCGCCTTCCAGGATCAGGCCCATGGCGATGCCCGAAACCGGACGGGCCAGCGGCACGCCGGCGTCCATCATCGAAAGGCAGCCGCCGCAGATCGTCGCCATCGAGGACGAGCCGTTGGACTCGGTGATGTCCGACAGGATGCGGATGGTGTAGGGGAAGTCTTCCTTGGCGGGCAGCACCGGGTGCAGCGCGCGCCATGCCAGCTTGCCGTGGCCGATCTCGCGACGGCCCGGGGCGCCGAAACGACCCACTTCGCCGACCGAGTAGGGCGGGAAGTTGTAGTGCAGCATGAACGACGAGTACGACAGGCCTTCCAGGCCGTCGATCATCTGCTCGGCGTCCTTGGTGCCCAGCGTGGTGGTGCAGATCGCCTGCGTTTCACCGCGGGTGAACAGCGCCGAACCGTGGGTGCGCGGCAGGAAGCCGACCATCGATTCGATCGGGCGAACCTGATCGAGCTTGCGGCCGTCGATGCGCTTGCCGTCCTTGAGGATGGCGCCGCGAACGATTTCCGCTTCCAGCTTCTTCATGGTCTTGATGGCGACCATCTGCAGCTGCGGCGTTTCGCCGGCGAAAGCTTCCTTGGCCTTGGCGCGGGCAGCGTTCAGCGCGTTCGAGCGGGCCGACTTGTCGGTCAGCTTGTAGGCAGCGGTAACGTCCTTGCCGACGGCCTTCTTGAGCTTCGCCTTGATGTCGGCCGTGTTGTCCGACAGGTCGATTTCCCAGGGATCCTTGGCAGCCTGCTCGGCCAGGTCGATCACGAGGTTCACGACCTTGCGGCATTCGTCATGCGCGAACATGACGGCGCCCAGCATCTCTTCCTCGGTCAGCTCCTTGGCTTCCGATTCCACCATCATCACGGCATCGCCGGTGGCGGCGACGACGAGATCGAGGCGGCCATCGGCCAGCGCAGCGGTCTGCTTCGGGTTCAGCGTGTATTCGCCATCGACGAAGCCGACGCGGCAGGCGCCGATCGGGCCCATGAAGGGCACGCCCGAGATGGTGAGCGCGGCCGAAGCGGCGATCATCGCAACGATGTCGGCCTCGGTCTCGCCGTCAAAGCTCAGGACCTGGGCGATGACGTTGATTTCGTTGTAGAAACCTTCGGGGAACAGCGGACGGACCGGACGGTCGATCAGGCGGCTGGTCAGCGTTTCCTTTTCGGTGGCGCCGCGTTCACGCTTGAAGAAGCCACCCGGAATGCGGCCGGCGGCCGAAAACTTTTCCTGGTAGTGCACGGTCAGCGGGAAGAAGTCCTGGCCTTCCTTCACCGACTTGGCGGCGGTAACCGCGCAGAGCACGACCGTTTCGCCATAGGTGGCAAGGACGGCGCCGTCGGCCTGACGGGCCACGCGGCCGGTTTCGAGAGTGAGCGTCTTGCCGCCCCACTCCATGCTTACGGTTTTGACGTCGAACATAAGAGGTATTCCTCAGCCCACCGGCCCTATTGCGCGGCGGGGTTTACTGCCGGGTATGCCGTCCCGGTCCGGTATGGGGCCGCTTTGGGGCCCCCGGGCCCTCCGCCGGATTGCGGACGAACCCCTGATGCAAGAAGCGGCCCGCTAGGGGCCGCTTCCCGTTAAGTCTTTACTTACGCAGACCCAGCTTCTGGATCAGTGCGTTGTACCGCGCGACGTCCTTCTTCTTAAGGTAGTCGAGCAGCGAGCGGCGCTTGTTGACCATGGCCAGCAGACCGCGACGCGAGTGGTTGTCCTTGTGGTGAGCCTTGAAGTGCTCGGTCAGGTTGCGGATGCGCTCGGTGAGGATCGCGACCTGAACTTCCGGGCTGCCCGTGTCGCCAGCGACGCGTGCGTTGTCCGAAATGATGTCCTGCTTCTTTTCAGCGGTAACCGACATAGTACTTTACTCCGCGACATCCGATAGATTGAATCCCCTGACGACGCGGGCTTCTCCGCCCGAAAGCTCCATCAGCGCGACGGGAGTGTTTCCCTCTCGCGCCCAGTAGAGCCCGTCTTCATGGGGCAGTTCGGTCAGAACGCGGCCCTGGCGGACCGCTCTTGCCTGCTCCGAACCGAGGTCGATGGCCGGGATGTCGTCCAGCCCCACCTCTAGTGGCAAGAGTATCTGTTCAAGGGTCGCGCCCTTGCCGATTTCGTTCAATTTGTCCAGCGAAATCGCGTGAGACAGGTCGAACGGACCGGCCTTTACGCGGCGCAGCATGGTCACTGTTCCGCAAGTTCCAAGGGCCTGCGCGATGTCACGTGCGAGCGAGCGAATGTAGGTGCCCTTGGAGACATGGGCCTCGAAGGTGACCTCCGCCAAGTCCTCCCCGGGACGGGGAGGGGGACCGCCCGCAGGGTGGTGGAGGGGATTCGCGTCCTCCGGCAACGTCGCGTCAGGGCGAGAGTCCCCTCCACCACCTTCGGTGGTCCCCCTCCCCGTCCCGGGGAGGACTTGCAACTCGTACACCGTCACGCTGCGCGACTTCAGCTCCACTTCCTGCCCGGCGCGGGCAAGATCGTAGGCGCGCTCACCATCGACCTTCAGCGCCGAGTAGATCGGCGGCACTTGCTCGATCGGGCCTGTGAAGCGCGGCAGCACGGCTTCCACCTCCGCCTGCGAGGGACGCACATCGCTGGTGGCGATGACCTTGCCTTCAAGATCCAGCGTGTCGGTTTCCTCGCCGAAGCGCACGGTGAAGAGGTAGGTCTTGCTGGCATCGAGCATGCGCCCGGTCAGCTTGGTCGCCTCACCCAGCGCGACAGGCAGGATGCCGGTGGCCAGCGGATCGAGCGTGCCGCCGTGGCCGACCTTCACCTTCTTGCCATAGCCCGCCTCACGCAAGTTGCGCTTCACGGCGGCGACGGCCTGCGTCGAGCCAAGCCCGAGCGGCTTGTCGAGGATGATCCAGCCATGGGGTGCCGGGCGGGTTGCGGGAGCGGAAGTCATGCCTTCCCCCAAGTCGCGCCGGGCCGATTTGTCAACTTTGCAGGATCAGCCGCCCGCTACCGCGTTCGCCAGCATTTCGTAGTGACCCAGCATCCACAGCGCCGGCGGCACGACCACGCGGCCCACGATCCCCAGTTCCGGCGAGATCCATGGCAGCACCACGACGATCAGCAGGATCAGCGGGAAACCGTAAGGGCGCAGGCGCGAATATTTCCGCGCCATGTTCTCCGGCAACAGCCCCTCGACGATGTGCGATCCATCGAAAGGCGGAATCGGCAGGAGGTTGAACAGGGCCAGAAACACGTTGATCATGATGAAGAAGCCAAGGCTCGTCTTCGCAAACGACACCGCCCCACCCGTGCTGTCCCCAGCGACGCGGATCGTCAAGCCCAGCAATATCGCACCGATCGCGGCCAGGACCAGATTGGTGAGCGGCCCCGCTGCCGCCACCACCATCATCCCCTTACGCGGGTTGCGCAGCCGCCAGTGATTGACCGGAACCGGCTTCGCCCAGCCCAACACCGGCGCGCCGGAGAGCGCCAGGAAGCCTGGCAATATCAGCGTGCCAAACGGATCCACATGGCGCAGCGGGTTGAGCGAAAGCCGCTGCCGCTCCTTTGCAGTGGGATCGCCAAGGGCCAGCGCGGTCCAACCGTGCGCCACTTCGTGAAAGACGATGGCCAAGATCAGCGGAATGATGAGCGCCGCGGCCTGCAGCAGGGTCTGGTTCATTCCGCCGATCTAGGGTGCGGAACGGCTTACCGCAATGAGACGGGCGCGATTCCGCGCGGGCCGGCCGACGACAAAGTTGTCCTCGCCTCCCAACCCTTCGTCGTTGCGAGCGTAGCGAAGCAATCCAAGGCAGCGCAAACTGCCTCTGGATTGCTTCGCTACGCTCGCAACGACGAAAAGTAGGTCAGGCCTTTCCGACCGGATAACCCAGTTCCGCCAGCGGCAGATCGCGCAGGTCCATCAGACGCCGGTTGCTGTCCGGATAGTGCTCGGCAATGCGTTCACGCAGGCGGGGA
The DNA here is from genome assembly GCF_055521515.1 of Sphingomonas sp. BL-S-28. Classification (NCBI taxonomy): domain Bacteria; kingdom Pseudomonadati; phylum Pseudomonadota; class Alphaproteobacteria; order Sphingomonadales; family Sphingomonadaceae; genus Sphingomonas; species Sphingomonas sp. BL-S-28. The sequence goes on from NZ_CM145484.1 coordinate 3,642,687, forward strand.
GAAAGGCGCGCCGGGCGGTCATTGAGCACCGGCATCCGCCCGGCCAGCCACTTGGCGCCGTGGCGCAGCACCTGCCCGCCCGGCAGATCGACGATGTGATCCTTGTTGATCACCGATTGGCGCGTGAACAGGTTCACGCCGCGCATCATCGCCAGTCCCGCCGTGCCCAGCGAGGTATTCGCCCGCGATCCCTCAGGCGGCAGATCCTCGATCGAGAGGCCAAGGTCCTGCTGCATCCGCTCGATCAGGGCACCGCGTTCGCGCAGCCACTCATAGGGATAGACGTGGACATGCTCGCGTCCGAACAGATCGTCGTAATGCGCAACGAGGCGGTCGTATTCGAAATGCTCGAACTCGAACACCGGGGCCTTCCACGGCCGCGTCAGCGCGCCGCGCACCATGCGCGCGGTTTCGAAATAGCGATGCTGGCCCCAGGTGCCGCCGCCCGAAACGTATTGCGCGTAAGTGGCGCGGCAGATCTCGAACTGGTTGCGGATGAAGATGACGATATGCGCGTCCGGTAGCACCGCCTTGATGCGCCGCGCCACTTCGGGGGCGAGGAAGCCGTGGAGGCCGCCATTGTGGAGATAGCCGGAAAGGTTTTCCTCGCTCAGCAGCACCGGCCGATTGCGCCCGCGCAGCGAAAGCACCTCACTCGCCCGCTTGGGGCAGAAATGCATCCCGGCGGGCTTGAGAAAGGCGTCCTGCACCGTCTGGCGGGGGAGGTAATCGTGGCTGGTGGCGTTAGGGAACAGTTGTTGCTGCAGCCAGGTCGTGGCCGTCTTGTGGTATCCCAGATGTACTATCGCATTCTGCATTTCGACCCGTCTGCACCCGTTGTCGCACTGCCAACGAGGGGACGATGGAAAGGTTGCCTGCCAATATCGCGCAGTTTGCGGCCAAATGACAGGTTGCAGCGAGGAAGTGCCCGGCGGGCGAGTTGGTTGGAGGAATGGGATATGGAGCAAGCCGTCCGGCCGCCCCAATCAACACCTACCTAATTTTGCGCAGGCGAAATGCATATCCAAGCCGAACCAGAATTACCCACGGCACTTCAGCCAACGTCGCAATGAACGCCACTTCAGCCAGGTCGTTCCAAAAAAGCCGCGAATGACCGCCCTCCCACATCCGAGCGGCATCAAGGTAAGAGGCGAAGAAAAAGTACATGTACGGCACGCAGTAACTCACCAGAAGTGCGAGACGACGGGCACGAAGGTTGATGACCAATCCCGAAACCCACCCAAGAATTAGCGGCGCCACGACTTCCGAAGACAACATCGAATCGCCCCCTCTGCCAAACGACGTTTGCTTATGCCCGCGCCGACATTGGGACGTCCGTTACATCCTATTCATCGATCGGACCGCCACCCGAGGCGATGCACCGTGGCTCAGCCCCCGCCCCTTCGTCGTACAAATGCTATAAAGGCGCGAAATCGCCTGCCCCTAAAACCCCAACGATTCCGAGAAATGACGGCGGCACAGCGCGACGTAGCGGTCGTTGCCGCCGATCTCGGTCTGCTGCCCCTCCCGCACGCCCGCGCCGGAGGCATCGACGCGCAAGTTCATCGTCGCCTTGCGGCCGCAGTGGCACACCGCCTTCAACTCGATCAACGCGTCCGCGATCCCCAGCAGCACGGCGGAGCCGGGAAACAGTTCCCCCCGGAAGTCCGTGCGCAGGCCATAGCAGACCACCGGAATGTCGTGCCGGTCGGCGATCCGCGCACATTGCCAGACCTGCTCGGGGGTGAGGAACTGCGCCTCGTCGATCAGCACGCAGGCCAGCGGCTCCACCGCATGGACGGCGGCGACGCGGGCGACAAGATCGGTTTCCGGCACGAAACGATGCGCGGCGGCATGAAGGCCGATCCGGCTTTCGATCGCATGATCGTCCCCGCCCTCACCGCTGCTGCGGTCGTCCAGCGCGGCGGTCCACAGCATCGTGCGCATGCCGCGTTCGTGATAGTTGAAGTTCGCCTGAAGCAGGGTCGCCGACTTTCCGGCGTTCATGCTGGCATAGTAAAAATAGAGTTTCGCCATCAAACTGGGGATAACATGCCCACTTGCCCTCCGCACGGGCATGAACTGCATTTGTCCCCGCTTGAATGGACGCGATCAAGGTATTCTAACGAAGCATGGCGACAACTCGAAGCTGACGGTGGCCGAGGCCGGGTTGGCCCATGCTGGAGGTGGTGATGAGGAGATGGATCGCCGTCTTCGCGGTCTTTGCACTGGCCGCGATCGTTGCTGGCTACGCCGCATTGTTTCCATTCGCATCGCAGGGCTCCGCAGCGCTGCGCCCCACGCTCGAACGGCTGGATGAAACCGCCGCGCGCGCCGTGGCGCTGGGCGGACGCGGGCCTGCCGTGATCGTGCCGCTGGCGACGGGCGCCGTGCTGGCCTTGCTGGTGGCGGTGGTGGGCCGCAGCGGCGATCGTGCCGGGCCCGTCCCCGCCGATGGCAGGCCCTCAGCCCCGCGCGACACCTCGCGGCCCGGTGCATCGCGGCAGGGCCGCCGGCGCAAGCTGGTGCATCCCGATCCCGAACTCGTGTGGCGCCCCGAACCCGATCCGGTGGCGCCCGATATGGACCATGTGCCCGGCCTTCTGCGGGAGCGGGACGCCCCGCCGGTGGAAGAGTTCCCCGCGGAGCCGGCCGAAGGCTATGCCGATGCCACCGTCTTCGCGCCCGAAGACGTCGGCCCCTTGCGATACCCGCTGCTGCCCTCGGTGGTGCTGGTGCGCCACCCGCGCGAGCGCGGTACCGACGAACAGAGCTGGTTCGACAGCGCCAGCTGGCTGGGCGGCCTGCCGCGCCTGGGCGACCGCATCTGGCCGCACGACGAATATGGCGCCCTGCCCTTCGCGGCGCAGATCGACCTTGCCGAACTGGCGGCCGCTTTCCCCGAAAGCCCGCTGCCGCTGTCCGGCACGCTGGCCTTCTTCCTGGGCAGCGGGGCCGTGATCGAAGTGCCCGAGGCGAACAACCCGTTCACCGCCCCGCCGGCCGACCTGCCGCCGGCCTTCGACGAAGGCGGCCATCCGCTGCCTGCCCATGCCTCGCGCCTGTCGCGCCCTTACTTCCCGTTCTGGCCGGTCAGTCCGCTGCCCTCCAACGCCAACGAGCCGATCGACGAGCCATCGGCCGATGCGGACGAGAATGCCTGGCTGGATACGCGCATCGCCCGGCGCAACGAAGGCTATGCCGCGAAGGAGCCGGTAACCCGGCTGTGGTGGCATGGCGCGATGCATCTTGCCGATTGCCTGCACATCGCTCTGGACGGTGCGGCGCATCTGGTGGCGACCGAGCAGGACCGCCTGCACCATGCGCGGGCGCGCCTTGCAGCCCTGGCGGAAAACCCCCACGCCACTGCCGCCGACCATGACGAGGCGGATGCGGCACTGGCCGCCAGCGAAGCCGAAATCCCCGCGCTGGAGGCTGAGCAGGCGGAACTGGGCCGCATGATAGAGGCCATGGAAGGTTTCGTCTCCGGCCGCGACCCCTGGGCCCCGCTGAGCGAGGACGAGGTCGAAGTGACGGGAGAAGTGCTGGCCCAGGTCCATCACGACTGTGCGCGGCTGGTGCGGTTCTGCGTGCCGCAATCGCTGGAGGCACTGGCGACTGTCTCGCTGCGCGCGATGGTGACCGGCGATCTCGGCGCCTTCGCGCAAGTGCCGCAGACGGAGCTGGACCGGATCAATTCCGCCAACCTGCTGGCGATCGGCGATCAGCACCAGCTGTTCGGTACCGGCGCAAACCATGCGGACAGGCCGGACGACATCCTGCTGCTGCAGCTGGCGAACGACGACCTGGTCGAATGGAATTGGGGCGAAGGAGGCGTGTTCCAGTTCCGGATCGCCCCCGAAGACCTTGCCGCCGCCCGTTGGGACCGCGTGACGCTGACGTTCGAAGCTGCCTGACGATCGGCGATCGGGCGATCCCGGTTGTGAACCGGGATCGCCCGGGTATTCAGCGGTCGTCAGATCAGTCGTCGGTCAGATCGATATCCTGATCGTCGAGATCGCGCTTCACGCGCGGATCGTTGAGCAGCGCGTCGATGCGGCCTGCCTCGTCGAAGGTCTCGTCGGAACGGAAGCGGATCTTGGCCGCGAACCTCAGCTTCAGGCGCTGGGCCACCTCGCGCTGGAAGAACGCGGTATTGGTGCGCAGCGCCTTCAGCACGGCCTCTTCATCCTCGCCCAGCAGCGGCTTCACATAGACCGTGGCCTGGCGCAGATCCGGCGACATGCGCACTTCGGTGACGGAAACCGAGTGCGCAGTCAGCGTGGCATCGTGCACCTGCTGGCGCGTGAGAATCTCGGAAATGACGTGGCGCACCTGCTCACCCACCTTGAGAAGGCGGACGGATTGCTGCTCGGGAGTGATCTGCTGACGGGACATGATGATCCCCATGTGGGCCAGACGCGACAATTTGCAACAATTGATTATGGCACCATTCATCCGCCCTTTGGTTAAGGCAGGGTTCCCCCCACGCTTCAAGGAGCTGAAAGAATGCGCAAGTTTACCGCCACCCTGCTCGCCGCCACGCTTGTCGTGCCTGCTTTCGCGGCACCCGCTCTCGCCCAACAGGGCCATCCCCAGCAGGGACATGCGCAGCAGAATCACGGCCCCAGCAAGAAGCCGGCCCCCAGCCCGCATCGCTTCCAGAAGGGTGAGCGGTTCGACCGCAGCCGTGCGACGAACTACCAGACGGTCGATTACCGCAAGTATCGCAACGTGAAGGCCCCGCCGCGCGGCTATCACTACGTGCGTTCGGGCAATGACCTGCTGCTGGTCGGCATCACCAGCGGCATCGTCGCTGCCGTTACCATGAACATGTTCCACTGATCACTCAGCGGATCTGAAAATCGAGAAAGGGCGGCGCGCTTGGCGGAGCGCCGTCCTTTTTTTACATCTTGGCGAGAATGCGCGCCAGCGAGCGTACGTTGCGCACCGTGCCCCGGCAGCCAAGCCGTTTCGCCATGAACTCACCCGTCAGCAGGCTTTCGGCCGGCGGCCGCGCGTAATCGACGAACAGGCACCGCGTCCCCAACGCCAGGCGCTCCCCCCCATGCGGGCCGTGATCGGCGACGAGCCGGTCGAACTGCTGCTGGGTCGGCTGCTTTTCCAGCAGCACGGTGTGGACGAAGCTGTCCCCACTCTCCCCCGCGAAGGGGTTTTCTTCCACTGCGGCGCGAATCTCCTCGCGCGTGCGCACGGCCACGAAAGCCGTCAGGTCAAACCGGTCGCGCATCAGGTAGGCCAGCAGATCCTCCAGCCCCTCGCTCGGCCGATCCTCGTAATCGAACAGGACATTGCCGCTGGAGATCACCGTCTCCGCGTTCTCCAGTTCCTCACGCTCGAAGGCATAGCGCAAGTCCGCCATCGACAGGCGATCGCCGCGAACGGTCAGCGATTCGAAAAAGGCGCAGTAGCGGGTCATCGCAGTATCATCAGTCCCATTGGCAGCAGCGTCAAACCGGCCAGAATCCAGAAGCATCCGATCACTTCGAACGCCGTTTCACCCAGACAGCCCAGCGCCAGATTCGCATCTTCCGAGCGGCGCTGGATCGTTTCGTCGTTTGGTTCCTGACCGCCCATAGCCCCCTCTTCGGCCAAGCCGCTACCGCAGCGCTCCGAAAAAGCAAACATCGCAAATACTGAGCGACGCCATCGTCCCCCAGCAGTCGCAACCGGCGCGCGTTGCCGCTTCGTCGATCAATGCATGCACGAAAGTCCGCCTTGCTCCGAAACGGCGACGGCCACCGCCGGGCTTTTCGCCCGACGATGGCCGTACTTGACCTTTCGGCCGGCGCCCGCACGAAACGGGCGCCTGCTATCAGCCCAGCGTACGCTCGCGGTGGCTGACTTCGAAGACTTCGAGGTGGTCGCCCGCCTTGATGTCGTTCGTGTCGGCCAGCACCACGCCGCATTCCAGACCGGCGCGCACTTCGTCCACGTCGTCCTTGAACCGGCGCAGCGAGGAGATCGTCGTTGCCGAAACGATGACGTCGTTGCGGGTGAGACGGGCGCTGAGACCCTTGCGGATGAAGCCTTCGACCACCAGCAGACCTGCCGCCTTGTCGCGCTTGCCGGCCGGGAAGACCTGCTTGACTTCGGCGCGGCCGACGACGGTTTCGATCCGTTCGGGGCCCCAGATACCGGCCATCTGCTTCGCGACCTCTGCGGTCAGCTCGTAGATGACGTCGTAGTACATCATCGGCGTCTTGGTCTTCTCGATCTGCTCGCGCGCCTTGGCGTTCGGGCGGACGTTGAAGCCCACGATCGGCGCACCCGAGGCAGAAGCCAGCGCAACGTCGGATTCGGTGATGGCACCGACGCCCGAGTTGAGGATGCGAACCTTGATCTCGTCGTTCGAGAGGTTGTGCAGCGCCGCGTTGATCGCTTCGACCGAACCCTGCACGTCCGCCTTGACCACCACCGGGTACTCGATGACGTTCTGCTTGGCAGCCAGTGCCGAGAACATCGTATCGAGGCTGGCGGGCGCCATTGCGGTGCGCTTGGCGGTCGCCTGTTCCTGACGATAGGCCGAAACCTCGCGGGCACGCTGTTCGCTTTCGACGACGGTCAGCTTGTCACCGGCCATCGGCACGCCGCCGATACCCAGGACTTCCACCGGCATCGAAGGCGGAGCCGCCTTCACCTGACGGCCCTTGTCGTCCAGCATGGCGCGCACGCGGCCGCTTTCGGTGCCGACGACGAGGATGTCGCCGACCTTCAGCGTGCCGCGGTTCACCAGCACGGTCGCCAGCGGGCCCTTGCCCTTGTCCAGCTTGGCCTCGATCACGGTCGCCTCGGCTTCGCGGTCGGGGTTGGCCTTCAGTTCCATCAGTTCGGCCTGGAGCAGGATCTTCTCGATCAGTTCGTCCAGACCGGCACCGGTCTTGGCCGAGACTTCCACGTCCTGCACGTCGCCCGACATGGCTTCCACGACGATCTCATGCTCCAGCAGGCGCTCACGCACGCGCTGGGGATTGGCTTCGTGCTTGTCCATCTTGTTGATGGCCACGATCATGGGAACGCCGGCAGCCTTGGTGTGATTGATGGCTTCGATCGTCTGCGGCATGATGCCGTCGTCGGCCGCAACCACCAGGATCACGATGTCGGTCACGTTGGCACCGCGCATACGCATCTGCGTGAAGGCGGCGTGGCCCGGCGTATCAAGGAAGGTGACGAGATCGCCGCCCTTGGTCTTGATCTGATAGGCGCCCATGTGCTGCGTGATGCCGCCGGCTTCGCCCTTCACCACGTCGGTGCCGCGCAGGGCATCGAGCAGCGAGGTCTTGCCGTGATCGACGTGGCCCATGATGGCGACGACGGGCGGACGCGGCTTCAGGGTTTCGGGTGCATCGACGTCGGTCGAGGTATCGATGTCGACATCGCTTTCCGAAACGCGCTGGATGTTGTGGCCGAATTCGGTGACGAGCAGTTCGGCGGTATCCTGGTCGATCGTCTGGTTGACGGTGACCATCATGCCCATCTTGAACATCGCCTTCACCAGGTCGGCGCCCTTTTCGGCCATGCGGTTCGCCAGTTCCTGCACAGTGATCGCCTCGGGAACGATCACGTCGCGGACCTGCTTTTCACGCTGCTGGTTGTGGCCGGAGAAGTGCGCGCGGCGCTCCTTCTCGCGGGCACGCTTCAGCGCGGCCAGCGAACGGGCGCGTGCGCCCTCATCGTCGTTCAGCGCACGGTTGACCGTGAGCTTGCCCGACTGGCGACGATCGCCGCCCTTGCGGTCGCGATCGGCATTGGGGCGGGCCGGCGGCGGAGCGGCACTCTTCTTGGCGCCGGCCGGAGCCTTGGGCGCGCTGGACGAAGGGGCCGAGGCACCGGCATTGGTGCTGCTGGCAGCGGCTTCCGGACGGCGCACCGGCTCGGGACGCTGGACCGGGGTGAAGCGGCGCGGCGCGGGGGCCGGAGCAGGGGTCGGGGCAGCGACGGGCGCCTTGGCGACCGGCGCGGCAGCGGGCTGCGCAGCGGCAGGCTCGGCCGCAACCGATTCAGCGGCGGCAGCTTCGGGCTGGGCCGCGGGCGCCGAAGCTGGTTCGGCCGGCGCGGCAGCCGCTTCCTCGGCCGCGCGGGCCTTCGCAGCTTCTTCCTCGGCGCGCTTGCTTTCCTGGGCGCGATTGTCGTCGGCGCGGCGCTTTTCTTCCTCGATCGCGCGCAGCTTCTCTTCCTGCTCGCGGCGGTTGGCTTCCTCAAGCGCGGCAAAGCGGGCAGCCTCGGCCTCGCGCTGGAGGCGGGCAACGCGCTCCTGCGGGGTTTCGCCGGGGATGATCGTCGGCTTGGGCGCGGGCGGCGGCGGAGCAGCGCGCTGCGGCGCGGGCGCGGCGGTCTGCGGTGCGGGCGCAGCCTGCGGCGCCGGAGCGGCCTGCTCGTGACCACCCTCGACGGCGCCTTCGGACCCGGGCTTGCCGATCAGCTTCTTACGCTTCACCTCGACCACCACCTTGTTGGTGCGGCCGTGGCTGAAGGTCTGCTTGACCTCACCCGTCTCCACCGAGCGCTTAAGCCCAAGCGGCTTGCGGCCCAGGGTCGGTTTGTTGTCGGTCTCGCTCATATCTCTCGTTTTGCCCTTCGGTCTCAATTCGTCGTCGCGGGCGCGGCAGCAGGTGCCGGCCCGTCGCGATCATCCATACCACCCCCGGCCTGATCGGCGTGGGGTTGCCCCTGGAAATGCAGGAGGCGCTGCAACTGCGCCGCGACTCGGTTGGCCGAGCCGCGATCGTTGAGCGCCAGGTGAACGACGTTGTCGCGGCCCAATGCCACAGACAGCGTCTCCCGGTCCAGTGGCAAGCGTGTGCCCTTGAGACCGCTTCCTTCCGCCTCGCTCCCGACTCTCCAGGCCTGGTCGAGCTTGCGCGAGCCGTCTTCGCTCGCATCGGCGGAATGGGCAAGCCACGTGACCCGGCCCTCACGCGCGTTCTGCGCGATGCGGTCCGAGCCCATGAGCAACCTGCCCGATTTCAGTTCGAGGCCCAGCCGGTCAGTCAGCGCGCGAATCAGCGCCTGTTCGATCCTGTCGGCAAGGTCGTCCGGAATGGTGAGTGTCGCGCCTTTATAAGCGCGCGCCATCGCTCCCTTTAGTTTGCCCTTCGTCAGAGCATTTTCAAGGGTCGTGCGCGAAACGCCGATCCACGCGCCGCGCCCGGGGGCACGCGCGTGGACGTCGGGAAGGACCAGACCGTCCGGCGAGATCGCCAGACGGATGTAGTCTTCACGCGCACCGGTCTCGCCGGAGAGGATGCAGGTCCTCTCCGGGCCGGAGCCGTCGATGTCGGAGCTTACGCGCTCATTGCGAGGATTCCGCATCGGCGGCCTCCTCAGTTTGCTGGCCGGCTTCGGGTTCGTCATCGAACCAGTGGGCACGAGCAGCCATGATGATCTCGTTGCCCTGTTCTTCGTTCAGGCCGTATTCGCCAAGCACACCGCCCTTGTCTTCGTCGCGGGCGCGCTTGTTCACCGAACCGTCGCGGCGACGCTGTTCGGTGCGCTTCTTGGCGATCAACTCGTCGGTGGCGAGGTCCGCCAGATCGTCGAGCGTCTTAATCCCGGCCTTGCCGAGCACGACCAGCATCGCTTCGGTCAGGTGCGGCAGTTCGGCCAGTGCGTCCTCGACGCCAAGGCCACGGCGTTCCTCGCGGCTCGCTTCCTCGCGGCGCTCAAGCGCTTCCTGGGCGCGGCTCTGGAGTTCTTCACCCAGTTCCTCGTCGAAGCCTTCGATCGCGGCCAGTTCGGCCAGATCGATGTAGGCGACTTCTTCCAGTTCGCTGAAGCCTTCGGCCACCAGCAGCTGCGAAAGCGTTTCGTCGACGTCCAGCTCTTCCTCGAACATCTTCGAGCGCTCGGTGAATTCCTTCTGGCGCTTCTCCGAGGCTTCGGCCTCGGTCATGATGTCGATCTGCGAGCCGGTCAGCTGCGAGGCGAGACGCACGTTCTGGCCGCGACGGCCGATCGCCAGCGACAGCTGGTCATCGGGCACGACGACTTCGATGCGGCTTTCTTCCTCGTCGATGACGACGCGGCTGACGGTCGCGGGCTGCAGCGCGTTGACCACGAAGGTCGCGGTGTCTTCGCTCCAGGGAATGATGTCGATCTTCTCGCCCTGCATTTCCTGCACGACGGCCTGCACGCGGCTGCCCTTCATGCCGACGCAGGCGCCGACCGGGTCGATCGAATGGTCGTGGCTGATCACGCCGATCTTCGCGCGCGAGCCCGGATCGCGGGCAGCGGCCTTGATCTCGATCACGCCGTCGTAGATTTCGGGCACTTCCTGCGCGAACAGCTTCTTCATGAAGTCCGGATGCGCACGGCTGAGGAAGATCTGCGGACCGCGGTTCTGGCGCTCCACGCGCAGGACCAGCGCCCGCACGCGCTCACCCACGCGGGCGGCTTCGCGGGGGATCTGCTGATCGCGGCGGATCACGCCTTCGGCGCGGCCGAGGTTGACGATCACGTGGCCGAATTCGACCGACTTGATCACGCCGGTGATGATCTCACCCACGCGGTCCTTGAATTCTTCGTACTGACGGTCACGCTCGGCATCGCGGACCTTCTGGAAGATCACCTGCTTGGCCGACTGCGCATCGATGCGGCCGAGGTCCACCGGGGGCAGCGGGTCGACGATGAAGTCGCCGATCGCGGCGCCCTTCTGCAGCTTTTCGGCCTGCTTGAGGTCAACCTGCTTGAAGTAGTCCTCGACATGCTCGACCACCTCGACGACGCGCCACAGGCGCAGGTCGCCGGTCCGCGGATCGAGCTTGGCGCGAATGTCGTTCTCGGCGCCGTAACGGTTACGGGCCGACTTCTGGATGGCTTCCTCCATCGCCTCGATGACGATCGACTTGTCGATCATCTTCTCCGAAGCGACGGAATTCGCGATTGCAAGCAGCTCGGCGCGGTTGGCGGAAATCGCACTGGCCATGGCTTAGTCTTCCTGTTCCTCGACGATCTCGTCGGCCCCGCTGACATCCAGCGGGCGGGTTGCGGCGATCAGCTTGTCCGTCAGGACCAGCCTTGCGGAATGAATATTGCCCAGCGGGAACGAGACCCGGCCGGATTTCTTGTCATCGACCGTGACCTGATCGCCGTCGATGCCGACGAGTTCACCGGTCAGCCCCTTGCGGTTGCCGTCCACCGGCTCCGTCAGGTTCACCTTGACCTCATGGCCGGCCCAGTTGGCAAAGTCCTTCGGGCGGGTCAGCGGACGATCGATGCCGGGCGAGCTGACTTCGAGACGATAGGCTTCCTCGATCAGCACGTCGCCGGCTTCTTCAAGCGCGTCCATGCGATCGGAAATGCGGTGCGAGAGCTTCACGCAGTCCTCGATCACGAGCTGACCCGTCTCCGGGTTCTCCGCCATGATCTGCAGCGCGATCTCATCGTCGCCCACTTCGCTCTTGCCGAAAATCCGCACGCGCACGAGATCGAAGCCGAGGGCGGTGACCTCCGGTTCGATGACTTCGGTAATGCGTGCGATGTCGGCCAAGCCGTGTCCTTCCGAATCGATTCGTGTCTGTGCAACCGAACACTGGAGCAACGCAGTTTCGCGCCGGCCCCTTCCGGCGCCAGCCCGAACCTTGTTTCACCAATGTCGGGATGAGGCGCAGATAAGCGCATTGCCGGAAAAAGGCAAGGGGTCCCGCGCGAGAGTTCGATGGTGCTCGAACCGCCTGCCGCACGAATGTGCATGACGACGAATATTTAGTCGGGTGCCTCTCTGACATCTGCCGAACGCTCGCAACAGAGTCTTTTATCCGGACTGACGTCCGGAAGCGGCACCAGCCCACTCCCGTCCCCAAGAACACGAAAAGGTCCGGGGGACCTTTTCGCTGAGGGGACCGACCACCCATCAGGATACACTCGTGGGTGGTCGGGTGGGGGAGTGGGCTGGTGCCGCAAGCCTTCGACGGATGTCGAAGGCGCACCCGACAAAGACTCGGGCTGGTGCCGCGCAAAACGGGCGGATGCCCGTTTTGCCAGACCGCCAGGTCACAAAAACAGTGCAGGCCGGGCGGGATAGTGTGGGGGGGGTGGGGCCCACCCGGCCTGCGTTCGACAGCGGAGGGAGTGCCGCCGAACCTCGTCGTCGGTGATACGAACGGACCGATCAGGCAGGCTGGGCTTGTGCCGTTCCCGCGATCAGTCCGGCATGGCGCATACTCGCAACGCTGCGCCCGCCGATCACCAGATGGTCGAACAATTCCAGGTCTACCGCCCGACACACCGCCGCCAGTTGTCTGGTCGCGAGCACATCGGCCCTGCTGGGCCGGTGGCTGCCGGAAGGATGGTTATGCGCAAGTACGATGCCCACCGCGTCGCGTTCCAACGCACGCTGGACGAGCATCCGGTAACTGCCGCTGATCGAATCGACGCCGCCGGTGATGCACACCGCCTCTCCGGCAAGCCGACCGTCGCGGTCGAAAGGCAATTCCACCAGGATCTCGCGGCCAAGGCGGCCCAGCTGGATTACCAGTGTCTCGAGAAGCTGGCGCGAAAGGGGTCTGACCCGGCAGTATCCCGGGACCAATCCTGCCAGGAGCGATCGCTGCCATGGCGACGCTGCCGGCGCAGGTGGAGTATCGTCCCGAAGATCAACGCCAGCAGCGCGAAGGCCGTGGGCGTTCCACGCATCACCGCGTAGACCAGCGGCGGGATGCCCAGGTCCGCCCATCGCGCAAAATGTGCGCTCAGGCTCAGCAGTTGCAGGGAGGTTGCCCATAGCGGCCAGATCCTAAGCGCCTGGATGGCAAGCCAGCCGAAGCCCAGCGTGCCGACAAGATCGGTAAGCAGCGAGAAGGGATCGACCCGCCTGAAGCCGCTGGGAAGCACAACTTCCGCCAGAGCTTCGATGCCGAGCATGGCCAGAAGAACGACGGCGCCCCACCTTTCGGGAGCACCGCCCTTCCAAAGCGCCAGCCCGATCGAGACGATCAGGAGCAGGAAGAACACCACCTGTTCGGTATTGATCACGCCTGCTCCCTCCGCTGGGATCACGCAGCGATTGCTGCCTCCGCCGTCGCCGGTTCATCGGCCACACGAGCCTGATCGGGGCAACGGATCGGAATGTCCATAGTTTCGGCAACCTTCGTCAGGTCGCGGTGCGCCTTCACCAGTTCAAGGCGGGCATCCATCAGCGTGCGCTGCACGTTGGCGACGCGGGCCATCGGCTGGTGCACCAGACGGGCGGCCTCTTCGGTGGCGACACGGGCGCGGGCGATTTCCGCCAGCAGCTCGCCGGCCTTGGCCAGCAGTTCGTCCATGTCGTCCTCAACCGAACGGATGCTACGGGTGATGCGCAGGCCGGCAATTTCTGGTGTCATCGCTTCGATTCCCTGTTGCGCCCCGATCTGCGGGATGCGCTGAGTGCGGACCGAAGGCTTCGCAGCGATGAACCGGACCGGCGCGCCGCTAGATCAAACGCCCCAGGGCATCGGCGATGGAGAGTGCTGCAGCCAGTGTCAGCGCCATCATCAATGCCAGGGCGATCACTGCGACCAAGCGCCCGGCACGGCCGAACTTCGCATCGAAAGCCTCCAGGCCTGCCATTGCCGAAGGTCGCATCTCCGCCCATTCCGAATGCCCGACCAAGGGGCGTGCATCCGAGAGAACGAAGACCGGATCGACCGGCAGGTCCTGATCGACTTCTTCCGTCTGCTCGGCCCGATCGTCGACACGGGAAAACTCATATGGGGGTTTGCCACATAGCTCCACCAGCCGTCCGTACAGACGCGCCGTGTCCTTGCGGTTGATCGTGCCCCACTTGTCTCGCACGCCGGTGATGCGCTGATCGACGGTATTCGGGGCGATCGCCAGCTCTCGCGCGATCTCCTTGGTCGTGCGATGCAGCACAAGCCGGTCGAGAACCTCGACTTGCTTGTCGGTCAGGCTGTCCAGCATGGCCCTGGCCTGTGCAATGTCGGTCACGTGGTACACGCCGGCCCTCTAAAACAACAACTGGCAAGGACTATAACAAACCAGCCCGCTGCGCGAGCAGCCCCTAAAGCAAAATTTCTTGTCGAATTGAAGTCGGCACCCGCAGACTTTCGACAATCACGGCGTTTACGGCACTGCATTTTCAGGACGATATTTCGAATCGTCGGCCGCAAAGGCTGCCGGAAAAACGATTGCGCGGGTTGTGAGCGGGCACATCGCACATCCGCCCCGCCGATTCGAAGTGCGGTGATTCGAATCATCACACAGCATCGATCGAGACAGAATCGGGAAGCCCCGAAGCCGCAGACAGGCAGTGCCGCTTCATCGCATGGCGCAACTGGTCATAGGTCAGCCCCAGCGCGGCGGCCGCACGGCGCTGGTTCCAGCGATGCCGCTCCAGCACTTCGGTCATCAGCCGCCGCTCGAAGCCGTCCACAGCGGCACGCAGGCTGCCGCCGGCAAGCGGATCATCGTTATCGGCCGCCGCAGGAGTCGGGGTCAGAGTCGAGATCGAAGCCGCTGACACCGCAGCCGGAGCGGATTTTGGCTCCGACGCCTTGCGCCACGGATAATCGAACGGATCGAAGACGATTCGCCCGATCGGCTCCTCGGCAAATCCCCAGCGATAGACCGCCCGCTCCACCACATTACGCAATTCGCGCACGTTGCCCGGCCAGTCGTGCGCTTCCAGCGCGGCCATCGCCTCCGCCGAAAAGCCCGGCCAGCGATCCCACTCCAGCTCGGTCGCCATGCGGCGGCCGTAATAGTCGGCCAGTTCGAACACATCCCCTTCCCGCGCGCGCAGCGGCGGCAGGTTGATCACCTCGAAACTCAGCCGATCGAGCAAGTCGGCGCGAAACGTGCCATCCTCCACCATGCGCGGCAGATCGGCATTGGTGGCACCGACGATGCGCACATCCACCTGCACCGGGCGCGAGGCCCCGATCCGGGCCACTTCGCCATATTCGATCACCCGCAGCAGCCGCTCCTGCGCGGCCATGGACAAGGTGCCCAGCTCGTCGAGGAACAGCGTACCGCGATCGGCCTCCTCGAACCGCCCAGCCCTGGCCCGCACCGCGCCGGTGAACGCGCCCGCCTCGTGACCGAACAGCTCCGCCTCGATCAGCGTTTCCGGCAGCGCCGCGCAGTTGAGCGTGACGAGCGGCTCCCCCCAGCGGGGCGAAAGGTGGTGCAGGCGCTGGGCGATCAGTTCCTTGCCGGTGCCGCGCTCGCCGATGACGAGCACCGGGCGGCGCACGGCAGCGGCACGGCTGGCCCGCTCGACCGCATCGAGAAAGGGACTCGACTGCCCGATGAATTGGACTTCGCGCTCCATTCCCAAATATTAGGGTAATTTCCCATTCATTGGCAATTCATATTTCGAGCGCGGTTCCGCCAAACCGCTGAAATCGCGCAATTCCGCCATTCGTGCAATTTGGCACACCCCTTGCGAAGCATTGGTCAATCACACCGAATACCAACCGAAGGACCGATGCCATGCCGTTCCATGAAGCTCCCGCAGCCAACAGCGCCTCCGGCCTCTCCGCCGGCCGCGCCCCGGTTCGCAGCAAGCTCGACTGGGCGATCCTCATCAGCATCCTGGCGATGGGCACGCTGAACCTGGTTGCGATGAGCGACCAGTTCGCGACCAAGGCCTATGCCGCTGCCCCCGTCTGCACGGGAGCACATCTGCAATGAGCAGGCTCGACGCGGAGATCGAAATTCTCCAGACTTCGGCTAACGGCACCGGCCAGGGCTTCGCAGGCCGCGCCCGCCCCTTCGATCCGTCCACCCTGGGCTTCGAAGGCGCGGCGCGCCCCCGCCAGTTCTCCAGCTTCGGTACGGCCAGCACCAAAGGAATGACCACGATGGGTATCTTCTCCCGCACCCGCGACATCATCGCCGCCAACTTCAACGACATGCTCGACAAGGCCGAGGATCCGGCCAAGATGATCCGCCTGATCATCCTCGAGATGGAGGAGACGCTGGTGGAAGTGCGCACCAGCAGCGCGCGGACCATTGCGGACCAGAAGGAACTGCGCCGCCACGTCGGCAAGCTGGACAAGCTGCAGGCCGACTGGGGCGACAAGGCGCAGCTGGCGCTCAGCAAGAACCGCGAGGATCTGGCCCGCGCCGCGCTTCTGGAAAAGAAGAAGGCCGCCGACATGGGCGAACAGCTCAATGCCGAAATCGCCGTGCTCGACGATGCGCTGCGCGCCTATGAGGAAGACATCGAGAAGCTGCAGAGCCGCCTGCGCGAAGCCCGCAGCCGCCAGTCTTCCATTGCCGCCCGCTTGCAGAGCGCCGAAAATCGGGTCAAACTGCGCACCTTGCTGTCGAACGAGCGGGTGGACGAGGCGCTGGTGCGCTTCGAGCAGCTCGAACGCCGCGTCGACTATGCCGAAGGCCGCGCCGAGGCGATGAGCCTGGCCGACAAGCGCCAGCCGACGCTCGCCGAAGAGATCGCCGCTCTTGCCGATGGCGATACGATCGAGGCCGAACTTGCCGAGATGAAGCGCGCGATGGGCACGCCTGCCCCCGCCGCTGCCGCCCCGGCAACCAAGACCCCGGAAGGCGATCAGTTCTAATCCTGTCGGCGCGCGCCTGGCCTCCCGGCATGCGCGCGCCGCCCGGCCCCTTCGACGGGGCGTGTGACCGGGAGCGGAGGCCCTGAGCCTCCAACAGTTTCAGGGGAAGGAAACGACAGTGTCACGCGGACATTTCTATATCGACAAGTCGAACGCCAAGGTTTCCGGTGTCTGCGCCGGGATCGCGGAATACACCGGGGTCGACGCCTTCTGGGTTCGTCTTGCCGCGGTGCTGCTCACCTGCTTCGGCTTCTATCTGACGATCCCGATCTACATCGCGCTGGCCTGGCTGGCCGACAAGAAGCCGATGTACCTCTATTCGGAAGAAGAGGAGGATCGCCTGCTGCGCCGCATGGAACGCCGCCGCGTGCGCCAGAGCCGCGGGCTTGATCGCGGGCTTGGCCTCGGCAGCTTCGGCACCGACCGCCGCTCCAGCCGCCTGCGTTCGGACATTTCGGATATCGACCGCCGCGTCGCCGAGATGGAAGAGCACTACAAGAGCAGCAATTCGCGCCTCGCCGCCGAAATCGACAGCCTGCGCTGATCGCCGAAGAACCGGGACAAGACATCATGGACAACGGCTCTATCGCCCTCCTCATCCCGCTGGCCCCGTTCATCGTCGGCGGTATCGCGATCTGGACGCGCCACCAGCACAAGATGGCCGAACTGCAGATCAAGGCGACTGCCGAGAAGGCCGCCCAATACGCCTCCAACTCGCGCGAGCTGGAAGAGCGGGTGCGCGTGCTGGAACGCATCATCACCGATGGCGGCTATGACACCGCGCTGCAGATCGAGGCGTTGCGCGATCAGCGCGCGGTGGAGGAAACCACCAGCGAGAAGGAAACCCGCCAGTGAGCTTCGGAGACGTCATGGGCCTTGCGGCCGTGATGGGCGCGATGATCGCCATCGTCGCGATCCTGGCCGGCGTCTACAAGCGCCGCCTTGCCTATCTGGAGCGCAAGCTGGAACTGACCGCCGGCATCGCCGCGAAGACCGCCGCCGAAAAGGCCGCGCAATACGCGACGCACAATGCCGAAATGGAAAACCGCCTGCGCGCGCTGGAAACCATCGTCACCGATGGCGCCTGGGACACCGCGCGCCAGATCGAAACGCTGCGCGACACCGATCCGCGCGCGAACTGAACCCTTCCACTTAAGGACTCCACCCTCATGGCCGTAGACTTCGTCATGATCGAAGCCCTTGCCCCCGTGATCATTTCCGCAACGGCGGTGATCACCGTCGGCTGGGTGGTCAACAACTGGCTGCGCATGCGCAACGGCTATCCGCTGGAGAATTCCTGGGGCAAGGCCGTCTACCCCAAGGACAACGGCGAAGCGCAGGCCCGCGTGCAATTGCTGACGCAGGAAAACGCCCAGCTGCGCGCCGAAGTGGGCGCGATCAAGGATCGCCTTGCCAGCGTCGAACGGATTGTCACCGACCAGGGTTATGATGTAGCCCGCCAGATCGAAGGCCTGCGGGAAGCCCGACATGAGGCCCGGCACGAGGTAACGCAACAATGAGCTTCTGGACTGCCATAGTCGTCATGTTCGCGATCGCCTGCGGCGTCTGGCTGCGCGCGCAGAAACTGCGCGGCGAACGACTGGGCTTCGGCGAAGACGGCCACGGCCAGCGCGAACACGAGCTTGAGGCCGAAGTGGAGAACCTGCGCAAGCGCATCGCCGTGCTGGAACGCATCGCCACCGACGACAAGCGCGGCGTGGAACTCGCCCGCCAGATCGAAGCCCTGCGCGACTGACCCGTCTGGCCGGAACGCTACCGGCCAGACGCACCCCTAACCAGCCGCACTCTTAAGCAGCGTCCCCTCTTCATCCCCCCGCTCAATTCCGAACCGGCGCGATCGCTCCCGCCTGGAACGAGCGTGTCCAGCCCTCGGCCTTTGTGATCCGTCCTGCCGTGAACTCGAACTTCACGGAAAATAGGTGCCGCTGCAGGCTATTGGTGAATTCGACGGTGACTTCGTATGTGCCGCAGGGATCGGTGATCGGCGTCGGAATATAATCCCAGCCGAGAAAGCGGAAGGAATCCGCCTTCATCTCGCGGGTCATTGCGCGAACAGCGGCGACGCCCGAGCCGAGCGGCCGTCCGACATCGCCCGCCCCCAGCGATATTGCCGCATCCGGGCTAACCAGTTGCTGCAAACGCGCATCCGACCTGCCAGGCGCCTCTGCCGCCAGATTGATCGCCTCGACCGCCCGGCGGCTCAGCACCGTCAACAAGTCTCCGACATATTTCGCGTCACCGGCACCGCATGAGGCATCGCCGGGTTCGGCGGCTTCGGCAGGCAGACTGGCCGAAAGGGCGAATGCGACCGCAAGCAGGGAAAACACTTTCATGCCTTGCCTATGCGAAGCCGAAGCCGCTCCCGCAATAGTTCGAAAAGCCGAATCCTCCCCGGCGGGATTTTGGACTATTCTCTCCGCATGGGAGTGGAAAGGCGCACCCGATCGGGCGCCGCTCACCTGACAGAAGGCGGGCCATGGCTATTGGCGGCGGCGGACATTGGCACATGCGTGACCTGATCGTGCTTGGCGGCGCGCTGGCGCTGAGCCTAGCCACGGCCTTCGCCTGCCCCGGCGCCTCCGCGCATGGTGAGGATATTGCCACGCTGCGCAATGTCAGCAGCCTGCTGTTCGGCATTCTGGCGGGCTTCTTCGTCGCCTTCCTGCTCAACCGCTTCACTGCGATCCGATCCCTGCTCTCGCGCGAGAGTTCGATGCTGATGGAACTCTACCGGCTGTCGCAGCCGTTCGGCCCGGAGTTCACGGCCAGAACCGTGGACCTGATCGACACCTACCTGATCGACCGCTTCGATGGAGACAATTACTTCAGCTTCACTATGCGCGGCCGCGATTCCCTGTTCGGCCTGTTCGACAATCTCGACACGCTGCCGCCGCTGACATCGCAGAACCTCACCTCCATGCACCGCAACTTCGTGGCATCGCTGCGGGAAACGATCGCCCTGCGGCGCGAGACCATCGTCACCGGCAAGATCACCGTCAGCCTGCTGCAGTGGCTGCCCCTGCTGCTGCTGGCGACGATCCTGATCACCAGCATTCTGGCGCTGAAATCGGACACCGTGCTGTCGTCATTCCTCAGCGGGATGCTGGTCTTCACGATCTTCACCGTGCTTTACGTGATCAAGGACCTCAGCGACCTCAACCTCGGCGGGGAATTCCTGAAGTTCGAAACGATCGAGCGCGTCTTCGATTTCATGGGGCGGCCGCGATACTACCCCCTCTGCCACGTCCGCGAGGGCCTGGTGCCGCCGGGCGTCGAGCGGTTCCGGCTGGGCATAGGCAAAGGGCGGATCTATTCGACCCACATCGTGGAAGTATCGCGCGAACAGGCACTGCGACAGGCGCGGGGTATTCAGGAGGCGGCCACTCCCATCTAGCACCAATGTCCAATGCTTGAAGGGAAGGCGGCTCGCACGCAGGAATGGCGGGTTCTGCAGGCGAGCGGTCATTCAGCCCGACAAAACCGTCACGGCTTTTTTCGAAACCCATCCCTTGGCACATCTTCTTGTCTGTTCGACTGGAAGTCCATTTTCATTTCTAGGACATCCATGACCACGGCTGTTAAACCGTATCTCAACCCAGACTTCCGTCTCGTCACAGATGTAGACATACGCCCCCGATTTCAGCGTCTCGCCTCTTCGCGCCGTTGCAGTGGGTGCTACAAAGACGGTCGTATCTGTATGCGGGAGTACCGGACTAATTTTAGCATAGTTGCAGGTATGGGAGGGGGCAGGCGGTGCCGCCGCAAGGAGAGCGAGAATGAGCACTCAGCCGTTATAGACCTCCGCTAAAGGTCCGCAATGTCGGCGGATGCGGACTGGCTGCTTTCCGCCCAAAACGATTAACCCGCGCCCAGCACTAGCCGCACTTCCAGCCCTCCGCCCAAGGCATCGGCAAGTTCGACCCGGCCATCGTGCAGTTTGGCGACCGCTTCCACCAAGGCAAGACCCAGCCCCGATCCCGCCACTGCGCGCGTGGGGTCGAGGCGGCCGAAGCGTTGGAGGGCGGCTTCACGTTGTGCTTCCGCGATGCCCGGGCCGTCGTCGCGCACGCCCAGCACCATCTGGCCGTCCTGCCGATAGCCGAACAGCGTGATCCGGCTGCCGCCCTCGGCATATTTCACCGCGTTGTCGACCAGATTGCCCAGCGCCTGCACCATCAGTTCGCGGTGGAGCAGGCAGGCAAGCCCCTCCGGCGCCTCGGCAGAGAGGGTGAAGCCTTCGTCCTCCGCATAAGGTTCGTAAAGCGCGGCAAGGTCTTCCAGAAACGGCGCCAGCGCGGTCTGTTCAAAGCGTTCGCGGCCGATGCCGGCTTCCGCGCGGCCGATCTGCAGCGCGGTCGTCAGGATGCGGGTCAGCGTATCGGCTTCGGCCAGTGCGCGGTTCATCGCCGCTTCTGCCGCCGGGTCGCGCGCCTCCACCGCCGCCTGTTCCAGCGCGGCGCGCAGGCGGGTGACGGGGGAGCGCAAGTCGTGCGCCAGCCCTTCGGCCACCACGCGCAATTCGCCCACCAGCGTCTCGATGCGGGCGAGCATCACGTTGATCTCGCCCGCCAGCTCGTCGAAAGCGTCGCCCGAACCGTCCAGCGGTACGCGCGCGTCGAAAGCGCCGCTGCCGACGCGGTGCGCGGTCTGCGCCATGTCGTGCACGCGCCGCCCCACCAGCCGCGAGGTCAGCGCCGCCACCAGCATGGTCAGCGGCAGAGCCAGGAACAGCGCCGCGAACAGCGCCTGCTCGAAACTGCGCTGAAGCCTCAGGTCGCGCCCGGTTTCGACGCCGGCTAGCAGCATCGATCCATCGGGCAGGCGCATTTCGGTGAGCATCATCTGCTCGGGCTGGGGATAGTCGCTGCGGTAGAGCGTGGTCGAAAACCAGTCGCCCCGCTGGTCTCCGCGCGGCGGCAGCGCGTCCAGATTGCCGGTCACGCGCTGACCGTCCGGCGCGGTGAGCAGCATCACCGGCGCGCGCCGCCCTTCGGCGCGCAGGCGGGTGTCTATGGTGGTACGCAGGCCGGCAAGCCCGCCATCCTCGAAGGCGGCGAGCAGATCGTCGCGCAAATCCTCCACCAGTGCGTGCTGTTCGTCATGCACGCTCTGCTGGCTGGAAATCCACACGAAAGCCAGCACGCCCCCGGTGGCGACCAGCTGGAACAGCACCACCGGAACGAACAGGCGAAACGAGGTGGAACGCAGCAGCCGCGCCACGCGCCGCCGGACCTTTTCCCTCAAGCCGAAACGCCCAGCCGATACCCGGCCCCGCGCACGGTGTGCAGCAGCGGGCTCGCCCCGTCCTCATCCAGCTTGCGGCGCAAACGGCTGACGTGCACGTCGATCACATTGGTGCCTGGATCGAAGTGATAGTCCCACACCGCTTCGAGCAGCATCGTGCGCGTCACCACTTCGTCGACATGGCGCAGGAAGTATTCCAGCAGGCGGAATTCGCGCGGCTGCAGATCGATGGCGCGGCTGCCGCGCTTCACCTTGCGAGCCAGCAGGTCCATTTCCAGATCGCCGCAAGTCAGCCGCGTCTCCACCGCCGGCTGGCTGACGCCGCGCTTCACCAGCAGGCGCACGCGGGCCAACAGTTCGGCAAAGGCGAAAGGCTTGGTGAGATAATCGTCCGCTCCGGAGGTCAGCCCGGTCACCCGGTCGTCGGTCGATCCCAGCGCCGAAAGCACGATCACCGGCGTCTCGATCCCGCCCGCACGCAAGGCGCCCAGGACCGACATGCCATCCATCTGCGGGATCATCCGGTCCAGCACGATCGCGTCATAAGTGCCGTCGCTGGCCAGGAACAGCGCATCACGCCCGTTGCCGGCCCGGTCGACCACGAAGCCTTCCTCTGCAAAACCCTTGACGATGTAGATGGCAGTGGCCTCGTCATCCTCGACCACCAGCAGCTTGTGCCCCATGCCTTGCTTTCCCGCCTCCGCCAGCATTGAACGCTCCGGCAAATCAGGGATTGCCGGACTGCGGCGTACCGGCAAGGTCGATCCTGCGGACCGCCCCCAGATGCACCACATCCAGATGCATAGGCTGCCGCCCGCGCTCAGACAACTCCTCCGCCAGAGACGAGAACGAGGTCGGCTGCCGGCCATCGACGTGGACGATGCGGTCGCCCACCACCAGCCCGGCATGTTCGGCATAGCCGTCCGAACGGACGGAGGTGATCACCAGCCCCGGCTTGCCGTCGGGCAGATCGTCGGCGGTGAAGTCCAGCACGCGGTGGCTCGCCTCGTCCCGCGCGGTGTTGTCCTGCACGGATACGGCATCGGGGCCGCCCAGCCCGAAATGGTGCTGCGCCCAAAGGTCGCCCCAGGTCAGCGCGCCGGTCACGACCAGCAGCGCCCCCAGCATCGGCAGGAGGTCCAACACGCGGTTCTTGGCGTCGGAATCTCTATGGGTGTCGTCAGCTTCGGTCATCGAACGGAAAAATCCACGCCTCCGGCACGCGATAGTCGATACACGATGGTCGATACGCGAAAGCCGGCGGCTCAAGCACACCCTTGCCCTTACGTATCGCAGTGCCAGCGGCGATTGTCACATTAAGGAAATTCCATGTTCGCTCCACGCTGCGGCAAGGACCGTGGGCGCAGGGAGGCAGCATGAACAGGGCTGCAACATTTCAGCGAAAGAGCCGAAGGAAAGGGCGTTACGCGCTTGTCGCGATCATGGTGATCGTGCTGGGCGTGCTCGGCTGGCTGGCATGGCTGGGCGCATTCGACGCCAGCCCGTTCCGCCAGCTTCCCGCAGGCGGCGATGCCCGCAAGGACTATGCCGCCGTGCTGATTTCGGGCGACATGGGCCCGCGCGCCGGCATGGGCGCCCCGGTGGCACAGGGCCTTGCCGAACACGGCGTGGCCACCGTCTCGGTCAATTCGCTGAACTATTTCCGCGTGCGCCGCACCCCCGCCGAAGTGACCGCGATGATGGCGCAGGCGATCCGCGACGCGATGGCGCTGGGCCATGTCGACAAGGTTGTCGTGCTAGGCCAGTCGTTCGGGGCGGACATGGTTCATGTCGGCCTGGAGAACCTGCCGGCAGACTTGCGTTCCCACGTTTCGCTGGTGGTGCTGACGGTGCCGACACGCACGGTGTTCCTGCGCGTCTCCCCGCTGGAATGGCTGGACAAGACCACGCCCGACGCGCCCGCCATCGCCACCGCGCGCAAGCTGGACTGGGTGCCGGTGGTCTGCATTCGCGGCGCGCAGGAGACCGACAGCCTCTGCCCGCTGCTGCACCTTCCCCACCTTACCCAGCTTGCGCTGCCCGGCGACCATTACCTCGAACACGACGCCGACCGGCTGTTCACGACTCTGCGCACCGTGATCGCCGGCCATTTCCAAACCGCCAAGAGCCTGAATTTCCCGGAGTCCACTACATGACCCGCCGCATGACCACCCCCTTCCGCGCCCTGCTTCTGGGTCTTGCGCTGGCAACAGTCGCTCCCGCCGGGGCCGTGCCGACGGTGGCGCAACCCGCCGCGCTCAATCCGTTTGGCCGCTGGCTCAATCCGGCGGGAGACGTGGAAGTCTCGGTCGCGCCCTGCGGCGCACTGCTCTGCGGCACGGTGACATGGGTGGGCGGACAGGCGCTGGCCGATGCGTCGGATGCCGGGGTGCAGCACCTTGTCGGCACCCAGCTGCTGCAGGGCTATCGCCGTCAGGATGCCGGCAACTGGCAGGGGCAGGTCTTCGTGCCCGACATGGGATCCACCTTCTTCTCGCGCATTCACCAGCCCGATGACGGCCACCTGAAGATCAGCGGCTGCATCCTGCATGGGCTGCTCTGCAAGTCCCAGATCTGGACGAGACGATAGACAAGCGGAACTGACGGGATGCGACAACCGTGACAACGCCACTGCAGAAGCGCCTCATGCACCTGAAACCGCTGGCTCATAAGCTGGCGGTTCCCGCACAACTGGCGCTGGCGGCGCTGGTGCTGCTGCTGGCCGGGATCTGCCTGCACCACATGGCGACCCGGCTGGACCTTCACGCCGTATTGCGCGATGCCCGCGCCCTGCCCGCGTGGCGGCTGGCGGCAGCGCTGGGCTTCACGGCCGCAAGCTACCTGCTGCTGACCATCTACGATGTCATGGCCCTGCGCGCGATCGGCAAGCCGCAGCCGTGGCGTGCGGCGGCGCTGGCGTCCTTCACCAGCTATACGCTCAGCCACAATCTGGGCTTCGGCATCATCACCGGCGCCGCCGCGCGCCTGCGCGTCTATGGCGCGCGCGGGCTGACGACGGGCGATGTCGCCCGCGTGACTGCCATCGCCGGGGTCACGTTCTGGGCCGGCGTGCTGGCCTCCGCCGCGCTGGCGCTGCTGGTGCACCAGAGCCCGCTGGTGGTGGCAGGCCATGTCCTGCCGCTGGCGATGCAGCACGCCGCCGGCGCTGGACTGCTGGCGCTGCTGGGGATCGTCGCGCTGATCGGCAGGCGCTGGCACCTGCCCGGCCCCGCCGGCATGGCGCGCATGACCACGGTGGCGCTGGCCGATATCGGCGCCGCCTGCGCCGCGCTGTTCGTGCTGCTTCCCCATGCTGCCCCCGCGCTCTATGCGCCGTTGCTGCTGGCCTATGTACTCGCCATCGTCGTCGCGCTGGTAAGCCACGTTC
Organism: Sphingomonas sp. BL-S-28; assembly: GCF_055521515.1. Classification (NCBI taxonomy): domain Bacteria; kingdom Pseudomonadati; phylum Pseudomonadota; class Alphaproteobacteria; order Sphingomonadales; family Sphingomonadaceae; genus Sphingomonas; species Sphingomonas sp. BL-S-28. The sequence goes on from NZ_CM145484.1 coordinate 3,667,884, forward strand.
CCGGCGGGCTGGGCGTGTTCGAGGCGACCGTGGTCGCGCTCTGCCCGCAAGTGCCGCCGGGGATGCTGCTCTCCGCGCTGCTGGTCTACCGCATCGTCTACTACCTGTTGCCGCTGGCCGGTGCGCTGGTTCTGCTGCTGCATCACGAACATGCCCGCTGGAAGCGTCCTGCCGGCCTTGCCCTGAAAGCGGGCGAGACGATGCTGACCGCGCTGGCCCCGCGCGTGATCGCGCTGCTCGTCTTCCTTGGCGGCGGCGTGCTGCTGCTTTCGGGCGCAACGCCTGCCCTTCCGGAGCGCATGGCCGCCATCCGTGGTATCGTTCCGCTACCCTTCGTCGAAGCCAGCCAGATCGCCGCCAGCCTTGTCGGCACTTTGCTGTTGGTGCTGGCCCCGGCGCTCTACCGCCGGCTGGACGCCGCCTTCATCCTGACCCGCGCGCTGCTGGTGGCAGGCGCGGTATTCTCGCTGGTCAAGGGCCTGGACTACGAAGAGGCGATGACCCTGCTGGCCGTCGCCGGCGTGCTGCAACTGGCGCGCAAGGGCTTCTGGCGGCGCACCGCGCTCACCACCGATGTGATGAGCGCCAACTGGATCCTCGCCATGGTGGCGACGATCACGCTGGTGATCGTGATCGGCTATTTCACCCAGACCTTCCCCGCCTATCGCGGCAGCCTCTGGTGGAAGTTCGCATGGTCCGGCGATGCCTCCCGCTACATGCGCGCCAGTTTCGCCGTGGCGGTGGCGACGGGTGCCTTCGTCGTGCTGGCCCTGCTGCGCCCGTCCAGCCACTGCGCACGGCCCGACGAGGCGCCGGTGGACGTGGACGAGGCGTTGACCCACGCCGTCCGTTCGGAATCGATGCTGGCGCTGACCGGAGACAAGCTGTTCCTGGCCGGGCCGGACAACCGCAGCCTGCTGATGTATCAGGTGCGCGGCCATTCGTGGATCGTCATGGGTGATCCGGTGGGCGATGAGGCCGACTGGCCCGACCTGCTCTGGCGCCTGCGCGAACGGGCGGACGCCAATCAGGGCCGCGTGCTGCTCTATCAGGTGACCCCCGCCGTGCTGCCCATCGCCATCGACATGGGCCTGCAACTGATGAAGTACGGAGAGGAAGCGCGCGTGGACCTCGCCCACTTCTCGTTGGACGGCCCCGGCGCCCGCCCGCTGCGCCACGCCATGCGCCGCGCCGAGCGCGAGGGCGCGGAATTCGCCATCGTTCCCGCCGCCCGCGTGCCCGCGATCATGGGCGAGCTGCGGCTGGTTTCCGACGAATGGCTCCACGCCAAGGGCCAGCGAGAGAAAGCCTTCAGCGTCGGCCGTTTCGACGAACCCTACATCGCCCGCTGCGACATTGCCGTGGTGCGCAAGCAGGGTGCGATCGTCGCCTTCGCCAACCTCTGGAAGACGGCGGGGCGCGAGGAACTTTCGGTAGACCTCATGCGCCACCGCGCCGAAGTGCCCTATGGCTGCATGGACTTCCTGTTCACCCGCCTGATGCTCTGGGGCCGGCAGGAGGGCTATGCCTGGTTCAACCTCGGCCTTGCCCCCCTCTCCGGCATCGAGGCCCGCCGTCTGGCCCCGACATGGGCCCGCGCGGCGGGAATGCTGTTCCGCCACGGCGCCGCGTTCTACGGTTTCGAGGGGCTGCGCAACTACAAGGAAAAGTTCTCTCCGGTATGGGAACCGCGCTTCATCGCCTGCAACGGCGGCGTGGCGACCGGCCGCGCCCTGCTGGACCTGCAAGCGCTGATCGGCGACGGGCGAAGTGTGGGGAGACTGCGCGGAGGGCAGCGGAAAACCGGGTCGTAAGGTCTCCCCAACGAAACCCCAATACTCCCGTCGCCCCCGTGAAGGCGGGGCCCCCGCCTCCGCGGGGATGACGAGGATGGTTAGCTGCCGTTCCTGCGGAGCGTCTTGTCGATCATCCAGACGTGAAGAAGCTGGATGACAACGAATAAAGCACCAATCCCGATGAGTGTCGGAACCACCATGCCTTCTTGGCCAAGCCTGGGCTGCACGCAGAGTGACAAAACGACAAAACTCAGAAGCACGCAGATTGCCAACGTCGGAATAAACGCGAGGGCCACTGGCCGCGGCGCTGACCACGTCACGTTCCCGTCCAGCCACCACTGCATCGGCAATCGATCTTCAAGACGAAACCGAACGTTTGCCGATCGCGCCAGACCGAAAAGCGTCAAAGCAAAGAGAACAGCAATAATGACCAGGGCCATGCGCCAACCTCCGAGACCGCATAATATCATATCGGGTAACAGCGGCTAGGGAGGCTTTAGCAGCCGTAGCGTTCCCCCACACCGCTGGGACTAACACCGCTACACTTCGCAGGTTTCGCCCCTCTCCCGCAAGATGGAGGGGCCGGGGCTGAGCTTTCATCACCTCCTCCATTCCCAACAAAGAACTTCTCCACTTCGCCACCGCACAGGCAGTTGTCCGACGCCGTGACCTGTCGCTAATGTCGCGCCCCAAGCCCCTCAATCGGGACCAGAAATGACCGTCATCGCCGCCCAACTCTACCACAATGGCCGCTCTGCCGAGCCCGTGTCGCTCGAAAGCTGCCCGCCCATGCGGCAGGACGGGGACTTCGTATGGATCGGCCTCTACGAACCCAGCGAGGCCGAACTGCGGGCCGTGCAGAAGACCTACGGCCTGCACCCGCTGGCGGTGGAAGACGCGCTGAAGGCGCATCAGTTGCCCAAGGTGGACGTCTATGGCGATCAGCTGTTCGTCGTTGCCCGCACCGCGCATCTGGAAAAGGACGCCATCGTCTACGGTGAAACCTCGATGTTCGTGGGCCCGCATCACGTGATTTCCGTTCGCCACGGCTCCGCCCGCGCGCACACCACGCTGCGCGCCCAGTTGGAGGCGGCACCGACGCTGCTGCAGCACGGGGTGGACTATGTGCTGCACGCGATCCTCGACTTCATCGTCGATGGCTACCTGCCGATCGTCGAGACCATCGAGGAGGAAGTGCTGGAGATCGAACGGCAGGCGCTCGACGCATTTCTCGATCGCGAGCAGGTGATGCGCCTCTTCGCGCTGCGCCGCGAACTGATCCGCTTCCAGCGCGTGCTGGGGCCGATGGGCGAAGTGTGCAGCAAGCTGGTCCACCTCGACATGCCGTTCCTGGATGCGGCGGTGAAGCCCTATTTCAGCGACGTGTTCGACCATGTCCGGCGGGTGGAATCGATGGTGGCGAACTTGCGCGAAGTGCTCACCTCGGTCTTCGAAGTCAGCCACCTGCTGGAATCGCAGCGCCAGAGCGAGATCACCCGCCAGCTCGCTTCGTGGGCGGCGATCCTGGCAGTGCCGACCGCCATCGCCGGTATCTATGGCATGAATTTCGAGAATATGCCCGAACTGCACACCCGCTATGGTTATTTCATCGTGCTGGGCGTGATCGCTGTACTGTGCGGAGGTCTGTTCAGTTGGTTCAAGCACACCAGGTGGCTGTAGAGCATTTTCTAATCAGGTGGAAACCTGATGACTCGGGAAATGCGCCAAACCAAAAACTTAGAGCAGTCGACCCGGCGCAGGCGGGTTGACTGCTCTAAACGAAATGGCTCCGAGCAGACCGACCTGCCCGGAGCCATCAGGGGACATATAAGATAAACACGCGGATCTGGGCGAAGTTCCGAAATCCGATTTACCTATCCGAAACATCGCCAGCGCCGCCCCGAAACCCCAACTTGCCGGCCTGTTAGAAATCCTCGCTCCATTATTGCAACTAGTTATCATTAGCTATAACGAGGTTAGACAAGGAGTGAGCCATGCCTGCATCTGCCGAACAGCCGGCGCCAAACCCACGCAATTCCGGGCGTCTCGCGCTCGCGACGGCGCGCGGGCGAGTCGTCTCTGGCAGTACAGGCGATGCAATCCGCGCTTTCGGCGCGGGCCGCACACTCCGGAGGCCGGCCATTTTCGCCTTGCCATGCCGCCAATGACAGGTCATTCGCGCGAACGGTTTCGACTCACGCCGATGGATGGGCGCATCATTGGCGAGGACGAGGCGATCCTGTTCGGCCTGCGGACCACACGGTTCGCGCGGCGACTTCACACCCTGTAATGCAGGGTCAGCCGCCCCAAGAAGACCGCCGCCGACAGTATTTCCCGGACACAGCATTTTTTCCGAAGGATTCGATAGTAATGAGCGATAGCGCCGCCGATACGGCGACCCTGACCCCCACCGGCGCACTGACGGTTGAGGAAGTGCTGTCGGTCCATCACTGGAACGACCACCTCTTCAGCTTCAAGATCACCCGCCCCTCGACCTTCCGCTTCCGTTCGGGCGAGTTCATCATGATCGGCCTGCCGGGCGACAACGGCAAGCCGCTGCTGCGCGCCTATTCGATCGCCAGCCCGGCTTATGCCGAGGAACTGGAATTCCTGTCGATCAAGGTGCAGGACGGCCCGCTGACCTCGCGCCTGCAGAAGATCCAGCCGGGTGACCAGATCTACCTCGGCCGCAAGCCGGTGGGCACGCTCGTTGCCGACGCGCTGCGCCCGGGCAAGCGCCTGTTCCTGTTCTCGACCGGCACCGGCCTTGCGCCGTTCCTCAGCCTGGCCCGCGATCCGGACATCTATGAGCGTTTCGAGCAGATCCTGCTGGTCCACTCGGTCCGCCGCGTCAGCGATCTGGCCTTCCGCACCGAACTGGAAAGCCAGCTGGCCGACGATCCGCTGATCGCCGACGAGGCGCTGCTGCAGTTCCACTATCTGCCTACCGTCACGCGTGAGGACTTCCACACGCAGGGCCGCATCGGCAACCTGATCGAGGACGGCCGCCTGTTCATCCCGCAGCTGCGCGGCCCGGCCAAGCTCGATCCCGAGACCGACCGCATCATGCTCTGCGGCTCGATGGCGATGATCCGCGAGTTCGAACACAGCCTGGAAGCCATGGGCTTCGAGGAAGGTTCGAACAACAAGCCGGGCGATTTCGTGATCGAACGCGCGTTCGTCGACTGATCGGATCGACCGACGGAATACGGGAAAGGGGCGCAGCGATGCGCCCCTTTTCTTTTGTGCTCTCCGCGCCCCGCATTCCACCCAAAACCCCCGTCGCCCCCGCGAAGGCGGGGGCCCCGCTTTCTTCTGCGCTCTCTCGTAAGCCGCAAGAAAAGCGGGATCCCCGCCTTCGCGGGGATGACGGGGTGGTTTGGGTCGGCGCCGTCGGTGGAATGCCTGAGCGCTAAGCTCGCTCGCCGGTCACTTTGGCCGAGCCGAACATGCCCATCTTGCACTTGCCGGTGATGGTGTCGCCGCCGATCTCCAGATCGTACTTCAGCGTGATCTTCATCGGCTTCTCGACCTTCAGATCGAAGCGCAACCGGTTGCCCTCCACCGTGCCGCCCGCAAAATCCTGTCGCCCTTCCGGCGCGGAGAGATAGCCGCTGAGCGCCGTGCCTTCGATATCGAAGTGCGCCACCATCGCCTGCGGCCCCATCGGCGTCTTCAGCACCATGTTCCAGTCGCCCTCCGGCCCGGCCGAAGACACGGCAGGCGCTTCCACCATCGGCTTCGGTGCCGCTGCGACCGGCTCCACAACCTCCACCTTCATCGGCTCCGGCGCATGGACGCCCGAAACGTCGCGCTGTTCGATCACATCGAGGATGCGCGCGGGCGTCAGCGGCAGCACCACATCGCCCAGTTCGCCGAAGGGCGTGAGCGCATCGGCAATGGCGTTCACCAAAGTCGGCGGGCCGATGATCGCCCCGCCCTCCCCCACGCCGCGCATACCGCCGATGGTCTTGGACGGGGTGTTGGCATGGACGAATTCGAACGTCGGCACGTCGTTGATCGACGGCAGCATGTAGTCCTTGAACGTCGCCGCCTGCGGATTGCCGCGCGCGTCGTAGGGCATCTCTTCCAGCAGCACCATGCCGATGGCTTGTGCCAGACCGCCGGAAATCTGCCCCTCAACCACGGCCGGATTGATCACCGTCCCGCAATCCTCCGAGGAGATCCAGCGCAGGATCTTCACGAAGCCGGTCTCCGCATCCACTTCCACCACGGCCAGATGCGTGGCGCTGGTGAAAGTCATCGGTGGCGGTTGATAACGAAACTGCATCTCCAGCCCGCTTTCGAAACCGGGCGGCAAACGGTCCGGCTCGCCATAGGCAATCGCGGCGATCTCCGCGAGCGGACGGGCCATTTCCGGCGCGCCTTCCACGCGCACCGTGCCATCGTCGATCACCACGCTTTCGACGCTGGCGTTGAGCAAGTGCGCGGCCAGCGTGCGCACTTTGTCCGCCAGCATTTCCGAACAGCGGATCGCCGCGCCGCCGGCAATCACCCCCTGCCGGCTACCTGCCGCGCCGGGGCCGAAGCCGCCGCGCGTGGAATCGCCCTCGAACACGGTCACGTCCTCGTAACGGACGCCCAGGCGGTCGGCGATGCACTGGGCCATCGTCGTTGCCGTGCCGTGGCCCTGCGAATGGGTGGAAAGCGTGGCGGTGACTTTGCCGGTCGGCTCGATCCGCACTTGCGCCAGTTCGCCCGTCATCGGTGCCATCGATCCGGCCGAGCCGGTCGGCTCGACATAGGAAGCGATCCCGACGCCCAGATAGCGCCCCTCTGCCCGCGCTGCCGCCTGTTCGCGCCGGAACGCGGCCACGTCGAAATGGTCGAGCAGCTTTTCCAGACATTCGCCGGGGGTGATGTCGTCGACCGGAATGCCCATCGAGGTCATGGTGGGCTGATCCGTCAGATAGACCAGATTACGCCGCCGGATCTCGATCGGATCGATACCCAGTTGCCGCGCCGCCCGGTCCAGCAGAGTCTCGCGTGCCAGCGATTCCATCGCCCAGGGCCCGCGATAGGCGGCAAGGCCGTTGGTATTGGTGTACCACCCGCGCGAAACGAAGGCGTAGGCAGGCACGCGATAGGCCGCCCAGACGAACATGTGCACGGCGATATTGCTGTCCGCCCCCTGCGGGAACGCGCCGTTATTGCAGTCATAGATGCCGTGCGATCCGGTCAGCCGCCCTTCCGCATCGAACCCGGCCTGCAAGGTCATTTCCGCCTCGCGCGCCTGATTGGAGGCGGTCAGCGCCTCATACCGATCCTCGATCCACTTGAGCGGCTTGCCCAGCAGCAGCGCGGCGACGATCACCGCGCTCTCTTCCTTCCATGGATGGTTCTTGAGGCCGAAGGCCCCGCCCACATCCTTAGCGATCACCCGGATCGCGGTATCGGGCAGGCCAAGCGCAAGACTGACCCAACGCGCCACCAGATGCGGGCTCTGGCAAGTGATCCAGAGCGTCAGTTCCTCCGGTCCGTCGCGCGAGGCGAGCACGCCGCGCGTTTCCATCGGCGATTGCGAGATGCGCTGGTGGACGATCCGGTGACTGAGGCGCAGGGCCGATCCGGCGAGCTTGTCCTCCAGCTCGTCCTCGATCTCCTCGTCACCGATTTCGGCGGCGACATTGCTGTCCATGCCGGGATGGATCGGCCCGGCTGCCTTGGCCTGCGCGATGGTGACGACCGGATCCAGTTCTTCGTACTCGATCTCGATCAGAGAGGCCGCGTCTTCCGCCTGCGCACGGGTTTCGGCGGCGACCAGCACCACCGGCTCGCCCGCATAGGACACATGGCCGTCGGCCAGCGGGGTGTTCGCGATCTCGCCCTCGGTAAAGAAGAACGAGAGCATCTTGATCGGCCGCGCGGCAAGGTCCGCCATGGTCAGCACGGCATGGACGCCGGGCATCTCACGCGCGACCGCAGTGTCTATCGAAACGATCCGCCCGCGTGCGATCGGGCTGCGCGCGAAGGCGACATGCAGCATCCCCGGCAGCGTCACATCGTCGACGAACTGACCGCGCCCGGTCAGCAGGCGCGGGTCTTCCTTGCGGGGAACGCGCTTGCCGATCCAGCGGGTGGCGCCAAGGTTGGAATTGGGGGCGTTCATTCGGCCGCTCCCGAACCGGCCACTCCGGTGCCGACAGTGCCTTCCGCCAGCGCCTTGGCAGCGCGGCGGATGCCCTGATAGCCGGTGCAACGGCAGATGTGGCCGCTCATCGCCGAAACCAGCGAGTCCTCGCTCGCCTTCGTCTCGCTTCCGGTGAGTGCGGCGAAAGTCATCAGCACGCCGGGGGTGCAGAACCCGCACTGCAGCCCGTGCGCCTCCCGCATGGCCTGCTGGACGGGGTGGAACGTGCCGTCCGGCGCGGCGAGGCCTTCCACGGTGGTGACCGTGCCGCCGTCCGCCTGAACTGCCAGCATCAGGCAGGATCGCACCGCGCGTCCGTCCACCATCACCGTGCAGGCACCGCAGACGCCGTGCTCGCAGCCGAGGTGGACGCCGGTGCAACCCGCATCGAGCCGCAGGTAATCGGCAAGGCTGGTGCGCGCCTCCACCACCGCGTCGCGGCGCTGGCCGTTGAGCGTCAATGCAAGGACGTGCTCGCTCATGCCGCCTCCCTCAATTGCAGTGCCTCGCGCAAGGTTCGCGCGAAAATGCGGCGGCCGACGGTGCGGCGATATTCGGCGCTGGCGTGGTGATCGTCGAACGGCGCGGTATCCGCCACCGCAAGGTCGGCCATGGCGCGTGGATCGAGGCCGGAGAGCGAGGCGCCTGTCAGAGCTGCCTCTACCTGCCGCATCCGCATCGGCGTGGGGCCCATGCCGAACCATGCGAGGCCCGCGCGGGTCACCGTGTCGCCCTCCACCACCGCCGCGCCGACCATGCCCACCAGCGCGAAGTCGCCCGGCCGCTGCGCCACTTCGCGGAACAGCACAAGGTGCCCCTCCGGCCAGTCGGGATAAGTGATCCCGGTCAGCAGTTCGTCCGGCTCCAGCGCGGTCATGTAGGGGCCGATGTAGAATTCGCTGGCGGGCACGGTGCGCGTGCCCCTGACCGACGTGATCTCCAAAACCGCGCCCAGCGCCACCGCCGTCGCGGGCATTTCCGCCGCCGGTTCGCCCAGCGCGATGGAGCCGCCCACAGTGCCCCGGTTGCGCGTCTGGTGATGGCCGACATGGCCCAGCGCCGTGACCAGCGCCGGCAGATGCGCCGCCAGCACGGGATCGGCCAAGGCATCCGCCTGCCGCGTCATCGGGCCGACGCGCGTGCCGCCCTCGACGCGGGTGACGCCCTGCAAGGCCGCGATCCGGCCGATATCGACAAGGATGAAAGGCTGGCTCATTCGCAAGTTCAGCAGCGGCATCAGCGTCTGCCCGCCGGCAATCACCGTCGCGCCGCCGCCCGCTTCGGAAAGGATGCGGCAGGCCTCCTCAATCGTGCCGGGCCGCTCGTAGTCGAAAGGCGCGGGCTTCATCGCCGCGCTCCCCTGCGACCCGCCTCGAACGCGGCGGCAGCGGTGACGATCAGCAGCACCAGCACCACCAGCATCTCGGTTCGCAGATGCGCCGCGCCCAACAGGAAGCCGGCCAGCACCGCCAGGATCAGCGCCGCCACCCAGCCCCACAAGCCGCCGGGCGCCGATCCCGTCGAAACGGAAACAGGAACGGCACCGGCCGCAGGTCCCCCGACCGCTGCGCCCGGTGCCGTCGCCCCTTGTTCGGTCGCGGCGGTTGTTTTCCCCCCGGAAGCAACCACCTCACCGAACTTTGCGAAGAACTTGCCGGCCAGGTTCTTCGCAGTGGCATCGATGATCGGTCCGCCAAGCTGGGCCATGCGCCCGCCGACTTCCGCATCGACCTCGTAAGCGATCAGCGTCCCCCCGGCCGCTGCGTCGCTCAACCTTACTTTCGCGCCGCCTTTCGCGGTTCCGGCAACGCCCCCGTTGCCCGAACCGGTGATCGTATAGCCGTTCGGCGCGTCCAGATCGGACAGTTCCACCGCGCCCTTGAACCGCGCGCCGATGGGGCCGATCTTCACTTCCGCCGCCGCCACGAAGCGGTTGTCTCCATCCCGTTCGAGCGACTGGCAGCCCGGAATGCACTGCGCGAGCACGGCCGGATCGTTCAGCGCCTCCCACACCCGCTGGCGCGGCGCTGCAACCTGCTGCTCGCCCGTCATCTGCATCCCGCGCTCTCCCCCGCTCGGCCGTATTCTTCTTTCGGTGGCGGAGTGAACGCGATCTTCCCGCCGGGCGCAAGACTTATGAGCGTCTCTGTATCTTATTCCCCGGGGCGATGACTGCCGCCACTCGGTGGCGATCACCCCGCACTGCCACTACCACTCTCGCCCGAAACCCGGAAAACCGAGGCAGGAGGAGAGGCATGAGCGCAACCGTCATCGTTACCGGAGCCGCCGGCGGCATGGGCATTCCCACCGCGAAGCGCTTTGCCGCGCAGGGCCGCCCGCTTCTGCTTTGCGACGTCAGCGCCGAAAAGCTGGAGGCTTTCGCGGCGGAACTGCGTGCCGATGGCGCGCAGGTGACCACGCTGGCGGGCGACATTTCCGCGCCTTCGTTCCCGCAGGACCTGATCGACGCGCTGGGCGAAGCGCCGCTCCATGCGCTGGTGCATACGGCCGGGCTCTCGCCGACGATGGCCGATCCGCTGCGCATTCTGGAAGTGAACTATTTCGCTACCGAGCGGCTGGTCGCCGCACTGCTGCCGCGCTTCGAGGAAGGCGGCTGCGCCGTGCTGATTTCGTCCATGTCAGGCTATCTGCTGACCGATCCGGCAATGGTCTCGGCCGTGCGCGACATGGTGGCCGGCAAGGGTCATGCGGATGTGGAGCGCTTCGCCGTCAATCCCGGCATGGGTTACACCCTTTCCAAGCGCGCGGTGATCGCGCTGGTCGGGCGCGAGGCGGCGGCTTACGGCGCGCGCGGGCTGCGCATCTGCTCGATCGCGCCGGGCTTCATCGACACCCCGATGAGCCGCGCCGAGCAGGAAGAGAGCGAACAGATGCGCCAGATGATCACTATGACGCCCGCCGGTCGTCTGGGCGTGGGGGACGAGATCGCCTCGGTGGCGGAATTCCTGTGCTCGCCGGGGGCCTCGTATATCAGCGGGTGCGATATCAAGGTGGATGGTGGGATTCTGGGGCGGTTGGGGATTTGAGCCGGCGCAGTTCCTCCCCCATCGGGGGAGGTGGCAGCGCGTAGCGCTGACGGAGGGGGCGTTCGGCAGCGTTGCGCTTGCCCCCTCCACCACCCTTCGGGCGGTCCCCCTCCCCCGGTGGGGGAGGATCTTTTAGGGCAGCGTCAGGTTCCTAGGTCACTCTCGCACTCCACCACCGTGGCGATCCGGAACGAGGCGCGGTCGAACAGGTTCGCCTCGTCGGCCACGATCTCCTCGGGCATCAGGCTGGTGGTCATATAGCGCAAGGTGCCGCGAAAGGTCGCCTCGTCCTCGAACCAGAGTTCGGTGATGACGTCCGGCCCATCGGTGAACGCGCCCGTCTCCGGATGGACCTGCGGCTCCAGATAGCGCCGCACATAGCGCGAAAGCCCCTGCGAATAGCGCTCCGCCAAAGGCGCATGGCGCGTTTCGTAGTAGTCGCGGAACTGCTGCGGCGTCAGGTCCGGCCGGCGCTTCATGAACAGCAGAATCTTGAACACCGTACCGGCCATGCCTTCACTCCCGATTGGAGGGCAGCGGTAACACCCGGCCCCTGCCCACCCCAACCGCCGGAGCGATGGCCGCTATTCGTCGCGGGAATCGATGTACTTGGCTTCCAGAAAGCGGCCGCGCGTGGCCAGCGCGTCAAGGTCGTTGCGCGAGAGATCCAGGCTCATTGCCTCGATCTGGCCGGCGATCACGTCCAGCCCTTCGACCAATTGCTGGGACGGAGTGGTGCCGCCCGCATGCGGCTTGTTGCGCAGTTCCGCCGGAATGCGCGTGTAGCTGTCCACTAGCGAGGGCAGATGTTCGGACAGCAGCTTGCGCACCTCGTGCGCGGCGGGGCCGTTTTCCTGAAGCGAGGCCAATTGCGGGGCGATCTGTTCGAGGCGGACGCCGATCATGTCCACCGCGTCCACGGCGGCGCTGGGCAATGCACGGCGGCGGTTTTCCAGCCAGATCTCGGTCGATCCCGCCAGTTCCGGCAAGGTCGCGTTGCCCAGATCGCCGGCATTGAGGCGCGGGCTCGAAGGGTAGATCGACAGGAAGCAAAACACCGCGAAAGCCAGCAGCGTGGTCAGCACCGTGGTCGCGAAAGAGAGCCCGCCAAGGATCAGCCCCGCGGTCAGCGCGACGATGAAGATCCCCGCCACCGCCAGAAACGCCCGCCGGATACGGCGCCAGCGGAATGCCCAGCGTTCGCGGCGCGCGGTGTAGAGCCGCGCGGCCCGCTGGCGGCGGGCGGCGCGGATGATCTCTTGATTCATGGCATTGCGCGTGGAAACCGCGCGCGAGGTGGGGTCTGGCATGTTGCTAATCTATCAGGCTCAGTCCAGCGCCTCCAGCAGCGCCTTGGCCGCCTTCGTATCGCCCAGCGCTGCGGCGCCTTCGGCCTGCCCTTGGGCGCGGGCGATATAGGCCTTGGACTTGGTGACTTCGCCTTCCAGCGACTGCACCGTCTGCTTCATCGAATCGAGCGCCTGCATCTTGAAGGTGTCGATCGAATCCATGGTGTCATAAATGTTCTGGAACGCGCGGCTGAGCGTTTCCAACGGGATCGTGGAGTTCGCCGCCTGCTGATGGATGCGCGCGGTATTGTCCTTCAGCATCTGGCCGGTTCCGTCGATAATCTTCGCAGTCGTGGTGTTGAGCGCGGTGATCTGGTCCAGCACCAGCTTCTGGTTGGCCATCGCCTGCGCCACCGTCACCGCCGTGCGCAGCGCGCCGACCGTGGTGGTGGAAGCGCGATCGACGCCCTTGATCAGCTCGACATTGTTCTTCTTGACCAGATCGAGCGCGAGGTAGCCCTGCACCGAAACCGCCATCTGCGTCAGCAGGTCCTGCGTGCGCTGGCGCACGTAGAACAGCGCAGACTCGCGCACGGCCTTGGCCTTGGCGGGGTCCGTATGGTCGAGGTCGTTCGCCTTCTGCTCCAGCGTCTCGTCCAGCGCCTTCGACATGAAGATCATCTGTTCGAGCTTGCCCATCGCCGCCCAGAGGTTCTGGCGCTCCACATCGATGGCGGCGTTGTCCATCAGCAGTTCGTCCTTGCCGCCCTGCAAGCGGGCGAGGATCGCGCTGATGTGGCCCTGCGCGCTGGAGTAGCTGTCGAAGTAATTGCGCAGCTTGTTGCCCATCGGGATGATCCCGAAGATCTTACGGCGCGACAGCAGATCGCCCTTGGTCGAGGGGTCGAGATCTTCCACCGTGCGGCGCAGTTCGGCAAGGTCGGCACCGACGCCGGCATCCTTATCCATTGCGCGCACCGGACGATCGAGGAAACGGTTGGACTGGCCCGACGCTTCGGCAATTTCCTTGCGGCCCATGTTGGTGATCTGATCGACGCGGCGGCCGAATTCGGGCGAATTCACATCCTGCGTGACAAGATCGTCGACGAATTCGTCGACGCGCACTTGCAGCTTCGACTTCTGCTCATCGCCCACCGGCACAAGGCCAGCCGCCCGTTCGGGCTGGACCACCGGCACCGGATCGGGAGGCGTCAGCTTCAGCTCGCCCGCGGTCGCCTGATCGGTCGTAGTGGCCATGGAAGAAAATCCCCGTCCTTCAAGAAATGGTGTCGTCTCACGCGAATCTAGGTTGGGCCGAAAAAACTACAAGCAAAACAGGAATGGCCCGCTTTACGGTTCGACGAGCGGCGTGGCGCCTTCGTCGGAAGGCTGGGTATCGCCCACCACCAGCATGGCATCGTCGCGCGCGACGACGCAGAGCGAGAGCCCTGCCGCCTGCGCCCGCCGCACGGCCAGATCGGTGGGGGCGGAGATCGTCACCAGCAGCGGAATGCCCGCGCGCGCGGTCTTCTCGACCAGTTCGTAAGAACAGCGCGATGTCATGACGACGAAGCCTTGCGCCGGATCGATGCCGCTGCGCGCCAGCGCGCCCACCAGTTTGTCGAGCGCGTTGTGGCGGCCGACGTCCTCGCGCATCGCCACCAAGGCCCCCTCCTCGTCGCAGAACGCCGCAGCATGCGTGGCGCGGGTTTCGCGGCCCAGCCATTGCGCGGCATCCAGCGCATCGAGACCGCGCCGGATCGCCTCCGGGCTCGCCGCACTTTGGCGTGAGAGGGGTGGTAATGGGCGCAAGGCGGATTCGACACCCTCGATGCCGCAGATGCCGCAGGAACTGTCCCCCGTACGCCGCCGCGCACGTTCGACGATCAGCGAAAGGCGTTCGGGCGGGAGATTTACGCGGGCTACGTAGCCCCTGCCCCAGTCGCCATTCTCAACCGCATGCACGGCGACTTCGCCGATCTCGCCGGCCGCCGCCAAGCCTTCGGCCAGCAGGAAGCCAGTGACGAAATCCTCGATCTCGATGGGTGTGGCCATCATAACGGCATAAGCGATGCCGTTGGTCTCAATGGCAATGGGCGCCTCGACCGGCACGGCGAGCGTTTCGCCCGCGTCCGGGCCTATGCCGTAATGGCTGCGGGAAACGGGGATGAGTTCGGCGCCGTCCATATGCCCGGCCTAGCCCAGCCCGCCGCGCGGGTCATTCAGATTTCCGCTTTGATCTGCGCATAGGCCAAGAGCGCGAACAGCCCGGTGCCGCCCAGCACATTGCCCGCGAGGGTGGGCAGCAGGTGCAGCGTGAAAGCCTCCGTCATCGGCATTGCGCCGTGGAATGCCAGCAGGAACATCTCGGTAGACCCGGCGACGACATGGGTGAAACCGCCCGCCGCGATCAGCCAGGTGAACAGCGCGACGACGAAGATTTCGAAACCCTTCGAACTGGGCAGCATCCACACGAAGGCGGCGATGAAGAAGCCGGCGGGAATGCCGTCCAGCAAGGCCACCGTGCCGCTCGCCTCCGCCGCCTTGCTGGAGACAGCCAGCATCCCGGCCAGCGTGGGGTGCGCGGGATTGATCAGGATGTCGATCAAGAGCGCGGTCAGGAACGTGCCGAAGAGATTGGCCGCGAGCACCACACCCCAGAGCCGGGCAGTGCGCCACAGCCGCTCCCCATTCGGCCCGGCGAGCAGCGGCAGCACTGCCGTCAGCGTGTTCTCGGTAAAGAGTTGCAGGCGTGAAAGCACCACCAGCACGAAGCCCATCGCATAGCCGAAAGCCGCGATCAGCTCGCGCTGCGGATGGGTTTCGAAGGCATTGTGAAGCAGGCCCTGCGCGAAAATCGAGGTGGATATGCCGATCCCGGCGGCAATGCCCGACCACCAGAGCGACATCGCCGGGCGGTGCAGTTCCTCCTCCCCCTCTCGCCGGATTACCGAGAAGACGGTGCGGGCGGAAAGCCGCAGATTGTCCTTGATCTGCCCGCGTTCGTGGCGGGTCAGGCCGGCCTCGTCCCGCTCGATCTCTCGGTCGCTCTTGCGGCGATCGGGGTCGTCGTGGGCCAGTTCTTCAGCCGGCTCGGGGTCGGTTCGGGCATCGTCCATGCCCACAGAACCGACCCGGAGGGGGGATGTTCCGTGGCGCTTTATTACCCTGGATTGCTTCGTCGCTACGCTCCTCGCAATGACGAAGGGGGAGCGTAAGGCGCCCCTTGCTTCGTCATTGCGAGCGAAGCGAAGCAATCCAGAGCGATTAGATCGAACGCCTCAGACGTAGTCCTCGGTGTCGATGGTGGGCTTGATCATGTCCGGATAGCGATGACCGGCGATGGTCTGCTGGTTCATCAGTTCGCCCGCCTTCTGCAGAATGCCCGCATCGATTTCCAGCGCGGCGGCCGCGTGGTTGTCGTCGAAGTGAGCAATCGAACGGGTGCCGGGGATTGCGTGGACATGCTCGGCCTGCGCGAGAACCCAGGCCAGCGCCAATTGAGCAGGCGTGACGCGGATCGACGAGGCGAGTGCGTTGAACTCCTCGATCAGTGCGAGGTTATGCGCCCAGTTCTCGCCGATGAAGCGCGGGAAATTGCGGCGCAGGTCCTTCTCGGTGAGTGTGTTCACATCGGTCAGTTCGCCGCCCAGCGCCCCGCGCGCGACGGGCGAGAAGGCGACGAGCGCGATCCCGAGGTCTCGCGTGACATCCAGCACGCCCAGTTCCACGTTGCGGGTCCAGAGCGAATATTCGGTCTGCACCGCCGCCACCGGATGCACCGCGTGCGCCTCACGGATATGCGCAGTAGACCATTCGGACACGCCATAGGCGCCGATCTTGCCCGCCTCGATCGCGCGCACCATGGCGCCCACCGAATCGGCAATCGGCACCTTCGGATCGAAGCGGTGCATATAGAACAGATCGATATGATCGGTGCCCAGCCGCTTCAGGCTGGCATCGAGCGAGGCGGTGATGCTCTCCGGCGCGCAGTCGATGCCGCGGCGGGCGCCGTCGATCAGGATGCCGGTCTTGGAGGCCAGCAGGAACTCGTCCCGCCGGTCCATGATCGCTTCGCTGAGGATCTCTTCGCTGAGACCCATGCCGTAGATGTTGGCGGTGTCGAAGTGATCGCAGCCAGCATCCAAGGCGTGGCGGAACAGCGCGACCGCCTCCTCGCGAGACGGCGGATTGCCGTAGGCCCAGGCCACATTCATGCAGCCGAGACCGACGGAGTGGACCGGACGGCCCGCGAGCAGGCGTCCCCGAGAAGGCTTAAGCGTCATCAGGACCAACCATCCTGTGCTTCGAGGCTCTGCGCTAGTTCGCCGATCACGCGGTAGCAATCGAGCACCTTGCCGACCGACGAGTTAGGCTCACGCCCTTCGCGGATGGCGGCGACGAATTCGCGGTCCTGCAGCTCGATGCCGTTGTTCGACACGGTCACGCCAGTCAGGTCGATCGGTTCTTCGCGGCCGTTCACCAGATCGTCGTAACGCGCGATATAGGTCTCGCTGTCGCCGATGTAGCGGAAGAAGGTGCCGAGCGGGCCGTTGTTGTTGAACGAGAGCGAGAGCGTGCAGATCGCGCCGGTTTCCGCCTTCAGCTGGATCGACATGTCCATGGCGATGCCCAGTTCCGGGTGCTTCGGGCCCTGCAGCACGTTGGCGGCGACGATCTTGCCCGACTGATAGGCGAACAGGTCGATCGTGTGCGCGGCGTGATGCCACAGCAGGTGGTCCGTCCACGAGCGCGGCTGGCCCTTGGCGTTCATGTTCTTGCGGCGGAAGAAGTAGGTCTGCACGTCCATCTGCTGGACGTTGAACTCACCCGCGGTGATCTTGTTGTGCACGTACTGGTGCGAAGGATTGAAGCGGCGGGTGTGGCCGACCATGCAGACCAGGCCCGTTTCCTTCTGCTTCGCCACCACGGCTTCGGCATCGGCCCAGCTGTCCGACAGCGGAATCTCGACCTGAACGTGCTTGCCGGCGTTCATGCAGGCGATGGCCTGTTCGGCGTGCATCTGCGTGGGGGTGCAGAGGATCACGGCATCGACATCGGGCATGGCCAGCACTTCGGCCAGATCGGTGCCGGAGTGCGGCGCGCCATACTTGGCGGCGACTTCGGCAGCCTGCTCGGCTGAGCGGCTGATGACCGAGGCGATCTCTACGCCGTCGATGTTCTTGAGGCCGTCGAGGTGCTTTTCACCGAAAGCGCCGGCGCCGACGAGGGCAATACGCATGGGAATCTCCTTGGAAACTCTATCAAGGGAAGGAGCGTGCCGGCGTCAACCACCGGCACGCGGAATCGATCAGTCGACGAGGTGTTGCGTGGCCGCGCCTTCGACGGTGGCCGAGGGCGGCACATCGCCGTTCACCGGCTCCAGCACGATATGGCCGACCGCCGTGTTGCTGGCGGGCACGTGGTAGAAACGCAGCAGTTCGCGGGTTTCCTTGCCCAGCGCGCCGCGCATGATCAGCCACATGACCATCTCGATGCCTTCGCTGCCGGTTTCGCGCAGGTATTCGATATGCGGAATGCACCGCAGTTCCTGCGTATCGCCCGAAAGCTTGTCGAGGAACATGTTGTCCCACTCGGCATTGATCAGGCCCGCGCGCGGGCCCTGAAGCTGATGGCTCATGCCGCCGGTGCCCCATACCTGCACGTTCAGGTCTTCGGGGAAGCTTTCCACGGCGCGCGCGATCGCCTCGCCCAGCGCCCAGCAGCGGTTGCCCGACGGCGGCGGATAGGTAACGACGTTGACCGCCAGCGGGATCACCTTCACCGGCCACTTTGCCGGCTTGCCGAACACCATCGACAGCGGAACGGTAAGGCCGTGATCGACATCCATCTCGTTGATGATGGTCATGTCGAACTCGTCGAGGATCAGGCTCTGGGCGATGTGCCAGGCAAGGTCCGGATGGCCTTCCACGTCGGGCACCGCGCGCGGGCCCCAGCCCTCGTCCGCCGGCTTGTAGCTTTCGCCGCAGCCGATCGCGAACGTGGGGATGATCTTCATGTCGAAGGCCGATGCGTGATCGTTGTAGACCAGGATCACGACGTCCGGCAGGTTCTCCGCTTCCCACTTCTGGGTGGGCGCGAAGCCTTCCTGGATCGGCTTCCAGTAGGGATCTTCCCACTTGTCGAAATCGGACGCGACGCCCAGCGCCGGGATGTGGCTGCAGGCGATGCCGTGCGTAATGCGGGCCATCTTAGCGGTGCTCCTTGATCGACCGCTGGCCTTCGGGCGAGCGACCGCCGGCGATCATCATCGCCTGATAATCCTCGACCGACATACCGGTCATCGTCGAGACGGCCTGAAGGAAGCTCAGGCCATCGGTCGAGAAGACCTTGGCGAGGAAGTAGATATTGCCGCCCAGATCGAGCAGGCGGTTGTAGTCGCGGGCGAGAACGGCCAGCTTCTGGTCCTCGGTCATCGGCCATTCGTCGAGATAGGCACGCTCGTCCGCCTTCCAGCGCTCGCGGTTTTCCGCCTTCATCAGGCTCATCGCGAACTGGTTCAGGTGATAGCCCTGCCGCGCGCGCTTCGCCGTGTAGACGCGCGTGCCCGGAATATCGTCGAACTCACCGAGATAGGCGTGGATGTCGATCGGACCGCCCGCATTCTCGCAAGGATTCTTGTCACTCACAGGCCACGTTCCTTGAGCTTGGCGTCAAGGCGCGGGAAGACCTTGCGCACATTGCCTTCGAAGATCGCGTGGCGCTCCTCATCGGAGATGTCGAGCGCGTCGACATAGCGCTTGGTATCATCGAAGTAGAAGCCGGTCTGCGGGTCGATCCCGCGCACCGCGCCGACCATTTCGGAGCCGAACAGGATGTTCTTGTTGTCGATCACGTCGGCCAGCAGGTTGATGCCCGGCTGGTGGTAGACGCAAGTGTCGAAGAACACGTTGTTCATGATGTATTCGTCAAGCGAAGGCTTCTTCAGCATGTCCGCCAGACCGCGATAGCGGCCCCAGTGGTACGGCACCGCACCGCCGCCGTGCGGGATGATGAAGCGCAGCTTGGGGAACTTCGCGAAGAGGTTACCCTGCATCAGCTGCATGAAGGCCACGGTGTCCGCCGCGATGTAGAAGCCGCCGGTGGCATGCATCGCCGGGTTGCACGAACCCGAGACATGGATCATCGCCGGAACGTCCAGCTCGCACATTGCCTCGTAGATCGGGAACCAGTATTCGTCGGTCAGCGGCGGATGCTCGAAGTGGCCGCCGCCCGGATCGGGGTTGAGGTTGCAGCCGATGAAGCCCAGTTCCTCGACGCAGCGGCGCAGTTCCTTCACCGAGGCGGAAAGGTCCGCCTTGGGGCTCTGCGGCAGCATGCACACGCCCACGAACGTCTCGGGGAACATGTGGACCACGCGGGCGATAAGATTGTTGCAGTGGACGGCCCATGCCTCTGACACCGCCTGATCGCCGACGTGGTGCGCCATGGCGCTGGCGCGCGGGCTGAACACGGTAAGGTCGGCACCGCGCTCCTTGATGAGGCGAAGCTGGTTGTCCTCGATCGTCTGGCGGATCTCGGCGTCCGAGATTTCCGGGTAGGGCGGCGCGGCTTCGCCGGCCCTGAACGCAGCGATCTGGGCTTCGCGCCAGGCGTCATGCGCCTTGGGCAGGACGGTATAATGTCCGTGACAGTCGATGATGAGCGACATGCTCAATTCTCTCCCTTGAGTACGCCTGCCGCGACAGCTGCCGCAAGCTTGGCTTCGAATCCTTCGGGCGGCGGCACCAAGCCCAGCGCGCCCAGCGCCTGCTGCCAGGCGACAGTATTTTCGGTCATGAGCGGCGGAATGCCCAGCGAACGCAGCATTTCCGCGGCCTCGTCCATCTCGGCGGCGCGGCGGCGGCCGTGGACCAGCATACGGTCGAGATTGTAGTCCGCGCGCTCCGCCCAGGGAATGGTCTTCTCGCTGGCGTCGAGCGAGGACAGCACCTCGTCCGCCACGCCTTCGGCATGGGCGGCCATCATCATCTCGGCCGTCAGCGCCTCAAGCCCCTTGACCATGACCGAGCGCACCAGCTTGATCGCCGAAGCCCGGCCGACCGCATCGCCGACGACGCGCACATTGGTGAAGCCCACCGCCGTCAGCGCCGCTTCGGCCTCTGCGGCATCGGGGCCGGAAACCAGCAGCGGAACCTTCATCCGCGCAGGGTTCACCGGCGCGAGCACGGCAACATCGACATAGCGGCCCTTGCCGGCAGCGATGGCCTTGGCGGCGGCCCGCTTGGTGCCCGGCGCGACCGAGTTCATGTCGCAGAACAACGCGCCCTCACCCAAGAGCGGCGCAACGGCTTCAGCCACCAGCGGCGCCGCATCTGCGGTGACGAGCGAGAGCACCAGCGACGCGCCCGCAAGCGCTTCGGCCGCACTGTCGCAGGCGGTGATGCCAAGTTCGGCCATGTCGTCACGACGCGCGGGAAGAATGTCGAAGGCACGAGCCTGCGCCGACCAGTCTCCAGCTCCCGCGAACGTCGATCCGGCTTCTCCGAACCCGATAAGGGCGATCGATCTATCCATTACGCCACCCTGCCCGCACGGCAGGGAATGGGCCAATCGGAAGCGGCTTTCGGCTATAAGGTTGGTGTAATTTATCCGACTGCAGGATGCGTAGATGGCAGAAAGATTAAGCCACGTTCGGGCAATCCAGTTTGCGGATTACCAATGCCCCGTCATCCCAGCGAAAGCTGGGACCGCTCGCAACCTGGCGCGCCATCGCAGACGCGGCGCTTCACGAACCAGACTGCGCTCACAAGCCATAGAGCCACGATCAGACGGCAACGCTTGCGGATAGCGATCCCAGCTTTCGCTGGGATGACGTGATGAGGCCGGGCGCCGCTGAGTATTGTGAACGACACATCAAATGACGCGCAATTTCCCAAAACTGCGCGAGGCCGCCCTTCGCCCACCGCCATTAAAATCCTGTCGTCATCCCAGCGAAAGCTGGGATCGCTTTCCGCATCATGTACGCTCGCGGCATGGCCAGCTGGACCTACATCCTGACAAACAAGCCGCGCGGCGTGCTCTATGTCGGCGTGACGAGCAACATCGCCGCCCGAATGATGCAACATCGCGCCGGGACAGGATCGGCGTTCTGCCGCAAATATGGCCTGAAAACGCTGGTTCTGATCGAGGAACACGCCGAGATTACCGCAGCCATCTCACGCGAAAAGGCACTGAAAGCGTGGAAACGCGATTGGAAAATCGAACTGATCGAAAAGCAGAATCCCGCGTGGGGCGATCTTTTCGAGCATCTCGTTTAACTCTTCGACCGTCTCGTTTAACCGACGGCGATCCCAGCTTTCGCTAGGATGACGAGCGAGCCTAATCCCCCACCCGCTTCGCCGCCCATTCAAGGTCCGCGATAAATTCCGCCTGCACTTCGGTCGGGCGCAGCGACGAACGGGTGGTCATGCCGATCAGGCGAGTGAAGTTCTCCGGCAGGCGCGCCAGTTCGCAGAGCCAGCCGGCTTCCAGTTCCACCGTCACCTGATCGGGCGAGAGCACGGTGAGGAAATCGCCGCCCATCATCACTTGGCGGATCATCATCACCGAGCCCGATTCCACCGGCACCTTGGGATGCGGCAATCCGTTCGCCTCGAAATAGCGTTCGAAGGAATCGCGCAGCGGCGTGCCCTTCGGCGGCAGCGTGAAGGGATAGCGCGCGAGGTCGGCCGGCGTCGAGTCAGTGCCTTCCAGCGGATGACCCTTGCGGCCGTAGACGGCGGGGCGATCCTCGAACAGCGGGCGCTGGACGAGATCCGGCTCCACCAGCGGATCGCGCAGCGCGCCGACCATCAGGTCCAGCACGCCGCCGCGCAAGGGCTCCACCAGTTCGGCGCGTGAGCCCTCCACGATGGTCAGTTTCACATGCGGGCGGCGGGCGAGGAAGCGCGCCACGGCGGCAGGCAGGATGCGCGCTCGGGAAAGCGGCATGGCGCCCACTGCGATATGCCGCGTTTCCACCCCGCGCAGCGCGGCGACTTCGGACAGGCCCGCCTCCAGCTCCACTTTGGCAAGGCGGAACTCGCGGGCGAGCTGGGTTCCCGCCTCGGTGGTGATGACGAACTTGCCCCGGCGCACCACCAGCGGGCGGCGCAGCGCCAGCGACAGGTCGTTGACCGCGCGGTGGATCGAGGGGAGCGACAGCCCCGTCTCCTGCCCTGCCCCGGCGTAGGAGCCCGTCTCCACCAGCGCCAGCAGCGCGCGCAGGCGCGACATGGTGACGTGGGGGCTGTTCACATGCCCCAGCGCGGCATCGATGCGGGGGGCGAGAATTTCTCCGGCCTTGGTCGGCACCATGCCGTCATGACGGCGTTCGAACAGCGGCAGGCCGATCTGCGACTCGAGCCGGGCCAACGCCTGTGTTATGGCTGGCTGACTGAGGTTCACGGCCAGGGCAGCGGCATTGACCGTGCCCAATTCCGCGATTTTTGCGACAGCCCGCAAGTGCCGAAGGTTGAGACTCCAGATATCCATGGCATCGTTATTAGCCAAATCCTATCACGTGTCCAAAGTTTCTCTTTCCCCTTGAATGGGCGGAAGCCCAAGACAGCATCGCCCTACCCGGCCCATCAAACCTGCGCCGGAACCCAAAGATCGAAGGAGAGCAGATCATGAGTGGCATCGTCGTCCAGAACATCGAACGCGCCGATCCCGCAGTGATCGACGGCCTCGCCAAGTGCGGCGTCGCCACCGTCCACGAAGCACAGGGCCGCACCGGCCTTCTCGCCAGCTACATGCGCCCGATCTATGCCGGCGCCCGCATCGCCGGCTCGGCCGTGACCATCAGCTCGCCTCCGGGTGACAACTGGATGGTCCATGTCGCCATCGAACAGCTGAAGGAAGGCGACGTGCTGCTGCTCGCCCCCACCAGCCCGTGCGAGGACGGCTACTTCGGCGACCTGCTGGCCACCAGCGCCATCGCCCGCGGTTGCCGCGGCCTCATCATCGATGCCGGCGTGCGCGACGTGCGCGACCTGACAGAGATGGAATTCCCCGTCTGGTCCAAGGCCGTCTGCGCGCAGGGCACCGTCAAAAACACCATCGGTTCGGTCAACGTGCCGGTGGTCTGCGCCAATGCCGCGGTGCGCCCGGGCGACGTGATCGTGGCCGACGATGACGGCGTGGTGGTGGTGCCGCGCGAAAAGGCTGCCGAAGTGCTGGCCGCAGCGCAGGCCCGCGAAGCCAACGAAGGCGAAAAGCGCGAGAAGCTGGCCGCCGGCGTGCTCGGGCTCGACATGTACAAGATGCGGGAGCGCCTGGAGAAGGAAGGTCTGAAGTATGTCTGACCGGATCACGTCCTGGCACGCCAGCCCCAGCAAGCCGCTCTACACGCCGCCCGCCGGCGCGGTAGACGCGCATTGCCACGTCTTCGGCCCGATGGCTGAGTTCCCGTTCAGCGCCAAGGCGAAGTACCTGCCCGAAGACGCCGGTCCGGACATGCTGTTCGCGCTGCGCGATCATCTGGGTTTTGCCCGCAATGTGATCGTGCAGGCCAGCTGCCACGGCACCGACAATGCGGCGACACTGGACGCCATCGCCAAGTCGAACGGCAAGGCCCGCGGTGTGGCCGTAGTCGATCCGGCGATCTCGGACGCCGAGCTTGCCAAGCTGCATGAAGGCGGCATTCGCGGCATCCGCTTCAACTTCCTGAAGCGCCTTGTCGACGATGCGCCGAAGGACAAGTTCCTCGAAGTCGCCAGCCGCCTGCCCGAAGGCTGGCACGTGGTGATCTATTTCGAAGCGGATATCCTTGAGGAAATGCGTGCCTTCATCGCCGCGATCCCGGTGCCGGTCGTGATCGACCACATGGGCCGCCCGGACGTGACGCAGGGGCCCGACGGCGCGGACATGAAGGCGTTCCGCAGCCTGCTCGACAGCCGGGACGACATCTGGTTCAAGGCCACCTGCCCGGACCGCCTCGACCCGACGAATGACCCGTGGGACAAGTTCGGCGAAGCAGTCGCGCCGCTGGTGGCGGACTATCAGGACCGCGTGATCTGGGGCACCGACTGGCCGCACCCGAACATGCAGGACAACATCCCCGACGACGGCCACCTCGTCGACATGATCCCCCGCATCGCGCCCACGGCGGAGCTTCAGCGCAAGCTGCTCGTGACCAACCCGATGCGCCTTTACTGGCCGGAAGAACTCTGAGCTATTCGCCGCGCGGCGCACACAAGCGCCGCGCGGCGATCGCGCCGTAGATCGCGGCCAAAGCCGCAAGTCCGGCAAGATACCCCGCGACATCGCGCAAGGGCGCACCCATCTCGTTGAGCCGCACGAAAGCCTGCGCACCGCATGTCGCGGGCGACAGATGCGCCAGCGCCGAGACCCAGCGCGGCATCGAAGTCAACGGCCACGCCGCCCCCGCCAGAAAGAACAGCACGATCGAAGTGGGGATCAACACCTGAAGCGCGCGCTCGGCACTGTCGAACACGCTGCCCAGCATCAGGCCCAGCCCTGTCACCGCGAAAGCGAACAGCGGCACGGCCAGTGCAAGTCCGGCAAGATTGCCCGCCCTCGGCACGTCTTGAAACCAGAAGATCCAGCCGAAGTAGAACGTCGCGCCGAAGCAGCCGATCAGCGCCAGCGCGCTCCATGTGCCTAGGAAGGCCGGCGCGGACCACTGCCCCTCCCCCCGTTTGCGGCGGTCGGCGGCGAGCATGGCGGTGCCGAACAGCAGCGTCTGCTGCAGGATGATCGCCGCCACGGCCGGGAACACGTAATCGGCATAGCCCTCTCGCGTGTTGAACAGCGGGCGCTCCACCACTTCCACCGGCGCGCGCAAGTGCAGGCCCTGCGCCACGGGGCCCAGCTGCTCCATCGCCACCGCCATGATCGCCGCCTGCACGCCGCTGCCGATATCGCGCGCGCGGATCAGGTAGGTGCCGTTGACGAATATGCCGATGCCGCCGCCGGGCGCGCCGGTCAGCAGGCTGCGGGTAAAGCCTTTCGAGACGATCAGGATGCCATCCGCCTCACGGTGTCGCACCATGCGCTCCGCCTCGTCGGTGGACTGGACCTCCGCAACGATGCGGACTTCGCGGGTGTCGGACAGCTTGCGCGCCAGCGCCCGGGTGAGCGTGGAATTCTCCTCATCCACCAGCACGACGGGCAATTGCGTGGCGGTCTGGTGCGCATAGGGCGCGGGGTAGTAGAAGCCGTAGAGCACCACCGCGAGCACGATGATCGAGGCCAGCGCGAAAGTGGAAATCACCTCGCGAAAGACGCCGAGGAAACCCTGCCAGAAGGTCATGCCGTCGCCTCCGGCCGCCGAAGCAGCAGCAGGACCAGCGCCAACGGCACCACGAGATAGAGCGACAGCACACCCAGTTGCGGCAGCGCGACCGAGAGCGGCGCGCCGAGGAACTGGTCCATCTGCAACCGCAGGTAGTGCGTGAAGGGCAGCGCCGCACTCCAGTTGCGGGCAAAACCGGAGCCGCCGTCCAGCGGCAGCGTGCCCCCCGAATAGGCGAGCGCCGATCCGGCATAGAGCGCGCTGGCGGAGAAGGCGAAACTGGCCTTGCGCACGCCGATCACCAGCAGCAGCGAGATCGCCGCCGTGCCTGCGAACAGCAGGGCTTGCGCGAAGAGGGTCAGCAGCAGGCTGCCGTTCATCGTCCACCCGCGCACGCCGCAGAGCCAGATCAGCCAGACCGCCCCCCAGAACGTCAGCGCGGTGAGGTAGGGCATCAGCTTGCCCAGCAACGCCGCAAGTCCTCCCCCCGTTTCCCGCTTCCATGTGATGAGCGACTTGCCCTGAAGCTCCCGCCCCATCGCCATCACCACCACGCAGGCGGTCAGAAGGTGCAGCACGGCGGGCTGGATCAGCGCCTGCAAGTACCATTCGAAGCTGGTCTGCGGGTTGAACAGCACGGTCGCCTGCACGGCGGGCGGCGTGATGCGGATCGCCGGAAGCCCGCGCGCGCGCAAGGCGTCCAGCCCCTTTTCCGCCAGCACCGCGCTCACAGCCGATTGGAGCGCAGATTCCGCGCTGCCGCCGATGGTGAGGAAGGAGGCGTTGTAGAAGATCTGGATCGCCGGCGTATCAACGCGGGTAAGGCCTTTATCGACGCCCTCGGGGATCGCCAGAATCGCCCAGACCTGCCCGGCGCGCGCCAGCCTTTCCGCCTCCGCCATCGAAGTGGGGCGCGCGGCGATGGTCACGGCGGGCGAGGCGGACACGGCGCGCACGATCGCGCGGCTGACGCTGCCGTTGCTCTGGTCCAGCACTGCCACCGGCAGCCCGCGCGGCACGGCGGCGATCAACATCGCGGCGACTATCGTGATCGCGCAGGCCGGGAACAGCGTGAGCATGCCGAGATCCCAACGGTCGCGCGCCAGATGCGCCAGTTCACGCCGCAGGGCAGCCATGAAGGCCATTATTGAGGCCAGTCGAACAGCACGCTCATGCCCGGTCGCAGCCCCTCCACCGGCGTAGTGGGGCGCAGGCGGATTTCGAAACTACGCACGTCGAAACCGGAACTTTGCCGCGTCGCCCGCCATGTGGCGAAATCGCCTTGCGGGCTGATGTAGCTGACCCGGAAAGAGGCGGTCTTGCCACCCAGCGCCGGCACCGTGCCCTTCATCACCTTGCCCTTGGCGAGGCCGTGGAACTGGTCTTCGCGCAAGTTCAGCGAGACCCATGGGTGGGCCACATCGATGATCTGGAACACCGGCACGGCGGGGCCGACGATCTCGCCCGGTTCGGCCAGCTTGCGCGTCACTTCGCCGTCGATGGGGGCGACAAGGCGCTTTTCGGTGGTCAGGGCATCGGCAATGGAAACGCCGCCCTGCGCCACCTGCACTTGCGCGGCGGCGGCGGCCTTTTCCTCCACCCGCGCGCCGGACTGGGCCTTCACGTATTGCAGCTTGGCCGCTTCGGCCTGCCTGGCGCTGGCATCGCGCGCGGCATGGGCCTCGTCCCGGCGCTGGGCGGCGATCACGCCTTCAGCATAGAGGCTGTCCGCCCGCCGCGCGGTAACGGCGGCCAGATCCGCGCCCGCCTGCGCCGCCTGCCATACCGCCTTCAGCGAGGCGACGTCTTCCTTGCGCAGGCCATTATCGGCCAGATCGCGCACCGCCTCCGCCCCTTTCAGCGCGCCTTCGGCCTGCTGCCTGCCGCCGTCGATCTCCGGGCTGGAGAGCGTAGCCATCATGGTGCCCTTGCGGATCGGATCGCCCTCTTCCGCCAGCAGTGTATCCACCCGCGCCAGCGCCTTGGTGGCGACGTTCACTTCGTCCGCATCGACCATACCCTGCAACTGTTCCGGCGCGGGCCTCGCCGCGACCCAGAGGCCCAGCGCCAGCACCACGCCCAGCAGCACCAGCCCGCCGACCAGCAGGCGGCTCTTCACGGGCGATGTGCGCGCCAGCTCGCCAGCGTCTTCGGTCATGGAGCGGTTATCCTGTCGGGGCGGAGGACATAGGCGGGAAAGTCGGTGCCGCGATTGCTGGCGACCAGCAAGGCACTGAGCGCCATCACATATTCGTAAGCCGTGGCAATCCGCTGCGTCTGCGCGACGGACAGCGCCGTGCGTGCGTCGATCAACTGGCTGGCGGTATCCTCGCCCTCGCGAAAGCCCACTTCGTGGACGCGCAGGTTCTCCTCGGCCGCCGCGATGTTGCTGTCCAGCAGCAGGAACGATCGCCGCGCGGTCTCGACCAGGTTCCAGGCGCGGCTGGTCTCGATCTCGATGGTCTTCTTGGTATCGTCCGCCGATTGCGCGGCGGAGCGCTGGCGGGCACGGGCGGCGTCCAGCGTGTCCTTGCGGTCGATGTTGGACAGCAGGGTGAAACGCACGCCCACCCCCGCGATCCAGTCCGGGTCGATCGGGATCGCATCGCTGCGGTTGAAGTTGTACGACCCGAAAGCATAGGCCTGCGGCCGCATCCGCGACTTGGCAAGGTCCACGCCGGAATCGGCCAGATGCTCGGCCGCGGCGGCCACGCGCATCTGCGGCTGGCCTTCGGAAGTGGCGCTGGCGAGGAAGCCCTGCAGCGGTTCAAGCGGATTGCGGTTCACGAAAAGCGGCGTCGTCGGCTGCACGCCGCCAGTCGCGTCGAGCAAGCGGGCCAGCGTGTCCGCCGCATTCGCCTGCTCCATCGTCGCGCGTTCGACCGAGCGCTGGGCGGCATCGCGCGCCACCTGCACTTCCAGCACGCGCGATCGCGGGATCACCCCTTCGCGGAACAGCGCCTGCGCGTTCGACAGATGCTTGTCGAAGGCATCGCGCGTCTGCGTGGCGGAAGTCAGCAGCGCGGCGGCCAGTTGCTGGCCGAAATAGGCCTGCACCAGCCGCACTTGGGAAAGGTCCTGCGCGCCCGCCTGCTTGGCGCGGGCCAGTTCGGCCCCAGCCTCCGCGCCGTGCTGGATCGCCGGGATCGCCCCGCCCGAATAGAGCGGCATCACCGCCGTCACGTTCGGGCGGATCACCGTCTGCCGCGCGGTATAGTCCAGTTCGTCCGGGATCGCGGAGAGCAGCCCCGGCAAGGCCTGACTGACCCGCCCCGTCACTTGTTCGACGATGCCGGCGAACTCTGCCGGAAACTGGCCGGGCAGGCCGCTCAGGAACTCGTTGGCCGAATTGCTGAAGCTGTCCTTCTGGCCGGTGAGGTCGACCGACAGCGTCTTCTGATAGGTGATCACCGATACCGAGGTGGAGACCAGCGGCCGGTTCAGCGCCTTCAGCGAATGGGCCATGGATTCGGCCGCCTTCACATCGTCCGACGCCGCGCCAAGCGCAGAGGACACCTGATCGAGCCGCCGCCGCGCCGCATCGAAACTGAGTGCAGCAGCATTGGTAGAATTGGGATCAGAATTAACCGAAGCATCCTGCCCAACAGCCCCCGCTCCATCCGCGTCCTGCGCATGTAGTTCGGAAGGGTTCATCGCCAGAAGCGAAAGTAGTCCTGCCCCAACAATGACGGTTCGATTACGAATTCCCGAGGCGACCATCCTGTTCCACCGGAGAATGTGCTGGGCAATGGTTTGCACATTTCCCCTTGAACCGAAAGACATTTCGTTCAATGTTCCGGGCGTGGTTGGGGGAACCGAATCGCGAAGTATCGCGACTGCATGGAGGTGCCCGACTTTGACACGTCTCCGAACAGATGGACTTCAATAGGCAATCGCTACTTGGCGAATGCACGATGACGTTTTCACACAATACTGTTTAAATTCTTCGATCCGGTGGGTGTCGAGCGCGTATTATCGTGTCCGTGCATCGTAATCGCTCGCCCTCATCATTCCCGAAGGCCCGGATCGCAAGATTGAGGAGCCCAATCCAATGGTATCACGTTCGAGCCTGAGGCTGGCCATGCGCGCGCTGCTGGTGCGCGAGGATTTCGAGGATGTTTCCGCCCCCGGCCGCGCGCTGACCGCGCTGGTGGAGGAACTGGACCGCCGCGAGATCGAGGTGATCGTCTCGGACCATGTGGAGGATGCGGTGGCCGTCGTCTCCACCGATCCTTCGATCCAGTGCCTGCTGCTCGACTGGGACCTGGGCACCGACGAAAACCATGCGGAGGCGCACCGCGTGCTGGACGCCATGCGCGAATTCAATGCCGATGTGCCGATCTTCCTGCTGGCCGACCGCTCCGCCGCATCGGTAATCCCGGTGGACGCGATGACCAAGGCGGACGACTTCGTCTGGCTGCTGGAAGACA
This sequence comes from Sphingomonas sp. BL-S-28, assembly GCF_055521515.1. Taxonomy (NCBI): domain Bacteria; kingdom Pseudomonadati; phylum Pseudomonadota; class Alphaproteobacteria; order Sphingomonadales; family Sphingomonadaceae; genus Sphingomonas; species Sphingomonas sp. BL-S-28. The sequence goes on from NZ_CM145484.1 coordinate 3,697,858, forward strand.
CCACCGATTTCATCGGCGGCCGCATCCGCGCCGCGATCGAGCGCTATCGCTCCACCGTGCTGCCGCCGATGTTCGGCGCGCTGGTGAAGTTCGCGCAGACTTACGAATATTCCTGGCACACCCCCGGCCATACCGGCGGCACTGCCTTCCTCACCTCTCCCGCGGGCCGTGCGTTCTTCGAATTCTTCGGGGAAAGTCTGTTCCGGTCGGACCTGTCGATCTCGGTCGGCGATCTTGGCTCGCTGCTCGACCACTCCGGCCCGATCGGCGCGGGCGAACGCTATGCGGCGGGCGTCTTCGGGGCGGACCGCACCTATTACGTCACCAACGGTTCCTCGACATCGAACCGCGTGATCCTGATGGCATCCGTCACCCGCGATCAGGTGGCGCTGTGCGACCGCAACTGCCACAAGTCGGTGGAGCACGCGATGACGCTTTCCGGCGCGATCCCGTGCTACCTGATGCCTAAGCGCAATGCGCTGGGCATCATCGGCCCGATCCCGCCCGAGCATCTGACGCCCGCGCATCTGCGCCTGCTGGTGGCGGACAATCCGCTGGCGCCCGAAGGGGCCAAGCCCGTCCACGCGGTGATCACCAATTCGACTTACGACGGCCTCTGCTACAACGTCGCCCGGGTCGAGGAACTGCTGGGCGACACGGTGGACCGCCTGCATTTCGACGAGGCGTGGTACGGCTATGCCCGCTTCAACCCGATCTACCGCGAACGCTTCGGCATGCACGGCGATCCGGAAACGCGCGACAAGTCGAAGCCATCGGTCTTTGCCACGCAATCGACGCACAAGCTGCTAGCGGCACTCTCGCAAGCCTCGATGATCCATGTGCGCGACGGCCGAAATCCGATCGATCATGCCCGCTTCAACGAGGCGTTCATGATGCATGCCTCCACCTCGCCCTGCTATCCGATCATCGCTTCCAACGATGTGTCGGCGGCGATGATGGACTCCTCCGGCGAGCATCTCACCGATGTCTCGATCCGCGAGGCGGTGGCTTTCCGCCAGATGATCGCCCGCCTCAATGCCGAAAGCGCGGACGATAACGCCTGGTTCTTCGACATCTGGCAGCCCGACGAAGTGCATGACGCGCGCGGCCGCACGGTGCCGTTCCACGAATGCGATCCGGAGCATCTGGCCACCGATCCCGCCTGCTGGCAGCTCGTTCCCAATGCCGACTGGCACGGCTTCGGCGATATCGAGCCGGGCTATTGCATGCTCGATCCGATCAAGGTTTCGGTGCTGACGCCCGGCATGGACCCGGATGGTTCGCTGCGCGCGGTCGGCATTCCGGCCAGCATCCTGACCGCCTACCTCGGCGCGCGGGGGATCGTGGTGGAGAAGACCACGGACTTCACCGTGCTGTTCCTGTTCTCGCTGGGCGTGACCAAGGGCAAGTGGGGCACGCTGGTCAACGCCCTGCTGGACTTCCGCCAGGACTACGACGCCAACGTCTCGCTGGAACGCACGATCCCCTCGCTCGTGGCCGACTATCCGGAGCGTTATTCCGGAATGGGCCTGCGCGAACTGGCGGACCTGATGTTCGCGGCAATGGGCGACCTGAAAACCACCGCCACCATGTCCGAAGCCTTCGGCATCCTGCCCACGCCGGACATGAGCCCGGTTTCCGCCTACGAGGAACTGGTGCGCGGCAATATCGAGAAGGTAACGCTGGACGGCCTGGCCGGGCGCACGCTGGCCACCGGCATCGTGCCCTATCCGCCGGGCATTCCGCTGCTGATGCCGGGCGAAAACGCCGGTCCCGCCAAGGGCGCGCTGATCGGTTACTTGCGCGCGCTGGAGCATTTCGACCTGCGCTTCCCCGGGTTCGGCCACGATACCCACGGCGTGGAGGCGGAGGACGGCGTCTACAACGTCCTGGTGGTCAAGAACTCGGCCAAGAAGTCGTAAGGGGAGACCGGTGATGGCAACAGCAGCGGCCGACGACAGCGGCAAGATCGGACTCGTTCCCGCCACCCTGATGGTGGCGGGCAACATGATGGGATCGGGCGTGTTCATGCTGCCCGCCAACCTTTCGGCCATCGGCTCCATCGCGCTGATCGGCTGGCTTCTGACCGTGGTGGGCGCGGTGGCTTTGGCGCTGGTCTTCGCCAAACTGTCCGCCATCGATCCGGCGGCGGGCGGGCCCTATGCCTACGCCCGCAAGGCCTATGGCGACTACATGGGATACCAGACCAACCTGATCTACTGGCTGGCCAACGTGGTCGGCAACGTGGCGCTGGCGGTCGCGGGGCTGGGCTATCTCTCGCACTTCTTCCCGGCGCTGAAGATCCCGATCGTCATGGCCTTCGGGTCGATCGCGATCATCTGGTTCTTCGCTTACGCCAACATCCTCGGCCCCAAGGTCGTCGGGCGGTTGCAGAGCTTCACCACGGTGTTCGCCCTCGTGCCGATCTTCGGCATGGCGCTGTTCGGCTGGTTCTGGTTCAAGCCGGAGATCTTCTCTTCCGCATGGAACGTCTCGGGCCAGTCCAGCCCGAACGCGGTGATGGCCACGCTGACTTTCACGCTCTGGGCCTTCATCGGGGTGGAGAGCGCCTCGGTCTCGGCCGGTGTCGTCGCCAATCCCTCTCGCAACGTGCCGATCGCCACGGTGGGCGGCGTGGTGCTAGCTTCGGTGGCCTATGTGCTCAGTTCCTCGGTAATCATGGGCATGATCCCCAACAAGGAACTGATCGCCTCCTCCGCACCCTTTGCGGACGCGGCGCGGCTTGCATTGGGCGACTTTGCAGGCAGCACCGTGGCGCTCTGCGCGGCGGTGGGCTGCCTCGGCTCGCTGGCGGGCTGGACGCTGCTGGTCGGCCAGTCGGCCAAGGCGGCGGCGGACGACGGGCTGTTCCCCGGCATCTTCGCCAAAGTGAACAAGCGCGGCGTGCCCTCGCTCGGCCTCGTGATCGTGGCTGTCATCATGAGCGTGCAAGTGCTCGCCACGATGTCGCCCACGGCCAGCCAACAGTTCGGCAAGATCGCCTCGATCGCCGTCATCATGACGCTGCTGCCCTACATCTACTCCTGCATCGCGATTAAGGTGCTGGGCTACGGCAAGATGCCGCACGGCCAGTACACCTTTTTCGTGGCGGCGGGCCTTGCCGGTGCGGTCTACTGCATGATCGCGCTGGTCGGTTCGGATGGCGAACAGACACGCTGGTCGCTGATCTTCGTGATCGCCACCATCGTGTTCTATTCCGCCTCCATCACCCGCAAACGCGATCTTGAGGAGAAGCACATCCACCCCGGCGGCGTGGCCCCGGTCTGGGTGCGCTACCTCGCGCTGGGGGTGACCGTCGTTGCCCTGGTCGTGATGTTCTGGCTATCGGTCGGCCGGCACAGCGATCTCGACCTCCGCTCGCGCGAACAGGCGCCGGCAGAGGCGGGGGAGACCGCGCAGCAGATGGCGCCGTCTGGCGCGAACTAAGGGAACGGCAAGACGATGCACTGGCGGGAAATGCGCGAAGACGACGTGGCTCATGTGGCGGACGTGGCGGACATCGTCCACCTCGACTACCCCGAGAACGCGCAAGTCTTCGCCGCCTGCTTCCGGCATTACCCTTCCGGCTGCCACGTGCTGGAAGGGGATGACGGAAAGGTCGCCGGCTACCTCGTCTCCCACCCCGGCCGGCAGGACCGGCCGCCGGTGATAGACACGCCGATGACCGGCCTTGCCGAACCGTTCGACTGCTATTTCCTGCACGACCTTGCCCTCGGCGCCTCCACGCGCGGGCGCGGTTTCGCAGGCGAGGCCGTACGGATCGCGGTGGACGAGGCCAAGGCGCGCGGGCTTTCGCGCGTGGTGCTGATCGCCGTTGGGGACGCCCACGGCTTCTGGGAAAAGCAGGGCTTCGGCCTGCTCGGCGACGGGCTGCTCGATCCGGCCAAGGGCTACGGCCCCGAAGCGAGGATGCTCGTGCGCCCTGTCTGATGAAGGGGGTTATGCATGATCCACTCTTCCGGCCGGAGCCTTGCTCTGGCCTGCGCGGCAGTCTCTGCGACCGCCGCCCTGCCCGCAAAGGCGCAGGATAACGCGCAGGACGTCGCCGCACTGCGCGGCGAAGTGGCCGACCTCAGGGCCACGGTAGAAGCGCTGAAGGCCGAGATTGTGGCGATGAAGCAAACGGGCACGTCCCCGACGCAAGCTGCCCCGGCAGTAGTCGCCGCACCGGCTGCCGCTGCCGCCGCCCCCGGCACGATCACCGCCTCCGGCCGCACGCCCGCCGCCCCGCTCGAAACGCCGCCGGCGCCCCCGGCCCATCTCGACAGTGCGCAAGTCGCCAGCGCCGCCAGCAACCTTGGCGTCACTGCCTCCCCCCTGCCGGGCCGCGACACTATTGGCGATCGCATTACCGGCGCCTCGCGCCCCAACAACCAGAGCCCGCCGAACGACCCCGACCTCAAGGGCTTCATCCCGATCCCCGGCACCGAAACCGCCGTGCGCATCGGCGGCTTCGCCAAAGTGGACCTGATCTACGACCCCAGGACCGCCGGCGGCGACCGGGACGAGTTCGCTGTCCCCGAAATCCCCTTCGACACGCACGGGCGCAACCGCGCCGACGTCAGCGCCCGCGCCACTCGTTTCAGCCTCGAAGTGCGCCGCCCCTCCGCACTCGGCAACCTGCGTTTCTATGTCGAAAACGACTTCTACGGCGACGGATCCAGCTATCAGTTCCACCTCAACCATGCCTATGGGCAGGTGGGCAACACGTATGGCGGCTTCGGCTATTCGGCGCTGGTCGACGCGGACGCCCTGCCCGATACTCTCGACAACTGGGGCCCCGGCGGCGCGGTGTTCCTCCGCACGGCATCGGTGCGCCAGTCGTTCAAGGTGGCCACCAACACCCACCTCACGTTCTCGCTGGAGCAGCCCGATTCCGACCTGACGCTGGCCGACAACCAGAGCACGGCGGAAACCATGCCCGATGTGGTGCTGGTCGCCCGGTACGAGGATGCCAAGGGCCACCTGCAACTGGGCGGCGTGGTCCGCCGGATCGGCTACCGCGCATCGGACCCGGCCGAGGGTGAGCGCAACGGCGCGGATGCCACCGGCTTCGCCCTTTCCGCCTCCGGCTCGCTCACGACTTTCGGGCAGGATTCGATCGCGCTGGGCGGCACCTGGGGCAAAGGCGCGACGCACTACGTCAACGACATCAACGGCTATGGCCTCGACGCCGCGCTGCGCGCCGACGGGTCGCTGCGGCTGATCGAACACATCGGCGGCTTCGGCGCCTATACCCATTACTGGACGGACAAAGTGCGCTCCAACTTCGTGTTCGGCGCCTTGGGGATCCGCGATGGCGGGCTGCTGGCGGCGGACGATTTCTCCAGCAGTGAATACGGCGCGGCGAACGTGATCTGGGCGCCGGCCACCTCGTTCTCGGTAGGCGTCGAAGGGCTGTGGGGTCGGCTGGAGCGGCAGGACGGCTCCTCACGAAATGCGAGCCGGATTCAAGCTTCGATCAAGTACGATTTCGTGCGTTAGGCATTGCCCAGATCCTCCCCCCTCGGGGGAGGTGGCAGCGCGCAGCGCTGACGGAGGGGGCTTTCGGCAGCGTTGCGCCTGCCCCCTCCACCACCCTTCGGGCGGTCCCCCTCCCCCGATGGGGGAGGATCTACAGGACTCACCCCTGCTCCACCTGCCCAATCCAGTCGGCAAGGTTGTAGTGGTTCGAAACCCGCGCGATCAGCCCCTGATCGACATCGAAGAACGCCCCCACCCGCAAGGCATAAGCCTGCCCCGAAGCCGCCGGCAATCCATCGTCCGTCTCGATATATTCGCCGGTCAGCCGGAACTCGGCCGAGGCATGCGAACCATCCGGCGTGGCCAGCACGACCGGCTCGTGCACATGCTCGCGATAGCAGCGGTTCATATGCGCCAGAAACGCGGCAAAGGCCGCCTTGCCGTGGCGCGGCTGGCCCTGACTGGGTTCATGAACGACATTCTCCGCCAACAACGCCAGCATCGCCTCCATATCGTGGCGGTTGAACGCGTCGTAGTAGTTCGCGATCAGGGCGATGCTGTCGTGTGCGCTCATGCCTTCAGCCTCTCCGCATGCCAGCCCACATGGTCCGCCATGAAGCTGGAGATGAAGTAGTAGGAGTGGTCATAGCCCTCCTGCATCCGGATCGTCGCAGGTTGGCCGGCCCTGGCGCAAGCCTCTTCCAGCAGATGCGTCTTCAGCTGGCCTTCGAGGAAGCCATCGGCCGTCCCCTGATCCACCAGCAGATCCGGCAGGCGGGCGCCGTCCTCGATCAGCGCGCAGGCGTCGTACTCGCGCCATGCGGCGCGGTCCGCGCCGATATAGCCCGTCAGCGCCTTCTCGCCCCAGGGGCAGTTCAGCGGCGAAACGATCGGCGCAAAGGCGCTCACCGAGCGGAACCGGCTGGGATCGCGCAACGCGATCGTCAGCGCGCCGTGGCCGCCCATCGAGTGGCCGGTGATGCCCTGCCGCGCCATGTCGGCGGGGAAGTGCTCGGCGATCACGGCGGGAAGCTCGGTCTCGATGTAGGAGCGCATGCGGAAGTTCGCGCTCCACGGTTCCTCCGTCGCATCGACGTAGAAGCCCGCGCCCTTGCCGAAGTCATAGCCTTCGTCGTCCGGCACATCGTCGCCGCGTGGGCTTGTATCCGGCGCCACGAAGATCACGCCATGCTCGGCGCAGGCGCGGCGGAACTCACCCTTTTCGGTGACGTTGGCGTGGGTGCAGGTGAGGCCCGAGAGATACCACAGCACCGGCAGCTTCGCGCCCACAGCATGCTCTGGGACGAAGACCGAAAAGGTCATCGGTGTGCCGGTCTCGGCGGAGGCGTGGGTGTAGACACCCTGCACCCCGCCGAAAGCCCGGTTGGTGGAGACCGTCTCCATCAGTAGACGACGACCGAACGGATCGACTTGCCTTCGTGCATCAGGTCGAACGCGGTGTTGATCTCTTCCAGACCCATGACGTGGGTGATCATCGGATCGATCTCGATCTTGCCGGTCATGTACATGTCCACGATCTTCGGCACGTCGGTACGGCCCTTGGCGCCGCCGAACGCGGTGCCGCGCCAGTTGCGGCCCGTCACGAGCTGGAACGGGCGCGTCTCGATGGTCTTGCCCGCTTCGGCCACGCCGATGATGATCGAGGTGCCCCAGCCGCGATGGCAGGCTTCCAGAGCGGTGCGCATCACTTCGGTATTGCCGGTGGCGTCGAAAGTATAGTCCGCGCCGCCGTCAGTCATCAGCACGATCTTCGCCACGATGTCCTCGCGGCTCATGCCCTTGGTGTTGAGGAAGTCGGTCATGCCGAAGCGGCGGCCCCATTCCTCACGGTCCGGGTTGATGTCCACGCCGATGATCTTGTTGGCACCGGCAAGGCGGGCGCCCTGGATCACGTTGAGGCCGATGCCGCCAAGGCCGAAGACCACCACATTGTCGCCCACCTGCACCTTGGCGGTGTTGATGACCGCGCCGACGCCGGTGGTGACGCCGCAACCGATGTAGCAAGAGGACTGGAACGGCGCGTCTTCACGGATCTTGGCGACGGCGATCTCGGGCAACACAGTGAAGTTCGAGAAAGTCGAGCAGCCCATGTAGTGGTAGATCGGCTGGCCCTTGTAGGAAAAGCGCGTGGTGCCGTCCGGCATCAGGCCCTTGCCCTGCGTGGCGCGGATCGCGGTGCAGAGGTTGGTCTTGCCCGAAAGGCACGACTTACACTGGCGGCATTCCGGGGTGTAGAGCGGGATCACGTGGTCACCCGGCACCACCGAGGTGACGCCCGCGCCCACTTCGCGCACGATACCGGCGCCTTCGTGGCCGAGCACGGAGGGGAAGATACCTTCGCTGTCCAGACCGTCCAGCGTGTAGGCATCGGTGTGGCAGATGCCGGTGGCCATGATCTCAACCAGGACTTCGCCCGCCTTGGGGCCTTCAAGATCGAGTTCGACGATTTCGAGCGGCTTCTTCGCCTCGAAGGCAACGGCGGCGCGGGTCTTCATGGGGTATGCTCCTTGAACTGCTGGCGCGCTTTGTAGGACCGGCGAGTTCTGTGATAAAGCGCCCGTTCTGAAAAGTATTATCACCATATGGGGAAAATGATGCTCGGCCAGTGGGACGGGATCGAGGAGTTCGTGATGGTGGCGCGCCACGGCAGCTTCACCTTGGCGGCAGAGGCCTATGGCGCCAGCGTCACGCATATGAGCCGGGCGCTGGCGCGGCTGGAAACGCGGCTGCAAGTCCAGCTGATGCTGCGCACGACACGCACCCTGCGGCTGACGGAAACGGGCCAGATCTTCCTCGAAACCTGCCGCCGCCTGATCGAGGAGCGGGACGAGGCGATTGCCGCCATCACCTCCCAGGGCGAGCCGCGCGGGCACCTCCGCGTTACCTGTTCCTACGCGCTCGGCGAGAAGTTCGTGGCGCCGCTGGTGCGCGAACTGTCGCAGGCCTATCCGGCGATTTCGGTGACGCTGGACCTCGACAACGCGCTCGTGGACCTGATCGCGGCGGGGTACGATCTGGCCATCCGCACCGGACATCTCGACGATTCTCGGCTGGTGGCGACGCGCGTGGCGAGCCGCGCACTGGTGACGCTGGCCTCGCCCGCCTACCTCGATGCGCATGGGCGGCCGCAGGATCTGGCAGACCTTCGGCACCACGAATGCCTCGTCGGTTCGGCGGCGCAGTGGCATTTCACCGGGGGCAAGACCTTCCGCCCGCAAGGCCGCTGGCGCTGCAACAGCGGCAATGCCCTGCTGGAAGCGGCGCTGGCAGGCATGGGCCTATGCCAGTTGCCCGCCTTCTACCTTGGCGATCATGTCGCTGCGGGGCGGCTGGAGCCGGTGCTGGCGGAACTGGCGCCGGAGGAGGAGCCGATCTGGGCGGTCTATCCGCAGCGCCGGCATCTCTCACCCAAAGTCGGCGCGCTAGTGGCGCATCTGCGCGCCAACCTGCCCGCGCGGCTGGCGGAGGCGAGTGCATGACCGCGCACTAAACCAACGCTTACCCAAACCACCCCCGTCATCCCCGCGAAGGCGGGGATCCCGCTTGTTCTTCGCGGCTAGGCGAGAAGGCAGCGGGACCCCCGCCTTCGCGGGGGCGACGAGTTTGATTGGATCGCCGTTTGAGCGCGAAAAGTCCCGGCTCACCCAATCGCCAGCGGAGCGTCGTCGGCCTCGTCGTCGTTAAGCAGACGCTGCTCGTCTGCGGCAACGATCGTCGGCGCGGGCACGGTGAAGAACCCGCCCGCTTCCGCCTGCGAGCCCACGGTCGCGCGCGAGGTCAGGCTGATCAGCCAGGGCGAGGCGAGCAGGCCCAGCGTCAGCGGCGAAAGCCACAGCGCCGTCATCGGATCGATGAACACCGTCGCCGCAAAGGCCAGACCCAGCGCGATGTGTTCCTTCAGGTCCGGCAGAACCTCCCGCACGCCAATGCGCCGGGCGTCGCGGTCCTGCGTGTTCCAGTGCACGGGAATGCCCAGCGCCAGCCCGAACAGCGCCTTCACCTGCATGACCATGGTCACCGGCGCCAGCAGGATGGCCAGCGGCACCTCCAGCGCGACCGAACGCAACGCGCCGCCCCAGCCGCCGAACGCGCGGCGGCGGGTCTGGTCGGCCAGCACCCAGAGCGTCCCCATCGCCTTGGGGCCGAACAGCAGCAGCACCGTAAGCCCCAAAACACTTGGCGGGGTCGCCCCCACGAAGCCCTGTCCGCCCCGTGCCATGGCGGCCTGCGCGATCGCGGTGATCAGCAGCAGCAGCCAGCCCGGCGAGGTCAGATAGGCCGAAGCGCCGATCAGCAAATGCAGGCGGCTGGTCCAGTGCAGGCCCGATGCATCGAGCAGGCGCAAGTGCTGGAGATTGCCCTGCATCCAGCGCCGGTCGCGGATCGCGTGATCGACGATGGTGGGCGGAAATTCCTCATAGCTGCCGTCGATCATCACCATGTGGACGGCCCAGCCCCGGCGGCGCAGCAGCGCGGATTCGAACATGTCGTGGCTGAGGATATGCCCGCCGAACGGCGGCTTGCCCGGCAGTTCGGGAAGACCGCAGGATTCGGCAAAGGCACGCGTGCGCACGATGGCGTTGTGGCCCCAGAAGTTCGCTTCCGCGCCCGACCACCAGAGCAGTCCAGCCGAAGCAATCGGCCCGTAAGCCTCGCTGGCGAAGCGCATCCAGCGCTGGAACAGCGTCTGCGCATTGATGATCATCGGCACGGTCTGGAGCAGGCCGATGGAGGGACGTTCCTCCATGATTGCCGCCATGCCGATGATCGCATCGCCGCTCATCAGCGAGTCGGCGTCAAGGATCAGCATGTTCTCGTAAGCCGCGCCGAAGCGCTGCACCCATTCGGCAATGTTGCCGGGCTTGCGCGCGATGTTCTTTTCGCGGCGGCGGTAATAGACGTTGATCGGCGCTTCGGCGGCCACTTCGCGCCATGCCGCTTCCTCGCGCTTGCCGTGGAAGGCGTTGGAATCGCTGAGTACGAAGAAGTCGATCCACTCGGCGCCGCCCGAAGCGGCGATGGATGCGGCCATGGCGCGCACGCGGCCGAAGGTGGCTTCCACGCTCTCATTGTAGACCGGCATCAGCACCGCAGTGCGATGGCGCAGCGACGAGGCCGGGCTGGGCACGGCGGTAAAGCCGGGATGCTTGCCGGTGATCAGCTGCAGGAATCCGATTGCCGAAGTGACGAAGCCGAACGAGATCCACGCGAACAGCGGCACGAAGAACAGCAGCAGCACCACGTCCAGCACGCTCAGTCCATCGCGGGACAATGCGAAGCGCACCTCGCTCGACGCGGCCAGCGCGATCACGGCGGTAACGACCAGCAGCAGCAGGCGCTTCACTTGCATCCCGTGGGGGCTGGTGCGCACGGCGATGGAGCCCGGCGCGATGCCATAGAGGTCCTGCACCGGCATCGCCAGCGGCGCTTCCGGCGGAAGCGGGGTCAGCTTGCGGTTCATGCCTGCACTCCCTGAATCACGGTCTCGCTAAGCGCCTGTCCCCCGCGAGACAGGTAGACCCTGACTTCGGGAGACGGCATGGCCGACGGGCGCAAGTCCAGCGTGACGCGCCAGCGGTTTTCCGCGCCCACCACCGGATAGGCGGCCGATGCCACTACGGCAGCGGCCGGCAGCCCGGTCACGGCGGTAACGCCGCTGTCGCGGGTCAGCCCCTTCAGCGCGGGGCCTTCGAAATCGAACACGAATTTGCGCGCGTCCTTCGGGACATTGCTGTCCCCCGGCTTGCCCGCCGCACCCTGCCACGAATCGACGCAGCGGGCCGATGCGGTCTGGCTGGGATCGTCGGACGTCCAGGTCAGCTTGTAGGCCAGATCGCGCCGCTGCCCGGCCTTGGCCGCCTCGTCAGAGAGCCAGAAGGCCGCGATATTGTCGACCGTCTCGGTATTGGTGGTCATCTGATAGAGCACGACCGCGCCCTTGCCCCAATCCCCCTGCGGCTCCACCCAGAGCGAGGGGCGACGGTCGTAGAACGCGCCGTCGTCCTGATAGTGATCGAAGCGCTGATCGCGCTGCAACAGGCCGAAGCCCTTCACACCGTCCGCCCGCATGGCGTTGGTGCGGGTGAGATGCGGGTTGCTCAGCGGCACCCACATCCGCTCACCATTGCCGGCGTGGATGGCAAGACCGTCGGAATCGTGGATTTCCGGGCGCCAGTCACCGCGCTTGGCGGGGTCGGACTGGTCGTACCAGAACATGCTGGTGATCGGCGCCAGGCCCAGCCGCTCGACATCGCGGCGCAAGAACAGGCTGGCGCGCACGTCCTGGGTGACGGCCTGCTTGCCGCCTGAAACACCGTGCGTGCAGTCGAACGCATAGGCGCCGGTCACGCTAGGCCCATCAAGGGCGGCGTGGATGCGCACCCGTTCCGGCCCCAGCTTCTCTATCCAGAACTCTGTGAAGGCAGGGAATTCCTCTGCCTTGGGCATGGCCGTGTCGATCGAGACACCGCGCGCCGAAAGCCCGTATTGATCGCGCGAGCCGGACGCGCGGAAGTAGGACGCCCCCAGGAACGCCAGCCAGTCCGAATGCTGGTCGGCCGTCATCACGCGAAAACCCGCCGGATCGGCGCGGTTGTTGCCGACGAAGAAACCCCGCGTGTCGATCAGCTGGCGGGCTGCTCCATTTTCCACGAGGTGGATCTTCACGGCCTGCGGCGCGACGCCGCGGCTGGTGGGGAACAGGCGCACATCGCCGGCCAGCGACTGCGCGTTGCCGTAAGTCAGCTTCACTGCGGTGTCGAAGTCTGCCGCGGCATGGGCAGAGGCCGCCGGTGCCGCCCACGGACGCGCCGCCGCACTCTGGGCATTGTTGACCAGATTATCCCACGAAAATGGCTGCGAAGGTCCGAAATTCGGCCCGAGATTGGGGGCGCGGCCCGCTGCCACCGCAGCTTCCGCCAGACGCGGAATCGCGAAAATCCCAGCTATCGAGGCCAGCATGGCCGAAAATTCACGTCGGCCTAGTGCGGAGCCGCGCTCGGCAGCGACCGGGTTGCCCGTCTGCGGGCCCGTTTCCCTCATGTTGCTTCGTGTCATGGGCTCTATACGCACCGGCGATCGCAAAGTTGCGCTGCAGTGCGTCGTAAGGGTCCTTCTTCCATTTCAATCCGATTCCGGACGCGCAGCCCGAATGTCGGAGACATTATGCAAATGCGAATGAACGGGCCATGACCGGCTGGTGCCGACGTGGTCCGTAGGGTTTCATGGCTTCTGCGGCTGGTTGCGCCATCCAACGATGACTTCGGCACCGGGCCGAAGGTCGTTGGCGAAGACTTCCGTGCGCTTGCCGTCGCCAGCGCCGGCCGAAACATAGACGCGGCGCGGCTCTCCGTCGCCCGAGACGAGATAGATGCGCGGCTGATTGCGACCAGTCGAGTTGCCCCCCGGACGAGCCTCGCCATTGCCGGCCCCCGGGCTACCCGGCTCGAACGTCAGCGCTGCGTCTGGCACCAGCAGCACGTTTTTCCGTTCCGGCAGAGCCACTTCCACCGTTGCCCCCATGCCCGGGCGGATCGCCTCGGTGGGGTTTTCCAGCGTGAAGACGGCGCGGCGCGATCCGGGTGCGTCGGCCCGATCGGTCAGGATGCGGGCCAGCGTGGCCTGCTGCGCTTCGTCCGGCATGGCATCCAGCCGCACTTGCGCCACGGTGCCTGCCTCCAGCCCGGCATTGCCTGCACGGGCCAGCGGAATCTCGATCTCCAGCGTTTCGCCGCTGGCGGCCAGCGTGAACAGCTTCATGCCCACGCGCACGCGCTGCCCGGTGCGGATATTGCGTTCGACCACATAGCCCGCGAAGGGCGCGGTCACCACGGCGGCGGCCAGTTTCTCGCTGTCCGCCTTCAGGCTGCTGCGCGCGGCGGCAACCCGTGCCTGTGCGGCGGCGACTTCGCGTGACGTGCGTTCCGCTGCGGCGCGTGCGGCTTCCAGTTCGTTGATCGCGGGCACGCGATGGCCGGACCGGCGCCAGACATCCTCGAACCGGGCAAGCTTTGCCGTCGCCTCATCCCGCGCGCCGCGTGCGGCGGCAAGGTCGGCCTCGGCCGCGGCCACCAGTGCGCGGTCGGCGGTGAGCGTGCTGCGCAGCGGTTCGGCATCGATGGTGGCAAGGACCTGACCCTTCTCCACCTTGCCCCCGGCAGGAACGCCCTCGGCTGTGACTGTGCCGTCCAGCGCGGCGGCCAAGGCCACTTCGCCGCTGCCATGCACGGTGCCGCGTTCGGACAATAGCGGGGTGATGCTCCCCTGCTCCACCAGCGCGGTGTAGTAGGGCGTATCGCTGCCGCCCAGAAAGCGCACCAGCAGCAGGATCAGCGCCACCACCGCCGCCGCCAGCAGGGCGATACGCAAGAGGTGCGTGCGCCCGCGCCGCGCGCCGAAGCCCAGAAAACTGTCGAGGGCGACCTCATCGCTCTCAGTCACAGCTGGCATCTCCCGCCGCCGGCGCAAGGTCGGCGGCCGACCAGCCATCGCCGCGCTGAAGGTGCAGGCGGATCATGCCCGACGCGCGTTCGGCACGCAGGCCCAGCCGCGCTTCCTCAACCGAAAGCGCCGATGCCTCCGACACATAGAGCGTCGCGAAATCGCCCATGCCGGCGCGATAGGCGGAGCGGGCATCCTGCACCGCCCGGCGCGACCGTTCCGCGCTCTGCGCCAGCGCCGGTTCGCGCGTATCGAGCGCGACGAGCGCCTGACGCGTGCGGCCGATCTCTGCCCGCGCGTCCAGTTCAGCCTTGTCCAACTCGGTCAGGCCTTCGCGCAGCAGTGGCGGCGTTGCCGGATCCGCCGGTTTGGCCTCCGCCGCGTCGATATCGGCCTGGGTCATCTTCTCCTGCTCGATCCGGGCCAGCAGGCGATAGCGCAGCGCCAGCAGGTCCGCCCGGTGGAGTGGCCCCTCATCGGCAATGCCGGGCGGATCGCGGCCCAGATCGGGCACATCGCCGGTTTCACCCAGAAGGGAAAGCAGGGCGGCGTCTTCCATCCCGGTCATCCGCGCCAGTTCGGCCCGCGCGCGATCGAAACGGGCGCGCGTCGCCGCCAGATCGGCATCGGCGACACCGGCCATGCTGCTGCCGATGCCGCCGTCTATCGCCGTGACCAGCCCGGCCTGACGGCGGAATTCGGCAATCGCGGCATTGTCGCGGAACTGGTCCAGCCGCTCGGTACGCAGGACCAGCACTTTCTGCAGCCGCCGCACTTCGACATAGGCCAGCGCTACAGTGGCCGCGCGTTCGGCGCGCGCCTGGGCATAGGCATAGGAGTCCGCCCGCAGCGCTGCCGCCCGCGAAAGGCCCTGATCGGCGCCCACCAGCTTGCGCATCTTGCCGGTCAGGCGGCGATCGGCGGAGGCATCTTCCTGCATCTGCGCATTCAGCCGCGCGGCGCGGCAAGCCAGATCGTGATCGGCGGCAATGCCGCGGGCGATCAGATCGGCCAGCAGCGGGTCGCTGGCATTCTTCCACCAATCGCCGTCGACTGGCGCCTCCACCGCAGGCTCCGGCGCGGCCGGCATTTGCGCGGCCGGCTTGTCCTGCCCCGTGCACGCCGCAAGCGCGCACGACAGGGCTAAGGAAACGGCCAGGGGCAGGCGCCTCAAGTTCGATGCTCCAACATTTCGCACGCGCGCAGCGATAGCAGCAAAGTCCCGAGAGGCAATCATACTGCGCGTGCGAAGGCCACAAGTTCTTGCAGCCGGGGACAAAAACGGATCACCGGCGCAGGCATGACGGTGCCACCGATGCCACCCGCACAAGCCGATTTGCCGCTGGCTAACTTTTGATCCATTGCGTATCATATCCTCCGATCGGCGCCCCGGAGACGGGCGCGTGCAAGTACAAACGCACGGGGAGAAATAGGGTTGTCGGAAGGAGAGCGGCCATGAACGCCGAAATCGCACCCGGACTGGCCGATAGTGCCAAAACGTGCCCTTACGCAGGGCGGGACGACCGCAAGAGCGCCCGCATTGCCGAGGCCAACCTTACCCCGCAGGCCGGTTCGCGCGTGGTCGGCTCGTTCGCCATGGGGCGCGACGTTCTGCGATCGCCCAAGGTGAAACAGGCCGGCGCCCATGCCGAAGACACCGACATCGCCAACCCGGACGAAGTCTCCTTCTTCTTCCTAGACGGCGATCTGCACCGCAAGCGCCGCGCCGCCGTGGCCGGGCTGTTCGCGCCCAAGACCATCGTCACCCGCCATCAGGCGGTGATGCACCGCACGATGGACGAACTCGTCGCTCGGCTGCGCGAAGGCAAGCCGCTGCCGCTGGACGAACTGAGCTTCCAGATGGCGGTGGACGTTACGGCGGAAATCGTCGGCCTGACGAACAGCGACAGCAATCGCAACCTCGCAAGGCGGGTGAAGGCCGTGCTGGACAGTTCGCTGGAGCGCCGCCCCGGCCGGCTGGGCAACCTGATCTTCAATGCCAAGATGCTGCTGCGCGTCGGCCGGTTCTACCGCAAGGACATGGTGCCGGCGATAGAGGCGCGCCGCAAGCAACCGCGCGAGGACGTGATCTCGTTCATGGTGGGCGAGAATTACTCGCGCAAGGGCATGATCATGGAGTGCCTCAGCTACGGCGGGGCCGGGATGATGACCACGCGCGAATTCATCGTCATGGCCGCCTGGCACCTGTTCGACAAACCGGACCTGCGCGAACGCTATCTTTCGGGCAGCGAGGCGGATCAATCCGCCATCCTTGAGGAAATCCTGCGGCTGGAGCCGGTCGCCTCGATGCTCCATCGCCGCGCGGTGGAGGATCAGCCGGGGATGATGGCGGAAGGCGAAGTGGTGTGCGTCTCCATTCGCGAGGCCAATGTGGACGAGGCGATCACCGGCCCCTGCCCCTTCGAACTCGATCCCGACCGGGCGAAGCGGATGAAAGTCGTCGGGCCCTACATGAGTTTCGGAGACGGCCCGCACCGCTGCCCCGGCGCGCAAGTGGCTTTGCACGAAACGCGCATTTTCCTCGACCGGATGTTCCGCCTGCCAGGAATCCGCCTCGTTTCGGAGCCCCGGATCATCTGGAACAGCTTCATTCAGGGCTACGAACTGCGCGGGGCGCTCGTCGCCTGCGATCCGGCCTGACACTTATGGTGTGTGTGAGGTTCATCGACGCCGGGGGAACCGTGCGCGAAATCGAGGCGAGCGAAGGCATGTCCTTGATGGAAAATGCGGTCGCGCAAGGGATCGAGGCGATCGAGGCGGTCTGCGGGGGGAACTGCTATTGCGGCACGTGCCGCGTGCATCTGACGCCCGAGTGGTTCGAACGGCTCGGCGCGCCGGGGGACTACGAAGGGCCGGTGATCGAAGCATCCGGCGACGAGCATCCGCGTGTGCGGCTTTCGTGCCAGCTTCAGGTGACGGAGGCGTTTGAGGGGCTGGTTGTGGAGACGCCGGCCTCGCAGAGTTGATACGTTGCGGGTTTAGCCCGCCCGGCCTCACGCATCCCTCGTCATTGCGAGCGCAGCGAAGCAATCCAGAGCGGCGTGGTGCTGCCCTGGATTGCTTCGCTGCGCTCGCAATGACGAGGAAGGTTTGGGTTGCCGAAACAACCGATCCACCACTGCCTGCCCCCTTTTCGTCATCCCCGCGAAGGCGGGGATCCCGCTTCCTTCGCGCAACGTCGCAGAAGAAAAGCGGGGCCCCCGCCTGCGCGGGGGCGACGAGCGTTAGGTGTGAGCGTAGAGCATGGTCTTCAGAACCGGGACGCTACCGCGTCAAAACCGCCCCCCTTAAACCGGCAGCCCCACATAATTCTCGGCAATCACCCGCCGCGCATGCTCGCTCGACGCGATGTAGTCCAGCTCGGCCAGCTGCATCCGGCGCTCGAACGGGCCGTCTTCGGGGAAGCGGTGCATCAGTTTGGTCAGCGACCAGCTGAAGCGCTCCGCCGCCCAGACGCGGCGCAGGGCCTTGGTCGAATAGGCCGGAATCGCGTCGTTATCGGCGTTCTTGAAGAAGCCGGTCAGCGCTTCGTGGGCGTAGTAGACGTCGCTGGCGGCGAGGTTCAGGCCCTTGGCGCCGGTGGGCGGCACGATGTGCGCGGCATCACCGCAGAGCAGCAGGCTGCCATGGCGCATCGGCTCGAACACGAAGGACCGCAGCGGCGCGATCGACTTCTCGATAGAAGGCCCGCGCGTAATGTTGGCGGCGGCATCGGGGCCGAGGCGGATCGCCAGTTCGTCCCAGATCCGGTCGTCGCTCCAGTCTTCCAGCTTCTCGGTCAGCGGCACGTCGATGTAGTAGCGGCTGCGCGTGTGGCTGCGCTGAGAGGCGAGCGCGAAGCCGCGTTCGTGGTGCGCGTAGATCAGTTCGTGGTTGCACGGCGGCACGTCGGCCAGGATGCCCAGCCAGCCGAAGGGATAGACGCGCTCGAAGGTCTGGCCGACGCTGGCGGGGATCGCCTGACGCGAGGGGCCGTGGAAGCCGTCGCAACCGACGATGAAGCGCGCGTCAATGCGGTGCTCGGCGCCGTCCTTGGTGTAAGTGACGTAGGGCGCGTCGCTCTCGATATCGTGCAGGGCAACGTCGGCGGCCTGATAGATCACTTCAAGGCCGCGTTCCTCGCTCGCTTCCATCAGGTCACGCGTCAGTTCGGTCTGGCCATAGACCATGACCTGCTTGCCGGTCAGCGCCTTGATGTCGATACGGATCAGGCGCTCGCCGTCGGCAAGGTTGAAGCCATCGTGCGGCAGCCCCTCTTCCTTCATGCGGGCATCGAGGCCCAGCCGCTCCATCAGCGCGACGGTGCCCTGTTCCAGTACGCCGGCGCGGATGCGCGAGAGGACGTAGTCGCCGGTCTGACGTTCGAGGACGACGCAGTCGATCCCGTCGGCCCGCAGCATATGGCCGAGAAGCAGGCCGGCAGGGCCTGCGCCGATGATGGCAACTTGGGTACGCATAGATCCTTCTCCCGATCGGGTGCGCCGCTGGGGCCACCGCAATACTTGCCCTTGGATTGACACCACGGCGGTTCTGGCGGAATGCACCGGACGGCCATTGTTCAGGTACTTTCAGGACACATTCGAGTCGGTCATGCCCACCTCTCGCCCCGTTCCCAGCTACGTCCTCTACGGTGAGGAGATCGCCGAAAGCCTAGCGGAATTCGGACATATCGAGACGATTGCGGCGCGAAGTTCCTTGCACGACTGGGAAATTGCCCCGCATCGCCATGTCCGCGGCGTGCAGGTCATGCTGGTATCGAAGGGACAGGTGACGCTCACCATCGACGATACGACCGAGACTCTGGAAGCGCCCTGCCACATCGTCATCCCCGCCGGCAGCATCCACGGTTTCCGCTTTCGGCCCGAGACGGTCGGCTATGTGCTGATGCTCAGCAGCGGTTTTGCGGAGCGGCGCAGCGGAGCGGGCGATCCACTGCTCCACGCCGCGACCCACGGCCGTTTCGCATCGACGCCACTGGAAATACTGGGGCGGGTCGAATTTCTCTGCGCCGAGATGCTGGCCATCCCGCAGGACTGGCGACGGCCGAATGCGCTGTTCCTGTCGATGGCGGAGGCGCTGCTGCGCTCTCTGCTGCCAGAGGAAGAAGCAGCGGACGACGGCAGCGGCGACCAGCGCATTTCGCATTTGCGCCATCTGGTCGAACTGCACTTTCGCGACCAGTTGCCGGTGGGCTGGTATGCGGAGCGGCTGGGCATGACCACGCGCACTTTGACACGCCTCACCCGCGCGCGGCTGGATTGCACGCCGCAGGACATGCTCCACGCCCGGCTGGCGCTGGAGGCGCAGCGGCTGCTCTGCTTCGCCAATGCCAGCGTGGTGCAGGTGTCCAACGAACTGGGCTTTTCGGACCCTTCGTACTTCTCGCGCTTCTACCTGCGGATGACCGGGCACCGGCCGCATCTGGACAAATCCACCCACGGCCACACGGCAGAAGCCTGATTTATTCCGCTGCTGCGCCGGGTTAAGAGACACATTCGAGAGAGATGAAAGGCGCATTCCCGCGATGAGCAAACCCGTCTGGCGCGATGGCCCGCGCGATGGATTAACCGGGCTGGCCATGGCCGGGCTGATCCTGCCGGAAAGCGTCGCCTATGCGGAGATCGCCGGCCTTGCGCCCGGCCGCGCGCTGGCGGCGGCGATTGCCGGGGGACTGGCCTATGTGCTGGTGGGGCGCAGCCGCTTCGCCGTGGTTTCCCCCACCTCCTCCGCCGCCGCGATCCTTGCCGCGACGCTGGCCAGCCTCTCCGCCACCGGCCCCGCGCGGGAGGGACTGGCGACGGTTTTGGTGGGCATGACCGGGCTGATTTTCCTGCTGCTGTCGCTGCTGCGGCTGGGGAGCCTTGCCAGCTTCGTCTCGCGCCCGGTGCTGCGGGGTTTTGCTTTCGGGCTCGCGATCACCATCATCGTGCGGCAGTTGCCGGCGATAGCGGGCATCTCGGTGCCATCGGGCACGATCTTCACGGTTCTAACCGGTCTCGCAGGGCGGGTGACGCAGTGGCACGTGCTCAGTTGCCTGCTCGGCATGGCGACTTTGGCGGTGCTGCTGGCGCTGCGCCGGATGCCGCAGATTCCCGGCGCGTTGATCGTGCTGGTCGCTGCCGTCGCGCTAGGGGCCGCAGTGGACCTGCCCGCCCATGGCATCGCCATCGCCGGACCGGTCGGGCTGGAATGGCCGGACAGTGCATGGCCGTTCTCCACCACCACGCTCTCGCACCTCGTCCAACTCGCCGCGCCGATTGCGCTGATTCTGTTTGCCGAAAGCTGGGGCACCATGCGCACGCTGGCCCTGCGCCATGGCGACGCGCTTTCGGCCGATCGCGAACTGGCCGCTATCGGCACCGCCAACCTCGCCTCCGCATTGGTGCAGGGGATGCCGGTGGGCGCGGGTTTCTCGGCCGGATCCGCCAACGAGGCAGCCGGCGCATCCAGCCGCTGGGCGGCGACGGCGGCCAGCCTTGCCCTGCTGGCGATGGCGCTGTTCGCTTCCGGCTGGATCGCGCGCATTCCGCAACCGATGTTGGCGGCCATCGTCATCGCTGCGCTGACCCACGCGCTTTCGCCCGGGCCGCTGCTGCGCCTGTTCCGCATCCGCCGCGACCACTGGATCGCGCTGGCCGCCGTTCTGGGCGTGCTGACTTTGGGCGTGCTCAACGGCATGCTGCTGGCGGTGGTGCTATCCATCATGCACATGCTGTACGAACTGGCGAACCCGTCGATCAGCGAACTGGGCCAACTGGGCGACGGGCATGAGTTCGTCGATCTCACGCGCCATACGCAGGCGCATCGGCTGCCGGGCGTCGTGATTTTCCGGCCCAACGGCCAGCTCGTCTTCGCCAATGCCGAGACGGTGCTGGGCACGATCGCCCGCCGCGCTCGGGCCAGCGCCGCGCGAGTGGTGGTGCTCAGCCTTGAGGAGAGCAACGATCTCGACAGCACCGCCATCGAGGTTGTCGCCGAGTTCACGCAAGCTTTGGAGAAAGCCGGCAAGCACGTGATCCTCGCCCGCGCGCATGACCGGGTGCGTGATGTGCTGGCGGCGGCGGGATGCGATGTGCTGGCGGAAGGGTCCACGTTCAGCGTGGCGCAGGCGGCGCGGCGCGCGGCGGAGGTTTCGGAAGACCTGTCCTCCCCGGCACGGGGAGGTGGCAGTCCGCAGGACTGACGGAGGGGATTGGCGTCCTCACGAGACGTTCGTGTGAACCGCGACTCCCCTCCACCACCCTTCGGGCGGTCCCCCTCCCCGTCCCGGGGAGGACTTGAGCTTATTTGCCGCCTTCCAGCACCACCGGCCCGATCAGACCCGCAGGCCGCAAAGGCGCATCCGGCTTGTAAGTCGGCATCGCACTCCAGGTGATCGGCTTGGCGCCCGGCTGGGCATCGCCGATCAGGCGGTTCACCCAAAGATCGGCCACCTTCACCTCGATGGTATTGGCGCCCTTCTTCACCGCCTTGCCGATGTCGATCCGGTAAGGCGCATGCCAGACCGCGCCGACAAGTTGGCCATTCACCCGCACTTCGGCGAGATCGCCCACTTGCCCAAGATCGAGCCACAGCGGCTGCCCCGCCTTGGCGCCCTTCGGCAGCGTGAAGCTGCGCGCATAAGTCGCCTCGCCGGAGAAGTACTTCACGCCCGGATCGTTGCTCTCATTGAGCGGCGCCAGCTTCGCCATCTGCGCGGAAGCGGGCGCGCCGCGATCGGCCTGGAAGCGTACCGCCCAGCCATCGTCCAGCGAGGCGAGCGTCTGCACCGGCTTGGCCGGCAGCGTCAGGCTCTGCTGCGTGGCCGCCTTGCGGAAAACCACGAAGACCGCATCGTCCGCGACCAGCGACAGCGGCACCACCGTCTCGCCATTCTCGATCCGGTAGCTGACCGGCTCGGCACTGCCGGTTTCGGGATGCCAGAGTTCGGGCACCTTGCCGGTGACGCGGAAGTGCGCCTCGATGCTCTGCGGCGCCGCCTGCGGGTTGGAAAGGTAGTAGATCTCCCCCTGTCCGTCGCGGCGGTGGACGAAGGGGATTTTCGCGCCCGGCGCCGCGCCGGTGAAGCGGAAGTCCGGCGCCACGCCCATGGTCCCCAGCGCGCTTTCCACGTCCTTGCCCGCAATCACGCGACCCTTGCCGACGGTCGCATCGCCGCTGCCCGGCCAGAGCTTCGCCACCAGCGCGGACCATTCCGCGTCCTGCGCAGCCATTCGGCTGGGCGTCGAGACCGGCGCATTGCCAATCACCGTCGCACCGCCTTCGACCAGCGCCGCCAGCTTCTTGAGCGCCCCCAGCGTCATGCGCTGCGAGGATCCGCCAAGGTAGATCGCCCGATAGCGTGCACCACTGGGTGCGACGACTTCGTTTCCGTCATTGGACAGCAGCCCGGTCAGCGCATCGTAGCTGAGGAAATCGTAGGCATGCGAAACCGGCGCATCGGCCACCGGCTTATCGCCGTAAAGCCCGGTCAGCGGCGCTTCCTCGCCATAAAAATAGGCCACATCGGCCACGTTCCGCCCTTCCTGAAGCAGCAGTGAGGAGCGCGAGATGTAGTCCACCCAGGGCTTCGCCATCTCGCCCCAGCTTTCCATCCGGTTGAAATACTGGCCGAAGATGAACAGCGAGAGGCCCGGCTTCTTGTCATCCACCGGCACGTGGACCGATGTGTGCACCACCGGCCGGTTGACGCCGGTGATGAACTCCAGATCGATGATCCGCTTCAGGTCCTTCGGCGCGAAGTTCCACGGATTGAGCGCGGCGGTCATCGATTCCGCTGCCACCAGATTCTGCCCATAGAGGTGCGCGACCGATGCCGCGCCCTTGATGTCGGCCAGATAGCTGGGGTTTGCCCCCTGCTCGCGCGAGTGCGTCCACATCGCCGCCATCGGCACATCGGTGTGGCTGCGCATGGTCATGTCGTCGCCCAGCGAGGGGCGATGATCTTCCAGCGCTTCTCCATAGACTTTCAGGCCGTTCTCGTGTGCTACCTTGGCAACGGTGCCGTAGTGCTCGCTTGCCATCAGGTCGGCCAGAGTGCGGCGATAGTCGTAGAGGAAGCGGTCGCTGTCCTCGCGGCTGCCGATCAGGGTGCCGGTGATCGCAGGGAGCCACGGCGTCGGGTCATAGCCGCGCAGGCGCTTGAACTGCTCCACCATCTTCGGCGTCCAGTTGGCGGCGCCGACTTCGATCGAGTCCGTCAGCAATGCGCGCACGCCGCGCTGCCCCACCATATCCGCCCCGGCGGCATCCTTGTACATGCCCAGATAGTGTTCGAGGTAGCGCCGCACCGCGTCGCCATCGAACTTGTCCACCTCAAGCCCGGTCGCCTCGGGCGGCGCGGGATGGTTAGTGGTGCCCAGCAGCGAATAGCCCATGCGGATCACGCGCCAGTTGCCGGCAGGAGGCGTCCAGTCGAGCGTGCCGTCCGGCCGCATCTTGCCGGTAAGGTCGATCACTTTCGCCGCATCAGGGCCCTTGGCGCCGTCGGCCGGATTGGCCAGCGCGTAGTAGTCATGCACGGTGGCATAGCCGGCCTTGAGCTGCGACTGATCGATCACCGCTTCGCCCGAAAGCCGCAGGTCCACCAGGCGGAACGGCATTTTCGCGGCGCCGCCCATCATCGCGCCGAAATCCATGGCGATGCCCGGCGCGGGCGCGCCCATGTTGGACATCGACGGCGAAAGCGGCGTCAGCACCACGCGGAACTGGCGCGCGGTGACCGGCGCGAAAGCGATGGTGGTGGGCACCTGCTCGACATGGAAATCGGCCACCTTGCGCCAGGTCTTGCCATCGTCGCTGGCTTCGAGGCTGGGCGCGACCGAAGGCCCGCCGAACATCTGCCGCGCGCCGGGCAGGAAGATCGAGGCGGAGCGGATCGTCTGCGGCTTGGCGTAGGAGAGCAGGATCGCGCTGGGACTGTCCGGGGTGCCATGGGTCACATCGATACCGGTGTTCAGGTTGCCGTCCCCGATAGCCTGACCGTCGATCGCGGTGCCGTCCGCTAAGGTCGCGCGCGGCATTACCTGCGCGGGGGTCGCCATGGGCACTGCCAGTACGGCCACGTCCTGATAGTGCTGCGGCGGCTCCTCACCCTTCTTGCCGGAGATCATCTCCTCGATGCTCCTGCCCATCGGCAGGTCCTGATAAGGTCCGGTCGAGACCGGCGGTGCGGTGAGCTTGCCAGCGAAGGGCTTGCCGCCCGTCACCGCCGTCTCGCTCCAGACCAGCTTCTTCAGGCCATCCTCGGGCTTGACCCAGGGGCCGCCGGTTTCGGACCAGCCGGGCGAGGCCGCGATGGCCAGTTCCAGCCCCTGCCGATCCGCCTCATGCGCGGCGAAGCGGAAGGCATCCTTCCACTCCGGCGTCATGTAGACGAGGCGGTGATCGACCACTTGCGGCGTCTGCAGATTGGCATCGAAGTTCTGGAGGCCACCGATGCCGACGCGCTTCATCCATGCCATGTCCTTGGCGATGCCGTCCTTCGAGATATTGCCGTTCATCCAGTGCCACCAGACGCGCGGCCGCGCGGAATTGGGCGGATCGCGAAACTGGTCTTCCAGCGGGGCAGCGGAGGTATCGGCAGAAGCAGGCGCCTGCTCTTGCGCGATGGCGGGAACGGCAACAAGTGCGGTGGCAACGCACAGCAGAGTACGCAGCGTGTGGATCGGCATAGTCCCTCCCGGATCCAGATGGTTATGATTTTTCGCGCAGTGGCGATGCCGGGAGGGCTTTTGCCCTTCCCGGCGGCAGTTCAGGTATCGAGGCGGATCAGACGATCCCGGCGCCCAGGCCCACGGCCTTGCGTTCCTGCGCCTTGCGGTCGCGCCAGCGGCTTTCGCGGTAGACGCCCAGCACGTCCGCCGCGCCGCCCGCCTCCACGCGCGCCTTGGCAAGGATCGGGCCGACATCGACGTTGTAGGCCCGGCGCAGCGCCTGGAAGGCCATCATCGTATCGTTGGCTTCCTGCGCCAGATGCAGCGCCTCGCGGTCCACCAGCAGCGCCTTGGCATAGCAGGAGCCGATGGCTTCGGCGGAGGAGAGCATGGACTCGATCGGATCGGTGACGTTGTGCGACTGGTCGATCATGTAGGCGGGCTTGAACCCGTCACGCGGGGCCAGTTCCGCCTCGACCAGTTCGTTGAACACCAGGAACAGCTGGTGCGGGTTGATCGAACCGGAATCGAGATCGTCGTCACCGTACTTGCTGTCGTTGAAGTGGAAGCCACCGAGCTTGCCGAAGCGGTGGAGGCGGGCCACGATCTGCTCGATATTCACGTTCGGCGCGTGGTGGCCAAGGTCGACAAGGCACTTGGCCTTGGGGCCCAGTTCCTGCGCGGCAAGGATCGAGGAACCCCAGTCGCTGATGACGGTGGAGTAGAACGCCGGTTCGAACATCTTGTGTTCCAGCAGCATCCGCCAGTCGTCGGGCAACGCGGCATAGACTTGCGCAGCAGCATCCAGATAGCGATCGAGGCTGCGGCCAAGGTCCTGCTGGCCGGGGAAGTTGGTGCCGTCACCCACCCAGACGGTCAGGTCGGTGGAGCCGAGCTGCTTGCCGATCTCGATGCATTCGATGTTGTGCTCCACCGCCTGCTGGCGCGTGGCCTCGATGGTCGAGGAAAGCGAACCGGTCGCGTAAGTGTGCGCCTGATCCTTCTGGTCCTGGAAGGTGTTGGAATTCACCGCATCGAAGCCAAGGCCGAGGCTGGCGGCTTCCTCACGCAGCGCCTTGTAATCGCTCACCTTGTCCCACGGGAAATGCGGCGAGACGCGCGGGGTCAGGCGCGACAGCTGGTTGATGACGGCGCAGTCCTGCAGCTTTTCGTGAATGTTGGTGGGTTCACCCGCCAGTGGGAACTTGGCGAAGCGGGTGCCGCCCCGGCCCGCGCCCCACGAAGGAACGGCGACCGAAAAACCGGCAACCTTGTCCTTGATCGCATCGATGGCGATGCCCGAACGCTCCAGCTTGCGGCCGAGCGAGGCATATTCATCCTCCAGCGCATCCGCCGCACGGGCGTTGGCTTCGGCGATCAGCTCTTCGGAAATCGGCAGTCTGCTCATTCTTGTATCCTCTTGCCCGATCGGGGAACGCGCCGGTTCGCGCGTTCCCCGAAATCATCTTGTATCAGCGCGTGAAGGCCTGTGCGTTACCGGCATCGACATTGATCATGTTGCCGGTGGAATTCGCCGACTGGTCGCCGGCCAGGAAATAGACCGCCTCGGCAATGTCCGAGGGCAGCACGTCGCGCTTCAGCATGGAGCGGTTGCGGTAGTGCTCTTCCAGTTCCTTGCCGGTGTCGATGCCGTGGGCGCCCGCGCGTTCCTTGCGCCAGTCGCCGTCCCAGATCTTGCTGCCCTTGATGACCGCATCGGGGTTGACGACGTTGACGCGGATGCCGTGCGGCGCGCCTTCCAGCGCCAGACAGCGCGCAAGGTGGTTCGCCGCCGCCTTGGCAGAGGCATAGGCGGAGGCATTGGTAGCCGCCGCCACGCCGTTCTTCGAACCGATGAACACCACCGACGTGCCGCCCTGCTCCTTCATGCCCTTCAGCAGCGGCCATGCGGCGCGGCTGGTGAGGAAGTAGCCCTGCGCCAGCACGTCGTAATTGCGGTTCCACAGTTCGATCGTGGTCTCCTCGATCGGGGCCGAGGAGGCGATACCGGCATTGGCGACCAGGATATCGAGCCCGCCGAATTCCCGCGCCGCCACGGCGAAGGCTTCGGAGACTTGCGCTTCGTCGGTTACGTCGCAGACGGCGGCGCGGACAACGTCCTTGCCGAACTGCTTGGCGAAACCGGCGCGGACTTCCTCCACGGCACCCGCATCGCGGTCGGCCAAGAGCACGCAGGCGCCGTCCGCCATCAGGCGCGCGGCGGTAGCGGCGCCGATGCCGCCTGCGCCGCCGGTGACCAGCGCCACGCGGCCGACCAAGGGCTTGGGTGCGGGCATGCGCTGGAGCTTGGCTTCCTCAAGCAGCCAGTATTCGATGTCGAACGCTTCCTGCTCGTCGAGCGCGATGTAGTCGCCGATGGCCTCGGCGCCGCGCATCACATTGATGGCGTTGCCGTAGAATTCCCCGGCAAGGCGCGCGGTGGTCTTGTCGGTGGCGAAAGTGATGCGGCCAACGCCCGGCACCAGCACGACCACTGGGTTGGCATCGCGCATGGCAGGCGAGTTCGCCCGCTTGCAGCGCGTGTAATAGGCTGCGTACATATCGCGATAATCGGCAATCTTCTGCGCCAGATAGGCATCGTCCTGAAGCCGCGCGGGATCGAGCGTCAGGGGAGCGATCTTGGTGCGCAGGAAGTGATCGGGGCACGAGGTGCCGAGGGCAGCCAGCCGTTCGAACTCGGCCGAGTTCACGAATTCCAGCGCTTCGGCATCGTCCGAAAAATGGCCGACCTTACGCCGCGCGCCCGTCATGTTGGCACGCAGGCGGGGCATAAGGTCGGCAGCAATGGCCGCGCGGTCCGAGGAGGAGGAATGGACCGCACCACCGAAAGCAGGTTTTTCGGAAAGTTTCGCGTTGAGGTAGTTCGCCGCATCGGCGATCAGCTCTACGGTATGTTCGTAGCAGGACTTGGCGCTGTCCGCCCAGCAGATGATGCCATGGCCGGCGAGCATGACGCCCTCGACGCCGGGGTTGGCCGCCACATAATCGCGCAGCATCACGCCCAGCGTGTAGCCGGGGCGCTTCCAGCCGAGCCAGCCGATCTTGCCGCCCCAGATTTCCTTGGTAGCCGCCTCGCCGCCCGAGCTGGCAGCCAGCGCGATGATCGCATCGGGGTGGACGTGATCGACATGCGCGAAGGGCAGCAGCGAGTGCAGCGGCGTATCGATGGAGGCAGCGCGGCCGTTCAGGTTGAACGTGCAGTGCGGCAGGAAACCGACCATCTTGTCGTCGTCTTCCGGCCCTGCGTAGTGCTTCTCAAGGCCGAGCAGCTTGTGCTGGTAGAGCGTGGCGAATCCGTCCAGCTTCATCGAACCGATGTCGCCGCCCGAACCCTTCACCCACAGCACTTCCACCGTCTCGCCGGTCAGCGGGTCGATCTCTTCCAGCTTGGCGGAGGTATTGCCGCCGCCGAAGTTGGTGACGGTCAGGTCCGAACCGAGCAGGTTCGAACGATAGAGCAGCAATTCGGCGGGGGAGAGCGTGGCGGCAACCGAGTCGTCCCAACGGCTGGAGGGGACCGAGAAGGGAAGCGCGGCGCTGAGAGCCGCCGGTTTGGCCGGTGCGATAGTGTCCATGGGCATCCTCTAACGAAACCTCTTTTCAGGTTCAATCTGATTCGATACTAAACGATCAAATCCAATCAAACAACACCATGTTCAAGCATGGCGACAAACGGGCAGAGAGAATGGCAGGAAGCGGCACTTTCATTGTCGTCGATATCGGCAAGACGCTCAGCAAGCTGACGCTGTGGACGCGCGACGGGCGCATGATCGACCGTCAGGTGCGGCCCAACATGCCTTGCGAAGTGGACGGCGTGCGCTGCCTGGATGCCGCAGGAATCGGCCAATGGCTGCGCGCCACGCTGCGCGGCTGGTCCGGCCATCCGGTGGAAGCGCTGATCCCGGTCGCCCACGGCGCGGGGTTCGCGGCACTCGATGAAGAGGGCCTGCTGTTCCCCCCGCTCGACTACGAACAGCCGATCCCCGCTGACGTCATGGCGGCCTACCGCAAGGAGCGGGACCGATTCGTGCTGACCGGGTCGCCCGCCCTGCCCGATGGCCTGAACCTTGGCGCGCAAGTCTACTGGATGGCGCAGCGCCACCCGGAGGCGATGGAACGCGCGACCTTGGTGCCATGGGCGCAATATTGGGCGTGGTTCCTTTCCGGCGGGCTTGCCAGCGAAGTAACCAGCCTTGGCTGCCACAGCGACCTCTGGTGCCCGGCGGACGCGCGCTTTTCGCCGATGGCGGAGCGGCTCGGCTGGGCAGAGCGCTTTGCGCCGCTCGCCAAGGCCAGCGATGTCGTCGGCACCCTGCGCCCAGAAATCGCCGCCGAAACCGGGCTTCCGGCCAACGCCAAAGTGCTTGCCGGTCTGCACGATTCGAATGCCGCCTTGCTCGCCGCGCGGGGGTTTGCCGAGATCGCCCGACAGGAAGCGACGATCCTCTCCACCGGCACATGGTTCATCGCCATGCGCCTTGCGGCAGAGCCTTTCGCGATTTCCGCCTTGCCCGAGGCGCGCGACACGCTGGTCAATGTCGATGCCTATGGCTGGCCGGTGCCCTCCGCGCGCTTCATGGGCGGGCGCGAGATTGAATCGGTGATCCAGATCGACACCCGCCGCGTCGATATCCGCCCCGACCAGCCCAAGCTGATGGAGGCCGTGCCCGCCCTGCTGGAACGCGGCACGATGATGCTGCCCACACTCGCCCCCGGCTTCGGCCCCTTCCCCGACGGCAAGGCCGAGTGGATGAACCGGCCGGAGGAATGGGCCGGCACCTGGTATGCCCGCCGCGCCGCGATCTGCCTCTACGCGGCGATGGTCGCGGATACTTCGTTGGACTTGATCGGATCGAAGGAGCGCCTGCTGATCGAAGGGCGCTTCGCCGATGCCGAAGTCTTCGTGCGCGCCCTCGCCGCGCTGCGGCCGGACACCAAGGTCTATGTCGCCAATGCCCATAACGACGTCTCGTTCGGTGCCTTGCGGCTGATCAACCCGCTGCTGCAGGCGCAAGGCGGCCTTCGGCGCGTCGAGCCGCTGGAAGGCCGCCTTGAAGCCTACCGCGCGAAGTGGCGCGAACACCTGCGGGAACCTGCCTGATGATCACTGCCTCGATCCCCGATTTCCGCGAGGCCGCGCGCCGCCGCCTGCCGCGCTTCCTGTTCGAGTATATCGACGGCGGCTCCTATGCCGAGGAAACGCTGCGCCGCAACGTCTCCGATCTTGCCGGCCTTGCCCTGCGCCAGCGCGTGCTGCGCGACGTCTCCGCGCTGGACCTCTCGACCGAACTGTTCGGCCAGAAGCTGGCCTTGCCCGTAGCCCTTGCGCCCATCGGCCTTGCCGGACTCAATGCCCGGCGCGGCGAATGTCAGGCCGTGCGCGCGGCGGACAAGGCGGGGATTCCCTTTACGCTCTCCACCGTGGGCGCCTGCACCATCGGCGAAGTGGCAGCGGCGGCAGCCAAGCCGTTCTGGTTCCAGCTCTACATGATCTGCGACCGCGCCTTCATGAAGGACCTGCTGGCAAAGGCAGTGGAGGCCGGCTGTTCCACGCTGGTCTTCACGGTGGACATGCCCGTGCCCGGCAGCCGTTACCGCGACTATCACACCGGCCTAGCCGGCACCGGCGGCCTGAAAGGCGCGGCGTGGCGCTTCGCCCAGGCCGCCGTGAAGCCCGACTGGGCCTGGGACGTCGGCATCAACGGCCGCCCGCACACTTTGGGCAATGTCGCGCCGGTGCTGCAGGGCAAGACCGGGATCGAGGATTTCTTCGCCTGGATGCGCAACAATTTCGACCCCTCGATCAACTGGCGCGACCTCGATTTCATCCGCTCCGAATGGAAAGGGCCGCTGGTCATCAAGGGCATCCTTGATCCGGAGGACGCGAAGGAAGCCGCTCAACTCGGCGCGGACGGGCTGGTCGTGTCCAACCACGGCGGCCGCCAGCTGGACGGCGTGCTGTCCAGCGCCCGCGCACTGCCGCCGATTGCCGATGCGGTGGGGGACCGGATGACGGTGCTGGCCGATGGCGGCATCCGCTCCGGCCTCGACGTGGTGCGGATGCTGGCGCTGGGCGCCAAGGGCGTGCTGCTGGGCCGCGCATGGGCCTGGGCGCTGGGCGCCGGCGGCGAAGCGGGCGTGACCAAGATGCTGAAGCTGATCGAGGCAGAGATGCGCGTCGCCATGGCGCTGACCGGAACCACGAAAATCTCCGAGATCAACCGCAGCTGCCTTGCTGACTCATAACAACAAAACGAGAGGATAACACACCGATGGGAGGCAATCCGGCGCTCGGCGTCGTGTTTCACTGGCTGGGCGGCTTTGCCTCGGCAAGTTTCTACGTGCCCTACAAGCGGATCAAGCTGTGGTCGTGGGAGATTTTCTGGCTGGCCGGGGGCATCTTCTCGTGGCTGATCGCGCCTTGGGTCTTCGCCTCGCTGCGGACCGAGAACCTGCTGGGCGTGCTCTCCGCCACGCCAACCTCCACGCTGCTGTGGTGCTGGTTCTGGGGCGTGATGTGGGGCTTCGGCGGGCTGACCTTCGGGCTGACCATGCGCTACCTCGGCCTCTCGCTGGGCATGGCGGTGGCGCTGGGGCTGACCACGGTGATCGGCACGATGGGGCCGCCGATCTTCCACGGCACCATCGGTGAAATCGCCAGCCGCACCAGCGGCCAGCTTACCCTGCTGGGCATCGTGATCACGCTGGTCGCCATCGTCGTCGTCGCACGGGCGGGGCATTCGAAGGACAAGGATCTGGGCGGCCAGGCGAGCGAAGGCGTGGCCGAGTTCGACTTGCGCAAGGGCCTGCTGATCGCGGTGTTTTCCGGTGTGATGTCGGGCTGCTTCGCCTGGGGGCTCGACGCGGGCCAGCCGATCCGCGATCTGACACTGGCGGCGGGCACCGATCCGCTGAGCCAGGGCCTGCCGGTGCTTTGCGTGGTGCTGGCGGGCGGCCTTACCACCAACCTGATCTGGTGCGCGCTGCTGATCCGCCGCAACCGCAGCTTCGGCCAGTTCTTCGGCGCCAGCAACGCGGAAGGCGGCAATGCCCGCGCACCGCTTCTCGCCAACTATCTGCTGGCCGCGCTGGGCGGCACGCTGTGGTACTTCCAGTTCTTCTTCTACACGATGGGCGAGAGCCAGATGGGCCGCTACGGCTTCTCTTCATGGACGCTGCACATGGCCTCCATCATCCTGTTCTCCACACTCTGGGGCTTTGCGCTGAAGGAATGGCGCGGCGCCAGCACCCGCACGCGGGCCATGGTGCTGACCGGCATCGGCATGCTGCTGGGTGCAACGATCGTGATCGGCGCAGGCAACATGCTCGATGCCGGTGGATCGATTTGATGGATTTTGAGCGAAATTGGCGGCATGGGGTTGGCAGGGCGATCCCCCGGCATGGCGGACAGGAACCGATGCATTCTACCGAGCGTGAAAGACTGATCCTCGAAGCCCTGCGCCCCACGGGGTTCGTGACTTATCGCGATCTGGAAGCGCAGCTTGCCGCCTCCCCCGCGACGATCCGGCGCGACCTCTCGCGACTGGAGGAGGAAGGCCAGCTTCTGCGCGTTCACGGCGGCGCCAAGCTGCCGGAGGAACGCGCTGACCGCCAGCCGGGCCTTGCCGGCACGCCGTTCGAACAGTCGATCACCCAGCACCTTCCCGCCAAGCAGGCCATCGGCAAGGCCGCCGCCGCGCTCTGCCAGCCGGGAGAGGCGATCATGCTCGACGGCGGCACCACCACCTTGCAGATGTGCGCGCATCTGGATGGTCTGGACTGTCAGGTGCTGACCAACTCGCTCCACATCGTGCAGGCCCTGCTGCCCCAGCCGGGCACGCGCGTGTTGCTGCCCTCCGGCACGGTGTTCCGCGAACAGAACATCGTGCTTGCCCCGGCTGGCGAAGATTCGATGCCGCGCTTCCACGCACCCAAGCTGTTCATGGGCGCCGCCGCCGTCGGGCCGCAGGGGGTGATGCAGCAGGACGTGATCCTCGTCGCCGCCGAGCGCCGCTTCATGGACCGGGCCGAGGAAGTGATCCTGCTGGTGGACAGTTCCAAGTTCCGCTCCTCCTCCGGCGCGATCGTCTGCGGGCTGGACGAGGTGGACGTTGTGGTCACCGACGCCGGCATTCCCGATGAGATGGCCGAGCGGCTCAGGGAAGCCGGGGTTCGGGTTGTGGTGGCGTGAGGCCACAATCCTCCCCTGCAAGGGGAGGTGGCAGCGCGAAGCGCTGACGGAGGGGTGTCACCGCCGGCGCGGATACCCCTCCACCATGCTTCGCATGGTCCCCCTCCCCTTGCAGGGGAGGAACCGGTTCCCCTTACAACGAATTGCGCTTGGCAATCCCGCCCAGCACCGAAGCACTCGGCTTCGGCGTGCGGGCGAACGTCGTGCGATCCACGCTGCACAGGCCGAAGCGCGGCTTGTAGCCAAATATCCACTCGAAGTTGTCGAGCAACGACCAGTGCATGTAGCCGAGCACCGGCACGCCGTCGTCCATCGCCTGCTTCAGCCCTTCCAGCGCTGCCGGAATGAAGCGCGCGCGCAGGCTGTCGTCTTCGGTGCCGACGCCGTGTTCGGAAACCAGCACCGGAACCTTGGTCTCGGCATGGACATAGCGCACCGCGCCGGCCAGTGACGGTGCCCAGACTTCGGTACCGGACCAGTTGTGATCGCCGTCCGCAGGCGCCGGCAGGCGACCCTTGTCGTTCCAGACGGCGCGTTCGTAGTTCTGCACGCCGATGAAGTCGTCCCCCTGGGCGACATCCAGCCACGCGCCGTAGAGTTCGGCGCGGACCTTGTCGCGCATCGAGTTCTTGCCAGCCGCCTGATCGTCCAGCACCGAGAGCGTGAAGCCCACCGGCAAGTCGCCGCGAACGGCCTTGATCGCGGCACGAGCGGCCTTGTGCCCGGCGAGCAGGCCCTGTTCGAGCGCAGGAATATCCTCTGCACCCGCAACGTTGGCGCAGACGAACTTCTCGACACCAAGGCGCTTGGCCGCCACGTCCAGCGTCTTCTTCTGCATGTCCCAGACCGGGGGCGGCAGCATGTTCTTCAGGATCAGCAGCAGGTTCGGCTCATTGAGCGTCATGGCCATGGCGATATCGGCGCCGATGGCGCGGGCCAGCTTGTCGCAATAGCGCGCGAAAAGCTGCGGCGCTTCCAGGTTGGTCCAGCCCCCCTGCGCGCTGAACCAGCGCGGCGCGGTGAAGTGGTTGAACGTCACCAGCGGGGCCAGGCCGCGCGCGTGGCAGCCTTCGACGATGCGCTTGTAGTGATCGAGCATCGCCTGCGAGAACAGGCCCTTCTCCGGTTCGATCCGCGACCATTCGGCGCCGAAGCGGTAGGAGGTGAGGCCCAGCGACTTCACGATGTCGAGGTCGGTCGCCCACAAGTCCAGACTGTTGCAGGCATCGCCCGAAGGCTCTGCGAAGATGGTCGGCTGCTGGTTCTCGATGAACCAGAGGTCGGAGGCGGTGTTGTTACCCTCGATCTGGTGCGGCGCGGTGGCGGCACCCCAGAGGAAGCCCTTGGGGAATGCGGGGTTGGGGCGCTTGGCGGCAGCACGGGCGGCCATCGGCGCAGCGGCGAGCATGGCGCCGGCGGCGAGCACGCCGCGGCGGTTCAGACTGAAAGCGTCGGTCATCGTAGGGCCCCTCAGGAATGGTCTGCGAAGAAGGAGAGCAATTCGTCGGACAGGCGGCGGTCCGCCGTGCCCAGATGCATCGCCATCGAGTAGTGATTGTGCCCGCTGGCATAATGCGCGCGCGGCAGGCGCCCGTGGCGGCCCAGGCGGCCCTGCAGCATGCTGGCCCATTCGGTCTGGAAGCGTGGCGGATCGAACTCCGCACTGGCCATGAACAGCGGCAGGCGCGTTTCCATCACCGCCGTCAGCGGCATGCGCAGGGCATAGCAATCCTGCGGGCCGTAATAGCGCATGTCCCGCTCATCCAGCGGGGTAACGCCGTAGAGCCCAGAGAGCAACGCCGCCCCGCGCACCAGATCGGCATGATCCTCGCGCGCCTTCAGGAAGGCGGAGATATGGACGGCCCCGGCCGAAGTGCCGAGCAGGAATATCCGTTCCGGATCGCCGCCATGGCCCGCGATATTCGCGCGCAGCCACTCGACTGCGAGGGCCACGTCCTCCGCGCCCGAGGGCCACATGTGCTGGGGGGCAAGGCGGTAGTTCATCACCGCGCCCACCATGCCGTGACCCGCTGCCCAGCGGCCGACATGGGCATTGGCCCAGCTATCCGGGCCGCCGCCTTGTCCGCCCTTATCCCCCACCAGGAAGCCGCCGCCATGGACGAAGAGCAAGACCGGGCGCGGTTCGGCCGCCTCGCCCTGACGATAGAGGTCAAGCCGGTTGCGCGCGTCCGGCCCATAGGCGCAGTCAAGCGCGACGGGGGCAATGCGCGCCGCAAGGGCCTGCTGCTCTGCATCGAACAGGTCGCGGCATGCCGCCACCACGTCCGGGCCCAGCTTCGTGCCCATCGCTGCGATGGCGCTGCCGACATCGGGATGGGTCATGTAGCATCACTCCCTTGGTTCTGGAACAGCCGGGTCAGCGCGAATGTCGTGCCCGCCACGCCCAGCACGGTTCCATAGATCAGCTTCGATACGAGCGCGACGGACCAGGCGATCTCGCGCCATGGACCCAGTAGGCAAATCGCGGCAAGAACGGCGGCGCTTGCCAGCCCGGCCAGCACCACGCGGATCACCGTCCACGCAATGAACCCGCTGCCGCCGGAATAGAGTCCCGTCTTGCGCAAACTGGCCGAAACCACCAGCAGCGGAACCAGCGCGGACATCAGCCCGATCGCGGCCGCTTGCGGAAAGAAATCCAGCGCGAAATGATCGGGGGCGGAGAAACGCAGTGGGCGTACTTCCACGCCGAACACACCGAGAAAGAACGCCGCGCTCAGCACAAGGTTGATCGCGCCGCTGACGCGCTGTTCGCGTCGCAGCCGGGCTGCAATGTTCATGGCCGGCATCCCACATCGAAGCTCTGAAGATCGCGCGCGAGATCGACGGCGCCCGGATAACTGGCGGCGATGCCTGCGCGAATGGCAGGCTCGAACTGCGGCAGCGGCCCCGGCGGCACGGCGAAATGCGTCAATACTACCCGGCCCACGCCCGCCTGCGCGGCAATCTCGCCCACGGCCTGCGGCTTCAGGTGATGGGTGGAAAGATGGCGCTCCATGCCTGCCTGCATCTCCGGCGAGGCGTCCTTGCGGCGGCTGCGGATCTCGCCCAGCAGAGCATCCAGCGCGATCACTTCGCTGACGAACATGTCGCTGCCCTTCGCCAGCGCGGTGACGGCGGCGCTGGGCCCAGTATCCCCGGTGTAAGTGACGCTGCGCGATCCCAAGCCAAAGCGATAGCTGAGCGAGACGTTCTTCGCATCGGGCTTGCCGTCATGATCGAAGTGGCTGTTGGCGGCGGCCTTGACGGTCACCCCCTGCCCCAGATCGAGCGTCTGGCCATCGGCAATCTCGATCACGCGTACCGAATCCGCCGGACGCGGCGGCGGGGTGCCAAGACCGAATCCGATGCTGCCCGGCGTCGCCAGAGAGGCGACGATGCCGTCGACCACCGTCCGCGTGCCAACCGGGCCGTAGACCGTGAGCACGCCGGGAAACTGGTTCATCCAGCGCAGCCCGATCACGGCGGCAAGGCCGCCGGTATGGTCGAGGTGGTTGTGGCTGATGAACACCGTATCGATGGCGCCAAGGTCCAGCCCGATGCGGGCCAATTGGTCTACCGTGCCGTCGCCGGTATCCACCAGTATCCGGCGATCACCGATGGTAAGCAGATTGGCGGGCTCCGAACGTTCCGCCGTGGGAACCGGCCCGCCCGCCGTGCCCAGCGTCGTCCAGCGCAGCGCCGGACAGTCCGCCGCACGGGCCGTCTCCGCACGGGCCGTCTCCGCAAGGGCTGGGGCGGAGGCCAGCGCCGCCACCAGCACCAACCCACTGCCGAGGGCCCACATCATCTTCCCGCATTTCACCTGCATCGTACCCCTATGTCGTCACGCTCTGTCCGGCTGATCGAAATGCCGGCCGGGCCCTCACGCGAAGGCTCCGGCCGGTTGCCATCAGAACTTGGCGTCCAGGCTGATGCCGACATTGCGGTACGACTGCGGGCCATAGATCGCGCCGATGTTGGACGCGCCGTTGTACGGGAAGTCGCTCTGCATCAGGCTGGGCTCGTGCACGTTGAAGGCGTTGCGCACGAAGACCGCGACGCTGTAGCGATCGTCCGCCGTCTTCACGCCGATGCGCCCGCCGACCATCCAGTGCGGCCTGTAGGTGGTGTCCTCCACCGAGTTCGCTTCATAGCGGATGCGCGATTTCCAGACCGTGTCCACCGAAACGAAGCCGCCGAAACGTTCACCCAGCGGAATGTCGTACTGGCCGGACAGCGTGAACTTGTAGCGCGGCGAATAGGCCAGCTGGCTGCCGCCGATATCGGTCCCGTCCGTGCCGATGAAGCCGTTCGGATAGGTCGCCTTGGCAAAGATGAAGCCGGTGTTGAGCGAGAAGTTGTGCGTCACGTTGCCGAAGAAGTTGATCTCGGCACCGCGCGTCTTCACGCCGTTGATGTTCTTCTGATCGCACGAGATGATCGCGTTGGCATCCACCGTGCACTGCTGCGCCTGAAAGTTGTCGATCTTCATGTAGAACACGCTGAGATCGGCCACCCAGGAACCGAACAGCGTGGCCTTGACGCCGGCCTCATACGAAGTCGGGATTTCGGGCAGCACCACATAGGGCGTGGCGCCGGTCGGCACCGCGATCTGGCCGCCCTTGAACCCGCGCGACACGGTGGCATAGGCCATCGCCCGCGAGGTGAGATCGTACTGCGCGCCAAGGCGCCAGGACCACTTTTCGGTGTTCAGCACGGTCTTGTCCGTGATGATGCCGGTGGTGTCGAACGTATCGAGGGAGAGCCTGTCGGTGGTGTAGCGTACGCCGCCGATCAGGCGGAACTGGTCGGTGACATGGCCGGTCGCCTGCCCGAAGAAGGCCAGCGATTCATCGCGGATCGTCAACTGCGGCGTGGTAGTGGAAACGATGGGAATGGTGACGCCCGGCACCGGGATCAGCGTAACGTCCACCGTCTCTGGATCGCGGGTCTGCTTCTGGTTCGAATAGAAGGCGCCCACGGTATATTCGATGGGCTGCCCCGCTGCCGAACTGATGCGGAATTCCTGCGTGAACAGGCTCAGATCGCGATTCACCGCATCGTTGTGGACCTGCAGTTCCAGCGGATCGGCGCGGAACACGTTAGAGGAGGCACCAAGACCGGTCTCGGTCGACTTGCGATAGGC
This sequence comes from Sphingomonas sp. BL-S-28, assembly GCF_055521515.1. Taxonomy (NCBI): domain Bacteria; kingdom Pseudomonadati; phylum Pseudomonadota; class Alphaproteobacteria; order Sphingomonadales; family Sphingomonadaceae; genus Sphingomonas; species Sphingomonas sp. BL-S-28. The sequence goes on from NZ_CM145484.1 coordinate 3,735,836, forward strand.
GGTGATCGCGGTCAGCGTGAAGGGATCGGCAGCGTAATCGACCTGCAGCGATCCGCCGTAGTTCTCTGCCTTTCCGGTGTAGCTTTCATCGGTGCAGTAGTTACGGTTGCCAACGCCCGGGGTCACGCCGCAGGACGCAAGGCGATCGGTGATGCCCACGGGATCGAAACCGGCGCCGCCAAGGAACGGCCCCGGGCCGCCGGTCTTAACGAAAGTGAAGAAGTCGCCGCCGTTCTCGATGCTGCTATGCGCATAGTCGCCATTCAGGTTCACGGTAACGCGGTCGGTCGGCTCCCACAGGAAGCGGCCGCGCACGCTGTAACGGTTGGTGTCGTTAAGATCGCCGGTCGTGGCATTGCGGTTCACGCCCTGCCGCAAGTTGGCGACGCCGGAGACGCGCAGGCCGGCATTGGCGGCGATCGGCACGTTGACGAGGCCCTGTATCACCTGGTTGCCGTATTTCGAACCGGCAGTGCCGGCGTCCGAAAGCTCGGTACGCAGACGGGCAGAGAACTGGGTGAAATCGGGCTTGTTGGTGGTGATGTTGATGACGCCGGCCGAAGTCGTCAGGCCGAACAGCGTGCCCTGCGGGCCCTTCAGCACTTCGACGCGGGCGATGTCGAACAGGTCCGAAATGTTCGCATTGCCCTGGCTGACCTGATCGACGACGACGCCGACCGAGGCCACCGCGCCGGGCGAGAAAGTCTGCGTGCCAATGCCGCGGATCGAACCGCCGCCACCGGTGTTCTGGCCGGGTGCCGCCTGGATTTCGAGGCTCGGCGCGATGCGGGCAAGGTCGTTCACGGTGTTGACCTGCTGCCGCTCCAGCTGCGCGGCGCTGGCAACAGTGATCGAGATCGGAACCTCTGTCACCTTCTCCGCGCGGCGCTGGGCGGTGACGATGATCTCGCCGGTGTCGGCAGCTTGCGGCGCCGCCTGAGGAGCGGTCGTATTCGCGGCGTCCTGCGCCATGGCGGGCGTGCCGAGGGCACCCACGGCTATTCCCGAGAGCAGCAGCGCCTTGTGAATGGTGTTCATGATGTCTCTCTCCCTTGTGTTCTTTTGTGGCTTGGATGGGGTCAGGATTCGTCGATGACGGGGTTGGTGAGCGTGCCGATCACGCCGATGGAGACTTCCACCGTGTCTCCGGCCTTGAGGTAGAGCGGGGGCTTGCGCTTATCGCCAACGCCGCCGGGCGTGCCGCTGGCGATCACGTCGCCGGGCTTCAGATCGGTGAAGGTGGAGCAGTAGGCGATGACCGTGGGGATATCCCAGATCATGTCCGACACCGGCTGATCCTGCACCAGTTCGCCGTTCACCCGGGTCTGGACGCGCTGCGAGGCAAGGTCCGCGACATCCGAAGCGACGACCATCGACGGGCCGAAGCCGCCGGTGCCGGGCCAGGTCTTGCCGGGGGTGAACTGGATGTTGTGGCGCTGCCAGTCGCGGATCGAGCCGTCATTGAACGGCGCGAAACCGGCGACATGCTCCCACGCGTTCTCCGGTGCGATGCGGCGGCCGCCCTTGCCGATGATGACGGCCAGTTCGCCCTCATAGTCGAAGCGCTCGCTTTCGGGCGGGCGGACCATGGCCTCGCCATCGGCGATCAGGCTGTCGGCCCAGCGGGTGAAGATCGCCGGGTGTTCCTTCTGCTCGCGGCCGGTCTCGGCAACGTGGGTCGCGTAGTTGAGGCCGACGCAGAGGATCTTTTCGGGGTTCGGAACGACCGGCAGCAGCTTTACGACATCGCTGGCGAACTCGCCGGTGGCGGGCAGCGCGGCAAGGTCACCGGCCAGCACGTCCTTCAGCCAGGCGTCGCCGCCGGCCTTGCCCAGATCGAGAACTTTGTCCCCTTCGAGGCGGCCGAAGCTCTTGCTGCCATCGGGACGTTCGAAGCTGATATAGCGGTTCATGCGTAGTCTCCCCTGCCCCGCGAGTGCTGCGGCGGCGGTCAAATGGTCAGAGCGGCGCGGCTTCCCAGTCGCGGCGGAAACGGAAGCGCTCCTCGGCGCGGCGAAGGCCATCGAAATCCTTGTCGGAAATGCCCCACTGGTCGATGCGGTTCGGCGGCCAGGTCCAGTCTTCCGGGGCGCCGGCCTTGTAGTCCTGCGGCACCTTTTCGACGGCGGTCGAGAACTCGATCACCGGGCCGAACGGAGCGATGAAGTAGGCGTAGACATTGGCGCCCGGGCCGTGACGGCCGGGGCCCCATGCGGGAACCATGGCGTGATCGCGCAGACGCCCGATGCCGCGCATCACCGCATCGATGTCCTCCATTTCGAAAGCGACATGGTTGAGCGAGGCGAAGCCGGCGCGGGCGAAGGCGGTGGAGTGGTGGCTGTCGTTGCAGCGCACGAAGACCATGCCCTTGGTACGGTCGGAAACGAGGAAGCCGAGAATGTCCTCCACCGCATGCCCGCAGGCTTCGGCATCGGCGGCGTTGAACACCACGTGGGTCAGCTTCACCGGCAGGTCGCGTCCGGTGATCGGTTCGACTTCGGTTGCGCCCACCAGAAAGCGCAGGATCGTGCCTTCAGGCAGTTCGACCAGCAGGCCGTGCCCGCCGCCAAGATCGTGGCTGACCGTCAGGCTTGCAGTCCAGCCCGAGGCGACGATGCGCGCCTTCAGCGCTTCCAGTTCCTCGGCCGTACAGACGAAGGTGGTCGAGCGGACGAATTCGTCTTCCGACTTCTCGAACGCCACGAGGTAAGGGAACGGGCCGGAGCCGCGCAGGTAATGCGTGTCGCCCTGAACCTCGGCAGCTGCCATGCCCCAGATTTCGATCATGAAGGTGGCGGCGGCGGCCGGATCGGGCAGCGCCAGTTCGATGCTGCGCAGTTTCATGCTTCTGGCTCCTGAAGAAGACCCGCGGCGCGGATGCCCGCGCGGGCGCACTGGGCATCGCACTCGCCGGTGTCACCGCTGACGCCCACGGCGCCGATCAGGGTGCCGGCGGCATCGCGGATCACTACCCCCCCGGGAGAGAACGCGATGCGGCCGCCGACGGCAGCGGTGACACTTTGAAAGAAAGTCGGGTTGCCCTTGGCCCGCTCGGCCAGAACGGCGGTATCCGCGTCCATGCCCACGGCGCCCTCGGCCTTGGCCTTGGCAATGTCGAAGCGGTAGAGGCTCGCCCCGTCCTCGCGGGCAAAGGCGATCGGGTGTGCGCCCGCGTCGAGCACGATCACCGCCAATTGCTTGGCATTGCGGGCCCGCGCTTCGGCAAGGGTGCCGGTGACGATGGTCTGGGCCTGAGCCAGCGTGAGGGTCATGCGGCAAGCTCCTGATGGTTGAAAAGCTGCGCCGCTCGGGCTGCGAGGAGGTCTTCGGCGCTATGGTTGGCCGTACCGAAGACGTAGTGGTCGGGCCGGATCAGCACAGCATCTACGCCGTGTTCGTCGAGCCATGCGGTGACGGCGCCATTGTCCGGCAGAGTGCCGGCGGAGATGCGGGTAACGTCCTCGGCACGGCCAGGCACAGCATCGTCGCGGACGAAGAGACGCCAGTCGCCGCCGGTCAGATCGTCGAGCTTGCGGCCATCGGTCAACACCGGCTGCACGAAGCGCGCGCCAGCGCCGAGGGTCTGGGCGAGAACCACGCCCTCGGCAATGGAGGGGATCAGGTCGTGCGCGGTCTCGCCGGCCTTCTGGCGCGCTTCCTCGCGGATGCGGGCATCGCGGGCGGCGGCCGCTGCGGGATCGAGTTCGCAGATGTAGCGACCAGCCGCGACGGCCGCCCCGATCACCGCACGGACATGCGGATCGCGCTCACGCTGGTAGGTGCCCAGCACCGAAGGCTCGGCGCCGTGGTTGGCCACCGCGTCCATCTTCCACGACAGATTGGCGACATCGCGCAGGCCATGGCACATGCCCTGCCCGAAGAACGGCGGCGTCTGGTGCGCGGCGTCTCCGGCCAGGAAGACATTGCCGACCTGCCACTGATGCGCGACGAGGCCGTGGAAGCGATAAGTGGCGGCGCGCACGATCCGGTGCGGCACATCGGCCATCCACGCGCCGACCAGTTCGGCCACCTTTTCCGGCGCCGACATTGCAGTGTCGTCCTCGCCGGGGAGCAGCATGAACTCCCAGCGGCGATGGTCGCGGCGGCCAGGAACCACGGTGGCGGGGCGCGAGGGATCGCACATCATGACCGAAAGGCGCTGAAGATCGGCTCCCTCGGGCACACCGGAGAGCGGCGGAAACGCGACCGGTCCTTCCACTTCGGCATCGACGACGAGCCAGGGCTCTTCGAAATCGAGATCGTCCAGCACGACGCCCAGCGCCTTGCGCACTGTGCTGCGCGCGCCATCGCAGGCGATGACCCAGCGGGCCTTGACGGTGCAAGTCTCAGACCCATCGAGATACTCGACCGTGACGCCTTCACCGTCCTGCGTCAGCCCGGTGAAGCTGGCGCCCAGCTTCATCTCCACATTCGGCATCGCCGCAAAGCCCTCACGCAAGTGCGCTTCGAGTTCGGGCTGGTAGAAGAAGTAATCGTTGGCCCAACCGAACGGACGCGGCTTGCCCACGGTGCCCATGTAGCGGATCACGCCGTGGTCGGCGCCGACATGCAGGTGCCCGTCAGTGGCGATCATGTCGCCCTGAACCCGATCGATCACCCCGGCGGACTGGAACAGGCGCATCATCTCGTGATCGAGATGGACCGCGCGCGGCAGCGGATAATGTTCCAGTTCCCGTTCGAGAACCAGCACCTTGAGCCCTTTCAGGCCGAGAAGGTTCGCGGCCAGCGCGCCCACAGGGCCGCAGCCTACGACAACCACGTCGTACGACATCGATTTAGCCCCTGATTTAACCCGTCGTTTCGATCTCGGCAGGCGCCTTGTGGAATGCCCCGCCCTTCATGATCACGGTCAGCCGGTCCTTATCCTGCAGCACCGCGACATTCGCCGTGGGATCGCCATCGACCAGCAGCAGGTCGGCCAGCCAGCCCTCCTTCACCAGCCCGACCTCAAGACCCATCAGCTCGCCGCCGTACTGCGTGGCGGAGCGCAGCGCCTCGGCGGGGGTGAAGCCGAAGTACTGGACGAAATGCTCCAGATCGCGAGCGTTGCGGCCATGCGGATTGAACGGGAATCCGTAGTCGCCACCGGTCAGGATACGCACGCCGCGCGCCTTCAGTTCGGGCACCAGCTTGCCTTCAAGGCTCATGCGCTCATGCGCGCTGGCCTTCATATGCGTCATGTCGACATGCGGCGGCGGATTGGCCTCGATCGCCGCCACCGAAACGCCGGGACCGGGCGCGTAGAAGAACTTGTCCTTGTCCGCCGCCATCCGGTCAACCGTCGCCGCGTCCGCGAAAGAGCAGTGGTAGAGAATGCGCGCACCGGCATCGAGCGCGAGGCCGATGGCTTCCGGCGAATAGGCGTGGGTGGCGATCCACATGCCCGCCTCGCGCGTGGCCTCTCCGGCCGCCAGCATTTCCTCGCGGGTGTAGAGCACCTGCATCGCCGAACCGGGCTTCAGCGCATCCTCGCCGGAGACGACCAGCTTGATCGACTGGACGCCCTCGTCTTTGCAGTAGGACACGAACTTGCGCATCGCATCGGGCCCGCGGCCGTTGAACACGTCGCCGGTCTCAACGCCTTCGTCGCCTTCCGGACTGCGTTCGAGGGTGGAGGGGACCATGCGCGGCCCCGGCGTTTCGCCCGCTGCGATGGCTGCAGCGAGTTCCGGCTCGATCATGTCGCCCAGCGCGCCGGCCGAGTAGATCGAGGTGAAGCCGTGATCGAGCAGCACGCGCGCATTGCGCCAGGCCGCGACCTTCAGCTCGTCGGGCGGAAGGATGAACTGGTGGTAGATCTTCTCGACCGAAGATCCCCAGGTGAGGTGGGTGTGCGCGTCGACCAGACCCGGCATCAGCGTCTTGCCGCGCCCGTCGATGGCCACATCGGCAGTTTCACCCGCCAATGCGTCGTCACCGTAAGCCACGCGGGCGATCCGCTCGCCGTCCACCAGCACCGAGCCGGTCTGGAGAGCGCTGCCGCTGCCGTCGAAGATGGATACATCGCGGATCAGGGTCCGCATCGCTCTCTCCCGTTTTTGTCTTTCGAGTTGAGAGCGATTTAGCGGGTCAGCGCATCCAAAGTAAAATAATGATATTTCGGATCACCATAGTCAAAAACTATGGAACGGGTGGAAGCGCCGCCAGCATCGCCTCGCCCAGCGGGGAAAGGGCGCCGCCTTCCATCCGCAGCACGCCGACGCTGCGTTCGAACACGGCCTCGGCAATGGCGATGGCGCGGATCGAGCCGTCCGAAGTGCCGTCCAGCGCGACGGTGCGCGGCAGCACGGTCACACGGTCAGTATCGCGCACGATGGCGCGGGTGGTCAGCAACGAGTCGCAGCGGATCGTGATGCGCGGCACCGAGACGCCCGCCGCGATGAACAGCGCATCGACCTGACGGCGGAACGCCCCGCGCGCTTCGGGCAGGACCCATGGCAGCCCTTCGACCTCGCGCAGCGAAACACGGTCGCCCAGCGCGGCGTGGTGACGGCCGACGATCAACGCGAAAGGATCGCGCGCGGCGGTCACTTCCACCATGCCTTCGGGGATGGATTCGATGCGCGTCGTCACCATCGCGAGTTCGATCTCGCCCTGCCGCAGCATCTCATGCAGTTCGGCGTCGGGCCGTTCAACGACGCTGAGCGCGAAATCGCCCACGGCCGCTTCCATGCGCATGATCGCGCCGGGCAGCAGGGTCAGCAGCGCGCCGGGGGTGCCGCCGATGCGCAAGGGGCCGGAGATGCGGTGGCGGGCATGTTCGACATCGCTCACCGCATCGGCCAGCAGCGTGGCCAGCGCCTCGGAGCGGCGTTGCAGCACCAGCCCCTCGCGCGTCAGCACGATGCCGCCGCGCCCGCGCTCGAACAGAACGGTGCCAAGGCGACTTTCGAGCAAGGCGATGGTGTTGGAAACCGAGGGCTGCGACAGGTTCAGCGCCCGCGCCGCCGCACTGATCGATCCGGTTTCGCAGACCGCGCGGAAGGTCAGCAACGCGCGCGGATCGACCGCAGGTAGGCGCGCCTTTCTGGGCGCGGAATGGTCAGCCATGAGTCCCCCCTCCCCGTTCCCGCCTAGACCTGACGCTTTTCGAGCTTGCGTGCCAGCGTCCGGCGATGGAGGCCCAGACGGCGCGCCGCTTCGGAAATGTTGAATTCGCATTCGACCAAGGTGCGGTGGATATACTCCCACTCCAGCGTCTTGATCGAACTCTTGCGCCCGTCCACCGGCACGCTGGCATCGCCATCGACGCTGGCGAAAGCCGCCTCGATATCGTCGGTGTTGGACGGTTTGGCGAGGTAGTGCGAGGCGCCCAGCTTGATCGCCTCCACCGCCGTCGCGATCGAGGCATAGCCGGTCAGCACCACGATCCGCGTCTCGGGCGAGCGCGCGTGCAGCGTCTGCACCACCGAAAGGCCGGATGAGGCGCCCAGCTTCAGGTCCACCACGGCATAGTCGAAATCGGCGGCGGCGCAGAGCCCTTCCACTTCTTCCGGGCTGGCGGCGGAACTGACCAGATAGCCCCGACGCTCGAACGAACGGCGCAGAGTGCGCGCGAAGGTGGGATCATCCTCGACGATCAGCAGTGTGGCACTTTCCGCGTCGCTCGCGGCACTCTCTGTCATGGCTGGCTCGGTCAAAAGGGGGCCCCGGCTTATTCGTCGCCCTTTCTGGGCTCATAGGCCAGTGTAGCAAGGGGAATCGCAAGTTGCACCCTTGCGCCGCGATCGGGCAGATTGTCGACCGCGACTTTGCCGCCCAGCTTGCGGATCACGTTGACCACCAGGAACAGCCCCAGCCCTCCGCCGTCGCGCCCCTTGGTGGAGGCATAGGGCTGGCCGACGCGCGGCAGGATGTCCGGATCGAAGCCGGGGCCACGATCGCTGACTGTCAGGACGAGGCGGCCGGATTCCACCCATGCCTCGATCACCACAAGGTCGGGCGAGACTTCCACGGCATTGTCGATGACATTGCCGATCACTTGCCGAAGGCCCGGATCGGAGACGATCGAGCGATCCTCATCGATGGAATCAAGGAAACGCAACTCGCCCGGCATACGTGGGCGCCACTCTTCGAGGATCTCGCCGATGAAACCGCGCAAGGTGGTGACGGCGGGCGCAATACCGCGCATTTCGCCGGCCGACATCAGGATGCCGCTGACGATGGTCTTGCAGCGATCGAGTTCGCGGCGGACGTCGACAAGGTCCGCCGAAAGGTCCGGATCTTCGGCAATCGCCGGCTCGTGCGTCCAGTCGCCGAGAATGACGGAGATCGACGAGAGAGGCGTGCCCAGTTCATGCGCCGCGCCGGAGGCGAGCAGGCCCAGGCGGATGATGTGGTCCTCCTCCGCCGCCTGCTGGCGCAGCGCGGCCAACTTGGCATCGCTCTCGCGCCGGGTGAGGTCGAGGCGGGCGACGAAGACGATCAGCAGCACCGCCGCCAGGACGAAGCATAGCAGGCTGCCGTAGATATAGAGCTGGAACGGGTCACCCACGTGCTGCACCGGCAGGCGCAGCGGCTGGTAGTAGAACGTCAGCAACAGCACGCAGAGGCAGGCGTTGACCGCCACCAGCGAACTCCAGCGCAAGTCCAGAATGACGGCGGCGATGACGATCTGCAGCAAGAACAGGAAGGTGAACGGATTGGTCGCCCCGCCCGAATGGTAGAGCTGCCAGCACAGCGCCACGACATCGATCATCAGCGCAGAGAATAGCTCCCCCTGCGAGAACGACTGTCTTCGCAGCACCACGCTGGCGGAAACGAGATTGACCACGATCAGCAGCAGCGGTGCCAGCAGCAGCGGCGCCAGTGAAAGCTTCACGCCCAGCACCTGCTGGACGGTGACGATGGTGACAAGTTGGCCGATCACCGCGGTCCAGCGCAATTGCGTAAGCAGGACGATATTCGCGCGGCTGGCGGAACTTCCCGGAAGCCCCCTCGGCGCGAACAGATCGATCAGCCGTTCCATCGGCGGCGGCGCCAGACGAAGACCAGCGCCATGGCCGACATCGCCGCCATCGCAAACCACGTCAGCGCATAGCTGAGGTGGTTGTCGGGAAAGTGGATCTGGGTCAGCCCCGGCACCGGGGTCAGGCCTTTGGGACGGTTTGCCTGTTCCACTTGCACATCGACGAAGGCCGGCACGACCGCGCCGATGCCGCGCGCCTGCGCCATGGCGTTGACGTCGCGCGAGTACCAGCGGTCGACCTGCGGCTGATTGGACTGGAGCAGGCTGCCCTTGGGCTCGTCCGAACGCAGCAGGCCGGTGACGGAAACCGGACCCTCCGGCGTGGTCGCGGCGGCGACTTTGGCGGTAGTGCCCGCCGGCACGAAGCCGCGGTTCACCCAAACCTGCCGTCCATCCTCAAGCCGCAGCGGCGTCATCGTCCAGTACCCGGTGCCCAGATCGGTGGCGGCCCGCACCAGCGCGGTCGCCTTCCCCAGATACCGACCCTGAAGCGAAACGCGCAGATAGTCGAGGTCCGAACCCTTCACGCGCGCCAGCCGGTCGTCGGCAGGCAGCGGGATCGGCGCGGCGTGGACGCGCGCGTCGACGCGGGCGATCAGCGCGTGCTTCCACTGCAGGCGCTGCACCTGCCAGACGCCCAGCGTCACGAATGCCGCCATGGCCAACAACAGAAACGCGGCGAGCCCCCAGGGCCGCCGCGCTTCGTTGGTTTCGATCATCTTGTGCATGATACGCGTGAAACCGTGACGATCAGGGCAGCTGGCCCATGTCGTGCGCGTTCATCGGCATCATGTTGTGGTTCAGGTGGTACATGACCCACAGCGAACCCGAGAGCGTGATCACAAGGAGCACGATCGTGAAGATCAGCGCCATGACCGTCCAGCCATTCTCGGCCTTCGTGTTCATGTGCAGGAAGTAGATCATGTGGACGACGATCTGCACCATCGCGAAGGCCATGATGACCAGTGCGGTGGTGGACTTGTCGGCGATGGCGCCGGTCATCACCAGCCAGAACGGGATGGCGGTGAGGACGACCGAGAGCAGGAAGCCGATCACATAATCGCGCATCGTGCCATGGCCGCTGGCGTGCACGTCGTCGACGTGCTCGTTGGGGTGGACGTGGTCGCTCATCACAGCATTCCCATGAGATAGACGAAGGTGAAGACGCCGATCCAGATGACGTCGAGGAAGTGCCAGAACAGCGAAAGGCACATGAGGCGGCGCTTGTTCGCCGGGATCAGGCCCTTGGTGCCGACCTGGATGACCAGCGTGAACAGCCAGATCAGGCCGAAGGTGACGTGAAGGCCGTGGGTGCCCACCAGCGAGAAGAACGCGGTGAGGAAGCCCGAACGCATGGGCGTCGCGCCTTCGGCGATCATGTGATGGAACTCGTAGAGTTCGATCGACAGGAACGCCGCGCCGAACACGGCGGTGACGAGCAGCCAGAGCTGCGTCGCGCCGACCTTGTTCTTCTCCATGGCCAGCATGGCGAAGCCGTAGGTGATCGACGAGAACAGCAGCATCGCGGTGTTCACGGCCACGAGCTTGAGGTCGAAGAGATCCTTCGGCCCCGGACCCGCCGCGAAGTTGCCGCCCAGCACGCCGAACGCGGCGAAGAGCATGGCGAAGATGAGGCAGTCGCTCATCAGGTACATCCAGAAGCCCAGCATGGTGCTGCCGCCTTCGGGATGGTCATGCTCGTTCAGGTCGTAGAACGCGGCCTGAAGCTGGGGCTGGGTCAGCGGGGTCTTCATTTCGGTTGCAGTCGCAGTCATCGATCAGGCTCCTGCGGCTGCAAGCTGGCGCGTCCGCTCGGCCTCGGTCGCTTCGACCGTTTCGACCGGGATGTGGAAATCGCGCTTGTAGTTGAAGGTATGGAAGATCGCGTAACCGATCACGCCGAGGAACGACACGGCCGCGAGCCACCAGATGTACCAGATCATCGCGAAGCCAAGCGCGGTCGACAGGCCGGCAAGGATGATGCCGGTGCCGGTGCCCTTGGGCATGTGGATCGGGCGGAAGCCGGCGGTCGGACGTTCGACGCCGCAACGCTTCATATCGTCCCAGGCATCGATGTCGTGCACGATCGGGGTGAAGGCGAAGTTGTATTCCGGCGGCGGCGAGCTGGTCGACCACTCAAGGGTACGGCCGTCCCACGGATCGCCCGTTTCGTCCTTCAGTTCCTCACGCTTCCAGATCGACACGGCGAACTGGAGAAGCATGGCGCCGATACCGCCGGCGATCATCAGCGCGCCGAAAGCGGCAACGATGAAGAACGGCTGCAGCGACGGATCGTCGAACACGCGCATGCGGCGGGTAACGCCCATCAGGCCCAGGATGTAGAGCGGCATGAACGCGAACCAGAAGCCCGGAACCCACAGCCAGAAGCTGACCTTGCCCCAGAACTGGTTGAGCTTGAAGCCGAAGGCCTTGGGCCACCAGAAGTTGATCGCCGCGAAGATGCCGAACAGCACGCCGCCGATGATGACGTTGTGGAAGTGGGCGATCAGGAACAGCGAGTTGTGCAGGACGAAGTCGGCCGGCGGCACCGCGAGCAGAACGCCGGTCATGCCGCCGATGGTGAAGGTCATCATGAAGGCGACCGTCCACATCATCGGCAGTTCGAACCGGATGCGGCCACGGTACATCGTGAACAGCCAGTTGAAGAGCTTCGCGCCGGTCGGGATCGAGATCACCATGGTAGTGATGCCGAAGAACGAGTTGACGCTCGCGCCCGAACCCATCGTGAAGAAGTGGTGCAGCCAGACGAGGTACGAGAGGATGGTGATGACCAGCGTCGCGTAGACCATCGACGAATAGCCGAACAGACGCTTGCCGCAGAACGTGGCGGTGACTTCGGAGAAGACGCCGAACAGCGGCAGGATGAGGATGTAGACCTCGGGGTGGCCCCAGATCCAGATCAGGTTGACGTACATCATCGGCGAACCGCCGAAGTCGTTCGAGAAGAAGTTGAAGCCCAGGTAACGGTCGACCGAGAGCATCGCCATCACCGCCGTCAGCACCGGGAAGGCAGCGACGATCAGGATGTTGGTGCAGAGTGCGGTCCAGGTGAAGATCGGCATGCGCATCATGGTCATGCCCGGCGCGCGCAGCTTGACGATGGTCGCGATCAGGTTGACGCCCGAAAGCAGCGTGCCGACACCGGCGATCTGCAGTGCCCAGATATAGTAGTCGACGCCGACCCACGGGCTGTACGCCAGGTTGGACAGCGGCGGATAGGCCAGCCAGCCGGTCTGCGCGAACTCACCGATGAACAGCGAGGCCATGACCAGCACCGCGCCCGCCGTCGTCATCCAGAAGCTGAAGTTGTTCAGGAACGGGAAGGAGACGTCGCGCGCGCCGATCTGCAACGGCACGATGTAGTTCATGAGGCCCGTGACGAAAGGCATCGCCACGAAGAAGATCATGATCACGCCGTGGGCGGTGAAGACCTGGTCGTAGTGGTGGGCGGTAAGGTAGCCCTCACTGCCGTTGAAGGCGATCGACTGCTGGATGCGCATCATGACCGCGTCGGCAAAGCCGCGCAGGAACATGATGAGGCCCAGGATCATGTACATGATCCCGATCTTCTTGTGGTCCACGCTGGTGAACCATTCCTTCCAGAGATAACCCCAGAGCTTGAAATAGGTGAGGCCGGCCACCAGCGCCGCGCCGCCAAGGGCGACGACGACGAAAGTGGCGAGCACGATCGGTTCCTGTGGCAGGGCGTCCCACCACAGGCGGCCCAATAATGGGCTCCAGTGCGAATGGTCTACGGCTTCCATGTTCTGTCAGTTCCGGGAAATCTGGGAGGAATGCGCGGGCATGGAGATGGGAGCGGCAAGCGCTTCCTTATCCCGCGAAAGGAAAGGCACGGCTTCCTGCGGCTCAGAAATGCCGGCGCCCGAAAGCGTCTTCATCGAAGACGGCGCTTTCACCGAGTGATCGGGCGCGGAACCGGGGTTCTGGCGGCACAGCGCGCGGACCCAGGCGAGTTCGCGCTGGACAGCGGCGGAAGGGTTGACGGCGGCAACGGCTTCGCGGCCGCCGCGGTCGTAGGACAGCATCTCGACATTGCGGATGCCCGCCTTGCCCAGGCCGCCGCGTGCGTCGATGGCCATCATTTCGCTGGCGCACATCTTGCCCGGCTGAACGCACATGTTGAGGATGGCGTTATAAAGGTCGGGCGAAACGGCGGCGAAGCGGGTGACGGGCACCTTTTCGCTCGGCTTTTCGAGCTGGAGGTAGGCGGTGCGGTCAAGCGTGCCGGCATTGGCATCGTCCGAACCGGCAGCCCCGCCCTGCGGAGTGGCGGTTTGCACGTTCTTCACCCAATTTGTGAAGTCCGCATCGGAAAGCGCATGGGTGGCGAAGCGCATGTGCGAGAAGCCGGCGCCCGAATAGTTGGCCGAGAAGCCGACCGAATCGCCGGCGCGGTTCATCACTGCGTGCAGGCGCGTTTCCATGCCGGGCATCGCGTAGATCTGGCCGGCCATCTCAGGCACGTAGAACGAGTTCATCACGTTCGCCGAGGTGATCTTGAACTGCAGCGGGCGGCCGGTGGGCACGACCAGTTCGTTCACCGTGGCGATGCCCTGCTCCGGATAGATAAAGAGCCACTTCCAGTCGAGCGCGACGACTTCGACCTGCAGCGGCTTCACATCGGCGGCGACCGGGGTCTTGGCGTCGATGCGGCCGATGGTGCGGTAGGGATCGAGAAGGTGGGTGCTTACCCAGGTAAGCGCACCAAGGCAGATGATGATGAGCAGCGGCGCTGCCCAGATCAGCAGTTCGAGCTGGGTCGAGTGATCCCAGTGCGGGTCGTACTTCGCGGTCCGGTTCGCGGCACGATAGTGCCAGGCGAACCAGCCGGTGAGCGCCAGCACGGGGACGATGATCAGCAGCATCAGCAGGGTAGAGGCGACGACGAGGTCACCCTGCTGCTGCGCGACATCCCCGGAAGGGTGCAGCACGACGGCATTGCAGGCGGACAGCGCACCCGTCAGGGACAGGGCGGCAGCGATCTTGGCGAGCGCGGGCATGTGCCGCGGCTTCGGTCTGGACTCGGGTGGGCGCATGGGTGGAGCGCCTAAGCCGATGCCGCGAGTGCGAACATAGGACATTTTGTCCAATCCCCTTGACGCCAATCAATGCCGATAGGGCCCCACCATGTACACGGGCGTTTTCGCGCGTCCGCTTTGATTCGTCCGCGACCGGCCTTGCGCGTTCCGCGTGGGTCGCGACCGGACCCGAGACGAAGGCCGCAGAATCGAAATGACCAGCACACCCCAGTCCAGAGACGCCCTGGGCCTGCCGACGTTCAAGGAGCATCACCAGCCCTCCCCCGGTGAGATCGCCATCGGCGTCATCATCGGCCGAACCTCGGAATTCTTCGACTTCTTCGTCTATGCCATCGCCTCGGTGCTGGTCTTCCCGAAGCTGTTCTTTCCCTTCGTCGATGCGCTGACCGGCACGATCTATTCCTTCGCGATCTTCGCGCTGGCGTTCGTCGCCCGTCCGTTCGGCTCGCTGATCTTCATGGTGATCGACCGCGCCTATGGCCGCGGCACCAAGCTGACGATCGCGCTGTTCATGCTGGGCGGATCGACCGCGGCGATCGCGTTCCTGCCCTCCTATGCCTCGGCCGGCGCCACCTCGATCTGGCTGCTGATGCTGTTCCGCCTGGGCCAGGGCTTCGCGCTCGGTGGCACCTGGGACGGTCTGGCCTCGCTGCTCGCGCTCAACGCGCCTGAGAACAAGCGCGGCTGGTACGCGATGATCCCGCAGCTCGGCGCGCCGATCGGACTGATCGTCGCCAGCCTGCTGTTCGCCTATATGATCCGCGAACTGCCTGCGGCCGACTTCCTCGACTGGGGCTGGCGCTATCCGTTCTTCGTGGCGTTCGCGATCAACGTCGTCGCCCTGTTCGCCCGCCTGCGCATCGTCGTCACCGACGAGTTCGAGACCCTGTTCTCCACCCGCGACCTTCAGGCAGTCAGCGTTTCGGCGACGATCCGCAGCGAATGGCGCACGATCCTTGTCGGTGCCCTCGCCCCGCTCGCCAGCTTCGCGCTGTTCCATATGGACACCGTGTTCCCGCTTTCGTGGGTGTTCCTGTTCACCAACGATTCGCCCACCGGCTTCCTGCTGATCGAAGCCGTGGCCGCCGCGTTCGGCGTCGCCGCGATCGTCGCCTCGGGCGTGATTGCGGACCGTTATGGCCGCCGCAACCTGCTCGGCACTTGCGCCGTCGGCATCGCCGTCTTCTCGGGCTTCGCACCGCAGCTGCTGGATGCCGGCCCGCTTGGCGAGATCACCTTCATGATCCTGGGCTTCATCCTGCTCGGCCTCTCCTTCGGTCAGTCGTCGGGTGTCGTCGCCTCGGGCTTCGCCAGCGAGCACCGTTATGTCGGCTCCGCGCTCACCAGCGATCTTGCCTGGCTGTTCGGCGCCGGCTTCGCGCCGCTGGCCGCGCTGCTGCTCTCGGCCAACTTCGGCCTGATCGCCTCGGGCGGCTACCTGCTCTCGGGCGCGCTCGCCACGCTGGCAGCGCTCTGGCTGAACAAGGGACTGGCCAGCCGCAACTGACGGCAGGAGATTCTTTGCAGATTCGGAAAAGGGGCGCTCCGGCGCCCCTTTTTTTGCCCTTAATCAGTCTGATCCACTCTGTTTCATAGAGGGGAAAACCGGAAATTTCCGCCACTTGTCCGGATTTGACCACCTGTTCAAATAACGCCCTGCCGTAGTTTGGTAAAAATGAAGGCATTTCATTTGACAATGAAGCGCCCCGCCTAGCACCCATACGCGCAAGAAAAATCGATATAAAATGGAGGGAGAGTTCATGCGCGCTTACAAGCAGCTTCTGCTGGCTTCGGTCGGGCTTCTGGGGGTCAGTTCCCCGGCCCTAGCTCAGGAACAACAGCAGCCGGAAGCTACTGCCAACGAGGCAACCAACGTCATCATCGTCACCGCGCGTCGCCGCGACGAAGACGTGCAGGACGTGCCGGCGGTGATCGACACCGTAACGGCGGATGACCTCTCCAAGCTCAACATGCGCGACTTCAAGGAAGTGCAGACGCTGGCTCCGGGTCTTTCACTGACCACCAATGCCAACGGCATCGGCGGCAACGCCACGATGCGCGGCATCAACTTCGACGTGAACGCCAGCGGCAACAATCCGACCGTCGAATTCTACATGAACGACGCGCCGACCACGGCCGGCGTCGTACTGCAGCAGATGTACGACATCGGTCAGGTCGAAGTGCTGCGCGGCCCGCAGGGTACGCTGCGCGGCCGTGCATCGCCTTCGGGCTCGATCACCGTCACCACCAAGAAGCCCGATCTCTATTCGTTCGGCGGCGTCATGGACATGACCGCCAACAACATCGGCACGCTGAACTTCAAGGGCGCGCTGAACGTGCCCGTGATCGAGGGCATTGCCGCGATCCGCGCCGCCGGCGTATGGGATGAGAACGAAGGCGACCGCGTCCGTTCGATCTACAACAATCCCGATCCGTTCTGGCGCACCAAGAGCGGCCGCATCTCGGCCCTCGTCACGCCGACCGACTGGCTGCGCTTCGAAGGCATGTACCAGCGCATCGACGTTCAGGGCCGCACTTACGATCAGGTCGCCTCGTTCTCCGAAGCCAATCCCGACGCCATGCCCAGCCCGGTCTTCATTTCGACCAAGGATCGCCGATCGATCCAGCAAGAGCCGCGCGTCATCCGCCAGGGCTTCGACATCTACAACTGGCGCGCCGAAGCGAGCCAGTGGGGCCAGCGCCTGATCTATCAGGGCCAGCACTATACCCAGAAGATCCATTCGACCGACAACGTCGATGACGGCAACTTTTTCGCGGGCGACGTCAATCAGGTCACCGACACGTTCTCGACCTCGACCTCGCACGAAGTTCGCTTGCAGAACGACGAGCGCCTGTTCGGGATGCTGGACTACGTCGTCGGCTTCTTCGACAACCGCAACCATCCGGATACCTCGCTCAACAACCCGACGATCCTGCGCCTGCCCTTCGTTCCGGGCGTGCCGCAGCTGAACGGCGGCATCGCCCGCATCGTCCAGACGCCGATCCAGAGCGAAGGCAAGTCACACGAACAGTCGTTCTTCGGCAACCTGACCGCGCATTTCGGCGGTTTCGAACTTGCCGGCGGCGTGCGCCATATCGATTACAACAATAACAACATCCTGACGGTGGGCGGCAATGTCATTTCCGATCGCCCGCAGAAGGAGAAGAAGTGGATCTACAGCGGATCGCTGAAGTACAACTTCTCGCACGACTTCATGGTCTACGCGTCGACCGGTAGCTCCTGGCGCCCGGGTATCGACGTTGTGGGTGACTTCAACATCACCCCGTCGGCTCTTGAAAATTCGTTCCTGCACCTGCCGGCAGAAACCTCGAAGTCGTATGAAATCGGCATGAAGTCCACGCTGCTCGACGGGCAGCTGCGCTTCAACCTCACCGGCTATCACCAGAAGTTCAAGAACTACCCGTACCGTGCGCCGGGCAACGGCGTGTTCTACATCAACACCGTGGCCGTCCGTGATGCTGCCGGCAATGTTACCAGCCTTGCCCAGCAGGTGAACAACTTCAACTTCGTGGGCGCCGTCCCGGTCGAAGTGAACGGCGTAGAAGGCGATGTGACTTACACCGTTCTGAAGGGCTGGGACCTCAGCGCGCAGGCCAGCTACTCGATGGGCAAGATCAAGAACGGGACTATCCCGTGCAACGATCTCAACGGCGATGGCGTTCCGGATGCGGTCACCAGCGCGCCCACGCTGGACCAGCTGCAGCAGGCCGTCGGCACGAACAATATCGCTTCGTGCCAGGTCAACCAGCGTTCCGGCTTCCAGGCGCCGTTCAGCGCCACGGTGCAGAGCGAATACAGCTTCGGGGTCATCAAGGGCGGCAGCGCCTATGTTCGCGGGTTGCTGACCTATTACGGCAAGTCGAAGGGCGATCCGACCAACATCTACGACGATGTGCCGGACTATGCGCTGGTGAACCTCTTCGCTGGTCTGCGCGCGGATGACGGTGCCTGGGAAATCGGTCTCTATGCGAAGAACGTCTTCAACACGACCGAAACGCTGACCCGTACGACACCGCTCTACACGGCGTACCAGCAGCTCAACCTCACCCCGACGGGCGGCATCAGCACTACCCCGACGGCGGCGACCTACACCAGCAGCTACACGGGCGTGACCACCACGATCCCGCGTGAATTCGGTATCAACGTGCGCTACGCCTTCGGCTCGCGCTGATAGCGGCAAACGCACACGAAAAGGGGCGGCAAGGCATCAGCCTTGCCGCCCCTTTCTCTTTAGGAAAACGACGCGGAAACGTCAGGTTTCCTGCCAGTTCCCGCCCAGCGCGCGGAACAGGTCCACTTGCGCGAAGGCCACCGCGCGCGTCGCTGCCGCATAGTCGGCATCGGCGCCGGCCAAGGTGCGCTGCGCATCGAGCACGTCGAGCGAGTCGATCTGCCCCCTGCTCTGCCGCGCCATGCTGACATCCGCCGCACGCTTCGCCGCATCGCGGGCCGAGGCGAGCCGGTCCTTGCGCAGCAGCGCGTTGCGGTAGGCGGAAAGCGCCGTTTCGGTCTCCTGCAGCGCCGTCAGCACGGTGCCGTCGAAAGTCGCGAGATCGGCCTTGGCATCGGCCCGTGCCCCGCCGATCCGCGCGCGGATGGCTTCCTGGTTGGGGAAGGCCCAGGAGATCATCGGCCCGATCAGCCAACGCAGAGGACCACCGCCAAGAATATCGGTCGCGCCCACCGCCGTCGTGCCTACTGAGCCGCCCAGCGTGATCCGGGGATAGAGGTCCGCCGTCGCCACGCCGATCCGCGCGGTGTCACCGGCCAGACGGCGCTCGGCCGCCTTCACATCCGGACGGCGCGCCAGCAAGGTGGCGCCGTCACCCACCGGGATCGGCTGACCGACATCGGGCGTAGTCGTCCGATCGCGCACTGCAGCCGGCAGATCCTGCGGCGTGCGCCCGGTCAGTGTCGCCAGCCTAAACAGCGCCGCATCGCGCGCCGCCTGAAGGCTGGGGATCGCCGCCGCCTGCTGCTCGCGCAGCTGGGTCACGCGGATCACGTCCAGCTTCTGGTTCAGGCCGCGCTCGAAGCGGGCATTGGTGATCCGCTCCGACTTGTCGAGCAGCGCCACCGTATCCTGCGCCACCGCGATCTGCTCGGCCGAGCTGGTGGCATCGACATAGGCGCGCACGGTATCGGCAACGACCGTCACCCGTACCGCATCGGCATCCTCCTGCGCGGCGGCGAGATCGGCGCGCGAAGCCTCGATCCCGCGCTTCACCCGGCCGAACAGGTCCAGCTCGTAATTGACCGAAAGCTCGCCATCGACACGGCGCCCTTCCCGATCATAGCCCGGTAGCACCTGGCTTTCCGAAACCCGGCCATAGGTACCGCTGGCGTCGATCCCGGTCTGCGGCAGCGCGTCGGACTTCGAACCGCGCAAGTTCGCCCGCGCCTTCTCGATCCGGGCCACCGCCACGCGGACATCGGTATTGGCGGCCAGTGCGTCTGCCACCAAACCGTCCAGCACCGGATCCTTGTAGAGCCGCCACCAGTTGTCGTCCGGCCAGGCATTGGTCACTTCGGCGGACTGGACGCCCGCGAAGGGCGCGCTCGCCGTGGCCGGCGGCGTCGGCGCGACATAGTCGGGTCCGACGGCGCAGGCCGAGAGGCTGGTCGCGGCAAGAAGTGCCGCGACCATGGTCTTGATATTCATGGACATCATCCGTCCTTTCATTCCGCCGGGATCACCGCATGGCTCTCGTGCTGCGGTTCCTTCGGCTTGCGCCGCAGGGCCGCCGCGAGCTTGCGGCAGACGACGTAGAAGGTGGGCGTGAACAGCAGGCCGAAGGCGGTAACGCCAGCCATCCCGAAGAACACCGCCGTGCCCAGCGCCTGGCGAAGCTCGGCGCCTGCACCGCTCGCGATCACCAGCGGCACCGCGCCGAGGATGAAGGCGAACGAGGTCATCAGGATCGGGCGCAGGCGGGTGCGGGCCGCATAGACGGCTGCTTCCACCGGCGAGTAGCCCCGCTCATCCTCGGCCTGCTTGGCGAATTCGACCACAAGGATCGCGTTCTTGGCAGCCAAGGCAATCAGCACGACCAGACCGATCTGCGTGAGGATGTTGTTGTCCATCCCGCGCAAGTTCACGCCCAGCATGGCCGCGAACAGGCACATCGGCACGATCAGGATGATCGACAGCGGCAGGGTCAGGCTCTCGTACTGGGCAGCCAAGACCAGGAAGACGAACAGCACCGCCATGCCGAAGACGATTCCGGCCGTGTTGCCCGCAGTGGCCTGCTGATAGGCGATACCCGTCCACTCATGGCCGTAGCCCGAGGGGAGCGTTTCGTCCGCCACCTTCTCCATCGTCGCCAGCGACTGGCCCGAGGAGTAGCCCTTGCCATAGCTGCCGTCGATTTCCACCGCCGGGTGCAGGTTGTAGCGCACCACGCGGTAGGGTCCGGTCTCGTCCTTGAAGGTCGCGACCGAGCCGACCGGCACCATCGCGCCCGAGTCCGAACGCGCCTTGAGGTTGGCGATATCCGCCGTCGATCCGCGATAGGGCGCATCGGCCTGCGCGGTGACGCGATAAGTACGGCCCAAGAGGTTGAAGTCGTTGATGTAGGACGAACCGAGGTAGACCTGCATCGCTTCGAAGATCTTGGACGGAGAGACGCCCAGCATGTCGGCCTTGCGGCGGTCCACGTCGGCATAGACACGCGGGGTGTTCATGCTGAACAGGGTGTAGACCTGCTGAAGCTGCGGCTGCTGGTTGGCCTGCGCGATCAGGGCGCCGGCTGCCTTCTGAAGTTCACCCAGACCGCGGCCTTCCTTGTCTTCCACGATCATGCGGTAACCGCCCGGGGGGACGATGCCGTTGATGGTCGGCGGCGGAATCAGCAGGACCTGCGCCTTGTCGTAGCCCTTCATGGCCTCCTGCGCCTGCGCCATGATGCCTTCGTAGGTGACGCCGAGTTGCTTGCGCTCCTCGAAGCTCTTGAAGGGGAAGTAGATGGCGGCGGCGTCGGGCGCTGCGGTCTGCGACGGGCCGTGGAAGCCCGCGAACATCACCGCACCGCGCAAGCCCTTGATCGGCAGCAGACGCTTGGCAACGTCCTGCGACACTTCATCCGTGCGGCTGAGCGAGGAGCCCGGCGGCAGGAAGATCGCGGCCAGGAAGTAGCCCTGATCCTGCTGCGGGATGAAGCCGGTCGGCGTTGCCCAGAACATGCCCACGGTGGCGGCGATCAGGGCGGCATAAGTCGCCATCATCTTCACCGGCGCCTTCACCAGCCTGAGCGTCAGCGCGGCATAGCGATCGCTCATCCGGTCGAAGCCGTGGTTGAACTTGTCCGCCGCGCCTTGCAGCGCCTGCTTCCAGCGCGGGGCATTGGCAGGAAGGCCATGCTTGTCCTTCAGCAGCAGTGCGGCAAGCGCAGGCGAAAGCGTGAGCGAGAGCAGCAGCGAGATCGCGGTCGCCGTGGTGATGGTGACGGCGAACTGCTTGTAGAACTGCCCCGACATGCCGGTGATGAACAGCGTCGGCACGAACACCGCGCAGAGCACCAGGACGATGGCGATCAGCGCGCCGGTCACTTCGTCCATCGAGCGCCGGGCGGCCTCGATCGGCTTCATGCCTTCTTCGATATAGCGTTCGACGTTCTCGACCACGACGATGGCGTCGTCGACGACGATACCGATGGCGAGGACAAGGCCGAACAGCGAAAGGTTGTTGAGCGAATATCCGACCGCCGCGAGCATGATCGCGGTGCCAACCAGCGACACGGGGATCGCGATGATCGGAATCACCGCCGCGCGCCAGTTCTGGAGGAAGACGAGGATGACGAGCACGACCAGGATCACCGCCTCGAACAGCGTGTGATAGACCGCGTCGATCGACTGGCCGATGAATTCGGTGGGGTTGTAGATCACCGAATATTCCAGGCCCTTGGGGAAGGACTTGGCGACATCGTCCATCTCGGCGCGCACGGCCTTGGCGGCGTCGAGCGCGTTCGAGCCCGGACGCTGCAGCACCGCGATCACGACGGTGGGCTTGCCGGAAAGGTAGGTGTTGGTGGTGTAGTCCTGCGCGCCCAGCTCGACACGCGCGACGTCGCGCACGCGGACCTGACGGCCATCGGCATCGGTCCGCACGACGATATCCGCGAACTGTTCGGGCGTGTTCAGGCGGCCCTGCATCTCGACGCCGACCTGATAGGCATTGCCCTTGTCGAACGGCGGCGCGCCGATCGAGCCGGACGAAACCTGCACGTTCTGTGCCTTCAGCGCGTCCACGATCTCACCCGCCGTCAGGTTCATGGCGGCGGCCTTGTTGGGATCGATCCAGATGCGCATGCCGTAGTCGCGCGAGCCGAACAGCTGCACGTCGCCCACGCCGTCAAGGCGCGCAAGGCGGTCCTTCACCTGCGTCAGCGCATAGTTCGACAGGTAATCGCGGTTCAGCGAGCCATCGGGCGATTGCAGGTTCACGACCATCAGGAAGTCTGGCGAGGTCTTGCGAGTGACCACGCCCATGGCACGCACCGCTTCGGGAAGGCGCGGTTCGGCCACGGCGACGCGGTTCTGCACCAGAACCTGCGCGGCATCGAGGTCGGCACCGATCTTGAAGGTAACGGTGATCGTCACCTTGCCGTCACCGGTGGACTGCGAACTCATGTAGAGCATGTTGTCGACGCCGTTGATCTCCTGCTCGATGGGAGCAGCCACGGTGTCGGCAACGGTTTCGGCGGAAGCGCCGGGATATTGGGCGGTCACCGTCACCGTCGGTGGGACGATGTCGGGATATTGGCTGACCGGCAGGCCGAAGAACGCAAGCGCACCCACCACGGTGATGAGCACCGCGATGACGCCCGCGAAGATCGGCCGGTCAATGAAGAACCGGGAAAATCGCATGGGAATGTGCCCCTCTGGGGGGAGCGGTCACGGTATGGACCGCCCCCCTGATGGGTGGATCAATGGGCGATGGTGGCCTGCGCCGCGGCGGGCGTTTCAGGACCGGCAGCCGCGGCGGCGGCTGCCTTTACGTCGGGCGCAATCTGGCCGCGACGGGTATTGACCTTGGCGCCGGCAACGGCCGCCTGATAGTTGGAGATGATGACGCGGTCGCTGGGCACAAGGCCCGAACGGATCACGCGCAGACCGTCCACCAGCGGGCCGAGTTCCACCGGCTTGGCGGTAACGGTGCTGTCCTTGCCGACCGTCAGCACCACCTTGCGGGCCTGGTCGGACTGGATCGCATCGTCGGGCACCAGCATGGCCTTGACCGTGCCGCCTTCGGCCAGACGCATGTTGCCGAACATGCCCGGCGTCAGGAACCCATCCTTGTTATCCAGTACGGCACGCACGCGGATCGTGCCCGAACGCGGGTCCAGACCGTTGTCGGTGAAGTCCAGCTTGCCGTTCCAGCGGTACTGCGTCTCGTCCTGCAGGCGGACCTGCACGTTGGCAGCATCCTTGTGCTCGGCCTTTTCGCGCTGGGTCTTGAGGAACAGCGCTTCGGACGCATCGAAGGTGAAGTAGATCGGGCTGACCGCGTTGATCGTGGTCAGCAGGCTGGCGCCGGTGCCGTTCTCTCCGGAGACGAGGTTGCCCACGTCCACCCGGCGGTCAGAGATGCGGCCCGAAATCGGCGCGCGCACGGTGGAGAATTCGACATCGAGCGCGCGCTGGGTAACGCGGGCCTGCGCGGCGGCAAGCTGCGCGCTGGCGGCGCGAACCTTGGCACTGAGCTGGTCCACCTCGCTGGCGGCCATGGCCTCGTCCCCCTTAAGCCCGGCAACGCGGGCATAGTCGGAACGGGCCAGCGCCAGTGCGCTCTGGGCCGAAGCGACGTCCGCCTGCGCTTCCGAAAGGGCGGCTCGGTAGGGGCGCGGATCGACGACGAACAGCGCCTGCCCGGCCTGCACATAGTCGCCATCGCGGAACAGGATCTGGGTCACCGCGCCCGATACACGCGGGCGCACTTCAACGGTCTTGCTGGGGGCGAAGCGGCCGACGTAGTCGTCCCACTCGGTCACGTCCTTCACCAGCGGATTGGCAGCCTGCACGATGGCGGGCGGCATCGGCGCGGCATCGGCGGGGGCTTCGTGGAACACCTTCCACCCCAGCCCCGCCACCGCGACGAGAGCGATGGCACCGATCGCCAATTGGCGACCGCTTCCTCGCTTGCGGCCGGTGTCGCCGATGGGCGACGACACCGTGGCCGGTTCTTCCAGTTTTACGGGAGCATTCACGCAGCAAGCCTCCGGACCGGGGCGCGCAGGCGCCCGATAAAATCGATGACGGCGCCGACCTTGGCTTCGCTGTGACCCGCGGCCTGAGCCTCGCGGATCGCCGAGACCGGCAGGGTATAACCGTGGTGCCAGGCCTGCACGGCCAGCTGGCGCAGCGCTTCAAGCTGCTCGTTGGCGAGCATCTTGGAGGGCGGCGTCGGGCCGAAGATCAGGCGGGTCAGCCAGCGGCGCGGGCGCGGCGGGATCAGGCTTTTCAGCCCATCCTCGCGCGCCAGTTCGACGACGCGGCGTTCGAGGCGGCTCAGCAACCCACCGTCGGCATCCGGTGCGCGGGCGGCAATGGGAACCACTTTGGAATTTGCGACGGGCAGCGCCGGGTGCGCTGCATCGGAGAAATCGATGAAGGCCATGTCTGTGCTCCCTGGAAAGAAACCGACGCGCGCCCCCGGGACAGGAGGGGGAGGTAAGGGCGCGCGCCGGCGAGTTCCGGCGCAAGGGGCACCGGAAAGTCTTCAGTCGCAGACCGACACCGCACGGAGACAGGGCTCCGCAGCGTCGGCTGCATTTTGGTTTTTCAGTGGAGCCGCCCGCGGGGGGTCGGACGGCGCCGAAGGAGGAACTTCGGACCCCGTGCTCCCGTCTAAACGGCGAGTCGGCTATGACCTCGTTCTGTACCGATTGGTATATATAGCGGTACAGAAATCGTCAAGCAGTTTTCTGTACCGCTCGGTAAAATTAGGTGCAACGCAGCAATTTCAAGGGCGTGAACGGCAGGTGAATGACATTTTTCCTGCGTTCCGCTTGAAAATGTGGCGGGAACTTGCCGGTCCCGCCAAAATCCGTTTCCGACGGATTTTCAAACGACCCTTATTTGCTGGGCCACATGGTCAGGAACGTATCCACCACGCCCTTCACTTCCTGCACGCAGGAACCGCCCTGTGCCTTGACCGACATGCCCTGAAGCACGGTCATCAGGCAGTGGGCCAAAGAACGGGGATCGACGCTCTCCGGCAGATCGCCCTCGTCCTTGGCCCGGTCGAAGCGCTGGATCAGCGATTCTTCGGTGGCTAGGCGGCGCGCGGCGATGAAGTCGCGGATGGAGGCATCCTCCATCGTGCAGGCCACGGTGGAAATCACGCTGAGGCAGCCATGCGGATCGGTACCACTGCCGCCGCAATTGGTGGCAACCGCGCCGTTCAGCAGCCGTTCCGCCACGCCGCGCGCGGTCGGCGCTTCCAGCGCCTTGCCCACGTAAGCCATCTTGTCGCGCTCGTAGAGATCGAGCGCCTTCTTGAAAAGCGCCTCCTTGTTCCCGAAACAGGCATAGAGGCTGGGCTTGGTGATGCCCATCGCCTCGGTCAGTTCGGCCATCGACGCACCTTCGTAGCCGCGCTGCCAGAACACGCGCAGAGCCGAGGTAAGGGCCTGTTCGGGATCGAATTCACGCGGGCGACCACGAGGGGCGACAATGGAGTCGGAGCATTTCATACCGGTCGGTATATAGTTATCCACACCCCCGCCGTCCAGTGCCGTTGCGAGACAGGGTGATTCATAGTCACAGAAAATTCACGTCGTCACCGGCATCGCAACGCTTCCTTACAGATGATCGAGCGGCAGCGCGGTGGTGAACTTGATCTCGGACAGCGCGACCATCGAGTTGACTTCCTGCACCCCCGGAACCTGCGACAGTTTTTCGAAGAAAAACCGTTCGTAAGCCTCAATATCCTCAGTGACGATGCGCAGCATGAAATCCACCGCCCCCATCAGCACGAAGCAATCGAGCACTTCGGGAAAGGCGTTCATGGCATCGGCGAATTGCGACAAGTTGGCCCGGCCATGCGCGGTCAGCTTCACTTGCGCGAAGACTTGCGCGCGCAGGCCGATCTTGCGCCGATCGAGCACGCAGACTTCACTGCGGATGTAGCCTTCGTCCTTCAACCGCTGGATGCGGCGCCAGCACGGCGCCTGCGACAGGCCAACTTCCTGCGCGATATCGGCCGAGGATCGGGAGGCGTCCACCTGGAGAATCGCAAGGATCTTCTTTTCGTACTCGTCGAGCCCGTCTGACATATTCAATTCCAAAATTTCACGATCAGCGAATAGATAACGCCATACATAGCGCCAGTGGCGCCAAAATCGCAATTTTTATCAGGCCAAACACTGCTATTTCCCAGGCTCCCCCAAAGTGAGGACGAAGACGAGATGGTGAACACGGTGGATTGCGAACTGGGCGAACAGTTCGTGGTAATCGACGACCCCGAAAGCGGCGCGAAGGGCGTGATTGCCATTCATTCCACGTCGCTTGGCCCGGCGGCGGGCGGCTGCCGTTTCTGGAGCTATGCCGATCAGGATGCGCTGGCGACCGACGCCCTGCGCCTTGCCCGCGGCATGACTTACAAGAACGCCATTGCCGGCCTGCCCTTCGGCGGCGGCAAGGCCGTGCTTCAGCGTCCCGAAGGTGCGTTCGATCGCGCCGCCATGTTCCGCACCTTCGGCCGCGCGGTCGAAAAGCTGGGCGGTCAGTACGTGACGGCGGAAGACGTCGGCACCACCATCGCCGACATGCGCGCCATTGCCGAGGAAACCCGCCACGTGGCCGGTCTCGACAAGAAGCCGGGCTTTGCCGGTGGCGACCCCTCGCCCTGGACCGCGCTGGGCATCTTCAAGTCAATGCAGGCCGCCTCGCGCGTGACCTTCGGTTCGGATGTGCGCGGGCTGACCGTGGCGCTTCAGGGCACCGGCAATGTCGGTTCGCACCTTGCCGAACTGCTGCATGAAGCCGGCGCCAAGCTGGTGCTCGCCGACGCCGATCCGGCCCGTGCCGAAGCGCTGGCCGCGAAGTTCGGTGGCCGCGTGGTCTCCGCTGACGAAATTCTGGCTGCCGAAGCCGAAATCTTCGCCCCTTGCGCGCTGGGCGCGGTGTTGAACGAAGTCAGCATCCCCGTGCTGCGTGCCCGCCTGATCTGCGGCGGCGCCAACAACCAGCTGGCCACCGAACTGGACGGCGAACGTCTGGCCGCGCGCGGCATCGCTTATGCACCGGACTATGTGGTCAACGCGGGCGGCATCATCAACGTGGTGGCCGAATATCTGGGTGAGACCGAAGACCAGGTTGGCGGCCGCATCGACCTGATCGCCGAGCGTCTGGGCGAGATCCTCGCCACCGCCGAAAGCGAAGGCCGTCCGAGCCATGTCGTCGCCGACGAAATGGCCCAGAAGCTGGTCGCTCGCGGCCGTCTGGTCGAAGCGTAAGTTGGAGTTTGGGGCGGGGCTGCGTGCCCTGCCCCAACACCTTTGGCCTTATAGACCAACCTCCCCAAACACACTTCGTCGCCCCCGCGAAGGCGGGGGCCCCGCTTCCTTGCTCCCCGCCGCCAAGAACAAGCGGGATCCCCGCCTTCGCGGGGATGACGGAGTAAGGTGGTGTCAGGTTGGGGGTTAGCCGGGGCCGTGCGTTGGCCAGACCGTCGCTCAGCCCTGCGCTTCGCCGACCGTCCAATAACCGGACGAGCGCAACCATCCCAACGGATGGCCCATCTCGTCGGTCAGCTTGGCGCGAATGGTCTGCGCCACTGCCGCTTCCGCCGCAATCCACGCATAGCCCTCGCCTTCCGGCAGCCCGGCATCGTCCAGCGCGGCGAGCAGCGGCGCGGCGTCTTCGCCGTGGCCATCGTGTTCCACCCAGACCCAGTTCAGCCCTTCCCGCTCGGGAACCGGCGCACGCTCGATTCCCGGCGCAACCGAAACCAGCGCGGTGACGGGAACACCGGGGCGCAGTTCCTCGATCCGGCGGGAGAACTGCGGGATCGCGGTCTCGTCGCCAATCAGCAGATACCAGTCGAAATCGTCGGTCACCACTGCCGACCCACGCGGGCCGCCGATATTGAGCACGTCGCCGGGCATGGCCGCCTTGGCCCACGCCGTGGCGGGGCCGGCCGGCTCATGCAGCGCGAAATCGATGGCCAGCGTGCGCGCGGCGGTGTCGAACAGGCGCGGCGTATAGTCGCGCATCTCCGGCTTTTGGTCAGGGCCAGCGCCCTCGACGGCGAAGAACAGCTTGATATGATCATCGGGCGATCCGCTTTCGAAATCGGCGAGATCGTCCCCCTCCAGCCAGACCCGCAGCATGGCCGAGCCCAAAGGCTCGACCCGGCTGACCGTAAGGCTGCGCCGCCGGATTTCCCGGCGCACGCGTTGAACCGAATGGCGGGCTTGCTGTTCTTCGCTCAGGGTCAGGCTCCGAGGCTTGCCGTCACGTCGTCGAAAAGCTCGTCGACAGTGATCTTGTGGGGGATGATCTTCTGCTCGAAGGCCCAGTCGATGGCAAGCTCGATCCCCTTGCGATTGGCCTCAAGGCCGACCGGCGGGAACGGATCGGGCAGGCCGCCTTCGGTAAGATCGCGGCTTTCCACCACCATGCGGTAGAGTTCGCGCACCACGTCGGGGCGGGTCTTCGTCAGGTCCTGATGCACCACGAACATGTGGTTGATCGGCACCACGCCTTCGCGCGCGAACCAGTCCTTGGCGGCGTTGAAGGGATCGGGGATCAACCGTTCCACGCGCGGATCCTTGGGCAGATCGACGCCCTGAAGCGTCGCTGCCAGTTCACCGTCCAGCATCATCTGGCCGATGTCCGAACCCTTGGGCAGGCGCACGCAGTTTGCGGGGTCGGTGTATTCGAGGAGGTGGCCGTCGCCCACGGTCATCCACGTCACCTTGTCGAGATCGACGCCGTATTCATGCTGCAGCACGCCGCGCACCCAGAGGCCGGTGGTCTGCGCATAGGTGCGCACGCCGACCTGCTTGCCCTCGATATCCTTGGGATCGAGGTGGCCCAGCTCGCGGTTGAAGCCTGCACAGTGGTGCTGGAAACGGCCCGAGATCGGCACCGGCAGCAGCACGAACGGCTTGCCGTAGATCTTCGCTTGAAGGCAGGTGACGATCGCCAGTTCGCCGCAATCGAAGGCATTCTCGCGCAGCATGGCCTTGAAGCCGTTGTGCGCCTTTTCCGGCCCGCAGAAATCGAGGGCAACGATATCGGACGAAACGCGCCCGTCCTTCAGCGCCTTGGTCTGCGGATAGTCCTGTACGTTGGCCTTTAACGTCAGCACTTCGGTCATGGTCATGGTTTTCCTTCTCCCGATCAGTAGAGCTTGACTTCGATCAGGCAGGGGCCGTCCATCTCCGCGGAGCGGGCCATCGCCTTGTGGAAGTCCTCGGCATTGTCGACCTGCACGCCGGGCACGCCCATGGACTTCGCCATGGCGACCCAGTCGATGGTCGGGCGGTCGATATCGATCATCGCCATGGCCTGCGGGCCGGGCTGCTGCCCCGCTCCCATGTTGGTGTATTCGGCCTTGAGGATCGCGTACTGGTTGTTCGCGAAGATGATCGTGGTGATCGGCAGTCCTTCGCGCGCCTGCGTCCAGAGCGACTGGATCGTGTACATGGCCGAGCCGTCGCCCACCATGCAGAAGGTCCGCCGATCCGGGCAGGCCATTGCGGCGCCAGTGGCGACGGGGGTGCCGTAGCCGATCGAACCGCCCATGTTGTTGATCAGGTCATGCGGACGCGCGCCCATCGTCAGGCCCATGGTCTGGCGGCCGGTGGTCAGGGACTCGTCGACGAGGATCGCATTATCCGGCAGCGCGGCGGACAGGGCCTGCGCGATGCTTTCGGGATTGAGCGCGCCGGTGGGCGCCGCTGCCTCGATCCGTTCCTGCACCTGCGGCAGAGCGCCCTTCAGGCCCAGCGCGTCGATCAGCATTTCGAGGCCGAGCGCGCTGTCCTCATCATCCGCGACCAGCGAGTGGACCACGGTACCCGGCGCCTTCAACAGGCTGGGCTTGTCCGGATAGGCGAAGAACGCGACCGGTTCCTTGGTCTCCAGCGTGACGATGTGCTTGAAGTCCTTGAGGAAGGCTTGCCCCAGCGGCACTGCGTAGGGAATGCGCTCCAGCGGCGTGCGCCCCGTGCCGCGCTCGATACGCGCGGTGAAGAACTGCGAGCCGAGGCGGCAACCGGTGCCCGCCGCCACGACGCCAGCGAGGTCCAGCGCACGGCCGCGCGTGGCCTTGTTGCCGAGGATCAGCAGCGTGGGCTCGCCCGAGCGCAGCACCTTGGCCACTTCGTCCACGCGCGCCTGATCGGGCGCGGGGCGGGCGCGGCCCAGGCCCTGCGGCACGACCGGGGTGCCGGCGTCCTTCCACGCGGTGTCACCGGGCAGGATCAGCGTGGCGATCTGGCCGGGATGCTCGCTGGCCTTGGCGCAGGCGGTGGCCGTATCCCAGGCGATGGTCGTCGCGGATTCGGCGCGGCGCACCCAGTGGCTGAGCGGACGGGCCAGCCCTTCGATGTCGGAGGTCAGCGGCGGATCGTACTTCAGGTGCGATGCCGAGTGCTCGCCGACGATGTTGACCATGCCGGACGAGGCGCGCTTGGCGTTGTGGATGTTGGACAGGCCGTTGGCGAGGCCCGGCCCCAGATGCAGCAGGGTCGATGCCGGCACGTCCTTCATCCGGTACCAGCCATCCGCCGCGCCGGTGCAGACGCCTTCGTAAAGGCACAGCACCGACTTCATGCGCGGATTGTCGAGCGCCGCCAGGAAGTGCATTTCCGAAGTGCCGGGGTTCGCGAAGCAAACCTCCACACCGTTGTCGACCAGCGTGTTGACGAGGGTTTCTGCACCATTGGCCATGGTCAGTACCCCGCCAGTTCGCGGCCCTGACCGACCACGCCGTAGCTGCGCGTCGGCGCGGACATCAGGAAGCGGTAGCCTTCGCCGATCAGACGCTCGACATTCTTGGCATTGGTGTGCGGGTTGCCGACGACGACGTTGTGCTTCTTGCAGACCTCGACGATCTTGTTCATCGCGCTGACCACTTCGGGGTGGTCGTACTGGCGCGGGTAGCCGAGCGCCTGCGAAAGATCGCCCTCACCGATCAGCACCAGACCGATGCCGGGTACGTTGGCGAGAATGTCGTCGAGGTTCTCGATCGCCTCGGGGCTCTCGCACATCATGCCCACCAGCAGCTCGCCATGCGGGGCCAGCGGCCAGACGTCGGCCTTGGCGTAGTATTCCGGCTGCGACAGGCCCCAATAGCGCGCGGCCGTGGCCGGGCCGTCGCCGCGAATGCCCTTGGGCTCGTAGAGCGCGGCACCGGTCGGCTTCGCATAGCGAGCGGAAGCGACCATGTTGTAAGCCTGCTCCACGGTCGAAACGTGCGGGGTGATCACGCCGTAGACGCCGCGATCCAGCACCTGCTTGGCCTGAAACTGGTTCATCTCGCCGCCGTTCGCCGGGATGCGCGCGATGGGCGTGACCGAAGGCGCGACCGAACCGCTTTCGGCGATCTTCTTGCGGCTCAGCATGTACTGCAGCGCGTCGCCCAGCGCCGCGACGTCGTAGGGATTGTGCTCCATCTCGAAGACCACGCCGTCATAGGGGGCATCGGTCAGTTCCTGCGCGGTCAGCTTGTCGACCTTCGAGAAGCAGGTGAAAGCGGGCTTGCCGGCTTCGAGAGCGCGGATGATGCCGTTGAGGCGCGTCTGGGTCATTGCTTGGATCTTTCCTTTCGAGCTTGCTCTGCCCGTACCTCGTCCCGGGCGGCATCGCGCGATTGATCCGGCGACCGCCGCCATCGAAAAACCGGCAGGTCCGTTTTGGAACCTGCCCGGGAGAGATCCCTCACTCTCCCGTCAGCCCGCGAGAAAATGCTCCCACGGCCCAATAAACAAATCCGTCATCCCCGCGAAGGCGGGGATCCCGCTTATCTTGCGCCACACGAGAGGTCGCAGAAGCAAGCGGGGCCCCCGCCTTCGCGGGGGCGACGAGGGATCAGTGATCAGTACGCAATGGAGGGAGTACTGATCACGCCGGCTCTACTCCTCCGGCTGCCAGTACATGAAGCCCATGCCCTCGCCCGTGCCGGCCTCCGTGCGCCAGCAGGGCACGTAGTCCACCAAGGTCATCTTCGCGCCGGTGTGCTGGAGAGCCATCATCACGATCGAGTAGATCTTCACCTCGCTCGTGCCCGACTGGTAATAGCCGTCCGGGATCGCCGCGAGGCCCTCGTAGTCATAGCTGGCCAGCTTCTCCATCACGTCGCGATCGAACTCCTCGTCGTTGACGAAGTGCGATAGGCCGCCGCTGGCGATCACCGCCACGCGCACGTCTTCCGGCCAGGCCTCGATCGCCTCGCGCAGCACGCGGCCGAATTCGATGCAGCGCGCCATCGAAGGCTGCGTCGGCGGGTAGAACAGGTTGAACAGCACCGGCACATGGCGCGGCACATCGTCGCCCATGATCTGGTGATAGACGAAGCTGTAGGCATGCGGGACCACCGGATAGTCCGGCGCGTAGCCCTGCCGCGATTCCATCCAGGTGTTCTGCGGCCACTTCTGCAGATCGTTGAGATCGAAGTTCTGTTCCTGGAACGTCTTGATCAGATACGTCGCGAAGTCCGGATAGGCCTGATGCACGACATGATGATCGGGCGCATAGACCGGGCGCTGCGGCGGGCCGTTGTGCACGTCTTCGCCGGTGTAGATGGTGATCGACGGCGACTGGTCGGGCCAGATTTCCTTCTGGTCCTTGCCCAGCACGATGGCGACATCGACCTTGGCGCGCTTGTAGGCCTCTGCCATCTCATCCAGCGCGGCGCGGCAGCGGGTGGCACGCTCGGTACGCTCCTCAAGCGTCAGGAACGGGGCAAAAGCGGCGCCGCGTTCAGCCTCCAGTTCCGGGTAGGTCCAGGTGCGATTGCGATACCAGAGTTCCGGGTTCTTGCGGTCGCGATCGCCGTTGTTCAGCCAGTCCTCGGGGGCCTGACCCAGCATCCCGCTGTGCGGAACGGCCATGCCGAATACGATCTGCGCCATTGCATCCTCTTTCAGTCAAAATCTGTTGCGAACCTGTCGCAGCACTAGGGAGCCGCCGCCCACGCGGCCAATCCAATCTACGCTCCGGGTGATGCAACCCGCCCCCACGGGTTGGCATCCCCCGGAGCGTAGCTCACTCGCCTGCTGCGAGCGAAATCTTCGGCGCCCACTCCGGGCGCAGCACCAGCCAGGTGGTCAGCGCGCCGATCACCAGGAAGACGAAGATCACCATCATCGGCAGATCGTAACTGCCCGAGACATGGAGCAACCAGCCCGAAAGGCTTGCCGCGACGCCGCCGGCTAGGCTGGTCGCCACCTGCTGCACGCCGGTGACAAGGCCCACGGCAGGCGCCGGGATCAAGGTCAGACGGCAGAGCGCAAGGTTGTTGGCGGTGGCAAGGCCCAGGAACGAGAGCGAGAACACGTTCCAGAACAGCGCCGCGTTCAGCGAGTCCGCCTTGGCCCCCAAAAGCACCGTACAGGCCCCGATGAAACCGGCGATCACGAAAGCCTTGCGCACGAACACCGGATCCCCGCCCCGTGCGATCATCTTGTCCGCCAGCCATCCGGCAATGACCGCGACAATGGCGATGCCGGCAAAGCTGAAGAAGGTGAACAGGCCGGATTTCTCAAGGCTCAGCCCGCGTTCCTCGACCAGATAGCTGGGCATCCAGGTCATGCAGAAGAAGGTGAAATAGCCGTAGCAGAAGTTCACCACCAGCGTGCCCCAGACCAGCGGACTGGACAGGATGCTGGCGAACGTGACCGACGACGCCTTGCGTTTGATCGCGGCCATATCCTCGCGGCGCGGCAGGTCGTTCTTCACGAGGAACATCCACGGCAGCAGCCAGATCAGGCCGACCGCGCCGGTGGCGATGAACATCACGCGCCAGTCGTAGGCGGTGATCAGCCATGCTGCGATCGGCGCGCCGATGGCGGGGCCGAACTTGTTGCCCATCGCGAAGATACCGACGGCGGTGCCGCTCTGCCCTTCCTTGAAGTTGTTGCGGATCCAGCGATAACTGGCGGGCATCACCACCGCCTCCGCCGCGCCGACGATGACGCGCATCAGAACCAGCGCGAATAGCGTCGAGATCAGGCCCGTCACCGCCGTCGCCAGGCACCACAGCACGAAGCAGATCGTGTAGGGCGTCTTCACGCCGTAGCGGTCGACCAGCCAGCCAGCCGGAATCTGGATCAGGCCATAGGACCAGAAGAACGCCGCGTTCACCCAGCCCCGGTCGATGTCGGTCATGCCGAAGTGCTGGATGAACGGCGCATCGGCGAGAGCCGACGAGATGCTGGTGCGGTCGACGAAGGCGATCATCACGCCCAGCGCCAGCAGCAGCAGCACCGCCCAGGCGGCCGCGCTTGCCGGTGCGGCTGTATTCGCCGCCCTGCCTGCCCCGCCCCGTTCGAGTGCCTTGTCCATCTCGTCTCTCTCCACTTTATGTCACCTATTGTCGCGTCTGGCGCTTAGTCGTCCAGAGCGGGGTAGAGTTTCTGCGCCGTCTTAGCGAAGATCCATTCGCGGTCGGCATCCGTCAGCGAAGCCAGGCGGCTTTCTGCAGTCGCCTTGATCTCGGCCAGCGTGCCGGGCGAAGTCGGATAGTTCGAACCCCAGGCCATGCGCTGCGCGCCGAACACCTCCACCAGCTTGGGGAACAGCGTCTCCGGGGTGGCATCACCCTTCGTCGAATCGCCCATGATGCGCGGCGTCAGCTTCAGATAGATGCTCTCGATCGGCGCAAGGTCGAACAGGCTCTGCGCATTCGCGTAAGGCGCGCCGTCGGTCACATCGGGACGGCCGAGATGGTCGAGGATGATCGGCACATTCGGGAAGCGCCCCGCCAGCGCGGTCACCGCGGCAAGGCCGACCGGGCCGGTCTGGATACACATGGTGAGGCCGAGGTCACCCAGCAGTTCCCACGCCGGATAGGCGCGCGGATCGTCGAGTTCGCTGGGATCGAATTCCTTGGTCGAACCGCCGGTGAACACCCTCAACCCCTTGAGGCCCTTGTCCACCCACGAACGGATCGTCTCCACGGCGTCGGGCGCCAGAACGTCCACCGAACCCACCGCGATGAGACGGTCCGAATAGCGGTTACACGCATCGACGACGTAGCTGTTGTCGAAGCCGTAAGTGGTGGAGGAATGGACGACCGCGGCCTTGGCAACGCCGGCTTCATCCATCGAGGCGATCAGCGTCTCTACGGTGCTGGGCCGCTCCTGTGACCAGTCGGACCGCTTTCCGAACAACGGCGCCGGCGGATAGGCTCCTTCGTCGTCGGAAATGACGTGGGGATGGATATCGACAAACTTGGACGTCATGCACCTGTCTCCGCTGCCGGAAGCGTGCATCGCGCTGCCGGGGCTCTGTTCTGGTTGCTGTCAATGTGCGGGGTGGGCGGCGGCGGCGGGAGTTGATTGTCAGCCGTGAGGCATAACTTCCGCCGCTGCCAAATTCGTCATCCCGGACTCGATCCGGGATCGCTGGCCGAACCGCACCTTGCTCGCGAGCAAGCGCCTAAAGAATTGCCAGCGGTCCCGGATCAAGTCCGGGACGACGGTATTGTTAAAGCCCCTTGGCCTTCAGCCGCGCGTCGAGGCGCGGATAGACCTTGCGGGCATTGCCTTCGTAGATCGCGAAACGGTCGTCATCCGACAGCGCCTCGCAGGCATCGACGTAGCGCTTGGTGTCATCGAAATAGTGGCCGGTGTTGGGATCAGTGCCACGCACCGCGCCGATCATTTCCGAACCGAACAGCACGTTCGAAGTCGGCACCACCTTGGTCAGCAGTTCGACACCGGGATGGTGATAGACGCAAGTGTCGAAGTAGATGTTGTCCAGCAGCCCTTCCAGCGGACGATCCATCATCTCCAGCGACATGCCGCGATAACGGCCCCAGTGGTATGGCACCGCGCCGCCGCCGTGCGGGATAACGAGCCGCAGCGTCGGGAAGTCCTTGAACAGGTCGCTCTGCAGGATCTGCATGAACACCGAGGTATCGGCGTTCAGATAGTGCGCGCCGGTGCCGTGGAAGTTCGGATTGCACGATGCGGCAACGTGGACCATGCCCGGCACGTCCAGATCGCACATCGCTTCGAACAGCGGATACCATTCCTTGTCGGTGAAGGGCTTGCCGGTCCAGTAGCCGCCGGTGGGGTCGGGGTTCACGTTGACGCCCACGAAGCCCAGTTCTTCCACCACCCGGCGAAGCTCGGGGATCGAGTTCTTCGGCGGGGCGCCCGGGCTCTGCGGCAGCATGGCAACCGGCACGAAGTTGTCCGGGTACATCTCGGTAACGCGGTAGACGAGGTCGTTGGAGACGCTCGCCCACTCAAGGCTCGTGCGCTCGTTGCCGAGGTGGTGGCTCATCAGGCCGGCGATCGGCGAGAACAGGGTAAGGTCGCTGCCGCGCTCCTGCTGGAGCTTGAGCTGGCCGCCTTCGATGCCTTCGCGGATCTGGTCGTCGCTGACATGCGCGTCGGCAACGAGCGGCGCATTCGCCACGTCGTCCGCCGCCGCGACTTGCGCACTGCGCCATTCGCGGAAGTGCTTGGGGACCGTCGTGAAGTGACCGTGACAGTCGATAATCATGGGATTCTCCGTGGAATTTTCTGCCCGAGCAACACGGGTTCGAAACTCAAAATCTTATGCCAACCTCACCCCGTCGCCCCCGCGAAGGCGGGGGCCCCGCTTCCTTTCGCCCACAGCGCGAGACCAGAAAAACAAGCGGGATCCCCGCCTTCGCGGGGACGACGAAGTGATTATTGCGGCATCAGCTTAAACGCGCACCGGCGCCTTGGCGGGATCGACGAACAGTTCTTCCATCGTCATGCGGCGCGGTGTCAGGCCCTGCTTGAAGGCGGTCTGCTCCAGCGCCTCGATGGTCGCGCGGTTTTCCTCGATGCCGTAGGGCAGCGGGTCAGCGCCGACGATGTCCTGCAGCGCACGGTACTTGTCCGCGCCCTTGCCGGTCGCCTCACCCGAATTGAGCTTGGCCAGCCACTCGTCCTTGGCGCGGGTGAAGGCATCGTTCAGCGAACGCGCGATCCACGGGTGCTGCTCAAGAATCTCGTCCTTGACGACGATGGTGCCGTGCATCGGATAGACGCCGGTGCGGGCATAGTATTCCGCCTCGGCCTCGGCCGCATTGGGGATCAGGTCGACGTATTCGCTGGTGTCGACTTCCTGCCAGCCACCAGTCGGCGCGCCGGTGCGGCCGATGCCGGCAGCGGCTTCGACACCGGCCTGAATCTCGTCCGCCGCCATCATGTCGGCCAGCGAGCGACCTTCGGGCGCGTGCTGCACGTTGGTGGGAAGCTGAAGCTGCGTCACGTGCTCCTCGTCGTCGACGATCCAGGTGACCTTGTCGTTGTCCATGCCGTATTCGTCGATGAAGACCTGACGGATCCACACGCCGGTGGTGACCGAGTAGGCGCGCACGCCGACTTTCTTGCCTTCAAGATCCTTGGGGTGGCGGATGCCCGAATCCGGCTTCACCAGCATGCCGCCGTGGTGGAAGCGGCGCACCACGAAGATCGGCAGCGCCTTGAACGGGCGGCCATAGGCGCGGGCGATGATGTACGTCGTGGGTGCCAGTTCGCAGACGTCGAACTCAAGATCGCGGACCATGCGGCGGAATGCGCCGATCTGGGGCTTCACCGTCACGAATTCGGCGTCGACGCCTTCGATCTCGATGCTGCCGTCGCGGATCGCGGCGGTGTGCGGATGGTCGGCAATCGCCAACTTCAGGCGGACTTTCTGGCTCAAGGTCGCTCTCCTCAGGGATGAGTAAACATGGCTATCGACGTCTGCTCAACGTCCGATGCCGGTTGCCCCGCGAAAAGCGCCCGGCCCGGTTCCAAGTCAACGCAGCCCCCATCCGAACCGGTCGGCACGAGCGCACAATTTATAGAGGCTCACCGCTTTCACGGCCCGCCAAGTGATAGAATTTATGCCGCCAGCCCTATAAATCCAGCGCTGCGCGCAATAGGTTCGCAGGCAGGACTGTCGCAGGATGACGCAGTGCGGACTCCGCCATGACGATGGCAATTCGTGGATAAAATGGCTGTATTACTGCGCTTTTTCGCCAAGTCCAAAATCGACCGATCGCCCACCATCGCCACATCATGTCGCAACCGCGAAGGCTGGGGTGATAGCCCGGCCCGTTGCAGACCCGATAAATTTTGCGCTAGGTCCGGAGTGGAGAGAGGACCTGAACATGGCCAACGAAACGAGTCACAAGACCCCGGGTGCCGAGCGCGCCCAGAGCCTGAGCTTCCGCCAGCTTCGCCTGTTCGAGGCGATCGGCGATCTCAAGTCGGTGCGCCGCGCGTCGGAGGCATGCAGCCTGTCGCAGCCCGCCGTCACCCAGGCCCTGGCCAAGATGGAAGCGCAGCTTGGCGCCACGCTGGTCGACCGGCGCGCCAGCGGCAGTTACCTCAACGAATTCGGCATGGTGTTCCATGCCCGCGTGAAGCGCTTCTTCGAACAGACCGAGCGCGCGGTGATCGAGATCGGCGCCGCCGTGAATGCCGACGGCGCCCGCGCCATCGTCAACCGCCTCACCCGGTCGCAACTGCGCACCTTGGTCGGCGTGATGGAACACGGATCGTTCGAACAGGCGAGCGACAGCTTCGACATTTCCGCCGCCTCGCTCCAGCGCGCCGCGCGCGACTTGCAGGGGAACTTGCGCGTCTCGCTGTTCTATCGCACCGCCGCCGGAATGCTGGTCAGCCCGCAGGGGATCAAGCTGGGCCAGATGATCAAGCTGGCGCTGCAGGAAATCGAATGGGGCGTGGCGGAAATCGACGCCGCGCTGGATGGCACCAGCACTCCCATCGTGATCGGTGCCATGCCCTTCGGCGGCAGCGTGTTGCTGGCATCGGTGCTGGACCAGTTCCTGGAAAAGTACCCCAGCGCCGACATCCGGATCATGAACGAAAGCGCCGTCGAAATGACCAAGTGCCTGCGCGCGGGCGAAGTGGATTTCGTGGTCGGCCTGCTGCCCGAGGAAGTGGCGCCGGGCCTGGTCTGCGAGCCGCTGATCGAAACGCCCTATGCCGTGGTGGCGCGCGCCGGCCACCCGCTCGCCCGTGCCGGCAAGGTCTCGGTAGAGGAACTGATGGCCTACGACTGGATCACCGGTACCCCCGGCTCCAGCCGCCGCGCCTGCTTCGACCGGATCTTCGAAGGTACCAAGGGCCCGCAAACCCATGTTGCCACGTGCGCGCTGCCGATCATTCGCCACTTGCTTAAGCGGTCGGACCGCTTGACGCTGATGACCACCTACGAGCTGACGCATGAGGAAGGCCTGCGCACGCTCCATTGCGGGCAGATCGAGGCGGTGCCCGCCATCGGGATCACTACGCGTGAGGACTGGATGCCTACGCCGGTGCAATCCGCCTTCATCGACGTGATCCGCGCGCATGTCTGCGCCCCGCCGACCCCGCTGCGGCAGGTGGGGTGAGGTTGCTGTCCTCCCCTGCAAGGGGAGGTGGCAGCGCGTAGCGCTGACGGAGGGGTGTAACCGGTTCGGTAGTACGCCGCTGAGAGGCTGACACCCCTCCACCACCCTTCGGGTGGTCCCCCTCCCCTTGCAGGGGAGGAACTGAGCCCGCGACGCCCTTTCGATAGAACCTAACCGAACTCCAATCACCCACCCACGCCGCGCATGGTCAAATCGCTCGTCAAAGGAGACAAGCGATGACCCTAACCCGCGAACTGACCGTCCCGACGCCCGACGGCACCTGCCCCGTAACCCTGCACTATCCAGAAACCGGCGGCCCCTTCCCGCCCGTGATCCTCTACATGGACGGCCCCGGCATCCGCCCCGCCGTCCACGAAATCGCCGCACGCCTTGCTGCGTCTGGCTATGCGGTGTTCCTGCCCGACCTGTTCTACCGCGCCGGCCCTTACGCCCCGGTCGATCCCAAAGTGGTCTTCACCAACCCCACCCTGCGCGAAGCCCATCGGGAGAAATTCATGGCGACCGCCACGCCCAAGGCGGTCATGGCCGATACCGAAGCCCTGATCGCCGCCATCGACGCCGCACCCGAAGCGGCGAGCGGCCCCATCGGCGTGGTCGGCTATTGCATGGGCGGCCGCCTTGCGCTGATCGCGGCGGCTACTTTCCCGGAACGGATCGCCGCCATCGCCAGCTATCACGGCGGCGGGCTCGCCAATGACAAGCCGGGCAGCCCGCACCTCCTCGCCCAGCAGATCAGGGCAAAGGTCTACATCGGCGGCGCTATCGAGGATGCCAATTTCACCGAGGATCAGAAGGCCACCCTCACCGCCGCGCTTGCGGGTGCCGGCATCGATCACGTGGTCGAAACCTATCCCGCCAAGCACGGCTGGGTGCCCCGCGACACCGCCGTCCACGACCTCGCCGAGGCCGAGCACCACTGGCAGACGCTGGTGCCGTTCCTGGGCAGCGCACTCAAGCAAAGCTGAGGGAAAGCCCTCACTGCTGCCCCTCCCCCTTTCGTCGTTGCGAGCGGAGCGAAGCAATCCAGGGCGGGTTACGCTGCGCTGGATTGCCGCGTCGGCTTCGCCTCCTCGCAATGACGGGGATTGTTCGGGAACCAGCGCCCCGCCACGAAAAAAGGGAGGACGGCCAGTGGCCATCCTCCCTCAAGGTTCACCCCGTCAGAGGGGGAGAGAGCTTTTTCAGATCAAAGACTTGTCAATGTAAAGAGGCATCGAGTCCTCCCACTTACTGTCTGTCAGCAGGCGCTTGTTCCCGCCGTCCGCGTCCATGATGTAAATCTGGCCATATTGCTGGAACGTATTGTCGTAGAGCGCGGCCTCATCCCGGAAGCCGTGTTCGGAGCCGGACCACATGATGCGTCCGTCCGGCGACCACACGGCGTGGCCATCGCTGGCCTTGCTGGTGGTGAGTTCGCGGTAGTCCGATCCGTCCGGGCGGATGGTGCAGACCTGATAGTCCTTGTCATCCACCTTGCGGGTGAAGACGATGCGCTGGCCGTCGGGCGACCAGCCGGGCAGGTTGTCCAACTGTTCGGTCAACACGCGCACCTGCTTGGTTTCCAGGTTCATCACGCGCAGGCCGCGTTCCTCGCTCTGGCCCCAGACGCGGAACACCAGTTCCTTGCCGTCGTGCGAGAAGCTGGGGAAGCCGGAATGCACGGTGCCGTCGGTCAGCACTTCAAGGTCGCTGCCGTCCTTGCGCACGCGCACGACCACCGCCTTGGCATAGCTGCGTTCGGCGAACCAGGTGCCGACGCCGAAGGCCAGCCACTCGCCATCGGGCGACCAGCAGGGCTGGAAGGCGCCGGCAAGGCCCTTCTTCACCATCTCCACATTGAGACCGGACTTGGTATTGTCGAACACCACGCGACGTTGCGACCCGTCGGGCTTGCAGGTGACGATGGAGGATGTGCCGGTCTGCTTCTCGGTAAAGGCCAGCATCCCCTGATTGGAGAGGATCGGGAACACGTCCATGAAGCGATAGTCGTATTCCGGATCCCAGCTGTAGAGCGGCTTGTCCAGCGGGCGGACCGGGCGGAATTCCTGCACTTCGTACATCACCGTGTTGCCATCGGCGGT
The DNA here is from genome assembly GCF_055521515.1 of Sphingomonas sp. BL-S-28. NCBI lineage: Bacteria > Pseudomonadati > Pseudomonadota > Alphaproteobacteria > Sphingomonadales > Sphingomonadaceae > Sphingomonas > Sphingomonas sp. BL-S-28. The sequence goes on from NZ_CM145484.1 coordinate 3,777,591, forward strand.
CCAGTGCGGGGAACGCAGGCCCTTGCGCTTGAAGCCGGGGCGGCCCGAGGTGTAGGCGATACCCTCGTCCGGGCCGCCCTTCACGACGTAGCCGATCTCGTCCTGCGTCACGTATTGCGGCGAGACCTTGAGGTTGGCGCCGCGCGTATGTTCGATACGTGCGCCGGTCTCCACGTCGACCGAGACGATCTGCGAATCCACGCGGCCGATCCATTCGGGACGACGGGCGCCCCAGGTGGCCTCGGTGGTCAGTTCGTAGAAGACGATGCGCTTGCCATCGGGCGACCACGAAGGCGAACCCTGGCACCAGTTCTTGCGCGCGGAGACTTTGGCAAAGCCGGTGCCATCCGGACGGATCTTGTAGATCGCCAGTTCCTGCGTGTGTTCCCAGCCGCGATTCTCGTCATGGCCGCGCCAGCTGGTGTTGGTGTCGCTGGAAAAGGCGATCCACTTGCCGTCGGGCGACCAGGCCGGGCGGAAATAGCAGTCCGGGCTGTCCGGATTGCCCTTCACTTCGCCCACGCCGGTCAGCTGCTTCACCTTGCCGTTCGCAAGGTCCATCACCCAGACATTGGCCTTGTAGCCGTTGCGGGTGGAAACGAAGGCCAGCCACTTGCCGTCCGGCGAGATGGCGGCGGCATCGTCCACGCTGGAGCCACCCGCGATCGCCTTGGCGCCCGTACCGTCACCCTTGGCAACGAACAGGCTGGAATTGCCATCCCCCAGACGTTCAGAGGTGAAGGCCATGCGCGCACCATCGCGCGAAAGGCGCGCGTTATAGTCGTAAGTGCTTTCCGCCAGCACCTTGCGCTCACCCGCGCCGTCAAGACCGGCGACGTACAGTTCGGACACCGAAGGCGCGATGCGGTTCATCATCATCACGCCCTTCTTCGTCGGCACCGGCTTGGCGATGCCGACCTGGCTGAGCAGCACCGAGGCCGGAACCGCGGCCAGGAAATCTCTACGTTTCACTTTCGAACTCTCCCTGCATTTCCCAGGTTGCCGTTTGGGGGCTTCGCAATTCCTGGCGCGGGCTGAACGGCCCGGTTCCTGTGCAGAGGCTCTCAATAGGACAGCGCCCCGGGCAATGCATCATGGCTGTCGTTGAAGTTATCGGCGCGGCGCAAGTGCCTATAGCCACCTTGCACGCTTCCCGAACTACATCGACGGCATACCGCTACTGCCCAGCAGGCAAGCCTTGCACGCGCCAAGATAAAACGACGGCCCGCAGGAGCGGAGGGGATATATCGCACCGGCACGGATGAGGCCGGGAACTGGGAGGAAGCGATGAGACATCAGACCACATCCGTAAACCTGCGCCATATGCTGCTTGGGGGAGCGGCCGCCATGGCGCTGCTGCCGCAGCTTGCCCTTGCGCAGGCCAGCGGCGATCAGGCCAACAGCGGCGGCGTAGAGGAGATCATCGTCACCGCCCAGAAGCGCGACCAGTCGGCCCAGGACGTGCCGATCGCGATCACCGCGCTGAGTAACGAACAGCTGCGCAGCGCGGGCGTGCAGAGCACGCTGGACCTCAAGGCCGCCGTACCCGCGCTCAACATCACCACCGGCACCGGCGGCATCGGCCTGCCGCGCATTCGCGGCATCGGCGCCACCGGCCAGGGCCCCAGCATCGAAAACCCGGTCGCGGTCTATGTCGACGGCGTATACTACGGCGCCTCTTTCGGCATTCTCCAGTCGATGTACGACACCGATCAGGTGGCCGTGCTGAAGGGGCCGCAGGGCACGCTGTTCGGCCGCAACGCCACCGGCGGCCTGATCCAGACCACCACGCTGGGTCCGGACTTCGACTGGAACGGCAAAGCCGAAATCGGCTACGGCAACTACGACACGATCCACACCGCCGCCTATGTTTCGGGCGGGTTGACCAAGACGGTCGCGATCAGCCTTTCGGGTCAGTACGACAATCAGCAGGACGGGTTCGGCAAGAACCTCTACACCGGCAACGACATCCAGACTTCGAAGTCGTGGGGCGGCCGCGGCAAGCTACTGTGGCAGCCGACAGAGGGCACCAAGGTGCTACTGTCGGGCGATTTCAACGGCCGTGACGCCGCCGCGCCGGCATTCCGCAACTTCGGCCTCAACGCGCTGGGGGTGAACGTGCCTGCCGCGATCACCGCGCTGGGCGGCGATCCGCACCGCGACATTCTGGCCGATGTCGATCCCAAGATGTCCACCCGCGCCTGGGGCACCAGCCTGACGATCGAGCAGGACATGGGCTTCGCCACGCTGAAATCCATCACCGCCTATCGCCATTCGAAGTTCAGCTACAACTTCGACCCGGACGGCACCACTGCGCCGCGCATCATCGTGGACAATCACCAGTTCGACAAGCAGTTCACCCAGGAAGTGAACCTGATCTCGAAGGACGGCGGCCCGTTCAAGTGGGTGCTGGGCGGCTTCTACATGCACGACAACGCCGGCAACGACGGTTCGCGCACCACCGGCCTCTTCACCTTCGGCAACAACGGCTATTCGCAGGACGACAACTCGGTCAAGCTGGACTCCTACGCCGGCTTCGCGGAAGGCACCTACACTTTCGGCGAGAGCACCAACCTGACGGCGGGCCTGCGCTTCACCAGCGATCATCGTTCGCTGGATGCCACGGTGACGCAGTTCAACGGCAATGTCCCGCCCTCGGGCGTGACCACCGTCACCACGATCCCGTCGGAAAGCCACACTTTCAACAAGCTGACCTGGCGCCTGTCGCTCGATCATCGCTTCTCGCCCGAACTGCTGGCCTACGCCAGCTACAACCGTGGCTTCCGTGGCGGTACCTACATCACCCAGTCCACGCCGATCGTGCTGCTGAAGCCCGAGCAGGTCGATGCCTTTGAAGTGGGCATCAAGTCCGACCTGTTCGACCGCAAGGTGCGCCTGAACGTCGCGGGCTATTATTATGACGAGAAGAACATCCAGGTGATGCAGGTCATCTCCGGCGCGCAGACGGTTTACAATGCCAATGCGGCAGAGATTTACGGCCTCGACGCCGACCTGACCTGGCGCGTTACCAGCGCGTTCCGCCTGTTCGGCGGTCTGAACTGGACCCACGCCCGCTATACCGACTTCGATACGGCCGTGATCACCACGCCCTATCCGCTGCCTGCCGGCTTCACGATCCCGCCGGGCCAGTCCTGCCTGGGCACGCTGGGCAATCCGTTCACGCAGCTGGGCGGCAACTGCCTGCTGATCGGCAGCGCCACCGGCAACAAGCTGCAGAACACGCCCACCTTCACGGCCAGCCTGGGCGGTTCCTACGATCTGGAAACCGGGATCGGCCGCTTCACGCTGGCGGGCAACTATTACTACAACTCGGGCTTCGTCGGTTCGCCGGACGAGCGCGTGAAGCAGGGTTCGTACAATACGGCAGACGCCTCGCTCACCTGGCACTCCACGAACGACAACCTGTTCGTGCGCCTCTGGGGCAAGAACCTGACCAACGCCTTCTACTGGAGCCAGATCGGCGCCACCAACAGCGGCGACAACGGTACGTATGCCGCGCCGCGCACGTACGGCGTCACCGCAGGGTTCGATTTCTGATCGAGCCCGCTACAGGATCCACCCTCATGGCCGGAGTCCCAGGACTCCGGCCATTTTTGTTACTGATCGACGAAAACGTAAGGCGCGAAGAGATCGGTGCCCTGCCAGTCGCGCGTCGCCACCACATGGGTGGATGCGCTGCGCGTCCAGCTGGCGGCGTCGGTATAGCTGGCAAGCCCGGTGTGGCTGGCGACGGCGGGCCAGGGATAGACCGGGCGCGTCATTTCCGGCCGGTCCGATGCCGGTTCAACAGGTGCGCCCGCCGCGTTCCCGGCAATGCCCTGCGGCTGGCCGAAGTTGCTGCGATGGCGGGTGGTGCCGGTCATCAGTGCTTCCGGCGCGTGTCCGCTTTCCACCCAGACCATCATCGCGGTCAGCAGGTCGATGCTCGCCAGCCCTTCGCCGCCGCCACAGTGGCCGACGCCCGGCAGCAGGTAGAGCCGCTCGAACCCGTTCACCGTCCGCCCGCCCATCGTCGAGAGCATCGCCTTCTGGTAGGACACGGTCACGGCGGGCGCGATGTGCTGGTCGGCAAGGCCGTGCCAGAGGATCAGCTTGTGCCCCTTGGCCGCAAAGGCGCCGAGATCCGGGTTCGTTGCGTCGAACAAGTGGTGGCGGGCATAGAGCGCAGCCAGCGTTTCGCGCGTGAATTCCAGATCGGCCAGCGTCGTATCGGGGCGCGGCTCCGCAAAGGCGAGGTAGCGCATGACCGGTGGCACCACCATCGGGCTCATCATCCGCCCGCCCTGCCCCGGCACGAAGACGCCGGGCCATTCCAGTTCGGATCCGTAAAGCGGCTGTCCAGCGGTCAGGAACGCATGAGTCTTGGGATCGCGCGGGCCTTCATAGAACTTGCGGGCGACATCGGCCTCGGCCTGGGTCAGGCAGGTGGAGGTATCAGTCGCGCCCGGTTCGCAGGTGACGCTGTCCATGTCGAAACGGCAGGCGGCGGGCAGCGAGATCAGCCCGTCCACCACGCCATCGTTGCGGTCGCAGGCGGCGATCACTGCCTTGTGCAGGATCGGCAGACGGTCCGCCAAGAGGATCGGATTGCCCGCCGCATCCATGTTCGAACGCGCCATCCAGCCGTGGTAAAGCGTGTTCTGCACGGTGAAGAGCATGGCCGGGGCGCCGGCGATCACGCCGTCGAAATCGTCGGGAAAGCGCTGCGCCTCCATCAGCGCTTCTCGGCCGCCGTCCGAACAGCCGTTGAAGTAGGAATAGCGCACTTCCTGCCCGTAGAACGTGCGGATCAGCGCCTTGGCGGCCTGAGAGGTGATGTGCTGCGCGCGCCACGCGAAATCGGCGCGGCGCTGCGGATCCAGCCCCCAGGCGCCGTCGCTTTCGGCCATAGAGTGGCCCATGTCGGTGGCCGCCATGACGAAGCCGCCATCGTTCAGCACCTTGCACCCGTCCGACGCGCCGGAGCGCAGCGTGATCGTGCCGCACAGCCCGCCGCAGCCGACTTGCAGGTAGCGCTGCGTCCAGGTCTTCAGCGGCAGCAACACATGGAAATTGACCGCCGGAGCCAAAGTGCCCTTCACGGAGCAGACGGCGATGCCGTCGCTGGTGGTTTCGCTCGCTTCGGTAATCCGGCTGCCGGCGCCGCCGATCGCGGTCAGGTCCGTGCCGGTCAGCGAGGCGCAAGTGACCACCGGGGCCACAGCGGCCAAATCGGCCGGGCCGCGATTGCGAGTCGTGGCCGCAGGCGCGTCGCCCATGCCCGAACAGCTTGCCAGCGCCAAAACGGCAAACAGGCCAGCCAGCAGGCCAACCATTCGATCCCACACGCGCGCCATGGTGTCTCCCACACAACGACGAAGGGGACGGGACGCCTGGGCATCCCGTCCCCCCCGTTGGGAGACTTAAATGAAATTAGCCGGCCGGCGGCAACCGAAAATTCAGCGAACTTCGCGCTGCCGCCGGACCTGACCTGAATCAGAACATGTCGACGTCCAGCGCCATCATCGAAGCCTTGCCCGACTTGATCGCCAGGAACGCGGCGGTCGCCTGCGGCAGCAGACGGTCGAAGAAGAACCGCGCAGTGGCGATCTTGGCGGTGTAGAACGCCGCATCTTCGGTGCCTTCGTCCAGCTTGGCCTTGGCGATCAGTGCCGCCTTGGCAAAGGTGTAGCCCATGGCGACAAGGCCCAGCAGACGCAGGTAGTCGGTCGCGGCGGCGCCGGCTTCCTCGGGATCCTTCATGCCCTTCTGGGCAATCGTGCCGGTCGAAAGCTGCAGCGCGCCGAAGGCCTTTTCCAGCCCTTCGATCATCTTGCCGAAAGTCTCGTCCGCCTTGTTCGCCTCGATGAAGTCCGAAACCGGGTGGAAGAACGAGCGTAGATAGCGGCCGGCATGCGCGGGCATCTTGCGGCCGACAAGGTCGAGCGCCTGAATGCCGTTGGTGCCTTCGTAGATCATGGCGATGCGGGCATCGCGCACGAACTGTTCCACGCCGCTTTCGGCGATGTAGCCGTGGCCGCCATAGACCTGCACGGCCAGGTTCGCGCTTTCATAACCGAAGTCGGTGAAGAGCGCCTTCACCACCGGGGTCATCAGCGCAATGAAGTCTTCCGCGCGGGCCTTCACGGCCGGATCGGTCGCGTGCTTTTCGGCATCGAGCGCGCGGCTGACCCATGCGCCGACGGCGCGGCTGCCTTCGTTATAGGCACGCGCGGTCATCAGCATGCGGCGCACGTCCGGGTGGACGATGATCGGATCGGCCGGACCCTTGGGGTTCTTCACGCCCGACAGCGATCGGCCCTGCACGCGTTCCTTGGCGTACCACACGGCCGACTGATAGGCGGCTTCACCTACGCCAAGGCCCTGGATGCCCACCGAAACGCGTTCGGTGTTCATCATCTTGAACATGGCTTCCATGCCCTTGTTCGCGGTGCCGACCAGCCAGCCGATCGAATCGTCGAAGTTGAGCTGGCACGTGGCAGAGGCCTTGAGGCCCATCTTGTGCTCGATCGCCGCGACCGAAACGCCGTTGGACGGGCCCGGCGTGCCGTCTTCCTTGGGCAGGTACTTCGGCACCAGGAACAGGCTAATCCCCTTCACGCCTTCCGGCGCATCGGGAAGCCGCGCGAGGACGAGGTGGATGATGTTCTCGGTCAGGTCATGCTCGCCTGCCGAAATGAAGATCTTCGCGCCGGAGATCTTGTAGCTGTCGTCACCCTGAGGGACGGCCTTGGTGCGCAGCATGCCAAGGTCGGTGCCGCAGTGCGGTTCGGTAAGGCACATCGTGCCCGACCACGTACCCTCGACCATCTTGGGCAGGTAGGCCTGCTTCAGCGCGTCGCTGGCATAGCCCTCGATCGCGGTGGTCGCGCCGTGGGTGAGGCCGGGATAGAGGCTGAACGACAGGTTGGAGGAGCAGATCATCTCCTCGGTCAACTTGTTCAGCGCTTCGGGCAGGCCCTGACCGCCCCATTCGGGATCGGACGCCAGCGCGCACCAGCCGCCTTCGCGGAACATGTCGTAGGCTTCCTTGAAGCCCTTGGGGGTGCGGACCACGCCGTTTTCCAGCGTGCAGCCCTCGATGTCGCCGCTGCGGTTCAGCGGCAGCAGCACTTCCTGCGCCACCTTGGCAGCCTCTTCCAGCACCGCGTCGACAAGGTCGGGCGTGAATTCGGCCAGGGCTTCGAGATTGCCGAAGCCGTCATCGTTGTGGAGTTCGTGGAGCACGAACTTCATGTCGCGCAGGGGCGCTTCGTAGACTTGCATGTCACTCTCCTCGCGGGTCGAGACGCCAGCCCTTCCTTACTCGTCATCCCCGCGCAGGCGGGGATCCCGCTTCTTGCGGCAGGCACACCGCCAGAAGAAAAAAGCGGGGTCCCCGCCTACGGGGGACGACGAGGGGGGTTTCGGCGACGTCGCGATCCTTTCTCAGTTCTATCGGTTACGCGGCATCAGTTGCGAAGCGGCTTGCCGGTTTCGAGCATGTGCTCGACGCGGGCGACCGAGCGGTCGTCGCGCAGGCGGCCCATGAAGGCATCGCGTTCCAGCTTGAGCAGTTCGCCCTCGCTCACCGTATCGACGAGGTCGAACTCGCCGCCGGTCAGCACATCGGCCAGCACGCCGGAGACGACCACGTCGTAGTCGGTCGCCATGCCGCGCTTGTGGAAGCCTTCCACCGCAAGGCCAAGCGCCGTGCGGCCACCGGCGCCGGGCAGCTTGAATTCGGGCGCTTCGGGCGGGGTGTAACCTTCCACCAGCGACAGCGCCTTCTGCTTGGCGTCGTAGAGCAGGCGATCGCGGTTCATCGAGATACCGTCATCCTTGCGCAGGATCATCATCTCACGCGCCTGCTGGGCAGACTTGGAGACTTGCGCGGTCGAAACCATCTCGAACACCTTGGCCACCGCCGGCATCGGGCCCTTGGGCATGCCCGGAGCCTTGCGCCAGCGGTCGATCATCTCGCCATTGCCGCCCCAGCCCGGAACGAGGCCGACGCCGCATTCCACAAGGCCGCAGTAGAGCTCGGCATAGGCCTGGATCGCGTCGCAGTGCAGCAGGATCTCGCAGCCGCCGCCCAGCGCCATGCCGGCAGGCGCGCCGACGACGGGGAACGGAGCGTACTTCAGGCCCTTGTAGGCGAGCTGGCCACCGGCCACGAGCTTTTCGATCTCACCCCAAGCCGCAATGTTCACCGCAAAGAGCGCGAGGCCGAGGTTGGCGCCGGCCGAGAAGGTATCGGCATCGTTGTAGACGACGAGCGCCTTGTACTGCGCCGCCACCAGCGGGATGGCCTGCCCGATCAGCTTCATGACTTCGCCGTCGAGCGCGTTCATCTTGCCGGTGAATTCAAGGCAGACGACGCCATCGCCAATGTCCCAGAGCGCCGCCGAGGCGTTCTTGAGGATCGGCTTGGACGCAAGCTTCACGTCGGCAAGGCGCATCACGCCTTCGGGGCGAACGATGTCGCGGTATTCGCCGTCAAGGCCGAGGAACTGGCGCTTGCCGTTCTCGATCCGGTAGAACGTGCGGTCTCCCGCCACGGTCAGGATCTCCGGCACCGCCTTGCCTTCGGCGGCGAGGCGTTCGGCAAGATACTTGGCGCCGAGCTTGTCGATCATCTCGAACGGGCCGGCCTTCCAGTTGTAGCCCAGCTTCATCGCGTCATCGACGGCAACCACGTCATCCGCGGCCGAGGGTACGAGGCTGGCGGCATAGGCCAGCGTGGCGCCGAGCACGGCCCATGCGTAGGCGCCGATATCGCCCTTGCTTTCGACCAGTGCCTTGAGGTCGCCCTTGGCAGCCGCGCCGCGTGGGCCCTGTGCGGTAATCGTCGGACGGTATTCGCCGGTCTGGAGGTCGATGGTTTCCTTGCGGCGACCGGCCTCCTTGTTGAGGCGGTAGAAGCCGCCCTTGCCCTTGCGGCCGGTGTAGCCTTCGCCGATCATCTTGTTGATCAGCGGAATGTCGCGGGCGATGCCGTGGTAGAGGTCGCCTGCGGGCAGCGTCGAGGTGAGGCTGGCCTGCAGGTGCGGCATCAGATCGATGCCGACCAGATCGACAAGGCCGAAGATGCCGGTCTTGGGCACGCCCATCGGCTTTCCGGCAATGGCGTCGGCCAGTTCGACAGTGATCCCCATGTCGAACGCGGCGTTGAGGCCAAGCTGGATCCAGTAAGTGCCGATACGGTTGGCGATGAAGCCCGGCGTATCCTTGGCCTTGACCACCGTCTTGCCCAGCGAAATGTCGGCAAACTGCTCGACCTTGGCGGCAACGCCGGCGTCGGTCGCAGCACCGGTAACGATCTCCAGCAGGCGCATGTAGCGCGGCGGGTTGAAGAAGTGCGTGATCAGGAAGTCGCGCTTGAACGCGTCCGAACGCCCTTCGACCAGATTGGCGAGCGGGATCGTCGAGGTGTTCGACGAAACGGCGGTACCGTCGCGCTTCACCGCTTCCAGCTTGGCGTAGAGGCCCTGCTTGATATCCAGACGCTCGATCACCGCCTCGATCACCCAGTCGCACTCGGCGACTTTGTCGAGATGGTCTTCGATGTTGCCGGTCTCGACCAGCTTGGCGGCCGACTTGCTCATGAACGGCGCAGGCTCGGTCTTGAGCATCTTCGCCACCGCGCCTTCGGCCACCACGTTACGATTGGTGGCGTCGTTGGGAACGATGTCGAGCAGCAGCACCGGCACGCCGGCATTGGCGACCTGAGCGGCGATCCCGGCACCCATGGTGCCGGCGCCGATCACGCAGACCTTTTTGATCGTGTTGTCGCTCATTCCACCGACTCCAGGATCGTGGCGATGCCCTGACCGCCGCCGATGCACTGGCTGGCGAGCGCATACTTGCCGCCTTCGCGCTTCAGCAGCGAGGCCGCCTTGCCGACGATGCGCGCACCGGTGGCGCCCAGCGGGTGGCCGATGGCGATCGCGCCGCCGTCGATGTTCACCTTGGCGACGTCGAGGCCGAGGTCCTTGATGCAGGCCAGCGCCTGCGAGGCGAAGGCTTCGTTCAGTTCCACCACGTCGAGATCGCCGGCAGCGATGCCCGCGCGCTCAAGCGCCTTCTGGCTCGAAATGATCGGGCCAAGGCCCATGGTTTCCGGCGCGCAGCCCGAAATCGCGACCGACTTGATGCGGGCGAGGATCGGCAAGCCGTGGGCGCGGGCATAATCCTCGGTGGTGACGAGCACGGCGCTGGCGCCGTCGGTCAGCGGAGAGGACGTGCCGGCAGTCACCGAACCGGCCGCATCGAATGCGGGCTTCAGGCCGGCAAGGCCCTCTGCGGTGGTTTCGCCGCGGATGGTGCCGTCTTCGCTGACGAGGCCGGCCTTGGTCTGGATCGGCACGATTTCGTCGGTCAGCTTGCCGGCGTCACGTGCAGCCGAAGCCTTCTGCTGGCTGGAGACGGCAAGCGCTTCCTGTTCGGCGCGCGAAATCTGGTACTTGGTGGCGACGTTCTCGGCCGTTTCGCCCATCGACATGTAGGCAGCGCTGCGCTTGGCCAGTTCCGGGTTCGGCAGCGGATTGAAGCCCATCATCGGCACGCGGCTCATCGATTCGACGCCCGCGCAGACGAACACTTCGCCCGCGCCGATGGCGATCTGGCCCATGGCATAGTGGATCGAGCTCATCGAGGAGCCGCAGAAACGGTTCACGGTCATGCCGCCGACCGAGATCGGCAGGTCCGCCAGCAGCGCCACGAGGCGCGCGATGTTGAAGCCCTGCTCGCCTTCCGGGAACGCGCAGCCGACGACAACGTCTTCGATATCAGCAGCTTCCACGCCGGTCTTGGAGATCAGGCCGCGAATCACCTGGGCGGCAAGATCGTCGGGACGGACGCGGGCAAGAGCGCCCTTGTTCGCCAGATGGAAGGGCGAGCGGGCATAACCCGCGATCACGACACTCTTCATGCATTCTCTCCGTCGGAGCCTCACGCCCCACCACCGATCGGGGGGCGTCACCGTTCTTCCCTAAGGGTGCAATTCTTTCCCTATACGTCAAGCAAATTTTCGGTTACGAGAATGCGACACCTCACCTTATGGGCGCAAACCCTGGGGTACAGAAGGTGCTCGATGGAGAGTTGATGGAAAGGTCGCACATGAGACTTTGGAAACCCGTGGGGACGGCACTGGTTGCCGCCGTCATGCCCGTAATTCTGGGCACTAGTCCCGTTCTGGCGGCCAGTGCCGACCAGGTTGTCGGCAAGTGGATGACCCCTTCCAAGCACGGCGTCATCGAACTCAGCCGCTGCGGCGAATCGGTCTGCGGACACATCGTCGATTCGGATGGCATCAAGGCCAATCCCGACATCCGCGACGTGAACAACAAGGACACCAGCCAGCGCAGCCGCAAGCTCAAGGGCATGCAGATGGTTGGCGGCTTCAAGCGCCAGGGTAACGAGTGGGTTGAAGGCCAGATCTACAATCCCGAAGACGGCGGCACCTACAAGGCGACGATCACGCCGGTGGACGCCAACACGCTCAAGCTGAAGGGCTGCATCGTCTGGCCGCTGTGCAAGACGCAGACCTGGAAGCGTATTCCCTGAAATTCGGCAAGTGCCGGGAGCCATTTCCGGAGTGACCGATTCTGACAGGGAATGAGACTGCCCGCACGCCCCCTGATGCGCGGTAGTCCGATCATCGAGAACATTCAGGGACAAGATTTAGGGAGATGAAAATGAAAAAGATTTCGGGCCGTATCCTGCTGGCGGGCACCGCTTCGGCCATGGCGCTGGGTTTTGCCGGCGCTGCCCATGCCCAGGCTTTTTATCTGCAGGAACAGTCGGTGCGCGCACAGGGCCGCGCTTTTTCGGGTGAAGCCGCCGATACCGGCGTCGATTCGCTCTGGTGGAACCCGGCATCGATCGGCGGCCTCGAAGGCGGCCAGGCATCGGTGCATGCCAGCGTAATCATCCCCAAGGGCAAGGTCGTGGACGATGGCACGCTGATCAAGCGCCCCGGCCAGGCAGCCACTTCGGTGGGCGGCAACCCGGTTGCCAAGAACCCGATCGATAACGGCGTGCTGCCCTCGGGCTCCATCGCTTATGGCTTCGGCAAGGTCGCCTTCGGCCTGACCGTCACCTCGCCCTACTCGTTCACCACCAACTACGATGCCGACAGCTGGGCCCGCTATTCGGCGGACAAGACCAAGCTGCGCACCATCGACATCCAGCCCAGCGTCGCTTTCCAGCCGGTGGAAGGCCTCTATGTCGGCGCGGCAGTGAACGTCGAGCATGTCGACGCCACGCTCGGCAACTACCTGCCCAACCTTTCGCCGCTTCTGGCCGATGGTCACCAGCAACTGAAGGGCAGCGGCTGGGATGTGGGCTGGTCGGTCGGCGCCCAGTACCACAACGGCCCCGCCTCGATCGGCGTCGCCTACAAGTCGGCGATCAAGCACAAGCTTGACGGTTCGCTGACCATCGACGGCCTGCTCGGCCCGCTCGCCGCGCAGAACCGTTCGCTGGACGCCACGGCAGAGTTCTCCACCCCTTGGCAGGCGATCATGTCGGCCCGCGTGAAGGCCACCAAGCAGCTGACGGTGAACGGCCAGGTCGTGGCCTATGGCTGGAGCAAGTTCAACGCGATCACCCTTGGCGCGCCGATCAACCAGTCGCTTCCCGAAAACTACAAGGACGGCTTCTCCTACGCGGTCGGCCTTGATTACGACGTCAGCCCGAAGTGGACGGTGCGCGGCGGCGTGCAGTACGGCGAAACCCCGACCAGCGACGGCAACCGTGACGCGCGCGTTCCGGACAGCAACCGCTGGAACTTCTCGGCCGGTACCACCTACAACATGACCAGCAAGATCGCGATCGACGCGGCCGCCTCGTACATCACGTTCAAGGATGCCCCGATCGACCGCATCACCGCCGCCTATGCCGGTACCGCGGTGCAGACCCCGATCCTGACCAACGGTTCGCTTCAGGACGCCTACGCGATGGTCTTCTCGCTCGGCGCACGGGTGAGCTTCTAATGAGCACTGCGGCGACGATTGACGACAACTCTCCCGTGAATGGAGGTATTTTGGAAACGCCCCTCTCCTCCCACGTTGCGGATGAAATGCCGCCAATCTCGCCGCGCTTGCTTACCGATCTGCTGGACCACGCCGTGGAAGCCCACGGCACCTGGCCGGCGATCGACTTCATGGGCCGCAAGTGGTCCTATGCCGAAGTCGGAGACCTCGCGCGGCGTGCCGCGCGGGGCCTTCAGGACCTTGGCGTCGTAAAGGGCACGCGCGTCGGGCTCTGCCTGCCGAACACGCCCTATTACGTGGTCTGCTACTTCGCAATCCTGCGCATCGGCGGGATCGTGGTGAACTTCAACCCGCTCTATACCGAGCGCGAGATGGCGCATCTGGTGAAGGATTCGGGTGCCGAAATCATCATCGCCTCCGACCTGGCGCTGTCGCTGCCGAAGATCGAGCCGCTGGTCGGCTCCACCAGCTGCGGCGGCGCGCTGAAGCGCGTGGTGGTCTGCCCGATCGCCGATGCCCTGCCCAAGTTCAAGGGGCGCGCCTATCGCCTGCTGAAGCGCAAGGACATCGCGCATGAGCCGCACGACCTGCGCTTCCTGCGCTTTGCCGATCTGATCGCGCGCAATGCCGATCCCGATCCCGTGGAGCGCTCGCCTTCCGACCTTGCCGTGCTGCAGTACACCGGCGGCACCACCGGCGTGCCCAAGGGCGCGATGCTGACCCACGCGAACCTCGCGGCCAATTCCGCGCAGATGATCGCGCACGTCGGCCACATGCCCGAACAGCAGGAGCGCACTCTTGGTGTCCTCCCCCTATTCCACGTCTTCGCGCTGACCACGGTGCTCAACTACTCGGTCGACACCGCTGCCGAGATGATCCTGCTACCGCGCTTCGAGATGAAGTCGTTCCTGGCGACTGCCAAGCGCACCAAGCCCACGCAGTTCTTCGGCGTGCCGACGCTCTACACCGCGCTCAACAAGCAGGAACTCCATGGCGAGTTCGATCAGGTGCGCGTCTGCATCTCCGGCGGCGCGCCGCTGCCGCTGGAAGTGCGCCAGCGCTTCGAACAGCGCACCGGCGTACGCGTAGTGGAAGGCTACGGCCTGTCCGAAGCCTCCCCCATCATCGCCTGCAACCCGCTGGAAGGTCTGGTGAAGGACAATTCCTGCGGCCCCGCCTTCCCCGGCACCGTGCTGGAGATCCGCGATCCGGACAACACGCATAAGGTGCTTGGTCCCGGTGAGCGCGGCGAAGTCTGCGCGCGTGGCCCGCAGGTCATGTCCGGCTATTGGAACCGGCCCGAGGAATCGGAAAAGACCTTCATCTTCGGCGCCCTGCGCACCGGCGACATCGGCTATCTGGACGATGACGGCTATCTGTTCCTGGTGGACCGCATCAAGGACATGATCCTGTGCGGTGGCTATAACGTCTATCCGCGCGTGATCGAAGATGCGCTCTACGAGCATCCGCTGGTGCATGAGGCGATTGTGATCGGCGTTCCCGACGCCTATCGCGGCCAGAGCCCCAAGGCCTTCGTGGCACTGCATCCGGGCGACGTGCTCGATGAGGCGACACTGATGGAATTCCTGCGCGAACGGCTGAACAAGATCGAAATGCCCAGCGCCATCGAATTCCGCGATACTTTGCCCAAGACGCTGGTCGGCAAGCTTTCCAAGAAGGAACTGGTCGAGGAAGAGGCCGCCAAGCGCGCCGCTTCGGATCCGGCCGCATGAGCGGCATGGGGGCAGCGCTGGACGGGGACGGGCCGCAGGGCGGAGGCGAAAGCGGTCGCTCCGCCGATATGCTGGGCATCCAGGAAGCCGCCACGCAACTGGGCGTGACGATGCGCACCTTGCGCTTCTACGAAGACAAGGGCCTGATCGCCCCGCACCGCGCCGGCACCACGCGCATCTATTCGAAGCGCGAGATGGGCCGGATGCAGCTGATCCTGCGCGGCAAGCGGCTGGGTTTCTCGATCCGCGAGATCAAGGAATTCCTTGACCTCTACGACGTCGACCCGGAGCATCACGAGCAGATCCGCACCCTGCTCTCCCGCATCCGCGACCGTATCGAGGAACTGCGCCAGCAGCGCACCGCGATCGACCAGACGCTGGAGGAAATGCTCTCCATCGAACGCCAGTCGCTCGCGTGGCTGGAAGGAACCCCGGTCAAGCCCGTGAAGAAGCCGTCCGGTGAGTGACGCCGCCGTCGCCGACTTGATCGGCCTGCTTTCCGTAGAGGAAATCGATACCGGAATCTTTCGCGGTGCCGCCGTTTCCGAACAGCCGGGCCGCGTCTATGGCGGGCAAGTGGTGGCTCAGGCGCTCGCCGCCGCTGCGCGCGGGATCGAACCGGACCGGCAGGCGCACTCGCTCCACGCCTATTTCCTGCGCGCCGGCGATGCCGGGCGGCCGATCATCTACCGCGTGCTGCCCGATTTCGACGGCAACAGCTTCTCCAACCGCCGCGTCGTCGCCATGCAGGGCGGCAAGCCAATCCTGAATCTGGCCGCCTCGTTCCACCGGCCCGAAGAGGGGCTGGCGCACGCGGTGCCGATGCCGGGCGTGCCCGCGCCCGAACAGTGCCCGGACTTCAAGACCGCGCTGGCCGCTGCCGGGCAGAAGCTTCCGGGCTTCCTGCTGGAACGCCTGGCCGCCTTCGACATCCGCCCCTGCCCGCCGCTGCCGCCGGGTGGTCCTCGGGGCGACCTGCCGCTGCGCTGCCAGTGGTTCCGCATGGCCGCGCCGATGGGTGACGACGCAGTGATGCAGCGCGTGGTGCTGGCCTATGCCAGCGACTTCGCGCTGATCTCCACCGCGCTGATGCCGCACGGCATGGGCTTCTTCTCGCCGGGCGTCTCCGGCGCTAGCCTCGACCACGCGATCTGGTTCCACCAGACCCCGCCGATCGACGACTGGCTGCTCTACGCGATGGACAGCCCCTGGTCCGGCCACGCCCGCGGCTTCGCACGCGGCGCGATCTACTCACGCGACGGGACCTTGGTGGCCAGTGTGGCGCAGGAAGGCCTGCTGCGGGTGAAACCGCAGGACTAAGCGCGAGGGAATCATCCCGCCGCTCAGACCATTTCACCACGCTTCAAAAATTACTCGTCGCCCCCGCGAAGGCGGGGGCCCCGCTTCCTTCTTGCCTCGTGCGCAGAGAAAAGCGGGATCCCCGCCTTCGCGGGGATGACGGGAATTGAGTTGCGATTGAGTGGCGTGCGGCCTCAGGCCCCGATCAGTTCGCGCCCGATCAGCATCCGCCGGATCTCGTTCGTACCGGCGCCGATATCCAGCAGCTTGGCATCGCGCAGATAGCGCTCGACCGGCCAGTCCTTGGTATAGCCCGCCCCGCCCAGCGCCTGTACCGCCTCGCCAGAGACGCGGAAGGCGTTCTCGCTGGCCAGCAGGATCGCCCCGGCCGCATCGAAGCGGGTGGTCTGCCCGGCATCGCAGGCCCGCGCCACGGCATAGACATAGGCCCGCGCCGATTGCAGCGCGACGTACATGTCCGCCACTTTGGCCTGCATCAGCTGGAACGTGCCGATGGCGGTGCCGAACTGGCGACGTTCCCGCACATAGGGGATCACGGTGTCGAGGCAGGCCTGCATGATACCGATCTGCAGCCCCGCAAGCACCACGCGCTCGTAGTCGAGGCCGCTCATCAGCACTTTCACCCCGCCGTTCAGCGGGCCCATCACGTTTTCCGCCGGCACGAAGCAATCGTCGAACACGAGTTCGCACGTGGGCGAGCCGCGCATGCCCATCTTGTCGATCTTCTGGCCGATCGAGAAACCGGGCATGTCCTTCTCGATCAGGAAGGCGGTGATGCCCTTCGATCCGGCCTCGGCATCGGTCTTGGCGTAGACCACCAGCACATCGGCATAAGTGCCGTTGGTAATCCAGAACTTGGTACCGTTGAGACGGAAGCCGCCCTCTACCACATCGGCGCGCAGCTTCATGCTGACGACGTCCGACCCGGCGCCGACCTCGGACATGGCGAGGCTGCCAACGTGCTCGCCCGAAACCAGCTTTGGCAGATACTTCGCCTTCTGCGCATCATTGCCCCAG
The DNA here is from genome assembly GCF_055521515.1 of Sphingomonas sp. BL-S-28. Lineage (NCBI taxonomy): Bacteria > Pseudomonadati > Pseudomonadota > Alphaproteobacteria > Sphingomonadales > Sphingomonadaceae > Sphingomonas > Sphingomonas sp. BL-S-28. The sequence goes on from NZ_CM145484.1 coordinate 3,794,659, forward strand.
CGCCGGATCTGGTTGACGCAAAGGTTCGAATGCGCGCCGTAGGACAGCCCCACCGAAGCCGAAGCGCGGCTGACTTCCTCCACCGCGATCACATGCTCCAGATAGCCGAGCCCGGTGCCGCCCCACTCTTCCTCGACCGTCAGGCCGTGGAGGCCGAGTTCGCCCATGGCGGGCCAGAGTTCGCGCGGGAACCAGTCTTCGGCATCGATGCGGGCGGCCAGCGGCGCGATCTGTTCGTCGGCGAAGCGGGCGACGCTTTCGCGGATCATCTCGGCGCTTTCACCCAGCGCGAAATCGAAGTCGGGGGTGGCTTTCATGTCGTCTTCCCAAAATTCCACGGCGCGTCGGTGCGGCCTTTGCGCGCAAACTACTGGAACGCCCCGATGCAAACAAATTGAAACTTCCACGCCCATTGAATAGATTTTACCAATGATAAAGCGCGCGCACATCCGGCACTTTCTGGCCGTCGCCGATTCCGGCAGCTTCAAGCAGGCAGCGGCGCGGCTGCACGTGACCCAGCCCACCGTTTCCACCAGCATCGCCGAACTAGAGCGTCTGGTCGGATCCCCGCTCTTCGTGCGGGACCGGCGCCATGTCCGCCTTACCGAGCCCGGCGGTGCCTTCCTGCCCATCGCCCGCGACCTTGAAGCCGGCTTCCGCCGCGCCGACCAGTTCGCCAAATCGTCGCAATACCCCGTCCTGCAACAGTGGCCGGACCTGAAGCTGGGGGTGATCCCCACCGTGTCCGGCCCGATGCTGCAGGCCGTGGCAGGGCAGCTGGCCGAGCACTACGGCGTGGAACTGGTGGAGGGTGACGACCACGATCTGCGCAGCCAATTGGCCAGCGGCAAGATCCAGCTGGCGCTTACCCTGCTGGGCAACGGCGAAGCCGGGCCTGACGTCACGCCCCTACTGGAAGAGCCTTATGTCGTGGTCATGGCGGGCAACCACCCGCTGGTCGGAACCGCCGAGATCGCGGCCGGCGAACTGGCGAGCGAGATCATGATCGCCCGCCGCTCTTGCGAGGCGTTGCAGCGTACCAGCCGCTTCTTCACCGATGCCGGCGTGCGCCCGCGCTTTGCCCTGCGCAGCGAGAACGAGGACCGCTGCCTGCGCATGGTGGCGGCCGGCCTGGGCATAACGGTGGCGCCGCGCTCGCTGGCCCCGGAAGGGACGGCGACGGCCGAAGTGAGGGATTTCGGCCTGACGCGGCGCCTGGGTTTCGTCCGCGCCCCAGGCCATCCCGGAAGCGCGGACGAAGCGGAAAAGCTGGCGGCGATACTGGAGACGATCGCCGCCAACCTTCCCGGTTCCTGATTATTCCGGCGGGGTTTCCTTGTACGTGTCCCAATTCTTGAGCCACGCATCGACCACCTTGGAGCCGACAACGTAAAGGCTCTCCACAGAGGCTTCGAGCCCGGCATACCCCTCGTTCTCACGCAGCAGGTAGGACGCGGCATCCACGCCCGGCGGCGGCATCGTGTAGTTGGAGCCGGCGCGCAGCACGAGCACGCGGTCCTTCTGCGCCCGGCCGATGCGGTCGAGATAAGTCATCGCCTGAAGCACGCCGGTGTCTTCCATGGCGGACGTCACAAACTCGCCCTTGCCCTGCGTCCAGTAGTGGACCCAGTCGTTGGCCCAGTCGGTCAGCAGCTTGCCGTGCCAGAAGGTCATCGCCGAAAGCGTCTCCCCTTCCAGCACGAAAGGCGGTTTCTGCGCATTGGGATAGCCGGTGAAGCGCATGCGTTCGGTGCGGATCGCGTCGCTGTCGGGCAGCTTCACGTCCTTGGTCAGATTGAACGCCCAGCCGACCAGCTTGGGGTTGATCTCATAAACTTCACCGCCCGAGGTATCGATCGGCGTAGTCTTGTCGTTCGGCCCTTTCAGGTGGCGTGGGAAGTAGCCGCTCTTCCAGTCCTTGGGGATTTCACGCGCGTCGATCTCGTGCGCCAGATCGCCATCGACCACATAGCGCGCCCACGCTGCCGAGCCGATCGAGGCATCCTGCGGGTCGATCCCGGCAATGCCTGCCACCAGCCAATAGGCCTTGGACAGATCGAAGCGCGGATCGAGGCCCAGCGCCATCGTCGCCGCCGTGGAACGCGCGGTGCCGACGCCGGTCACCATGCCCAGAACCTGCGTCTCCGGATTGTAGTAGAGGTCATGAAACGACTGCGGGAAAGGAATGCGCTGGGTAAGGTGCGCGCGCTCTTTCCAGAGCTGGAATTCGCCCGCCGTATCGCCCTCGTCCGCGCCGATCTCGAACAGCGAGACGACCACCACTTTCACCGGCAGGGGCGCGGCACAGGGCTTGCCGGGCAGGCAAGTGGAAATGTCGGGAACGGCGGGAGCGGCAAGCGCCGGCGCGGCCAGAGAGGCGGCGGCAACGGCGGCAAGCACGGAAAAAGTCTTCGAAAACATCATCAAAAGCAGCGCCTGCAGAAAGGTACCGGGGGCGCCAGTAGGGAAGCGCCCCCGGAAGAGGAAAAATCAGAACTTGTAGACGATCGAGCCCTGCCAGCTGCGCGGGGTTTCCGGCAGCACGATGGTGGAGCCGAACAGTTCGGTGAAATTGGCCCGGAAGTAGCGTTCGTTGGTGGCGTTCTTCACCACCACGCGGAACAGCCACGGCCCGGTGTCATACGAAGCCGAGAGGTCGACCTTGGTATAGGCCGGCAGCTTCACCGCCTGCGACTGGCCGGAATAGACCGAATCCACCTTCACCGCGCTGGCACTGAGCGCGAGGCCCATGTCGAAGGCATACGTTGCCGTCAGCGAGTAGAGGTTGGTCGGGATACCGGCGCGGCGTGACTTCTCCTTGCTGTCCACCAGCACGAGGCCGATCGGCTGACCGCCGAGGTACAGCGTCGGGTCGGAGACGTTCACCAGATCCTCGATACCGAAGAAGCTGAATAGCGAACCATCCTCGATCGCGGTCAGGTTGTAGACTTTGGTGCGGGTGTAGCCGCCGGTCACCAGCAGGTGCTTGTTCACCGACCAGCGCGCCTCGGCCTCAAGCCCCTTGGTCTCCACCGACTGGTTCACGGTGATCGACTGGATGTTATAATCGGTACGCTTCTGCTTGTAGACCGACAGCGCCGCATAGAGCCGGTCTTCGAGGAAGCTGCCCTTGATACCGCCTTCGTAGAGCTTCGAGGCAGAGACGAAGGTGCCCGCCGCCACGTCGCCCGCGTAGAGTTCGGCGCCCTGCCCGGCGATCACCGTCGATTGGCGGGCGATGGTCGCATAAGGGATGATGCCATAGGGCAGCTTGTAGTTGGCGGAGGCCGACCATGACCATGCGCCCTTGCTGTTGCTGGCCGAAACCAGCGCCGGGGTGACCAGCATCTTGGTGGGATCGTAGGTCGACTTGGCCTTGATGTAGTCGTACCGGCCGCCCAGCGTGATATCGAGACCGAAGTCGAAATCGAGGTCGGCAAGGCCGGCCATCGCATAGTCGGTGTAGTGGCCGCTGACGTAGTTCGAATAACCGCAGTCCGCCGCCGTGTAGCCGGGCTCGGTGCTGAACGGGCATTCCGTGGCGAGCAGGCGATCGGACAAGGCATTGTATCCCACCGTCAAGTCGACGCGGTGGAAGTATTCGTAGTCGAAATCGTCACCGTGCTTGAACTTGGTGTAGCGGATCGAGGGCGAGACCTGGAACGCGAACTTGCCGACATCGGTGGTGAACTTCTTGGCGAGAACGATCTTGTCCTCGAACACCCAGGAATCGTGGAATTGCGCGAAGCCGTAAGCGTTCTCGTTGATGTTCTCATAGCTGTCGTAGAACGCCTGGTTCTTGATCTGCAGGTCATCCTCACCATCCCAGATCAAGTCGGCGTAAAGCGTGGTCGAGCGGGTATCGAGCCGGTCGTCCTTGCCCGCCAGCACATCCTTGCGGCTGAGCTTCGTGGTGCCGGTGTTGGTCAGCGCCAGCCACGGGTAATTATCCTTGAACGTGGCATCGGTGAACGAGGCTGCCGGAACGCCGAACGGGCCGAAGCTGCCGATGGCGTTGAACTCACCGGCGGAAATCTGGCCATCACCGTTGGCATCGACCGCCTGCGCGGCGCCGGTGATATAGGTGCCGTTATCGACCAGATCCTGTGTCAGGCGGTTCCAGCCGCCATTCTGCACGCCCTTGTAGTTCTGGTACATGCCGCCGAATTCCAGCCGCAAGTTGGGCGTAAAATCGGTATCGAAGGCGGCCTGCAGCACCGTGTTCTTGGTGGAGATGTTGCGGTAGTAGCTGCCCGAATCCTCGACCTCCGCGAACAGGCTATAGCCGAATTCCTGACTGCCCAGCTTGCCGGGGCCGCGGATTTCGGCCTTGAGATCGGCTTTCTCCCACGACCCGCCGGTAAAGGTCACTTCGCCTTCGGGTTCGGAGAGATAGGAACCGCCCGCCACGCGCGCGGACTTGGGCACGAAGTTCATGTAGCCGCCGGTCTTCGACGGGCCATAGATCGGCGAGGCGGGGCCGCGCACGATGTCGATGCGGTCCGACGCGCCGATCGGCGTCGGATAGTTGCCCGGATTGTCCAGACGGCGCATGCCGCGGAAGTAGACTTCGCCCGGCGTTCCGCGAATGTCGAGCGCACCGCCGACCCCGAAGAACGAGTTGGTGAACGTACCCGGCGCCTGCGCGACCAGATCGTAGATGTCGCTGATGCCGAAGCGTTCGATCTGCTCGCTGCTGATCGTCGATGCCGATCGCGGCGTTTCGGTCAGCGTCTTGTCGAATCCGAATACCGAGCCGACGTCGGCCACGGGAAGCGCGCCCAGCGATCCGGTGACGATGATGTCCTGGGCAGGTTCCTCGGCCGGTGCCGGCGCGGGATCGGCCGCTGGCGAATCGGCGGCAAAGGCGGGCGAAGCGATCGCCGATCCGCACAGCAGCGCGGCGGTCAGGCCGAGAATGGCCCCCCGACGCCCCCTGATCCTCTTCGGGCTGAACTTCATGGCCGAGCGGAAAAGCACCTCATTGTTGTTCGTTGCGGTCATCGTGCCGAAACCCCCTGAACCCCAGCGCCGCGCACCCCTGATGCGGGCCGGAATTGCTTTTGTGTGTCCCTCCTCTCCCAAAGGGCTGTTCTTGTTGCGGCGCGTCCTTGCGTGGCGCGCCGGGCACCCATTCGCTTGTTTTTATTCGGTAGTTCCCGCCGTTTTCGGCGTTGGATTCCAGTCGTTCGCCTGCGCCTCGAACCGGTCGAGCCGGGCTTCGAGTTCGGCTTCGAGCCGGGCCTTCTCGCTGCCCGCGATCAGCGCGCGGCAGGCCGGTGCGGCAAAGCCCGATGCACATGGCACTGCCGGCTCGCCCGAATGGCGGTCGCGCCACAGGCTGGCGCCGGGCATGAAGCCGAACTCCAGACTGTCGCGCGCCACTTTCTTGAGATCGGCGTAAGTCAGCCCCTGCTCGCGCACCGCACGCAGGTATTCGTTGGTCAGATCGGTGCGCAGGATGCCCTGATCGTCCGTCGACAGCGTCACCGGCACGCCGAAGCGGCGGTAGAGATTGATCGGATGCTCGCCGCCCTTCACGCTCAGGATCACATCGTTGCTGGTGAGGTTGACCTCCACCGCGACATGCCCCGCAGCCATGCGGCGCAAGGTACCAGTGGCGTCGTCCTCATAGGCAATGCCGCTGCCGTGGCCGATGCGCTCCGCGCCGGCGTCGATGGCCTTACGCATATGGTTCTTCATCGCCGCAGGCGGCACTTGCCCGAAGGCCAGTTCGCCCGCGTGGAGCGTGCGGTGGACGCGCGGGTACTTCGCCGCCAGGAAGCGCACCATCGCCATATGCAGGTCGTAGTCGCGCAGTGAAATCGGCCAGTCCTCGGGCTGAACGAGGTTGATGCCGACATAGCGCGGATCCGCATCGGCCAGCGCGAAGGAGAGGATCAGCGAGCGGAACACTTGCGCAGGCGGCAGTGCGCGGAACCCGCTGGCGAGATAGTGCAGCGCCACGCCGCAGGCCGGATCGGCGGCGGCAGTACCGCAGGCAAGGCCCTTGCGCACAGTAGCCTCGTCGCGGTCCAGTTCGGCGCGGGCCTGCGCGATCACCGGGGCCAGCGCCTTCACTTCCGTGGCATAGCGCGCCGCCAGCCCGGCCTCGTCCAGCGGCGCGTCCGGCGCGGCGAGGATCGATGCCATCATGACCTCGGGATTGTGCATCAGCTCAAGGTAGAGCGCGTGGTCGCCCGCCGTCGTGCGCAGCGCCACCATCATCGCCTGCGCCATCGAACCGCGCGCGGCGGGGCCGAAACGTTCGAAGCTGATGAAGAACTGGGTGTGACCGGAAACCGCCTCCGCGCCCACGCCATGCTGCCAGCCGCGCGTGCCGAGGTGGTCGACCAGCCTGGCATAATCGAACGGCCGGTCACTGGCGATGCGGGTGATCTTGTCGGCATCGGCGCAAGGCGGCGGGACGAGCGCGAGATCGGCAGTGGCGCAGAACCCTTTGCTTCCGGCCCAGCCCAGCCAGTCCTCGGCCGAAGGCGTGCCGCCCAGATGATTGTGCAAGTCGCCGCCCTTCGGCATCGCCTGAAGGAACGTGCGCAGCATCGCGGCATTGCCGGAAAGCTGGCCCATCACCGTCGCCGCGCGGGCCTCCCCGGCGGCATCGGCCCGCGCCACCGAGGCAGACGCCAGTACCGATCCGGCCATGAGTATCGAGGCGACAAGCCGCTTCACTTGCCTGCACTTCCTGGGGCGGCGCCTCCGGGAATGGCGTCCTTGTACCGTTCCCAATGCGCCAGCAATTCGTGCACCACAGGCGCGCCGACGCGGTAGTTCGCTTCGTAGGCGGCCACTTGCCCCGGCCCCTCGTCCCCCACGCTGGCCAGCGCATCCACGCCCGGCGGCGGCATCGACGGATTGCTGGCGCTGCGCAGCACCAGCACGCGGCCCATGTCCACCAGCCCCTGCGCCGCCGCATTGAGCATGGCGCCCTGCATCGACTGGCTTTCCATGTTGGTCATGACGAACCGGCCCTTGCCACCGGTCCAGAGCTTCACCCAGTCGCGCGCCCACTGCGTGCGTTCCGGCCCATGCCAGTAGCGCACCGTACCCAGCGTCTCCCCCTCCAGCACGAAGGGCGGCTTCTGCGCGTTGGGATAGCCCGTCCACGCCGCGCGCGCCTTGGCGAGCGCCGGACTGTCCGGGATAGCCACGTCCTTCGTCATCGCGAAAGCCCAGCTTTCAAGACCCCGGTTGAGCGGCGCTGACATCGACAGAGCGCCGGCATCGGTCATCCCGGCAAAGCTGTCCGGATTGTCGGGAAGCTGGTTCGGTGCCTTCGCGCCGATCGCGAAGAGGCCATAGGGCCAGCCCTTGGGCACCGCCCGGTCGTCGAATTCGCGCATGGTATCGCCCGAAACCACCCAGCGCGACCATGCGACGCTACCCACCGAGGCGACTTCGGGATCGACGCCCGAAATGCCGGTGAAAAGCCAGTAGGTCTTCGAAAAATCGAAACGCGGGTCGAGCGTCAGCGCGGTCAGCTGCTCACCCACGCCGCTCATCAGCGATCCGGCGCTGCCCCAGACGATGCCGTAGAGCCCGTCCTTGTTGCGCAGCAGCGGATGGAGCACCCCGCGCACCGCGATCTTTTCATCGAGATGTTCGCGTTCCGCCCAAAGCTGGAATTCGCCGGGCGCATCGCCTTTGTCGGCGCCCGGTTCGAAATTGGCGACGACCACCACCTTGACCGGGATCGGTGCAAGCTTGGGAAGGCCGGGCACCGCCGGCTCGGCAGCGACGGCGGGCATGGCCACAGGCACGGCAAGCGTCGCAAGCGCAGGCGCCAGCCATCGTCCCCAGCGGGACGCAATCGATTGAATCGTCGTCATGAACCCCTGAACCCCGTGAGGGGGCGCGACCCCGGCCAGGGTGTTGGGAAACCCTTTATGGAAATTGCGCCCCCGTGCCGACGGCACGCTGTTCGGCCGCCGCCTAAGGCGCGGAAAACCGCGCCATGCAGAGGGCTGGCCATGTCGCACCTTTCGACGTTTCCCAATGCGTAAGGGCTTGACTTGGTGCGAGCAAACGCAATGATTTCCACGCAGCGTTGCAAAAATTAGAGCAGGTATCGGGTCACATGCCGGCGTTTTCGCGTTTTCTCCGCTATTTCATGGCCGTTGGCCGGCTGGGCTCGATCCGCAAGGCGGCGGACGAGCTGAACGTCTCCGCCTCGGCGATCGATCGGCAGATTCTGAACGTGGAGGCGGAACTGGGCTTGCCGCTGTTCGAACGCCTGCCCACCGGCCTGCGGCTGACGGCGGCGGGCGAGATGATGATGGCATCGGGCAGCCAGTGGCAGCAGGGCATGACCAGCCTGCGCGCCCGCATCGAAGACTTGCGCGGGCTGAAGCGCGGCCATGTCGACATCGCAGTGATCGACGCGCTGGCCAAGGGCTACGTGCCCGACATGATCCACGCGATCCAGCAGCGCTATCCCGGCATTTCCATCGGCGTGAAAGTGATCGGCAACGAGCACGTCCGCCGCGCCATTGCCGAGGGTGAGGTGGATTTCGGCATCCTGTTCGAACCGCATTCCTACCGCGACCTCACCGTGCGCGCCTTCGTCGAAGTGGTGCTGGGCTTCCTGACCCCGCCCGGCCATCCGCTGGGCGACAAGCGCGAGGCACGCTTTTCGGTCTGCGCCGGCGAGCCGCTGATCGCGCCGGCCGAACCGCTGGCGGTGTGCCAGCAGATCGCCGTGCTGGAAGGCGCCACCGGCGTCGTGCCCGAACGCAAGGTGACCAGCGACAACATCCAGATGATCACCTCTCTGGTGATGCGCGGCGTGGGCGTGGGCGTGCTCACCTCGCTGGACGTCGCCACTGAAGTGCAGCGCGGCCTGCTGAACTTCACCCGCATTTCCGACCCGCTGCTGCGGCCGATGACGCTGGCGCTCTGCACCGCCTCCGCCCGCACGCCCTCCTATGCCGCAGCGATGGTGCTGGGCGAGATCGAGAACAGCTTCGCCCAGCTCAGCTATGCGGCCTCCGTCGCACCCGCATAAGCCCTGCGGATTGATCGCACCGCGCGAACCCGATAATTTCCGCTTCAACTCCCTTCTTCCAGGAATTCGATAGATGTCCGATCACGCCGAGCCGCAGCTCCACTTCCTCGATTACTACGAGGATTTTCTGGCCAAGGTCCGCCAGCTTTCGCGCAAGGTGCAGGAACGCGAATGGCAGCCGGACTTCGTGATCGGCATCGGCCGCGGCGGGCTGGTGCCGGCGGTCTACATGTCGCAGCAGCTTGACCTGCCGATGCTGTCGATCGACCATTCGGCCAAAGTCCCCGGCTTCGCGGACGAACTGCTGGCCAAAGTCGCGGCGATGAGCGCGGCGGGCACGCGGCTGCTGTTCATCGATGACATCAACGATTCCGGCGGCACCATCGAATACATTCGCGGACTGCTGGCCAGCAACGGCGGCGTGCAGGAGAACCTGCACTTCGCGGTGCTGATCAACAACAAAAGCTCCAAGGTGGAAGTGGACCTCTGGGTCGACATGATCGACCGCACGGAGGACAAGCGCTGGTTCGTGTTCCCGTGGGAATCGGTGGGCACCCGCGATGCGATTATCGAGGAAGCGCGATCGGTTCCCGAACGGCTGGCCTGAAGGGCCCGCCTCCCCAATCAAAACCTCGTCATCCCCGCCTTCGCGGGGGCGACAAGGTGCCGGCTCAACGTTCGGCCGAGCACCCTATGTACCGCGTCAAGCCTCCGCCGCCATGTAGGCGTCGATCCGTTCCAAATGCACCGCCACCGCCTCGGCCGGCAGGAACGATCCGGTGAAGCTGTTCCGCGCCAGCAGCGCCAGCGCATCGCGGTCCAGCCCGCGCGCCTTGGCTACGGCGCGGTAATTGTCCGCCACGTAGCCGCCGAAATAGGCCGGATCGTCCGAATTGACCGTGGCCTTCAAGCCATGCGCCAGCATCGCGTCGATCGGATGGTCGGCCAGATCGTCCACGACGCAAAGCTTGTGGTTGGACAGCGGGCAGACGGTCAGCGTCATACCTTCGCGTACCAGCCGTTCGATCAGCGCCGGATCCTCCAGCGCGCGGTTGCCATGGTCGATGCGGTGGACGCCCAGCACGTCCAGCGCCTGATGCACATATTCGGGCGGGCCTTCCTCACCGGCATGGGCGGTGATCTTCAGCCCCTTGTCGCGCGCTGCGGCGAAGACGCGGGCGAACTTTTCGGGCGGGTGGCCCACTTCGGAGGAATCCAGCCCCACCGCCTCGATCCGGTCCAGCCACGGTTCCGCCTCTTCCAGCGTGGCGAAGGCGGCCTCTTCGGAAAGGTGGCGCAGGAACGAGAGGATCAGGCTGCTGGTCAGGCCATATTCGGCCTCCGCCGCCGCCATCGCGGAGAGCAGCCCCTCGATCACTTCCGAAAACGCCACGCCGCGATCGGTGTGGGTCTGCGGATCGAACATGATTTCCGCATGGACCACGCCATCCGCCGCCGCGCGGGCGAAGTAGGCCATGGCCAGATCGTGGAAGTCCTGCCGCTTCAGCAGCACGTTGGCTCCGGCGTAGTAGATGTCCAGAAAGTCCTGAAGGTTCGAGAAATCGTAGGCCGCCCGCACTTCCTCCACCGTGGCGAAGGGGATCGCCACGCCATTGCGTTCGGCCAGCGCGAACATCAGTTCGGGCTCAAGGCTGCCTTCGATGTGGAGGTGAAGCTCCGCTTTGGGCAGGCCGGCGATGAAGCTGTCGAGGTCTGGGAAGCTATCGGGGTCGGTCATGTCTTGTCCCTGTTCCAGGCGCAGCGGCCCAGCAGATAAGTGCGCGCAACCGCGCGGTCGTCCCCCAGCACCTGCAACGCAAACAGCCGTTCGGCAAGAGTGGCGCCGTGCGTGCGCCGCGCCAGCAGCGGTGTCGCAGTCGGGTCGAGCACTACGAAATCGGCTTCCTGCCCCACGTCCAGACTGCCCACGCGGTCTTCGATATGCAGCAGCGCCGCACTGCCCGCCGTCGCCAGCCAGAGCGCGCGGAACGGTTCCAGCCGCTCCCCCTTCATCAGCGCCGCCTGATAGGCGATACCCTGCGTATGCAGCAGCGAGAATGTCGTCCCCGCGCCCACATCGGTGCCCAGACCCAGCCGCAGGCCATGACGATCCGCCTGCCCGAAATCGAAGAAGCCGGAACCCAAAAACAGGTTGGAACTGGGGCAGACGGCAATGCCCGCGCCGCTTTCGTGCAGCCGCGCGCAGGACCGGTCAGACAAGTGGACGCCATGCGCGAAGACCGACCGATCGGTGACGAGGCCGAAACGGTCGTACGCGTCGAGATAGTCCGCCGCCTCGGTAAAGCGCGCCTTCACTTCGGCGCATTCGCGTAGGTTCTCGGCAAGGTGGGTGTGCATCAGCACATCGGGATGGTCGGCCAGCAGCGCACCGGCGTCCGCAAGCTGCGCATCGCTGGAGGCCAGCGCAAACCGGGGGGTAACCGCATAGCCCAGCCGCCCGCGACCGCGCCACCGGCGGATTAGCGCCTCGCTCTCCGCCCGGCCCGAGGCGACGGTGTCCCTCAGCCCCTCCGGCCCCAGGTCCATCAGCACTTTGCCGGAGATCACGCGCATGTCTCGCGCCTGCGCCGCCTCGAACAGCGCGTCGACGGACTGTTCGTGCACGGTGGGGAAGACCAGCGCGCTGGTAGTGCCGTTCTTCAGCAATTCGTCGAGGAAGAACCCCGCGACCGCATCGGCGTGGGCCTTGTCGACGAAGGCCTTTTCGGCGGGGAAGATGTGCCGTTCCAGCCAGTCCAGCAGTTGCTCGCCGTGCGAGGCGATGCGGTCCGTCTGCGGATAGTGGATATGCGAATCGACGAAGCCCGGCACGATCAGGCCGGGCAGGGTTTCCACCGGCACATCGCCATGGCGCCCGGCAAGATCGGCGTAAGCCCCGCGCGCAATGACGACGCCGTCTTCCACCACCAGCAGGCCGTCGGCTTCATGCCGAACCGCTTCTGGGTCGGTGCGGGGGTCACGGGATACGGACAGGAATTCGCCGCGAAAGGCGCGGATCATGCGGAAAACCTCTTGAACATCAACTGCCTCGGTACGTCGAATAGCCGAAGGGCGATACCAGTAGCGGCACGTGATAATGCCCGTCCGCCTCGGCCACGCCGAAGTGGATCGGCACCCGATCGATGAACGGCGGATCCGACAGTGCCGCGCCCTTGGCCCGGAAGTAGTCGGCAACGGCGAAAGTCAGCGCATACATCCCCGGATCGAGCGCCGGTATGCCGGGGCAGCGGCCATCGCCATTGGTGACGCCGGCGAACAGCACCGTGCCCGCTGCATCGGTCAGTTCCAGCGCGATGCCCTCTGCCGGGCAGCCGTGGGCGGTATCGAGCACATGGGTGGAAAGGCTGCTCATGCGGCGGCCATTCCCTGCACTGGCCCCGGCCCCGGTCCGTCCGGCGTCCAGTTTCCGAGGAATTCGTGTTCGTCGTAAGTCAGGAAATCGGCCACCAGAGCCTCTCGATCGTCCAGGAAAAGTTGGTCCGCCACGCCCCGCACGAGCCTTGGCAGCGCGTTCTGCAAACCCGACAGGGCCGATGCGGAAAGGCCAAGGCTGACGAGCGCGGAATAGTTGAACGCGAACAGCCCGTGCAGCGGAGCCGGATCCGCCCCATCGCGCGCCACGAACTCGAACGCGGGGCCGAGATAGGGATGCGCGTCGATCAGGGCATTGCGCGGGCCCACGGGCGTGACTCGCTCGCACCAGCGCAGGATGCCGTCCGCCACTGCGCCCAATTCCGGGCGCAGGCCGGGATCGCTGACAAGGCCGGTAGAGACCACCACAAAATCGAAATCGTGGAAGCCGTGCGGCGTCGTCACCCGCACGCGCCCCTCGTGTTCCGCCACATCCAGCCACGGCGCGCCGAGGTGGAGGTGGAAGCCCGGCCATGCCGCAGCCCGTTCGAACGTGTCGTTGGTGGGCGGCTGGTTGTGGCCCAGGAAGCAGTCCATCGCCGCGTATTTCGTAGCATCGTCCAGCGCCGGATAGCGTGCGGTGAAGCCCACCCGCTCCATGAAGCGGATCGGATTGACGCGCGGCAAGTCCTTGCGGCGGATGAAGACTTCCGCCGCCGCCACCCCTTGCGACAGCGCATAGTTGGCATTGTCGAAGGCCGAAGCCCCGCCGCCCAGAATGCCGATGCGCTTGCCGTGCAGCGCGTCGAAGTCGATCGGCTCGCTGGTATGGGCCCATCGCGACTTGGGCAGATTGTCCCGCACCATCGCCGGCGTGTGCCACTCCCCGCCGCCCTGGATCCCGGTGGCCAGCACGACCTTGCGCGCCAGCGCCACCGCTCCGTCCGCGAAATGCAGGCGATGCAGGCCCCGTTCGGGCAATGGCTCGATCCGCGTCAGTTTCGCACCGTTCTCGACCGGCAGATCGAGCACGCGGCGATACCAGCGCAAGTATTCCATCCAGTCGCCGCGCGCGATCTTGTCCACCGCATCCCAGCCGGCCGCGCCGTGCTGCGCCTCCCACCAGGCGCGGTAGGTGAGCGAGGGGATGCCGAAATCGATGGGGTTGAGGTGCTTGGGCGTGCGCAGCGTGACCATCCGCGCATACGTCTCCCAAGGCCCCTCGAACCCGGCGACGTTCTCGTCGAACACCATGACATTGGAAACGCCTTCGCGGCGCAGGCCGAAAGCGGCGGAAAGCCCGCACTGCCCGCCGCCGATCACGGCAACATCGAACACGCGTTCGCCGTCATGCTCACGCGGGCGCACCCATTCGGCGCGGACGAAGCCGATCAGCTCGATCTCGCGCGCGAGCTTCGCTTCCAGTGCGGGAAGGCCGATGGCGTCCGGCGCGCTCACGCCATGTCCTCCAGCCGCAGGCGGACGATCTCGCCAATCTGCGCCAGCGCCGTTGCCACCTCGGCCTCGCGCCCGTTTTCCAGCCGCCGCTCCATCGCCGCCAGAATCCCGGCCTTGTCGGTCAGCCGCACGCAGATGATGAAAGGAAAGCCGAAACGGTCGCGATAGGCGGCGTTCAGCGCGTGGAAGCGTTCGTATTCCTCCGGGGTCAGCCGGTCGAGCCCGGCGCTGGCTTGCTCGGCGGCGGAGGCTTCGGTCAGGGTCCGGTCGATCGCCGCCTTCCCCGCCAGTTCCGGGTGCGCGCGGATCAGCGCCAGTTGCTCCTCAGGCGTCGCTTCATGCAGCACCGCCAGCAAGTCTACCAGCCGATCGCCGGAGGATGGCCGCGTATCGGCGCGTTCCTCCACCCACGGGCTGTGCTCGAACAGCGCCGTCATTAGTGCGTGTTTCCTTCCAGACTTACATGGGCGGAGACCACCTTCCAGCCATCGGGAAACTTCACCCAGCTTTGCGTCTGACGGCCGCGCCGGTCGCTGTTTTCGCGAAAGAATTCCGCATCGGCCGTGGCATAACGGTCCCCGTAGACGGTGATCGCCACACGGTCCAGCCGGCGCTGCGGCGAACCGCCGCGCCCCTTGCGAAATTCCCGGATTTCCTCGATTCCGTAGAGCACTTCACCCACGCCGTAGCGGTTGGTGGTCGGTGCCTCGTGGAACAGCGCATCCATTGCCGGAATGTCGTCCGCCATCAGCGCCCGCTCGTATTCGCGGAAGGCGGCGGTCACTTCGGCGAGCAGGTCGGGATCATCGATAGTCATGCCGGAAAATGCTCCATCCAGTGGCGGGCGATGTCGATGCGGCGCGTGATCCAGGCGTCACCGCTCTCGGTTACGTGATCGAGAAACCGGGCGACGGCGCGGGCACGGCCGGGCTTGCCGGCGATGCGGCCGTGAAGGCCGATGGACATCATCCGCCCGCCTTCCTCGGCAAGCTGGTCGAAGGTGTCGCGCATGTGGCGGAAGAACTGCTCGCCCTCGGTAAAGCCGTTGTAGGCGACGATCTTCATGTCGTTCACGTCGAGCGTGTAGGGCACGATCAGCTGCGGTTTTCCGTGCTTCCTGTCCCAATACGGCAGGTCGTCGGCGTAGCTGTCCGCATCGTAGAGGAAGCCCCCCTCCTCCGCCACCAGCCGCGCGGTGTTGGGCGAGGTGCGGCCCTGATACCAGCCGAACGGGCGGCTGCCGGTGAGCCTTTCGTGCAGGGCAATGGCCTCTGCGATATGGGCCCGTTCCACTTCTTCAGGCAGATACTGGTAATCGATCCAGCGCAGGCCGTGGCTGGCGATTTCCCAATCCGCCTCCAGCATGGCGGAGACGGCTTCGGGGTTCATCTCCATAGCTTTCGCCACGCCGAACACCGTCACCGGCAGGCTCCGCTCGGTGAAGATCCGGTGGAGCCGCCAGAACCCGGCGCGGCTGCCGTATTCATAGAGGCTCTCCATCGCCATCGCCCGGTCTGCATGGCTGGCGGCGCCGACCATCTCGCTGAGGAACGCTTCGGAGCGCTCATCGCCGTTGAGGACGGAGTTTTCGGCGCCTTCCTCGTAATTGATGACGAACTGCACCGCCACACGCGCGCCGTTCGGCCACTGCGGATCGGGTGGTGTGCGGCCGTAGCCGACAAGGTCGCGGGTCATGGGCGCACCGCCTCGCTGTGGTCCTTCGACAAGCTCAGGACGAGCGGACCTAGGGTAACACTTCCCTTGAAACTCCGCTCAGGCTGAGCTTGTCGAAGCCCCTGCCGACCGCACACGCTCATGCCCGCTCATCCTCCTGAGCCTGTCGAAGGGCCCAAGCCTCCAGCGCCGCCGGCACCGCATCGCCCAGCGGCACCTTGAAGCCCTCCATCCGCAGGCACGCTTCCAGCGCCGCCAAAGTCAGCAGCACCTTGTGCTTCATGGCATTGTACCCCATCGCGCCGATGCGCCAGATCCGGCCCTGCAACGGCCCGAAGGCGGTGCCGATCTCGATCTCGAACTGCTCGCGCATGGCCTTGCGCACGGCCTCGCCATCCACGCCTGCGGGGATGAACACGCCGGTGACATTCGCCATGCGATGCGCATCGTCACCGAAGACCTTAAGGCCCATGGCGCGCAGGCCCGCCGTCATCGCCCGGCCCGCCGCGGCATGGCGGGCATAGCGCGCCTCCAGCCCCTCGCCCAAGGCAATGCGTGCACATTCGCGGGCCGCGTAGAGCATCGAGGTCGCCTCGGTATGGTGGTTCAGCCGCTTGTCGGACCAGTAATCCATCACCATGGCGAGGTCGAAATAGTTGGAGCGGATGCGCGGTCCCGAACCGTCCACGATGTCGTCGCGGCGGATGCCCTGCTCCACATGGCGGCGGCGGCCGATATGTTCTGCCGCCTTGTCCGAGATCGTGATCGGCGCGGAGCCCGAGGGCCCGCCCATGCACTTCTGCAAGCCTCCGGTAACGACATCGACGCCCCAGCGGTCCGCCGCCAATTCCATGCCGCCGATGGTCGCCGTGGCATCGACATAGCTGAGCGCCCCCGCCTGCCGGCACAGCGCCCCGAACCCGTCGAGCGGCTGCGCCATGGTGGTGGAGGTATCGCCGTGGATGGTGGCGACGATCTTGGGGTGGCAGCGGGCAATAGCCTCGGCAATGCGGTCCAGCGGGACGACTTCGCCCCACGGTGCGTCCACCGTCTCGATCACCGCGCCGATGCGCGTGAGGATTTCGGTCAGTAGCAGGCCGAAGCGGCCAAAGTTCACCACCAGCACCACATCGCCCGGCGCCACCATGGACACCAGCGCCGCCTCGATCCCCGCGCGCGCGGTGCCGTCCACCAGCATGGTCCACTGGTTCTGCGTGCCGAAGATCGGGCGGTAGAGCGCCATAACCTGATTCATGTAGCCGGTCATTTCCGGATCGAACTGGCCTAGGAGGTCCGCGCTCATCGCCCGCAGCACGCGCGGGTGCGCATTGATCGGGCCGGGGCCCATCAGCAGGCGCTGGGGCGGATCGATCTCACCGAACAGCAGCGGATCAAGTTCGGTCGGCAACGTGCTCTCCCATTTTTTCTATGAAGCCCAGCATCACCCGCAGCGCCGCATCGGCATCGGCGGTTTCGACATGCTCGGCCGGATTGTGGCTGATCCCGCCCTGGCAGCGGATGAAAAGCATGGCGGTGGGGCAAAGCGCCGCCATCACCATCGCATCGTGCCCGGCCCCCGAAACCAACCGGCGCGCCGGCTGCCCGGCTTCGGCCATGGCCGCATCCATCAGCTCCATCAGCGCGGGATCGCAAGGGCTGGCGGGCAAGTCGTGCACCAGCGCCAGATCGAGCACGAGCCCGCGCTTCGAGGCAATCTGCTCCAGCCGCGTAACGACCTCCTGCGCCGCCCGGTCCCGCCGGGGCGCTTCGCCGGAGCGGACGTCGATGGAAAAGCGCACTTCCCCCGCGATCACATTGGCCGCGCCGGGCATCGCCTCCAGCCGGCCCACCGTGGCGACAAGGTCGGAGGCGTCGGCGCGGGCGATATCCTCGATGGCCAGCACCATTTCCGCCGCGCCCGCCAGCGCATCGCGGCGCAGCGGCATGGAGCTTGTGCCCGCATGGCCCGCCATGCCGCGCACGATGGCGGCGTAGCGCAATTGCGCGGCGATGCCGGTCACGGTGCCGAGCGCCAGCCCTTCCGCCTCCAGCACCGGGCCCTGTTCGATATGCGCTTCCAGATAGGCCATGACCTCACCCGGCGCGCGGCTGGCGTTCCGGTAGGTCTCCACCGCCAGCCCCTGCGTCGGCGTCTTGGCGGTGACCACGTCGTAGTCGGTCTTGAACGAGCCCAGCGCCACCGCCAGCGACACGCCTTCCGCATCGACGATCGTGTCCAGATCGACATCCAGCGTGCCTGCCACCGCGCGGCTGGTCAGCATGGCGGCGGGAAAGCGCGATCCTTCCTCGTCCCCGAAGCCGTAGACCTCGATGGCGAAAGGCAGGCGCTGGCGCTGTTCGTAGAGCGCGGACACGCATTCGATGCCCAGCATCACCCCCAGCGGCCCGTCGTAGCAGCCGCCGTCGCGCACGGAATCGAGGTGGCTGCCGATCACCAGCGCCGGTGCGCCGGGCTTGGCGCCTTCGTAGCGACCACGCAAGTTACCGGCGGGGTCGAGATCGACACGCATCCCCGCCTCCACCATCCAGGCGCCGACAAGGTCGACCGTGGCGTGATAGGCGGGGCTGAGATAGCCGCGATAGAGGCCGGTTTCGGTCTCGCTATAAGGCGCGGTGCCCAGCGTCTTGCAGCGGGTGACCGCGCGAATGCCGGTCATGCTGTCCTCCCCGGTACGGGGAGGGGGACCGCCCGAAGGGGGGTGGAGGGGATTCGCGGCCTGAGGCAAGGTTGATGCCGGGCAACGAAACGATGCGGGAGGACGCGAGTCCCCTCCACCGCCTGCGGCGGTCCCCCTCCCCGTACCGGGGAGGACAGCGGCGATAGGCTCACCACGCCGCGACACCACCATCGCTGCGCGGATCCGTTGCGCCTTCGAACGTACCATCCGGCAGGCGCACCACGGCCCCGGCATGGCCCATCGTCGCCGTCAGCGCGCCAACCCGCTCCACATCGTGCCCGGCCTCCGCCAGTTCGGCATAGAGCGCGTCGTCAAATCCATCCTCCAGCTTGAGCGAGGTCGTGACATCCCCCCAGGTCCGCCCCAGCAGCCAGCGCGGCGCGCTGATCGCCTGCTGCAGGTCCATGCCGAAACGGACATAGCGGCTGAACAGTGCGGCCTGCGTCTGCGGCTGCCCCTCGCCCCCCATGGTGCCATAGGCCATGACGCGCCCGTCATCGAACTGTGCCAGCGCCGGATTGAGCGTGTGGAACGGCTTGCGGCCGGGCTTCAGCGCATTCCAGCCGCTCTCCGCAAGCCGGAACGAGCTGCCCCGGTTCTGCCAGACGATCCCGGTCTGCGGCAGCACGAGGCCCGAGCCGAACTCGAAATAAGTCGACTGGATCGCGGAGACCACGCGCCCCTCGCTGTCCGCCGCGCCGAACCAGCAGGTATCGCCCCACTGCGGCGGCTGCGGCCATGCCAGCGCCTTGGCCGGATCGATCCGCGCCGCCATGGCATCCAGCGCGGCCGCATCGTCCAGCAGGCCCTGAAAATCGTAATCCGTATGGGCGGGATCGCCGACATGCGCGTCGCGCAGCAGGAAGGCCTGCTTGGTCGCCTCCACCAGGCTGTGGACGTGCGCGAAGCCGTCGGGCGCATCGGCAGCAAGCCGGTCGAACAATGCAAGGATCACCAGCGAGGCAAAGCCTTGAGTAGGCGGCGCGCTGTTGTAGAGCCGCGCGCCACGGATCGGCACGGAGAGCGGCGCGGGCCGCGTGGCCCGATGCGCCGCAAGGTCCGCCGCCGATACCGGGCTGCCCAGTGCGGCAAGGTCTTCGACGATCCGTGCCGCCAGTTCGCCGCGATAGAAACTGTCGAGCCCATCCTGCGCGAGCTTGCGCAAAGTCCCCGCCAGCGCCGGATTGCGCAGCACATCGCCCTCGGCCAGCGGACGCCCTTCCGGCTCGAATGTCGTGGCATAGCCGCCCGGTGCCCTACGCAGTTCATCGCCCTTGGTCGCGGCGATGGCCGCGCCGCCGGCGGTGACGGCCACGCCCTCCTCCGCATAGTGGATCGCATCGCGTAGCAGGCGCTCCAGCGGCAGCGAGCCCCCGACGCTCTCCAGCGCTGTCGCCCAGCCGGAGATCGTCCCTGCCACGGTGTTCGCCGCGAGGGGCCCGCGCGTCGGCACTGCATCCAGTCCGGCGTAGAGCGTCAGGTCCGCCTTCGCCGCCGCGCCGCCGCAACCATGGATCGAATGAACCTGTCCATCCGGCTCGCGGATTACCCAGAACCCGTCGCCACCGATGGCGGTCATATGCGGATAGACCACCGCCAGCGTCGCGGCGACGGCCACGGTGGCCTCCACCGCATTGCCGCCGTCCATCAGCACCGACCGCCCCGCTTCGGCCGCGAGATAGTGCGGTGCGGTGACGATCCCGCGCGCGCTGGTGACGGTGGTCAATCCCATCGCGTCAGTCCGGCAGCGCGGTCAGGAACGCACGCACGACATGCGCGGAATTGACCGAGGCGAGATGCTCGAACGTGTCCTCCATGTTCTTCTCGCGATCGCCGCCGGCAAGGTCGGACAGGCTGCGGAAGACGATGGCGGGCACCTGATTGGCATAGGCGACTTGCGCCACCGCCGCGCTTTCCATGTCCAGCACGCGCGCGTTCCACGCGGCGTGCAGGTATTCGCGGAACTTCGCATTGTCGGCAAAGACCCCGGCGCTGACCCCGGTGCCACCGACCACGACCTTGGGATCGTGCGGCAGGCACAGCTCCGACCCGGCCCGCTGGGTGACGGCAGCCGTAACGCAGCGCTCCATCTTCACCGTGGGCGCCACCTTCCGGGCGAGCGCCAGCAGTTGTGGATCCATCGCGAAAGTGAAGACATGCTGCGATCCCTGCACCGCATTGCTGACGCGGATCGGGCGCGGATACATGAATTCCCAGTTGCCCGGCGCACCGGTGGCGGTCTTCTCCGGCGGCAACCAGCCGGCATCGGTCTGGCGCGCGAAGGAGACTTCCAGATACTGGCCCCAGTTCTCCGCCACGATCACGTCGCCGATGGACAGGCCCGGATCGACGCCGCCGGCGATGCCGGAAAAGACGATGCGCTTCACCGCGAACCGGTCGATCACCAGCTGCGTATTCATCGCCGCGTTGACCATCGAAACGCCGCTTTGCATCAGCAGCACCGGCTTACCCTCCAGCACGCCGGTCATGTAGGTCATGCCGTTGAGCTGGTAGGACATCGGCTGTTGCACCGCATGGACCAGCGCGTTCCATTCGGGCTCGTAGGCCGTCATCACCAAAGTGCGCGGGGTGGCGTCCAGCTTGTCGGCCGCGAGGGCCGGGGTGGTGAGCGTGGCCGTAAGCGCGATGGCCCCGGCAAGTGCAGTCATCGCGCGCATCAGGCAGCCCCCATCCAGACGAAGCGGGCGACGAACAGCAGCGCCAGCACCAGCAGAAACCAGTCCTTCTTCTCTACCGTGCCGCGCACGATCTTCAGCGCGGCGTGGGCGGTGATGCCGAAGGCCAGGCCATTGGCGATCGAGAACGTGAACGGGATCATCGCCACGGTCAGGAACGCGGGGATCGCGGCCAGCGGGTCTTCCCACTTCACCTCGGTCAAGGGCAGCAGCATCAGCCCGCCAACGATGATCAGCGCGGGAGCCGTGGCCGCCAGCGGGATCAATTGCGCGTAGGGTGCAACGAACATGGTCGCCAGAAACAGCAGGCCGGTGACCACGGCGGTCAAGCCGGTGCGCCCGCCCGCCTGCACGCCCGCCGCGCTTTCGACATAGCTGGTGACGGTGCTGGTGCCCGCCATCGAACCGACGATGGTGGCGGTAGCATCGGTGATGAGGATACGGTTCAGGCGCGGGATGCGCCCCTCGCTATCCATCAGCCCCGCCCGCTTGGTCACGGCGACCAGCGTGCCGATATTGTCGAACAGGTCCACGAACAGGAACACGAAGAGGATTTCCAACAGGCCGAGGCCATGGCTGCCGGAAAGGCCGAACACGCCGGCAAGGTCCAGCTTGAACGCGGTGCCGGTCAACGCCTCCAGCGAATAGGGTTCGGGGCTGACGGAGACCATGCCGAAAAGCCACGCGACCACGGTGGTGGCCAGAATGCCGATCAACATGGCCCCGCGCACGTTCCACACGCTCAGCGCGCCGATCAGCACCAGCCCGAACAGCGCCAGCGCCGCGCCGGGGGCCTTGAGGTCGCCCAGCGCCACGAAGGTTGCCGGATTGGCGACGATGATGCCGGCATCCTTGAAGCCGATGAAGCCGATGAACAGGCCGATGCCGCCCGCCACTGCCGCGAACAGGTATTGCGGGATGGAGGCGACGATCAGCTGGCGCACGCCGGTTACGGTCAGCACCAGGAATGCCACGCCGGAAATGAACACGCAGCCCAGCGCCACCGGCCAGGGCACGCCCATCTGCTGTACGACGGTAAAGCTGAAATAGGCGTTGAGCCCCATGCCCGGCGCCAGCGCCAGCGGCGTATTGGCGACGAACCCCATCAGGATCGAGGCGAAAGCGGCGGCAAAGCACGTCGCCGCCGCGACCGAGGCCACCGGCATTCCCGCCGTGCCCAGGATCGCCGGGTTGACCAGCACGATATAGGCCATGGTCAGGAACGTGGTGACGCCCGCCAGCACTTCGGTGCGGGCATTGGTGCCGCGCTCGCTCAGCGTGAACCAGCGTTCCAGCCTGCCGCCGGGCGGTCCCTCCATGGTGCTCGTAGTTTCCGTCACGCTTCTGCCCCTTATTGCGACCCGGTTGTGTTTCCGGGTGGTATTGTCGCGCCCGTCACGCCCTGTGCCTCCAGCCGTGCGGCCAGCTTCAGCAGCGCCGGTTCTCCGCCCGGCGCGCCAATAAGCTGCAGGCCGAGCGGCAGGCGTCCCGGACGGTACAACGGAACCGCCAGCGAGGGCAGCCCGGTGAAGCTGATCGGCTGCGTATGAATGCCAAGATCGGCCCGCGCGGGGCTGAGCGCGCCGTCGATCTCTATGCGCGGATCGGCGATGGGCGGGGCGACGCAGGGGGTCGCCGGGCCCAGCAGCACATCGAACTGCGCCATCAGCGCATGGACTTGCGCCCGAAATGCATCCCGGAAACGCACCGCCTCCTCGTAGAGTGCCCGGGGCAGCAGTGCACCCGCGAGGAGACGGTCCCGCGTCGCGGGATCGAAGGCCATGGCCGAAACGGACAAGGCTTTGCGATGGAGGTTGCCGCCCTCGAAGGCGGTAATCAGGAACGCGGCCGAGCGGGCGCGGGCGATATCGGGCAGCTCCACCAGCGGGGCGTCGGCGGCAAGCGCGTCGATAGCGGCAAGCTGGTCGGGATCGGCATTCTCCCGAAACCGCCCGGCCAGCCGGCCGATCCGGACCGGGTCCGTCCCGGTCGATACATTACGGCCGGACAGCACTTCCCACACCAGCGCCATGTCGGCGGCCGTGCGGGTGAAGGGCCCGACATCGTCCAAGCTTTCGGCGAAGGGAAACACGCCCGCCAGCGGCAAGTCGCCATGGCTGGGCTTCAACCCGTAGAGCCCGGTGAGGCTCGCCGGCACGCGGACCGAACCATTGGTGTCCGACCCCAGCGAGAAAGGGAGCAGCCCGGCCGCGACGACCGCCGCCGAGCCGCCCGAGGATCCGCCGGCAAGGCGGGAGGGATCGTGAGGATTGCGGGTCGTACCATGGCGCGCGTTGATCGTCGCGAAGCCGTAAGCGAATTCGTCCATGTTGAGCGTGCAGACCAGCACCGCGCCAGCCGCCTTGAGCCGGACGACGGCTTCGGCATCCGCCACGGCCGGCGGCGCATCGGCGTAGAGCGTGGAGCCGGCGGTGGTGGGCAGGCCCGCCACATCGAACAGGTCCTTCACGCCATAAGGCACGCCGGCGAGCGGGCCGGGATCCTTGCCCGCCGCGACCAGCGCGTCGACCGCCGCCGCTTCGGCCCGGGCGCGTTCGGGCAGCAAGCGGGTAATCGCCACCAGCGGATCGTCCGCAGGCTGCGGCAGCGCGGCGAGGCAAAGCTCCACCACTTCGCCCGCAGTGAGCCGCCCGCCGCGCACGGCGGCGGCGATTTCAAGAGCGCTGGCCGTCACTTGCCGTTGCCGAGCAGGATTTCCGCATGGCGCGCCAGTAGCGCGAGATTGGCCGCGACGCCCTCCATGCATTCGGGTGGGATCGTCAGCCCGCGCGCGGCAGCGGAGGCCACGATTTCGGCGGGCGAACGGGGAATCCGGTCGGTTGGCGCTTCGGTCACGTCTAGCGGTCCTCCTCAGCGGTGCAAGCCGTTCGCCTGATCCTGCCGATGCGTGGCAGGGCAGGCAAGTCGGGCACAGAGAGGAGCGGAGATCGGAAGAACGCGACACATAAGTCATGCTCTGCCCGGCACGCGGCGATCTATCAAACGCAATGATCCGGACGGATCGTTGCAAAAATCAGTACGCTATTTCTGAACCACGAAGAGGTCGCGCGAAAGCGTGCTGCCGCTGGGGCCGACATCCACCGCCACGGCTTCGCGCAGGGCAATCTTCAGTCGCGCCGCCTGATCGGGATCGATGGCCAGAGTGTAGCGACCGGGGCGCACTTGTTCGAACAGATAGAACCCGTCCGCCTCGGTCCGCGCGCTGGATGCGACCTTTCCGACAGTATCGATCAGCCGCAGTTGCAGCCCGGAAACCCCGCGCGAGCGCGCCTTTCCCTCGGGACTCGCCGCCCCTTCGAAATAGGCCGTCCCCTCGATCTCGCTCATCGCCACCACTGCAAAGTCGGCGCGGTGGATGCGGCCGGGGCGCGGCACCACTTCGATGCCGCGCGTAACCGGGGCCAGCGCGATATCGGGCAGCGACGTGGGATCGACCTGAACGCTGGCGCGCGTGCCGGCAGGCAGGCCGGTGAGCAGCACTACGCCCTGCCCATCGGTCTCCCCCGTGCCGGTGCCGGAACCGAAGGCGACTTCGGGCAGGACCTTGTCGCCCGCGTCGTATTGGCCGTCGCCATTGTTGTCCTCATAGGCGCGCAAGGCCACCGCGCCGGACAATGCCTGCCCCGGCGGCGCGACATAAACGCGGTCGGTCAGCGGATCGCGGCCGAAGCCAAAGCCCAGCCGCAGCGCCACCGAATGAACCTTGTTGCGCAGGCCATAGGTACCATCGAACGCCAGCGTGAAACGGCGGAAACGACGCTCTGCCGACAGGCCTAGCTGGGTATCGCTACGGCGGAAGGTCTGCGCCACCGAGGCGCGCACCAGCGTCCGATCATCCAGCGAGCGGTCCACTTCCAGCGACACCGCCTCCAGCCGGGGATCGGGCAGCACGGTGTAGCTGGCGGAAGCGCGGACTTGCGTGCGCGATCCGTTCAGCGTCGAAAGGTCGAACGTGCCGATCAGCTGGTTGACGATGCCGCCGCCCACGCCCTTCGCCGGCTCATAGCGCGAATATTCCAGCGTGTTCGACGCCAGCACCCCCGCCACCCGCGCCGATCCGCGCAGCGAGGCGGTGGTCTGCACTTCGCCCGAGGCATATTCGATCCGTCGCGCCCGCGCATAGAGCGGAATCGACAACCCGCCTTCGCCGCCGGGCCGCAGCGTGGCATTGGCGTCCAGTTCGGTGACGCGGCGCAGCGGCTGCCCGTCGAACACCCGCACTTCGTCCAGGAAATCGCCGCGATATTCGGCATGGGTCAGCGTGAAGGACGCGCCCAACACCCGCCCGCCCAGCCCCGCCTCGATCGCGCGCCCGGTTTTGCCGACGCCGCCCAGAGGTATCGCCCCGTCCTGCATGGCAAAGTCCAGCTTGGCAGCCAGCCCGCCCAGCCCGGTGCGCAGGCCGGCGCTGGCCAGCCAGCGGTCCCCAAAGTCGCTGTCGAACCAGCCGCCGCTGACCATCGCCGTCACGCCCGAGGTCACGCCATAGGCAAGCTGCGCGCTCGCCCGCCAGCGGCCGTAATCGAGCCCCGGAATGAAACGCGGCGCGGTGACGCCCAGCAGGTTCTCGTCCTTCTGCACCGCGCCCACGGTGTAGACGACCTGCCCTTTCGACAGCCGCCCATCCCCCACGGAAATGCGCCGCACTTCCTCACTGCGCTGACCCTGCGGCCCATAGAACACAAGGCGAAACAGGTTCAGCCCGTAATCGACCGGCACTTGCAGGAACTGGTATTGCCCGTTGACCGCCAGCCGCGTCGATCCCACCAGCACGCCGTTGCGGTAGAGTTCCACTTCATAGCCATCGGGAAGCTGGCCGCGCAGGTCGATCCTGTCGAACACCGATGCCGCCTCCACCGGGGCATTGGTCACCGTACCCCCGCGCCCCGCGACACCGCGCAGGCCGATGGGTAGCGAAGTGGTCGCCACGTCACCCATCGCGAACGATGTGGCATGGAGCGGCCCCAGCAGATCGGAATCGGGATCGGTGCGGCCCAGTTCGATATGCGCCGCCGTCAGCCCATCGCGCGTGGAATGGGTCAGGAAGACTTGCGCGCTCATCCAGGCGAGGTCGCCCGCCAGCCGCAAGTCGGTCTCCACCCGCTCGCCCAGCGTCGTGTCCGACACCGCGCGCGTTTCGATATCGGCCATCGGCATCGAGATCGGCAGCCACGGCGTATCCTCTCGCGGGAAACGCCGTTCGGCATTGGCGGCGGAGGCCTGCTCGTTGCCCAGCCGCTCACGCTCTGCCTCGCGGGCCAGACGCTGTTCGACGGGGAACGGTTCCAGCGTCTTGATGACGATCGACTGGTCGCGCAGGTTCGGCGTAACCGTCAGCGGCAGCAGATCACCGATGCGCTCGGCCCGGACGTAGAGTTCGCCGTCGAAGGCAACGGCATCGCCTTTCGCCAGCGGAACCGCCTTGCCGCCCGCCTCCGCCGTGCCTTCGCGCAAGTTGATCGTCAGGTGCCGATTTTCGTCCAGAAACCAGCCGCTGGCGTAATTGCCCTCGTCCCCGACCGAGATCGCCAGATCGAGCGTCCGCGCCAGTGCCCCCAGCGGCAGGTAGAGCCCGCCGCGCGTGCCATAGGCGATCACGGTGTCCTCACCCCCGGTGGTGCCGGTTGCCGTGGCGACCTTCACCGCCAGGATCACCTCGTCATCGTAGGTGATGACCGGGGTGACATTGGCGGGAAAGGTCTGCGTGGCATTGGCGGGGGCCAGATTGGCCGGGCTTGCGGGGGCGGCGTCCTTGGCGGCTTGGGGACTGCCGAGGCCGAAGCTGGGCGCTGGCAGCGCGCGCGAGGCTGCGAGGGTCTGCTCCGGGGGCTCGGGTGGCGGAGTGTCCGCCGCCGAATGCTGAGTAACGGCGAGCAGCAATGCCGGGCGCTGGTCGTTCGCAGGTGCTGTGGCGAGAGGCGGCGCAGCGATCAGCGGAACCGGTGCAGGCAGGTCCACCACCGGAGCCGGTGCTACCGATGTACCGTCGATCAGGGGAGCCACCGCCGGCAGAAACGGCACCTCGGACATCGCCGGTAACACCAGCGCGATCGGGGCGGGCGACGGGTCGAGCGGGCGCGGTGCAGCCGACGCCAAAGGCTGACGGTCGGTGTTTCCCCCCGGAATGAGCCCAGGTTCAGCCGAAGGTTCCGTGCGAACGTCGGCGGCTGCCAGAGCAACCGGCGCCGCCGAAGCCTGCAGGGCCATCCGGATCGGCAATGGTCGCGGCGGCACGATGATCGGTTTGGCGGTCAGCCCCGGCAGCGGAAGCGCGGCGAAACTGGGACGGGGAACGGGGCGTTGTGCCAGCGCATGATGCGGCGCGGGCGCGGCGTCCTCCCCCGCCGGCGAAGCCGTCGGTGCGGCGCGATCCCCGCGTGCCAGCAGCGACGCGCCGGCCAGAAACGGAACCAGCCCGGCCGCCTTCGGAAAGCCAGTCCGCCTTTCGTCCCGGCCGCCCCGGCCCCGGCTCACGGCACGGTGAGATCCCGGCTGGCCAGCACTTTGCCGGGATCGACATCGTCATCGGTGTAGGTGACGGTCAGCTTCGCACCGCTGGCCAAAAGGCGCGGATCGGCGGCAGGCTCCAGCGGCACGGTAACCTGCCGGGCGTCGATCTCGGTATAGACGCCCAGCCCTTTCAGCACCGCCAGCGGCGCCTTCGCACCCGGCGCGGTGACGGCGATATCGCCGAAAGCGGAGCGCGTGCCGGATCGGGTGATGGTCAGTTGCAATCCCTTGCCCCCGCCGGGCAGCGGCACCAGATGCGCGTTCTCGATCCCCGCCGTCAGCGTGGTCTGGCCGACGCGGACGATCACCGGGATCGAGATGCCGAAGCGCGGCACGATGCGCACACCGATCGAATTGGGCTTCTGCCCGCCCGCCGCCTGCTCGATCGAGTAGGAGGCATCCTCTGGCGGCACGGCCACGGCGGAAAAGTGCGCGCGGTACTCGCCGGGCGGCGTATCCGGCGCGACGCGGGCCATGATGCGGATCGTCTGCGCCTCGCTACCGCCCAACACCGCGCGGCGGGGAGACCAGCGCAGCATCGCCGCGGCGCCGTGGACTTTCGCACGATCGGCAGCATCGACGGTTTCGATATCGAGCAGGCGGCCGTCGCTGGTCATCATCTTGTCGGCAATGGTGATGTCGTACTCGCCGCGCTCGATGCTGCGGTTGTAGAGCCCGACAGAGGCGATGCGCGCGCGATCGTCGATCACCACGCGCTTGGGGTAGAGATTGATATCGCCCATGCCGCCCACCGCGCCTTCGGGCACGGGAGCGGCGGCTTGTGGCGGTGGAGCCTTGAGCGGATCGTCCTGTGCGATGGCGGCAGTCGCGACGCAAAGAGTCGCCAACCCGCCGGCACGCAGCAGACGCGCGCCGTTCCCCAGTACCGATGCGACGCGCAAAACTGCGACCCCCGAATGCCCCTAGTAATTCCACCCATGCAACTGCATGGAATCAGGCGCAATCATACTTAAGTACTTATGCGTTTGTTTGGAAAATGCGCGAATGCGCATTTTCGTAGCGGCACCGGCCCGCTCCCCCACCCGGCCACCCACGAGTGTACCCTGATGGGTGGCCGGGTGGGGGAGCGGGCCGGTGCAGCAAATCCATTAAAGGTAGTAGACGGTCAGCGTGAACGTGCCGGAGTAATTGCCCGGCGCCTGATTGGCCGAGACGTTCAGCGTGCCGCCCACATTCAGCGTATCCTGCCCGGACGCCCCTAGCACACCTATGCCGAAGATGCCGGCGTCCGATGTGAAGTCGCTCACCTGCATCGTCGCCGCGCCGGAGGAGATCGTCGTCGTGCCCGGCAGGGACACGATATAAAGGCGGTTGGCCGACCCGTTAAGCTGGAACATGGCCTGCCCGCGCCCGCCGTTCCCCTGCGGCAAGGACAAGTTGCCCGCCATGCCGCCGGTGCCGCTGACGGTGCCGGTCGTGCTGACCGTCTCCGTGCCGGCCGTCGTCGGCCGCGTGAAGCTGCCAAAGCGCAGATAAGCCAGCGGCACGATCTGCGCCGGCGCCACCACTTCGGCGGTTGCCGAACCTTTCGCCCCGGCCGCCAGCGCCGCCCCCGGAAGCAGCGCGAAAAGCGCTGCCCCGAGAAGAGCAAGACTGGCCCGGTTCTGTCTCCTGCGGGTCATCCCGATCCCTTGCGGCGGCTGGCGAAAAGGTATGTCGGCCCCGAGCCCCCCTCGGGGCCGACACGGACGGACCTTCGGATGGCGCCCCCCAGCGCCTCCGGAGGGCCCACCCCCCAAAGCTGTTGTCAGTTGTAGGTGACGGTCGCGTCGTAGCTGCCGGTGTAGCTGCCGGCGGCCTGGTTCGCGCCCACGGTGAGCGTGCCGCCCACGGTGAAGGTGGCCGCGCCCGAGCTGCTGAGCGTGCCGGCGGTCGACGAAGCGGCAGTGGTGAAGGCCATCGTGTTCGAACCGCTGGCAACGGTGCTGCCGGTGGTGGAGATCGTGAAGGCGCGGCTGGCATCGCCGCCGACCGAGAAAGCGTCCGCCGTGTTGGTCGAGCCCGCGACCAGGACAACGCCGCCGGTCTTCGAACCCGCGCCGGCCGAGCTGACGACCACGGTGCCGCCGGTGCCGGCGGTGAACGAACCGAAGGCCAGCGCCGCGCCCGAGGTGTGCGTCAGCGTGATCGGCGCGACGACGGTGGCCGTGGCGGTGCCCTGCGCGGTGGCGGCCAGTGCCGAACCGGCAAAGAGCGGCGAAGCGGCGGCAACCGCCAGTGCGGAAACAAGTGCAAGCTTCTTCATGAAAAGTACCTCCTGAATAGTCCGGACGTCCCGACCGACCGAACTGCACGAGGCGACCCCGTCTCGTGTTGACTAGGCACTTATGCTGAGGGTTCTTACTGAAAAATAATCAATACTTCCATTTCATACCAAAGTACTGACCGATTCATTCCCTTGTATGAGTAATCCGGCAGAAAATCCTGCCGAATCAACCATAAACGACTATGACCGGAACTTGCGCGCGGTAATGCGAGGCGGCCGTGCCGGGCGGAATGCGCAATTCGCCGCCGATTTCAAACCCGTCCGCGCCGGCATTGTCCAGCACGCCTTGCCCGCCAGCCTGCGGGCGACTGTCGGTACGGACGGTGAGGCCGGTGACGGGCAGACCGGTCGCTTCGTCCGCCCCATTCGCCGAATGCGCCAGTACCGATTCCGGCAGCACCACGCGGTAGGCACGGCCCGGCTCCCCCTCTACGCGCAGGCGCGCGGCGTGGGGGCCGGCGCAGTCGGCGGTATCGACGCTGCAAGCGGGATGCGCGGCCCCGGCGTAGCGGGCTTTGGCGGTGCCGGGGGCGATCACCAGACTGCCGCCCTGCGCGCCGACTTCGCCCAACGATCCGAAATCGAGGTCCGACAGCGAGCGCACCGAGAGCGGCTGCACCACCGTAGCGCTGGCCACGCCGGCGGCATGGCCGGCCTCGCCATCGCCCTGCGCAGCCCATGCAGGCTGTGCCGCGGATACGGCGCCGGCCGCCAGGAGGCCGGCGGCGACGGGAAGAACGGGCGATCGGGACACGGGCATTCACTCGCTGCACGGCGCATCTGCGCCAGTTCCGGTTCGTCCGGCCCGCCCCCTGCCGGGCACGGAGGCCCCAGCGCCTCCGTCGCCGGGAAACGGACGAACAGGCGCAGGGGTTCCGCACCGGCCGAAAACCGGGCCATCCCGTTCATTCTAGGAAGAAATCGGCAAGACCGGCGTTTATGCCTGCTTAGGCAAATGCCCGATCAGTCCACGCTCACCACAGTGGCGTCGATCGGCAGCGGCATCGCCAGCGTGCCGCCGCCATAATGGCGCGTCAGGTCCATCCGCGCGCCGACGCGGAAACTGCGCGAACAGACGCGCTGCGCGCAGCTTTCGAACGTCACCCGCACCACTTGACCCGGCGTGACGGTGGCATAGCCGGGAAGGTCCGTCTCGAAGGCGGAAAGCTTCCCCGAAACGCCGCCACTGGTGATTGTGCCCGGCGCCGAGAGCACGACTTCCACGGTAATATCGAGCGGCCGCCGGCTCTCGTTGCCGCGATCGTAGGCCACGGTGAAC
The DNA here is from genome assembly GCF_055521515.1 of Sphingomonas sp. BL-S-28. Taxonomy (NCBI): domain Bacteria; kingdom Pseudomonadati; phylum Pseudomonadota; class Alphaproteobacteria; order Sphingomonadales; family Sphingomonadaceae; genus Sphingomonas; species Sphingomonas sp. BL-S-28. The sequence goes on from NZ_CM145484.1 coordinate 3,825,680, forward strand.
TGCGCCGGCCTTGTGCTGTTGCCAGGGGCGGAGAGCACACCGCTGTCCGTCACCATGCCGCTGGCCGAAATGCGGCGGCTGCCGCTATCCACCACCACCATCTTGCCGAAATCCAGCCGCGTATCGGCAGTGACGGTAGTGCGCGGCGGATCGGCGGCGGCAGGCACGGCAAAGACGGCAAGCGCCAGCGGCGCCAGATGGCGCAGGCGCAAGTTCCCCGTCCGATTGAGCCACCCGTAGCTATGCATCCCGGCGCCAGCCTATACCGGCCCCCGGACGCAAGCCAGCCCTCTCACCGGCCGGAATCCCGTTTTGGGATCAGGCGCTTTCGCGCACCCATTCCCGGCGCAGCGCCGGCCCCGCCAGCGCCATCAGCAACGCCGCCAGCAGATAGAGCCCCAGCCCGATCAGCATCGAATAGCGCAGCGCCTCCGCCCCCCACACCGGCGTCAGCGCCTTCGACAGCGCGCCCAGGGCATAGATGCCGCCGCCAAGGCCGATCAGGTTGTTGATCAACAGGAACAGCGCCGATGCCGTCGCCCGCGCGGGCGGCTCGACAAGGTGCTGCACCGCGCTCGTCACCGGGCCCAACCAGACGTAGGCCAGCGCCTGCGGCAACAGGAACAGCAAGAAGGCAGTGGGCACGCTGTGCGTCCAGATGCCACCGGCATAGAGCGGCACCGCCAGAACATAGGCCAGTGCCGGCACCCAGCCGTAGAAGGCGCGGTCTGCACTGCCCAGCCGGTCCGCCAGTCGCCCGCCCGCCAGCACGCCCACGGTGCCGCCCAGCAGCAGCACCGCGCCCAGGAACCAAGAGGTTTGCACCAGATCGAGCCCGAAGCTGCGCTGGAGCAGGCTGGGCATCCAGAACATCACGCCGTAACCCAGCATCGAACTGGACGCCGCGCCGAACGAGAGCAGCCAGAACGCCTTCTTGCGCATCAGTGTGGAAGCCACATCTGCAAAGCGCACGGTGGGCGCGGCAACCACAGGCTTGGGCTTGTCGCGCACGATCAGGCGGAACGGCACGGCCGCCAGCAACCCGGTCAGCCCGACGACGACGAAAGCCGTGCGCCAATCCACCCGCGCGGCGACATAGCCGCCCGCCAGCACGCCCGCTGCCGCGCCGATTGGAATGCCCAGCGAATAGATGGACAGCGCGAAGGCCCGCTTCTCGCTGGGGAAATGATCGCCGATCACCGCGTAGGACGGGGCGACGCCGCCCGCCTCCCCCACGCCGACGCCAAGGCGGGCCAAGAACAAGTGCCAGAACCCCTGCGCCGCACCGCAAAGCGCGGTGAACAGGCTCCAGACCAGCAGCGATCCGGTAATCACCCAGGACCGGCTGGTGCGGTCGGCCAGCCATGCCAGTGGCACGCCCAGCGTGGAATAGAGGATCGCGAAGGCCAGCCCGCCCAGCATCCCCATCTGCGCATCGTCCAGCCCCAGATCCTTCTGGATCGGCGCGGCGAGGATGGCGAGGATCTGCCGGTCCACGAAGTTGAAGATGTAGACCAGCAGCAGCATCGCCAGCACCAGATTGGGAGAGGCGGGCTTGCGTGACGAAACCTTCGGCAGGGAAGCGGTGGCACTCATGTCAGTCCAGATGTTCCTTGCAGAAGGAGAGGATCGCCGCGAGCGCGGGCACCTCATCGAGAATCGGGGCATGGCCGACGCGCGGCACCTCGACATGGCTGTAAGGCCCGGAATGGCGCCGCGCCATCTCCCGCGCGGTATCGATGCTCAACAGGTCGGACAAGGCCCCGCGCACCACCAGCACCGGCGCCGCATCCAGCGCATCCCACAAGGGCCAGAGATCGGGCGGCACGGTCTGCGGCGCGTCGCCCGCCATGCTCTGTGCGATGGCGGGATCGTAATCGAGCGAGACGGTGCCGTTATCGTTCTTCCGGCAGGTGCGGTGAGCGAAAGCCAGCCATTCCGCCGTGCCGTAATCGGGAAAGGCGGCTGCATTGACCGCGCGGCAGCGTGCCGCCGCCTCGGTCCACGACGCCATCGGCGCCGAGGGCCCGACATAACCCTGAATGCGCGCCAGCCCGGCGGGATCGAGCACCGGGCCGATGTCATTGAACACGAAACCACTGGCAAGGCCGGGGCGTAGCGCATTCATCACCATCGCCATCAGCCCGCCCATGGAGGTGCCGATCAGGCAGGCGCGCTCCACGTCCAACCCGTCCAGCAGGGCGAACATGTCCTGCGCATAGACGTCCGGCCGGTAGTTCGCCGGATTCGGATCCCACTGCGAAAGCCCGCGCCCGCGCTGATCGGGCACGATCAGCCGGTAAGTGCCGGAAAGGTGCGCCGCAAGCGGCTCGAAATCGGCGCTGTTCCGCGTCAACCCGTGCATCATCAACAGCACGGGCGCGGGGCCGGTGCGCGTAAAGTCGCGCGCCGGATAGTCGCGAGCGACAAGGTCCAGCCGCCCGCAGGCGCTGCGATAGCGATGGAGGCTGTAGTCCATCCTCGTGGGATCCTCTTGAACCGGTTGTGCGTGGGGCCTGCCGGCGTGGCAGGCCCCACGTCCCCCTGAACGACCTGAAACTTCGACTTAGAGCAGTTTTCCACCCGACTGCGTCGGATGGACTGCTCTAAGGTTTTGGTTTGGCGCATTTTCCGAGTCATCAGGTGATTCTACCTGACTAGAAAATGCTCTAGAACTTCACCGTGCCGGTGACGAACACCTGACGCGGATTGCCGTAGAAGCCGGTCAGCGTGCCCTGGGTGCCCAGCGTCGGGATCGGGTTGCCATTGGCATCCGGGATCACCGCCCCGGTCACCGCATCCTGCCGGATGTAGCTGTAGCCCGAGGTGATATACTCCTTGTCGAGGATGTTCTTGCCGTAGACGCCCAGCGTCCAGCGGCCGCCCGGCGCCGAATAGACCAGGCTGGCATCCCACAGGGCATAGCCCTTCTGGTCCAGATAGGGGTTCGGATACTCGAACTGATGAACCTTCGAACGATAGGAGACGGTCGTGGCGAACATCACGTCACCCGATCCCACCGGCAGATCGTAGCTCAGCGTGCCGCTGGCGGTCCACTTGGGGGTATTCTGGATGTGGCGATAATCGGCCACATCCACCGTCTGGCCGGCGATGAAGGTTTCGTACTTGCGGAACTTGGCATCGATGTAGCCCATCGATGCGGACAGGCTTAGCCTGTCACCCGAAGTGGCAAGATCGCGGCCCAGTTGCGCGGTGGTTTCCAGTTCCAGTCCCTGCAGGCGCGCCTTGCCGGCGTTGGAGACGACACCGCAGAAGGTGGGCACGCCGCTGACCGTACAGGCTACCGAACCGGGGATCTGGATGTCCTTGTAGTCCATCCGGAACGCCGCTGCCGCCACGTAGAGCGCGCCGCCCAGCAGGTTGCCCTTGTAGCCCACTTCGTAGCTGTTCACCGTTTCCGGCTTGAAGCTCAGATAGGCGGCCACTTCCGCATCGCTGGGGATGCCGTTGGCATTGCTGGTGGGCGCATTCTTGCCCACGCCGCGCGGGTCGAAGCCGCCACCCTTGAAGCCCTGGCTGTAGCTTGCATAGATGTTGTGATCGCGGTTCGGCTTGAACGAGAGCGAAGCGCGCGGGGTGAACTTCTTGTAGACAGCGCTGCCGGAGAAGTTGGTGTCGGTGGAATAGAGAATGCCCGGATTGCCGAAGCGTGCGCCGCCGCCCCGGAAATAGGTCTGCTTGATGATATCCGCCTCACGCTTGTCCCAGGTATAGCGGCCGCCGACCGAGAGGCTGAGCTGGTCGGTGAAGTTGTAGGTCATGTCGCCGAAGACCGCCCAGGTCTTGGTATCGACATCGGCCTCGGTATGGCCGGTCAGCATTGGCAACAGGGCCGGAAGCGTGGTGTAGGTGCGCGAATCGAAGTAAGTGTCGGCGCTGGCGTTCAGCCAATAGAAGCCGACCAGCGCCTGCAGCGGGCCCTTGTCGTAAGCCAGCTGGAATTCCTGGCTGAGCTGCTCGTTGTCGTAGAAGGCAGGCACGTCCAGATCGACGGTGGGGCTGGCGTCGAAGTCGATCGGGGTCGCCGAATGGTCCTTGCGCCAGGCGCTGATCGACTTGAACATCAGGGCGTCGGTCAGATCGACCTTGATGTTCATGGCCAGCCCCCAGGCCTCGATATCCTGCTTCGGATCGTCGATGGCGCCGGCAGTGTCGAACACGTCGGGCAGGATCTCGCTGCCCGGTGCGGAGCCGGTGATCAGCCGGTGGCCGCCGCGCGGATTGCTGCGATCGCGGGTGTAGTCGCCAGTGATGCGGATCAGCACCGGCTGGCCGCTGCCGCCCATCTCCACCGTGCCGCGCGCGGCCCAGATGTCCTTGTCGTAATTGTCCTTGCCGGTGGTGATGTTCTCACCAAAGCCATCGCGCGTCAGCCGCGCCACCGAACCGCCGACGCGGACGATGTCGTTGATCGGCGCCGAGGCGGTGATGACCCCGTCAAGCTGGTTGTAAGTGCCGTAAGTGGCGCGGGCCTTGAAGGCGAACTCGTCCGGCAGCGACTTGGTGACGTACTTCACTGCGCCGCCGATGGTGTTGCGACCATAAAGCGTGCCCTGCGGACCGCGCAGCACTTCGATGCGCTCCACGTCGTAGATATCGAGCACGGCGGCCTGGGGACGGTTGAGATAGACGTCATCCAGATAGATACCGACGCCCTGTTCGAAGCCCGAAACCGGGTCTTGCTGGCCGACGCCGCGGATGAAGGCCGACAGCGTGGAGTTGGTGCCTCTTGAGGGCTCCAATGTCACGTTAGGTACCGTCTGGGCCAGATCGGTAATATCCGCCGCGCCGGAGCGTTCCAGCTGGGCGCCGCTGAAGCTGGTGACGGCGATCGGCACGTCCACCAGACGTTCCTCGCGGCGGCGGGCCGTGACGATGATCTCGCCCTCTCCTACGGTGGTCGGCGCCGTAGCGTCCGGTGCCGGCGCGGCATCCTGCGCCATCGCGGGCACTGCGGACAGGCCCGCCAGGATCGTGGTCAAGGTAAGGAAATTCTTCGCTGCACGGCCGCGCGCGCCGCCCCTCTGCGCCTTTTGCATCACTAGTCGCTCCCAATGGATCTTATCGTTGGAGGCGACCATATTGATACTTGAACCATGTTTCAACATTGAACATTTGCCACGGACCGGTTCCGGGTCTAGCTGTGTCCCTGTGACCACAGACGCCCCCTCGCCGCCGGTCGATGCCGAACCTGCAGATCGGCTGACATCGGCCAAGACCCCCCGCACCGAACGCGGGCGGCGAACCTTGCGCAAATTGCTGGACGCGGCGGCGGTGGAATTCGGAGAGCGCGGCTTTCACGAAGCCTCTATCACCGGCATCACCCAGCGCGCAGGCACGGCACTGGGCAGTTTCTACACCTACTTCGATTCGAAGGATGAGATCTTCCGCGCGCTGGTGGACGACCTCAGCGGCAAAGTGCGCGAAGCCGCGCGCGAAGCGCTGCGCGAGCCACTGCCCGCGCTGGAAACCGAGCAGGCCGCACTGACCGCATTCCTGCAGTTCGCGCGCGATCACAAGGAAATCTATCGCATCATCGACGAGTGCGAATTCGTCGATCCCGCCAGCTTCCGCATCCACTACGAATCGACCGCCAGACGCATTACCGAACGTCTGGGCGAAGGCGTGCGCAAAGGCGAATTGCGCGAAGGACTGGGCGAGGCCCACGCCTGGGCGATCATGGGCATGAACGTGTTTCTGGGCCTGCGCTACGCCGTATGGTCGGATGACATGCAGCCAGAGGATGTGGCAGACCTCGCCAATTCCATTTTGCGCCAAGGCATTGCCGCGCCGAACAAAAACTAACGAACTAACGCAGCACGTTAACGTTTCGACGGTAAACCGGTCCTAAATCGGGACGCGATTAGTTAACGCACTGGCAAGATTTGCGAGAATGCGCGATAAGCGTCCTCGTGGAAAACAACGCCAATCCTCGCAAGCGCGCCCCGATGGGGGCCAAGCTCCTCCTCGCTTCGGCGGCACCCGCTCTTGCGGTGATCGCGGGCGTGCTGATCATGGCCACGCAGCCCGCAACCCCGGCCAGCGCGGCGTCGACTTTCCACACAGCTGCTCCGGCAAAAGCACCGGCCTCAATTCCGGCCCCTGCGCCCGCCCCTGCCCGGGCCACCGACAGCGCTTTCGTCATCAAGCGGATCCTGCCGATCGAAGGCGCGATCAAGTACGGCGAATGGCATTGGGACGAAACCGGCGCGCCCGCCGGCCCGATCGTCATCACCGTAGACCTCGACGCGCGCGTGCTGTCGGTATTCCGCGACGGCTACGAGATCGGCGCGACTGCCGTGCTGCTCGGTACCGAGGATACGCCCACCCCGCTCGGCGTGTTCCCGATCACCGAGAAGGACAAGGATCACGTCTCCAACATCTACACCGGCGCACCGATGCCCTACATGCAGCGGCTGACCAACGACGGCATTACCCTGCACGGTTCGGAAGTGGCGAAGGGCTACGCCAGCCACGGCTGCGTCGGCATGCCGGACGACTTCGCAGCCAAACTGTTCGCGGTGACCAAGCTGGGCGACAAGGTCTACATCACGCGCGGCAAGCAGGCCGCGATGGGCGACGATCTCGTCGGAGCGTGATTGCGGCGGGCGAGTGCGCCTAAGCAGCACGCATCTGCATCACAACCTCACATCGTCATTGCGAGCGTAGCGAAGCAATCCAGGGGCGGTTTGCGCCGCCCTTGGATTGCTTCGCTACGCTCGCAATGACGACGGGCGGCGTGGCTGGCAGACCAAACAACGGCCAGAACCATTGAACCCATGACAAACACCACTCCCGTCGCCCCCGCGAAGGCGGGGGCCCCGCCTTCTTCTGCAACCTTTCGCGTGCCGCAAGACAAGCGGGATCCCCGCCTCCGCGGGGACGACGAAGTTTGGTTGTGAACTCAGGAACTCCGAAATACCTGAGCGCGGGCCGTTGAAGAAACAACCGCCCCGCAATCAGCCCTTGATCTTCTTCGCCGCGCGCACCGGAGCTTTGGCGAAACTCCACCCGCCCGCATTCGGCCGCACGACCAGTTCGCCGATCGACGCCGGTTTGCCCTCGCACAGCGTGTCGAACAGCCGCGCTATGGCGCTTCCACGTGGCTCCTCACCACCCAGTTCGGCCACGCAGCGCGCCAAGACCCGCAGCGCCACCGCGCGCGGCGCCTGAGGGCGATAACGCAGCCCCATCGGTTCCTTCTTCACGCAGGAACGCCATTCCAGCGCCGCCATCCAGTCCAGCGCGGCATCGGCATCCGCCAGATTCTCGGCACTGCGGGCAATGGCAGCCACATCGAGCCAATCCGCATCGGCCAGCGCCTTGCGGATGCGCACGCGATCGAAGCGGTCGTTTGAATTGCTGGGATCCTGCGCCGCCACCAGGCCCGCTGCCGCAACCACCTCGCCCAGCTCCGAGCGCCGCCAATCCAGCACCGGGCGCAGCAGCGGGATCGCCGTTTCCGGCACCCGCCCCCGCCCGCGCGTCCCGGCCAATCCGGCGACACCGCTGCCCCGGTTCAGCCTCATCAGCAGCGTTTCGGCCTGATCGTCGGCATGGTGGGCAGTGGCCAGCGCGGAAAGGTCGCGCTCCGCGATCCACTTCGCCAGCGCGGCATAGCGCGCAGCACGAGCCTCCGCCTGCACATTGCCGGCAGCGACAGTGACGGAAAGCGTCGCATGGGGAATGCCCAGCCGCTCGCACAGCAGCGCCACATCCGCCGCTTCGCCCGCGCTTTCGAGGCGTAATCTGTGGTCGACCGTGGCGGCTTCCACGCGGCCGGGCAGTGCCTCCACGGCGAGCAAGAGCAGCGCCGTGCTGTCCGGCCCGCCCGACACGGCCACGCCCAGTCGCGCGGCTGCATCGGCCAGTTCCGGCCAGATCGCCTCGATCCCGGCACGGAAGCGTTCGACCGCCTCCGGTGCCGGGATCAAGCGAGGATCAGGCGCAGGTGAGCCCATTGCGCGTGGAATCGTAGAGACCCTTCAGGCGACCCGCGGCCTCTGCGGCGTAAGTTTCGCTGAATTCGGACAGCGCAATGCAGGCGCGCTTGGTGTCCTTCATCTGCTTCATCGAGATCGCGAGGTACAGCAGGCTGTCCGGCGCACGATCGCCGCGCTTGTCCGCCTGGTAGTTCTGGACGAACCACTTGGCGGCTTCCAGCGGCTTGCCATCGTCCAGATAGGCGCGGCCGAGCAGGTTGCGGCCCCAGCTGACGCGGGCGTGCTTGGGATACTTTTCGAGGTAGAGCTTCAGCTGCTGCTCCGCCTCGGGATAGTACTTCGCTTCCCACAGGCGGAAACCATAGGAATATTCGTCATCGGCTGCGTCGGCCGACTGCGGCTTGACGATCGCCTTCACCCCATCGATCCGCGAGTTCGAAGGCCCGACCGGCTTGGTCTCCACCGCCGGCTTCAGCTCGGCCGGCTTGGCGGCGGGCTTCATCACGGCAGGCTGGGTGCCGCCCATGGCCGACAGGTTGGACTGCGAGGCAGTCGGCTGCGGGCCGGCAGGATCGACCGGAACCGGAGCAGGCGCCGGCATGCCGGCGGCCAGCTTGGCTTCAAGCTGGTCGATGCGGTTGGTGTTCTGCTCCACTTGCCCGGTCAGGCGCGCCATCTGCGCCTCTACCGCGTCCAGACGCACCAGCATGTCGCTGACCGGCGTGGAAGCGGGCTGGCCGGGCGCCGGGGTCGGCGTGGCGGCGGGACCGGTGATTTCCGGCGCGAAATACTTGCCGTCGCCACCCGGGAAGACCTTGCGCTGCAGCGCGCGCACTTCGGTCTCCACCTTCTTGAGGCGGGCATCGGTCGAACCATCCTGCGCCTGCGCGGGCGCGACGAAGCTCACGCCGGCAAGGGCCAGCGCGACAACGCCGGTCGCGGCAAGGCGCATCCGGCGCACGCTGTTCAGTGAAGAAGTCATTGCAAAATCATCTCCGTCTCGGGCGATGCCCGGCTGACACGCCCCCTTTACGCCGCCCCTGCCGCGCGGCAGATCGGTCGACAGGTCGGTCGGCTCAAGGCTGCCGCGTCCGCTCCGAACGAGGCATTAACCAAGCCTGCGGACAGGGGTGCCGCAAGATGCGCCCCCTGTCGAGGCAGGGTCAGTTGGAAGTCGTGGAAAGCGGTGCGGCAGCCGGCGCCGCAGCGTCGTTGCCGGGAACCGGCGCCGGGTTCGCCTCGGTCACCGGCACGGTCGCCTGCGAGGCCGGGCGGGCGGGCGCACGCTGGCCGGCGGACGCGCCAGCCGGGGAAGCGGCGGGCGCCGCGCCCGACGGAGCGGCAGCCTGCGGATTGGCCCGCGCAGCCAGGTCCGCCGGCGTAAGCGACACGCCCGACATCACCGTCGGCTTGTCGGCCAGCGCCGGAATCGCGCGCCCGCCGACCGTCAGCGCCAGGGCATCGGGGCGGCCGGTGCGAAGCTGCGGTGCTTGCGCAGTCTGCGGCACCGTCCAGCTTTCGCCCTTTTTCAGCGTGGTTTCGACAAGGCGATTGGCGCCATCGGTCACGCGGACCCAGACGCCTTCCTCGGTCGCGGTGAGCACCACCGGCCCATTGGCGGGCGCAGCGGTGGGCGTTGCCGCCGGAACCGGCACGGCCACCTGAGTGGGCGCAGGCGCGGGCTTGGGCGAAAGCAGATCGGGCAGCTTGCCCTCGGGCGAGAGATAGCTGCCCCAGAACACCACCAGCAGCACGATCACCAGCAGCGCACCGGCGCCGGCGAACCAGGCCAGCTTGGCCGAAGGAACGCGGGCGGGATCTCCGGGCTGGAAATCGTGGACCACAACCGGCTCACGCCCGCCTTCCGCTTCAAGCTGGCGACGGACGATCTCGGCGATCTCCTTCTCATCCAGCCCCAGCGTGCGGGCATAGGCGCGAGAGAAGCCCACGGCATAGGTGCGCGCGGCAAGATCACCCAGCCGGTCTTCCTCGATCGCGGCCAGATGGCGTTCGGCGATCTTGGTCTGCATGGCGATATCGGCACGCGACAGGCCCGCCGCCTCACGCGCACGTGTCAGCACGGTGCCTACGGTGATGTCCGCATTCCTGAGCGCCTGATCGCCCGCATCTTGATTTTCGACGTGTTCCATTCCGCTCCCGAAGGGAATTCAGTGAGTTTGACAGTTCCGAACCGGGATCGACACCAAGCCGGGCAGCCTCCCAAAGTCAATCGGAGCGCCGACTATTCTCTCAGAAATCTGCGGCGGATGCGACCCCGTGCACGGTAAGTAACATCCCCGCAAGTCAAACCCGTGTCAATCGGCCATTGCGGAGGCTTTTCAGCACGCCACAACAGCATCGGCATCATTCCACCGCGATGCCGCGTTCGGCGGCCCAGGCGGTAAGCGCAGCGCGCAGATCGCGCGGCGGTTCGGCCAGCCAGCCGTCCACCGCAGCCTCGATTTCCGCCAGATTGACCTTGCCGACCAGATCCTTGATCGGACCGACCGAAGCCGGCGTGATCGACAGCCGGTGAATCCCCAGCCCCAGCAACGCCAGTGCCTCCAGACGGCGACCACCCATTTCACCGCAGACCGCGATTTCCACGTTGTGCCCTTCACAGCTGCGCACCACGCGGCGCAGGAAGCGCAGGATCGCCGGGCTCAGCCAGTCGTAGCGTTCCGCGAGCTTGGGATTGGAGCGATCGGCCGCGAACAGGAACTGCGTGAGGTCGTTGGTGCCGATCGACAGGAACGAAATCTTCGGCGCCAGCACGTCCAACTGCTCGGCCAGCGCCGGCACTTCCAGCATGACGCCGTAGTGGATCGCTTCGGGCAGCACTTTCTTCTGCTTGCGCAGATAGGCCAGTTGCCCTTCGAACACCGCCTTGGCCTGATCGAACTCCCAGGGTTCGGCCACCAGCGGGAACATGACGTGCAACGTGCGCCCCGCCGCCGCTTCCAGCAGCGCGCGTGCCTGCACTTTCAGCAGACCTTCGCGTTCGAGCGCGACGCGCAGCGCGCGCCAGCCCATCGCCGGGTTCTCCTCGCCCTCGCCATCGTCATGCCGCAGATAGGGCAGCGTCTTGTCGCCGCCGATGTCCACCGTGCGGAACTTGACCGGCTTTTCACCTGCCGCCTCCATCACATCGCGATAGAGCCGGGTCTGGCGTTCGCGCGAGGGCAGCGTGGCGGAAACCAGGAACTGGAACTCGGTGCGGAACAGGCCGATGCCATCGGCGCCCGTCATCGTCAGATTGGCGATGTCGTCGCGCAGGCCGGCGTTGATCATCACCTGCACGCGCGTACCGTCTCGCGTGGTGGGATGCACATCGCGCAGCGCGGCATAGGCGGCCTGACGCTGGCGGCTCTCGGCGAAACGCGCTTCGAATGCCTCGATCACACCGGCGGGCGGGCGTACCATCGTCGTCGCCTGATCGGCATCGAGCAGCAACTGATCGCCCTCGCGCACAACGCCGCGCAGGCCCCGCACGCGGCCGAGCACCGGAATGCCCATGGCCCGCGCGACGATGACGACATGGCTGGTGAGCGAGCCTTCTTCCAGGATCACGCCCTTCAGCCGCCGCTTGTCGTATTCCAGCAGTTCGGCGGGACCAAGATTGCGCGCGATCAGGATCGCGTCGTTGCGCAGCCCCATCGATGCGGCGGTGCCCAGCTGACCCGAAACGATCCGCAGCAGGCGGTTCGCCAGATCCTCCAGATCGTGCATACGGTCCGCCAGCAGCGGATCGTCGATCTGGCGCATGCGCATGCGGGTCCGCTGCTGCACGCGCTCGATCGCCGCTTCGGCGGTCAGGCCGGAATCGATCGCTTCGTTGATGCGCCGCGTCCAGCCTTCGTCGTAGGCGAACATGCGATAAGTCTCGAGCACTTCCTCATGCTCGCCGCCCATGCCGAATTCCGCCTGGCTGGCCATGCGGTCGATCTGTTCGCGCATCTTGTCGAACGCCAGAATCACGCGCTGACGCTCGGCCTCGGTATCCTCGGCAACGATGTGCTCGATCGTGACGCGCGGCTGGTGATAGACGGCCACGCCGGAGGCAAGGCCCTTTACCAGCGCCAGCCCGCGAAGCTGCTGCGGCCCGGACTGCAGCGAGCCCGCCGCGTTGATATCGTCTTCATCGACAAGGTCGGCATTGGTGATCAGCTCGGACAGCACCATGGCCACCGTCTGCAATGCCTCGATCTCCACTTCCTCGTACCGGCGCGGCTCTACGTGCTGGACGCAGAGCACGCCCACCGCGCGTTCGCGGCGGACGATCGGCACACCGGCAAAGGAGTGGAACTTGTCTTCGCCGGTTTCCGGCCGATAGGAAAAGTCCGGATGCGCGGCCGCTTCGGCCAGGTTCAGCGTCTCGATCCGATCGGCGATCGAGCCGACCAGACCTTCGCCCACGGCCATGCGGGTGACGTGCACGGCCTCTTGCGCAAGGCCGCGCGTGGCGAAGAGTTCAAGCATCCCTTCACGCAGCAGATAGATCGAGCAGACCTCGCTATTGAGGCACTCCCCTATCGTTTCCACCACGTTGTTGAGCTTGGACTGCGCATGGTTGCGCGAGGCCATGACCTCATGGAGGCGGGTGAGGATATTCCGGGCTGCTTCGACGGCTCCGCTGGTCATGGCTACCCGAGTAACCGAAAGCGAGCGCTTTGGAAACGCGGCGAAGCCGTGAAATCAGCTGTTATCCTGAGAACGTCGCGCATTCGCGCAGGCGATCAGCGATTACAAAACCGAAATCCCGGCGTGGCGGCGCCTTAAAGGGGCCCTGAAAGCCCCTGTTTCCGGGAAACAAGGCGCCGCCGGCATCACCGAGCGGTCATGCTCAATGGCGCGCCAATTCCTCCTTGAGCTTGAGCTTTCTCTTCTTGAGGGCCTGGATCATCACGACATCGGGCATGGGTCGGCACATTTCGTCATGAATTTGACGCTCCAGGCCGGCATGCTTGCTTTGCAGGGCGTTGACGTGACGACTATCCATGGACAGTTCTCCTCTTCTCCGGGGGGGGCTGAGCCGCACCCGAGCCAGCTTTTCCGCGAAGCTGACCGGGCCGAAACCCGACGACCGAATGTTCTGTCTGCCGCGGTACCCACGGCTTCTTGGCGACTCGGCATCGACGGATGCGGCGCGAAAGAGATCGAACCACATTCGCGCTATCTTGCGAAGAGTGTGATTGCTTCATATCGGTGAACTGCGTGCCGCCTGCGTTGAGTGGGCCCAACGCGAAAATAGCTGCAGACGGCCATTTGGCAGCCGAATCAGGGCTGCCGATCGAGACTAGGGAACCCCGGCGTGACCGAAGAGGAAATGCGTAAGCGCCTCGAAATGCTGAAGATCGAACACCGCGATCTCGACGCGGCGATCGATGCGCTCAATTCGGCCGGCGCCGGAGACCAGTTGCAGATCGCCCGCCTGAAAAAACGCAAACTGCGGCTGAAAGACCAGATTTCGCTGATCGAGGATTATCTGATCCCGGATATCATCGCGTAATTCGTTGGGTACGCCATTCGCATCCGCGAATGGCTTGCGGCACCAGCCCACGCCCCCACCCGACCTCCCATCCAGGATACACTGTTGTGGGAGGTCGGGTGGGGGCGTGGGCTGGTGCCGCCCAAAACGGGCGGATGCCCGTTTTGCCCGACCGTCAGGTCGGCCAACCACTTACTCTCTTTCAAAATTTCCCAATGAATTCAATTAACCGCCGTTAGCGATGAAGCGTGCCGAACGGGGACAATCGCGAAATAGGTTTGGAAATTTACCTTTGAGCGGTTGTGCGCGAGTCGTTGTTAAGAAATATCGGGCGCCGCATGTCCGAAACCGCGACCATAAACCCGCGCATTGTCGACGCCCTCTATGCGGAGGCGCTGCTGCTGTCAGACGAAGTCCGCCACGCATTCGCGCCGGCGGGCAGGCTTTCGGGCAGGCCGGTCAGCGATGACGATTTCGCGCGTGTCGCCCTCTCCAGCGAGGGACTGCGCACCACCACCCGGATGATGCATGCGATTGCCTGGCTGCTGAATCACCGCGCCTATTTCATGGGCGAGATCAGCGAATTGCAGCTGCGCCGCCATGGCCGCCTGTCCCCCGTCATGCGCCAGTCGGACGCGCGACAGCTGGCGATGCTGGAACCCGAAGTGGCCACGCTGGTGGAGACCACGCGCCGCTTTTACGACCGTCTGCTGCGACTGGAAGGCAGCTGGAAACTGGCGGACGAGAAGATGCCCAGCGCGCTGGAACAGCTGCGCGAGCGGATCGAACGCCGCCTCGCCAGCTAAGCACCTAAAACGACCTAGACGACACCTAGAGCGACCTAGACGGCACCAAGCGCCTTGTTCCACGCCGCAATCCGGCGTTCGCGCACTTCATCCGTCATCCGGGGCGCGAAAGCGCTGCGCTCGCCTGCCATCGCAGCGGCTGCCTCGCCCAGATTCGCGAACAGACCCGCCCCGCTCGCCGCCAGCATCGCCGCGCCCAGCGCGGTCGTTTCGACGAAGCCGGGCCGCTCCACCGGAATGTCCAAAACGTCGGCGATGTCCTGCGCCATCCAGTTATTGGCGCTCATGCCGCCGTCGATGCGAAGATGCGTCCAGCGCGCGCCGTCCGCTGCAAAAGCTTCGGCCAGATCGCGCGTCTGCATCGCCATCGCCTCCAGTGCCGCGCGGGCGAGATGGGCGCGGCTGGCCGCGAAGCTCAGCCCGGTGATCGCCGCGCGGGCATCGGGCCGCCAGTGGGGCGCGCCGAGCCCGGATAGCGCCGGGACGATGACGACACCGCCATTGTCCGGCACCGAACGCGCCAGCACTTCGGTCTCGCCCGCCGCGTCGATCAGGCCAAGGCTATCGCGCAGCCACTGGACCAGACTGCCCGCCACGAAGACCGACCCTTCCAGCGCATAAGTCCGCCTGCCGTCCAACTGGCAGAGCACCGTCGCCAGCAGCCGGTGGCGCGAGGTTGGCGGCGCCTCTCCCATGTTCGCGAGCACGAAAGCACCGGTGCCGTAAGTCGCCTTGGTCGCGCCGGGGGTGAGGCAGCCCTGCCCGATCGTCGCCGCCTGCTGGTCACCCGCCATGCCCGTTACCGCAATCGCCGCACCCAGCCATTCGCCGCGCGTGGTGCCCAGAGTGCCGGCGCTGTCGCAGATTTCCGGCAGGGCAGCATGCGGCACGCCGAAGAGGTCGCACAGCCCCTGATCCCAACCCTTGCCATCCAGCGCCATCAGCGCGGTGCGGCTGGCATTGCCGGCATCGGTGACATGGGCGCCGGTCAACTTGAACAGCAGCCAGGAATCGATCGTGCCCAGCGCCAGTCGCCCGGCATCGGCCGCCGCGCGCACTTCGGGCACATTGTCGATCAGCCAGCGCATCTTGCTGGCGGAGAAATAGGGATCGAGCACCAAGCCGGTCGCCGCCTGCACCGCCGGCTCATGCCCGGCCCTTCGCAAGGCCGCGCAGAAATCGTCGGTCCGCCGATCCTGCCACACGAGCGCGCGGGCCAGCGGTTCGCCGCTCGCCTTGTCCCACGCCACCACGGTCTCGCGCTGGTTGGCCAGCCCGATCGCCGCGATCCGCGCCGCCCCGCCCACTTGAGAGACCGCGTGGCGCGCGCAGGCCAACACCGATTGCCAGATTTCCGAGGCATCGTGCTCCACCCAGCCGGGCTGCGGATAGTGCTGGGTCAGCGGGCGCTGGGCCGTCGCCCGCACGCTGCCGTCGGGCGCGAAGACCATCGCGCGGTTGGAGGTCGTCCCGGCATCGATCACCAGGACCAGTTCGCCCTCACCTGCCACGCCCTTGGCCATCCACATCCCTCTTCATCGTGCACGCGGAACTCGACACCGAACCCGCAAATCACCATATCGGCGCCATGAACGCACCGGACCTGATCGACAAGCCCTATGCCGTGGCCGAGCGGATCGCCCCGCTGGTCCGCCGCGTGCTCGCGCGCAATCCCTCGCCGTTCACCTATACCGGCACCCAGACTTATGTCGTTGGCGATGGCAACGAAGTCGCCGTGATCGATCCCGGCCCGGCCGAGGACGAACATATCGAGGCGATCCTGCACGCCGTGGGCCAAGCCCGCATCGTCGCCATCGCCTGCACCCACACGCATCGCGACCATTCGCCTGCCGCCGCGCCGCTGAAGGCCCGCACCGGCGCGCCGATCATCGGCTGCGCGCCGCTGACGCTGGACGACGACGGCCCTCGCGCCGACGCCGCCTTCGATCCCGACTACGCGCCGGACCGCGTGCTGGCCGATGGCGAGGCGATCCATGGCGACGGCTGGACCCTGGAAGCCGTGGCCACCCCCGGCCATACCTCCAACCACTTGTGCTTCGCCCTGCCGGAAACCGGCGCGCTGTTCACCGGCGATCACGTGATGGGCTGGTCCACCAGCGTCGTCTCCCCGCCCGATGGCGACATGACCGCCTATCTGGAAAGCCTGTCCAAGCTCTACGAGCGTCAGCAGGACGCGGTCTATTTCCCCGCCCACGGCCCCGCCGTCGAAAAGCCGCGCCAGCTGGTGCGCGGCATGATCGGCCACCGCCGCCAGCGCGAACGCCAGATCCTGAAACAGATCGAAGCCGGCCACCACACGATCGGCGAAATGGTGCCGCGCATGTACAAGGGCGTGGATGAAAGACTATGGCCCGCCGCCGGGCGCTCTGTTCTTGCCCATCTTCTTGATCTGCAAAGAAGAAGCCTTGTAAACCGTGAAGAAGACACTTGGACGCTCGTCGCGGCGAAAGAGTAATTCGTCGAAACGGCGTATTTCCTGAATCCGTTTTCAAGTATTTCCCCCCACATCTCGAAAAAGATGGGGCCCGTGAAAACGGGTGAGTGGGGAGATTTCCATGGCAACTTTGCCGCAGGCGCGGATCGGCGCCTTTTCCTTCTGGCAGAAGATGGCGATCGGGCTTTCGGCCTTCATTGTCTTCGCCTTTGCGCAATTCGGCCTGCGCGGTTTCGTCGATTATGCCCATGCGCCGCTGGTCATGCATCTGCACGGCATGGCGATGCTGGCCTGGCTGGGGCTGCTGACCACGCAGTCGCTGCTGGCTGGGCGAGGCGGACTGGCCCTGCATCGCAAGCTGGGCTGGGCCAGCGCGGTGATGGTGCCGACGATGGTCGTGCTGGCTAGCGCCCTATGCCTGACCGCACTGCAACTGCACATGTTCCCGCCGTTCTTCACGCCGGCCTATTTTCTGGCGCTGGTCCATATAGAGGCCGCGTTCTTCGCGCTGCTGGTGGGCATGGCAGTGTCTCGCCGCAAGCAGAGCGATTGGCACAAGCGGCTGATGATCGGCTCCACCATACTCCTGATGGAACCCGCGCTGGGCCGATTGCTGCCGATGCCGCTGATCATGCCGTGGGGCGAATGGGTTTCGATGGTGATCCAGCTTGGCGTGGTCAAGCTGATCGTCCGCCACGACCGGCGCGAGATCGGCCATACCCATCCCGCCACCCTGGCCGTGGCGATGGTTGTGCTCCTGTCCCACGTCATGGTCGAACTGCTGGCGGTGACGCCCTGGTGGATCGCCCTCGCGAGCCGTCTGGCGGGTTGAGATTTTGGGAATGCCCATCCGGGCATTCCCATCGCGGCACCGGCCCACTCCCCCACCCGACCACCCACGAGTGTATCCTGATGGGTGGTCGGGTGGGGGAGTGGGCCGGTGCCGCCAAAATCCGCCTTCAGCGGATTTTCAAAAAGACTCGTGGGTTTTTCCACTTGGGCATCGCGGCAAGCGTCCCTAGATAGGCCGCAAATTCCGGCGTCGGGCATTCCGACATCGAACCGGACCGGCCAGACAGAGGGACACCATGACCGCAATTCCCGCCAACCTTTCCGGGCTCGACCTGCGTGCCGAGATCGAACGGCTGCGCAAGGAGCGCAATGCGGTGATCCTGGCGCACTATTACCAGCGCCCGGAACTGCAGGATCTGGCCGATTTCGTGGGTGATAGTCTGGAACTCAGCCGCAAGGCGGCAGAGACCGATGCCGATGTGATCGCGTTCTGCGGCGTGAAGTTCATGGCCGAAACCGCCAAGATCCTTTCGCCGGAAAAGATCGTGGTGCTGCCCGACATGGAAGCGGGCTGCAGTCTTGAAGATTCGTGCCCGCCGGAAAAGTTCGCCGCCTTCCGCGCCGCGCATCCCGATCACATCGCGCTGACCTACATCAACTGCTCGACCGAGGTGAAGGCGCTGTCCGACATCATCGTCACCAGTTCCAGCGCCGAGACGATCCTGCAGCAGATCCCCGCCGACCAGAAGATCATCTTCGGCCCGGACCGTCACCTTGGCGGCTATCTGTCGCGCAAGTTTGGCCGCGAAATGCTGCTGTGGCCCGGCGTCTGCATCGTGCACGAGGCGTTCAGCGAAACCGAACTGCTGAAGCTGAAGGCGCAGCATCCCACCGCGCCGATCGCCGCGCACCCGGAATGCCCGCCGCACATCGTCGACCATGCGGACTATGTCGGCTCCACCAGCGGCATCCTGCAATATGCCAAGACCACCGATGCCCAGACGCTGATCGTCGCCACCGAACCCCACATCATCCACCAGATGCAGCTTGCCATCCCGGACAAGACCTTCATCGGCGCGCCGGGTGCGGACGGCAACTGCAACTGCAACATCTGCCCGTACATGGCGCTCAACACGATGGAAAAGCTCTACATCGCCCTGCGCGATCTGGAGCCGCGCATCGAGATCGACGAGCAGCTTCGTCTCGACGCCAAGAAGAGCCTCGACCGCATGCTGGACATGGCCAGCGGCACCGTGGGCAAGGGCGACCTCGGCAACCGTTGAGGCGCTCCCCCAATCGCCCCCTTCGTCATTGCGAGGGGGCGAAGCCGCCGAAGCAACCCAGAGCGACGCCAACCGTGGCCCCGCCTGGCGGCGAAAAGCAGCGTGGGCTTACCGAAAGCATCTCGTCGCCCCCGCGCAGGCGGGGGCCCCGCTTTCTTCTGCCCCCTCTCGTATGCCGCAAGATAAGCGGGATCCCCGCCTTCGCGGGGATGACGGGGTTTGGGGTGGATTGGAGCCGTAGCGTAGGCACGACGGCTATATCGGATCGCCGCTTCCCAACGCCCTGCCGGGCACGATTTCGATGCCGAGACCCCGGCCGCCGGAATGCCGCCACACGCCGCTCCGGCCCACCAATACAAGCACTCGCAATTTTCTTTCTCGCAAAAACCCCGAAAATCCGCGCCTTTCCGCCCAAAAACGGAAAAAAATCGCGCTGTGCATAAATAATCGCATCCGAATCGCTTGCAGGGTCCGAAGCTCCTTGCTAGTGGCGCGCTCCTACCACGGGGCGGTTCCAAACAGCCCCGGTGATCAGTGCGGTCGTGGCGGAATTGGTAGACGCGCAACGTTGAGGTCGTTGTGGGCGAAAGCCCGTGGAAGTTCGAGTCTTCTCGACCGCACCATCACCCTGGTAAATCCCTGAAAATCGGTATTTAACAAAGCCTTCGGGCCACCGGCGCAGTGCGTCAGGCGAAAGCCGCCTTTGCGCTTCTGCCCGCTTCCCGGCTCGGGTCCGCCTGCTCACCCCGATCATGCAGCAGGTCGCGCACGATGGCGTGCGTCCGCTCATCGTCGACATCGATCGCTTGCGTGCCGTCCGCCAGCACGACCGCGCGCACGCGCATGCCCAGCCGGCGCGAGGCGCGGATGACGGCGCCGGACAGCGTTTCCATGCCCAGCCGCACCATCACGAAGCCCACCAGCCCGATGGCGCGCCAGATGCGCAGCCCTTCGCGGTCCGACGTGCGGACGCCGCGAAACACGTTCACGGCATCGACGAAGCGCGCCGATGCCATGCCGTAGAGGTCGCAGGCCACGAATTCGCCGTCCTGCATCGCAATGAAGCTGCGGCCGGCAGACGGATGCGCGGCCTCCACCGCCTCACGCCGGGTCAGCGCGAAGGCCACGTCTGCCGCCTCCAGCGCCCCAATCATCGCGTCGATCGAGTCTGCGGAGAGCAGCGCGTGATCGGCGGTGGTGACCAGCAAGGGTCCGTCCCAATCCTTCGCCGCCGCGCGCACGCTGGCGGCAATGTCTGCTTGCGCTTCCACCAGCGCCACGGTGCCGCGTCCGGGCAATTGGGTCAGCACGTCCCACACCGGATCGAACGCCTGCCGCTCCACGCAGATCGCCAGACTGGTAACGCGCGGATGCTGTGCGGCGGTCTGCAGGATATGCGCGATCAGCGGGCGGCCGGCCAGCGGCACGAGGCAGCGATGGCTCTGCCCGAAATGCTGGGCAAGCGCATCGGCCCCGCGAAGGGCGGAACGCGGTCCATGCCCGGCAAGCACTACAAGCCGCAGCGGCTGCGGTTCGTCTTCCAGGCTGTCAGGGAGATCCGTAGAAGCCATTACCTCCGCGCCTATGCCGCGCGCGTGTGACAGGGCCGTGACCTTTTGCGCGCCCATCCGGTGAATTGCTCCAGTCCCGATCATGCCTTCGTGGCAGACCGGTCCGTATCGGCGTAAAATCCCGGACGACAGCGCAGGGGCAACCAGGGGAGGACGTGCCGTGCCGGTGAAGCTCGGTGATCCGGAACGCGTAATCGTCATCGACGGTCATGCACTGGTCCGCGACGGTCTGCGCACCGTGCTGCAGCAGGCGTTCGCCTGCGCGGTGCTGGAGGCGGCGGACTTACCCGAAGCGGCCGAGCGCATGGCGGGGGCGGGCAAGGTCGATCTGATCCTGCTGGACCTGCCGGCGCCGGGGCGCGCGGGCCTGTCCGACCTCAAAACCCTGCGCGCGCGGTTTCCGGAAACACCGGTGGCCATCGTGTCCGGCCTGACCGATCCCGATGCCATCCACGGCGCACTGGCGGCAGGCGCGAGCGGGTTCCTTCCGAAATCGCTGCAGCCCGACGATCTTCTCTCCGCCTTGCGACAGGTGCTGGCGGGGGCGATCTACCGCCCTGCCCTGATCGAAACTGCCGAACGCGATGCCCATGCGGCCGAGCAAGCCTCCATCCGCGCGCGGATAGACAGCCTGACCCCGCAGCAGCGCGTGGTGCTGGGCCGGCTCACCGCCGGGATGCTGAACAAGCAGATCGCCTACGAACTGGATGTCTCGATGACGACGGTGAAGGCCCATGTCTCCGCCATCCTGCAGAAGATGCAGGTGTTCAGCCGCACGCAGGCCGTGATCCTGGCCAACCGCATCGACTTTCGCGGCTAGAGCCCCTCATCCGCAGATCAGCGCCCGCCGTTCGTGCCGGTCCGCATCGTTTCCGGCTCCGGCAACGTCTGATCGCCCTCGCCCAACTGGCGTTGCATGACGAAGACGTCCAGCCACTTGCCGTGTTTCCAGCCCGCCGCCGCCAGCGTGCCCACCGGGCGAAAGCCGGCGCGGGCGTGGAGCACCACCGATGCCGGCTCGCTCTCCGCGATCACCGCGAAGGCCTGCCGGAACCCGCGCGCCTCGCACTGGTCCAGCAGAGCGCCCAGCAACTGACTGCCGATGCCGCGCCCGACGCAGCCCGGCTCGACATAGATCGTCGTCTCCACGCTATAGCGATAGCCGGCGCGCGGGCCGTAGCGCTGGGCGAAACCGAAGCCGATCACGCGGCCGTCCCCGTTGCCGTCGCGCACCAGCAGGAACGGGTATCCGCCATCCAGCGTCGCGCCGATGCGGCGGCGCGTTTCCAGTTCCGCAGGCGGTTCGGTTTCGAAAGTCGCGGTGCTTTCCAGCACGTAGTGCGCATAGATCGACGCGATGGCCCCGGCATCGTCCGGCCGGGCGTCGCAGATGGTCAAATCCCCGTTCATCGTCACAAATATGCAGCATACAACGAAGCCTGCCAAGTTGTCCTGCCACGTTGCGACATGGCCCCGGCTTCCCTAAACGTCAGGACGATGGAGCTTCGCACGTGCAACCTGGCTATCCTTGGCGGCGGTCTTGCCGGATCGCTGATCGCGCTTGCCATGGCGCGTCACCGCCCGGAATTGCGCGTTCTTCTGATCGAGCGCGGCGAAACATTGGGGGGCGAGCACGTCTGGTCCTTCTTCGAAAGCGACCTGACGCCGGCCGCGCGTGAACTGGTCCTGCCGATGGTCGCCGCGCGCTGGCCGGGGTACGATGTGCACTTTCCCGGTTTCTCCCGCCACCTCTCCACGCCTTACGCCAGCGTCACCAGCCGCAATCTCGATGCCGCCGTACGCGCGGCGGTGCCGGAGGGCACGCTGCTCACCGGCGCGGAAGTCCGGCACGCCGCCCCCACATCGGTGACGCTGACCGATGGGAGCAGGATCGAGGCCGACGCCGTGATCGACGCACGCGGTACGCGCGGGTTGCCGCACATGGCCGGCGGCTGGCAGAAATTCGCCGGGCAGATGCTGCGCACCGCCCGGCCGCACGGGCTGGAGCATCCGGTGGTGATGGACGCGCGCGTGGAACAGGCGGACGGCTACCGCTTTGTCTATGCCCTGCCCTTCTCCGCAAACGAGATCTTCCTTGAGGACACTTATTATGCCGACAGCCCGGTGCTGGACCTTCTCCTGCTGCGCGGCCGCATCGCCGACTATGCGCGCGCTGCCGGCTGGGACGTCACCGCTGTGGAATACGAAGAGACCGGCGTGCTGCCGGTGATCGCCGATGGCGATTTCGAACGTTTCTGGGCCGCCGGCGAAGCGCCGGAAATGGCACGCGCCGGGGCCCGTGCAGCTCTGGTTCATCCGCTGACGTCCTATTCGCTTCCCGACGCCGCCCGTTTCGCGCATCATCTGACCACTCTCGACAAGCTCTCCGGCATCAGCCTAGGAAGGGTCAGCCATGCATGGGCCGCAAACCATTGGCGCGGGGGGCGCTATTACCGGATGTTGACTCGCATGCTGTTCGCCGCCGCACCGCCGGGTGCGCGATGGCGGGTACTCGAACGATTCTATCGCCTGCCGCAGCCGCTGGTGGAGCGTTTCTACGCCGGCCGCTCCACGATGGCGGACCGGGCACGACTGCTGATCGGCCGCCCACCGGTGCCGCTGGGCGCGGCGCTGGCCAGCCTTTCGGGCGGGGGCAGGCCGCTTGCCGACCTGGGACTTGAGCGGGGTCCGGCATGATGACCACCGTCATTTCCAGCAGGGCCTGTGTGGTCGGCGGCGGTTTCGGCGGGCTTGCCCTCGCCATCCGCCTGCAGAACGCCGGCGTCGAAACCACCCTGATCGAAGCGCGCGATGCCGTGGGCGGGCGCGCCTGGGTGCGCGAGGTGGACGGCTTCACTTTCGACGGCGGCCCCACCGTCATCACCGACCCCGCTGCCCTGCGCGAACTCTGGGCGCTGTCCGGCCATGACATGGCCGACGATGTCGAGATCATGCCGGTCATGCCGTTCTACCGGCTCAACTGGACCGACGGCGTGACGTTCGATTATTCGAACGACGACAATGTCCTGCGCCGCGAAATCGCCCGCGTCGCCCCCAACGATATCGGCGGGTACGAAGAATTCCTCCACTACGCCGAAGGGGTCTATCAGGAAGGCTACGTGAAGCTGGGGCACCAGGCGTTCCTGGATTTCTCCAGCATGGTGAAGGCGGCGCCGGCACTGGCCCGCTATCAGGCGTGGCGATCGGTCTATTCGATGGTCTCGCACTATGTGAAGGACGAGCATCTGCGCCAGGCGCTCTCGTTCCACACGCTGCTGGTGGGCGGCAATCCGATGACCACCAGCGCGATCTATGCCTTGATCCACAAGCTGGAAAAGGACGGCGGTGTCTGGTGGGCGCGCGGCGGCACCAACAAGCTGGCGCAGGCGATGGCCCGCCAGTTCGAACGCATCGGCGGCACCATCCGGCTGGGCGACAAGGTCGCGCATATCCACACGGTGGGCGACCGCGTGACCGAAGTGGAATGCGAAAGCGGCTGGAAGGGCCGGTTCGACGCGGTGGCCAGCAATGGCGACATCATGCATTCCTATCGCGATCTGCTGGCGGGCAGCCTGCGCGGGCAGGAAATGGCGAAGAAGCTGGCGCACAAGCGCTTCTCGCCCAGCGTCTTCGTCGTCCATTTCGGGCTGGAGGGCACCTGGCCGGGCATCCCGCATCACAGCGTGCTGTTCGGCCCGCGCTACAAGGGCCTGCTGGACGACATCTACGAACACGGCGTGCTGCCGCGCGATTTCTCGATCTATCTGCACCACCCCAGCGTCACCGATCCGTCGATGGCGCCGGCGGGCAAGAGCACGTTCTATGCGCTTGTCCCCGTGGCCAACATGGGCAAGCTGCCGGTGGACTGGAACGAAGTGGGCCCGGTGCTGGAACGGCGCGTGCTGGCCGAAGTCAGCCGCCGCCTGATCCCCGATCTGGACGACCGCATCGTCACCAAGTTCCACTATGCCCCGCCCGATTTCGAACGCGACATGAGCGCCTACAAGGGCAATGCCTTCAGCCTGGAGCCGCTGCTGACGCAAAGCGCGTGGTTCCGCGGCCATAACCGCGATGACAAGCTGAAGAACTTCTACCTCGTCGGCGCCGGCACCCATCCCGGCGCGGGCATTCCCGGCGTGGTCGGCAGTGCCAAGGCGACCGCCAAGCTGATGGTGGAGCAATTGCGATGAGCCGCGAAGTCAACGCCCTCAACACCGCGTGGGGCTGGACCGGCGTGACTTTCGCCGAAGTGGTGGCGCACAGCCTGATGGGGCATCTGCTGGTTACCGACAAGGCCGGCGCGTTCCATTATGTCGATCCCGAAATGGGCACCGTCACCCTGCTGGGCGACGAAGCGGCCGCGCGCGATCACATGGCGCTGGAGGAAACGCAGGCGATCTGGCGCGCCGATGCGCTGATCGATGCGGCGACGAAGCGGCTGGGCTGGACGGGGATGGGGGAAGTCTACAGCCTGACGCTTCCGGCCCTGATCGCGGGCGACTATGCGCCCGAGAACCTGATCAGCATCGATCTGGTCAAACTGATCTACCTAACCGGCGACCTGGCGCGGCAGACACGCGATCTGCCCGATGGTGCGGCGGTACAACTGAAGGTTATCGACTGAAATGAAGCGTATCGCCGTCTATTGCGGTTCGGCCACCCCTGCCGACCCGCGCTACATCGAACTGGCCCGTGAAGTGGGCGCCACGCTGGCGCGCAAGGGCATCGGCGTGGTCTATGGCGGCGGCCGGCTGGGCCTGATGGGCGCCGTGGCGGCCGGTGCGCTGGCCGAAGGCGGCGAAGTGATCGGCGTGATTCCCGAAGCGCTCGTCGGCGGCAACGGGCGCGGCGGTGAGGTCGCCAACAACGACTGCACCGAACTGCACATCGTGAAGACCATGCATGAGCGCAAGGCGGAATTCACCCGCCTGTCGGACGGCTTCGTGGTCATCCCCGGCGGCGTCGGCACCATGGACGAACTATGGGAAGCGGTCAGCTGGGCGCAGCTGGGCTATCACGACAAGCCGGTGGGCGTGCTCAATTCCTTCGGCTTCTACGACCTGCTGCTGGCCTTCAACCGCCACATGGCCGAAGTGGGCTTCGTCCGCCCGGCGCATCAGGGCATCATCATCGACGATACCGAACTGGAACCCCTGTTGACGCGCATGGCGGCGCATGAGCCGATCGTGCCGATCGTCAAAATGGATCCCAGCACGCTCTAGGACCGGCCATGACGTCCGATCGCGCAGACCTGGTGCAAGCCGCGCAAAGCTCGATCCGCAAGGGTTCGAAAAGCTTTGCCGCGGCCAGCCGGCTGTTCGATCGGACCACGCGCGAACGCGTGTGGCTGCTCTATGCCTGGTGCCGGGCCTGCGACGATATTGCCGATGAGCAGGACCACGGCCGGGCCGCGCGCCGGGCTCCCTTGGGCACACGCCTCGCCCCGCAGGACCGGCTGGCGACGATCCGCACGCTGACCGAACTCGCGCTTGCGGGCGAAGGCACCGGCACCCCGGCCTTCGACGCGCTGGGCCAATTGCGGCGCGAGGTGCCGATCGCCGATGGATTGATCGAGGACGTGCTGGCCGGCTTCGCGCTGGACGCCAGCGGATGGCGCCCACGCAGCGAGGCGGACATGCTGCGCTATTGCTATCACGTGGCCGGCGCGGTGGGCGTGATCATGGCGCTGGTCATGGGCGTGGACCCGGCCGACGACGATACGCTGGACCGCGCCTGCGACCTTGGCATTGCCTTCCAGCTGGCCAACATCGTGCGCGACGTCTGGGAAGATGATGCGCTGGGCCGCTGCTATCTGCCGGAGGAATGGCTGGCCGAAGCGGACATTCCGCCCGGCGAAGTGACCAAGCCCCACTATCGCGGCGCGCTGGTGCCGCTGGTGGCGCGCGCCTGTGCGCTGGCGCGGGACTACGAAGCCTCCGCGCGTGTAGGCGCGGCGCGGCTGGCTTTCCGTCAACGCTGGGCGGTGCTGGCCGCCGCCGATATCTATGGCGACATCGCGCGCGAAGTGGAGAAACTGGGCGCTCATGCCTGGGACCACCGCGTGCGCGTATCCGGCCCGCGCAAGGCGGCGCTGCTCTGGCAATCGTGGCGCGAAGCACGTGCAAGGCTGCAGCCGGAAACGCAGGCGCCGCGCCCGGCCGTGTCCCGGCGCGAACTTGCCGACATGGCCCACCGGCGCCCGCCACCCAGCCCAAACTAAACCTTCAAAGGCAGCTTGCACCACAAGCGAAACAGACCGGTCGGTTATCCCGGCCGGTCTGTTTCGCTTGTCTATCGTATTGAACGGTGGACCCGAAGGGCGGCAGCGGGATGCGCGCAAGGGCGATTCGCGGTCGCATCCGGACCATGCCCGGCACGCCGCGGCGCGGCAACAGCTGCAAACGTTGCAATCTGCCGCCTGCCCCTCCCCTGAGACGAGTTGCATTCGCCGCATTCATTTGCAGCCAAGTGAGGCCTTGCGCGTTTGTACCGGTATCTCACCAAGGAGAAGATGCCATGCTTTTCACCATAGCCGCCATCCTCATCATTCTGTGGCTGCTGGGCTTCGTCGTATTCCACGTTACGGGCGCGCTGATCCACGTGCTGCTGGTCGTCGCGATCGTCGTCGGACTGGTGCAGCTGTTCCGTGGTCGAAGGGTCTAGAGCAGTTTCCGATCCGATTGCATCGGATCAACTGCTCTAAGCTTCTGGTTTGACGCATTTTCCGAGTCATCAGATGATTCCATCTGATTGGAAAATGCTCTAACCACCATAGCGGAATGACATTCGGGGGTGGTGCGCCCCCGAATCACCGTCAGAACTCGTGTCCCGCCGCTGGCGGATGGGCCTTGTAGAAGCCCGGCGGATTGACCCGGCGGAAAAGCTGCCCTTTCTCCGAATAGAGCACCAGCGCCAAAGAGGTCAGCCCGCAGACCACCATCGCCGCCAGGATCGGCCGTGCCGTGCCATCATACGCCTGCCCGATCAGCGATCCCAGCGCCGCGCCCAGCACCGTCCGCACGAACGACATGACAGAGGCCGCCGCCCCCGCGATCCGCGCGAAGGGCTGGAGCGAGATAGCCTGGAAGTTCGCGCCGATGAAGCTCATCATGCACATCGTCGCCGTCATCAGCGGGATGAACATCCACAGGCTTTCACCCCGCATCGCCAGCACCAGGTGGATCGCGGCGAACAGGATGTAGCAGCACAGCGCCGCGTGAGAGACGCGCCGGGCGCCAAACCGCTCCACGATGCGCGAATTGGCGAAGTTGCTGCAGGCCATGACCAGCGCCATGCCGCCGAACACCACCGGAAACAGCGTGCCGGCGCCGAAATGTTCACCCACCAGCTGCTGGGCGGAGTTGATGTAGCCGAACAGTGCGCCCTGCACGAATGCCGCGCCCAGGAAGTATCCCAGCGAGGCGCGCTCCTTCATCGCCATCACCATGTTGCCGGCGATCACGCGCGGCCGGATCGGCTGGCGATAATCGGCGTGGAGCGTTTCCGGCAGGCGCATCCAGCTCCAGACCAGCACGATCACGCCCATCGTGCACATGATCCCGAAGATCCAGCGCCAGCCGGCGAACAGCAGCACGGTCTGCCCGATCATCGGCGCCACCATCGGCACCACCATGAACGTCATCGCCACCAGCGACTGCGTGCGCGCCATCCGGTCGCCATCAAACCGGTCGCGCAGGATGGTCATCGGCATGACCATCATCGCCGAACAGAACGCCCCCATGAACCCGCGCGCGATCAGCAGCAGCATGAAACTGCCGGAAATCGCGCAAAGGAAGGCGGTAATCACGTAAGCCGCGATCGCGGTCAGCACCACCGGCCGCCGCCCGAACCGGTCCGCCAGCGCGCCGGGAAACAGCGATCCCAGGCCGGAGCAGATCAGGAAGACGCCGACGATAAGCTGCCGCTGGTTGGGATCGGTCAGTCGCAGATCGTGCGAAATCGCGCCCAGCGCGGGCAACATGACATCGATCGAAAGCGCCATCAGCGCCTGGAGCGAGGCCATCAGCAGGACGAATTCGACTTCCCCCATGGGGAAGCGGTCGGACCTGACATCGGGGGCATCGGGGGAACGCATGACTTGCCCATGCCGCATGTGCGAAGCGAGCGCCAGCCCTAAGGGCGCTCAGGCGCAACCTTCGACATAGGCAAGCACGGGCATCGTGCCGACGTGGATCGCGCTGACCTTGCCCTCGTGATCGATTTCGAACCGCAGCGCGGGATCGCCGCTCTTGGCGTTGGGCGCGGTCAGGTACTTGGCCGGCGCCGCCTCGTACTTGTGCGGTTCCGCGCGGAAGCCGGCGAACCACTTCGTCACATCCGCCTCGCTGGAACCGACGCCCACGCCTTCGACCAGCTTGACCTGCGATCGCTCACCCACCGTGATGCGCCGCACCTTGCCCTGCTCGACGATGGCATAGACGCCCGGATAGTCCGGCGAGGTGACCGTGCGACAGGTGTCGGACGCCTGCGCCCCGCGCTCTGCCCAGGACGATCCGGCCGGTACCGGCTCACCGATGCGCAGATCGCCCAGCCCTTCCAGTGCCAGCACGTTGGTACCGGCCGCAGGCGCGGCGGACGTCGGAGCCGTGGGGACCTCGGTTACGGCCTCATCCGGCACAGCCGGCGCGGTCGCCGTCTCGCTGGCCTGCTCGGGCGCCTTGGCGGGTTCGGAGGAACAGGCCGCAAGGGCCACGGCGAGCAAGGATGCGGCGAGGAGGTTTCTCATCTCAAGGGAACGGAGGAGTGCGATGGAGGTTCCGAGCGACCGGCTTGGACCAAGTCTCCCCTTCCATCCCGCTCATCCTGAGCGGGATGGAGGGGTGGAGCGACCACTGCCCCTCATCCTGCCAGCTTCGCGATCAGCGCCATGGCTGCCGCCGGGTTCCTCTGTTTGTCGCCGGCGATGAAGAAGACGAAGACATCCTTGCCGTCTTTCGACCAGCCCCGGATTTTCCCCGCCCACGCGTCGAGTTCGGCGTCGGGATAGCCCTGCTCGATCTCGGCGCGGGCGTTTTGCAGGCGGGCGTAGACGAAGGGCGCGGCGTCCGCTGCCGCTTCGAAGGCCGGGTATTTCGGGCTTTCCGCCAGAATCACCGCCACTCCGGCCTTGCGCGCCAGATCGAAGAAGGCGGGATCGTCGAAGCTTTCGTGCCGGGCCTCGATGGCGTGGCGCAAATGCAGACCCTCATGCTCCTTCGGAAGCAGGGCGAAGAACGCGGCGATCTCGTCCGCGTCGAACTTCTTGGTGGCGGCAAGCTGCCAGTTGATCGGGCCCAGCTTCTCGCCCAGTTCGACGATGCCCTGTTCGACGAAGTTGGTCACGCTCTCGCCCGCTTCGGCAAGGTTCTTGCGGTTGGTGCAATAGCGCGACCCCTTCAGCGTGAAGCGGAAACCGTCCGGCACCGTATCGCGCCACTTGATGTAGCTGGCGGGTTTCTGGCGGCCGTAGAAGGTGGCGTTGATCTCCGTTCCGGTCAGGTTCTGGCCGACATATTCCAATTCGCGCGCCTTGGAGACGGTCTTGGGGTAGAAGGTCTCGCGCCAGGGGTCATAGCTCCAGCCGCCGATGCCGATGTGGACGCTGCCCTGATTATCTGCGCTCATGCCCAACCTCTCCTTGGTGCTCGCCAAACCCAACTTGCCCTGTCATGGGCCTGAAAAACAGGAGAATACGACATGTCGGGCGACGACGAAGACTATATCTACGACGAAGAGAGCGGCGAATGGCTGCCCGCATCCGAACTCGCGGCCAAACGCGCGGCGGCGGACACCATCGAAGTGCGCGACGCGGTGGGCAACCTGCTGGCCGATGGCGACGCGGTAACGCTGATCAAGGATCTGGACGTGAAGGGCGCCGGCCAGACGCTGAAGCGCGGCACGCTGATCCCCTCGATCCGGCTGACCGGCGACGCGCAGGAAATCGACTGCAAGTATCCCGGCATCAAGGGTCTGGTGCTGCGCGCGGAGTTCGTGCGCAAGCGGTGATCCAGGCGAGGCGCGCCCTCCCCCTTACCGCTTCGAAAGTCGGCGGCGGTTGGCCCTTACGCGCTTGCGATAATGGCGCACGGCCTTGTGCGCCGCGCGTTCGGGCGTCGTCGGGCCGCCCCAGAACAGCTTGGCCGCCAATTCCGCATTGGCCTGCACCTTTTCGGTGACCATGCGCACGTTTTCATGGCTGCTGCCGCGCCCGGTCATCATGTCCGAGGTGCGCATTCCGATCACCATCATGGAATCGGCCCATAGCAAATAGCTGTCGGTGGCCAGCTTCATCCAGTCGGCGGTGGGGTTGCGCATGGAATCGAGGCTCCTGAGGGGGCCCTCATCCTAGCACCCCATTCCGCAGGTGCGAAGGCGGAAGACCCCGCTTTTCTTGCAATGCAGCGCAAAAAGCGGGGTCTCGGGAATTGCAGCCGAACTCAGTCGTGCTCTCGGCCGCCCGCGCCCATGTAGAGTTCGCTGCCGGTTTCCTTGAACACCTTGCTCATCTCGGCCATGCCCGCCTCTGCCTCAAGAATGGCCAGCTTGCCGCCTTCCTCGGCGGCGATGAAGCCGGTGCTCGGCTGGTTCTGCTTCGCCGCGAAGTCCCGCACTTCCTGGCTGATCTTCATCGAACAGAACTTCGGCCCGCACATCGAACAGAAATGCGCGGACTTGGCACCCTCGGCCGGAAGCGTCTGGTCGTGGTACTGCTCGGCGGTGTCGGGATCGAGGCTGAGGTTGAACTGGTCGCGCCAGCGGAATTCGAAACGGGCGCGGGACAGCGCATCGTCTCGGACCTTGGCGGCCGGATGGCCTTTGGCCAGATCGGCGGCATGGGCGGCCAGCTTGTAGGTGACGACGCCCACTTTCACGTCGTCGCGGTTCGGCAGGCCAAGGTGTTCCTTGGGCGTGACGTAACAGAGCATCGCCGTGCCGTACCAGCCGATCATGGCCGCGCCGATGCCGCTGGTGATGTGGTCGTAGCCCGGCGCAATGTCGGTCACGAGCGGCCCGAGGGTGTAGAACGGCGCCTCGCCGCAAGCCTCAAGCTGCTTGTCCATGTTCTCCTTCACCTTGTGCATCGGCACATGGCCCGGCCCCTCGATCATCACCTGCACGTCCTGCGCCCAGGCGCGCTTGGTCAGTTCGCCAAGGGTGTAGAGTTCGGCGAACTGCGCCTCGTCATTGGCGTCCGCGATCGAGCCGGGGCGCAAGCCGTCGCCCAGCGAGTAGGCGACATCGTAGGCCTTCATGATCTCGGTGATCTCGTCGAAGCGTTCGTAGAGGAACGATTCCTTGTGATGGGCAAGGCACCACTTGGCCATGATCGAACCGCCCCGGCTGACGATGCCGGTCACGCGCTTAGCAGCGAGCGGCACGAAAGGCAGGCGCACGCCGGCGTGGATGGTGAAGTAGTCCACGCCCTGTTCGGCCTGTTCGATCAGGGTGTCGCGGAACACGTCCCAAGTCAGGTCCTCGGCAATACCGCCGACCTTTTCCAGCGCCTGATAGATCGGCACGGTGCCGATCGGCACGGGCGAGTTCCGAATGATCCATTCGCGGGTGTCGTGGATGTTGCGCCCGGTGGACAGGTCCATCACCGTGTCCGCGCCCCAGCGGATCGACCAGACCATCTTGTCCACCTCGCTCGCCACATCCGAGGCGACGGCGGAGTTGCCGATATTGGCGTTGATCTTGACCAGGAAATTGCGGCCGATCGCCATCGGCTCGCTTTCGGGGTGGTTGATGTTGGAGGGGATGATGGCCCGGCCGCGCGCCACTTCTTCGCGCACGAATTCGGGCGTCACGTAGTCCGGGATCGCGGCACCCCAACTTTCACCATCTCTGGCCTGCCCGTCACGCGCATATTCCTTCAGCATCGCGCGGCCGAGGTTCTCACGCTCGGCGACGTATTCCATCTCCGGCGTGATGATGCCTCGGCGGGCGTAGTGCATCTGGCTGACGTTCATGCCGGGCTTGGCGCGCAGCGGGCGCTTTACCACGTTGGGGAACGCCGGAACGCCGCCCGAACGGTCCGGGCCGAGCTGGCCGTTGTCCTCCGGTTTCACCGCGCGGGCCTCGTAATCCTCCACGTCGCCGCGGGCGAGGATCCATTCGCGGCGTTTGGCGGCAAGGCCGGCGGCAATGTCGATGGTTACGCTGGGATCGGTGTAAGGACCGGAAGTGTCGTAGACACGAACTGGTGCCTCGCCCGATCCGGGTTCAAGGTGAATTTCCCGCATGGCGACGCCAAGCGGCCCGACATGAATCTTCTTCGACCCGCGAATGGGTCCGGTGGTAACGCCGATTTCCAGTTTGGAATTGATGTCGGCCATAAGCGATTTTCCTTCGACTTATGGACGAAAGAAAGGTCGCGACAGAAGTGTCCTGTGGCCCGCCCTTCCCTCCGCCCGTGTTAACGGGTTCAGGTTCAACGGGTCGGGCAGCGTGACCTGCCCCTCTCAGCCATTTGTTTCCGTTCGGCTTTCGGGATTCGAAAGCCTTGGGCACAAGCTCCCCGGGGATGGCGGGACGATAGACGCGGCTTTTTCCTGCGTCTAGGGCCCGAAGCAGACATGCCGATGATCTATCGCCTTGACGCGCCCGCCCGCGAAGTTGCCCGCACTTTCGGGTTCGATGCAGGCGACGATCCCTGGCCCGGCGGCTCGGTTTCGGCGGGCGGCTTTGCGCCGGTGATCACCATGGGGCGCGAATTCGTGGCGGGTCCACGCCCGGAAAAGCGCCTGCCGCGCCGGATGATTCCCCGCCTCTGGGGCGTACCACCGCCGCCGCAGGGCTGGGATGAAAGGCGCCACGGCATCCTCACCGTGCGCAGTCTGGAAAGCCCGTTCTGGATCGGCAACTTGCGCAACAGCGAGTTTCGCTGCCTCGTGCCCGCCAGCGCTTTCATGGAATGGGGCAAAGTGGATCCGCGTGACGGCAAGCGCCGCCAGTGCTGGTTCGGCGCGGCGGACCAGCCGATCTTTGCGATGGCGGCGGTGTGGAAGGACAGCGAAGTGCCCAGCTTCGCGCTGCTCACCACCCCCGCCAATGCCGCGCTTCGGGCCGAGGGGCGCGATACGATGCCGGTGATCCTGCCCGCCGATCCCGCCGCGCACGATCTGTGGCTGAGGGGCGACTGGAAGCGCGCGGCGGAACTGGTTGCGCCTTATTCGTCCTCGCTCACCTCGCTGCGGGTCGCCGGATAGCGGCACCGTGGAGGGGGAGCCCGATCTGGACGGTCTGCTAGCCGCCATCCGCGCCTGCCGCGTCTGTGCCGATTCCCTGCCGCACCCGCCGCGTCCGGTGGTGCAGGCCGGCAGCGGCGCGCGGATTCTGGTGATCGGTCAGGCGCCGGGCAGCAAGGTCCACGCCAGCGGCATTGCCTGGGATGACGACAGCGGAGACCGCCTGCGCGACTGGACCGGCCTTTCGCCCGAAACCTTCTACGATCCGCAGCGCGTGGCGCATATGCCCAGCGGCTTCTGCTATCCGGGCAAGGGCAGCGGCGGCGATCTGCCGCCGCGTCCGGAATGCGCGCCGCTGTGGCATCCGCGCCTGCGCGCCGCTCTGCCGGACGTGCGGCTGACGCTGTTGGTCGGCCAATACGCACAGAAACGCTACCTGCCGCGCGGATTCGCGCCGAACCTGACCGAAGCCGTCCGCCAGTGGCGCGATGCGCCCGAAGGGTTTTTCCCCCTGCCCCATCCCGCATGGCGCAGCCGCCTGTGGATGGCGCGGAATCGCTGGTTCGAGAATGAGCTGCTGCCCGAACTGCAGGCGCGCATGAGGAGCGCGCTGGCGGACTGAGGCCGCCACCCCGATCCGCTACCTATGGATAAAGGCGGCCCGCCCCCTTGCGCCCCGCCGCCCGGCTTTGCCATTAGGCCCCTCGTGAGCGCCAACATCGTGATCGGGCAGATGCCGCAGGGCGAACCGATCGAGATCGACATCAAGGAACTTCTCGCGACCCGCCTGCTGGTGCAGGGCAATTCCGGGTCCGGCAAGTCGCACCTGCTGCGCCGCCTGCTGGAAGAGAGCGCGCCGATCGTGCAGCAGGTGGTGATCGATCCGGAAGGCGACTTCGTGAGTCTGGCCGAGGAATTCGGCCACGTGGTGATCGACGGCGCTGCTTATGCGGAGGCGGAGATCGTCCGCCTTGGCGCGCGCATCCGCCAGCATCGCGCCTCGGTCGTGCTGGCGCTGGACGAGCTGGAAATCGACCAGCAGATGAAGTGCGCCGCGCAGTTCCTGAACGCCCTGTTCGATGCCCCGCGTGAGCAGTGGTATCCGGTTCTGGTGGTGGTGGACGAAGCGCAGATGTTCGCGCCCGCCGCCGCCGGCGAAGTCACCGAAGAGGCGCGCCGCGTCAGCCTGGCGGCAATGACCAACCTGATGTGCCGTGGCCGCAAGCGCGGTCTGGCGGGCGTCATCGCCACCCAGCGTCTCGCCAAGCTTGCCAAGAACGTGGCGGCGGAAGCCAGCAACTTCCTGATGGGCCGCACCTTCCTGGACATCGACATGATCCGCGCGGCAGACCTGCTGGGCATGGAGCGGCGGCAGGCGGAATCGATCCGCGATCTTGCGCGCGGCCAGTTCCTGGGCCTTGGCCCGGCAATCAGCCGCCGCCCGGTGGCGGTCAACATCGGCACCGTGCGCACCGGCGCCAAGTCGATCACGCCCGGCCTGATGCCGCTGCCCACCGCCTCTACCGACGAACTGCGCGAGCTGCTGCACGACAATCTGCACGTGGAGCCGGAGCGGCAGGAGTTCCACCGCCCGCCGCCGCGCCCGGTGATCGATGTGGAGGACCTGTCCGCCTCCATCGAGCAATCGCCCACCCTCGCCGCCGCCCCGCCCCCGCGCCCCGAGCGCCCGGAGCCGGAGCCCGAGGAAAACCGCGCGGCGATGGTCGAAATCCTGAACCTGATGGCGAAGGACGACGATTGCGCGTTCCAGCCGGCCACCACGCTGTTCCAGGACTTCACGATCCGCTGCCGCATGAAGGGCATTTCGGTGCGCGGGCTGGACGCCACGACCTTCCGCCGCGGCTTCGCCGCCGCGCTGGCAGGGATCGAGGACCCGGACGACGAAAAGTGGTTCGACCTGTTCAATCTGGCCAAGCACGTGCCCGACGATGCGCTGGCGCCGTTCTATCTGATCGCGCTCGCCGCGATGAACGATCAGCCCTGCCCGGACGACATGGTGCTGGCCAGGACTTACGGCACCAGCAGCCCGCGCCGCGTGCAGCGACTGCTCGATTTCCTTGAGAAGGACGGGCTGATCGTCGTGCGCACGGACTTTTCCGGCAAGCGCTCCGTCGGCCTGCCCGATCTGGGGGTTACCACCGCGCCCGTCGAGGCGTAGAAGGGTCTCATGGCCGAGATCGTCAACCTGCGCATGGCCCGCAAGGCCAAGGCCCGTTCGGAAAGCAAGGTGCAGGCAGACGCCAATCGCGCGCAGCACGGCCGCAGCAAGAACGAGCGCAAGGCCACCGAGGCGGAAGTCGCCCGGATCGACCGCGTAGTCGATGGAGCCAAGCGCGAACGACCAGAGGACAAGGCCTGATGCGCACCACTTCAGGCGAAGCTTCGGTGCGGCTCTACCACCTTGACGGCGGCCCCGAGGGCGGCGGGGTGACCACGCTGTTCTACGGGTCGTTATGGGAAGCGATGGAGGTCGCCTCTCAGCAGACCGAGGACGTGCAGGACGGCCTGTTCATCGCCACCGACAATGACGTGATCGCCTATCTGGACCTGCTGGAAGGCTAAACCGCCAAAGCTCCTCCCCCACCGGGGGAGGTGGCAGCGCGCAGCGCTGACGGATGGGGCTTTCGGCAGCGCTGTGCCAGCCCCCTCCACCACCCTTCGGGCGGTCCCCCTCCCCCACGGGGGAGGACCTGCATCAGTTCAGAACCGCGCCTGCAGCCCCGCTGCGACATAGTGGTCGCCCACGTTGCCCTTCACATCGATATGCGGAAACACCGGCATCGATACCGTGCCATAGGACCGCACATTATCCCCGCTCAGCCGCGCGCCGACGCCAAGCGCCAACAACATCGGCAGGCGATAGGTCGCCTCCACCTTCGCGAAGACCTTGGTGCCGGAATCGTCGCACTTGCCGCCGGACACCTGATCGCCGCTCTGCTTGCTGAAGCAGTCGCCATTGTCGTGGTAGTAGTTCGGATGATCGCGGTCGTGGAAGAACAGGCCGACGCCCGGCGTGATCGCGAAGCCGCCGTCCTGGACCACCGGCACGCCCACGGCCAGTTCGCCGCCCCAATCGCCTTCGGAACGGGCGACGTTGGCCTCTGCGGTCACGACATCGGCCATGGCAGGCGTGGCGGCGGCAAAGCCGGCAAGCGCGGTCAGCGCGGCGAGTGCGAATTTCATGATATGTCCTTGATCTGAAAAATGTGACCCGGACGCCGAGGGTTAGGATTCCCGCCCCTGCCGAGGCAAGCCGTGCGGATTCGATCCACCCCGGCCAAGGCTCGCCCCACCCGAAAGATATGCGCCCGAAACGGAGACGCGGCCTTGTTGGGCCCGATGGAGACGGGCAGAAAGAGCCTTCATCGCCGGGAGATGCGCCTATGCTTTTCGAGCAAATCGCAACGGGGGGCTGCCAGTCCTACCTCCTCGCCTGCCCGGAAACGCGCGCGGCGGTGCTGATCGATCCCGAACAGTCGCAGATAGATCGCTATATGGGTCTGGCCGGGCAGATGGGCGTTCACGTCCGCTACGTGCTGGACACGCATACCCACGCCGATCACTTCTCTGCCAGCCGGGAGCTTGCCCACCTGCTCCATGCCCCGGTGGTAATGAACCGGCTGAGTCCGGCGCCCTATGCGGACATGCGGTTGGATGACGGGGATACGCTGATCGTCGGCAACTTGCGCCTGCGCGCGATGCATACGCCGGGGCACACGCGCGATTCCCTGTGCCTCGTCGCGGCGGACCGGGTGTTCACCGGCGATACCCTGCTGATCGGCGGCACCGGCCGCACCGACCTGCCCAGCGGCGATCCCGAGGCGCTGTTCGACAGCCTCTTCGGCAAGCTGCTGACCCTGTCGGCGGATAAGCTGGTCTACCCCGCGCACGACTACAAGGGCCGCAGCCACTCGACCATCGGCGCCGAGATTGCCGAAAACCCGCGCCTGCAGAAGACCGATCGGGCCGAATTCGTGGCGATGATGCAGCAACTGGACCTCGCCGCGCCGACCCATCTGACCGAGGCACTGCGCACCAACATGCATGGCGGCAAGACGGTGGCCCAACTGCTGGCCGAGGCCGCCGCCAAAGTGCCCTTCATCGCGCTGGAGGAACTGGCCGCGCGGATCGGCCGCAATGGCAACGCCCTGGTCGTGCTGGACGTGCGCGAGAAGGACGCGTTCGAGGCAGGCCACGTCCCCGGCGCGATCCACCTGCCGCGCGGCCAACTGGAACTGCGCGTCAACGCGATGCTCTGCGATCCTACCGTGAAGATCGTGACCTGCTGCGAGTTCGGCAAAATCTCGACGCTGGCGGCAGCCACCCTGCGCGACCTCGGTTTCCCCCGCGCCAGTGCGCTGGATGGCGGGATGCAGGCCTGGCGCGAGGCGGGGTATGCGTTGGAGGGGTAGGTCGGCCGCGACTAAAATGCGGGCTTTCGGGAACGCATCTAAGCTGCCGTTCCGGTTACGCCTCAAAGCGCTGAACGGCCGAGAATGGCAGGGACAGAATGGGGAATGGCTGGTTCTGGCGTGACCTGCCATTCCAAACACAATCGCTAACGGCGCTTTCTGGTCGAAACCGGGATAGCTGCCGGTCCGGTCCTGGGCATCGAAATTTGGCGGCTGAACGGCAATGAAGGGTCGACGGCGGGAAGGCAGCCACGCTGCCGCCCATTGCAGCCCCTTTCGAGTCCCATTAATCTTGCTGAAACTTGCCATGCACGAACGGTCACTGGCGCCCACACGACCGAAACAGATCAGCCGCGAGGATCGCGATCCCGCGTTGAGGTGCATTCAAGACCATTCACGTTAGTAGCCCAATGGGCGCAGTTCGCGGACAAGATCGATCAGCAGGCGCAGGCCTACTGGCACCTGGCGGCGACCGGGATAGTAGATGTGCATGGCCGGACCGGGAGAGGCCCAGTCCTCCAGCACGATCTGCAGCTCGCCGCGCGCCACCTCGCGGGCAATGGCGGGTTCGGGAGCGTACATGATCGCCGCGCCATTGAGTGCCAGTGCGCGGGCGGTGTCGCTGGAGTCAATCGTGATCGCGCCGGGCACGGCAAGGGCAACCAATTCCGATCCGCGATCGAACTCCCAGCGATAGATCCGGTCGTCTCCCAGACGTATCTGCACGCAGCGATGCGCAAGCAGATCGTCGGGATGACGGGGTATGCCGAAGCGCTCGAAATAGGCCGGTGCGCCAACAGCTACCCAGCGGATGGGCGCTGAGAGACGCTGCGCGATCATGTCTTCGGGCACCGTGCCGCCATAACGGATTCCTGCATCGAAACCGCCGCCAACTATATCGTCGATGCTGTTCGATACGCGCAGGTCGATCTCGACATCGGGATAGCGGTCGAGAAAGGCAGGCATGATCGGCGCGATCAGATATGTCGCGGCGATGTCGAGCACATTCAACCTGATGCGCCCGGCCGGCGATCCCCGGAAGCGGTTCAGGACATCGATGGCATTGTCGATCCGGTCGAACGGTTCGGCAATCTCGCCAAGCAGTTCCTCGCCTGCCGCAGTCAGCGTCACGCTGCGATTGGTCCGGTTGAACAGGCGGACGCCGATGCTTTCCTCCAGACCGCGCAGCGAATGGCTGATCGCCGAGGTGCTAACCCCGATTTCCAGCCCCGCCAGCCGGAAATTGCGATGCCGCGCGATGGCGAGGAAGTATCCGAGGCTCGCGATATCCGAACGCCGAAATCGCGATTTGCGGCCGGGCGGGGTCCGGGGTTCGTTGTCCATCGTGAGGTCGGGTCCAGCAGTTGGCGCGTTGAGTTTCGCTCATCTTAAGCCGGAGTCAGGCAGACTGCCATCCTGCAGGCCAAGCGTCAGCCTCCGCGCTGCTCCAGCACTTTGGCGACGACCGGTGCCGCCGAGAACGCCTTGGGCCAACCGGCGTAGAAGGCAATCGTCGTGACTATTTCTCCAGCCTCGGTCGCGGTCAGGCCATTGTCCATCGCCTTGTTCAGGTGGAAGGGAATCTGTTCCGCTTGTCCCATCGTCATCAGTGCGGCCACCGTGACCATGCTGCGGTCGCGCGGGGCGAGATCGGGGCGCAGCCAGAGATCGCGGAAGAGATAGTTGGTGGTGTAGTCGACCAGCCCCGGCGTGACGGCGGCGAACTGTGCGCTGACATGGGTACTGCGCGCCGCCTCCGCCGCTTCGTCGAGCGGAAGCAGTCGGGGGGAAACGTCCGGCAACTGATCGGCGCCGATGCCGCGTCTTTCGAACACGGCAGCTATGGGTGCAACAGCGTTCATCGCATTGCCCCAGCCGGTATAATAGGCAAGGTGCAGCACGGCTTCCGACAGTTCGGCGGGCTTCACACCGTATTCGAGGGCCTTCTCAGCGTAGGCACCCACTCCGGCACTCTCGTCGCGCGCGATCAGTGCGGCGATTGCCACGAGGGCACGATCTCGTGGGGAGAGCCCTGTCCGCTTCCAGAGATCGCCGTCGATGCGCTGTTCGGTGTGCGCCGCCAGCGCCGGCGATACGCTGCCTGAAGGCGCGGTTATCTTCGCTTCAAGGTCACCTGCGGTCATAGTCGTCAATCCTGCCAGTAGGGGAAGCAGAGCTTTCATGGTCGGCTCCTGCCTTGGATATATGTCAATGCGCGGTGAAGCCGCCATCAACGGGAAGTCCCACGCCGATCACGAAGCTGGCGCCGGGGCTGCACAGCCACAGCACTGCGGCGGCTACCTCGTCGGCGTGCCCAAGGCGGCCGATCACCTGTTCGCGCATGATCTCGGCCATGGCTTCGCGCTGGCCTTCGAGCATGTCGGCGACCATCGGCGTATCGATGGTTCCGGGGCAGACCGCGTTGATGCGGATGCCGCGCGGCGCATATTCCATGGCCGCGCTCTTGGTCATGCCGAGCACTGCGTGTTTGGTGCCGTGATAGGCCGCGCGCTGCGGCAGGCCGACGAGCCCGCCAAGCGAGGAACAGTTGACGATGGCACCCGAACCTTGCGCGCGCATCACCCGCAATTCGTGCTTCATGCAGGCCCAGACCCCGCGCTGGTTGACGGCGGTCACGCGGTCGAACTGGTCGCCCGGCTCGTCCGCCGCATCGGAGGGCGGCACCTGAATGCCGGCATTGTTGAATGCCATGTCGAGGCGGCCGAACTCGGCCACCGCCTTGTCCACCATGGCCGAGACTTGCGTTTCGTCCGCGACATCGCAGGCGAACGCAATGGCACGGCCACCTTCGCGGACGATGCGCGCGGCCTCCTGCTCGGCGCGATCGCCTTCCAGATCAGCGAGCAATACGGAGGCGCCACTCTGCGCGAACATGCGGGCGGTGGCCAGGCCCATGCCCTTGGCCGCCCCGGTCACGAGCGCGACCTGGCCGTTGAAATCATACGTCGGATTCATTGCCTGTTCCTATCGTGCGGTAAGCGCGGCGGCCTGATATTCGGCGGCGCTCACCGGTTCTTTCCAGTCGACATTGCGGCCATCGACCGTTTCGGTAATCGCAAGGTGGGTCATGGCGCCGTTGGCCGTGGCTCCATGCCAGTGCCGCACACCGGGTGCGACGGTGACAGTGTCGCCCTTGCAGATACGACGCACGGGAGCACCTGCTTCCTGAGTCCAGCCGCATCCATCGGTCACGATCAGGGTCTGCCCGGCCGAGTGCGTGTGCCAATGCGACCGCGCACCCGGAGCAAATGTCACCGATCCGACCGACGCCTGTGCCGGCGGCTGCGGTTTGGCCAGAATTCCTACCGAGACATCACCGGTGAAGCTATCCGGCGATCCTTTTACCACCGGTATTTCGTGCTGATGGACAACTTGCGCATGCCCTGCGGCGCCTGCCGCGAGAGAAGCAATGGCTATGAGCGTAGCCACCCTCATGCCTGCGGACCAGCCAGATACTGCTCATCCGTCACCGGTTCGAGCCAATCCACGTTCTTGCCGTCCAACGCCTCCTGAATGGCGATGTGGGTCATTGCCGTGGTCGGGCTGGCGCCGTGCCAGTGCTTGTGGCCGGGCGGGCACCAGATGACGTCTCCGGCGCGGATTTCGACGATCTCCTCGCCTTCGCACTGGGTCCAGCCGCAACCGCTGGTGACGATCAGGGTCTGGCCGAGAGGATGTGTGTGCCAGTTGCTACGCGCGCCGGGCTCGAAAGTAACGGCAGCGCAGCTGTGGCGCGCCGGTTCCGTGGCGGTGTTGAGCGGATCGATCCGCACCGTTCCGGTGAACCACCCA
The DNA here is from genome assembly GCF_055521515.1 of Sphingomonas sp. BL-S-28. Classification (NCBI taxonomy): domain Bacteria; kingdom Pseudomonadati; phylum Pseudomonadota; class Alphaproteobacteria; order Sphingomonadales; family Sphingomonadaceae; genus Sphingomonas; species Sphingomonas sp. BL-S-28. Next base: position 3,867,472 of record NZ_CM145484.1, read on the forward strand.
GCCGGACCGGCGAGAGATGGCTGCGATCCTGCACGTTTGAGATGCATGGAGAATGTCCTTCGGATTGAACGACAGGCCGTACTGTTCGGCGGTCCATCGAATGCGTCTCAGGATGCACCTCCGCGCGCCTTCCACGTCATGAGAAGATCGCCACGAACTCTTGCGCGGAATTCAACGTGCGAGATCGTCTACCTCGCGTACAATGCAGATATTGCCTGAAATGCGGGACAGTCCCGCGTCCCGCCCTGCCGCAGCGTTGAGGATCACTTCATGAAGCATATCTGCTGGAAGGCTGTGGCCGGGTTTTCGTTTCTGGTTTGGAGTATGTCCGCAATGGCCGAAACCGTGCCGATGGTCCGACTTGCCGAACTCGAAATCGCACCCGAAAGCATCGAGGCTTATAAGGTGCATTTGCGGGAGGAGATCGAAGTTTCCATGCGCAGCGAACCCGGCGTGCTGATGCTCTACGCCGTCGCCGTTCGGGGGCAGCCTAACCAGATTCGCCTGACCGAAGTCTATGCCGACCAGGCCGCCTACGACGCGCATATTCGCAGCGCCCATTTCCTGAAGTACAAGATGGCGACAGCGAACATGTTGCGATCATTGACGCTGACTGATACGGATCCGATCTCGCTCGAAAGCAAAAGCCTTCCTGCAGATTGAGGGCTTGCTCGCTTCAGCATTGGCACTGTCAAGCACTGGGAATGGGAAAACGAATTCATTGCGCCCTTCGATGTGTTCGCTGCTACCACCAGCTAAGCTCGTGCGACGGACTTGGAAGCTACCGGTATCGCTTCGAGTTTAGGTCTACGCTTGCAGTCGCCTGAATCGTGGTCAGCTTCCCGCCCGTCCAAGGCATCCAAAATAAGGAAGCTGTCGGTCCGCACCTGAGAGCGGAAAATCTGCGTCTGAGAGTCCGATAGGGGTCGACGCAGGACAGCAGAAAATCATCCCGCCTTGCTCGCTCGAAACTCAAGTTCAGCCTTAAGAGTTGCAATTAGCGGTGGGCAGCACCCTGTCCCTGAGTTGGTCACGCCACTCATAACTTTGCCGCTGGAGAGGCCGTGGGAAAATGCCAGTCGCCGTCCACGATCACTTGCTGCGGACGGTATAATCGCACCAGATAATTCCAGCCGGGCATGATCCGCAGGTAGTTGGGTGCTTGGGGATCGCCGCCGAAATGGACCGTTACCGTGCCATCCTCGTTCGGGCTGGCGGTAACGTTGTTCACCGAGATCGCGTTTTCGGGCGCCTCATAATAGCCCTTCTGATTATAGACGGTGATCGACCAGAAGGCGTCCACCGGCACAGCCCCGACCGTCAGCACATAGGGCGTGTTGCCGTCATTATCGGCGGGCTGGAACGGGAAATAGAAAGCGTCATGCTCGTTATTGCCGCCCCAGCCGCCCGCCGTTCCGAACAGCCGTCGCACCGGGTCCACCTGGTCCGGCCGTCCGAAGGCCCGCTTTGCATCCGGCATGTATACAGCCCCGGCCAGAAGCGCCGCGCGCACATTGGCGAGATTCTGCGGATCCCAGGCGGGCACTTCAAATGAACCCACCGACGCCTGCTCCACTTGGATCTGATCCTGCAGGGCGGCACCGGCCGCCAGATCGTCGGGACTGAGCGAGTCCATGAAGGTCCGTATGAAGACATAGGCAAAGCGGCTTCCGACGCTGTCAGCCGTGAAGCTGTAGGTGCCGGCGCCATAGCTAACATGCTGGATATAATGGTCTTCGCTGATCACCAATAGCGACTGGAAGCGGCCCTTTGGGTCCGGCATCGTGATCGTCAGCGGCGAGGTCAAGTCGAACACGCCTTCGCTGTAGGGCGTGTCGAGGTTAAGGCGGATGATGATCTGCTGGTCCACCGGCGTTGGGCCACGCGCATGCAAGAGTTTGGCGAAGCAGCCCTTGTCCACCGCTTGCTTCATATAATGATGTGTTTCGACCCGGATGAAATTGTCGAGATTGACCGGTACCAGCGGCGCGGCGGCCATCGTCGTGTTCGCAGTCATGCCTTCCCCCTATTCTGCCAGCGTCGGAATCGGTGCGCTCCAGCTGCCGTCCAGTACCGACTGTTGCGGCTGATATAGCCGCAGCATGTAATTCCAGCCGGGCATGATACGGAGGTAATTGGGCGCCTTGGGATTGCCGCCGAAATGCAGCGTCACCGTGCCGTCCGCATTCGGTGTCGCGGTGACGCTGTTGAAGGAAACAGCGTCCACTGGGGCCTCGAAAAATCCGTCCTTGTTGTAGACGATCAGGCTCCAGAAGCCGTCCACCGGAACGTTGGCCAGCGTCATCACATAGGGGGTCGTGCCGTCGTTCGCCGTCACGCTGCCCGAGATATACATTGCGTCCTCGGCCGCGTTCCCGCCCCAGCCGGCCGAGGTGTAGATCAGGTGATGCACCGGATCGACAGCCTTCTCGTCGCCAAAGCGCCCCTTCGGATCCGGCTCGAACGCGGCCAGTTCGTTCAGCAGGTCATGCAGTCTGGCGCGCTGGGCCTGGTCGAAATCCACCAGTTCAAGCGTCCCCGCGTCGGCCTGGCTCAAAACGATTCCGTCTTGGGCGGCGTGCGCGGCCTGTACATCCTGCGGATCGGCCGGGTTCAGGAAGGTGCGGCAGGCTACTACCGCATAGCGCGTGCCCACCATATCGTGGGTGAGCTGGTAGGTGCCCGGCTTGTAGACGACCAGCTTGATATAATGATCCTGGTTGATCACCATCAGCGACTGAAAGCGTGTGCCGGTATCGGCCTTCACAATGGTCGCGGGCGAAGTCAGGTCCAGCACCGCATAGCTGTAGAGCGTGTCGCGGTTCAGGCGGATGACGGCCTGATTGTCCACGGCTGGCGCGTCGCGGTCATGTTTGAATTGACCGTACGCTCCCTGCGCAGACAGCTGTTTGAGGTAAAGCTCCGTTTCGGCGCGCCTGAAATTGTCCACCGTCACCGGAACGGTTGCCGTAGATCCTGTCATACCTGCTCCATCGCGAATCCGCCGACAGCCCGGGCAATACAGTCGCCCGCCCTCTTGGTTCCCGCCAATCGGGGCGAACCCGCAGACGTTTGGGGGGAAAGGACTTAGCTGGTCTTGGATGCGGAGGATCGTCCCGGTAGGAATTGAACGGTCGATAGTAGGAGTAGCAAGCAGGGAATCTGCCCCCGCGAATCTGCCAGTCTACGGACGGCTGGAGTGTCTTTGTTTCGAAGGCGATCAGTGCCTTGCCGTCATTAGAGGGTGCGAGGTTTGAATAGCTGAAGGTCCGGACCTGGGGATCGAAATTTTGCCCATGAACGACAAAGATGGGTCGAGGGAGGAAGGGGCTGCTTGTCGCTATTCCAAGACCATTTCCTCGCCGGTCCGGTAGCTTCGGGTGAGTTGCACGATTGAAGCTTTCGATCGCCGAAGCCACGCCTGGAAGATCTGTATGGTCCTGGAGCTGCAGTGGAGGGGGCCTATGCCTTTCTCCGCTGCTCTCTGACTGCACGGTCTACCTGCACCAAGCGAAGCTCTATTCGCATAGCGTCCGATCGTGTCCCGGGAGGTGGTGTAGCTGAGGGTTGAGGTGGTCACCGTGATTTTCGGATAGGTTTGGGTTGCGAAACTCGAACCTGACGGAAGGAATCACGATGACCGATCCGATGATGCACCTGCGTTCGCTGGTAGAGAAGACCCCGGACGCGGATATTCTACGCGAGATGATCTCGTTTGCCGCCGAGCGGCTGATGGAGATGGAAGTCGGCAACCTGACTGGCGCTGGCTACGGCGAGAAGTCTCCCGACCGGCTTGTTCAGCGCAACGGGCACCGCGAGCGCGACTGGCAGACGCGGGCCGGCACTGTCGAGCTGCGGATCCCAAAGTTGCGCAAAGGCAGCTACTTTCCCGTTTTCCTCGAACCACGTCGGATGGCGGAGCGGGCGCTGACTGCGGTGATCCAGGAGGCCTACATCCAGGGCATTTCCACCCGCTCAGTGGACGATCTGGTCAAAGCGCTTGGCATGGACGGCATCTCCAAGAGCCAAGTGAGCCGCCTATGTGAGGAGCTCGACGAGCGCGTGCATACCTTCCTGGACCGCCCGATCGAAGGGGATTGGCCGTACCTTTGGATCGACGCAACCTACGTGAAGGTTCGGCAGAATGGGCGGATCGTCTCGGTGGCGGTGATCGTCGCGGTAGGCGTGAACAGCGACGGTCGCCGCGAAGTGCTGGGCATGGACATCGGCGCCTCGGAAGCCGAGCCTTTCTGGACCGCCTTCCTGCGCAAGTTGACGCGCCGAGGACTGCGCGGCGTCAAGCTGGTCATCTCCGACGCGCACGAAGGCATCAAGGCAGCCGTCTCCAAACTGCTCTGTGCCACGTGGCAGCGCTGCCGGGTTCACTTCATGCGCAATGCGCTGGCTCATGCCGGTAAAAGCGGCCGCAGGGTTGTCTCCGCCTTCATCGCCACCGCCTTCGCTCAGGAAACACCCGAGGCCGCCAGCCAGCAATGGCGTGCCGTGGCCGATCAGGTGCGACCCAAACTGCCCAAACTGGCAAACCTGATGGATGAAGCCGAACCCGATGTGCTGGCCTACATGACCTTCCCGCGCGAGCATCGCGCCAAATTACACAGCACAAACCCCATCGAGCGCCTCAACGGCGAAATCAAACGCCGCACGGATGTCGTCGGCATCTTCCCCAATGAGGCTGCCATCACCCGACTCATCGGCGCTATCCTCATGGAACAGTCAGACGAATGGGCCGTCCAGCGTGCCCGCTATATGACCCTTGAAACCATGGCGCCGGTCAGCGACAATCCAATCACCATGCTCTCAGCAGTCCCAGGAGCATGAACGGCCCAGACGGATGCCGAAATGCGCGGCGCCTCGGCTTCAGCTACACCACGCCCCGGGACACAGTCTAGCGTCCACCTCGTTTAACAAGGACCGACGCGAGCTCGTCTCTGGTAAACCGTCGAGCAAGAATTCTGCTCAAAACCCTATCCTCCTCCCGCCTTGAGGCTTGATCGCGCATTCGGCGGCAAGACGTTCGACGATATCCTCGGCGCTGACCGCAGGGGCATGGCGCAACTGGCGGGCAACGAAGGCGAAGTCCCCCGGGGTCAACGTACCAAGCGCCGCCAGCGACGCAGGCGCCTTGTGCGAAAACCAGCTTTCGAACGCCTTCGCCGCTTCTCCCGGGCCCAGCGGACGCAGTTCCAGCTTGAAGACAAAACGGCGCAGCGTTGCTGGGTCGCGCGCGCCGTCCCGCAGCAGCTCAAGCTCATCGGACCAGAACTGCATCATCGAAACTCGCTCATTCCAATACTTGCCCCGGGTGTAAGCCCGACGCACGCCATTGTTCTCCATGTGAGCCAATTGGCGCTCAATGGCATCCGGATTGAAGCGTCCGGTCTCATTGAGCAGCGTTGCTGCCATCGCCCGGAAACCGGGCGCCGACATTTCTTCCTGCGCAAACCCTAGAGTGCGCAGCGCCGCGTTCACCGTGTTCTCGGACATTGGCCGCCGCCAGCCGCGATTGGATGAAAAGCAATAGGGGGCATGACCCGTGAGCTCCCATAGCTCCTCGAACAGGCCCATGACCTGAAAGGATAGCGGAACCCTGTGTGGGCGGCGCATCTTCATTTTGTGGGCAGGTAGATTCCAGATTGCCCGCTCGAAATCGAATTCCGCCCATTCCGCCTGACCAAGCTCGCCAGGGCGTACAAAGAGGTGCGCTGATAGCCTGAGCGCATAATGTGTCACACCATGACCCGCGAAAGCTTCGGTCGCACGCATGGGGTCGCCCGCACGATCGGGCGTGGTGATCGCAGCCAGATGTTTGGTTTTGGGCACCGTCAGCGCGCCTCTCAGATCGCTCGCAGGATCGCGCTCGGCGCGCGTGGTTGCAATGGCGTAGCGAAACACCCGACTGAGCACGCTTGCGCATGCGCCGGGCGCTCTCATAGCGTCCGGTTGCCTCAATTGACCGCAGAACGCTCAGAACCTCTTACGTCGTGATTTTCGCGACGGGGCGATTGCCGACCTTGGGGTCGGCCTTGTCGAGCAACCACTTGAGCTTACTGACCGTAATTTCGGCCATGCCCTCGTGCTCGTTCTTCGCGATCCACTCCACGGCCACCGCCTTGAACGTCTCACTCTCCCCCACTCGCGCCCGGGCCGCATCGACCTTCTTCTGATGAGAAGTGTCGACGCCATTGGCCAGGAGCCGCTTTGCCTCCTCACGCCGCACACGCGCGTCAGCGAGTCCGATCTCCGGCCAGGGACCGAAGGCCAACGTGCGCTGTTTGCCGAGGTAGGTGTAATTGAGGCGCCAGAGCTTCGAGCCGTTGGGCCGGACGAGCAAATAGAGCCCGCCACCATCAGACAGTTTGTAATCCTTGTCGCGAGATTTTGCGCTGGCGACTGCGGTGGCGAAGAGCGAGGCTATAGGGAAAGCGTCCTTGCTGCAGGACGGATTTCGATACCTCGCGGGATACCAAGTTTGTTCCCGATTGGCGCCGGATCCACCCGAATGTGAGCGGACGATATATAGCGGAAAAATTGAGGTTTTTCAGCCTCTCCGCGGACGCCGGTGGACGTCCGCGGATGAGAGCTTGGTGCCCAGAAGAGGACTCGAACCTCCACGCCCTTGCGAGCGCCAGCACCTGAAGCTGGTGCGTCTACCAATTCCGCCATCTGGGCACGGAAGCGAGGGGGCCGTTGTTGCCGTCCTCGCCGGGTAGGAGGGCGCCTCTAAGGGGCTCCTTGATTCGTGTCAACGCCCCTCAGCCAAGTTTTTTCAATTCTTTCGAAAATGGGCGAAAATTCGTCTTCACGCCGATCCGCCCCTCCCCTCGGTTGCCCGCGGACCTGCCTTGTGCCAATCCTATCGCCCATGCGCGAAGGCGGCGCTGGCGGCGTTTTCCCCCTTCGCCGCGCCGACACCATGCTGAAGGAGCCGATCAGACCATGAGCCCAGGCAACCCCGATTCCCTTTCCGGCAAGATCGTCACCCTGCTGGGCGGTAGTGGATTTCTCGGCAGGCATGTCGTGCAGGAACTGTTCGAGCGTGGCGCGCGCGTACGCGTGGCCAGCCGCAATCCGGACAAGGCATGGTCGATCAAGCCGTTGAGCAACCTTGGCCAGATCCAGTTCGCCCGCGCGGACGTGACCAAGCTCGACTCACTGGCGCGTGTGTTGGAAGGATCCGACGCGGTGGTGAACCTTGTCGGCGCCTTCGACGGCAATCTGGATGCCGTACAGGGTTCCGGCGCCGGCCGCATCGCCGCTGCCGCCCGGGCGGCCGGAGCGCAGGCCATGGTCCACGTCTCCGCCATCGGCGCCGATGCGGGATCGGACGTCGCCTATGCCCGCACCAAGGCGGAAGGCGAGCAGGCCGTGCTGGCCGAGTTTCCCACCGCCACGATCGTGCGTCCCTCCATCATGTTCGGCCCGGATGATAACTTCGTGATGATGTTCGGCGACCTGATCGCCCGTGCGCCGCTAATGCCGGTCTTCGCGCCTGAGGCGAAGCTGCAGCCGGTCTTCGTGGACGACGTGGCCGAAGCGATCGCCATCGCGCTGAGCGTACCCGAAGTGCATGGCGGCAAGACGTTCGAACTGGCGGGCCCCGAAATCTACACGATGCTCGATTTCAACAAGCGCATCATGGCCGCGCAAGGTCGCCATCGCGCGCTGGTTCCCTTCTCCGACGCGGTAGGCGGCCTGATCGCCGCCCTGCCCGGCACGCCGATTTCCACCGACCAGTTCAAGCTGCTGAAAGCGGGCAATCTTGCCAGCGGAACCCTTCCCGGCCTTGCCGAGATCGGCGTGACGCCGCGCCCGCTGGAACTCTTCATCGATCGCTGGATGACCCAGTTCCGCAATCACGGCCGCTTCGGCACCAAGCCCGCCAGTGCCTGAAACGGAAAGGGCCACCCTTGAGGGTGGCCCTTTCCGTTGTAGCGCTTCGGGGGATCCCGAGCGTCAGGCGTCGACTTCGGCGTAGTGGCTGGGCGGCTGGATCACTTCCATGCGCTCGCTGAGCAGCGGGCGGAACGAGGGGCGCGACTTCATCACCAGATACCAGCCGCGCGCCTGTTCGTGGCTCGACCAGTCGAGGCCGCCCAGATAGTCCGCCACCGAAATCTGCGCGGCGGCGGCCAGATCGGCCAAGGTCATCGTCGAACCCGCCAGCCAGGGCCGGTTGTCGATCAGGTAATCGATGTAGTCGAGGTAATCATGCGCCAGCTTCATCGATTCGCGCAGGATCTTGGCATCGGGCGATTGGCGCAGGACGAGGCGCTTCTTCATGCGTTCGTGCAGCAGCGGGCCGGACACGTCGTTGAAGAAATTCTCATCGAACATCGCGATCAGGCGGCGGATTTCGGCGCGCTGCTGCACGGTGCCGCTGATCTGCGGGTTCCGCTCCACCGTTTCCTCGAAATATTCGCAGATTGCCCGGCTGTCCGACAGGACGATGTTGCGTTCCGCCTCCTTCACCACGGGGGTGCGGCCCGCCGGGTTCATCGCGAAGAGCCTGTCCTCACCCTCCCAAGGGCGCGCGGTCTGGAGTTCGTAGGCGATGCCCTTTTCGGCCATCAGCAGGCGAACCTTGCGGCTGAACGGGCAGAGCGGGAACTGGAAGATGTGCCACATGGCGATTTTGAATGCCAAACCCGCCCGCAAGCGTCCACCCGAAGCGCTTCCGGGCCAGCGCTCGCGCGGCGAAACGCGTGGATAACTGCGCATCTTGCCGATCACGCGCCCCGGCGATGCGCCGTGCAGCCTGCCGGGGTGTAGCTTACCGGGGCGATGCGAGCACCACCGCGATATTCCCCGTCTTGCGCGCGCTGTCGATTGACCCGAAGGCGTGCTGCGGCGAAACCATCGCCACCCGAAAACCGGACCACCGCAAGGGACTCTGAAATGTTCAGCCACATCTGCGTCGGCAGCAACGACCTTCACTCCGCCAAGACCTTCTATGACGCCGTATTCGGCACGATGGGCGCGACGCCGCTGATGGCGGATCCCGCCGCCGGCCGTCTTGCCTATGGCCACAACGGCGCGAATTTCATGGTGGTGAGCCCGCTGGACGGCAATACGGCCACTTTCGCCAACGGCGGCACTGTGGGCTTCACGATGGACAGTACCGAGGCAGTAGACGCCTGGCATGCCGCCGGTTGCGCGGCGGGCGGCGCGAGCTGCGAGGATGCGCCGGGGCCGCGCGAATTTCCGTTCGGCACGCTCTATCTCGCCTACTTGCGCGACCCCGATAACAACAAGCTCTGCGCGATGTACCGCGCGGGCTGATCTGCCTTCAGCACCGGCCCGTGCAGCGACGCGGGCCGGCCTTTCCGGGAGAGAGACGATGATCCTGAAGAGCCTGCGCCTTGGCACCAATGACCTTGAAAAAGCACGCGAATTTTACGACGCGACATTCGCGACGATGGGCATCGCGCCCTGCCAGTCGACGCCCGAATGGCCGATCGTGATGTGGGATGTCGATGGCCTGAAATTCCTGCTGGGCCCTGCCCGCGACGGGCAGCCGGCCACCCATGCCAATGGCGGCACGATCATCTTCGAGGCGCCGGACGAGGACACCGTGCGCGCGTGGCATGCCGCCGGCATCGCCCATGGCGGCGCGTGCGAGGGCCAGCCCGAGGCGAAGCCGCAGGCGCGCGGCGCTTTCGGCGCCTATATGCGCGATCCGGACGGCAACAAGCTGGGCATGTACGCCGGGCTCAAGATGGGCTGAGCGGGCGGTTCGGGTCACCTCAGGCGAGCGTGACCCGAACGGCACCTAAAGGCACCTAGGCACACCACAGCGCGCTTACACGTCCTCGCGCTTGTAGAGCGTGCCGCCCTTCATGATCGCGGAGAAATTGCGCCCCGGATCGCCGATCAGGTTGATGTTGGATAGCGGCCGAATCCGATGCCCGTACTCCCCGTGATCGCCGCGAAGGCGGTGCTTCTCTTGCTCAGGGGCGAGAGAGGAGGGGACCGCGCCTGCGAGGGGGCGACGATGTGAGGAATGGGCCTGCCGGCAGGACCCGAGCCGGCCCGCCCGGCGCTTACGCCCCCGCCAGCTTCTTGCGGAACAGCTTACGCACCAGCCTGTCCTCAAGGATGCGCCCGATCACATAAAGCGTCGCGAAGATTCCGGCGAAGACATAGGCGGCCGTGGGCGAACTCTTGTCCTTCCCCTCATCCTTGCCGTCCTTTTCCTTGTCCTTCTTGGCGTCGGGCTTTTCGGGTTCGGGCGCGCCGAGGGCCTTGTCGATCGGGTTCATCGGCGCCTGCGCCTTCTCCTTTTCGGCTTTTTCGGCCGCCGCCTTTTCCGCTGCCGTCGGCGGCTTTTCCAGCGCGCCCAGCACCACTGTCAATTGCCCGAAGGCCAGGAACAGCAGCGGTGCCAGAAAGCAAAACAGCAGCGCCCGGCTGGTCAGGTGATAATGCAGCACCGAGCCGCCAGCGCCCTGTTCGATCTGCAGCACGCCGCCATCGAACACCGCCATCTTGTCCTGCGCGGCCTGATCCTTCTTGCGGAAAGTCAGCCTGTCGTCGGTCCGTTCGTGATTGGTGCCATATTCATCGAACAGCGAATCGAGCCGCTTGAAAGCATCATCGCTCGATTGCCCGGGGGCGAGCGTCAGGCTGCCCCTGATGTGCCAGATCCAGTCGATGAAGCGCGCGGTCATGGTATCCCCTTTTTGGGAGCGTTTCTTGGCGACAGCACTCGGGCCGAACCGGTCATGGGCGACCCGGCCTGAGCAGCTGGAATAGTTTGTGAAAGGGCGGGCCGGTCCCGCTGCCCGGCAGGCGTTACTCGGCAGGAACCGCGACCGGATCTTCCCGGCGGAAGCGTTCCTTCATCGTCTTCCACGCTTCGGTGAAGGGGAAGGTCATCTGTTCGCGGATCGACATACGGCGGCCGCCTTCCATGCCCAGCAGTTCCGCCTCGCCATCGATGCAGGTGCCGAACATGCGATCGATGAAGATGAAGGTGTTGGAATAGTTGCTGCGGCTGGCTTCATAGTCGCGCGAATGGTGGACGCTGTGGTGTTCGGTGGTGTTGAACAGGAACCGCCACCAGCGCGGCGAATTGAAGCGCACGTTGATGTGCTGGTAGGCGCCGACGGCCATGCCGAAACTGCCGGCCAGCAGCGCCGCGCGCGGCAGGAAATCGAAGAAGCCGCCGAAACCGAGGCCGATCAGGAACAGTTCGGTCGGGTTTCCCACCGCGCCTTTGTTGATGTTCAACTGGGTGATGTAGTGGTGCACCGAATGGCTGAGCCAGAGCGGATACCAGTTATGCATCCCGCGATGCATCCAATACTGCCCGAAATCGAAGATGAACAGGATCAGGAACGCCTGCACCAGCAGAGGAAGACCGGTAAACCAGCCGAACTTTTCCCAGTTGAACGCGTGCTGGATCGCTTCCGTCATCACGCCGTCGCCGATGTAGTTTTCCACCAGGCTCAGCGCGGTATAGCCAAGGCCGACATAGAACAGGTCGACAGTGACTTCCTTCCAGGTGATCTGCCAGCTTTCATGGCGCGGGAAGAACCATTCCATGGCCATCAGCAGCACCTTGAAACCGATGCCGATGGCAATGGCGGTCGATGCTTTGGCGATGGAATTGGGGGCGTAGTACCAGAACGCCAGCAGCGCGAAGAGGACGGTGGGCTGGAACCAGGTGAAGATGAATTGCTTCACCGGACCGCCTTCCACGCGGGGGACGTTTTCCCACCCCACGGTGACCGGCGATTGGGTGCCTATCAGCCTCTTACCAACCAGAACTCCGTCCATACCCCTGACCCCGTAATACTAGGCTGCCCGCATCAGTAATACTAATTGAAGGCATCGTAATACGAACGCAATGGTTCGTCCAGATCATATTGCAGGTGCGAAGAATCGCAGTTTCGGCGCCATTCTCGCATATTTGTTGCGCACACGCCAATCCGCAGGCCGCGCCGGGGCTGGCCTCTGCGCAATCGCAGCGAATCGTTGTTGGGTTGGAAAATGCCCCAGCAGGGCATTCGTGAGGGCGCGGGCTGGCGCCCCCCCGAATCCGCCCTCAGTGGATTTTCAAAAAATCAGCGCGAGAGCAGGAACACCGCATGTTCGGCGCGGAAGTTGGCGGCGGCGTCGCTGCACTTCTTGTCGCCCGAAAGGAACCACGCGCCTTCCACCTTGATCCCGCGTTCCTTCACCAGTTCGCGGAAGTCTTCCACGGTCAAGTGGTGGATGTTCGGCGTGGCGTACCACGGCACCGGCAACAGACGCGTGACCGGCATCCGCCCGCCCCACAGCAACGACACGCGCACGCGCCAGTGCGCGAAGTTGGGGAAGCTGACGAAGGCGCGGCGGCCGATGCGCAGCAGTTCTTCCAGCACCACATCGGGCCGCATGGTCGTCTGCAGGGTCTGCGAAAGGATCGCGTAGTCCACCGACTGGTCGGGATAGAACGCCAGATCCTTGTCGGCATCGCCCTGGATCACCGAGAGCCCCTTGCCGACGCAGACGCCGACATCATGGGAATCGAGTTCCATGCCGCGCGCATCGCAGCGCTTGTCATCACGCAGCGCCTGCATCAGCGTGCCGTCGCCGCAGCCGACGTCCAGCACGCGCGATCCCGGCGCGACATTGGCGGCAATCACCGCGAGATCGGGACGCAGCATGATCAGGAATCCGTTTGCAGAATGGCGGCGAAAGGCCCGGACAGCCGCTCCATCAGCCGGTCGGGCCGCACCAGTGGGTTGAAGCCCAGCTTGGCATAGACGCCGTGGGCATCCTTGGTGGCGAGCATGAAGCGGCGAATATCGGCATAGTCCGCGTTGTCGAGGAACCAGCCGACCATGCGGCGGCCAAGGCCCTGCCCGCGCGCCGGCTCATCCACCCAGACGTCGGCCAGCCAGGCGAAGCTGGCGCGGTCAGAGATCACGCGCGCGAAGCCGACCTGCGTGCCATCCGGCAGGTACGCGCCCAGGCAGTGCGATCCGGCGATCTGGCGCTCCACTTGCGCGCGCTCGACGCCGGGGGTCCAGTAGCTGGAGGTCAGCCAGCCGTGGATGCGGGCAACGTCCAGCCGCGATGCATCGTCGCTCAGTTCGATTTCGGGCATCTCAGCGGCCTTCACCCAGGAAGCCTTCGACCACGCGGTCCAGCGCCGGCACGTCCAGCAGGAACGAGTCGTGCCCGAACGGGGCGGAGAGTTCGACGAAGCTCACCGGCAGGCCGGCGGCATTGAGCGCGTGGACCACGTTGCGCGAATCCGCCGTGGGGTAGAGCCAGTCGGTATCGAAGCTGACGAGGCAGAAGCGCGCCTTCGACTTGGCGAAAGCATTGGCGAGCAACCCGCCATGTTCCTCGGCCAGATCGAAGTAGTCCATCGCGCGGGTGATGTAGAGGTACGAGTTCGCGTCGAAGCGGTCGGTAAAGGCCAGGCCCTGATAGCGCAGGTAGGACTCGATCTGGAAATCGGCGTCGAAGCCGAAAGTCTTTTCCTCACGGTCCTGCAGCCGGCGGCCGAACTTCTCGGTCAGCCCCGCTTCGGACAGATAGGTGATATGCGCGGCCATGCGCGCGACGGAGAGGCCCTTTTCGGGGCCTTTGCCGTGATCGTAGTAAGCACCCTCGCGCCATTCCGGATCGGCCATGATCGCCTGGCGGCCGACTTCGTGGAACGCGATGTTCTGCGCGGAGTGGCGCGCGGTGGAGGCGATCACCAAGGCCGCGCGCGTGCGATCGGCGAAGTTGGCGGCAAGGCTGAGCGCCTGCATCCCGCCCATCGATCCGCCGACCACGGCATAGAGGCTGCCGATCCCCAGCGCGTCCAGCAGGGCGACGTGGCCGCGCACCATGTCGCGCACGGTGATCACCGGGAAGCGCATGCCCCAAGGCTTGCCGTCTTCGGCCAGGCTGGCCGGCCCGGTGGAGCCCATGCAGGAGCCGATGACATTGGCGCAGATCACGAAGAAGCGATCGGTATCGATCGGTTTGCCGGGGCCAACCATGCGCACCCACCAGCCGGGCTTGCCGGTCTTGGGATGGTTGGAGACGACGTGGTGGTCCCCGGTAAGCGCGTGGCAGATCAGGATCGCGTTGTCCTTCGCCGCATTGAGCGTGCCGTGCGTCTCGTAAGCGATGCGCACGCCGGGAAGGCTCTGCCCGCCATCGAGCGGGAGCGGCTGGGTCAGTTCGAGAACCTGACTGGAGTCGGTGATCTGCGTGGTAGCCATGATGAACTGAGCCAAGTGGGGGACGGTGTTCCCGCTGTCAATTGTTCTGGCCGGTTTGAAAAGTGCGCGGGTGCGCATTTTCGTTACTTTACCTGCGTGGCCGTCTCCAACCCCGCTCAGGCTGAGCTTGTCGAAGCCCCCGGAGGCGTAGCGCTGGGCCCACATCCTTCGACAAGCTCAGGATGAGCGGAGTGGGGCCGAAGGAGCACTTTCAACAAGTCCTGCCAACCCAAACTCCGTCATCCCCGCAAAGGCGGGGATCCCGCTTCCTTTTTGCCACGCCGCAAACAAGAACAAGAATAAGCGGGCCCCCGCCTTCGCGGGGGCGACGGAGTAATATGTCGGAAGCTTGGCTCAGGAACGGCGCAGCATTGTGACGAGCGGCAGCCCAGCGCCGGATCGATCCGTTCCCCCACGCCGAAATCGCCCCCTGTCCTTCGCCGCCCCGCTGGGTTAAAGGCCGGGCCATCATGACCGACAGCCAGACCATCAGCACCCGCCAAGCCCCGCAGCCCAAGCCGTGGATCGACGCGATCCATGCCTATGTGCCCGGCAAGTCGAAGGGCAAGGACGGCAAGCCGCTGATCAAGCTGTCCGCCAACGAAAACCCGCTGGGCACTAGCCAGCACGCGCTCGATGCGCGGGCGCAGGCGCCGGCGCTCTATCCCGATCCGGACAGCACCGCGCTGCGCGCCGCGATCGCCGCCAAGCACGGGCTCGACGCCGCGCGCGTGGTGATGGGCACCGGCTCCGACGAGCTGCTGAACCTGGCCGCGCAGGGCTATGCCGGCCTTGGCGACGAAGTGATCTACGTGCGCTATGGCTTCTCGGTCTACGACATTGCCGCGCGGCGCTGCGGCGCGACGCCGATTGTCGCGCCCGATGCCGATTTCGGCACCGATGTCGACGCGCTGCTGGCGCTGGTGACCGAGCGTACGCGCGTGGTCTTCGTGGCCAATCCGAACAACCCCACCGGATCCTTCCTGCCGGGCGGCGAGATTGCCCGTCTGCATGCTGGCCTGCCCGCCGACGTGCTGCTGGTGCTCGATCAGGCATACGGCGAATATGTCGCGCCGGAGGATGACGACGGTTCGCTGGCGCTCGCCGCTGCGCATGACAATGTGCTGGTGACGCGCACCTTCTCGAAGATCTTCGGCCTTGCGGGTGAGCGCATCGGCTGGGCCACCGGCGCGCCGGGGCTGGTCGCCACGCTCAACCGCATTCGCGGGCCGTTCAACGTCTCCGCCACCGGGCAGGCCATGGCGCTAGCGGCGCTGGCCGACGATGCCTTCGTCGAGGCGAGCCGCGTCCACAACCGCGACGAGCGCGCCCGTTTCGTGGGCAAGCTGGCGGCGCTGGGCAACCACGGGCTGCGCCCGCTGCCGACGCAGGCGAACTTCGTGCTGGTGCTGTTCGAAGGCGCGCTGACAGCGGAAGCGGCGTTCGAGGGTCTGGCCGACCGCGGCTACATCGTCCGCTGGTTGCCGGGGCAAGGCCTGCCGCAAGCGCTGCGCATCACCATCGGCAAGCCCGAGGATATGGACGCGATCGCCGAAGGCCTGCGCGCAATGGCGGAAGCCGCACGATGAGCCTGAACACTATCGCCATCATCGGGCTTGGCCTGCAGGGCGGCTCCATCGGCCTTGCCGTGAAGGAATACCTGCCCGAAGCGCGCACCACCGGCTACGACATCAGCCCCGCCCACCGCGCCCGCGCCGCCGAGCGCGGTCTGGTGAACGAGGTCTGCGAGACGCCGGGCGATGCCGTGCGCGACGCCGATCTCGTCATCTTCTGCGTGCCGCCGGGCGCGATGGGCATGGCGGCCGAGCAAGTGCGCGATGCCCTGCCCGCGCATTGCCTGGTCAGCGACGTCGGCTCCAGCAAGCAGGCCATCGCGCGGGACCTTGGCGCGGCGCTGCCCGACCACATGGTGATCCCCGCGCACCCGGTGGCCGGCACCGAGAATTCCGGCCCCGACGCCGGCTTTGCGCACCTGTTCCGCAACCGCTGGTGCATCGTCACCCCGCCCGCCACCACGGACATGGTGAAGCTGAGCGAACTCGTCTGCTTCTGGGAGGCTCTCGGCGCCAATGTCGAGATCATGACGCCCGAGCATCATGACCTTGTTCTCGCCGTCACCAGCCACCTGCCGCACCTGATCGCCTATACCATCGTCGGCACCGCGTCCGACCTTGAGGATGTTACGCAGAGCGAGGTGATCAAGTATTCGGCCGGCGGCTTCCGCGATTTCACGCGCATCGCCGCTTCGGACCCGACGATGTGGCGCGACGTGTTCCTGTCCAACAAGGACGCGGTGCTGACGATGCTGCAGCGCTTCACCGAGGACCTGACCGCCCTGCAACGCGCGATCCGCGTGGGCGACGGCGATGCGCTGTTCGACCAGTTCAAGCGCACGCGCACGATCCGCCGCTCGATCATCGACGAAGGCCAGGACGATTCCCGACCCGACTTCGGCCGCAACGATCACGAGAACGGGAAATAGTTTTCCGGTAACGGGAGCCCGAACCTTGCTGGCGCTTTGAGCGGATAAGTCCTCCGCTCGGAGCCCATGCCGATGAAGCTCGCGATTACCACCCGGCTTGAATACAGCCTGCCCGGCCCCACCGACGTGCTCCTGCAACTGGAGGCGGCGATGATCCCGGAACAGGTGGTGCATCACGCGCATATCGCGCTGCCTCCGCTGGAACATTTCGCGCGGCTGCCGGGGCATGACGATATCGGCGACCGGCTCTGGCTCCATCTCTCCGGCACGTTGACGGTGGAATATACCGCCACGGTAGAGCCATGTCGGCTGCTCGCCCCGCTGGACGGCCTCGCCGCGCTGCCACCGCACATGTTGCCGGCGGAGACGGTGGACTACCTGCTGCCCTCCCGATTCTGCCCGTCCGACCGGTTTCAGGACTTCGTGCTGGAGCGCTTCGGCACGCTGGGTGGCGGCTCAAAAGTGACCGCGATCCGCGACTGGGTTTCCGGCCACATGGCCTATACGCCCGGCGCCAGCGACGCCCAGACCACGGCGGCCGACAGCTTCCGATCCGGCGAAGGCGTCTGCCGCGATTATGCCCACCTCGTCATCAGCCTGTGCCGCGCCGCCGCGATCCCCGCCCGCTTTGCCAGCGTCTATGCGCTCGGCGTCGAACCGCAGGACTTTCACGCGGTGGCCGAAGTGTTTCTGGACGGGGCGTGGCATCTGGTCGACGCCACCGGCATGAGCAGGCCCGAAAGCACCGCCAAGATCGGCGTCGGGGCCGATGCGGCGGCGGTGGCGTTCCTGACCAGCTATGCACCGGTGGAGATGATCAGCCAGTCGGTCGACGTGAGCGAGGCGGACTGAGCACCATCTTCCCTCCCGCATTCTTCGTCATCCCCGCGAAGGCGGGGATCCCGCTTACTTGCTCCAGCCTCGCCAGAAAGAACAAGCGGGGCCCCCGCCTTCGCGGGGGCGACGGGGTGTAGGGTGTGAGGGATAGCCCCCCTCACCCGTTCAGCGCGTTGATCGCTTGCTGCACCCGCGCTTCTACTTCCTCGCGCGGCAGGCCGGGTTCGATGCGCTGGCCGACCCGGATCACCACCGTACCCCGCTTCTTCCAGAGCCGGTGGTAGTATTGCCCCGAATCCACCGCCACCGGCACTACCGGCAGGTTCAGCAGCTTATAGAGCCCGGCAAAGCCCGATTGCAGCGGCACCACCTTCCCGTGCGGCACGCGCGTGCCTTCCGGAAAGATCGCCAGCGGACGCCCTTGCGCGGCGAAACCGCGCGCGGAGGAGACCATCGCCCGCAGCGCCTTGGCGCCCTCGTCGCGCATCACCGTTACCGCGCCGTAGCGGCTTGCCGCCCAGCCCCAGCCGGGAAGGTCCATCAATTCCGCCTTCGGGAACGGCGCCGGGTAGCTCATCATCGCGGGCAGGTCGATCGCTTCGAAAAAGCTTTCGTGTTTCAGCGCCACCAACACGCCCTCATCGGGCAATTGCCCCTCGATCCGCAGCTTGATCCCCAGCAACCAGCGGCAGCAGAAACGGTGGAACCGCGCCCACCCGCGCACCCGGCGGCGCATCGGCCCATCGCCCGCGAACGCGGCCAGCCAGACCAGCAGGACGCAGACCATCGTGCCCGGATAGAACACCAGATAGAAGGCAAGGCTGCGGATCACGTCGAGCGGCGACGTTCCAGAATCGGTGCGGTTCAAGATTTCTTCCAGGGTGGACGGTTCCAGGTATCCAGCGCCATGCGCCCGAAATACTTGTGAAACTCTAGGAACAGGGTGCCAAGGCTGGGGCGCGACGGCACGGCATCCTCGCGGATGACCACGCCCTTGGGCAATTCGCGGGCCAGTTCGTAAGCGGCGCGGCGCATGTGCCAGTCCGCCGTGACCAGCCGGATCGACCGGATTCCATGCCGCTTCACCCAGTCCGCGGCCTCCAGCGCGTTGGAGCGCGTGTCGTAGGCCTGGTAGCCCAGCGTGATGCAGCACTTCATCAGTGCGTCGGGAATGCGGTATTCCGCCGCGAGTTCACCGGGGCGCACTTCGCGGTCCACGCCGGAGATCAGCAGGCGCGGCGCGCGGCGCTCCTTCAGCACGTCCAGCGAGCGTTCGATACGCCCGCGACTGCCGGTGAGCACGATCACCGCATCGGTCTTCACCGACATGTCGAGCGCATCCGGAAGCGCGACGGCGAACCAGACGAAGCCGAACAGCCAGAACAGCAGGATAAAGGCGGCAGTGCGACGGAACATGATACGATATCTAATAGCTTATGCGCACTATAGCATCTTGCGCAGCGCGTGCAGCACCGTGAATCGTGCCGTGAGCATGGCGAGCAGGGTGGACAGCAGCGGCACCAGCGCCAGCAGCAGCCAGTCGGTCCATATCAGCGCGCCGCTATCGACAAGCCCGGCGCCCAGCCCGCCGAAACGGCGGCCGATCGACAGGATCACCACCAAGGCCAACGCCAGCCCCACGGTGCCGCCGCCCGCCGCATCGAAGCCGATCGATCGCTGGAACACGCGGGCGACTTGCGTATCGGTGCCGCCCAAGAGGTGGACGATCTCGATCACCTCGCGATTGGCGCCCAGTGCCGACCGCGCCGCCAGCAGGACCGCCGCCGCCAGCGCAAAGGCCAGCAGGGCAACCAGCGCGATGGCCAGAACCTGCAGCGAGATCATCGCGTCGAACACCGGCTTCAACCAGCCCGACTGGGCATCGACGCGGGCAGAGGGCGCCACTTTGGTCAGCGCCTGCTGCAGCGCCTTCAGCCTCGCCGGAGTGGCCGGACCGTCCAGCCGCACGTCGATCAGCGCGGGCACGGGGATGGAGGCATTGGTCGCCTCCCCCACGTCGGCGCCCAACCAGGGTTCGATCAGCGCGTCGAGTTCGGCCTGCGGCACCTGACGCAGCCCGGCGACATGCGGCTGGCGCTTCAGTGCATCGGCAGCGGCCTTCGCCTCGCGCGTGCGCACATCCTCGCGCGGTTCGAGGAGTTGAACGGTAACGCCGCCCTCGATCTCCGCCTTGGCGGACGTGATCGCATTGCCCAGCGCCAGACCGGCGGCCAGTGCGATGGCGGTCAGCGCCACCATGATCGCGATCACCCAGGGCATCGGCCCAGCCATGCGCGCCTGCGGCACCAGTTCGGCACCGCGCACGCCCAGCCGCCGCCAGCCCATGCGCGGGGCGCCGTCTTCCGCGGGCTTTCCGGAAAGGGGGCCGAAGATCATGCCGGCTTCCTGGGCGGATAGCGCAGCGCGCCGGTGGGATCGGACAGCCGCCCGCGATCGAGCCGCATGATCAGGCTGTCGGACACCTTGCGCAGCAGGTCCAGATCGTGCGTGGCGACAACCACGGTGGTGCCCTGCCGGTTGAGCATTTCGAACAGGCGCATCAGCTTTTGCGCCATTTCGGGATCGACGTTGCCGGTCGGCTCGTCCGCCACCAGCATCGCCGGGCGCGCGATCACGGCGCGGGCGATGGCAACGCGCTGCTGCTCGCCGCCCGAAAGCGTGGCGGGGCGGGCGTCCAGCCGGTCGGCAAGGCCAACCCACTCCAGAATGTCGCGCACCGGGCCGAAGATGTCGCGCTCCTGATGGCCGGCGACGCGCAGCGGCAGCGCCACGTTGTCGAAGGCGGAGAGGTGCGGGATCAGGCGGAAGTCCTGAAACACCACGCCGATCCGCCGCCGCAGCATCGGCAGGCGCGCGCGCGGCAGGGTGATCGCGTCCGTCCCGAACATGCGGATCGCCCCGCGCGACGGGCGCTGGGCCAGATAGAGCAGCCGCAGCAGCGAGGTCTTGCCCGCGCCGCTGGCCCCGGTGAGGAAATAGAACCGCCCGGCGAACAGCGTGAACGTCAGGTCGCTCAGCACCTCTCGATCAGTGCCATAGCGCAGGCCGACATTGTCGAAGTGGATGATTTCGCCGTCCGCGGTCATGCTCGTCTGGTCTAGGGGCCTAATCTGAGGGCAAGTCGATCCGAACGGGCGACCGGAAGCGTGATAGAGTCGGTTTGAAAATGCGCCAAGAGGCCATTTTGCGATCACCTAACCCGCATTCAATGTGGAAAAAAGGGCGCTCCGCCCTGTGCCCACAGGTCTGGCGCTTGTCGGGGGCAAGCCAGTCGTGCTTATAGTTTTGTGACTATGATTATCGCCTGCCCAGCCTGCTCTACGCGATATGCCGTGCCGGACAGCGCGATCGGTATCGATGGCCGCACCGTGCGCTGCGCCAAGTGCCGCCACAGCTGGTTTCAGGATGGCCCGGAAGTGGCGGACGTGCTGGCTGCGGAGGCGGTTGCCGCACCCGCGCCGGCCGCGGCTCCCGCCCCAACGCCTGCGCCTCAGCCTCAACCTGCCGCTGCGCCGCAACCGTCAGCGCCCGCACCCGTTGCGGCCGAGCCTGCGCCGGCCCCGCAGCAGCCAAGTTCCGCGCCCCGCCCGGGCTTCTCGGTGCCGCCACGCGCACCGGCAGTACGCGTGCCCCAGCCGGTTGCCGAGGACGAGGAAGCCGATCCGCTGCGCGCCTCTCCGCCCTCACCCTCCGGCGCGGCCGGGCGCAAGGGCCACGGCGGCGAAGGCTATTACGACGACACCACGATGCCGCACTATGCGGACGAGGGCCCGTCCAGCTTCGATTTCGCACCGCCGTTCCGCCCGCGCCGCAACTGGGCCAAGCTGGCGACAATCGCCTCGGTCGTGTTCGCGGGCGCGACCCTGGCGCTGACCGGCGCGGTGGCCTTCGGCGGGTTGCCGGACTGGCTGCCGATCCCGCGCCAGACCTTCTCGCAGGCGCAGCCCGACCTGCAACTGGACTTCCCGCGCAAGCGACAGGATCGCAAGCCCCTGCCCGACGGCAGCGAGTTCTTCTCGGTTTCGGGCACGATCAGCAATACCGGCAGCGAGACGCGTTACGTGCCTTCGCTACTGGTGGTGCTGCGCGACAAGCGCGACCGCATCGTCTACGAAAAGGAAGTCGTCCCTTCCAAGCGCAAGCTGAAGCCGGGCGAGGCGATCACCGTGAACGAAGCCCTGACCGACATTCCCAAGTCCGCCTCTGCCGCCGAGATCGGCTGGAAGCCGGATTGATCGGGGGGCTGCCCCGCCTATACAAGACACGCTAAATACATCCGTCATCCCCGCGCAGGCGGGGATCCCGCTTCTTCTGCTACGTCGGCGGCGTGCCGCAAGTAAGCGGGCCCCCCGCCTTCGCGGGGGCGACGAAGTGGTTTTACGGTAAGGAAATTTTCAAACCGAAATCTCGCGCCACTCACCCTGCGCGATGCCGTCCAGCGACCAGCCGCCGATCGCCCAACGCACCAGCCGCAAGGTCGGATGGCCGACGGCTGCCGTCATGCGCCGCACCTGCCGGTTGCGGCCTTCGCGGATGGTCAGCTCGATCCAACAGTCCGGCACCGTCTTGCGGAAGCGCACCGGCGGATTGCGCGGCCAGAGTTCGGGCGGATCGATCCGCCGCGCTTCGGCCGGGCGGGTCGGGCCATCGTTCAGCACGACGCCCTTACGCAACGCGGCCAGCGCCGCCTCGTCCGGCTCACCCTCCACTTGCACCAGATAAGTCTTCGCCGTCTTGAAGCGCGGGTCGGAGATGCGCGCCTGCAGGCGGCCATCGTCGGTCAGCAGCATCAGCCCCTCACTGTCACGGTCCAGCCGCCCGGCGGGGTAGACGCCGGGTACGTCGATATAGTCCGACAGCGTCGCGCGCGGGGTAGGAGAGCGCGCGTCGGTGAACTGCGGCAGGACATCGAAGGGCTTGTTGAAGAGGATAAGGCGCGCCATCCGGTTTTCCCTAGAGCATTTTCAAGTCAGGTGAAGTCGCCTGACGACTTGGAAAATGCGAAAAACAAACGCAGCGCGCCTCCCTCAATCAAGCGTGGCCGTTTTCCGTCTCTTGCCCGCGCGTCTTCCACAGCGACCAACCCACGCCGCCGCCGATCAGGCCTACAGTGACGCCAAGGCTCAGCAAGGGCGGGAACTTGGCGCCATCCAGCAGCAGTTCGGCCACCAGGATCTTGCCGCCGATGAACACCAGCACCATAGCCAGCGCATACTTCAGGTAGTGGAAGCGGTGCACCATCGCCGCCAGCGCGAAATAGAGCGCGCGCAGGCCGAGGATCGCCATGATGTTCGAGGTGTAGACGATGAACGTATCGGTGGTGATCGAGAAGATCGCCGGCACCGAGTCCACCGCGAACACCAGGTCAGCCAGGTTGATCACTACGAGCGCCAGAAACAGCGGCGTCGCGGCCCAGACGATGCGGCCGGCGTCGTTCGCCTCCTTCACGAAGAAGTGATGGCCGTGGTGCTGCTTGGTCACGCGCATGTGGCGGGAGATCCAGCGGACCACCGGGTTGTGGGCAACATCAGGCTCATGATCGCCGGAAAACAGCATCTTCACGCCGGTGAAGACCAGGAACGCGGCGAAGATATACATGACCCAGTGCGCCTGAGAGACCAGCGCCACGCCGCCCGCGATCATGAGGCCGCGCAGCAGGATTACCGCGATGATGCCCCAGAGCAGCGCGCGGTACTGGTACTTGGGCGCGATGGCGAAGAAGCCGAAGATCATCGAGATGACGAAGACGTTATCGATCGAAAGCGCCTTCTCCAGAAAATAGCCGGTGTACCAGGCGATACCGTCGGCCGATCCCTTGGCCCACCACACCCAGCCGCCGAACACGACGGCGATGGCGATGTAGAAGACCGAAAGCTTAAGCGATTCGGCAATGCCCATCTCCCGGTCATCCTTGTGCAGGAAGCCGAGGTCAAAGGCGGTAAGTACGAAAACGAGGCCGGCAAAGGCCAGCCAGAACCAGGCCGGGGTGCCCAGCCAATCAGCGAAAAGGAGTTCCTCGGATCATGTCCATGCCAATGAAGGAAGGAAGCGCCGGCGCGTACATGGGGGGCAGCGCGCCGGCGCGAGGGTTACAGGCTTACACTACGGCCGTCGGGGGGACGAACAGCCGGGCCAGCCTGGCCCTTATTCTCAATTTCCTTCGCTCCAAGTCCGCGATCTGAAACAGATTACGGCGCGTCGAGCCCTGCGCACGGCGCAACTGGGCGTCGAGCATCTGGAAGCGCTCAAGCAGGTGGAACATACGGTCGGTCATAACAGCATCCCTATCGAACAAAGGTTGGTTCGATCGGACGATCCCGACGGCACATTCTGGTTGCCGAGCTGACGGGGCCTTGAAGGGGCACTCGGAAACCTGCACCGGGGATCAACCCGATGCGGTCCGACATCACGTGGCGCCTGTTATGAGGCGCCGCGCCAGAGGGGCCCGGCCCGCACGGACCCAATATGAGCGAATCGATCCGATTTCAACCCCGGATACGTATGCTTTTGACCATTCGGCCCGCCTCTGCGTCCGTCCGCCGCCGCCGTCACACCCGCCGCGTGGCCAACCGACGGCGAGAAATGGAGGAAATTCGGCAGGTTGACCCCGCACATGAATTCGATATTAAAGTGATATCAAATTAAATGGAGCGAGCCGCCGATGTCCGAGTCGCATCTTCCCATCAATGCCAGCCGCGAAAGCGCCGCCGGCAGCACCAGCGGCTATCTGATGCTGGGCGTGTTTCTGGTGCTGCTGGCCGCCATCGTGTTCAGCGTGATCACGCTGGCCAGCGGCAATCCCGGCGGCGGCACCGTGCTCGCCTTTCTGGGGTTCATCCTGCCTGCCGTGGTCTGCGAAGTGCTGATCGCGTCGGGCTTCTTCATGATCCAGCCGAATCAGGCCGTGGCCGTCACTCTGTTCGGATCGTACCGCGGCACGGACCGCAATGCCGGCCTGCGTTGGACCTGGCCGTGGATGGCCAAGCGCAAGATCTCCGTCCGCGCGAACAATGTCGTGTCCGAAAAGCTGAAAGTGAACGACTTGCGCGGCAATCCGATCGAGATCGCCACCAACGTGGTCTGGCGCGTGGCCGACACCGCGCAGGCGCTCTACGACGTGGACGATTACAAGGCCTTCGTCGAAGTGCAGATAGAGGCCGCAGTGCGCTCGATCGGATCGCGCTATCCCTATGACGACGTCGAGCATGCCGAGATCACCCTGCGCGGCAGCCACGAGGAAGTGAACGCCGAACTGCGCGCCGAACTGATCGAGCGGCTGCGCGTGGCCGGCATCACCGTTGACGAATGCGGCCTGACCCACCTTGCCTATGCGCCCGAAATCGCCGGCGCCATGCTACGCCGCCAGCAGGCCGAAGCGGTGATCGGCGCGCGGCGCAAGCTGGTGGAAGGCGCTGTTTCCATGGTGGAAATGGCGCTGACGCAGCTTTCCGAAAAGAACGTGGTCGAACTCGACGACGAACGCCGCGCCGCGATGGTGTCCAACCTGATGGTGGTGCTCTGCGGCGAGCGCGACACCCAGCCGGTGGTGAACGCCGGCACGCTGTACCAGTAATCACGCCATGTCCCATAGCCATGCCTAGCCCGGCAAAGAAGGCCTTTCCGCTGCGGATCGATCCGGCGCTCCACGCCGCGCTCGAACGCTGCGCGGCGGCCGACTTCCGCTCGATCAACGCCCAAGTCGAAGTGCTGCTGCGAGAGGCCCTGGCCCGGCGCGGCGTGAATGTGGCGACCAGCGAACCCGCAAGACGCGGCCGCCCGCCGAAGCAGGAGGATGAAACATGACGGACAAGACGCCCCCTTCGATCGACGCCTCCACTAACGACGGCGCATGGTTCGCCGCCAAACGCCATGGCTATGGCGCGGGCCTGCCGATTGCCTGGCAGGGCTGGCTGGTGGTCGCGGGCTATGTCGCCTCGCTCGCCGGGATCAGCCTGCTCAATCGCATGGGCATCGACAAAGGCATAAGTGGACCGCGTATCGCCGCCTTCGTGCTGTTCCTGCTGGCGACGGGATTGTTCCTCGTCATCGTCGCCCGCCGCACGCGCGGCGGCTGGAAATGGCGGTGGGGCAGAAAGGATTGAAGCACCCGGCCCCGTGATTGCCCGGCTTGTGCCAAGGCAATCACGGGGCCGGGCAATGCAAAAGGCAAATACGGCAATAGGACAATAATGCCGGCGAGACCCCATAAACGCGCGGGGGGTTAGGAGGCGAAGGAGCCCCGCCGGCACCGAATCTTCCAGAGGCTGCGGAGGGAAGATGCCCCGGAAGACTGCGAAGAAAAACTATGGTATCGCTATCAATAAAACAAGAGTGATTCTTTATTGATGCAGAGCACTATCTCCCACATTTGTATGGTTAAATTTCAGGAAAAAATATTAAGCACGGTCGTTATCGAAGGACATCTTGGTCATTTCGATCATCGCCTTTATTTAAGGCGCCATCGGAAATCCTGGATGTGGGGCGGATGTTAACGGGGCCGGCTTGCTCGCCCTGCCTGTCCCGCAAAGAGACGCTGGCAAAGTGACTTGCGCCAACCGGCGCGAGAGCCGCTAGTCTCCTTCGCATGAACCGCATCGCCCGAATCGCGCCCGCTCTTCCGCTCCTTGCCTTGCCGCTTCTGGCTCTGCCCGCCTCGCTGTCGCAGGCCCAGACTGCCACTGCACCCTACAGCGTGGTCGAGACAGGTCGCAGCTATGCGCGGCTTCAGGACGCGGTGGACGCGATCGGCGATGGGCGCGGCACGATCCGTTTCGCCTCGATGCGCTTTGCCGACTGCGCCGTGCAGAACAAAGGCGAGGTCACCTATCAGGCCTCGGTCCCCGGCCAGTCGATCCTTGACGGTGTCGCTTGCGAGGACAAGGCGGCGCTGGTGCTGCGCGGGCGCGGCGCGCATGTGGACGGCATGGTCTTCGCCAACATCCGCGTGGGCGACAAGAACGGCGCGGGCATCCGCCTGGAACACGGCAGTCTCACCGTATCGCAGGCGTGGTTCCGTGACAGCGAGCAGGGGCTGCTGACCGGCGACGACCAGCAGGGCACGATCACCATCGACAAGTCCACCTTCAGCCGCCTTGGCACGTGCGAGGGTTCGGGCTGCGCGCATTCGATCTATGTCGGCAACTACGGCAGCCTCACCGTCACCCGCAGCCGGTTCGAGGCGGGCACCGGCGGCCACTATCTCAAGAGCCGTGCGGCACGCATCGAAGTGAGCGACTGCAGCTTCGACGATTCGGCCGGGCGCGGCACCAATTACATGATCGACCTTGCCGATGGCGCCACCGGGCGCATCGTCAACAACTGGTTCGTGCAGGGGCGCGACAAGGAGAACTACTCCGCCTTCATCGCCGTCGCCGCAGAGCATCGCAACCACCCCTCGCAAGGGTTGGTGGTGGACGGCAACAATGCCCGCTTCGCGCCGGGTCTGGACCGCAAGAGCGCTTTCGTGGCGGACTGGTCGGGCGATGCGGTGAAGCTGGGCGCCAATGTTCTGGGGCCGGGCCTGGCGCGCTACGAGAAGCGTTGAACGGCTTATTTGTCCGGACTGACGTCCGGAAGCGGCACCGGCCCACTCCCCCACCCGACCACCCATTAGGATACGCTCGTGGGTGGTCGGGTGGGGGAGTGGGCCGGTGCCGCAAAATCCGCGCGTCGCGGATTTTCAAGCAAACCCAACTGTCGCAGGGATGAAACACCCTTCGGCATAGACTGCGTGCCGCACCGGCGCGCCCTGTTGCCTCGATTTTACGGCGCGGCCTAAGACTGTTTGCGGATGGGTCGCAGCCTGTCCGGGCCCGATCTTCGCATCTCACGACGAAGCTGCCCGGCATCCGAAACACCCGCGAGTTCCCCCCTCGCGGTAACGAGATCGAGGAGAGATCCGATGCAGACCATGCGCGCAGCCGTCGCCCGCGAATTCGGCGCCCCGCTCACCATCGAGGAAGTGCCGATCCCCACCCCCGGCCCCGGCGAAGTGCTGGTGAAAGTGGTGGCCAGCGGCGTATGCCATACCGACCTTCACGCCATCGACGGCGACTGGCCGGTCAAGGCATCGCTGCCGCTGATCCCCGGGCATGAAGGCGTGGGCCATGTCGTCGCGCTGGGCGCGGGCGTCACCGATCTCAAGGAAGGCTATGCCGTGGGCGTGCCCTGGCTGCACCATGCCTGCCGTGAGTGCGAATATTGCGAGACGGGCTGGGAAACGCTCTGCGAAAAGCAGGCCAACACCGGCTATTCGGTCAACGGCGGCTATGCCGAATACGTGATCGCCGCCGCGCCCTTCGTCGGCCGCCTGCCTGCGGACGTGGATTTCGTGTCGATGGCACCGATCCTCTGCGCCGGCGTCACCGTCTACAAGGGCCTGAAGGAAACGGAGGCGCGGCCCGGCCAGTGGGTGGTCGTCTCCGGCGTCGGCGGGCTGGGTCACGTGGCGGTGCAATACGCCAAGGCCATGGGCCTGAACGTCATCGGCATCGACATCGGCGAATCCAAGCTGAAGCTGGCCAAGGACCTCGGCGCCGAACTGGCCTTCGACGCCACCGATCCCGAACTGGTCGCCAAGATCCAGCGCGAGACCGGCGGCGGCGCCCATGGCGTGATCGTCACCGCCGTATCCCCGGCCGCCTTTTCGCAGGCCATCGCCTGCGCCCGCCGCCGCGCCACCGTCAGCCTGATCGGCCTGCCGCCGGGCGACTTCCCCACGCCGATCTTCGACGTGGTGCTGAAGCGCATCACCATTCGCGGTTCGATCGTCGGCACCCGCTACGATCTGGACGAGGCCATTGCCTTTGCCTCGCAAGGCAAAGTGAAGGCGAAAGTCGCCGCGCGACCGCTGGAAGATGTGAATGAGGTACTCGACGATCTGCGCCATGGCCGGATCGACGGCCGCGTCGCGCTGACGCTGTAAGCATACCGCTCCCGACGACACGGGGCGGGGGCCGCGCGCCTTCGCCCCATGTTTTGGCAACAGGCCTCTGGCCTCTCTCCGCCCCGCATCCTATCTAACGGTCATGCCGCTGCACATGACCAAGATCGCCTTCTCCGCCGACAGCCCGGCGGACCTTCGCGCATGGCTGGAAAGCCACGGCGACATCGGCGAGGCGCGCCTCACCACGCGCTATCTGCCCAAGCGGCAGGAAGAGATGGTGGGCGGATCGCTCTACTGGATCTACGAACATGCGCTGATCGGCCGATCGCCGATCCTCGGCTTCGAACAGCGCGAGGACGGGCGCTGGTGGATCCGGCTTGCCCCCGCGCTGATCCCGGTGGTCACCCAGCCCAAGCGCGCGCATCAGGGCTGGCGCTATCTGGCCGAGAAGGACGCCCCGCGCGATTTGGGTGAAGGCGAAACCGCCGGCGACGCCATGCCCCCTGCCCTCGCCCGCGAACTGGCGAAGCTCGGGCTGGTCTGACCGCCGCTTTCCGCAACGGCCTGCGGCGCGCAAGGCCCGCCCCGTCGCGTTCGCCTTCCCGCTTGCGCTTGCAAGCTCGCCGCACCTTCACTAGCTTTCGCCCGTCGCCCCATAAGCCATGAATTCTTCGATGTTGCCGCCACTTACGCGGCGATATTCGAGCCCCCGTGCCATTTCCACTCTCCCCAACGCAATGGAAAGGACCGTGCCATGAGCTTCGTCACGACCAAGGACGGCGTAGACATCTTCTTCAAGGACTGGGGCCCGAAGGATGCCCCGCCGATCATGTTCCATCACGGCTGGCCGCTTTCGGCCGACGACTGGGACGCGCAGATGCTGTTCTTCCTGGGCCAGGGCTTCCGCGTAATCGCGCATGACCGGCGCGGCCACGGCCGATCCTCGCAAGTGAGCGAGGGGCACACGATGGACCACTACGCTGCCGACGCCTTTGCCGTTGTGGAGCACCTGGACCTGAAGAACGCCGTCCACATCGGCCATTCGACCGGCGGCGGCGAAGTCGCCCGCTATGTCGCGCGGCACGGCCAGCCGGCCGGGCGCGTGGCGAAGGCGGTGCTGATGAGCGCGGTGCCACCGCTGATGCTGAAGACGCCCGACAACCCCGGCGGCCTGCCGATCGAGGTGTTCGACGGTTTCCGCGCCGCCCTCGCCGCCAACCGCGCGCAGTTCTACATCGATGTGCCGGCCGGCCCGTTCTACGGCTTCAACCGCCCGGGCGCGACGGTGATCCAGGGCGCCATCGACAACTGGTGGCGGCAGGGCATGATCGGCAGCGCCAAGGCGCATTACGAAGGGATCAAGGCCTTCTCCGAAACCGACCAGACCGAAGATCTGAAGGCGATCACCGTGCCGACGCTCTGCCTGCACGGCGACGACGACCAGATCGTGCCGATCGACGATGCCTCGCGCAAGTCGGTGGAACTGCTGCCCAACGGAACGATCAAGGTCCGCGCCGGCTTCCCGCATGGCATGCACACCACCCACGCGGATACGATCAACGCCGATCTGCTGGAATTCATCAAGAGCTGATCGCGCGTCGTCCGCTTGCCTCACGCTCCGTCGCCCCCGCGCAGGCGGGGGCCCGGCTTGCCTTTCGCCACGCGCGCAAGAACAAGCGGGATCCCCGCCTTCTCGGGGATGACGGGGTTTGAGGTGCGGGCTTACCGCCCGTTCGGCCTTTGTATGGCTGAGATGGGTGGGATTGCTGACATGGCGCTCTGAGGAAACGGGTCGTAGATAGCGGACGTTGTGCTTTTCAGCGCTCGTAGGCATCACCTTCGTAACGAGGTGCAAGGCCGATGCCTCGTGCCGACTTTTTCAGCCAGCTTTTGATGCAGGGATAGGACCCGAGATCGTCGTCAGTATAGAGATACCTATACGAGAATGCGCTCTCCCCGACGCGGAAACGCCGGAATCCGCACTTTTTCGCTGCCGCTTTCACCAAACTCAACTGCGCGTCGGTTCCTGCTGCCAGCGGCATCTGGGGTGCGGCTTGCAGAGATGACGAAGCGATTGCGACCAACGCAGCAAATCCGAATGCCGACGGGCGTAGCGCTCCTGGGAATGCTGTCATCGACTTAGCTTACCGGCTGCTTTCGGGAAGCGCCACCAGGCAATTGAACGGCCCAAATGGGGCGCTTGGCGACTGTCCGCTTTTAGATTGAACCTTGTAGACCGCCGATCAGCGTCAGGCAGGCAATGCCAAATGGTCGCTCCCTTGGGAGCGTTCCATCAATTCGACGGCAGGGCCGTTGCAGTGACGGTCATGCGGCCGAGGAAAATCGGTCTGTCGTTGCCGATGATGGCCGGCGCCTCGGCGCGGTGGGTCTCGCGTGCAGGTTCCGACGGCTTGGGGGCAATGCCGTAGGCAAGCGAGGATGAAGCGGCCACGGCGGCCAGAGCAGGCAAAAGGCGGATCATCGGCGGTGCACCCCGTTCTCTAAGGAAATCGATGCTGCCGTTGTGACGGGTGGATGTCGCAGCGCTTTGCCGTTCCCGCATCAAATTGTCCGAAAGTGTCTCCCTCCCGCGACGACGACGAGAATGCCTTGCATTCTTACGGAAGCACATGACGACGATGCGGCGTTGCGCCAGCCCTGCCGCACCCAAAAGAAAAGGCCGGGAAGCGGTTGCCCGCCCCCGGCCTTTTTCTTGAGGTTCAATCCAAAAATCAGAACGGCAGCTTGTAGAACCGCACTGCGTTGTCCTGCAGGACCTTCTTCTTGGTGGCGAAGTCGTAGCCGCCCAGCACGTCCTTGATGTGTGCCTGCACGCCCGGATAGAGCGAGGTGGGGTGCGGGAAGTCGGTTTCGAACATCACGTTCTCCACGCCGATGGTTTCCAGCAGCAGCTTGGGCGCGATCTTTTCGAACCAGAAGGTGCACATGAAGTGATCGCGGAAGTAGTCCCAGGGCTGCTTCTTCAGCACGTTGCGCTTGCTGGGCAGCATTTCCTGGAACTGGTGCTCCAGCGCTTCCACCGCGAAGGGCACCCAGCCCATGCCGCTTTCGATCAGGCCGATCTTGAGGTTCGGGTGGCGGTCCAGACGGCCCGAGACCATCCAGTTGCCCAGCGTCGCCGCATTGCCGATCGAGAACATCGTCGCGACGACCGACAGCGTCTGCTCGAACTGGAAGCCTTCCCAGGTCAGCGTGTTCGGATCGATCGCGGCGTTGAGATGGAAGTTGAGCGAGATGCCTTCGGCGTCGATCATCTCCAGGAAAGGCGTCCAGTATTCATGGTTGAAGCTGGGCACGCCCACGCGCTCGGGCGTGTCGGGTAGCACGAAGCCGCGCAGACCCATGTCGATGCAGCGGCGTGCTTCCTTCTCCATCTCCGCCTTGTTCCAGAACGGCAGGTGCGCCATCGGGAACAGGCGTTCGCCCGATTCACGCTGATAATCGGCGTTGAAATCGTTGAACGTCTTCATGATTGTGACGGCCAGATCGTCGTCGCCCAGCGTCATCAGCATGCCCGCCTGGGTGACGCCCGAGTTCTGGAAGCAGATCTGCGCATAGACGCCCATGTCGTCCATCGCCTTAAGGCGCGGGGCAATCTCGTGACCGCCCGGATGCGCTTCTTCCAGCGTCGGGAAAGCAAGGCGGCCGAGCAGCTTGTTGTTGTCCTTGCGGATCACGTTGCCGCCCAGCGAGCCGCAGTTGCGATCGCCGATGTACCAGCGGTCGACGCCATCGGCATCGCGCTTCACGAACGGCATCTTGCTCTTCAGGCCGATCGGCGCGCGGTCGGTGAACAGCGTCGGCGGTTCGCTGAGGTGCGTGTCGGTATCGACTATCTTGATCCCTTCCAGCGACGGGTCGAGCCCGCCGGACTGGGTGGCGTAGTCCACCTCGCGGATCACGCCGCCCTTGGTGTAGCCTTCGGAGGACCAGTACTTGCGTGCCGAGTCCTTCATTTCCTTGGTGTCTGCGTCGGCCATGGCCGTATCTCCCAAAAACGTATTGGGGACTCATGTCGCAACCCACGGGGCTGCAATCAATCGATGAGCCCAACGCCGAGACGATGAATGGTCTTTGGCCCGCGCTGCTATGATACAGCAGTCTCACTTCGCCTTGCCGCGAAGGGGCCGTCCGGGCATCCATGCTCTCGGGAGAGAACATCATGCCACAAATGCAGACGCTCGACGATATCCGTGTCGATTTCGATGCGCCGGACAATGTGCCGAAGGACCGCATCGTCGACCTTGGCTTCGCGATGGGCACCGTGCCCAACGATCTGGTGGACCCGTACGAGCCGATGGGCTGGCTGGCCGGGGATGACATTCCGCGCCTGCTCTACAACCCGCCTGCCATGCACGGCCTGGGCGCGATCAGCGGCCGGGGACGCGGCAACTGGGTGGTGACGCATTACGAGGATATCGAGCGCGTCTATTCGGACAACGACCACTTCTCGAACGCCGGAACCGCCGAATTCCAGCGCCTGATCGGGGAGACCTTCAAGTCCATCCCCCTCGCCATCGATCCGCCGGACCATCAGAAGTACCGGCTCTACCTGATGCCCTATTTCAGCCCGGCGCGGATCACCCGCGATCTGGAACCGCGCATCCGCCACGTGGTGGACGAGATGATCGGCGCCATCGAAACGAAGGGCGAGGTCGACATGGCCTGGGACTTCGCGCGGGTGTTCCCGGTGCGGATCTTCATGGGGCTGATGGGCTTTCCGGACGAGAAGTTCGACCAGTTCCTCGATTGGGAGTGGGACATTCTCCATTCCGGCAGCCTGGAAAAGATGCAGGCGGCGCTGCGCGGCGTGCTCGATTTCCTGCGTGCCTTCATCGCCGAGAAGGAGGCCAATCCCGACGAGCATCTCGTCTCCTCCATCGTCCACGGCAAGATCGAAGGCCGCGCGCCGACCGAGGACGAGAAGATCGGCATGGTCTGGTTCCTCTGGCTGGGCGGGCTCGATACCGTGGCCGCCACCATCGCCCAGATGTTCCGCCGCATGGCGCTGCAGCCCGATCTGCAACGGCGCATCCGCGAGAATCCGGAACTGATCAATTCGGCGGTCGAGGAATTCCTGCGCACCCAGCCGATCCTGTCCAGCGCCCGATCGGCGACGAAGGATTTCGAGTGGCACGGGATTCAGGTGCGCAAGGGCGATTCGTTCTCCTGCCTGAACCCCGCCGGCAATTTCGACCCCGCCCGCTTCGAAAACCCGCGTGAATTCGATCCGGAGCGCAAGGCGAACCGCCATTTCACCTTCGTGGGCGGCGTGCACATCTGCCTGGGCGCACACCTCGCCCGGCGCGAATTGCGCGTGCTGCTGGAGGAATGGTTCAAGCGGATTCCCCCGTTCCGGGTGAAGCCGGGGGCGGACACCACGGTGTTCCCTGGCCTGCTTTCGATCCGCAACCTGCCGATCGTCTGGGATGTGAACTGAGGCCCATACGCAACCGATCGGTTGCCCCTGCCACTGCCACGTGGTAGGCAAGGAGCAACCAGGAGGTTGCTTATGGATCAAGACCGCATCGAGAAGACCGTCGTGCTGCGCGCCAGCCGCGAGCGCGTTTGGAACGCCATCAGCGATTCCGCCCGCTTCGGCGCGTGGTTCGGCATGGAATTCGACAGGCCTTTCGTGGCCGGGCAGGATGCCACCGGCAGGATCGTGCCCACCCAGGTCGATCCCGAGGTCGCGCAAATGCAGGAGCCGCATCGCGGCAAGCCCGCACGGTTTCGCATCGAGCGGATCGAGCCGATGACGTTGTTTGCGTTCCGCTGGCACCCCTTCGCCATCGATCCCGCGCGGAACTACGACGATGAGCCGATGACGCTCGTGACTTTCGAACTGGGGGATGCGGAGGGCGGCACTCGGCTGACGATCACCGAATCCGGCTTCGCGCAGATCCCGGCCGACCGGCGGGTGGATGCCTTCAACGCCAACAGCGGTGGGTGGGAACATCAGTCCCGGCTTATCGGCAAGTACCTGTTGCAGACAGATCCGGGCACAGCGTGATCGGCGGAGACTTGCAGGGCACCGCGCCGGTTTTCGCGGCGCTGGGTGACATGTGCCGGCTATCCATCGTCACGCGGCTGGGGGCGGAGGGTCCGCTCTCGACCCTGCGGCTGAACAGCGCCGAACTGGCGGTTTCGCGGCAGGGTCTGACCAAACACTTGCGGGTGCTGGAGCAAGCGGGCTTGGTGGAAAGCTTCCGCGTCGGCCGCGATCGCCACTGGCAATTGCGGCCGGAGCGGTTTGAGACGGTGCGGCACTATCTGGGCGGGGTCTCGGCAGACTGGGACGCGCGGTTGGAAAGACTACGCGCTCTGGTAGAGGACGGGGACCACTAAGGGCCCCCGCCGCCATTCCGGTCAAACGCTCGCCTGCTCCAGCTTCGGGCTCAGCATGTGAACGACGGCCAGCGCCAGCAGATAGGCGCTCGCGCAGATCGCGAAGAGCACCTGATAGCTGTGCGTGGCGTCGAGGATGTAGCCCGCGAACAGCGCCATGCCCATGCCGCCCAAGGCGCCCACGGTGCCGCCGATGCCGACCACCGACCCCACCGCGCCGCGCGGGAACATGTCCGACGGCAGCGTGTAGAGATTGGCGGAAAAGGCCTGATGCGCGGCCGTTGCCAGCCCGATGATCAGCACTGCCATCCAGACGCTGTCGATCGATTGTGCGAACCAGATCGGCAGGACGCAGAGCGCGCTGATCAGCATCGTCACCTTGCGGGCGAAGTTGGGGGTGCGGCCCGCCTTGATCAGCTTGGAAGAGAGCCAGCCGCCGCCGACGCTGCCCAGGTCGGAGATCAGATAGATCGCCGCCAGCGGCAGGCCGAAGGTCTTGAGGTCGAGGTCGTAGCGTTCGAACAGATAGCCGGGCAGCCAGAACAGGAAGAACCACCAGATCGGGTCGATCAGGAACTTGCCCAGAGCATAGGCCCAGGTTTCCTTGACCGTCAGCAGGCGCCCCCAGCCGATCTTCTCCACCGGGTCGGCAGGGTCCTGTTGGATCCACGCCAGTTCCTCGGCCGAGACGCGGCCATGCTTCAGGGGGTGGCGATACATCGCCCACCATGCCGCCAGCCAGGCGATGCCGAAAATGCCGGTGACGAAGAAGGCCGCGCGCCAGTCGAACCACAGCACCAGCAGCGGCACCAGCAGCGGGGTGATGATTGCGCCGACGTTCGCGCCGGCGTTGAACAGGCCGATCGCGAAGGCGCGTTCCTTCTGGGGGAACCAGTCGGTGACGGCACGGATGCCGGCCGGGAAGTTGCCCGATTCGCCGATGCCGAGGCCGAAGCGCGCCGCCGCGAAGCTGGCAACGCCGGTGGCGAAGCCGTGCGCCATGTGGCTGACGGTCCAGATGACGATGGCGATGGTGTAGCCCAGCCGCGCACCCAGCACGTCCACCACTTTGCCGAACGAGAGATAGCCGATGGCGTAAGCCAGCTGGAACCAGAACACGATTCCCGCGAAGTCACTCTCGGTCCAGCCGAACTCTCCGGCGAGCGTCGGCTTCAGCACGCCGATCATCTGC
This sequence comes from Sphingomonas sp. BL-S-28, assembly GCF_055521515.1. Lineage (NCBI taxonomy): Bacteria > Pseudomonadati > Pseudomonadota > Alphaproteobacteria > Sphingomonadales > Sphingomonadaceae > Sphingomonas > Sphingomonas sp. BL-S-28. The sequence continues at coordinate 3,903,510 of NZ_CM145484.1, forward strand.
CGGTCGATATAGTTGACCGCCGTCGCCGCGAAGAGCAGCCCGACGACGACCCAGCGATGACGGCCGGACTTCACCGGGGCTGCGGGAACGGCGTGATTCACGTCGCTCCCGATCCCGCCCGCGATGCTTGTGGTGCCTGCATCCATTTTCCTGCTCCCTTTCCCGGCGGCCCTTTGCGGGCCTGCCGGATCGTCTCGTCTGTTCAGGCGGGCACCGCCGCCGCGATCGTGCAACGCACCGTACCGTGCTCTGCGAAGGAGGCCACCACCGTCTGCCCCGGCACCACCGGATGGACGCCAGTTACCGCCCCGGTGGAAACCCACGTCCCCGCGCTACAGTCGATCCCGCGCGCGGCAAGGTTGGCGAGCAGGAAACGCACCGCGCCGAGCGGCCCGTCCAGCATGGCGGCGGTGGTCGCTTCCCCCACCATCTCGCCGTCGATGTCGAACCGAACGGTGATCGCGTCGAAGTCCGCGCTCTGCCAGCCCTCCAGCACCGGGCCGATCACCATGCCGGCATTGTTGCCGAAGTCGGAAATGGTGACGGTGGGCCCATCGGCATTGATGCCGGGATAGGGCGAACTGGCGATTTCCAGACCGATGTGCACGGCGTCGAGCACCGCCAAGGTGCCCGCGTCATCGGTGGGAACCTCACCGTTCCACCCGGCCGCGACGTGGAGGAGGAATTCCGCCTCCGCCGCCGCAAAGCCTTCTGCAAAGACGGGCATTTCCGGCACTTCGCCATTGGACGCATCGATCACGCTGTCGGCAAAGATCGGCCCCGACAGGCGATTGGCGCCAAGCCGCGCATCGTCCGGCGCATTGATCTTGCCCACCTTCCAGCCGACGACCCCGCGCCCATCCAGCTGAAGCGCCAAATTCTGGATCGCGTAGGCGGCGGCGAGGTCTGAAGGCGTTTCGCCGGGGTAGCTCGCCAGCGCGCGCTTCTCGCGCCGCGCCGTCACGAATGCCCCCGCGATCGTTTTCGCCTGTTCGGTCAAACTCATCCCTTACCCCAATATCTCGTTGATCAGATCGCTATAGGAAACCGGTGTCATAAGCAAACGCAAATGGCCATGATGCCGGATCTCAAAGGGTTACGCCCCGTTTCCAGACGGCGATGGCGCGCTGGCCCGCCCGTTCGGAGGCAGTCTGCTCGCCGCTCGCAAAGCTAAGGATTCGGGCCAGGAACGCCGCGTCCGCCGCCCCCTGCCCTTCGTCCAGCGCGATGGAGGCGTCGAAGTCGATCCAGTGCGGTTTCGATTCGGCCAAAGTGCGATTGGAGGCGACCTTGATCGTCGGCACCGGAAAGCCCAGCGGCGTGCCGCGCCCGGTGGTGAACAGCACCAGCGTCGCGCCCGAAGCGGCCAGGGCGGTGGACGATACGGCATCGTTGCCCGGCGCTTCCAGCAGGGTGACGCCCGGCACGCTGGCCTGTCCGCCGTAATCGATCACGTCGCAGAGCGGCGCATGGCCCGCCTTCTGCACGGCGCCCAGCGACTTTTCCTCCAGCGTGGTGATGCCGCCGGCAAGGTTGCCCGGCGAGGGATTCTCCGAAACCGGCAGGCCCTGATCGAGGTAATAGCGCTTGAACCGGTTCACGAGGCCCGCCGCCGCATCGAACACCGCGCGCGAGGTTGCCCGGTCCAGAAGCGCCTGTTCGGCGCCGAAAATCTCCGGAATTTCGGTAAGGATCGCCTTGCCGCCGGCGCGCGCCATCGTCTCCGAAAGGCGGCCCAGCAGCGGATTGGCGGTAAGGCCGGAAAAGCCGTCCGACCCACCGCACTTCAGGCCGATGGTCAGCGCCGAAAGCGGCAGCTCCGTCCGCTCGGCCCAGGCCGCTTCGACCACCAGCTCATCGACCAGCACGCCCGCTTCCGCGATTTCATTGCCCGCGCTCTGGCTGGAGAGCACCCGCAATTTCGACCGTGCCCAGACCGGCACCGCTTCCACCAGCGCATCGAGTTGGTTCGATTCGCAGCCGAGGCCGAGCAACAGCACGCCCGCAGCGTTCGGGCTGGCCGCCAGCCCGGCGAGCACCGCGCGGGTGCCGTCCAGATCGTCGCCCAATTGCGAGCAGCCGTGCGGGTGGGCGAAGGCGTGGATACCGTCGATCCTGCCACCAGCGATCAGGTCTGCATGACGCGCCTGCGCCTCGCGCGCGACTTGTTCGGCGGTCATGCCGACGCAGCCGACCGTGGGCAGAATCCAGATCTCGTTGCGCGTCGCCGCGCGGCCATCGGCGCGTAGGTAGCCGCGCCAAGTCGGCGTGGCAGCCCCCTCTCCCGCCTGCAATTCCGCCGCGCCGAGATGCGGCGAATAGGCCAGTTCGCCCGCCAGTGCCGTTGCCAGATTGTGCGTATGGACATGCCCGCCCGCCGCGATCGCCTGCGTCGCGCGGCCGATCGGCTGGCCATACTTCACCACTGCCTCGCCCACTGCGATGGCGCGGAGCGCGAACTTGTGCCCGCGTGCCACGTCGCCCTGCAGGACCACGCCTTCCGCCTGCTCCCCGGCGGTCAGCGGACGCAGGGCAACGGCCACATCGTCGGCGGCGTGAATACGAATGGAGGGAGGAATTGCCTGTGTCATCGCTGGCCCGTTTATCCGGGCTTCCCTGTTTTGGAAACCGGTGTCATCTTGCCTTTGCGACGATCAGAAGGCAAGTCGGTGTCAACCGCGCCTCTTGAGAACAAACATGCGAGAGGCCAGAGGGGCGAGAATGCCGAAAGAATCCAAGCGCGATGCTCAAGCCTCGGGGCAAATCACGGGCAAACCCACGATCAACGATGTCGCCCGCGTTTCGGGCGTTTCGAAGAAAACCGTCAGCCGCGTCATCAACAAATCGCCCCTGCTGAACCAGACCACGCGTGAGAAGGTGGAGGCGGTGATCGCGGAACTGGGCTTCGTGCCCAACTTGCAGGCCCGCGCGCTGGCGTTGCGGCGCAATTTCCTGATCGGCCTGATCCACGACAACCCGAACGCGCAGATGGTGCTGGGGGTGCAGGAAGGCATCCTGCAGACCATCCGCGACACCGAATTTGCGCTGGTGGTGCGCCCGGTGGACCGCCATTCGCCGAAGCTGCTGGACGATATCCGCCACTTCATCGAACAGCAGCGGCTCTACGGCGTGCTGCTACTGCCGCCGATTTCCGAGAATGACGAACTGGCCGCGCTGTGCCGCGAACTGGGCTGCTCGCTGGTGCGCATGGGTTCCGCGCCGCTCGATGACGAGGCGCATCTGGTGGCATCGAACGACCGGCAGGCGGTGCGCGAGGCGGTGGCATGGTTGGGCAGCCTCGGCCACACGCAGATCGGCTTCATCGCCGGCCCCGCCGGTTTCCGCTCCGCCCATGAACGCGAACAGGGCTTCATCGAAGGGCTGGCGCAGGCCGGCCTCGCGCCCCACCCGGCGCTGTCCACGCGCGGCGATTACAAGTTCGAATCGGGATACGAGGCCGGCCAGCGCCTGCTCGACGCCTCACCGCGCCCCACCGCCGTGTTCTCCAGCAACGACGAAATGGCCGCCGGCCTGCTCCACGCCGCGCGCGAACGCGGGATCGACGTGCCCTCGCAGCTTTCGATCATCGGCTTCGACGATACCGCCATCGCCGCGCATATCTGGCCGCCGCTGACCACCGTGCGCTGGCCGATCGTGCCGATGGCCGCCGCCGCCGCGCACAAGCTGATCGAGCCGGGCAATGCCCTGTCGCGACAGGCGCTGTTCCTGTCCGACCTGGTACGCCGCGCATCGGTGGCGCCGCCCGGCGCCTGATTGTCTGAAAATCAGCTACGCCGCATTTCGCGGCACCGGCTGAGAGTCCGTTTGAAAAATGCCCGCAAGGGCATTTTGAGGCGGCACCGGCCCCAAAAATGCATCCCGGCACAATTTCCGGACAGATTTCCCGCGTTGACACCGGTTACCAAACCCGGATAAGACTTGACCTGAAGCGCAATAGCGTCCCACCATACGGAACTTAATTCCAAAAGGAGAGGCCCCGTGTTCTGCAAGACCTATCACGCCACCCATCCCGACATGATGGAGTGCGTGTCCAACGAGGAACTGCGCGATCGCTACCTCGTCGGCGGCATGTTCGAGGACGGCAGGGTCAACCTCAACTATTCGCACAACGAACGCTTCGTGATCGGCGGCGCGGTGCCCTCGCAGGGGCCGCTCAAGTTGCCCGCGCAGACCGTTCCCAAGAGCGCGGAAGGCAAGCCGTTCCTCGAACGCCGCGAAGCCGGCATCACCAATATCGGCGGCCCCGGCGCGATCACGGTCGACGGACAGCGCTTCGAGGTGGGCAACAAGGAATGCCTCTACGTGCCGATGGGTTCGGACGAGGTGATCTTCGAGGGTGAGACCGCGCGGTTCTACATCGCCTCGGTCCCCGCGCATAAGGCCTGCCCGATCAAGCTGATCACGCTGGCCGATGCGAACCCGCTGGCGCGCGGCGATCTGGCCAATTCGAACCAGCGCACGATCTACCAGTTGGTCATCCCCGGCGTCTGCGAGAGCGCGCAGTTGCTGCTGGGCCTCACAGTGCTGGAAGAAGGTTCGGTGTGGAACACCATGCCCCCGCACCTTCATGACCGCCGCAGCGAGATCTACCTCTACTTCGATTTGCCCGAAGAGAACGACCGCGTGTTCCATTACATGGGCGAGCCCGATCAGATGCGTCACATCGTGATCGCCAACGAGGAAGCGGTGATCAGCCCGCCGTGGTCGATCCACATGGGTTCGGGCACCAAGAAGTATGCGTTCATCTGGGCCATGGGCGGGGAGAACCTCGACTACACGGACATGAACGTGCTGGATATCTGCCAGCTTCAGTAGTCCCCTTTCCTTCGCCGCGCGCGAAGAACGCAGCAACGAGAGATTTGGATTTATGGCGATTTCCTTCAGCCTCGAAGGCAAGGCCGCGCTGGTGACCGGCGCGAATACCGGGATCGGGCAGGCCATTGCCGTGGCGCTTGCAGAAGCGGGCGCCGACGTGGCCCTCGCGGGCCGCAGCGAACCGACCGAAACGCTCGCCCTGATCGCGGCGACCGGGCGCAAGGCCGTGAACATCAAGGCCGACCTTTCCTCGATCGAACCCGTCGGCCGGGTGATCGATGAGGCGGTGGCCGGGCTCGGCAAAGTGGACATCCTGGTCAACAATGCCGGGATCATCCGCCGTGACGACCTGCTCCAGTTCTCTGAAGAGGACTGGGACGCGGTGATGGACACCAACCTCAAGACCCTGTTCTTCCTCAGCCAGGCGGCGGCGAAGGGCATGGTCGAGCGCGGAACAGGCAAGATCGTCAACATCGCTTCGCTGCTCACTTTTCAGGGCGGTATCCGCGTACCCAGCTATGCCGCGGCGAAGTCGGGTGTGGGCGGCGTGACCAAGGCCATGGCCAACGAACTTGCCGCCAAGGGCGTGCAAGTGAACGCCATCGCCCCGGGCTACATCTCCACCAACAACACCGCAGCCTTGCAGGGCGACGAGACGCGCAACCGCCAGATTCTGGAGCGCATCCCGACCGGCCGCTGGGGCGATCCCAAGGATATCGCCGGGGCCGCCGTGTTCCTGGCCTCGCCCGCTTCCGACTACGTCACCGGCCATGTGCTGGCGGTTGACGGCGGCTGGCTGGCACGCTGAAAACGAGCCCCATGACCACCGGACATGTAACCTGCTTCGGCGAAGTGCTGCTGCGCTTCGCCACCCCTTCCCACCGCCTGATGGTTCAGTGCGATACGCTGGACATGGTGGTGGGCGGGGCCGAGGCCAATGTCGCCTCCGGCCTCGCCTCGCTGGGCCACGGCGTGCGCATGGTCACCCGCCTGCCTGCCAGTCCGCTGGGCGACAAGGCCCGTTCGGCACTGGCGGCGGCAGGCGTGGACACACGTCACGTCGGCAGTGGGTCGGGCCGCATGGGGCTCTATTTCCTCGAAAGCGGCGCGGGCCTGCGCCCTTCCGCAATCACTTACGACCGCGCCGGCAGCACTTTTGCGACGAGCGCGCCCGAAGACTTCGACTTTGCCGCCGCGCTTGACGGCGCGCGACTGCTGCACCTTTCCGGCATTACGCCGGCGCTCGGTCCCGGCGGCGTGGCGCTTGCCAAGGCGGCCGTGCGCGCCGCGCAGGAGGCCGGCGTGCCGATCTGCTTCGACGGCAACTACCGCGCGCTGCTTTGGGAAAGCTGGGACAGCAATCCACGCGAAGTGCTGACCGAACTGGTCTCCGCTGCCACGGTAATGATCGGCAACCACCGCGACATCTCGCTGCTGCTGGGCAAGACCTTCTCCGGCGATGGCGAAGACCGCCGGCGAGAGGCTGCCGAGGCGGCCTTTGCCGCTTTCCCCGGCCTGCAGATTATCGCCTCCACCGCGCGCCACGTGGTCAACGCGGCGCATCACCGCATCGCCGCGCGGATCGACGCGCGCGAAGCCGGATACCAGACCGACGAGGTCGAAGTGACGCAGATCGTCGACCGCATCGGCACCGGAGACGCCTTCGCGGCGGGCGTGCTGCAAGGCTGGCTGAATGGCGCGGATATTCAGAAAATGGCACAGGCCGGGCTGGCCTATACGGTGCTGAAGCACTCACTGCCCGGAGACATGTGCCTGATCGGACCGGGAGAAATCGATGCCTTTTCCGCTTCAGGAGGCGACGTCAGGCGCTAGCACCACACGCCGCGCCGTGCTGGCGGGCGGAGCCGCCGCGCTCGCTGCCGGCGCCGCCCCTGCCCTTGCCCGATCTCCGGTTCGGCCTCTGGTTGGCCGCTATGTCGGCGTGGAGCAGCAGGGCGTGCTCGCCTTCCGCGGCATCCGCTATGGCCGCGCGGCACGCTTCGCCCGCGCCGTGGCCGAGCCCTGGGACGGCCCGCGCGTCGATGCGCAAGTCTTCGGCGCGATCTGCCCGCAGCGCGGGATGGACGATCAGCCGCAGTCCGAAGACTGTCTGTTGCTCAACGTCTGGACGCCCGAGGCGAACCCCGCCGCCAGGCGCGCGGTCATGGTCTATTTCCACGGCGGCGCCTACACCACCGGCTCGGTCACCGATCCGCTCACCCACGGCGCAAAGCTGGCGGCCGAGGGTGATGTGGTGGTCGTCACCGTCAACCACCGGCTCAATGCACTGGGCTATGCCTGGCTGAAGCCGTTCGGTGCGAAATATGCGGACAGCGGCAATCTCGGCCAGCTCGACCTGATCCTCGCGCTGCAATGGGTGCGCGCGCATATCGCCGCGTTCGGCGGCGATCCGGCGCGGGTCATGGTGTTCGGCCAGTCCGGCGGCGGCGCCAAGATCGCCACGCTGATGGCCATGCCCGCTGCCAATGGCCTGTTTCACTCCGCCGCGACGATGAGCGGGCAGCAAGTGCAGGCCAGCGGCCCGATGCACGCATGGGCGCGCACGCAGGCGCTGATGGCAGCGCTGAAACTCGCGCCCGGCGATGTCGAGGGGCTGCGCACGATGCCGGTGGAGCGCCTGACCGCCGCGCTCGACACCACCGATCCGGTGATGGGCAGCGGCCCGGCCTACTTCGGCCCGGTGCTGGACATGACCAACCTGCCGCGCCACCCGTTCTGGCCCGATGCCGCGCCGCAGTCGCTGGCGGTGCCGATGATCCTGGGCAATGTTCACGACGAGACCCGCGCCTTCCTCGATCCGCGCGGGGCCAAGCTGAAAGGCCTCGACTGGAGCAACGTGGCCGCGCGCATGGGCCGCGAAGTGAAGATCGATCTCGACCCGCAATGGGTGATCGACCAGTACCGCGCCCGCGAGCCGGGCTGGACGGTGGAGCAAGTCTATTACGCAGCGACCACTGCCGGCCGATCATGGCCGGGGCAGGTTATCGAGGCGGACGAACGTGCCAAGGCAGGCGCAGCGGCGACCTGGGTCTATCAGCTTGAGCGCCCCTCCCCCGTCGATCCGCTGCGCGGTGCGGCGCATACGGACGACATTCCTTACGTATTCGGCACGCTTGATGCGAAAGGCAGTTTTTCGGGTGTTGACGCGGGTGCGCAGGGGCTGAGCAAGGCGATGATGGGGGCGTTCACCGGTCTGGCGAAAACCGGGCGTCCGGGAGTTGCGGACTGGGCGGCCTATACGGTTCCTCAGCGTGCGACGATGGTGTTCGGGGACAGGGTTCGCGTCGAGAACGATCCGCGTGGGTGGCAGCGGGAACTGTGGGCCACCGCGCCTTACATTCAGCCGGGGACCTGACAGGGCTCGTTCCCGACCCACGATTTCCCCACACACCTCGTCGCCCCCGCGTAGGCGGGGGCCCCGCTTTTCTTTGCGACGTCGCGATCAGACGCACCGTTCAAGGAAGCGGGATCCCCGCCTACGCGGGGATGACGAGGTGTTAAAATTGAGAGGAAGACGGCGACGCAGAGCGCCCCCTCACTTCTTCTCTTCGACCTTGGGCGGGTTCGGATAAGCCACGATCAGCGACAGCGGCTCATCCCCCTTCTGCCAGATCCCCACGACCGCGCCGTTGTAGAGATAGGCCGTCATCCCCGGCTTAAGCGTGGCCCGCTTGCCGTCCGACACGACCTCGCCCTCGCCCGAGAGCACGTAGTAGACCTCGTCGTGCGCGATGGGATGTTCGCCGATCGCCGCGCCCTTGTGGAGGATGCGGCGGCGGAATTCCATCGCGCGCGGGGCCGGAACGGCGTCGGAGATGCGGTAGGCGGTGCTCATGCCGATGGATCCGTGCGGAGGGGCTTCCTCGCGCACGGTGTCCTTCTCGTCGATCACGGCCATTGGCGGCGCAGAAGCGGCCATCAGCAGCAGTGCGGCTATCATTTCCTCATCGCCTGATCGCGGCTGGAAAGCTTTTCCTGCGCCCCCGTATGGTCCCCTGGATAATGACCCGACTTCGGCGTCATCGTCGTGAGGTTCCAGTCCTTCTCTACGAATGGCGCATGGGTTTCGGCGAGGTGGGGATAGCCGCCCACCACCTTCTCATCGTCGATCACCTCGCCGCGTCCTTCGGCCACGAAGAACAGCACCCGGATCTCGTCCGCCGAGCGGTCCCACGGGCGGGCGCCGACGGTCTGCAGCAGGTCAGTTTCAAGATCGGCGGCCGGCGTGATCTTGTAGCCGTCGAGGCTGGCGAGCGGCTGCGGCGATTCGATCACCTTAGCCTTGGTCACGCCGTAGCGGCCGAACATCGGTGCGGGGTTGCCCCAGCGGTCCACGTTGATGTTGTCCTTGCTGAACCACGCCAGATCGCCATCGCCGCCCAAGGTCAGGAACGGCAGGCCCGTAGCGGTGGAATTGCCCGCGCGCATCACGTTGCCGACGGCGGTGATCTCGCCGGTGACGTAAGGGTGGCCGGTCCATTCGAGGTTCATCAGGTTGTAGTGCACCGCGCGGTGGCCGGGATCATAGATCATGTTGTTGATCATCAGCACTTGCGCCCCGCCCTTCACCAGCGGCGAGCGTTCCAGATTGTGCGCCCAGACATTGCGGTAGAAGACGATGCCGGTGGTGTTGTCATGCACCAGCGAACCCTTGGAATGTTCGCCCTTCGGGTGGCTGGCATTGGCGAGGCCCTCTGCGGCAAGGTTTTCGCGGAACAGCACGTCATGGCTGGTATTGGCGCGCCATTCCTTCACGTCCTTGCCGTTGAAGCGCGGGCCGGAGGTCGACATGTTTTCGTCGATCGCCCAGAAGAACGAGCAGTGTTCGATCACCACGTTGTGCGCGCCGACCGTGGAGAAGGCGTCCGCCTCCCAGCCGGAAAGGTGCGGCTGGCCGTCCACGCCGGTCATCACGCGGATGTGGCTGATCTTGACGTCATGCCCCTTCAGATCGATGCCGCCGCGGATGATGGTGATGCCCGGCGAGGGCGCCGTCTGGCCCGCAATCGTCAGATTCGGCTCGTCTATTTCAAGCACGCTGCGGCCAAGGTCGATCACCCCGCCCACTTCGAACACGACCGTCCGCTTGCCCTTCGCATCGATGGCGGCCTTAAGTGATCCGGGGCCGTCCTTGGCCAGTGTGGTGACGCGGATGATTCGCCCGCCGTCGCCGCCCGTGGTCGGATCCTTGGCCTGCGCGAAAGCGGTGTGAGGGGCGGCCAAAGCCAGCATGGAGGCGAGGAGCAAGCGGCTGAACGCCGTCGATTTCTTCACTGTGCATCTCCCGTTTGCACTGGTTCTTGACAGGGTGGGGTCCCTGCGCTCATAGTTCATGACACCGGTTACCAAGACCGGCAAGAAAGAACTGGGTGCTGGCCGCAGATTGTCCATAAGGACAGATGCGGGCTCGCCGAAATGCACCGAACGGTGCATGAGCGTGCGCTGTGAGGCGCAGGGAGCAGAATGCCGGACGAAAGGGTGCGCGGTTATCCCGCGACTCCTCATGACACCGGTATCATAGAAAGGCCGACAAGGCCGCGAGGGGGAGTGATCATGCATTCGCATGTTTCGAGGATTTCGCTGTTCAAGATTGCCCTGACGTTGGGGACCGCCGGCGCCGCGCTGGCTTTGCCGCAAGCTGGCTTCGCGCAGGACGCCGCACCGCAGGCTGCCAACCCGGCACCCACTGTCGGCGCCGAAGACACGCCGACCGAAGCCATCATCGTCACCGGCTATCGCAAGTCGCTGGAAGCCGCGCTGAGCGTGAAGCGCGATTCGGTCTCCGCCGTCGATGCCGTCGTCGCCGAAGACATGGCCAAGTTCCCCGACCAGAACCTGGCCGAATCGCTGCAGCGCATCCCCGGCATCTCGATCCAGCGTGACGGCGGCGAAGGCCGCTCGATCACCGTGCGCGGCCTTGGCGCCCAGTTCACCCGCGTTCGCGTGAACGGCCTTGAAACCATCGCCACCAGTTCCGACGGCGCCAGCGCCAACCGCGATCGCTCGTTCGATTTCAACGTCTTCGCATCCGAACTGTTCAGCAGCCTGGTCGTACACAAGACCGCCGAAGCCAGCCTGGACGAAGGCTCGCTGGGCGCCGTCGTCGATCTCAACACCGGCAATCCGCTGGCGGGCAAGACCGGCCTTTCCGCCGTGCTGAACGTGCAGGGTTCGTACAACGACCTGTCCAAGAACGTCGGCCCGCGCATCGCCGGCCTGCTTTCGTGGAAGAACGATGCCGGCACGCTGGGCGTAAACCTGTCGGCCGCCTATTCGCACACCGATACGCTGGAAACCGGCAACAACACGGTGCGCTGGGCGCAGGCCTACTTCAACTCGGTGGACGGCACGCCCTGCTTCTATTCGGTTCCCGGCGCCACCGGCGGCAATCCGGTCAATTCGGGCGGCTATTACCGCCCCTCGGCCGCCTGCGACGAAGCCTCGCTCTCGTTCCACGCCCGCATTCCGCGCTACGGCAAGGTCGAGCATGACCGTGAGCGTCTGGGCCTGACCGGATCGATCCAGTTCGAGCCGACCGACCGCACCAAGCTTTCGATCGACGGGCTCTATTCGCGCTTCAAGGAAAAGCGCGCCGAACAGTGGCTGGAAGTGCTGGCCCGTTCGAACGAGCGCAGCTTCAACGTCGTCGATCCCGTCTATGACGACAACGGCAACATGGTCAGCGGCACGTACAACAACGCCTATGTCCGCACCGAAAGCTATCTGCGCAAGTCCGACACCGAATTCTACCAGATCGGCGCCACGCTGGATCAGGATGTGACCGATAGCTTCCGCGTCACCGCGCTGGGCGGTATCTCGCAGTCCAACGCCAAGATCCCGGTCGAAACCACCTTCGCTTATGACGCCAAGGGCGCGAACGGCTTCAACTTCGACTATTCGGACATGAAATCGCCGGTGCTGAACTACGGCATCGACGTGACCAACCCCGCCACCTTCCAGCTCGCCGAAATCCGCGACCGTCCTTCCTATGTGAAGAACCAGTTCAAGACCGGCCAGCTGCGCACCGAGTGGGACGTTACCGAAGGCTTCACCGTGAAGGCCGGCGCCGTCTGGCGGCGGTACAACTTCCGCACCCAGCTGTGGACGCGCGACACCGTGGCCTGCAACGGCAACGGCAAGCCCGATCTGATCCTGGGCACCACCACCTGCTCCGCCAGCGTCTACGGGTTGCCGGTAACCTCCGACATCTCGCAGCTGGTCAATCTGGGCGATGCGGGCCAGCCGAGCGGCACGACCGACTCCTGGCTGGTGGCGAACATCAATAACGCGGCTGACTACACCAATCTCTACCAGCGCGCGGCGGTGGAAGATCTTGGCAGCAACCGCCGCGTGCAGGAAACCACCTCGGGCGGGTACCTGCAGTTCGACGTGAAGGGCGATATCTTCGGCCTGGAATTCGCCGGCAACGCGGGCATGCGCTATGCCCACACCAACCAGCAGTCGACCGGCTACACCGCCGGCATCGCGGCAACCGTGAAGCGGACTTACGACGACTGGCTGCCGTCAATGAACCTGGCCTTCTATCCCACGCATGACGTGATCGTGCGCGGCGCCGTGGCCAAGGTCATCACCCGGCCTTCGCTGGGCAACCTGAACCCCGGCGGTTCGGTCGACGGGTTCAACTACAAGGTGACGTTCGGCAACCCGTTCCTCGATCCCTATCGCGCCACCAACTTCGACGCCTCGGTCGAATGGTATTTCGCACCGGGCGCGCTGCTCTCGGTGGCGGGCTTCATCAAGAAGATCGAAAGCTTCCCGGTTTCCGGCACTTACACCGCCACGCTGCCGCAGCTCGGGCTCGACAGGTCGGTGCTGACGCCCAGTTCGCCGGCTTACATCAACTACGATCCCAATCAGGAATACGTGGTGTCTTCGCAGGTGAACGGCGCGGGTGCGACGTTGAAGGGTGTGGAAGTGGCGCTGCAGATGCCCTTCACCTTCCTGCCGGGCATCCTCAGCCACACCGGCTTCCAGGGCAACGCCACTTTCATCAAGAGCGATGCCGACTACCAGCAGACCGGCCCGGCGGTTTCCGCCTGCACGCGCAACAGCTCGGGTGCCTGCACGCTGGCCGGCGTTTCGGCGATCTATCATTCGACGCTCTACGGCGTGTCGAAGCGGGCCTGGAACGCCACGCTGTACTATGACGACGGCAAGTTCAGCATTCGCGGATCGGTCAGCTATCGCGGGCCCTTCGTCGATCAGGGCAGTGCCACCGGCAACGTGTTCGAGGGCTATGGCTCCTACACCAGCGTCGATGCCGCGATCCGCTATCAGGCGACGGACTGGCTGGAACTCTCGATCGACGGCAACAACCTGACCGACGAATACCGCTACCGCTGGAACGACGTCGATGCGGAACGTAACTACGAGAACAACCACTTCGGGCGCACCATCCTGTTCGGCGCGCGGGTCAAGTACTGATCCCGCACACCGGCCGGATGGCCTTGAATATATGAAATAATATTGGAGAGTGCCGTCATGACCTTCGACCGTCGATCGTTCATGGCGGCCTCTCTCGTTTCCGGCCTGCTCGCGGGGGAAGCCGCCGCGCAAACCGCGCCGCCGGTGGCAACGAACAAGCCCCGTGCCCCCGGCCTGCCCCAACCCAGCGAGACCATCGACCTCTGGCCCAAGGGCGCACCGGGCCTGCCGGCAAAGCCCCTTGCCGAAACGGTCGACGAACGCTCCGCCGACGAACTCGTCACCGACCGCGCCGTCTACGGCATTACCCGCCCGCGCATGGCGGTGTTCCGGCCCGACCGCCCCAATGGCGCGGCGGTGCTGCTGACGCCCGGCGGCGGCTACAAGTGGGTGGTGGTGGACAAGGAAGGCTACGAAATGGCGCGCTGGCTGACCGCGCGCGGCTTCACCGCCTTCGTGCTGTTCTACCGCCTGCCCGGCGAAGGCTGGACTAGCGGACCCGATACCCCGCTGATCGACGCGCAGCGCGCCATGCGCCTGATCCGCCACCGCGCGCGGGACTTCGCGATCGATCCCGAGCGCGTGGCCGCCATGGGCTTTTCCGCCGGCGGCCATGTCTGCGCCAGCCTCTCCACCCGTTTCGCCGCTCAGGTCTACGCGCCGGTGGACGCGGCGGACCGCCTTTCCGCCAAGCCCTTCTGCGCCGCGCCGATCTATCCGGTGGTCTCCATGGACCCCGCGATCGCCCACGCCGGATCGCGCGACCTGCTGCTGGGCCCCAACCCTACCTCCGCGCTGGAAGCGACCCATTCGCCCGAGCGCACCGTGCCTGCCGACGCCCCGCCGCACTGGCTGCTCCATGCCGAGGATGACGACGCCGTGCCGGTGGAAAACACCGTGCGCCTGCGCGCCGCATTGAAGGCGCGCGGCATTCCGGTGGAGGCGCATTTCTTCGAACACGGCGGCCACGGCTTTGGCCTGCGCCGCGCCATCGGCAAGCCGGTGGAGGCATGGCCGGAACTCTGGCGCGCCTGGGCGCGGACCAAGGGGCTGGCATAGCATTCTCTGGCTGACGGAATGACCATGGACAGACGTGAAGCATTGAAAGCCGCCCTGATCGGCGGCGCAGGTCTTGCAGCAGGCGGGCTTCAGGGGGAAGCCGCTGCCGCAAGGGAGCCCGGGGCGGGAGGGCCTCCTCCCCCGCCCGCCCCGGCTCCCGTCCGATGGCGGCGCGGGTTCGACAATCAGCGCATTGCCGATCTGGGGAACGGAACGATGCTCAATCCGGTGCTCTCCGGAGACCGGCCCGACCCGGCGATCCTCAAGGATGGGGAGGACTATTACCTCACCTTCTCCAGCTTCGATTCCTATCCCGGCCTCACCATCTGGCACAGCCGCGATCTGGTGAACTGGCAGCCGCGGAAGCCCGCGCTCACGCGCAATATCGGCTCGGTCTGGGCGGTCAGCCTGGAAAAGCACAAGGGCCGCTACTTCCTTTACATTCCGGTCAAGGCGGAGCCCAACGAGATCTACGTGATCTGGGCCGATCACATCGACGGGCCGTGGAGCGATCCGAAGCCGCTGGGCCTGCACGACCATATCGACCCCTGCCACGCCGTGGGTGAAGACGGATCGCGCTGGCTGTTCCTTTCGGGCGGAGACCGCGTGCGTCTGTCCGAAGACGGCCTCTCGCTGGCCGGCAAGGTGGAGCATGTCTACGATCCCTGGCACTATCCGGAGGACTGGGATGTCGAGGGTTTCTCCCCCGAAGGCCCCAAGATCCACCGCCACGGCGACTGGTTCTACATGCTCACTGCGGTCGGCGGCACGGCCGGCCCGCCGACCGGCCACATGGTGATCGCCGCCCGCGCAAGGTCGATCCACGGCCCGTGGGAGCAGCACCCCGGCAACCCGCTGGTCCGTACCGAGAACCAGTCCGAAGCCTGGTGGTCGCGCGGCCACGCCTCCCTGGTCGAGGGGCCGGACAAGAAGTGGTACACGCTCTACCACGGGTTCGAGAACGGCTTCTGGACGCTGGGCCGCCAGTGCCTGCTCGATACCATCGAATGGACCGGTGACGGCTGGTTCCGCATGACCGGCGGCGACCTGTCGGGGCCGCTGCCGGTGCCGAAAATCGCCAAGCCCCTGCCCCATGGCATGCCGCTGTCGGACGATTTTGCGAAACCGCTGGCGATGGGCTCCAAGTGGTCGTTCTTCCGCCCCACGCCCGACGAAGCCAGCCGCGTGCGGGTCGAAGGCGGCGCGCTGCATCTCAAGGGCAAGGGCCTCGCCCCGTCGAGCGGATCGCCATTGCTGCTGATCGCGGGCGACACCAGCTACCAGTTCGAATGCGATATCGAGATTCCGCCCGGCGGCACCGCGGGCCTCATACTGTTCTATGACGACAAGCTCTACGCCGGGCTCGGCTTCGACCAGACCCGCTTCGTCACCCACCAATACGGCATGGAACGCGGCCGCCCCGCCAACCGGCTCGGCCGCCGCATGAAGATGCGTGTGACCAATCGCCGCCACATCGTTTCCTACCACACCTCTGGCGACGGCGGGAAAACGTGGAAGCGATTTGATCGCGGCATGGAGGTCTCCGGATACCACCACAATGTTCGTGGGGGGTTCCTCATGCTGCGTCCCGGCCTATATACTGCCGGTGAAGGCGAAGCCATTTTCCGCGATTTCCGTTTCACCGCTCTGGAAGACTGATGCCCATTCGCCCCCTTGAGCTTCATCCCGATCGTCTGCTCCCCGCCGATCCCGCCACGCGCAAGCTGGCGCGCGAACTCTATCGCCACGTCGCGGACCTGCCGATCGTCAGCCCGCACGGCCACACCGATCCGCGCTGGTTCGCCGGCAACGAGACCTTCGGCAACGCCACCGACCTGCTGCTGGTGCCGGACCACTACGTGTTCCGCATGCTCTATTCGCAAGGGATCGCGATGGAGGACCTCGGCGTGCGTAACCGCAATGCCGATCCGCGCGCGGCGTGGCGGCTGTTTGCGGAAAACTATTTCCTGTTCCGCGGCACGCCCTCGCGCATGTGGCTGGACTGGGTCTTCGCCGAGGCGTTCGGGATCAGCGTGCAACTCGGCGCCGAGACCAGCGACCTCTACTTCGACACGATCACCGACAAGCTGGCGACGAACGATTTCCGCCCGCGCGCACTGTTCGACCGCTATGGCATAGAGGCGATCGCGACGACCGAAAGCCCGCTCGACACGCTGGAATACCACGCCGCGATCCGCGCGGAGAACGCCCGCCCCGGCGGCTGGCAGGGCAAGGTGATCACCGCCTATCGCCCCGATCCGGTGGTCGATCCGGAATTCGAGGGCTTCCGCGATAACCTTGCGAAGTTCTCCGAGATCGCCGGGGAGGATTGCCTCACCTGGAATGGCTACCTTGCCGCGCACCGCCAGCGCCGCCGCTTCTTCGCGGAAATGGGCGCGACCTCCACCGACCACGGCCACCCGACACCCAAGACCGCAGACCTCTCCCCCGCCGAAGCGGAAGCGCTGTTTGACAAGGTGAGCAAGCGCGCCTTCACGCCGGAAGACGCCGAACTGTTCCGCGCGCAGATGCTCACCGAAATGGCGGGAATGAGCCTGGACGACGGACTGGTCATGCAGATCCATCCGGGCGCGTTCCGCAACCACAACGCCCGCGTGTTCGAACGCTTCGGGCGCGACAAGGGCGCCGACATCCCCTCGCGCACCGAATATGTCGCCAATCTGAAGCCGCTGCTGGATAAGTACGGCAACGAGCCCGGCCTCTCGGTGATCCTCTTCACGCTGGATGAGAGTACTTATGCCCGCGAACTGGCCCCGCTGGCCGGGCACTATCCCTGCCTGAAGCTGGGCCCGGCATGGTGGTTCCATGACAGCCCGGAAGGCATGCGTCGGTTCCGCCGGATGACCACGGAAACCGCCGGTTTTTACAATACCGTGGGCTTCAACGACGATACCCGCGCCTTCCTGTCGATCCCCGCCCGCCACGATGTCGCGCGCAGGATCGATTGCGGGTTCCTTGCCGAACTCGTAATGGAGCATCGTATCGAGGATTGGGAAGCCGCCGAACTGGCGCGTGACCTGACCTACAATCTCGTCAAGAAGGCCTATCGTCTGTGAGACTCTCCAGCGAAACGCTGTCCCGCCTGCCCGAATCCGTCGCCCGTCCGGGCTATGACCGCTCCGCGCAAGCGGCGGGCATCGTCCACTTCGGCATCGGCGCGTTCCACCGCGCGCATCAGGCCTGGTATACCGACCGGGCGATGGCCAAGGGCGACCGCGATTGGGGCATCATCGGCGTTTCGCTGCGTTCGGCCAATGTCGCGCGCCAACTCAATCCGCAGGACGGGCTCTACACGCTCACCGAATGTTCGGCAGAGCGCAACCGCATGCGCGTGGTCGGATCGGTCCAGCGCGTGATCGTCGCCAGTGAGGATCCGGAGGCGGTGATCGCTGCCATCGCCGCGCCGGAAACCCGGATCGTGACCTTCACCGTCACCGAAAAGGGCTATTGCCGCGCGGCCGACGGATCGCTCGACCCGTTTCTGGCGCATCACGGCAGCATCTACGCCTTCCTCGAACAGGGCCTGCGCCGCCGCCGCGAGCAGGGCCTGCCCGGCCTGACGCTGCTTTCCTGCGACAATCTTGCGCTCAACGGCCGCCAGCTTGAGCGGCTGATGGGCGAGTACCTCGCGCTCAAGGATGCCGATCTCGGCGCATGGGTCGCCGCGGAATGCACGTTCCCCTGCGCGATGATCGACCGCATCGTGCCCGCCACCACCGCCGCCGACCGCAAGATGGTGGCGACGCTCGCCCGGCTGGACGACGACGGCGCGGTGATGACCGAACCGTTCAGCCAGTGGGTGATCGAGGACAAGTTCGCCGGCCCCCGCCCGCAATGGGAAAAGGTCGGCGCCGAACTGGTCAGCGATGTCGCGCCTTATGAGGCGGCGAAGCTGCGCATGCTCAACGGCGCGCATTCGGCGCTGGCCTATCTCGGCCTCGAACACGGGCATGCCTTCGTCCATCAGGCAGTCGGCGATCCGGCGATCCGTCCGCTGATCGAACGGCTGATGCATGAGGAAGCCCAGCCGACCATCAAGGCCGCGCCGGCGCAGGATCTGCAGGCCTATGCCGACGCGCTGCTGGCCCGCTTCGCCAATCCCGCGCTCCAGCACCGGCTGATCCAGATCGCGATGGACGGCAGCCAGAAGATCCCGCAGCGCTGGCTGGAAACGCTCGCCGCCAATCAGGCAAAAGGCAAGCAGTGTCCGGCGATCCTCACCGCGCTGGCCGCATGGCTGCGCCACGTGCGCGGCGACAATGCCGCCAAGTGGGGCCCGGTGGACGACCCGATGGCCGGGCGTCTTGCCGACATCTGGCGCGAAGAGGGCAAGGACGGCACCCCGCGCGCGCTGTTCGGCGAAGGCGGCCTGTTCGCCAAGACCTGGACGGCCAGCGAAGCCGACTTCGCCGCGCTGGCCGAACGACTGGCGCGGGCTACAGCCTGACCGTCCGCCTCTTGGGGATGCATCCCCATCCGGGCGACGGGCACCACTATTGCAATCAATAATCAGTCGCATTACTCAATCCGGAACGCATTCGCTGTTTTGGGGGAACGATTATGATCGCACGCTACCTGCCCGCCGTGGTTCTTGCCCCGGTTCTGGCAGTTGTCGCCGCACCGGCAGTACAGGCGCATGAAGTGTGGATCGAGCGCGATGGCGCCGGGCCGGCGCGCATCTATCTCGGCGAACCGGCAGAGCCGCTGCCCGCTGGCGGCGATCCCGAATTCGACCATCTCAAGGCACCCAAGCTGGTGCCCGCCTCCAATGCCGCGCAAGTCCGCAAGGCGGGCTACATCGAAGTCGCGGTTCCGCCGGGTGACGTGCGCGCGCATGACGACACGGTGTTCGCGCCTTGGGGAGAGGACGGCAAGAAGGAAGGCGTTGCCTACTTCGCCCGCGCCGGCCGCAGCGATGCCCGTGCGGTGATGCCTTTCGAGATCGCCCCCGTCGCGGCGGGCAGCGACCGTTTCGTGCTGACGCGCGATGGTAAGCCCATGGTCGATGCGGCGGTTACGGTAATCACGCCGGAAAAATGGTCGAAGTCGTTCAAGACCGATGCCCAGGGCGGGTTCACCCTGCCCTCGCGCGAGAAGGGGCGCTACATCCTTTCAGCTTCGCACAAGGACGAAGCAGGGGCGGAAACCAGCCTTGGCAAAGTCGCAGTCCTGCACCGGATCGCCACAACGACGTTCGTGGTGGACTGATCGGGAACGGCAGGTTGAAAAGGCCGGCCCCCGTCAGGCGGCCGCGTCTTTCAACTTGCCGCCTTTGCCCTTGTTCAAAGTGTAGTCCGGCAGGCCGTCCAATGCCTGCCGCAGCGCCTCACCCCAACTGGCCGAGATCGACTGGTAATAGGGATCGTTCCCTTCGATTCGCCGTTGGTGCAGCGGTGTGAAGTTGTCCGTTTCCAGCACCAGCAGATCCAGCGGCATGCCGACCGAAAGATTGGCCTTCACGGTCGAATCGAACGACACGCAGAGCAGCTTGATCGCCGCCTCGAAGCTCATGTCGCGGTCGTAGCCGCGAATCAGGATCGGGCGGCCGTACTTGGTCTCCCCGATCTGGAAGAACGGCGTGTCGAAGCTGGCTTCGATGAAGTTGCCTTCGGGGTAGATCAGGAACAAGCGCGGCTCCATGCCCTTGATCTGGCCGGCCACGATCATCGTCGCGCTGAAAGTGCCGGATGCCGCCGTCTGGCCGTTGTCGGCCGCGCGTTCCTCGATCACGTCCTGCAGCAGGTTGCCGACGATGGTGGCCACCTGAAACATCGTGGGGGCTTCCAGCAGCGAATTGTGCCGCTCCGCCGGGGCCTTGTTGCGTTCCTCAAGCTGGCTGATCACCGCCTGCGTGGTGGCAAGGTTGCCCGCCGTCATCACCGAGATCACGCGTTCGCCGGGGATCTGCCAATGATACATCTTCCGGAAGGTCGAAATGTTGTCGACCCCGGAATTGGTGCGGGTGTCGCTCATCAACACGAGCCCGCGGTCCAGCATCATGCCCACGCAATAGGTCATGGAATTCTACGCCCCGATCAATTCACGTCCCCGCACGTCCTGTCCTTGGCGGGGAGCGCCCTAGTCTCTTTTCGTCGCGGCGCCGGCCCTCTCCCCCACCCGGCCACCCGACGATAGTACCCTAAGGGTGGTCGGGTGGCGGAGCAGGCCGGTGCCGCAAAATTCGCGTGCCGCGAATTTCCAACCAAGCCTTAGCCGCTTTGCTGCTGCCCGGTGGAGGACTGCTGCTGTTGCTGTTGACCTAGCACTTTCTCTCCCACCGACAAACGCACTTCAAGGCGGCTATCCCCACCTCCCGCAGCGATTCCGGTTACAGGTGCGGCCTCACCATAATCGCAACCGCTGGCCACGCGAATATACCGTTCGTCCGGCGACATGCCGTTGGACACGTCGAATCCCACCCAGCCGAGGCCGGGCACGTGCGCCTCTGCCCAGCCGTGGCCGGCTTCCTGCTCCTCCCGGTCGTTCATCTTCAGGTAGCCGCCGATATAGCGCATCGGGATATCGAGCAGCCGCCCGGCCGAAATGAACGTATGGGCATGGTCCTGGCACACGCCCTTACCCGCCGCCAAGGCCTCTTCCGCCGTGGTCTTCGCATCGGTGGCACCGGGTCGGTACTCGATCCGATCTGCCACCTTTCGCGACAGGGCGTGAAGAAACTCCAGCGGATCGCGCCGGTCGGCATCCACATCCTCGACCAGCGCGCGCACACGGGCTCCGGCCTTGGTCAGGCGCGTGGGGCGCAGGAACGTCCAGAGCGGCATCAGCCCGGTGTGGCTTCCGGTGATGCCGCTGTTGTCGATGGTGCGCACGGTGCCCCGGCACGCCACGACCACGATGTCCGCCCCCGGCTCGATCGAAACGAGCGCGGTGTGGCTGTGGTGATGATCGTCGTATTCCGCCTCTGCGCTGGCGCCGGTCAGATCCATCGTCCAGTCGATCACGTCCTGCCCGTGCGTGCTCTTCGGCCGCAGTTTCAACCGCTGGAGACCATGCGTGACCGGCGCGTCGAAAGTGTAGCGAGTGGTGTGAGTCACGGTCAGCAGCACGGGGAGGTAGTCCCTTTCTACTCGATGAAACGGTAATCGGCGGCGATGGCATTGCCGAGGCGGTTGGTCTTGCCGACGAAGTCCTGCAGGAATTCGTGCAGGCCGGTCTCGAAGATATGTTCGATCGTCGTCTGGTTCAGCGCCGCGCTCGTCTCGCGCATCAGTTCGTGCGCGGAGGTTTCCTCGCCATATTCCTTGGCGAGCCCGGCCAGATTGCTGCGCAGCTTTTCATAGCAGAACACCAGACTGCGCGGAAACTGCCCGTCCAGGATCAGGAAGCGGGCAATGCCGCGGGGGTCCATGGCGCCGGCATTGAGCCACGAATAGGCGCGGTTGCCAGCCACCGAACGCAGCAGGGTATCCCACTGCACGTTGTCCAGGCTGGAACCCACCCACGCCACCGAGGGCAGCAGCACGTAGTACTTCACGTCCAGAATGCGCGCGGTGCTGTCCGCCCGTTCGATGAAAGTGCCGATGCGCGCGAAGTTAAACACCTCGTTGCGCAGCATCGTGCCTTCCAGCGCGCCGCGCACCAAAGTCCCCTGCCGGCGGATCGCCGTGAGCACTTCGCCTAGGTTCGATTCGCGCACCGGGCGCGAAAGCAGTTCGGAAAGGATCATCCACCCTTCGTTGGTGGCTTCCCATACCGAGTTGGTCAGGCTGGTGCGGACCATGCGCGCGTTCGTCCGCGCATTCTCGATCATGCGCAGGACGGAGGCGGGATTGTCCTTCTCGCGCAGCAGATAGTTGAACACTTGCGGCCCGCCGAAGTCCGAATGGCGCGCGGCATAGTCGTCCACTTGCCCCGTGGTGGTGAGGACAGATTTCCACTCCTCCTCCTGCGCATGCTTGTCGCTGCGCGTGAGCGCGAGGTGGAAACCCACGTCGATCAGCCGCGCGGTATTCTCGGCCCGCTCAAGGTAGCGGCTCATCCAGTAAACGCCGTTGGCAGCACGTCCGAGCATTATTCGTCCAGTACCCAGGTATCCTTGGTGCCGCCGCCCTGCGACGAATTGACCACCAGCGAGCCCTTTTTCAGCGCCACGCGAGTGAGCCCGCCCGGCGTGATGTCGATCCCGTCGGGAGAGACCAAGACATAGGGCCGCAAGTCCACATGGCGCGGTGAGAGGCCGGCCTTGGTGAAGATCGGCACGGTGGAAAGCGACAGCGTGGGCTGCGCGATGTAGTTATGCGGCTTGGCGCGCAGCTTGCCCTCGAACGCGGCCAGTTCCTTCTTCGAGGAGGTAGGCCCGATCAGCATGCCGTAGCCGCCCGAGCCGTGCACTTCCTTGACGACCAGATCGGCCAGATTGTCCAGCACGTAGGCCAGCGCCTTCGGCTCCGAACAGCGCCAGGTCGGCACATTGGGCAGGATCGGCTTCTCGCCGGTGTAGAACTCCACGATTTCCGGCATGTAGCTGTAGATCGCCTTGTCGTCGGCGATGCCGGTGCCCGGCGCATTGGCGATGGTGATGCCGCCAGACCGGTAGACGTCCATGATCCCGGCGACGCCCAGCACCGAATCGGGATGGAAGGTCAGCGGATCGAGGTATTCGTCGTCCACCCGGCGGTAGATCACGTCGATCGCTTTGTAGCCAGTGGTGGTGCGCATGGCGACGCGGCCGTCGACCACCCGAAGATCGCTGCCCTCCACCAGTTCCGCCCCCATCTGGTCGGCCAGGAAGGCGTGTTCGAAATAGGCCGAATTGTAGATACCGGGGGTCAGCACCGCCACCGTGGGCCGGCCCGATCCCTTGAAGGCAGGCGGCGCGCAGGCGCGCAAGCTGCGGGCCAGCCGGCGCGGATAGTCGGAGACGGGACGCACCGGAACCTTGGTGAACAATTCCGGGAACATCGCCATCATCGTCTCGCGGTTCTCCAGCATGTAGGAGACGCCGGACGGGGTGCGGGCATTGTCCTCCAGCACCATGAACTCTTCGGGCCCGGTGCGGACGAGGTCGATGCCGACGATGTGGGTATAGACGCCGCCGGGCGGGGTCATGCCGATCATCTGCGGCAGGAACGCCACATTGTCGCGCAGCGCCTCCATCGGCAGCCGGCCGGAGCGGACGATTTCCTGGCGGTGGTACAAGTCCTGCAGAAAGGCGTTGAGCGCCCGTACCCGCTGTTCGATGCCGCGCGTCAGCTTGCGCCACTCGCGCGCGGTGATGATGCGGGGGATCAGGTCGAACGGGATCAGCCGTTCCTCGGCCGCTTCGTCACCATAGACGTTGAAGGTGATGCCGATGCGGCGGAAGAAGCGTTCGGCCTCTACCTGCTGGCGGTTGAACCAGGCCTTGTCCTGCGAATCGTACCACTGGCTGAGTTCGTCATAGGCGGGTCTTACAGACCCGTCCGCATTGAGCATTTCATCGAAGTTCGTTTTGCCCGCAGCCGACATTGTGACTCCCTGTTGACCAAGTGATGCAACAAGGATTCGCACTTGCCAAGCGGTTACGCTGCAAGTGCGAAGAAAAATTTTTACCTTAAGATCGCCTACGGAGAACTATTCGGTCGCCCTGGCGGGGCGTCCGGCAATTTCACCCCAGCAGCCCACGTGCCGTCAGATCGGCACGCAGGGTTTCGGCATCGCGAAAATGATGCACCTGCCAGCCGAGCGCGGCGGCGCCGGCGATATTGTCGGCATTGTCGTCGATGAACAGCATCGCGCGCGGATCGTGGCCGAAGCGGCGGGCAGCGAGATCGTAGATTTCGCGGTGCGGCTTCACCAGCTTCTCGTCGCCGGAAACGACGACATCGCCGAACAGGTCGAACAGCGGTTCGCTTTCGCGATACTCGCGCCAGAAGGTGCTGGCGAAGTTGGTGATGGCATAGAGCGGCACATCGCGCGCAGCCAGTTCGCGCACGATCTCGTGGCTGCCGGGCACATTGCCGGGAATCGTTTCGAGGAAGCGCGTGGCATAGGCGTCGATCAGATCGTCGTGCCCGGGAAACTCGGCCTTGCGGGCGGCAACCAGTTCGCCAAGGTCGGCCCCGGCATCATGCGCGAAATGCCATTCTTCGGAGACGACATTGGCGCAAAACCAGTCGAGCTTTTCGGGATCGTCGATCAGCCTGGCGAACAGCGCGCCGCGCATGTCCCATTGCACCAGCACGCGGCCGACATCGAAGACGACAGCCTCTACAGGCACTTCACTCTGCATGTTCACGCATGCTCCGGACATGACAAGACCCCCGCCTGTGGCGGGGGTCCAATGTCGTCGCGATGACCGCTTGCCTCATACCCCGCCGTTACAGCGGGGACGGGCAAGACGAATCAGCCCTGGCGAGCCTTGAAGCGACGGTTGGTTTTGTTGATCACGTAAGTGCGGCCGCGACGACGGATCACGCGGTTGTCCCGGTGGCGACCCTTGAGCGACTTCAGGCTGTTCACAATCTTCATGGTTCGTCTCGTCTTGGTGGTTCGGCGGTTGTTCCAACAGCAACTGGGCCGCCGCCAGAAATTTGAAGTGGCGCCGTTAGTGGCAGTGGCTTGCAAAGTCAAGCGTGAGCGCCCATTCCTTCTGCTCGAACTTGCTCCGGTCAGGCGCGGTTTTCCGTCGATCGGCTCCGTTCATCGCGGGGCAATCGCGACGAGCCGATAGCGCAATACCGGGTGCGACCCAACCGATTCTTTCGGACACAAGAACACCGATGCACACGCTAAAAGCCGCGATTCTCGCCTCTGGCATGGCTCTCACCCTTTCCGCCCTTGGCGCAGCGTCCTCCGTTCAGGCCCAACCCGGTTGGGGTTCGCGCTGGGGCGGCGGATACGGTTCCGGCTGGGGCGGCGGCTGGAACGATCCGCTGATGGGCGGCCCCACATCTTCGCCCTATCGCACCAACACCAAGGACCCGCGCGAGGGCCGAGTCGAAGTGAGCCGATTCGTGGCGCAAGGGCCCGAGGCCGGCGAACTGGGCCACGGCGCCGTCAACGTCACGTCCGAATCGGGCGATGGCCCGTGGGTCGCCGGCCCCGAACGCGCCCGCTACGAAGCGGCGATCATCGATGCCCTCGTCGGCGCCGGCTACGACACCCAGGCCAAGGCCGATAACGGCGGGCAAGACGTCGAACTCAAGATCACCCGCCAGGTCCTCACCCCCGCCGAAGAAAAGCGCAACCCGGTCAGCGGCACGGCGGCAATGGGCGTCAGCAATCGCGGATCGGCCTATGGCCTTGCCGTCAATGTGGACCTTTCCAAGCCGCGCAGCGCGCTTGTCAGCACCCGCCTCGACACGCGCATCGTCGACAAGGCGAGCGGCAAGGTCCTGTGGGAAGGCTATGCCACGATCGCCACGCGGGAGGGCGACAACAACTGGCCGGACGACCGCATCGCCGGAAAACTGGCCAGCGCCCTCTTCGACGGCTTCCCCAAGGCCGATCCCGTAGGCGGCTCCGCCGGCTGAAGAGTCTGCTTGGAAATGCCCCCGCGCGGGCATTTCCACGCGATACCGGCCCAGATTCCCCTTTTTCGGGATTTCCAGACGTAGCCCGCGTCTGGTTCTGACGGCCAACAAGGGTTATCGTCCAACCCCTTAGCCCCCGGAGAGCCCAGATGACCCGCAGCGCCCGCCCTTTCGTCGCCATGATGCTCCTTGCAGGCGCGCTCGCGCTTGGCGGATGTGCCGCGCAAGTCGGTCCGGTGGAAGTCACGCGCTTTACCGCACCGGATGCGCCGGCGCTGAACGGCGGGCTCATCCGCGTGGACGCCGGCCCCGGACAGGACGCGTCCAGCCTTGAATTCCGCGCCTATGCCGCCGCCGTCGGGCAAGAGCTGGCCCGCGTCGGCTTCCGGCAGGCGCTTCCGGGCGAGACGGTTTCCGATACCAAAGTGGCCGTGCTGACGGTGGAGCGCCGCACGCTTCAGGCCGGAAATCAGGGCAGCCCCATTTCGGTGGGCGGCCTTGGCACTGCCGGCAGTTACGGTTCGGGCGTGGGCCTTGGCATCGGCATCAACTTGTCCGGCCGTCCCGCCGATCAGGTTGAAACCCGGATGCAGGTCATGATTCGCGATCGTCCCGGCGGCCGCACCTTGTGGGAAGGCCGCGCCGCCTTCACCGTCAGTTCCAAGTCACCGATGGCGCAGACCTCGCTGGGCTCCGCAAAAATGGCCGAAGCGCTGTTCAAGGGCTTTCCGGGCCAGTCCGGCGAAACTATTCTTGTGAAATGACCACCCTCCACATCACCTCCGCCTTCGATTCCGGTAACATCGAAGTCCTCTCCACCGAAGGGCTCACCGCCCGCCTCGCGATCCGGCACGACAAGGATTCCGAATTCCTGCAGTGGTTCCACTTCCGCGTCAGCGGGGCCGGCATTGCCGGGCAGGAACTGGTGCTGAAGATCACCGGGCTCAACGGTTCGGCCTATCCCGGCGGCTGGCCGAACTATAACGCGCGCGTTTCGGAAGACCGCCAGTACTGGGCGCAGGCCGAAAGCACTTGGGACGCCGCCGAGGACAACGGCACGCTGACCATCCGCTACATGCCCGAAAGCGATCTGGCGTGGTTCGCCTACTTCGCGCCCTATTCGATGGAGCGCCACCACGACCTGATCGCCGATCTGGCGACCACCGAAGGCGTCACTTATCGCAGCCTCGGCCAGACGCTGGACGGGCAGGCGCTCGATTGCCTGGAAATGGGCGACGGCGACACGCAAGTCTGGCTCTATGCCCGCCAGCATCCGGGCGAATCGATGGCCGAATGGTGGATGGAAGGCGCGCTGGAAGTCTTGGCCGATCCCGCCGATTCGACCGGCCGCGAACTGCGCAAGCGCTGCCGCTTCCACGTGGTACCCAACATGAACCCGGACGGTTCGGTGCGCGGCCACTTGCGCACCAATGCCGTGGGCGTGAACCTCAACCGCGAATGGGAAACCCCGACGGCGGAAAAATCGCCCGAAGTTCTCGCCGTGCGCGGTGCCATGGATGAGACTGGCGTGGACTTCGCCATGGACGTCCATGGCGACGAGGCGATCCCGGCGGTGTTCATGGCCGGCTTCCAGGGTATCCCCTCGATCAAGGCCGAGCAGCAGGCGGGTTATGACCGCTTCAGCGAAATCCTCGACCGCCGCACGCCCGATTTCCAGCGCAAGCTGGGCTATGCCGTCGCCGCGCCGGGCCGCGCGAACCTGACGATGTCCACCAACCAGCTGGCAGAGCGCTTCGGCGCGGTGTCGATGACCTTGGAAATGCCGTTCAAGGACCACGACGATGCCGCCGACCCGGCGCAGGCGTGGAGCCCGGAACGCTCCGCCCAGCTCGGCGCCGACTGCATGGGTGCGCTGCTGGAATGGCTGATCGAGCGCGAAGCGAAGTAAGAGATTGGCGGCGGCGGGAATGGCGATCCATTTTCGGCTGCCTGCATCTCTCGGCGCACGATTAGCGCCTCCCGTATCCCTATTCACTTCGTCGCCCCCGCGTATGCGGGGGCCCCGCTTTTTTTTCGTTCACACGGACACGCGGAGACAAAGAACAAGCGGGATCCCCGCCTTCGCGGGGATGACGGGGATTGGGTGGTGAAGGATTTGAGGCGTCGTCAGCCCGCGCTCAAATCCCTGCCCTCAAATGCCTGCCCACTGGCGTAAAGCCTCGCGCACGGCGAGGTTCTCGTCCTGAGACCAGCGCGGCGTCAGCGCTGACGCCGGCACCAGTCCTAGCACGCTCTGCAGCATCACCCAGCCGGAAGCCCAATCGCCGCGCGTGTCGTCGCAGACCGGCGACGCGCCCCAATCCTTGGCCAGGCGGATCACCGAGCGTTGCTGCGCCACCGTCGCGTCCAGATCGCTCACCACGAAGGAGGTGAAGGGCAGCGGCTGCCTTGGACAGGCGCCGAAGCGCGAGAGGCGCGGATCGGCGCCGGGAAGGTCCATGTTCGGCGGATTGACGGCAATCGCGCCCAGCACCGGGTTTTCCGGGCCCACGCCTTCGAATTCCACCCACCAGGCCAAAGCCAGTGCGGCAATGTCGTCGGTGACGATCACCACCGGCCGATCGGCGCGGCGGATCGCCAGGTTCAGCTTGTTGACCCAGGTGTTGCGATGCGGTTCGTCCCACATGCCCAGTTCCAGCACGCGGCAATGCTCGCTCCACTGCGCCCAGCGCTTCATCCAGTGGCCATCGCGAAGCGGGCCGCCGGGAACCAGAAGGATCAGGGGAAGATGGTCCTGCTCATGCGGATAGCGGTAGTGCGTCATGGAGGTGCTCCAACAGGGTTGGGAAACCGCCGGTCGACTCTGTCTACGTCCCGACTGCGCACACCATAACTCAACCAATTCGGTTGACAATAAGATTCCGACGAAACGACGCCTTGCCGCGCCGCTTTGCGCGGCGGACATCAGCGTCGTTTCGCGATTTCTCGGAATTACAGGAGGTTGGCTGGCCCGAACGCGTGGGGCAGCAATTCGGACAGCCGCATCTCGATCACGCCGTCCTTGCCGTCGCACCAGACCAGCGGGTCGGTGCCGCCAAGCTGGGCGATCTCGTTCAGCACCTGACGGCAGCGGCCGCAGGGGCTGACGACGTCGCCCTCGCCCGGCGCGCCCGGCGCGCCGCCGGTCACAGCGACGGCTTCCAGCTTACCGTAATCACCGGAAGACAGGATCGAGGCCACCGCCACCGTTTCCGCGCAGAGCGACAGGCCGTAGCTGGCATTCTCGACATTGGCGCCGGTGACGACCGAGCCATCGGCCATCAGCAGCGCGGCGCCGACGTGGAACTTCGAATAAGGGGCATAGGCGCGGCCGGCGGCCTCGCGCGCGGTGGCGAGCAGCGCGTCG
Source organism: Sphingomonas sp. BL-S-28 (assembly GCF_055521515.1). NCBI lineage: Bacteria > Pseudomonadati > Pseudomonadota > Alphaproteobacteria > Sphingomonadales > Sphingomonadaceae > Sphingomonas > Sphingomonas sp. BL-S-28. The sequence goes on from NZ_CM145484.1 coordinate 3,932,733, forward strand.
CGCTGTTCCGGGGTGAAAGCTGTGGTCATGGCTGCACCACTACCCAGCGCAGCCCCCCTTGCGCAATCTCGTTGGCAGCGGACTGGTTCGCCGTCCACATCGTCCAGGGCCGCCCGGCATAATCGGGCAGCAACCGGTCGCCGATCAGCCAGAGCTTGCGATCGAACTTGGCGGCGATGTGGTAGCGCGTCTGGAAGGCCGGGCTGATCTTCAGCAGCACTTCCTTGCCGGTGTGCGTCTCGATCTGGTTGATGAAGGTCATCAGCTCGCTCTCGACCTTCGCGTCGGAAACCGGCGTGGCGCAGTCATCGGCCAGCATGTCCAGATCGATGGCGGGCGGCAGCAGGCGCGAATCGCGCGGAACCGTGGTCACGAAATTGGCCGACTGCGCCTGCGCGGGCTGGCAGGGATCGTAGCGGTGGACCGCCCCCACTTGCACGCCTGCGGCGCGCGCTTCCCCGAAATTGCTGACGAAGCGCGGATCGCGTGCGAAGGCACTGGCGCTGGCGTCGACATAGGCGAAGTCCACGCCGATCGCCTTCAGCGATTTCCAGTCGAACTGGCCGTCCGCTGCGCCCACTTCCACGCCCTGTACCGGGAAAGTCGTTCGGGAAGGCTGCCAGTGGCGCATCGTCCACCAGCCCCAGGCACCGGCGATCAGTGCGATCAGCAGCAGCGCGGCCAGCGCCTGCCGCCCCCAGCGCCACAGCAAACGTTTGCGCGAAACCGCGCCCGATGCAGTCCCCGCTGCAGTCCTTGCCATCGTGAAGCCCCCTTCAGCCCCGGATATGCAGGACGCAGATCAGCGTGAAAAGCCTGCGCGCCGTCGGAAAGTCGGTTTCGACCTTGCCATCGAGCCTTTCGAGCAGAAGTTCCGCCGCATTGTTGTGGATAGCGCGGCGGGCCATGTCGATCGTCTCGATCTCCTGCGTCGAGGCTTTGCGAATCGCCTGATAGTAGCTTTCGCAGATTGCGAAGTATTCGCGGACCGGACGGCGAAAACGGGCAAGGCCCAGCACCATCGTCTCGATCGGATCGCCGCCGTCCGCCGCGATATCGAGCGAGAGGCGCCCGTCGCGCACCGAAAGACGCAGGCGATAAGGCCCCGCGTGCCCTGCTTCGAAGGCGCGCATGGGCTTGAAGACATTGTCTTCGATGAGATCGAATATCGCGATGCGCCGTTCCTGCTCGATATCGGCGTTGCGCCACAGGATGGTCGCCTCGTCGAGTTCGATATGCGAGATTCGCGGATCGGCCATGATCGGAAGGCCTTTACGCGGTTGCGGCATAAGCGGGCAACCCCGTGCGATAAGAAGAGTCTTTGTTTGGTACGCCTTCGACATCCGTCGAAGGCTTGCGGCACCAGCCCACTCCCCCACCCGACCTCCCAGATTCTACCCCGTAGGGGAGGTCGGGTGGGGGAGTGGGCTGGTGCCGCGGAGAGGTCAGGAACATTTCTATCCACTGGCCATCAACAGGCTGTGGATAGAAATGGTCCACACGCGCGCTTGCTGGCACCCGGTCTCTTGGGGCATTGTCGAATCCCTCATGTCAGAAGAAGCCGTCATCACCCGCGAGCCCGCGGCCCAAGCCCGTAGTCTGCCCTCGAACGTCGAGGCGGAGGCCGCGTTCCTTGGCGCTGTGCTGATCGACAACCGTGTGATCGAGGAGCTTCCCACCCAGCTCTCGCCCACGCACTTCTTCGAACCCGTCCACGCCCGCATCTATGAGCGCATTCTCCAGCTGCTCGATCGCAAGGCCGTGGTCACCCCGGTTACCCTGCGCCCCTATTTCGAGGCCGATGAACAGCTTAAGGCGCTGGGCGGCGTGTCCTACCTCGCCCGCCTGACCGCGGACGGTCAGGGCCTGCTGGCGCCGCGCGAACTGGCGGACCAGATCTACGACCTCGCCCTGCTGCGCGAACTGATCTCGGTGGGCCGCAATCTCGTGGCCGAGGCCATGGACACCTCCGAATCGGTGGAGCCGATGGAGCAGGTGGAACGCGCCGAAGCCGCGCTCTACAAAGTGGCCGAAGGCGCCTCCACCGCGAACGAGGCCAAGAGCTTCGCCGCCGCCACCCGCACCGCGATCGGCGCCATCGAAAAGGCGTTCAATTCGGGCGGCCACATCTCGGGCAAGACCACCGGCCTCAACTCGGTGAACAACAAGATCGGTGGCCTTCACGATTCCGACTTGATCATCCTTGCCGGCCGTCCGGGCATGGGCAAGACCTCACTCGTCACCAACATCGCCTTCAACGCATCCGACCGGCTCCAGCGCGATCTGGCCGACGGCATCCCGGTCGAAAAATCGGTGGGTGCGGCAACCGCGTTCTTCAGCCTCGAAATGAGCGCCGACCAGCTGGCCACGCGTATCCTTGCCGAGCAGTCGGGCATCAGTTCCGAAGCGCTGCGCATGGGCAAGATCAGCCGCGAGGACTTCCAGCAGCTGTCTTTCGCGTCGCAGCGTCTGGCCGAACTGCCGCTGTTCATCGACGATACCCCCGGCCTCACCATCGCCGGCCTGCGCACCCGCGCCCGCCGCCTGAAGCGCCGCCACAACATCGGCCTCGTCATCATCGACTACCTGCAGCTGCTGCAGGGCTCGGGCCGCGCTACCGACAACCGCGTGAACGAAATTTCCGAAATTTCGCGTGGTCTGAAGACGCTGGCCAAGGAACTGCACGTTCCAGTGATCGCGCTCTCGCAGCTGTCCCGTGCGGTGGAATCGCGCGAAGACAAGCGGCCGATGCTGTCCGACCTTCGCGAATCGGGCTCTATCGAGCAGGACGCGGACATGGTCTGGTTCGTGTTCCGCGAAGACTATTACGTGAAGGCGACCGAGCCGAAGTTCCCCAGCGACACCGATACCCCAGACGTGCGCGACAAGTGGGAATCGTGGCGCGCGAAGATGGAAGAAGTGACCGGCCTTTCGGAACTCATCATCGCCAAGCAGCGTCACGGCGCCACCGGCAAGGTCCGCATGCGCTTCGAAGCGCGGATCACGAAGTTCTCGGATCTGGCCGACGACGATATGCGCGCAGCGTTCGAGAGCGACTAAGCGCCCGTCTCGGATGCAGATACCACCTCTCCAAACACCTTCGTCGCCCCCGCGTAGGCGGGGGCCCCGCTTTCTTGCGGCGCCGATCACGGTGGCGGTCAGGAAGGTAGCGGGATCCCCGCCTTCGCGGGGATGACGAAGTTATTGTGGCGGGGCCTTTGGAGATAGGGCGATTTAGCCTGCTAACGCCGCATGCCGCGTCGGGGCCGACTTACGCCCCCGACAACATGGGCTCCACCATCACCGCCCTGCCCCGCATCATCAGCGTATAGCTGCCCAGCGCCACCGCCACGCCGACGAACCACGCATAAGTATAGATCGCGGAGAATACCGGCCCGGCCTCCCCGAACACGCCCGGTGCGGCGACCGAGAGGAAGCCCGGCACGTTGGGCACGATGCCCAGCCCCAGCGCGATCAGCGCGCGTGGGTTCCAGCCCTTGCGATAGGCATAGGGGCCATGCTCGCGGTAGAGCCCGTCCACATCCAGCCGTGCGTCGCGCAGCAGCCAGTAGTCGGCGATCAGGATGCCGGTGATCGGGCCCAGCAGCGCGCCGTAGCCGGTCAGCCAGGTGAAGATGTAGCCTTGCGTGCTCGCCATGATCTTCCACGGCATCATGACGAGGCCGATGGTCGCGGTGATCAGCGCGCCCGTGCGATAGCTGATCTTCGACGGTTTCAGTGAGGCGAAGTCGAAGGCCGAACAGACCAGATTGGCGGCGATGTTGCAGGATACCGTGTCCACCGCGATCACGATCAGCCCCAGCAGCACGAACGGCCCGTGCAGCGTGCCGGCCAGTTCCACCGGATCCCAGATCGCCCGGCCATGGACGACCACGGTGGCGGAGGTGGTGATGACGCTCAGCAGCGCGATCAGCCCCATCGTCGGCGGCAGGCCCAGCGCCTGCCCCAGCATCTGGTCGCGCTGGCTTTTGGCGAAGCGGGTGAAGTCGGCGATGTTGAGCGCCAGCGTGCCCCAAAAGCCGACCATCGCCGTCAGCGCGGGCAGCCAGACCGCCCAGAACTGCCCCTCCCGCGCGCCGCCCGGCCCGAAGGCCGAAGGGGCGGAGAAGATCGGGCCGACACCGCCGGCAGCGTCCAGCGCCCACCAGACGAGGCCGATGCAGGCGATAAGCTTGGCCGGCGCGGTCCAGGTCTCCAGCTTGCGGATCGTCGTCAGCCCCTTGCGCACGAAGAACAGTTGCACGCCCCAGAAAACCAGGAAGGCCAGCAATTGCCCAAGGCCGATGCCGACGAACGGCAGCGGCGTGCCGCGCAAGTCCGCGCCCAGGAAGATGCCGAGCAGCGTCAGCAGTGCCTCGCCGCCGATCCATGTCTGGATGCCGTACCAGCCGCAAGCGACCAGCGCGCGGGCCATGGCGGGCAGGCGGGCGCCCACCGTGCCGAACGAAGCGCGCGCCAGGACCGCGAAAGGCACGCCGTAGCGCGCGCCCGAATGGCCGATCAGCAGCATCGGCACCAGGATGATCAGGTTGCCCAGCAGCACCGTGCCGATCGCCTGCACGGCCGACATGCCCTGATCGATCAGCCCGGCACAGAGCATCCAGCTGGGCACCGCGACGACCATGCCCACCCACAGCGCCGCGAAGTGCCACCAGCGCCAGTTGCGCTGCGCCGCGCTCGTCGGCGCGAGGTCCGCGTTCCAGAGCGTGCCTTCAGCTTCAACCATGCGCGTCCCCCGATGCGTGAAGGGACCACGATGCCGCACTGCAGCAAAGTGTCAAGCGACGGTTGTGTGACGGCGCTTAACCGATCAGCGTCTGGCGGAAGCGGGCAAGCCGCGAAACCGCCTCATCCAGCACATCTGCGGGCTTGGTGAAGCAGAAACGCACCAGATGTTCGGGTGCTTCCTCACCCTGATAGAGTGCCGCCACCGGCACGCTCGCCACGCCGGCCTCGGTCACCGCGCGCTCGCTGAATTCGCGGTCGCACAATGAAATGCCTGAGGCCGCGAGATCGACATTGAGGAACCACGTGGCCGCATTGGGCAGCACGGTGAACCCGGCCTCGGTCAGGCCCGCCTTCAGCCGCTGGCGCGCGGCGGCCCATGTAGCGCGCTGCTCGTCCAGCACCGCGTCGGGCAGCGACAGCCCCTCCGCCACCGCCCATTGCAGCGGTACGGCGGTGGCATACGTCAGGAACTGGTGCGCGCGCGAGATCGCCGTCGCCAGATGGCCAGCCGCGATCATCCAGCCGATCTTCCAGCCGGTGAGCCCGAAGATCTTGCCCGCCGAACCGATCTTCACCATCCGTTCGGCCATGCCGGGAAAACTCATCAGCGAACGGTGCGGCACCCCGTCGAAGCGTACATCCTCCCAGACTTCGTCGCAGATCGCGATCAGGTCATGCTCCACGCAGGCCTTCGCGATCATCGCCAGTTCCTCGTGACTGGCGACCGTGCCCGCCGGATTGAGCGGATCGTTCAGCATCAGCACGCGCGGCTTTACCGGTGCCGGATCGGGCAGTCCTGAACGCGCCAACAGCGTGGACCGCTCCTGCAAAGCCGCCTCCAGCGCCTCGGCCGGGTAGCGGAAATCGGGCGGCGAGAGCGGGATCGAAACCGCGATGCCGCCGGCGCGGCGCACCAGCGGCGCATAGGCATCGTAGGCGGGCTGGAACAGGATCACTTCGTCCCCCGGCTTCACGAAAGCGAAGACGGCAGCGGCCAGTGCTTCCGTGGCGCCGGACGTGACCGTCACCTGCTCCGGCGCAAGTTCAAGCCCCTGCCGCCGCGCGTAATAGCCGCAGATCGCCTCACGCAATTCGATCAGGCCCGCGCCGGGCGGATACTGGTTCGACTTTTCATGCAAGGCCCGGCTTGCGGCCTCGATCAGCGCGGGCGGCGGCGGACCATCGGGGAAGCCCTGCCCCAGATTGATCGCGCCATGCTCGCGCGCCAGTGCCGACATGCGATCGAACACCGTGCGCTCCATTTCCGCATAGACCGGGTGGATACGGCCAGCTGTCTTCATTCCCGGTACGGCTCCTTATGCGCCCATGGACAAGCCCGGCGCCGGTGTTTCGTGATCTGCATGGGCCGATGCGCTCGCTGTCGAGAAGCGCGCCCTCTCCCCTCCTACCTCGGACAAACCACAAGGGAGAGCAAGAGACGTGTCCTACGAGCTGAACCGCAAGCTCGCCGCGCCGCGCGGGCCCCTGCCGACCACGGCCGCAATCGACCCAGTAACGGGCGACATCATTCGCGGCGCTTTCGAAACGGTCTGTTTCGAGGCTGCGACTTATCTTGGCCGTGCCGCCTCCAGCCCGATCATCAACCAGTCGAACGAACGCAACGCCGCCATCGTCGATGCCCACGGCCGCCTTGCCATGGGCGCGGTGGGCACCCCGCACCTGACTTTCGTGAACCAGATGGAAACGCGCTGGGGGCTGATGAACCAGGACCGTTATGACTGGGGGCCGGGCGATGTCTTCCTGGGCAACGATCCCGATCACGGCGGCGGCCACCTGCCGGATTACTGCATCTACGGCCCTGTCTATGACGACAAGGGCGAGCTGATCTGCATCCAGACACTGCAGGCGCATCAGGGCGACACTGGCGGCAAGGACCCCGGCGGCTTCTCGCTCGACGCCACCGACGTCTTTACCGAGGGCGTGATCTACCCCTGCCTCAAGCTCGTCCACCGGGGCGAACTGCGCCGCGACGTGTTCGACACGGTGGTGCGCAACAACCGTTTCGCCACATTCGCGGGCGACATCGCAGCGATGATCGGCGGCGTGCAGCATGCGGTGCGGATGCTGGACGACCTGATCGGCAAGTGGGGCGGGGAGACCATCAAGGCGGCAATCAACCACTCGATCGAACACACCGAACGCCGCGTGCGCGAGGAAGTGGCGAAATGGCCCGATGGCCGGCACGAGGCGACCGTCTGGATCGACCACGACACGGCCGGGACCAAGGACATCAAGGTCCAGGTCGCCTGCACCATCGCCGGAGACCAGCTGACCGTCGACCTTGAGGGCACCGACGACCGGCAGAACCTTGTCGGCGTGTGGAACACTTTCGCCAATTCGCGCAGCTACGTGATGTGCCAGGTGGTCGCGGCGATGGACCCGACGATCGTGAAGAACGAAGGCTTCTTCAACGCGGTCGATATCCTGATCCCCGAAGGCTGCATCGCCCAGCCGCCGCCGAACAAGCCCGCCGCGCTGGGATCGTTCCACCCGGCTTGCGAGATTACCGAGGCGGTCTGCATCGCGCTGTCCAATGTGGCGCCCGAACGGTCTCAGCCGCAGCTCTACAAGATCGGCATGCCCAACATGGTCGTCGGCTTCGACGAGGCCGGCATGATGTGGATGGATCAGGGCGTCGACTGCCGGTCGATGGACGTTTCGGCGGTGGAAGGGTTGGATGGCTGGGGCTCCTGCCCTTCCGCGCTGGGCAGCCTGATCCTCTCCGAAGCGGAGGATGCGGAAAGCCGCTTCCCGATCCTCAATATCAGCCGCGAGATGACCACCGATGGCGGCGGCGCCGGCCGGTGGCGCGGGTGCCCCGGCTCGCTCAACGTCAAGCAAGTGCTGCGGCCGACTTCGGCGATGGCCTGGATGGTCTCGGCCGACCACCCCTTGCGCGGGCTGCGCGGCGGGGACGATGCGACCCCCTATACCAACCGCTTCGAGGTCGGCTCCCCCAACGAGCGCGCCATTCTCCACACCGCGCAGGATCTGCTGCCGGAGGGGGCGGTGATCGCCTACCAGCACGGCGGCGGCGCCGGGTTCGGCCGCCCGCTCCAGCGCGATCCGGAGGCGGTGAAGGAGGATGTGCTGGACGAGTACGTCAGCCCGGAGGCGGCGCGGGCGAAGTACGGCGTGGTGCTGACCGGCAGCCTTGGCGACTATTCGCTGGCGGTGGATCACGCCGCGACCGAGGCGCTCAGGGCCGAAATGGCGAGCATGGCCGAGGCGGCGGAATAGCAAGACAGTTCGCGATCCTCCCCCACCGGGGGAGGTGGCGGCCCAAGGGGCCGACGGAGGGGGCGCGCAAGAACACAACGCCGCGCCAATCCCCCTCCACCGCCTGCGGCGGTCCCCCTCCCCCGCTGGGGGAGGATCTGGAGAGTGAGAAAACCTGAATGACGTACCGAGTAGGCATCGACATCGGCGGCACCTTCACCGACTTCGCGCTCCTGAAAGGGGACGAAGTGGTGCTCCACAAGAACCTTTCCACCCCGGAGGACCGCTCGCTGGGGGTGATGGAGGGCCTGGGCAAGCTGGCCGAGAAGGAAGGCCTGCCCCTCACCGAATTCCTCGGCCGCTGCGAGGCGATCGTCCACGGCACCACCGTCGCCGACAACACCCTGATCGAGATGAACGGCGCCCTCACCGGCCTGATCACCACCGAGGGGTTCCGCGACGAGATCGAATATCGCCGCGGCTACAAGGAAGATATCTGGGACGTCCGCCTCGAAGCGCCGCAGCAGATCACCCCGCGCCGCCGCCGCCTGACAGTACCCGAACGCGTCCTGCACGACGGATCGGTCCACAAGGAGCTGGACGAAGCGGCGCTGCGCGAAGCCTGCCGCAAGCTGCGGCTGCAGAACGTGGAGGCGGTGGCGATCTCGTTCCTGTTCTCCTTCGTCAATCCGGAGCATGAGCGCCGCGCCAAGGAGATCGTGCGGCAGGAAATCCAGAACGCCTACGTTTCCGCCAGCCACGAAGTGCTGCCCCGCGCGCCGGAGTACGACCGCACCTCGACCACGGTGGTCAACGCCTATGTCGGCCCGCGCGTCACCGGCTATCTCGAACGGCTGGTGCAGCGGCTTGGCGAGGGTGGATACCGCAATCAGTTGATGGTCATGCAGGCCTCCGGCGGGGTGATGACCAAGGACTATATCGACGGCGCGCCGATCCGCGTGCTCGCCTCCGGACCGGCGGGCGGTGTGGTCGGATCGGCCCATGCGGGGCGCGCGAAGGGCTGCCCGAACCTGCTCTGCGTCGACATGGGCGGCACCAGCTACGACATGGCGCTGGTGTTGAACGGAGAGGCCCCGGCCGAGGCGGGCTGGAACATGCATCACCGCTATCTCGTCGGCGTGCCGATGGTGAAAGTAGAGACGCTGGGCGCGGGCGGCGGCTCGATCTGCCACGTCAACAAGGGCGCGCTGGAAGTCGGCCCGCGCTCGGCAGGGTCCGAGCCCGGCCCGATCTGCTACGGACGCGGCGGCACCGACCCGACCGTGACCGATGCGCTGGTCATGCTGGGCATCCTCTCCACCGAGGAAGGCTTCGCCGGCGGCAGCTTCCGCCTGACCCGCAACGGTGTGGAGGAAGCCTTCCGCCAGATCGCCAACGAACTCGGCCACGAGGATGCGGAACGCGCCGCCTTCGACTGCTGGCGCGTGGTCAATGCCCATATGAGCCAAGGCGTGCGCCGCACCACGGCGGGCAAGGGCATCGATCCCAAGGACCTCGTCATGCTGGCCTATGGCGGCAACGGCCCCGCTTTCGCGGCGATTCAGGCCGAAGACCTTGGCATCCGCCGCGTGCTGGTGCCCAAGGCATCGCCCACATTCTCGGCACTGGGCACTTTGGTGGCCAATCCGACCATTGACGAGGAACGCTCCTACATCGCCTCCGCCTCGGCGCTGGATGTGACACGCATTCGCAAGCTCTGGACCGAACTGTCGGACCGCGCGGCGCGCTTCTTCACCGCCGCGCAGTTCCGCGCGGAGGACATCCGCGCCGATTACCGGCTCAACATGCGCTATCCGGGGCAGAACTTCTCGCTCTCGTTCGATTTCGCCGCCGATACCCCGCTGGGCGACCTCGGCTTCATCGACGAAGCCTTTGCCGCACGCGCCATCGAACTGTTCAACGCCCGCCACATGACCGAATACGGCCACATCCGCGAGCATGAGGTTCCCGAAATCTCGGGCGTCCGACTCGCCGCCCATGTCGAGACGCCCTCACCCGCGGCCGGCGGAGACTTCGCCCCCAGCGGCGTCATACCGCAGCCGAACCGCCACCGCCGCGCCAATCTGGGTCAGGGCTTCGCCGATGTGCCGGTCTATCGCGGCGCGGACCTTGCGCCCGGGATGGAAGTGGCCGCGCCCGCGATCATCGAGGAGACCCTCACCACCATCGTCGTCTATCCCGGATGGGTGGCCCAGATCGATACGGCCGGAGACTATCAGTTGGTAAGATAACACACATGGGAACTTGCGCGCCGGATCGCGCGTCTCTGCTTTCGAGACGCCCGGCCCGGACGCACCTGCCGGACGCGATCTCGCCGCACCATGCGTAGCGAGCGACAAACAAGACGTGATCCGACTGGCCCCTCTTTCCATCCGCTTCATCGAACGCCTGCCGCTGATTCCCGAGCGTCCGCTGCTCGGCTATGCGATCTCGCTCTGCCTCTGCCTTGTCGCGCTGGGACTGCGGTGGGAACTGGACGATGCCTTTCCGCCGGGATACCCGTTCCTCAGTTTCTTCCCGGCGGTGACGCTGTCCTCGTTCCTGTTCGGACCGCGCCCAGGCATTCTGACGGCGGTGGTCTGCGGGGCCTTCGCCTGGTTCTTCTTCATTCCCCCGCGCTTCGGTGTTTCACTGGACGGACGCACGCTGGTGGCCATGGCTTTCTACTGCGCCGTGGTCACGGTGGATATCGCGCTCGTCCACCTGATGCAGCGCGCCAATGCCCGCCTGTCCGACACGCGCGAGAAAGTGCGCGTGCTGGCCGAGGAACGCGGCCAGTTGGCGGATCGCTCCGAAGTGCTGTTTCAGGAATTGCAGCACCGTGTGGGCAACAATCTACAAATGATCGCGGCCGTGCTGTCGCTGCAATTGCGCGGGCTTGAGGAACCGGTCGCCCGCCGCGCGATCAGCGATGCGGCCAAGCGGCTACATGTGATCGGCCGCATCCAGCGCCGGCTCTACCATACCGATGGCGCGCTGGTGACGCTCGATTCGTTCATCTCCGAACTGACGCGCAATGTCATGGAGACGAGCGGCCGCGACGGCATCGCCACCGTCGTCGTGGCCGAGCCGGGCCTGATCCTGCGGCCCGAAGCCTCCGTGCCGGTGGCACTGATCCTGAACGAGGCGATTGCGAACGCGCTTGAGCACGGACTGGGCCAACGCGAGCGGGGCACCATTCGCGTCGGCCTGCGTCGCACCGGCGAAAGCATCGCGCTGAGCGTGGAGGATGACGGTGCCGGGCTGCCGCCGGGCTTTGTCGCAATCGAAGGTGATTCGGTGGGGCTTAGCATCTCGCGCGCGTTGGCCCGCCAGATCGGCGCGGAATATGCGCTGGAATCGGTGACCCTCGCCAGCCCGGCAAACGCTCCGAAATCGGCCGCCGAAACCCTCGCCCAAGGTGCTAGAATGACGCTGACTCTCCCGCCCTGTCGCGCGGCTGCGCAGGCTTGAATGGCAATCAAACGCGAAATGCTCGCAGCGAAGTGCGGTTTCGATTACAGTGACTGCATTCCGCACGCTTGCGATTCAACCGCCCGATCTTACATTGACGGGCGAAAGGACGGTTTCAACAGACGATGAACGACGACCAGCCTAGCGGCAATCCCTGGGTCAAGAGCCTGCTCGTATGGGGCGGCATCTTTGTCGCCCTCCTTCTGGTTGTGTCGATGTTCAACACCCGCGCCGAAAGCGGGCCGAACATCGCCTATTCCGACTTCCGTGCAAAAGTTGCCGAAGGCAGCGTGCAGACGGTGGAAATCGGCAAAGACCGCATCGACGGCAAGCTGAAGAACGGCGATTCGTTCACCACCGTCCCGGTGCCGAACGACACCACGCTGACCCAGCTTCTGCAGGACCATGACGTGCGCTACGCCGGCGCGAGCCAGGAAGAAGGCTCCGTGCTGGTCTATATCCTGGCGCAGACCCTGCCTTTCCTGCTGATCGTCGGCATCGCCTTCTTCGCGCTGCGCCAGGTCCAGAAGGGCGGCGGTTCGGGCGCGATGGGCTTTGGCAAGTCCAAGGCCAAGCTGCTGACCGAACGTTCGGGGCGCGTCACGTTCGATGACGTTGCCGGCATCGATGAAGCGCGTGAGGAGCTGGAGGAAATCGTCGAGTTCCTGCGCGATCCCACCCGTTTCTCCAAGCTGGGCGGCCAGATTCCGAAGGGCGCGCTGCTGGTCGGCTCGCCGGGTACCGGCAAGACCCTGCTCGCCCGCGCCATCGCCGGTGAGGCGGGCGTGCCGTTCTTCACGATCTCCGGCTCGGACTTCGTCGAGATGTTCGTGGGCGTGGGTGCAAGCCGCGTGCGCGACATGTTCGAACAGGCCAAGAAGAACGCGCCCTGCATCGTCTTCATCGACGAAATCGACGCGGTCGGCCGCCATCGCGGCCACGGCCTCGGCAATTCGAACGACGAGCGCGAGCAGACGCTGAACCAGCTGCTGGTCGAAATGGACGGCTTCGAGGCGAACGAAGGCATCATCATCATCGCGGCGACCAACCGCCCCGACGTGCTGGACCCCGCGCTGCTGCGTCCCGGCCGCTTCGACCGTCAGGTCGTGGTGCCTGTGCCGGATATCGAGGGCCGCGAAAAGATCCTCGCCGTGCACATGAAGAAGGTGCCGCTGGCGCCGGACGTGAACCCGCGCGTGATCGCACGCGGCACGCCGGGCTTCTCGGGCGCGGATCTTGCCAACCTCGTCAACGAAGCCGCCCTGCTCGCCGCGCGCCGCAACAAGCGCCTGGTCGCCATGCAGGAGTTCGAGGACGCCAAGGACAAGGTGATGATGGGCGCGGAACGCCGCTCCATGGTCATGACCGACGACGAGAAGAAGATGACCGCCTATCACGAGGCCGGCCATGCCATCGTCTCGCTGCACGAGGCCGCTTCGGACCCGATCCACAAGGCCACCATCATCCCGCGCGGCCGCGCGCTGGGCATGGTGATGCGCCTGCCGGAACGCGACAGCTACTCGTACCACCGCGACAAGATGCTGGCGAACCTCTCGGTCGCCATGGGTGGCCGCGTGGCCGAGGAACTGATCTTCGGCTACGACAAGGTCTCCTCGGGCGCCTCGTCTGACATCCAGTATGCCACCGGTCTGGCCCGCAACATGGTCACCAAGTGGGGCATGTCGGACAAGCTGGGTCCGCTGCAGTACGAAGAGCAGCAGGAAGGCTACCTGGGCATGGGCGGATCGCATCGCCTGATGGCCTCTGACGAGACCAACAAGGTGATCGACAGCGAAATCCGCGGTCTGGTGGACGATGCCCACGCCCGCGCGACCACGCTGCTTCGGGACAATGCCGAGCAGCTCGAAGCGCTGGCACAGGCGCTGCTGGAATACGAAACGCTCTCGGGCGAGGAGATCAACCAGCTGCTGTCCGACGGCAAGATCGACCGGCCGAGCGAACCGCGCGGAACCGGCACGCCGCGTCCGATGACGGGATCGTCGATCCCCAAGGCCGGCCGCCGCTACTCCGGCAGCGCGACGCCCCAGGGCGCCTGACGAGGCTTTCGAAAAGACTTCCGAAACAAGGCTTCCCCTCGGGGAAGAATGCAGGAAAGGGCGAGGACGGCGGTGTCCTCGCCCTTTTTTGTTGTCTTGGTTGGGCGGAGGGCTGGCTCACGTAGGGTGAGAAGAATGAGATGGACTCCTCCGTCACTATCTCGTCGCCCCCCGCGTAGGCGGCGGCCCCGCTTCCTTCTGCAACCTGTCGTACGGCCGCAAGAAAAGCGGGATCCCCGCCTGCGCGGGGATGACGAAGGGGTGTGTTGTAAGGTTGCGCCTCAGGTTCCGCGCTTAGGTTGTGCAGCGAGCCGTGTGGCACGCGGCACGCACAAATCGCACCTCCGCCGCAAGCCGGAGCCGTCCGACTGACGACCCCTCACCCAGCAGATTTGCCTTACGCCCCGCTCTGCGCGGTCAGTGCCACGAAGAACAACAGCAGCGCGGTGGAGGCGAAGAACACCAGCAGCGCGGTCCGCCACAGCGCCGCGCGGCGCGCCAGACCGTAAGTGCCCTTAAGCTGCGCATACATGTGGAACGGCGGCACGAAGAACAGCAGTCCCTCCAGCGAAGAGGCGCCGATCGCCCCCAGCAGCATCCCGGCAATCGCCAGCAGCGTCATGAAACACAGCGAATAGGTGACGAACACGGTGTGATCGTAAAGATGAAACCGCCGGCTGAACGGAAACAGCAGCCAGAGGAATGGCACCGAGATCGGAATGAGCGTCCAGCTGTATTTGTACGCATAGTTCTGCATCTTGTAGGCCGCGAAATCCGGATCGTCCCGGAACTTGGCCACGGCCTTCTGCAGCGGCTTGAACTCGCTCAACTGCTCGTCGCTGGTGTTTTCGGCGATGGCGTCATGCGTATCGCGCAGCACTTCCTGCGCGTTTTCCTTGTTCTCGATCTGCTTGTCGATCCGGTCGGTATCCTTACCGGCATCTGCCAACTGCTTGCGGCGCGCCTTCAGGTCGGCGATCAGCTTGTCGTTGCCGGCGATGGCCGCAGCCAGTTCCTTGGGATTGGTCACCGCCCGGGCGCCCTTCACGCTTTCGTCGTGCGTTGCGTGGAACACAGCGAACATCAGGAAGACGCAGAACAGGAAAAGCGCGATCGGCGAGACGAAGCTGGCGCGCTTGCCGTCGATATATTCGCGCGTCAGGGCGCCGGGGTGGCGGACCAGCATCGGCAGCGTGCGCCAGATCTTGCCCTCGAAATGGAAGACGCCGTGCAGCAGATCGTGAAAGAATGCGCCCAGCGTGCGGTGAACATGCGCCGCCTGCCCGCAGGAATGGCAGTGCGATCCGATCAGCTTGGTGCCGCAGTTCAGGCAGGCCGTCTCATGCGTGTGGCCGTCCTCAGCCTCCCCCGCGTAGGGCTCGGCCGCGCGCGCCGCCATCGCACCTTGCCCGATTTCTGCCAGACTTTCAGTTAGTTCGCTCACCATTTCCCCCTGTTGCCCGAACGAAACCGGGCGGGGGAACTTAACCTGTCACGCGGTGGGTGAACAGCCATTGCGCGCGGCAGGCGAAAGTCGCGCCGATCGCCCGCGGAAAGGCCTCAATTGCGCTTCTCTGCCAGCTTGGCCTCGATCGCTCGCCACAGCATCGCGAAGGCCTGCGCCGCCGGACTGGTGGGGGCGATCGCGCCCACCGGGCGGTGCTGCACCGCGCATTGTTCGACCACGCTGGCATAAGGCACCGCCGGCCAGTCCGGCTGTGCCTCGCGCACTTGCCGGTGCAGCGCGCGGCGCATGTCGAGCATGGAGAGCACGGGCAGGATCGGCGGGTGACGCTTGGTGGTTCCCGCAATCTCGCGCACCACCAGTTCCAGCGCCCGCGCCGACAGCGGCGAGGGCGGCAGCGGCACGATGATGAGGTCCGCCGCGCGGGCGACTTGCGCCGAAAGCTCATTCAGCACCGGCGGGCAATCGAGTACGATGCGCGGATAGTCCGCCGAAAGCTCCTCCGCCAGCCTGGCAAGCCGCTTGCGCTTGCCGATGCGCGTCAATTGCGCGTCGAGCGCGCGGATGCTCTCATCGGCGGGCAGCACGTCCACCAGCGGATCGCGAGTCGTCTGGATCAGCTTGGTGGCCGGGCGATCCTTGGTGAAAACTTCCTCCGCAAGGCGCGACCCTTTCGGCTCAAGCCCATAGAGAAAGCCTGAACCGCCGGCGGCGTCGAGATCCCAGAGCAAGGTGCGGTGGGCGGTCGACTGCGCCGAACACCAGGCAAGATTGGCGGCAAAGGTGGTTTTCCCCACCCCGCCCTTGACGCTGTAGATGGCGATCGTGGCGCTGCGCGCAGCCTCGGAAGGCGCCTCGGCTTTTTCCGATGCCCCTCCCCCGGACGCGACAACGGGCCGTACCCTTTTCAGGGCCGACCCGCCGCTCCCGGCTATGCGGGGCAATCTGTGCTTTCCTGCAACCACCTGACGATGGTTGCCCGCGATCCCTCCGTAGTCAAGCCATCAGGGCTGATACGGAGCGATCGCAAGGAAGACATCAACCGTCGTAATCGCCGCCGATCGAGGTGTTGCGCGTCGGTGCCGAAGCGGTGATGCGCAGAGCCTCTGCCGACTGGCTGAGCGAGCCGACATCGTCCATCGCATCGTCGTCGTCGGGCAGCACGCGCTGCATCGAGGTGACGAGCGATTCCTTCAGCTCGGTGGGCTTGACGTTCTGTTCGGCGATTTCGCGCAGGGCGACGACCGGATTCTTGTCGCGGTCACGCTCAAGCGTGAGTTCGGCGCCGCCCGAAATCTCGCGCGCACGCTGCGCGGCGAGCAGGACGAGATCGAACCGGTTGGGGATCTTGTCGACACAGTCTTCGACAGTAACGCGCGCCATGGGCACTCCGTGAAAAATTCGCTGGATCGGTAAACTCCGCCCGATAAGCGGCGGGGCGCGCAGAGTCAAGGAAACTGCGCATTCCCTCTATCCAAACCGCCCCCTATCCGAAAGGCCGCAGCGTCAGCTTCAGGAACACCTGCCGGCCCGGATCGAGCACGCAGGATACTTCGTCGATCCCCGCTGGCCCCGCCGCGTTGGTCGGGCTGCCGGTCACTTGTCCGCCCAGGATCTGGCCGTTCTGGAAATTGCCGTTGGTGCAATAGCCGGCGCGGATCACGTTGGTGAGGTTGTTGGCGATCAGCGAGACTTCCCAGCGGTCGTCCGCGCCCTTCAGCGTCAGATAGGCATTGAGCTTGGCGTAGGAGCCCTGAATGTAATCCTCACGCGGGCCGATCGTGGCGTGATAGCTGGACGAATACTGCACCGAACTGCCCAGCGCGAACCGCGTGGTGCTGCTGACCGGCAGCTCGTAATCGGCCCCTGCCGAAAACTGCCATTCGGGCGCCCGCTCCAGCGGCTCGCCCGATGCGCTTTGCCCGGTGTAGAGCCCGGTCGAAGGATCGAGCAGCTGGTTGCAGCCCGCCGCATAGGTCTGTCCGCCATAGCACGGCACGCCGTCCAGACTGATGAAGCTGGCCTTGTTCCAGTTGACTGCGGCGGTCAGCGACAGGTCTTCCACTTGCGGCGGATGCCATGTCGTATCGAAATCGACGCCATAGACCTTGGACGATCCCGCATTCATCGTCCGCACCACCGGAATGCCGTTCAGCGCCGGCACATTGGTGCCCACCTGCAACCCCTTGTAGCGGTAATAGTAGAAGGCCGCGTTGGCGGTGAGCGAACGGTCGGCCGTGCGCGCCTTCAAGCCCAGTTCGCCGCCGCGCACACGCTCGTCGCCAAAGGAGTTGTCGACGCCGGCCACCGCCGGGGTGGTGATCGAGTAGGAGCCGGACTTGTAGCCCTGCTTCAGCGCGCCGAACACGGTGAAGTCATCGCTGGGCGTCCATGTCACCGTCAGTTCGGGCGAGATGTTTTTGGACGAGATCTTCGGCGTCGGCAGGTCGATATCGACGTATTCGCCCAAGGCATTGCGCGAGACCGCGTCGTCGCGCCGCTGCTCGCTGGTCCAGCGCGCGCCCAGCGCCAGTTCCAGCGTCTTCACCGGGTTCCAGCGGACTTGCCCGAACAGCGATGTCGATTCGATCCGCATATCGTGCGTGCCGGCCGAGAGCACCGCCGGGATCGGAATGAAGATGCCATAGGCGCCCACGTAGAGCAGTTGGCTGGTATTGCCGCCGACGAACACGTCGTTGGTCACTTTGCCGTTCTGGTAATAGCCGCCCAGCAGGAAATTGACCGGGCTGTCGCGCCAGTCCGATTCCAGACGCAGCTCCTCGGTCACGTCGCGGCGCTTGAAATGATTGTCGGCGAATAGCGCCGGGCCGGCCGCGCTGGTGCCGGTGCCGTTGATCGCGGCATCGGTGGTGTTGTGGTAATACGTCGTGGTGGACGTCAGGCTGAGGTCGGTCGCCGGCCGCCAGGTCATGTCCAGCACGCCGAAGTTCTGGACGATGTTGGTGAAGGGCTCTCCGTTATTGCGCAGCCCCGGCGTGCCATCGCGGCGCAAGCCGGTGAAGGCGGCCGGGTCCATCGACACGAAGTAGACGTTCCGGCTCTGCTTGCAGCTGACCAGAAAGGGATAGCCGATGCTGGTGGGGCTCACCACCGGGGCGATCCCGTCCGGGCAGGAGACGCTTTGCGTGGTGGCGGGATTGTCGCTGTGGTCCTTGGTGAAGTTCACCTTCAACCGGGCCTTGAAGCTGGGATCCGGCTCCCACACGGCAGTGCCGCGAATGATGTAGTTCTCATTGCCGCCGGTGCGCGGCTGGCGCGGATCCACCGCGCCGGTGCCGGGATAGGCCACTGCCCGATTGCGAAACCAGCCATCGGAATCGGACCATGTGCCGGCAAGCCGCAGCCCCAGTGTGTCGGTCACCGGGCCGGAGACGATCAGTTCCCCGCGCATCTCACGCGCCTCGAATTCATAACTGGTGCGGGTGATCAGTTCGAACGTCCGCCCCGGATCGGCGGTGGTCAGCGCAATCACGCCGCCGGGGCTGTTCTTGCCGAAGAACAGCGCCTGCGGGCCCTTCAGCACTTCCGCCTGTGCCAGATCGAACAGCCCGCTGCGGAACGACAGGCCCTGACTGAACTGCTGCCCGTCGATATTGAGCGAGACCGACTGGTCGATACCGGCGTCGAGCGCGCTGGTGCCGACGCCACGCAGCGAAATCTGCGAGCCGACCGAAAGGACCGAATTGCCGAGCACAAGCCCGGGAATGCGGCTGGTCACTCCCTGGATCGAGGTGATCTGCTGTTGCTGCAGCGCTTCACCGCTCAGCACGCTTTCCACCACCGGCACGCGCAGGATCGATTCCTGCCGCTTGCGGGCGGTGACGATAATCTCTCCGGTCTTGGGCTGCGCTGCGTCCTCAGGCGCCGGCGCCTCAGCCTCCTGCGCCAACACCACTTCCGGCGCGAAAACGAGCGCGGCAGCAAGGCACAAGGCTGCTTTCCTGCTGAGCATGAACCGATCCTCCCCTCGAACGTCTTTTTCCTGCACGGTCGCTTTTCGCGGCCGCGTGCGTTTCGAACGGGACTGTCGGGCAATCGCTGAGGCGCGATCAATCCGTTTGAGGCAAGTCTTGCCGGCTCGGCAAGCCGATGTGCCGCAGGGAACAAGGCAGGCCACATCGGCCTTGGTCTAATTGCGATAACCCGCTTGCCCGATACGGAAAACGCCCCGGCACCTTGCGGCACCGGGGCGTGAAATGGCCCGTCAGACGGGAGACACTCAGGGCTTGCGCTGCGCCCCGGTGGCGTCACGCGTTGCGCGGAATTCGCTGTCCTGCGACCAGTTCGGCCAGACGTGGCTGTCGGCCAGACGCGCGCCGGTATTGTAGAGCAGCGTCAGATCGCTGGTCCAACCGCTGGTATCCCAGCTGGGATCGTATTCGTCGGCAGGCTGGTGGTACTTGTCGCGGGTATAGGCGTCGGACAGTTCCTTGCCGCGCGCATCGCCGCCATCGACCAGCTCGCGCCCCGGGCTGAACGAGATCGCCGGAACGCCGCGCTTCGCCATCGAGAAGTGGTCCGAACGGTAGAAGCTGCCTGCCTCCGGACGGGCGTCGGGCGTGTAGTGGCGGCCCAGCTTCTGGCCTTCTTCGGTCAGCACGGTCAGCAGATCCAGCTTGGCCGCGCCGGAGATGCTGAAGTTGGTGGTCTTGGAGATCGAGAGCGGACCGTCCATGTTGATCACGCCGGCGGTGGTCGCCAGCGAACGCAGCGGATTGTCGGCATAGTATTCGGAGCCGAGCAGGCCCTTCTCTTCCGCCGTCACCGCCAGGAACAGCACGGTGCGCTCAGGCTTCGGCCCCTTGGCGAAAGCGCGCGCCAGTTCGAGCAGCGCCGCCGTACCCGAAGCGTTGTCGCGCGCGCCGTTGTAGATGCGGTCGCCCTTGGCATCCGGTGCACCGACGCCAAGGTGATCCCAGTGCGCGGAGTAGATCACGGTCTCGTTCGGATACTTCGAACCGGGCACGATTCCGGCGACGTTGTGCGAAGTGATGACCTGCGACTTCACCGCATAGTCGGCGCTCATCGTCGCCTTCAGCGGAATGGGCTGGAAATCCTTCTTCCGCGCGGCAGCCTTGGCTGCTTCGAAATCGATGCCGGACGCCTTCAGTAGCTGCGCGGCAAGGTCCTTCTGGATCCAGCCTTCCATCTGCGTGTGCGCCGACTTGGGATCGGCGCGGACGATGTCGAACATGGTGTTGGTGTTGGAGTTCTTGACCGTGGCCCAGCCATAGGAGGCGGGCTCGCTCTCGTGTACCACCAGCACGCCCGCCGCCCCCTGGCGCGCGGCTTCCTCGTACTTGTAGGTCCAGCGGCCGTAGTAGGTCATCAGCTTGCCGCCGAAGTCGCCTTCACCGCCCTCGAAGTCGGGGTCGTTGATGAGCACGACCATGATCTTGCCCTTGAGATCAACGCCCTTGAAGTCGTCCCAACCACGCTCGGGCGCCTTCACGCCATAGCCGACGAAGACCAGCGGCAGGTCCTTGAAGTTGACGGTCGACTGGCCGTTCTCAGCCGCGCGCACGGCGATCTCGTTGCCCTGCGAAAGCGGCGTCGCAGTTCCGCCGATGCTCATCGAGAGCGACGGGGTTCCCACGATGTCCGACTGCAGCAGCGGCACGTTCTGGAACCAGGTTCCCTTGTCGCCGGCCGGCTTGAGGCCGGCGGCCTTCATCTGCGCGGCGATGTAGTCGATGGTCTTCAC
Organism: Sphingomonas sp. BL-S-28; assembly: GCF_055521515.1. Lineage (NCBI taxonomy): Bacteria > Pseudomonadati > Pseudomonadota > Alphaproteobacteria > Sphingomonadales > Sphingomonadaceae > Sphingomonas > Sphingomonas sp. BL-S-28. The sequence goes on from NZ_CM145484.1 coordinate 3,953,443, forward strand.
TTCAGCGCGGGTGGCAGGGCCGCGGCCTTCGAAAGCATCGCTGGAGAGCGTCTTGATGTCGTTGGACACGCGCGCCACGTCGAAGCTGGGCGCGGACGGCGCGGCCGCGATGGCAATGGCCGAGGCCGAGCACAGACCGCCAAGCGCGATCAGGCGCAGAGACGAAGAACGAAGGGTGCGGGTGATCATCGATACTCCTTGGCCCAAAGGCCGCCAGACATGCAGGGTCATCGGATCAGGACGATCCGCTGACCGCGATGATGCCCATCTGGAAGGAGTTGTCGATAGTATACGACATAATTTCGACAGGCACGTGGTATGTACGTGTGCCGTGTGCACAAAACCGCGGTTTTGGGATGGGTTTTGAGGGTGAGGTGCGTGCCGCAGGAAAGCATCGCCCCACCCCGCTTATCCGCACTGTGCATCTGCTACTGCCCCCTTCACCGACCTACCAACAAGCCGGTGAGGGGGCAGATTATCGCAGCTTTCAAAGGGCGGTTGCGAGCATGAAATGGTGATAGGGGTTGAAGGCCAGAAGGTTATCGATGGTTTCGGCTTCGCGCGCGAATACGCCCAGTTCGCGAACACGGCCGGTGCCGATGGTCGTGCGCAGGCGGCGATAGGCATTGAAGCCCGTATGTCGCCTCATGAAGTCGATTTCGCGTTCGGCATCAGAGCCGGATTCCCAAAACACGAAGTGCGACACGTGACTATCGATCTTCTTGGCGATCTTCACTGCCGTGTCCCCCTTATCGAGGAAGTGGTATAGGACAGTAAGCATGATCGCAACTTCGAATACCTGGTCGCCCAAATCGACGTTTTCTGCCGTATCCTGCCGATAATCACACCGCGTGTTGAAAAGTTCGTTGAGGATTGAAGCGGTGGTGAAATGGCAATCCTGCGGTTCCACACCGACAACATGCGCGCCCATACGGCTGAAATGACGCGAAAAATATCCGGCGTTGCAGCCGATATCCAGTACGCTCGCCGGCCGGATATAGCCTAGCGTGTCGGCTATGCAGCTGAGGCGGTTCGGGAAGAAATTGTCCCGATAAGCGAAGGGGACATGGAATTGCGGATGCTCGATAGGAGCATAGGGCTGGGTATAGCCAATCTGTTCGACATGCTTGCGCACACGCTCGCCGATGGCCGGCTCGAACAACGCCGAGAAGGATGAACGCGACATGCGGACATTGGCCCAACGTTCGCGACGCGCGATCAGATAGCAGGTGCGATGATGGCCATCCCGCAGAATGAAGCGGCCGGTCGACGCATCGTATTCACCTTCAAGGGCGAAGGCAGCGTCTTCAATGCCATTTTCCGCATAACGTGCATTGAGATGATTGAAATAGTCGTAGCGCTGGGAAATCTGCTGCGTCGCACTGCACGGCAGCGCGATGCCCATCGTGTGATGGATGGTGTTCCACCAATTCTCGTAATAACCGACATCAAGCTGCGAAGGATCGAAGAAGCCTTCGAAAAGCCGGATGTGGGACCGCAGGCTCATGATGGGCAGGCCGTCGGTGATATTGTGCTGCTGATGCCACAGCGGCGGACGCTCGGCATAGGCATTCGGGCCGTGAATAAAGTCGTTACTTTCGCAGAACAACATTTCAATCGGCACACGACAAATATACTTATCGCCATCGATGCGGTAGGACTGAGACATTGTTTTTCCCTATAAACTCACGACCGCGATTGAATGCGACGTTAGAGGCGGTCAGCGGCACATTTTTTGGAAAGAGTGACGCTTACACCCGATATTCATAATCACGATTACGGAAATCTGTGCTTTGTCAGGACAGTTCAGGCCTGAATGATAGGCTCGGGACTTACCTCAACGCCGATACAGCCTGCGGGGGTGCCGCAATGTCGCAATCCGCCCGATGGCTCATGGAATGAGCCGTCGTTTCGATTATCGGCTCAAGCATGGCGGAGCTTTGGAAATTCATCTCTGACAACCTCATCAATGGGCGCGCATTGAGGGCCCGGCGAAGTGCCTGCGCACCGCTCGCGTGTTCGCTTGCTTCTGCATTTATAGAGGGGTGGAGAGGTAATTGGACCGCGCCGACAGAAGCCGGCCTTGTCCGCGATCGCCTCTGGATGACGTCGCAAGGCAGAGCTTCAGGTCCGGGCTGCATTTTTCATCATCTCGCACCAGACGCCCAACCTTCGTGAGCGTGCGAGTGATCACGCCGCGGCGGTCCTGAATTTCCAGGAAGGCGCAGATGCATTGGCTTCGGAAGACGGGCGAAGGCGGTTCGGCCATTATGGCGATTTGCCATATGCGATCGTGTCCCGGGAGGTGGTGTAGCTGAGGGTTGAGGTGGTCACCGTGATTTTCGGATAGGTTTGGGTTGCGAAACTCGAACCTGACGGAAGGAATCACGATGACCGATCCGATGATGCACCTGCGTTCGCTGGTAGAGAAGACCCCGGACGCGGATATTCTACGCGAGATGATCTCGTTTGCCGCCGAGCGGCTGATGGAGATGGAAGTCGGCAACCTGACTGGCGCTGGCTACGGCGAGAAGTCTCCCGACCGGCTTGTTCAGCGCAACGGGCACCGCGAGCGCGACTGGCAGACGCGGGCCGGCACTGTCGAGCTGCGGATCCCAAAGTTGCGCAAAGGCAGCTACTTTCCCGTTTTCCTCGAACCACGTCGGATGGCGGAGCGGGCGCTGACTGCGGTGATCCAGGAGGCCTACATCCAGGGCATTTCCACCCGCTCAGTGGACGATCTGGTCAAAGCGCTTGGCATGGACGGCATCTCCAAGAGCCAAGTGAGCCGCCTATGTGAGGAGCTCGACGAGCGCGTGCATACCTTCCTGGACCGCCCGATCGAAGGGGATTGGCCGTACCTTTGGATCGACGCAACCTACGTGAAGGTTCGGCAGAATGGGCGGATCGTCTCGGTGGCGGTGATCGTCGCGGTAGGCGTGAACAGCGACGGTCGCCGCGAAGTGCTGGGCATGGACATCGGCGCCTCGGAAGCCGAGCCTTTCTGGACCGCCTTCCTGCGCAAGTTGACGCGCCGAGGACTGCGCGGCGTCAAGCTGGTCATCTCCGACGCGCACGAAGGCATCAAGGCAGCCGTCTCCAAACTGCTCTGTGCCACGTGGCAGCGCTGCCGGGTTCACTTCATGCGCAATGCGCTGGCTCATGCCGGTAAAAGCGGCCGCAGGGTTGTCTCCGCCTTCATCGCCACCGCCTTCGCTCAGGAAACACCCGAGGCCGCCAGCCAGCAATGGCGTGCCGTGGCCGATCAGGTGCGACCCAAACTGCCCAAACTGGCAAACCTGATGGATGAAGCCGAACCCGATGTGCTGGCCTACATGACCTTCCCGCGCGAGCATCGCGCCAAATTACACAGCACAAACCCCATCGAGCGCCTCAACGGCGAAATCAAACGCCGCACGGATGTCGTCGGCATCTTCCCCAATGAGGCTGCCATCACCCGACTCATCGGCGCTATCCTCATGGAACAGTCAGACGAATGGGCCGTCCAGCGTGCCCGCTATATGACCCTTGAAACCATGGCGCCGGTCAGCGACAATCCAATCACCATGCTCTCAGCAGTCCCAGGAGCATGAACGGCCCAGACGGATGCCGAAATGCGCGGCGCCTCGGCTTCAGCTACACCACGCCCCGGGACACAGTCCCATATGCTGATGCTCCCGATGTCCTGGGAGCCTGAGGTACGCGTACACACGTGTACCGTGAGACAGTCGCGGCCCCACGAAGACCTTCGCGCGGGCAGGACTTTGAGAGCGCAAGCGATTGAGCGAATCCGCGACCTGATCGCAGCCGTGGTCCTACACGTCAGAAGGCCAGGATCTTTTGATGCAGCGGCGCGCCTGCGTTGGAAATGGAGTCGTGGGCTTGTGCGGGAATCAAAAACGCCCCGGAAGCGCGGGCTTCTGAGGCGTTGCAATTTGCTATG